>NZ_CP089468.1 GCF_021233435.1 Halobacterium noricense | reverse complement strand
TAAGAAAGAGTCGGTCCGTCCGGCTACGCCGCCGTGGTCGTGGTTCCGCTGCCGCTCGTGCCACCACCGTCGCACGTTCCGTCGTGCTGACCGCACCGGTGACGCTGGTGGACGTGGTTGATGGGCTGGTGCGGCCCGGACTCGCCGGCGTTCGGGCGGAGGATGTACTGGCCGCTGCCGGTCTCGTGGACGCGGATGTCGTAGACGAACGACACCGTCTCGTTGGCCTCGACGGTGAGCTCGCTGTTCAGATGGAGGCGCTCCGAGGGGAGTTTCACGTCCGCGGACTCCCCGGAGGTCAGCGTCGCGTCGACGCCGTCGATTCGCACGAACACCGTCTCGTAGGTGTCCGCCGGCACGCTCAGGTTCCCGACGAGGCTCGCGTTCTCCCCTTCGAGGCGCGTGAGGTCGACGGTTCGGTTGTCCACGTCCCGGGTCACCCACGACTCGTTCTCGGTGGCGTTCGCGGGATGGACGGCGACCTCCGTGATGGTGACGTTGAGGTGCTGGAAGTCCTCGATGGCGCCGGGCTGGTCGCTGACGTACATCTCGACGGTGCCCTCGCCGCCGTCGCCGCCGAAGAAGCCCGTGCAGCCCGCCGTGACGAGCAGCGCTGCCACTGCGAGCGTCGCGACTGTGCGTGACATGTGCGGAGCCACGTCGCCAGTCCGGGAAAGCGCTCCGGCCGCTGGCCCGCCTGCGCCCGCATCGGTGGGGTTTTGCGCACGGCCCGCCCACGTTCGGGCATGACTCTGCAGGCTACATTCCTCGGGACGAGTGGCGCCGTCCCCACGACCGAACGCAACCCCAGTTCGGTGTTCGTGCGCCGGGAGGGCGACGCGTTCCTCTTCGACGCCGGCGAGGCGACCCAGCGCCAGATGATGCGGTACGGCACCGGTTTCGACGTCTCCGACGTGTTCGTCACGCACGCCCACGGCGACCACGTCTTCGGCCTCCCCGGCCTCGTCCAGACGTGGGACTTCAACGACCGCGAGGACCCCCTGACGATTCACGTCCCCCGAGGCCTCCGCGACCAGATAGAGGCGCTCGTGTTCGCCGTCGGCGGGGACGTCGGCTTCCCCGTCCGTATCAGCGAAGTGAGCGCGGGCGAGACCGTCCTCGACCGCCCCGAGTACGAGGTCCGCGCGTTCGACACCGCCCACCGCACGACCTCCGTGGGGTACGCGCTCGTCGAGGACGACCGCAAGGGCCGCTTCGACCGCGAGAAGGCCGAGGAACTCGGCGTCCCGGTCGGCCCGAAGTTCTCGAAGCTCCACGAGGGCGACGCCGTCGAACTCGACGACGGCACCGTCGTCCGCCCCGAGCAGGTCGTCGGCGACCCCCGTCCCGGCCGCAAGCTCGTCTACACGGGCGATACGCGCCCCCACGACCCCGTCGTCGCCGCCGCGGACGGCGCGGACCTCCTGATTCACGACGCGACGTTCACCGACGACGCCGCCGAGCGCGCCGCCGAGACCGGCCACTCGACCGCCGGCGAAGCCGCCGCCATCGCCGCCCGCGCCGACGCCCGAACGCTGGCGCTCACCCACGTCTCCTCGCGGTACGCCGGCGACGCCCGCGAACTCCGCGAGGACGCCGAAACCGCCGACTTCGACGGCGAGGTGTTCGTCGCCCACGACGGCATGACCTACGACGTCCCATTCCCGGACACGGTGTGACCCGCTCGGTGTCTCGGCTTCGGCCTTCTCAGCCCAAGTCGAGGCGCCGCTGGATTGCTGCGAAATCGGCGTCGCTGACGTCGGCGTCGAGTCTCAGTTCGTCGTCGCCAGCGACGCGCACGACGAGGTCGAGCTGGCGTGTGCGGAGAAACAGGCCCCGGAAGCCGAGGCCGGCGACCACCGCGACGGCGCCACGAGCACGCGGTGCGTTGGCCGTTTGTCCCAATCGCCTCGGCGAGGAGGACGAGCTAGCGCCGAACCTCCTTAGTATGCGCCACCACCGCCGTCGTCGGGTCCGCTACCGAGCGGTTCGTCGATAGTCGCGTCGCCGACCCCGACTTTCATACTCATCCCTGACAGGTCGTCTCCCCCGTGGATAGAACAGTACACGTCGTACACGCCGCTTTCGTCGAACGTATGCGTGGTCTGCTCTCCGCCGGGGACGGACGTGTCCTTGCTCCAGTTGTCCGAGGCGCTCGTGACGGTGTGTTCGACAGTATCGTCGTTGGACCACGTCACTGTGGTTCCAGTGTCGACGTGGATATTCCGGGGGTCGAACTGTGACCCTGTCATCGAGACGGACGACGTTTCCTCGACGGTTGCACCGCCGGTGGTGTTTCCACCGGTACAGCCCGCGATGACGGCGAGACTACTGGCCGCGACGCCGTCGAGGAACGTTCGGCGCCGAATCATGGTAATCAGTTACACTGTTGTGGGCGGAGCTATTTGGCCCTTGTTGCCCTCGAAACGGTAGTGTTCAGGTACGTTGATCGGGAGTGATCGCTTGAAACCCATCGGTGGCCGCTCACGCGTTTGTTCCGGGAACGCAAGCGCTCCCGGGGTTCGCCTCACCGCCGCCCGGGTTCGCCGAACCCCCCGCTCCGCTCGTTTCGCTCGCCGTGGCAGCGAAGCCGCTACGCGCACCTCGCTGTTTCAATCCACCGGAAACCGGAGATTGCCGCGGCCTCGGGAGAGCGCTGCTCTCCTGGCGACCACCAGAAGTGGGCGGGTCAAACAGCCGAAGCTAGCGATCGTTGCATCCCTATCTTTAAACAGCGAGAGAATCGCGCCGTTTACGGCGGGCGTGAATCGCGTCACTTGATTACACAGCCGCCGTTAATCGGCTGAACCGGATTCCATCTGAACAGTACCGACCCGTCCCGCACCGAACTTATTAGCGCTCGCCACCTATCTGAAATCGACTTGAGTACTCGCACGAGCGCCCTCGACGCCCGCGTGTTCGGCGTCGACGTGCAGAGCGGTGACGTGCGCGGGGACGCCCCATCCTACGCGCTCGTCGTCTTCGACGGAGAGACAGTCGAGCGCGACGTCGTCAGCCGGCGGAAGCTGCTGCGTCGCGTGGACAGCGAGGAGCCCGCGATTCTCGCGACCGACAACATGTACGAGCTGGCCGCGGACAAGGACCAACTCGTGCACTTCCTGCGCGGGCTCCCCGAGGAGACGAAGCTCGTGCAGGTCACCGGTGACGAGCGCCCCGAGCCGCTCTCCCGAGTGGCGAAACGCCACGGCGTCCCGTACGGGAAGCCCGCGATGGAGGAAGCCGAGGCAGCGGCTCGACTGGCCGCGCGCAACGTCGGCTACGAGGTGTCGGCGTTCACCGACGAGACCACCGTGAAGGTCGCCCGCGGTCGCTCGACCGGTGGCGGTGGCGGGTGGAGCGAGGACCGCTTCACGCGCCGCATCCACGGCTCCGTGAAGCGCGTCGCCCGCGACGTGGAATCAGAGTTAGACGACGCCGGCCTCGACTACGAGCGCGACGTCACCGAGAAGTACGGCGGGTTCTCGAACGCCGTCTTCACCGTGCAGGCTCGCCCCGAGGACATCCCCGTGAGCAGCCGACGCTCCGGCGACACGCGCGTCGAGGTCGAGCCCGTGCGCCGGGACGGCATCGAGTTCGAGCCGCTCGCGCGGCGCCGCGACCGCGTGTTCGTCGGCATCGACCCCGGGACGACCACGGCGGTCGCGCTGGTCGCGCTCGACGGCCGCGTGCTCGACGTCACGAGCACGCGTACCGCCGACACCGCGGAGATCATCGAGTGGATGATCGAGCGCGGCCGCCCCGTCGTGGTCGCCGCCGACGTGACCCCGATGCCGGCGACCGTCGAGAAGATTCGCGCGAGCTTCGACGCCGCCGGCTGGGCACCCGACACCGACCTCCCCGTGGACGAGAAGCAGCACCGCACCCGCGAGGAGGGATACGACGACGACCACCAGCGGGACGCGATGGCGGCGGCGCTGTTCGCCCGCGACGCCCACGCCGACCAGATTCGGCGCGCCACCGAGGAGACGCCGCCCGAGCTCGACCGCGGCGAAGTCGTCTCCCGCGTCGTCGGCGACGACGAGCCGCTCGCGGCGGTCATCGACGACCTCACCGAGACCGACGAACCCGAGGAGGAGACCGTCGAGCACGAGCCCCGCGAACTCACCGACGAGGAACGGCGGATTCGGGACCTCGAAGCGCAGGTCGCGCGCCTCCAGGACCACGTCGCGGACCTCGAAGCCGAACTCGACGAGAAAGACGAGACAATCGAGGAGTACGAGGAGGAACTTTCGGAGGCGCGCCGCGAGGAGCGCCAGGAGGCCCGCGAGCGCCGCGAGGTCACGCAGCTCCAGTGGGAGAACGACCGCCTCGAAACCGAACTCGCGGAGGAGCGCGAGCGCGCCGACGAACTCGCGGCGAAGCTCGAACGCCTCAAAGACCTCTGGAAGCTCGACCACTCGAACCTCGGCGACGTGAACCACAGCGGCGACCTCGTCGCCGTCAAACCCGTCGACCAGTTCACGGTCGACGCCATCGAGGCCGCCGACGGCGAGTACGGCATCGCGTCCGGCGACGTCGTCTACCTCCGCGACGCGTCCGGCGCGGGCCGCTCGACGGCGGAACTGCTCGCGGAGTTCGACCCCCGCGTCGTGCTCCGGTCGGGCGGCCTCTCGGACGCTGCCGACGAGGTGCTGTTCGAGCACGATATCCCCATCGGCCCCGCCGACGACGTGACCATCCGTGAGGTGGACGAACTCGCAATCGCCAGCGAGTCCGACGTCGAAGCCGTGCTCGCGGACTGGCGCGAGCGGAAGGCCGAGCGCGAGCGCGAACAGAAGGAGAGCATGGTCGACTCCATCATCAGCGAGCACCGCGCCGACCGCGACTGACCGGCCATTCGGGCTGCCGCCGGATTGCGAATCACGCCCGCTTTCCGCCCGGACTTCTGGTTTCCACTCTATGGTGGGCGTAAAGATGGAGACTCAATCTGAACGATAAAGGGAGGGTATTTACTTAACGATGTGTAGTAAAAATCTCCCTAGATTTATTATAGTTCGTACTATCTACCGTTTCGCATGTCAAATCGTACCAGGGATTTCGAGCGGCGGACGTTCCTCGCGCTTGCCAGCGCCGGCCTCGCGGGCCTCGCGGGCTGTAACCAACAGAGCCAGCCGGGGACGACGACGCCGACATCGCAGCCGCCCACGACAGACGAATCCGAGGAGACGGAGACCGAAACGACGACCACGGAACCGTACGACGCCGAGCGCGACATCATGGTCGAGATGCGGGACGGCGTCAGTCTCGCCACGAACGTCTTCACGCCCGCCGGCGAGGACGGCCCGTTCCCGACGCTGCTCAACAGGACGCCCTACAACAAGGCCGACGAGGAACCGATCGGCGGCATCCGTCCGGCTGTCGACGCCGGCTACGCGGTCGTCCAGCAGGACTTCCGCGGGCGGTTCGGTTCCGAAGGGGAGTTCCAGGGATTCGACCAGGGCGAGGACGGCTACGACACCATCGAATGGATAACCGAACAGGACTGGAGCACGGGCGACGTCGGGATGTACGGCACGTCGTTCCGCGGGATGGCCACGTGGCAAGCAATCAAAGAGGACCCGCCGGGACTCGTCGCTGCCGCACCGCTGGTCACCCCGACGAACTTCTACGGCGACCTCCAGTACATGGGCGGCGCCGACAACTACGGCACGTCACTCGCGTGGCTGGCAGCGAACTCGTTCTCCCAGGTCTCGCGCCTCGACGTCTCCGAGGAGAAGGCGGGCGAGCTCCGGGGAGAACTGGAGAGCCTGCTCACGGGCTTGCCGGAGAGCGCGGATACGCTCCCGACAATCGAGCAACCCGCCTTCGACGAGGGCGTCGGCCCCCTCTGGCAGGACTGGCACGAGCACTCGACCTACGACGAGTTCTGGAAGGACCTCGACGTCCTCCAGCACATCCCGGACATCTCGACGCCAGTCGTCCAGGCGAGCGGCTGGTACGACATCTTCCTCCGCGGGAACACCTGGGGGTTCTCGACGATCGAGGAAGAAGGAACGGACGTCGTCCGAGAGAACCAGAAACTAGTCTTGGGGCCGTGGGCGCACACGACGTACCCCTCGGCGAACCCGGTCGGCGATTGGGACTTCGGCTCGAACGCCGAGTACGACATCGCCAACGAACTCGTCCTCCCGTGGTTCGATTACTGGCTACAGGACGAGGAGACGGGCGTCACCTCGATGCCGAAAGTACAGTACTTCCAGATGGGCGACAACGAGTGGCGAACGGCCGACCAGTGGCCGCCGTCGGGCGTGACCGCAACCGAGTACCACCTCGACAGCGGCGGGAACGCGAACAGCGACGTCGGAGGCGGTGTCCTGACGACCGGCGACCCGAGTGGGAGCGCCCGGAGCGATAGCTACGAATACGACCCCCTCGACCCAGTTCCGACCCGCGGTGGCCCGCTCCACATGGGCGGGACGGTCGAAGCCGGCGTCAAGGACCAGACGTCGGTCGAGGAGCGCGACGACGTCCTCGTCTACACGTCCGAGGAGCTCACCGAACCGCTGTCGATTGCGGGCGACGTGACCGCGTCGCTGTTCGTCGAGACGACGGCTGAGGACACGGACTTCATGGTGAAACTCGTCGACGTCGGGCCGGACGGCTACTCGGCGAACATCACGGAGGGCGCGCTCCGCGCGCGCTACCGTGAAACGAACGACCAAGGCTCGTCCCACCTCGCTTCCCAATTCGAGGAGACGGCGTTCCTCGAACCGGGGGCGGTCTACGAACTCGAAATCGAACTCCGAGACGTCGCGCACACGTTCCAGTCGGGGCATCGGATTCGCGTCGACGTCACGAGCAGTAACTTCCCGAAGCAGGACCGCAACCCGAACGCAGCGGTTCCCGTTGCAGAGGCGACCGAGTCGGACATGCAGACGGCGACGCAGACGCTCTACCACAGCCCAGAGCGCCCTTCGAGCATCATGCTCCCCGTTCACGAGTAACGGAGTAGTAGCAACGCTCGCCCAGTACCACCAGAACGGCGCCGCGGGCTACGCGTCGGGCTGGTAGTCGCTGCCGACGACTTCACGGATGCGCTCGGCGGTGACCTGGCCGACGCCGTCCGCCTCCGTGAGGTCGTCCTCGCGGGCGGTCATCACGGCTTCGACGGTCCCGAACGCTTCGAGGAGCGAGCGCGCGGTCACCGGGCCGATGTCCGCAATCGAGGAGACGACGTACTCCTGCTGTTCGCCGAGCGTCTTCGCGGCCTTCTCGCCGTGCGCGCTCACCTCGCGGTCGTTGTCGGTCTGCTCGCGCTCGGCGATGGTCTGAATCATCTCCGCGGTGTCGTCCTCGCCGCGCGTCTGCACGACGCTGATGCCCCAGTCCACGGCCAGCGACGCCAGCGTCGCGCGAATCGCGTTCGGGTGGACGTTGCGCTCCGCGTAGAGGTCGCCGTCTCCCTCCAAGAGGAGGACAGGGCGCGTGTAGTGGCGCGTCAGGTCCTTGGCCTGCTCGAAGATGGAGCGGTCGCCGCCCAGCAGCGTGTCCAGGAAGTCCGCGTGGGACTTCCGTTCGACGGCGACGCGGTCCGAGAGCACGTAGTCGCCCACCGACAGCGTCTCCAGTCTGGTCTCGACCCCGTCGCGCTTCGAGAGGTCCCGCGCGATGTTCGAGTCGAGTTCGCGCTGGTCGACGACCACCTCGACCGCCTCCTCGTCGCCGCTGTCCGCGCGCGCTGCCACACCCTCCTCGTCCTCGCCTTCCTCGACATCGTCGGGGTCGGGCGCGTCGAAGTCCGTGAGTCCCGCCTGCCCGTCGCCGCCTGCAGCCGCGCTACCGCCGTCGGCCTCCGCAGGCTGCGCGTCCGCTGACGTGGCTGCTGTCGCCGCCTCGCTCGCGTCGTCGTCCGAAGCGTCCGCCTCCTCGTCGCCGTAGTCGTCGAGCGCGCGCTGACTCTCTCCGAGGTCGCCTTCGAGGTCGTCGGCGACGCCTTTCAGTTCGCGGAGTTCGTCCTCCATCTCCTGCTCGCGGCGCTGACTGATCCAGAAGTACGCCTCGTCGCGGGTGTCCTCGGCCATCAACACGACGACCTTTCCCTCCGTCTGGCGGCCCGTCCGCCCCTTTCGCTGGACGGAGCGAATCGCCGTCGGCACCGGCTCGAAGAACAACACGAGGTCGACCTCCGGAACGTCCAACCCCTCCTCGGCGACGCTCGTGGAGACCAGCACCTCGAACTCGCCGCTCCGGAACCGGTCGAGCGTCTCGCGCTGCTCTTTCTGCGTCATCCCGTCGCTGCCGTCCGCGTCGCCCTGCCCGACGAAGCGCTGCGTGTCGAAGTGCTCGCCCAAGAAGTCGGTGAGGGCTTCCGCGGTGTCCCGCGACTCGGTGAAGACGATGACGCGCTCGCCCTCCTCGATACCGAGCGTCTCAGCGAGCAGCATCCGCGCGCGCCGGAACTTCGGGTGGAGGCCGTCGAAGTCGTCGGCCTTCCGCATCGCTTCTTTGACTTTGGGCTCGGAGACGAGTCGTTGGCTCGCTTTCGATGCCCCCGACGAGCGCGCGGCGTTGCGCTGGCGCTCGAAGTACCGCCGCACGGATTCGACGCTCTGCGTTTCGACGAGTTCGACCGCGCGCCGGAGCTTCATCACCTCCGCGTGCACGCTCATCCCCTGGTAGCCCTCGCTCTGGTCGTTGTCGATGAGCTCCTGGAGTTTCGCGCGAATCTTGTTCAGGTCCTTCTGGGAGACGTCCGGGCTGGAGACGCGCGTGACGCCCAACTCCCGGAGTTTCTCCAGGCGGTCCTCGATGACCTCGTTGATGGCGTCCCGGACCTCGATGACCTGCTCCGGGAGTTCGATGCGCTCCCACTGGACGTCCGTGTCGTACGTGTGCTCGCCGACGTCCGCGTCGTCCTCGGTCATCACCTCGACGTTCCGCACGCCGAGGTTCTCGCAGACCGTCTGGATGTCCTCCTCGTTGCCGCCCGGAGAGGCGGACATCGCCGTCACGAGCGGGTTCAGCGCGTCGGCGTGGTAGCGCTCCGCGATGTACGTGTACGCGTAGTCGCCGGTCGCACGGTGGCACTCGTCGAACGTGCAGTGCACGACCTCTTCGAGCCCGATGCGCCCGCCCACGAGGTCGTTCTCCACGACCTGGGGCGTCGCCACGACCACGCGCGCGTCGTTCCACATCTCCGCGCGGTCGTCGGGCCGCGTCTCCCCCGTGAACACGACGATTTCGTCGTCCGGAATCCGGAGGGCTTCCCGGTAGAACGCCGCGTGCTGTTCGACCAGCGGCTTCGTCGGCGCGAGCAGGAGGGACTTCCCGCCCGCGTCGTCGGCCAGCCGGTAGGCCGTCACCAGCAGGCTCACCGTCGTCTTCCCGAGCCCGGTGGGGAGGCAGACGAGCGTGTGGTCCTCCCGTGCGGCCGCCGCGAGCTGCAGCTGGTACTGGCGTGCCTCGATGACGCCCTCGGCCAGCATCGGATGGTCGACGTACGCGGACTCCGACATTCGGGCGGTCGTACGTCGCTCACGTGGTTAAGGGTTCGCGTACCGGGGTGAAAGTGGCCAGGTCGGCTCGCACTTTTCGTTATCTACGCGTGAAATTGTGGGGTCACCGCCGTCACCGACGCCTCGAGACCGTGCCCGAGCCTCCAGTTGTGACTACTCCACCTAGCCCGGCAACGATATAGGCGGGGCGCCTCCACGTTCCCGTATGCGAGTCGAGTTCGACCGCGACGTCTGCATCGGGATGTTCCAGTGTGTCGCGGAGTGGGACGCCTTCGAGGAGGACACGGACGCGGGCAAAGCCGTCCTGCGGGACAGCGAAGAGGTCGAGGACGGCGTCTTCGCGCGCGAGATTCCCGAAGACGAGGAGTTCGACGCGAAGTTCGCGGCGCGCTCGTGCCCCGTCGACGCGATTGCAGTCTACGACGACGACGGCGAACAGGTCGTCTGAGGCCCTAGCGAGCGGTCGTCCTCCGTTCAGGCAAGCTTTATGCTAACGCGTGCCACACTAGCGACTGTAATGTGCCACCACTGGGAGGAGGTGCCGATACGGGAACTCGAACCGGACGCCGAACGCGAATCCACGGACGGCGACGAACCGGACGAGGTCACGAAAGAGGTCGCGCCGGCCTGACGCGGCCGGCGAGCGCGGGCGCGGCGATTACGCGATTTCGTCGTACTGCTCGGAGAGCTTCTCCGCGGCCTCGCCGAGCTGGTCGCGCTCGTACTCCGTGAGGTCCCACTCCACGACTTCCTCGACGCCGTTCGAGCCGAGTTTCACGGGCACGCCGAGACCGACGTCGTCGAGGCCGTACTCGCCGTCGAGCACGACGGAGCCGGGGAGCACCTCGCCCGTGTCGCGGAGGATAGCTTCGACCATGTGCGCGACGCCCGTCGCCGGCCCCCACTGGGTTGCGCCCTTGCGCTCGATGACATCCATCGCAGACTGCTGGAGTTCTTCGAGGATGTCCTCGCGCTCGTCGTCCGAGAAGTCGGGGTCCGCGCCGTTCACGCGCACCTTCGAGAACACGGGCACCTGCGCGTCGCCGTGCTCGCCGAGGATGGTGGCTTCGACGTTCTGCACGGGCGCGTCGAAGCGCTGGCTCAGCACGTAGCGGAAGCGCGCGCTGTCGAGGCGACCGCCGAACCCGACGACCTTGTGACGGTCGCGGTCGCCGCTCTCGTAGAGGTGGCGGTTCAGGAGGTCGACGGGGTTCGACGTCGTGACCGTCACGAAGTCGTCGTTGTGCTCGGCGATGGAGGAGCCGATGTCCTCCATGATGGGCGCGTTGTCGCCCGCGAGGTCGATGCGCGTCTGGCCGGGCTGGCGGGGAATCCCCGCGGTGATGACGACGACGTCGGAGCCAGCGGTGTCCTCGTACGTCCCCTGGGTGACCTCCGTGTTGGCGTCGTAGGCGACGCCGTGGTTCGCGTCCGCGGCCTGCCCGATGGTCTCGTCTTCCTTGTCCGGGATGTCCACGAACACGAGTTCGTCGGCCACGTCGCGGAGCGCGAGGTTGTAGCCTGCGGCGGCGCCGACCGTGCCGGCGGCCCCCACGATGCTGACTTTCGTCATATCACGTATACCCACCGCCGGCGAGTCCGTTAAGCGCTTCGGTGAGTTCGAGCAGGCGGGGAAACGACCCACACGGTCGCCGACGACGGACGAACGCCACTTCGACTTTCGTCGAATTTTCTCGCAGGGTCCGTCCTCCGCAGGCTTTTCGAGGCGTCGCGCCCTGTACACACCTATGAGCGACACGGACGACGGCTTCGACGAGGAGGCCGTGCGCGAGGAACTCCGCGAGAAGTACGCCGACGACGACCGTGGGGAGACCGAGCGCATGAGCGAACTCCTGCTGCAGGGTGCGACGATGACCAACCAGCACTGCGACCGCTGTGGCAACCCCATCTTCCGCTACGAGGGCCAGTCCTTCTGCCCCAACTGCCAGCAGGCCGCCGAACAACAGCAGACCGCGCAGCAGCAGGCCGCGCAGCAGCAGGCTGACACCGAAGGACAGGCGGCACAGCAGCCCTCGCAGCCAGCGGGCGGCGACGCGGACGCAGCCGAAGGTGCCCGTGCCAGCCAGCCGACCGGTAACGCCGCCGAGCGCCAGCAGCCCGCCGAAGGCCGGCAGCCCGCCGAACGCCAGCAGTCCACCCAGCCCGCACGCGAGCAGCGCCGCGAACAGCCCGCGCCGACCGAGCAGCCGGCAGTCGACAGCGAACTCCCGAATACTTCGCCGTCCGGCGAAGCCGCCGACGCACTGGAATCCTCGATTGCCGCGCTGGCGCGCCGCGCCGCCGGCGCCGACGACCCGCGGCGGGCCCGCGAGTTCCTCGAAGCCGCTCGCGAGGCCGCCGAAGCGCTGGACGCGATCCGCCGTAATGCGTAACCCGCAGGCCACACAGTACCACCGCATGGACATCCTCGTCCCCGTCGACGGCTCGGACTGCAGTTTCCGCGCGCTGGGGTTCGCCGCGGAGATGGCGCGCCGCTACGAGGGACGCCTCGACGCCGTCCACTTCGCAGAAGCCGAATCCGAGAGTACGGACGCCGTCCTCGACCGCGCCGAACGCGTTCTCGACGCGCAGGACGTCGACACCGAACCCGAAGTCAACACGGACGTCGACGTGGAGTTCCGGCCGAGCGACAGCGTTGGCGACGACATCCTCTCGCTCGTCGAGGAGCGCGGCTACGACCACGTCGTGATGGGGCACCACGGCGCTGGCACGCTCGAACGCACGCTCCTCGGAAGCGCCGCCGAGACGGTGCTGCACGCCGACCGCGTGCCCGCGACGGTCATTCCCTGATTCTCTCGGTCTGACGCGTTCGCACGCATCCAAACCGCTTAACCCCGAGCGCTGACTCCGCAGTCGTATGGACACCTACGAACTCCTCACGCGGAACGCGGCGGAAGTCGTGACCGAGGAGGAAGTCGAAGCGCTCGCCGACGACCCCGACGGGAAGCGAGCGTACGTCGGCTACGAGCCCTCGGGCGTGCTCCACCTCGGCCACCTGCTCACCGCGAACAAGCTCATCGACCTGCAGGACGCCGGGCTGGACGTCGTCGTCCTCCTGGCGGACGTCCACGCGTACCTCAACGGGAAAGGTTCCTTCGAGGAGATTCGGGACACCGCCGACCAGATGAAAGAGCAGTTCCTCGCGTACGGCCTCGACGAGGCCTCCACGAAGTTCGTGCTCGGCAGCGACTACCAGCTCGACGACGACTACGAACTGGACCTCCACGAATTGGAACTGGCGACATCGTTGAACCGCGCGCAGCGCGCGATGGCCGAAATTCAGGGCGGTGAGACCGCGAAGGTCAGCCACGTCGTCTACCCACTGATGCAGGCGCTGGACATCGAGTACCTCGACGTCGACGTCGCAGTCGGCGGCATGGACCAGCGGAAGGTCCACATGCTCGCCCGCGAGGAACTCCCGAGTCTCGGCTACGAGAAGCGCCTCGCCGTCCACACGCCGATTCTCGGCGACCTCGAGACCGGCGAGGGGAAGATGTCTTCCAGCGAGGGCATCACCATCTCCATGGAGGACTCCACAGAGGACCTCGAAGAGAAGGTGAACTCGGCGTTCTGCCCGCAAACCCGCGACCCCGAGGGCGACCTCGTCAACCCCGTGCTCGAACTGTTCCAGTACCACGTCTTCCCGCGCTTCGAGGCGGTCGTCGTCGAGCGCCCCGACGAGTACGGCGGCAACCTCGAATACGACGACTACGAGGCCCTCGCCGCGGACCTCGAATCCGGCGAACTCCACCCCGCGGACGCGAAGGGCGCGCTCGCGGACTACCTCGACGACCTCATCGCCCCCGGCCGCGAGCGGCTCCGCGAGATTCGTGGCGAGTAACCGACACCCCACTTCTAAACCACGGGTCGCCGTAGAGCCGCCGTGACCGCCGACTTCCCTGAATCCCTGACAGACCCCGTGACGCTCCGCGACCACGATACTGTCGACGTCCGGGACAGGACCCACGATGTCGACACGGCTGAGTTCGCTGACGCGACCGAGTTGGACAGCCACGTGGTCGTCGGTGTTGTGAGCGACGTTGGCGTCCTCCTCCAGAACGACGGCCACCACGGCTGGACACTCCCCGCGTTTCCCGCCGAAGCCGGCGACGACTGGCTGGCGGTCGCGCGCCACGAGTTCGAGGGGCTGACTGGCGTCCCAATCGACGTCGACGCCGTCGAGCGCCTCCGCGCCCGCGAGTACCGCGTTCCCGACACCGGCGACAGCACTACGGTCTACAACGTGGTCGTCCGCGCGACGCCGAACGCTCGACTTCCTGAGGAGCCGCAAAGCCGCGTGGACGGCACCAAAATCGAGTGGTTCGCGGACGTTCCCGAAGACGTTTCCAGACCTGTCGCAGCGGACGTCGAGCGATTCGTGGACTGACAACTGCAGAACGAGCATCCGCGAGCAGAATGATCCGAAGGACCCGAGCGAAGCGGTTCACCGCGCGAACGCAGTGAGCGCGGGCCGACGGCCCGCGAACAGACGGCGCTGCGTGCCGTGAGCAGAGGAGGGCGCCGCAGGCGCCCTCCCACAGCAAAAAGTGGCTAGACGAACTTCCGGACCGTCACGTCCAGGGTGTCCAAATCGAGGATGGGGGCGGTGGCGACGTCGGGGTCGATGTTGACGGATTTCTGGAATTCGGTCTGATGTTGCCAGCAGCCCGAATTCACGAGGCGGACGTTGTGGTAGCCGCCGACGCCGAGTTTGTGGACGTGGCCGGTGTGGAAGACGTCGGGCGCGTCGTCGATGACGAGGTAGTCTTCCTTCTCCGGGGCGACGCGGGTACGGCCGCCGAACTGCGGGGCGACGTGGCGTTTCTTGAGGAGTTGCTCCATCGCGCGGTGGGGGTTGTCGTAGGAGATGTCGTCGCCGGGGTATTCGGCGATGATTTCGTCGATGGAGACGCCGTGGTACATGAGGATGTCGACGCCTTCGACGGTGACGGTGGATGGATTCCCGGTGAAGCGGGCGTCGTGGGCGCTCATGATGTCGCGCAGTTCCTCGTCGAAGGCGGGCTGGGGTTCGGCGAGGCGGACGGCGTCGTGGTTGCCGGGAATCATCACGATTTCCATGTCCCCGGGGACGTCTTTGAGGTGTTCCGCGAACGTCTCGTACTGGTCGTAGATGTCGACGATGTCCAGTTCCTCGTCCTGGTTGGGGTAGACGCCGACGCCTTCGACCATGTCGCCCGCAATCAGGAGGTACTCGACGGGGTCGGCTTCCTCGGTGTGGAGCCAGTCGGCGAACGCCTGCCAGGCGTCCGCGGCGAACTCCTGGCTGCCGACGTGAACGTCGGAGACGAGCGCGGCCTGCACGTGGCGGTCCGCCGTGGACGGCCGGTGCGTGCGCGGGATGTCCGGGAAGTGGAGGTCGTCCGCAAACAGGATGCCGCCGTCGTCGGAAATTGTCCCTTCGACGGCGACGACCTCGTCCATGAGGAGTTCGTCGACGTGGACGGCGATGTCGCGGTCTTTCATCACGAGCGTCGGGAAGACGCCGTTCGTGTCCTCGACTTCGACGAGCCAGTGGCCGCTGGCGGTCGAGCGGATGTCGTTGACCATCCCGACGACCGCGGCCTCGCTGCCACCGGGCATCGAGTCGAGCGCGTCCGTGGGTCGGTGGTTGACGCGCCCGCGGAGCTTCTTCGAGAGGCGGTCGTAGCGGTCGCGGAACGTCGCGACGAAGTCCGCGTACTCGCCAGTTCCCGTCGATTCGCCGGTGATGTCGCCGTCGATTTCGACGCTACGCTCGCTGTCGTCGCGCGCGTCGCGGCCGTCCCGTCGCCCCGCCGCGTTCTGTCCTTTTCCCACCCCCTTTGTTTCAACTGGAGAGGTTCGTTCTTGCGTCCGAATGTCGTCGTCTTCGGCCCCAGTCGAAGTGGTGGGAGAGGTCGTTCGGTCGGTGGACGCCTCCGGCTCGGGGTCGGCGGGCGGCGTTGCGGCAGCGGCCGTGGTCGTCTCGGTCGTGGTCGTCTCGGTCGTGGTCGTCTCGGTCGTGGTCGTCTCGGTCGTGGTCGTCTCGGCTGCGGTCGTCTCGGCGGCTGCCGTGTCGCCGCTGGACACGTCGGCCTCCGTCGCGGACGCGCTCGGCGTCGCGTCGTCGAGCACCTCGCGAACGTGGGCGGTGGTGAGCGTCAGCGCGTCGTCGGGTGCGGCGTCGACCGCGCGCTCGACGGCGGCCGCGGGGTCGCTCGCGCCCGCGAGCAGCGTCACGGCCTCTCGTTCCGCGTTGTACCCCCGGCTGGTGAGTTCACGGACGACCCGGACCGGGGGTTCTCGTGGCACACCACGTCAGCACGGTAAGCGCGAGCAAAAGGGTGGCGGTCCGCGAGGGGAAAGTTGAAACCCGGGAGCGGCGAAAGGCGAACAGATGACCAACGGCGACGACGTGCCCGACCCCCGCGGCGGTCCGCGGGCCGCGCTCGTCTGGTTCCTCCGTACCGACCACGGTGCCGTGATGTTCGTCCGCGAGGCCGCCAGCAGCGCGCTCACGGTCGCCATGGTCGGCCTGCTGTTGTTCGCGGTCAGCGGCGTCTGGCCGCCGCTGGTCGCCGTCGAGAGCGGGAGCATGCAGCCGAACATGCAGAAGGGCGACCTCGTGTTCGTGATGGAGGAACAGCGGTTCACCCCCGACTACGCCACCGGCGACACCGGCGTCGTCACCCACCAGGACGCCACCGGCCACGACTACCAGCAGTTCGGCGGGCTGGGCGACGTCATCGTCTACAAGCCGTACGGGAACGGGCGGGAGACGCCGGTGATACACCGCGCACGCTTCTGGGTGGACGACGGCGAGAACTGGTACTCGAAGGCCAACCCTGACTACGTCGACGCCGACAGTTGCGACGAACTCCGGAACTGTCCCGCGCCCCACGCGGGCTTCATCACGAAGGGCGACAACTCGGTCACGAACGACTACTACGACCAGGCGCGCGGCATCTCCAGTCCCGTCAAGCCCGCGTGGGTGAAGGGCACCGCCGAATACCGCCTCCCGTACCTCGGCTGGGTGCGCCTGACGTTCGCCGGTGCCGTCACGCCGGGCACGACGACGCTCGCGACCGACGCTGGGCCGGCAAGTGTCGAGGGAACTGGAGCGCTGGCTCCCGAGCCAGTCGGTTCGTCGCCGAAGAACGCGTCGGGCGTCGCGCTCGCGCCTGTTACGTGAGGTTCGGCGGGACGCGAACGGAAATCGTCGAACGACTCGCACTCCCGATTAATCGTTATATTCTTCGCTCGCGCGTCGCGGGCGACGGTCGGACCGCAGTCAGTCGACGTACAGCGAGTAGACGATGACCGCGAAGCCGACGGCCGTGAGCGCGCTCTCGGTCAGTACCGCGAGCGTGCGGTCGACCGCGAGCACCTGGTCGGCGATACCCGCGAGCAGCGACCCGAGGGTCACGCACCCGAAGCCGATGGCGAGCGACCGCAGCGCCGGCGACCCGGTGCGATTCCACGCCTTCAGCGCGAAGTACGTGACCGCGCCGCCGAGCACGAGCGTGATTGTCTTCAACGCGACGACTGCCAAGTAGTGTGTCATGTCTCTTTGCTCACCTCCGCCCAGAGCGTTTCGAGGCGTTCGTCCGTGGACTGCGACGGCCGCGTGACGCCGACGTCGAGCGTCCGGTCCTCGTCGATTTGGATGACGACCTCCTCGAAGACGAGGTCGTACTCCGTCGTGTGGTGGCCGTCCGGTTGGAGCACCGCCCGCTCCTCCAGGAGCGCGGCGTCCGTGAGGAGTTCGAGCTTCCGGTAGGTCGTCGACAGCGGGATGTCACACGCCTCCGAGAGCTCCTTGGCCGCCATCGGCTCGTCGAGCGCCTCGATGATGCGTCTGCATCCCTCGTCGTCCAGGGCGTCGAGGACGACCTGGAGTTCGGGCGTCTCGTCCGTCCCGAGCGGAGCACGCATCACCCGACGCTCGGAGGTACGGAGAGTTAACTGGTCGTCCGATTTTCAGAGTCCGGGAACGTCGTTCTCAGTATCTGGGAACGCGTCTTACTGCGTTGGAATCGCGGCTCGGGTTATAGGGGTCCAGCGGCTACCTCCACACGTGAGGTGATGGGAATGTCATACGATGCGGCAACCCCCTTGAGGAACGAGGTCGACTTCGAACTCTCGGGGCCGTGGGCGGCGTACTGGGTCGCGATGCTTCGCGTGCTCACCGGCTGGTGGTTCGTCCACTCCGGGCTCGGGAAGCTCCTCGACAGCGGGCTGAGCTTCGGTGCCGCCGGCTACCTGCAGGGCATGAGCGGCACCACGCTGGGACCGCTCGCAACGTTCCTCGCGGGGTTCCCGGACCTCCTCGGCGCGCTCGTGCCGCTCGGGGAGACGGCGATCGGGCTCGGGCTCATGTTCGGCGTGCTCGTCCGGCTCGCGTCGTTCTTCGGCGTGTTCTTCATGAGCCTGTTCTTCGTCGGGAACGCCAGCTTCGGGCACGGACTCGTCAACAGCGACCTGATGGGGATGCTGTTGTTCGTGACGATGATCGTGTTCGCGGCCGGCCGCCACTACGGCCTCGACGCACTCATCGAGCGCACCGACTTCGTCCAGAACCGCCCGCGGCTGAAGTACCTACTCGGCTAGGAGGTGACAGTAAATGCAATCCAACGACGTCGACCTCGCGGACAGGCTCGCGATAGCGCTGAGCGGCGGCTTGCTGCTGCTCGGCGTCGTCGTCACCGGCCTGATAGAAACGCTCGACGGCGCGCCCCGCGGCGCGGCGCCCGTGACCAACGACGCCGGCGAAGTGATAGCCCAGCCGACCATCGACCCGAACGTCCGGACGGCGCTGGTCGTCGCGGCGCTGCTCGTGTTGCTCGTGTACGCGCTCTACCGGGTCGCCGTCCCGCACGTCGGCACCACGAGCCCCGGCGAACCGACCACTGAGTCGTACCCGAGCGACTGACCGCAGTCGGTAACGGGAGACGAGCTTTCGACTACCCTTTCGTGGGAAGGAGGACTGAGGCGTCGCTTTTGATTCTCGATTCGGGAGTGTTTCGAGTGGACGGGCGTGGCTACGCCATCGTGGTGTGTGGACGGGAAACGAAGGGGGTTGGCGTAGCGTCGACGGCGTACGGAGAGAATCGACCGGCGCTCAGTTGTCGAAGCGCGCCTGCACGAACGGCGTGACGTTCTCGATGTCGCTGAGCCGGGAGTCCGCTTCGAGGACGGCTTCGGTCTCCTCGACGGGAACCGACAGCGATATTTCCTTCGTGCGGCCGTAGCGGCCCTTCGAGACGACGACCGCGTTCACGATACCGAGCATGTCGAGTTCGCTGATGAGGTCGGTGACGCGGCGCTGCGTGAGCACGTCCGCGTCGAGCTCGTCGCAGAGCGTCTTGTAGATGTTGTACACCTCGCCCGTGTTCACGTTGTGGACGCCGTTGTCCTCCAGCAGGAGGATGGCGTACAGGACGAGTTTGCTCTGCGTCGGGAGCGTGCGCACGACCTCGACCACGCGGTCGAGTTCGATTTTGTCCTGGGCGCGCCGCACGTTCTCCTCGGTGACTGAGTCCGACTGGTCGCGTTCGGCGAGTTCGCCGGCGGTCCGGAGGAGGTCGAGCGCGCGACGCGCGTCACCGTGCTCCTGGGCGGCGAACGCCGCACACAGCGGGATGACGTCCTCGGAGAGCGCGTTATCCTTGAACGCGACGTCCGCACGGTGCTGGAGGATGTCCCGGAGCTGGTTGGCGTCGTACGGCGGGAAGACGATCTCCTCCTCGCCGAGACTCGATTTGACGCGCGGGTCGAGGAAGTCGGTGAACTTCAGGTCGTTGCTGATGCCGATGATGGAGACCCGGGAGTTCTCCAGCTCGGAGTTCATCCGCGAGAGGTTGTAGAGGGTGTCGTCGCCGGACTTCTCGACGAGCTTGTCGATCTCGTCGAGCATGATGACCGCGACGCGCTCGACGTAGTCGACGGCCTCGAAGAAGCGCGCGTACACGCGGTCGGTCGGCCACCCCGTCATCGGGACGTCGTCCATCTCGGACTTCTCCTCGTGCAGCGCCTCGATGCGCTCGTCGACGGCCTCGACGGAGTCGAAGTCGAGGTGGTCGTCGTTGTCGTCGTCGGATTCGAGCACGCCCGGGTCGTCCTCGCCGGCCTCCCGGAGACCCTGGAGTTCCTCGACGCGCTCGTCGATGAACGTGCGGTTCTGCTCGATGAACGTGTTCGCGAGCTGCGCGAGCACGCGGTACTGGGTATCCGTAACCTCGCAGTTGATGTACTCGACCTCGCAGGGGACGTCGTACTTCTGGGAGGTCCGCTCCAGTTCCTGGCTGACGAACTTCGCGCTGGCGGTCTTCCCCGTCCCGGTCTTCCCGTAGATGAGGATGTTCGACGGCGTCTCGCCGCGCAGCGCCGCGACGAGAATCGTCGCCATGTTGTTGATCTGGTCTTTCCGGTGCGGGAGTTCGTGTGGCGTGTACGACGGCCGCAACACCTCCTTGTTCTCGAAGATGGGTTCGCCGCTGAGCAAGTCGTCGAACAGCCCCTCGTCGCCGTCCTCGTCGTCCTCGAGGACGTCGTCGAGGTCCACCTCGAAGTCCCGGTCGGCAGTACGTCGGCCGTCCGTCGTCGGTTCGTCTGACATGATTTGCGGTGCCCCTTCGTTTCGTGTGGAGAGCGCCGCGCACGGAGAGGAAGCCACAGACCGGCGCGAACGGGGCGTTCGAGGCGGTTCAGTGACCGGGCGCTCCAGTTGATGCAGATGAACTAATGGAAACGTGAGGGACTAATAAGTTTCGATGAGGTCAGACGAGCGACGAAACGTTTGGTTCTGACTCCGGTTAGGTACGCAAATCGTTCGTCTGCTAGAACACGACGAGAGAGTCCGAGAGAGTCGGAAGCGCCGAGAGCGTTGAACGTTCGGAGTGTCCGTCGACGTCGAAACCGGCTGGGTAGACGAGACACGGCGGGGCTAGTCGGCGGATAGCGAATTCGAGAGGGTTCGAGGAGGAGTGTTTCGAGTGCGCGCGTGAGACTGGTTCTGCTTCTCACGAGGTCCGTTTCAGAGAGAACGAACCGACGGCTGGGGTTCTCGACGAGTGAGTTGGGGAGTTCCATCGGAAACAGGGGGGTTGGGGTGGGGGACAGGGGTCCGCCCCCCACCCCTTCGTTTCGGGTGGAACGGCGAAACGGACCGGGGGAGGGGGTCACAGAACAGGATTGGCTCTAGAAGAGGGAAAAGACTAAGTCATATACTCAGAAACAGTAACCGCAATACAGCCCGTACCGAATTTTGTTGACGTGGTCTGGTCTAGAACTAGTGGCTTTCCCGCCCGAATCTCCCGTTCTGTCGCTCCCGGCCTACGGCTGCTCCCGTTTCCACTCGAAACGAAGGGGTGGGGGGCCTCGCGTCGGTCCACGCTACCACTCCCCACTCGGCCCGCCCACCTATCCCTCTCCTCCCTCTTGGGTTACTCTCTACTCTCTACTCTCTACTCTCTACTCCCGCCCCAGGCTTTTCGTCCAACTTGCCCAACATCCGTTCCAGCTGTCGTCCCACCTGTCTCCACACCCGCTGTCTGACGTAAGTTTAAGTCCGCTCGCCGGCTCTCCCCTATCAACCGTCCGTATCCTGCGTCAAGCATACAAGGCGCGGGGTGCGTATGGAGGTCAAGGATGGGACTGTTCGCAGAACTCAGAGACAGCATCTCACGGGTGTCGGCGAGCCTGTTTGCCGACGACTCGGAACCGAAACGAATCGGGATTTACGGCCCGCCGAACGCCGGCAAGACCACGCTCGCGAACCGTATCGCTCGCGACTGGACCGGCGACGCGGTCGGCCCGGAGAGCCACATCCCGCACGAGACGCGCCGCGCGCGCCGGAAGGAAAACGTCGAAATCAAACGCGACGGGAAGACCGTCAACATCGACATCGTCGACACGCCCGGCGTGACGACGAAAGTCGACTACTCGGAGTTCCTCGAGCACGACATGGAGAAAGACGAGGCCGTGCGCCGCTCCCGCGAAGCCACCGAGGGCGTCGCGGAGGCGATGCACTGGCTCCGCGAGGACGTCGACGGTGTCATCTACGTCCTCGACTCCACGACGGACCCGTTCACGCAGGTGAACACGATGCTCATCGGCATCATCGAGAGTCGGGACCTGCCGGTGCTCATCCTCGCGAACAAGACCGACCTCGAGGGCTCGAACATCCAGCGCGTGTCGAACGCGTTCCCCCAACACGAGACGATTCCGCTCTCCGCGCTGGAGGGCGAGAACATGGACGAGGTCTACGAGAAGATCGCGGAGTACTTCGGGTGACTCACGATGCCTGAAACCACGAGCGAAGACGGACCGGGCGACGGCGTCCAGATCGACCTCATCAGCGCCGAGCGGATGTCCGGCAAGACGTCCATGGAGAAGATTCGGATGATTCTGGACGGCGTCCGCGACGGCAAAATCGTCGTCCTGGAGGCCGGCCTCACCCCCGACGAGGAGTCGAAACTCATCGAAGTGACGATGACAGAGATCAACCCGGACGGCTTCTCCGGCATCGAGATTGAGAGCTTCCCGCAGTCCGAGACCAACGACACGGGCTTGCTCGGCCGCTTGATGGGCAAGCAGTCGACGTCGAAGCTCACGGTCGTCGGACCGGCGAACCAGATTCAGTCCCTCCACAAGGACGAGACGCTCATCAGCGCGCTCGTTTCCCGCAAGTAATGCCTCACCAGTGTACGAACTGCGGGCACGTCTTCGCGGACGGCTCCAAGGAAATGTTGTCGGGATGCCCGGACTGCGGCGGGAACAAGTTCCAGTACCACCCCGGTGATGTCGCCGAATCCGAGCCGGCTGACCCGCCAGCCGACGCGGACGCCGACTCGCCCGAGCCCCCCGAACGCGAGGGGGGGACCGTCGCGGGCGCGGTCGGCCGCGCCGCGAACAAGGTCCGAGACGCCGTGACCAGCGACCCCGACCCCGCAGCGCGTACGACTGGCGAGGACGCCGAGACGACTGGCGCCGCCAGCACTGCAGACGCGTCCAGCACTGCCGACGCCGAAGCCGACCCCAGCGCACCCGAAACCGAGGCGTCGGGGGCAGCCGACGAGACGGATCCGAGTGCTCCCAACGCATCCGAAACGGGGGGCGACCTGTCCGAAGAAGAACCCGCAGAGGGCATCGACGCCAGCACGGAGACGGGCGACGAGGACGCCGCGCAGGCGGACGCCCGGAGTTCCGTCGTCGACAAGGACTCGCTGCCGGACGCGCCGTCGGACGGCCGCGTCGTCAAGGAGCCCGACGACCCCGAGGACCGACCCGAACTGGAGGACCTCCGGCAGGAGCTCAACGACCAGTTCGAGTCCATCCGCATCGTCGCGCCCGGCCAGTACGAGCTCAACCTCATGGAGCTGTACGACCGTCAGGAGTACATCATCGCGCTCCAGGAGGACGGCCAGTACGTCATCGAGGTGCCGGACGCCTGGGAGACCGACGACGAGTAGCGCGCGAACAGTCCCGTTTCGACCCCATCCTCTCCCTGCACCCGTTTCCACGCTCCACCCTCTCGTCCCGCAGTCCGTTCCCACTCTCCATCCTTCCGCTTTCGACTCGCGGGTACGATCGCACGTGAACCGACAGCAGTCCGCGAACCTGCGGCGGTACGCGAACCCGCGGTAGGTTGCCGGCTGCCGAAGGTGTTTTCCGCGCCGACACGACCCCTCCAGTAGATGACCGTTCGTCGCCGCGTGGAGGCCCTCGTCGCCGCGTTCCCCGCGCTGCTGGCGTGGCTCGGGCTCGTCGACCGGAAGAAGGGTGAGGAGGCGTTCGACCTCGCGCTCCCCGCGATGGTGACCGGCGGCCTGCGCACCGTGCTGCGAACGACGGACTTCCTGATGGTGAGCATCGCCGCGGGGGACGTCGCGGTCGCCGCCCTCGAATTCGGCTTCCAGTACTACTTCATCCCGTTCGGGCTCGCGCTCGCGCTGACCAGCGGCACCATCAGCGTCGTCTCCCGGCTGAAGGGAGCCGAGGAGGACGCGGAGGCAGACTTCGCCATCAAGCAGTCGCTGTGGCTCTCGCTGCTGCTCTCGGTCCCGCTCACCGCTGGCGCGTGGCTGTACGCGGACCCGCTCGTGAGCTTGCTCGCCAGCGACGCGGAGACGGCGGCGCTGGGCGCGGACTACCTCCGCGTGGTGATGCTGTCGGTGGTGTTCCGGTTCTGGAGCATGACCGCAGCGCGGGCGCTGGCGGGTGCCGGCGACACTCGGACGCCGATGTACGTGCGCCTCGTGACGCTGCCGACGAACGTCGCGCTGAACGCGCTGCTCATCTTCGGGCTGTTCGGGTTCCCCGAACTCAGCGTCGTCGGCGCGGCGTGGGGGACCGCCATCGCGAACACGCTCGCGGGCATCGTGTTCTTCGCCGTCCTCCTCTCCGGGCGCTGGAGCGTCGCGCTCCGACTCCGCGGCAAGCAGTGGGACTGGAGCGTCGCCCGCGAAATCGTCCGCGTCGCGCTCCCGCTTGCTGGCACGCGGCTCTCGCGGACGTTCGGCCGGTTCCCGTTCCTGTTCGTGCTCGGCGTACTCGGGACACCCGTCGTCGCCTCGTACGCCATCGGCCGCCGCGTGATGTTGCTGGCGCTGATGCCCGCGTGGGGGTACGCGACGGCCTCCAGCACGCTCGTCGGCCACCGCCTCGGCGCGGGCGAGCCCGACGAGGCCGCCGACTACGGCTGGCAGACGCTGCGCATCGCGCTCGTCACCCAGTTGCTCATCGGTGCGGGCATCTTCCTCGCGGCGGCGCCCATCGCGCAGGCGTTCGGCGCGACCACCGTCGACCTCACCGTGACGTTCGTCCGCGTCTTCGGACTGAGCGTCGCCGGCTTCTCGGTCTCGCGGACGCTCCGCGGCGGCCTCCGCGGCGCTGGCGACACCCGCTGGC
Organism: Halobacterium noricense; assembly: GCF_021233435.1. NCBI lineage: Archaea > Methanobacteriati > Methanobacteriota > Halobacteria > Halobacteriales > Halobacteriaceae > Halobacterium > Halobacterium noricense. The sequence continues at coordinate 2,869,333 of NZ_CP089468.1, read as the reverse complement.
CGTTCTACGGCGGCATCGTGGGAACGTACCTCGTCCGCCTCCCGCTGGCGTTCGTCGCACTCCCCGCGAGCTTCGTCGTCGGCCCGTTCGCGCTCGGCCCGCTCTCGATTCCCGCCGTCTCGCCGGGGCTCGGACTCGGACTGTCGGCCATCTTCGCGGCCATCCTCGGCGACATGTACGTGCGCGCCGCCATCAACTTCGTCCGCTTCAAGTCCGGCGCGTGGCGCGCGTACGGCGCGAAGACGCCCGCGGAGTAACGTCTCCCTCCACCCGCGGCCGCGAACGACCGCAATTTAAGTCGCCGCGGGCGAACCACTGCGCATGAGCACGGCAACGAAGTACGTCGTCGGTACAGTCGCTCTCGCAGCCGTTCTGGCGCTGATAATCGTCGTCAACGTCGCGTAGATGTTCTCCCAGCGCGACCTCGCGGGTGACTTCGCGGCGGTCCGGGAGACGTACGCGCCGGAGGCCATCGTCCTCGACTGCGACAGGGACTTCCAGACGCTCCCGCCGGAGCACCGCGACGACCTCGCGCTGCTCACCGAGTCGCTGTCGCCCAGCGAGTACGACGCCGACTGGCTCCCCGAAGACGCTCCACAGATTCTCTACCGTCTGGCGTCCAGCGACTTCGTCGTGGGCACGCCCGGCGACGGCGCGGTCGCGTGGACGACCCAGACGGAGCCGCCGGTCGTCTTCGTGAAGGCGCGCATCGAGGGCACACCGGACGAATTCGCGGACTTCCTCGTCGCGGAAGCGCTCGTCGAAGCGGGACTGGGCCTCCCCGAGCAGTTCCTCGGCTTCTTCGGGGACGAGTACCGCGCGTTCGACGACGCCGTCGACGCCGACCCGGCCTCGGTCTACCAGATCGCGTCGGCGTGCTGCGACGCCTACCGCGGCCTCCACACGCGCGAGGAGTTCGAATCGTGGGACGAGGACTACCCCGACCTCCACGATGCGTGGGTGGACGCCGGCGAGCGCGTCACCGGCCGCATCGACGACCTCCCGCAGGAAATCGCGCGCGGCGAGACGTCGTTCTCGGATGCCGCCGAGTTGGCGTGCAGCGCCGTCAAACACGACGTCGACCTGCCCGCGCCGTTCGCCGCGCTGGACACGCTCGCATACCGGCGCCACGGCGCGAGCTACGCGGTGAAGTGGGCACAGAAACTGTTCGAGGCGGCAGAAACGGAAGCAGATGCGGAAGCGGACGCGGATGCAGAAGCGGACGCGGATGCAGAAGCGGACGCGAACGGCGCGGAGTAGCGCTATTCCATGCTGCAGTCAGTATTCGGCGGCGACGTCCCCTCCCTCGTCGAGTTCGACGACCACGTCGCTCTCTCCGCGGAACGCGTCGAGGACGTCGTCGTCGTGGACCTCCCGGGAGACGTGGACGAGCGCGACGGCGTCGTGTTCGTCGAGGAGGTCGCCGAGCCGGCCGAGCGCGTCGAGCGCGCGGTCCTCGTCGGCGTAGTACGCGAGCTCGGTCAGCGAGTCGAAACTGATGCGGCGCTTGCCGGGGTTGTCGGTGAGGAACTGCTCGGCGGCCGCGAGGATGCCGTCGACGTCGTCGGGCGCGGAGACGTAGTGGATGTGGCTGGCACCTCGCCGGGAGTAGCCGCGGTCGACGGAGAGGGTGTCCAGAATCTCGGCGCTGTCCTCGTCGACGTCGTAGTACTCCAGCTTCTGCGTGACCTCGCGGGCGGTCGTGCGCGTGGAGACCACGAGGAAGTGGTCGGTGTCGGTCTTCAGGAAGTCGGTGTCCATGCGGTCGGTCTCGCCGGTGCTCGGGTGGAGCAGCAGTACGACGGTGCCGCCCGGGACGGAGTCGGGCGCTCCGTCGATGGCGAGGTCGTAGTCCATACCGCAGGAAAGCGCCTACGCGGTCTTAACCTTCGGGGTCGGGGAGAGAAGTGGTGTTCAGGTGAGAAGCCTCCAGCAGTAGCGTTGTGGGGAACCGCTGAAAGCCCTCGGCTGTCTCGGCTCCCGCGGCTCGCTGCGCGCGTTCGCTCACGCTGCTCGCTCACGTGCTTACTTCGCCGGGGTTCGCCGAGTGGGCGGTCGGCTGTGCCGACCGCCGCAAAACGTGGCGGCTTCGCCGCCACGCGCGCCTCGCCCTTTCAATCCACCAGGAGACCGGTTGATTCATCGGCTGATGCTGACCGGGAGTACACTTTCATCCGAACATCGTGGAGGGGAGAACCACCGCCGCTGGTGCTTCAGAACACGCTGTCGGCGGTCGCAGCGCCGACGACGCTGAAAATGGCACCTACGCAGACGGATTTCGCGGTGAGCGCCGCGACCTTCGGGAACGCCGTCCCGAGTTCGAGTTGGCCCGCGAACGTCGTGGGCGCGGTAATCGCTATCGCGAGCACGAGCACGGAGCCGTACGCGACCCCCATCAGGGAGACGAACCGAACTGGGACGCCGGCGACTTCGGCCTCGCGGTCGGGGTCGCGGTCGTCGTCGGCCTCGTAGAGCGCGCCGTAGCCGATGCCGAACACGATGACGACGGTCGCGAGCACGTGGAACCACTGCATGTTGCTGGCGAGCAGCCACACCTCCTCGGTGACGACGAACGGGCCCGCGAGCAGAAAGCCGCCGACGACCTGCTGGGCGGTGTCCGCGACGCGGTACCGTCTGCTTCGGCCGGCCATACCGGGCAGTCGTGGACGGCCGGGAAAACGTCTGCGGGTTTTTGCCCGCGGCGGCCGGCCAGTTTCCTGCGGGTTTTTGCCCGCGGCGGCCGTCGCGTTCATTATGAGCGTTCGCGAGGAATTCGACGAGTGGGCGGAGTCGGGCCGCGACAAGGGGATGGAGGAGCGCCACTGGCACACCGCCAAGCACGTACTCGCGCGGATACCCGTCGAGGCCGACGACTACGTCCTCGACCTCGGCACCGGGAGCGGGTACGCGCTGCGCGCGCTCCGCGAGCGCGGCGTCGCCCGTGGCTACGGGCTCGACGGCGCGCCCGAGATGGCGCGCAACGCCCAGTCCTACACGGAAGACTCGCAAATCGGCTTCGTCGTCGGTGATTTCGGCGTCCTGCCGTTTGCCGACGACAGCGTCGACCACGTGTTCAGCATGGAAGCGTTCTACTACGCAAGCGACCCCCACGAGACCCTCGAAGCGGTGCGGCGCGTCTTGAAGCCCGGCGGGACGTTCTACTGCGCGGTGAACTACTACGAGGAGAACGTCCACAGCCACGACTGGCAGCAGAACATCACCGTGGAGATGACCCGCTGGGACAAGGCCCAGTACCGCGAGGCGTTCCGGGACGCGGGCCTCCACGTCGCCGAGCAGGACAACGTCGCGGACCGCGACGTCGAGATTCCGCCCGCCGACGAGTTCCCCTACGAGGGCTTCGAGACGCGGGCGGACATGGTCGAGCGCTACCGCACGTACGGGACGCTTCTGACTGTCGGCGTCGCACCCTAACGTAGCGAAAACGACTCCCGACGCTCACAGCAGTGTCGCGTCTTCGGGCCGGAACCCGAGTACCGCGTCTCCCGTCGGCGGCTCGTCGCGGGTCTTCACGAGCACGTCTCGCCCCTCCCAGTCGCAGTGCGCGCGGTAGGCGTCGCCGAGGAACTCCACGCTCTCCACGCGCACCGCGAACTGGTTCTGCTCGCAGTCGAAGCGAAGGGACTCGGGACGCACACAGACGGTTGTCCGGCCGTCGATGCGCTCACCGACGTCGAACTCAGTATCGCCGACACGAACCGAACACCCCTTCGTTTCGACTGGAGGCTGGCCGTCGAAGACGTTGTTGTCGCCGACGAACTCCGCGACGAACCGCGACGCCGGCTCCCGGTAGACAGCTTCGGGTTCGCCGACCTGCTCGACGCGGCCCGCGTTCAGCACCGCGACGCGGTCCGAAATCGCGAGCGCCTCGCTCTGGTCGTGCGTGACGTACACCGTCGTGATGTCCAACTCGGATTGAATCTCCTTGACCTGCACGCGCAGGCGCTCCCGGAGCCGGGCGTCCAGCGCGCTCATCGGCTCGTCCAGCAGGAGCACGTCGGGTTCGGGTGCGAGCGCGCGAGCCAGCGCGACGCGCTGCTGCTGACCCCCCGACAGCGCCTCGGGGTCGCGGTCGCCGAACCCCGGCAAATCGACGAGCTCCAACAGGGCCGCGACGCGCTCGGTCTCCGTCTGTCCCTCGGGCGGGTCGCGGAAGCGGAGCCCGTACGCGACGTTCTCTGCGACGCTCATGTGCGGGAACAGCGCGTAGCTCTGGAAGACGATGCCCACGTCGCGGTCCTCTGGTGGAACGCCAGCGACGGAGTCGCCGCCGAAGCGCACGTCGCCGCTGTCGGGCTGCTCGAACCCCGCAATCAGGCGCAGCGTCGTCGTCTTCCCGCAGCCCGAGGGCCCGACGAGCGTGAAGAACTCGCCGTCCTCGACTTCGAGGGAGACGTCGTCGACGGCGGTCGTCGCGCCGAACGCGCGAGTCACGCCATCGAGTTGGAGGTTCGTCATGGCCGGTACCTCCCGCCGACGCGGTCGATGACCACGAAGCTGGCGGCAGTGACAACCAGCAGGACGGTGCCCATCGCGGCCGCGGGGCCGACGCTCGGGCCGGCCGCGCGGTCCACGAGGAAGCGCTTCAGCGCCACCGGCATCGTGTAGGCGTTCTCCCCGGCGAGCAGGACGGTGGCGTCGAACTCGCCGATGCTGAGCGCGAACGCGAACGCCGCGCCCGCGAGCACGCCCGGCCACACGAGCGGCAGTTCGACGTCGTAGAGCGCCCGGGCGCGGCTCGCCCCGAGCGCCCGCGCGGATTCCACGAGCCGGTCGTCGACGGCCGCCAGCATCGGCGTGACGTTCCGCACGACGAACGGGTAGCCGGCGATGGCGTGCGCGGCGACGACGACGGCGGCGCCGACGACGCTGACGCGGTAGCCGAACAGTTCCACGCCGAACACCAGCGACTGCAACATCCCGAAGCCGACGACGATGCCGGAGACGGCGATGGGCGCCATCAGTACCGCGTCGGCGACCTTCCGGCCGCGGCCGCCGCGCGCGGAGAACGCCGCGATGACGACGCCCATCGGGAGCGCGAGCGCGAGCGCGCCGACGCCGAACAACAAGGAATTCCGCACCGCGACGGAGGGCTGCGTGCGGCTCCCGGCCTGTCGTTCGACGAGGAAGCGCCACCACTCCAGCGTCGGGTTCTCGAGGCCGCCGACGCTCACCAGCACCATCGACACCAGCGGCGCGAGGAAGACGAGAACGACGACGACGCCGTAGACGCCGATGCCGGCGCGCACGAGCGCGCTCCGGAGGTCGGTGAGGTCGAGGTCGAACAGTCGATCGCGCGGCAGCGGCTTGCCGGCACCGCCGCCCGCGCGCCGCGCCTCGTAGCGCAGGTAGACGTACGTCAAGCCGAGCGAGACGACGGTTTCGAGCGTGGCGAGCGCGGCCGCGGTCTCGTAGTCGAGTTGCTGGACGCGCGCGTACAGCCACACCTCTACGGTCGCCAACTGAAGGCCGCCCAGCCCCAACACGATGGGGAACGTCATGAACGTGAACACGAACGTCAGCACCGCGCTCGCCGCCAGCGCCGGCAGCAACTGGGGCGCGACGACGTCCTTGAACGCCCGCAGCGGGCTCGCGCCCAGCGAGCGCGCGGTCTCGACGGCGCTGGCGTCGACGTTCTCCCACGCCGACGTCACCATCCGCGTCACGAGCGGCGCGTTGTAGAACGCGTGGGCCAACACCACGATTTTCAGGGTGTACAGCAGTTCGACTTTCTCCAGGCCGAGCGCCGTCAGCACGCCGTTGAGGGTGCCGTTCGTCCCGAACGTCGCGACGAACCCCGCGACCACCATGATGGAGGGGAGCACGAACGGCAGGATGGTCAGCGCCTTCAGCGTGCGCCGGCCCGGGAACTCGAAGCGCGCGAGCACGTACGCGCCCGGCAGCCCGAGCGCGACGCTCGCCAGCGTCGACAGGAACGCTTGCCACGCCGTGAACCCGAACAGCCCCTTCCGGACGGTGGGGTAGTTCACCCACACTTCGGGCAGCCGGCCCGTCCAGCCGGCGTGCACGCGCACGCTCGCCAGCCACGCGAGCACGTCGCCGGGCACCTGCGTGGGGTGCGCGAACAGGCCGTGCGCGGCACCAACGTAGAACTCGCTCTCGAGCACGTCCCGAATCGGCGCGGCGGCGTCCCCGAACGCCTCCACGAACACCGTCCACACCGGGTAGTAGAAGACGACGGCGAGCACGAGCAGCGTCCCGGTGCCGACTACTGGGAGGACCAGTCGGTCCGCGTCGTCGGCGAGGCGGCCCGCCGCGCCGGACAGCCAGTCGGTCACTCGCGTCAGTTGCTCGCGACCAGCTGGGCCCAGGACTCGGTCCATTCGTCGAGGTTCCCTGCGAGCTCCTCGTAGGTAAACGTGACCGGCTCGGGCGGCTCCTTGGCGTACTCGGCGTACCCCTCGGGGAGCGACGCTGTGGTCGTCGCGGGAATCTGGACGTTGTTCACGGCGACGTTCGCCTGCGCCTCGTCGGTGAGCACGAAGTCAACGAAGTCGGCGGCGGTCTCGGGCTGGTCCGTACCGGCGAACCGCCCCACGGTCTCGGGGTTGGCGTACCCCTGGTCGTTCAGGAAGCTCACCTGGTGGTGCGGGAGTTCCTCTTCGCTGTTGTAGTACACCTGGTCGGTGGAGTAGGAGACGACCATCGGGCGCTCGCCCTCGAGGAACGCGTTGTAGGCGGGCTGCCAGTCGTCGAGCACGCGCACGTCGTTGGCGAGCAGTTCCTCCCAGTAGTCGAGATAGCCGTCCGGCCCCTTCTCGTGAATCGTCCAGAGGAGGAACGCCAGGCCGGGGTCGCTGGACTGGGCGTTCTGCGCGAGCAGCGTCCCCGCGTACTCGGGTTCGAGGAGCGCGTCGAACGTCCCCGGGTCCTCGATTTCGGTGCTGTCGTAGACGGGCGTGATGTATCCCGTGTCGTAGGCGACGACGCGGTTCTCGGGGTCGACCTCCAGGCTCTCCTTGACGTCGTCGTCGTTGTCGAGGTCGCCGCGCAAGCCGTCGAAGAGGTCGGTGTCGGGCAACGACTCGTCGACGCGCACGAGGTCGGGCGTGTTCAGGCCGACGAAGAGGTCGGCGTCGATGCCCGCGTCCTGCTGTTTGCGCTGGATGAACTCGTTGATGCCGTTGCTCGGCGCGGTGTACTCGATTTCGGTGTCGTGGTCGGCCTCCCACTGGTCTTTCAGCCAGCGGCCCGCGGTGCCCTCGTCGCCGAAGAAGGAGTCGTAGGTCGCGATTTTCAGCGGCTCCGTCGACTCGCTGGTCGTGCCGGTCGTCGTCCCCTCTGTGGTCGTGGTCTCCGCGGTCGTGCTGGTCTGCTCCCCGTCCTCGACCTGCAAGCAGCCGGCGGTCAGCAGGCCCGCGACGCCGACGCCAGCCGTCTTGAGGTACTCTCGCCGTCTCATTACCTGGTTGTTTCGCACTGTGGTAGAAAAGACCGTCGTTTCGGGCGGTGCGGGCGCTCACGCCCGGAGCGAAAGTCCCGCCGCTGCAGCGAGCGCGAGCAACGCCGCCACAGCGCCGAACCCTGGTGCTTCACCGGGCGTCTGCCCAGGCCCCGGGTTCCCGGGGTCGTCTCGACTCTCGCCTCCTGCGGCTGTCTGGTCGACCGTCTGACTCGTCGTAGCTATCTCCTCGGTCGGCGTCTGCGTGCTCTCGTCGGTCGTGCGATCGGTCGTCGTTTCCCTCGCCAGGTCGGTGCCACCGCCCGAACTCTCCGACCCACTATCCCCGCCGTTACTCGAATCATCGCTCGTCGTGTTCGCGACGCTCCCGTTCGACGCGACCTCGATTTTCATCGACGCGCTCGCGGTGTCGTTCGAGCCGTCACTCGCGGTCAGCACCACTTCGTACGTGGCCGCCGAATCGAAGGCGTACGTGACGGTCTTCCCGCTTTTCGCGGTGCTCGACCCGAACTCCCACTCGTACGTGACGTCGCCGACCGTGTCGTTCACGGCCGCCGGCGAGTACTCGACCTCCTCGCCCACGTCCACGGTCCGGCTGTCGTTCAGGGAGACGTCGAGTGTGTCAGTGTCGACGGTGAGCGCGCCGGTTTCCGCCGAGTCAGTGGAATTGCTGCCCGTGACAGTCACCGCCACCGACTGCTCGCTGTCGGTCGCATTCGAATCCACTAAGATAGTCTCGTTGTACGTGTCGCCGCTCGCAGACGTGAGTTCGACGCTGCTGCTCGCGCCGAACGCCGAGAGGTTCGCGGTCACCGAAGTGGCGTCGCCGCTCACGGTCGCCCTCACCTCCACGATGTCGCCGGGTACGACGATGCCGTTCTCGTCGGCTACGTCGGTGAGAGTCACGGATTCGATGGCTGGCGTCTCCTTCACCGTCACGTTCATCGACGCGTTCGCGCTCTCGCCGGTGTTGTCACTGACGGTCAGGTTCACCACGTACCCGCCCGGGGCGTCGTACGTATGGTTGACTGTCCTGTTCGACGCGTTGGCGCCGTCACCGAACTCCCACTCGTACGTGACATCGCCGTTGGCGTTCTCCACGGACCGCGGCGAGAACTCGGCCTGCTCACCGGCGGCGACCGTTCGATTGTCGCGGAGTTCGACCGACGGCTCGCTGGTATCGACGCTGAGGGTTCCAGTCTCGGTACTGGTCGTGTTCCCCTGTCCATCGCCGACCGTCACGTTCGCTGCGTGGTCGCCGTCGGTCGCGTTCTCCCCGACTACGCCAGTCCAGTTGTACGTGTCACCGTTTTCGTGTGAGAGGCTGACGTTACTGCCCGCGTCGAATGCCGAGAGGTTCGCCGTCATCGTGCCAACGTCGCCAGTCGCGTTCGCAGTCACTTCGATGGTGTCGCCGGACGCGACGAGCCCGTCGTCGTCCGTCGCGTCGGTGAGATTCACCGAGTGCAGAACGGGTGCGACCTCGTCGACACTCGCGGTGTCGGAGCCTGCCGAGGAGACGCTGTCACCGGCGGACGCAGCACGTTCGACCGTCGCCTCGTATTTGCCGTCCGTACTGCCGTTGTAGGTCGCGGTGTACGAGTACGGATTCGTCCCCGCCTGCTCGAATTCATCGAGCAGAAGTGTCGCGCTCTCGGGGCCATCGAGCGTGACGTTGAGCTCCGAAAGGTCGTGGTTCGTCGTGACGTTCACCGTCACGTTCTGGCCCGCCGTCGCGTTCGCTTCGAACTCGCTTACTGAGAGGTTCGTGGGGTAGCTCTCGACGCCCGCGACGCCGGCGTTCTTGCTGGCGGTCATCGTCGCCCCGCTGGCATCGGTAATCTTGCTCGTCGTCCCGTCTATCTTCGTGTACGCCACCTCGCTGCCCTGCAAGTGGACGATTTCGAGATCACCGTCGCCCGCCCAGTCGACGCCCGCGACGGACGTCTTGTCCGTGTTGTTGCTGGTCTGTCGGAACTGGACGACGTTTCCGCTGCTGTTCGCGATTTCGGGGTAGCTGCTGCCGTCTATCGCGGGTACCCAGAGCGTGCCGTTCTGATAGAAATCCGCCGGTGCACCCGTAGCACCGCTGTTAGAAACGTTCCCGTACTGGGTGTCGATGCTGGTGGTGCCGTTGTAGTAGTGCAGGTTCTGGGACGTGCCCACGAACACGATGTCCTTCCCACCCGTGCCGTCGAAGTCAGCGACGCCGAGCACTGCCGACGCCGCCTCGATTCCGACCCTCGTCGGCGTTCCGGAGGCGTTCGCGTAGTAGACGTTGCCGTTCGTGTCCGGGTACACGACTTCGGGCACACCGTCGCCGGTCCAGTCCCCGACGCCGATTTTCGCGCCCGTGTACGGAACGCCGCCATCTATCGCCCGTCCCTCCCCGTTCACGTCAATCGTCCGGAGCTTTCCTTGGTCGGTCACGTACGGCGCTTCGAGCAGGCCGTCGCTATCGAGGTCAGTCATCGGACCCACAGTTTCAGCGCTCACGTTCGTCTCGACTTGCGAGCCGTCCTCGCGCACGAACGCAAGGTTGGCAGTCCCCCCGTCGACGTAGACGAACTTGATCGGGTTCGACGCCTCGATACTCGTCGTCTCCGTCGTCGTATCTGCTGAGACCGGACCGATGCCCGTGGTCGCTACACCCGCAGCGAGCGCGACGGCGACCGCAAGCACGAGCGCTCGTCGGAGCCCTCGAGTACCGCCGCCCCCACTGTCAGTCATACTCAATAAAATACTGATTGATGCGGAAAGGGGTTATTGCCAGAATTTTGGCAATACGGGCGCTAATGGCCACTAAGACTAAAAAGACGGGCCGGACGTATAAGCAGACTATTATAAATCAGCTAGCGGAATGGCCGTGATTACTCGACGGGGTGGCCGCGCTCGGTCCAGTCCGTGAGGCTGCCCTCGTAGAATGCGACGTCCGGGAAGCCTAGCCAGCGCAACACGACGAACGTGTGGCTGATGCGGCGCGCGGTGTTGCAGTACAGGACGACCCGTTTGTCGGGCGTAACGCCGCGCTCGGCGAGCAAATCCTCGATTTCTCCGCGGGGCTTCAGGCCGCGCGTCTCGTCGTCGACGACCTCCTTCCAGTCGAGATTCACCGCGTCCGGGATGTGACCCGCGGCGTACTCGTCCGGTTCGCGGGTGTCCACAACCACCGCGTCGGGGTCGTCGGTCGCCGCGAGCACGTCGTCGGCGTCCACGAACACGCGCTCGTGGGGCTCGCCGGGTTCGTAGTCGGTCGGCGTCACGTCGGGCGACTCGCTGCTGGTCTCATGGTCGCGCAGCCACGCGCTGTAGTCGCCGTCGAGCAGCCGCAGGTCGTCGTGGCCGTAGTACAGCGCGGTGACGAGGAAGCGCGCCGCGAACACGCCGTGCGTGTCGTCGTACGCGACGATGGTGTCCCCGCGCTCGATGCCCGCGTCGCCGAGCAGCTCCGCCCAGTGGTCGCGCTCGGGCATCATTCCTTCCGGCCCGCCTTCCACTCTGAATTCGTCGAACGGAATACTGACTGCCCCCGGAACGTGCCCGATGCCGTCGTACTCCCACGCGTCGCGGACGTCCACGACGGCGACATCGTCGAGGTGCTCGGCGAGCCAGTCCGCGGACGCGACCCATTCCTCGCTCATGGTCGAGGTGAGGGGTTCGCCCGCCTTAGCCTCCCGGCTGTCGCCGCCACTCCGAGATAGCGGATTTTGTTGCCTGTAAATTGGCTAACACCCGGCGAGCCCATCGGGAACCCGCTCCTATCCCGGCGAACCTCGCCGGTAAACTCGATGCCCGGGGGAACCTGCCGGCGTAGCCGATAGTTATGAGGGCGGGCGTTGTACGGGCGTGTATGGCAGAATACGCCAAAGACGTACTCGTCACCGCGGACTGGGTCGAGGACCACCTCGACCAGTTCCAGAGTGACGACCCCGAGTATCGACTCGTCGAAGTAGACGTCGACACCGAAGCGTACGACGACGAACACGCCCCCGGTGCCATCGGTTTCAACTGGGAGACTCAGCTCCAGGACCAGACCCAGCGCGACATCCTCGAGAAGGCGGACTTCGCGGACCTCCTCGGTAGCCACGGCATCAGCGAGGACTCCACGGTCGTCCTCTACGGCGACAACTCCAACTGGTTCGCCGCCTACACCTACTGGCAGTTCAAGTACTACGGCCACGAGGACGTCAAGCTCCTCGACGGCGGCCGCGACTACTGGGTCGAGAACGACTACCCGACCACCGACGAGGAGCCGGAGTTCTCCGCAGTCGACTACGACGCCCGCGGCCCCTTCGACGGCATCCGCGCGTACCGCGACGACGTCGAGACCGCCATCGACCGCGGCATCCCGCTCGTCGACGTTCGCTCCCCCGAGGAGTTCAGCGGCGAGGTCCTCGCACCGCCGGGACTCAACGAGACCGCCCAGCGCGGCGGCCACGTCCCCGGCGCGGAGAACATCTCGTGGGCCGCGACGGTCAACGACGACGGCACGTTCAAGTCTGAGGACGAGCTTGCGGAGCTCTACGAGTCCGAGGGCGTCACGAACGACCAGGAAGTCGTCGCCTACTGCCGCATCGGCGAGCGCTCCTCCATCGCGTGGTTCGCGCTCTCCGAACTGCTCGGCTACGACGACGTCACCAACTACGACGGCTCGTGGACCGAGTGGGGCAACCTCGTCGACGCCCCCATCGAGACTGGCGGGGCCGAGTGAGGTCACGAGCGAAGTCCCGAAGTGAAGCGGGGAGCGCGTGCCCGAGCGACGCGAGGGCACGGTCCACGTGAGCGGTGGCAACCGCGAACGCAAAGCGACCCGCGGAACCGACGGCGAGTAACTCGACACCACACACTCGTTTTTTCGCGCGCTACGACCCGGTAGCGTCGGCTGTCGCGTTCCCGGTCGTGCGTTCGCCGCGACGACAGCATACAAGCCCCAGTAGCCACTACGTCGCGCCATGACACCGAGCGAATTCCTCGACGCGGTCCGCGACGACAACGAGACCGCGCTCTCGCGACTCGGCTCCTCGAAGTCGCTGTACGCCGCCACCGGCGGCGAGATGGACGCCGGCCCGGTTCTCGAAGCCGCCGCCGACGCCGAACACGTCGCCGCGCAGACGTTCCACGCGTGGACCGCCGACGAAGCCGACGACGAGGCCACCGTCGTCTTCGAGACCACCGCCGCCGAGGAGGACGACCACGCCGATGCCGTCCTCGCCAAACTCGACGACTACCAGCCCGTCGAGGACGCCACCGGCATGCAGGCATATCTCCGCAACCTCGACGACACGGTCGAACGCGCCGGCGCCCTCCTCGGTCGCGTCCTCGCTACCGAGAAGTCCAAAGAACAGCTCACGGGCTTCTTCGTCGGCCAAGCCGACCCCCAGACCGCGAGCGTCTTCCGCGACCTCAAAGGCGACCTCGACGACCAGCGCGAGCGCGCGCTCGACCTCCTCGACGACGTCTGTGCGGACGACGAGGACTGGCAGACTGCCAAAGATGCCGCCGACACCGCCATCCAGGCCGCCTACGACGAGTACACCGAACAACTCGAATCCATGGGCGTGAACCCGAAGCCGGTCTGTTAACGCACTTTTTGCTGTGGGAGGGCGGCTTCGCCACCCTCCTCTGCTCACGGGCGCGGAGCGCCGTCTGTTCGCGGGCCGTCGGCCCGCTCACATGGTATGGGGAACCTCCGGTTCCGCACTATTCGCACGGCCAGCGAGACCTTCGGTCTCACTCGGCTGGCAAAAACTTGGGAAAAAGCACTCCTCACCCCCTTCGGGGGTTCGTCGGCCTCGCGGCTTCGCCGCGAGTGAACCGCTTCGCTCGGGTCCGTTGGACCGCTCACGGGTAACTGCGTTCCCCGTTCGCGCAGTCCGAGGCGCTCGTTCCTCGCGCCTCGCGCCGCTCGGCTCGCGGATGCCGGACAGCTATTCGGCCAATTAGGTTGAGCATTCGCGAACCGAGCGGGTCGAAGACCCCGGAAGGTCCGCGATTCGCTCCGCGAGCGACCAGTGGGAGCGAGCGGAGGCCGAGGAGCGACTAACAGGAGCGACGCTGGCTTTTTCCCCAAGTTTTTGCCGAGTGGGGTGCGCCGAAGGCGCACCCCCGCAGGGCAAAAAGTGGGACTATACCACGTGCTCGACGTCGTAGGAGCCGAGGCGGCGCACCCACCCCTTCTCGGCGATGCGTTCGATGTCGTCGAGGGCGGCCTGGGTGCGCTCTTCGTAGAAGCCGGCGTCGACGTCGATGTGGAAGAGGTAGTCGCCCAGGCGTTCGCCGGAGGGCCGGGATTCGACGCGGGAGAGGTTGATGTCGCGGTCGGCGAACGGTTCCAGTAGCTCCAGCAGGAGGCCCGGGTAGTTCGCGTTGGGGTAGACGACGAACGAGGACTTGCCGCCGGCGTCGGAGCGCTCGCTGGGGGGTGCGACGACGAAGAAGCGCGTGGCGTTGCTGGTCTTGTCCTGAATGTCCGAGGCGACGACTTGGAGGTCACCGTCGGAAGCGTTGTCGGGGTGCGCGATGCCGGCGACCGTGGGGTCCTCGCGCGCGATTTCGACGCTGCGCGCGGTGGAGGCGACGGGTTCGCGGTCGACGTCCGGGTAGTTCTCGTCGAGGTAGGTGCGGACTTGCGCGAGCGCCTGCGAGTGGCTGGCGACGGTGTCGAAGTGCTCGCTCTGTGCGATGAGCGCGTGCCGGACCGGGGTGACGATTTCGCGGACGACCGCGAGGTCGACCTCCGAGAGCGCGTCCAGCGTCTCCGTGACGGAGCCCTCGATGCTGTTTTCGATGGGGACGACGCCGCGGTCGGCGTCGCCGTTCGCGACCGCGTCGGCGATGGCGCGGACGGACTCCACGAAGGAGATGCCGTCGTCGGTGACGGCGCTCGCTGCGCGGTGGGAGTACGTGCCGGTCGGACCGAGCGTGACCGTTTCCATGCGCTCGTGTACGCGGCGGAGGTGGGAAAAGGGCGTCGGGGCGACAGAATTTGCGCCGGCTACCGATTCAGGGTGTGGATGGCGTGGCCGAGCGCGTGCTCGGCGGCCTCCATCGTCGATTCCGCGAGCGTCGGGTGGGTGTGAATCGTCGAGGCGACGTCTTCGAGCGTGGCACCCATCTCGATGGCGAGGCCGAGTTCCGCAATCAGTTCGCTGGCCTCGGGACCGACGATTTGCGCGCCGAGCAGGAAGCCCGACTCCTCGTCGGCGACGACGCGGACGAACCCCTCGCTGTCGCCCGTGGTGAGCGCGCGGCCGCTTGCGCGGAACGGGAACGTCCCGACCGCGGGCTCGAAGCCCTCCGCGCTGGCCTCGTCCTCAGTGAGGCCGACGGTCGCGATCTCGGGGTCCGTGAACACCGCCGCGGGGATGGCCTGATAGTCCAGCGCCGCGGGCTCGCCGGCCGCGACTTCAGCCGCGACCTGCCCCTCCTTGCTGGCCTTGTGCGCGAGCATCGGCCCCGGCGCGACGTCACCGATGGCGAAGACGTTCTCGACGGCCGTGCGCGCCTGGTCGTCGGTTTCGAGGCGGCCGTCGTCGTTCGGTTCGAGGTCGATTGCGTCCAGGTTCAGGGTGTCCGTCACGGGCTCGCGGCCGACCGCCACGAGCACGTTGTCAGTCTCGAATTCGGTCGTGTCGCCGTCGACGGCTTCGCCGTCTGCCTGAGGCGTCTTCGACGCCTCTCTGTTCTCGTCTTCGGCGGTGACGACGATGCCGTCGCCGGACTCCGTCCAGGAGTCGGCGGCGAGTCCGAACTCGAAGTCGATGCCGAGGCCCTCTGCGCGCTGCTTGACGGGCTGAGTGAGGTCGTCGGGGTAGCCCGCGAGCGCTTCGTCGAGCATCTCCACGACGGTGACGTCGACGCCGAGCTTCGCGAGCACGGTCGAAATCTCCATCCCGATGTAGCCCGCGCCCACCACGACGATGGAGTCCGGGAGTTCGTCCATCGCGAGCGCCTGCCGCGAATCGAGCACGGGGTCGGCGTCGAACTCGAAGCCCGGCACCTCGATGGGCTGCGAGCCCGTCGCGACGATGCAGTGCTCGTATTCGATGGTTTCCGAGCCCTGGCCCTCGCCCCCGTGGACGACACGGAGCTTGTCGTTGCCCGCGAACTCCGCGCGGCCCTGCATGAGGTTGACGCCGTTGGCCTTACAGAGCTTCTCGACGCCGCCGGTGAGCTGGTCGACGACGCCGTCCTTCCAGGCGACCATCTCCCCGAAGTCCACGTCCGGGTCGGCGTAGATACCCATCTCCTCGGCGTTGCTCGCGTCGTGGGCGACGTCCGTCGCCGTAATCAGGGCCTTCGAGGGGATGCAGCCGTAGTTCAGGCACGTCCCGCCGTAGGCGTCCATCTCCACGAGCGTCGCGTCGAGGCCGAGCTGTGCGGCGCGAATCGCCGCGACGTAGCCGCCCGGCCCGCCGCCGACGACCGCCACGTCCGTTCCAGTGGATACGTCTCCAACAACCATTATTCGAGTAGTAGTAGTTCGGGGTCAGTCAGTCGCTCCATCACGTGGTTCGTGAACCGCGCGGCCTCCGCGCCGTCGACGACGCGGTGGTCGATGGACAGCGACAGCGGCAGCGTCTGCGCCGCCCGCACCTCGCCGTCCTCGGCGACCGGCCGCTCGTCGATGCCGCCCAATCCGAGAATCGCGGTCTCGGGGTAGTTGATGATGGGCGTCGCGTACTCGCCGCCGACCGCGCCGAAGTTCGTGATGGTGAACGTCCCGCCCTGCATCTCCTCGCGGGAAATCGAGCGGTCCCGCGCCTTCGCTGCGAGTTCGTTCACCTCCGCAGCGATGTCGAGGATGGACTTCTGGTCGACGTGCTTCACGACCGGCACCATCAGCCCGTGGTCGGTCGCAACTGCGACGCCGATGTTGTAGTCCTGCTTGAGCGCGATTTCCTCCTCGTCCTCGCGGAGTTCGGAGTTCAGAATCGGGTACTCCTGCAGCCCCGAGACGACCGCCTTCATCACGAACGGCAGGTACGTGAGCTTCACGTCCTGCTCTGCCGCGCGCTCCGTGAGCTTCGTCCGCGTCTCCACGAGGTCGTCGATGACCGCCGTGTCGTGGTGCGTGACGTGGGGCGCGGTGTACTTCGACTCGGCCATCTGCTCGCCGATGCTGCGGCGGACGCCGCGGTACGGCTGCGTCGTCTCGCCGCCCTCGACGAATTCGCGTTCGCGCTCAGGTGCGGCCGCCGCCGTCTCGCCCTGCGCGGCGGTGCCGCCCTCGGCGTACTCCTGAACTGCCTCGGCAGTGACAAACGCCTCGCCGTCGCGCTCCTCCACGGCCGGCACGTCGTGGATGTTCACGCCGAGTTCCTTCGCCAGCCCGCGGGTCGCGGGCGCAGCGAGCGTCGTCTCGCGGCCCGCCGGTTCGGTCGCCGACTCCACCGCGGGTGTCTCGGCTTCCGTGTGCTCGGCGGCCTGCTCGCCGACTGGCTCCACGGCCGAACGCACCTCGTCCGGTGGCTCTTCCTGTGGCTCGGTTGCGTGGCCTTCCGCTGCGGCGCGCACGTCGCCCTCGGTCACGCGTCCCGACGGCCCCGTTCCCTCCACGGAATCGAGGTCGACGTCGAGTTCGCGCGCGAGCCGACGCACGCTCGGCGGCGCGAACGTCCGCGTCGATGCCTGCTCCGTGGCGGATTTCGACGCGGATTCGGTCGCCGCTTCGGTGGCTTCCTCGCTTGCCGATTCCGCCGCCGCTTCGGCGGCCTCGCTCTCCGATTCGGCCGCCTCGCCCTCCACGTCGAAGGTGACGATGACGTCGCCGACCGGCACCACGTCGCCCGCGTCGTAGTGCAGGGTTCGGACCGTCCCGTTCACCGGGGCGGGGACCTCGACGACCGCCTTGTCGGTCTCCACCTCGGCGACCGGCTGGTCCTCGGTGACGGTGTCGCCCTCCGAGACCAGCCAACTGACGATTTCGCCCTCCGCTACGCCCTCGCCGACGTCGGGTAGTTTGAACTCTCGTGCCATCTCAGAACTCCACGGTCTCCCGGATGCCCGACTCGATGCGCTCGGGTTCGGGCAGGTGGTAGTCTTCCAGCGCGGCCAGCGGGAACGGCACGTCGAACCCCGTGACGCGCTTAATCGGTGCCTCCTGGTGGAGCAGCGCCTCCTCCTGGAGCGTCGCGGTGAGTTCCGCGCCGACGCCCGCCGTCTTCGGTGCCTCGTGGACGATGGCCGCTCGGCCCGTCTTCTCGAAGGACGCCACGACGGTCTCCTCGTCGAGCGGGCTCAGCGTCCGGAGGTCCACGACCTCCACGTCCACGTCGTCGGCCATGTTCTCCGCGGCTTCCAGCGTCGGCCGGGTCATCGCGCCCCACGTGAACACGGAGACGTCGCTGCCCTCGCGGCGGACCGCGGCCTCTCCGAGTTCGACCTCGTAGGGGCCGTCCGGCACTTCCTCGCGGAACGCGCGGTAGATTTTCTTCGGCTCGAGGAAGATGACCGGGTCCGGGTCACGTATCGCCGCGATGAGCATCCCCTTCGCGTCGTGGGGCGTGCTCGGAATCGCGACCTTCAGCCCGGCCTCGTGGACGTAGAACGCTTCCTTCGACTCGGAGTGGTGCTCGGGCGCGCGGATGCCGCCACCGAACGGCGCGCGCAACACCATCGGACACGTGAACCGGCCGCGGGAGCGCGTCCGCAGCCGCGCCATGTGGCTCACGATTTGGTCGAAACCCGGGTACATGAATCCCGAGAACTGGATTTCGGGCACCGGCTTCAGGCCGTACGCGGCCATCCCGATGGCGGAGCCGATGATGCCGGACTCCGCCAGCGGCGTGTCGATGACGCGCTCCTCGCCGAACTCGTCGTAGAGCCCCTCGGTCGCGCGGAACACGCCGCCGTTCTTCCCGACGTCCTCGCCCATCACGAGCACGTCGTCGTCCTCGGCCATCTCGTCGCGGAGGCCGTCCCGTACCGCCTGCACTAGCGTCAAGTTCTCTCCCATGTTAGTCCTCCAGTAGCGCTTCGTCGCCGTGTTCGGCGCGGATGGACTGGAACCACTCCAGTTGTTTCTCGAGCCGGCCCGGCATCTCCGCGTAGACGTTCTGGAACATCTCCACGGGGTCGGGCCGCGGCGTCTCCTCGGCGGCCGCGATGGCGTCCGCCACGCGGTCCTCGACGTCCGCCTCGATGTCCGTAATCGTCTCGTCGTCCAGCCGGTCGGTCCGCTGCAGATACTTCTCCAGGCGCGGAATCGGGTCCTTCGCCTTCCACTCCTCGACCTCCTCCTCCTCGCGGTAGACGGAGGGGTCGTCGGCGGTCGTGTGCGCGCCGAACCGGTACTGGACTGCCTCGATCATCGTCGGCCGCAGTTCGCCCTCGGCGGGCTCCTTGGCCTTCTCGACGGCCGCCTTCGTCACCGCGTACACCGCTAGCGGGTCCATCCCATCGACCTGCACGCCCTCGAAGCCGTACGCCTCGGCCTTCTGCGCGAGCGTCTTCGACGCCGTCTGCCGCTCGCGGGGCACGCTGATCGCCCACTGGTTGTTGTTACAGAAGAACACGTTCGGCGTGTCGAAGACGCCCGCGAAGTTCAGCCCCTCGTGGAAGTCGCCCTCGCTGGTCGCGCCGTCCCCGAAGTAACAGAGGAACGCCTTGTCCTGCTCGTCCTTGAGCTTCGACGCCCACGCCAGCCCGGTCGCGTGCGGAATCTGGGACGCGATGGGCACCGCGACGGTGAACAGGTTCACGTCCTCGGGGACGCGCGCGCCGTTCTCGTCGCCCATCCAGAGCCGCAACGTCTGCTTCAGCGGGAGGCCCTGCACGAGCGAGGCGGCGTGCTCGCGGTAACTCGGCACCATCCAGTCGTCGTCGCCGAGCGCCATCGCGGAGCCGACTTGCGCGCCCTCCTGGCCGGACAGCGGCGGGTACGTGCCGATGCGACCCTGCCGCTGGAGGCTCACCGCCCGCTCGTCGAAGCGCCGAGCGAGCTTCATCGTCCGGTACATCTCGACGAGCTCGTCGCCGTCGAGGTCCGGGACCTCGGCGCCGTCGACGACCTCACCGTCCTCGTTGAGCACCCGTACCATGTCGTCGGGTTCTCGGTGCACGGTCGCAGTCACGGGTACCCCCGTCCTGACATGTGTGGAGAATCACCCCCTGCGACCATATGATTTTCGTAACGGTCTTTCTAGCGGGTCATCGACGCGGCGTTTTCCACAACTCACGTTCACTACTAGCCAACGTAGCTTCCTGAACGTTCGATACTAGGCTCGTAAATTGGGCGTACAGACACCACACTCGAAGTATTGCCGGAGTTCGGCGTCGTTCAGAAACCCGGTCACGTGGTGGTTCGCTCACGGCTCACTCCGTTCGCCGTTCGCCGTTCCGTGCTCTCCCTGCGGTCGAGCACGCGCTCCCCGCTCGCTCAGTCGGAGGCCGCCCTTCGGGCGTCCTCCCTGCTCGCGGCTGACGCCGCTCGCTCAGTCCGAGGCGCTCCGTTGTCGCGCCTCGCTGCGCGCCTCCTCGATGCTCTTCCCCTCCCGCAGCACGGCGTCGACGAACAACTCCCCGGCTTTGTACGACGACCGCACCATCGGGCCGGAGGCGCAGTAGAGGAAGTCGAACTCCGTCTCGGCGACGCGGCGCCACGTCTCGAACTTCTGGGGGTGGACGTAGTCCGCGACGTCGAGGTGCGAGCGCGACGGCTGGAGGTACTGGCCGAGCGTCACCACGTCCACGCCGACCTCGCGGAGGTCACCGAGCGTCTGGTAGACTTCGTGGTCGTACTCGCCGACGCCGAGCATCAGGCTCGTCTTGGTGTAGATGTCGGACTCGCGGTTCACCTGGTCGAGCACCGCGAGGGACTGCTCGTAGCCCGCGCGGCGGTCCCGCACCGGGAACTGGCGGCGCTCGACGGTCTCGACGTTGTGCGCGATGACGTCTGGACCGGCGTCGATGATCTTCCGGACGAGGCGCTCCTCCCCCTGAAAGTCCGGAATCAGCACCTCCACCAGAATCGAGGGGTCGCGCTCTTTGATTTCCCGAATCGTCTGCGCGAAGTGGCCCGCGCCCTGGTCGTCGAGGTCGTCGCGGTCGACGGAGGTGAGGACGACGTAGTCCAGCCCGATTTTCGCGACGGACTCCGCGACGTTGGCGGGCTCGTCGCGGTCCAGCGGCTCCATCCCGCCGGTCTCGACGTCGCAGAAGTTGCAGCCCCGCGAGCACCGGTCGCCCATCAGCATGAACGTCGCGGTGCCCGGGCCGTTGCGACCCGACCAACACTCCCCCATGTTGGGGCAGGACGCCTCCTCGCAGACCGTGTGGAGGTCGTGCTCCCGGAGCGTCTCCTTGATATCCGTGAATCGTTCTCCGGACGGCGGCCGCATCTTCAGCCAGTCCGGCTTCCGCCGACTGCTCATGACCGTCCCTTCGCGTGGCACCGCAAAAACAGTGGGGTTCGTAGCGCCGGCAACGTGCCCCGAAAGCGGACCCCACATGTTAAAGAGGAGGCGCTCGGACGTTCAAACTACCCGCAAGAAGCAAAATGTTTGACGTGTCTCGCGAGGATATAACCGACGGCCCGCTCTCCCGGGCGCTGTTCTACGTCGCCGCCCCCCTGGTCGTCCAGCAGTACGTCGTCGTCCTCCAGCAGGTCGTCGACGCGTTCTGGCTCGGCCGCGTCAGTGAGGAAGCGGTCGCCGCCGTCGGCCTCGTCGCGCCGGTGCTCGCGCTTCTCACGCTCGGCAACCACGTCGCGCTGACTGGCGGGCAGGTGCTCGTCGCCCAGCACGCCGGCGCGGAGAAGGACGGGGCCGCACGCCGCGCCGCCGTCCACGCCATCCTCGTCGCGCTCGCATTCAACCTCGCGGCGCTCGCGTTCGCCGCCATCTTCGCTACCGACGTGCTCGCGTTGTTCGACCCCGGCGAAGTCGTCGTCGAACTCGGCGCGCTCTACCTCGTCGTCATCCTCGGAGGCATGGTGTTCGGCGGAATGAGTGACGCCATCGAGGGCGCGTTCGTCGGCTGGGGGGACTCCCGCGCGGCGCTCGTTGTCAACGTCGTCGCCGTCGCCGTCAACGTCGTTCTCGACCCGTTTCTCGTCGTCGGCTGGGGCATCGCCGGCTTCGCCGGCTACGGCATCCTCGGTGCCGCGCTCGGCACCGCCGCCGGCTACGTCGTCGGGTTCGCCGTCGCCGTCGCGCTCGCCACCACCGAGTTCACCGACTTCGCGTACACGCGCGAGGCGATGCGGCTCCGCCTCGACTCGCTGCGCGACGTCCTCGAAATCGGCGTGCCGAAGGCCGGCCAGGAGGGCGGCCGCCAGACCGCGCGCCTCCTCATGGTCGCCATCGTCTCCGGCGTCGGCGGGAGCGCGGGACTGGCGGCGTACACCGTCGGGATGCGCATCTCGACGCTCGCGTTCGTCCCCGCTATCGCCGTCGGGAGCGCGGTCGCCAGCGTCGTCGGCCAGAACCTCGGCGCGGAGCGCCCCGCTCGGGCGATCCGCGCGACGTGGCTCGCCGCGGGCGTCGCGACGGTCGGCCTCGCGCTCGTCGGCGTCGTCCAGTTCGCGATTCCCGATCTCATCGCGAGCGTGTTCGCGCCCAGCCTCGACGGCGACGCGCTCACGTACACGGTCGCGTACCTCCAGATTCTCGCGGTCGGCTACTGGGCGTTCGGCGTCATCTACCCCGTGCAGGGCGGATTCAACGGCGCCGGAAAGACTCAGGTGTCGATGGTCGCGACGATGCTCCAGTACTGGGTCGTCCGGCTGCCCATCGCGGTCGTCGGCGCGTACGTCGTCGTGCTCTCGGTCCCGGTGTACGCCGCGTTCTGGGCGATTACGCTGTCGAACGTCGTCGCCGCCGTCGGCGTCACCGCCTACTTCTACTACTCGACGGACCGCGGGCTGCTCGAACGCGTCGCGTCCTCGATGGCCGCGGACGCGACAGACTGAGTGCTCGTGGCGGGGAGCGCGTGGTTCTCGTTCACTTCGTTCGCATCGACGTGGTTCTCGGTCGTTCGCTTCGCTCACGGCTCCCGACGGTAGCCGTTCGCTGTTCCGTGGTTCTCGCTCACTTCGTTCGCTCCGAACCACGCGCTCACTCCCTCCGAACCACGCCACTAAGGAAACGCCTATCCGCCCACCCGCCTTCCCCAACTGGTGATGGAAGTCGCCGAGGTCGTCCCCCAATTCGCCGACGCCTTTCCCTTCGACGAGTTCAACGAGATGCAGCGCGAGGCGGTGCCAGCGCTCGTGAACTCCGAGGCCAACGTCGTCGCGTCCGCCCCGACGGGCAGCGGGAAGACCGCGCTCGCGGAACTGGCCATCTGCCAGACCCTCGACGCCGGCGGCACCGCGGTGTTCGTCGCGCCGCTGCGCGCGCTCACCAACGAGAAGGAGTCCGAGTGGGAGCGCTTCGAGGAGCTCGGCTACTCGGTGTACGTCGTCACCGGGGAGCGCGACCTCAACCCCCGCCGCGCGGAGCGCGCGGACGTGCTCGTGATGACGCCCGAGAAGGCCGACTCCGCCACCCGGAAACACGACTCGCCGCGCTACTCGTTCGTCACCGACGTCGACTGCGTGGTCATCGACGAGGTTCACCTGCTGGACTCCGAGAAGCGCGGCAGCGTGCTGGAAGTGGTGGTGTCGCGCTGGCGGCGGCTCTGCGACCCGCGCGTGGTCGCGCTCTCCGCCACGATGCCCAACATCGACGACGTGGCGGCGTGGCTCGACGCGGAACCCGAGACGACCTTCGAATTCGGCGACGACTACCGGCCCGTGGACCTTCACGCGGGCGTGCGGACGTACACGCACGGAGACAACCCGTTCGCGGACAAGTATCGCCGGCTGTTCACGACGCTGGACCTCGTCGAACCCCACCTCCGCGAGGACGGGCAGGCGCTCGTGTTCGTCTCCAGCCGGCAGGACACCGTGCAAGCCGCGAAGAAGACCAGAGACGAAATCGGCGAACGCGACATTCCCGTGGGTTCGCGGGGCGACTACGAGTTCCACACGGCGGCCGAGGAACTGGACAACGCGACGCTCCGCAAGTCCGTGCTGGACGGCGTCGCGTTCCACCACGCCGGGCTCTCGACGCACGACAAGAACCTCGTCGAGGAGTGGTTCCGGGAGGGCAAGATTCGGATTTTGTTCTCGACGTCGACGCTCGCGTGGGGCGTCAACCTCCCCGCGCGTTGCGTCGTCATCCGGGACACGAAACTCCACAACCCCCTCGAAGGCGAGGTCGACATGAGCCCGCTTGACGTTCTCCAGATGCTCGGGCGCGCGGGCCGCCCCGGCTACGACGACGTCGGCTACGGCTGGGTGGTCTGCGACGAGTCGGACGCCGACATGTACCGCGACCTCCTCCGCGAGGGCAAGGAGATCGAGTCCCGGCTCGCAGGAATCTCCGACTCACAGTCGGAGGCTCGCCGGACGCAGTCCGGCGGTGACCTCGCCGAGCACCTGAACGCCGAAATCGCGATGGGCACGATTCGCGGGCTCGGGGACGTGATGGACTGGCTGGAGACGACGTTCTACTACCAGCGCGCCCAGTCCGAACCCGACGCGTACGACTTCCCGGGGCTTCGGGACCGCGTCCGGGACACCCTCGACGACCTCGTCGAGGAGGGGTTCGTGGAGACCGACGACGACCTCGGGCTCTCTGCGACCCGGCTGGGCGTGCTCGCGTCGACGTACTACCTCCGTCTCGACACTGCCGGTGAGTTCCGCGACGTGGCGGACGGCGACGGGGACGCCGACAGCGTGCTCCGCGCGGTCGCGAACGCCGGCGAGTTCGACAGCGTGAGCGCGCGCAAGTCCGAGCGCGACGCCGTCGATAGAATCGTCGGCGGCGAAGCCGACGACCTCGACTCCGGCCCGCGGAAGGTGCTCGCGATTCTGCGCGGGAGCATGGACGGCTCCGTCCCGCCGGAACTGCGCTCGGACGCGTGGGTCATCAAGCAGAACGCGCTCCGCTTGCTCGCCGCGCTGGGCGCGTTCTTCGAGCGCTACGACGACCCCGCGGGCGCGAACGTCGCGGCGCGCCTCGAAGCCCGCATCGACACCGGCGTCCCCGACGACGCAGTCGGCCTCACCGCGCTCGACGGCGTCGCCGCCGGCCGCGCGCACAAACTCGCCGACGAGGGCATCGAGACGCCCGCAGACGTCCGCGAGGCTGGCAAGGATGGCCTGGAAGAAGCCGGGCTCGGCCCGGGCGTCGCCGAGAGCGTCTCCGAGCAGGCCGCCGACATGCCCGACGTCACCGTCGACTGGAGCGACCTCCCCGACAGCATCGCGGTCGGCGACAACCAGATGTGTGAGGTCGTCGTCCGCAACAGCGCGGGCGGCGCGGCCGCCGGCGTCGCGGTCACCGTCAACGGTCGGCGAACCGATGGTTCGCCGAGCACATCAGAAACGCGGAGCGTTTCTGAGGACGGCGTCGAGATGACCGAAACCACGGGCTACCTCGACGACGAGCTTTCGGTTCCCGTGGGCGTGTTCGGCGCGGACGCCGACGTTCTCGAATTCGAGATCACCGTCTCCTTCTCGGACCTCCCGCTGCTCCCCGTCACCGAGACGCGGACAGTCCGCGTGGAGTAGCCGATTCTCGCCTCACCTCGTCGACCGACTTGCTTCTGCGGATGACCAGCCGGTAGGGAGGGGGAACTCGAACGGGGCCGACCGGTCGGCGCGCGTGACGACGTAAGCACGCGAGCATGGCGAGCGCGCGCAGCGAGTCAGGTGCGGCGAGCGGGAGGGGGCGTTCGGTCTGTCGGAACTCTCGAAGCGAATCTACCCACACTCAAACTTGAAATACCAAGATGGGACCAACCCGGGCCATGCAGGACGCGATTCGCGTGCTCGCCGGCGAGTGTGCCGTCCGCTACGAGAGCGATGGGCGAACCGAACGCGACCTCCGCGGGGACGTCGTCGTCATCGTGAAGCCCGACGACACCGTGCTCGTCCACGACGCGGACGGCTACCAGCCCGCGGCGTGGCTCACGCGCCCGGGCGTCGTCCGGTACACGCGGGACGCCCGCGGGTTCCGCATCGACGCGGCGGACGGCGACGAACGCCTCGTCGTGGAGAGCGCGACCGAGCACGGCGACGCCCACTATCCCGCGTCGCCCGCCGGACCGCCGGTCGGCACGTGCGAGTGCGACGGCACTCTCGTCCGGGACGGTGGGCGCGTCGTCTGCATCGACTGCCGGACGAGCTACGCGATTCCGCGGGACGCCGCCGTCGTCGACGAATCCTGCCCGGACTGCGGGCTCCCCCAGTTGCGGGTGGAACGCGGCGGCGAGGTGACCGCGTGTCTGGACCGCGACTGCACGCCCATCGCCGACGTCGTCGCCGAGCGCTTCGACGACGAGTGGTCGTGTCGCTGCGGCGCTGCGCTCGAAATCGAGGCCGACCGCGGCCTCCACGCGACCTGTCCGGAGTGCGACGCCAGCTTTCGGCTGCCTCGCGGCACCGTCGACGGGACCTGCGAGTGCGGGCTGCCGGTCTTCGAGACGCCGAGCGGCCGGCGGTGTCTCGACAGTGACTGCGAGCAGACGCCGAGTGCGGGAGGGCGCGACCGCAACAGTTGAACGTCGGGCGCGCGACGCTCCCGGTATGGACGGCGAGCTACACGGCGACGAGGTCCGGGTCGGTGGCGACGCCCGCCAGCGGTTCCACGACGCCCGCGGCTACGGCCACCCGCTCGACGGAAACGCGATCGCGCTGTCGCTCGTGGAGGCCGCCCACCTGCTGTTCCGCGGCGACCTCGACGCCGTCGACGGCGCGGGGTTCCGGGGGTTCTTCGCCGGTCGAGAAGCCGGATTCGCCGCGCGCTTCCTCGTTTACGCGGACCTCCGCGACCGCGGGTTCTACCTCGCGCCCGACCGCCAGCCGTGGTGGAACGACCCCGGCGACGGCGACTTCGTGGTGTTCCCGCGCGGGAACGGCCCTGGCGACGGCGTCGTGAAACACCGGATTCGCGTCGTCGACGAGCGCGCAACGATACCCGCCGGCGACCTGGGCGACGTCGTGCTCGCGGTCGTCGACGAGGAGAGCGAAATCACGCACCTCGACGTGGCCGCTACCGAGCCCGACGGCGACACCGACTTCACGCCGCCGACTGGCGTCCGCGGCACGCTGCTCGAAGACCGCGTGCTCGTCTGGGACGCGCCCAGCGAACTCCACGAACAGGGGTTCTACGGGCAGCCACTCGGCGGCCGCGCGGCCGAGTACGACGCGCTTCAACTCTCGCTGCTGGAAGCCGCGTACCTCGCCGCGCAGGGCGTCCTCGACCTCGGGGACGACGACGTCGAGGCGGTCGTCGAGCGCGGCCGGGCGGGCGAGGCCGACCGTTTCGACCGCCGGCTGCGCGTCTATCGGGCGCTACGCGACCGCGGGATGGTCCCCAAGACCGGGTTCAAGTTCGGCGCGGACTTCCGCGTGTACAGCGAGGTCGAATCCGTCGACGAACTCGGCCACTCCGAACTGCTCGTGCGCGTGCTCCCCGCGGGCTACGTGTTCGCGCCGCGGGACCTCTCGCTGGACGTGCGGCTCGCCCACGGGGTCCGGAAGCGAATGGTTTTTGCGCTCGACAATCCCAGTGCGGACACGATTCGCTGGCTCTCCGTGAGCAGGCTCACTCCCTAATTATGACCGATACAGACAACGAGACGGACGGCGAGGACGCGCCGGGCGCGGACAGCGTTGCCCTCGACCCGTGGGGCTCTTCGACGGTTTCGGACTACCGCAAACTCTTCGAGGAGTTCGGCATCGAGTCCTTCGACGACGTCATCGACGAGGTGCCCGACCCGCACTTCCTGATGCGCCGGGCCATCATCTTCGGGCACCGCGACTACCGCCGCGTCGCCGACGCGATGCGCAACGACGAGCCGTTCGCCGCGCTGTCGGGGTTCATGCCGACCGGCGACCCCCACATCGGCCACAAGATGGTGTTCGACGAAATCGTCTGGCACCAACAGCAGGGCGCGGACGCGTACGCGCTCATCGCGGACCTCGAAGCCCACGCCGCCCGCGGGCTCTCGTGGGACGAAATCGACGAGCACGCGAAGGACTACCTCCTCAGCCTGCTCGCGCTCGGCTTCGACGCCGACGACGGCACGCTCTACCGCCAGTCCGCGAACCGCGAACTCCAGGACCTGGCGTTCGAGCTCGGCGCGGAGGCGAACTTCTCGGAGTTCGAAGCCATCTACGGGTTCGACGGCG
This sequence comes from Halobacterium noricense, assembly GCF_021233435.1. Classification (NCBI taxonomy): domain Archaea; kingdom Methanobacteriati; phylum Methanobacteriota; class Halobacteria; order Halobacteriales; family Halobacteriaceae; genus Halobacterium; species Halobacterium noricense. Next base: position 2,841,707 of record NZ_CP089468.1, on the reverse strand, counting down.
AGACCGACGTCTCCCACATGCAGAGCGTCGTCACCCAGATGGCGGACATCCTCTACCCGCAACTCGAAGAGTCCAAGCCCACCGTGATTCCGGTCGGTCCCGACCAGGACCCCCACATGCGGCTCGCGCGCGACCTCGCCGAGCGCACGCGCTACTTCAAGGTCACCGAAGCGTACGCCAGCGTCGCGTTCGACGACGACGAGCGCCCGCTCGTCGCCGCGGCCTACGACGCCCGCGAGCAGTACGCCGAGGACCACGGCTCCCCGCGGTGCGCGGAGGCCGCCGACTGGCTGCGCGAGGACGCCGACCTCACGGGCGCCTACGACGACGAAGTGGTCGAGTCGGTCGTCCAGAAACTCGAAAACGCTGGGATGGAGCCGCTGCGCCCCCGGCTTCGGTTCTTCGACCGGCAGGCGACCGACGAGGCCTTCGAGGCGCTCATCGACGAAGTCGCCGGCGAGAAGCGCGTCTTCGAGGGCCACGTCGACGCCTTCGAAATCGACCGCGAGACCGCCGAGGACCTCGCGCTCGCCGTCGAAGTCGACCACGGCGGCTACGGTTTCGTCCCGCCGTCCTCGATTTACCACCGCTTCATGACCGGGCTCACCGGCGGGAAGATGTCGTCCTCGATTCCCGCCAGCCACATCAGCCTCCTCGACGACCCCGGGGACGGCTACGACAAGGTCAAGGCCGCGACCACGGGCGGCCGTGATACCGCCGAGAAGCAGCGCGAACTCGGCGGCGAACCCGACAAGTGCCCCGTCTACGAGCTGTACGCCTACCTCCTCGCCGGCGACGACGACGAGTTCGCCGAGCGCGTCTACGAGGAGTGTGCGGGCGGTGAACGGCTCTGTGGCGGCTGCAAGGAGGAAGCAGCCGAACTCATGGAGGAGTTCCTCGAGGACCACCAGGAGAAACGCGAGGAAGCGAGGGAAGTGCTGGACGACCTCGACGTCGAACTGGATTCGGCGCGCGGTCGAACGACGTGAGACCGCGAAGCGATACGTACGCCGCGCGCCCGCTGACGGAATCCTTTTCACCGGCCGTGCCATGCTCCCGCACATGGCGTCCGAACCTCGCGCCGGTCGCAGCGCACGCGAAGTAGCCGCGGCTCCGGGGTTCGGTTTCTTCTTCGCCTGAGCGAGCCGGTGGACGCCCAACGGCGGCGGGAGCCGTCGCGGGCCGAACCCGCTCGTTCGGGCTGGGAGCGGAACGGATAACTGACTGCCACACACCCCTACGCATAATGAAACTGCCACCACAGCAGGTCGCGGTGCTCGAAGCGGCGAGCGCCGACGAACCGAGACGCATCGCCGACCTCGCGGCCGACATCGAGCGGCCGCCGGAGACGGTCACTGGCGCGGCGTTCGAACTGGAGGACGCCGGCCTCGTGGACGTTATCGAAGAAACCGAGGAGGATGTCGAACTCACCGAGGAGGGCCGCGAGTACGCCGAGGAGGGTCTGCCGGAAGTCCGGCTCTACGAGGCCGCCCTCGACGCGGGTGCCGACGACAAGCCTGTCTCGATGGGCGAGGCTATCGGCGCATCCGGACTGGAGGGTCCACAGGTCGACATCGCGCTCTCGAACTACGCTCGGAAGGGGTACGGGAGCATCGACGGCGGCGACCTCTCCGCGGACCCCGACGCCGACCCCAGCGCGGACGCGGAGGCCGCCGCACTCGAAACGCTGGCCGAGGGCGGGACTGTCGAGGACGACGACGCGCTCGACCAGTTGGCGCGCCGCGACCTCGTCGCCGTCCGCGAGCGCACCGTCCGGTCGATGCTGCTGACGGAGGCCGGCGTCACCGAACTCATGACGGGCGTCGAAGCTGCCGAGGAAGTCGGCCAACTCACCCCCGACATGCTCGCGTCCGGCGAGTGGCGCGACGCCGAGTTCGCCGCCTACAACGTCGAGGCCGACGCCGGGGAGTACACGCCCGGGAAGACCCACGTGCTCCGGCAGGCCGCCGAGCGCGTCAAGGACGTGCTCGTTGGGATGGGCTTCCAGGAGATGGAGGGGCCGCACGTCGACGCGGACTTCTATATCAACGACTGCCTGTTCATGCCCCAGGACCACCCCGCGCGCAACCACTGGGACCGGTTCGCGCTGGAGCAGCCCGAGAAAATCGACGAGTTACCGGAGGACCTCGTCGAGCGCGTCGAACGCGCCCACCGCGAGGGCGTCGGACCGGACGGCGACGGCTACCACTCGCCGTGGGACGAGGACTTCGCGCGTGCGCTCGCACTTCGCGGGCACACGACGAGTCTCACCGCCCGCTACCTCTCCGGCGTCGCCGGCGAGGATACCGGGTCGTCGAAGACGCCCCGAGCAGCCGGCGGAGCCGGCGACGTGGAAGCGCCCGCGCGGTACTTCAGTGTCGAGAAGGCCTACCGCAACGACACCCTCGACGCCACCCACCTCCTGGAGTTCTTCCAAATCGAGGGCTGGGTGATGGCCGAGGACCTCTCCGTCCGCGACCTCATGGGGACGTTCCGGGAGTTCTACAGCCAGTTCGGCATCACGGACATCGAGTTCAAGCCCACGTACAACCCCTACACGGAGCCGTCGTTCGAGCTGTTCGGTCGCCACCCCGAGACCGGGGAACTCATCGAAATCGGGAACTCCGGGATTTTCCGCCCCGAGATGCTCGAACCGCTCGGCGTCGAAGCCGACGTGATGGCGTGGGGGCTCGCACTCGAACGCCTGCTGATGTTGGTCACCGGCTTCGAGGACATCCGCGACGTCCACGGGACGCTGTGTGACCTAGACTTCCTGCGGGACGCGGAGGTGGTGTACTGATGCCCGTCGTCGACATCGACCCCGACGAACTCCGCACGCTCACCGGCCACACCGAGAAGAGCGACGACGACCTCAAAGACGACCTCTTCGGGCTCGGCATCGAGTACGAAGGCGAAACCGACGAGGGCGAGTTCAAACTCGAGTTCGAGGCCGACCGCCTCGACCGCCTCTCCGTGGAGGGCATCGCGCGCTCGCTGCGCTACCACTACGGCGACACCCGGGGCGTCTACGTCCCCGACACGAACAGCGCCGAGTGGACCATCCACGTCGAGGACGTCCCCGACGAGCGGCCCTGCGTCACGGGTGCCGTGGTTCGCGGCGTCGACCTCGACGAGGACGCCCTCGACTCGCTCATCCAACTGCAGGAGAAACTCCACGCGACGATGGGACGCAAGCGCGCGAAGGGCGCAATCGGCATCCACGACCTCGCGATGCTGAAGGGGCAGGTGGCGCGCAGCGCCACCGAACGTGCGAGCGATGTCTCCGGGAGTGAAGCGACCGGAGGCTCGGAAGAGCTTCGCTCTTCCGATGAAACCGCGAGCGAGTCCATCAGCGGCGAGGACGGCCAGGGCGAGCGCTCCATCACGTACACCGGCATCGAGCCCGACGGCGACACGTTCGTGCCGCTCGACGACGACGCCGAACGCACGCCCGCGGACGTGCTCACCGAACACCCGACCGGCGAGCAGTACGCCGACCTGCTCGAGAACTACGACCGCTACCCCGCCATCTACGACGACATCGGGATGTTCAGTTTCCCGCCGGTCATCAACGGTCGCCGCACCGAGGTCTCGACGGACTCCCGGGAACTGTTCGTCGAACTCACCGGCACCGACCAGTGGACCATCGACCGGATGTGCGCCATCATCTGTTACGCGCTCGACGCCCGTGGTGCCACCGTCGAGGACGTTACCGTCGAGTACGCCGACACCGAGCTCGTGCGCCCGGACTTCGAGGTCCAGACCAAACAGGTCCCCCACGAGCACGTCGAGACGCTACTCGGCATCGACTTCGAACCCGACGAGGTCGTCGACCTCGCCGAACGTGCGGGTCTCGATGCCGAACCGGAGGGCGGGGACGAACTCACCTACGAGGTGGAGATTCCGCCGTACCGCGTCGACGTGCTCCACCCCGTGGATGTCGTCGACGACATCGGGCGCGCGTACGGGTTCAACAACCTCGTGCCGCGCTACCCCGACGTCGGCACCATCGGCGGCCGCACGGAGACCTCGCGGCTGGAGGCTGCCGCCCGGGAGACGCTCGTCGGCCTCGGCTTCGAGGACCTCCTGAACTTCAACATGACCAACGAGGCCGACAACTTCGAGCGCATGCGCATCGCGCCGGAGGACGACGTGGTGGGTGCTGCCGAACCCGCCACCATCGACGAGCCGTACAGCGAGGACTTCACTATCCTCCGCACGTGGGCGCTGCCGTCGCTGGTCTCCGTCCTGGAGAACAACACGCACCGGTCGTATCCCCAGGACCTCGCGGAAATCGGGTTCGCTGCACACGTCGACGACGCCACGGAGACGGGTGTGGCCGAACGGCGGACGGTTGCCGCCGTGCTCGCGCGCCACGACGCCTCCTACGAGGACGCCAAGGCGCGACTCGCGGCGCTCTGCGAGGAGTTCCACGTCGACCTCGAAACGCCCGCCACCGACCACCCCTCGTTCATCGACGGCCGCGCCGCGAGCGTCGTCATCGACGGCGAGGACGTGGGCGTCATCGGGGAACTTCACCCTGCGGTCGTCGTCGACCACGACGTCGAAGTGCCGGTCGCCGGCTTCGAGTTCGCACTCGACGCGCTCCGGTAGAAACAGCGCCGCTCCCTGCCGTCGCGCCTACAGGTCCGCGCCGACCGCTTCTTCGACCGAATCGAAGCCGTCGCGGTCGAGCAGTTCGAGCACCCCTTCGTTGATGTCGCGGGCGATGCCGGGTCCGCGGTAGACGAGGCCCGTGTACAGTTGGACGATGGACGCGCCCGCACGAATCTTCTCATAGGCGTCCGCCGCCGTGAACACGCCACCCACGCCGACCACCGGGAGGTCCGTGCGCTCGGCGACGAACCGCACCTGGTCGGTCGCGCGCTCCCGAATCGGCCGCCCGGAGAGCCCGCCCGTCTCCGCGGCGTTCGGGCTCCGGAGGTCGTCCGGCCGGTCGGTCGTCGTGTTCGTCGCGACGACGCCGTCCAGCCCGAGTTCGTTCGCAAGCTCGACGGCGTCCACCACGGCGTCACGGTGGAGGTCCGGGGAGAGCTTCACGAGCAAGGGTGCCGCGCCCGCGTCCTGGAGCGTCTCCAGAATCGCCGCCAGCTGCTCGCGGTTCTGGAGCTCGCGCAGCCCCGGTGTGTTCGGGCTGGAGACGTTCACCACGAAGTAGTCGCCGTTCTCCGCCACTTGCTCGTACGTGTAGCGGTAGTCCGCGGGGGCGTCCTCCAGCGGCGTGGACTTCGACTTCCCGATGTTCACGCCCACGGGCACGTCCGGGAGGCGCTGTTCGGCGAGGCGCTCGCCCACGACGTCCGCGCCCGCGTTGTTGAACCCCATCCGGTTGACGAGCGCGTCGTCCTCCCGGAGTCGGAACATCCGGGGTTTCGGGTTGCCGGGCTGGCCCTCCGCGGTGACTGCGCCGACCTCGACGTGTCCGAACCCGAGCGCAGCCAGCGCCCGCGGTATCTCGGCGTTCTTGTCGAACCCAGCGGCCACTCCGACGGGGTTCGGGAACGACTGGTCGAACGCCTCGACGGACAGCCGGTGGTCGTCGACCGTGTAGTGGCCCGCGTACGCGCGTTCGAGACGTGTGCGCTGTGCGACTCGGAGCAGCCCCGTAATCGCCTCGTGGGCGGTCTCCGGGGGCAGCCGGAACAACAGCGGTTTGGCCAGCCGGTACATTCCGGTCAGAAGTCGTGCTCGACGTCGTCCTGGTCGGCTCTCTGGATGATGATCTTGTCCTCGCGAACCCTGACGAAGACTTCGTCGCCGATGTCGAGGCCGGCGACCGACAGTTCGTCCTCGTGGAGGTTGACGTGGGCGTTGTGGTACTCCCCGTCGTCGCCTTTCGCGCCACTCGGGCTGAGCGTCTTCTTGCGAACCATCGCGAAGTGTCTACGTTGCCTTTCGCCGCACACCGTACTTAAGTTCTTCCGACCGTCTGAGTTGACGCGCGCCGTCGCCGGCTGACAGCGAGTCCGTCCAGATGACTGTCAGCCCGAGAAGTCGGCGCTTTCCCCGAACCAGCCGACTCAATACATAAATCTACCGGCAAAATCGGCGGTATATTTATCACCCGCCCTTGTGTTCGCATAGCATGGAGCAAAACCATGGTACGTGAGGACGGCAAGCGCAACTTCGCGCTCCGAGAATCTAACGACGAGACGAGCGTCTTCAGCGGGAACACCCCACGGCAGGCCGCGCTCAAAGCGGCTCGCCGCATCGAGGACGTCGCCGACAGTGAACAGGACGCCGACCGCAAGGAGCTCCGGCTCCGCGAGAAGGGCACCGACAAAGTCCACATCTACGAAGCGTGGGCCTGGGAGGAGGAAGCCCCCGGCGACAAACCAGACTGGATGCCCGGCGAGATTACGAAGGCGAACGTCTCCAAGGAAGGCATCAAACACATCGAAGACTGACGCCGCTCGCTGTATCTTTTGCCCGCGTGTGCGACGCGTAACGGCTTAGTCGCTCCCACGACTAGGGACAGCTGCGTGGGCAGCACTCGGCCCGACCGCACGCACTCGCGCGGGACGACCGTCCGACCTCCACCCACGCGGTACTTTCACGCGTAGCCCCCGGTACGCCATCACGTGGTTTTCTGGTATGCGGTGGCGTGTCGATGTGCCTCCGGTTCGATGGGGTTTTACGTAACCCGGCACTCGGATGAGATGCGAACGACGTGAGGTGGCTCGGTGTACCCGACGCCACTGATTGACGCCTCGACGCCCCCGCGTCGAACCCCTCGCCTTCGGCGAGTCTGGTTCGACGCCCTTAAGTGATACCGGGCACTCCGGAAGAATGCGAACGACGATGAGGTCACTCGGGTTTCCCGGGTGACTGACGTATGCTTCCGACGCCCGCTTCCGGGCTTCGACCTTCGCTCTTACGAGCGTGGTTCGATGCCCTTAAGTAATAACGGGCAATACGAGGTAATGCGTCCGAAGATGAGGTTGTCCGGGCTTATCCGGCCGACTGATGCATTACCTCCGACCCGTTCCGGGCTTCGACCTTCGCTCTTACGAGCGTGGTTCGATGCCCTTAAGTAATAACGGGGCGTTGGAGGAAATGCGAACGTCGTCTCGGGCCGAGCGAAGTCCGATGGGTTTATGACCCACCGCGGACTACGTTCAGGTCCGAAGGAATGAGGATTCCACCCCTGCGGTCCGCCGTACAGATGGAATCTGATGTTAGCCTTGATGGTTTGGTGACATCCAACTGGCCACGGCGCTTTGTCGTGGCTATGAGGAACACTTTTGTGTTCCCGCCAAACCAGGACTTTTAGTTCTGGTCGCTGGGGTTTAACCCCAGCAAACATTCCGGTTGATCCTGCCGGAGGCCATTGCTATCGGAGTCCGATTTAGCCATGCTAGTTGTGCGGGTTTAGACCCGCAGCGGAAAGCTCAGTAACACGTGGCCAAACTACCCTGTGGATGGGAACAATCTCGGGAAACTGAGGCTAATTCCCAATAACGCTCCACCCCTGGAACGGGCGGAGCTGGAAACGCTACGGCGCCACAGGATGTGGCTGCGGTCGATTAGGTAGACGGTGGGGTAACGGCCCACCGTGCCAATAATCGGTACGGGTTGTGAGAGCAAGAGCCCGGAGACGGAATCTGAGACAAGATTCCGGGCCCTACGGGGCGCAGCAGGCGCGAAACCTTTACACTGTACGCAAGTGCGATAAGGGGACTCCGAGTGTGAAGGCATAGAGCCTTCACTTTTGTACACCGTAAGGTGGTGTACGAATAAGGGCTGGGCAAGACCGGTGCCAGCCGCCGCGGTAATACCGGCAGCCCGAGTGATGGCCGATATTATTGGGCCTAAAGCGTCCGTAGCTGGCCGGACAAGTCCGTTGGGAAATCTGTTCGCTTAACGAGCAGGCGTCCAGCGGAAACTGTTCGGCTTGGGACCGGAAGACCTGAGGGGTACGTCCGGGGTAGGAGTGAAATCCTGTAATCCTGGACGGACCACCGGTGGCGAAAGCGCCTCAGGAGAACGGATCCGACAGTGAGGGACGAAAGCTAGGGTCTCGAACCGGATTAGATACCCGGGTAGTCCTAGCTGTAAACGATGCCCGCTAGGTGTGGCGCAGGCTACGAGCCTGCGCTGTGCCGTAGGGAAGCCGAGAAGCGGGCCGCCTGGGAAGTACGTCTGCAAGGATGAAACTTAAAGGAATTGGCGGGGGAGCACTACAACCGGAGGAGCCTGCGGTTTAATTGGACTCAACGCCGGACATCTCACCAGCTCCGACAGTAGTAATGACGGTCAGGTTGATGACCTTACCCGATGCTACTGAGAGGAGGTGCATGGCCGCCGTCAGCTCGTACCGTGAGGCGTCCTGTTAAGTCAGGCAACGAGCGAGACCCGCACTCCTAATTGCCAGCAGTACCCTTTGGGTAGCTGGGTACATTAGGTGGACTGCCGCTGCTAAAGCGGAGGAAGGAACGGGCAACGGTAGGTCAGTATGCCCCGAATGAGCTGGGCAACACGCGGGCTACAATGGTCGAGACAATGGGATGCAACTCCGAGAGGAGGCGCTAATCTCCTAAACTCGATCGTAGTTCGGATTGAGGGCTGAAACTCGCCCTCATGAAGCTGGATTCGGTAGTAATCGCGTGTCAGAAGCGCGCGGTGAATACGTCCCTGCTCCTTGCACACACCGCCCGTCAAAGCACCCGAGTGGGGTTCGGATGAGGCCGGCATGCGCCGGTCGAATCTGGGCTCCGCAAGGGGGCTTAAGTCGTAACAAGGTAGCCGTAGGGGAATCTGCGGCTGGATCACCTCCTAACGATCGGGACCAGGGCGTTGCCCTGGCCCACCTTTCGACGACGCCGTGACCAGTTGGACACCTACAAACCATCAAGGCTAACGTAACCTCCTCCCAATCGGGAGGTGGGCCCATAGCTCAGTGGTAGAGTGCCTCCTTTGCAAGGAGGATGCCCTGGGTTCGAATCCCAGTGGGTCCATCCCGCTCGGGAGTCATCTTGAACCGTGTCCCTTAAGTGGGAGACGGAGATACGATGAGTCCCAAGCAAGACTGATGCACCACCCCGCGAAAGTGCGGGTGGGAAGGGTCTATGTACGCTCTTCGTTCACCACGAGGACGTACGATGACGACCGTGTGTAAGTGCAATCCAGGCGCTCACTGGACTCGACCACCGTGGTCGAGTACCGACTGTTGGTCACATCCGTGACTCAACAGCGCTCAACCATTACGTGTTGAGCATCGTCGACTGTTCTACAGTCGACATTCATCGTCGTTGGCTTCACCGCCAACAACCCTCGACCACTTCGTGTGGTTGAGTACCATCGTCAGCTGCTCTGCAGCTGACATCCAACGTGGCTACTGTGCCACCTGGTGGATAGCTCGGCTCGGATGCCGATGAAGGACGTGCCAAGCTGCGATAAGCCTGAGGGAGCCGCACGGAGGCGAAGAACTCAGGATCTCCTAATGGGAATCCCCACTGCAATTGCTTTGCGCAATAGGGAACGGCCGGAATTGAAACATCTCAGTACGGCCAGGAAGAGAAACCGAATGGGACGCCGTCAGTAATGGCGAATGAACGCGGCACAGTCCAAACCGAAGCCTTCTGGGCAATGTGGTGTTCGGACTGGCGTGCATCGACTGAACGTTCTCGCGAAGTCTCCTGAAACGGAGCGCGATACAGGGTGACAGCCCCGTATCGAGGACAAGTAAGTCGTGAGCCAGCTCCAGAGTAGCGGGGGTCGGAAATCCCTCGTGAAGATGGCAGGCATCGACTGCCAAGACTAAGTACTCTCCGAGACCGATAGTGAACAAGTAGTGTGAACGAACGCTGAAAAGCACCCCACAAAGGGGGGTGAAATAGGGCTTGAAATCAGGTGGCGATGGAGCGACGGGGCATAAAAGGCCTCACTGGGAACGAGTCAGGCGCGAGCCTGTAGTAGGACCTGTGAGGAGCCGATGTTCCGTCGTACGTTTTGAAAAACGAGCCAGGGAGTGTGTCTGTTTGACGAGTCTAACCGGAGTATCCGGGGAGGCGTAGGGAAACCGACATGGCCGCAGCGCTTTGCGCGAGGGCCGCCGTCTTCAAGGGCGGGGAGTCAAACGGGCACGACCCGAAACCAGATGATCTACGCGTGGGCAAGATGAAGCATGGCGAAAGCCATGTGGAGGTCTGTTAGGGTTGGTGTCTTTCAATACCCTCCCGTGACCTACGTGTAGGGGTGAAAGGCCCATCGAATCTGGCAACAGCTGGTTCCAACCGAAACATGTCGAAGCATGACCTCTGCCGAGGTAGTTCGTGGGGTAGAGCTACCGATTGGAGGGTCCAACTCCGAGAGGAGTTGGCCCTCCTGTCGAACTCCGAACCTACGAACGCCGTCGACGCAGGGAATCCGGTATGCGGGGTAAGCCTGTGTACCGTGAGGGAGACAACCCAGAGTTAGGTTAAGGTCCCAAAGTGTGAGCTAAGTGCGATTGAAGGTGGTCCCGAGCCCTAGACAGCCGGGAGGTGAGCTTAGAAGCAGCTACCCTCCAAGAAAAGCGTAACAGCTTACCGGCCGAGGTTCGGGGCGCCTAAAATGATCGGGGCTCAAGTTCACCACCGAGACCTAACGGCACGCGTTACAGCGTGATCCAGTAGGTTGGCACTCTGTTCGGGCGGAAGCTCGGGTGAGAACTCGAGTGGACCGAATGGGGAAGAAAATCCTGGCCATAGTAGCAGCGTTAGTCGGGTTAGAACCCCGACGACCGAGAAGAGCAAGGGTTCCTCGGCAATGCTTATCAGCCGAGGGTTAGCCGGTCCTAAGTCCCGTCGTAATTCGAGCGGGTCAAAAGGGAAACGAGTTAATATTCTCGTGCCATCGTGCAGTGAAAGTCGACGCCTCGGAGTAGCTCGAGCCGGGCCATCGCCCGGTCGAACCGTCCAAGTCCGTGGAAGCCGTAATGGCAGGAAGCGGACGAACGGCGGAATAGGGAAACTCGAGTCAATCTGGGGCCCGTGAAAAGACGAGCACGATGTCCGTACCAAGATCCGACACAGGTGCTCTGGCAGCGAAAGCCTAGGTCTGTCGGGAACAACCGACGTTAGGGAATTCGGCAAGTTAGTCCCGTAAGTTCGCGATAAGGGATGCCTGCCCAGTGATTGGGCAGGTCGCAGTGTCTTGGAGGCTCCGACTGTCTAATAACAACATAGGTGACCGCAAATCCGCAAGGACGCGTACGGTCACTGAATCCTGCCCAGTGCGGGTATCTGAACACCCAGTACAATGGGGCGAAGGACCCGTTAACGGCGGGGGTAACTATGACCCTCTTAAGGTAGCGTAGTACCTTGCCGCTTCAGTAGCGGCTTGCATGAATGGATCAACGAGAGCCTCACTGTCCCAACGTTGGGCCCGGTGAACTGTACGTTCCAGTGCGGAGTCTGGAGACCCCCAAGGGGAAGCGAAGACCCTATAGAGCTTTACTGCAGGCTGTCGCTGGGACACGGTCGCTGATGTGCAGGGTAGGTAGGAGACGTTACACAGGTGCGTGCGCCAGCACGTCGCCGAGTCAGCCATGAAACACTACCCGTCAGTGACTGTGACCCTAACTCCGGGAGGAGGACACCGGTAGCCGGGCAGTTTGACTGGGGCGGTACGCGCTCGAAAAGATATCGAGCGCGCCCTAAGGCTACCTCATCCGGGTCGGAGACCCGGAGAAGAGCGCAAGAGCATAAGGTAGTCTGACAGTGTCCTACACAACGAGGGACGCTGAGGCGAAAGCCTGGTCTAGCGAACCAATGAGCCTGCTTGATGCGGGCCATTGCTGACAGAAAAGCTACCTTAGGGATAACAGAGTCGTCACTCGCAAGAGCACATATCGACCGAGTGGCTTGCTACCTCGATGTCGGTTCCCTCCATCCTGCCCGTGCAGAAGCGGGCAAGGGTGAGGTTGTTCGCCTATTAAAGGAGGTCGTGAGCTGGGTTTAGACCGTCGTGAGACAGGTCGGCTGCTATCTATTGGGGGTGTTATTGGTGATTGACAGGAACGTTCATATAGTACGAGAGGAACTATGAACGGGTGCCACTGGTGTATCGGTTGTCCGAGAGGGCAAGTGCCGAGCAGCTACGCACCACGGGGTAAGAGCTGAATGCATCTAAGCTCGAAACCCACCTGGAAAAGAATCACCGTTGAGGTCTCTCGTAGAAGACGAGTTCGATAGACTCGGGGTGTACGCGTCAAGGCAACGAGACGTTCAGCCCGCGAGCACTAAACGACCGAATGCCACACACTCATGCACTCACCACATTACGTGGTCGAGTCCAGGCGTTAACTGGATTGCACTTACACACGGACGTTCGCCGATACTGGCGTCCCGGACTTCTGTCCGGGAACAACGGTTCGATTCCGTTGGTCGGTATTAAGGCGGCCATAGCGGCGGGGCAACTCCCGTACCCATCCCGAACACGGAAGATAAGCCCGCCTGCGTTCCGGTCAGTACTGGAGTGCGCGAGCCTCTGGGAAATCCGGTTTGCCGCCTGCCATTCATACTTCATCAAGCCTCGAACAGCACTGCTGCTGTTCGGGGCTTTTTGTATTTGTAGCGCGGAGTGGCGACGCTCCGTACCGCTACGTTTAAGCGAGCGAGCGCAGTACGACGAGACAGTGCCAAGGTGGCAGAGTTCGGCCTAACGCGGCGGCCTGCAGAGCCGCTCATCGCCGGTTCAAATCCGGCCCTTGGCTTTTTGGCGTGCTGGCGATCGCCGAGTCAGCAGTCGCGGGGCGTCGCCGTCGTGGGTAACGCGGCGGGAAAGTAACGATTATACGATGCCCTCTCTACGCTTCGAGTATGCAACGACGTGCTGCGGCGGTGTCCGTCGTGGTCTTCCTTCTGCTGGCGGCCGGCGCGTACACGTTCATCGGCGCCGCTCAGCAGCCCGACGTGACACTCGAGGACCCGGATTACACGGTCTCCGCTGACGAGACGTTGACGGTGGCGGGGACGTCGTACAGCTTCACGGAGGTCTCGGACGGCTCCGCGACTGCGGAGTGGACCAACGAGTCCGCGCGGTACACGGAGTCGTGGTCGGCCAACGACACCGTAGTCTACCAGGGTGACAACTACTCGGTCGTCATCCCGAACCAGACCGAGCCGACGGCGTTCGAGCTACGTGAGGTCCAGACGGTCGACCGCCCGACCGTCGAGCAGAACGGCACGACGTACGTCATCGTCGAGGAGGACGGCGAGCGGCGGCTCGTCGAGCGCGACGAGTATCTCGACGACCCGGTCGTCCACGAGTTCGCAGAGGGCGACGTAATCGAGCGCCCGAACAACGACAACGAGACGCGCGTGGCGGCAGTCACGAACTCGTCGGTGACAGTCGAGTGGTTCGCGCCGCGGACCAACGAGGTCAGCTTCGGCCAGGGCGAGAACACCACGCTCGGTGACACGGCGTACCTCGCACACTTCGAGCAGCAGGACGGCTCGACAGTCCTCCAGTTGACGACCGACTACGAGGACTACCAATCGGACGTGGACGCCCAGCAGGAGTTCCACGAGCGCACGAACGGGCTCTGGGGCATCGTCATCCTGAGCACGCTCGCGGCGGCGCTGCTCTCGATGCTGGCGTTCATGCCGTCGCGGTACTGACGCCACCTACGGCGTTCCGTCACCGTTAACGTGTTCCGCGGCGAGGCGTCGTGCATGCAACAGCTATTCGCTGACACGCTCGACGTCTACGGCGTCCTCGTTGGCGTGTTCGTCGCGCTCGTCGGCCTCGGGACGCTCGTCGGGATGCCGTGGCAGTACACCAACAGCGGCGTCGTCACCGTCCTTCAGGCGCTCGGCGCACTCGGTGCCGTCGGCCTCGGCGTCGGCCTCGCCTGGCTCGCACACACGCAGGCGTAGTAACTCATTCTCGTTCGGCCGTCGATACCGATAGTGGCAACGACAGCCACGCTCAATCGAGCCCCGGTTCCACCCGTTCTACGGTCGGGAGTCCCGGGTTCGACGCCGTTCATCGGGGCTCGACGATACACGGTGCCTCCGGACCGAACTTCCGACACGCATCGCTGCTCGCGTGCGTTCGCAGCAGAAGCGGGCCGAGAGCGTACCGCTCGCGGCACTCTAACCCGTCTACGCCGCACCGGGATTTGAACCGATACGAGACCCGCTACGCTCACGGCTTCGCCGCTCGCTTCACTCGAGACGCGTAGCGTCTCGCTACGCTCGTCTCGTAGGGTCAAACCCTTCGTACCGGTTCGCGCGTTTTCTCACTCCGTTCGAAAATCCGCTGCACGGGCCGAGAGGGATTTGAACCCTCGACCGTCTGGTTAAAAGCCAGACGCTCTGCCGGACTGAGCTATCGGCCCTCGATTCCACGTCGGGCGGCGCGACGTTAAACGTTTACCATCCAGCGAAACCCTTAGGCGGCCGTCGGCGAATCGATTCGTATGAATGGAGTGCGCGAGTTCGCGTCCGAACTCGTCTCGTTCGCGTCGACGGACGGTGGGGAGGCACCGGTGTCGGCGTGGTTCGCGGCGCGCCTGGAGGAACTCGGGTTCGAGACCCACGAGTGGGGCGTGGACGCGGCGCTGCTCGCCCAGCACCGGTCGTTCCCGGACGACCCGGACGCGATTCGGGCACCCGACCGGCGTAGCGTCGGCGGCGTCCTCGACCTCGGCGACCCCGACGCGGGCCCGACGCTCGTGTTGAACGGTCACCTCGACGTCGTGCCCGCCGACGAGGCGGTGTGGTCGTCGCAGCCGTTCGAAGCGCGGTGGCGCGGGGACGAGCTGACCGCGCGCGGCGCAGCGGACATGAAGTCCGGGCTCGCGGCGTGCGTGTTCGCGGCGCTCGCACTCGCGGAGCGCGACCTGGACGGGCGAGTCGTCGTCGAGGGCGTGGTCGGCGAGGAGGCTGGTGGCGTCGGCGCGGCGACCGCGGCGCTGGACAACCCCTACCCGTTCGACCGGGACGCCGCGATTATCGCGGAGCCCACCGCACTCACCCCCGTGATCGCCTCGGAGGGGAGCCTGATGAAGCGCCTGCGATTGACCGGGCGGTCCTCGCACGCGGCGACGCCGTGGCGTGGTGAATCCATCCTCCCGTACTTCGACAGCAGCCGGGAGGCGTTCGCGGACCTCGCCGAAGAGCGCGAGCAGGCTGTCACCCACCCGCTGTACGAGGAGTTCCCGACGAAGTGGCCGGTCGTCTGTGGCACGGTCGAAGCGGGCGAGTGGGCGTCGACGGTCCCCGCGTCGCTCACCGCGGAGTGGCGCATCGGTGTCGCACCGGGCGAGACCGTCGCCGAGGTCGAGGCGGCGTTCGACGAGCGACTCGCGGCGGTCGTCGCGGACGACGAGTGGCTCGCCGAGCATCCGCCCGAGTTCGAGCGGTTCTCCGTCCAGTTCGAGGCGTCGGAAATCTCGCCCGACGAGCCCGTGGTGCGAGCAGTCCAGTCGGGGATGCGCGCAAACGACCTCGCCGAGACCGCGCCGCGGGGCGTGACCTACGGCGCGGACGCGCGCCACTACATCGAGGCCGGGATTCCGACGGTGATGTTCGGCCCGGGGAGCATCGAGCAGGCGCACTTCCCGGACGAGACCATCGACTTTCGAGAGGTCGAGACCGCGGTGGACGTGCTCGCGGACGCTGGTGAGGCGTTCCTCGCGGAGAATTAGAGGTAGTCGCGGAGCGCGTCGGCGACGACGTCGTCGGCGTCGCGGTCCGAAACAGTCGCGTGTCGGCGGAGGTCGCGGTAGACCGGCGACGGGAGCGTGACCGTGAGCTCGCCAGGGGTGACGCCGAGTTCTTCGAGCACGTCGTCGAGGGATTCGCCGTCGTTGACCGCGCTGGCGGCCTGCCGGACGTCCCGGACGGTGAGGTCGTTGTCGACGACGGCCCACGCGAGGAGATAGCGGTCGTCGCCGCCGACGCGCGCGATGTGTTTCGCGGCGGTCGGCGGGATGTGGCCGGCGGCGACGTGCTCGCGGACCGCCCGCGGGAGGTCGTGGACGCGCGCCCACTTCCGGATGAACGAGACGCCGACGTCGCCGTCCGCGCGCTCGGCGGCGGCCTTGTAGGAGTTCTCCGCGCGGACGAGCGCGGCGCAGGCAGCGGCCCCGCGGAGCATGTAGAGGTGGCTGTCGCCGAGTTCGTTGCGCGCGAACGCGCCGACGGTGTCGGCGGCTTCGGCGACGCTGTCGGGGTCGTCGGGGTCGAACGAGACGGCTTCGCGGGCGTGCTCGCCGGTGAGGCGTTCGTCGCCACGGACGACCGGCTCGCCGACGGGTGATTCGCGGTCCGTCGGCGGGAGCCGCTCCTCGTCAGTCATGGCGTCCAGTAACGGCGTTGCGCGTAAAACACCTACTCCTCGTCGTCGCGGTTCTCCCGGCGCTCCGAGAGGTGCTCCCAGATCTCCGTGCAGCCGGCTCCGGGTTCGACGTCGGCGAGGTGGTCGTCGTCGCGGTCCTGCGTCTCCTCGCGGTCGGCGTCGTGTTCGGCGTGTTGGTTCACTCGCCGTCCACCTCCGCTGTGAACAGCTCGGGTGCGGCGTCGGCGGACGCGTGTTGGCGGTGGCCGCGCGTGCGGGTATGCATACTCCACGGTACGGCACACACACGGATAACTGTCGCTTCGCGCGCAACGCCCGCCAGCACTGGCTGGTACCAGAGAGTCTTGACGGTAGTGGGGACGACAGGCAGGCGTTGCCAGCGCCGACGGGAGGACCTGACTGGACCTCCTCGCGGGAGTATGGCGACGCGACTGCGGCTGCTCGACGACGCCGCGTGGGTGAGCGTGAACGACGAGCGCGCGGTGGGGACCAGCGAGGTGTGGCCGGTCGCGGAGAGCTTCTGTTCGTGCGCGCTCGCGTGGCTCGTCGTCGAAGCGTTTGTCGACGTGGGGGCGGACGGGCGGCGCGTGGAGGCGCGGCCGCACGGCCACTGCCTGAACTGCGGGGAATCCGGAACGACACCGTGGCTGCCGGTCGGGAAAGTGACCGACGACGGCTTCGAGCTAGTCGAAGGCGTTCGGCGATAGCGGTAAAAGTATCCGCTACCGGACGGCCGCGGGGAACCTTGACACCAAGCACGCTTTGGTAAGGGAGGACGCCGAGTATGCTTCTATATGCCCACGGACGTCGAGCGATGGAAAGACGAGGTCTACGGTAACGAGATCCGGGAGGACCTCTTCCGGTTCGCCGAGGAGGGGTGGGACGCCATCCCCGAAGAGGAGGAGGACGCGTGGTTCGAGCGCTTCAAGTGGTGGGGGCTGTACCACCAGCGGAAGGGCCAGGAGAGCTACTTCATGATGCGCATCGGGACGCCGAACGGCGTCCTCGAGCCCGGCCAGCTCCGCACGGTCGCGGAGGTCGCCGACGAGTACGCCCGCGGCCCGGTCGACAATCCGGAGTTCGGCGCGGCGTACTGCGACTGGACGACCCGCCAGTCCATCCAGCTGCACTGGATCAAGCTCGAAGACGTGACGGACGTCTTCGAGAAGCTCGAGGCGAACGACCTCACGACCCAGCAGGCGTGTGGTGACTCGTGGCGCAACATCGTCGGCTGCCCGGTCGCCGGGAAGGACACCCACGAGCACATCGACGCGTGGCCGGTCGCCGAAGAGCTCCACGAGACGTTCAAGGGCAACGACGCCTACTCGAATCTTCCGCGCAAGTGGAAGGTCTCCGTCACGGGCTGCGACCAGGGCTGCGGCCAGGGCGACATCAACGACCTCGCCTTCGAGCCCGCCGAGAAGCACGGCGAACTCGGCTTCAACGTCCGCGTCGGCGGTGGGCTCTCCCGCAAGGAGCCGCGCCTCGCTCGCGACGTCGACATCTGGGTGCCCGAGGAGAAGGCCACGGACATCGCAGCGGCCGTGACGGAGCTGTTCAACGACCACGGCGACCGCGACAACCGCTACAACGCGCGCATCAAGTTCCTCGTCGACGAGTGGGGAGCCGACAAGGTTCGGCGCGTCCTCCAGGAGGACTACACCGACTGGGACCTCGAATCCGCGGGCGACGACCTCCGCGACCAGTACACGTACAACGCGGGCGGCCACGAACACGGCGACCACGTCGGCGTCCACGAGCAGCCCGACGGCAACTACTACGTCGGCCTGAACGTGCTGGTCGGCCGGCAGGGCGTCGAGGACGTCTACGAGCTCGCCGACCTCGCCGACGAGTACGGCAGCGGCGAGGTCCGCCTGACGCAGCGCCAGAACGTCATCGTGACGGACATCCCCGAGGCGGACCTCGACGACTTCCTCGCGGCGGACCTGCTCGACGACTACTCGCCGGACCCCCACTCGTTCATGCGGGGCTCCATCGCGTGTACGGGCACCGAGTTCTGCTCGCTGTCCATCGTGGAGACGAAGAACCGCCAGGTGCGGTACGCGCGCTGGCTCAAGGAGAACGTCGACATTCCCGAGGGCGTGACGGACTTCCACATCCACCTCTCGGGCTGCACGGCGTCGTGCGCGCAGCCCCAGATTGCGGACATCAGCCTCCGCGGGATGAAGACGCGCAAGGACGGCGACCCCGTCGAAGCGCTCGACGTCGGCCTGGGCGGCGGCCTCGGCGAGAACCCCCACTTCGCGGAGTGGGTGGAGATGCGCGTGCCCGCCGACGAGGTGCCGGGGTACATCCAGAACCTGCTGGCGACCTACGAGGACGAGCGCCAGGACGACGAGACGTTCCGTGACTTCATCCAGCGCCAGGAGGAGGACGCGCTCCAGGAGCTCGCGGACCCCGAGGAGACGGACTACGACGACCCGTACATGCACAACACGAAGATGACGTGGTATCCGTACGCGGACGACGACGACATGGACGCCAGCCCCGCGCCGACCGACGGCGAGGGCGACCCTATCTCCGTGGACGACTGACGCGACCGCGCGCTTCTCCTCTCTCGGCGTTCTGCTGCCGCTGTCGAAACACCCACCCACGCGGAGCGCGTGCGCTCCCCATGGCCGACCGCATCATCAAGGTCAACGCGTACACGACGTTCACCCTCCTCGACGGCGAGGCGGAGGGCCACGGCTGGACCGAGGACGCGCTCGCCGTGCTCAACGTCACGACCGACGACGGCGACGTCCGCCTCGAACTCGAACTGGACAACACGGACACCGAGCACGTGCCGGCTCACGCCGAGCGAGCGACCCTCTCCCCGGACGAAGCCCGCGAACTCGCGGGCGAACTCGAGTCCTACGCCGACCGCGCCGAGAGCGACGAGTAACTACACCGTAATCGTGGGGCCGCGGTCGGGCGCGCTCGCGTCGAAGCCGTCCGCGCGCAGTTCGTCGGCGAACCACTCGCAGCGGTCGCCGTGGTTGACGAGTACCTCGCTGCCGCGGTAGTCGTCGAGGAACTCGCGCAGCCCCTCGCGGTCGGCGTGCGCGGAGAAGTCGTAACTGTTGACGCGCGCGGCGACCCGGAGGTGGCGGCCGTCGATTTCTGCGCTACCCGTGTCGAGGAGTTCGCGGCCGGGCGTCCCCTCGACTTGGTACCCCGTGAGCGCGAGTTCGTGCTGGGGGTTCCCCGAGATTTCGGGGACGTACGTCATCGCGGGGCCGCCCGAGAGCATCCCCGCGGTGGTGACGATGGCCGTCGGTTTGTCGGCGATGCGCTTGCGCTGGCCGTTTCGCGTGGATTTGTCGAGGAGGCGCGCGTGGCCACGCGCTGCTTGGAACGCGTCGGCGTCCCGGAGGAATTCGCTGGTCTGTTTGAACCGCTCCGTGACGGCGACGCCCATCCCGTCGACGTAACAGGGGATGTCGTGGGCGGCACACACCATGAACAGTTCCTGCGTGCGCCCGACCGCGAACGCGGGGACGACGGCGGTGCCGCCGCCGTGAATCGTCTCCGTTACGGAGGTGGCGAACGCGTCCTCGATGCTCGCGCGGTCGTCCCGCGTCACGTCCGCGTACGTGGATTCCGTAATCACGGTGTCGGCATCTGGTCGGGCGGTCGTGCCGGCGAGCAGGCGCTGGTCCTCCGTGTTGAAGTCCGCCGTGTAGAGGAGTCGCGTCTCGCCATCGTCCACCAGGACGTGCGCGCTCCCGGGGATGTGGCCGGCGTCGTAGAGCGTAATTTCGTAGCCGGCGGCCTCGAACGTCTCCCGGTAGCCGTGCGTCTCCGAGACCTCGCCGAGCGCCGCGACTTCCGCACGCGTGAACGGACAGTCGTAGCGGCCGCCGCGCTCGCCGCCGCCCTGTAGTTTGAGCGTGTCCTGCGCGAGCAGGCGCGTGAGGTCGCGCGTGGGCGGCGTCCAGTGAATCGGCGGGCGGCGCGTGCCGGCGACGAGTGCGGGGACCGCGCCAGCGTGGTCGAGGTGGCCGTGGCTGACGACGACCGCGTCCGGGTCGACGTCCTCGGGGTAGCCCGGGGGCGTCCCGGGCTTCATCCCGTAGTCGAGCAGCAGCGAGTCGTCGACGAGAATCGCGCTGCGCCCGACCTCGCGCGCGCCGCCGAGAAACCGCAAGTCCATACGCGTCGTAGGGGCGCGCGCTGTTTGGCTCCGTCGATCCGGCCAGTTTCAGCGACCCCAGAATCCGGCCGTCACAGCTGCTGTGTGGATTGTTACCAACCACATCAGGGCCGACGCCCGTAACCCCGTTCCCGAACGTGTTCGGTTGCGTTCCCGAGACCTTGTACTGTGGTTTCCGGTTTACGTGTGTGTGCCCCTGACCGACGACGTGAGGCAATCATGGACGAGCACTACTCGCGCAGACGGTTCCTCGCAAGCACTGGTGTCGTCGGTGTCGCGGCGCTCGCCGGCTGTTCCGGCGGTGGCGACAGCGGCGGTGGTGGCGGCGGTGGCGAGACGACGGCCGAGCCGACCGAGACCGAGAGCGGCGGCTCCGGCGAAGAGTGGACCCAGACGAGCACCGTCGAGATGACCGACGAACTGGTCTACGAGCCCGAACGCATCGAGGTCGAAGCGGGCACTACGGTGACCTGGGAGACGACCGGCGCGGTCGGCCACACAGTGACGGCCTACGAGGACAACATTCCGGACGGCGCGTCGTACTTCGCGTCGGGCGGGTTCAACTCCGAGCAGGCCGCCATCGACGGCTACAACAGCGGTCAGGAGGGCAACGTGCCGCAGGGCGAGACGTACGAACACACGTTCGAGACGACCGGCACCTACGAGTACTACTGCATCCCGCACGAGATGAGCGGGATGGTCGGCTACGTCCGGGTTGTCTAAGATGTCCAAACACACTCCCGACGACGCAGACGAGACGCTCGACCCCGAGGCGGTCGTCGAGCGCCACGAGAACCAACTCGACGACCTGCTCGCGGAGGTCGACGAACCGACCCCCGAGGAGGACTCGACGACGCTGGAACTGGCCGGCCTCGAACTCTCCCGGCGTGACTTCGTGAAGGCCGGCGTCGCAACCGGCGCGATGGCGGGGCTGGCGGGCTGCTCGGGCAACATCGGCGGCGGTAGCTCAAACACCACCAGTTCGGGCGGGTCGACACCCGACCACACGGTCGCGCCCGGCGAGCACGACGAGTACTACGGCTTCTGGTCGGGCGGCCAGTCCGGCGAGATTCGCATCATCGGTATCCCGTCGATGCGCGAGCTGATGCGCATCCCCGTGTTCAACACGGAGGCCGGCCGCGGCTACGGCTACGACGACCGGACCGCCGAGATGCTGGAGGACGCCGGCGACCTCACGTGGGGGGACAACCACCACCCCGTGCTGTCGGAGACGGGCGGCGACTACGACGGCGAGTATCTCTGGGTGAACGACAAGGCCAACGGCCGCATCGCCCGGGTGAACCTGAAGTACTTCGAGACGGACGCCATCACGGACGTCCCGAACGTGCAGGCCATCCACGGGTGTTCCGTGCAGAGCCCGGACACGGAGTACATCTTCGGCAACGGCGAGTTCCGTACCCCGCTGCCCAACGACGGCCGCGACCTGAACAACCCGGACGAGTACGTGTCGCTGTTCTCCGCCATCGACCCCGAGTCGATGGAGACCCAGTGGCAGGTGAAAGTCGACGGTAACCTCGACATCGTCGACACCGACAAGGACGGCCGCTGGGCAATCTCCTCGGCGTACAACGACGAGGGCGGTGTCACGGTCACGGAGATGACCCGCGACGACCGCGACTACGTGAAGGCGTTCGACGTGCCCGCCATCGAGGACGCCGTGCAGGCGGGCGAGTACGAGGAGGTCAACGGCGTGCCCGTCGTCGACGGCACGCAGGACAGCTCGCTGAACCAGGGGGACAGCCCCCTCGTCCGGTACGTCCCGACGCCGAAGAGCCCGCACTGCGTGGAGGTCGGGCCGAACGGCGACTACGCGTTCGTCGCCGGGAAGCTCTCCCCGACGGTCACCATCCTCGACATCGCCGCCCTCGACTCCTCCAGCGACCCCGAGGACGTCGTCGCCGGCCGGCCGAACGTCGGCCTCGGCCCGCTACACACCACCTTCGACGGGAACGGCCACGCGTACACGTCGCTGTTCATCGACTCGCAGGCCGTGAAGTGGGACATCCAGGCGGCCGTGGAGGCCGAGGAGGGCTCCTCGGACCCCGTCATCGAGAAGCAGGACGTCCACTACAACCCCGGCCACATCCAGGCCGTCGAGGCGATGACGACGGACCCCGACGGCGAGTGGCTGGTGAGCCTGAACAAGCTCTCGAAGGACCGCTTCCTGCCGGTCGGCCCCATCCACCCGGACAACGACCAGCTCATCCACATCGGGCAGGGCGAGAAGGAGATGGAGCTGGTCGCCGACCACCCCGCCTACCCCGAGCCCCACGACTGCGTGTTCGCGCACAAGGACAAACTCGACCCCGCGACGACGTGGGACAAAGCCGACTACGAGGGCGACAAGGAGTTCGTCACGAAGGAGAACTCCCGGGTCGAGCGTACGGGCGAGCGCGCCGTCGACGTGAAGACGTCCTCGATGCGCTCGGAGTACGGCCTCAAGGACTTCACCGTCAAGGAGGGCGACGAGGTGACGCTCACGGTGACGAACATCGAGGGCGTGCGCGACGTCATCCACGGGGTCGCCATCCCCGAGCACGACGTCCACCTCGCCATCGCGCCCCAGGACACCCGAGAGGCGACGTTCACGGCGGACGAGCCCGGCGTCTACTGGATCTACTGCACGTACTTCTGCAGTGCGCTCCACCTGGAGATGCGCTCGCGGATGCTCGTGGAACCGCGCGACAGCTAACCCTCTGCTGTCTGTCATTCACTCGACGGCCATCGGCGGCCTCCCCGGGGCGCCGGCACGCTCGCGGTGTCGGCGCGGCCCGCGGGGGTCGCAACCGGTGGTTCGTCGCGCGAACCCCGGGCAGGTGACACCATGGACTACGAGATTCCCGACCCGTCGGCGTTCCGCGAACTGCGGCGCGCGCTCCCGCTGGCAGCGGCGGCGCTGTTCGTCGCGGCGTTGTGCTTCCCGATGTGGCGCATCGCCGTGGACGCCGTGCAGTACCCGTCGACGACGTTGCACCTCGAACTGTACGCCTACCCCCGCATCGCGGGCGACTACGCGGAGATGGCGAACCTCAACAAGTACATCGGCTTCTACTACCCCGACCCCGTCTACTGGCAGCCGAACTACGAGCCGCACCCGTACGCGGTCGACGTGCCCGAGTGGTCGTTCGGGCCGCTGGCGTTCGTCGCGGTGTCGGCGGCCACCCTGTTCGTCTCGCTGGCACCCGACGCCCGCCGGCTGAAGCGCGGCTTGACCGCCCAGTTGGTCGGCACCGTCGTCGTGTTCGGCGTGATGCTCGCGGACATCCAGTACCGGCTCTACCAGGCCGGCCACACCCTCGACCCGGACGCGCCCGTGATGGGCGTCGAGGGGTTCACGCCGCCGCTGTGGGGCCAGTACCAGGTCGCGAACATCACCAGTTACAGCCGCTTCGGGGTGGGCGCGTACATGGCCATCGTCGCCGTCGCGTTGCTCGTCGTGGCGTTCTACTTCCGGGACAGCGACGCGACGTTCGGCGACCTCGCCGCGCGCGTCACGGACCGAACCGCCACCGAGGACGCGGAGGCCGCGAGGTGACCGCCCGTGACTGACCGCGGCATCGAACGCGGGTTCGCCGTCGCGGTCGTCGCCGTCCTCGTAGTGAGCGTCGGTGCCGTCGTCGCCGCCCCCAGCGACGACGCGGCCGGCAGCCCCGAGGTCGCGTTCGACGCGCCGGTCCCCGCGGAGTACGACTTCGGACTCTCGTCGGTGGGCGAGCGCGGCGACGGCTACGCGGCCATCAGCGGCGAACGCTACGACTCCCTCGCCGCTGCCGTCGACGCCGCGGCACCCGGAGATACTGTCGACGTCCACGGCCACGTCGCCGGCCCCGTCAGCGTCGACACGCCGAACGTCACCATCGCCGGGCAGTCCTCCTCGCAGTCCGTCGTCTCCGGGGAAGCCGAGGGCGACGTCGTCACCGTGAACGCCAGCGGCGTGACGATTCGGGACGTTTGGGTGCGCAACGCCGGCTACAGCACCGCGGACAACGACGCCGCCGTCTGGGTGGACGCCCCCAGCGCAACCGTCGCGAACGTGCGCATCACGAACACCACGTTCGGCGTCTGGGTGAACGGCGTGCCGGACGCCCGCGTCGCGAACACTACCATCGTCGGGCGCACGAGCGTCGAGCGGCGCTCCGACCGCGGGAACGGCATCCAACTGTGGCGCGCCAACGACGCCGAAGTCGCGGACAACCGCATCACGGACGTCCGCGACGGCGTCTACTTCTCGTGGAGCTCGGGCGTGGTCGCGTCGAACAACACGCTGTGGGACCTCCGCTACGGCGTCCACTACATGTACTCCGACCGGAACCGGCTCGCGAACAACACCGCCTTCGATAACGACGCCGGCTACGCGCTGATGGTTTCGGACGACCTCGAAATCGTGGACAACGTCGCCGTCAACAACACCGGCACGAGCGGCCACGGCGTCCTCGTCAAGGAGGTCGACCACTCCACTATCGCCGGCAACGACCTCGTCGGCAACGACAACGGCATCTTCGTCTACAACTCCCTGGACAACGCGTTCCGGGACAACCTCGTGCTCGCCAACGACGTCGGCGTCCACCTCACCGCCGGCAGCGTCGACGTCCGCGCGGCCGGGAACTCGTTCGTCGACAACGCGGACGCGATGTACGCCGTGGTCGGCGAGCAGGTCGCGTGGAACGCCAGCGACCGCGGCAACTACTGGAGCGACGCCAGCCCCGTCGACGTCGACCACGATGGCGTCAGCGAGGTCCGCTTCCAGCCCGACGGCACCGTCGAGAACCTCGCGCGCGACCATCCCGAGACCCGCGTGTTCGCGTCCAGCCCGGCGTTCGACGCGGTCCGGCTGGCGGGCCGGTCGGTGCCGCTCGTGGACGCGCCCGGCGTCGTCGACCACCATCCCCTCGCGACCCCCGCACACGACGACTGGAGGCGATACTATGCCTGACCCAACCATCGACATCCGCGACGTGCAGAAGTCCTACGGCACAGTCACCGCGCTCGACGGCGCCAGCCTGTCCGTCGACCGCGGGGAGACGCTCGGGCTCGTCGGCCGCAACGGCGCCGGCAAGACGACGCTGTTCAAACTCCTCGTCGGCCACGAGACCCCGGACGCGGGCAGCGTCACGGTTGCGGGCCTCGCGCCGTCGGCGGGTACCGCGCTCCGCGAGCGCGTCGGCTACCTCCCCGAACATGCCGGCTTCCCGCCGTCGCTGACGGGCCGCGAAGTCCTCTCGTTCCACGCTCGCGTGCGCGGCGTCCCTGCCGACGCGCGGAACCGCCGCGTCGAGCGCGTGCTCCACACGGTCGGCCTCGGCGACGCCGCGGACCGCCGCGTCGGCGGTTACTCGAACGGCATGAACCGCCGACTCGGGCTCGCGACCGCGCTCGTCGGCGACCCGGACGTCCTCCTCCTCGACGAGCCGACCGCCGGCCTCGACCCGGCGGGCGTCGCGGACTTCCACGCCATCGTGGACGCGCTCGCCACCGAGACGGACGTGACGGTGCTCGTCACCTCCCACGTCCTCCCGGAAATCGAGCGCCTCTGCGACCGCGTCGCCGTCCTCGAAGACGGCGACGTCTCCGTCTCGGGCAGCGTCGAGGACCTCCGGCGGGCGGCCGCGGACACCGTCTCCGTGGACGCGACCGTCGCCAGTGACCCCGACGCGGCCGCCGCCGACTTCCTCGACCACGCGGCCGTCTCGGGCGTGGACCGCGACGGCTCCCGGCTCCACCTGACCTGCGAGCGCGACGGCGTCTTCGACGCGCTCGACGCGCTCCGCGAAGCTGCCGACGTCGAATCGGTCGAGGTCACCGAGCCCGGTCTCGACGCGGTGTTCCGCGAGGAGGTCGCGGCCGGCGGCGACGTTGCAGTCGAAACAGGGGGTGAGCGGGCGTGACGGCCGGTAGCGCCGACGCCGCGGACGAGCAGCCCGCGACCGACGGCGGCGCGACTGCGGTCGTCGACGAACCGCCGGAGTTCGCGGCCGACGGCGCCACGTCTACGGACCTCGTGGAGCGCGGCGGCATCCGCGACACCGTCCGCGGCACCGTCGAGGTCGCTGCCCGCGAGTACCGGCTCGCGGTCCGCCGGCGCTGGGCGGTCGGTGCCGCGGTCGTGTTCGCGCTGTTCTCGGTGGCGCTGGTCGTCCTCGGCGGCTCCGCGGTCGGGCCGACGCGCGTCGGTGCCGTGCTCGCGAGCTTCGCGCAGGTCGGCGTCTACGTCGTCCCGCTGGTCGCGCTCGCCGCGGGCTACGACGCCATCGTCGGTGCCGACGAGTCCGGTAGCCTCGAAATGCTGCTCGCGCTCCCGCTGTCGAACGCCTCGGTGGTCGTCGGGAAGTACGCGGGGCGCGCGGCCGCGGTCGGCGGCGGCATGCTGCTCGGGTTCGCAGTCGGCGGCGCGCTCCTCGTCCGGTACGCCGGCGCGGGTGTCGTCGGCGCGTACGCGTGGGTGGCGCTGACGGCCATCGCCGCGGCGCTGGCGTTCCTCGGCATCGGCGTGCTCGCGTCCGCGCTCGCCACCGAGGAGACGCGGGCGCTGGGCGGCGCGCTCGCAGCGTGGGTGTGGTTCGTGCTCGTCCACGACCTCGTCGCGCTCGGTGCCATCGCCACCTTCGACCTCCCGCAGTGGGCGGTCTCCGTTGCGGTGCTCGCCAACCCCGCGGACCTCTTCCGCGTGCTCGTGCTCCGCACCGTCTCCACGACGGCGGGCGGCATCGCGGGCGTCCTCACCGGGACGGGGTTGAGCCAGGGCGTGCTGCTCGCATCGCTCGCGGCGTGGATACTGGTGCCCGTAACTGCCGCGGTCGCCGCGCTCGGCCGGCGCTCCGTCTAGGAGTCCTGCTGCCACGCCGTCACGCGGAACCGCCGGTAGCCGCCGTGGGACGCTTCCAGCGCGCCAATCCACCAATTCCAGCGCTCCGCGGGCGACCCGCCCGGCGCGTCGCGCAAGTTGTCGAGAACGGCCTCGGGCGTCACCTCGACGTCGAGGTCGTCGGCGAGCGCCTCGGCGTCGGCGAGGTCGCCGGCCATCCGCGCGACCACGCGGCGCTCCGCGGGCGTCCCGCCGAACTCGGCTTCGAGGCGGTCCATCAGGAGTTCGCGATCCATGTCGGTCACCGCGTGGTTGTGTGGGCCGCGCCTTCAACGCTCGGATGTCGGCCACGCCCCAGCACCCACAATTCCCCCGTGAGGAGCGTCCTGCCGGCGGGAGCGGCTTCGACGGGTTTTTGAACTGCGCCCGACTGGTTCCACGCATGGCTACGTTCCAAGTTGTCGTCGCCGACCCCGAGTCGGGGCGAAGCTACCAGCAGGAGGTAGACGGACAGGACGCGAACCGGTTCCTCGGCCTCGCAATCGGCGACGAAGTCGACGGCGAAGCCGTCGGCCTCGACGGCTACACGGTCGAAATCACGGGCGGCAGCGACGCCGCCGGCCGACCGATGCGCAGCGACGTCGACGGTGCCGCCCTGCAGGACGTGCTGCTCACGGGCGGCCCCGGCTTCAACCCCGAGGACGACGGCGAGCGCAAGCGCGTCACCGTCCGCGGGAAGGAAGTCTCCGAGGCCGTCGCTCAGCTCAACGTCTCCATCGCCGAGCGCGGCGAAGAGTCCGTCGAGTCCCTCTACGGTGAGGGCGACGCCGAGGCCGAGGAAGCGGACGCCGAAGAAGCCGAAGCCTAACGGAACGCCACGCTTTTTCGCGTTCGTCGCGTATTCGTCGCCGTGAGCGACTACGACGCGTATCTCGCCGGCGACAGGACCGACGACGTCGCACTCTACCTCTCCGAGTCGTACGTCTCCGACGTGGACAAGCTAGCCGACCGCGACGACGCCGAACGGGTCGACGATGGGGTCGTGCTCGTCGTCGAGGGCGAGCGCGGCCGCAGCGTCTTCAAGAAAATCACGGGGATGGGCGCGATGGACTTCGGGTCCGCCGCGATGGACAACCCCGGGCACGTGGACAGCGACCTCGCGGGCGGCGACTGCCCGCACGCCAGCGGCGGCCCCGCCGACCACAGCCCGCAGTTCGCGTTCTCGTTCGCGGAACCCCAGAACGAGGAGGTCGGCGGCCTCTACGCGGAGGGCGACGTCATTCACGCCTACGTCTACTGTTCCTGCGGCGAGTCGTACTCCGACAAGTGGCTGGCGGGCGAGCGCTGAGATGACGACGGTCGTCGCGGTCGGGAGCGCGGTCCTCGACCGCGTCTACGGCCTGTCGAATCTCCCCGAGACCGACGGTGGCGCGTTCGTCCGCGAGTACGAGGAGCGCGCCGGCGGCGTCGCCGCGAACGTCGCGTGCGCGCTCGCCGCACTCGACCACGACACGGGCGTCGTCTCCCGCATCGGCCGCGACGACGCTGGCGACCGCGTGCTCGCGTCCCTCGGTAACCGGGGCGTCGACGCGGCGGGCGTGCGTCGCGGCGACGACCCGACCTCGTACTGTCTCGTCCTCCGCGGGCCGGACGGCGATCGCATGATCGTCGCGGGCGGCGACAGCGTCCCGGGCCTCCGCCTCGCGGACGCCGACCGCCAACGCCTCCGCGATGCGGACTGCGTATTTACGAGCGCGTACGCGCCCGACGAAGTGGTCCGCGACCTCGTCGCGATGCGTGAGGCCGGCGAGATTGCGGCGCTCGCGTTCGACCTCGCGGGCTCACTGTCCGAACTCGACGGTCGCGGCGCCACACCCGAAGCCATCGACGAGGCGGCCGCGACCGCCGACCTCTTCGTCACGAACGAAGTCGCGGCGCGCTCGTATCTCGGCGTAGCACCGGACATCGCCGCGCGGAACGTTCAGGATGCCGGCGCCGGCCGCGTCGCGGTCACAGTCGGCAGCGACGGCGCCTATCTCGCCGATGGGAGCGGCGTCGAGCACATCCCTGCGGTGGACGCCGACGTCGTGGATACGACCGGCGCGGGCGACGCCTTCACTGCCGCGCTCGTCCACGCGTGGCTGCTCGGCGACGCCACCGCGACGCGAGCGGGCCGCGTCGCTGCCGCCGCTGCTGCCCGGAACTGCACGAGCGAGGGCGCACGCGGCGCGCTCGCAACGCGTGAGGACCTGCCAAGCGTAGAATAGCCGTTCCCGTCCTACTCCTTCGCGTCGACGAGCGACCGAACCCGGGATTCGTCCACGGGCGCGGTCGTCTCGTCGCCCTCCTTCAGCGCGGTGCCGACGATGGCGCCGTCCGCGACGCCCAGCGTCTCAGCGACCGTCTTGCGGGTGACGCCGCTGCCGACGAACAGCGGCGCGTCGGCGTCGAGTTCGTCACGAGCGCGGGCGACGTCACTGACGTGGTCGAGGCTGGCTTCCTCGCCGGTGCCCGAGCCACTGGCGACGAGCCCGTCCGCGAGCCCGCGCTCGACGAGCTCCGCGACTTCCTCGCCGAGCGGCCGCTCCGCGAGCGACGCGGAGTGTTTCACGTCGACGTCTGCGAGGATCGAGACGTCTGCGTCCAGTCGGTCGCGCAACCGGAGCGTCTCGGCTGCCCGGCCCTCGACGACACCTTGGTCGGTGAGGCGCGCGCTCGTGTGGACGTTCACGCGCACGAAGTCAGCGTCCGCCGCCGCGGCGACCGCAATCGCCGCTTCGGCGTCGTTGCGCAGGACGTTCACGCCGAGCGGCAGGTCGGTCTCGCGGCGCAGGTCGCGGCCGAGCGCCGCCATCGACGCTACCACGTGCTTCGGCACGTCGTCGGCGTAGAACGGCGCGTCGCCGAAGTTCTCCACGAGAATCGCGTCGACGCCGCCCGCTTCGAGCCTCCGGGCGTCACGGAGCGCGGCTTCGCGGATGCCCGCACGGTCGCCGTCGAAGCCCGGTGCGCCCGGCAGCGCGTCGAGGTGGACCATGCCGACGATGGGTCGTTCGCGTGCGAACCCCAAACTCATTCGTCGTCGTCCTCCGGGTCGAGATTGCGGAACCCGTCGAGGATGACCTGTTTCGCGGTCGCGCCCTGCGACGTCCAGTGGTTCGCGTAGTCCAGCATGTCCTCGTAGATGTCGGGCTTGCAGCCCGCCGCCTTCGGGTGGCCGCCGCCGTTCACTTGGCGAGCGACCTCGTGGGCGCGCTGGAACTCCTCGGTGCCGCGGATGCTCGCGCTCCCGGAGGGCTTGACGACGACTGCCGCGTCGGCTCCCTGTTCGCGGAGCGCTTCGGCGACCTCGTTCTGCGAGCAGCGGCCGTAGGTGACGCCGACGGTCCAGCCGTTGACCTCGCGCAGCGACGCCCGCGACACCGCGCGGTCGATGAAGTCGTTCTTCTCGACGCGGCGCTCTTCGAGGAACTCCATGACGTCCTCCGGGAGGTCCGGGCCGTGCTCCTGAATCGTCTCCATGTACTCGTCGGTGTCCACCCAGTAGGAGTAGTCCGCGAGGTCGTCGCTGCGCGGGTCCTCCTTCAGCCAGAGGTCGTGGTCGCGGGTGACCGCCGCCAGCTCCTTGAGGTACCGCGGCAGGTCCGCGTCGATGGAGCGCACCGCGACGTCGGCCGTGCACTCCTCCTCGGAGTCGCCGACGACGAGGTCGACGCCCGCCTCGCGGACGGCGGCCTCGGTGTCCTCGGTCCACTGGTGGTGGTCGTACCAGTGCACGTCGCTGGCGTGCTCGACGAGGTACGCGAGTTCGTCCTCGACGTACGCGTACTTGTCCGGGCAGAGGTCACAGACGTACACCGTGCAGTCGAGTTCGCCGAACTCCGCGGCGCGCCGCAGGCCGTCTTCGAGTTCGTGCGGGCCCGCGGGCACGAGCGCCGCGTCGCCGTACACCTCGCGGACGATGGCCGCACAGGCCATCCCGTCGGCGTCCGGGTCCGCGACGACGAGCACGTCCGCGCCCGCCGCTTCCTCTCGAATCTCTCGGTCCTTGCGCTCCTCGTGGATGCTGTCCGGGATGAAGAAGCCCTTGCCGGGGAGCAACGACTTCCGCTCCGGCGGCATGTCCTCGTCCTCGATGACCCAATCTTCCATACCGGCCGGAGGCGCGGCCGCGCAAAGAACCCAGTGGTTCGGTGGGTAGGCGGTCAGCCGCCGAGGTGCCACTCGCCGCGGCCCGTCGCGCTCGCATAGTGGCGGTTGCTCCCGAGCAGCCGGTCGCGTTTCCACTGGAAACTACTGCGGTAGTCGTAGCCGACCGCGCCCTCGGTCCGGAAGCCGCCACAGCCGGTGAGCGCGCTCCGGGCGCGGTCGGACGCGGGCGTCACCACGATTTCGAACTGGCTCCGGAGATTGTCGGAGCTGTTCACCACTCCCACGTCATCCTCGGCGTATCCGTTCGGGTACAGGTCGTCGATGTTCTGGTCGTCGGGGAGGTCCATTTCCCGAACGGCTTCCTCGACGGCGTAGCCGTCGCCTGCCGACGCGTGTACCGCGGTCTGCAAGCGCACGAACCGACCGACGTCGGTTTCGGCCGCGGATGCGGCCGTTCGAGAGGCGTACGCCTCCCCGGTTTCGAGGCAGCCGACGACGTTCGCCGCGCCCACGTACTCGAAACTATCGTCCGTCGACGCCTCCGGGACGAACGTGTCACACTCGGGGACGCGGCCCGCGAGCGCCCACCCGAGCGGGTCGAGTACGGGGTCTGCCCACCCGCCCTCGGCGACGCACGTGTACGTCTCGACGGTCCCACTCCCGCCCGGAACCGCCACGACCGTCTCGACGGGCCTCGCGCGAACTGCCTCGACGCCGAACGTGTACTCCCCGCGGGCGGCTTCCAGCAGGTCGCGGAGCGCGGCCTGCGCGCCGCCGCCCGCGAACGCCACGGGCTTGTCCGCCCGCAGCGCTCGGGTGAGGTCCGCGCGATCCGCGCTCGGCGTCGCGAGCACGACGTCGGCCCCCGCGACCGCCTCCGCGGTCTTCGGCGGGTCGGGGAGGTCACTGGTGTCGCCGGCGAGGTACACGGCTTCGTCGTCGAGCGCGCGACTCGTGTCCGCGTGCAGGCCGCTCCCGGTGTTCACGTCCGGACGGCCGCCGTCGAACGCGCTACACCCGGCGAAGCCGGCGATACCAGTCGTCCCGACTGCCGCGAGGAACCGGCGGCGCGTGGAGGGCATCGACTACACGACCAGGCTCCCGAAGGAAAAAAGCCCGCGTTGGGTCAGACGCTCGCTGTACTCCCGCTACTCGTTCTCGTCGAGCTGGCGCACCGTCAACACGGGCACCGGGCACGTCCGGACGACGCGCTCGGCGACGCTCCCGATGAGAAAGCGGTTCTCGCCGTGGCGGCCCCGGGTCCCGGTCGCGACCACGTCGGCGTTCACGTCGCGGGCGTACTGGCTGATTTCCGCCGCCGGCCGCCCCTCGCGGACCGCCGTCGTCACCCGCTGGTCGGCGTCCTCGGCGATGCTTGCGACGGCTTCCTCCCCGCGTGCTTCGAGAGCGTCGTGCATCTCTTCACGGACCTCCGCGGGCGCGCTCTCGACCTCACTCTCCTCTAAGACGTACAGCGCGTGAACGTCCGCGTCGAAGCGCTCCGCGAAGTCGAGCGCGACCGCGACGGCGCGCCCGACGCTCTCGGACCCGTCGGTCGCGATGACCACCGTCTCTATCATACTCGACGCTGCGCGCCCGCGCCCCTTAAACCCACGCGGCAGTGGTGCCCGCACACGCGGAGCGCTTTAGTAGCCCGCCCGCGCAGACGCAGCCATGAGCCTCGAAGTGGACACCGTGCTCGTGCCCGTGGACGGGACCGACGCCTCGGTCACGGCCGCCGAGTACGCGTTCGCGGTCGCGGACCGGTACGACGCCGACGCCCACGCGCTGTACGTCCTCGGCGAGACGGTCAGCCGCGGCATCCACGCCGGCGAAGTCGACGAACCGGAACTCGCCGACGAGACCCGGACGTTCCTCAACGACGTCGAGGAACTCGCGCCCGAGGACGTCCACGTCGACGCCACCATCGCGTACGGGTTCTCCACGACGCGCAAACTTCAGCACCCCGGCAGCGTCATCCTCGACTGTGCGGCGGACGTCGACGCCGACTTCCTCACCATCCCCCGCGAGGGGCTGCGCGACGAGACTGGCGACGTCCTCGAAAAAGCCGCCGAGTACGTGCTGCTGTACGCCAGCCAGCCGGTCCTCTCAGTCTGACGACGAATCGGCGCTAACGTCGTCTCCTCCCGGGTTCGTCGGCGTTCCCGTCATCCCTGCTTCTTCGAGGCGCGTCTGCACGAGACTGTCGACGTGCGTGAACAGCGCGTGGACGAGCAGCCACGTCGCGCCGATTGTCAGGACCACCACGAGCAGGACGCCGAACATCCCCATTCGAGTGAGCACCGAACTCATCCCGACCAACGTGAGCCACGCGAACACGACCTGCGCGGTGAACCGGTTCGCGAGAGAAATGTGCTCGTCGGACCAATCGGGGGAAGCCATGTCCGGAAGTTCCGCCGCGCCCGTGAAAACACTACCCGAACCGTGTCAGTTCAGTCGAATCGCCATCTCCATCTCGAAGCTCTCGGCGGCCGCCGTCTCGAAGCCGACCTTCTCGTAGAGCGCGACCGCCGGCCGGTTCCAGCGCTCGACGGTCAGCCAGACGTACTCCGCGCCGTGCTCCTGGCCGTGGCCGAGCAGCGCCTCGATGAGTTTCGTGCCGATGCCCGCGCCCTGGTAGTCCTGGTGGACGAAGATGGCGAGCTCGTACGTCGACTCGTTGTCCGGCACGAGCGTCGCGTGCCCCGCCACCTCGTCGTCGTCCCACGCCAGCACGTCGTAGCCGTCCTGCTCGAAGAGGTTCTCCAGCCACTCCCGGATGCGCTGCTCGCCGACCGGCGGCACGCCCTGCGCGCGGTCCGCCGGGTCGAACTCCACGTACATCTCCACGACCGCCTCGAAGGCGTCGTCGCCCGGGCCGTGCTCGCCCTCCCACGCCCGCACTTCGATGGGTCGGCCTTCGCCGTCCTCGAACTCCCGCGGCGGCCGCGGGAACTCGTCCGCGACCTCGTCGGGGTACGCTCGTTCGTCGGCCATGCTAACGCACCAACTTCACGGATACGCGCGCGTTCAACAGCACGAACTCCGCGATGTTGCCGAGGCGAATCTTTCCCATCGGGCTTCGCTGGCCGCCCCCGAGCACGATCTGGTCGAACTCCTCGGTCTCGGCCAACTGTACGATACTACTCCCCGGGTCGCCGGACAACTGCCGTACGTCCGTCGCCAGGCCGGCCTCGGTTAGCGTCTCCCGAGCGACCTCCACGAGGTCCTCGGGCGACCGGTCGCTGTCGGGGTTCTCCACGACAGCCACCGTCACCTCGTCGCCGGTCTCGACCGCCCGCTCGACAGTCTCGTGGAGCGCGTCGAGGGAGTCGTCTGCGCCGCCGATGCCGAGCAGCACTTTCATAGTCGGACTGTCAGCGCCGCCGAGTAAAAGGATTCGGCTGGGAGACGGTGACCGACAGGGAACCGTCTCCGAATACGTGAACGGCGACCGCAGGGAGCCGTGAACCGGGAGGCGACGAGCAACGCGAGTCGCCTCCGAATATGTGAGCGGGGAGCGAAGCGACCCGCGAACTGCGGGGTTCTGAGCAACGCGAGTCGCCTCCGAACTGCGGGATTCTGAGCAACGCGACTCACGCTCCGTTCACTGTTCGCCGTTTCGTGCTCTCCCTTCGGGAACTTCTCGCTGGGCTGACTTCCCCACGCCGCTCACGGGTCGCTTCGCTCACGGCTCACGGCTCGCGTTGCTCGCCGTTCGCCATAACGTGCTCTCCCTCCGGTCGAGCACGCGCTCGCCGTTCACGTTTCCGAGACCTCTCACTTCGTTCGAGGTCTCGCCGGGACTCGCGGGTCACTACGTTCCCCGCTCGTCCGTTCGGGAACTTCGTTCGAAGTTCCCGGCGACACGCTTTTGCGCTCAACACGGCAACCCTACGCCATGCCCGAACGCGCTTCTCCCGCAGACTGGGACCTCACGCCGGCCGTCGAGCCGACGGAGGCCCCGACCGACGACACCGACGACGTGCCCGAGGACGTCCGCGAGTACGCGCGGTTCTCGAAGATGGACGGCGCGCAGTACGACCGCGTCAACGAGTTCCTCCGGGACCGAACCTACATCACGGCCCGCGAGTGGGCGATAGCCCGGCTCTGCGCGGACTTCCGCACGGAGACCGGCGTGGAGATGACGAAAATCGGCGAGAATCTCCCGGAGCTGGTGCCGTTCATGACCGACACGTACAGCCCACAGGCGGTCAATCAGGCGCGGTCGGCGTTCGAGGACAAAGTCCGGATGGCGGGCGCGACGTTCCTCTACGGCGCGATGTCCGGGTTCTTCACGGCCGACGAGCTCGACGACCTGATGTACGAGGTGACGGAGGTCGCGAAGTTCCTCCTCGAAGTGGAGGGCGTCGACCTCGCCGTCGAGGAGGAGCTAGAGGCCGAGGAGCGCATCTCGTCGGTGATGCGGGACGTGCGGTCGGCGAGCGACGAACTGCGCCACGACGGCACGGAGTGCCCGAACTGCGGGCACACCATCGACGCGGACGCGAGCGCCGACGACTAGACGCGGTCCGGCCGCGCGTCGTCGGGGAGGAACGGGTCGACGTCCGCGTGGACGAACTCAACGTAGTCGTCGTTCAGCCGGCGGCAGAACAGCCGGAGTTCGTCGTTCGCGCGAATCGTGTCGAGCTTCTCCGCAGAGGATGCGGTGTCGTAGTACGCGGGCACGAACACCGCGGTCTCGCTGTCGGGGTCTTTCTCCACGACGAGCAGGTACGTCGTGCTGTTAGCGGCCGCCTGAAAGACGTCCACGTCGGTGAACGTCGTGTCCTCGGCGACCGCTTCGAGGTCTTCGTACTCGTCGCCGGGCAGCACCACGTCGAGGCCGGTGCGGAACTCCGAGTCGACGAGCACCGAGTCGCCGGGGTGGAGTTCCAGCGTCGTCCAGCCGCGGTCCCGGTACGCCTCGGCGGTCGCCGCCATGTCCTCGACGACGGCCTGCCAGCCCTGCTCCGTCGGCTGGTTCGTCGGGCCGTCGGTGGCGAGGTTGTCGTTCATGTCTGTGTCGCGGGCAGCGCCGGGGATAAGCGTTGCCCAAGTCCCGCAAGGTATTTCTTGGGTGGACTGCGAATTTTGCCCAGTGACTGACCTCCTGTCGCTCTCCGGCCTGCGGACGCAGTTCGAGACCGAACGCGGCGCGGTGAAGGCCGTGGACGGCATCGACCTCACCATCGAGGAGGGTGAGACCGTCGGGCTCGTCGGCGAATCCGGCTCCGGGAAGAGCGTCACGGCGCTGTCGGCGATGGACCTCGTCGACGACCCGGGCGAGGTCGTGGACGGTCGCGTGACGTTCCGTGCGGCCGACCTCGCCGCCGACCTCGCTGGCGACTTCGAGGGCAGCGTCGTCCCGTACCCGTTCGAACTCGTCGACGCCGTCTGGGAAGTCGTCGGCGACCTCCGCGTCGGCGAAGGCGTCGAGTCGGCACCCGCGGAACTCCGCGGGATGTCCGCCGACCTCACCGGTGCCGACGACCCCGCCGACCTCGCGGACGACGTCCGCGAAGCCGCCGACCGGCTCGACTCCGGCGCGACCGAGTCCGTCGTCGCGGACGCCCTCGAAACCGCCATCGACGACGCCGACGACGGTTTCGTCTACGTGGACGACGATGCACGCGCCGAACTATTGCGCGGGGCGGACGCGGCCGACGTGGATGTGACCGACGGCGTCCTCGACCTCACGGACGCCCCCGAGGAGGCGATGCGGAAGGTGCGCGGCGGCGAGATGGGGATGATCTTCCAGGACCCGATGACATCGCTGAACCCAGCGGTGACCGTCGGCGAGCAGGTCGCCGAGTCGCTGCGCCTCCACCGGTACGGCGACCGCAAGCCCGACACGTGGCTGAACGCGATTCGGGAGATTCTCCCGAAAGTCGGCGGCCGCGAACACGACGAAGAGGTGTTCGAGGACGTCGTCGACATCCTCACCGAGGTCGGGATTCCGGAGGCAACCTCGCGGCTGGAGGAGTACCCCCACGAGTTCTCCGGGGGGATGCGCCAGCGCGTGCTCATCGCCATCGCGTTGGCGTGCCAGCCGCGGCTGCTGGTCGCCGACGAACCGACGACGGCGCTGGACGTGACCATCCAGGCCCAGATTCTGGACCTCATCGACGACCTCCAAGAGGAGTTCGGGATGTCCGTGCTGATGATCACCCACGACCTCGGCGTCGTCGCCGAGACCTGCGACCGGGTGGCGGTGATGTACGCGGGCGAAATCGTCGAGGAGGGTCCCGTCGAGGAAATCTTCCACAACCCCAGCCACCCGTACACGTACACGCTGCTGGAGTCGATTCCGACCGAGGACAAAGAGCGGTTGACGCCCATCGAGGGCAACGTCCCGGACCTCATCGACATGCCCGACGGCTGCCACTTCGCGGACCGCTGCCCGTGGGCGCAACCCGAGTGCCGCGAGGGCGAGATTCCGTTCCTCCAGCACGGCGCCGAGGACATCGACCACCGTTCGAAGTGCATCCTCCCGGAGTTCGACGAGAGCGAGTACGGGGCGGAGGGCGTCTCCACGGCGGCCGAACACGAAATCGGCGAGCCGCTCGTGGAACTCCAGGAGATGCGCAAGTACTACGCGCAGGAGTCGGGCTGGCTCGACCGGTTCTTGCCGGGCGAGGAGCCCAGCGTGAAGGCCGTCGACGGCATCAGCCTCGACGTCCACGAGGGCGAGACGCTCGGGCTGGTCGGCGAGTCCGGCTGCGGGAAGTCGACGGCCGGGCGCGCGCTCCTCCACCTCGACCCGCCGACCGACGGCACGGTCGTGTTCGCGGGCGACGACCTCGGGACCCTCTCGAAGACCGAACTCCGGGAGAAGCGCAAGGACATGCAGATGGTGTTCCAGGACCCGATGTCGAGTCTCGACCCGCGGATGACGGTCGGGCAGACGGTCATGGAGCCGTTGAAGATTCACGGCCTCGCGGAGGGCCATCGCCGCCAACGCGTCGTCGAACTCCTCGAAGAGGTCGGGCTGGACCCGAGCCAGTACGACCGCTACCCGCACGAGCTCTCGGGCGGGCAGCGCCAGCGCGTCGGCATCGCGCGGGCGCTCGCGGTCGACCCCGACTTCATCGTCGCCGACGAGCCCGTGAGCGCGCTCGACGTCTCCGTGCAGGCCCAGATTATCAACCTCATGGAGGACCTCCAGGAGGAGTACGGGCTCACGTACCTGTTCATCGCCCACGACCTCTCCGTGGTGCGCCACATCTCCGACCGGGTCGCGGTGATGTACCTCGGGGAAATCGTGGAGGTCGCGGGGACGGACGAGCTGTTCGGCGACCCCAAACACCCCTACACGAACGCGTTGCTGTCGGCGATTCCCGAGCCCGACCCGCTGGCCGAGACCGGCGACCGCACCATCCTGAAGGGGGACGTGCCGTCGCCTATCGACCCGCCGTCGGGCTGTCACTTCCGCACGCGGTGTCCGTCCGTGATTCCGCCCGAGGACCTCGACATCGAGCAGGAGCGCTACCGCGAAGTGATGTTCTACCGGCAGCGCGTGGAGTCCCGCGACATCGACCTCGACGCCGCGCGCGAGCAGGCGGCCGGCGAGGCTCCCGCGGACCGGGCGGTCGCGGACAGCGGCAGCGACCTCTACGCCGTCCTCCACGACCAGTTCTTCGAGGAGCCGCTCTCCGGTGAGGCTCGGAACGCCGTCGATGAGTCCTTCGACCACCTCGCCGAGGGCGACTGGGACGGCGCGGAAGCGGTCCTCAGCGAGACCTTCGAGAGCGTCTGCGAGCGGACGGACCCCCACCTCGGCGACGAGGCCCACCCGGCAGCGTGTCACCTGTTCTCCGATGCTGAGTGACTCGGGGCCGCGGCTGCCCCGTCGCCATCCCGGAGTTTGCGGCAATTTTGTCCCCGGCCGAAGTTCGTCGGCGGGCGGCCCCGGCGGCGTGTGCCGATTACACCACGACTATCCGATACTATTATTTGGGTCGCTCTCGGGTGTCCTCTTATGGCAGGTAATGACAGTCAGGTCTCACGGCGCAGTTTCCTGAAGGCCGCCGGCACCGCGACCGTCGCCGCGACCGCGACGAGTTCCGTTGCCGGCTGTCTCGGTGGCGGCGGTGGCGGCGGCACGCTCCGGTACGGCCGGGGTTCGCACTCCTCGACGCTCGACCCGCACAACACCACCAGCGGGGAAGTCGCGAAGGTCACCAACCAGGCCTACGAGACGCTCATCGGGTTCACGCCCGGCGAAGCGTCGCTCACGGAGAACCTCGCGACCGACTGGACGATGGACGGCTCGAACGTCACGCTCCAGCTCCGCGAGGACGTGACCTTCCACGACGGCACGGAGTTCACCGCTGACGACTTCATCGCCAGCTACCGGCGCTTCGTCGACGAGGACTACGAGCACTACTTCGAGGACGCGTCCGCGTACGGGCCGTTCACGCTCGGTAACTGGATCGACAGCGTCTCCAAGGACGGCGACTACACGCTGAACATCACGCTCACGCAGACGTACGCGCCGTTCCTCCGGAACCTCGCGATGTTCGTCTCCGTGGTCATCTCCCAGGACGCCATCGAGGGCGACACCAACCTCGACGAGGAGATGGTCGGCACCGGGCCCTTCGAGCTCTCCGAACTCGACAACGCGAACAAGCGCATCCAGCTCACCGCCTT
This sequence comes from Halobacterium noricense, assembly GCF_021233435.1. Taxonomy (NCBI): domain Archaea; kingdom Methanobacteriati; phylum Methanobacteriota; class Halobacteria; order Halobacteriales; family Halobacteriaceae; genus Halobacterium; species Halobacterium noricense. Next base: position 2,801,613 of record NZ_CP089468.1, on the reverse strand, counting down.
CGACGACTACTGGGGCGACGGCGCGAACGTCGACGAACTGCTGTTCCTCACGCGCAGCCAGAACTCCACGCGGGCGCAGGCACTCATCGAGGATGAAATGGAGATCATCGACGGGCTCGACCCCGACACCATCCAGACCATCGAGGACTCCGACACCGCCTCCGCGGAGACGACGCAGGGTATCAACATCGGCTACATGAGCTTCAACATGTCCCGCGTGGAGGCGTTCCGCGACCGCCGCGTCCGGAAGGCAATCAGTTACGCCATCGACACGCAGTCCATCGTCGAGAACATCTACTCGGGCATCGCCGAGCAGGCCGACCAGCCGATTCCGCCCGCGCTGTTCGGTCACAGCGACGACCTCAGCCCGTACCCCCACGACCCCGAGCAGGCGCAGTCGCTGCTCGAAGAAGCCGGCTACGGCGACGGCTTCTCCTTCGAGCTGACGACGTTCCAGAACCCCCGCGGCTACAACCCCGCGCCGCTCCCGACCGCCGAGACAATCCGGTCGAATCTCGACGAGGTCGGCGTCAGCGTCACCATCGACGACCGGCAGTTCTCGGACTACCTCACGTACACCTCCGAGGGTCGCCACGACGCCAGCCTCGCGGGCTGGTACACTGACAACGCCGACCCCGACAACTTCTGTTACGTCCTCCTCCACCCGCAGTGCGAGGTGCCACAGGGCCAGGACTGGGTGTCGTGGGACACCGAGGGGTTCAACACGTCGAACCGGTCGGCGTGGGCGAACACCGACTTCATGAACCGCGTCGAGGAAGCGCAGACGTCCACCGAGCAGAGCGAGCGCGCACAGCTCTACCGGGAGGCGTCCCAGATTGCCCACGACGAGGCACCGTGGGTGTACATCGACTACGCCGAGGAGGTGCGCGGGGTCAGCAACCGCGTGAGCAACTACACCATCTCGGCCATCGGTGGCCCGCACCTCGACCTCGTCGAACTGGAATAACGGCCCCACGACGGGACCTTTTTAATTCTCGCACTCCCCCCTTCGCGTAATGGTCTCAAAGCGGTTCGTCGCAAAACGGTTGCTGCTCCTCGTCCCCGTGCTGTTCGGGGTGGCGACCGTCGTGTTCGCAATCCTCCACCTCTCGCCGGGCGACCCAGCGGTCGCCATCGCCGGGAACCGGGCCAGCCGGGCGTTCATCGAGCAAGTCCGGGCGGACCTCGGCCTGAACGACCCGCTCTGGCAGCAGTACCTCCGCTTCCTCGGCGACGTCGCCACCTTCGACCTCGGCCAGTCCTACCAGATCCAGCGCGGCACGCCGGTCAGCCAGATTCTCGCCGACCGCCTCCCCATCACCATCGAACTCGCGGTGCTCGGCCAGCTCGCGGGCCTGTTGTTCGGCCTGCCGCTGGGCATCCTGAGCGCGGTCAAGCAGGACACCCTCACCGACCACCTCACGCGCATCGGCGCGCTCAGCGGTATCAGCATCCCCATCTACTGGAGCGGGCCGCTGCTCATCCTGCTGTTCGCGCAGTTCCTCGGCGTCCTGCCGACCAGCGGCCGCATCGGCTCCGCGCACTTCATCGACTCCGTCACCGGCTTCATCCTCGTGGACACGCTCCTGGAGGGCGACCTCCCCGCGTTCCGGTCGGCGTTCCGGCACCTCCTGTTGCCCGTCGTGGTGCTGGGCATCTACCAGATGGCGCTCATCTCGCGGATGATGCGCTCGTCGATGATCGAGGTCATCCGCCAGGACTACATGCGGACTGCCCGCGCGAAGGGCCAGGGCGAGAAGATTACGACGATGAAACACGGCCTCCGGAACGCCTTCATCCCCGTCATCACCATCATCGGCATCCAGTTCGGGGCGCTGCTCGGCGGTGCCGTGCTTACCGAGACCGTCTTCGAAATCAACGGCATCGGCACGCTGCTGGTCAGTGCCATCAACCAGAGTGACTACCCGGTCGTGCAAGCCACCGTGCTCGTGTTCGCGGTGATGTACACGCTGGTGAACCTCCTCGTCGACGTGACGTACTCCGTCCTCGACCCCCGCATCGAACAATGAGCACCGAAACCCAAACTCCCGACGTCGAGCGTGGCATCGTCGAGCGGCTCCGCGCGAGCCCGTTTCTCTCCGAACTGCTGTCGAACCGGCTGGCCGTCCTCGGCCTCACGCTCATCGGTGGCGTGTTCGCGGTCGCCATCTACGCCCGGTTCACCTACGACCTCGGCGCGATCACGTCGACGCAGTTCGGCACGAACCCGACCGAGGCCGCGCCGAGCGCGCAGTACTGGTTCGGCACCGACGGCCAGGCCCGCGACATCTTCCCGCGCGTGCTGTACGGCGCGTGGTACGCGATGCTGTACGGCACCGTCACGGTCGCCGCCTCGACCGTACTCGGCGTCGGCCTCGGCATCATCGCGGCGTACTACGGCGACCTCACGGACAACGTCATCATGCGCACGATGGACGTGCTGTTGTCGTTCCCGTCGCTACTGTTGGCGCTCGCGCTCGTCACCATCTTCCCGGACGACCTCGGGCTGTGGCGCGCGGTCGCGGCGCTGACGCTCGTGTACACGCCGCGGTTCGCCCGCGTCGTCCGCGGTGCCGCGCTGAAAGTTCTGGAGGACGAGTACATCGAGGCGACGCGCGCGCTCGGCGCGACCGACCCCCGGCTGCTCGTGCGCCACGTGCTCCCGAACTGTCTGGCCCCTATCACCGTCCAGTCGACGCTGAACTTCGGGCTCGCCATCATCGACATCGCCGCGCTGTCCTTCCTCGGGTTCGGTGCCAGCCCCGGCGAACCGACGTGGGGGATGATGCTCTCGAACGGCGTCGAGTACGGCCTCTTCTCGGGGGCGTGGTGGTGGTCGTTCTTCCCCGGCCTGCTGCTCGCGCTGACCGTTCTCGGGTTCAACCTCCTCGGGGACGGCATGCGTGACGCGCTCGACCCGCGGATGCGGGAAGCGATTGACTGATTCTCCCCCCAGCCTGCGCGACCTCGCCGCCCGCGCGGGCCGCTGGACGCTCCGCGGCGCCGCAGTCGGCGTCACCCTCTCGCTGGTGCTACTCGCGGTCACGTCCCCGAAGGGCGCGACCGACACGGCGTTCGCGCTCGGCGCGCTCGTGCTCGGGTTCGGCGTGTTCGCGTGGGCGACCGCCGTCGGCCTCGGCGAGACGCTCCGCGGCGTCCAGCAGTACGTCGACGTCGGCTCCGCGTGGACGGAAGCCGGCGCTCGCGAGGCGTTTTTCGTGTTGTCGTGGGCGGGCGCGGGCTGGGCGTTCGCCGCCGCGCTCGTGTCGGTCGCACTCGGCGTCTAACCGGGGCGAATCTGCGTGCCGGCGTCGCCCGCGACCGCCGCAGCAATATCCTCGGTTTCCGCGACGGCCGCGCGCTCGCCGCCCGCGTCGAGAAACCGCAGACACGCCCGCACTTTCGGCTGCATGCTCCCCTCGCCGAACTCGCCGCCGGCGAGGTGTTCGCGCAGCTCCGTGGCGGTCGCGTCCTCGATACGCGACTGCTCGGGCGTCCCGAAGTCCGTGTAGACACAGGGGACGTCCGTCGCCATCACCAGTACGTCGGCAGCCACGCGCTCGGCGACGAGCCGCGTCGTGTGGTCCTTGTCGACGACCGCCGCTACTCCCTCGATGTCGCCGTCCGCGACGGCCACCGGGACGCCGCCACCGCCGCCGCAGACGACGGGTGCGCCGTCCGCGCCGAGGCTCTCGATGCGCTCGCCCTCCAGCACTCGCGTCGGCTCGGGGGACGGGACGACCCGCCGGTACGCCGTCTCGCCCTCGGGCGTCGTCACTTCTGCCGTCTCGAACTCGCGCTCGCGGGCCTGCTCAGCGCTCAGGTACGGGCCGATTGGCTTCGACGAATCGCCGAACGCCGGGTCCTCGGGGTCGACCGCTACTTGGGTGACGACCGACGCGACGCTGGCGTCGACGCGCTCGTGGAGGGCCTGCTGGAGGAGGTAGCCGATTTGGGCCTGCGTCTCCGCGACGAGCACGTCGAGGGGGCGCTCGGGCGCGTCCGAGGTCTCCTGTTGGCGGAGCAGCGCGCCGACCTGCGGGCCGTTCCCGTGGGTCAACACGAGGCCGTGGCCCTCGTCGTGGAGTGCTCGGAGTTCGTCGGCGGTCGCCTCGATTCGCTCGCGCTGGGCGGCTATCGTGGCTTCGCCGCCCGGCGCGAGCGCGTTCCCGCCGAGCGCGACGACCGTTCGCATACGTGGACGGTCGCCACCGCGCCACTAAGCCCTGCCGGCAGCTCTGCTCAGGCGCGGACGTTCTCGCCGTCGTGGTCGCCGAAGCCCTCGCCGTCCCAGACGACCGTCCCGCGCACCATCGTCAACTCAGGGAACACGCCGCTCATTCCCTCGAACGGCGTCCACCCGCACTTCGAGTGGAGGTCGTCGCCGCGAATTTCTTGGGAGGCGTCCGGGTCGACGAGCACGAGGTCGGCATCCCGTCCGGCTTCGATGCGCCCCTTGTCGGGCAGGTCGAAGATGTCCGCGGGGTTCGCGGCGGTGACGTCCCGCACGCGCTCGTAGCTCAGTCGCCCCTCGCTGGCGGTCTGGAGCAGCAGCGGGAGCGCGGTCTCGACGCCCGGCACGCCGGAGGGCGCGTCCCAGATGCTCGCGTCCTTCTCGTCGCGCGTGTGGGGCGCGTGGTCGGTCGCCACGACGTCCACCTCGCCGTCCGCGAGTCGCTCGAACAGCGCCTCGCGGCGCTCCTCGCTGCGCAGCGGCGGGTTCATCCGCCCGAACGTCCCCAACTCGTCGAGGTCCTCGCGCGAGAGGAAGAGATGGTGGGGCGTCACCTCGCAGGTCGCGCCGCCCGCCCGCGCCGCGTCAACGCCCTCGGGCGTCGACGTGTGCGCGACGTGAACCGTCGCGCCGACGTTCCCGCCGACACCGACCGCGCGCTCGACGGCCGCCTCCTCGGCCTCGGCGGTCCGGTACGCGCTCCACGCGTCCGCGTCGTCGCGGTCGTGCGCGTCCGCTCGCGGCTCGTCGCCGCTCGCTGTGTCCGTGCTGCTTGGCAGCACGCTCTCGGAGAACAGGTCGGCGTCCTCGGCGTGCACGGTGACAACCACGTCCTCCTCGGCCGCGCGCCGACACGCGTCCGCGAACAGGTCCGCGTCGATACCCATGTCTCCGGTCGAGTCCGCGAGGAACACCTCCCCGAGCGCGAACAGCGGCCGGTCGAACAGCGTTTCGGGGTCCCAGTCCGCCGTGATGCCGCCGTTGATACCCCAATCCACGAGCGAGTCGGCGGCGTACTCGGCCTTCTCGTCGAACGCCGCGCCCGTCACCGTCGGCGGCTCCGTGTTCGGCTGGTCGACGACGGTGGTGACGCCGCCCGCCGCCGCGCTCCGCGACCCCGTCGCCCACGTCTCCTTGTGCCCGTAGCCGGGCTGGCGGAAGTGCACGTGCGCGTCTATCATCCCTGGCAGCAGGCGCTTCCCTGTAGCGTCGACGAGCGTCTCCCCGTCGAGGTCCTCGCCCACCGCGTCGATGCGGCCGTCCTCGATTCGGATGTCGCGCTCCCGCCCGTCCGCCAGCGTCGCGTTCCGGATTACTCGCATACGTGGTCGTCTTCAGGCACCGGCCTAAGTACTGCGGAGACGTACTCACCGCTCGCTACTCGGTGCCGCCTCCTAGAAAGCCCTCGGCACGCTCGCGCACGCTCCGCGACATATCCGCTCGCTACGCTTCGCGGATAGTGGTCGCGGATCGCACACGGCCTCCGGCCGCGAGCGCGCCTCGCCCTTTCAATCCGCCAGGCCTACCGGCTGTTTCAATTGCTGAGCGTCTGGTCGTCGGTCACGAAAGCCGTTCCACGTCGACCTCTGCATCGCCGACGAGCGCGCTCTCCAATTCGTCCCTGACGCGTTCCGTGTCGCCGCCAGCGGTTGCGACGCTTCCCACTGACTTCGGGTCGAACGGCACCCCCAGTTTCGGGTAGACAGCAGAGAGCACGTCGGCAATCTCGTCGCGGTCGTCGACAACGAGCACGCCCGACGTGAGTGCGGCGTCCTTCGTCACGCGCTGGGCGATGCCCGCGAGTTTGCCGTCCGCGGAGACGGAGTGGTCGCCCGGGCAGAACGACTCGGGTGGTTCGCCCTCGTGGGCGTCCACGCCGACCGCCGCGAGCGCGTCGACGACGTCCGCGACCATCGCGTCGTAGCGCTCCTGGAGGCCCGTGCGGACGCCCTCGACTGGCGTGACTCTGGCGAACGCGCGCGTCGTCTCCGTGTACGCGACCGCGCGCCCGCCGACGCTGCGCTCGATTGGTGGGAAACCGTGCTCTCGTGCAGCCTCGCGGGCCGCCTCGTAGCCGTCGCTGTTGGTATCTCTGCGGCCGAACGCGAGTTGGTGGCCCGGAGCCCACACGCGGACCGCCGGCTCGCCAGTCTCCCCGACGGAATCGAAGAGGTCACGGGTCGCCGCGCGGTCGGCGTCGGGGCTGTCGGCTCGCCCGCGGAGCACGCGCATACCGGTCCTTCGACCGACGGCGGTAAATCCTCACGGTCCGATTCGCGGGTATGGTCACGCTGGACGGCGACGTGCTCGCGCGCTACCCGCGGGTGTCCCTCTACAACTCGCCGTACCCCGCCCACGACACCGGCTGTGCGGTCGACTTGTACCCCCAGACCGCTCGCGCACCTAGCCCGGTCGCAGGCGACGTCGTGGAGACGCGGACCGTCCGCTGCCCGTCGAAGCCGTACGCCGTCGACCACGACCACCTCATCGTCGTGGACACGGGCGACTTCCTCGCGCGCATCCTCCACGTCGCGCCCGCCGTCGAAGCCGGCGACACCGTCGTAGTCGGCGACGACCTCGGGCGGATGGTGCGCTCGGGCTTCTTCGCGCCGTGGGTCGACAACCACGTCCACCTCGGCTTCCGCGAGCGCGACGGCGACGCCGTGCGAGCGTCGGGGTCCCTCCCGCTCGACCTCGACGCGCCCGTCGAACCAGTATCGTGGGACGGCACCGGCGAGGTCGTCGAAACCGGGGGGACGTACGCGCTGCTCGACGCGCCCGAACACCACGCACCGGGTGAGTGTTTCGCCGGTATCGCCATCGACGACGGCCGCGTGCTTGACGGCGGGGTCCCGCACTACGAGGGCGGTGGCGTCTTCGGGCAGGGTGAGACCGACGATTCGGTTTCGTTCCTCGGCACGCACGCCGGCGACGTCGCGGACGGCCGCACCGTCGCGTGGCGGGACGTCACCGTGACGGCGAACGGCGAACCGGTTCGCGGGCTCTCGCTGTGGCTCGGCATCGACCGGCTCGGCGTCAAACTCGTCGCGCCCGAACACGACCTCGCGGTCGGCGACAGCGTCACGGTCGGCGTCGAGTAGCGGTTCCCTGGGGCCGCGTCGCGTCGAGACCCGCCCACGCTCTTAATCGTCGCCGCGTACGTGCTCGTGTTGCTGTTCGCCGCCGGCGCAGCGCTCCTATCGGAACGCGACCTCTTCGCGGTCGAGGACCTCGCCGAACAGCCAGTCGGCGTGGTCGAGGGCGTACTCGCGGTGTTCTTCCTCGATGTAGCCGATTGCGTCCTCGACGAGCACCGGCCGGTAGTCCCGCAGGCCCGCGCTCCCCGCGGTGTGGAGCACGCAGACGTTCGCCAGCGTCCCACAGACCAGCAGGTCGTCGACGCCGTGCGTGTCGAGGTGGCCTTCGAGGCCGGTCTGGTAGAACGCGTCGTAGGTGTGTTTCTCCACGACGTAGTCCTCGTCGCGCACGTCGAGGCGGTCGTGGAGCTGGGCATCCCACGTCCCCTCGACGACGTGTTCGCCCCAGCGCTCGAACTCGTCGTAGTAGCGATTGTCCTCGAACTGTTCGGGCGGGTGGACGTCCCGCGTGCAGACGACGCTCGCGTCCGCTTCCCGCGCTCGGGAGACGAGGGCCGTCACGGGGTCGACGACCTCCTCGCTGGCGGGTGCGTACAGACTCCCTTCGGGGTGGCAGAAGCCGTTCTGGACGTCCACGACGACGACCGCGGTGCTGTCGGGGTCGAACTCCATGCGCGAGTGCTCGCCGGCGAGCCACTAAGCCGTTGGGCCAGCCCACGCGGGTAGTGTTCAGATAAGGATTCATCTGAACACAGCTTCAGCCGGCGAACCAGCCGATTTCCTGGTGGATTGAAAGGGCGAGGCGGTCTCGACGAACCCCGGCGACGTAAGCACGTGAGCGACCAACGGGAGCGAACGCGCGCAGCGAGCCGCGGGAGTCGAGACCACCGAGGGCTTTCAAAACGCAACGGCATCTCCGCTACTTTCGTCTGCTTATCTGAACACTGCCGCCCACGCGCGGTGTGCCTGTGCGTAGCGTTTTACCCCGTCGAGACCGAACCGCGTGTAATGACACGCCGTACTCTGGCCGTGGCGTTCGTCGCGCTGGTCGTGCTCGCCGGCTGTCAGTCCCCCGCTGGGACTGGTGGCGGGGCCGTCGAGACCACGACTGCGCCCGCGACGAGCGACTTCGACTACGCCGACCCCGCCGGCGACACGCTCGGCTGGGAGGGCGGCTACTGGCACAACGAGTCCCTCCCCGTGACCGTCGACGACGGCCTCAACGAAACCGAACGCGACCAGGTCATCAATCGGTCGATGGCGCGGGTCGAACAGCTCCGCAGCCTCGAATTCGAGGAGCCGGTCCCCGTGGACGTCATTTCGCGGTCGACGTACCGCGACGAGTACACCGGCTCCGGGAACTCCAGCGACGCGATGGCGACGTTCGACAACGTGAAATTCGAGGCGCTGTTCCTCGTCGGCGAGCGCAACGACTCGCTGTCCGTCCAGAACTCCAACCGCGGGTCGAACGTGCTCGGATTCTACACGCCACGGGACGACCGCATCGTCGTCATCGCCGAGTCCGAGACACCGACCATCGACGAGAACACGCTCGGTCACGAGCTGATGCACGCGCTGCAGTTCCGGAACTTCCAGGCGAACTTCTCCTCGCCCACCCGGGACAAGGCCAACGCCCACAACGGCCTCATCGAGGGCGAAGCGAGCTTCCTCGACAGCCAGTACGGCGACCGTTGCGGTGCCGAGTGGGAGTGCGCCACGCCCGAAGCCGCGGGCGGTGGTGGCGGGGGCGGCGGGAGCATCCACCTCGGCGTCTACATGATGAAGTACTTCCCGTACAGCGCGGGGTCGGCGTTCGTCGAGCACGTCCACAGTGACGGCGGCTGGGACGCGGTCGCGGGCGTCTACGACGAGCCGCCGGCGTCCTCCGAGCAGGTTGCCCAGCCCGAGAAGTACGGCAGCGACCAGCCCCGCGACGTCACGCTTCCCGACCGCTCTAGCGACGACTGGGAGCGCGTCACGCCGGGCGGCCGCGCGCCCCACGGCGAAGTCGGCGTCGGCGGGCTCACCGCGATGTTCGGCTACCCCGCCTACGAGCAGGACCGCCACCCGCAGGACGCCGTGTTGAACCCGCTGAACTACGGCGCGAACGGCAACATCGACCAGGATTCGCCGTTCGACTACGCCACCCAGCCCGTCGCGGGCTGGGACGGCGAGCAGCTCTGGGTGTACGAGAACGGCACCGAGACCGCGTACACGTGGCGGCTCGCCTTCGACTCCGACGGCGAGGCCCGCGAGTTCGCGCGGACGTACCGCCAACTCCTCCAGTACTGGGGTGGCGAGCGCGTCGATGCCCAGACCGCGCGCTGGCGCATCCCCGAGAACGAGAGCGAGTTCGCGGACGCGTTCCGCGTCACGCGCTCCGGGAACGAAGTCACTATCGTGAACGCGCCGACAACCGACGACCTCGACGACGTCCACTCGAAGTAGGGAGGCGAGGCTTTTTCGCTGGGGCGGGTCTACCCGCAGGCATGCAGGCTACTCGCCGGGTGGTTGCGTGACCTTCGACGTCGTGCCGCCGGAGGCCATCGAGAGCGGCCGCGCGACCGACGCGTACTTCGAGCGCACCGAGACGACGCTGGAGTTCGCCGGGAAGAACCCCCGCGTGGTCACGGAGGTGACCGCCGACCAGTTCCCGACCGGGGAGTTCGAACTGTTCGCGGGCGTCAAGGACGCCGCCCACCTCCTCGAAGGCCTCCCCGTCGACGTGGACGCTATCTCTGAGGGGACGCTGTTCGACGGCGGCCCCGTCCTCCGCATCGAGGGCGACTACCGCGACTTCGCGCGCTACGAAACCTCGCTGCTGGGCTTCCTCTCGCATGCCTCCGGCGTCGCGACCGCCGCGCTCGAAGCCCGCCGCGCCGCGCCCGACTCACAGGTGCTGAGCTTCGGCGCGCGCCACGTCCACCCCTCGATTGCGGCGATGGTCGAGCGCTCCGCGCTCGTCGGCGGCCTCGACGGATTCTCCCACCTCGCCGCCGGCGACGTCATCGGGCGCGAAGCCGGCGGGACGATGCCCCACGCCCTCCTCATCTGCTTCGGGCGCGGCAACCAGGAGGCGGCGTGGCGCGCGTTCGACGACGCCGTCGACGAGTCGGTCCCGCGGGTTGCGCTCTGCGACACGTACAGCGACGAGAAGGACGAAGTCCTGCGCGCCATCGACGAACTCGGCGACGACCTCGACAGCGTCCGCCTCGACACCACGGGCTCGCGCCGCGGCGACTTCCGGCACATCGTCCGCGAGATTCGCTGGGAGCTGGATGCCCGCGACCGCCGCGACGTCGACGTCTTCCTCAGCGGCGGTCTCGGCCCGACGGAACTCCGGGAGCTCAGGGACGTCGCGGACGGCTTCGGCGTCGGCAGCCACGTCTCGAACGCCGACCCCGTGGACTTCGCGCTCGACATCGTGGAAGTCGATGGCGAGCCCGCCGCCAAGCGCGGGAAGCTCTCCGGGAAGAAAGACGTCTACCGCACGCGCGACGGCGGCCACCACGTCGGCCTCGCCGCCCGCCCCGGCCCGACGGACGGCACGTCGCTTTTGGATCCGCTGATTCGGGACGGCGACCTCGTCCGGTCGTTCAGCATCGAGAACGCCGCCGACCGCGCGCTCGACGACGCCGGGCGTGTCGGGTTCAGGGATAGCGCGGAGTAACAGTAGCGCGCGCTTCTACGCGGTGAGTTCTTCGACGGGTTCCTCGGCGTCCTCGCCGGTCTCCCGGAACACCTGTCCCTCGAAGAGGGTGACCATCACGTCGTCGTCCTCCCACGCGCCGTTCGGGAGGCCCGCCTTCCGGCACGTCCGGTCGAGGTACTCGAAGACGCTCCAGTCGTTCTCGACGGGCAGCGTCGGATACATCCAGCCGTGCTTGCCGTCGCCGTCGATGGCGACGCCGTGCACGCCGAGCTCGATGTCCTCGACGGGGTCGTCCGTGAGAACGAGATTCGAGACGGTGCAGACGGAGACGCGGAGGTTCGGCAGCTCCGCGGCCTCGACTTCGGAGCCACACGACGCCTCCGAGGCGGCCTTGATGGACGCCTCGACGATGGCGTGCCCGAGCTGCTGGTCGCGGCTCCCGAGGTCGCGGGCGGACTCTTGGGCGCCCGCACAGCCTCGGAGTCGGCCGCGGCCGTGGGTCGACTCCAATCGCACGAACGCGCTCGTTCGGTTGTAGAAGGCGTCCCGCATGCTTCCGGGCTGCTCGCGCTGGCCGTTCTGGACGAACGCCTCGACGGATTCGCGTGCTAGTTCAACCGTCCGAGCGCCGTCCTCGAAGGAAAGTACTACTGACTGGGCCTCGGCCATACGACTCTATTTATGGCAAGGATTAACTTGAACTCTTCCCCTCACGGGCGAGAACCGTGAAGGATTTCTCCTCGGCTGCGTAGGACGGCCGAATCGCGGAACGTGAGACGGATTCGCGCGTACTGATTGGAACGTTGACAACGATTCTGTATAATTCCGCCGGCCACAAGGTTGAATACTCGACGTGGTTCGTCGACACGCGCTTCGACGGCCCGCCCAACCGAACCCCTTAACGCCGCGGCACTCCTAGAACCAGCGAGCAGAGGGAGCCTGGCTCCCGTGCCGAGAGGCATGAGGAAAGTCCCCCCACCCGTTCGGGCAGGCGGCCGGATGCAAATCCGGGACGGGAGACCGTCGGCACTGGAACAGAGACGACACGTCCCTCCCCCACCGATGAGGCGTGCGACCCGACCCGCGAGGGAAGGAAGCTAACCCGCCGAGGGAAGCGCGGCTTCGCCGCGTTAAACGCGAACGGCGCAAGCCGTGAGCTGGCGTGGTCGGCGTCAGCCGACCACGTTACGGGCGAGCGGTGTAACCGCGAGCCCCGATGCGAACGGCGTCCCCGTTCGCTGAAGGAAGGGGACCGATGGAACGGCTAATCCCCGCCGGTGCAAGTCCACGCGCGCAAGGTAGCCCGACACGCCCGCAAGGGGCCGTGTGGACGCTCAGCCGAATGCCAGGCCGAACAGAAGGGGGCTTACTCCCCTCGAGCTCGTACCTTTTTGCGGAGTCGATGCGCGACCCCGCAAAAATCTATGCCGCGAGAGCTTGCTCTCCCGAACCCTGTCTCGCGTCGCTCGACAGGACGCTAAAAGACAGCGACCGCTATCGGCTGTACGCGCTCGCGTTACGCTTCGAACCCGTCTTCCCACCGGAACGTCCCGTCGCGCTGGACGACTTCCCCGTCGACTTCGAGGAACGAGTCCTCGCTGACGTCCGTAATCATGTCCACGTGGACCGCGGAGTCGTTGGCCTCGTCCTCGTGGCCCTCGGGGTAGTTGGATTCGTACGCGCGGCCGACCGCGAGGTGGACGGTATCGCCCATCTTTTCGTCGAAGAGGATGGAGTCGGTGAATTGGTCGATGCCGCGGTTCATCCCGATACCGAGTTCCCCGAGACGACGCGACCCCTCGTCGGTATCCAGCACCTCGCCGACAACGCTCTCGTTCTGGGCGGCGCTGTAGTCGACGGCTTCGCCATCCTCGAACGTCAGGTGGACGTCCTGCACGCGCTCGCCGCGAATCGTCATCGGGACGTCGAAGAACACCTCACCCTCGGTGGCGTGGGGCGCGGTGAACACCTCGCCGGACGGGAGGTTGTGGGAGTCGTATTCGACGGACGCCGCGGAGTTCACGGCAGTCCGGTTCTCGATGCTCATGGTGAGGTCGGTGTCCTCCTTGACGAGCCGGACCTCGCTGCCCGCGTCGAGAATCTCTTTCATGTTCGCCATCTGGTCGGCGAGGCTCTCCCAGTCGCGGAGGATGGCGTCGTACGCGAACTCCCGGTACTCCGCGAAGGACATGTTCGCCTGCTGGGCGAGCGACCGCGTCGGGTGGACCGTCGACACCCAGTCCGTGTCCATCCGGGCCTCCCGGATGCCTTGCCGGGCTTTCGACTGCGCGCGCCGTGTCTCCGCGGGGATGTCCGAGCCCTCGCTGGTGTTGCGGCCGCCGCCGATGGAGAGCACGACGTCGGCGTTCTCGTAGAGCGCGAGTTCGTACTCGGGGTCCTCGTCGAAGTCGTCGCCGTGGGCGAGCGCCCACGCGCGCTGGAGTTCGTTCGAGTCGTAGACGGAGACGAGATTCGCGCCGCGCTCGCCGACCGTCTCGGCGACCGCAACCGCGAGCTCGTGGGCGTCCGGGCCGACGCGCAACACGACGTCGTCACCAGCGTCGACGCGCGCGCTCCAGTCCACCAGCACTTCGGCGTGGTCCTCGATGCGGGGGTCCATATCCTGCTCTCGCGGGCGGCGGCGAAAAAGCAGCCGGGTTCCGGACGGTGCTGGGGGCTACACCTGTGCTTCGACGAGTCCCGCGACGTCGGCCATCTCCTCGCCGAGCAACACGAGCGCGTCGTCGAGGCTCACCAGCCGGACGACGTCGCCCGCGTCGTCCACGAGCGGGAGCCGGCGGACGCCCTCGTCGCGCATCGTCTCCACGACTTCGAATATCTCCGCGCTCTTCTCGGCCGTGACGGGATCGGGCGTCATCACCTCGTCCACGGTCGTCTGTTCGGGGTCGATGCCGTCCCGGAGTGCGAGCGCGAGGTCCCGGTCAGTGACGATGCCTGTGAGGTCGGTCGTGTCGCTCGTGACGACGACACTGCCGACGTCTTCTGCGTGCATCGTCTCCGCGACCTGATCGAGGAACGCGTCCTCGGGGAGGCGTACGACGTCCTCGATTCGTGGCGCTGTTGGGTCGACCATGCTCGCGAGGTCGCTCGCGCGCCAGTAGAAGGTGGTGGCCGCCCTACTCGTAGACGAGGACGGTGCCGAACGACGTCTCGATGACGGCGACTTCCTCGCCGGTCTGGGCGTGGTACTCCGTCTCGACGGTCAGCCAGTCGGCGTCGAGTTCGTACGTCTCGCCGGCGGCTTCGACGGTGACGACGTCGCCGGAGTGCATCTGCGCCTGAATCTCGGCGGGGTCGGCGGCGTCGACGGCCTGCATCACCGCGCCCGCCTCGCTGCGGAACTCGGGGCCGATTTCGGACTCGTCGGCGTCGACCTCGACCGGGACGAGTTCGATGTCCGGGCGGCCCTCCACGAGCTTGATGGGGGCGTTGACGGTCTCGCTGAGGTCGTACGTGTCGAGGCTCGCCTCCTGGCCGGGCTCGAAGTAGAGCTCGATGCGGTCGAGGGGTTCGTTCAGCGGGATGTGGTTCTCGGACTTCCACGCGCGGACCTCGCTGGCGGTCTCGGCGATGTACTCGCCGGCGACCTCCGCGTCCTCGTCGAGCATGTCGACCTCGGGCCACGCGGCGTTGTGGACGCTGCCCTCGGTGCCCGGGAGGTGGTTCCAGATTTCCTCCGTGACGTGCGGGCTGAACGGCGACAGCATCCGGACGACCGCCGTAACCGCGGTGTAGAGGGTCTTCTCGGCAGCGGCGCGCTCGCCCGGCCGGCCGTTGTACAGCCGGCCTTTGACCAGCTCGACGTAGTCGTCGGCGAGGTCCTCCCACGCGAACTCGCGGAGCGTGCGCAGCGCGGTGTCGAAGCGGTACGCCTCCATCTCGGCTTCGACCTCGTCGGCGACCCGCGTCAGTTCCGAGAGCAGCCAGCGGTCGGCGTCCCGGTAGGCCGGGTCGCTGACGTCGGGCGTGTCCTCGTCGAAGTGCCCGCCCGCGAACTTCACGATGTTCCAGAGCTTCGTGAGGAAGCGGGAGGCGGACTTGACCTCCTTCCACTGGAACTGGACGTCGCTGCCGGGCTGGCCGCCGAGCGCGAGTGCCTGGCGGACGGCGTCCGCGGAGTACTCCTCGATGGCCTCGTCGGGCGCGACCACGTTCCCGCGGGACTTGGACATCTTGTTGCCGTCCGGGCCGAACACCATGCCGTTGACGAGGATGTCGTCCCACGGCGCTTCGTCGGTGAGCGCGCCCGTCCGCAGGAGCGTGTAGAACGCCCACGTGCGGATGATGTCGTGGCCCTGCGGCCGCAGGCCGACGGGTTCGAACTCGTCGAGGTCGATGTCCTCGGGCCACCCGGAGATGTGCAGCGGCGTAATCGAGGAGTCCATCCACGTGTCCATGACGTCGGTCTCGCCGCGCCAGTCGTGGCTGTCACACTCGGGACACGCGCCGACAGCGGGGTCTTCCTCGTCGGGGTCGACCGGCGTCTCGGCGCGGTCCGCGATGTGCCAGTGGCCACAATCGGTGCACTCCCAGGCGGGAATCGGCGTCGCGAAGACGCGCTGGCGGGAGATGACCCAGTCCCACTCCATGCCCTCCGCCCAGTCGACGAGGCGGTCGTGCATGTGCTCGGGAATCCACTCGACCTCCTCGGCCTTCTCCAGGACGAGGTCCTGGTCGACCTCGACGAACCACTGCTCCTTGGAGAGAATCTCGATGGGCGTGTCACACCGCCAGCACGCGCCGACGCTCTGCTCGGTGGGCTCGGTGCCGTTCAGGTGGCCCTCGTCGTCGAGCGCGTCCGCGATTTCGCCCTTCGCGTCGTCGATGGACAGCCCCGCGAAGTCGCCGGCCTCCTCGGTGAGGTGGCCGTCCTCGGTGAACACCGACCGGAGGTCGAGGTCGTACTCGGCCCACCAGTCGACGTCCTGCTTGTCCCCGAACGTACAAATCATGACGGCGCCGGTCCCGAAGTCGGGGTCGACGTCGTCGTCCGCGAGCAGTTCGACCTCCTGGCCGAACAGCGGGACCTCGAACGTGTCGCCGACGCGGCCCTCGAAGCGCTCGTCGTCGGGGTCGACCGCCATTCCGACGCAGGCCGCCAGCAGTTCCGGGCGCGTGGTCGCGATTTCGATGTCGTCGTTGCCGACGCCCTCGAACGTGACGTAGTACAGCGTGCCCTCGCGGTCGACGTTCTCGACTTCCGCGTCCGCGATGGCGGTCTCGCAGCGCGGGCACCAGTTGACGGGGTGCTCGTCGCGGTAGACCATCTCCTGGTCGGCCATCTCGACGAACGACGACTGCGTCTGTCCCCAGTACTCGGGGTCCATCGTGCGGAACTCCGCCGACCAGTCCTGGGAGAAGCCCAGCTCCCGCATCGTCTGTTTCATCTCCGAGATGCGGGCCTCGGTGTGCTCGACGCACATCTCCCGGAACTCCTCGCGGGAGACGTCCGTGCGGTGGATGTCGTGGTTCTCCTCGACTTTGACTTCGGTCGGGAGGCCGTGGCAGTCCCAGCCCTGCGGGAAGAGGACGGCGTCGCCCTGCAGGCGGTGGAAGCGCGCGACGAAGTCGATGTACGACCACTGCAGGCCGTGGCCGAGGTGGAGGTTCCCGGTGGGGTACGGCGGCGGCGTGTCGACGACGTACTGGGTGTCCGACTCGGCGGGGTCGAACTCGTAGACGTCGGAGTCCTGCCAGTCGTCTTGCCACTCGGTCTCGATGCGGTCGGGGTCGTAGCTGTCCGGAATGTTCGTCATAGCTGGGTGGGTCGTCGGCCGCGGTCGCGTGTCTGTGTGTCCGGTTCGTGACGAGAAGAGGGCTTACACACGTACTACCGCGAGCTCGACGCGCATACGTCAGCGGAGCGGTGGCGCGGCCATAAAGGTTCCCGTCCCGGGTGGGGCCGTGGCACGACGCCCGCTCCGGCCGGAACCGCGACGCGCCGACGCCGTTCCTTTAGGTGGGCCGAAAAACCGACGGCCTTTTATTCTTTAGGCGAACCTAAACGAGTATGCGACGACGCACGTTCATCAAGTCCGGGACCGCAGCCACCGTCGCCGGCCTGCTCGCCGGCTGTACCGGCGACTCGCGGAATGAAGAGACGACCACAGAGTCGAGCACGACCGCCGGCACGACGACCGACGAGGGAACGACCACCCAGACCGACGACGGCTCCTACACCGTCTCGATGGCCCCCATGGGCGACGTCACCTTCGACTCCGTGCCCGAGACGTGGGTTGCGAACAACGGGAGTTGGGCGGACATGGGCGTCGCGCTCGGCCGCGAGCCGCCGGAAGCCGTCTGGCTCGCCAACCGCTACCACACCCGGTACTACGACGAAATCGACGGCGTCTCCGTCGACGCCAGCGGCATGACCTCCCTCTATCAGGGCGGCGTCGACAGGGAGCTGTTCTACTCGCTGGACGCCGACGTCCACGTCATCGACCCGAACTTCCTGATGAACCGCTTCAGCGGCTGGAACCAGGCCGACGTCGACGAGATTAGCGAGGGCGTCGCGCCGTTCTTCGGCAACAGCATCTTCTCGACCGGCTACGACTGGCACAGCGACTACCAGTACTACACGCTGTACGAGGCCTTCGAGAAGCTCGCGCAGCTGTTCCAGCGCACCGACCGCTACGAGGCCTTCGCCAGCCTCCACG
Organism: Halobacterium noricense; assembly: GCF_021233435.1. Classification (NCBI taxonomy): domain Archaea; kingdom Methanobacteriati; phylum Methanobacteriota; class Halobacteria; order Halobacteriales; family Halobacteriaceae; genus Halobacterium; species Halobacterium noricense. The sequence continues at coordinate 2,783,949 of NZ_CP089468.1, read as the reverse complement.
AGGACTTCCAGTCCCGGGTCAGCAACGTCGTGCCCGCCGAGGGCGAGCGCCCGCGCGTCGCCATCATGTGGGCGTCCGGCGACGAGCCCACGTCGTTCTCCCCGTACCTCGTCAGCGACGGAACGAGCTTCAAGCAGTGGCGCGACCTCCAGGTCCGGGACGCCCTCGACGAGACCGACGTCCGCGACTTCCACGCCTCCCGCGCCGAAGTCGACTTCGAGACGCTGCTCGAAATCGACCCGGACGTTCTCCTGCTGCGCGGCCAGGAACACAAGACCGCCGAGGAGTTCCAGAACACGATCGTCTCGTTCCTCCAGGACGATACCACCGCCAGCGACCTCACCGCCGTCCAGAACGGCGACGTCTACCGCGGCGGCCCGCTCTACCAGGGGCCGATCACGAACCTCGTGCTCACCGAACGCGCGGCACAGCAGGTCTACGACGTCGACGAGGAGCTGTTCGACCGCGAGCAGGTCGCGAACATCGTCAACGGCGACTTCTGAGCGCGGCCCGGCTACTTTTTCGCGAGACGAGCGCGAAAGCCAGCAGTAACACGCTGTAACGTAACCCGGATACTGGCTAGCTAAGCAGGAAGAGCGTGGATTGGAAATCGCTAGGTGCAGTATAGAAGTGTATCAACGGTAACTCGAAAATCGCGCTATTCTTCCCCGCCTTCTGGTTACGTTTGACGGCTATTGTTGATGTTTCGTGGTCCGGTTAGTTCGTGGAGAATCTTTCGTAGACGAGTGCGAGGCCGATAGAGAGAATAGTGATTGGAACGGCGAACAGCAGGGTTAACGGCACCGCTTCGACGACTGCTTCCCTGAGGGGGCTGGGTGCAATGTTCCCAAGTTCAACGAGCCGAATGAAAACTGCGTAGATGGGAGCGAGGACGATGAGGAAGGCGACCAGAACCCCTCGATTCTCGTGATAGTAGTATGCAGCCGCCAGTAGGAGTAACACTACAACTCCGCCTTGAGTAGTGTTTACGAGGAGAGGGACAATATCTGTGTTATATAGGGACGAAATGTAAACTGCTGAGAATACTGCTACTGAGAGGAGGGTTGCTACAGCAGTTCTATTGACCTCTTGACCGAAGCAGTATTCCACGATATTTGTCTTCGACACTTTCATGGACGGTAGAATGGCCGAATAGTAGAAAATTCTTTTCCGATAGGGCTGGTGTCCGAAACGCAATTCGCCCACAAACTTCGCAGACAATTCAGTACAGTCTCAGTCGCAACGAAAAGTCCGCATCGTACCCCAGAGAGAAGCAACCACCAGCCACGAATCAGAATACGCGCGGCGAAGACGCGCGTTTCACTGCGACCGAGCAGTGACCGCTACAGTTCGCCGACGTCCTGCTGGCGGCGCATCAGGTAGAGGAAGTACGGGCCGCCGATGACGCCGGTGACGATGCCGACGGGCACCTGGCCGACGGGGAGCGCGAGCCGCGCGACGACGTCCGCGGCGACCATCAGCGCGGGGCCGGCGAACAGGCAGCCCGCCATCAACTGCTTGTAGTCGCTGCCGACGATGTTCCGGACGACGTGCGGGATGAGCAGGCCGACGAAGCCGACGATGCCCGCGATGGCGATGCTCGCGGCGGCGGCGAGCACGGCGACGCCCGCCAGGAGGAAGCGCGTGCGTTCGACGGCCATGCCCAGCGAGCGCGCGGTCTGCTCGCCGAGCGCGAGCACGTTCAGTTGGCGGGCGCTCACCATCGACAGCCCGACCGCGCCGACCGCCCACGGGAGCGCGGGCCGGATGTGCCGCCACTCGACGCCGGTCAGCGACCCCGTCGTCCACGCGATGGCGCTCTGGACGACGCCGAGGTCCTCCGCGAAGTAGAACATCCCCTGCTGGAGGGAGGTGAAGACGGTGCTGACGATGACGCCCGCGAGCACGAGCCGGACGGGACTGGTGCCGTTCTGCCACGCGATGGCGTACACGAGCACGAACGCGGCCGCGCCGCCGAGCGCGGCGATGATTGGGAGGTAGGCGTTGAGCCCGCTGAACACGACGAGCGTGAGGAGGATGGCGAGGCCGGCCCCGGAGGACACGCCGAGGATGTAGGGGCTGGCGAGTTCGTTGCGCGTGACCGCCTGGAAGATAGCGCCCGAGACCGCGAGGCTCGCGCCGACGACGACGGCTGCGACCACGCGCGGCAGCCGGATGGTCCAGACGACGACCGTGTCCGTCGCGAGGCTCGGGAGTTCGCCCTGGAAGCCCGTAATCGTCCGCATCAGCGACTCGCCGACGACGAATTTCAGCAGCCAGCGCGGGTCGTAGAGCACGTCGGTGTCGAACAGCGCGGCCAGCGCCTGTTCGAGGGTCATCGGGTACGAGCCGTACCGGACCTGCACGACCGCGCCGGCCGCGACGACGACGAGGCTCGCGGCGACAACGGCGAGCAGCGAGCGGTCGATCTCGTCGCGGAGGCGCTCGGAGTCGCCTACTGACATGCGTCCCTCCGCGTGCGTCGTCGAGTGGGTCGTTCGTCGTGGGGGGCTGGGCGGGGCCGAGTCGTGTCCATCTACTTTAGGGTTGCCTAAACGACGCAAAAGGATTTCGTTCCGCGCTCCGGCGGGTGGACCCGGCGACCGGGGGCACGCTCAGTCCAGCGACCCCTTCGGGATGATTTGGGGGTCGGGCGTGTACGAAATGGCCGCGTCCACGCCGAACACGTCCGAGAGCAGTTCCTCGGTCAGCACCTCGACCGGCGGCCCCCAGTCGTAGACCGCGCCGTCTTCGAGCGCGACGAGGTAGTCCGCGCGGCGCGCCGCCTGCGCGATGTCGTGGAGGATCACGCCGACCGTGACGCCGTCCTCCTCGTTGAGCCGCTCGATAGTCTCCATCACGCGCAACTGGTGGTGGAGGTCGAGGTACGTCGTCGGCTCGTCGAGCAGCAACACGTCCGGCTCCTGGGCGAGCACCATCGCAATCCACGCGAGCTGCTTCTGTCCGCCGCTGAGCCCGCCGACCTCGCGCTCGCGGAGGTGGTCGACGCCCGCGAGGTCGATGGCGCGCTCGACCGCCTCGCGGTCCTCGTCGGTCACGGCGTCGAAGAACCCGCGGTGCGGGTAGCGCCCGTGGTAGACGAGGTCCTCGACGGTGATGGAGCCCGGCGAGGTGTTCTCCTGGGAGAGCAAGCCGAGTTCGCGGGCGAGCTCCTTCTGTCCGTACTCCTGGATGTCCTTGCCGTCGAGGACGACCGCGCCCGCGTCGCGGTCGAGGTGGTTCGACAGCGCCTTCAGCAGCGTCGACTTCCCGCTGCCGTTCGGCCCGACGAACGCGGTAATCTCGCCTTCCGGGATGTCGACGCGGTCGCAGGTCACGACCGGCTCCTCGGCGGTCGCGTAGGTCACTTCGAGGTCGTCACCGAACAGCGCCGAACGGGCCTCCTCGCCGGCCTCGCTCGCCCGTTCCGCGCGCTCGGCGGTGGTTCCTTCGAGCGACACTACCGCTCACCCCGAGAGCCAGTCCGGTTGACGCCGACGCTTCGTAACACGGTCGTGGTTTAGGCGGGCCTAAGGTTAATCGTTTTCCCTTCGACCGCCGCCCTCCAGCGCCGCCACGCGCTCCCGCAATCCCTCGATTTCGTGCTGTAACTCCGCGTTCGACGCGGATTCGCGCTCGACGGTCGCGCTGACGGCGACCAGTATCGGTACCGTCAGCGCGAACGCAGCGCCGAGCACGACCAGCCACGTCGGCACCGCGACGTCCAGCGCCAGCAGGAGGACGGCGTCGTTCACGAGCACGACCGCGAGGACCACCGGGAGCGTGCGCATGTCCGCGAGTCGCGGCCCAGCCGACTGAAACCTTGTGGTCGCGCCGTTCCGACCGCGACGGGGCAACCGCAACCACTACCTTCCGGCCCCGGAAGTTCGTCGTATGGAACTCGGCGTTATCGGTCTCGGCCGCATGGGACGCATCGTCGTCGACCGGTGTCTGGACGCGGGCCACGACGTGGTCGCGTTCGACATCGACGCGGACGCCCGCACGAGTGCGGCGGACGCCGGCGCGACGCCCGCAGAATCGATTCCCGACCTCGCGGCGGAACTCGGCGACGAGAAGCGCATCTGGCTGATGGTCCCCGCGGGCGACCCCGTCGACGCCGCGCTCGACGAACTCGCGCCCGAACTCGACGGGGTCGAGCCACGCTCGACCGAATCAGCGAGCGGGCAACGCCCGCGAGGCGACGTGGTCGTGGACGGCGGCAACAGCCACTTCGAGGACTCCACGCGGCGCGCCGGCGAATACGAGTTCGCGTACCTCGACTGCGGCACCTCCGGCGGCCCCGCTGGCGCGGAACTTGGCTTCTCGCTGATGGTCGGCGGCCCCGAGTGGGCGTACGACGAGCTCGTGCCCGTCTTCGACGCGGTTGCGACCGGCCCGGACGGCCACGACCGCATGGGACCTGCGGGCTCGGGCCACTACGTGAAGATGGTCCACAACGGCGTCGAATACGCGCTCATGCAGGCGTACGGCGAGGGCTTCGAACTCCTCCACGAGGGTCGCTACGACCTCGACCTCGAGGCCGTCGCGAACACGTGGAACAACGGTGCCGTCATCCGCTCGTGGCTGCTCGAACTCTGCGAGGAAGCGTTCCGCGAGGAGGGCAACGACCTCGGTGACGTCGCCGACCACGTCGCCGGCGGCTCCACGGGCACGTGGACGGTTCAGGAGAGCCTCGAACAGGAGGTTCCGCTCCCGATTATCTACCAGGCGCTCGCCGAGCGCTTCGACTCTCGTGCCAGCGGTGACGGCGAGGGGCGGTTCGCGCGGCGGCTGGCGAACCGGCTGCGGTACGGGTTTGGCAGACACGAGGTTGCTCGGAAGGAGTGAGCGGAGCGAGCGACTGAGAGCAACTACTGGCCGAACGGGGAGCGGAGCGACCCGTGAGGCAGGTCGCTCGGAAGGAGTAGCGTGGTTCGGAGGAAGAGCGTGGTTCGGAGACGCGAGCGGTGAACGGAGTGAGCCGCGAGCCGAGCGTAGCGAGCGACCGAGAACCACGGAAACGCGAGCGGTGAACGGAGTGAGCCGCGAGCGCAGTAGACTGTGAGCGACGACTAACAGCCGATTCGGTCAGTAGTTGTTCTCGTACTCGATTTCGTCGGCGACTTTCTGTGCGACTTCGGCGCTGAATTCGCGTTCGACGAGGTGGAGTGCGAGATCGATGCCGGAAGTAACGCCACCCGCAGTGAGCACGTCGCCGTCGTCGACGAACCGCTCGTCGCGGACGTCGACGCCGTAGTCCGCGAGGTCGTCCTTCGCCGATTCGTGGGTGGTCGCTGGTCGTCCCTCCAGCAGGCCGCCCTCCGCGGCGACGAGCGTGCCCGTGCAGACCGTGGCGATGGTCGCGCCGCCCTCGTGGAGCGTGGCGAGGCGTTCCGGGAGCGTGCCGTCCTGCACCTCTGCCCACGCGCCATTTTCGCCGCGGTCGTTCCACCCGCCGCCCGGCACGAGCACGAGGTCGGGCGTGCCGATGAGCACGTCGTCGGGTTCGACGCGGAGGCCGTGGCTCGCGGTCACGCGATCGCTCGGCACGAGCGTCTGCAGGCTCGCGTCGACGTCCGCGCCGAAGTCGGCGGCCGTCCGGAACACCTCGTAGGGTGCAACCGCGTCCAACTCGTCGAACCCCTCGTACAGCAGTATCTCGACGTCCATGCGGCGGCGTTCGCGCCACCCCCTCAAAACTCGCCCGGAGCGGGGCGGTGAGCAATCACAATACTGTTAAGCACCCTCTCCGTACCGCCGGACATGGTGAACACACTGGGGCTGCTGCTCGGTGTCGGGATGGCGCTCACGCTCGTTGGGCTCCACTTCCTGAAGGGCACGCCGAAGCCCGTCCCCGAGGACATCGCCAGCGAGGTCCTCGAACAGCGCGCCTCGACGGTTCCGGAGACCGACTTCCCGGAGCCGTACAACCGCTCCATCGGCGGTGGCGGCGGTGCCGGCGCAGTCGCGGGCGGCGCTGCGGAAGGCGAACTCGAAGAGGAGGGCGAGGAGGAGGAAGGCTTCGACCCCGAGTCCATCCCGGAGGACGAAGTCGAGTACTACGAAATCGAGTTCGTCAAGGAAGGCGAGACCATCGAGGTCGGGAACAACGAGAGCCTCCTCGACGCCGGCGAAGAGGAGGGTTGGGACCTGCCGTACGCCTGCCGTCAGGGCCAGTGCCTGTCGTGCGGTGGCCGTATCGCCAGCGGCGAGGACTCCCACGACCTCGTCCAGCACACGAACAACGAGACGCTCAGCGACGACGAGATGGAGAAGGGATACATGCTGACGTGTACCGCCTACCCGACCGCGGAATTCTCCCTCGAAACCGACGAGACGCCGTAACTGTCGGTCCCGTTCTTCTCGCGTTTCCGCGTCTCCCGGCAACTCGTGCGGTTTGCTGGCTTTCTTCGAGCCGGAGTTTTCAAAACGGGCCGCTGCGTGAGGGCCCGTAGTGCCCGAAACCCGCTCGACGAGCAGCATCACCGAGGGCGACCTCGTCGGCCCGATGATTCGGCTCGCGTGGCCGATGGTCGTCATCCAGCTCCTCCAGGTGACGTACAACCTCGCGGACACGTTCTGGCTCGGCCGGCTGTCCGGGAACGCCGTCGCCGCCATCAGCCTCGCGTTCCCGCTCGTCTTCTTCCTCATCTCCGTCGGTGGCGGGTTCACGACCGCCGGCTCGATTCTCGTCGCGCAGTACACGGGAGCCGACAGCGAGGGCTCCGCGGGGAAGGTCGCCGCCCAGACGATGGGCTTCGTCGTCGCCATCTCGACGGTCCTCGGCGTCGTCGGCCACTTCGTCACCCGGGACATGCTCGCGTTGCTCCCTGCGCAGGCCGAGACTGCCAGGGTCGTCGTGCCGCTGGCCGGCGACTACATGGAAGTGTTCTTCCTCGGGATGCCCGCGCTGTTCGGCTTCTTCGTGTTCTCCGCGCTGATGCGCGGCTACGGCAACACCCGCACGCCGATGCGCGTGATGTTCGTCAGCGTCGCCATCAACGTCGTCCTCGACCCGCTCCTCATCTTCGGCTGGTGGGTGTTCCCCGAGATGGGCATCGCGGGCGCTGCCGTCGCCACCATCTTCGCGCGCCTCGTCGCCGCCGCCGTCGGCGTCTACGTGCTCTTCTTCACGGACGCCGGCCCCGACATCTCGCTGTCGCAGTTCGCGCCGGATGTCTCGATGATTTCCCGCATCGTCCGTGTCGGCACGCCCAGCGCCGCCGAGCAGTCCACGAGCGCGCTCGCGATGATTACGCTCACCGCGATGGTGGCGTCGTTCGCGCCCGCCGTCGTGGGCGCGTTCGGCCTCGGCAACCGTCTCATCTCGCTGGTGTTCCTCCCCGCGATGGGGCTCGGCCGCGCCACCAACACGATGGTCGGCCAGAACCTCGGCGCGAAACAGACCGAGCGCGCCGAACGCGCCGTCTGGCTCGCCGCGAAAGTCGCCGCCGGCGTCCTCTTCGCGGTCGCCATCGTCGCCGTCATCTTCCCGCGCCCCATCGTCTCGGTGTTTCTCAGCCCCGGCGCGGAGAACGCCGCCGCAATCGTCGAGTACGGGTCGACGTACGTCCGCATCCGCGCCATCGAGTTCGTCTTCGTCGGCGTCGTCCAGGTCCTGCTCGGCGCGTTCCGCGGCGCCGGCAACACGAAGACCGCGATGGTGATTTCGATGGTGACGCTGTGGATCGGCCGCGTCCTCACGGTCTACCTGTTCGCGTTCGTGCTCGACTGGGGTGCCACCGGTATCTGGGTCGGAATGGCCTTCGGGAACATCACCGGCGCAATCGTCGCCGCCGCGTGGTTCACGCGCGGCACGTGGAAACGCACGCTCGTCGACGCCGACGAGCCCGAGGCCGCCTGACCGACTCGGACTCACAACCGTTATACCGCCGCCCCCGCTACCACACGCCGAGGGCGCGTAGCTCAGCGGACAGAGCACTTGGTTCCGGACCAAGATGTCAGGGGTTCAAATCCCTTCGCGCCCGCTACCTGTCGTCGGCGAAGAACCATCGGATAATGGTGGGTTCTGCGTGCTTGATGGACTAGTCCGTGTATGAGTTTCGTCATGCGGTGTGACGAACGTGCCTAGTCGGTAATTCGAGAGACAGTAGCTACTGACCGAGCAAGTCAGGACGCGCGGAAGTTCTCGATGTCATCGATAACGGCGTACTCTGTGGTATGGAGTTCCCACTGAATAATTGGATCTTGAGCCGACATTCTGAGTTCCCCGTCAACGTCTGGTTCATAAGAACCGTTGAGCAAGAGTTGGGATTGGACACTCGTATTTGCCAGATACGACAGCAGTTCGTAATCGCCCCCGCCAGAGTTCTTCCAGCCGATTGTCGGGTCTGGATACGTACACTCGACTGGGCTCACAGTTCCGTAGTCCGTCTCGAACGTGAACACGTCAGACGCAGTTGGAGAGGGGTGGTCGGGCCAGACTTCGTACGGTCGTTCTGACTTCTCTAGGTCGAGCAAGCCGCCCATGATGTGGTAGCCGACACTGCCTTGCATGCCGACGATGCCGTACGTCGAGTCAAGCAGGTGGACTGCGATTCCACCGTACATCGCTGTCCCGTCCTGACAGTTCCCAGACGGCCCACCTTGACCCGTACTGATTTTGTACCACTTGTTCACGGTCTCTTCAGGTGTGCTCACGTAACTGCCCGTCGCAAACCCGAACGGGTTCTGGCCGACGAAGACCTGGAGGGCGATTGCTTTGTGGTAGTCCTGGTATTCGAGCGTGGTGAAGCTCGGATTGTCAAAAGCGTTCTCTAATTCCTCTGCTGCCCGTATTGAGAACGGACGACTACCGTTCATCAATACCGGATTAGTGGCTACTTCGTCCCATCTCGCACCTCCATAGCGCAAACTAATATATGCACTATATGGGTCGTCCTGGGCTGACGCATCTAACATAAGATCACGAGAGGAATTACTAGCGCTCGCATAATCTTCTACGCCGCCAACAAGTCCTGCGTCCCCGTCTCCGTAGGAGTATTCTCCACTTTCGAGCTTCTGGGTCGCAATCGAGTTCCAGCGGACGGCCTCGATGAGCTCCCACGCATCGAGGTTCAGATTGACGACCGCCCAATCGAAGGCGGGCGAGTGAGTAGCCGTATCTTCTTCTGACCCCGGAAATTCGGTGATGTTCTCGTAGGTCGGAAAGCGGATGAGAGCGGTCATCGTGATGTTCCGATAGTCGTACCAGTCCCGGTCGTACTCGTCTTCGGGAACTTCAGGCGTGTTGAACGGGCTCTCGTCTGGAGAGTCGAACCAGAAGTCCGTCTTGTAGAATGGGTCGGTGTACGCCCAGTCGCCTTCTGGTGTGGCTGGTGGCTCCTGCCGAATCATCTCCGTGTCTCTGGCGGCGTTGTAGAACGGGACGAACGTCTCCGCCGGACTGTAGAGAGGTTCCTCGTCAGCTCCGTCCGACTCTAGCGTGAACTGGAAGTGTTGCGCGTAGCCGAGGTCGTAGTCTGGTTCGAGGGTGTGTTCGGCGCTCGCCTCGCGTTGGTCGATAGCTGTCTCGGCGATGACCGTCCGGTTGGAGCGGTCGAGGTTCGGCGCTGCATAGAGGCGAAGTGTCCCCAAGAGCGAGTCATCCGGATAGGCGGCGCTCCCGATTTCGAGTGTCACCTCGTCGATTGTGAACTCGGCGTCTACTGCGAGCGTCTCGGCGAGTGACGGCTGTTCGGTCGTCGTCTCCGCTGGCTCCGAAGGGCCGTCCGAGAGTCTCGAACAGCCCGCGAAACTGCCCATCGCTGCTGCACCGAGCGCGAGCGCATGCCGACGAGAAACCGAGTGGGTGCGCGTCCAGTCCGGCTCCTCCTCGCCCCGATTTGCCATAGGTGTGTACGACGCAGCCGCCTAGATATACCTTCGGGGGTTCTGGTAGTCGCTGGGGAAGCGTCCTGGTGTTCTCAACTGGAATGCCGGTATCTGGGTTTCGTCACAGGGTATTACTGGTGCCCTTCGCGCCCGCTCACTCCTGCTGGCCACTAATCGCCGGACAACGGTGAGTTCTGCGGGCTTACTGGATTCGGCTGTGTATGAGTCTCGTTATGCAGTGTGACGAACGCACCCAGGCGATATGCCAGGAGAAAACGATCTGCTGATCCTGATTCGTCGTTGGTGGTCGCTTCCCTCTAGAGGCGTGTTCTGGGTTGTTCGTTACAACCGAGCCTGTTCTGTATTGCCCGCGAAGTTCGTGTGCGAATGTACTGTCACCAAGATGGATTCAAGTATTGACAGTCCATACATCACGTCAGCCGTGACCCGCTCTCAGTTCATCTCGAACCGGCTCCTCCTACTCCTTCTGTTGGTGCTTGTCTTCCCGATCTATGGACTGTACTCGAACCAAACCACACTCATCACGTATTCACTGATTATCGGCGCAATATTGTGGGTGTGGAAATGGCGGTGGTGGTGGGAACCAATTCGTAATTTCGTGGGCCGTCGAAGCCAGTAAGTCGTTGTTGGGTGATGGGTCTCCTCCCTGTACTTAGCAGTCCCTCCGCGGACAGTGAATTGCTGGAGTCGTTTCTGCGGGTCAGCAGATGCACTCGTGGTGTTGGCCGGCCAAGTGAGCGACTTGCTTGTGAATGCGGTTTGCGAGCGCGAGCATCGTCGTGGCTCGCGCTTGTGTCGCCATCCCGTCCTGGTAGTACGTCTGTGCGCGATTATCCGTCCAGAGGTCGTCCAGCCTGGCGGCGAACTCAGGGCTGATGAATCCGACGTCAGCGCTCCGGTTGATTGCCGTCGTGTGTGATTGTGGCGGGTTCGCTGGGTCCTGGTGCCCCTCGTCGATCAACCAGAACACAACGTCTTCTCGATGGACGTGAAGGCGGCTTCGATCGTCAGCGTGTAATATCCGTCAGCCATGAGCTGGTCGGCCCCGGAGAGTGATCGGCACGCTTTTCGTAACTGCACGAAGCCAGCATCAGACACGTCAAGCCCTGCTTCCGGCTCTTGATTGCCGTGCCGAAATGCGGCTTCAGCCTCAGAGAGCTCTGACTCGACGTCGTCAAGCGTGAGTGGCATCACTCCGTCACCTCTCCGTCGTCTTGGTAGACTGCTGCCCGAACGTCTGCTAACGCATCGGTTCGTTCGACGACGATGCCGTCGTCGAAAATCTCCCGAAGGTCGTCGCCGCGGGAGGCGGCTGATTCGGGTGTTTCGACGAGGACCTCGAACTGGTAGCGGTCGCCGTCGAACGCTCGGGTTTCGAGGTCCCTGGCGAGTTTCGAGGTGAGCCGTCGTGCGTACGTCGCGTCGCCATCGACGAGCACGAGCAGGTCGATGTCGCTGCTCCGGTCGGCAGTCCCGCGTGCGACGCTCCCGAACAGCACCACACCGACGAGCTCGTCCACCTCCTCGGAGGCGTCGATGTCGTCGGAGACCTCCTCAAGAAACGTCTGTACGGGTTTCCGGAACTCCTCCTGTGGGATTGTCAGGAGCGGATTGGATGCGGTGAGATGGTCCTGGTCGATTGCGATTTTCGCGGGCGTTTCCTCGGAGACGGTGATGGTGCCGAGCTGTTCGAGAAGATCGACTGACCGAGAGACCGACGAGATGTCGGCTCCAGTGATCGTCGCTAGCTCCTTTTGTGTGAATTCTTCGAACGGATTGTTCACGAGATGGTGGAGGATGTCTTGCATCGCCTGGTACCGGAAAACCCGCTCTTCGGGGAGGGGGTAGTCCAGTAGCACACGCGCCCCGTTTTGCATAATAGGGAAATACTTGCAGTATGTGCAAAAGAGTTGTGGTGTGCTTGGGTGTCTACTCCCCCTGATCTGCTCTCGGGGCGGGCCCGCTACGGATTTGGCTGTCGGGGCGATATCCGGGTTTCGTCACAGCGTATTACTGGTGCCCTTCGCGCCCGTATCCGATTTTCTGGTTAGAACCGCACGGATGCGGCGGGATATCAGGGCGATGGACGCAGTGTTCGTCCTTTCGTTCGGTCTCGGAGATGTGGTATCTGCATCCGCTGGTTGCTGCGAGAACTCCTATCTTTCCTGAACGAAACGACTACCTCGGTGGCCCTTCGACCTCGGATCGAATGGGTGATTCGCTGTGGTACCCGTCGGTCGCGGACGTCCTCGCTATCCACGAGGACATCGTGGCGGAGTACCCCAACACGCCCTCCGGAGTCCGAGACCGGGGCGACATTGAGTTCGTATTGACGTACATCGAGGAGGGACACTTCGACTCCGCGCCGGAATCGATTCACGAGAAGGCGTATCACTTGCTGCGGCTGCTCGTCGCCAATCATCCGTTCGTGGATGCGAACAAGCGAGCGCTGAACACGGTGGTCGTCTTCTACTTCCTGAACGGCTACCGGTTCGCCTACGACGAGGAGGTCAGGAAGCTTCTGAAACAGTTCGGCACCGACGAACGAACAGTCGATGAATCAGCCGTAGTCGAGTACCTTCGAACGCACACCGAGGAGTTGGACTTGGCGGGTGAGATGGAGCGGTGGCGGGAAGACCTCCTCCAGTACGGTATCGAGCAGTTGACGGGGGACTCGGGTGACCAGAAGGATTAACGATACTCGGTCTGCTAGTGGGGGTATGGCGACCGAAGAAGGAGTCGAGTCGGAGTCGCCGCTCGACGTGGTGATGGAGGACCTCCGCCACGAACTGGTGCGCCGGGTGGCTGCCGCCGACCGGGAGGCGAACCGCGAGGTCTACGACGCACTCGAAGACGAATAGCCGGCAGATTCGGTCGTCGCTTCTCGCCGTCTGATGTCGAGGATGCACCGACTGATACCCCTCTTCTCAGATGGGGGTCTGAACTGGCCGCTATCGACCGTCTCATGCCTACAAGGACGAGTCGTTCGTACGTCAAACGAACGCCCTTCGCGCCCGCTTTCTGTCGCCGGCCACGAACCGGCGGATAGCGGCTACTTCTGGTGTGCTCGACCGATTAGTTGCTGGCTGATATACGCGCTTGCCCCGTTCGTGTGGAATGTTCACACGCATCGGGTGAGGTGGTCGCGGACGGCCCGCTGGCAGTCTGCACACACGGAATCGACGCGGACGGCCGCAGCCAACACCGGGTAGGTCGGTCCGGCGTCCCGGTGCGTGTACTCGACGAGCGTCCGGTGGTCGAATGCCGCTCGCGGGTCTTCTCGGGTCGTCTTCCCGAGGAACGATTGGCGTTCGGCCGCGAGGCGGTCGCACCGGTCGCGGTGCCGCGTCAGGGTCGCGTGGCGCTCCCGGAGCGCGTCGAACCCCAGTTCCGTCAGCGCCGTCCCGTCCGCGGCCGTCAGCCAGTCGGTCACGTCCGTTATCGTCTCGGCGGCCGCGTCGACCTGTTCGCACTCGCGGTCGAGGACGCGGCCAGCTGCGCGCAGCTCGTCGCAGCGGTCCCGCGACGTCGAGACGATTGCGGCCCGGAGGTCGGCCGTGAACGTGGCGTCGGTCGTCGACGCGAGCGCCACCGCGATTGGCTCCGAGAGTTCTTCCTGTATCGTCTCCAGTAGCGACTCGTCGCCGTCGATGTCCGCGACACTGTGCGGCCGAACGGTGTCCGCGAACGCGGCGCGAACGCGACGACAGCGGCTTTCAGTCCGTCCCGACGCGCTCCGCTGCAGGGTCTCTCCGGTGGTGTGCGCGCCGGTGGTCGGGGCGGCGGTCGCGGTCTCCGGTGAGAGCGCCCGGACCCGTTCGGTGAACGCTTCGACGGCCGCCAGTTTCTCGCGCGTGGCGTCCCGCTCGGCGTGGACCTGCTCGCGAGCGCGCTTAACGTACGTCTCCGCTCTCATCGTGTTCACTCTCCGGTATCACTTCCCCGGACGGCGTCGCGGCTCGCACCGCTGGCGTCCGCCGACTCGGGGCTCTCGTGGCGCGGTTCCAGTGGGACGACTCGCCGGCCGTGTTCGGTATCCGCGACGGCGACCTCGATGTCGAAGACTGCGGCGAGCCGGTCCTCTGTGACGACCTCTTCCGGCGGGCCGCGTGCGTGCACCGTGCCGTCCTTCAGCGCGACCACGTGGTCGGCGTAGCGCGCGGCTTGATTGATGTCGTGGAGGACGACGACGACCGTCGTGTCGCTGCGGTCGCGCAGCGTCTCCACGATTTCCATCACCTCGAGCTGGTGGTGGGGGTCGAGGAACGTCGTCGGCTCGTCCAACAACAGCACGTCGGTGTCCTGGGCGAGCGTCATCGCAATCCAGACGAGTTGCTTCTGTCCGCCGCTGAGGCTGTCGACGTCGCGCTCGCGGAGGTGTTCGATGCCGGCGAGCCGAATCGCGTCGTCGACGGCGTCCCGGTCCTCGTCCGAGAGCGAGTCGAAAAACCCCGTGTGCGGGTAGCGCCCGCGCTCGACGAGGTCTTCGACCGAGATGCCGGTCGGAACGACGTTCTCCTGGGAGAGCAACCCGAGCGTGCGCGCGAGTTCCTTCGACCCGAACTCGTCTATCGTCCGGCCGTCGACGAGCACGGTCCCGTCGTCGGGCGCGACCTTGTCCGCGAGCCCCTTCAGGAGCGTCGACTTCCCGCTCCCGTTCGGGCCGATGAGCGCCGTCACTTCGTCCGGCGGGACGGCAATCGACTCGCCGTCGATGACCGGGTCGTCCGTCCCGGGGTAGCCGATGACGAGGTCCGTCCCGCTGAAATCGGCGGGCTCCGTCTCCGAAGTGGCCCGCGTAGCGCTGCTGGCGGTTCGCTCGGTGGCTTCGTCGGCCGGTTCCCGCTCCACCCGTGGGGCGCGTCCGCCGGGCATCAGACTTCACCCAGGTTGGTCTGCTTCCGCATCAGGTAGAGGAAGTACGGGCCGCCGACGATGCCGGTGATGACGCCGACGGGGAGTTGGATGGGGCTCAACGCGAGGCGCGCGCCGACGTCCGCGCTGACCAAGAGCGCCGGTCCGAGGAACAGACAGCCCGCCAGCAGCAGTTTCGAGTCGCTGCCGACGATGTTCCGGACCATGTGCGGGACGATGAGGCCGACGAATCCGATGAGGCCCGCGACGGCGATGGCAGCGGCCGTCGAGAGCACGCCGATGCCGGCGATGGCGAACCGCATCTTCTCGACGGGCATCCCCAGCGAGTCCGCGCGGTCCTCGCCGAGCGCCAGCACGTCCAGTTCCTGCGTGACGGCGAACGCCAGCACCATCGACAGCACCGTGAACGGGAGCGCGATTCGCACCTCCTGCCAGCCGGAGTTCATCAGGGTGCCCGAGAGCCACGCCTGCGCGGCCATCGCGACGCCGAGGTCGTCGATGAAGAAGAACAGCGCGCGCTGGACGGACCCGAAGACGGTACCGACGACGACGCCCGCCAGCACCAGTCGGACGGGACTGGTGCCGTTCTTCCACGCGATGGCGTACACGAGCACGAACGCCAATCCACCGCCGATTGCGGCGAACAACGGGAGGACCGGCATGAGGCCGTAGAAAAACGTCAGCGTCAGCAGCACGACCAGCCCGGCGCCGTCGCTGACGCCGAGGATGTAGGGGCTGGCGAGCTCGTTGCGCGTGATAATCTGGAAGAGCGCGCCCGAAACCGCGAGGTTCGAGCCGACGAGCACGCCGACGAGGATGCGCGGCAGCCGGAGATTCCAGACGATGAGTTGTTCGCGCGTCAGCCACTCGGGGACGTTCGCGCCGAGAAACGCCCACCGCCAGACGTCGAGGCTGAACAACACCTGCGCGTCGAAGACGGTCTGCCAGGCTTCACCCAGCGTCAACGGGTACGCGCCGAAACTCACCTGCAGTATCGTCGAGCCGAGCAGGACGGCGAGGCTGCCGACGACGACGAGCGCGAGTTTGGAGGTGTCGTACCAGTCGGCGCTGGCTGCGCGTAGCTTCGCGAGGCGGTCGAGTACCTGTGCCATCGCGTTAGGCGTTCCCGTTGATGATGTCGCTGACGCGCTGGCGGTCGAACAGCTGCTCGTCCTCGGGGACGTCTTCGACCCGACCGGGCCATTCGCCGAAGATTTCGGGCCAGACCATCTTGGCGGTCGCTTCCGTGGCGAAGAGGTCGACGATGGGGCCCTGGTACTGGCCGCCGATGCGGATGTAGTTGCCTTCCTGGACGGCGGTGAGGTCCTGGCCGTTCGGGTTGTTCTCGAACGGTTCGACGATCTGGTCGACGAACTGCTCGTGGATGTCGGAGGTCAGCGACCCGACGGCGGCGATGTAGTCGGGGTCGTGTTCGAGAATCTCCTCGTAGCCGATGGTGCCGCCGCTGGGGACTTCGGCGTCGTAGCCGTCTTCGAGGCCGAGCCGGGACAGCGGTTTGGTCTGGTTGTGGTACTGGTGGAGCGGCGAGACGTAGAACTGGCCGCCGCTCGGGTCCAGGCCCCGCCAGAACGCGATGACCGAGGGGCGTTCGTCTTCGGGCGGTAGTTCGGACTCGATGTTCGAGAGGAACTCGTCGTGCAGCGACACCCACTGCTGGTAGCGCTGTTGACGCTGGAAGACGGTCGCCACCTTCTCGAAGACGTCGTAGAGTTCGTAGTAGGTGTCCTGTTGGGGACCGAACGGGTGGGTTGGGCCGAAGCGAATCTCGGAGGCGACGAACGGGCCGGTTGCGTCCTCGATTTCCTGGATGTCGGCGTCGTCCCAGTCGGTGAACCGGCTCAGGCTCCGGGGGTCGATGAGGTTGACGTCGGGGTCGGCGGCGTAGAAGTTCTCCTTGTCGTAGCCGGATTCCGAGCCGGACGCCAGCGCCGTGATCTCCTCCTCGTCGAAGGTGACGTCGGGGAGGATGTCGTACATCTTCCGCGGCGCGCGAGCCATGTCTGTCGCGGCAGTGGGCTGGATGCCCAGCGCCATCCCGACATCGAGGTAGACGCTGGGGATGACGGAGTACGTCTCGGGGACGTCCTCGAAGGTGAATTCCCCGTGGGGCGCGATGTCGACGGTGTACGGCGTGGCGCTCTCCGTCGTCGCGGGGTCGTCCGTCGCGGTTTCTGTCTGTGCGTCCGTTGGCTCCGCGTTCGTTTCGCGCTCGGAAGTGCCGCTGCTGGTGCAGCCGGCGAGAGCCGCGAGCAGTCCTGCACTCCCTGCGAGCACTCGGCGTCTTCGGACCATACAGTTTAGGCGCACCTAAACTATGTTAGTGATTCCTGCCTTCCGTTGTAACGAGGCTCTTTCACGTGTTCACGGCGTGTTACGACAGCGGCACCCCGAACGCAGCCCGTCGCTCACTCGGCGCGCTGGCCGAGCGGCACCGCGTCTTCTCGATATTTCATCACGGTCTCACGAGCCCACGCCACAACCTCGGGGTGGGTACACCGCAGGACGTCGAACCCGCCGTCGTGCTCGCGGTCGACGGTCAGGAACACCGTCTCGTCGTCGACGAGGTCGATGCTACAGGGTACGCGGTCGTCGACGCTGTAGTAGACCGTCGACCCGACGGCCGCCTCGATCTCCTGCCAGCGCTCCCGGAGGTCGGGGTCGTCGAGCATCGTCTCGGTGACGCCTGCGTCGAAGACGACCATCCCTTCGGGTGCGTCGCCCGCCCGGAGCGCCTCCTCGAAGGCGTACATCGGCACCGAGATGAACGTCCCGAGCAGCGAGCGGCAACTCGACGCCTCCCGGACGGTGTTGGCCACGATGCGGGCGGCCGACAGCGGGTCCGCGGCTCCGCCGGTGACGAGTTCGCTGTCGCGGAGATGCCGCAGGTCGAAGCCGAACCACTCCGTCGGTAGCCGTCCCACTACGTCGGGGTAGCGCTGCCCGACGGATACCGTTCCGAGTAGCCGCGTGAAGTCCTCGTAGACGAGGTCGCCGAAGCCCGTCAGCGCGTAGTCGTTCGCCGCGGTGTGTCGCGCTATCAGTCCGCGGTCGGTCAGGTCGCCGAGGATGCGGCTCAGCGTGACTCGCGTCACCCCCGTCTTCTCACTCAGTTCGTCCCGGCTTCGGGGGCCGTCGCTGAGCAGGTCGAGCACGCGGAGCCGGTGTTCGGAGCGCGCGAGAAACGCCACCGATTCGATGGCGTCGCTGGACATCGGCGCTTCCGAATCGTCTGCGATCGGTTCCGGGTTTGCCGCCGTCATTACCACTCAACAGTTTAGGCTGGCCTAAATCAGTTTCTACTTCCGCGCCCCGCCGCGTCGAGAACGCTGCTCTCGACCGCACACGTTCGGGTTCCCTCGTCAGCCCGCGTGCACGTCCTCGACGGCACCGACGACGGGTCCGATCGGCTCGTCCCAGTCGAGCGCGACGAAGAGGCCTTCGTCGTCGAAGTAGATGCGGACGAGCGTGAAGACGTCGAGGCTGGTGGCGTGGTAGCGGACGTTGCTGGCGACCGGGAACAGCCGGTCGGTGAAGAAGTCGGTCTCGGTGAAGTCGATGTGGACGTAGGAGTCAACTATCCCGCCCTGACGCTCGCTTACGGCTGGTCCGCGGTCTCGTCGCGGTCGTCGTCGGCCGGGGCAACGCCCATCGCGGCGAGTTCCTCGTCGTCCAGCTCGATGGCGTCGCCTCCCGACCCGTCCGCCATGCCCGTCGTCATGAGGATGCGGATGGCGGCGCGGACGCTGAGGTCGGCGTCGTAGACGCGACTCTCCGGGACCATCAGGAGCGCACCCTGCGTGGGGTTGGGGCTGCCCGGCACGAAGACGTTGTGCGCGGGTTCGCCGGCCACGTCGCCGACGCCGCCCGGGCTCTCGCCGGTCTTCAGGCCGAGCCGGTAGAGGCCGTCGCGCTCGTACTCGACGTACACCGCGGACTCGAAGTCCGAACTCCGCGTCGAGACGGAGTTCGCCATCTGCTTGACGCTGCCGTAGATGGTGCGGAAGACCGGGACGAAGTTGACGAGGCGGCCGGTTCGCCCGAACACGCGCCGCCCCACGGGTCGCTTGGCGAACGCGCCGAGCACGGTGACCGCGACGAGCAACACCGCGAGCGCGACCAGCTGCGCGAGCAGGTAGTTGTCGGCGGTGTACCTGGCGAGCCGGGTCCCTTCGACGATGGGCTGCATCTGGCCGGCCAGCAGGTTCGTGACGAACCGGAGGATGACGAGCGTCGCGACCAGCGGTGCCACCAGCACCACTCCCGCCAGAAAACTGCTCTTCAGAGATTCCTTGAGCCGCATATCCCGAACGGGCGTGCTGCGGAGAAAAGTGTGGCGGTGGGGTGCGTTCGTGTCACCGCAGAGACTACATGTCAAAGTTTATGTCGGTGGGGTAAGATTATCAGATGAACACGAATGCGAGGGGAGGGGCCTACCGGCGATTCGACGCACGTTCTCGTCACCGGGGCGAACGCGACGGCCGCCGAGGCGGACGTCCCGCCGTCGTCGAACGTTCTCGGTGTCACCTACGAGACTGCTGCAGAAGCGTGGCTCGGAGAGTTCCAGGCCGGTCCGGAGCGCGCCGCCGTCGTGAGTGTTGGGGAGCATTCGCGAGCGGCCGCCGCCACGACGCCCGACACCGGCGCTAGTGCGGCCACCGACGTCGCCGCTGCTGCGACGGGTGCCGTCGAGACCGTCTCCGAGGTCGAGGACGTCGCGGGCGTCGGCGTGCTCGTCAACGACTACGTGTCGACGTGGGACGGCGAGACGACCGTCTACGTCGACGACTTCTCGGTGCTACTCGGCGAGACGTCCACCGAGACCGCGTTCCGGTTCGTGCACGCGCTGACGTCGTGTGCGGCCGCGAACGACGCTCGTGTCGTCGCCGGCCTCGACACCACCGACCAGCCAGCACACGTCGCGACGACGCTTTCGGAACTGTTCGACGACGTCCGCGAGGCCTAACTTCGTCTGCTTATCTGAACACTGCCGGCTACTCGACGCGCTCGCCCTGATACGACCCGCCGTAGGTGTCGGCGTGCTCGGCGTCGGCGAGCACGAGCTGGGCGACGCGCGCGCCGCGTTCGAGTTCGACCTCGTGGTGGACCTGCAACAGCCCCTCGCCCTTCCCGGTGTAGCCGGCGTCCCAGACCGCGGTGTTGAGCATGCAGGAGTTGCGCAACAGCGACGACCGCGGGTAGAGGAAGCCGACGTGGTCCTCGGGGATGGCGATGGTCTCGGCGTACTGGAGGATGTAACCGCCCGGGGACAGGGAGAACGTCTCGGCGCCGTCGCCAGTATCGGGCTCGACCGGCTGGCGGTCGCCGATGGTCTTGCCCTCGGTGCCGATGCGGCCGGGTTCGCGCTGTTCGAGGACGGCTTCGACGGTGAGGTCGACGCCGTTGGGCTGGACCTGTGCTTCCGTGACCGGATCGACGTGGTCGGCGACGAACGCGCCGCTCTCGTACATGGCGTTGGAGTCGCTCTCGCGGCCCTATGCTCTGTCGATCGACGCCACCGTTTCGTGTGGATAGTTCACACTAACCAAATAAGGTCTTAGGCCGCGTATTAGGCGAATACGCGAGTCCTGAAACACGCGGGATTTATAATCTTCGAAGGGGCATCTTCGGACGCTATGGGACAGACGCTCACGGAGAAAATCCTCGACGACCACCTCGTCGAGGGCGAACTCGAGCCCGGTGAGGAAATCGGGATCGAGATCGACCAGACACTCTCCCAAGACACGACTGGGACGATGGTCTGGCTGCAGTTCGAAGCCCTCGAAATGGACGAAGTCCAGACGGAACTCGCGGCTCAGTACTGCGACCACCAGACCTATCAGTTCGACTTTAAGAATACCGACGACCACCGCTTCCTGCGCTCGGCGGCCGGCACGTACGGCGCGTACTTCTCCCGGCCCGGGAACGGCATCTGCCACAACGTCCACAAGGAGAACTTCGCCGCACCCGGCAAGACGCTCCTCGGTTCGGACAGCCACACGCCGACCCCCGGCGGGCTCGGTCAGCTCGCCATCGGCGCTGGCGGCATCGACATCGCCGTGGCGATGGGCGGCGGCGCCTACCACGTCGAGATGCCGGAAGTCGTCAGCGTCCGCCTCGAGGGCGAACTCCCCGAGTGGGCCACCGCCAAGGACGTCATCCTCGAGCTCCTCCGTCGCCTCTCCGTGAAGGGCGGCGTCGGCAAGGTGCTCGAATACACGGGTCCGGGCGTGGAGACGCTCTCGGTGCCCGAGCGCACCACCATCACGAACATGGGCACCGAACTGGGTGCCACCTCCTCCATCTTCCCGACCGACGAGAAGACCGAGGAGTGGCTCGCGCAGTTCGACCGCGAGGACGAGTTCGTCGACCTCGGCCCCGACGAGGACGCCGACTACGCCGACGAAATCGTCGTCGACCTCTCGGACCTCGAACCGCTCGTCTCGAAGCCGTCGATGCCCGACGAAGTCGTCCCGGTCCGCGAGGTCGAGGGCGAACAGGTCGAGCAGGTCATCGTCGGCTCGTGTACGAACGGTGCCTACGAGGACATCCTGCCCTCGGCGAAGATGCTGGAAGACCGCCAGGTCAACGCCGGCACCGAGATGATTGTCGCGCCCGGCTCCAAGCAGGCCTCCGAGATGCTCGCCCGTGAAGGCTGGACCGCCGAGATGATGGCGGCCGGCGTCAACTTCTCCGAGGCGACCTGCGGTGCCTGTATCGGCATCGGCCACGTTCCGGCCTCCGACTCCGTCTCGCTGCGGACGTTCAACCGGAACTTCGAGGGCCGCTCGGGCATCGAGGACGATTCGGTGTACCTCTGCTCGCCGGAAGTCGCCACCGCGGCGGCCATCGCCGGCGAAATCGTCGACCCGCGCGACCTCGCCGACGACCTCGGCGACCTCGAAGCGCCCGGCTTCGAGCTCGCAGACAAGTACTCCGCGGGCTACGGCGCGGACGACCCGGACATCATCACGCCCGACGAGGCCATCGACGACGACCTCATCAAGGGCCCGAACATCTCCAGTGTGCCCGTCAAGGACCCCATCGACGAGGACGTCTCCGGCGAGACGCTCCTGAAGATGGAGGACAACATCACGACGGACCACATCATCCCGGCGACCTCCGACATCCTCAAGTTCCGCTCGAACATCGAGCGGCTCTCGGAGTTCACGCTCTCGCGCATCGACGACACGTTCGCCGAGCGCGCGAAGAACGCCGGTAGCAGCGTGCTCGTCGCGGGCGAGAACTACGGGCAGGGTTCCTCCCGCGAGCACGCGGCGATGTGCCCGATGTTCCTCGGCGTGGAAGCGGTGCTCGCACAGAGCTTCGCGCGCATCCACAAGGCCAACCTGTTCAACTTCGGCCTGATTCCGCTCACCATCGACGAGGAGACCTACGAACGCATCGAGCAGGGCGACGACGTCGAAATCGTCGACGACGCCCGCGCGGGCGTCGAGTCCGGCCAGGAGGAGTTCACCATTCGCGTGAACGACGACTGGGAGGCGACCGCCTACCTCGACGCGTCCGACCGCGAACGCCGCACGCTCGCGGCCGGCGGGAAGCTCTCGCTGACGAAGCAGCGCCACGGCGACAGCGGCGCGACGAGCTCCGCCGACGACTAAGCGTCTCGACGCACTCTCCTTTCTTTCTCGGCCCGACAGCGACGGCTCCGTGCAATCTTCGGCTGCCACAGCGCCTTTATCCGCGGTGTCCCTAGGGGGTATCGTGACGACCGTCGCACCGCCGTCGTCGGACACGGTTATCCGGCAGGCATCCCGTGCGGACCTGCTGGACGTGTTCGGCATCGAGAAGGAGGTGTTCGACCAGCCGTGGCCGTACTCGGCGTTCGAGCGGCAGGTCGGGACGCCCGCGTTCCTCGTCAGCGAGACCGGCGGCCCCGTCGCCGTGAACGGCGAAATTACGGGCTACATCGTCGCGGACACGATTCCGAACCACCGCCAGCCGCTCGGCCACGTCAAGGACATCGCGGTCCGCCCGGACAGCCGCGGCGAGGGCATCGGTGCGGCACTGTTGCGGCGCTCGCTGTCCGCGCTCGCCGGCCAGGGCGTCCGCAGCGTGAAACTGGAAGTCCGGCAGAGCAACGAGCCCGCGATGAACCTCTACGAGAAGCACGGCTTCGAGTACCTGCGCACGCTCCCGCAGTACTACTCCGACGGCGAGGACGCCTACGTGCTCGTCGCGAACCTCGAAGACCGTGACGCGTTTTAGGCGGTAGCCCCTCGCTGTTCGCATGGGCTACGAGTGTCCGGTCTGCGGCGTCGACGAGGCGGACGGCGAACACCTCGCGAACCACCTCGCGTTCACGGCGCTGGTCCGCGGCGGCGACCACGAGGCGTGGCTGGACGACACCGTCCCGGACTGGGAGGACCGCGACCCCGAGTCGCTGGCCCCCGACGTGACCCCGCACGCCGAGGAGACGGACACCGAGACAGTCACCGAACCGCACGGCCGCGAGATGCCGGCCGTCGAACAGCACGGTGACGCCGACCTCTCCGGGGAGGCCGCCGCGATTCTCGACGAAGCACAGGACATCACCGAGCAGCTCCACGAGTCCTCGCTGGCGAGCCCCGACTCCGAAGACGGCGACGACGACTCCGAAACCCAGTAGGGCGTGCAGGCCGACGTTTCGCGCATGACAGAGACGCGTGGCGTGCTCGCGCCGGCGACCGAAGCCGAGGTCCGTGAGCGCTTCGAGGGCGTGGGGCCGGCCGCACAGACAGTCACCCGCGAGGTGGCGCGCGCGATGGAGCTCTCCAAGGAGGAGTACGACGAGCGCGTCACTAGCGACGTCGTTGGCGCCGCCCGCGAAGCCATGTTCGCCTCGCTCCTCGAAATCGAGGTCGGCGACGACGAAGAATTCGAGGCCGCGAAAGCCGACCACCCAGAGGCGGAAGTCCACGAGAACGGGAGCGACGAGGTGGACAACGCCGCGTGGCACTACGTGCCGTTCGCGGACGCGCTGGTGGCGACGACGTTCCAGAACGAGCCAGACGCCGCCGTCGCGACCCTTCGCCGGATCGCGTTCAGCACGTTCTACGAGCCGGTCCTCTGACTACCGCGAAATCTGGTAGTCCGGACAGCACTCCGCGAAGTCCGCGTCGGGCGCCGAACACCGCCCCGTGCAGGGGTGGTCGATGTGGCGTTTCAGCGCGCGAGCGGCCTCCTCGGAGAGCGCGCCGCCGATCGAGTCCGTGTCGACGCCGTCGAGCCCGAGGTCGTCGGTCGTGAAGTTCTCGACGAGACACCGCTTCCACATGAGTTCGCGCGTGACGGTCTCGCCGTCGCCGGTGAGCGTCGCGCCCTCGTAGCGCTCGTAGTCGACGAGCCCGCGCTCCGCGAAGTCGGCCATGCGCTCGGTGACGGTCGCGGGGTCGACGTCGAGCCGGTCGGCGACCTCCCCGGTCTTCGCCGGGCGTCCCTCCCGGGCGGACACCAGCAGGATGGCGCTGAGGTAGCGGCCGGCCGTCTTCGAGAGCTCTCCCCCACTCATCTCGCGTGTTGGTCCGCTCCTCGGAGGGAAAAGGCTGTTCCTGGCCACGCCGAGCCCCCGGGAGACTTTGTGGGCGAGTGCGTACGGCCGGCCATGCACGACCACGACTGGCCGGTCGTCGACGCCGTGACCGAGTACGAGACGAGCTGGTACGACGGCGGCTACGACCGCGTCGAGCAGCCCGACGGCTCGCTGAAAGACTACTACTGGGCCGAACTCCCGCCCGCGGTCGTCGTCGTCGCCGTCGACGACGGGGACGTGTTGTTCGTCGACCAGTACCGGCCGACGATTCGCGAGCAGTGCATGGAGTTGGTGGCAGGTATTGTGGAAGAGTCAAACGAGGCTACCGAGGACGTCGCGCCCACCCCGGACCGCGAGTCGTACGTCTCGGCGGGCCGCCGCGAACTCCGCGAGGAGACCGGCTACGAGGCCGACGACGTCCACTTCCTCGAATCGTTCTGGACGGCGACGGGCGTGCTCCGCCACCAGCGCGGCATCGTCTTCGCGGAGGGGCTGACGGAGGTCGGCTGCGACCTCGACGACAACGAGTTCCTCTCGGTCGAGCGCGTGCCCGTCGACGAGGCGCTGTCGGTGGCGCGCGCGCCGCCCGCGAACGACGCCACCATCGAGGGCTTGCTGCTGGCGCAGGCCGACGGCTACCTCTAGTTTCTCCGACCGCAAGCCGTAACTCCGCGCAGACCGAGGTACGGCACATGGACGGCGAGATTTCCGCCGACGAACTCAAAGCACTCCTCGACGACGAGGACGTCCGCGTCGTCGACATCCGCCCGCGGGCGGCCTTCGAGCGCGGCCACATCCCGGACAGCGAGAACATCCCGTTCTCCGAACTCCCACAGTCCGTCGACCGGCTCGACGGCGCGGACCGCGTCGTCACCGTCTGCCCGCACGGGCAGGCCAGCCAGCAAGCCGCGCGACTCGTCCAGTCCTACGAGGGCCTCGACGAGGACGCGCGCGTCGAGAGCCTCGCCAGCGGCATCACCGGCTGGGACGGCGAGGTCGTCGCCGACGAGAACGACGAAGGCCCCGACACCGAATCTCCGACCGAGTCCCCGTTCTGAACGCAGCACTTGCGGTCCTTCTGAACTAACTAAACTGCGGAGCCGTGCGGCTCGGCGGCGCGAATACTGAGAGAGAAGTGGTGGTCGTCGACGCGCGGGTTAGGCGACGTTGAAGCCCTTGTCGCGGAGGAAGTCCTCCACGCGCCCCGAGTGGTTGCCTTGGAGTTCGATTTCGCCGTCCTCGACAGTGCCGCCGCACGCGAACTTCGACTTGAGGTCCGACGACAGGCTGTCGAGGTCGACGTCGTTGGGGTCGAATCCTTCGATGACGGTAACTTCCTTTCCGTAGCGTCGCTCGTCGATGCGGATTTCGATTTGCTGGGACTCTTTGGCGACGTCCTCGCAGACGCAGAGTTCCTCGGGCAACCCGCACGTCGAGCACACCTCAGACATTACACGTGTGCGTACGAAATCCGCCTATTAAACACTATCGCCGAGGCTCGGGGCAGTGTTCAGATAAGCAGACGAAAGTAGCGGAGATGCCGTTGCGTTTTGAAAGCCCTCGGTGGTCTCGACCGTCGGGAGACTCGCAGTGCTCGTCTCCCGTGGTCTCGTTCGTTGCACTCACGAGACTCCCGCGGCTCGCTGCGCGCGTTCGCTCCCGTTGGTCGCTCACGTGCTTACTTCGCCGGGGTTCGTCGAGACCACCTCGCCCTTTCAATCCACCAGGAAATCGGCTGGTTCGCCGGCTGAAGCTGTGTTCAGATGAATCCTTATCTGAACACCACCAGGCTCGGGTAGGCGGCTGTTTTCGGTGGGCAGCGACCGCGCGAGCCGCCTCGCTTCGGCGGCGTCGGCTGCGTCGCCGCGACTCGCGTACCGCGCGCGCTCCCTGAGGGCCGCAACCCGGCCGCACGGTCGTCAGCACGGACGTCGGCGACGAACTCGCGGACCGTCTCCCCGTTCGCGTTCGCGATGCTGGCGTCCGAGGACGTCCTCCGCGCGCTCGAAGGCCCCCTCGACTTCCTCGCGGGGGTCGCCGCGGGGCAGCCAGCGCAGCCACACCGCTCGGTAGACACGGCCGGTGAGCCCGGAGTACCGCGCCCCCGCGACCGCGAGGCGAGCGAGCACGCCCCAGACCAGGCGTGTTGAGGGCGGGTGGAGTGTCGGCCCACTCCCACCGATTTGGGCCCCATCCGGGCCGGGAGGCGGCCGTCAGTTGTCGAACGGCAGGAGAGCAGTCACTTGTATGTTTCCCGGTCACTCACGACAGTGCCGGTTTACGACCAGTGCTTGCAGGCCGCACACACGCTCTCGCCGCCGTCCAGCCAGCGGCGGCCCGCGGCCTCACCGCAGGCCTCGCAGACTGACGCGTCGCTCCACGAACTCGTCACGGGCACGGCGTCGGCCGTGTCAGTACTATCTAACTCCTCCCCCTGTTGCTCGTTCCCGGTTTCCTCGGGCGCGAACGCGTCGAGCGTGGCGTCGTCGGACACGCTCCCCAGTTCGGCTGCGACTGCCATAACCGTCCCGGAGCATCTAAGGGACCGGCTCACCCACGGCCGCACATGGTCTGGTTCATCGACAACGCCGTCTCGCTCGCCGAGAACATCGTCACCGCCGCCAGCACGGACCCGATTTCGGCCGCGCTCGTCCTCGTCGGCGGTGCGCTTGTCACGCTCGCCGCCGGCGGCTTCGGCGCGCTCACCCTCGGCGCACTCGCCGAAGCAGTCGTCCCGGATACCGCCACGCAGCGCCAGCGCCGCCCCCAGTAGCTACACCCCTGCAGCGTCGAACGCGTCCGCGAGCAACGACACCGCTTTCTCTCGGTTCGGCCCGAGCGGCGACGCCGCTACCACGCTGTCGACGTGCTCCCCGACCGCCGCCAACTGCTCGGCAACGTCCTCGGGGTCGCCCGCGATGCAGAACGCCGTCAACATCCGCTCGGACACCTTTTCGAATGCCGCCGAGAACTCACCTGCCTCGATGGCCTCGCCGATATCGCTCGCGCGCTCGGCGTCGATGCCGTGGCGCTCCAGCACGGGCGGCGCTGCGCCCGCCGCGATGAACGCGACCGGCGGCCGCGCGGCCTCCAGCGCGGCGGCGGCATCCTCCGCGATGGACACCGACGCGAACGCCGCAACGTCCGGCTCCCCCGACACCACGCGGTCGGCTTCGCCCTCCGCGATGCGGTCGGCCGCCCACGCGAGGTCCCGCTCGTGGCTCGCGTTCACCAACACGCCGTCCGCGTGCTTGCCCGCCATCCGGAGCATGTGCGGGCCCTGCGCGCCCACGTACACGGGAACCTCGCCGACCTCGTAATTCAGGCCGGCGTCCCGCGCGACGAACGTCCCGTCGTGGTCGACGCGCTCGCCCGCCCACAGGTCCTGCGAGACCTTCATCGTCTCCAGCACCCGGCGGAGCGGCCGGTCGCGCTCCACGCCGAGGTTGCGGAGCGTCGACGCGTCGCCCGCACCCAGCCCAAGAATTGCTCGCCCGTCGCTGACCTCGTCGACGGTCGCGACCTGCGACGCGAGTTTCACGGGGTGCGTGTCGTAGGGGTTCGCCACCCCCGGGCCGAGTTGCACGTCCTCGGTGCTAGCCGCGATGCGGTCGAGCGCGACGAACGGGTCGCGGTTGTTGTAGTGACACGACGCGAACACCGCGTCGAAGCCAGCCGCCTCCGCCTGCGAGGCGAGGTCAGCGACCTCGCTGACGGGAATCTCGGGGGTCAGTTCAATTCCGCGCATACTCCCACCCCCGGAGCGCCTGCCGCACGAAGTCACCGTCGACCTCGCGGTACAACTCCTCGCTGCCGTCGTGGTCGCCAAACTCGAACTCCCGCACCACGACGACTGGCGTACCGCCGTCGCCCTCCCCGGAGACGAGGTTCGCGGTCGCCGCGAGTTCGTCCACCACGCTCTCGACGGTCACTTCGAGTTCGTGGCCATCGCGGTCGGTCTCCCCGCGCCAGTCCCGGGACGCCGGCATCCCCGCCCAGCCGAGGGCGACGCCGCGCTGGCCGTGCCGGAACGGCCGCCCGGACGTGTCGGTCACGACCACCGCGACGTCCGCGTCCAGGCCGTCGCGGATGCGCTCGGCGCTCTCCGTCGGTCGCTCGGGGAGCAACAGTAGCTCGGCGCCGCCCGTGTTCGACCGGTCGATGCCGGCGTTCACGCCGACGTGGCCGAACGTCGTCTCCGTCAACAGGAACGGCGCTTCCATCAGCAGGTCCACGGACTCTTCGAGGACGGCCTGCGCGAACCGCGGGTCCTTCTGCTCGCCCGTAATCTCGCTCAGGCGGTCGGCGATTTCGCGGGCGCGCGGCCCCGCTGGGTAGTCGGACAGCGACGCCGTCCGTCCTTCGGCCTTCGAGACGACCGTGCTGGCGATACAGACGACGTCGCCGTTCGCCAACTCGGTGCGCTCGGCGACGAGGTCGGCGAGGCTGTCGCCCGAACGCACCTCCGGGAACTCCGGCACCGCGAACGCGTGCATACTCGACCTTCGTTGCCCCTCACAAAAGCCCCGGCGGTACCGGACACGCCGGCCACTCGACTACGCTCGCACGACGGAGACGTCGACGTCGCTGCCGTCGACGTCCACCGTCAGCATCGTCGCCTCCTCGGCCGGCTCGGCACCGGTCGCACTCCCCGGATTCAGGAGGCGGACGCCGTCGACGGTCTCGTCGGTGAGTTCGTGCGTGTGCCCGGCGATGCCGATGGCGGCCTCGTCGTTGCGCTCTTCGCGGACGGCTTGCAGGACGCGGTTCTCGTAGCCGGACAGCGGACCGCTCCCGTGCACGACGACGAACTGCCGATCCTCGACCCACAGCGTCTCCACTGCGGGCAGCCCCAGCGAGACGGGGTCCATGTTCCCGCGGACGGCCACGAGGTCGCCGCCCGCGAGCGACTCGACAGTTTCGTAGGCGGCTTCGCTGTCGAAATCGCCGGCGTGAACGACGACGTCTGCGTCCTCCAGCTCCTGCTCGATGAACCCCGGAATCTCGGATTTGCGGGACGGCACGTGCGTGTCGCTGACGACTGCGAGACGGCGCATACCCCGGGCTTCGGCGGCCAGCAAGAAATACGTTGAAGCCGCTGGACGGGAGTGAAAGGCTCTTCTCCCGGGAGCCCCTACCGTACTCCCGGGCGACGGTGACGAGGAGTTACCCCCTCCGAGCCCCTTGTGACGAGGCCTTTCTCCCGAGTCGCCCGTCTCGGAACGCACCAGCGACGCTTATGGCTTGCAGGCGGCGTTCGAGTCCGCGAGCCGGTCCGCCGCCGTTCCGTATCCGCCGGCTCGCGGCGACTGTCAGATCACGCGCAGGGTTGGCTTCGCTCTCCTACTTGAACCTACGTAGCCGACGAGCAAGCATCCGCGAGCGCCGTACGGCGCTCGCGGTTTACTCGCGGCGAAGCCGCGAGGCCGACGAACCCCCGAAGGGGGGTGAGGAGTGCTTTTTCCGCAAATTTTTGCAAGTGAGGCGCGCGGAGCGCGCCGAACGCTGGAAAAAGTGCGTCTTAGACGCCGTCGACAGTCTCGCGGTAGGCTTCGACGCTGGCTTTGGCGTCGGCGATGCTCTCGCGTGCTTCCTCGTCCTCGACGGCGTCCGCGAGGTCGTCGAGCGCGTGCGTGATGCGGGCGAGGCGGCCGTGGTCGGGGCCGTCGTCGGCCGTCGCGAGGTCCGCGAGCGCGTCGGACTGGTCGTAGAGGCGCTGTTCGTGGTCGGAGTCGTCGGCGGCGACGGAGGCGGCTCGAAGGTGGTCGCTCGCCGCGCGCAAGTCTTCGCGTACCATGCGTCGAATATCGACCGGGCCCGGGAAATAGGTGCGGTGTGACTACCAGGGACCCGACCCTTCGCCGACGGCGTCCTCGACGCTGCTCGCGGCTCACTCTGTTCACCGCTCGCCAGAACGTGCCCTCGCTACGCTCGGGCACGCTGCTCACGCATCGCCCTGCTCCGCGTTCGCTAATAACGTGCCCTCGCTGCGCTCGGGCACGCTGCTGAAGTGCCTCCACGCCCATTACCACGTAATGAGCGACGCCAGCGGTTCCCTCCAGCCGGACCGGCCGGAGGCCGACGTGCCGTTCCGCGTGGACGCGCCGTTCGACCCCGCGGGCGACCAGCCCGACGCCATCGAGCAGCTGGTCGAGGGGTTCGAGAACGGGGCCGACGCACAGACGCTGCTCGGAGTGACGGGCTCCGGGAAGACCAACACCGTCTCGTGGGTGGCCGAGGAGCTCCAGCAGCCGACGCTGGTCATCGCGCACAACAAGACGCTCGCGGCCCAGCTCTACGAGGAACTCCGGAACCTCTTCCCGGACAACGCCGTCGAGTACTTCGTCTCCTATTACAACTACTACCAGCCGGAGGCGTACGTCGAGCAGACGGACAAGTACATCGAGAAGGACGCCTCCATCAACGACGAAATCGACCGGCTGCGCCACTCCGCGACGCGCTCGCTGTTGACGCGCGACGACGTCATCGTCGTGGCCTCCGTCTCCGCGATTTACGGGCTCGGTGACCCGGGCAACTACGAGGAGATGAGCCTCCGCCTCGAAGTCGGCCAGGAAATCGAGCGCGACGAACTCCTGGGCCGGCTCGTGGACCTGAACTACGAGCGCAACGACGTGGACTTCACGCAGGGCACGTTCCGCGTCCGGGGGGACACCGTCGAGGTGTTCCCGATGTACGGCCGCTATCCCGTGCGCGTGGAGTTCTGGGGCGAGGAGGTCGACCGGATGGCGAAACTCGACCCGCTCGAAGGCACCGTCGAGAGCGAGGAGCCCGCGGTCCTCTTCCACCCGGCGGAGCACTACTCCGTGCCCGAGAGCGAGATGGAGGAGGCCATCGAGAAGATTCGGGACGACATGCACGAGCGCGTCCGCCACTTCGAGCGCAACGGCGACATGGTCGCCGCCCAGCGCATCGAGGAGCGCACCACGTTCGACCTCGAGATGATGGCGGAGGCGGGCTACTGTTCGGGCATCGAGAACTACTCGGTGTACCTCTCGGACCGCGAGCCCGGGGACGCGCCCTACACCCTCCTGGACTACTTCCCGGACGACTTCCTGACGGTCATCGACGAGTCCCACCGTACCGTCCCCCAAATCAAGGGCCAGTACGCGGGCGACAAGTCCCGGAAAGATAGTTTGGTAGAGAACGGCTTCCGGCTCCCGACCGCGTACGACAACCGCCCGCTGACGTTCGAGGAGTTCGAGGAGAAGACCGACAACACACTGTACGTCTCCGCGACGCCCGGCGACTACGAGCGCGAGCAGTCCGCGCAGGTCGTCGAGCAGATTGTCCGCCCGACGCACCTCGTCGACCCCGAAATCGACATCGCCGACGCCACGGGCCAGGTCGAGGACCTGATGGACCGCATCGACGACCGCGTCGCCAACGACGAGCGCGTGCTC
The DNA here is from genome assembly GCF_021233435.1 of Halobacterium noricense. Classification (NCBI taxonomy): domain Archaea; kingdom Methanobacteriati; phylum Methanobacteriota; class Halobacteria; order Halobacteriales; family Halobacteriaceae; genus Halobacterium; species Halobacterium noricense. Next base: position 2,752,248 of record NZ_CP089468.1, on the reverse strand, counting down.
GTGACGACGCTCACCAAGCGCATGGCCGAGGACCTCACGGAGTACCTCGAAGAGGCGGGCGTCGCCGTCGAGTACATGCACGACGAGACGGACACGCTCGAACGCCACGAACTCGTGCGCGGGCTCCGGCTCGGCGAGTACGACGTGCTCGTCGGCATCAACCTCCTGCGCGAGGGGCTGGACATCCCGGAGGTCTCGCTGGTCGCGATTCTGGATGCCGACCAGGAGGGGTTCCTGCGCTCGGAGACGAGCCTCGTCCAGACGATGGGGCGCGCCGCCCGGAACGTCAACGGCGAGGTCGTGCTGTACGCCGACGAGCGCACGGACGCGATGCGGGACGCCATCGAGGAGACCCAGCGCCGCCGCCGCATCCAGCGCCAGTTCAACGAGGACCACGGCACGACGCCGACGACCATCGACAAGGAAGTCGGCGACATGAATCTCCCCGGCGCGGAGACCGACACGTCCGACGTCGCCGGCGACGGCCCGAGCGACGAGCAGGAGGCCGCCGTCCTCGTCGAGGACCTCGAAGAACGCATGGAAGCGGCCGCCAGCAACCTCGAATTCGAACTCGCGGCGGACATCCGCGACCGCATCCGAGAACTCCGCGAGGAGTACGACCTTGCCGGGGGGAACGAGGGCGAGGACGCGGGCGTCGCGCCCGAACCCGGCGAGTGGTAGCCCGAGTCGATAGCTCTCATCGCTGTTTGACCTACCGCTGGCTTGATGTGTCGACGGGCGCGATTCGGGCGCATGCCAGCTATCGACGCGAACGGATTGACGAGGCGCTTCGGCAGTCTCGTCGCCGTCGACGCCCTGGACCTTACCGTCGAAGAGGGCGAGGTGTTCGGCTTCCTCGGGCCGAACGGCGCGGGGAAGTCCACGACCATCAACGTGCTGTTGGGGTTCCTCGACCCCAGCGAGGGGTCCGCGACCGTGCTCGGCCACGACGCCACCCGCGAGTCCCGCGCGGTCCGCCAGCGCACGGGCCTCCTCCCCGAGGGGTTCCACGTCTACGAGAACCTCACCGGCCGCGAGCACGTCCGCTCCGCGATTCAGACGAAGGGCGCAGACGACGACCCGGACGCACTCATCGATCGAGTCGGCCTCGACCCCGCCGACAGCCGCCGCGCCGCGGGCGGCTACTCGAAGGGGATGCAGCAGCGCCTCGCGCTCGCCATCGCGCTCGTCGGCGACCCCGACCTCCTGATTCTGGACGAGCCCTCCAGCGGCCTCGACCCGAAGGGCGCGAAGCTCCTCCGCGAAATTGTCCGCGAGGAGGCCGAGCGCGGCGCGACGGTGTTCTTCTCCAGTCACGTGCTCGGGCAGGTCGAGCAGGTCTGCGACCGCGTCGGCATCATGAACCAGGGGGAGATAACCGCCGTCGACACCATCGACAACCTCCGCGAGCGCATCGACGCCGAATCCGTCGTCGCGGCCGACGTCGCGACCGTCCCGGACACCGACCCCGTGGCCGCCATCGACGGCGTCCGCGACGTCTCGGTAGTCGGTGGCACTGTGCGCATCGCCTGCACACACCCACGAGCGAAGATGCCCGCGCTCCGCACGCTCGACGACGCCACCACCGTCACCGACATCACCGTCGAGGACGCCTCGCTGGAGACGCTCTTCGAGGAGTACACGGACAGCGAGCGCGAGACGCCGGCCGTCGAGGAGCCGGCTGTCGCCGCCGGCGCGACCGGGGGTGACGCGGCGTGAGCCTCTACACGGTCGCCCGCGACGACTTCACGAACGCTCGCCGGTCGTACGTCGTGCTCGGCGTCGTCGGCGTGTTCGCGGCGCTGGTCGCGCTCATCTTCGCGTTCGAAATCAGCATCTACGACGACCCCTACCGGGCGCTGTTCGACGTCTCCTTTTTCGTCTTCCTCGTCGTGCCGCTGATTCTGGCACCGCTGACCTACCTCGCCATCGCGGGCGACCGCGAGAGCGGCGCCATCACGTACGCGATGGGGTTGCCGAACACGCGCGCCGAGTACGTCTTCGGGAAGCTCACGGCCCGGCTGGGCGTCGCGGTCGCCGCCGTCTTCGTCGCGGTCGCCGTCGGGTTCGTCGTCGCGCTCGCGACGTTCACGAACGCGCCGGACGTCGGCCGGTTCGCCGTGTTCGCGGGCGTCACCGCGCTGTACGTGTTCTCGTTCGTCGGCATCTTCGTCGGCATCTCCGCGCTCACGAGCAAGCGCTCGCGCGCGATGCTCGGCGTCTTCGGCGCGTACTTCCTGCTGGTGCCGTTCTGGTTCGGTTTCTTCCCCGTCATCGGGCTGCCGAACCTCGTCAGCACGGCCGCGGACCTCCTCGGCACCAGCGTCTCCCAGTCGACGCAACTGATGATAAACTCCTTCTCGCCCGCGACGTCGTACCTCTTCGCCACCGAAGTCGTCTATCACGGACTGCTCCCCACGCCGTACGAGAGCATCAACTCGAACTTCGTCGGCCAGCCCGACGAGTTCTACCGCGAGTTCTGGTTCAACGCCGCCGTGATGGTCGCGTGGGGCGCTGGCTCGCTGCTCGTCGGCTTCCTCTCCTTCCGCCGGTCGGAGCTCGGGTAGTCAGAGCCGGCTCGCCAGCGTCTCCGCGGTCGCCTCCCCGACGCCCTCCACGTCCCGCAAGTCCTCGACTGAGGCATCGCGGACGCCCTCGACGCTCCCGAACCGCCGCAGCAGGCGCTTGCGGAGTTCCGGGCCGACGCCGTCGACGTTGTCGAGCGTCGTCTCCACGTCGTCGCGGAGCGTCTGGTGGTACGCGACTGCGAACCGGTGGGCTTCGTCGCGCACGCGCTGTAAAACGTGCAGTTGGGGCGCGTCGTCGTCCCAGTCGTACGTCCGGCGCTCTGTAATGACGACCTCCTCGTCTTTCGCCAGCGCGACCGCCGGCACGTCCCAGCCCGCATCCGCGAGGGCTTCGCGTGCCGCGTCCAGTTGCCCCTCGCCGCCGTCGATGAGCAGCAAGTCGGGGTCTGGGCGGTCGTCGCCCGCGTGCCCGCCGGCACGTTCAGCTTCGACCGCGCGGTCCGCGCGCCACCGCAGCAGCCGGTACATGTTCGCGTAGTCGTCGTTCTCCTCGCTGAGCTTCTTCCGGCGGTAGTCAGATTTCTCGGCGCTCCCGTCCACGAAACAGACGTCGCTGCCGACGACGGCTTTCCCCTGCGCGTGGCTCACGTCGAAGCCCTCGATGCGGGTCGGCCGGTCGATGCCCAGCGCGTCCGCGAGCGCGCCGAGTTCGTCCCGCTCGCCCGACCGCCGATGGGCGTTCTTCAGCGCCAAGTCGACGAGTGTCGCCTCGCGGCCCGCGCCCGGCACGCGGACCTCGACGCCCGCTTCGTCGAGCCACGCCGCCACGTCGTCGTCGCCGTGGCGCTCGGGCAACAGCAGGCGGTCCGGGAGCTCCCGTTCCGCGTAGAACTGCACGAGGAACGCTGCCAGCACGTCGGCCGGACTCTCGTTCTCTGGGGCATCCAAGTGGTGCTGGTCGCGCTCCACGAGCTGCCCGCGCTCGGCGTGCAGGCGCGCGACCGTCGCGTCCTCGCCCTCCACGGCGACGCCGAGCACGTCCGTCGTCGCCGCGTCGTCGCCGCCCGCGACCGCCGCGCCCGCGCCGCCGTGGAACGCTTCGACGGCGTCCAGGCGGTCTCGGAGGTTCGCCGCGCGCTCGAAGTTCTGCGCTTGCGCGGCCTGCTCCATCGCGCGTTCGAGCGGGTCCGCGAGTGCGCCCGTCTCCCCCTCGAAGAACCGGCGCGCCGACTCGACGTCCGCAGCGTAGTCGGCCCCGCTGATTTCGCCCGTACAGGGTGCCGAACACAGCCCCATCTCGTAGTCGAGGCAGGGGCGCTCGCGGTTCCGGTACTTGTGGTCTGAGCAGCCGCGGAGCCCGTACACTTCACGAATCGCCTTCACCACGATCTCCACCTCGCCCTTGTCCGTGTACGGACCGTACGCCGCCGCGCCCTCGTCGGGGTCGCGGGTCACCTCGATGCGGGGGGCGGCGTGGTCCGTGAACTGGACGAGCGGGTAGGACTTGTCGTCCTTGAGGCGGACGTTGTACCGCGGCTGGTGGCGCTTCACCAGATTCGCTTCCAACAACAGCGCCTGCGTCTCCGTGTCCGTCACCGCGAAGTCGATTGCGTCCGCGCGCTCGACCATCCGCGCGATGCGCTCACTTCGCGGGTCTGCGTACGACCGCACGCGGTCCCGGATGTCCACCGCCTTCCCGACGTAGAGGACGGTGTCGTCGTCGAGGAACTGGTAGACGCCGGGCTCCGTCGGCAGGTCGCTCGCGCGCTCCCGAACCGCGTCCGCGTCCATCGCTTCGAGGTACGGCCGCGGCGACTTTCAACTGCGCGGTCGCCGAACCGCCAGGCTTGAACCGAATGCCGTCGAACCCGCACCCATGCCCGAAACCGAGCGCGTCTGGCTGGTCTTCCGGGAGTACACCGACAAGGGCCTGCTCAACCTCGTCTACGCGACGCCAGAGGGCGACCGCGTGCTCCGCAAGCAGCGTTCGCTGAACGCCGGCGACCCCACCGCCGCCGTCGACGCCGAGGTCGACGACCTCGAACCCGTCGAGGACCCCGAGGACCGCGAGCGCTACGGCCAGGAAGCCAGCCGGATGCGGGACTCCCACGACCCCGACGACCGCGTGTAGTTCGCAGCGGCTGCAGCCGGGAGCAAGACACTTCACCGCGCACCGCGAGCGCCCGACCATGCAGTCAGCCCTCCCCGTGGTGGTAGCGTGACGTGGCCGGTCGTCGCGCGCCGCGACCTCCGTGCCCTCCACGCCGACAACTCGCTGGCGGTGTTCGGCGGCTTCTTCGCGCTGCTGGCGGCCGTCCTCGCGTACGGCGCCACGAACGGCGCCGGCGTCACCCCGCTCCCGACCGCGCTCGCGCTCCTGTTCCTGTTCGCCGTGCCGCTGGCCGCCGGCACGCTCACTCACGAAGCCGTGCCGAGCGCCGTCGCCAGCGGTCGCGTCCGGCTCACGCTCTCGCTGCCGCACACGCGCTCGACGTTCCTCGCGGGCGCGGGCGCCGCCCGCCTCACGACGACGCTCCTGGCCGTCGTCGCTGCAATCATCGTCGCCACCGTCGTCTACGCGCTCCGCGGCGCGCCGGTGCCGGCGGTCCGCGTGCTCGCCGTGCTCGCGCTCGCCGCGCTGCTGGCCGCCGCGTTCGTCGCCGCGACGCTCGTGTTCACCGCGCGCTCGACGTCCACGACGCTCGCCGCCGCGACCACCTTCGGCTTCTTCGCGCTCGCGCTGTTCTGGCCGATTGCGCTGAGCCTCGGGCGCGTCGTCCTCGCCGGCCAGTTCGGCGTACAAGTGAGCAGCGGCCTCACGGACGCGCTCGTCGTCGCCAGCCCGCTGTACGCGTACGCGAACGCGCTCACCGTCGTCGGCATCGACCCGGTCGCGACGACCGGCTCCGTTCCCGACGGCGTCGGCGTGGCCGTCCTGCTCGCGTGGACGCTCGCCGCGTTCGCGCTCGCGGCGCATCGATTCGCCCGCATCGAACTCTGAGACGCCGACGCGCGGTCGCTCGCGCTGCGAACCACCCCAACCGATTTAGGCCGGCGGTGCGACCTCCCCCGCATGGCAGCAATCGAACTCGCCGGCGTCACCAAGCGATACGGTGACGTCACCGCCCTCCACGACCTCGACCTCCAGGTCCAGTCCGGGGAGATATACGGCTTCCTCGGGCCGAACGGTGCCGGGAAGTCCACCACCATCGACATCCTTCTGGACTTCGTGCGCCCCACCTCCGGCACCGCGACCGTGCTCGGCCACGACGCCCACGACGAGTCGCTGGCCATCCGCCAGCGCATCGGCGTCCTCCCAGAGGGGTTCCACGTCTACGAACGCCTTACGGCCCGCCAGCACCTCGAATTCGCTATTGAGTCGAAGGACGCCGACGACGACGTCGAGGCCCTGCTGGAGCGCGTCGGCATTCCGGAGGCCGCCGACCGGAAGGCCGGCGGCTTCTCGAAAGGGATGCAGCAGCGGCTCGCGCTCGCCATCGCGCTCGTCGGCGAGCCCGACCTCCTCATCCTCGACGAGCCCTCGACGGGGCTGGACCCGAACGGCGCGCGCGAGATGCGCGAAATCATCACTGAGGAGGCCAACCGCGGCGCGACCATCTTCTTCTCCAGTCACATCCTCGAACAGGTCGAAGCCGTTTGTGACCGCGTCGGCATCCTCCAGCAGGGCGAACTCGTCGCCCAGGACACCATCCGCGGGCTCCGGGAGGCCGCCGGCACGGGCTCGACGCTGACGGTCACCGTCGAGGAACTCACGCCCGACGTCGTCGAAGCCGTCGAGGGCGTCCCCGGCGTCACGAGCATCGACACCGACCGCGACGTGCTCACCGTAAGCGCCGACGACGCGTCCAAGACCGACATCCTCGACGCCATCGAGGCCGCCGGCGGGGAAGTCGTCGACTTCGCCACCCGCGAGGCGTCGCTTGACGACGTGTTCGCGGCGTACACGAACGGCCGCGAGGAGGAGGTGTCGGCATGAGCTGGCCGGCAATCGCGCGCAAGGACTTCCACGACGCCGCGCGCTCGAAGGCGCTGTGGGCGCTCACCGCGCTGTTCGTGCTGTTCATGGCCGGCGTCGCGTACGTCTACACGCTCCTCCAGAGCGGCGGCCAGGGCGGTGGGGAGTTGGAGACGCTCGGGCTCATCTTCTTCCTGCTCAGCCCGGTGACGCTGCTCATCCCGTTGACCGCGCTCGTGATGTCGCACAAGGCCATCGCCGGCGAAGTCGAATCCGGGAGCGCGAAGTTCCTGCTGTCGCTACCCCACACCCGCCGGGACGCCATCGTCGGGAAAGTCGTGGGCCGCGGCGCGGTGCTCGGCGTCTCCGTCGTCGTCGGGCTCGTCGTGGCGGCGGTCGTCACGGTCGCGCTCTACGACAGCTTCGACGCGCTGGCGTTCCTCGGCTTCTCGGCGCTCACGGTGCTGCTCGCCGTGCTGTACACTGCCATCGGTGTCGGGCTCTCCGCGACCACGCAGGACTCCGGGCGCGCCACCATCGTCGCCGCCGCGTTCTTCGTCGTCTTCGAGGTCGCGTGGGGAGCCATCCCCGCGGGCGTCCACTACCTGCTCGAGGGCACGTTCGGTCCCGGACTCAACAGTACGCCCCCCGAGTGGTACCTCCTATTGAACCGCATCCCGCCGTCGTCGGCGTTCACGAACGCCGTCCTCCAGTTCCTCCCCGGCAACAGCACCATCGTCGCCCAGCTGTTCCCACAGAACCCGCCCATCTACCTCTCGAAGTGGGCCGCGCTCGCGACGATGTTCGCGTGGCTCGTCGTCGTGCCCGCGCTCGGCTACTACGTCTTCGAGCGCGCGGACCTCTAGGGCACGTAGCGGTACCGCCGCGTCTGCTCGCCGTCGAAGCGCGGCCCCGCCCCCGCGTCCTCGAACCCCTCGTTCAACAGGACGTCGCCGAGGTCGTCCCCCTCGACTAGCACGGCCTCTACCGCGAGGTCCTCGTAGGCCGCGAACTCGCGGGGGCCGTCCAGTAGTTCGCCGAGCGTCTCCGGGTCGCCCGCCAGGCGCGTGACGTGGACGGCCCCACGCCACGCGTCGAACGCGACGAACCCCGCGAGGTCGCCGTCGGTCTCCGCGACGCGCACCGTGCGGTCCCTGACGAGGCGCGCGGCGTCGAGGTCGTCGTCGGCAAGCGCGTCCAGCGCGGCCGCGTCCTCGGCCGTCGCGTCACGAACGTTCATGCCCTCAAGTACGCGAGCGACCAACTTAACGCCGCGGCCGCGAGGACGGCAACCGTTTCGTGCATGCAAGCAGTTATCACCGCCCGCGTCCCTACGACCCGGCTATGAGCACGGTTCCGAGGACCGGTGGGAAGCGATGCGCGTAGTCGCGAAGTTCGGCGGCACTAGTCTCGGGAGCGGCGACCGCATCGAGCGGGCCGCCGACTCCATCGCGGACGCGGTCGCTGCCGGCCACGAACTGGCGGTCGTCGCGTCGGCGATGGGGAACACGACCGACGAACTCCTCGACGACATCACGTTCGACGCCGACGACGCCGACCGCGCGGAAATCGTCTCGATGGGCGAACGCACGTCGGTGCGGATGCTGAAGGCGGCGCTGGCCGCCCGCGGCGTCAACGCTGTGTTCCTCGAACCCGGCCGCGATGACTGGCCGGTCGTCGCCAACGACCGCGGCGAGGTCGACGTCGAGGAGACGAAAAAGCGCGTCGAGGCACTCGCCGACGACCTCGACGAGGTCGTCCCCGTCATCACGGGCTTCCTCGCCGAGGACCACGAGGGCAACGTGACGACGCTCGGCCGCGGTGGCAGCGACACCACGGCCGTGATGCTCGGCCGGTACGCAAACGCCGACGAGGTCGTCATCGTCACCGACGTCGAGGGCGTCATGACTGGCGACCCCCACGTCGTCGAAGGCGCGCGCAACGTCGGCGAAATCACCGTCGACGAACTCCGCAACCTCTCCTTCCGCGGTGCCGAGGTGGTCGCGCCCTCTGCCCTCTCGTTCAAGGATGACAACCTCGACGTCCGCGTCATCCACTACCAGCACGGCGACCTGCTCTCGGGCGGCACGAAAATCGAGGGTCAGTTCGAGAACATGATCGACATGCGGGACACGCCGCTGGCGTGTCTCACCGTCGCTGGGCGCGCCATCCGCAACCGCCCCGGCATCATGTCGACGCTGTCGACGGCGCTCCACGACAGCGACATCAACGTCGACGCGGTCGCCTCCGGCATGGACTCGATGACGTTCTACGTCGACGAGGACGTCGCCGAGCGCGCCGAGAACGTCCTCCACAGCGAGGTCATCGAGGTCGGCGAACTCTCCTCGGTCACCGTCCGCGACGAGGTCGCGGTCATCCGCGTCCTCGGCGGCGAGCTCCCGAACCAGCCGGGCGTCCTCCGGCGCATCGTCGACCCCATCGCCGAAGCCGGCATCAACGTCATCGACATCATCTCCAGCGCCACCTCCATGGCCGTCTTCGTCGACTGGGACGACCGCGAGAAGACGCTAGACATCGTTCAGGACCACTTCAGGTCGTAGCTTCTTTCGGCCGGCCCGCCGCTATCGGCCGTCCGCGAGTCGCTCGGCGGTCGCGTCCGGCAACCCCGATTCTCGTATCGCCTCCGCTACCCGGGCAACGTCGTACCCGACGCGATGTTCTTCGACCGTCGCAGCTTCCACGTCCAGCACCGCGTACGCCGCGCGCGGGTCGCGGTCCCGGGGCTGTCCGACGCTCCCCGGGTTCAGAACGGTGCCCTCGTCGTAGCGTTCGTGGTGCTGGACGTGCGTGTGCCCGAGAATCAGGACGGCCTCGTCGCCGAGCAGGTGTGGGCCGAACGCCTCCGGGTACGTGTAGCGGTCCTGCACCTCGGGGTGGTCGTGGACGACCTTCACACGCCCGTCGAACAGCGTGCGCTCGCGGGGGAGCCGTTCGACCCAGCCGCGCTGGACGTCGTTCAACTCCCGCTTGGCGTGCCGGACGCCTGCTTGCGCCATCCCGTTCCCGCCGAAGTTCCGGTCGGTCGCCACCATTCGGTCGTGGTTCCCCATCACGGTCGGCACGTCGCGCTCGCGGAGCGCGTCCACGCACTCCGCGGGCCACGGGTTGTAGCCGACGACGTCGCCGGCGCAGACGAGCGCGTCCACGTCCGGCAGGTCGTCGAGGACCGCCTCCAGCGCGACAAGATTCGAATGAATGTCCGAGACGACGCCGACCTTCATGTCTGCCGGTCGGGCCCGGTCGCCCTTAGTTCTCCGGCCCGTTCTCGATTGCCGTCGCGTACCCGTCGTCGTCGCGCACGACGCCGACCGCACAGACCGCGTGCTCGAACGCCGCACTGTACGCCTCTGCGGCCGCCTCGCTCGCGGTGTCGGCCTCGAAGCCGATTGGCTCGGGGCTGTCCTTCTCGTAGGTCGCGACGAGCGTCGGCTCGTCGACCGCCTCGACGAGCAGCGCGTCCTTCCGCACGGTCCCGACGAACGCGTCACCGTCGGGCGTCAGCACACCTGCGATACGGGGCGTGTCGTAGTCGTCTTTCTCGTAGTCGAGCGCGAGCAGCGACGCCGCGAGCGCGTCCCGCGCCGGATAGCCGAGTTCGAGTTTCTCCGCAATCGGGTCGACGTGGCTGCCGTTCCCGACGACCGCGTGCCCCGCCGCCGTCCGGTAGCAGTTGTACGACACGTAGGGGTTGTCCGTCTCTGGCGCGTCCGGCGTTGGCGCGACCGTCAACGCCTCCTCGCGCTCGACTACCTGGCGGTTCGGGAACGACCGCGAGGACACTCGATACGCTGCCACGTCCGGACCGACGACGACGAACCGTCCGACGTACATACGAGAACGTGCATTCTCGGACGGCAAATAGGCGTCGAACTACACACGTTCGCGGTGTCGATGCGATGGGGCGTCACGGCTGCTCGGCGCGTCTCCGTCGTCGGGGTTCGCAACACTCATAAGCCACAATCGTCTTCTACCGTGTGCGAGCAGTCCATTGGGGTAGCGGCCAATCCTGAAGCCTTCTGGGGGCTTCGACCCTGGTTCGAATCCAGGATGGACTACTTCTCTGCGACGCTTCGTCCCGTAGCCGCACGACCGCTTTGCTTTCCAAACTTCCGCGGGTTCGTCGCCGAACGAACGCAACCACAACGCCACTAAGCGAGGCGTCCGTACCTTCACACATGAGCGTCGTCGACACGCTCGCCGAGGGACTCCGACTCGGCGGGGAGATGTTCTGGGAGACGTGGTGGGCGCTCGTGCTCGGGTTCACCATCGCGGGTGCCGTCGAGACGTTCGTCAGCGAGGAGCGGATGTCCCGGGTGCTCGGCGGGTCCGGCCTCCGCGAGCTCGGCCTCGGCACGCTGTTCGGCGCGGCGTCGTCGTCGTGTTCGTTCGGCGCGGTCGCGACGACGAAGAGCCTCTTCAAGAAGGGCGCGTCGCCGATAGCGAGCCTGGCGGCGTTCCAGTTCGCGTCCACGAACCTCGTCATCGAGCTCGGGCTCGTGATGTGGATTCTGCTCGGCTGGGAGTTCGTGCTCGCGGACTACGCCGCCGGCCTGTTGCTCATCGTCCTGCTCGCCGCCGTCTTCCAGTACGTCGTGCCCGAAGAGTGGTTCGCGGCCGCCCGCGACCACGTCCAGTCCGCGGAGGGCGTCCGCGACCCCGTCTGCGGGATGGACGTCGACCCGACCAGCGACGACGTCGTCACGCTGGACGTCGACGGCGGCACCGAGTACTTCTGCTCGGAGTCCTGCAAACGAACCTACCAGGAGGAACAGCAGGTCGAGTCGCTCCACCCGAGTCTCGCGACGAAGCGCGGGTGGCGACTCGCCGCGAAGAACGCGGTCGGCGAGTGGCAGATGCTGTGGACGGACATCGTCGCCGGCTTCCTGGTCGCGGGGCTCATCGGCGCGTTCGTGCCGCGCTCGTGGTGGACGACGCTGTTCGATGTCGGCGCGCAGGGGTCGTTCTCGTGGGTCGCCGCGAGCGCGATAATCGGCGTCACGGTCGGCGTCGTGACGTTCGTCTGCTCGGTCGGGAACGTCCCGTTCGCGGTCATCCTCTGGAGCAACGGCATCGCGTTCGGCGGCGTGATGAGCTTCATCTTCGCGGACCTCATCGTTCCCACCATCACCGACGCCTACCGGCGGTACTACGGGCTGCGGATGGCGGCGGTACTGTTCGTCGGCATCTTCGTGACGGCCGTCGTCTCCGGCATCGTCATCCACTACGCCTGGTACGGCCTCGGGCTCGTCCCAACGGCGGGTGAAGCCGGCGGCACCGCGCCGTCGGGATACACGCGATACCTGAACGCGGCGTTCACGCTGGTGTTCCTCGCGGAACTCTACCTGATGTACGGCACGAGCGCCGACGAAGAAGCCGAGGGAGCGCACGCGCACTGACGGGGAACGTTCGCGTTACTGGTCGGCGGGCGGCGCCGCGGTCTCGGGTTCGGCGTCCGTGTCGGCCGCTTCGACGTGCGCGTACTCCCCGCGGAATTCGCCGATGAGTTGCCCCATCTTCGCGTACCAGTCGTTGAGCATGCGTTGCATCTCGTCGGCGATTTCGTCGGGGTCGGCGGGCTCGTAGACGTGGTAGTAGCCGCCGTGGTCGTAGTTCACCTGGCGCTTCTCGACGAGGCCGGCGTCCATCAGCCGCTGGACCGACCGGTAGGCCGTCGAGCGCTCGCGGTCGATGCGGTCGCTGAGTTCGTCGACGGTCAGTGGCTCGCCGGTCTCGACGAGCAGCCCGAACACGCGCCGGTCGAGGTCGCGGAGACCGTGGAAGCACTCCAGAAGCGCCTCGCACTCTATGTCCCGCTGGAGGTAGCCGCGCATCGAATCTGGCATCTCGGGCGGGAGTACGCCGCTGAGCCGTAAAAAGGTTTGTAGAGGCCATGCAATACCGTCAGTCGCGGCTCCGCCAGTACCCCTGCGCGTACGCCCCGAGGAACATCCCCGCGACGCCCCACAGAATCGGGAGGTTGCCGATGCCGAGGCTGGCGTACGCCGCGCCCGGGCAGATGCCTGAAATCCCCCAGCCGACGCCGAACACCGCACCGCCGACGACGACGTTCCGGTCGAGGTCTTTCAGCCGCCGGCCGTATCTCGTCCCCGTCACCGGCGCACGGTCGAGGTACCGCGTCGCGACGAAAAAGGACAGCCCGGAGACGACGGCCGCGCCGCCCATCACGAAGACGAGCCCGAGGTCATCCAACTGGAGGAAGTCGAGGACGACCTCGGGTTTCGCCATCCCGCTGAGCGCCAGCCCGAACCCGAACACGATCCCGCCAAGCAGGACGACGGCCAGCACCCACGGGCTGCGTCCGCTCCCTCCGGTCGCTGCGTCCTCGCGGGTCTCTTCGGTCCCCGCTCGACTATCCGAGGACTCGCTCCCTCCGGTCGCTGCGTCCTCGCGGGTCTCTTCGGTCCCCGCTCGACTATCCGAGGACTCGCTCCCTCCGGTCGCTGCGTCCTCGCGGGTCTCTTCGGTCCCCGCTCGACTATCCGAGGACTCGCTCCCTCCGGTCGCTGCGTCCTCGCGGGTCTCTTCGGTCCCCGCTCGACTATCCGAGGACTCGCTCCCTCCGGTCGCTGCGTCCTCGCGGGTCTCTTCGGTCCCCGCTCGACTATCCGAGGACTCGCTCCCTCCGGTCGCTGCGTCCTCGCGGGTCACGGCGACACCCCCACAGCCTGCACCAGTTGCGCCGTTCCAATAGCGACGCCGAGGAACGTCACGACGTTCACGAGCGAGGCATCGGAGAGCGACCCGACGCCGCAGACGCCGTGGCCCGACGTACAGCCCTTTCCGACGCGCGTACCGATACCGACGAGTACGCCACCGCCGAGCAGCCGCCACCACTGGACGTCCGTCGTCCACGCGCCGCTCCCGGAGACGAGCGTGTAGACGGCGGCGCCAGCGACGATGCCGACGGTGAACACGACCCGCCAGTCCCGCGAGCGCACGTACTTCGCGCGTTCGAACCGCGGGACGTCCGAGACGTACGACAGCGTGGATTCGAGGAACGTGCTCGCGCCCGCGATGATGCCGGTGCCGAAGTAGATGATGGCGGCCCCCAGCCCGACGAACACGCCGCCGACGAGGTACTGCGCGATGCCGCGCGGGAACAGGTCGGCGGCGACGAGTGCGCCCGTCATCTACTCGGCCGCCTCCCCGCTGGCCGCGCAGTTGTTCGGCCCGAGTTCGAGCGTGAACGCCTCGTCGTCGCCGGGCGCGCGCTCGCCGAGGTTCGTCGCGACGATGTCCTCGTGGTTCGCGGGTTGCGGCGGCATGTCGGTGGTGACGAACGCCACGAACGCCTCGCGGTCCAGCGAGAGCGCGTCCACGCGGTCGACAACCCCGTCGAGTCGCGCGGTGTACGTGTCGTCCTCGCGCCGCACCGCGCCGTCGCCGTAGTGTGCGGGCGCAACGAGCGTGTCGGGGTCGTGTGCGAGTACGCGTTCGTGGAGCGTGTCGTACAGCGTTTCGGCGGCGTCGCGGGCGGCGTCGGGGTCTTCGAGGTCGGGGCGCGCGACGCTCCCGGTGAACAGGCCGTCGCCCGTGAACAGGACGTCGTCGACGCGGTACGCCGTCATCCCGGTCGTGTGGCCGGGCGTGTGAATGGCCTCGACGGTCGCGTTGCCGACCGTCAGTTCGTCGCCGTCCGCGACAGTTTCAAAGGGTGCGTCGTAGTCGACGCCGCGCGCGACGGCCACTTCGGGGAGGATTGCCGTCGCGCCGGTCGCCGCGGCGAGTTCCCGGACACCCGAGACGTGGTCGGCGTGAATGTGCGTGTCGAGCGCGTAGGTGATGTCGACGCCGCGCTCGCGAGCGTCCTCGACGTACGCGTCGGTGAACGCGCGTAGCGGGTCGATGACTGCGCCCTCGCCGTTCGAGGCGACGAGGTACGCGAGACAGCCGCTGGACGGACGTCGGTACTGCACGACTGTCGCATCGCCGTTCGTCCTGACTTCGTGGGACTCGTAGACCCGCGCCCAGCCGCGCATGCCGTTGGCGAGCTGTTCGGCGTCGTAGCCCGCGTTGAGCAGGCGGCCCACGACGAACTCGCTGGACGCGCCCTTCGCGCAGACCACCGTGACCGTGCGGTCGTCGGGCAGTGCTGCAAGGCTGTCCTCGGGGATGCCGTCGAGGAACTCGAAGTACGGGACGTTCAGCGACTCGACGCCACTGTCGATGTGCCACTCCTGGTAGTTGCTCGCCGCGCGCACGTCGAGGACGAAGACGTCTTCGCCGGCGTCGATGCGGGATTTCAGTTCGCTCGGCGCGACGCTGTCGGGGATCGCGTCGGTCGCCGGGAAGTCTTCGGGTTGCATCTCGGCTGTGGCTACCGGACGCGAACGAATAAGCCTTCGCGTAGATGAGTGTAGTTCCTACAATACTAAACCTGAACCTATCCGGAACACTCTCGTAAATGCCATTTAGGCCGATATCTGTCTATATTGGTATTGTCTTATTGTGACAATAACGGATTGCTATCGACGAATTTTTCACTGGTTGGTCGGTATTGTGGGCCGAGCACAATCATGGATGCAGACGAAACCCTCGACGCGACCGGACTGAGCTGCCCGATGCCAGTGGTCGAGACCAAACAGGCGACCGACGACCTCGTGGTCGGCGACGTCCTCGAAGTGCGCGCGACTGACCCCGGGAGCGTCAGCGACCTCGCCGGGTGGGCCGACGGCACCGCCGGCGTCGAACTCCTCGACCAGACCGAGGACGGCGACGTCTACACGCACTACGTCCGCCGGACGGAACGATGAGCGCGGAATCAGCCGAACCGACGCGCGAGGAACTCGCGGCGCGCGTCGCCGACCTCGAAGCCCGCCTCGACGATGCCGACGACGACCAGCCGAAACTGAGCATCGTCGCCACGAAGGGCACGCTCGACATGGCGTACCCGCCGCTCATCCTCGCAACTACGGCCGCCGCCTTCGACTGGGACGTCACCGTCTTCCACACGTTCTGGGGGCTGGACGTCCTCCACGAGGAGCGCGCCGACAGCCTCGAACTGAGCGCCGTCGGCAACCCCAACCTCCCGGTTCCCAACGCCGTCGCGGCGCTGCCCGGGATGGACCGCGTGACCACGCGCATGCTGGAACGCAAACTCGACGCCAACGGCACTGCTTCGGTCGCCGACCTCCTCGAAACGGGCATCGAGATGGGCGTGGAGTTCCAGGCCTGCCAGATGACTATTGACCTGCTGGACTACGACGCCGACGACTTCTACGACGGCGTCACCGTCGGCGTCGGCGCCGCCACCGCGCTCCGGGACATGGCCGACGCGGACGTCCAGCTGCTCGTCTGACCGATGGCTGACGACACTTCGGACCCAACTGACGGCGAAGCGCAGACCGCGACCGGTCAGGAAGCGGTCGCCACGGACCCCGAACTCGGCGTGGGACTGTTCGAGGCCGACATGGGCCCCAGTTCCGCGCTCGCGCACGTCTACCGCGGGGAAATCCACCGCATGAAGTTCTGGCGCGAGCGCCTCGACCGCACCACGAACTGGGCGGTCGTCGTGATGGCGGCGGTCCTCACGTGGGCGTTCTCCGGGCGCTCGAACCCTCACTACCTCCTGCTCGTCGGTATCGTCGCGCTCGGCGCGTTCCTCGGCGTGGAGGCGCGCCGCTACCGCGGCTACGACATCTGGCGGAGCCGCGTCCGCACGCTCCAGGAGAACGTCGTCGCCGCCGGCCTCGCGCCCGACGAGACGTCGCCGGACGCCGACTGGCGCGAGCGCCTCGCCCGCGACTACCGCGAACCCACCATCAAGGTCTCCGCGGAGGAGGCGATTGCCCACCGCCTGCGTCGCATCTACCTGCCGCTGTCGACGGTGTTGCTCGTGGCGTGGGTAGTGCGCGTCACCGCGTTCTCCCCGGCGTCGTGGCCGGCTAGTGCCGCCATCGGCTCGCTGCCCGGCGTCGCCGTGACCGCTGCCGTCGCCGTGACGTACGGAACTGCGGTCGCCGTCGCGTGCCGGCCGCGCGCGTGGCACGCGCGCGGCGAACTCCGCGAGGAATCCCTCCGCAAGCACGACTGACCTCGCACGCGCCGCGAGTCGCCGGTACGTTGAAACGCACCGTGGGCGAACCACCCGTCCCCATGCTTCGGGACGCCCTCCACGCCCTGCGGACGCTGCTGTTCGACCCGCGCTCGTTTTTCGGGACGCACCCGCCCGAGCGGTCGCTGGGCAGCGCCGCGCTGGTCGTCGTCGCGGTCGCCGCGGTCACGACCGTCGTGTTCGTCGCCATCGGCGAGTACATGGCCGCCCAAATCGACGCCACCGTCACGGTCACGACGATGGAGCCGTGGCCGGAATCGACGTGCCAGTCGTTCGCGGAGATGAACGGCTCGCTACCCGAACCCTGTACTATCGACGAACCCCGGACCGGGCAGGTCTCGGTCGGCGCGAAGCTCCGGGACGCGATATACGGACGCATCCCCGTGATTTTCTTCGGCACTCTACTGGGCTGGGTGCTGGTCGCCGTCGCGCTGCACGCAGTCGGCGCGTTCACCGGGAGCCGCGGCTCGTTCACCGCGACGCTGGCGGTCACCGGCTGGGCGACGCCGGCCCAACTCGTCCAGACCGTGCTCGGCGCGGTCGGCCTCGTCTTCCTGCTGTCGGGCGTCGACTTCGCCAGCGACCCGGAGCTGCTGGCCGACCAGCTCCGGCGGCTCACGAACACGACTGGCACCGCCATCGGCGTGCTCGGCGCGCTCGTCGGCAGTGCGTGGCAAGTGTACATCTGGACGCACGGCCTCCGCGAGAGCCACGACGCCACGCTCGGCAGCGCGGCCGCCGCGTCCGGTATCGTCGCCGTCCTGCTGTTCGTGCTCTCGCTGGCCTGACGCCACTTTCAGTTTCACCGCGCGGCAGGATTCCGTTCTTGTGTACGACGTGCGTCAGACGAGGCTACATGGGCGACCATCCGTCCGACGCGGGCTGGCGCGTCAAGTGTCCGCGCGGCCACACGCGACTGCGCCGGCAGCGCGACGGCCGGTACTACTGCCGGAGCTGCTAGCGCCACTACGACCGCCGCGACCTGCGTCAGTGACGCGCCGCACTCCGGATGTCTGACGACTGTCTGCTCTTCGCGGGCGGCGTTTCGAGTGGAAAATCAACTGATAGCTACGGCGCAACGCGACCCCGGCACTACCTTTCCGACAGCAGAACCACGGGACGGCGACCATTCGGCACCCCTTCGTTTCGACTGGAACGAGGTGTGCTACCGTTTCTCGCTACTCGTCCTGCACGAGGTCCATCGCGTCGAGTTCGCGCTCGGAGTTGTACTCCGCGAGGTCGCCGTGCTCGATGCCCGCCCGCCCGGTCAATTCGCCGAGAATCGCCTCGCGGGCATCCTCGGGCGTGGCGTACTCCTCGGGCACCAGCCGGTCGAAGACGTCCGCCAGCGCTTCCGTCTCGTTGACGATTTCGTCGCGCTCGGTCGCGTACTCGGCCTTCAGCGAACTCGCATTCGTCGGGTAGCTCGACCCCTGGACGGCCGCCTCCATCGCTTCGAGGGTTTCCTCGACGTGCTCGGCGAGCGGCTCCTCGTGCTCGCTGGGGAACTCCTCGGTCGACTCCTCCGGCACGTAATCAGCGTCGTCGCTCATACCTAGGTGGTTCGACGCGCCCGCCAAATGCGTGCTGGCCGCCTACTTCTCGACGTCCAGTAGCGCCACGCGCTCCCGGACGATGCCCGCGAGGCCGCCCGCGGCCGCGTCCAACTCGGCGTCGCCCACGTCGAAGAACTCCCGAATCGTCTCGCGGTCCCCGTGGACGCCCGCCTCGGGTGGCTCCACGGCCGGAAGCACGGCAGCGTCGTCGAGGAACGCCACGACCGCGGCCGCCGCGTCGACCTCGTCGCCGCCCGCGACGACGACCACGACCTCCTGCTTGCCCTCGGCGACGCCCATCGCGAGGGCCTCCCGAATCTGCCGGCGTCCCGCCGCGTACAGCAGGATTTCGACCGCGCGGTCGTTGGCGACGTTCTCCCCGCGGTCGAACGCGCGGTCGGCGTGCTCGACCGCCGACGCGAGGTGCTCGCGGCCCGCGACGTAGTCGGCGTCGAACGCCTGCACCGCAGTCTCATGGCCGCCGTCCGGGAGGGCCGCAACGAACGCCTCCACGTCCTCGACGGCTGCGGTGCCCGCGACCAGTTTCACGAGAAGTCCCCCAGATTCGCCTGCCCGCTCCGGTCGGCCTCCTCGGCGGCCGCCACCGCGTCTGCGTCCGCATTCACGGCGTCCATCTCCGGGTCCGGATGGCCGACGTTTTCGAGGATGCGCTCGGCGGTCTTCTCGCGGCCCCGGACCGCGCCCAACACGAGGCTCTTCTCGGCGTTCCGGAGGTCCGCCCGCGACTCGATACCCGCGTTGTAGAGACGTCGTGCGCGCTTCCGGCCGACGCTGCGCACGCCCGCGAGGTCCAGGAGTTCCTCGCGGACGCCGTACTCTACGCGCTTGCGCGCCTCGCGCACGGCGGCCGCGGACTCCACGTCGTCGAGGTCGCCCGCGAGGCGCTCGGCGGCGTGCAGCAGCCACTCCGCGGTCTCGACCTTCCCGCGGATGTCGCCGGGGCCGACGCCGTAGCGCTCCGCGATGCGGTCCTCGTCCAGTTCGGAGGCCCAGTCTTCGAGCAGTTTCGCGGTCTTCAGCGCGGACAGCCAGTCCTCGAAAGCGGCTTCCTCCTCGCGGGGCGCCGGCCCGAGCAGTTCGTCCTCGCGTTCGTAGGCGAGCTCCGTGTACTCGTCGCGGTCCCCCGAGCGGAGGTAGAGTTCGTACATGTCCGGCGTCCGGCTCACGAGGTGGAACAGGCCGAACGGCGTCGGGCTCACGGCCTCACCGTCGACCGTCTCATCGGTCGCTTCGTCACTCTCGTCGTCGCTCGCTTCGGGACCGCTGTCGTCCTGCAGCTCGCCGGCGGTCTGGAACGTCGCTTCCCCCGCGCGGCTCGCAGGTCGGTCGCTCGCCTCGTCCGCCGTCTCCGCGCGCTCGGCGGCACGCAGCCCGTCGACGAGCGTCGCCGCACTCATCGGGTCGACGTACAGCTGGCTCACGAGGTGGCCGGTGCTGGTCGCGCGCAGCGTGCCGTCCTCGCGCTCCACGAACCCGTTCCGTTCGAGGTACGTCAGTACGTCCCGCGTGACGCTCTTCAGCCGCCCGGGGTCGTCGGTCTGTGTCGCGTACAGCGTCTCTCCGAGGAACTCGTGGAGCGCGTCCTCGGTGGTCGTGAAGCCAGTCGCGACCGCCGCGAGCACGTGCGTCCGGAGCGCGGGCTCCGCCGCGAGTTTCGAGCGCACGGGCTCGGGCTCCGCGTAGATGTAGCGGTCGAACAGCTCCTCTAACTCGTCGTGGTCGTTCGCGAGCAGCACCGCTTCGCCATACGGGTCCCGGCCGGGGCGACCCGCACGCCCGAACATCTGGTGGACTTCCAGCACGGACAGCGGCTGCATCCCGCCCGCGCTGCCGTCGTAGCGCTGCCAGTCCCGAACCACGACCCGGCGGCTCGGCGTGTTCACGCCCGCCGCGAGCGTCGGCGTCGCGGAGACGACCTTGATGGCGCGCTCGCGGAACGCCTCCTCGACGAGTTCGCGGTGCTCGGACGTATTGTGGGCAAGAACTCCGTTCGCGACGAAGTTGTGTGAAGACGTGCTCAGGTCGTAGAGCCGTTCTGGCTCACCGTCTTCAATAGATTCAATCCGATCCCAGTATATCTCTGCCGTCGCGATGTCTTGGAGAAATTCAGATTCGAGGGAGTCTGCAAGACGCTGGAACGTCGTCCGTTTTATTGGGTTTTTCTCGTTCTCGAATCGAGAGAGCGTCGATTTCGCGACCGCCGGATCGATGTCGGACATCGAAGCACCGACTTCCTGGCGGATTTCTCTCACCGTCGGTCCAATTGTTGGCGGGATACAGTCGTTCTGCCCTCGACTACCGGACGGATTCATCGCGATCGAGTCGGCAAGCGCGTTGGACTTGTCTGGGTGACGGAAACCGATTTTTTGTCGGAAGCGCTGAAGCTGCTCGACCCCGTAGATAGTGAGCCGGTGGACGTTTTTCCGGGACGTGACCGTTCTCCCGTCTATCTCCTCCGTCCTACCTGCTACCTCGCGCAGATCTCTGTGTGCGATTATCCCGTACCGAAGGAGAGCAGTCTTTAATTGAGTGACGAGTTCGGCACTCGTCGAGTAGAACTCCACACACGGCGCCCCGTCACCGTTCTGTCGTGGAGAAACGGATCCATCGGCATCGAAGAGGCCGGAGATATACGAGCCAAGAAGCTCGTCCGTCAGCGGGATTGTCGGAATTGTAACTATATCGCTCTTTTCCCCGCGAGGAATGCCAAATGACGATTCTAGTACGTCGGCGACCACTTTCGAATCGAGCTTCCGGTGGGGTGTTCCGGAACCACCGGTTCCCGTCGACGTACTTCGTTTGAACGTCTCTCGAGCAATTCGGTCGAACTCCTCAAGAACGGAGTCCTGGCCGCTGAGAACCACTGCGTGGTCTCGTAGGTAGCCGTCTCCGGAAACTGCTCCTGCAAGCCAACAGATGTCCGGCGTAATCTGCTCGGGCGCACGAATCGGTTTGCTGCCGCCGTCGCTAATTACTCGATGAAGATATTTTTCCGTGCGCTCGCCCGCTGCCTCACACAACGAGTCGAGTGTCCCGACGTCGATATTCCGGTCTTCTGTGTACCGAGCACGGAACTCATCGGGCTCATTTTCGTGATCGATTTTCGAGGACAGCCGAGCAACGTCGCCGTATCGTTGGTAGGCTCGAGCAGACTCCGGTAACAGTTCTCTGAATGACGGTGGAGTGGGGTTCAAGTCGAGACGCCGAGGTCGGGCGACGTACTCTCCCGCGGATAATTCCTCCGTCCGAACCCATTCGATACCGTCCTTGCGGAGTACCGGGAGTGGGTGATTCCGACTGAGACCGAGCGTGTTCCCTGTTTTTGTCGTCACCTCCAACACCGGCTTTTGCCCCATTTCGAACGTGTGCGTAACCTCGACGGAGGTGATTGATTTGTCTTCGAGGCCGATTACCTCGCCCCCGTCGCCGTCTGATACGATGTCCTCGATCGCGGCGAATGTCCCGTCCTGTCGAAGAATCTGTGCGTCGCCCGTTACGCAGAGCCCGGCGTGGTGGAACGCCGCGCCCTTCTCCACGGCGTCCGCGAGGTCGTCGCTGGTCTCGGTGTCGCTGACGCCCCGGATTTCGTCGGCAACCTCCCGGAGGCGCTGCCGGTCGTCGTCGCTGATGCCCTGCTTGGTCACGTCCGCGAGCCGGCGCGCCGCGGCTTCGGCGTTCCGCCGCGAGTTCACGAACACGAGCGTCGAGCCGTCGTCAGCGAGCGTGTCCTCCACGATGGCGGCGGTCTGGCTGTCGCTGCCGCCGGTCGCCAACTCTTCCTGCGTGCCGTCGTCGTAGTGGACGGCCTGCCCGTAGTGGACGCCAGTCCGCAGGTCGATGGGCCGCCACTCCGAGTCCACGAGTTCGGCGTCCAGCCACGCCGCTATCTCGTCGGCGTTGCCGACCGTCGCCGACAGCGCCACCACCTGGAGGTCCTGCACGCGCTGGCGGAGCTTCGCCAGCGTTACTTCCAGCGTCGGGCCGCGGTGGTCGTCGTCCACGAGGTGGACCTCGTCCGCGACCACGCAGGAGAGGTCGTCGATCCAGCCTGCGCCGTTGCGCACGAGCGAGTCGACCTTCTCGGAGGTCGCGACGACGATGTCGTTGTCCGACAGCCGCGAGCCGTCGTCCCCGTAGTTCCCCGTGGAGACCCCCACGGAGAACCCGAACTGTTCGAACGCCTCGAACTCGGTGGCCTTCTCGCCGGCGAGCGCGCGCAGTGGCACGATGTACAGTGCTGTCCCGCCGTCCGCGACCGCCGACAGCATCGCCAACTCCGCGATGAGGGTCTTTCCGCTGGCGGTCGGCACGCTCGCCACGAGGCTCTCACCCTCGGCGACGCCCGCCTCCACGGCCGCCGCCTGCGGCGGGTAGAGCTCCTCGATACCCCCCGATTCGAGGTGGTCGGCGACCCCCTCGGGGAGCCCGGGTACGTCCGCGACTTTCATTACGCCGAAGTAGGCGCGTCCCGCGGTTTAAACTGTCGCACCGCTCGAACGTGGTTTCGCTTCTCCTCGTGTATCCGCCGCTAGCGTCTCGTGAACGCCACGGTATGAGGCGGTCGGCAGAGCCGACCGCCTCGTAGACGAAGGTAGGCGACGTAAGCACCGCAGGCCGAAGGCCGAGGAGCACAGCAAGAGCCCCGACTCTACAGCCTCGGGGCTTTCGAGATGTCGTAAAAGATTGAGCCAGCAGCGGTCCCTATACTGACTTCACACGAACATCCACACGAGCCACATCGCGGCAGCCGCGCCGAGTGGGATGGAGGCGTTGTCGTCGATGACGTAGCCGCGAATTACCGGGTTAGTGCCGTCGGCAACCGTCGCGGCGAGCGCGCCGGCAGCGGCCGCAGCCGGCGGCACGCCGAGCAGGCTCGCGATGGCCATGCAGATGCCGAACGTCGCGAGCAACACCCACCCCTGTTTCATTTCGAGGCCGCTGGTCCGGGAGAGCAGGCCGCTGGCGGGGTCCGCGAGCGCCAGCATCAGCATCGCGGGCACCGCAATCGTGGGGTCGAACAGCCACGCGGTCGCCGTCCACGAGAAGGTGTACAGCGCGTACCCCGCGGGGTTGTCCTGTTCGTAGTCGCGAGTGAGGCGGTCGAAAATCCGCCACGAGACGTAGCCCGAGAGCCGCAGCACTTCGAGTGCTGCGGTGAGAATCGACCCGGCGACGAGCAGCCACTTGACCGCCGACCACGGGAGGACGCCCGCGAGGAACGCGCCGGGGAGGAGCGCGCCGCTGGCGTGCACGAGCCGACGGTCGAGTTCGCTCACCGTTACAGGTCCGCAAAGTCGCGCTCGCCGTCCCGGAGCGCGGGCAGTACGTCGACGAGGTCGTCGGCGTCGACCCGCACCTGGTCGGTGGTGTCGCGGTCCCGCAGCGTCACCGTGTCGTCTTCGAGGGATTCGTAGTCGACGGTGACGCAGTACGGCGTCCCGACTTCGTCCTGGCGGCGGTAGCGCCGGCCGATGTTCCCGGAGTCGTCGTACGTCACCGAGAGCCCGGCTTCGCGGAGGTCCGCCGCGAGGTCGCGGGCGGTGTCGCCGAGGCCGTCCTTGTCCATCAGCGGGAACACGCCGACCGTCGTCCGCGATACTTCCGCGGGCAATCGCAGCACGTCGCGGGTCTCGCCCTCGACTTCGTCCTCGTCGTAGTTGTGCGCCAGCACCGTGTACACCGCTCGGCCGACGCCGAACGCCGGCTCCACGACGTGCGGGACGATGTGGCGGCCGGACTCCGTGACTTCCTCGACGGCGAAGCCGGTCTTCTCCGTCGGCACCGCGTACGCCTCACCCTCTACTTCGACGGTTACCTCGTCGCCGTCAAATGTCGAGCGGTCGCGCTCCGCGAGCGCTTCCAGGGCGTCCGCGACGGCACCGGCGTCGCCGCCGAACTCCGGCCCGAGGTACGACATGTCGGGGTCGACGGTTGCGCGCTCGACGGTTTTGGGCTCGTCGTACTGCTTGAAGACGGTGAACGTATCGTCGGCGTGCTCGCTGTGCTTCGAGAGGTCGTAGTCCGTGCGGGAGGCGACGCCCTCTAATTCGATCCAGTCGCCGTCGACCTCGCCCTCCGCGTCCCAGCAGTCCGAGGCGTAGTGCGCGAGTTCGCCGGGGAGGTGCTGGCGGAACCGGAACCGCTCCATGTCCACGCCGACGCGCTCGAACCACACCTTCGAGCGCGCGAGGAAGTACGCCACCCACTCGTCGCCGACGACGCCCTCGTCGAGCGCCTCGCGCGGCGTCACGTGGAGGTACTCCTCGCCCGCGGACTCCTGTGCGCCCGCCGGGTACAGCGGCAGTTCGACGTCCGCAACCCGGGAGAGGTCGGGGCCGTCGCCCTCGGGGTCCACGAAGAACTCCAGTTCCGCCATCGTGAACTCGCGGGCGCGTACGAGCGCCTTCCGCGGGCTAATCTCGTTCCGGTAGCCCGTCCCGATTTGCGCGGCGCCGAACGGCAACTGGTTGCGCGCGTACTCCTTCAGCCGCGGGAACTCCGTGAACATCCCCTGGGCGGTCTCCGGGCGCAGGTAGCCCGGCTGGCCCGACCCCGGCCCGATGGACGTCTCGAACATCAGGTTGAACTCGTCGACGGACTGGCCCGCCAACGGCGCGCCACACGACGGACAGACGAGGTCGTGCTCCGCGATGACTTCCTCGACCTTCTCCGTGGGGTAGGTCTCGGCGTCCGCGATGTCCGTGTTGTCCTCGACGACGTGGTCCGCGCGGTGGCTCTCCCCGCACTCAGCGCACTCCACGAGCATGTCGTCGAAGCCGTCGAGGTGCCCGGACGCCACGAAGACGGGTTCGGGCGTGACCGTCGGCGCGTCGATTTCCATGTTCCCCTCGCGGGTGACGAAGCGGTCGCGCCACGTCTCCTCGACGTTGCGCTTCAGCGCCGCGCCCTCCGGGCCGTACGTGTAGAACCCGGAAACGCCGCCGTAGGCCTCGTTCGCCTGGAAGAAGAATCCGCGTCGCCGCGCGAGCTCGTCGAGCTCACTCATCGGTCAGCCCCGCCAGCAGGTCGACGTCGCGCACGATGCCGACGAGGCTGTCGCCGGACACCAGCGGCACCTGCTCGACGTCGTTGGTCAGCATCGTCTGTGCGACCTCGCGGGCGGTCCGGCGCTTGGTCACCGTCACCACGTCGGGAGTCATGAACTCCTGCACGGGTGCTGCCGGAATCTCGACGTTCCGCGTCGGCAGGTAGCGCGCCCCGACCGCCTTGATGGACTCCCACTTCCAGTCGTCGTCGTCGTCCGCGATGGAGTCACCAGTGTCGGCTTCGCCCTCGACGACGCGCGCGACCTCGATGATGTCCACTTCCGTCAGCATTCCCGCCATCTCGGCGTCCTCACCGAGGACGACCGTGTAGGGCACGTTCGCGTACGAGATTTCGCGCTCCGCGACGGTCAGCGGCGTCTCCGCGTACGTCGTGTTCACGTCCTCGCGCGCGAGCTCGCCGACCTCCGTGTCGCCGTCCTCCTCGCCGTCAGCGATGGCGCGCACCACGTCGGTGACCGTGACGATGCCTTCGAGGCGGCCGTCCTCGATGACCGGGACGCGACGCGTTCCCTCGCGGTGCAGCAGCGCCGCGACCTCCCGGACGGTGGCGTCCGTGGTCGTCGTCGGCACGTCCCGCATCAGCATCGCCAACTGGTCCTCTTCGGGGTGTTCGATGAGGTCGTCCCGGGAGACCAGCCCCCGGTACTGCTCGCCGTCGCTCGTCGGCTTCACCACGGGCACGGAGGAGAACGCCCGCTCCTGAATGTACTCGAGGATGTCGTCCCGCGTCCCCGGAAGCTCGACGGTAACCACGTCATCCCGAGGGGTCATCGCGTCAGCGACGTTCATGTAGGCGTCGTACTTTCCCCACCCATTTGTAGGCTACGACACCGATTCCGCGCGTCTCGCGTCCGACTCCGGCCGTCTACGCGTCGCTCGTCCAGCCCTCGGCGAGGTCGGGCATCCGGTCGGCGTGCGGGAAGAACTTCTCGTAGCCCTCGTGGCGGAACACGCCCAGTTCCGTCCCGTCGAGCTTGCGGACGTGCGTGTACATCTCGCCCTCCTCGCGGGCGGTGTACGCGCACATCTGCTCGTCGCGTTGGACGTACGCCCCCGCGACGAAGACGACCTGCTCCGTGTCGGGGTCCCGGAGTTCGGTCACGAGGAAGACGTGGCCCATCTGGGTCTGCCGGTAGACGTCGTAGACGGGGAATTCGCCGGCCTCGAAGACCTCGCGGAACGCCTCGGCGTCCTCCGCGCCGACGACGTACGAGAGCCCGAACTCACCCTCCTCGTCGTTCGTGTCCCGCCCCATCGGCGCGGTGTCGCCCGCAATCAGTTCGAGGACGTCCCATCCCTCGGCTTCGCGCTGCTCGGCGAGCGCGTGCATGTCTTCGAGGGTCGCCGTCCAGGACTGCTTGTACTCGTCGGCGTTCGCCTCCAGGCTCTCCAGACGCTCCTGTCGGTCCTGTCGCTCCGCTTGCTCCTCGGGGAGGTCGTCGTCGCGGAGGGGCTTCTTCGGCATGGGTGCGGGTTGTGTTCTCACACGTAAGAAAGTTCCGCGACAGACGGCGTTACAGCGACGCTACGGCCCGATTCCGAACAGTTGTTCGAGTGCGAGCGACGTTCCCAACATCACCAGCGACGCGAGGAACACCCGGACGCCGGTCGGGAGGCGGTGGACGACGGGAACCGGGCGGAACCGCGCTGGCGGCAGTCGCTGGACGAGCGCCTGGAACTGAGTGTCCTCGCCCGCAGCCGTCTCGAAGGGGCCGCGCTCGTCGTCGTCCTTCCACGGCCGTGACGGCAACAGTTTGAACGTCCCGTAGCCGAACGCCAGCCAGCCGAACACGAACAGCCCGTACTTCACGCCCGGTGCCACCTGCCCGCCCACGAGCAGCGCCAGCACCCCCGACACGACCGCGAACGCGGCGGTCAACCAGACTGCGTACGCCACCGCGTCCAGCAGTTGGCCGAGGCGATCGGTCGGCGCGTCCGGCACGCCGGACGTGGCACCAGCCATCAATTATCGGCTGTACCCGTGTGATTCGAGGAACTCCCCGGGCTCCTCGTACTCACTGCGGTGGCGGTGACAGTGGCTGAACCGCCCGGTGTCGTCGACCACGTGGTTCTCCGGCACCTCCCGCTCGCAGACGCTCCCGAACTCCTCGCGGAGGTGTTCGCGGGCGCTGGCCACGTCGTCGTGGTTCACGTACTCGACGGCCGTGTCGACGTGCTGGCTGACCTCGCTGGGCACGTCGAGGTCGCCGAACACGTCGTCGACGACCTCCTCGATGTCGGGGCCGCCGGCGTCCATCCCCAACAGCTCCTTCACGCGGTCGGTCGTGGACTTCGTGATGCCGGCGCGCTCGCGGACGATCTCCCGGAACACCTCCACGCCCTCCCACACCTCGTCGTCGAGGTCGGTGTACGCCTCGGGCCGAATCTTCATCGGGCAGCGCGTACTGAACACGCAGCCTTCCGGGGGGTCCCGCGGGCTCGGCGGCGTCCCGCGCAGCGTCATGCGATCTTTGTTCGCCGACGGGTCGGCCTCCGGAATCGCCGACAGCAACGCGTTCGTGTACGGGTTCGCGGGGGCCTCGAAGAGGTTCTCGGTCGGCCCGAGCTCCATGATGTTCCCGAGGTACATCACCGCGACCCGGTCGCAGATGTGCTCGACGACCGAGAGGTCGTGGGCGATGATGAGGTACGTGAGTCCGAACTCCGCCTGGAGGTCGTTCAGGAGGTTCAGAATCTTCGCCTGCACGGAGACGTCCAGCGCCGAAACCGGTTCGTCCAGCACGAGGAAGTCGGGTTCGAGCGCGAGCGCGCGGGCGATGCCGATGCGCTGGCGCTGCCCGCCGGAGAACTGGAACGGGTACCGGAAGTAGTGCTCCTCGCTGAGCCCCACCGTCTCCAGGAGTTCGCGGACGCGCTGGCGGCGCTCCTTCGGCGTCCGCCAGTTGTGGACGTTCAGCGGCTCCATGATGATTTCGCCGACCGTCATCCGGTCGTTGAGGCTGGAGTCCGGGTCCTGGAAGACCATCTGAACGTTCTGCCGCCACTCCTTGAGGTCCGTGCCCGACAGCGTCGTGATGTCGGTGCCGTCGTAGCGGACCTCGCCGCTCGTGGCGGTCTCCAGTTGCATCAGCGTCCGGCCCAGCGTCGACTTCCCGCAGCCGGACTCGCCGACCAGCCCGAGGGTCTCCCCGCGCTCGATTTCGAAGCTCACGCCGTCGACGGCCTTCACGGGGTTCTCGGCGAACATGCCGTTGCCGCCGTAGTACGTCCGGAGGTCGCGAACGTCGACGAGCGTCTCGCCGGTCTTCGCCGCCATCTCCGCCTCTCGTTCCTGCTGGTAGAGCGCCGTCATTCGTTCACCTCTCGTTCGGTGTCGTCGTCACGCGACCGGTGGAGTTGCACCGCCTCGTTCTGCGAGACGTCCTCGGGGTAGAGCAGACACGCCGCGCGGTGCTCCTCGGCACCGTCCGCGACGTCCACCTGCACCGGGTGGACCTGCTCGCAATCGTCGAAGGCCTTCGGGCACCGCGGCGCGAACCGGCAGTACGTCGCCGGCTCGTTCGGCGTCGGCACCTCGCCCTCGATGGTGCGGAGGGGTTCCCCGCGCTCGTTGCGGCCCGGAATGCTCTCCAGCATCCCCTCCGTGTACGGGTGCTTCGGGTTGTCGAACAGCTCCTCGACGGGCGCGGACTCGACCATCTCCCCGGCGTACATCACGTTCACGCGGTCGGTAATCTCGGCGATGACGCCGAGGTCGTGCGTGATGAACATGATGCCGAGGTCGTGCTCGACTTTGAGGTCTTCGAGCAGGTCCAGAATCTGGGCCTGGATGGTCACGTCCAGCGCCGTCGTCGGCTCGTCGCAGATGAGCAGGTCGGGGTCGCAGGCCAGCGCCACCGCGATGACGGCCCGCTGGCGCATCCCTCCCGAGAACTTGTGTGGGTACTCGTCGACCCGCCGCGGCGCGTCCGGGATGCCGACGTCTTCGAGGAGGGTAATGGCTTCCTCGGTGGCCTCCCGGCCGCGCAGCCCCTGGTGGAGTCGCAGCGATTCCTTGATCTGGTTGCCGACGGTGTAGACGGGGTTCAGCGACGTCAACGGGTCCTGAAACACCATCGCGATTTCGCCGCCGCGGACGTTCCGCCACTCCTTCTCGGAGTTATCCGTCAGCTCCTCGCCCTTGTACTTGATCGAGCCGCCGACGACGCGGCCGGGGCTGTCGACCAGCCCCATGATGGAGCGGGCGGTCACGGACTTCCCCGAGCCGGATTCGCCGACGACGCCGACGGATTCGCCGCGGCTGATGTCGAAGCTCACGCCGTCGACGGCGCGAATCGTCTCCTTGTCGGTGAAAAAGGCCGTCTGCAGGTCTTCGACCTGCAGCAGCGATTCCTGGTCGCCGCGGTCCTCGTCGGCGTACTGCTGGGAGCTCATCACGCACCACCCCCTGCGGCCGCGGCCTCGCCGGCCGCGTCGCCTTCGCCGCCGGCCTTCGGGTCGAGGGCGTCGCGCACGCCGTCGCCGAACGCGTTGAACCCGAGCACGAGCAGCGTGATGGCGACCCCCGGCAGGACGGAGACGTGCCAGGACTGCGTCTGGATGAGGCTCTGTCCGACCGAGATGGCGCGGCCCCACTCGGGGGTCGGCGCGGTCACGCCGAGCCCGAGGTAGGCCAGCCCCGCGGCGCTGATGATGTACCCGCCCAGGGACATCGAGAGGTAGATGAGCAGGTAGCTGAACACGTACGGCGCGACGTGTTTCGTGACGATGCGCCGCGGCTTCTCGCCGAAGCCCTCGGCAGCCGTAATCCACTCGTTCTCGACGATCTGCAGCGACGGCCCACGTATGGAGCGCCACAGCCCCATCCACCCCCATATGCCGAACAGGAGGGCGAGCAGGAACGCCCCGCTGTAGACGTCCATTATCCAGTGGTCCTGGAGGACGTAGATGAGCATGATGAGCACGAGCAGCCGCGGCATCGCGGAGAACGCGTCGCTCATCACGACCGCCGTCATGTCCGCGAGTCCCTTGTAGTAGGACGTCAACAGTGCGAGCCCGAGGGCGATGCCGCCCGCGATGCCGGAGGCGACGATACCGATGAACAGGGAGATACGGGCGCCGTACGCGAGGAACGTGAAGAGGTCTTTTCCGGAGGGTAGCGTGCCGGCCGGGTGGAATCGGTCGTAGGAGTCGTACGTCCACGGGCCGACGTTGCCCTGCGTGCCCGCGGACTGGGAGTTGAGGTTCGCGGCGCCGACGGTCACCGTCTCGACGCTGCCGCTGTCGCTGTCGAAGTACGTGACCTCGTGGCCGTACGGCTGCATGATGTTCTTCTCCTGGGTCACCGGGCTGACCGTCGGCGCGAACGCCGCCATCACGAGGAAGACGACGACCAGCACGAGGCCGAACTGGCCCCACGTGTGCCCGCGGAAGCGGTCGACGATGTCGTCGGCGGGCGTCCAGTCGGCGTACCGGTAGTGGCGGCGGAACACGAGGTAACCCCGCCACATCCAGTAGAGGAACGCGAACGCGTACGCGTAGACGAGGCCGACGCGGAGCAGCCACGCGTGCTTCGGTTCGAGGCCCATGAAGGTGTTCTGCCACCCCTCACCGGGCACGAAGTAGCCCTGGTTGGGAATCCACTCGCGGCTGAGCAGCGTCGGTAGGTTCGCGACGGCGTCGCCGGCGGCCGCGAACACGGACGCTATCGACGCGAAGATGTCGCCGAGCACGGGAACGGTGCTGGCGATGGCGTTGACTGGAACGTCCCACGGAACCGCCATGACGACTCCGGCGAGCGCGCCGAGTTCGGCGAGGACGAGGGCGGCCATCACCGCGGCCCAGCGCACGGCGGGCGTCGGGTTCTGTCTGATTCGCTGTACGAGCGTGGAGTCTACCTGTTCGGTTTCGCTTTGCATGTGTTAGCCCTCGCTCTCGAACCCGACACGGGGGTCGACGACCGTGTACAGGAAGTCCTGGAGAATGTTCAAGCCCACGAGCAACAGGATGAACAGGAACATCAACGCGCCCGACAACGGCAGGTCGCCGTTCGTGACGGCGTTGAAGAACAGCCAGCCGATGCCGTTGATGCCGAACACCGTCTCCACGAGCACGGAGCCGCCGACGAGGACGCCGGCTTCCGCGGTGATGACGGGAATCAGCGGGATGAGCGCGTTCCGGAAGATGTGCTTCCAGACGATGGTGCGGCCGGGCAGCCCCTTCGCCCGCGCCATCTCGACGTAGTTGGAGTTTTTCACTTCGAGGAATGCGGTCCGCCCGATGCGCATCTCGTTGCCCATCGACGCCGACCCGAGGACGAGCGAGGCGGGGAGGACGAGCTTCGAGGCCTGCAGGAAGTTTCCGAAGTTCCAGATATTGTTCATGTCCGGCGCGCCGGCGACGTTCGTGGAGACGATGAAACTCTGCCAGTCGAAGCCGAGGAGGAACTTCTCGGAGTTAGAGAGAATCATCATCAACATCACCGCGAGCCAGAAGTTCGGCATCGCGCGCCAGACGATCCCGCCGAAGGAGGCGGAGTAATCACCGAGCGTATTCGGGTTGAGGCCGGCGTAGAACCCCAACGGGATGCCGATGAACAGCGGCAACAGCACGGCCCACGCGCCCATCAGGATGGTGCGGGGCGCGAAGTTCGCGATGACTTCGTAGGCGGGCGTGTTCGGTTGCACGACCCACGAGTCGCCGAGGTTGAACGTGAACATGTTGACGATGAAGTCCACGTACTGCTCCCATAGCGGTTGGTTCAAGCCGAGCGATTCGTGTATCTGTTGGATGCGCTCTGGCGTCGCTTTCTGTCCGAGAATGGCCGTCGCGGGGTCGATCGGACCCGCGTAGATGATGAGGAACGTCAGCGACGTCCCGAAGAGTATCACGGGGATAGCGAGCACGAGGCGCTTCGCGAAGTATGTCCACCGGCTCATGGGCGTAATCGACGAGTTGTGTGACTCGTTCGCATCTTTCTATACGAATTTGCGTGTTTAGGTCTTGCGCTTTGGCCACTCCATGTGTCGGAGTTACCGGCTCTGCCGTACGAAAATGTGGATTGCCGAATGGAGGGCGAGGGGATTGCCGGAGTCGCTACTGGTACTCGCTGCGGTCGCCGATTTCGGTGCGGTGGCTCTTCTTGCGGGACGGCCCCATCGCGCCGAAGCGCGGTGAGTCGATCCACTCGTAGCTGTAGCTCTGCTCGATGCCGTGCAGGAACGGCAGCAGGACGGCGTCCTCCCAGTTCGCGCGTTCGAGTTCGAGATAGGCCTCTTCGCGGGCCGAGGCAGCCTCCTCGGAGAGGCCGAGGTTGTTTTGGACGGTCTGCCACGCTTCCTTCGCCTCGTCGGCAGCGTCGCCGGTGTCCGTCGACCAGCGCATGTACGACGACCCGCCCTGCTGGAAGAACGTGTTCGGCGGGTTGATGAGCGCGAGGAAGTTGTCCGCGCCGGGGTAGTCGGCGACCCAGCCGAGCAAGTAGAGGCCGAAGTTGCCGTTGCGGCCGCGGTTGAGGAACGTACTCCAGTCGCCCGTCCGGAGTTCCAGCGAGATGTGTGCCTGCTGGAGCTTGTCACGCAGGAGGCTGTACGCGTTCTCCCCCCACGACGACGCCGTGCTGGACGGCATGTCGAAGGTGAGTTCGTACTGGTTGTCCGGCCCGTAGCCGGCGTCCTCCATGACCTGGCGCGCCTGGTCGATTTGCGCCGAGGCCCCGTACGGGTACTCGGACTGGAGCTCGTTGTAGCGCTGTGCGCCGCCCGGGAACATCGCCGGCGGCGTGAAGAAGTAGCCCGGCTTGCTGGGCGTGTTGATGATGTCCTGGTTGATGGCCTGCTGGTCCATCGCGTGCGCGACCGCCTGCCGCACCGGCTTCTCCACGTTCTCGGTGTCGAAGGCGTAGTAGTTCGTGGAGAGGGTGGCGACCTCGTAGTACTGGGCGGTCATGTCGTTGGGGTCGAACGGGCCGTAGGTACCGTACTGGCGGCCGCGGTCGTCCGTCCCCTCGAAGTTCCGCAGCTCGGGGTCGTACCGCGCCGACGGGATGTACGGGCTGTCGGCGTTGACGTTCGACGTCGCGTACGTGTACGCGGCGTTCGCTTCCGTGAACACGGAGTAGTCGAGGCCCTCGTTCAGAATCTCCTCGCCGTGGTAGTCGTCACGGGCGTCGAGGGTGATGCTGGTGGCCTCGCTCCACTCGGTGAGCTCGTACGGGCCCGCACCGACCGGGTTGGTCGACGCGAACTCGCTGTACTCGACCTCGCCCTCGTACCCCTCGATGTCGCCGACGATGCCCTCCGGCACGAGGAAGAACGAGGAGTACGCGATGAGCTCCAGGGCCGCGTAGAACGGCTCCGAGAGCGTGACCGTGAGCTCGTAGTCGCCGGTCGCTTCGACGTCCATGCTGCCGGGGACGTACTGCTCGTTGCCCTCGCTGTCGGTCTCGGTCTCGTAGACGACACCGAGGAAGTCGAGGATGAAGCCCGCGCGGTTGGAGTTCTCGGAGGCCGCGAGGCGCTCCCACGAGTAGACGACGTCGGAGGCGGTGACCTCCGTGCCGTTGTTGTACGTCGCGCCTTCCTTGAGCTGGAAGGTGATGGTTGTCCCATCGTCGGAGACGGTGTAGTCCGTCGCGAGGAGGGTTTCGACGTTGACCGTGCCGTTGACGTAGTTGGTCAGGCCGTCGAAGATTTCCTGAATGTGTGTCCCGGACACTACGTCCGTCGCGTAGACGGGGTCCATCGAGTCCGCCGTCCCGATCTGCCGGCCGCGATAACGGTTCTCGTCGCTCGGCGCGCTCGTGGTTCCGCTCGGTTCTTCGGTCGTGCCGTCGCTGTCGCCGTCGCCATCGGTACATCCGGCCAGGGCGGCTGCGGTCGCAGCGGCGCCGGTTCCTTGCAGGAACCGCCGACGGGAGAGGTTGTCAGTGTCTGTCATCCAAACCCAGATTACTAATCTATAGGGATAAAATTACCGCTTCTGTGGATGTACCCATCCTAAAACCGGAACGTGCAACGTACGTACAACCCGATGCGGGCGTGGCCGACAGAATCATACTTCGGCCACTCCTGTCACTCCGACGGGCTTAAGTAGTGGGTGTCACGTTGTATCATACGTCATGGCGACTGACGCCGCGCAGCCGGCGAACCCGTCCGGCACCGACGTGATGGCCTCCCTCGACGACGAGGGCCCCGAGTCCCGACTCGTCATCGCGGACATTTCCTGCGACGAGGCGTGGATGTCGGTAACAGCGGACCACGCGACCGCGCTCTCGGCCTGGCGATAGGCCGGCTGCGACGGCGTTCTGACTTCTCGTAGTGCCGCGGCACCCAGACGGTAGGACTTTTGCTGGCGCGCCCGTTGGGTGCATCCATGAACGTCCGCGAAGTCACCGGCGGCCGCGAGTTCGTTGCGCGACTCGACCACGGTGCCGACTGGCGCGAGGAAATCGAGTCGCTGGCGGCCGACGAGGGCATCGACGCCGCGTGGTTCGTCGGTATGGGCGCGGTCCAGGACGCCGAACTCTGGTACTACGACCAGGACGACTTCGAGTATCAGGCCGCGCGCTTCGAGGAACCACTGGAGGTCGCAGCCTGCGTCGGGAACGTCGCTGACCTCGACGGGGAACCCTTCGCGCACACGCACGTAACCCTCTCGCGGCGGTCCGGGCAGGCGCTGGCCGGGCACCTCGACCGCGCGACCGTGTTCGCCGGCGAGCTGTACGTCCGCGAGCTCGACACCGAGCTGGTCCGCGAGCACGACGACGCTACCGACCTCGACCTCTGGCTGTAATGCGGCCCGAGGACGAGGCCTACTTCGCGACCCTGGAAGCCGGCCTCGACGAGGCCTTCGACGTCGCCGAGCGCGCGAAGCGCCGCGGCGAGGACCCCGAGCCCGAGGTCGAGATTCCGGTCGCGAAGGACATGGCCGACCGCGTCGAGAACATCCTCGGCATCGACGGCGTCGCCGAGCGCGTGCGCGACCTCGAAGGCGAGATGAGCCGCGAGGAGGCCGCGCTCGAACTCGTCGAGGACTTCGTCGAGGGGCGCGTCGGCGACTACGAGACGAAAGCCGGCAAAGTCGAGGGCGCGGTCCGCACCGCGGTCGCACTCCTCACGGAGGGCGTAGTCGCGGCCCCCATCGAGGGCATCGACCGCGTCGAGGTCAACGCCAACGACGACGGCACCGAGTACGTCGCCGTCTACTACGCCGGCCCCATCCGGTCCGCGGGCGGGACCGCGCAGGCGCTGTCCGTGCTGGTCGCGGACTACGCCCGCGCGCTGCTGGACATCGACCGCTTCAAACCCCGCGACGACGAAATCGAGCGCTACGCCGAGGAGGTCGCCCTCTACGACTCCGAGACGGGCCTCCAGTACTCGCCGAAGGACAAGGAGACGAAGTTCATCACCGAGCACTGCCCCGTCATGCTCGACGGGGAGGCGACCGGCGACGAGGAAGTCGACGGCTTCCGCGACCTCGAACGCATCGCGACGAACTCCGCGCGCGGCGGGATGTGCCTCGTGCTCGCAGAAGGGATCGCGCTGAAAGCCCCCAAGATTCAGCGCTACACCCGAAATCTGGACGAGGTCGAGTGGCCGTGGCTGCAGGATCTCATCGACGGCACCATCGGGGAGAGCGAGGCCGACCAGGGGGAGGCCTCGGAGGACGCGAGCGGCGAAGCCGCGAGCGA
This sequence comes from Halobacterium noricense, assembly GCF_021233435.1. Classification (NCBI taxonomy): domain Archaea; kingdom Methanobacteriati; phylum Methanobacteriota; class Halobacteria; order Halobacteriales; family Halobacteriaceae; genus Halobacterium; species Halobacterium noricense. Next base: position 2,716,353 of record NZ_CP089468.1, on the reverse strand, counting down.
AGCGGAGGCCGCCGACGCCGACGACGCCAGCGAGGAGCCCGACGGCCCGCCCCGCGTCGACCCGTCGAACAAGTTCCTCCGCGACCTCATCGCGGGCCGCCCGGTCTTCGGCCACCCCTCCAACGAGGGGGGCTTCCGCCTGCGCTACGGGCGCTCGCGCAACCACGGGTTCGCGACGGCGGGCATCCACCCCGCGACGATGCACCTCGTGGACGACTTCCTCGCGACCGGCACCCAAATCAAGACCGAGCGCCCGGGGAAGGCGGCGGGCATCGTGCCCGTCGACTCCATCGAGGGGCCGACCGTCAAGCTCGCGAACGGCGACGTCCGCCGCATCGACGACCCCGAGGAAGCCCTCGAAGTTCGGAACGGCGTCGTCGAAATCTTGGACGTCGGCGAGTACCTCGTGAACTACGGCGAGTTCGTCGAGAACAACCACGAGCTCGCGCCCGCCTCCTACGCCCCGGAGTGGTGGATTCAGGACTTCGAGGCAGCGGGTGCGGACATTCAGGCACTCCGAGATTCGCCGTACGTGGACCTCGAAGCCCCCGACGCCGACCAGGCGCTGGAGTGGGCGACCGACTACGACGCGCCCCTCCACCCGAAGTACACGCACCTCTGGCACGACGTCGAGGTCGCCGACTTCGAGGTACTCGCCGACGCCGTCACGGACGCCGAGCAGGAGGACGGCGACCTCGTCGTCCCCAACGAGGACGCGGTCCGCGAGCCGCTGGAAGCGCTGCTCGTCGAGCACACGCAGGACGACGACGAGATTCGGATTCCGGACTGGCGGCCGTTCGCGCGCTCCTTGGGCCTCACCGACGATTTGGCCCGGGAATGGGACGACCTCTCCGCGGACGCCCGCGAGTGGCCGAACGCGCTCGCCGCCGTCAACGAAGTCGCCCCGTTCGAGGTCCGCGAACGCGCGCCCACGCGCATCGGGAACCGTATGGGCCGCCCGGAGAAGTCCGAATCCCGCGACCTCTCCCCCGCGGTCCACACCCTCTTCCCCATCGGCGAAGCCGGCGGCAGCCAGCGCGACGTCAGCCAGGCCGCCCGGCACGCTCCCGACATGAGCGACACGCCCGGCGAACTCGACGTGCAACTGGGCGTCCGCGAGTGCCCGGACTGTGGCGACCACACGTTCGAGCCGCGCTGCGAGGACTGCGGCGAGTGGACCGACCCCCACTACGAGTGCCCGGACTGCAACATTAGCGCCGACCCCGACGAGTCCGGCCGCGTCGAGTGTCCGCGCTGCGAGCGCGAACTCGACAACGTCGAAGTCCAGACCGTCGACGTCGGCGCAGAGTACCGTAACGCGCTTCAGGCGGTCGGCGAGCGCGAGAACGCCTTCGACCAGCTCAAGGGCGTCCAGGGACTGATGTCCGCGGAGAAAGTCCCCGAACCCATGGAGAAGGGCGTTCTCCGCGCGAAACACGACGTCTCCGCGTTCAAGGACGGCACCGTCCGCTACGATATGACCGACCTCCCCGTCACGTCGGTCAAACCCAGCGAACTCGACGTCACCGTCGAACACTTCCGCGAACTCGGCTACGAGGAGGACATCCACGGCGACCCCCTCGAGCACGACGACCAACTGGTCGAACTCCGCGTGCAGGACATCGTACTCTCCGATGGGGCTGCCGAGCACATGCTCCAGACCGCGGACTTCGTCGACGACCTCCTCACCCAGTACTACGGCCTCGACGCCTTCTACGAATTGGAGGAACGCGACGACCTCGTCGGCGAACTCGTCTTCGGGATGGCGCCCCACACCTCTGCCGCCGTCGTCGGCAGAGTTATCGGCTTCACGTCAGCGTCGGTTGGCTACGCGCATCCGTACTTTCACGCCGCGAAGCGTCGGAACTGCTTCCACCCGGAGACGAAGGTGTGGTTCGAGGACGAAGCCGGCGAGTGGCACCACGACCCAATCAAGACACTCGTCGAGAATCGTCTCGACCCCGAAACAGCGGATGAGGACGACTTCGGGACGCTCGTCCAGGAGCTCGACGGTGACGTGTTTGTGCCGTCCGTGACTGAGGACGGTGACGTCGTACAGAAGCCGGTTGAGGCCGTCTCGAAGCATCCCGCACCCGACCACATGGTTCGTATCGAGGCCGAATCTGGTCGTGAACTTACCGTTACGCCGGACCACGAAGTCCAGTACTGGACCGGCGACGGCGTTGATTCCGCCGAAGCATGTGATCTCGACGGTGACGAGTCGCTACTGTTGAGCACGCGTGCAGACTCGCATCCCGAGCCAGAAGTGGCCGCGGCGACGGACGGCGGCTCGACGGTCCTCGACGACATCTCAGAGATAGAATACGTTCAGTCAGATACTGCACACACGTACTGTCTCACGGTCGCCGATACGCATTCGCTGTTCGCGAACGGTATTGCGGCAAAGCAGTGTGATGGTGACGAAGATTGCGTGATGCTCCTGATGGACGGCCTCATCAACTTCTCGAAGTCGTACCTGCCGGACCAGCGCGGTGGGAGTGTCGCCGAGGATTCTCGGCTCGTCGCTGTCGACCCGGACGGCGACGTTCGGTTCCTAACCTTCGAGGAGTTCTGGAGTGAGCTTGAATCGCCGATTGAAACGGACGGGAAGTTCCGCAAACGGACCTGTTACGCTGAGGGTTGGCAGACGTACGCGTTCGACGACAACCACGAGGCATCACTGGAACCAATCGAGAAAGCGATTCGCTACCGGGCGGATGACGACGAGCAACTCGTTCGCGTGGAGACGCAGTTCGGTCGGTCGCTGGAGATAACGGAACACCACAGCCTCTTCCGGTACGATGATGGTATCGAGGAAGTTGCCGGTGCGGACCTCGAAGCCGGTGATTTGGTTGTTGCCCCACGCGACCTCGATGTCGACACCCGGGAAACGACCCTGGATGTCACCGACTGTGTCGATGACCCGTACGTTGTCATCGACGATGATGTTGAGGAACTCTTACGGACGGCCTGGGAGACAACCGACCGAGGGAGCGAGACACATGAAGCGTTCGACGCGGGACTCGCATACCGACTCAGTAAGTCGAAAATCGGATTTGAGCGGTTCCAGCAGATTCTCGCCCACAGTGAACTTGACGTACCGACTGACATCGAGATCGGACTTGAAGGCTCCTCACTCGGCATTACGCGAACAATCGAGGTTGACGAGGACTTCGCCTGGCTCCTAGGCTTGTTCGTCGCTGAGGGAACTACCTCAAGCGTCAACCCCTGCATCCACAACGCCGACGAAGATCTCATCGACCGTGCGGCCGACATCGCTACGGATAAACTCGGGACCGAACCGGGACGACGCTGGTCGAATCGTGCCTACGAACTACGGTTCCCCGCCGTGTTCAGGGAGGTACTCTACTCGCTCGGCTTCGAGAACGCTGATTCGTATGATTCGAGCGAGAAGGTTGTTCCAGAGTGTATCCTCCACGCGCCGCGGTCGGTAGTGCTCGACTTCCTGCGAGGCTTTATTGCTGGTGACGGAAGCGACAGCTCCAACGACAACGTGACGACAGTTAGCTTCCACACGACCAGCGACGACGTGAAAGACGGAATCATGTTCCTCTTACACCGTCTCGGACTCGTCGCGAACGTTTCAACAAAAACGAACCGTGACGGCAACAGACAAGACATCCACACCGTAACGGTCTCCGGCGGCGCGAACGATAATCCGCTTCACCGACTTCTCGACGGAGACGATCCATATCTCCCCAAGAGTCTCGTCGTTTCGATTCCGTCTACGCTGATGGAACTCCGCGAGATGGATATTGCGGGCGTGAAACAGACGATTCCGAAGTACCTGAAGCGTCGCGACAACATCTCGTTGGAGAAACTCACCGAGATCGTCGATACGCTCGACGAACAGGAGTTGCCGTCGCAGGCCGAGGCCGCGCTTGAGGAACTACGCCCGCTTGTGGACGGGGACCTTTCGTATCTGCGCGTCAAAGATATTGGCTCCGTCGACTACGACGGGTATCTCTACGACCTCCAGGTCGGGGGCGACCCTGTTTTCACCGCGAACTGGCTGTACGCTCACAATTCCATGGACGCGCCGCTGGTGATGTCCTCGCGCATCGACCCCACTGAAATCGACGACGAGGCGCACAACATGGACGTCGTCAGCCAGTACCCGCGGGAGTTCTACGAGGCGACCCGCGAGATGGCCGACCCTGGTGAGGTCGAGGACCTCGTGGAGATTGCGGAGGAGAGCCTCGGCACCGACACGGAGTACGCGGGCTTCGAGCACACCCACGACACGTCGGACATCCACCTCGGGCCGAGCCTGTCGGCGTACAAGACGCTCGGGTCGATGATGGACAAGATGGACGCCCAGCTCGAATTGGCGCGCAAACTCCGGGCGGTCGACGAGACGGACGTCGCCGAGCGCGTCATCGAGTACCACTTCCTCCCGGACCTCATCGGGAACCTGCGCGCGTTCAGCCGCCAGGAGACGCGGTGTCTGGACTGCGGGGAGAAGTACCGCCGGATGCCGCTGACGGGCGACTGCCGGGAGTGTGGCGGGCGCGTGAATCTGACCGTCCACGAGGGCTCCGTAAACAAGTACATGGACACGGCAATCACGGTCGCCGAGGAGTACGACTGCCGCGAGTACACGAAACAGCGCCTGGAAGTCCTGGAGGCGAGTCTCGAGTCGATTTTCGAGAATGACAAGAACAAGCAGTCAGGCATCGCGGACTTCATGTAATCCACTCGGGGACGCAACCGCCACCGTCCGCGCTTAGTCCTGCGGTCGCGGGGTCTCCTCGTGGTCGCCGTCGGTCGCTTCGCTCTCGCCTGTTTCGCTGTCGGTTTCGTCTTCGATACTATCGAGTTGTTCGTAGACACCGTCGAGTAATCCGGCTCTCGTGTCGCCATCCGTGTCGGCGCTGCGAGCCAGTGCGGGTGGTTCGTACGCGACGAGCAGTTGCTCGGAGATAGCGTAGAACGTCCCGGTTTCGGTGTCCTCGACGACGCCAGTGTCCGAGTCGATAGCGAAGTCCACGACGTCCGCGAGCGACGCCGCCTCTGCCCGCTGTCGGTCGTGGACGGAGTCGGGAAGCCGGGCCCGCACGACCCACTCGTCGAACTCCGCGCGCTCGTCGCGGAACGCGAGCAGGTCGCGCTCATTCTCCGACAGCGCGAACGCGTCCCGGCGTCGCCCGACGCCGAGTATCGCGAGCCCGCTGACGCCACCGAGGAGGAGTAGCGGGCCGCCGACCGTCCACAGCAAGCCGTACTCGTTGGTGACGGTCACCGTCTCGGTCGTTGTCACGGTTTCGCTGCCGGTTTCCGCGGGGCCGACGGTGTACGCGTCGCCGTCGACCGAGATGGGGAGACGATGCGTGAGCGACAGCGAGGCAGGCCGCCCGTCTGCGGTTCCGTTGACGGCCGTGCGGACTGCGACGAACGCCTCAATGTCGCCGGGTGTCTGTCCGAGCGACTCCTGAATCGCTGACTGCCGGTTCGCGATCCGAGTGGCGTTCAGCGCGAAGGCGATGTTGGTCGATTCACCGGCCTGTACGTCGTCTACGCTTGCCTCGTCCAGCGATGTTCGGTCGGTCCAGTAAACGGTGTCCTCACCAACCGACCGCATAACGAGCGCGGCGTCGAGGTCGATAGACGCGGCCGCGGCGTCGATGCCGGTGTACGTTGCGACGTACCGTCCGTCGAGCACGGGCGACGCGCCCGTGAAGTACGTCGAGCGGTTCGAGAGCGTCGTTCCCACGTCGAAAATCGGGTTCTCGCGGGTGACGTCCGCGGAGTGCTGGAACTCACCCGTAACGGTCCAGTGCGCCTGCTCGGACTGCTCCGTGGTGGTTCCGGGCGCGGCGTGAGCCGTATACGCTGCCCACCCGCCCGCGAGTGCGAACACCGCCAGTACCGCGACTAGTACGGGAACCCACGCCGATACGACTGCCCGAACCCTGAGCCAACGTGTCCCCTCCCCCATGGCTCCCCCTGTGTAACGCGGTTGTATAGACTTGTCGATAAACCAACCGTATCCCCGTCACCGTGTCAGATACCGGAGCGCGCGCTGCCACAGCGACCGGTCGTGGCGCGACTCCCGCTTCCGCACGCGAACGCGACGTCCACCGAGCACGACCAGCCCGAGCACCGCCATGCCGCCCGCGAGCGCGGCGTCGATGACGAGAATCGGGAGCCACGGGTGGACGCCGTGCAGTGACTCAATCATCGAAGTCGGGAGCACCGCGAGGTAGCGGTGCTCGGTGACGAACCGCCGATAGTACCCCGTCTCCTCGGGCGCGGACAGCGTGACGTCGACGGCTGCTTCGCCGCGACCGTCGACGTGGACGCGCTCGGGCGTCACCGAGACGCCCTCGCTGGCCGGCTGGACGTACGCGACGACCGGAACGAGGCCGGCGTTCGGAACGCTGTACGGCAGCTTCGCGGACTCACCCTGCTCGATAACTGTGGGGTTCTCGGAGGCGAACTCCGCGCTCACGATGCCGAACTCCTGCGTACCCGCAGGCACCACCATCGCGGCGGTCGCGGCGATTACGAGCACTGCAGCGAGGGCGGCGACGACGAGTCCCGGCGAGATCCCCTGGTCGCGGTCACGGTCTCGGTCGCGGCTCCGGTCGGGACCGCTCGTTGCGAAGAACAGGTCGAAAACGTACAGCAGCGCCGACAGCCCTAGGAGGAGGTAGGCGATGCCTTGCGTGCCGAGCAGCGCGCGCGTCCCGGTCGCTGTCGCGAGTTGGCGCTGAACGTCGGCGAACGCGCCCTGGAGTCCGGTGACGAGCGTGCCGAGGTTCGGAACGACGACCACCGTGCCGCCGACCTGGAGCGCTTTCGCGACGACCTGTGCGTCCTTCACGGGCGGTTCGCCGCCGTCCTGATCGGTGAACGGGTTCGCGTCACCTCTGGTGATGTACCCGCGGTCGGTCTCGCCGACGACGCGGTGCGTGGTGAGGCCGCCGCCCTGGAGCTCCTCTGCGCGGAAGACGATGACGTCACCCTCCTCGACGTCGCTGTCGATGGCCGTCGGTATCGCGACGAAGCCGTCCCCTGGCTCCATCGTCGGTTCCATGCTCCCAGTTTCGACGTACCCCAGCAGGACGGGCGTGCCGAGCAGTTGGCCGACGAGCAGAGCGACGACGACGAGGACGACGAGGGCTTCAGCGCCGAGCGTGAGTGCGCGGCGGACGGACATTCACTCGGTCGAACGTGTCAATCCGTCAAAAACCCTCGGACGTTCGTTCCACTGCTTCTCCGCCCGCGTCGAACGCGCCCGCCGCGAGCGCGACGTACGGGACGATGAATCCGAGGCAGAACCCGAGCAAGTGCACGTAGACGTTCACCACGCTGCCGTCGGTGGGTGTTGGCGCTGGGAATCCGACGAACGGGTAGCCGAGGAACGCCACGGCACCGAGCACGCCAACGTCGAACCATCCGGGTCGAGTGCTGCACTCCTGCGAGACTGGCCCAGGTGACGCACTCCACGCCCGCCACACGGCGATTGCGTACCCGGCAGCGACGACTGCGCTCAGCGCTGCGAGCGCGACCGACGCACGCCTGGCCGGAAGTGCGACTAGCGAGACGACGGTAACGGCCACGAAGAACACGCCGGGTGCGTACCGGACGCGAACCCTCGCGTCGAGTTGCCGGCCGACGTACGCCACGAGTACCACGCCAAGTAGTCCCGCGAACGCCATGTTCACGCCCGAAAGCCCGTATCCGATTGCGTTCCGCGGCACCGCGAGGTTCAGTCCAGATAACACGGCGGGGAACGCCAGCACGTACGTCACGGCGGCGACGCCAAACAGTCGCCGGCAGTCCGCCAGCACCGCGAGCACGTACCCGAAACCCGCGAGCAGCGCATACCCGAGCAGGTTCGCCACAAGATGTTCCACCTCGAAGTGGACGAAGTGGGCCGCGTATGCTGTCACCAGCGTCGGGTCGCGGTACGCGAACGCCAGCGACTCGCGAGTCGCTTCGGGGAGCGTGAAGACGCCGAGGACGACGGCGGGGACGACCGACAGCGCGAGACAGTCCCGTAGCCTGACGGCGTCACGGAGAGCCGCCCGGAACGACTGCGGGCCGTATCCCCGATTCATACGTCGAACTGCTCGCGTGGTTGGCAAAAGACTACCCGCCGCACCGGTGTCGTTCCCGTCATCGCCACGGTGTCCTCCGTGCGAGCACGAGCGACGCCGCGACGATCGCGAGGACCGCTCCCAGTCCGAGCAAGTCAGTCAGCCCGAATCCGGCCGCCTCCCGCACAGGCTCGTCGGCTGCGTTCTCGGCCGGGGACTGTTCTGTGGTCGCGTTACCCGTATCGTCGGCCTGCACGACGAGGGTCCCGGCGTCGACGCCGTCCACGGTGACCGCGTGCTCGCCGGTCTCGTCGTGCGCGACTTGCGCCGTCACGGTCGCGGTTTCGCTGGCTTCGACCTCGACCGTACGCTCCGCGACGACGCTCCCGTCGACGGACACCGTGACGGTCCGCTCACCCGTGATGCTGCCCTCGTTCGAGATGTTCGCCGTCACCGCGACGGCCTCTCCGGGTGCAGCGCTCGCACGTTCGAGCGTCGCGTCGGTGACTCGGAGGCGTGCACGGTCTGCGGCCACCACGAACGTCGAGAATCCAGGTGTCTCGGTCTCGAACCGCACGCGACCGCCGCGCTCGCCGGTCATCGTCACGGAGAGTTTCGAGAGTGTGCCGCCGTCGTCGCGGTAGACAGCGAGGTGCTCGGGCGCGATACCGCGCGCCTCGAAGTACCCCTCGGGGACGCTGAACCGCAACGTCGCGCGCCCCGCGCTGTCCAGCCGGTCCGCCACGCTGACCGCGCCGAGTGCCTCCGCGCCTCGCTCGGCTACTCGAGAGCGCGAGTTCTCGGTCCCGGTCGCGTCGACGTCCAGCGACAGCGACTCGCCCGTGGTCGCGACGTCGGCTTCGTCGAGCGTGAGTTCGCCGTCCGTACCGTCCAGGGCGAGTCTGGATGCGTTGAAGGTCGTCGTCTCCCCCGCACTCACATCGAGCGCGACGAACCGCCGCGAAGTCGCGTCGGGCGCCCACGTCTGTACTGTCGACCCGCTGGACGAGACCGAGTTTGTATCTGTGTCTCCACTCTCGCTGCCGGCGACGTCCTCGGGCTCGGCCGCCCGCGCGTGAATTGTAATTTCATCGATGAGCCCGTCCGCGGTCTCACCGGTCGTGTCCACACGCATCCCAACCGCGGCTGTCTCGTTCGGTGCGAGCGTCACGTTCGCTGCCTCGGACTGTACGGGCTCGCCGTTCGCGTAGAACGTCACCGCATCGGACTCGTGAGTGAGCCATACGTGCGCGTACTGCGAGCCATTGTACCTCACCCGAAACACGTCATCGATGCTCGTCACGGCGTCGTCGTTCACGCCCTCCGCGTCGGGGTTCGCCGCCGACAGGTCGACGACGAGCTCGCCGTCGTCGAGGTACGCGTAGTCACTGCTCGGCGCGAGCTCAACGTCGTTATCGAGGGCGTCGGTCGGCCCGGAGAACAGCGGCGCGGCTACCGACGGGAACGCGAGTGTTCCCGCGAGCGCGAGCGCCGCAGCGAGTGCGAGGGTGCGTTTCATCTGTCTCGCATCGTCAGAAACCCACCGGCGGAGTCGAACCGCCGATCAGCCGGGGTGGGTTATTCGTCGGGATGGTCGGCGACAATAGTTAGCGTCTCGTCGAACTCACCGGGACTGGCGCCGTGGGTTCGGATTCGAAATCCGACGTCGACGTAGCTGCCGCTGTCGAGGACTGGGTGGTTGTCACGGAGTGCGGTCTCGTCGGCGTCGGTCACGTCGTACAGCTCGATTTCGAGTGCGGATTCGGTGTTGTGTTCCGAGTGCACCATGACCGGCTGTGTGCCTTGGTTTATTATTCGGAGTAGACCCTCGGTCGGATGGGAATCATCTGACTCTCCAGCGTCTCGATCGAACTCGTACACCGAATCGGTCCCGAGTCCCAGATCCGAGCCGGATGCGAGCTCTCCGGTCCCAGGAAAGCTGAATGCGACCTGTTCCGGAGATCCACCTTCGACGCTTCTCCCGTAAACCGTCCTGGTCCCGTCGCCGAGCTGTTTAAGTCCGAGCAGAGCGTCGTTGTCCCCGCTCGTCTGGACTGTGACACGGCGTGTCGCGCTGACGCTCGTGAACGCACCCGCTCCCACAGCGAGTACGCTACTCGCCGTGAGGCTACCAAGGCCGGCCACGAGGGTGCGCCGTTTCATTATCTTTACCGGCTTTAACTACTGCTTCCGTCTCCCGTGTAGCTGCTCGGAACACGGGTTGCATCAGCGACGATCTCGATTGTCTCGCTAATACTCGAAGTATCGTCGACTGAATCGTCTGTCTTGACGTACAGACCGAAATCGAACGATTCGCCCGGCCCGAGGACGTATTCTTCGAGTGAGTCATTATTGTTGCTCCCTACCCCATCCCAAGTGGGGCCGGAGTCTCCACCTGTCAGGGAAATCTGATCATCCTCAACACCTGCGGCCAACCCACTGGTGTTGGTGTATTCCCCGTTCGGCCGGTTGGAAGCCTGCGGATCGATCATAATACCAGTACCCGAATTATCGAAAGTATAATTGCTGTCACTGATACTGTCTGGATCCACGTAGACGACAGCAGCTTGGGTTCCTTGGTTCACGACCTTGAACAGGTCATTAATCTGCGTCGTCGCGTTGGCGTTGACACCTGACCCGGTGGTGCCAGCAGCATCATCAATATTGATGCTGACTTGACCGTTGTTCCAGCTCAGGTAGTCCGCATTCTCCGACTCATTCGTATTATCATCGTCCGGATCCGGAGTCAGAGCCAGCAGCGCATCAGTGTCGTCAGCTACGGAGACACTAACGCTCCGGTTCGCCTGCACAGTCGTGAACGCGCCCGTACCGATTCCAGCTGCCCCGGCGGCAGCGAGCGATCCGAGTCCGGCGATGAATTTGCGACGTTGCATTGTTGGAGTTACCTCGCTGTGCACTCCCATGGACCACCGCGGTCCACCAGAGCGCTCACTTCCCCCATCACCCCTATGGTAGGTAGTATTGACACGATTGAGCGAGTTCAGCCTCGGTCTGTCGTTCGTCGGCCGACCGTCTGACCGCACCTGAGAAGCTGCTGTCCACCGACAACCCCTGCCTGAGTGACCGTCAAGGCACACCTGAGCGGCCGAAAACCGGTTCGCATCACGGAACTATTCTCGAATTAATATCTGAAATTTGGGGAGTGAACGCCTAGAAACCGCGGAACGAGCATCTTCGCGGTTGTTATCGTCAGATATTGATACGTTAATTATAGCCAACACTTATGGGCGCGTAGTAGAGAAGGATTGCTTGTCGTGTCATCGGCGTCACAACATCGGGGGCAGGGGAAGCCCGCCGATACAGGGGAGGGGGAACCGGGCGACGAGGTGTCAACTGAGCCGCCGACGGAGGACGAACTGTTCGACGTACTCTCGAACCGGCGGCGGCGGTATGCTGCACACGCGCTGAAAGCAGCGGATAGCACTGCCGAAATTGGAGACGTCGCCGAGCAGGTCGCCGCATGGGAGTACGGCGTCGACGTCGATCAGGTGTCCTACGAGGAGCGCAAGCGTGTCTACACCGCGCTCCAGCAGTCACACCTGCCGAAGATGGACGACGTCGGCGTCGTCAACTTCGACAAGAACCGTGGGACTGTCGAGCCCACGGACTCCCTCGACGACATCGAGGTCTACATGGACGTCGTGCAGGGCAACGAGATTCCGTGGAGCGTCTATTATCTCGGCCTCTCGGGGGTGGCAGCGGCCCTGATGGCGGCGGTCTGGACTGGCGCGTGGCCGTTCGCGGTGCTGCCGGACGTCGCGTGGGGGATTGCCGTCACTGCGATGTTCGCGGTCTCTGCAGTCGCGCACACGTACTATGCACGGGGGCAACGCATCGGAGCAACCGACGAACCACCGGAACTTCGGGGCTGATGAACGTTCCACGAGTCGTCAGCATCGCGCTCGCGCTCGCTGCGGTGAGCATGCTCGCTACCGGGACACTCGGGTTCACGAGCGTCAGCGCCGAGCGCGGTGTCTCCGTGAACGTCGTGGACAGCGAGGACGCGTACGTCGGAGTCACTGCGTGTGCTCCCCAGAATAGTAACGGAGCGTCGAGTAGTGCGAACGCCAGCAGCGGTCAGGGTGTTGGGAACACTGAGGTGTACGTCTCGGTGAGGAATCGATACTCGAGGGACATAACCGTCGAACGCATCACCGAGGCAGCGGGAGATGCACAGGAAGAGCCGAGCAGCCATATCGGTCCCGGAGCGCGAAAAACGTACAACCTCGACTTCAACGCAACCGAGATAACGGTCGAAATTGTCGGTGACGGATTCGATGCGACCGTAACCGCCGACGTCAACGAATCACGCCCGAACAACTGTAACCCCGGACAGGGGGCGTCGTGACGGATTAGATGGCCTGTTCGGTTCTCTATCGAACGCTGTGACTGACGGCGCGGTGACGCGCCACCCACAATCGGCCACGACGGTCTTGGTGGTTCACGACGAAGCGCCGCTGGACCATGACCGCGACCGTTTTCCTGGACGTGCCGATTGCGGGCGACGAGTACCGCCTTGACTGCGAGGAAGTGCGCATCATCGGCAACGTCGCGTGGGCCGTGCGCGAGGACGAACGCGACACCGTCGTGTCGATGTCGAACGTCACGGGCGTGAAAGGCGACACCGTCGAACAGCGCGTCGAAGAAATCGACTCCCCGGGCGGCCTGTTCACGGAACTGCTCACGGAGCTGTCGTAGCGCTGCCGTGGTGCGCGACGGCGCGGCACCGTGGCCCCGCTACGGACCGGCAATTGATTTTATCACGACCCGTGCTGAACGACTACGTATGAGTGAGGAAACTCCTAGTGTCGGCCTCGGGACGGCCGTCTACGACGACGACGGCGAGAAACTCGGGACGATTCGCGGCTTCGACGAGGACGGCTTCTACGTGACGACTCGCGAGGGCGTCGAAGCGCTCTCCATCGAGCACGAGCGCGCCGGCCACGAGTTCGGCGAAGCCGAGCTCATGTGGCGGTGTTCGGAGTGCGGCGAACTCGGCGACCTCCAGGAGTCGTTCCCCGAGGAGTGTCCGAACTGCGGCGTCGAGAAGGAAGCAATCTACTACTGGACTGAAGACTAACCCTCTCCTGCGGTCGGTTCACGAGAGAGCAGTCGCTCAGCAGCGCGAAAAACGTGGAGAAGTTCAGAGTTAGAACGGGGCCTGCGGGCCTTCGTCTTCCTCGACGTCCTCGCCGTCGGCGTCCTCGCCGGGGAACGACGGGCTCATGCCGCTGTCGTGACCGCCGCCCATGCCGGTGTCGGCGTTGACGGCGTCGACTTCGGGAATCTCCTTGGTCATCCGGGACTTGATGGCCTGAATCGTCATCGGGGAGATACCACAGCCCGAACACGCGCCGCCGAGCTGGAGGTCGACGACGCCCTCCTCGCGGTCGATGTTCTGGATGGCGGCCGTGCCGCCGTGCATCTGAATCTGGGGGAAGTTCCGGCGGAGGAAGTTGTTGACGCGCTCCTCCAGGTCGTCGCCGCTCTGACTCTCGGTGCTCATAAGAACCCCTTGGTGCTGACGTGGCTTATCTCCTGTGGTGCAAGATGTTCGCTCCGGAGGTCCGCTCGCAGTTATGCCTCTACGTCGAACTGCGCGCGCAGTTCCGCCCGAAGCTCCTCGAGGTAGCGGTCGAGGACGTGCTGGGTCTTCTCGTCGGTCGCGACGACACCGTCGAGCTTCTCGAGGGGGTCGTCGGGGAGTTCGACGGTGAAGTTGCCGTCGCCCTCGTAGTGGGGCTCGCTCTCGGCGAGAATCGTCTGGTCGATGCCGTGGACGATGTCCGAGTCGAACGCTTCGTTCATCGTCTCGAAGGCGCTCTTGTACGCGGTCTGGAGCTTCGGGAAGTAGTCGACGTACTTCTCCTCCTCGAACTCCTCGGGCGTCAGGTCGCTCATTACCTGTTGTTTGCCGTGTCGGATTGAAGTGCCCGTCGGTAGCCGCGAACCGGTTGGCTGGTTCGCGTGCCACACCTAATTCTATATCGTAGAATAGAATGTATACTTGGTTCGTGACCCTCACTGGATACACGCGGAGAGGCGGTGCGGTTCGTTGACGCAATAGAACCGTGGGCCGGCCCGAAACCGACCAGCCCCTCGAAGCCGCCGACCGAGATGGTGGGATTCGCAGGCCCAGAGTGAGATATTGACTCTCCCACTCCGCGTCACGGCGTCTCCCCTGATGTTCACGTGCTCCCTGTGCTCGCGTGCGCGTGCGAGCACGCGAGACCAGGCCGACGGTACTGCCGGAGGTGTTGGGCTGACGTTCGCGGTCTACCGGACACCAGTTCGACCAGTTCGGGAGTCGTAGCCAACGAGCGCGTCGCACTCACAGTCGCGTCTAGAGGTCCAGTTTGCTACGACTCACAGCTACCGTTCGTTTGCACGTGTTGCCCGCACTGTGCAACCCGGTTCGTCGATACCACTCGATTCGCTCTCTTCCGAGCACCCTCGTTCACGCTGTCATGGGACCAGCACGATCCCGCTCGTGACCGTCGTTTGCTCGACATCGAGTTATCCACCTGTTCCCCAGGTTCGCCTGAACCGTCGACCCTGCAGCGTGAGGGCCGCCTCTGGGGCTGTTCTGTATTTCTCGTTCTTCCCCGCTCATGCGGTAATAAATTCTATACTGCGATACAGAAACACTCGTCACGGCTGTCGCTGTAGCGCGGCGCAATCGTTTTACGCGTCGCCGTCTGTCGATGCGACCAGATGGACTCACCTGCCGTCGTCGACGGCCACAACGACGCCGCGCTCGCGGTCTGGCGCGGCGAAGCGACCGTCGACGACCTCGTGGACGGCCGCGACGACGGCCACCTCGGCCTGCCGCGGGCACGCGACGGCGGGCTCGCTGCTGGCCTCTTCGCGGTGTTCGTCCCCTCCGAAGAGCAGTTCGCGCCCGACGCGGACGGCAACCGCGTGGAAACCGACGACGGCTACCGAATTCGGTCGCCACCGCCGCTCGCGCCGTCGTTCGCCGCGAACGCGGCCGACGAGATGCTCGCCGCGCTGGACGACCTCGTCGCGAGGCCTGGCGTCCGGCGCGTCGAGACCGCCGCGGACCTGCGGGCGTGCATCGAAGGGGACGACTTCGGCGTCGTCGTCCACTTCGAGGGCGCAGAGCCGATTCGCCCGGACCGCTCGAACTTCGCGGACTACTACGAGCGCGGCCTGCGGTCGCTCGGACTGGCGTGGAGTCGCCCCACCGCGTTCGCGGACGGCGTCCCCTTCCGATTCCCGAGTTCGCCCGACGTCGGCGGTGGTCTCACGGAGCGCGGCCGCCGGCTGGTCGAGCGCTGCAACGACGACGGCGTGCTCGTGGACTGCGCGCACCTCACTGAACAGGGGTTCTGGGACGTCCACGACGCGTCGACGGCCCCGCTGGTCGTCTCTCACACTGCTGCACATGCGGTCTGTCCGTCCTCGCGGAACCTCACCGACGAGCAACTCGACGCCGTCGCCGACACGGACGGCGTCGTCGGGTTGACGTTCGCGGCGAGCGCGCTCCGGCCGGACGGGGCCAACGACGCGGACACGAGCCTCGACGTGGTCGTCGACCACGTCGACCGGATGGGCGTCGAGCACGTCGCGCTCGGCTCGGACTTCGACGGCGCCACGATTCCCGACTCGATTGGCGACGCCGCCGGGACCCGCGACGTGCTCGCGGCGCTCCGCGACGCTGGCTACGAGAACTCAGCACTCCGGAAGCTCGCGCACGAGAACTGGCTGCGCGTCTGCGAGGCGACCTGGGACTAGAGTTGGTCGGCGAGCACGTCGCCGACTTCGTCGAGGAACTCTTGCTCGCGGCCCCGGGGAACAGTCGCGCCCGCTGCGACCGTGTGACCGCCGCCGTCGCCGCCGACCGCCTGTGAGGCCTCGCTCATCACTGCGGAGAGGTCAAGGCCTCGGTCGACGAGCCGCGACGTCCCCCTCGCGGAGACCTTCGTCTCCTCGTCGTTCTTGTAGCCGAACCCGATGATGGGGCGGTCGCTCTCGGTGGCGTCGCTGCCGAGCGCCATCCCTGCGACGATGCCGACGATGGTCTCCCGGATGCGGTCCTCCGCGTGGAACCACTGGAGGTCGTCCTCGATCGTGACGCCCTCGCGTTTCACCCACTGGAGGCCCTCCGAGAGGTTCCGGCGGTGCTCGCGTAGCAGCGTTCGGGCGGCCTCTAGGGGTTCGCCGCGCTCGCCGAGACAGACCGCGAGTCCGACGTCCGCGCGCTCGTAGCGGGCCGTCGCGTTCAGCAGCGTGGAGAACTCGCTGGCGTCCCGGAGTTCGGTCCCTGGCTCCTCGGCCGTGAGCGTGTACGTCTGCCCGACGAGCTTCGTCACGTCCTCGCTGGAGACGCCGTGGCGGACCGCGCGCTTGAGCAGCGCGCTCACGACCGTCTGGCGCTCGTCGTGACTCAGGTCGGCCCACGTCCGCCAGTCGCCGCCGTCGTGCAGTTCCAAGTCGAGGCCGTCGAGGAAGCGCACCGCGCCGTTCTCGTCGTTCGTGATGCCGGGGACGTACACCTCGCTGGCGTACTCCAGCAGTTTCGGGAGCGGGCGGGTCTGCGTGCCGTACAGCGCGAGGTCCTTCGCAGTGTCGAGCACGCCGGCCTCGACGCCCTCTGCGGCAATCTGGGTGTTCGCGCCGACGAGTTCGCCGTCGACGGTCTGCCGGTCGCCGACCGCGCCGACGATCGCGAGCGCCGCGAGGTCGGTCGCGTCCTCGCCGAGCAGGGCGCGCGCGAGCACGTACGCCGCGCCCGCTCCGGAGAGTTCCTTCCCGCCGTCCACACCCTCCAGGAGGGGGTTCAGGTGGAACTGCGTGTCCGCGTCGGCGGGCTGGTGGTGGTCCGCGATTATTGGGGTGAAGTCGCCCGCCCGCTCGTGTTCGGTTATCGCGTCCAGTTGTCCGCTCCCGAAGTCCGTGAACAGCACCGTGTCGTGGTCGTGGGCGGCGATACCCGCGATTTCCTCGTCGTCGAGCTGTTTCGAGAAGACGACGTCGTGGGGGATGTCGGCGCGTTCGAGCGCGCTCGCGGCGATGCCCGCGCTCGTCAGGCCGTCGGCGTCGATGTGCGACGCGAGCAATACCGAGTCGGCGGCTTCGAGTGCGTCCGCACACGCCGTCGCCCGCGCTTCGAGTTCCGGGACCGGAGCGTCCATCACGAGCAGGTAGCGCGGCTTCGGGTATAAACTACCGGCTCGACGTCAGAGTCGTTCGCGGACCGCGCGCGCCAACTGCTCGAAGTCCGCGTCCGCGGGGACGACGTCCACGCCGACACCCAGCGATTCGGCGGTCTCGCGGGTCGGTGGGCCGATGCAGCCGACGACGGCGTCGTTCAGGCCGGCGAGCGCGGCCTCTCTGATGCCCCGCTGTTCGGCCTCGTCGAGCCAGTGGTCGACGGTCAGCGACGACGAGAACAGCGCGGCGTCGAGGTCGCCGCCGGCAGCCAGCTCCACGGAGTCGCCGGCCTCAGCGGGCACCACGAGTTCGTAGAGAATCGTCTCGTGGACGTACGCGCCGGCGGCGTTCAGGCCGTCCGTGAGCACCGCGGAGCCGTGGTCCGAGCGCGCGACCTCCACGCGCGCGCCGTCGACCTCGCTCTTGAGCGCGGCGACGAGCCCGCTGCTCGTGTACTCCTCGGGCACGAGGTCGACCGGCCAGCCCGCCTTGCGGCAGGCGTCGGCAGTCGACTCGCCGATGGCGCAGAGGGTCGCGTCGCCGGGCGTCCAGCCCGCCTCGGCGGCGAGCTCGACGCCGGTCTTGCTCGTCAGCAGCACGTAGTCAGCGCCGTCTCTCGGGATGTCGCCGGTCGGCTCGACGGCGAGCATCGGGTCCGGGACCGGCTCCGCGTCGAGGGATTCGAGGAGTGCGGTCGCGTCGTCGAGGCGGTCGTCCGCGGGCCGGAACACCGCGACCGTCGGCTTCGTCATCGGAGTTCCTCCCGCACCCCTGCGACGCCGCCGATGACAGTGACGGCGGGCGGCTTGATGCCGGCCTCGTCGCGCGCCTCGACGATAGTGTCGAGGGTGCCCGTCGCGACCTTCTGCCCGGGCCGGGTCCCCTTCTCGACGAGCGCGACGGGCGTCTCGGGGTCCATCCCTGCATCCCGGAGCGCCTGCGTGTAGTCGGGGAGCTTGCCGACGCCCATCAGCACGACGATGGTGCCGCCGGTGTCAGCGAGCGCCTGCCAGTCCACCGCGGACTCCTCCTTCGTCGGGTCCTCGTGACCCGTGACGAACGAGACGGAGGAGGCGTGGTCGCGGTGGGTCACCGGGATGTCCGCTGCGGCGGGCGCGGCGACCGCCGACGAGATGCCGGGGACAATTTCGAAGGGTACGTCGTGGTCGGCGAGGTACACCATCTCCTCGCCGCCGCGCCCGAACACGAACGGGTCACCGCCCTTCAGCCGGACGACGTCGTTGCCTTCTCGCGTGAGTTCGACCATGCGCTCGTTGATGGCGGACTGTGGTGTGCGCTCGCCGCCCGCGCGCTTACCGACGTCCTCGCGTTTGTCCTCGGGAATCTCGGAGAGAATCGCTGGACCGGGGAGTTTGTCGTGAAGCACGACGTCCGCGTCCTCGAGCAGCCGCGCGGCCTTCACTGTCAACAGTTCCGGGTCGCCCGGGCCGCTGCCGACGAGGTAGACGGTGCCAGTCATTCCCGTTGGGCCTCCTCGATGAGGTCGGTCGCGCCGCGCTCGCGGAGGTCCGCGGCGAACGCGCGGGCGTCCCTCGCGTAGTTCTCGATGTCGAGTTCGCGCGTCTCCCCGACCTGCTCGGTACCGTCCCGACTGAACACTTGGACGTCCGTCCGCACGACGTCGCCCTGCACGAGCGCGTAGACGCCGATTGGCGCGATGCAGCCGCCCCCGACTTCCTCGAGGACGATGCGCTCGGCCGTCGTCTCCACCCGGGAGCGCACGTGGTCGAGCGCGTCCCGGAGCACGTCGGCGACGTCGCTGTCCTTCCGCGCCGTAATCGCGAGCGCGCCCTGACCGGGCGCCGGCACGTGCGTGTGCGTCGGGAGTTCCTCGTCGTGGACGTGGTGGGTGAGGCCGGTGCGTTCGAGGCCGACCTGCGCGAGCACGACCGCGTCGAACGCCGTCTCGACCTCGCGGCCGAGCGCGGACTGCTGGAGCGGCGTCAGCGACTCGAACCACTCCTCGACGGGCTGGTCGAACTCCGCGTTCTGCCGGTTGTCCGGCGCGCTGTCGCCGCCGCTCTCACTGTCGCTCTCGCTGTCGTTGTCGAGGTTCTCGACGCCCTCCTCGATGGTCTCGCTGGCCTCGTAGTCGCCGCGCTCCTGCTGGCGCGCGTCCTCGCTCATGCGCTCCTTCTCGGCTTCCGTGCGGCGCTCGTGCTCGTCCTGGAGCGCGGGCGCGAGCAGTTTCTCCACGCGCGTGTCGACGTTCCCGCGAATCGGCTCGACCTCGAGGCCGGGGCGGTGGGCCTGAATCTGCGCGCCGCGGCGCAGGCTCGCGGTCCCCACCACGCTGCCCGCCGGGAGGTTCTCGAGACTCGTGCCGTTCGGCGTCACGAGCGCGTCCGCGGGGTTCCCGCGACGTGGCACCGCCGCCACCACGAGATCCTCGGGGACGTCGGTCGGCACGTCCTTCATCGAGTGGACGGCCGCGTCGACGTCGCCGTCCAGCACTTTCCGGTCGAGCGAGCGCACGAACGCGCCCGTCTTCCCGAGGTCCTGGATGAGTTCGTCGTCGATACGGTCGCCGGTGGTCTCCACTTCCACGAGTTCCACGTCGGTGCGGTGGTCTTCGAGTTCGGTCTTGACCTCGCTGGCTTGTCGGAGCGCCAAGTCCGACCCGCGGGTGGCGAGGCGTATCGCGTCGGTCATGTACGTATCTCGGCGTGCTGGGTTGAAACCCCCTGCGTTTGTCTGCGTGGTCGACCGCAGGGAGACCACGTTAGCGCGGGCGGCGAATGAAGTGAGCCGCGAGTGCAGTGACCCGCGAGCCGCGTGACTATCACGTAACGCACGACGAGAAAATCAAATCCGAACCGTCGCGAGGCGACCTACTCGCGTTCGCCGGCGGCGGGCTCCCTGCGGTCGCCCGCGCGCAGTTCGTCGCGCCACTCCCAGAAGGAGGCGGGCATCGCGACGTGGTCGCGGCGGTCGCGGAGGTAGCGAGCCGAGACCCACGTGCCGAGGGCGGCGCCGGCGACGATGACGAGCGCGGCGAGGGTCGCGCCCTGGAACAGCAACACGCTCCCAGCGACGACGAGGGCGTCCGCGAGCACGGCGATGCCGGGCGCGGAGAAGTCGTCGCCGGGCCAGTCGCTGCCCGCGGCGTCGACCGCGTGGCCGTCCATCCAGAGCGCCAGCGGTAGCGCGAGGAACGCCACGAGCGCGGGGATGCCGAGCGCGACGGCGGGCAGCGAGAGCACCTCGCCGGCGTCAGCGACGACGGCCTCCGGGACGACCTGGACGACGACGAACATCCACACCGAACACACCACCCAGAACGCGGTGACCAGCGGGACTGCGGCGACCCAGTACCACCACCGCGAGTCCACGCGGACCTCACTCATGCCCGTCCGTTAGGCGTCACGGCGTTTGTACCTCACGGGACACCCACCGACTCGTGGCGCTTGTACAGGTAGTACACCGCCAGCGGCACCTGGAGGGGTTGGGCGACGAGGCCCGCGAGCCCGAGCAGGCCGTAGAGCACGGGGTCGGGGTTCCAGCGACCGGGCGCGTCCTCGACGGCGGTCGCGTCGTAGTAGATGGCCAGCGGGAACACCAGCGACAGCAGCAAGCCGACCGCTGCCAGCACGAAGACGATCACGAACACGCCGGCGAACCCGAAGCCGACGCCCATCGGCAACCCCATGCCCGGTTCCATCGTTCCGGGGTCCATCGTGCCCATGCCGGTGAGCGCGAACGCGAACGCGGCGAGTCCGACGACGAATCCGAGCACGGTCCCGATTACGTAGTAGACGGGAACCGCCGCGACCCAGTACCACCAGCCCGACTCCGGATTGGCGTCGCTGCGCGCGTCCGTTTCCGTGGAGGGCGTCTCTGCCATACCCGGGTGTTCGCGCCCGGAGAAGAAAAGCCTAGAGGGCGTTCCGGTAGGCTTCGAGCGTGCGCTCGACGTCCTCCTCGGTGTGGCCGTAGGCGACGAACTGGGACTCGAACTGGTTCTGGGAGAGTAGAACGCCGTCGTCGAGGACCTGCGGGCGGAACACGCGGTTCCAGCGGTCGACCGCGCCGCGACCGACGTCGGCGCCGTTCTTCGGGCAGGCGTCGAAGCGGTCGCACTCGGGGTTCTGCTCGCAGCCGTCCGCACACGGCCCGGACTGGGCGTCGGCGCGGCGCGTGAACAGCACCTTGAACAGGCTGTCCGTGCCGACGACGGTGTACTCGGGCGCTTGCTCGGCGACGATGTCGGTGAGGCCCTCGCGGAGTTTGCGGCCGAGACCGTTGACGTGCTCGTAGACGTCGTTCTCCGCGGCGTACTTCAGCGTCTCGAGGCCCGCGGCCATCGTTACCGGGTGGCCGGAGAACGTCCCCGCCTGGAAGACGTCGCCGACGGGCGTGAATTCCTCCATGATGTCGGTGCGGCCGCCGATGGCGCCGATGGGGAAGCCGCCGCCGACGATTTTCCCGAACGTCGTGACGTCGGGCGTGATGCCGTACTTCGACTGCGCGCAGCCGAGACCGCCGACGCGGAACCCCGTGATGACCTCGTCCCAGACGAGCAGCGCGCCGTTGTCCCGGGTGAGGTCGCGCAACGTCTGGTGGTAGCCGTCGATGGGTTCAACGATGCCCTTGTTCGCGAGGATGGGTTCCACGAGGACGGCGGCGATGTCGTCGCCGTGCTCCTCGAACACCTCGGTAACGGCGTCGGTGTCGTTGAACGGGACGGGAATCGTGTGTTCGGCGAACGCCGCGGGGATGCCCGCGCTGGACGGGCCGCGCTCCTCGCTGTCGCCCTCGACGAGCGTGGACTCCTGGGCGCCGTGGTAGCCGGACTGCATCACGACGATTTTGTCGCGGCCGGTGTAGCCCCGCGCGAGCCGCACCGCCGAGGTCGTGGCTTCCGTTCCGGTGTTGACGTACCGCATCATCTCGACGCTCGGGACGTGGCGCGCGACGAACTCCGCGTGCTCGACCTCCAGCTCCGTGGGGAGGCCGTACATCGGACCCTCGCTGGTGCGCTGCTGGACGGCGGCTTCGACTGGTTCGGGGAGGTCGTGGCCCAACAGGAGCGGGCCGAGGCCCATCACCCAGTCGACGTAGCGGTTGCCGTCCGCGTCGACGACGTGGCCGCCGTCGCCCTTCCGGACGAACGTCGGGTACGGTTGCGGGGCGGCCCGCACCGTGGAGTTCACGCCGCCGACGAGTACGTCGAGCGAGCGGTCGTAGAGGTCGCGTGACGTCTCGCGGTTCATGGAGGAGCGTTGGAGGGGTCCCCGAAAATAGTTGATGGGTTCGACGTTCGGCGTCGCTACCGAGGCGAGGTCACACAGAATCAGTCGCAGCCGCAACCGCGAAAGTGCCGGCCGGTGAGCACAGTCCGACGATGCTGGCCGGCGAACACACGGTGAGCACAGTCCGCTGTGGTCACAGACGGTTTCGTGGTCGTGTCACTGTATCACCCCCGTGGAGATGCGCGACCCGACGCCGCCGGTCGGGGACCCGAATTCGGGCACGTCCGCCCGCGAAAGCGCGCCTGCACGGGGCGCGAGCACACAGTCCGGGTTTCGGGTGGGTCCACCGTCGAATCCGGGCGTGGCTGACACAGGCGTTATGGATGTACGCACGTCCACTCCCAGATTCGAAACCGGGGCGTTCGTTTCACGCATCTACAGTACAGTGACAGGACTGGATGGTATGTAAAAGTTTGCTTGACGAATGTGTTGTTTAGTTCGTATAGGGTAGACGAGCGCTCGAATTACAATCGGATTTAGTCCATATAAGGTCGTAAATCGTCCAGATAACTGGGCGTTCGACTGTCGATACTGGACACACGTCTACGAAATAATTGCCGGAAATGGCCGGGGAAGCGGGCGCGCGGTCGAGCGCAGCGGGACCGCGAGCCGTGCGCTACTCCGACAGCGACTCGGCGACGTCCTCTGCAAAGTACGTGATGATGAGGTCCGCGCCCGCGCGCTTGATGGACAGCAGGGACTCCCGGGCGGTCTCCTCGACGTCCATCCAGCCGTTCTCCGCGGCAGCGTGCAGCATCGCGTACTCGCCGGAGACGTTGTACGCCGCGACCGGGCGGTCGAACTGCTCGCGCACGTCCGAGACGATGTCGAGGTACGGGAGCGCGGGCTTGACCATCAACACGTCCGCGCCCTGCTCGACGTCGAGTGCGACCTCCCGCGTTGCCTCGCGGCGGTTCGCGGGGTCCATCTGGTAGTGCCGCCGGTCGCCGAACGCGGGCGCGCCGTCCGCGGCGTCCCGGAACGGCCCGTAGAACGCCGATTCGTACTTCGCCGCGTAGCTCATGATGGGGACGTCCGTGAAGCCCGCGGCGTCCAGTGCCTCGCGGATGGCCGCGACCATCCCGTCGGTCATCGACGACGGCGCAATCATCTCCGCGCCCGCCTCCGCGTGCGAGACCGCCGTCTTCGCCAGGAGGTCCAGCGTCTCGTCGTTCTTCACCGTGAGGTCGGGGTCCTCGTCGGCGTGCTCCTCGAGAATCCCGCAGTGGCCGTGGCTCGTGTACTCACAGAGGCAGACGTCCGTGATGACGTACGCGTCCGTCTCACTCGTGATGCGACGCACGGCCTCCTGGACGACCCCGTCGTCGGCGTACGCCCGCGTGCCGCGCTCGTCTTTCGACGCCGGAATGCCGAACACGATGACGGCCTCCACGCCCGTCGTGAGAATCTCCTCGACGCGCGCCACCGCCTCGTCGACCGGCACGCGCTCGTGGCCAGGCATCGACTCGATGGGCACCCGCTCGTCGGTCGTCGCGTCCACGAATACGGGCGCGACGAAGTCCGTCGGCGCCAGGATCGTCTCCGACACCAGCCCGCGCACGCCGTCCCGCCGCAGCCGCCGCGGTCGGTCCGTCAGGTCCATGCAGGAGTCTGGGAGCCGCGAGCCAAAAGGGTTCGCGGAACCGGCGTCAGTTATCGTAGTTGCTTGGAACGCTGCCGTGGACGACGTTGACACCTGAAAGGGCGAGCGGCCCTCGGCTCGGGGGACTCGCTGCGCGCGCTCGCTCCCGCTGGTCGCTCACGTGCTTGCTTCGTCCGCCTTCGCAGGGAGCCGCTCGCCCTTTCAATCCGCCAGGGTAGCGGGCGTCTCACTGGCCGAATCGGTCGGCTGTGACATCGCCGAGGGCCCACGTCGCCGTCCGGTTTCACAACCGTCTTTGCCCACCCAATCTACCCGCGACTGTGGACCGGGACCGACTCCAACTCTACTCGCTGTACGTCTCGCGGTTCGCGGGCGGCTTCGGGTTCAGCGCGCTCGCGGTGCTCCTGCCGAAGTACGCCAACGCGCTCGACGCGTCGGGCATTATGCTCGGACTGTTCTACGCGGGGTTCACGGCGACGCAGGCACTCGTCGTCGTGCCGCTGGCGTGGGCGGGCGACCGCTACGACAAGCGCGCCATCTTCCTCGGACTGCTCGCGTTCGGCGTCGTCGTCTCGCTGGCGTTCACGCTCGTCGAGACCTCGTGGCAACTCGTCGCAGTTCGTGGCGGGCAGGGGATTCTCGCGACCGGGATGGGGCTGTTGAGCCTCTCGCTGGTCGGCGAGCTCGCGACCGCGGAGACGCGCGCGAACTACATCGGGAAGGCGAACTCGTGGCGGCTGGCCGCGTCGCTGCTCGGCCTCGCCGCCGCGGGCGTGCTCTACGACCGCTACGGCTTCGAACCCGTCTTCTACGTGCTCGCGGTGCTGTTCGTCGTCGCGTTCGTTGCGGTCCTCGTGCTGCTGGACGCCGACGACACCCGCATCGAGGGGTTCCCGTTCAGCAACCTCGCGCTGAACGGCCGCATCCTCACGCTCACGAGCTTCCGCGCGCAGTACGCCGTCGCCGTCACGCTCGTGCGCTCGTGGGTCGCCGTCTTCGCGGGTGTCACCGCCGCACAGGGCGGCCTCGCGTACAGCGGCACCGTCCTCGCGGTCGTGCTCAGCGCCGAGAAGTTCACGAACATGCTGTTCCAGCCGTTCACGGGCCGTCTCTCGGACACCTACGGGCGCTCGCTATTCGTCGCTGCGGGCGGCGCTGCCTACGGCTTCGTCGCGCTCGCGGTCCCGTTCACGCCCGCCATCGGGTCCGCGCTCGGCTTCCCGGCCTCGCTCCCCCTGCTGGGTGCGGCGTCGACGGCGTTCGTGCCGCTCGTCGCCGCCAACGGCCTCCTCGGCATCGCGGACTCGTTCCGCGAACCCGCGAGCATGGCGCTGTTCGCCGACGAGGGCATCGACGGCGAGGGCATCGCGTCCTCGTTCGGCGTGCGCGAACTCGTCTGGCGTCCCGGCAGCGTGCTCGCGCCCGTCCTCGGCGGGTACCTCATGTCGCAGTTCGGGATGGAGTGGGCGTTCTACGTCGGCGGCGCGTTCGCGCTCACCGGCGTCGCGACCTTCCTCGCGGTGCTCGTGCGCTCGCACGGCGCACAGGCGCTCACCGAGTGGTAGTGGTGAACTGAATTTCAGCGAACCTATAACCGCTCGCGAGCGTCACCGTCGACTATGCCCGGACCAGCCTTCCAGATTGGCGACAGCGTCTCCCTCCACCCCATCGAGGAGGAGGACCACGAGTTCATCCAGTACGGCCGCAACCACCCCGACGTGCGCGTGCCGCTGACGGACACGACCATCAAGACCGTCGAGGACGTCGCGGAGATGCTCGAAGACGAGGACTACCACTTCCTCATCTGCACTGAGGGAGAAGAGGGCGACCCCGAGCCGGTCGGAGTTGTGGCGTTCGGCTGGGTGAGTGCGCCCGGCGAGCGCGGCAACCTCATGTACTGGGTCGCGCCCGAACACCAGGGGAACGGCTACGTCACGGAGGGGACGGAGCTGTTCCTCGACTACGCGTTCGGCGAGTGTGGCTTCCACAAGGTCGACGCGCGCGTCCTCGTGCCGAACGAGCCGTCGTGGAAGGCCCTCGAAAAACTCGGGTTCGAGCGCGAGGGCCGTCGCCGCGACGACGCCATCCTCGACGGCGAGTACGTCGACGCGTACTCCTACGGCCTGCTCGCCGACGAGTGGCTGGACAACTGACGGGCTCCGTCAGTCGCCCGCGCTGCTCCGGCTCCGCCGCTCGCGGTGACGCTGTTAGTCCGCTGCTGCGCTCGTCGCGCCCGCACTGTTCCCTTCGTTTTTCGCCTCGATGGCTTCCACGAGTAGTTCAGTGACGTCCGTGATTTCGATGTCGTCCTCGTAGCCGCCCGTCTTCCGGCCGTCCTCGTACATCGTCATGCACATCGGGCACGCGACGACGAAGCGGTCGACGTCCGGGCCGGCGTCCGTGTCCTCTAAGGCCTCGCGGATGCGCTCCTCACTGGGCTTGGTCTCCTCCTCGAAGTCCATCCAGAGACCGCCACCGCCGCCGCCACAGCAGAACGAATCACTGCGGTTGCGGGGCATCTCGTCGAGCGTGACGCCGGTCGCGCGCACGACCTCGCGGGGCGCCTCGAACTCGCCGTTGTACCGGCCGAGGTGACAGGGGTCGTGGTACGTAACCGTCTCGTCCAGTTCCGTCCCCGTGAGGCCGAGCGCGCCCTGATTGACGAGGTTCTCGACGACCTGCGTGTAGTGGTAGACCGAGTCGCCGTCCTCGAAGCCGAACTGCTCGTACTCGTTCGAGAAGGTGTTGTAGGAGTGGGGGTCCGTGCAGACGATTTTGTCGTAGTCGCACTGCTGGAAGGCCTCGATGTTCTCCTCGGCGACCATCTCGTAGAGGCCTTCCTCGCCGACGCGGCGGATGTCGTTGCCGTCGTTCTGCTCGTCCTCGTAGAGGATGCCGTAGGAGACCCTCGCTTCCTCGAAGACCCGGGCGAGCGAGCGCGCGACGTGTTGGTTGCGCTCGTCGTAACTCGGGTAGTCGCCGACGTACCAGAGGTACTCCACGTCCTGCTCGCGGGCGTCGGGCACCTCGAAGTCCAGGTCGTCGGTCCAGTCGGGGCGTTTGCGGTCGGGGTCGCCGAACGTGTTGCCCTTCTGGAAGACGTTCATCACGGCCTCCTCGACGTTCTTGTTCATCTGGCCGGACTCGGTGAGGCGGCGGTTCATCTCCGTGAACTGCGTGACGTGCTCGATGTCCACCGGGCAGGCGTCCATGCACGCCATGCAACTCATGCAGGACTCCATCGTCTGCGCGTCGACGACGGAGGTGCCGCCGTCCGCGACGATGTCGACCTCCTCCCGGTCACCCGCCTCTATGCCCTCGCGGTAGGCTTTCAGGTCGAGGATGACGTCGCGGGGGTCGAGCGGGCGACCGGCGGCCTTCGCGGGGCAGGCCGACGAGCAGCGCCCGCACTTCGTGCAGGCGTCGTGGTCGAGCAACTGCTTCCACGTGAAGTCCTCTATCTCGGAGGGGCCGATTTCCTCGGGGCTTGCGTCCTCGGGGACGCGGGGGAGGCGGCGGCCGGCGTCCTCGTCTCGGGTGACGAGGTTGGCGTAACTGGAGAGCATGTGGAACGGCTTGGCGTAGGGGACGCTGGCGACGAACGCGAGCGCGAGCAGCGCGTGACTCCACCAGACGACCGGGTAGGCGGCAGCTGCGGCGTCGGCGGTGACGCCTGCTGCTTGCAGCACGTCCGTGACGAACCAGCCGACGAAGGAGACGGTCTCGAAGGAGACGTCGCGGGTCGCACTCGTCCCGAGAATACGGACGCCTTCAGTAACGTAGCCGCCGACGCCCAGGAGGAAGAGCGTCCAGACGAAGAGGTCGTCCTCGGTGCTGGTGTGTTTCCCCCAGAGGCGGCCGTATTTGACCCAGTAGCGGCGGTAGATGGCCATGCCGACGCCGACGACGAACAGCAGGCCCATGGCGTCGGCGACGAAGGAGTACGCGAGGTAGAAGTCGCCGACGAAGAAGGAGGGCTGGCCGAGGAGGAGCGTCCAGAGGTCCATGTCGATGCCGAGGATGGTGGTCGCAATCAACAGCGTGAGGAAGCCCCAGAGGATGAATGTGTGCATGAGGCCGGCGTAGAGGTCGCGGTCGAACTGCTTCTCGTTGGAGACGACGAGTTTCGCCGCGGTGAGCACGCGCGCGGGCAGGTCGCTGAGTCTGTCGACGGGGTCGTCGGAGCCGCGGGCGTACGTGGCGAAGCGGTCGTAGACGCCGTACAGGAAGATGGCGACGGCGACGGCGGCGAGGTAGTAGAATAACACCTCGCCGACGTGGCCGATGCGCCAAAACGTGGGCCGGGTCTCGGCCCCTGCTTGCGCTAGTATGTACGAGGGCATACCTCAAGCCCCGGCGACGACCCGCATAAAGGTTGGCAACCGGAAGACCACGCGCCAACAGTTTCTGCTCAAACGAGCGCGGCGGCCGCCAGCGCGAGCGCGACGCCGGTCGCCAGCCAGTCGCGGCCCCGGTACGCGAGCGGCGGTGGCGTGGCGTTCCACGCGAAACACCGCGCGCGGAGCGCGACCGACAGCCGGCTCGCACGGTCGAGTGCACGAGCGAGCCCGCCCACGGCGACGAGGCGGATGCGTTCGCGGAGCGGTCGCTCGCTCCCGAGGCGCGCGTTCACGGCGTCCCGCCGGCCCGCCAAATCCGACTGGAGCACGGGAAGAAAGCGGAAGACGAGCGCGACGCCGACGCCCGCGACCGCGCCGATGCGCCCCGGCAGCAGCCACCGCACGGCCGCCCGCGAGCCCCGCGTCGGGGTGCTGTAGACGTACGCGGCCGCGACGAGCAGTACGAGCACGACGCGGTAGGACGCCAGCGCCGCGGCCGCGGCCGCTTCGGGGCGAATCCACGGCGGCCCGAGCGTGAGTGCTGCGACGACGGGGCCGGCCACGAGGAACGGGAGCGCAACCCGGAACTCGCGGAGCGCGGCCAGCGGGGAGGCGTCGGCGAGGTACGGCGCGACGACTGCCAGCGGCGTCAACAGCGCGAGACCGACTGGGGTGGTGTGTGCGAACGCGACCAGCGCGAACGCGGCCTGCAGCGCGAGTTTCGCGCGCGGGTCGAGGGCGTGCAGCACGCCGTCGCCGGGCCGGTACGCGAGCGTCACGGCAGGCGCACCCCGAGGTCGGGGAGGCGTTCACGGACGCGCTCGGGCGGGCCGTCGGCCGCAATCTCGCCGTCCGCGAGCGCGACGACGCGGTCCGCAAATTCCCAGACGTCGCGGAGGTCGTGGGTGACGACGACGAGGCTCGTCTCGGCGTCGTGGAGCGCGCGCAGGCGGTCGAGGACAGACTGGCGCGCGGGCCAGTCCAGGCCCGTGAACGGTTCGTCGAGGACGAGGTGGTCGGGGCGCATCGCGAGCGCGCCGGCGATGGCGACGCGGGCCTGCTCGCCGCCCGAGAGTTCGTCGATGCGCTCGTCGGCGCGGCCCGCGAGTTCGACCGCGTGAAGGGCCTCAGTGACGCGGTCGTCGATTTCCTCGCGGGGGAGGCCGAGGTTCTCCGGGCCAAACGCGACGTCGGCGCCGACGGTCGCGCCGACGAAGCCGTCGCGTGGGTCCTGGAAGACCATGCCCACGCTCGCGCGCGCCGCCACGAGGTCGTCGTGGACGGGCGTGCCGTTCACGCGGACCTCCCCCTCGTCGGGTTCGAGCAGGCCGTTGAGGTGGCGGACCAGCGTCGTCTTCCCGGAGCCGTTCGCGCCCGCGAGCACGACGCACTCGCCGTCCGCGACGTCGAGGTTGACGCCGTCGAGGGCGGCGGCGTCGCCGTAGCGGTGCGTGAGGTCGTCGACGGCGAGCATCAGGCGGCGCCGAGATCTTCGGTGCGCGTGATGCCGACCGCAGCCGCGATTTTGAACGCCTCCGCGGGGACGAACGCGACGGCGGCGACGAGGAACGCGCGGTAGAGGCCGACGTTCTGGACGACGGCGTAGCCGAGCGTGCCGCCCGCGTAGACGACGACGGTGCCCGCGAGCATCGCGGCGATGAGTCGCGGGACCGAGACGTCCCGGGGTTTCGAGAGCCCGCTCGTGCCGTGAGCGAGCAGGCCGACCAGCGCGGCCGCGACCGGGTACGACCAGAGGTAGCCGCCGTAGGGGCCCAGTAGTGCGCCGAGGCCCGCGCTGCCGCCCGCGAAGGCGGGTGCGCCGACCGCGCCCGCCGCGAGGTACAGCGCCAGCGAGAGGCCGCCCCAGACGGGGCCGAGGTAGATGCCCGCGAGGAACACGCCCAGCACCTGCAGCGTGACCGGGGCCGGGGAGACGGGGTTCGGGAACGATACGTACGCGAACGCGCCCGCGAGCGCCGCGAAGACGGCGGCGCGGGCGACACGTTCGACGATTTCGTCGCCGACGAGGTCGACGGAGTCGGATTCGACGCTCACGGACCGACCACTCTCGTCAACCGGTTTCAATTCTCTGGTTTACGGGGCTAGCGTGGTAAGCCAACAGACATATAGCGGCGCACTCCGCTAGGGTGTCACTATTACATGGACGAGAAGACCGAGGAACTCCGGGACATCTTCGTCGACGTCGCCGACGGCGACACTGTCACCGAATCCCAGGAGGAGACCCACGGGTCGCTCGCCTCCGAGGCCGACGTCGAAGCCCGGCTCCGCGAGACGGTCGCGGAGATGCGCGAGGACCTCGACTTCGAGACGTCGCTGTCCGTCGACGAACTCACGACGCTCGTCGAGCGCTTCTACGACGAGGACGGTGACGCCGACATCGCGGACGAACTCGGCGCTCGGAAGACGACGGAGTCGTCTTCCGCAGCCCATCAGAACACGGAGTGTTCTGAGGACGTCGACGAGCAGACCGTAATCGATGCCCGCCTCGACCTCCACCTGCTCCGCGAGGCCGACACCGACGCCCCCCTCGACCGCGTGCGCGACGCCGACGAGTCCGTCGAGGACCTCGCAGACGAACTCGGCGTTCGGAAGACGACGGAGTCGTCTTCCGCAGCCCATCAGAACACGGAGTGTCCTGAGGACGTCGACGTGGGGACTATCCGGCACTACCAGCGCGTCGTCGAGACCCGCGAGGAACGCCGGCGGCTCAACGACCGCTACCGCGCGGAATTCGAGAACGCGCTCCAGGACCGCGAGCTCTCCGAGCGGCTCACCAGCTCCGTCCACGAGGACGGCCTCGAAGGCGCGACGGAAGGCCAGGAGACGAACATCGACATCTAAGCGCCGGGCGGCTGTGCGTGCCGGCGGTTTTATGCCTGTTTCTCCCGACAGCACGAACGAATGAGCGACGGTGCCCCCTCCGACGAGGCGTCCAGCGCGGAGCTCGCCGAGGACGTGCTCGAACGGCTGTTCCGTGACAGTTGGACGAACGCCGTGCTCGCGTGGCTGCTGGTCGCCGTGCTCGCGCTCGTGTTCGCCGACAGCGTCCTCGACTTCGACCGGCAGTGGATGGTCTTCGTCGCCGCCGCCGGCGCTATCGTCCTCGTGCCGGCGGTCGCCTTCCGCGAGTGGCGCGTCATGCTCCCGTGGGAACTGCTCGTGCTCGCACTGCTCCCGATTCTCGTGCGCGGGCTGTTCGGCGGCACCGTCGGCACGTTCGCGACGTACTTCGCGCTCGCCGCGCTCGCGCTCGTCGTCGTCGTCGAACTCCACCTGTTCACCGCGCTGGAGGTCACGCACTGGTTCGCCGTCGTGCTCGTCGTGTTGACGACGCTCGCCTCCGGTGCCGCGTGGGCGGTCGTCCGCTGGAACTTCGACCAGTTCCTCGGCACCTCCTACCTCACGGACAACTACGCGCTGATGATGGAGTTCGTCTGGGTCACGCTCGCCGGGTTCGCGGCGGGCGTCCTCTTCGACGCGTACTTCCGGCGACGCGACCGCTGGCTGCGCCGCGCGCTCTCCCGGGTGGTGCCGGTATGACGTTACTCCCACGGCCCGCGCCCGCGACCCAGAGCGCCATCACGCGCACGATGCAGGTCGTGCTCGCCGCGCTCGTCGTCTACGGCTTCCTCCGCGGCAACTCCAAGGCCGTCGTCAACGGCTCGATAACGCTGCTCATCACGTTCGTTCCCGCGCTCCTGGAGCGTCGCTACGACCTCCCGCTGGACCCGTGGCTCGCGCTCTGGCTCACCGCCGCCGTCTTCCTCCACGTGCTCGGCTCCTCGGGGCTGTACGTCCACATCCCGTGGTGGGACCACGTCACGCACGCGCTGTCGGCGTCGCTGGTCGCGGGCGCGGGCTACACGGTCGCGCGCGCCATCGACCTCCACCACGAGGACATCACCATCCCGTCACGCATCGCGTTCGTCTACCTCTTCGTCGTCGTGTTGTCGTTCGGCGTCGTCTGGGAGCTGTTCGAGTTCGGCCTCGACGTCGCCGCCCAGGAGACCGGGCTGACGATGCCGCTCGCCCAGCACGGCCTCGACGACACGGTGAAGGACTTCATGTACAACTCGCTCGGCGCGCTCATCGTCGGCGTGTTCGGCCAGGCCCACCTCGTCGGCGTCGCCGAGACCGTCGAGAACTGGTGGCTCTCCCGGTAGCGAACGTTCAAATACGGGGACGGGACCATCCCGTGGCGTGTCCGACGACGACCGCTCGAATTCTGTTGCGTTCAGCGACCTCGCGCGCGCCGCGTACTGCCCGCGCCAGCTCTACTACGCGCGTCGCGACGACCGCAGCCCGCCGGCCGAGCACAACCACGCCCGCGACCTCGCCGGCCAGTACGACGCGCTGGCGGTCGCCTCCGAGGCTGCGCTCGCGACCTACGACCTCGCCGTCGAACCCCCCGAGTTCCGGTCGAACCTCCGCGCCAGCCTCGACCGCCACCCCCGCGTCGCCGATCCCGCGGAAACTGCCGTGTTCGTCCGCGGGAAGGACGCACACGGACGTATGGGAAAAGTTCACACTGGCCCGCTGGCGGTGTCGGTGGTCACGCCCGGGAGCCCACCCGAAGCGGGGGTGTGGGAGCCCCAATCGGTGCGCGCGGTCGCCGCCGCGAAAGCGCTCGCGTGGCGGGAGCACCAGTCGGTCGAGCGCGCGTACGTCGAGTACGCTCGCCACGGCGTCGTCCGCGAACTCACGCTGACGACCCGGCGGAAAGCCGCCTATCGGCGCGCACTCCGTACCGTCCGCGCGCTCGACGGTCCGCCGCCGCGGCTCCACGACGGCGCGAAGTGCGGCGCGTGCGAGTACAGCGACGAGTGCGGCACGAAGACCCGGACACTCGGGTCGCTGCTGTCGCTCGGGGACGACTGAGCGCGAGCGGTCGCGCTACGCGTGCTCGGCGAGCCAGTCCCGGACGGCGTCGGCGTTCGCGCCCTCGCGGAGAATCTCGGCGCGTTCGACGTCCACGACCGTGCTCCCGGTCCCGCCCGGGGTCTCGCCGGCGTTCAGTACGGCGTCGACGTGCTCCCGGAACGCGGGGTCGAGGTCGGCGGGGTTCGTGACGCTCGGTTCGCCGGAGACGTTCGCGCTCGTCGCCGTAATTGGCGCGACGCGGTCGAGGAGCGCGAGCGCGACGTCGTGGTCGGGGACGCGGACGCCGACCTTCACGCGGCCGCCCGTGAGGACGTTCGGCACGCTGTCGCGCTTCTCGCAGACGAGCGTCACGGGTCCGGGGAGGAACGCGTCGGCGAACGCGCGCTCGGTGTCGCTCATTCGGACGTGCTCGCGGGCGCTGCTCGCGTCCGGGAACGCCGCGGAGAGCGGCTTGTCGTGGTCTCGGCTCTTCGCCTCGAAGACGGCCTCGACGGCAGCCGCGTCGAGGGCGTCCGCGCCGAGACCGTACACCGTCTCCGTCGGGTAGACGACGAGGCCGCCCTCCCGGATGGCGTCGGCGGCCGCGTCGAGGTCCGCGTCGCTGACAGTCATACCCGGGTGGTCGGTCGCCGCGCGAAAAAGCGTTACAGTCTCGGTCTACAGGCCGGCGAGCGCGTCCTCGACCGCGTCGTACTCCGGGAAGTTCGGCCACTCCTCGGCGACCCACGCGTACTCGACGGTGCCGTCGGCGGCGACGAGGAACACCGCGGGCCGGGGTTCGCTGACGCCCGCCATCCCGTCGAGGTCGTGGCTGATGCCGTACTGCTCGGCGACGCCGTTCTGCGGGTCGCTGAACAGCCCCGCGAAGTCCTGGATGTCGCGCTCCTCGATGGTGGTCTTGTGCTCGTACGGCGACGAGATGGAGACGCCCGCAATCTGGACGCCGTACTCCGCGACGCCGCGCTCGCGGAGTTCGTTCCAGATGTACGTCGTCGGGAACGCGCCGTCCACCGGCGTGAACACCAGGAGGACGGGACCCTCGTTCAGGAGGTCCGACAGCGCGACGTCTTCCCAGTACTCGTCGTTCACGAGCGGCCGCGTGAAGTCGGGCGCCTCGTCGCCCTCCTCGACGTGGTCGGTCTCGGGGAGGTCGACGACCTCGAAGTCGAGTTCCATCAGTCGTCACCCCCGTAGGTGGCGTCGAGGTACTCCACGATGTTCGCGCTCTCGGCCATCGCTACACCCGTCTCGTCGTCGATGATGGCGGGAACCGTGCGCGCGCCGACGATGCGCTTGACGGCGTCGCGGTCGGAGTGCATCGGCTCGACGAACCGGGAGTGGTAGTCGATGCCGAGTTCGTCCAGTTTGCGGACGACGCGCTCGCAGAACGGGCACGCCTGCAGGCGGTACAGCGTCACGTGGGCGTCGCTGTGCTCGGGTCGCGGCGGTGCGGTTCGCGCGCTCATGTGCGCCTCTTCGCTCGAAACCCGGGTAAACGCTTCGCCCGCGGCGGCCTCCGCGGGTGTAGTGAGTAAACTCTTAACCCGCGCGCTAAAAAGGGAGGCTGGAATGGGTACTTCGTCGCTCCCGCTGGCAGTGTCCCTGTTTGGGGTCGAGCTCACGCAGGACGTCATCGCCATCATCGGCGCCGTCGCGATGGTCGTTCTGATGGGGCTGTCGGCGTTCTTCTCGTCGTCGGAGCTGGCGATGTTCTCGCTGGCGCGCCACCGCATCGAAGCGCTCCAGGAGGACGGCCGGCCCGGCGCGAACCTCGTCGCGGAGCTCAAGAGCGACCCGCACCGGCTGCTCATCACGATTCTCGTCGGCAACAACCTCGTGAACATCGCGATGTCCTCCATCGCGACCGGCCTGCTGGGCTTCTACCTCTCGCAGGGCCAAGCCGTGCTCGCGGCGACGTTCGGCGTCACCGCGCTCGTCCTGCTGTTCGGGGAGAGCGCGCCGAAGTCCTACGCCGTCGAGAACACGGAGTCGTGGGCGCTCACCATCGCCGGCCCCCTGAAGTGGTCCGAGCGCTTGCTCTACCCGCTGGTCGTCCTCTTCGACCACCTGACGCGGTGGGTCAATCAGGTGACCGGCGGCCGCGCCGCCATCGAGACGAGCTACGTCACGCGCTCCGAGATTCAGGACATGATCAAGACCGGGGAGCGCGAGGGCGTCATCGAGGAGGACGAGCGGGAGATGCTCCAGCGCATCTTCCGGTTCAACAACACCATCGCGAAGGAAGTGATGACGCCGCGCCTGGACATGAACGCCGTCCCGAAGGACGCCACCATCGAGGAGGCGATTCAGACGTGCACGCAGGCCGGCCACGAGCGCATCCCGGTCTACGAGGGCGCACTCGACAACATCATCGGCGTCGTCAGCCTCGAAGACCTCGTCCGCGAGTACCTCTACGGGGAGAGCGAGGGCATCGAACTCGAGGACCTCATCGAGCCGACGCTGCACGTCCCCGAGTCGAAGAACGTCGACGACCTGCTCCGGGAGATGCAGGACGAGCGCGTCCAGTTAGTCATCGTCATCGACGAGTTCGGCACCACCGAGGGCCTGCTGACCGCCGAGGACATCACCGAGGAAATCGTCGGCGAAATCCTGGAGGGCGAGGAGGAACTCCCCCTCAACTTCGTCGACGACGACACCGTCCGCGTGCGCGGCGAGGTGAACATCGAGGAGGTCAACGGCGCCCTCGACATCGACCTGCCGGAGGGCGA
This sequence comes from Halobacterium noricense, assembly GCF_021233435.1. Classification (NCBI taxonomy): domain Archaea; kingdom Methanobacteriati; phylum Methanobacteriota; class Halobacteria; order Halobacteriales; family Halobacteriaceae; genus Halobacterium; species Halobacterium noricense. The sequence continues at coordinate 2,680,242 of NZ_CP089468.1, read as the reverse complement.
GGAGTTCGAGACCATCGCGGGGTTCATCTTCAATCGCGCCGGCCGGCTGGTCGAGGAGGACGAGACGTTCCGCTTCGAGGACGTCGAACTCACCGCCGAGCGCGTGGAGAACACCCGCATCATGAAAGCTCGCGTGCGTCGGCTCCCCGAGGAGGAAGCCACCGACGAGACCGAACACGAGTCCCTCGAAGACGACGATATGCACGAAGCGTAGCCGCCCACTCCTTCTACAGAATCGCGTCAATCGCGAGGAAGCCGCCGTAGCCGACGCCGAGCGCGAGCGCCAGCGACGCCACCCACGCCAGCACCGTGAACAGCATCTTGCGCTTGCTGACGCCGCCGCCGGTCGAGGCGGCGTAGCCGGAGCCGACGATGGCGCTGACGATGATTTCGTTGAACGAGACGGGGATGCCGAAGAAGACGGCGGTCTGGGCGATGGCGAAGCTCGGGATGAGCGCGGCAATCGAGCGCCGCGGCCCCAGCGAGGAGTAGTCCTGGCTGATGGCCTTGATCATGCGCGGCGCGCCCGTCCACGACCCGACGAGAAGGCCGATGCCGCCGCCGACGAGCACGTGCGTTAGGGGGACCTCGCCGCCGACCAACGGGAGCAGCGGCCCGACCGCGAGCCCGACCTGACTGCCGCCCGCGGAGAACGCGACGAGCCCGCCGAGCGCGAGCAGGAAGTGTCGCTGGCCGCGCTCCGGGTCGCCCTTGAGGTCCTGGTAGAGCACGCCCGCGACGCCGAGCGCGCACAGCAGCGTGACGCTCGCGTGGACGCCGAGTTCGAACTGGCCGGCGCTGACCGCGGCCGCGCGGGCCAGCGACTGACTCGTGCCGGACGGCCCGAGGAAGACGAACTGGACGTTCGCGAGAATGGCGCCGACGACCGCGCCGAGCACGGGCACCGTGAGCGTGTCGCGGTCGATGCTACGGAGGCCGCGCGCGGTCACGTACGCGATGCCGCCGCCGACGAACGGCACGAGCACCCACAGCGTCGTAATCTGCTGGTACTTCGCCCACGCCGGCCCAGCGCCCATCGCCAGCCCGGTGCCGACGACCGCGCCCGTCACCGTGAACGCGGTCGCTATCGGGTAGCCGGTGAACACGCCGACGGCGACCAGCGTCGCGGCGATGATGAGCGCGGTCGTGGCGGCCAGCGGCGACAGGTTCGCGCCGACGAGTAGTTCGCTGCCGACCGCCTCGGAGACGTTCGCGCCCTGGAAGACCGCACCGGCGAACCCGAGGATGCCGACGACGAACCCGGCGCGCATCACGGTGATGGCGTTCGCGCCGACCGCGGGCGCGAACGGCGTCGACCCCGACGAGCCGGCACCGATGGCCCACGCCATAAACAGGCTCGCTACCGCCGCGATCACGAGTACCGCGAGTCCGGCTCCAGCCATTACGCCCGTTCTCCGTACGGCCCACCTAAGAGATTACCGACCTGTCGGGCTGCCGGGCGGTTGCTCAGTTCGTCGTGGACTTCGTGTCCGCGTCGTCGCCGTTCTGCTCGGGCGGCTCGACGCCCTCGACGGCCTCCGCGGTCTCGGTCTCGCGCTCGGTGTCGACGTGCCAGCGGTCGATGTCCTCGAACGATTCGAGGTGGTCGCGGACCCCGTCCTTGATGTCGTCGTCGTTGACGTTCACCTCGAAGACGAACTCCTCCTGGCTGCGGATGCGCTGGATGTTCGCGCTCACGAGGTCGTTGTCGAAGTAGTAGGGCGCGACTTGGGTCATCACGCGTTGGTAGACGACGTTCTCGACCTTCCGGAGGGCTTGCCGGCCGGCGGTGTCCGCCGCGCGCTTCACGTGGCCCAGCGAGTCCTGCCACTTCTCGACGGCAGTGTCGGGTTCGCCTTCTTCGAGTTCCTCGTAGGACTCGGTGAGGCGCTCGCCCGCCGTCTGGAGTTCCTCGTCGGGTGAACGGCCTTCCTTCTCGCCTTCGCTCTCGCCGACGCTGGCCTGCTCGGCGGTCTTCTCGCTGACCTCCTCCTCGATGCGCTCGTGTGACTTCGGCCGCCAGTCGTTCCACTCCTCGAAGGCGTCCGGGTACTGCTCGTGGGCGTCGGCCTCGCGCAGCGCCTGTGTCACGCGCTCCCCGTGCTCGACGACGTCTCCCCACGTGCCGCGTTCCTTGAACCCGGCGACGCTCTCCTCCATCGTTGACACCCCTACGACGCCCCCCAATAACATCTTGTCGCATCGTGTGCACGCACCACATCCGGCGCGCGAGCGATAGCGGGTTTTAAGCGGATTCGGGGACCGTCGTTACGTATGCCTATCGAGGACCGCGGCGACGCGAACGTGCTCACGCACGCGCTGGCGAAAGACACCCTCTCGCGGCTCCGCGACGTCGAGACCGAGCAGGTGGAGTTCCGCAAGGGCCTCGTGAAGCTCGGCCGGATCTGCGGGTACGAGATCATCGACGGCGCGATGGAGACGGAGTTCGTCGCCATCGAGAGCCCACTCACCGAGACGACCGGCGAGCGCGTGAAGGGCCTCGACGACGTCGTCATCATCAACGTCCTACGCGCGGCGACGCCGTTCGTCGAGGGTCTGCTGAAGGCGTTCCCGCGCGCCAAACAGGGCGTCATCAGCGCGGGCCGCGACGAGGAAGCCGGCATGAACGAGGCCGGCGAGTTCCCCATCACTATCGACTACGTGAAACTCCCCGAAATCAAGCCCGAGGACACGGTCATCGTCGCGGACCCGATGCTCGCGACGGGCTCGACGATGTGCACGGTGCTCGACCACGTCACCGAAGTCGCGCCCGACGACGTCGAGGACCTGTTCGTGCTGTCCGCGGTGAGCGCGCCCGACGGCCTGCTCCGCGTCGGCGAACAGTTTCCGGAGACGGACCTGCTGACGGTCGCCATCGACAACCACCTCGACGACGACGGCTTCATCGTTCCCGGCCTCGGGGACGCCGGCGACCGCGCGTTCCGCACGACCTGATTCGGGGCGCGCGCCCGAAGCGGGCGTTGCGGGCGCTCGCGGTGCCGAACGTATAAGACGCCGCCCGTTCTGTTCGTGGCCATGAGCGAGGACACGGAGCCGTGTGACTGGTGCGGGGAGTCGGTGGCGGACCCGCTCTCGCGGACCGCCCGGGTGACCGTCGACCGCTCGCAAATCGACAGCCAGCGGCTCTGCCCGGAGTGTTTCGCGAACTGGATCGACCGCTACGACGCGGAGATGCGCCCCAAAGAACCCGAACCCGAGACGACGGTGTCGGAAGCCGACGACGACACCGACATCATCGTCGACTAACCCCGCACTGCGACCCCTTCGTTTCACCTCCCGAACCTCCCGTAGTCACGTGATTTTGCGGTTCCCTGCGCGCTCCCGAAGCCGACCCCCGAACTGCTCTATAGCCGTCCCGAGCGCTCCCGACTACTCGCGCTCGTCGTCAGCGCCGTTTTCCTCCGCGGTCTCGTCGCCAGCCGTGAGCCCGTCGTTCCGGGGCCGGTCGAGCGCGCGGTCGGCGTCGCTGTGCTCGGTGTAGCCGTCGAACCACCGGACGATGCGCTCGATTCGGTCGACGACGTGCCCGGGTTCGCCCGAGCGCGAGAGTTCGTGGCCTTCGCGGGGGTAGCGTACGAGCCGCGTGTCCACGTCGTGCTTCTTCAGCGAGAGGTAGAACAGTTCGGCGGTGTTGGCGGGCGTGCGGTAGTCCTGCTCGGAGTGCAGCAGGAGCGTGGGCGTGTCCACGTACTCGACGTACGCGGCCGGCGACTGGTCCCAGAGGAACTCGGGGTCGCTCCACGGTACCGCGCGGAAGTCGCCTTCGACGAGCTTGTAGGCGTTCGTGGAGCCGTAGAACCCCGTGAGGTCGTAGACGCCGCGCTGGGCGACCGCGCCCGCGAAGAAGTCCGTGTGGCCGACGATCCAGCCGGTCATGAACCCGCCGAAGCTCCCGCCCGTGACGAACGCCGCCTCCTCGTCGACGTACTCGCGCTCCGCGACCTCGCGGGCACCCGCCATCACGTCCTGCATCGTCACGTCGCCCCAGTTGCGCTCGATGCTGGTCATGAATTCCTTGCCGTAGCCAGTGGAGCCGCGGGGGTTGCACCAGAAGACGACGTAGCCGCGCGCGGCCAGCGTCTGGAACTCGTGCCACATCGACCCCGTCGTCGACCACATCCGGTGGGGGCCGCCGTGAATCTCCACGGCGAGCGGGTACTCCTCGTCGGGCGAGTAGTCGGGCGGCGTCAGCACCCACCCCTGAATCTCGGTGTTCCCGGATTCGAAGCGCACCTCCTCGGGTTCGCGGACCGCGCGCTCGTCGAGGTAGTCGGCGTTCACGCGCGTCAGTTTGACCTCCTCGGCACCGCCCGGCGTCGCCGCCACCACGTCCCCGGGATGGTCCCACTCCGACTGCACGACGCCGACGGCATCACGGGAGACGGAGAACCCGTGGACGTGGCGGTCGCCGCCAAGTACGACCTCGGCTGCCCCCGTCTTCGGGTCGAGTCGGCGCAGCACGTAGCCGCCCTCCTCGGGCGTGCAGACGTAGAGGTGGTCGCCGGCCGGCCCCCACTCGGGCGCGTGGCTCGCGTTCCACAGTTCGAGGTCGCGGTCGAGGCCCCCGGTCGGCTTCGAGACCTCGCCGACCTCTCTGGTGAACACCTCGACTTCCGTCTGGACGAGCGTCGGTTCGTCGGCGGGCGTCGTCGTGTACGCGATGCGGTCGTGCGGCCGGGACGAATCCACGGCCAGCGTCGGCCCCCAGCCCTCCACGACGGTGACCGTCTCCGTCTCGCCGTCCTCGGGGTCGTAGGCCTCGACTTCCCACCGGAGTTCGTCGTCGCTCCCGTACCGAATCGGGTAGTAGAGGTCGTCGCCCCACGCCGGCCGGAGGCAGTCGACGTCGCCGCTCGTGACGCGCTCGACCTCGCCCGCGTCGACGTCGGCGGTGTAGACGTGCGAGCGCGCGCCGTCCGCGTACGACTCGTTCGACCGGTAGACGTGGCGGTCGATGACTCTAGGGTCGGGGTCATCGCGCTCGTACTCCTCAGCCACTTCGAGGTCGTGCCCGGCCTCGACTTCCTCCGGACGCACCGACTGCAGGAAGGCGATGTGGTCACCGTCGGGACCCCACGCGATACCGGAGACGCCGCCCACCACGTCCGTCACCCGCTCGGCCTCGCCGCCGTCAGTCGGGACGACCCACAACTGCGGTCGCTCGTCGTGGGCGAGGCCGGCTTCACCGGCCTCGTCGTTCCGTGGGCGGCTTTGCCGCCCACGCGCACCGCGCGTGGACACGAACGCGATGCGGTCCCCGGACGGACTCCACGCCGGCTCGGAGTCCATCCCCTCTTCGACGGTGAAGCGCTGCGGCTCGCCACCATCGGTCGGGGCGACGTACACCGTCGCCTCGTACTCGGTCTCGGATACCGGGGTCTGCTGAACGTACGCCACGCGCTCCCCATCCGGCGATACCGCTGGGTGGGAGAGCCGCGAGAACTCGAAGTAGTCGCTGGCCTCGACGCGATTCATGTCGGCACCCATTCTCGGCGCGCGCATAGGCGTTTGGCTCCCCGAAGTCTTCCGGCTACTTGACGGCCGCCCGCCCGCTGGTCGCGCTCTGGATGCGTTCGCGGAGGTCGCCGGCGTCCTCGCTGGCGACGGTCACGTCGAAGGCCACCGTCTCGCCGTAGTCGGCGTCGAAGTCGCAGTCCGCGCTCTCCAGAATCCCCCGCACGGTGCCCGAGTCGTCGTACTCGACGGTGACGGTGAACCGTTCCTGTGGGCGCTGCTCGACGACGCCGGCGGCCTCGATGGCTTCCTTCGAGGCCCGCGAGTACGCTCGCGCGAGCCCGCCGACGCCGAGGTTCGTGCCGCCGTAGTACCGCGTCACGACGACCACCGCGTTCTCGACGTCTTGCTGCTGGAGGACGTTCAGCGCGGGTTTCCCGGCGGAGCCCGTCGGCTCGCCGTCGTCGGACTGGTACTCGCGGAGCATGTACCCATCTCCCGGCCCGCCGCGGGACCGTCCGGTCCCGCGTGCTCCCGACTCGCTTCGCTCGTCGGGAACGCCGGACTCCACACGCACCCGGTAGGCAGGCACGTTGTGCGTGGCGTCGGCGTGCTCGCGCTCGACGGACTCGACGAACGCTTCCGCGTCCTCGACGGTGGGGGCGGGCGTGGCGTAGCCGACGAACTCCGAACCCTGCACCTCGAAGTCGGCCTCGCCGCGGCCCGCGAGCGTCCGGTACGCGTCAGTCACGTGCTCGTCTCGGGGAGCGAGCACGTTCCCGTTTGCGGTTGCGCGTGGGGCGTCTGCCGGGCGACGCACGGTCGCGTGTCACCCGGAGTACGGGGCAGCGCCGCGCTCCCAAAGGGTTATGCGTACGCTCGCGCAACAGAACGTCGATGGCCGCGCTGACGACGCTGGAACTCATTTACGTGCTCTTCAGCATCGCGCTCTCCCTCTCGGGACTGGCGATGGTGGCGATAGCCGCCAACGCCTACCTCCAGACCGAGCGCCGGGAGATGCTGTTGCTCTCGCTTGGTTTCTCCATCATCGTCGCGGCCGCAATCGCCACCACGGTGTCGGCGTTCTCTCAGGACTTCCGGAACGCCATCGTCCTCCTGACGGTCAACTACGCGCTCACGACCATCGGCTACCTCTTCGTCATCGCGAGCGTCGTCGGCGACCGCTAGGAGAGCTCGACCGACCGCACGAACGGCTTGTTCATCAGTTCAGTCAACACGTCACCGGGCAGGTCCTCGTCCGTGACGAGGTAGAGCCGCGGCTCGTCCGTGAATTCGGGGTCCTCGCTAATCGTCTGCCGGATGCTGATGCCGTGCTCGGCGAGCAGCCCCGTCACTTCGGCGACGATGCCGGGCTCGTCGGCGTCCTGCACCTCGACGGTGACGACGGTCAAGTCGAGGACGGGCGCGAGGTCCATCAGGCTCGGAATCTGGCTGATGTTCTGGAAGATGCGGCGGAGTTCGTCGTCCTCGAGGATGGCCTCTGTCGTCGAGTCCACGACCCGGCGGTCGACGCCCGCAGCCTCGGCGACCTGCGTGTACGGAATCTCGATGTCGCCGGAGACCACGCGGCCGTCGTCGTTCACGGAGAACCCCCGTTCGAGCAGCAGCCGGATGACGGCCTGCTGGCCGGGGCTCCCCGCGAACTTCTGCATGATGGACTGAAACCCATCAGGCAAATCAAGACTCACCTCCATTCATACTCGATACCAATCCTCCTACGCTATTGAATCTCGGGATGCAGTCATTTCACCACAAACTACCTTCACTAAACACTATCTCAACACGAAAGAAAGGATAAACGGCGAATCTGGTACCACATAGTATATACTTTATAAGCAAATCGTCGTACCAGAAAACCAGATAAATGAGTGATAACGGAATACAGTACCCGACCGACAATCTACCCACCAGACTCAAGGACCACCGATACAAGTTACTACACTAACACGAGCGCCATGCTCGATGTATTCTTCGCATTCCTCGTAGTTAGCATACTATTCATGCTTGCAGCAGGCGTCAGCTCAAAGCACACTGGCGAATGCTACGCAGCATCCGTCGCTACCTTTCTCCTCGCCTGCCTCTGGCTGTTCCTACTCTAACTCAATCCCGTCTCCTCGATGAACAAAAACCTAATATTCCCGTAAAACCCCACTACACCCCCCATACACACAATTAGAGACAGAGAGAACATTCCAGAACACGGGGGAGGGCATCAGCCAATAGAGAAATACACGAAAAATATCAGGAAATTAAACCACAATAAACGGAATAGAATTACAACTGTAACGCCATCGAGCGGGTGGCAACCATCAAACCACACAGGAAGTAGTCTACTTTCTTGCAAGCCGAGTGTGTAGTGCATATGCGTACGAGTAACACCAACACGAAAATTATACCCAATAATAATTGAGAAGTATAGGCGTCACAACACCAGCTCACGCCGAGTTATAACACCGACACGGGTCACTTACGAGCACCAACACCGATCATAGGAGGAACTTCTCAGGGGCGACCTTGCTATGCGTATGCACGGGCGCGTGCGAAAGCCCCGAATCCAGTCACGGCGGCATGATCTAACCACGTCCTCGAAGTGAGGACAGGAAGGATGGCAACCCGCCATCGAGTACCCCCAACGTATCACCACCCACCTCCGATATACTATAATGAACAATCATTATAGGTTCGTCATATTATCAGCGTATACGCACGCACGTAGGCCCGCTCGCGAAAAATGACTGGGTTGGTATTAACAGCACAGTGACTAACAAGTATACAATAGCACATTAACCACCGCAGTATACCCCAATTTTTGAGTATCCACCGGGCCGCGCGCAACGCGTTACGCCGCAAGAGCGGCGGGAAATACTCCCTGCGGCCTTCCCCGTTCCACGTTAATTGATCCTGCCTCCCTGTTTAGGATGAATGCCTCTACTCATCACACTCTTTCTGCCCCTCAAATGGGGTCTTAGAGGATTATATTATTTCCATAGGGTAGAACCATCGTGTAGGCTCAGTAAGACGGCTGTAACAGATATATGGGCTCTGTGATGCAAATCTAGTTCACGGATGGTTGTGGTTGGATAAGCACCAAGAATGGAATTATGAGTCAGCTTTCTTGATCTCCTCTACTCGAATATACTCGAATCAGGGTGTTTAGCAAACCTAACGCTTTAGCTGCTGCTATTAGTGCTGCTGTGTCTGTCTTCATTTCTGACCAGCGCACCTTATCGCTGTCTTGGTGCGCGTATCATTATTGGCGGGTGATACCCTTGAATCACCCAGCGGTTCTCGCGTGCGCGCCCGAACGGATGGCTGTACTAGTACTAGGGTTGAATCCGTCTTTTAAGTAGGGCTCAACGGAGCCTAATTAATATATTTCATACTATTTCACTACAATAATTGTGTGTTCTGCACGCGTGCGTTCACAGCCGACAGGATTTATCCGCCAGTAACACGAACAACAGACTGTCGCACTACGAGACGTCGAGGACTCGCACATTTCGGGATCACGGCATCACACCCGTGACGACCGACAACAGATGACCATCAACATCAACGGCGAAAGCTACGACATCGACCGTGAGGACCTCGTACTACTCGTAGAGCGTGACAACCCCGCTGGATGGATAGCAAAGAAGTTACTGAACGCCGATGCGGAGAGGCCCCGTCCCTCGACAACCGAAACGCAGGAGGCGTCGGCGTAGCCAGTTACAATTCGTCCAGTAGTTCGGGGTTTTCCTTCAACAGCCGCCGTAGTTTGTCAACTGCTTCCTCCTCCTCGTCGTCCTCAGCCTCGCCTTTGCCTTCATACAGTGAATCCTCGACGTCGTCTTGCACGCTCTTAGCGTCCGCAGTATAGGCTTGCCCACATTTCGGACACGCCTTTGCCCCGTCAGGTAGCGGATAATCACAGACAGTACAAGCAGCTGGAACGACGGGGTCATCCTCGTCGGGTTCCCGCAGGTCCGTTGCTATCTCTGCATCCTCAATATAATCATCCATGGTCAGATGCGAATACGTCGTCTCCATTACCGACGAATCCGCTCCATGGCCAATCAAGCCCTTCACGGCGTCCTTGTCTAAATCCCAGTTCTTCACTGCATTCGTCACGAAGAAATGACGGTAGTTGTGGGCGTTAGACGGCTTATCGACGCCTGCCTTCTCGTGAATCTTATCAAGATGATACCGAATCCCTGACTCGCTCATCATCTCCCCGTAGTCGTCGGTCGCGGACAACGTCGTGGCCGTGAACAGATATGCGTCCTCGAAGTCGTCCCGATCCCTGCATGGGTGATAGTCAAGCCAATCACGGACAGGACCACGAGCACCTAACAACGGACGCTTTCGACTGTCTTCGTCCGCCCCCTTCAAGCCGTCACTGTACTCCTTATTCAAATAGAATACCCCGTTATCGACGTCCATATCCCCGACTTTCAACGTGCGAATAGCCGTTAATCGCTGCCCCGTATTCAACAGCATCTCCAGTATCGCTCGATTACGTGGGTTATCGGTTGCATCACGCAACGCCTGGACGTCCTCACTGTCGAATACGTCTTGTTCATCTACGCTCGTGTCCTCAGGCGCATACATCTCGATGTCATCGGCATCGACATCCACGCTATCAGTCGCGTTGATGAACGTCCGTAACGCCGTCTGATAGGTCCTCACAGTATTATGGGTGATGCCTTCATCCTTCACCGAATCCGCTTCACCCGTCTCGAACTTCCTCAAGAGGATACTCAATCCATCAGCATCATGGTCGACTAATAGAGCATCGGCTTCAGTCGATAACCGCCGTAGCCGATCCGTGTAATTCCGCAACGTCAAACTGGATTTAGAATCCTCAAGACTCGGCAGCTCCTCTAACGGCACCCCAAGCAGTTCGTCGTACTTGTAAATCGTCCCATCCCCAACGTCAGATTCAACATACGTCTCGTCGTCGAATCCAGCACACATCCTGACTACCGCTCGATAGTCATCCTCGTGGACGTCTCCATCCTCGTAAGCGTCCTTCAACCTCCCGAGCGACGTCCCAAAGCGATGGCGTGGCGTCTGATTGCTCATACACTCCCTGTCTAAGCCGAGTTACTTCAATCTTGATTCCCACAGGCTTATTCAGTCCATCTGCAGATATCCTCGAACATACGACGACGCAGGCGGCGGGCCGGCAAAACGGTGTGGGTGCGCGGCGCTCGGCAGGACTTTTGCCGCCCCGCCTCGTCCTCCCGTGCATGCGCCAACTCGACACGTGTGACTTCTGTGGCGACGCCGCCGACGGCGTCTACGAGGTCGTGCCCGCCTCCGTCGCCGGCGAGTCCCGACGCCTCGCGCTCTGCACGGACTGCCGCGCGACCCTCCAGTCGGTCGTCGACCCGCTGCTCGACGCCGCGGGCTCCCCGCCCGCCGCGGCTCCCGGAGCCGAGGACAAGTCTGTGACTGAATCCGCCGAGCGGACAGACGACGATTCCGAAATCGACGCGGCCGAATCCGCCGATTCGACCGCCGAGTCCGACGCGGACGATGGCATCGTCATCGAATCCGGGAGTGCGGACGACCAGGAAGCCACGGGGACTGAGGGCGGCGACGAAGCCGACACCGGCGGCACGCAGTCGAAGCGCCGGCCGTCGGGCTACGCACAAGTGATTCGCTTGCTCCAGAACCGCGACGGCACGATGCCCCGCGACGACCTGCGCGCGCTCGCGACGAACGCCTACGACCTCGGCGGCCGCGAGTTCAAGGAAGCCGTCGAAGCCGCCGTCGAGAACGGCGACCTCGAAGAATCCCCTGCGGGCTTGCGGACGACCTGAGCGCCGGTCGCGGCGTCCCCCAATACTGATAAGGTCCTGTGTCACTGTCCTACTCGAAGCGCTGCTCCGCCGGGACCAGCGAGATACACACGATGGATTGTTTCCGATGCGGCCGCGGCGGCGACTACGACCGAATCACGGTGAAGCGGTCCTCCGGCACCGTGGAGGGCGGCCTCTGCGTGGCCTGCGAGACGAGCTGGCTGAACGGCCACGCGGAGCCGGGGGGCTGCTCGATGGCGGTGTGCTTCGAGTGCGGCGGCGAGCCGGAGTTCGTCTTCCCGAAGTGGGACTCGATAGTCGCCAGCGAGAACGGCAGCGGCCCGGTCGAGGCCGAGTACCGCGTCACGTTGACGACGCCCGGCAGCTGCTCGGCGTGCCTCCGCGAATAACGCGATAGCACGCCTGCCCACGGGTCGCGCACGCCGACTCGTCGTCGGCCGCTACAGTTCTCCCTTCGTCGACGGCGTCCCGGAGCGCCGCTCGTCGATGCGCGTCGCGTCGTCCAGCGCCCGCGCGACGCCCTTGAACAGCGCCTCTATCTCGTGGTGGGCGTTCTCCCCTTCCACCTCGCAGTGTAGCGTCAGGCCGGCGTGCATCGCCAGCGACCGGAAGAAGTGCGCCGCCATCGTGCTCGTGAACTCGCCGACGTACGGCTGGCTGAACTTGCCGTCACTTCGCTGCGCCCGTGACGAACCTCCGGTCGCTCCGCTCCCGGAGACCCCCCCGAACTCGTACAGCGGCCGCCCCGAGACGTCCACGACGACGCTCGCGACCGCCTCGTCCAGCGGCACGCGGCGGTCCGCGAACCGCTCGATGCCGCGTTTGTCCCCGAGCGCCTCCGCGAACGCCTCCCCGACGGCGATGCCCACGTCCTCGACCGTGTGGTGGTCGTCGATGTCCAGGTCGCCGTCACAACGCACGGTCAAGTCGAACAGCCCGTGCTTCGAGAACGACGCCAGCATGTGGTCGAAAAAGCCCACGCCGGTGTCCACGGTGCTGTCGCCGTCCCCGTCCACGTCCAGCGTCACGTCGATGTCCGTCTCCGCCGTCTCGCGGCTCACGGCGGCCGTCCGGTCGGTCATGTACGCCACGTGAACGTCCGTCTACAAGGCCGTTCCGCCTGCTAGGTAGACTATGACTTGCTCGTCTTTTCAGTCACGACGACGCTTCCCCGAAAGCCCCCCCCGCTGGCGGCCGCTCGCTCGTTGCGGTCCTCGGCCTCCGGCCTGCGGTCCTTGCGTCGCGAGTGACTGCCAGCGGTCGGCCCCTTTCAGTCCACCCGCTACCGGTTGGGTAGTCTGCTACAGCGTGTGGTGGTCCGGAATCCGCCACTACAGCGCGTCCTCGGCTTCTTCGAGGGTGAAGTTCCCCTCGTAGAGCGCGGTGCCGACGACGACGGCGGCCGCACCCGCGTCGCGGAGCGCGAGGACGTCGTCGATTTCGGCGACGCCGCCGCTCGCGACGACCGGGATGTCGACGCTGTCGGCGAGTCGCTGGACGGGCTCCGTCTCGACGCCCTCCTGCTGGCCTTCGACGTCGACGTTCGTGAACAGAATCGAGCCCGCGCCGAGGTCTGCGTAGCGCTGGGCGGCCTCCGCGGGGTCCAGCCCCGTGCCCTCTGTCCAGCCCTCGACGACGACCTCGCCGTCTTTCGCGTCGAGGCTCACCATCACGCTGCCCGGGTACTCCGCGCTGATTTCGCCGACGATTTCCGGATTCTCGACGGCCGCGGTGCCGAGGATGACGCGGTCGACGCCGCGCTCCAAGAGTTCGGTGGCGTCGGCGACGCTGCGGATGCCGCCGCCGACCTGGACGTCGACGCTCGTCGCGTCGAGGATGCGCTCGACGGCCTCGGCATTCCCGCGTTCGCCCTCGAACGCGCCGTCGAGGTCGACGAGGTGGAGCGTGCGCGCGCCCGCGGACACCCACCGCTGGGCGGCCTCCACGGGGTCGCCGTAGCGCCGCTCGGTGCCGCGCTCGCCCTGCACGAGCTGGACGACCTCGCCGTCCTGCATGTCCACCGCCGGTACGACCTCGAAGGACTCGAACGCCATACCGTCGTGTCCGGGTGGCTCCCCTAAAAGCGTCCCGTCACTGGCGGATTCCCGAAAATCGAACGTTCGTGGGGTGTTGCGCCCATTCCCGTCGTTCGACGAGAACGAAAACTACTATGCCGGCGGACTGCGAACGCTTCGAACGATGCCGACGGTTGAATACCTCAATTACGAGACTCTGGACGACCAGGGCTGGGACATGGACGACGACGACCTCTTCGAGAAGGCCGACGACGCAGGCCTCGACGAGGAAGACTACGGTTCGCTGGAAGTCGCCGAGGGCGAGTACATCCTCGAAGCCGCCGAAGCGCAGGGCTACGACTGGCCGTTCTCGTGCCGCGCCGGCGCGTGTGCGAACTGCGCGGCCATCGTGAAGAAAGGCGAAATCAACATGGACATGCAGCAGATTCTCTCCGACGAGGAAGTCGAAGAGAAGAACGTCCGCCTGACCTGCATCGGCTCCCCGGACGCCGACGAGGTCAAAATCGTCTACAACGCCAAGCACCTCGACTACCTACAGAACCGCGTCATCTAAGCCGCGACACGAGTCGCACCCGACCCCGAATTTTTGCGAGTCGCCGTCCACCGAGGACGGCGTGTCTTCTCCGCTGCAACCGTACGTAGTTCCGCGTAGCGGCCGCCGTCCACGGGTAAGGACAACACCTAAGCCGGCGGCGTCCCCGACACTCGGTAGTGGACGCCTCGATACCCGACCTCCTGCGGTTGCTCGTCGTGCCGGCGCTCGGCTGGGCGGCGCTCCGGGACTGGCGGACGCGCCGCGTCCCGAACGACCTCTGGGGGCCGCTCGTCCTGCTCGGTGCCGTCCTCCTGGTCTGGGACGGCTACACCGCGCTCGGCACGCCGTACGCCTTCCAGCCGTTCGCCGTCCGCGTCGCGTTCAGCCTCCTCTTCGTCGTCCCTCTCGCGTACGCGTTCTGGTACGTCGGCGGGTTCGGCGGCGCCGACGCCCGCGCGTTCATGACGCTCGCTGTCGTCTTCCCGACCTACCCCTCCTACGAACTGCTGGGGTACTCGCTGCCGGTCGTGGAGACCACGCTCGGCGTGTTCTCGCTGACAATTCTCACGAACACCGTCCTGTTCGGGCTGGCGTACCCGCTCGTGCTCGGCGGCCGGAACGCCCTCGTCGGCGAGTTCTCCGTCGTGATGTTCGTCGGCCGCCGCGTCCCGGTCCCCGAACTCACCGACACCCACGGCAGCCTCCTCGAAACCCACGACGGCTTCACCCGGGACGGCCTCGACCTGGACGCGCTCCGGATGTACCTCCGGTGGCGCGGCCTCGACCTCGCGGACCTCCGCGAGCACCCGGAACTCCGCGACCCCGACACGCTCCCCGACGACCCCAACGACCCGACCGGCGGCGCGGTCGTCACGGACGGCAGCGGCGACCCGTGGGGTGCCGCCGCGTTCCTCGAAGCCATCGAGGGCTCCGCGTACGGCACCACGCCCGCCGACCTCCGCGAAGGCCTCGACGTCATCGTCGACAACGAGGAGGTCTGGGTGACGCCGGGCGTCCCGTTCATCATCCCGCTGTTCGTCGGCCTGCTGGTCGCGCTCGCGGGGGGCGACGTGCTCTTCTGGGTGATGGACGCGCTCGGCCTCGTGCCCGCCTGACGCGGACGCAACCGCTAACCGGCCGGCCCGCCTCGCTCCCGTATGGACTTCGAAGTCGACCTCGACTTCGGCGACGACGGCCTCGTCACGGTCGTCGCCCAGGACGTCGAGACCGAGGAGGTCGTGATGCTCGCGTACGCCGACCGCGACGCCGTCGAGCAGACCGTCGAGACCGGCCGCGCGCACTACTACTCGCGCTCCCGCGAGGAACTCTGGGAGAAAGGCGCGACCAGCGGCCACACCCAGAAGATCGAGGAAGTCCGCGTCGACTGCGACGGCGACGCGCTCCTCTATCGCGTCCA
This sequence comes from Halobacterium noricense, assembly GCF_021233435.1. NCBI lineage: Archaea > Methanobacteriati > Methanobacteriota > Halobacteria > Halobacteriales > Halobacteriaceae > Halobacterium > Halobacterium noricense. The sequence goes on along the minus strand of NZ_CP089468.1, from coordinate 2,664,951 downwards.
CCAATCCGGTGGTGCCTGCCACACCGGCTACCACTCCTGCTTCCACCGCACGCTCGATGGGGAAGTCGTCGGCGAGCAGGTCTTCGACCCCGACGACGTGTACTGACTCCGTTTTTGATTCTCTGCTCGTATTCGTCGTTTTGACTGCTCTTTCGCTGACCTCGAAAGCCCCGGCAGGCTACGCTGCCGGAAGACGTTCCGGCTCACTGCGTTCGCGGGCTGCGACTTCCGTTGTCACGCTCGCGGTGCTCGCGTGACTCCCGCGGCTCGCTGCGCGTTTCCCTCGCTACGCTCGGTCCAGTGCTTACGTCGCCGTGCTTCCCGTAGCATGCCGCCCCTTTCATTCCCACCCTGCTGGCTGACCAACCGGCAATTGGGCGGATTGAAAGGGGCGAGGCTGTAGACGAAGGCGCGCGAAGTAAGCACGCGACCCTAGGGAGCGCGCGCAGCGAGCGCACCGAGTCTACAGCCTCGGGGCTTTCGAGGAGGTGCTGTCTGGACCATTCGCAGTGTTCCACGATGCTGCCCTGCGTCGCACAGAAAGCCTATCAGCGCGAGCGCCCACCGTTCACGTAATGCCCGACGCGCAGGCCGCCCGCACCACCGACCCGTCCGGCCTCGTCGCCGACCTCGAAGCCGCGCGGGACGCTCGCGAGGACGCCCGCGACGCGGTCGAAGACGTCGGCAAGGACCGGCTCCGAACCCTCCAAGAGGCCATCGACGGCCTCGAACGGCTGTTCGACCAGTACGAGGCCGACGCCACCGGCACGGGGGACTTCAAGTCGTACATCGACTTCCAGGACGACCTCGTGGCGTTCGTCGAGGAGTTGAACGAGGACCTCCCGGAGCGGGAGGCTTTCGAGTCGCTTCTGGACTTGTTCAAGAAGCGCCGGCTCTCCGAGAGCGACTTCGCGGAGGCGCGCGACCGACTCGCGGACGCGCGAGAGCTCGTCGGCCGGCTCGACGACCTCGCGGACGCGCGAGAGGCGTACGGCGACACGCGGACGCGGGTAGCGGAGCGCGCCGACGAGTACGCCGCGGAGGTCGAGCAACTGGAACGCCTCCAGCGGCTCGGGGACGCGGACCTCGACGCCCCCGTGGAGACGCTACGCGACCCAATCGAGACGTACGACGAGCGCGTGCGTGCGGCGTTCCGGGAGTTCCGCGAGTCCGCGCCCGCCCGTGACGTGCTCGGGTTCGTGGAGACCACGCAGTCGTACCCGCTCGTGGGCTTCGACTCCGTGCCCGACGACCTCGCGGCGTTCGTCGCGGACCGCGAGGCCGGCACGGAACCCCTCCCACAACTGCTGGAGTTCGCCGAATACTCGCCGTCAAAACTCGACCACTACGTCGCCGAGCCGCGGGCACTGAAGCGCGCGGTCGGCGGCAACCGCACGTACCTCGACCGGCTGGACGCCGAGCCGCTCACGGTCGGGTGGCCGCCCGCGCCCGCCGCGGAACTCCGGCACCGGCTGGAGGAGCTCGTCTCAGTCGTCGCGCGGTTCGCCGCCGACGACGTGCTCGCGGCGCTCCACGCAGTCCGTCGGCGGGTCCGAGACGACGACTACCAGCGCCTGCGCACGGCTGCGGTCGCCGAACACGAACTCACCGACTCCGAGAAACAGCGCATCGAGTCCGGGGTCGCCGACGACCTCGCGGCCGCCCGCGAGGCCGAGCGGGAACTCCGGGACGCCCTCGACCGGCTCTAGACGCCGGCTTTCGCGGCGCGGAGCGCGGCCGCGAGCTCGTCGGCGAGGGCGCTCGCGCGCTCCTCGCTGGTGGCTTCCGCGTAGATGCGGACGACGGGTTCCGTGCCCGAGGGGCGCGCGAGCACCCACGCGTCCCCGTAGTCGAGTCGGTAGCCGTCGATGGTGGTTCGCTCGGCGTCCGCGTCCAGCGCCTGTTCTTCGGCCGCGCCGAGCAGCGCCTCGCGCTCGGCGTCGTTGTCGTAGCCGACGTTGATGCGGACGTTGTGGTAGTCGCTGTACGGCGCGACGACCTCGCTGGCCGTGCCGTCGGCGAGCAGTTCGAGGAAGCGCGCGCCGGTGTACGCGCCGTCGCGGGTCATCCGGTAGCCCGGGAAGATGACCCCGCCGTTGCCCTCACCGGCGACCGGCACGGTCTCGCCCTCGGATTCGAGTTGGCGGATGCGAGTCATAATCTGGGTGCTCCCGATGGGCGTGAGTTCGAGGTCCGCGCCCGTTCGGTCGCAGACGTCCACGAGGCGCTGGCTGACGTTCACCGCGGAGACGGTGGTGTCGTTCTCGTCGAGTTCGGCTTCCGCGAGCGCCGCCAGCGTCGCGTCGCCCTCGACGTAGTCGCCGCGCTCGTCGAAGAAGATGGCGCGGTCGGCGTCGCCGTCGTGGGCGATGCCGACGTCGGCGTCGGTCGCGCGTACGAGACCGCCGAGGTCGTCGAGGTTCTCCGCGACGGGCTCGGGGTCCCGGCCCGGGAAGTGGCCGTCGGGCTGGCTGTTCACGGTGACGACCTTGCAGCCGAGCCGGCGGTAGAACTCGGGGCTGGTGAGCGCGCCCGCGCCGTGGCCGGGGTCGAGCGCGACCGTGAGGTTCGCGTCCGCGATGGTCTCGCTGTCGACGGCGGCCAGCAGCTGTTCGACGTACTCGCGGCGCGGGGACTCCACGGCGACGTCCGCGCCGACCGCGTCCCACGCGACCTCGTCGAACTGCTCGGTGAGGAACTTCCGCTCGATGCGCTCCAGCTCGTCCACGGGGAGTTCGACGCCGTCCGCGCCAACGAGCTTGACGCCGTTGTACTCCGCGGGGTTGTGACTCGCGGTCACCATCACCGCGGGAATCCCCTCGCGTTCGGCGTACGCCTGCAGGCCCGGCGTCGGCACCACGCCGAGCCGGTCGACGTCGATGCCGACGCTCTGGAGGCCGCTGGTCGCGGCGTTCACGAGCATCCGGCCGGTCGTTCGCGTGTCCCGCGCGACCGCCACGCGGTCGGTCCGCCACACCGACCCCGCGGCCTTCGCGACCCCCTGCACGAACCCGGGGGTGAGTTCCTCGTTCGCCACGCCCCGGGTGCCGCTGGACCCGAACACTTTCATGTGCGTTCCTGGGGCCGCCCGCGCCTAATCGTTTCCGAACTGCCCGAACCGTTCCGGTTCCCTGCGCCGCCGTCGCCGGTCTCCACGCGCACCCGGTACTCGTCGTCCTCGTAGTGGTAGATGGCGTCGACCTGCCTGCAGCGCTTCCGGAGGTCCGCCGCGAGCGCTTCGCCGGTCTCCCGGTCGACGTCCGTGACGACCCACTCGCCGTCGGGTGCGGTCGTCGCCGACGACAGCACGCGCTCAAGGGCGGGGTGGACTTCAACGAACGGCGCGGACAGCGGGCAGTGGGTGTCGGCGTTCTCGACGGCGGCCTCGCTGGCACGCCGCACCCGGACCTCCACCGGGTCCTCGACGACCATCCGCGAACAGCCGCTGCCGGCGGCAAGCGCGGCCACCGCTGCGAGCACCGTCCGCCGTCGCATGCGCCGGCATACGGTGGCCACGGCAAAGGCTTTTCGCGGTTCACGACGCAACCGCAACGCTTTCGCTCGCCCGCGAGACGCGTTCAGGTATGCCGACCATCCGCGAGAAGCGCGTATACACCGACCAGTCCGAGACCGTCGACGCGTACGTCGCCGCCGACCTCGGCGTCGCCGTCGCCCGCGTCTCGCAGGACAAAGTCGGGGAGTTCAGCCTCGTCGAGCGCTGCACCGCCCGTGACGTCGCGGCGACCGCGCGCGGTATCGCCGCAGCAACAGACGAGGACGTGCTCGTCGGCGACGACGACGGCTTCGAGGGAACCGGCTTCGGGCCCGCGGTCGCGGTCACGGCCTACGACGGCGACGTGCTCGCGGCCGGCGAGGACGGCCGCCTCGCGCGCTACGACAGTGGTGCGTGGACGAACGTCGGTACCGTCGACGGCGAGGTTCGCGCGCTCGACGCCGACCTCGTCGCCGCCGCGGACGGCGTCCACCGCCTCACGGACGACGCGCTCTCTGCGGTCGGGCTGGACGACGTACAGGACGTCGCGGCCGCCGGCGTCCCGCTGGCCGCGACGCCCGACGGCCTCTACCGGCTCGGCGCGGGCTGGATGCACGCCGTCGACGGCGACTTCGCGGTCGCTACCAGCGACCCCGTGACCGCCGACGCGGGCGACCTCGGGCGCGCCCACGCCGCGACCGCGGACGCGCTCTACGAGCACGCGACCGACGACCCTGCCGACCCGTGGCACGCCCGCGACCTCCCGGTCGAGGAGTCGGTCGCCGACGTCGCGTACGCCACCGACAGCGTCGTCGTGCTTACTGCCGACGGCACGCTTGCCGCGGACGCCGGGGACGGGTTCCGCCACCGCAGCCTCGGGCTCCGCGCGGCGTCCGCGCTCGCGGTCGTCGCCGAGGGAAACGCGTAAGCCGCCGGCAAGCCTCGCGTCTGGTATGATACTGAGCGGGTCCGCGACCCAGCAGCTCGCCGCGGCGCTCGCGGCGGAGCTCGGCGACGACCTCGCGCGCGTCGAGTACGAGTCGTTCCCGGACGGCGAGCACGTCGTCCGCGTCCCACCCGTCGACGGCCGCGCCGTCGTCGTCGCGTCCACGGTCTCCAGTGACGCGCACGTCGAACTCCTCCAGTTGCAGGACGCCGCCCACGAGGCCGGTGCCGACGAAATCGTCACCATCATTCCCTACATGGGCTACGCGCGCCAGGACGAAGCGTTCGAGCCCGGCGAACCCGTCTCGGCCCGTGCGATGGCGCGCGCCATCTCCACGGGCACCGACCGCGTCGTCACCGTCTGCCCGCACGAGCAGAGCGTGCTCGGCTTCTTCGACGTCCCCGCGACCGGCGTGGACGCGTCCGCACACCTCGCGAACCCGCTTCCCGCGGCCCTCGCGGACCCCGTCTTCCTCGCGCCCGACGAGGGTGCCGTCGGCCTCGCCCAGTCCGTCCGGGACGGCTACGGCGTCGGCGAGATCGACCACTTCGAGAAACACCGTCACTCCGGCAGCGAGGTCACCGTCACGCCCAGCGACGTCGACGTCTCGGGCCGGGACGTCGTCGTCGTCGACGACATCATCGCCACCGGCTCCACGATGAGCGAGGCCGTCGGCGAGCTCGACGACCCGGCGCGCGTCTACGTCACGTGCGTCCACCCGCTGCTCGCCGGGAACGCCCGCCTCAAGCTCGCGAACGCCGGCGTCGAAGCCGTCTACGGCACCGACACCATCGAGCGAGCCGTCTCTACTGTGACTGCTGCGCCCGCAATCGCGGAGACGCTGCAGTCGCTGTAACGCGCTTCTCCGAAAAATATCGTTTTGCCGCGCGCTCGCCGCCCGCTACAGCTCCTCGATTTCGAGCGCGAGCTTCGTGCCTTCGACGTCCCACTCCTCGCGGTAGCCGTCCTCGACCTCGCCGAGTTCGCGGGCGCGCGTCTCCTCCTCGATGAGGTCCTCGTGCTCGGCGACCAGCCGCGCGACGCGGTCGTCGAACACCACGACGTCGAGGCGAATCTCGGCGTCCATCGCGAGGTCGAGGTCCTTGCGCATCTCCTGGACGCGGCGGATGACCTCGCGGGCGTACCCCTCGCTCTCGACGTCCTCGTCGAGTTCGGTGTCGACGTAGACGGTGCCGCCGTAGGACTCGCTTTGCTCGTCCGACGAGCCTCCGCTCGCAGCGCTCGCGGAGACGCCTTCGAAGTCCGCGCCTGCGACGTGCTCGGGCGCTTCCTCCACGAACTCCACCATCTCCGGCGTGAGTTCGACGTCGCGACCGAGGTCCTCGCTGACCTGTTCGGCGAGCGCGTCGAGGTCCGCGGACTCGACGTGCGCGTCGTTGAGCGCCTGCATGACCTCGCCGGCGTCGTCGCCGAAGGCGGGGCCGAGCACGCTCATGTCGGCGCGCGCGCTGAACGCCAGTTCGTCCCAGTTCTCGCCCTCGTCGACGACCTCGATGCGGCGCGCGTTCAGGCGGTCGCGCAGCAGACTCGGGTGGTCGCGGACCGCGCTCGCGACGCGGTCGTCGTCTGCGTCCACGACGATGCGCGTCACCGGCCAGCGGAGCTTCCGGCCGGCCTGCTGGCGCGCGTGGCTGCCGGCTTCTTCGATGTCGCGCAGTGCCGCGACGTCGTCTTCGAGCGCGGGCTGGCGGTAGCGCTCCTCGACCTCGGGCCAGTCGCACATGTGGACGGTGTCGTAGGCGTCGCCGTCAGTGAGGTGCTGGTAGAGCTCGTCCGTCACGAGCGGCGCGTACGGCGCCAGCATCGCGGTGACCTCCAAGAGCGCCCGCTGGAGGGTGGCGTACGCCGCGGTCTTCGACTCGGAGTCACCCTCCTCCCACATGCGCTCGCGGACGACCTGCACGTAGTACCGGGAGAGGTCGCCCGTGACGAAGTCCAGAATCTCCTCGAGGGCCTTGTGCTGCTCGAAGGCGTCCCAGTGGTCGGTGGCGTCGGCCTTGACGCGCTGGAGCGTCGACAGCAGCCACTGGTCGACCGTTTCGAGGTGGACGTCGTCGACGGAGACGCCCGAACCGTCGCCGCCGAACGCCGCGGGGACGTTCGCGTCGAAGTCGTCCATCGCCATGTACGGCCGCGGGAACCGGAACACGTTCCAGAGGATGTTGAGGTCCCGCTGCATGTTCTCGGTCTCGTCCCACGAGAACCGCATGTCCTGGCCCTGCGGGCTCACCGACAGCAGGAACAGCCGCATCGGGTCCGCGCCGTACTCCTCGATGACCTCGTTGGGCTCGATGGTGATGCCCTTCGACTTGGACATCCCGCGGCCGTCGGGCATGTTCGCGTAGCCGTGCATGAGCACCTCGTCGTAGGGCACCTCGCCCATCGCCGCGGTGCCCATGCCGAGTTGCGACCAGAACCAGCCGCGGGTCTGGTCGTGGGCTTCCATGATGAGGTCCGCGGGCCACAGCTCCTCGAAGGCCTCCTCCTCTTCGGGATAGTTCAGGGTGCCCCACGACGCCACCGAGGAGTCCAGCCAGACGTCGAAAACGTCCGGGACGCGCGTGTACGTCGTCCCCTCGTGCGTGATGGTGAGGTCGTCGACGGTGTCCTTGTGGAGGTCGACGGTTTCGGGGTCGACGTCCTGGTCGGCGAGCGCCGCGAGTTCCTCGCGGGTGCCGACGACGAGCACGTCGTCCATGTCGCCGCTCCAGCCGTTCGCGGGCGTCCAGATGGGAACCGGGATGCCCCAGTAGCGCTGCCGGCTGACGTTCCAGTCCGGCGCATCCTCCACGAAGTCCCGGAAGCGGTTGTCCCGCGCCCACTGCGGGTGCCACTCCGAGTCCTCCATGTTCTCCAGGAGCTCGTCTTTGACGTCCGTGATGGTGATGAACCACTGGTCGGTGACGATTTGGATGATGCCCGTGTCGCAGCGCCAGCAGTGCCCGTAGGAGTGTGTGACTGTCTCTTTGGCGAGCAGCGACCCCTTCCGGGAGAGGTCCTCGATGATGCCCTCGTTGGCATCACGGACGAACTGGCCCTCGTACTTGCCGGCTTCATCAGTGTAGACGCCGTCCTCGCCGACCGGGCAGAACACCGACAGGCCGAGTTCCTCGCCGCGCTCGAAGTCCTCCTCACCGTGGCCGGGCGCGGAGTGGACGAGGCCCGTGCGGTCGGCCTCCACCCAGTCGCCGTGGTAGACTTCGTGCGTGCCGTCGGCGTCGACGGGGTTCGCGGGCACTTCCTCGGCGAGTGGCGGCGTGTACGACCAGCCGAGCATGTGGCTGCCGAGGAACGACTCCGCGACCTCGTAGTCGTCGTAGCCGCCCGCGCGCAGCACGTCTTCGACGCACTCCTCGGCGACGTAGAGGACGTCCTCCTCGACGAGTTCCTCGCCCTCGGGCGTCGTCGTCGTGTTCGTTGCGCGCACCTGCTGGTAGGTACCCTCCTCGTCGACGGCGACGTACTCGTTGGCGGGAATCGTCCACGGCGTCGTCGTCCACACGACCAGCGACCCCTCGCGGTCGTCGAGGTCGAAGGTCACGTAGATGGAGGGGTCCTCGACGTCGTCGTACTCCACTTCGTTGTTCGCGATGGCGGTCTCGCAGCGCGGACACTGGCTGATGGAGCGCTTCCCGCGCTCGACGAGGTCGCGCTCGTGCACGCGGTCGAACGCCCACCACGCCGCCTCCATGTACGACGGGTCGACGGTCTTGTAGGGGTTGTCCCAGTCCATCCAGACGCCGAAGCTCTGGAAGTCCGACTGCAGGCCCTCCAGGTTCCGGTCGGCGAACTCCTTGCAGGCGTCGATGAACTTCTGCTCGCCGTACTCCTCGATGTCCTTCTTCGACTCGAAGCCCAGCTCCTCCTCGACTTTCGTCTCGATAGGGAGCCCGTGCATGTCGTAGCCCGGGCGGTCCGTGACGTCGTAGCCCTGCATCCGGTGGTAGCGGATGTAGGCGTCCTTCAGCGTCTTGTTCCACGTCGTCCCCATGTGCGCAGCGCCGGACGTGTACGGCGGGCCGTCGACGAAGAAGAAGTCCTCGCCGTCGGCGCGGTGCTGTTTGGCCTGTTCGTAGGCGTCGACGTCGTCCCAGTAGTCGAACACCCGGTCCTCGACGTCCTCGGGGTCGTACTGGTCGGGTACGTCGGCGAATCGGCTCATGGCGTACCCGTCTCGCTCGCACCTAAAAGGGTAATCGGTTGTACAGTCGGCTCCGGGTTACGCGCCGCCGCTGCCGACGCGCGCCCGCACCTTGTCCGTGAACAGCATCGTGCCGGCGGCGATGGCGACGACGCCGATGACGGCGAACCACGCGCCGAGGATCAGCTCGCCGCTGCCGAGCGTGGCGACACTCCGCAGCTCGGTGAGCACGCCCGTCCCCACGAGCCCCGCGCCGAGCACCGCGTACGCGAGAGTGACGGCGAGGTCGAACAGTTCCGCGAAGTTGCTGAGCATGTCCAGCCGTAGCCAGTCGCCGCTCATAGCCCTTCTGTTCGAGACAGAAGGCTTAGTAGCGACGACACTCGTTCTCCGCGTATGGGACGTTACGGTAACCTCGACTACTCGTCGCTCGTGAAACGCTCCACGCTGGCGAGCTTCGCGCTGTTCGTCATCGGCGCGCTCGGCCTCCAACTCGCCGGCGGCTCGCTGCCCGGCTGGGAGCACGCGCTCCTCTTCGACGCGGAAGTGCTGGGCGTGCTCGGCATCGTCGTCTGTCCGTTCGTCTTCGGCATCGCCCTCCCGCTCACGGAGTAGCGTGGCCGAGTTCCCCGACCCGGACACACGGCACGTCCTCGACGCCGGCTGCGAGCGCTGTCCCGCGCTCGTCGAGTCCCGGAACTGCATCTCGTGGGGACAAGGAAGCCTCGACGCCGACCTCGTGGTCGTCGGCGAAGCGCCCGGCGCTGGCGGCCCGGACGCCGAGCAGTGGCGCGGCGGCAACTACACCGGACTGGCGTACACGACCCGCCACTCCGGCCGTCGCGTCCGCGACCTCGCAGCCGACCTCGGCCACCCGGACGCCTACTTCACGAACGCCGTGAAGTGCCACCCGCCGGAGAACCGCGACCCTATGCCCGACGAACGCGAGACGTGCGCCGGCCACCTCGAAACCGAACTCGCCGAAATCGAGCCTACAGCCGTGCTCGCAACCGGGAAACACGCCACGGCGAGCCTGCTCTCGCTCGCCGACCACGCGCTTGACGGCTTCGTCTCGACAGTCGGCGACTGTGTGCACGAGGGCCGTCCGCTCGACTGGCCGGGGTTCGACGCCGCGCTCGTTCCCGCCCTTCACCCGTCCTACGAGGACGTCTGGCTCTCCCGGCTCGACCTCTCCCGGGCCGAGTACGTCGCCGGCCTCCGCGACGCGCTCGCCGCCGCACGCCGTCAGGACTAACACCGGGTACGCCGTCCCGTCACGCATGACGGACGCCTTCGCCGTCCTCGACGACGCCGACGTTCGCGGGGAGTCCACGTTCACGCTCGACGCCGAGCACGCCACCGTCGCGTTCGGCTCCCACGACGACCCGCCCGGCGACCCCGCCGCCGTCGACGCCGACCCCGAGGAGGCCACGCGCGTGCTCGGGACGCCGTACCTCCTCGCGCAGTTCGAGGTCGTCGTCCGCGAGGCGCTCCGCGGCTACCTCCCCGAAGGAACGGGCGTGGTCGACCGTGGCGCGTCGGTCTCGCACCTCGCGCCCGTCGCAGTCGGCCGCGACGTCGACGTGTCCGCGACGCTCGTCGGCGTCGACCGCCCCGACCTCTCGTTCGCGTGTCGCGCCGAGCGCGACGACGGCGCGTCCGTGGCCACCGGCGACCTCACGCTGCGCGTCGTCGACCGCGACCAGTTCCGCGACAGCGTCGCCGGCCGCGAGTAGGCTTTTAATCGAGGCCCGTGTTGGGCCGCGTATGGCCGAGGACTGCATCTTCTGTCAGATTGTGGATGGAGAGATTCCCGCGCGCGCCGTCTACGAGGACGCCGACGTGCTCGCGTTCCTCGACGCGAACCCGCTCGCGCCTGGACACACGCTCGTCATCCCCAAGGACCACCACGAGACGCTCGGCGACGTCCCGCCGGAGAGCGGCGAGATGATGTTCGCGGCGCTGCACTACCTCACGCCCATCGTCGAGGACGTCGTGGACGCCGACGGCAGCAACGTCGCGTTCAACAACGGCGAGGCCGCCGGCCAGGAAGTCCCGCACGTGCACGGCCACATCATCCCGCGCTTCGACGACGATGGCGGCCGGCCGGTCCACGCGATCGCCGGCGAGCGCCCCGACCTCTCCGACGACGAACTCGACGACATCGCGGACAGCATCGCCGAGGGCGCCGGCGAAGAGTAGCTCACAAAACACAAATTTTAGTGCTAGTAGGCGGGGAAACTACTAGCATGCAGCCACGAACTGCCGCGCTCGTCGGCGTCGCCGGCGGCGCTGGCACCACCCGCATCGCTGTCGAGACTGCTGCCGTGCTCGCGCGCGACGGGGCCAGCGTCGGCGTCTTCGACACCGCATTCGCCACGCAGGGGCTCGCGCAGTACGTCGACGGTCGCATCGACACCGACGCCACGTCGCTCCTCACCGACCCGGACGCCGACCCCGCCGCGGCGCGCCACGATATCACACCGGACGCGCCCGGCGCTGTCGCGGCCTACCCGGCGTTCGCGCCGTTCGCGCGCATCGCCGACGCCAAAGCGCCGACCGCCGCGGAACGCCTCGAATCGCAGCTCGCCGAACTCACCGACGTTCACGACTTCGTGCTCGTGGACACGCCGCCGGTCGCCGCGAACCAGGCAGTCGCCGCTGCCACGAGTGCGGACCGCGTCGCGGCCGTCCTGCCGCCCGGCGATCGTGGCGTCGACAGCCTCCAGCGCGCTCGCGGCCGCCTCGCAGACGTCGGCACGGAGTTCGACCTCGCCGTCGCCAACCGCGTTGACGACGCGCCGCCGGACGCCGACCACGCGATTCCCGAGCACGCCGAAACCACCATTCCGGAGATGCCGACCGCGCTCGCCAGCGACGGCGCGTTCACCGCACAGGTCGCAGCACTGGCCGAATCGCTGTTCGAGACGAGCGTGGCCGTCGACGTCGAAGACGAGTCGCTGCTCGACACCGCACGGCAGAAACTCTCCTGAGTCAGTCCGAATCCGGGAGCGTCGCCGCGAGCGCGTCCTGCTTCTCGACCATCGCGTCCCGCGCGTTCGACAGCGCGCTCTCGACGGCTCCTGCAGCGCCCTCATTTGGTTCGTGGGTCGCGACGAAGGCCGCGAGCGCGAACTCCCGCTCGTTCGCGCCCGTCAGTTCGAGGGCGTCCGCCCGCGAGCACTGTGCGGTCAGCCAGTCGTCGAGCATCTCGCGCTGGAGCGGGGAGAACGGCGACAGTCCCTCGAACCCGAGCCGGTGGAGCGTCTTCGCCGCGGTCGTCGGCGCGACACCGGCCTCCGTCGCGGCGTCGCCGACGCTCGTGCCGCCCGCGTACGCCTCCGCCATCGTCGCTGCTGCGTCCGCGGACACCGGGAGGTCGTCGTCGAACACGGTGAGCCGCGACGCCAGCGACTCGGTCGTCCGGTCGACGCTCGCGACTCCGCGCTCGCGCTGGCGCGTGGTCACCGTCACCCCCTCCGCGATGTCCGCCAGTCCCATACCACTCCGTTCCACCTCCCGACACTTAAAATTTCGAGTTGAACCGGACGATATCTAATTGCTGCCCGCGATGAACGTACCGGTAACCGGTACGCTCTCGACCGCTGAAACGACCGAATCTGGGGGCTTCGACCTGTGTTTAAATACTGCTTCCGCGCCTACGTTCAGGTGTGATGAGTCAGTCAGTGACCTGCCCCGAGTGCGAGGGTGCCGTCCGGCAGCGTGCGACCGAACGCGTCTGTACCGACTGTGGGCTCGTCGTCTCCGAGGACCGCATCGACCGCGGCCCCGAGTGGCGCAGCTTCGCCGACGACGACACCAACCCAGAGCGTACCGGCGCGCCGCTCACGCGCGCTCGCCACGACCGCGGGCTCTCCACGGAAATCGGTCGCTCGACGCGCGTGAAGGGGCGCAAGCGCCGCCGCCTGAAGCGGATGCGCCGCCAGCACAAGCGCGCGTCCATCCCGTCGAAGGCCGACCGCAATCAGGTGTACGGGTTCACCGAAATCCGGCGGCTCGTCGGGAAGCTCGACCTCCCGCGTAGCGTCCGCGACCAGGCGTGCGCGCTGTTCGACTCCGCGCAAAACGAGGGCTTGCTCCGCGGGCGCTCCATCGAGGGGTTCGCCGCCGCGGGCGTCTACGCGGTCTGCCGGACGAACGCGCTCTCGCGCACGCTCGGCGAAGTCGAAGCCGTCGCTCGCGCGGACGAGAGCGAACTCTCCGCGGCCTACGACGCGATGAACCGCGAACTCGGCCTGCCAACCGGCCCCATCGACCCGCGGGACTACCTGCCGCGCTACGCTACCGAACTCGACGTCCCGCAAGCGGTCGAGCGCGCCGCTCGCGAGTACGTCGAAAAAGCGGAATCCCAGAATCTCGTCTCCGGGCGGAACCCGAGCGGCGTCGCCGCGGCCTGCCTCTACACCGCCGCCTGCGACCACGACGAACCGCTCACGCAAGCCGACGCCGCCGACGTCGCGGACGTGACGCCGGTCACGCTCCGCTCGACGTACTACGACCTCCAGGAGTAGCGCTACGTCGTCTCCCGTACTCGTTCTGCCAACGTCCCGAATCCCGTCGCTGCCGCCGCCTCCTCGTCGATTGCTGCGACCGGCTGTCCCGCATCCATCGCCGCCGCCACCGAATCGTCGTCGGGAACTGCGACGACCGGCGCGCCGAGCGCGTTCGCTACTTCCTCGCTGGCGCTGCTCGCCCGGTTGTACGCGACGGCCGCGAGCCCGGCGTCCAGTTCGACGGCCAGCGACCGTGCGCGAAGCGCGTCCGCGAGCGCCGCCCTGTCGGGCGTCGTCACGAGCACGCAGGCGTCCGCGACCAGCAGCGGCAGGCCGACGTCCGCGCGCAGACCGGCGGGACAGTCTACGACCACGTCGTCGTACGCGTCGGCGACGGCGTGCAGCGCGTCCACCAACTGTCGAGGGTCGCCCTCGCGAGCGCCCGCGAGCGTCCGGCCGCACGGCAATATCGAAATGGCTCTCGACTCGCGGACCGCTTCCACGGCATCCGCGCGCCCCGCGAGTACGTCGTGGAGGTCCGGCCCGTGGCTCGCCGGCACGTCTGCCATCCCGAGGTCCGCGTCCACGAGCACCGCGTCCAGTTCAGCCGCGAGGTTGAGCGCGGTCGTCGTCTTCCCGACGCCGCCCTTCCCGCCGCAAACCGCCAGAATCACTCGACGTCCTCCCGGAGCCGGGTCGTGCGTGCCGCCAGCGCCGCGACCCCGTCGCGGTCGGCGTCCGTCGTCTCCTCGTCGGCCGCACGCTCGGCGACCTCGTCCAGCCACTCGCGCACTCCGTCCGGGAGCGCCGTCGTCGGCGGGCTGACGGCGTCTTCGGGCGGCCGCGGGTCGCCGAGGTCCGCCAGCGTCTCCGCCGCAGTCGGTTCGCTCTCGGCAGCGCGCTCGCTCCACGCGACTTCGACGGGCGGGTCTGCAGGCGGTGCGGGCGTTGCGTAACCGAGCGGCTTCGTCGCGCCCGCATCGACGACGCCCTCCCAGCCGCCGTCGTCCCAGCCCGGGACGGGGACGCCCTGTTCGCGCGGCGGCAACACGGGGCCGTCGCACCGATTCGCGACGCGGACGCGCCGGGCGTGCTCGCCGTCGTTGGTCACGCGGACGGCGACCAGCGTCACGCCGTGCTGCCGGTGGGCCGCTGTCTCCAACTCCATGTCCGGGAGTGGCCGCGCTCTCGGGCTTAAACTTCCACCAGCACGACCGGCGCATCGAGCGCGGCCGCGGCCCGCGTCACGCGCTCAAACCCGCAACCGACAACGAGCGGTGCGCCCGGGCATGCGAATCGCGCGGCCGCAGCGCCTGCTACCCACTCTGGACCCGAGAATTCGCGCGGGTGGGTTGGCTCGCTCGGCACCGGGAACGCGTCGACGGCGCGGCTGAAGCAGTCGGCGTACGCGTCTGCGAGTGCTTGCCGCGCTGCTCGCCGAAGGTTGTCCCGACGGTCCGCAAGTGCCAGCTTCCGCTCGCGGGCGTCCCGTGCTTCGCGCGCTCGCTCTTGGGCTGCCGCTAACTCCTCTTTCGCGGCGTGGTGGTCAGTCTCCCGCGCGGCGAGCTCGCGGGTCGCGTCCCGTAACGCGGCTTCCGCGTCGCTGGCGTCCGCGTCAGCCTCTCGTCGGGCCTCGACGCGCCCACTCGCTCGCGCCACGCGCTCCCGCAGCCGGTCGACGTCGCTGGCCGTCTCGGCGACGCGCTCGCGCGCAGTCGTGAGGTCCACCTCGGGAACGTCGATAGCTGCGAGTTCGTCCTCGACAGCCCGGATTTCCGCGTCGTGTTCGGTCGTCGCGCCGCGGGTGCGCGCGGCGGCCGCGACCGCCGCGATGGGCGCGACCGACAGGCCGTGGTGGAGGAAGCCGACGCGCTCGTGAATCGGCTGTGGGCTGGCGCACTCGATGCGCTCGTCGTCGGCGTCGCGGATGGCCGCCAGCACGGCTTCGGCGGCTACGTCGACGTCCCGCAAATCGATTGCTCGCCCGTGGCGTTCGACGTCCGCGAGGTCGACTCTCATAGCTTCTCGTCGGCCATCGACTCGGGGTCGGGGAGGTCGGTCCCCGCCGCGAACTTCGCGTACGGCGTGCTCGCGGCGTCCCGGGATTCGTAGGCGGTCGCGGCGTCGCGGACCGACTCGGGGACGTCGCTGAACTCGTTCAGGGGCGCAGTGCGCTCGACCTGCACGTCCCCAGTATGTTTCTCCCGGAGGCGAAGCGCGTGGAACGCCGCGAGTTCCGTCTCCGCGAGCAGCGCCGCGCGCCCGAACCGCCGCACGACGCAGTCCTCGTGCGTCGAACAGACGTTGCGCAGGCTCTGTCGAGCGGCCTGCGAGTGCGTCGCGACCAACAGCACGATCTGACCGTATCGACGAGTGTTAAAATTAGTTACGAAAGAACGAAATCAATCGGCCGGCTCGACCCTGAATTCGGGGGATGCGTCGACCCGGGCGGCGACGCGCTCGCGCGCCGCTGCCTCGGTGTCGGCGACGACGACGATGCCCTCGACGCGGGGGTCGCCGATCGCCCGGTACGCCGACAGGTCGCCGTCTTCGAACTCCGTCGCGTACGTCCGCAGCACGCCGAGCACGCGGTCCTCCACGTCGCCCAGGGAGGCGTCGCCGGCCTCGAAGTCCGCGAGCGCGTCCTCGACGTTCCGCAGCGCCGAAATCCGGTCCATCTATATCGCCCGCAGGTGGTCCTTGTTCGGCTGATAGAGCTCGCCCTTCTCTTTGAGCTTCTCGATCTCGTGTTCGGCCTTCGAGGCGTCCATCCCGACCTCCTCGGCGCGGTCCAGCACTTCCTCGACGGGCGCGCCCTCGTCGAACTCGTCTTCGATCTCCTTGATGATGGCCTTGACGTTCTTCACGCGGTCGCGCTGGGTCTTCGAGCGCCCGGTCTCGACGACGTCTGCGTCGTACTCGCCGGTCTCGGGGTCGACGCCGATGTCCTGCAGGCACGAGCGCACGATTTCGATGACGCGCTCGGCGTCCTCGACCTCCACGGTGTCCGAGAGCCGGACGCGCGCGGACGCCTCGCCGAGCCGCACCAGCGCTTCGAGCTGGCGCGCGGTCACCGGGACGGGCGCGTCCTCGCCTTGGCCCTCCGCGCGGAGGTCCACGTAGAAGTCCTCGATGGCCTCCCGTGCTTCGTCGGACATCGTCGGGTAGCAGTTCCGCCGCGAGTACGCGATGTACTTGCGCAGGAGCGATGCGTCGATGGCCGGCGCGACCGTGTCCGTCTGCGCGTCGACCTCCTCGGCGGTGTGGTTCGCGCTCGCGAGCTGCTCCTGTTGAGTGTTGAGCTCGCCCGCGTAGTTCGTCTGGAGGATGTGGCGGGCGAGCTTCGCGTCCTCCTCGGGGTCGGGCTCGTCGGTCACCGTGAAGATGAGGTCGAACCGCGAAATCAGGGCGGGTTCGAGGTCGATCTGCTCGCCGATGGGCTCGTACTGGTCGAAGCGGCCGTACTTCGGGTTCGCCGCGCCGAGCAGCGAACAGCGCGCCTTGAGGGTCGCGTTGATGCCCGCCTTCGAAATCGAGATCTTCTGCTGCTCTAGTGCTTCGTGCATCGCGGAGCGGTCCTCGGAGTTGTGGACGATCATTCCGTTCGCGACGAAGTTGTGCGTCCCCGCGACAGTGAGGTCGTACACCTTCGGCTGCTCGCGCCGCTCAATCTCTGAGCGTAGCCGGTCGGCCTCGCTACGGACCTCGTGGATGCGGTCGAGCGCGGCGTTCGCGGCCTCGACGAACCGATCCGTTTCGACATCCTCGTTCAGCCACCGCGTCACCGTACTCTGGTTCACGCCGAGGTCCGCCGCGAGCACTTCGTGAGCAATCCCGTGCCGCGACAGCGCCGTCCGGAGCGCGCTCCACGAATCGACGTCCGGTTCTCGAGCGAGCAGCTCGTCTGCTGCCTCGACGGTCTCGTCCTCCGGAACACCGAGGTTGTCGGCGAGTTCACCACGCAATACCGGAATCCGGTCGTCGTCTTCGTCCGGAGAAACGGGCTCGACGCTAGCTACTCGCCGCCACTTCACGTCCCCGTAGACTACCTCGCGGAGGGTGGTAAGGTCCGTCTCCGCGACGCCTTCGACGACCTCCCGGAGCCGCGACCGGACCGTCGCGAGCAAGCTCTCGTCTTCGCCCCACAGCCGGGAGACCTGCTGTTGGCTGAACGCCGTCCCGTTCGCGAGTTCGTCCTGAGAGACGTGATAGCGGTCACGGAGGCTCTCGAGCGTCCGCCAGTCGGCGTCTGTCACTCGCTGGCGGTCTCGATCCGCCGTACGTTGCCGTGACTCGAAGGCATCGAGGACGTCCCGGGCCAGCCGAATCGAAATGTTCGCGTCGCCGTTCTCGAAGTTGCAGTACGTCACGTCGTTGATGCCACACTCGGCCTGGTGGAGACGCAGCGACTCTCGGGCCGCTTCGAGCCGTCCACCGACGTCCGGAACCACGTCTCGAATCGTCCGCTCGCCGGATACGCGCTCGACCGCGTCCTCGAGCGCGTCCTGCTTCCGGTCGAGCGTGAACCCGACCCACCGGTCGAACGCGGCCAGCGAGTCCGCGTCCGTGACCGTGAGATTATAGATGTCGCGGTTGTCTCCGTGTTCCCGGTGGTGGAGCTGGCTGGAGACCCCGAACTCCAACAGGAGGTGTTTCACGCCGAGCAGCAGTTCGTAGCTCGCGGAGTGGATGCGGAGCTGCCGGTCGCCGACCGACCCTTCGCTGTCGGCGAGCGCGCAAACGAACGCGGCCTTCGCTGCCCGCGACGACGCCGTCACGTCGCCCGGTAGCGTCTTCCCGTCGTACGTCTCGCGGTTCATTCCCGCGTCGAGCACGCGGTCAGCGTGCTCTCGGCCGTGGACGCGGACGGTTTCGACGCCGTCGTCGCGCTGCTCGCTCGGCGGGCGCGTCGGCTCGGCGTCGAACGTGCTCCTGGCAGCATCCTCGAAGTCAGCGAGCAACTGTTCTTCCTTGTTCGTGAACCTGATACCGTAGACTCCCTCGCCGCGGTCGTAGTAGAGGTCCCCGTCGCCAGCAAGATAGCCCAGGACTGCCGCGAACTCCGGCTCGACACCGTCCGCTCCGGACGAGTCGGAAGCCGTCGCTGACGCTTCGGCTACCGACCCGCCGTCGGCTGCGGCCCCGGACAGCGACCGCGGGACGTACACCCAGTCGTCGTCGGAGAGCTCCTCGGCCGGCTGCTCGACGCGTTCGCCGTCCTCGAAGATGAAGAACGGATGGTCGTGCGTCGCGGTCAGCCGCTCGCCGGACGCCAGTGTCACTTCCACGAGCTCATTCGGCGCGTCGTACTCGTGGACCGCCGTCACGGGGCGTTTCTCGAGCCGTCCGGACTCGGTCATCGTCCAGACGTCGGCGTCGACCCCCCGGATCGTCCGGCCGTTCGGCAACTCCTCGAGGTCACCAGACTCGGCGGCGTCGACCGCGAAGTCCCGGATTCGGCTCACCCGGCCGTCGAAGTGGACCAGCGTATCCCCCGTCACACATCGCATCTTGTCGAGCTCGTCGACCGCGGCGACGCCCTGGTCGGCGAGCACGAGCGCGCCCGCCTCCAGCGTCCACTGCTGGCCGTCGCCGAAGTCGTCCCGGACCGCGGCGGCCGTCAGCCCCGCGGAGCTGGACCCCTTGCCGGAAGTGTAGACTGACCGCGGCGCGATATTTTGAACGTATGATATGAGCGCGGAGTTATGGGAGACGACGCCGTTCGAGAGATACGCGTGGGTCCCCTCGACTTCGAGGTCGTAGACCCACTCCTCGGCCGGTTCGACGGGCTCGATGGATTCGATGCGGTCCCACGAAACGTCGTTCTCGACGAGGTGGCGGAGGCGCTTGACGTCCGTCTCGACCGAGAGCGCCTCGTCGATTCGCGCCCCGAGGCTGCTCTTTGCCGATGTCACCTTCCCGCCGTCCGGAACGGCGTCGTTCCGCTCGTAGTAATTCACGGCGGTCTGTTCGACGTCCATCTCGCTCGCGAGCGCCGCCTGCGAGACGTTCAGTTCGTTCCGGACTGCGGAGACGTCTTCCCAGCTCCCGTTCTCAATACTCCGTTTCGCCTCCCGTAGCCACGCGACTCGGTCCTCGAACGCTTCGACGACCTGTCGGAGGCTGTCCCGGCTTGGATTCCGGTCGCCGCGTTCGTAGTGCTGGTACGTCGTTCTCGGGACGCTGCAGTCGAACTGAGAGAGTTCGAGGGTCTCCCGGATGCGGCGAAGTTCCTCGCCGATTTCGGGGATTACGTCGACGTTCGTGTTCGAGGACTGGTCGTCGTAAGAGACGGCTGCCGTCGACTTTCGCTCCGTGACGAAGCCGATTTGTTCGACGTACCGCTCGAAGCTGTCGCCGCTGATGCGAATCCGATAGCTCCCGTTGTTCCGCGCTTCGATGCTCGACGTGACGTCGAAGGCGAGCAGGAGCGAGCGGACGCCGTTGAGCAGTTCGCGGCTCATCGAGGCGACCGTGATTTCGCGCTGTGTCGCCGAAACGTGTCCCTCGGCATCGACGTACGCACGGAGGAACTCGCGTTTCGTCTCTGCCGTCGCGCAGCGAATCGGGTCGGGAACGCGCTGGTCCGCAGACCGTTGTAGAATCACTGGTTCGAGGCTTTCGAGGAAACTCGCAAACTCGCCAGAGGTACAGCGGACAGTCTTCGCGGATTTTCCTTCTCGTGGTCCACTAATCGCGTAGTTGAGTCCGAGCGCGTCCAGTGCCTCGGTGACGTCGTCGAGTATCTCGTCGTCGTTGTTCGTCACTCTGACGTCGCCGGTGTTGTCGTCGCCGAGCACAGCGTACCCTTCAGCGATGATGTAGCCGACGAGCCGCGCGAGCGATGGCGTCCACGTCTCCGGGAGGTCGAGCCGGACTGCGTTCCCTGACTCGGAGCTCCGGTACTCGACGTCGAGCGTGTCGTCGCCGTTCGTCTGTAGCGACCGCGGCGTCGCGACGAACTCGTTCGCGTCGAGTTCGTCCGCGGTCCGTGCTTCGATTCTCCCGTCGCGTTGTACGAACAGCGGATGCGAGGGCGTCACTTCGATTTCGCGCCCACTCGACGTGCGAATCCGGTACATCTGATCCGGTGCTTCGCGCTTCCAGACTCGGGTCGCTCGCCGCTCGGTGAGTGTTCCGTCGGCGTCCATCGAGAGCACCGGGAGGTCGCCGTCGTCGTACACACCGTCGTCGACTGGCTTCGGGTTATCGAGGTTCTCCTCGACGATATCTCGAATCGGGCGTTTGGTACCGTCAGCGAGCGTTACGTGCGTATCCCCGTCGAGACACTTCCCCGTTCCGGGGTCCCCGATGAGGAGCATGTGGAGGTCGCCCCGAATCCTCGACTCGTCGGGGAGGTGTTTGGTGACGCCGGAGAACAACTGGAGAATCATCGCGAGCTTGGCCTCCCGGTGGCCGTAGATGGACGGAGCCATCGAGTCGACCATCTGCTCGTAGATGTTCTCGCGGTTCGAGATTTCGACGATCTGCTGTTTGTCCTCCTCGGTGATGTTCATCTCGTCGAACTCCTCGTCCTCGATGACGACCGACGTCCCCTCCATGTAGAGGTCGAAGACGGGGGACTCGTTGCTGCCCTCGCTCTGGTCGAGGCGGAGCACGCCCGAGACGGTGACGTGGTCGCCGGGCGTGACTTCGCCGGTGATGTCGTCGGCGACGTGCACGTCGATGCTCTGCGGGGTCTCGCCGCCCGCCAGGCCCTCCGGGGACTCCTGAATCCGGAGTTTCTGGGAGTCGACGAACTCCGAGCGCTCGGGGTCGAGCTTGAACGGCCCCTGGCGCTCGCAGCTCTCGCACTGGTAGGGCTCCTGGAAGCCGGCGTCGCCCTGGGGGACCTCCGTTTCGGCGCCGCAGCGCTGGCAGACGAACACCGCGCGCTCGATTTTCGGGCGCACGTCCGTCGCCTTCCGCACCATCCCCTGCACGCTGACGAGCGTGTTGAGGTGTTCGGCGCGGATCGCGCGAATCTCGGTGTGCTCGTCGAGGCCGAACACGCGCACGTGGGCCTGTCCGAGGCTGACGTCCACGGGGAGGTCGTAGAGGCGCAGCGCTTCCTCGGCGGCCTCCCGGAGGTCGTCGGGGTGGTTGACGTAGTCGTCGGCCAGGTCGGGGTCCATCTGGTAGAGGTCCCGCCAGTCGAGGTGGAGGGACTTCGACTCGCGGGGGTACTTGCGGGCGAGCTCCGCGACGTCGTCGCTGTAGTACCGGCGGTAGAACTCCTCGAACCTGTCGACGAGTTCCTGGTTTGCGGCCTGGGCCATTCTGTCCACGGTAGGTAGCGCGCGCTCGCGTAAGAAGGTTCGCAAACCGGGGTGGAAGTGGTCCGCGCCCGAACAGCTATGCCGCCCCCGACGTGACCCTCGAAAATCCCGGAGTCGTCTGATGGCAGGATTGCCATTCGCCGGCTACGTCGCGGTCGAGTCCGTTCGCGATGCCGCGAGCACGACTGTTGCGACGGCGAGCGCGAGCCCGGCGACCCGCGGTGGGGTTCGCGTGCGTCGGAAAAGCGCCGCGTTCGAGCAAGACTCATTCCGGTCGAACCCCTCGGGTCGCGTGTGCCCGAAACGCTCCACACGCAAGTGCTCGCCGTCGTCCCGCCTGAGGACGTCGACGACCACGACCTCCAGCCCGCCCTCCGCGACCTCGCCAGTTCTCGGTACGTGCTCGTCTGCCGGAAGGGCGGCGCGCCGTCGTGGCCCGAGCGCATCAAGTCGTTCCTGCTGCGCGACCCCATCGAAGCCGTCACGCTCGTCGCCGACGACGCGCCCGAGGAAGGCGCGGAGTTCACGGCGCGCGTCGAAGAAACGGAGATGGTCGGCGTCTACGACGTCGTCCGCGTGGAATAGGCGGCCGGGCTAGCCACCGCCGCCGTTGCCGCCGTAGCCGCCCGCTTCCGCTTGCATCTCCTTCTCGCGGTCGCTCTTCGCGCTGGTCGGCTGCTCCCGAATCTGTCCCCACTGGTAGAGCAGGTACAGCACGCCGACGACTGCGCCGGCGGTCAGCACGCCCACAGCGGACTCGTAGGCTGCGCCGCCCACGACGTGTACAACTGCTGCGAGCACGCCGCTCGCGGCCGTCGCGAGCCACACCCACGCCGGTGCCACGTCAGTCGGGGACAGGTCGCTCATGCGTACGTGTTGGTGGGGTGACGGTAAATGTATTCTCCCTGGGTGTGTGGTGTCGTATCTTGAGTCTATTCAGCGAGCGAATTTGGACCTTCTGTCGGACATAGTCGACCAGCTTTCGTACAGTCTATAGGTAACTCTGAGCAGACTTACCACGCCCGAAGAAGCGGGTCTGATGGACTCGATTAAAATTGGGAGCGCCAAAGTATTGTCTCACCGACGACGGTCAGCGATTCCTTGAGGATACGGACGCCGACTTCGCTACTGACCTCGGGAATTAGAAGAGATGATAGATGACTCCTCGGAGAATACGACTCGAAGAATTAGGACTGTTCGACGATTCGTTCCATGAATTCTCCAATCTCTTCGTCCGTCATTAGATCAAGTTTGTAGACTGAGAGTTTGTTGCGGATGTCCCGACTTTTCTTCTGTACGGTGTCGGACGATTCGCCGAGGAGAATTTTCGTGTGAATCTTCGCGGCGGGTTCGTACCTCGAAGACCAGCTGTCGAGGACGTCGTTCGCAAGTCGACCTTGTCCGAACATCTGTTTCGTTACGGTGTAGTCGTCGCCGTCACGAGTCAATTCGGCTCCCCACCAGAGTTGGTGGATGGCGTTCGAGTAGATGTCCGTACCACCGTCTAGGAACTTCTCTTCGTCGTCTGCGTTCGGCCAGCGATGGTAGACGAAGTCAGGGAACTTGCTGACGGTCAGCCAGTGCCAGAGTCCCGGTCTAGCGGCAGTTCTCCGTGTGATGTCGATGAACTCTCGGACTGAGGGTGCGGCCGCAGCGTCGATGTTATGATCGTTCTCGTTGTGCTCGTCAACTACGCCCTCTAGCTCGTCTCGGAGTGCCTCCAAATCAGCCGATGCGCCTTTGATGTCGTACGAGTGTTCACGGAGTGTGGATTCTGGGATCTCCGTTACGGGTTGCCCCTGTTCGATCACTTTCTTGACTTCTGCGCGTCCCGCCGCGGTGAGTTCTCGAAGTTGAGTCATCGGTTATCGACCAAGTCAAGGAGAGTCTTCAGGTGGCTGGGTGAGTCGTTCCGTGACTGTACCGCATCATCGATCTCTTGAATGAGGCGTGCTAGTCGGCTTGGCGAATTGAGGTCCTCCCGCAACATGTCGAGCGCTTCTTCGTACGACGTATCTTCTCCGTATATCGGCTCTCGAAACTTCTCGATAACGCCCTGTTTCCACGCTTCATCTGGGCCCCCGCTATCTGTGATGTCGGATGCAGCCTCCAATAGCATCTGTGGCCAGAACTCGGACTCGATGACGTCGTAGGCGACGTCACGTACGGCGGCATCCCACCCTTGGTATGCGTCACTGTCAAGGGCGGCGACGACACGCTCATGATCGCCATTCAGGTACAGTGCTGGTGGATCACGGTCGAAGTCAACGAATAGTAGGTGATCTTCGCCGGGGAAGTCTGAGTCTTCACTGAACCTCTTCGTTTCCGGTTGGAGGAGATTCTGAGTTGTTTGTTGCAGATCCGTCTTGACCGTCCAAACTTCTCCTTCTGCCATCCGGTGCCCGGGCTGTGTCGCGAAGTCTTCCGCGTCTTCTGTGCACTCAACGCAGACGAGTGCCGGTTGGATTTTGAGGGATTGCCTGACGTCCTCTCGCGGGATCGTGACTTCGAACTCCTTAGTGCCCGGTTCGCTGATCTCCACCGTATTTGAACGGTCACGTAGTATCGTCTGCCGACACCAGTATACGACCCCAATCCTGGCGGTTAGTTCTCCTTGGTCTGGAAACACGAGGTCGTAACTCCACTGTGGAAGTTCGACATTTATAGTCAACGTGACGGAGTCCCAATCCTCGTCGACGAGAGAAATCTCGTTGGTAGACGGTTCTCGAGGTGGTTCTTCGCCTCCGTCCGTCTCACAAGACTGAATCTCCCACTCCAACCCTTCTGGAGCATGTTTGTGTGGGAGTGCAGACGCATCAAGCGTCCCAGACCGAGACCGGAAGTCCGAGGGATCCAGAGATGCGAGGTCCAATTCCCCAGTCTCTGGCTCTTCTTCTGGTTGAGAGCTCATGTCCGCAGCCCTCCTTTGAAGACTTCGCCTACAATTCTGATTTTAGTCTCTCCGCGGAACGGGTTCACGTCGGAAGCCCCGCTGAACCTGATTGATTCTTGGTCCGGACCACACCGGATGACCGGTTCATCCGGATCGTCGTCCACATATACGCCTTCGTCTTCACACTCCAGATAATCAATCGGAATCGTCCCTTGAACACGACCTTCTTCGTCGATTTTCTGAAGGGTACACGTCGCCTGCCAGGCTTCGTAATCGTCCTCTCTAACTTGAGCATACCCGGAGAAATTCCACGCACCGTCCCCGCTGTCGAACGAGATTTCTGTGGTTCCGCGAAGAACTGGTGAACCACCGCCACCAGGCCCATTTGTGGAGTCTACACCTTCCCCACGTCCTTCGGGAAGACTCAACCTATCGGCCAGCCGGCCCGCGACGAGACGCCCCTCCTCTCGCGTTTGTCTCACGAGATTTTTGATAGCGTCAGTGATGATGTCCCGCTGGAGGTCCTGAATCGTCGTCCTACTACTAGTCCCGTATGTCGATTTCAGGTTCTTCGTGTACTCCCAGTTGTCGTGGCGGGGTGGCTCCGCTGCTTGAAGATAGTTATCGATGTCTTTGTCGGCTTGTGTTGGCTCTTCGTCTGTCCATCGTCGTGCTTTACCGGCCAAAACGACTCCGTGGAACTCCCGATCCCCATACACGACTCGGTTCCGGTTGTAGTACTTCACCACCATCCCAGCACCCCGAATTAACGCGACTTTGTTCGCGAGACTCCCGCTATTGTCTGGGTCCGCTAGTCTCGCATAGACGTTTATCGGGCCACTCTCTGTCTCTTCCTCACCGTCTTCGGTGTCCTTATCTTCAATCTCGAAGGTGGGTGATTGTACGGCGACGTGGCCTGGTTGCTCGAGGACATCCCGGGTGCTGTTTCGGTTCTGAATACATCGAATGAACGGCTTGACCTCTTCGTACGTGTCGGGTTCTACGTCTATCTCTTCGTCAGCAGTCTCGACAGTAACCTCGAGGTCTCCTCGAAGCATTGCCGGCCAGAACCACTTCGATGCTTCGCGGGCGACCTCGGTAGCGAGTGTCTCGGGCGACGGCTGTGATTTGCCTCCGGGCTCACAGAAACCAAGGACGGTAACGCTTGTCCCCGTTACATCGCCGGGTCGAGATATTCCCATCTCTTCAGCGACTTCGGATGCAGCCCCATCCCAGGCCGAGTACGGTCTCCCCTGTCCGTCGCCCCACTTTTGTATTGTCGACCCACTTGTACTTGCAATCGCAGTTGGCGTGCTTCCCGCGTCTACATCGCCAAACAGGCCTCGTCCCTCGTAACGGTACTCGTCAGCATCCGACTCGTGAGCGGGGAGTTGAGTTCGACCGATTAGACGAGGTGGCTCCTCGTCCGTATCACTCGGTACCGAGTTGAAGAAGACTGTTTTCAATCCCGACCATGACCACAGGACCGCTTTCCCCAGCCCGTAACTGCCGCCGGCACCACTACCTCCTTCTTTTTCTGTGATTAGCTCGTCTAGTACGAGCGCCGAGAAGGGACCGTCCCCACCTTCGGGACCGTAGAGTCCGTGGGTATTCTTGTCCTCCACGGTAACCGCGAGGAGTCGTCCATCGTCCTCTATCTCCTTGAGGACACGACTTACTGTCGCATCTTTGTCTGCATCAGTAACTTTTCTGATGTGCTCCCTGAGCGTCTCTCGTGCGGGGTCACTATGCTCTTCATCCCAGTCGATAGCGCCGAGGAAGCGCTCGAGGTCTTCTCCGGTTAGTTCGCGGAAGGAGTACGTAACTTCCGTCGTTTCTGAGATGTCTTGTCCAGCGTCGTTTGAGTTCTGGAGAGTTTCGCGAACGAAATCTTTCAGGTCGTGATCGAAGGCATATTCTGACGGATTGCCCCCTGACCGTCCCTCGTCAGTCGAAGACCGGCTGAATTTCCATCCAACGGACATTTAGAGGACAAGTGTTGCGTGGGGTCCTAATGTTTCTGGTTGAGCATATTTTCGACCTTATTGGACACTCCTCAGCAAAAATGAATTACCATATCTATCACGACATCCCGAGACCTCGCCACGAAGTACTCGGTCGCTGGGCTTTGAGTCGCGTCAGTTTTATACCCTGACTGAATCACTCGTACTCTATGAAAGCTGACGCGACCGCCGTGGACTTGTTCTGCGGGGTCGGTGGGTTGACACACGGTCTAGAGACGGCTGGGATTCCAGTCGCCGTCGGCGTGGACCGTGACGACGAGTGCGAGCACGCGTACGAGGCCAACAACGAGGCACGCTTCGAGCAGGCCGACGTCGCGGACCTTGACGCCGAACAGGTCTCGGAGTGGCTGGACGACGGGACGGTCAGCGTCCTCGCGGGCTGTGCGCCCTGCCAGCCGTTCTCGAACTTGAACAACGCCGAGGATTCCTCGGAGCGCGACGACTGGGGGCTCGTCCGCGACTTCGGGAACCTCGTCGAGGAGGTCGAACCCGGAATCGTCGTGATGGAGAACGTCTCCGAACTCCGCAACAAGCCGGTCTACTCGGACTTCGTGAACACTCTCTGGCGGGCGGGGTACGACGTCTCGTTCTCCGTCGTAGAGTGTCCGGACTACGGGATTCCGCAAGACCGGAAGCGGATCGTCGTTCTCGCCTCGAAGTACGGTCCGATCGAACTGAAGGGACCGACACACTCTCCCTCGAACTACCCGACGGTACGAGACGCGATCGGCAACGGCGTCGTTCCCGAGATTGACGCTGGCGGGGTGGACGAGAACGACCCTCTCCACCGTTCACGGACGCTCGAGGAGCAGAATATCGAACGAATTCGACAGTCGAAGCCAGGAGGGACGTGGCGTGACTGGGACCCGGAAATTCGACTAGACTGTCACACGAAGGAGAGTGGGCAGTCCTTCGGGAGCGTCTACGGTCGTATGCAGTGGGACACGACCGCGCCCACGATCACGACGCAGTATTACAACTACGGGAGCGGACGCTTCGGCCACCCAGAGCAAGACCGCGCGATCTCGCTCCGCGAGGGCGCGATCCTCCAGACGTTCCCGCCGGACTACGAGTTCGTCGAGGACGAAGAGGATATCCACTACCAGACCGTTGGTCGGTTCGTCGGTAACGCCGTCCCCGTACGTCTCGCGGAAGTCGTCGGCGAGACCATCGTCGAACACGTCGAGAACTATAATGTCGCAGCCTGAACCCAAATCAGAGCCGAGCACCGACTACGAACTCTCCCTCAGCCTCAACGTCCTCAACCACCTCGGGCTGAACCTCTACAGTAACGTCCCCGCGGTACTCTCCGAAGCCGTCGCGAACGCGTGGGACGCCGATGCCGAACGAGTCGAGGTGAACATCGACACCGAAGGAGACCGCATCGAGATCGTCGACGACGGGCACGGGATGGACGCGTACGACGTCAACCACCGGTACCTCCACGTGGGGTACCGCCGCCGCGAGGACGAGGGCAGATCGAATCGGACCCCGAAGCACGGTCGCCCGGTCATGGGCCGGAAGGGAATCGGTAAGCTGTCGCTGTTCTCGATCGCCAACACTGTGGAAGTGTACACCTCCAAAGACGGCGAGCAGCACGCCTTCCGGATGAACGTCGACGAGATCAAGGAGGCGATCAGCGAAGAGGAGGAAGACGGTGGGCGGCTCGGTGACGGACGATACCAGCCGACGGCTCTCGACACGTTCCCCGACGACTTAGAGGAGGGCACGAAGATCGTCCTGAAGGACTTGAAGAAGCGCTTGCGGACTGCCGAGAGCGCGCTACGCAAACGCCTCGCCCGTCGGTTCGGTATCATCGGCCCCGACTATAACTTCGAGATCTTGGTGAACGACGAGCCAGTGAAGGTGACCGATCGGGACTACTTCCACAAGGTCCAGTTCCTCTGGACGTTCGACGGCGACGAGTACCGCGACTACTGTCGAGACTCGAAGCTCGAAGAGCACGAGAAGCGACCGGCTACGACCGAGGACGGGCACGAGATTCGTGGTTGGATCGGGACGGTCGAACAGCCGAGCGACCTCGTAGAAGACTATCCCGGTCGACAGAACGAGACAGACGATCTGAACAAGATATCGCTGCTGGTCCGCGGGAAGATGGCGAAGCCGGATCTCCTCGAGGACTTCAACGACGGCCGGATGTACACGAAGTACCTCGTCGGCGAGATACACGCCGACTTCCTCGACTACGACGACGAGACGGACATCGCGACCTCGAACCGGGAAGACATCGTCCAAGAGGACCCGCGGTATCAGGACCTCCGCGACTTCCTCAGGGTCCAACTCAACCACATCGCGAGTCGCTGGAACGAACTCCGGAACTCGCAGGGCGCGGAAGAAGCTCGTTCGTTCGGCCCCATCGACATGTGGTTCGAGAGCCTGTCTCCGGAGAACCGCGAACGAGCGCAGCGTCTATTCGGGAAGATCAATCAGATCACCGTTGAGGACGACGACGAGCGGCGAGAACTCTTCAAACACGGCGTCCTCGCGTTCGAGAATCTCAAGTACAAGGAGAATCTCGACCGTCTCGACGACCTCACTGCCGACGCGGACACCGACGTGTCACGTACTTTCGACGGGCTCGACGACGTGGAGTCGACCCAACTCGACCAGATGGCGACCCAGCGCGCGAAGGCCATCGACGCGATTCAGGTCTGGCTGAGTGAACGAGGGTGGACCGAGGAACTCTCCGACATCGTCCGGGAGAGACCGTGGTTGTTGAACCCCGCGTGGACACAGACCGCTCGAGCCGACAGTGTCGGTGGAGTGGCCCGTATCGAACTGGACGACGTCGGCGAGAACTCGCCGCTTCACGGCCACGACGACGTGATCGCAGTCAAGCAGTCGGACGGTCTGGATCTCGTAGCGTTCCAGCCCGTGGACTTCGACCTCGGAAACGAGTTGCTGGAACGAGTACAGACGTACGAGGACGTACTCGAACACGCAGTAGCAGAGAGTAATTCCGGGCGACCGCCAGGGAACGTCGTCGTCGTCGTTCCCGAAGACACTCGCGGCGATTTCGACGGGGGATTCTTGGAACGCATGGACGCCGTCGTCCACTCCTACGAGGACCTCTTGGCGGAAGCGAAGCAGGCGTACGAACGCCAGCGGGAACGCGACACGAACGCGGGGCGCGTTACGAGACTCGTACAGGACATCGAGTCGGGTGACGCCTTCGAGTGAACGGGCGGAGAAGTAAGTACGAAGCCGACTGACACTCGACTATCGTGGTCCGAGAGAGACGCCGACGATTCCGCGAAGACCTACTCGACTGGGCGGGCGAGAACCTCCGCGAGTTCCCGTGGCGGGAACCGGACAGATCGTTCTACGAGGTGTTCGTCGCGGAGTTCTTCCTCACACAGACGCCGGCCGACAACGTCGCCGAGCTGTACCCGCGCTTTCTCCGTCGCTTCCCCGACCTAGACGCACTCGAGTCCGCGTCACTGTCGGAGATCGCGGACAGTATCGAGCCGATCGGATTCCACAATATGCGCGCTGCCGCGCTGGAGGCGATCGCCGACGAGTACGACGAACTACCGCGCGAGCGAGACGAACTCCGGCAACTTCCACGAGTCGGCTCGTACGTCGCGAACGCTACTGTCTGCTTCGCGGACAGTGAACGGGTTCCGATACTGGACCGGAACGTTCGACGGGTCTACGAACGAGTCTTCGGAGACGAGTTCGTGAACACCGCCAGCGAGGAGGAGTTCGCGGAGTCCCTACTCCCGGAGAGTGCTCCCGAGGCGAAGACGTACAACATGGCACTTCTGGACTTCGGGGCCACAGTCTGTCAGAAAGCCGGGCCAGACTGTGAGGCCTGCTTCGCCAGCCGCTACTGTACGTACTACCGCGACGAGGTGAATACGCGAGACTTTAATGAGTCGTAGCGGTCTACGAACGTGTAATGACTGCTGGGGCTCGTGTCGCCGGACTTCTCCCACTCCGACGTATGCAGAGTGTGTCTAGTGTCTCGCGAGGGCGTACAGAATGACCGACGACGAGCCACTGATCCTCCACTGTTTCGCGGACTATGGGACCGAGTGCGAGGTTCTGAGTAACTACGGCAACGTCGTCAGGGTCAGCATCGACCCCGAAGACACGAACGAGAGTGCTCCGATCAAGGCGGACGCGCACATCACCGGGGACGGGAAGAGCCACGGATTCCCGTTCAAGGACGACGTGACGTTCGACCTCGGAGTCTTCCACCCGGTCTGCACGCGCTGGGCAGCTACGACGAGCATCTCCGGAGACCCGGAGGATCACGAGAACATGATCCCGAGTGCTCGTGCGATAGCCGACGAGTTCTGTGACCACTACGTCATCGAGAACGTACCGAAGGCACCGCTCGAGAACCCGACGATCCTCAACGGGCGGATGTTCGGCTTGCCGATTGAGTACGAACGAGCGTTCGAGACGTCGTTCCGCGTCCCACAACCTCCTCGCGAGCGAAAACTCCTGACGAACCGTGGGCCGTCCGACAACACCGAAACTTCGTCGTTCTTCTTCTCGGAGCGCTCCAAAGAGTGGTGGGCCTCGGCGAAGGACTACGACCCACGTCCCTACTCGAAGCAGCACTTAGCGAAGAATACGATCCCCGCCCCGTACATCCAGTACTTGATTCGAGCGTGGATCGAGACGTACGAGGAAGAGCAAGGAATCTCCGACGGCCGAGTAGATTACTCGAACTACGACGAGGAGATGGAGACCGACCGCCGAGTGGAAGACAACACTCAGTTAGAGGACTTTCGGGGCTGATTAGTTCGATACTAATTAGCCACCCGTGAAAACACCGGGATCCGCAGAGCGGCCGCTAAGTGTCGAAGAACCCGGGAAAACGGTTATGTATGTAGTGGGACCGCCCGAATTTGAATCGGGGTTATCGGCACCCAAGGCCGAAAGGATACCAAGCTACCCCACGGTCCCGCACGTAGATGTACCGCCGGGTGTGGCGTAAGGGTTTCGTTCGGCGGGCTGTCGCCACAACGACTTTCGCGGTAGGTGTCACACGGGTACGTATGCCAACGATGCTGGAGGTCGGGCTCGCGGTCCTCGTACTGGTGGCGTTGTTCGGCGCGTACCGCGTGATTCGCGCGGTGAAGCCGTTCATCGTCAACGCGGTCGTGGGGCTCGTAGTCATCCTCATCGCAGAGTTCCTGGGGGCGCAGGTGGCGGTGACGCCGCTGGCGTTGCTCGTGGTGGCAGTCGGCGGGCTGCCGGGCGCGATACTCGTCATCCTGCTGGCGACGCTGGGGGTGGCGTTCGTGCCGGGGCTGTTGGCGGTGCCGCTAGTGGTTTGAGGAGGTGACAACGCATGGACCCGATACGACGCGCGATTGGTGGTGGTGTCGCCGGGACGATCGTGATGTCCGTGGTGCTCGTCATCGCGGAGGTCGAGGCGCGCTTCGAGCTGGGCGTCGGCCCGGCGATAGCGCGGTACGCGGGCGTCTCCGACCAGCCCGTGCTGGGGTTGTTCGTGTTCCTGCTGGCGGGGATGGTGCTGTTCCCGCTGGTGTTCGTGCGTCTGGAGCGCCTACTTTCGCAAGTGCCGGGCGGCGGCGACCCCGCAATCCGGGGGATGGCGTTCAGCATCCCGCTGTGGGTGGTGTACGTCGTCGTCGCGTCGCCCGATTTGTCGTCGCTGGAGGGCGCGCTCCACCTCTCCTTTACGCTGTTCGCGCACCTGCTGTACGGCTTCACGCTCGGCGCGGTCTACCACTCCCTCGAAGACGTCTGATTACTCGCGCCCGTAGGGGAGTTCGTCCCACTCGGCGGTGCGGTCGTCGCCGTGTTCGCGGAGGTCCCAGGGGTCGTCGGTGGTGACGGGCGCGCCCATCCGGGAGGACTGCACGAGGTTGAACAGCCAGACGACGGTGCCAACGGCGATGAGAATCGCGCCGAGCGTGGCGACCTGCTGGAGGCCCGCGAACTCCGCGGGGTAGGAGGCGTACCGCCGCGGCAGCCCTTCCTGGCCCATAATCATCATCGGGCCGAACGCGAGCACGATGCCCACGGTGGTGAGGAGGAAGTGCGCGACAGAGAGCCGGTAGTCGGTGTGTTTGCCGACGACGAGGGGGTACCAGTAGTAGACGCCCGCGAACACCGCGAACGAAATCAGCCCCATGATGATGAAGTGGAAGTGGCCGACGACGTAGTAGGTGTCGTGCAGCAGCAGGTCGATGGGGATGGCAGCGAGGAAGATACCGGTGACGCCGCCGACGATGAACGTCCCGATGCCGCCGATGCAGAACAGCATCGGCGCGGTGAGCCGGACGTGGCCGTTCCACATCGTCGTAATCCAGTTGAACACCTTCACCGCCGACGGCACGGCGATGGCGATGGAGACGGCCATGAAACTCGCGCGGAGCCGCGGGTCGATTCCCGTGGTGAACATGTGGTGAGCCCACACGCCGAACGAGAGCACCCCAATCGCCAGCGTGGAGTAGACGACGAACTTGAACCCGAACAGCTTCCGCCCCGAGAATTTCGGGACGAGGAGGCTGACGATGCCCATCGGCGGCAACACCAGTATGTACACTTCGGGGTGCCCGAAGAACCAGAACAGGTGCTGCCAGAGAATGGGGCTCCCACCCTGAATGGCGAAGAACGTCGTGCCGACGGTGCGGTCTAACAGGAGCATGACGAGCGCGCTGCCCAGCAGCGGGAACGCGAACAGAATCAGCCCGGATTGGGTGAGCATCGTCCACGAGAAGATGTCGAGTTCGCGCCACGAGACCTCGCGTTCGGTGAAGATGGTCGCGATGAAGTTGATGGCGGACATCGTGGTGGCGACCCCCGAGAGGTGCAAGCCCAGCAGGACGACGCTCACCGTCGGGAGGTCGAGTTGTACGGACAGCGGCGCGTAGAACGTCCACCCGGTCGCAGGTGGCGCGAGCGCGAGCAGTTGTTCGCCGAGCGCTCCGAGGCCGCCCCCGACGAGGACGTGGCCGAGGACGTCCGAGAGCAGGCCGGCGCGCATGAGCACGAGCGCGGGGACGAGCAGCCAGAAGGCGATGGCGTTGATGCGGGGGAACGCCATGTCGTCGGCACCGATGAACAGCGGGAGCAGGTAGTTCCCGAGGCCGGCGAGCGCGGGCGTCCCGAACAGGAACAGCATCGTGAGCCCGTGCATCGTGAACAGGGCGTTGTACGTGTGTTCGTCCCAGACGGAGACCGCGGGGTCGTACAGTTCGGTGCGCATCATCATCGCGTCCGTGCCTCCCCAGAGGAACGCGGTCGCGGCGAACGCCAGATACAGCAGCCCGATGTCCTTGTGGTCGACCGTCGTCAGCCAGCGCGTGACGCCACTCAGTTTGTGCGACGCCGAGGTTCCGAGGAGGTAGCCCGAGTCCGCGGGTTCGCCGCCGTCGGGCTCGGCGGGAGCGTCCGGGCTGCTGGCGCGCCCGCCGCCGTCCGCGAGCGCGTTCCCGTCGCTCGGCGGCGTCGGCGGTGCGTCGCGGGACCGTTCCGCGCGCCACGCGGCGTAGAGCACGAGCCCGGCGGCGGCGACCGAGAGCGCGGCCAGTCCAGCCGCGGCGACCAGCGTCATGTGCGACCCGTTTACACGCCTCCGGTTAAAATCGAACGGCAGGTACGGCCCGCCCGCGGGCTCGCCGAACTACTGCTGTTCGCCGCGCAACTCGATGTCCGCGACGACGTCGTAGGGGTGTTTGGCCTTGCGCACGCCGTCCAGAATCGTGAACGCCGCGCCGGGTTCGAGAAAGTGCGTCGTCACCGCGCGCCCGAGCGGCGTCGGCTCGAAGCCGTCGACGAACTCGTATTCGAGGAGCTTCCCGAGCGCGTGCTTGGTCGGCACTTCGCCGAGCATCCGGTCGTTGAGGCGCTTGGCGGCCTTCCCGCCGACGGTGACGTTCGCCAGCGTCTCCTCGACGGCCGCGGTCTCGTCGTAGTGCGTGACGACGTCCTCCATCTCGCCCTTGAGGAGTTTGAACGCGATTTCCTCCTCGGTGCCCTCCATCGAGGAGTGATAGGAGGCGTCGGGTTCGACGAGCATGTACACCTTCCCGCGGTCGTGGTAGTCGGGCCGGCCCGCGCGCCCGAGCATCTGCTCGAACTCCTGGACGGAGAGCCACTCGATGCCCATCGCGAGCGTGTCGAAGATGACCTGCGACGCCGGGAAGTCGACGCCCGCCGCGAGCGCCGCCGTCGTCACGACCGCCGAGAGGTCCTGGTTCCCGAACCGGCGCTCGACGGACTTGCGTTCGCCGTAGTCCAGCCCCGCGTGGTACGCAGCGGACGGGTAGTCCAGCTTCCGGGAAATCTCGTGGCAGCGCCGCCGCGAGTTCGTGAAGATGATGGTCTGGCCCTTGTACCCCTTCGAGGACTCCTTGTCGAACTCCCGGCGCACGAGTTTGTTCTCGATGTCGGGCTTCTCGTTGCCCTCCGCGAACGTCACGTGGCGCTCGATGGGAATCGGGCGCTCCTCGAACTCCACGAGGTTCGCGCGCATCCCCCGCGCGAGTTCGCCGGGGTTGCCGACGGTCGCCGAGAGGTAAATCCACTGCGCGCCCTCGTAGTCGCGGTACTGCTGTTCGCGCTGCTCGCAGTAGTACTTCAGCCGCGAGATGAGGCCGTCGAGGCGGTGGCCGCGCTCGTCCTCCTTGAGCGTGTGCACCTCGTCGATGACCACGGTCCCGACGTCGCCGAGGTCCTTCCCCGTGCGGAGCGCGTGGTCGATGCCCTCGTACGTCCCGACGATGATGTCCGCCGACGGGTCGAACGCGTGGCCGTCGTCTCGAATCCGCGACGACCCCACGCGAATCGTGACGTTCGCGAGGTCGCCGTACTCGTCCTCGAAGTCCTCGTGTTTCTGGTTCGCGAGCGCGACGAGGGGGACGAGGAACAGCATCTTCCCCTTTCCGGAGAGGTGGCGGTGCAGCCCCGCCATCTCCCCGACGAGCGTCTTCCCGGTCGCCGTCGCGGACACCACCAACTGGTCCTCGCCGTCGAGCAGCCCGTTCTCCACGGAGAGGCTCTGCACGGGCAGCAACTCGTCGAAGCGCGCGGTCAGGAGGTCCTTCACGTCCGGGTGGAGGTCGAGGCTGTCGACCGGCACCGGGTCGACCTCGTCGGTCGTCGCGCTCACTTCGTCGAACTTCGTCAGGTCCGGGTCGAGATTCCCGCCCAGCAGCCCGGTAATGCGGTCGAGGTCCTGCTCCTCCAGCAGCAGGTCTTCGAGGCGGTCCTGCGCCGCGCCCGTCATGCCGCCGTTGAACGACAGCTCGCGCTCCAACTCTCGAATCGCGCAGTCCTGGCAGATGAACTCGCCGTCCGCCTCGATGGCCGTCTCCGAGGTGATGGGCGAGTACCGCCCCTTCCCCGCGCAGTACCGGCACGTCCGCACGACCTTCGCGTCCTGCTGGTAGGCGTCCAGCATCTCCCGGAGCTCCTCGCGGCCGCTCCGGCTCGTCTGCTCGCTGATGCGGATGCGGTCCGCGCGCCGCGCGATGTCCACGAACTGGTCGGGGCTGCGCGGCTCCTCGCCGCTCCCCGTCTTCACGCGAAATCGTCCGGGACGCGGCCCCGCGTCCCGCTCCGTCAACTCCAGTTTCGCGCGGAACAACCGGTCGCCGCTCCGCTGAGCGACCGCCAAGTAGTCGTCTCCGGTCTCGTGGAGGAACAACGTATCCACGCGCTGGACCTGCTCAGACACGAACCAACGTACGGGAGGACGGTATTTCAGCGATTCGCTTGCTAGGTCTGCTGTTGCGTTTCGTGGTCGACGGCGTTGTCTTCGACGTTTCCTCGAAAGCCCCGGCAGGCTTGGCTCGGGGGCCTCGCTGCGCTCCTCGTCGCTCGCTACGCTCGCTCCTGCGGTGCTTACTTCGTCCGCCTTCGCCAAGCCTGCCGCCCCTTTCAGTCCACCCCGTACCGGCTGTTCAGTCGCTTTCGGCGGTGGTTTGCGTCATTCCACGAGTTCGATGGTGTCGTCGCCGTTCGGAACGGCGCAGATGAACGCGCCTTCTTCGTCGCCGGGGTTGTCGTACCAGTGGACCGCGCCCGCGGGGATGAGGAGGCTGTCGCCGGCGCTCACCTCGTAGGTCTCGCCCTCGATGCCGACCGTGTACTCGCCCGCGAGCACGTACTGCTCGTGTTCGACCTCGTTCGTGTGCTCGGGGACGCTCGCGCCCGGTTCGAGGACGAACCGCCGCATCGCGAACTGCGGCGCGCCGTCCGAGCCGTCCAGCAGCACACCCTTCCGCATTCCCTCGGCGGCGTTCACGGTCTCGTACTCGACGTCGGCAGCGCGGCGAACCACGTGGCTCGCGGTCTCGGAAGCCGTCATACCCGTACCGTGGCGGTCCCGGGCCTTAGGCGTAGCCGTCCGAGAGGCCGAGGACGTCGCGGGCTTCGGCCGGCGACGCGACCGGGCGACCGAGCGTCTCCGCGACGCCGACCACGCGCTCGACGAGCTGGGCGTTGCTCTCTGCGAGTTCGCCCTTCTCGTAGTAGACGTTGTCCTCGAGGCCGACGCGGACGTGCCCGCCGAACATGATGCCCATCGTGGCGAACGGGAGCTGGTGCGGGCCGAACCCGAGCGTGTTGAACGCCGCGCCCTCGGGGAGGTTCGACACGAGATTCAGGAAGTTCCGCGGGCGCGGCCGGGTGAGCGTGCCCGGCCCGAAAATCAGCGTGGCGTAGACGGGGTCGGCGAGGTCGCGCCGGTCGAGCAGGCCGTGGACCTCGTTGAGGTGGCCGTCGTTGAACACCTCCAGTTCGGGCTTGATGCCGCGCTCGTCCATCTCGTCGTACAGCGAGTCCACGAGCGCGCGGGTGTTCTCGCTCGTGAGGTGGTCGGAGCGGTTCAGCGGCCCCATGTCGAGGCTCGCCATCTCCGGCGCGGGGTCAGTCCGCAAGGGTTCGTGCCGGAGGTCGTCGGGCGCGCCCGTGCCGCCCGTCGAGTGCTGGATGACGACGTCGTCCGCTCGCGCCCGGATTTCGTCGTCGATGGCCTGGAAGTCCTCGGTCGAAAACGAGCGCTCGCCGTTTGGCTTCCGCGCGTGGACGTGGACGACTGCGGCGCCAGCGTCCTCCGCTGCCGCGGCCGCGCGTCCGATCTCCTCGGGCGTCTCCGGGACGTTCGGGTTCGCTTCCTTCCCGTGGATGCCGCCGGTCAACGCCGCCGTCACGACGACGGGGTCGCCCGCGAGGAAGTCCTCGTAGCTCACGATTCGCCCTCGTGCTCGCGGAATATCTCGCAGTGCGCGGCGTGGTCGAGGTCGTAGCGGTCGTTGCAGACGTCCGCGCGCATCGGCTGGATGAACTCACCGGTAATCGTGCAGTACGCCCGCGCGGTGTCGAACTCGCGGCCGTCGCCCTCCTCGCGGTACTCCAGGTGCGGGCAGGTCATACGTCGCGTTCGCCCGCCGGCGTGTTAACCGTTCGCTGGCCCCCTCGTCCGGTGGTAACGCCGTCGTCACCCGGTGACAGTGCCGTCTAACGTGGCTATACGTGTGTGGGCCGCCTACGTCGGTGCATGACAGAGCCGACGCCGGGACTTCACCACGTCACGGCCATCGCGGGCGACCCGCAGGCGAACGCCGACTTCTACGTCGAGACGCTCGGCCTGCGATTCGTCAAGCGCACCGTCAACCACGACGACACCAACACGTACCACTTCTACTTCGGCGACTACGAGGGGACGCCGGGGACGAACATCACGTTCTTCCCGTGGACCGACAGCGGCCGCGACGGCGAGTTCGGCGCGGGCCAGACCCGCGACACTGCGTACCTGATTCCGCCGGACTCCGTGGACTTCTGGGTCGAGCGCCTCGACGACCACGGCGTCGCCGTCGAGGAGGCCGAGCGCTTCGGCGACACCGTCCTCCGGTTCTCGGACCCGGACGGTATCGGCCTCGAACTGGTTGCGAGTGAGCACGCCCGCGATTCGGACGCGGTGCCGTGGCCCGACGGCCCAGTCCCCGAGGCACACCAACTGCGCGGGTTCCACAGCGTCACGCTCGCGGTCCGCGAGTTCGGCCCTACCGAAGAGATTCTCACCGAGGTACTGGGCTACGAGCACGTCGGCGACGACGGCGACCGCCGGCGTTACCAGACGTCCGAGGGCGGCGCGCACTCGATTCTGGACCTCGTGCAGACGGACGCCGGACGCGGAACGATGGGCGTCGGCACCGTCCACCACGTCGCATTCACTACCGAGAACGTCGACGACCTGGCGGCGTACAAGCAAGCCTGCGCCGACCGCGGGCTCGCCGCCAGCGGCCCCATCGACCGGAAGTACTTCCAGTCGCTGTACTGCCGGGAGCCCGGCGGCGTGCTCTTCGAAATCGCGACCGACGGCCCCGGCTTCGACGTCGACGAAGACGTCGAGGAGCTCGGGTCCAGTCTCGTCCTCCCCGAGTGGTTGGAGGACGAACGCGCGGAAATCGAGGCCGCGCTCCCCGAATTCGAGCCGCCGCACGCGGAGGACGGAGGTTCGTAGCGTGACTGACCCAGCCACGAGCGACCGCGTCGGCGAGCCGTTCCGCTTCGACTACGACCCCGGCGTCCTCCGGTACGGTGTGGGGAGCGTCGCGGACCTCGCCGACGAACTCGACCGGCAGGGATTCGAGCGCGCGCTCGTCGTCTGCGGGTCGACCGTTGGCAGCACGCCCGCCGTGATGGACCCGATTCGTGCCGGACTGGGCGACAAACTCACGGGCGTCTTCGCCGAGACGACGCCCGAGAAGCGGCTGTCGACCGCGCTCG
The DNA here is from genome assembly GCF_021233435.1 of Halobacterium noricense. Taxonomy (NCBI): domain Archaea; kingdom Methanobacteriati; phylum Methanobacteriota; class Halobacteria; order Halobacteriales; family Halobacteriaceae; genus Halobacterium; species Halobacterium noricense. The sequence continues at coordinate 2,625,896 of NZ_CP089468.1, read as the reverse complement.
ACGCCCGGGACGCGTACCGCGAGCATGACGCGGACATCCTCGTCGCGCTCGGCGGCGGGAGTAGTCTCGACGTCGCGAAAGCCGTCAGCGTACTCGCTACGGGCGGCCAAGACGCCGAGGCAGCCGCCCGGGAGTTCACCGAGACGGGCACGCTCTCCGCCGACGGCGACCTCGACCCCATCGTCGCCGTGCCCACGACGCTTGCCGGCGCGGACCTCTCCATAGTCGCCGGACTGAACGCTCATCCCGACTCCGGGTTGGTCGACGTACCCGTCAGCGGCGGGCTCTCGGACCGTCGATTGATGCCGCGTGCGGTCTTCTACGACCCCGAGCTCGTCGCTACCACGCCCCGGGACGTGCTCGTCGGCTCCGCGATGAACGGCTTCGACAAGGGCATCGAGACGCTGTACGCCGCGAACGCCACGCCCGTCACGGACGCGACGGCTGCCCACGGGCTCGGCCTCCTCGCCGACGGCCTGCGCGAACTGGGGCGCGGGAGTGTCGACGCCGTCACCCTCGACCCCGTCTTGGAGGGCTTGTTGCTCGTCCAGTACGGCATCTCGCGGCCAGGGGAGACGACGCTCTCCGTCATTCACGCGTTCGGACACGGCCTCACCGACGGCTACGCGGTCCAGCAGGGCGCTGCCCACGCCGTCGTCGCACCCCACGTCCTCCGCCACCTCTTCGCGGAGGTGGACGGCCGCCGCGACCTGCTCGCAGACGCGCTCGGTGTCGAGGACGCTGCCGACCCCGCCGAAGCGGTCGTAGCGGCTGTCGCGGACGTTCGAGACGCACTCGGCCTGCCCGACTCGCTGGCCGACGTCGCCGGTCCCGAGCCCAGCGAGTTCCCCGCGGTCGCCGAAACCGTCGTCGCGGACGCCTTCGTGGCGAACGCGCCACCCGGCCTCGACCTCACGACCGATGACATCGAAGCCGTCCTCCGGGCGGCGTACTGACCCGTCGCTGGCGCCCGCGCCCGACCACCGCCGCCCCCGCTTTTAAGCGGGACGCCCCGGTATCGTTGGGTATGCGAAGTTTCAAAATCGGGAGCGCGTTCGGCATCCCGATCAAACTCGACGTCACGTTCCTGCTGATTCTCCCGGTGTTCGCCTACCTCATCGGGATGCAGGTCGACGTCTGGATAGAGACGCTCAACAGCGTGCCGTTCAACGCGAACCTCGACGCCGCCGCGCTCACCGACGGCAACATGCGGTGGTACCTCGGCATCGCCGCGGCGGTCGGCCTGTTCGCCGGCGTCGTCCTCCACGAACTCGGCCACAGCGTCGTCGCGATGCACTTCGGGTTCCCCATCGACTCCATCACGCTGTGGATTCTCGGCGGCATCGCCAGCCTCTCCGACCAGCCCGAGGAGTGGAGCCAGGAACTGCTCATCGCCATCGCCGGCCCCGTCGTCAGTATCGCGCTCGGCGTCTTGTCGTTCGGCGCGCTCCACTTCTTGCCAGCGTCACTGGACACGTTCCGGTTCGTCTTCGGCTACCTCGCGCTGATGAACTTCGCGCTCGCCGCGTTCAACCTCCTGCCCGGCTTCCCGATGGACGGGGGGCGCGTCCTCCGCGCGCTGCTCGCCCGCAAGCGCTCGTTCGCCCGCGCCACCCAGATTGCCGCCGAGGTCGGGAAGCTGTTCGCGCTCCTGCTCGGCATCGTCGGCCTGCTCGGGTTCAACCTCATCCTCATCGCCATCGCCTTCTTCATCTACATCGGCGCGTCCGGCGAAGCCCAGCGCACCGTCATGAACGCCGTCTTCCAGGATGTCAGCGTCGCCGACATCATGACCCACGACGTCCACACCGTCGACGCCGACGACTCCGTCGCCGAACTCATGGAGCGCATGCTCGAACAGCGCCACACCGGCTACCCCGTCATGCGCGACGGCAGCGTCGTCGGCATGGTCACGCTCGACGACGCCCGCGACGTCGAACCGGTCGAGCGCGACGCCATCCACGTCGAGGACGTGATGTCCGAGGACGTCTACACGATTCCCCAGTCCAGCAACGCGATGGACGCCCTCGACGCCATGCAGGAGCACGGCGTCGGCCGCCTCGTCGTCGTCGACGAGGACGACGAGATGGTCGGGCTCGTCTCCCGCACGGACCTCATGACTGCCTTCGACATCATCCAGTCGACGGGCGTCAGCGAGGAGCCGAAGATTCCCGGCGCGAGCGGTCAATCCGCACCCTGACTACTGGAGCGCGCGTACCACTATCATCCCGTTCGTCGTTCGCAATATGCTCGCGACGCGGACGAACGACACGCTACGCGGTCGTTCGTCGTGTCGTCGCTCGAAAGAAACAGTCCAGGGGCGAGAATCGAACCGTTGTGAGACGGTCGCCTCGCTCCGCTCGGCGCTGCGGCTCACAGGGTTCAATTCTCTCGGACGCTCGAGAACTCTCGTCAACGACCAGCGCACGCGGCGCTGGTCGGTTGACGTTCGAAGATTAGAGGTCCAGGGGCGAGAATCGAACCGGAGCAAGACGTGCTCGCTCCCGCTGGTCGCTGCGCGCGACTTGCAGGGTTCGCTCTCGCCTGCTGGACTTTACGCTCCTCACTTCGTTCGTCGCGAAAAGGTCCAGGGGCGAGAATCGAACCCGCGTCTCAGCCTCCACAAGGCTGAAGGATAGTCCACTACCCTACCCCGGACACTGCATCCATCTCTAGCCGACTGGAATTCAAATACGTTACGACACGCGCCGGGCCACCCCACTATCTGAACAGCAGTTCACATCGGAACAACTATCTGAAGCCACGTTCAGGTAGAATGTATGGCTCAGAGCTCCGACCGACTGCGACGGCTGCTCGCCGACGAACTCGGGGAGTGCTGCGACGGCGACGTCGAGCGGCGCCTCGACGAGCTCCACGGGCTCGCCGACGGCGCGTTCGACGACGACACTCAGTCCGTGTTCGCGGTGCTCGGCAACGACACCCGCTACCGGCTCGCGCGCGTGCTCGCCGCCAGCGACGGCGAGCGCTGCGTCTGCGAACTCGAACCGCTCGTCGACGTCTCCGACAGCGCCGTCAGCCACGCGCTCTCGGACCTCGTCGACGCCGGACTCGTCACTCGGCGGAAGGACGGCAACTGGCGGTACTACGACGCCACCGAACTCACAAACGACCTCTTCGCCGCCGCCGACCGCGGGGAGACTGATGAGTAGCGCCCACGAGCACGGCCCGAACTGCGGCTGCGAGGCCTGCGGCGACCCGCGCTCGATGGACGTCCTCGACAAGTACCTCACCGTCTGGATTTTCGCCGCGATGGCCGCCGGCGTCGGCCTCGGATTCGCCGCGCCGTCGGTGACCGCGCCCATCCAGAACCTCCACCTCGTGGAGACCGGGTTGGTGTTGATGATGTACCCGCCGCTGGCGAAAGCCGACTACTCGCAACTGCGCGCCGTGTTCAGCAACTGGCGCATCCTCAGCCTGAGCCTCGTACAGAACTGGCTCATCGGCCCGACGCTGATGTTCGCGCTCGCGGTCGTCTTCTTCGGCGGGGTCGTCCCCGGGCTGCCCGCGCGCCCCGAGTACTTCCTCGGGCTCGTGTTCATCGGGATGGCGCGCTGCATCGCGATGGTGCTCGTCTGGAACGAACTCGCGGAGGGCTCCACGGAGTACGTCACCGGCCTCGTGGCGTTCAACAGCCTCTTCCAGATTCTCACGTACGGCGTCTACGTCTGGCTGTTCGCGCTCGTGCTCCCGTCGGCGTTCGGGCTGGACGCGCTCGCTGCCGGCATCACCGCCTTCGACGTCAGCCCCACGCAAGTCTTCGAGGCCATCGTCGTTTTCCTCGGCGTCCCGTTCGCCGCAGGCTTCCTCACTCGGTTCGCCGGCACCCGGCTCCGCAGCGAGGACTGGTACGAAAACGAGTTCGTCCCGAAAATCGACCCGCTGACGCTCGTCGCGCTGCTGTTCACCGTCGTCGTGATGTTCGCCACGCAGGGGAACAACATCGTCGCCGCGCCCGGCGACGTCCTGCTCGTCGCGGTCCCCCTCACGGTCTACTTCGTCGTGATGTTCCTCGTGAGCTTCGGGATGGGGAAGGGCATCGGCGCGGACTACTCCACGACCACTGCCATCGGCTTCACCGCCGCGTCGAACAACTTCGAGCTCGCCATCGCCGTCTCCGTCGCCGTCTTCGGCGTCGGCTCCGGCGTCGCGTTCGCCACCGTCGTCGGCCCGCTCATCGAAGTGCCAGTCCTGCTGGCGCTCGTGAACGTCGCGCTGTACTTCCAGCGCCGCTACGACTGGACCGGCCACACCACCGGCAACCTCGACGCCTCACTCACCGATGATTGAAATCACCACGCTCGCGTTCGTCTGCGTGCAGAACGCCGTCTCACCTGTGGCGCGACGTGCTCTGCACACCCCGCGAGAGGTGGTCGCGTGACCACCCTCGCGTTCGTCTGCGTGCAGAATGCGGGCCGCTCCCAGATGGCGCACGCGTTCGCCGAGCGCGAGTGCGCCGCCCGCGGCCTCGAAGCCGAACTCGACCTGGTGACTGGGGGGACCGACCCCGCCGACCACGTCCACGAGGAAGTCGTGGACGCGATGGCCGACGCGGGCTTCGACGTCGCAGACCGCACGCCCAGAGAAGTCACATTCGAGGAAGTGCGAGACGCCGACTACGTGATTACGATGGGCTGTTCCGTGGAGGACGTCTGTCCGGCGGGCTGGGCGGGCGAAAACCGCGACTGGGACCTCGACGACCCCGACGGCCGGCCGCCCGAGGCCGTCGCACGGATTCGGGACGACGTCCGGCAGCGGGTCGCCGCGCTCTTCGACGAACTCGCCGACGACTGACCGGACGATACGCTTTTCCACGGCTGCCGCCTACTGTCGGGTGACTGTGGCCGTTACGGACAAAATCTACGTGAAGAACCAGCGCCAGATAGCGTCCCAGATAGATACGCGCTTCCCGAAGAGCGCGTTCAGCGGCGCGACGCTGGACATCCTCTTCACGGGCGACCTCTCCGAGTTGGACGAAGCCACCCGCGACAAAGTGCTTGACTTCTCGGAAGACTTCCTCGACTGTGGCTGCGAGTCGAACCCCTACTGCGGGCACCCCGAGCGGAAGTTCGTCAAGTACCTCCTGGAACTGCGCGCACAGGGCCTGGACCCCGAGTCGATGGTCGACGTGATGACCCAGGACTACATGGTGTACGCCTACCCCGGCGACATCTACTCGTTCCTCGACGACGCGGTCCGCACGCTCGAAGCCGTCGAGGACCTCGCCGACGTGGACGGCCGCCCGGAACAGGCCGAGCGCGCGACCAGAGAGAAACGCGAGCTGTCGCGGTAGCTACCCGAGCTGGTAGGGCTCTTCGTCGTCGTCGCCGTCCAGCTCTTCGAGGTGGATGACCTCCTCGACGTCGCCCTCGGACTCGACCTGCTCGCGGAGGTAGTCGATGTACTTCTTGTGTTCTTCCAGTTGGTCGCGGAGGTGTTCGGCTTCGAGTTCGAGGCGTTCGTGCTCGCGCACGAAGCTCTTCGGGACCTCGACTTTCGGCGGGAACTCATCGCTCTCCACGGATTCGGGCTGGTTCTCGGGGACGACCCGGACCTGGCCGTCGTGGGCGACCAGCGAGTCGACGTAGTTCCGGAACACGGCGGACAGCGAGAGGTCGCGCTCCTCGGCGATGTCCCGGAGCGCGTCGAACGTGTCCTCGTTCACGCGGAACGAGATGGTCTTGTTCTTGTTCCCCATCTACCGCCAGATAAGGAAACGAGCCCTATAAGCGTTTGTCAGACAGTCACGCGCCGGCCGACACGTCAGCCTCAGTATCGAAGTCCTCGAGCGCTTCGAGGAGCGCGCGGCGGTACGGGGAGACGTCCTCGCCGTACTCGGCGCGGGCGCGCTCGGCGTACTCGTTACCCTCGTCGTCGAACGCGTCGAGCCGTTCGAGCGTGCGCTCGGCAGCCTCGACGACCCAGCGGTCCCGGGTCGCCTCGTCGACGGCCGTAATCGACTCCGGCCGCAGGGAGACGTTCACAGACCCGTCGTCGGTCTCGAAGGTCCGCGGCTTCCCGACCACGGCGACGTACTGCGGCGTGTCGGCGTCGCGGAGCGCGGACGCCGCTTCCGGCTGGTACTGGCCCGCGTACACGAAGAACGTCCCAGTCGGGTCGACGACGCGGCCCCGCCAGTATTCGGAATCTTCGCCGATGTCCTCGGTCTCGGTGAGCGTGCCGACGACGAATACGCGGTTCGCGCGCTCCCCGGTCGGCAACAGCGCGTACAGCGGCGCGCGCTCGTCGTCGGACTCCTTGAACGTGAACTCGGCGTCGTTGAACTCGGCGGCGAAGGCGCGGCGTGCGACCTCGCGAGTGGGTGCGTTACTCATGTTATATCGACCTCGCTTCGATGAGGACGGCTTCCGGGTCCGCGGGCCCGCCCAGCTGTTCGGTGTCGTTGGCGAGCACGTACCGGCCGAACGTCGGGCCGGTCACGCGGTAGTAGCGCCCGAGCACCGTCTCGCGCATCTCGTCGGCGACGACGGTGGTGTCGAGGGCGTCCTTGGCCATCTGTTTGGCTTCTTCGAGGCCGATGCCGGTCAGCGCCTCGGTCGCTTCCTCGTCGAAGATGACCTCGTGGACGTCGCGGCCGTCGTCGAGCACGCCCTTGATGCGGAGGTCGAACTCCCCCTCCACTTCGCCGTGCTCGTTGCAGCGGCCGTTCTGGAGGACGCGCGTGCAGTCCTCCTCGGGGCAGCGCTTGATGAGCCCGCTCCCGGATTGGATGTCCACGAGCGCGCCCTCGACCTCGTCTTCGTTGTCGCCGACGTCGAACTCCTCGTCGACTTCCTGAATCGAGGTCGTGCGGTTGAGCTTCACGGAGTACCGGCCCTGGTACTCGTCGGTGACGACGTTGCCGAGACGGTAGGTCTGGCCCTCCTGGAGGTCCTGGAGGTCGGATTTGGCCCACTTGGTGAACTTGATGGTGCCCGTGGGGTCGCCGAGCAGGCCGACCTGCCCGACGGAGTCCGAGCGGGGCTCCCAGAGTTCGACGACCTTCGCAGTGAGGTCGACCCACTGCTCGGGTTCGTCGACGTCCTCGACTTCGACGGTCTCGTTGCCGCCGCCGCCCGCGAGGTCGTCGCGGTCGAGGCCGGCCTCGTCGAGGTAGTGGTTCTCGACGGAGCGCCGCGCCTCGTCGAGCGGGACTTTGTACTCGGAAACCAGTTTCTGTAGCCGTGCTTCGACGTCGTCGACGGTCGCGTCGACGTGCTCGGAGAACTCGTCGTGTATCTCCGCAGCGGTGTCTGAAAGGTCGCTCATGGTCGTATTCGTCTCCGCGTGTTTTCGGTGGGAGACGTATCGGGGTTGGTGCGCTACCGTATTTAAATTGTCGCAACCGCGGTGAAAGTGGAGATCGGAGCCGCGGACAGGCCTATAACGCGAGCCGTGCAAGCCCGACTCGATGCACTGCTCGCCCGACACCCGCGACGAGACGCCGCCCGCGAACCGCGGTGGTTCCGCGTGGTGACTACGGCCGCCGTCCTGCTCGCTGGCAGCACCGGCACGCGGCTCTACCCGGCGAGCCGCAGCCACCGCCCCAAGCAGTTCCTCGCGCTCGGCGACGACGACCGTAGCCTCCTCCGCCGGACTGCCGACCGCGCCGGCTTCGCGGACGAACTGTTCGTCGTCACGCGCGACTCGTACGCCGACCGCGTCCGCGACGTCGTCCCCGAGGCCACCGTTCTGGTCGAACCCGTGGGCCGCGACACCGGCCCGGCGCTCGCGTACGCCGCCAGCGAGGTCCGCGAGCGCCACCCCGACGCCGTGCTCCTCTGCCTGCCCAGCGACCACGTCGTCGGCGACGGCTTTCGTGCCACGGCCGAGACCGCCGTCGACGTGGCAGCCCGCACGGACGCGCTCGTCACGCTCGGCATCGAGCCGGACCGCCCCGCTACGGGCTACGGCTACATTCAACCGGGAATCGACTACGCCGACCACTACGCGGTCGACCAGTTCCGCGAGAAACCCGCCGAGGAAACCGCCGAGGCACTCCTCGACGCTGGCTGCTACTGGAACGCGGGGATGTTCGCGTGGACGCCCGACGCCTTCCTCTACGCCGCCCGCGGCGGCCCGCTCGAAGCGGTCGTGGACGCGCTCGAAACTGGGAGTGACGTCGCTGGCGCGTTCGACGAAACCGACCCGGTGAGCGTTGACTACGCCGTCTTGGAACGCGCTGACGACGTGCGGGTCGTCCCGGCGGACTTCGCGTGGGACGACGTCGGGGCGTGGGACGCGCTGCTACGCCTCGCCGACGAGACGAACGCGACGCTGGGCGACACACTCGCCATCGACGCGTCGGGGAACGTCCTCGCGAGCGACGACAAACACGTCTCCGTGGTTGGCGCGGACGACCTCGTCGTCGCGGCGTTCGACGACCGCGTGCTCGTCGTGCCCACCGACGACGCCCAGCGCGTCCGCGAGGTCGTCGCGGAACTCCGCGAGAACGACCGGTTCTGAGTTACTCGTCGTCGCCCTCCCGCACTTGGAGGTCGCCGTCGCTGGTCACCGACACCAACAGCGGCGCGTGCACGCCACGACCCTGAACGGCGGACCCGGCGGCGTCGCTGACGCGCTTCATCACTTCGGGCGCGGACAGCGACACCTTCACGTTCGCGTCGTCGCAGGCCGCGTACACCATGTCCGGCACGTCGTAGAGGTCCGTGCCGGCGTCGATTTCCACGCGCACCGGCGCTTGCAGCGCCTCCGCGAACGCCACCGTCTCTCGGGACTTCGCGACGTTCTCCCGCGCGCTCGCCTCCACCTTCGAGATGTTCGCGCGGGACGTCCCGAGCTGGTCGGCGATGGCGGCCTGCGACGCGCTGCGCTCGCGCAGCGCCAGCACCTCCGCCTGCCGCCGCGTCAGCACGCTCTCGTCGGCGTCGAAGCCGGCGCTGGCCAACACCTCGTCGGCGTCCGGAACCCCCTCGTCCATGCGTGGACCGACGCCGCCGGAACGCAAAAACCCCGTGGACGGCTCCCCAGAATCCTTTTAGGCGGTGGCACCTCAGTACCACCATGCATCGAGGGCCGGCAGCGGGCCGGGGTCGTCGGGCGTGACGATTCACGTCAACGCACTCGACGACGAGCACGGGATTCACGTTCGTGACACGTCCGAGGGCGAAGCGGTAGCGCTACGGACGGACCGCGAATCGAATCTGGAACCCGCGAGCACGGACGGGTTCACGATGCCCGTCGACACCGCGGTCGCCATCGACGCCGGCGAACTTCACGCGTCGACGTTCGTGCTTCCCATCTTCTGGCAGGACGGAGCGGTCGTTCATCGGGCCACGCGCGACGACGCGCCGCGGCTCCCCCGCGGAATGTACGAAGTCGACTTCTCACGCCCTGCTGTGAAGTTGTACGTGCGCGTTGAGGACGCGGAACCGACCGCAGAGTTCGTCGACGACCACACCTACCTCGACCTCGGTGCCCCGAGTCGCGTCGTCGTCGGGATTCGGTCGCACCACGAAACGCCAGCGGGGACGGTGACGACGACGGACGATCCGCGGGATTTGATGGCTGCGGTGTCGACGTTCGGGTCGGCGTTGAAGACGCACTCACCGGATCGGTCGTGGCCGACGCTGCGGGGGCATCCGCCAGCGATTCGACGGGGCGACGAGCTCGACATTCCCGAGGAGGTTGCGTTACCAGATACGGGGATTCGCGTCGAGGTGCCGCCGGAGTACGGTGCCATCTACACGGTGTCGCCACTAGCGTACTATCTCGGTGCAAGCGTCGAACCGGGGAACCGGCCGCGAGTGATTGCAGAGGGCCGGAGCTACGATTTGGACGCGGACGACTTGGCAGGGAACGTGCGGTCGGTCTTGGAGCACGTATTTACGCTGGACTGCATCATTCGAGTGGCCGGCGTCTATCCGTTTCGGACGACTGCTGTCGACGCGTTGGAGGCACGAGTCGAATTAGAGTACGAGCGGCTGTTCGAATTGCCGCTGGCCGAGCGGACGGCCGAGTACCTCGAGGTTCCGCGGTCAGCGACGGCGGGAATTTTGGAGTGGCACTACACGGCGGACGTGGCGGCGGATCCCGCGTACGCGCCGGCACTCCCGTACTTGGTAGACGAACTCGCGGTTGTGCGGAGTCCACCACAGCAGTCCGGGCAGGTCGACCTGACGCCTTCCCCGAACGCGCTGCGGGAGAGTGACGGTGCGCTTGCTCGTTCGGCCGCCGACGCCACGTCGGAACCGCTTTCGGCTGTCGCCCCGGCGGACATGGGGACACCGGGGCACTCGTGGATCGCTGACGACTTTTCGCCGAGCGCGGCGAACCCGACAGTTGGGTCGTTCCGGCGTGGATTCGAGTGGCCGCAGGGTGACGGCGCATTAGACGTACACGTCGTGTACAACGACGCACGCTTGGACGCGAGCGACGAGACGGCCTACGACACCCACCAGACAGCGGAGACGAACGTCCAAGTGTCGCACTCGTTGACCACGTCAGAGTTGCGGGAAGCGTTGTACGAGGAGACTGACTTCCTGCATTTCGTGGGGCACGTCACAGACGAAGGGATGGTGTGCCCGAACGGAACCTTGGACACGCGGACGTTGGCGAGAACCGGTGTCGGTGCATTCTTCTTGAACGGGTGTCGCTCCTACGAACAGGGGCGTGCGCTGTTGACGGCTGGGAGCGTCGGTGGCATCGTCACGGTGGACGACGTGGCTGACGACGTGGCGGGTCGGGTCGGTCACGACATCTCGTTGCTGTTGGACAGCGGGTTCCCGCTGTACGCGGTTTTGGACGTACTCGGTCGTATTGGAATGCCGACCGACCGCTACTCGATTCTCGGCAGCGGGACGCTCGCGTTCCGTCGTGGGGCCAGTGGGACCCCCTCGATGTACGCCTTCGACACGGACGAGTTCGACACCGATTCCGACACCTACTCCGTGAGTATCCAACAGTATCCCTACGACGAGAACGGGATGGGTACGTTCGTCGCTCCTACGTACACCGCTGTCGACGGAGTCATCGCCAACGGCGGCGTTCGTCGCGACCCCATCTCGCACTCGGAACTCGAACGGCTACTCGATTCCTCCCCAGCACCCGTGCTGCTCGACGGCGAGCTCCGGTACACGCCGACCCTGACGATGGCGGACTTCGAGTGAAGCGCCGTCCCGCGGGCCGAATGTTTTTACTCGAAACATCCTATGTCCGGATATGTACTGGAAAGCGGCCGCCAGCGGGGGCCGCGACGCGTGACGTTCCACGTCGACGTGCTCGACGAGGAGCACGGAATCTGCGTACGGGACACTGTCGAGGGCGAACAGTTCCCGCTGTACACGGACCGGGCCGTCGACCCGACGCCCGCGTCGACTGACGGCTTCACGATGCCCGTCGATACTGCGGTCGCCGTCGAAGCGCGCGAACTCCGCATGCCGACGTTCGCCAACGTGATTTTCTGGCGCGACGGTGAAGCCATCCACCGCACCGAATCTGGGGCGCCCACCGAGCGACTGCCGCAGGGCACCTACGAGGTCGACTTCTCGCCGCCCGACGCGAAGCTCTACGTGCGCGTCGAGGACGCCGCGCCGACCACTCGCTTCGACGACGGTCGGTCGGTTCTCGAGACGGAGGCCGCGACGCGGGTGGTGCTCGGGATTCGGTCGCACCACGAGACGCCGGCGGGGACGGTGACGACGACGGAGGACCCGCGAGATTTGATGGCTGCGGTGTCGACGTTCGGGTCGGCGTTGAAGACGCACTCGCCGGACCGGTCGTGGCCGACGCTACGGGGCCATCCGCCGGCCATCGAGCGAGGAGATACGCTGGATATTCCACCAGAGGTCGCGGCACCACAAACCGGGGTGCGCATCGAGGTACCGCCGGAGTATGGCGCTATCTACACGGTGGCGCCGCTGGTGTACTATCTCGGTGCCACCGTCGAACCGGGGTCGCGGCCACGAATCGTCGCGGCCGGTCGCAGCCGCGACCTCTGCGTCGACGCCCTCACCGAGAGCGTGCGGTCGATACTGGAGCACGTGTTCACGCTGGACTGTGCGGTGCGGACAGCTGGCGTCTACCCGTTCCGGACGACAGTCGTCACGGCGTTGGAGGAGCGCGTGGAGTTGGATTACCAGCGGCTGTTCGAGCTGCCGCTGGCCGAGCGCACGGCCGAGTACCTCGAGATTCCGCGGTCGGCGACGGAAGGATTGTTCGACTGGCACTACACGGCAGACGTCGAAGCGGACTCGGCGTACGCACCGGTGCTCCCGTACTTACTCGACGACCTGGCGCTGGTTCGGAGTCCACCGCGGCTCGCCTCGGAGGCCGACCTGACGCCGTCCCCGAATGCACTCCAGTCCACGGACGGCGCGCTCGCACGGTCCGCGAGCACGGCAGCGCCGACGCTGCGCTCCGTGGTCGTGCCAGAGGACGCCGGGACGCCCGGCCACTCGTGGGTCGCACCCGGGCACGCGGTCCGGGCGTCGAACCCGACGGTGGGGTCGTTCCGACGGGACCTCTCGGCGTCGGCTGACGACGGCGCGCTCGACGTGCACGTCGTGTTCAACGACGCCCGACTCCAGCAGGGCGACGTCTCCCTGTTCGACTCGCACCCGTACCGGGAGACGGACGTGCGGGTGTCCCACGACCTGTCGACGGCGGAGCTACGCGAGGCGCTGTACGAGGACGTGGACTACTTCCACTTCGTGGGCCACGTCACGGACTCGGGGATGATGTGTCCGGACGGGGCGCTGGACACCAGAACGCTGGCGCGAACGGGCGTGAAAGCGTTCTTCCTGAACGGTTGTCGCTCCTACGAGCAGGGCCGTGCGCTGTTGACTGCCGGCGCTGCCGGTGGCTTCGTCACGGTGGACGATGTGGCCGACGACGACGCGCGGTCGGTCGGCGAAATGGCGGCGACTCTCCTCGGCGTTGGGTTCCCGCTGTACGGGATTCTCGACGCGCTCGAACTCGCCGGCACGCCGGCCGACCGGTACACGATTCTCGGCGACGGGCAGAGCAACGTTCGACAGAGCCACTCCAACGTCTCCATTCTCCACGAATTCGACACCGACGCCGTCCGGGCAGCGTCCGGGGCGTGGCCAGTGTCCCTCCATCACTACCCACACAGAAAGAGCGGCATCGGCGGGATGTCGGCGTACTCGCACACGGACACGTCCTCGGCCGTCTACGACGCGTCGGTCCGGGAGACGACGCTCCCGCAGTCGGCACTAGACGAGTTCTTCGCAGACTCGGGTATCCCGGTGCTCGTCGACGGGACTGTCCGCCTCACCGACGACCTCTCGGTCGAGCAGTTCCGCTAGTTGCCCCAGAAGTTCTCGCGGCTGCCGAGCCGCTCGCTCTCAGCCTCTTCTTCCGCTTCTTCGTCCTCCTCGCTCTCGGCTTCCTCGCCGTCTTCCTCGCGTGCTTCGGCTTCTTCGTCCTCCTCGCTTTCGGGCTCGTCGGGGAGCTTCTCGACGAGGTCGGCGCGGGCGTAGTTCGACTTCACTTTCGTAATCTCGGCTTTCACGCGGGCCGGCGGCAGCACGCCATCGACCATCACGATGAAGCCGCTCTCCTCCTGCCGGCCGACGCCGGCACCGCTCTCGTGCATGTCGTCGACTTCCAGCACGACCTCCTCGCCGGGCACTACGGGCGCGGTCTTCAGGTCGTTGATGGGCTGGTTGTAGTGGTTGCACCACTCCATCCCGCCGCGGTCGCCGTAGTGTTGACACCCCATCCCTTCGATTTGCTCCTGGAAACTGGGGCATTCGTCGGCGAGTGGACAGTCTGCCATACAGGGAGTTACTGGCCGGCCGGCTAAACCCTTGCGGCACGCCGTCGCTGTCCCGGAGCGGCGTCAGCGCCCCGGCGCTCGCCGGCAGCGGTCGGCCCCGGCGCTAGATGAGTTGTTCGAGTTGGCGGCGTCGCCGGGCGAGGTCGAGGTGGGGGTCGAGGCCGTCGTCGGCGGCGAGCCGGTCGAGCACGAGCAACACGTCGACGCCGCGCCGCTCGGCCTCGGTGGCGACCTGCTCGGCGTCGCTGCGATAGACGACCAGTCGGTCGAGCAGCGCGAGTAGACACGCGAGGACTGCTCCGGTCTCACCGGCCGCGGGGAACGCGTCGCTGACCCGTGTGAAGTCCGGATACTCGTCGGGGGCCTCGTCGGCCGGCGACACCTGTAGGCAGTTCGTGCACAGCGTCGCCGCTGGCCGCTCGTCGGGGAGGTAGTCGCTGACGGCGTCGGGCACGGGAAAAGAGAGTTCGTCGCCGCCGCAGTTCGGACAGCTCATACCCGGACGAGGTTGGGCCGGTACTTAGCCGGCGTGGACGAGGCCGGTCAGTCCGCCAGCGCTTCCTCGGCGGCCTGCGCGGCTTCCTCCTCCTCTTCCTCGTCTTCTTCTTTTTTCGCTTTGACCTTCTTCATGCGGAAGATCTCCTCGCGCTCCTGCTCTTCGAGCTTCTGCTCGATGTACTCCTGGCCCTCGTACAGTTCGGGGAGGAGCTTGAATTCCAGGGCGTTCACGCGGCGCTTGGTGGTCTCGATCTCCGTGAGCATCTTCTTCATCGCGGTCTCGACTTCCGCCGCGAGCACGATGGACTCCAGGAGTTCCTCGTAGGCTTCCGCGGCCTCGTCGATGCGCGCGCTCGTGCCGAGGATGCCGTAGCCGCGCTCGTCGAGGCTCTTGCGGACCTTCGAGGACTCGATCTGCGGGACGACGACGCCCATGATGTTCCGGGACTCGACCGTGATCTCGGGGTGTTCTTCGAGGGCCGCCGCCGCGCCACGGACCGACATGTCGCCCTCCATCGCGCGCGCCATGTTGATTTTCTTCTGGGCGGTCTCATAATCGGCTTCGAGGTCTTTGCGGACGTCCTGTGCCTGGTCGAGGATGTCCATGAACTCCATAATGAGGCCGTCGCGCTTCTGTTCGAGCGTGTCGTGGCCCCGCTCGGAGAGTTCGATGCGGTCCTCGATCTCCATGAGATTCTTCCGGGTCGGTTTGATGTCCTGGGCCATGTGCTCTCTTGGCGGCAACTTCTGGACGGAGGGAGGTAAACGTTTTCAGTCGCCGCCGCCAGCGACCGCCGCTCGTGTGCGGTCCATCCGTGAACCGGAGACTCCGCGCGGCGTGCGGTCGGTAGCAGGGTGGTGAGAAGCGTGCACGCGTGCCTGGTCGTTCGCGCGGAGCCGCAAAAAATCGTGGACGAAACGCCGCGAGCGCGGCGGTTAGTCGGCGGCCGCAGCCTCTTCGGCCGCGGCCTCGCCCTCGACGTAGTACTGCTCGATGAGCTCCTCGTCGACGCGGTTGAGCTCCTCTTTCGGGAAGAGGCTGAGCAGCTCCCAGCCGAGGTCCAGCGTCTCCTCGACGCTGCGGTTCGTGTCGAAGCCCTGGTCGACGAACTCCGCCTCGAAGCGGTCCGCGAAGTCCAGGTAGAGGTTGTCGCGGTCGCTGAGCGCCTCGCGGCCGACGATGTTCACGAGGTCGCGGAGGTCCTCACCTTCCGCGTACGCCGCGTACAGCTGGTCGGAGACGTCGCCGTGGTCCTCGCGCGTGAGGCCCTCGCCGATACCGTCGTCCATCAGCCGGCTGAGGCTCGGGAGGACGTTCACGGGCGGCGTCACGCCCTGACTGTTCAGGTCGCGGTCCATCATGATCTGGCCCTCGGTGATGTACCCCGTGAGGTCCGGAATCGGGTGGGTGTCGTCGTCGCCGGGCATCGTGAGGATGGGAATCTGGGTGACCGACCCCTCCCGGCCCTCGATGCGGCCGGCGCGCTCGTACAGCTGCGCGAGGTCCGTGTACATGTACCCGGGGTAGCCACGGCGTCCGGGGACTTCCTCGCGGGCCGCACCGATTTCGCGGAGCGCCTCGCAGTAGTTGGTCATGTCCGTCAGGATGACGAGGACGTGGTAGTCCTTCTCGAAGGCGAGGTATTCCGCCGTGGTGAGCGCCATCCGCGGCGTGACCGTCCGCTCGACGGCGGGGTCGTCCGCGAGGTTCATGAAGACGACGCTGCGTTCGAGCGCGCCGGTGCGCTCGAAGTCCTCCATGAACTCGTTGGCCTCCTCGGCGGTGATACCCATCGCACCGAAGACGACGGCGAACTCGCTGCCGCCCTCCTCGCTTTCCTCCTCCTCGGGGACGGACGCCTGTCGCGCAATCTGGAGCGCGAGGTCGCTGTGGGGCAGCCCGGACGCCGAGAAGATGGGGAGCTTCTGGCCGCGCACGAGCGTGTTCATGCCGTCGATGCCCGAGACGCCCGTCTGGATGAACTCCTCGGGGTACTCCCGTGCGTGGGGGTTGATCGCTTCGCCGACGATGTCGCGGCGTTCCTCGGGCACGATGTCCGGGCCGCCGTCGATGGGCTGACCGGAGCCGTCGAGCACGCGACCGAGGAGGTCTTCGGTCACGGGCATCTTCAGGGTCTCGCCGAGGAACCGCACCGAGGCGTCCTGCCCGATGCCCTCGGTGCCCTCGAACACCTGAATCGCGACGAACTCGTCGCTGGATTCGAGCACCTGACCGCGCTTGACTTCGCCGTCAGGCGTCTCGATTTCCACCATCTCGTCGTAGGCCACCGGCTCGTCGATGTCGACGTACACCAGCGGGCCGCTGACTTCCGAGATTGTCTTGTACTCTTTCATTAGTAGAGGTCCCGTAGTTGCTCGGTGAGGTCGTCTTTCAGCTCCTCGATGTACTCGTCCCAATCTTCCTGAACGCCCATGCGGTTGAGGCGCGGCGCTGCGTCGACGTTCTGAATCTCGTCGACCGGGACGCCGGCTTCGAGCGCGTCGAAGGCCGCGTCGTTGAACGTCTTGATGGCCGTGAGCATCTTGTACGTCTTCTCGGGCTCACAGTTGGTGTCGACGTCGTGGAGCGCGTTCTGCTGGAGCCACGCCTCGCGGAGATACCGCGCCACTTCGAGGGTGAGCTGCTGGTCGTCCGGCAGCGCGTCCTTGCCGACGAGCTGGACGATTTCCTGCAGTTCGGTCTCCTCGTCGAGGACGTCGACGGCCCACTGCCGGACCTCCGGGAAGTCCTCGGAGACGTTCTCGCGCCACCAGTCGTCGAGCTGGTCCTTGTACAGCGAGTACGACTCGTTCCAGTTGATGGCGGGGAAGTGCCGGCGCTCGGCGAGGTCCGCGTCCAGCGCCCAGAACGTCTTCACGATGCGCAGCGTGTTCTGAGTGACCGGCTCGGAGAAGTCGCCGCCCGGCGGGCTGACCGCGCCGACCACGGACACCGACCCCTCGTCGTCGTTGAGGGTGGTGTAGAGGCCCGCGCGCTCGTAGAACTGTGCGAGGCGAGCGGCGAGGTACGCGGGGTACCCCTCCTCGCCCGGCATCTCCTCGAGCCGCGAGGAGATTTCGCGCATGGCCTCGGCCCACCGCGAGGTGGAGTCGGCCATCAGCGCCACGTCGTAGCCCATGTCGCGGTAGTACTCCGCGATGGTGATGCCCGTGTAGATGCAGGACTCGCGGGCCGCCACCGGCATGTTCGACGTGTTCGCGATGAGGCACGTGCGTGCCATCAGCGGGTTCCCGGTCTGGGGGTCCTCCAGCTCCGGGAAGTCCTCGATGACTTCCGTCATCTCGTTGCCGCGCTCCCCGCAGCCGATGTAGACGACGATGTCCGCGTCGGACCACTTGGCGAGCTGCTGCTGGGTGACCGTCTTCCCGGAGCCAAAGGGCCCCGGAATCGCGGCGGTCCCACCCTTCGCGAGCGGGAACAGGCCGTCCTGAATCCGCTGGCCCGTGACGAGCGGCGTCCGCGGCGTGTGCTTGTCCTTGGACGGACGCGCACGCCGAACCGGCCACTCCTGGCGCATCGCGATTTCCTCGCCGCTGTCGAGCACGGCGACGGGCTCGTCGACCGTGTGCTCGCCGGCGTTCACGTCGGTGACCTCGCCGCCGTCGCTTCGCGGCGGCACGAGCACCTTGTGCTCGATGCTGACCGTCTCGTCGACGGTGCCGAGGACGTCACCGGCCTCGACGTGGTCGCCCTCCTCCACGACGGGCTCGAACGACCACTCCTTCTCCAGGTCGATGCCGGGCGCGTCGACACCGCGGTCGAGGAACGCGCCCATCTCGCCCTGCAGGACGTCCAGCGGGCGCTGGACGCCGTCGTAGATGGAGTCCAGCATGCCGGGACCCAGGTCGACGGTGAGGGGTTCGCCCGTGTTGTCCACGGGGCCACCCGGGCTGATGCCCGAGGTCTCCTCGTAGACCTGAATGGTTGTTACTTCGCCTTCGATTTCGATGACCTCGCCCATCAGGCCTTCGTCGCCCACGTAGACGACGTCGTTCATCTGGGCGTCGAGGTCCGTGGCGGTCACGACCGGACCGCTCACGCTCTCGATTACGCCGGAGTCAGTGATTTCTTCTGCTTGACTCATTCGTTGGATTCGTCTTCTTCGGCCATCAGGTCGATACCGATGGCTCGCTTGATCTGGTCGCGCAGTCCGCTCCCGCCGGCGGCACCGCCGCCGATGGTCACGAACGTCGGCTCTACGCTCGTCTCGACTTCCTCGCGGACCTGCCGCGAGAGCGCGTCGAGGTCGTCGTCGTGCATCACCGCGATGCCGACGTCCTCGTCCGCCAGCACCGACTCGACTGCGTCGTCGAGCGCTTCGTCTTTCTCGTCCTGCGGGACGTTCTCGAACTTCCGGACGCCCGCGAGCCGGAACCCGGTAGTGAACTCCGGGCTGCCGACGACTGCGATCTCCTGGCTCATAGGATGACCAGCTCCTCTTCGATTTCCGCCTCGCTCAGGCCGGCTTCGCGGCCGCGAGCGATGGCGCGGATGTTGTCCACTTCGCGTTCCTTCGCGAGGACGTACGCCAGCACCGGACAGACCGACAGCGGGTAGACGTACGAGAGGTGGTCGGAGTACTCCAGCAGCGCCCGGTCGAGGGCGTGCTCGAAGCCGATGAGGCTCTCCGCGTCCTCCAGTTCGTCCAGCGCCTTCGAGAGCTCGTCGCCGTACTTGCTCTCTTGGATGCGCGAGACCAGCGTCGAACGGTTCGCGACGAGCTGGCCGACCTCCTTCCGGTCGAACAGCGCGCCGCCGTCGATGAAGTACTCGGCGGGGTCGACGTCGGCACCCGACCGCGCCAGCCGCAGCGCGTTCCGGACGTTCCGGAAGTCGATTTCGGCTTCGAGGAACTCCCGGTAGAGCTGCGCGGCCTCGCCGCGCGCGGAGGCGTCGGGCACGAGGTTCTCGTAGTACGCGCGGTCGACCGCGTTCTCCAGCGGGACCAGCGTACCGGACTCCTCGTAGGCCTCGAACGCGCTGTCGAGATACGTCTCGAACAGCGTGCCGTCGAGCAGCTCGACGACGGACTCGATGGACTCGGCGGCGACCAGGCGGTCGAGGAACGCGTCCTCGAACTCGCCGGCGTCGATGAGGTCCGAGCGGACCTCCTCGTCGGTCGCGCCGGAGTAGAGCCCGCGCAGTACGGTCTTGACGTTCCACGCGTCGAACTTGCGGAGGTAGCGGACGACCTGCTCGTAGAGCCGGCCCTCGCTGTACCGCAGCAAGTCCTGGAAGTCGTCAGCGAGCGTCTCGTTGAGCGCGTGCTCGACGAGGTCGACGCCGCTGAACCGCGAGCCCAGCGCGTTCACCGCGTCCTCGTACTGGGTCTCCTCCATGAACCGGGCGATTTCGCCCGTGCCCATGCGGAGCAGTTTCCGGTACTCGTCGTCGCTGAACAGGCTGGCTCGGCGGTGGCGGACGCGGGCGACCACGTACTCGTAGTTTGCCGACCCGTACACGCTCATTGCTCCTCGTCGAAGAGGCGCGCGCTGATTTCCTTCAGGTTGTTCTCCCAGACGTCGTCGATGACCGAGTCGAACGTGTTGTTCACGCGGACCCGGGACGTCTCGCTCTCGACAACGACGCCGCCGAGGCAGTCGTGCTCGCCGGCGTACTCGTAACCGTCGTAGTCGTCGAGGATGTCCGAGATGAGGTCCTCGTCGTCCGCGCGGCCGTAGACGCTGACGTTCGGGTCATCGTCGAACTCGTCGGCCGCAGCGTCGAGAAGGGCGCGAGTGAGGGCCTCGCGGTCGTCGCCGTCGATGGCGGCGATTTCCTCCTCGGCGGTTTCGCGGACGGCCTCGAGGGCGTCGCGGCGCGCTTCGAGGCGCATCTGCTTGGCCTCGAGTTTCGCGCTGGAGAGGCGCTGCTCGCGCTCCCGCTCGATTTCACGCTCGGCCTCCGCCTCCGCGTCGGAGCGAATCTCGTCGGTGTCGGCCTCGGCGTCCGCGACAATCTTCTCGGCGCGCGATTCGGCATCGTTCCGAATCTCCTTCGCGCGCTCGCGGGCCTCGTCTCGAATGTCCTCAACTACTGTTTCCAAGCTCATAGATGAGAGGGGGGGACGGTGATTAGAATGCGGACGGCACGACGAACACGACGACCAGCGCGAGGATGACCAGCGTCTCCGGGAGAACCGTCAGGATGAGGCCCGTACCGAAGAGGTCCTGGTCTTCCGCGATGGCGCCGACGGCGGCGCTACCGATGCCGCGCTCGGCGTATCCTGCACCGAGGGCGGCGAGGCCGACGGCGATTGCGGCGGCGCCCTTCGGGGTGATTGATGGCATACTGCCTGCCGTTTCCTGTGCGATCGTGGCGAACTGTGTGAGTGCGTCGAACATTTTACTTAGTCCTCAGTGGTGTAGTTTCGCTGGTGACCGAACGGGTTGTACTTCTCTCCACCGCCTTCATAAAACTTGTTAAAGAATTCCACGTATTCGAGGCGTAGCGCCTGTAAGCCGGCCGATGTGACACCAAGTGCCAGCACGAGCAGGTGCCCGAGCACGAGCACGACGATGCCGGCGAGCACCCCCGCGGTGCCCATGTGAATCAGGCCGGGGAACAGCACTTCGCCCCCGTGAGTGTCGGTGCTGAACAGCATGAAGTGCGTCTCGTTCTCGATGACCGTCGAGAACAGGCCGAACATGTAGTCGACCGTCTCGGGCTCGTCGAGGTGGAGTTCGTAGGCGCCGAACACGAGCAGATTGACGACGTACGCCATGCCCGCCTTCGCGAGCAGGACCGCCGCAATCCGCGTGTAGGAGACGGTGTTGACGAGCGCGTACGTCGGGCTCTCGAGGAACCCGGCGGCGCCCTCGCCGATCGTCACGAGTACGAGGCCGAGCACCGCCGCGGCCAAGCCGACTTGGCCGACGACCGGCGGCAACCCGCCGACGACGCCGGGAATCAGGTCCACAGCACGGTAGAGCAGTTCGGGGCGCGGCCCGCCGCCGGACTGCATGTGCGTGCTGAACAGCCACGCGCCGACTCCTGCCATCAGCAACAGCGGGCCGCCACTCTCCGTGACGGCGGCCTTGACGCCGTGCGAGCGCGCCTCGTTGACGAGCCCGAACACGTAACCGATGGCGAGGTGCGCGATGCCGAACAGGAGACTCGCCGCGAGCCACAGTTCGGCGAACGCGCCGACGTGTAGCCCCTTCTTCAGCGGGGCGTCCGCGAGGCCGAACGCGCCGTGCCACAGGTACTCCGTGACGAGGTGGAGACCGAATATTTCGCCGTACAACACGCCGAACAGGGCCGTGAATCCGCCGGCCCACATGGCGACGCCGCCGAGCTTCGAAATCATCTCGCTGTCGAAACCGCGGTACAGCCAGAAGCCGAGGGCGGCGTACAGGATACCGTACCCGAGGTCACCAATCATGAACCCGTAGAACGCCGGGAACGTTAGGAACAGCACGACCGTCGGGTCGAGTTCCGTGTACTTCGGTCGGTTGATGACCTCGGTCAGCGCCTCGAACGGGTGCGCCACACCGGGGTTGTCTTGGATGACCGGCGGGCTGTCGTCGTCGTCGAATTCGGCGGTCGTCCCGCCGTCCGTCGCGGCCTCCTCCACGTCGTGCCCCTCTTCCACGGGGCCGTGGTGGCCGTGGCCGGACGGCTCGTAGTCCGCCTGTTCGAGTTCCTCGACGGCAGCGTGCTCGCCGACGGCGTCCTGGATGCCCTCGACGAACGTCGCGTACTCGTCGCTGGGAATCCAGCCCTCGGCGACGAACGCGTGCTCGGTGGTCGCGAACTGCAGCGGGACTTCGGCCTTCTGGACGTCGATGGAGAGTTTCTCCTCGGCGGCCAGCAGGAAGCCCGCGTGCTCCACGCGGAGGTCGTCGAGTTCGCTCTCCACGCTGTCGAGTTTCGACTCGATGGTCTCGCGCTCGTGGCGGAGTTCCTCGACGTACGCCTCGGGGCTCCCCTCGGCGTCCGGGACTTCCAGTCGCGCGAACTCCACGCCGACGAGCGCGTCGTCGAGCGCGTCGGGGTCGTCGCTACGCGGGTACGCGAACACCGCGAGCGTATCGTCCCCCTCGAAGAGCTCGAACGCCTCGATGGCTTCCGCGGTCCGGAGTTCGTCGCGGACATCGTCGGCGTTCCCCTCACCGACCGCGACCTGCAGGCTGTCGTAGCCGCCGAGCAGGTCGAGGTCGATGCCGAGGTCCGCGAACGGTTCGACGGCGTCGATGCGCTCCTCGACGTCGCGCAGTTCGTCTTCGAGCTCGCTGTACCGGTCGTCGAGCTCGTTGACTTCGATGCGAATCTCCTCGAGCTCCGTTTCGAGGGCTTCCTCGGTGACGATGCGGGTCGGGCCGGCGTCGGTCTCGTCGATGTCGAGGGTCGACTCCAGCGACCGCACCGTGACGAGCTTCTCGGAGGCGTCGTCGGCACCCTCCATCGGGTCGCCGTTGTCGAACCCCTCGATTTCGCCATCGTAGTCCGAGAGGTGGACGAGATTCAGGTCGTGAATCGTCTCGATGACGTCGTCGATGACGCGCTTCGAGCCCGTCACCGACACCTTGCTCATGCGCTCAGGTCTGAGCATGTACCGCCTCCTCGAACTGTTCGACGGCGTACGCCACCGCGTCCTCCTCGTTCTCGTCCGCGAGGGCTTCGAGCTGCTCGCGCTCGGCTTCGCCCTCTTCGAGGATGCGGTCGCGCTCCGCCTCGGTGTCTTCGCGTGCCGCTTCGAGTTTTTGTTCTTTCAGTTCGCGAGCCTCCTCCTCCGCTTCGTCGCGGATTTCATCGGCCCGCTGCCGGGCTTCGGACAACCGTTCCTCGCGGTCCTCCTCCGCCTCGGCCACGATGTCGTCGGCGTCCGATTCAGCCGATTTGATATCTTCGAGAACCTCTGGCCTTGGCATACACTCTTACCGGGCGGAACTTTGGCCACGGCCTATATGGTAGTTGCGAAGTTCGCGGGCGCTAACGCAAGCTATTATGCGTCCTCGGGCGCAATTCCGGAGTTAATGGGAGTCCTCGAAGACAAGGCGCGCGCCCGCACCTTCTACAAGTACCTCTCGAAGGTGTACGACCGCGTCAACCCGTTCGTGTGGAACGAGGAGATGCGCGACGAGGCGCTCGAACTGCTCGACCTCGACGCCGACGACCGCGTGCTCGACGTGGGCTGTGGCACCGGCTTCGGCACGGAGGGGCTGCTCCGGTACACCGACGACGTCTACGGCCTCGACCAGAGCCGCCACCAGCTCGCGAAGGCACGCGAGAAACTCGGCAAGCACGACCCCGTGGCGTTCCACTACGGCGACGCCGAGCGCCTGCCGTTCGAGGACGACACGTTCGACGCCGTGTGGTCGTCGGGCTCCATCGAGTACTGGCCCAACCCCGTGGAGGGCCTGCGCGAGATCCGGCGCGTACTCAAGCCCGGCGAGTGGACGGTCGTCGTCGGCCCCGACTACCCGAACTCGACGGTGTTCCAGAAGGTCGCGGACGCAATCATGCTGTTCTACGACGAGGCCGAGGCCGACCGGATGTTCGCGGAAGCCGGCTTCGTCGACGTCGAACACCACGTGATGCAGGCGAAACCCGGGAGTCCGCGCGCCATCGTCACGCTCGCGCGAGCGCCCGACGACGAGCAGGCCGACGCATCGGCCTGACTAACGCCCACGTCTCTGATGACGACTACGACGCCGTCTCGACGGTCGTCTCGGCGACGGCGACGACGTGCCCGCCGACGAGTACGCGCACGGTGAGCGTCGCACCTACCCGCAAGTCGGGGCTGTTCGTCCCAGCGACCTGTAGCGACGCAGTTTCGCCTACTGTCCACGACGAGTCCGCAGCGACGTTGAACGGGCCGGCCGGCCCGCCACGGAACCCGCGCGCCGCGAAGTACGGCACGGGCGGCTGGTGCGCCAGCGGCTCGCCGTCGACCGCGACGCGAACGGTCGCACTCCGCGTGTCGAGTGGTTCTCCGGAGAGCAACGTGACCGTGACGCGGCCGTCGCTGGTCGCGTCGGCGTCTACTGCGCGCTGCGGCGGTGGGTCACCGGGGAGTGCGGGCACCGCAGTCGCGACGGCTGCCGCGGCGACGACGGTGACCGCGAGCAGGAGCACGACGGCGACGGGCGCGTAGCCGCGAGCCACGCGCTGTCGTGGTCGCGCTCTCCTACAAGAAGCCTCGGTCGGTTTCGGCCGTCACGGCGACGGTTGCGCGGTCACGTTGACTTCCAGCCTCGCGCCGTCGTGCACCGTCGTGACGTTGTACTCGCCTGCGGGGCTCAACACCCAGAGCCGGCCGTCGTCGCCGGTGTCACCGGCGACCGTCCCGTTCAGTGAGACGGTCGTATCGAGCGGTTCGCCGGCCTCGTTCTCCATCCGCACGAGTAGCGGCCCGCCAGCGTACGTCCGGGACGTGGTCAGCGTCGCGTTGTTCGCGGTGTCGTTCCGTTCGGCGTCCGCGGGGAGCTGTGCGAGCGTCTGCTGGTGGTGTTCCGCGTAGACGCGCTCGGTCGTCGTGTCGATGTACGCCGTGATTTGCCCGTGGCCGTAGTTCGCCCGGTAGTAGAAGGCGTATCCGCCGCGCGTCTCGATACTCGGCGACGTCGAGTGGTTCGCCAACCACGGGTACTGCGCCTGGATGATACCCGGCGCGTCCGAGATGTCGCCGCCGAGGTCGTCCTCAACGTTGTCGGGACGGACGGTCTCACGGACGTACCGCCCGTCGTCGATGGTCGAGAGCATGACGCCGTTGCCGGCAGTCACGTGCACGCGAATCTGCTCACGGTCGCCGTGCACGACGGCTGCGATTCGTTCGCGGACTGGCCCCTCGACCGTCGCCAGTTGCGCGCGGAGCCGGTACACTCGCGTGCCGATTTCCGAGAACCCGTTGTCGTAGGCGTACGAGTACAGCGTTCCCGGGGCGGACGTGCTCCCGAGCATCGAGGAGAGGCTGCTGGCTTCCGCGTGAATCGCACCCAGCGTGCGGACGTACGCCGCGGCGGTCATCTCGCCGTCCCGGTACGCGTCGTTGGCGGCGGTCGCGCGAGCGCGGAGTTCTGCGACGCGTTCGGCGGCCTTGTCGGTGGCGTTCTGGAGGATTTCGCGGCGAGCGGACCGGTTGTCGGCCGCGTCGAGGCGCTGTTCGACCTCGCCGAGCTGGAGGTCGATGGCGAGGTCCGCGTGGCCGGATTCGAGCGTGCTCGTCACGGATGCGTTCGGTTCGTCGTACGACGCTGCGTCAGCCTCCGTGAGGAGGAGCACGTGTGAGGAGCGCTCGGACGTACCGACGACGGGGTCGTCGCTGGGCTCGACGGGCGCAGCGACGCCCCCGCTGGCGGCGAGCGTGGCCGTCGTCGCGACCACGAGGAGGATGGCGGCGAGGAGGGGGCGGACGCGGGACATGAGAACGCGTTCGGCCGCACCCGACAAAAACGATGCGGAGACGACGACCACGGCTGAGTCCCGGCCGGAGCGCCGCCGGTTCACGCGCCGGAACACCCTGTCAGACCGCTGTAACGACTGTGGCTGCGGAATTCGGCCGTGTCGCCGGCGAGGTGGTGGATTCCACGGGATAGAAAATACTTTGCACGAGCGGGGTGGACGGAACTGGTATGCGGCAGGCCGCCCTCCTCGTCGCCGTCGTCTGTCTCCTCGCCGTGCCCGTGGCCGGTGCAGTCGGAGCGCCCGCTCCACAGTCGGCCGCCCTCCAAGAAGATACCGAGCCGGCAGCCTCGGGCGTCGACGTCACCGTCCAGATTCAGTCCGACGGTGCGGCGCGCTGGAACGTCTCCGCGAAGTACCCCCTCGAAGACGCCAACGCCACCGCGGCGTTCGAGCGGCTCCGCGACCGGTTCGAAGCCGGCCAGACGGACAGCGAGTTCTCCGTGGACGTCTTCCGCGCGGTCGTCCCGTCGGTCAGCGACCGGGTGGGTCGGTCGATGGAAATCCGGGACGCCAGCCGGTCCTCGCGCATCGTCGAGGAAGGAAACAACTCCACGGGCGTGCTCACCATCGAATTCACGTGGACGAACTTCTCGCGCGTCGAGGACGAGCGCCTGGTCGTCGACGCGTTCACGACAGGGTGGTTCGGCGACCTCGCGGCGAACCAGACGTTGACGATTCGGACGCCCGACGGCTACGACACCGACCAGATCGAGCCCGGGCCGGACAGCATCGCGAACGGCGCGTACCGGTGGACCGGCCCGCAGACGTTCGGGTCGGGTGAACCGGCCGTCGTGTTCACCGAAGCCAACTCCGTGGTCGGCGTCTCGATGGCCGCGCTCGTCTTCGTCGGTCTCGTCGCCCTCGTCGCGGGCGGCGCGTCCGTGTGGGCGTACTACCGCGGCGAGCCGGCGCTCTCGTGGTTGCGCCGCGTTCGCGATAGCATCCAGAGTAGCAAGCCCGGCGGCGAGGCTTCGCCCGGCGAGCCGACCGGCGAATCCGGCACAGAGACCGAACCGACGGAACCGACCGGTGGCACCGCGGCAGCAACAGCGGGCGAAGCCGCCGAGTCCGAGCCCGAAAACGTCGACCCAGAGCTGTTGAGCGACGAGGAGCGCGTCGAGCGACTGCTGCGCGAGCAGGGCGGCCGGATGAAGCAGTCCGAAATCGTCGAGGAGACGCGGTGGTCGACGGCGAAAGTCTCCCAGCTACTCTCCTCGATGGCCGAGGAGGGCCGCGTCGAGAAGCTCCGCATCGGCCGCGAGAACCTCATCTCGCTGCCCGGCGAGGGCGTCAACGACGCCGTCGACGAGGAGTAACGCTCCCCCTGGAACGCCGGAGAAACTGTTCGTGCGCTCCTCGCGGTTCCGAAAACGTTTACCTCCGCCCCGGAGCACTCACGCACGATGAAGGTTCTCGTCACCGTCAAGGAGGTCGCCACCGTCGAGGACGACTTCGAGATTTCCGGCACGGAAATCGAGGAGCGGTTCCTCGACTACGACCTCAACGAGTGGGATGACTACGCCGTCGAGGAGGCCGTCCAGCTCGCCGAAGCCGGGGATGATGTCGAAGTCGTCGCGGTCACCATCGGCCCCGAGCGGAGCGAGGAGACGATTCGGATGGCGCTGGCGAAAGGTGCCGACCGCGCGGTTCGCGTCTGGGACGACGCCATCGCGGACGTCGAACTGCTCGACGTCGAGACGAAGGCCGAACTGCTCGGCGCTGTCGTCGAGGCGGAGGACCCCGACCTCGTGTTCTCGGGCGTGCAGGCCAACGACGACAGCTTCGGCGCGACCGGCGTGGCACTCGCGGAGACGGTCGGCTTCGAGTGGGCGGCCGTCGTGAACGCCCTCGACACCGAGCACGTCCTCGACGAGGGCGTCGCCTCGCTACGCCGCGAACTCGAAGGCGGCATCGAGGAGCTCACCGACGTCGAACTCCCCGCAGTGCTGGCCATCCAGACGGGTATCAACGAGCCCCGGTACGCCAGCCTCCGCGGCATCCGGCAGGCGCAGTCGAAGGAAATCGACGTGCAGAGTCTCGACGACCTCGGAGTCGGTGCCGACGACGTCGCCAGCAGCCTCGACGTGACGGCGATGTACGAGCCCGAGACCGAGAGCGAGGCCCAGTACCTCGACGGCGACGCCGGCGAGCAGGCCGCGAAGCTCGCTGACGTGCTTACCGAGTTGGGGGTGGTCGGCGAATGACTTCCGTCGCACGCGAGGCGCGCGACGACGTCATCGTTCTCACCGGAGGTGAGAGCCGATGACTGCTGTGCTCGTCGTCGCCGACCACCGCCGCGGCGACCTGCGCGACGTCAGCCTCGAACTGCTCTCGGCGGGCCGCGACCTCGCGGACGCCGCCGGCGGCGACCTCCACGTGGCTGTGATTTCGGGGAACGTCGAGTCGTTCGCCGAGACGCTCAACCGCGAGGGCGTCGACCGGATTCACACAGTCGCGCACGGCGAGGAGTTCAACCACGACGTCTACGTGCAGGCCCTCACCGCGCTCGCCGCCGACCTCGCGCCCGAATTCATCGTGGTGCCCAACAGCGTCAACGGCCTCGACTACGCGCCCGCCGTCGCCACCCGGCTCGACCGTCCGTACGTCTCCGACGCTGTCGGCCTCGACTACGCTGACGGCACGCTCGAAGTCACGCGGGAGATGTACGGATCGAAGGTCGAAACGACCGCCGACGTCGCCGACGGCCCGTTCGCCGTCTCCATCCGCGGCGGCGAGTGGCCGCCTGCGGAGGGCATCGGCGACGCCGAAGTTAGCGAATTCGACGTGGACGTCGACGAGGACGCCGTCCGGTCCAAAGTCAAGGGCTTCGAGGAAGTCGGCGGCGGCGACGTCGACATCAGCGACGCCGACTTCCTCGTCTCCATCGGCCGCGGCATCGAGGAGGAGGAGAACCTCGAACTCGTCGAGAAACTCGCGGAAGTGACCGGTGCGACGCTCTCCTCGTCGCGCCCCATCGTGGACAACGGCTGGCTGCCGAAGAACCGGCAGGTCGGCCAGTCCGGCAAGCAGGTGACCCCGGACGTCTACCTCGCCGTCGGCATCTCCGGCGCGGTCCAGCACGTCGCCGGGATGAAGGGCGCGGACACCATCATCGCGGTGAACACGGACCCGAACGCACCCATCTTCGACATCGCGGACTACGGCATCGTCGGCAACCTCTTCGACGTCGTCCCCGCGCTCATCGAAGCGTTCGGCGGCGAACCACCGAGCGTTTGAGGAGGTCTTGGTAGCGTATCCTTTTGCGACGAGCGGGGCGCTGTGCGCCGCCCTGTTTCCAGTTCTGTCGGACCCGGAGCGACGCGTGCGCGCCGCTGGGCGGGGAATCCCGTCATATATTTCCGCGCGAATCCCCGAGACACGGGTAATGGAGTACGTGGAGGCGCGCCGCGCCGCCATCGAGCAGCGGCTCGCGGAGACCGTTGCGGCCGTGGAGCCGTCGGAGCTCAGCGACGAGCTCGAACACGTCGTGCTCGCGGGCGGCAAGCGCGTGCGCCCGACGCTCACCCTGCTCGTCTGCGAGGCCGCGGGCGGGGACAGCGAGGACGCGATGGGGTTCGCGGTCGGCATCGAACTCGTCCACAACGCCTCCCTCGTCGTCGACGACATCATCGACCAATCCGCGCTCCGCCGCGGGAAGGCCAGCGCGTGGGCGGCGTTCGACCACGGCCCCGCGCTCGTCGCCTCGAACGGCCTGCTCGGGGAGGCGTTCGCGCTGTTCTCCCGCGACCCCCGCGCGATGGAGTGCGTGACCGACGCGCTCGTCGAACTCGGTGAGGGCGAAGCCATCGAGCTGGTCGACCGCCCGGAGACCGAGGAGGAGTACATGGAACTCGCGCGCCGGAAGACCGGCGCGCTGTTCCGCGCCGCCGCCGAACTCGGCGCGGTCGCGGCGGACGCCGACGGTCGCTCGATAGAGGCGCTGGGTGAGTACGCCGAGCGCGTCGGCGTCGCGTTCCAGATTCGGGACGACGTCCTCGACGCCACCGCGGAGAGCGAGGCGCTCGGGAAGCCCGCGGGCATCGACGAGGAGCTGGACCGCCCGAGCATCGTGCGCGTCACCGACCGGTCTCCCGCGGAGTTGAACGCGCTCGCCGAGCGCGAGAGCGAGCGCGCGATGGACGCCCTCGACAGCCTTGACCTGCCGGCCGGCGAAGCCTACGACTACTTGGAGTACCTCGCGGAGTTCGTCGTCTCGCGGGAAGCCTAGGCGGCGTCCGGGCCGCCCTTCCGGTCGGCGCGCCACGACTCGACGACCGCGAACGTCAGCGTCGAGAGCACGCTCACCAGCGTCCCGGCCGTGAGCACCGCGGCGAGTTCGGTGAGCGTGACGTAGCCGAGGAAGAACGCCGACAGCATGTGCAGGACGGCTGCGATAGAGAGCACGTAGAACGGCGCGTTCAGGTACCGCCAGCGGAACCGCTCGGCGAGGTACTCGTCCGTGACTTGCCCGAGGCTCGTGGTGAGCCCGGCTGCCGCGAACCACCGGACCGCGCCGTACGTGAGTGCCGCGACGACTGTCGACGGTGC
Source organism: Halobacterium noricense (assembly GCF_021233435.1). Classification (NCBI taxonomy): domain Archaea; kingdom Methanobacteriati; phylum Methanobacteriota; class Halobacteria; order Halobacteriales; family Halobacteriaceae; genus Halobacterium; species Halobacterium noricense. The sequence continues at coordinate 2,595,639 of NZ_CP089468.1, read as the reverse complement.
GAGCGACCCGGCCGCGCTCTCCCGGACGGTCGCGAGTTCGTTCATCCCCTCGACGCTGCCGATGACCAGCAGGGCGGCCGCGACGACGTACGTGATGAGCGTCACGCGGCCCGTGTACAGCCCCGAGCGCACGCGCTCGACCGCGGCGTCCACGGTGGATTCGAGGCCGAGCCCGCGGAATAGCGCGTACAGTCCGACCGCTGCCGATGAGACGCCCAGGACTGCGCCCGGCAGCCCGAGCACGTCCGCGAGCACCGCCAGCGGGTAGATGAGCAGGAGGATGCCCAGCGGCACCAGCAGCGTCCCGCGGGTCTCGGGGTCGTTCATCACCTGCTTGAGCGTGTAGTACATCGACTCCAAGTCCTGGGCCTGGCGCACGACGACGCGCTTGACGGCGTCGATGGGCACCCGCGAGCGGATGACTGGGACGACGGACTCGTCCTGTGCGCCGTCCGTGACGACCACCGCGCGAACGGGGTCGTCGCTCTGGATGCTCGCCAGTACTTCGTCGACTTCGCGGCCGACCTTCCGGTTGGCGGCGACGTCCCCGCGTTCGAGACCCGTGACGGCGGCGACCTCTACCTCCTCGTCGGTGCTGTACTGGTCGTGGAGGTGGACGCCCTCGAAGAGGACGTTCACGTCGCTGTCCTCGGGGTCGGCCTCCGCCAGCGACACCGCGGCGTGCTCGACCTCGTTGCGCCCGACCACCGGCGTCGGCACGCCGGTCTTCCGGCCGAGGTCGTCGTCGAGGTCCACGCACAGCACGAGCAGCATTCGCTGGAAGGTACGGGAGGGCGGTATAACTGCTTTCGGGAGCCCACACCGAGTCGGACGTCCGTCCAGTTGGATTCGCACAGTTTTTCAGCCCTCGGGGAGTAGAGGTGTTCCAACGAATGATTTCGAAGGGCTGCGAGCAGTGCGCGAAGGGCGGCAAGATGGTGCTCTTCGTCTACGGGTACTGCGACCAGCGCGACTGCTTCTACTGCCCGCTGGGCGAGAACCGGAAGAACGTCCAGCAGGTGTACGCCAACGAGCGTCCCGTCGAGGACGACGAGGACATCGTCCAGGAAGCGAAGCTGATGGACGCACTCGGCACCTCGATTACGGGCGGCGAGCCTCAGGAAGTGCTGGACCGCACGTGCCGGTACCTCCGCCTGCTGAAAGACGAGTTCGGCGAGGACCACCACACGCACCTATACACGGGCATCACGGGCGGCCGCGAGAACATGCGCCGACTCAGCGAGGCCGGCCTCGACGAGATTCGCTTCCACCCGCCGTACGAGCAGTGGGGCGACCTCCACGGCACCGAGTGGGAGGAGATTCTGTACATCGCGCGCGAGGAGGGCCTGACGCCCGCATTCGAGATTCCCGGCATCCGCGCCGAGGAGGAGTTCCTCGACTTCCTCGACGAGGGCGCTGCCGACTTCTGCAACGTCAACGAGTTCGAGATGAGCGACGGCAACTACGAGCGCATGCAGGACGCCGGCTACGAGCTCCAGGAGGACCACATGAGCGCCGTCGACGGCTCGAAGGACGCCATCCTCGAGGAGATGGCCGACCACGAGAAGGTGTACTTCTGTACGAGCGTCTTCAAGGACGCCGCCCAGCACCGCTCGCGGCTCAAGCGGATGGCGCGGAACGTCCGCCGGGAGTTCGACGACGTCACCGAGGACGGCACGCTCGTCTACGGGAAGACGACCGTCACCCCTCAACGCATCCGGGAACTCGGCGTCCCCGAGGAGTTCTACACGGTGAAGTCCAGCCACGTCGAGGTCGCGTGGTGGATTCTCGAAGAGATGATCGAGGAGGGCGACATCGACAGCGGCGAAATCGTCGAGCAGTACCCGACGTACGACGGGCAAGTGGTAGAGCGGACGCCGCTCGCCTGAGTGGAGCATTCGCGCCGGAGGCACGATTCGCTCGTCCGAGCGCAGCGAGGACGAGGTGTTTTTCGTCCAGGGTTTTGCCGCGAGAGGTGCCTGCAGCGGAGCGAGGACACCCGAGCGGGAAAACGGTGGGTCTGACCAGTACCCAACGTACGACGGGCAAGTGGTCGAACGGACGCCGCTGGCGTAGAGCGGTTTTTTAGCGTCCTGCTGAACGGAGTGAAGCAGGGCTCGGGAGACCGCTGGTCTCCCGGCGTAGATTTTTGCGGCGCGAACATCGTGAGCGCCGGAAAAAGGTACAGCGGTAGCAGCGGCCGGCTCGCGCTTCAGGTCGAAATCGGGTCGCGGTGCCAGCCGGGGTCGTGGCCCGTCTGCTCGATGAGGTCCGAGCGGCAGGCCGGGCAGAAGTCGGGGACGTCCGAGTCGCTTCGGGGAACGTACACCGCGCCGCCACACTCCACGCACGCGTCGTCGACGACGGTCGCACAGTCCGCGCAGACGTTGAAGTCGTCAACTGTGAGGTCGCGCAGGGGTTCGAGTTGTTTGTCCAAGACGTACTCGTCGATGACCGTCTGACAGTTTTGGCACGGTTTCATGGCGATGCATCTTGGCCCATGTGACCGAGTAACAAGTACCTGTCCCTGCCGGCGAAAAGGCGACTGTCGACGAACATCTACACCAACAAAGACAAGCATCCGCGAGCGAGCGGCTCGAAGAGTCCGAGCGAAGCGGTTCACCGAGCGCGAACACAGTGAGCGCTCGGGCCGACGACTGAGCGGAACGAAGTGGAGCGAAGGAGGAGTGCTTTTTCCGCAAGTTTTTGCAAGCCGAGCGGGACCGAAGGTCCCGCTGGCCGTGCGAACGGGCGCTACGCGCCCGTGAGCAGACGAGCGGCCGGAGGCCGCGAGCGCAGGAAAAAGTGCGTTCTAGACGCCCGTGCCGTACCGCAGCAGCCCGGCAATCCCACCGAAGGCGGTGAGCAGTTGTTCGCCTTTCTCGAAGTCGGTGGAGATGAAGTGGGTGTCCGTGCCGCGGTTGTCCGCGATTTCCATGAGGTGGTCGATGGCGTCGCCGCGTTCGACGACTTCGGCGTCTTCGCCGCACTCCGTGCACGTGTGCTCGGGGGTGTCGGCGCGCTGGTTGAGGAGTTCGCGTTCCTCGTGGCCGTTGGGGCACTCGTAGGTGACGACGTCCTTGCGGAGGTCCTCGGAGATGAGCAGGGTCTCGACGGAGCCCATGACGAGGTTCTTGCGCGTGGGTTCGAAGCCGTAGGTGGCGAGGTCGCCGCCGTTGAGCTCCTTGAAGAACTCCTCCATGTCGGACTTGTCGTCCATCAGGTCGGCTTCCGCGAGCGTGTCCTGGGCGCGGTCGACCAGCTCCTTCAGGCCGGATTCGTCCGTGTAGGAGACGTCGAATTTCCCGAGCACGGAGTCCTGGAGTTCGTGGTGGAGGTAGTCGCCGTCGAGGAACTCGTCCTTCGTCGGGGAGGGGCCGCCGACGAGGATGCCGTCGATTTCGTGGCGTTTCGGGACGAAGAGGTCGTCGGCCATCCCGGCGACCTCCTGGTAGAAGTTGTCGATGGCTTCCAGCCGGAGGCGGGCGAACCGCTGTGCGGACTGGCCACCCTTGCGCTGTTTGCCGGGGACGAGGCTGCTCGCTGACTTGACGGCCTCGATGCGTTTGCCCTTCAGCCAGCCGACGTTGGCTTCGCGGCGGTCGAGGACGATGAGCCCGTAGAGGCCCTTGTCACCGAGCATCTCGGCTAAGGGCTCGGTGAGGAACGCGTCGTCGCAGTGGTAGCGGAACGACTCGATGGGCTGGGGCGGCGATTCGAGCACCTCAGTCACCATGTCCGTGCGGCCGCCGCCGGTGTCGACGGCGCCAGAGAAGACGACGAGGCCGTTGTCCGGCGGGAACGTGTCGTAGTACCGGAGACGGTCCTTGATGGACTTGAGTGCGTCCTGGACGTTCGTCCGGGTCTGCTTGGACTTGATGTTGGAGGCTTCGGAGTGTTCCTGCGTGACGTGGGCGACGACGTCCGAAATCTGCTTGTCCGGGGGGATGTAGATGGTCACCAGCTGGGTGCCGCTCCCGGTGTAGTCCTTCAGGTCCTCGATGACCTTCTGGAACTCGTACTTTCGGCGGTCCTCGGACGGTGCGCCCTCCTGCTCGCTCATTACCCGAAGATAGCCGTCGTGCGCGTAAGTAACCTTTGACCTCCGGGGGTGGCGGGAGAACGCGCCGGCTTGCTGGCCGGCTGTCGAGGCGTTCGAGCCCTCGAATCCCGCCCAACGCTTTAAGGGCCACTCTGTGTACCCGGGAGTATGACTGGACGCGTGTTCGCCGTCGCCTCCGGGAAGGGCGGCGTCGGCAAGACGACGACTGCCGTGAATCTCGCGGCGGTGATGGCGGAAGCCGACCGCTCGGTCGTGCTCGTGGACTACGACCTCGGGATGTCGAACGTCGGCGCTGTCCTCGACGTGGAGCCAGCGGAGGCGACGCTCCACGACGTGCTCGCGGGGGACGCGGACACGCTGGACGCCGTCGCAGAGGCACCCGGGGAGTTCGACGCGATGGTCGGCGGCACGCACATCGAGGACTTCGGGCGCGCGGACCCCTCGAAGCTCCGCGAGGTCGCCGAGGACCTCCGCGCGGAGTACGACGTCACCATCGTGGACACGGGCGGCGGCCTCAGCCACGACACGACCGTGCCGCTCGGGCTCGCCGACGACGTCCTGCTCGTGTCGACGCCACAGGTCGCCGCGCTGGAGAACACGAAGAAAACCCTCGAACTCGCGGAGCGCGTCGGCGGCGACGTCACGGGCTTGATTCTGACGCGCGTCGGCGGGTCGGCCGTGGACGTCGACGAGGCCGTCGAGCGCATCGACGCGCCGCTGCTCGGGACGATTCCCGAGGACGGCGCGGTCGCCGACAGCGAGGAGGCCGGCGAGCCGCTGGTCGTCTACGCGCCGGAGAACCCGGCCGCGCAGTCGTACCGCGAACTCGGCTACGAGCTGCTCGGCGAGTCGCCGCCCGTCTCGTTCCGCGACGGCGAGGCGGAGGGCGAGGTGTCCGCAGGCGCGGCGTTCGCGGAAGTCGCCGGCGACGAGGAGGAGCCCGAGCGCCGGTCGCTGCTCTCGCGGCTGACGGGCGGCCGGCTCGGCTGAACGGGAAGAATTAAGCGAACACGGCCGCCGAGTGTCGACTATGACAAACGAGAACTCCGTCTCGACCGGCTGGCTGCTGGTCTACGTCGTGGTCGCGCTGCTCGTCATCTACGGCTCGCTGGTGTACGTCGGCGCGCTGTAACTGCTTTTTCGCCTACATCGACTCGGGCGCTTCGATGCCGAGCACGTCCAGCGCGTTCGCCAGCGTGTGCCGCGCGGCGTTCACGAGCGCGAGGCGCGCGGCCGCGACGTCGTCGTCGACGTCCTCACTGAGGACGTGCCGGGAGCGGTAGAACCCGTTGAACGTGTCTACGAACTCGCGCGCGAACGTTGCAATCTGGTGCGGTTCGCGGTCCGCCGCGGCTTCCTCGACGACGCCCGGGAACCGCGCGATAGCCTTCAGCAGGTCGCGCTCCTCGGGCGTGTCCAGCAGACCGGCGTCCAGTTCGGGTTCGAGGTCGCCGGCTTCCGCCGCGATGCCGCAGGCGCGGGCGTGGGCGTACTGGACGTAGGGCGCGCTCTGCCCCTCGAAGTCGAGGGCGTCCTCCCAGTCGAACGTAATCGCCTTCGTGGGCTGCTTGGAGACGATGTCGTAGCGCACCGCGCCGATGCCGACCTGCCGGGCGATGCGTTCGACGTCCTCGTCGGTGAGGTCGTCGCCGCGGATGCGGTCGTCCAGCCGGGAGCGGACGGCGTCCTCGGCGCGCGCGACCGCCTCGTCGAGGAGGTCGTCCATGTCCACGCCCGTGCCCTGGCGGGTGCTCATCGACTCGCCGCCCGGGAGGTTCACCCACGCGTAGAACACTTCTTCGAGCTGGTCGGTGTCGTTGCCGAGGATGTCCAGCGCGGCGTTGAGTTTGTTCGCGTGGAGTTCCTGGTCCTCGCCGAGCACGGTGATGGCCTGGTCGAAGGTGTCGAACTTCCACTCGTGGTGGGCGAGGTCGCGGGTGGTGTACAGCGTGGTGTCGTCCGAGCGCAGGAAGACGAACGACTGCTCGATGTCCCACTCCTCGAGGTCGAGCTGCCACGCGTCCTCCTCCTCGTAGGCGTACTCGGAGTCCTGGAGACGTTCGACGACCTCGTGCGTGGAGCTGTCCCGGAGGAACCGCGTCTCCTTGACGAACTCGTCGAAGGTCGCGGGGAGGCGGTCGAGGGTCTGTTTCATCCCGCCGAGCACCTGGTCGACGACCTCGCCGACGCGCTCGTAGGTCTCCTCGTCGCCGGCGTCCAGCCCTTCGATGATGGACGCGATTTCGGCTTCGGCTTCCTCGACGGCCTCGGGGTCGCCCTCCTCTAAGAACTCGTTGCCCTTCCGGTAGTAGCGCACGAGTTCGTAGTCGGGTTTCTCGCGTTCGGGCTCGGGAAGGTCACTCTCGTCGAAGTTCTCGTACGCCCACGTGAACACGGCCATCTGGCGGCCGGCGTCGTTGACGTAGTACTCGCGGGTGACGTCGTAGCCGGCGTAGTCGAGAACGCGCGCGAGCGCGTCGCCGAGAATCGGGTTGCGGGCGCGGCCGACGTGGACCGGGCCCGTCGGGTTCGCGCTCGTGTGCTCGACGACGACCGACGTGTCGGTGTCGGGGAGCCGGCCCCACTCCGTCTCCTGTGCGTCTTCGAGCGTCCCCTCGAAGTACGCTTCGCTGGGCGTGAAGTTCACGTACGGCCCCTGCGTGGACGCGCTCTCGACGTACTCCGCGTCGGAGAGGTCGACGGCGTCGGCGATTTCGGCGGCGACCTCCGGCGGCGGTGCCTGCGCCTCGCCGGCGAGTCGGAACGCCACGCTGGACGCGAGCACGGCGGGCACGTCCGCGGGCGGTTCCTCGATGCCGAGGTCCTCGGTCGGGTAGCCGAGGTCGTCGAGCGCGGCGTCGAGGGCCGCCTCGACTTCCCGGCGGAAAGCGATGAACATGCTCGCTCGTTCGACGCGACGGCTAAAGGGATTTCCGAAGCGGGCGAGCGGACGCGGGTCGCTGGCTGGCTGCGCCGACGCTTCCCGACTGCAACACCTCGGATAGTTAGAAAATTATGGATAGATTCGGAATATTAGTTCGATTTTGTTCGTGAATACACTTATTCGGTTTTCTTTGTTAGGAGACAGCCAGTATGTACATTTTTCATTCGATTCGTCGGTGCAACCGGTGACGTGAGATGGCAGAACACACGACCTCCCGACGGACGTTCCTGAAAGTAGCCGGCGGTGCCGCCGCAGTCGCCGTCGGCGGCGGCGCGGCCGCGACGCAGGTGACCGCACAGAGCAGTAGCACGTGGGCCGAGGTGTCGTCGCCGACGTCGAAGTCGATAACGGCGGTCGTCCAGACCGCCGACGGCCCGCACGCCATCGGCTCCAGCGGGAACATCCTCGCGCGCGCCGACAGCCAGTGGCAGCTCGTCGTGGACAGCGGCCCGGACGCGTCGAACAACCCGCTCAACGACGTCGCCGTCACCAGCGACGGCGAGCGCATCTGGTTCGCGGGCGGCTCCGGCGCGATGGGCGCCTACGACGTCATGACGGGGAAGAAACACGACTACACGGCTCCCGACGGGAAGACGAGCACGTGGGAGGCCATCGCGACGACGGGCACCATCGACCGCGAGCACGTCATCGTCGCGAACGGCTCCGGGGAGACGCTCCACGGACTCTTCGAGCAGAACGACCAGGGCGCGTACTGCATGCAGTGGGGGACCGTCACCAAGCCCGCGGGCGGGTCGACCATCCCGGGCGTCGCGTTCTCCCGCGGCAGCAGCGACACCGCCTACGGCATCAGCACCAGCCAGGCCGCCTTCGAGAGCACCGACTTCAACAGCACGTGGACGCAAATCGGCGTCTCGAACGCCAACGAGTCGTTCTACGACGTGCTCGGCGACGACGAGACGGTGTACGTCTCCGCGGGCGGCGGCACCATCTACCGCTACGACTGTGGCTGTCAGCGGTGGACGCCCATCGACGTCGGCGAGAACGCGCTCCAGGGCCTCGACCGCGTCGCGCCGGACAAGCCGGTGCTGGCGGCAGGCAACGGCGGCTACGTCTACGAGCGCACGTCCAACGGCTGGCAGGAGTACGACACGCCGGTCGGCTCGGACATCTACGACGTCGCGTACGGCGGCGACACGGACCCGGACGTCGCGGTCGGCTCCAGCGGCACGATTCTCGAACGCTAACTCCGAATTGGGCGCCGAACGCCACGTTTTTCCACGCGCTCGCCGAATCCCGGGGTATGCCCAAGCAGGTGGACGACCCGGACTACCACCACGACAACCACACCGCCGCCCAGACCTGCGGGTGGACGGCGAACTCCCTGCGCGGCGAGGGCACCTGTTACAAGCACGCGTTCTATGGCATCCGCTCGCACCGCTGCATCCAGATGACGCCCGTGGTGCGGTGCAACGAGCGCTGCGTGTTCTGCTGGCGCGACCACGCCGGCCACACGTACGAACTCGACGGCGTGGAGTGGGACGACCCGGAAGCGGTGGTGGACGCTTCCATCGAACTTCAGAAGAAACTGCTCTCGGGGTTCGGCGGCAACGACGACGTCCCGAGAGAACGCTTCGAGGAGGCGATGGACCCGCGCCACGTCGCCATCTCGTTGGACGGCGAACCGACGCTGTACCCGTACCTCCCGGAACTGCTCGAGGAGTTCCACGACCGCGGCCTGACGACGTTCCTCGTCTCGAACGGGACGCGTCCCGAAGTCCTCGCGGAGTGCGACCCGACGCAGTTGTACGTCTCCGTTGATGCCCCCGAGCGCGCGACGTTCGACGACGTGGTGGGCGCGACGGAGGACGACGCGTGGGAGAAGCTCGTGGACACGATGGACGTGCTCCACGACAAAGACGAGACGCGGACCGTGCTGCGGACGACGCTGGTCGGCGGCGAGAACATGCAGAACCCGGACTGGTACGCGGGCTTCTTCGACCGCGCGGACCCCGACTTCGTGGAACTGAAGGCGTACATGCACGTCGGCGACTCGCGGGACCGCCTCGACCGCGACGCGATGCCGAACCACGAGGACGTCCTGGAGTTCGCCCGCGAGGTCCAAGCGCACATGCCCGAACACACGGTGCTGCGCGACCAGGAGGTCTCGCGGGTGGCGCTGCTCGCCCGCGAGCAGGACACGTGGGTGCCGAAGCTCCGCGCGGACTCGGAGTTCTGGGCGGGCTCGACGGCGGACTGACGCGCTCTCACTTTCGGGACGCGTTCCACTTCCGGTATTCTTATGCGGCGCGCGCCCGAATCTGACGGCATGTCGCAAGCAACGGGCACGCGCGAGGTCGGGTTCGACGAGCTCGCCGTGCTGAAGCTGCTCGCGCTCGACGGCGCGCGCCGCGGCGAAGTCAAGGTCTCCTGCGGGGACCTCGCGGGCCGCCTCGACGCCTCCAACCAGACCGCCTCCCGCCGCCTCCAGGCGCTGGAGGACGCCGGGCTCGTCCAGCGGGACCTCGTCAACGACGGCCAGTGGGTCGCCATCACCGACGACGGCGAGCGCACGCTCGAACGCGAGTACGAGGACTACCGCCGCATCTTCGAGGACGCCGGCGAACTCGCCCTCGCGGGGACGGTCACCAGCGGGATGGGCGAGGGCCGTCACTACATCAGCCTCCCCGGCTACATGCGCCAGTTCGAGGAGAAACTCGGCTACGAGCCGTACCTCGGCACGCTCAACGTCGAACTCACCGACGAGAGCCAGCGCGCCCGCTCCGCGCTGGAGGCGATGGACGGCGTGCGCATCGAGGGCTGGGAGGACGAGGAGCGCACCTACGGCCCGGCGACGTGCTACCACGCGACCGTCGAGAACGACGACGACGGCTCGTTCTCCCCGGCGCACGTCATCGTCCCGGACCGCACCCACCACGACGAGACGCAGGCCGAGCTCATCGCGCCGGAGAAGCTCCGCGAGGAACTCGGCTTGCTCGACGGCGACGAGGTGACTGTTCGTGTCGAAGAGCAGTAACGCCACCCGCGTCGAGCGCGCCATCGCAGCGTTCTGCGCCGGCGAGCCCGTGCTCGTCCACGACGCCGCCGACCGCGAGGGCGAGGTCGACCTCGTCTACCCCGCCGAGTCGGTGACGCCCGACGACGTCGCCCGCCTCCGCAACGACGCCGGGGGTCTCATCTGCGTCGCGCTCGGCGAGGACGCCGCGGACGCCTTCGACCTCCCGTTCCTCGGCGACGTCATCGACCACCCGGCCGCCGACCACGGCCACCTCGGCTACGACGACCGCTCGTCGTTCTCGCTGCCCGTGAACCACCGCGACACCTACACGGGCATCACGGACGAGGACCGCGCGCTCACCATCACGGAACTCGGGAAGGCGGCTGCGGAGCCCGCGAGCGTGGACTTCGCGACGGAGTTCCGCGCGCCCGGCCACGTCCACGTGTTGCGCGCCGCGCCGTCGCTGTCCCACCGGAAGGGCCACACGGAACTCGCGGTCGCGCTCGCCGAGGAAGCCGGCGTCGCGCCCGCCGCGGTCGTCTGCGAGATGCTCGACGACGAGACCGGCGAAGCGCTCTCGGTCGCGGACGCGAAGGCGTACGCCGACCGCGAGGGCCTCGTCTACGTGGAAGGCAGCGACCTGCTGGCGGCGTTCAGCGGGTAACGTCGACGTTCTTCTGACTCTCGTCCCTCACCGCACCCCAGTGGATGTTCGTGGCTGTCAATCCTTCCTAACGATACGTCCGTAGTTTTATCACTAGCTATTCTGTAGTATCGTCCGATGGCAGAGTACGGAATTCTCGCGTTAGCCCCACCGCTGTTGGCCATCGCGCTCGCGATGACCACGCGCCAGGTGCTGGTGTCGTTGTTCGCCGGCGTCTGGGTCGGGGCGCTCGTCGTCGAACAGTGGAACCCAATCGCGGCGACCGCGCTCACGATGGAGTGGTTCGTGGAGGTCGTACGGTCGCCGTTCGACACGAAGTTCATCATCCTCATCCTCTTCATGGGTGCGGGGGCCGCGTTCATCTACCGCTCGGGCGGGATTCTCGCGCTCGAACGCTGGATCGGCCACCGCGTCAGCACCGCCCGCGAGTCACAGATCCTGACGTGGCTGGTCGGCGTGTTCATCTTCTTCGACTCGTACACGAGCACCGTCGTCACCGGCAACGCCACCCGCGAACTCTCCCAAGAGAACCGCTCCTCGCGGGAGATGCACGCCTACGTTCTCGACTCCACGACGTCGCCCGTGACGACGTTCGGGCCGGTGTCGAACTGGATCGGCTACCAGGTGTCGATGATTATCGCGGGCTTCGAGGCCGCCCGGGTTTCCGCCGCCGAACTCGGGACGACGCCGTTCGGCCTGTTCCTCCAGTCGATTCCGTGGAACATCTACTGCTTCATGGCGTTCTTCATGGTCGGGTTCATCGCGCTCACCCAGCGGTTCTTCGGCCCGATGCTGGACGCCGAGTGGCGCGCCCGCACCACGGGGAAGACGATTCGCGACGACGCCACGCCGTTGTCTGACGTCTCCAACGACGTCGGCGAACCCAGCGAGAAGAACCCCTCGCTCGTGAACTTCTTTGTGCCCGTCGTCGCGCTGCTTGTCGTCGGCCTCGTCTCGATGTGGTATCTCGGTGGCGGCCACCAGCCCGGCGTCGACGTCGCCACCGCGTTCCAAGAGACCGACGTCGCGATGGGGCTGCTCTACGGCGCGTTCGCGTTCATGCTCACTGGGTTCGTCGGGTCGCTGGCGTACGGCACGATGGACCTCGACGAGGCCAGCGACACCATCGTCGACGGCTTCAAGACGATGAACATCGCGCTCGCCATCATCGTGCTGGCGTGGGCTATCGGCCTCGCCGCCGAGCGCGTCGGCACCGCGCAGTTCATCGTCGACACGATGGTCGGTAGTGGCGTCCCCGGAAGCTTCCTTCCGCTCATCGTCTTCGTCGCCGCGATGCTCGTCGCGTTCACGACGGGAACGTCGTGGGGGACGATGGCAATTCTGACGCCGCTGTCGATTCCCTTGGGCTACCAGCTCGTCGGACCGTCCGTGCTCCCGGTACTGATCGGCGTGCTGTTCGGCGGCGCTATCTGGGGTGACCACTCCTCGCCTATCAGCGACACCACGGTGATGTCCTCGATTTTCGCGGGGTCGGACCACATCGACCACGTGAACACCCAGATTCCGTTCGCTGCGACCGCCGCGGGCGCGACCATCGTCGTCCTCGTGTTGTACGGGTTCGGCCTGCAGTCGGCGTACGTCGCGCTTCCGCTCGCCGGCGTGCTCACCGTCGTCGCGGTGCTCGCACTGAACAAACTCGACGCCCGCCGGAAGGGGCTACCCGAGGTGATGCCGTCCGCGTCCGAGGTTGATGCCGACGACGTCGAGCGCGTCGCGCGCGGCGAACCGTCTACAGTGAGCGCGAGCCACGACTTCGTTTCGCTCGTGCCGCTGGTCGCCGTGGTCGTCGTCGGCGCGTACCTGCTGCTCGTGTTCGCGTTCGCGACACTCGGCGGCTAAGGCCGAAAAACGAGGTTTTCTCAGTCGTCCGCGACGGCTGCGGCGTCGGTCGGTTTTCCCCTCTGCGTGTAGCCGTGACCGGTCAACGCCATCGCGAACAGCACGACCGGCGAGAGGATGCCGAAGAAGTAGAACGGCACCCACCACCACGAGATAGCGCCCGGGGCGCTGTAGAGCGCGCTCGTCATGAAGACAGCGCCGGCGTGCCACGGGAAGAACGGCCCGGTCGGGGTGCCGGCGGCCTCGACGGCCCGCGAGAGGTCTGTCTCGGGGAGGTCGTACTCCTCGTAGAGGTTCCGGAGGCTGAGCCCCGGAACGACGATGCTCATGTACTGCTGGGCGGAGAAGGCGTTGGTCACGATGGCGGCGAGGCCGGTACCGGCGACCAGCGAGCCCGGCGACCAGACGGCGGTCGTGAGGTGGTGGGCGAGCGTCGCGAGCACGCCCGTGCCTTCGAGCAGGCCGCCGAGGGCGAGCGCGGCGACGACCACGGCGATAGTCCACGCCGAGCCCGCGATGCCGCCGGCGGTCAGGAGGCTGTTGACGAGGTCGCTGCCGGTGGCGGGGGCGGTGCCGTTGAGGAAGATGTCCCACGCGGCGGTGAAGCTCGCGCCCTGCGCGACGACGGTGGTGAGCGCGCCCGCGAAGATGCCCGCGATCAGCGAGGGCAGCGGCGGGTAGCCGCGGACCGCGAGTCCGAACGTCACCACGAGCGGCAGGAACACGAGCGGTCCGAGCGCGTACGAGTCCGCGAGCGGCCCGCTGATGGCGGCGATGTCGGCGCTCCCGCCCTCGATGAAGTACACGCCGAGGACGGCGTACGCGACCACGGAGAGCCCGAATGCGATGGCGGTGCCGTTCCGCATCGCCTTGATGTGCTCGTAGAGGTCGGCGTTGGTGACGGCGGCCGCGAGGTTCGTGGTGTCCGAGAGGGGACTCTGCTTGTCGCCGGCGTACGCGCCGGAGACGATGGCACCCGCGGTCATCGCCAGCGGGACGCCGAGCCCCTCGCCGATGCCGACGAACGCGACACCGAGCGTCCCCACGGTCGTCCACGAAGAACCGATGGCGAACGCGACGATGGCCGCGAGTACGGCGGTCACGGGCAAGAAGACTATCGGCGTGAGCGTGCCGAGGCCGTAGTACATCAGGCCGGGGATAGTGCCGGCGCTAATCCACGTGGCGATGAGCCCGTAGATGACGAACAGGATGAGAATCGCCTGCAGGCCCATGCGAAGGCCGGAGGTGGCGGCGTCGTAGACGCCGTCCCAGTCGTAGCCGAGCTGGTAGCGCGCGAACAGTCCCGTGAAGGCGATACTCCAGAGGAGGGGGGCGTGTGGCGCGAGGCCGAGGTAGCCGGAGCCGACGCCGAGCGCGACGACGACGGCGAGAATCGGCACGAGCGCCTCGACGAGGCTCGGGCGGCGAGCCTCGTCGATGTCCTCGTACGTGAGGGGTGCGTGGTCGCTCATCGACCAAATGTAATACTCTACGGTAATTAAGCATCTCGGTTGAATTATCCTCGGACATTCGCGCCGGTTTTCGAACTCACCGGCAACGACTGCCCGTAGCCGGCACTCGTGGTTTTATGATACGGCCCACCCTTCCCGGGAGTATGAGCGGATTCGACGACATGGACGTCGACACCATCTGGATGAACGGCGAGTTCGTGGACTGGGAGGACGCCACGACCCACGTGCTCACGCACGCGCTGCACTACGGCAGCGGCGTCTTCGAGGGCGTCCGCGCGTACGATACCGACAACGGCCCCGCGCTGTTCCGGTGGGAGGAACACCTCGACCGCCTGTTCGCGTCCGCGAAGCCCTACGACCTCGACATCGACTTCACGCGCGAGGAGCTCACCGAGGCGGCCGTGGAACTGCTCGACCGCCAGGACCTCGCGTCGTGTTACGTCCGCCCCATCGCGTACTTCGGCTACGACTCGCTGGGCGTCTCCCCGAAGGACTGCCCGACCGATGTCGCCGTCGCCGCGTGGCCGTGGGGGACGTACCTCGGCGAGGAAGCGCTCGAAGAGGGCGTCGAAGTGATGGTCTCCTCGTGGCGCAAGCACGCCTCCAGCCAGATTCCGACCAACGCCAAGACTACCGGCCTCTACGTCAACTCCATGCTCGCCGGCGAGGAAGCCCGGCGCAACGGCTTCACCGAAGCCATCGTCCTCAACAAGGAGGGCAACGTCGCCGAAGGCCCCGGCGAGAACCTCTTCCTCGTGCGCGACGGCGAGATTTTCACGCCCGGGCTCTCCGAGAGCATCCTCGACGGCATCACCCGCGACACGGTCATCACGCTCGCCGAGGAACGCGGCTACACCGTCCACGACAACGTCTCCATCTCGCGGGGCGAACTCAACACCGCCGACGAACTGTTCTTCACCGGCTCCGCCGCGGAAGTCACGCCCATCCGGCAGGTCGACAACGTCGAAATCGGTTCCGGGACGCGTGGCCCCGTCACCGAGGAACTCCAGCAGGCGTTCTTCGACGTCGTCGAGACGGGCGACCGCGCGGAGTGGTTCCACTACGTCTGACTACTCGTCGTCGGTGAACTGCTCCGGGACGTCGCGCTCGTTCTCCCCGAACCCTGCTGACAACACCCGCGTGAGCGCGTCCTCCGTGGACTCCTCGACTTCGATGATGTCCTCGGGTTCGAGTTCCATCACGAACCCCGACGTGATGTTCGGCGCGGTCGGCATGAACACCACCTCGCGGCCGTCGGTGGTCGTCTTCCCCGTCTTGAACGCGGTGAGGCGCATCCCGTCCCACGGTTCGACCTTCACGGGCTTCTGGAACTCGTCGGCCCCGCCGGACAGCACCGTCTCGACGGCCATCTTCGAGGCGTTGTAGACGATGCGCAGCCCCGGCAGCCGGTTGATGAGGTCGTCCAGGACTTCCTCGGCGAACGTACCGAGCGCGGTCCGCATCAGGTAGCCCACCGAGAACACCAACAACACGAAGATGACGACCGTCAGGCTGACCGCCACGACGGGGTCGTCGACGTTCGTCGCCAGCAGCGAGAACCGCGCGATGAGCGAGAACAGCCAGTAGAGCACGTACAGCGTGACCAGAATCGGTGCGAGCACGATGAGCCCGCTCGCGAAGTCCCGCTTCCACGAGGTCATACCGGGTTCCACTGAGCGCCGACGTATAGGGATTTCGAGACGACCGCCCTATCGCCCCAGAACCGCCCGCAGCGCGAACAACAGGTTCTCCTTGCGCTCCATCGCGCGCCGATAGAAGTACGAGAACCACTTGTCGCCGTACGGCACGTACTGGTAGACGTCGACGCCGTCGGCCGCGAGGTCGACCTGCGCGTCGTCCCGGACGCCCATCAGCATCTGGACCTCGTAGTCGGTGCCGTACTCGTCGTGGAGGTCGCGGGCGTGCGCTATCATCTCCGGGTCGTGGCTGCCCACGGCGACGCCGCCCTCGAACTCCCGGAACATGTACTCCAGGTAGTCGCGGTACGCCTGGTTCACGCGCTCCTTGCGCTTGTACGCAATCGACTTCGGTTCGTCGTAGGCTCCTTTCACGAGTCGGACTTTTCCGGGGAGGGCCGCGAGGCGTTCGAGGTCCGCCTCGGTGCGCTTGAGGTTCGCTTGGATGCAGACACCGACCCGGCCACCGTACTCCGTCGTGAGGTCTTCGTAGGCGTTCAGCGTGGCGTCCGTCGTCTCGTGATCCTCCATGTCCACCCACGTGAACACGTCGTGCTCGTCGGCGACCTCGACGATGCCCGCGAGGTTCTCGGCGAACACGTCATCGCCGACGTCCAGCCCGATTTGGGAGGGTTTCACCGAGATGCAGGCGTCCACGCCGCTCTTCGAGATGTCGCACACGAGGTCCTCGTACGCCGCGGCGTCCTCGTCCGCGGGCGGCCGCTCCGCGTAGTGCTCGCCCAGGAGGTTCAGGATGGCGGCGACGCCGCGAGCGTTCAGCGACTCGGCGTGCTCGATGGCCTCCGCGGGCGTCTCACCCGCGACGAAGTCACTCGCGATGGGCGGTATCATACCCGAATCTGCGGCGTCACGTCCCTTAAGCGACGCGCCTCCCCCGGCCGAACCCGCGGGTTTTTCCGCCGGCCGCGTCCACCCCCACGCATGGGTCTGGTAGCGACGGTCGCGACTGCGGTCTGGGTGATGCTGCCGGCGTACGTGCCGAACAACGCCGCGGTGCTGGCGGGCGGCGGCCGCCCCATCGACGGCGGCCGCACGTGGGACGGCAAGCGCGTGCTCGGCGACGGGAAGACGTGGCGCGGCACCGCCGTCGGCGTGCTCGCCGGCGTCGCGCTCGCGTTCGTCCTGAACGCCGTCGAACCGGCCGCCAGCGACGCGCTCGGCGTCACACTCCCGACGTTCCCGCCCGCCGCGATGGTCGCGCTCCCCGCCGGCGCGATACTCGGCGACATCCTCGCCTCCTTCCTCAAGCGCCGCACCGGCCGCGAACGCGGCGCTGCCTTCCCCCTCCTCGACCAACTCGACTTCGTCGTCGTCGCGCTCGCGCTCGCCGCCATCGCCGCCCCCGACTGGTTCGGTGCCACCTTCACCCTCGACGTCGTCGTCGCCATCCTCGTGCTCACCCCCCTGCTCCACGTCGTCACCAACGGCATCGCATATCTTCTGGGACTGAAGAACGAGCCATACTAATCCACTTTTTCCTGCGCTCGGCGCGCGAAGCGCGCCTCGCTTGCAAAAACTTGGGGAAAAAGCACTCCTCCTTCGGTCCGCTTCGCGTCCCTCAGTCGTCGACCTGCGCTCCCTTCGGTCGCGCAGTGAACCGCTTCGCTCGGGTTCTGCGAACCACTCACTCGCGGATGCTCCACCACATTCGTCTCGACTTGGTAATCGCACCCCTTTTGGTCGGGTGGCCCGCCAACTCTGGTAATGACCGACAACCTCGTCCAGCTGCTCCGCGACGCGGACGCCGTCAAATTCGGGGAGTTCGAGCTCTCCCACGGCGGTACCTCCGAGTACTACGTCGACAAGTACCTCTTCGAGACCGACCCCGACTGCCTGCGCGCCATCGCCGAAGCGTTCGCCGACCGCCTCGACGCGGACGCGAAACTCGGCGGCGTCGCGCTCGGCGGCGTCCCGCTGGCCGCCGCGACGGCCGTCGAAGCCGACGTGCCGTACGTCATCGCGCGCAAGCAAGCCAAAGAGTACGGCACCGGCAACCGCATCGAGGGCCGCCTCGAAGACGGCGAGGAAGTCGTCGTCGTGGAGGATATCGCGACGACCGGCCAGTCCGCCGTCGACGCCGTCGAAGCGCTCCGCGACGCCGGCGCGGAAGTCGAACGCGCGCTGCTCGTCGTGGACCGCGAGGAGGGCGGCCGCGAACTGCTCGCCGAACACGGCGTCGAGATGGAGGCGCTCGTGACGGCCAGCGACCTGCTGGACGCCGAGTAGTTCGGAGCGTCGCGCCGCCAGGAATGAGCGTGTTTGTGATTTCTTCGCACGCCGACAGTTCCGGGATATTCAAGTTTGTGGAAACGTGTGCATCCGTATGAACCGAGCAGAGAAGGCCGCCCTCCAGTTGCGGGCGGTCGACGTGCTGCGCACGCTGAAGGAGACCCGGACGTACGACGAGCTCTCCGAGGAGACCGGGCTCCCCGCGGGCGACCTCAACCGCTACGTCAACGGCCACGTCCTCCCGAGCGCCGAGCGCGCCCGCGAAGTCGTCGAAGACGCCGGCGCTGGCCTCCTGCGCGAGGAACTGGAAGCGCGCGTCCGCCTCGACGACGAGGGCTACGTCGACAACTCCGGCGTCGTCTTCGACCAGTCGTTCCTCGACCTCGTCGCGCCCGTCGCCGCCGAGACGTTCGACTTCGAGCGCCCGGACGTCGTCCTCACCGCCGCCACCGACGGTATCACGCTCGCGGCGTCGCTGGCGTCGTACTACGGCGCGCGCTGCGCGTACGCCAAGAAGTCCAAGGAGACCGCCGTCGAGGAGTTCATCGAGGCCCGCAAGCGCTTCGCGTCGGGCATCGAACTGACCTACTACCTCCCCGCGTCGGCCATCGACAGCGGCGAGACCGTGCTCGTCGTCGACGACCTCATCCGGTCGGGCGAGACCCAGGAGATTCTGCTGGACATCGCCGGCGCTGCGGACGCCGACGTCACCGGCGTGTTCACGCTCATCGCGGTCGGCGACGACGGCGTCGAGCGCGCCCGCGAACTCACGGACGCCCCCGTCGGCGCGCTCGCCGAACTCGAATAACCTTCCGACCGCGACGCTGCTCCCTGTCCGTCTCAGTCGCCCGATTCTAGACACGACCGTGCATCTTCTGGACGATTCTTCATCGTCAACAGACACGGACTACCAACGTGCATAACAACGCTTAAGCGGGCGGTGTAGTTATGCCCGAACGTGCATCGTTAATGGGGCTCGCTGACTACTTCGCACTCGACGAACACGACACGGACGTCCGAACGGAAGTGCTTGCGGGCGTGACGACATTCTTCGCGATGTCGTACATCGTCCTCGTCAACCCCGCGACGCTCGGCCAGGCAATCTCCATCCCGGGGTACACCGGCGACCAGGTCCAGCAGATGCTGGCGGTCGTCACTATCATCTCGGCGTTCGTCGCGACGACGGTGATGGCGCTGTACGCCAACCGGCCGTTCGCGCAAGCGCCCGGCCTCGGGCTCAACGCCTTCTTCGCGTACACCGTCGTCATCGGGCTCGGCATCCCGTGGCAGGTCGCGCTCGCCGCGGTGTTCGTCGAAGGCATCATCTTCATCCTCCTGACCGCCGCCGGCGCGCGCAAAGCCATCATCCGCGCGTTCCCCGAACCCGTCAAACTCGCGGTCGGCGCGGGTATCGGTGGCTTCCTCGCGCTCATCGGCCTCCAGGAGATGGGCGTCGTCGCTGCCGACCAGGCGACGATGGTCACGCTCGGCCAAATCGCGACCGACCCCGCCGCCACGCTCGCCGTCGCTGGCCTCTTCTTCACGCTCGCGCTGTACGCCCGCGGCGTCCCCGGCTCCATCGTCGTCGGCATCCTCGGCACGACGGTCGCCGCCTACGTCATCGAGTGGGCGGGCGTCGTCGCGCCGGGCACGCTCACGACGACCCTCACCGGCGCACAGTACGACATCACGCCGCTCGCGGGCGCGTTCGTCGACGGGCTCGTCGGCGCTCCCGCGGAAGGCATCGACATGTTCGCGTTCGCGCTCATCGTGTTCACGTTCTTCTTCGTGGATTTCTTCGACACCGCCGGCACGCTCGTCGGCGTCGGGCAGGTCGCGGGCTTCCTCGACGAGGACGGCAACTTCCCGGACATCGACAAGCCGTTGATGGCGGACGCAATCGGCACCACCATCGGTAGCATGCTCGGGACGTCCACGGTCACCACGTACATCGAGTCCGCGACGGGCGTCGAGGAGGGCGGCCGCACCGGTCTCACCGCGCTCGTCGTCGCGCTGTTGTTCCTCGCGAGCCTCGCGGTCGTCCCGCTGGCGGCCATCGTCCCCCTCTACGCCAGCCACATCGCGCTCGTCGTCGTCGGCGTCATCATGCTGGCGAACGTCACCGACGTCGCGTGGGACGACACCACGTACGCGATTCCCGCCGGCCTCACCGTGTTCATGATGCCGTTCACGTACAACATCGGCTACGGCATCGCCGCCGGCATCGTCTCCTACCCGGTCGTGAAGGTCGCGGTCGGCGAGTACGACGACGTCTCCGCGGGCCAGTGGCTGCTCGCGCTCGCGTTCGTCGTCTACTTCTACGTCCGCACCAGCGGCGCGCTCGCCGCCGCAGTCTGACGGCGGCGTCGTCCGCCGCATCCACGGCCTGACGGCGGCGTCGTCCGCCGCATCCACGGCTTCTTTGCGTCGCCGCCCCGTACCTTCGGGCGTGACACTCGAACTGTACAAGCTGCCGGGCTGCCCGTACTGCGCGAAAGTCGAGACCAAACTCGACGAACTCGGCCTCGACTACGTCGAACACGAGGTCCCGAGCTCGCACAGCCAGCGCGACGAAGTCGAGGAAGTCAGTGGCCAGACCGGCGTCCCCGTGCTCGTCGACACCGACCACGGCATCGAGGGGATGCCGGAGTCGGACGACATCGTGGAGTACCTCGAAGAGACCTACGGCGCGTAACGGGACTTCCCCTGTCCGCTTTTCACCGCGAAAACGAATTCGACCGACCGAGCGTCAGGCTTCGGACTGCGCGCCGCGGTCGGCGAGCAGGTCGCGGAACTCGTCGGAGTCCTGCACGTCTTCGAGTTCTTCGCGCTCCACGATGGCGGTGTCGTCGACGGACTCCCGGGAGGCTTCGTCGACGACGTAGACGGCGCGGGTGTGCGTAATCGCGCCGAGCGAACTCATGATGCGGGCGCGCTTGACGGCGGTGTCCGTGAACGACGAGTGTCCCGTCAGCAGGCGGTCCGCGCCGGACGCGTCCTCGCTGACGGCCTTGAACGGCGCGCGGTCCGTCGGGTGGACTTCGAAGCCGACGCGCGCGATCACCGACAGCACGGGTACGTCCTCGGGGTCGGCTTCGGGGTCGTCGGGTGTCGGGTCGGCGTCCCGGACTTCCTCCGCCCCCTCCATCACCGAGACGGGCGACGTGAGGTCGCCGCCGAAGAGGTCCTCCAGTTCCATCGCGACCTCGATGCTGGCGTTCATGCCGTCTTCGTACTTCGAGACGGTGCGCCGGGAGACGCCGAGTTCGTTCGCGAGCTGGCCGAGGCTCAGGTCCTCGTTCTGCCGGCGGTCAGCGAGCACCTCGCCGTCGATGTTCACGTAGAGACCGCCCGGCGCCGCGTAGATGAGTGGCGGGACGCCCTCGACGAAGAAGTCCATCGCGGTGTCGGGGCTGAGTACAGGGACGCCGTGGCGGAAGTAGACGACGCCCGGCTTGAGTTCCTCGTCGCGGGTGCGGAGGCCGATGACCATCGGGGTGGCGTTGAGGTAGGTGCCGAGCCGCCGCATCTCCGCGCCGGTCGGCGCGTCGAAGGCGTCGATGTTGCCGAGGATTTTCACGAGGATGACGTCCTTCTCGCGGCGGGCGGCCACATCGAAGCTCTTGGGCCGCGTCGCACACCGGTCGCTCACCGTGAACCCCGCGTCCGCGAGCATGGCGGTGACGTTCTCGATGAGTACCGACCGTGACATACACGAGTGTAAGCCGTCGGCCACATATATGCGTTGTGCCGATACGGCGGCGCTGCCCCGAGGTTTCGGTCATTCGGCCGCCACTATCTTCGGGCTGCAGACCGGAAGCGCGAAAAGCGCGCGGGCGCTAGACCGGAGGCGATGACGGTCGTCGCCCTCGACGACACGGACTCCCGCGAGCGCGGGATGTGCACGACGTACGCCGCCCACCTGGTCGCCGAGCGATTGCGCGACCGCGGCGCGAACGTCGAGCGCGTGCTACTCGTGCGCCTGAACCCCGCCGTCGAGTACAAGACGCGCGGGAACGCCGCGCTCGCCGTCCACACTGACGCCGACCCCAGAGTGGGGTTGGCGGTCGCCGAGGAAGTCGTCGGCGAGGTTGCCGAGGTCGACGACCCCCGAACGAACCCGGGCGTGGTGGTCGCGCCCGAGGCCGATGCCTCCGAGCCAGTCGCCGAGTTCGCCGAGCGCGCGATGCGCGAACACCTCGACCCTGAGGAAGCACAATCGCTCGCAGCCGCCCACGGCTACGAGACCGCGCAGTGGGAGAACGGCCGCGGCGTCGTCGGCGCGCTCGCCGCCGTGGGCGCGTGGACGGCGTTCGACGACTGGACCTGCGAACACATCGACTACCGCGCACCCGACCGCTGGGGGACCGAGCGCGACGTCGACGCCGAGAGCGTGTTCGCCGCCGCGGACGACGCCTACCCCGACGCGTGGGACACTGTCGACCGCGAGGAGGGCGAGTTGGTCTGCGTGCCGCACACGCCCGGTCCCATCCTCTACGGTATTCGTGGCGACGATGCCGAGACGGTCACCGCGGTCGCGGATGCCATCGAGAGCGAGCGCGTGCACGCCAGCGAACTGTTCGTCACGAACCAGGGGACGGACGCGCACCTCCGCGCGGCCGACCTCGCTGACCTCGAAGACGGTCGCGCGTACTGCACGGACGCGGCTGTCGTCGGGGAACCTGAGACGCGGCGCGGTGGCCACGTCTTCGTCCCCGTGGAGGACGACGGCGTTCGCGTGGAGTGTGCGGCGTTCGAGCCGACCAAGCGGTTCCGCGACCGCGTGCGAGCGCTCCGGCCCGGCGACCGCGTCACCGTCTGCGGCGAGGTCAGCGACGGCACGCTCAAACTCGAGAAGTTCGCGGTCCGCGACCTCGACGAGACGGAGTCGGTGACGCCGCAGTGCCCCGACTGCGACACGTCGATGGAGAGCGCGGGCGCGAACCAGGGCTACCGCTGCCGGGACTGCGGGACGTCCGCGCCCGGGAAAGTCGAGCGCCCCGTCGACCGCGACCTCGACGTGGGCTGGTACGAGGTGCCGCCGTGCGCGCGCCGCCACGTCGCCAAACCCCTGGTTCGCGGTGACTGGAACGCTCCTACCCACCCCGAGCGGTAGCCTGCGAGCCGACAGCTAACTCGCTTTCGGTGATTGTCATACTCTCACAGGCAGCCACAACACTTTATTCTAGCACGTCCTAAACTGCAACCATGCGCCCGGACCGCCGGACCCCCGACGAGGTTGGCGTCGCTAGCGAGACGACCGACAGCGAGGCCGCTGCGGGACGACTCGCCGCGCACGTCGAAGTGCAGGACGGCGAGCGGGCGTGCACGCTGTTCCCCGCGAACGCCGACGGCGACGAACTCGTCACGACGTGGGTCACCGCCGAGGACGACGCGTTCGTCTCCCTCGCCGACTGGCGGTAGGCCTACTGCTTCAGTCCGCTGCCCGTCAGCGCGACGACCACGTCGTCGTCCGTATCGAGGACGCCGCGCTCGCGATACGCCTCTAGACCGGCGATTCCGACCGCGCTCGTCGGCTCCACGTAGAACCCGCGCTCGTGGAGCGCATCCAGTGCTTCCTCGGTCGCTTCGGCGTCGCATGCGATGGCGTCGCCGTCGGTCGCGTCGATGGCGTCCAGAATCTGCCCCTTCCTCGCGGGCTCCCGAATCTGGATGCCGTCCGCGACGTCGTTCGTGCCGGCTTCTGCTGGTCCGTGGAGCTCTTCGACGATTGGCGCGACGCCCGTCGCCTGCACGCCGAGCAGCCGCGGCACCGACTCCGTCCAGCCCGCCGCTTCGAGCGCGGAGAATCCACGGTACGCGCCGAGGAACAGCGTGCCGTGGCCGAGCGGGAGCACCACCGCGTCCGGGACCGTCCAGTCGCGCTGTGCCGCGAGTTCGAGCGCGAACGCCGACGTCCCCGCGTAGAACGCCGGATTCCACGCGTGGCTCGCGTACCACGCGTCCCCGCCGACTGCCTCCCGAATGCAGGCGTCGGTCACGTCCTGCCGGCTCCCCTCGATTCGGACCGCCGTCGCGCCCACGGCCTCGATGGCGTCGAGTTTCGACTGCTTGGCGTCCGCGGGCACGTAGATGTCGGCGTCGATGCCGGCGCGCGCGGCGTACTGCGCGATGGCTGCGCCCGCGTTCCCCGAGGAATCCTCCACGATTCGTTCGACGCCCAACTCCGCCGCCCGCGACAGCGTCAGCGCCGCACCGCGGTCCTTGTAGCTCCCGGACGGGAACACGTAGTCCAGTTTGAACTGCGCGTTCCACTCCGGCGCATCGGCCAGTGGCGTCCATCCTTCGCCGAGTGTCACCTCTGCCCCGATTGGGAGGAACTCGTCGAACGCCCACAGTCCCTCGCGAGGGTCGACGTCCGGCTCGTCGCTGTCCGGCAGCGGCTGCTCGGCGAAGTCCAGCGCGTGCCCGCACTCGCAACGCCACGGCTCGTCCGGCCCGGACTCGTAGGTTCGACCGCAGGAACGGCATTCGAGCATACGAGAGCAGAGACGACAGGGCCACCTGAGCGTGGCGGAAGCAAAAGCATCCGCGAGCGCCGTAGGCGCGAGCGGTTCACTCGCGGCGAAGCCGCGAGGCCGACGACCGACTAAGCGCCGAAGGCGCGCTGGAGGGAGGAGTGCTTTTTCCCCAAGTTTTTGCAAGCGACGGCGCGCGTAGCGCGCCGAGCGCTGGAAAAAGTGGGTTAGAATGAATCGACGTCCGTGCCGACCGAACAGACGTACTCGCCAGTGGCGACCTGTGGGAGGCGGCGGGAGCGCCAGAAGATGCCGTGGTTGTCGGCCGTGACGGTGGCTTTGAGCGTGCCGAAGACGTCGGTGACTTCGAAGAGGGTGTCGCCGGCGCGGACGTCGTCGCCGAGGTCCTGTTTGTACTCGACGATGCCGCCGACGGGGGAGCCGTAGCGGTCGAAGTCCTTCGCGCGGGTCTGGCGTTCGGTCTCGACGTCGCCGTCGAGGAAGCCGTAGTACCGGAGGACGTTGAAGACGCCGTCGACGCCGTACTGGACGGACTCCTCGTCGAAGCCGACGGCGCCGCCGAGTTCGGGGTCGACGGTGGGGATGCCTTCGACGGGGCCGGCGCGCGCGAGCTGGCCCTCGGGGCCTTTCTGGTCGAGGACGTGCCCGCAGCCGAACGCCTTCGCCAGTTCGAGGCAGTCGCTGTGGAGGCGGTGGTGGCGGCCGCAGCGCACCCGCACCTCGTTTATCATGCGGGAGGTCGAACCCTGGTGGAGGTCGAGGATGAGGTCGGCGTCCTCGGCGGCGGAGAACGTCGCGTGTGCGATGCGCTCGGAGGAGGAGCCGTTCGCGCTGCCGGGGTACGCCCGGTTGAGCTTCGTGTCGTCGATGGGGTTGCGGTGTTCGGCGACCTGGAACGCGTGGAAGTTCGTGATGCCGACGATGCGCACTTCGCCCGCGAGTTCCGCGGGGTCGAGTTGGGGGACGACGCGGCGGAGCACGCCGACGCCGTTCAGTTCGTCGCCGTCGCTGGCTGCCTGCAGGTAGAGCGTTTTGCCGTCGCGTTCGCCGTTCACGACCGCGACCGGGAGGCCGACTGCGGTGCCGTCCCGCATCTCGCCCACGGTGAGTCGACCGGTGTCGAACTCCCCGGGGTCCGCGGACGCCGAGCCGAGCGTAGTCATTACAGTAATCCCACGCACGCGTGGCCTTGAGCGGTTCGGTCCCGGAATCGGCGCTGTTTTCACGCGCCGCGGCCAACCCCCAGATATGTCCGAGCGGTCCGAGCAGCCGGCCGACGCGGCGTCCGACCGCCCCGGCGTCGACAACTTCGTGCGCGCGCTCGGCGTCGTGACGCAGGCGAAACGCGGGTTCGCGGTCGGCCTGCTGGTCGCCGTCGCGACGTACTACTTCTTCGTCGTGGCGTCGGGGGGGTCGCCGTACTCGACGCCGTACCTGGTCGCGCTGGCCGCCGTGCTCGCGTTCACGGTCGGCTTGCTCGCGACGTTCGCCTTCACTGCTGGCGCTGTGTACCGGCTCTACCGCCGACTAGAGTAGTTGGCTCGCCGAAGAAAACCTCTTGTCGGCGGGTCTGTTTCCTTTCGAAGATGGCTGAGGACTTCCCGACCCGGCTCGCCGCGTACACGGGTGACGACGCGGACAGCGGCGAGGGACTCCCGTCGACGTCCGCCGTCGTTGCTGGCGTGCTCGCGCCGCTGCGTGGGGCGGACAAGTCTCCGGGCGGGAAGCACTTCGACGTCGCCGAGACCAGCCACGCCGACAAGCGCTACGCGTTCACGTGTCCGGTCGAACTCGCGGGCACCGACTGCACGGCTCGGCTCGTCGTCCGGCGCGAGGACGGCTACGTGTACGCCCGGCACGGCGTCCACCCACCGGAAACGGGCGGGCTCCTGTCTCGCGTACGGGGCGGCAAGTCCGGATACGACGCGCTCGGCGTCGATTCCGACTTGGTTGCCCGGCTCGCGAAACGCCGCCGGAACGTCGTCGCCAGCGGCGTCGACACGCGCGTCACGACGCCGCGCATCACCGACGACCCCGTCGGCTTCGAGTTGCGCTTCGAGACCGCGGACACCGCGGTGCTCTCCGTGACCGGCTACGCGGACGGCCGCGACTACCTCTCCGTGCCGCTGCCGGACCTCGCGCTCCGCGCGGTCGCCGCCGAGCGCGACGTACTGGACTGACTCACGCCGACGCGAGGTCGCGGAGGCGGTCGGCGCTCGCGCGCGTCCCCTTCGCCAACAGCACGTCGCCAGCCGTGACCTCCGTCTCGGGGCCGGGCTGGACGACCCACTCGTCGACGTCCGCGTCCGGCCGCCGCACCGCGATGACGCGCATCCCGGTCTCGGTCGCGACTTCCTTCCCGCCGAGCGTCGCGCCGTCGAGCGCGCTCCCGGCTTCGACGGTCTCCCGGACGATGACCTCGTCGGACTCCTCGACGGCTTCCTGGACGACGACGTGCGTGTCCAGCCCGCGCAGCACGCCCTCGCTGATTTCGACCGCGGCGTCGCTGATGACCTCCGTCGCGGTAGCGATGTGGACGAGCCCGCGCAGCGACACCGGGTCCTCGACGCGGCTCGCCGCCCGCAGCGTCCACGCCTCGAAGCGGGACTTCAGCGCGTCCACTTCAGCTTCCAGCTCGACGACTTCCGCCGCGAGGTCCGTCGAGTCGAACAGCACCGCGCCGTACGCGAGGTCGACGGAGAGCTCGCTCATGTTCTTCATCGTCACCACGGAGTCGACGGCGCGCCCGAGGTCGTCGATGCTCGGCTCGGGGACCGCCGGCGGCTCGTAGGCCTCGCCGGTCGCCGTCTCGTAGACGCCGCCGATGCGCTCCTCCGGCCCGCGGAGCAACAGCACGTCCCCTGCCGTCAGTTCCGTGTCACGGTCCGGGTTCAGCAGCCAGTCGCCGCCGCGCCGAATTGCGAGCACGCGCACCCCGGTCTCGGTCTCCAAGTTCACGTCCAGGAGCGTGCGGCCGGCGTACTCGGAGTCGGCGGCCAACTCCGCGCGCTCCAGCGACTCGACGGCTTCGGGGAGCGCCGCGCGAATCGCCTCGGGCACGCGGATGTCTTCGAGGACGACCTTCGCGATGTCTCCGGCCGCGTCGCTAATTTTCTCGGCCGCGCCGACGACGCCCAGGACGGGCGCGAGCGTCTCCGCGTCCTCGGGGTTGCGCGCCGCCATCAGGAGGCTCATGCGTGCGCGCAACTGGAGGACGTCCATGCGCTCTTCGAGCTTGAGGACTTCCGCCGCCACGTCGTCGCTGCCGTGCAGCACCGCCGAGTAGGAGAGGTCGATGAGGAGTTCGGCGGTGTCTTTCATCTCCGCGAGGAGGGCTTTCACGCTCGCGGGCTCGTACTCGACGCGGCCGCTCATGTCCCCGGATTCGCCCCCGCCCCCGAAAAACGTTCGCGTCAGTCGGGGCGCTCGCTGCGACCGCCAAAATCGTGCTACGAGTTCACACGAAACGCTCGGTAATCGTTCTCTCGTGCAATATTTTCGTAGACGACCGTGAAGGAAACCGACACACATTAGGTAGAACCGTCAAGAACCCACGCACATGGCCGACGAACTCAAGAAGGGTTTGGAAGGTGTGCTCGTCGCGGAGTCCGAGTTGAGCTACATCGACGGCGACGAGGGCAAACTCGTCTACCGCGGGTACACCATCGAGGACCTCGCGCGCGGCGCGAGCTACGAGGAAGTCCTCTACCTGCTCTGGCACGGCCGCCTCCCCGACGGGGAGGAACTCGAAGCGTTCAGCGAGGAGATGACCGCGCACCGCGAGCTCGACGACGACGTGCTCGACCTCGTCGCGGACCTCGCGGCCGCCGACGAGGGCCCGATGGCGGCGCTGCGCACCGCGGTCTCGGAGCTGTCGGCGTTCGACCCGGACGCCGACGCCGACCCCACCGACCGCGAGGCGAACCTCCGGAAGGGCAAGCGCATCACCGCCAAGATTCCGACCATCGTCGCGGCGTTCACGCGCCTGCGCGAGGGCGACGACCGCGTCGCGCCCCGCGACGACCTCGACCACGCGGCGAACTTCCTCTACATGCTGAACGACGAGGAGCCCGACGACGTGCTCGCGGACGTCTTCGACCAGGCGCTCGTGCTCCACGCCGACCACGGGCTGAACGCGTCGACGTTCTCCTCGCTGGTCACGTCCAGCACGCTCGCGGACCTCCACTCCGCGATTACGTCGGCCGTCGGCACGCTCGGCGGGAGCCTCCACGGCGGCGCGAACGCGAACGTCATGCGCATGCTCCAGACCATCGACGAGTCCGACAAGGAGCCCGTCGAGTGGGTCGAGGACGCCCTCGAAAACGGCAAGCGCGTCGCCGGCTTCGGCCACCGCGTCTACAACGTCAAGGACCCGCGCGCGAAGATTCTCGGCGAGCGCAGCGAGGAACTCGGCGAGGCCGCCGGCGACACGAAGTGGTACGAGATGAGCGTCGCCATCGAGGAGTACGTCAAAGAGGAGAAGGGCCTCGCGCCGAACGTCGACTTCTACTCCGCGTCGACGTACTACCAGATGGGCATCCCGGTCGACATCTACACGCCCATTTTCGCGATGTCCCGCGCCGGCGGCTGGATCGCCCACGTGCTCGAACAGTACGAGGACAACCGCCTCATCCGTCCGCGCTCCCGGTACGTCGGCGAGAAAGGCCAGGAGTTCGTGCCGCTCAACGAGCGGTAAGCCGTTCACTCTCCGCTCGCTTCGTGAGCGGGCCGACGAGCGACTAACGCGCGAGCATCGCGAGCGCGGCTGGAGCGAGGAGTGCTTTTGGCGGAGATTTTGCCGAGCGACCGCAGGGAGCGCAGCGCAAAAGGTCCTGGATGACCGCCTCATCCGTCCGCGCTCCCGGTACGTCGGCGAGGAGGAGCGCGACTTCGTGCCGCTGGACGAACGGTAGACCCAGTCGCGCCCTGACGGAGTCCTTCTACGCGTCGCTTCGCTCCGCCATCATCGACGCTGCGCGACTCGCCCAGCCGCCGTAGTGGAAGCCGGTGGCGACGACGGCAGCCATCCAGACGTTCGACAGCGCGATGCCCCAGTACGCCGCGACCGGGCCGTAGTCGAGCGTGCGGCCGGCGAGCCAGGAGAAGCCGACGAGGAAGCCGAGCATGCCGGTGGCGCGCGCGACGAACGGAACGCGGGTCTCGCTGGCTCCCTGGAGCGCGCCCGAGAGCCCGACGAACGCCGCGAGGAACGGCGCGCTCAGGCCGTACGCGCGGGCGAACCAGACGCCGTGTCGGACGGTCTCGGGTTCGTCGGCGAGCAGCGCGACCAGCGGCCGGGCGTAGTACGAGAGGAGGAGGCCGACGGCACCGACCGTGAGCACGCCGAGCGCGGCGACCGCCCAGCCGTCGAAGCGCGCGGTCCCGGGGTCGCCTCCGCCGAGCGCTTGGCCGACGACGACGTTCGCGGCGACGTTGTAGCCCCGGGAGAGCGGGCCGGTGACCTGCTGGTAGACGCGGCGGCCGATTTGGAACGCGGCGTTGACGTTCGTGCCGAACGAGAGCAGCAGGGCGTTGAACGGGAACTCCGCGAGCGCGGAGACGCCGCCTTCCGCGATTTTCGGGAGGCTGACCGCGAACAGCTGTTTCGTGATGATTCGAGAGCGCGGGCGTGCGAACCCGGCGGCGGTGTACGAGGACGCGATGGCGATGGTGAGCGCGACGGCAGTGAAGGTGTTCGCGGCGGCGGTCGCGGCGCCGACGCCGACGACGCCGAGTTCGGGGAGGCCAAAGTAGCCCAGACCGAGGCCGACGCTACCGGCGACGTTCCCGAGGTTGGAGACGGCGTTGACGTACATCGGCGTGCGGGTGTCGCCCGTTCCCTGGAGTGCACGGGCAGCGATGAGCGCGACGTGGCGCGCGGGTGCCGTGAGGAGGATGATGGCGAGGTACGTGCTGCCGAGCGCGACGACGTCGGGGGCGGCGCCGAGCAGGCGGATGGCGGCCGGGCCGAACAGCACGCCGAACGCGGCGAATGGGAGGCCGGCGAGCGCGCCGACGAGGACGGCTTGCGTGATGGCTTCGTCGCGGGTGACGGTGGCGTCGCGGCCGGTGTCCTGACTGGAGAGGCTGATGGCGCCGCCGCCGAGGCCGAGGCCGACGCGCAGCGGGAATCGCGCGTAGAGGTCCGCGATACCGACCGCGACGACGGCGGCGGGCGAGATGGCGGCGGTGACGACGACGTCGACGGTCCGCATCAGCGTGCGGAGCGTCTGCTCGGCCATCACGGGCCACGCGAGCGCGAAGACGCGCCGCCACACCGCACGGAGTCGGGAGCGCACGGTCGAGACTCTCAGCGCCGCGAAAAATCGCTGTCGGTCTGCCCCTAATAGGGGACGCCCCGCCGTAGCCGACCATTTTCACTTTCACCGTGCTTTGGTCGGTTTTATCAGTGTCCGGGTTGTCGTCGCAATCGTCACACGCTCCGTTCCCCACGTATTCTTGGAGCACACCACCAACCGTTAACAGCAACTGCGTCGTAGTCGCGACCATGATCGCACTCGACGACGTGCTCGACGCCCGCGAGCGCGTCGCTGACGTCGCTCGACACACCCCGTTGGACTACTCCAACACGTTCTCCACGATGACTGACGCGGAGGTCCACCTGAAACTGGAGTGTTTCCAGCGCACGGGGTCGTTCAAGATTCGCGGCGCGACCAACCGCATCCGCACGCTCTCGGCGGCCGAGAGCGACGCCGGCGTCGTCACCGCCTCGGCGGGCAACCACGCACAGGGCGTCGCGCTCGCGGCCTCTCGCTCGGGCGTCGACGCGAAGGTCGTGATGCCCGAAACCGCGCCCATCTCGAAAATCAAGGCGACGAAGAGCTACGGCGCGGAGGTCGTCCTCCACGGCGTCGACTACGACGCCGCCCAGACGCACGCCCACGAACTCGAAGCCGAGGAGGGGCGCACCTACGTCCACGCCTTCGACGACGAGCGCGTGATGGCCGGGCAGGGAACGCTCGGCCTCGAAATCGTCGACGACCTCCCCGAACTCGATACGGTCGTCGTCCCCATCGGCGGCGGCGGGCTCATCTCCGGCGTCGCGACCGCCGTGAAGGCCCACGACCCGGACGTCCGCGTCGTCGGTGTGCAGGCCGAAGGTGCCTCCACGGTCGCCTCCTCGCTCCAGAAAGGCGAGCCGCAGGCCGTCGACTCCGTAGACACCATCGCGGACGGCATCGCCGTGCGCCGGGTCGGCGAGAAGACGTTCCCGGTCGTCCGGGAGCGCGTCGACGAGGTCGTCACTGTCTCCGACGACGAAATCGCGACCGCGCTCGTGTTGATGCTCGAACGCGGGAAGACTCTCGTCGAGGGCGCGGGCGCGACGCCACTCGCGGCGCTGCTGGAGGGGAAGTTCGTCTACGAGGACGACGAGGTCATCGTGCCCGCGCTCTGCGGCGGCAACATCGACCTCAATCTCCTCACGACGGCTGTGATGCGCGGGCTCGTCGACCAAGGCCGTTACGTGAAAATTCGCACCGTCCTGAAGGACCGTCCGGGCGCACTCGACGACCTCATCGACGTCGTCGCGGACGAGCGCGCGAACATCTACGCCATCCAGCACGACCGCACGAACCGCGACATCGCGATGAACGCCGCCGAAGTCGAACTCGACCTCGAAACCCGCGGCCCCGAGCACGTCGACGCGCTCCTGGACCGCATCCGCGAGGCGGGCTTCGAGGTCACCGTGCTCAACGGCCCACGGCCCCAGAACTGACTACGCGGGGACGACCGCGTACTCGACGGTGAGGAACTGCGCGCCACACAGCCACATCTCGTGGGTCGCCAGCGCCACCGCGTCGCCGTCGGTCGGGTCGTCTACTTCTGCGGGCGCGCTCACCGACCCGTCCGTCGGCCACACGCGGAACCGCTGGTCCGCCGGGAGCGCGAATCCGACGGGCGGCGTGACCCAGTAGAGGCCGGGGTCGCCGGGCGCTCTCGTCGTCAACTCCACGCCCGTCTGTTCGCCCGCGCCGAGGTGGCCGATGCACAGCACCGTCGAGAGGTTGCTGCCGGGCAGCGGGGCCGCGATGTTCACGAACCGTTCGCCGTCGCGCTCGTGGCTCGCGTACAGCGCCACGAACACCGCCTCGCCGGCCTCGTCCGTGCGAATCCACGCCCGCGCGCCGTCCCGTGAGTCGACGTCGGGGTCGAGCGCGACGAACTCGCTTCCCAGTCGGTGCCAGTCCTCGTCGCTCGGCCCTGGGAGATTCAACTGACGGAGGCGGGTCGTCACGGGTGCGGCGAGCCGCGCGCCCGTCCGGAACGGCCGGTGCCAGCGCGCGCGCAGCAACATCTCGTACTCGGTCGTGCGCTCGTAGAACCGCCGCACGTCGCCCGCGACGCGCTCCGGGTCGAAGTCGGGACGCGCGAACTCTGCCATGTCGTCCATCTCGCCGACGAGTTCGGCGTCCTCGGCGGCGAGCCCGCGCCGTGTCACGAACTCCGCGCCGATGCGGCTCCCACCGGTCACTGGACTGAACGGCACGTCGCGCGCTCGCCACACCGCGGCACCAGCCAGAGATACGGCGAGACCGGCAGCGACTGTTCGGCCACGCATACGCTCGTTTGCGGGCGAACGGACACGAACCTGGTGGCTCCGAAGGTCTGCCGGCTCCGCGGCCGCCGTCGAACGCTGACGCCGGTCTTTAATACGTGTGACCGCGACTCACCGGACATGAAACGCATCATCGACACCCCCGACGCGCCCGCCGCGGTCGGCGCGTACAGCCAGGCGACGACCGACGGCGACCTCGTCTTCACCGCCGGCCAGATTCCCCTGACGCCGGACGGCGACCTCCTCGACGACGAACCCATCGCCACCCAGACCCGCCAGAGCCTCGAAAACGTCAAAGCCATCCTCGAAGCCGAGGGCCTCACGATGCAGGACGTGCTCAAGGTCTCGGTGTTCCTCGACGACATCGACGACTTCGACGCGATGAACGAGGCGTACAAGGAGTACTTCCAGGACAACCCGCCCGCCCGCTCCGCGCTCGAAGTCTCGGCGCTCCCGAAGGGCGCGGCCGTCGAAATCGAAGCCGTCGCCGCCCAGCGCGACTAGATGCGTCGCTCCACGTTGGATACGCTGGCGTGGGGCGCTGTCGGCGCGCTCGCGTTCCTCGTGCTCGCGCAGGGCTACCGGCTGTTCACCGGCGACGGCGTCGGCTTCCTCCCCCTGCTCGGCGTCGCCGCCGTCGTCTTCGCGGCGTCCTCGCTGGTCGCCCACCTCGCGGCCACTCGCCTCCGCTGACGCGAAAAGAAGGGTTTAAACGACAGACCCGGATAGGTTACGACGGGCCGGGATGGCCGAATGGCAAAGCGCACGCCTGGAAAGCGTGTCCCCTTACGGGGTTCAGGGTTCAAATCCCTGTCCCGGCGCTTTCACCGTACTCGCGCCGCCCAGCGACGGTTCTGTCGCTGGGCGCGCGATGGTTTCGTAAACGACGGCGGGATTTGAACTCTGGAAGTCGCAGCCCGCGCAACACAGCGAGCAGGACCGTCTTCCTCCAGTTCAAATCCCGGTAGGCAGAGCCGCGCGTATGCTCTATTTGGGAGTTGGCGTCTCAAACTAGTGCGTAATCGAGCATCCAGCGTTTTCCAGCGAACGGCCACAGCGCCTACTTGGGGGCCGGCCGGAGTCGTCGGTATGGAACCGCCGAACATCGACGAGGACACCGCGCGGAAGGTGCTGGAACTGGGCTACCACGAGTTGGGCGAGAGCGTCGAGTACGGCGACCTCCTGTTGGAGAAAGTCGAGGAGGAGCGCGAGGACGGCGACGTCGCCCGCGAGTACTACGCGCTGGTCGACGAGGAGACTGGCGAGCCGCTCGGCGAGCGCATCGGCGCGCACCACTACGCGGTCAACGAATTCCACGACTTCCGCGACGACCTCGAAGACGCGTGGCGCTCGCACCACGAGTCCTGACCGCCGCATCGGCCCCAGCGCTCTTTTCGCCGGGTCGGGAACGGGAGTGTATGCGCGAATCAGACACACCCGTACCGGTCGAGGAGGACGAGGAGTACGTCGTGGACGTCGAGGACATCGGCGACGAGGGCGACGGCGTCGCACACGTCGACGACTTCGTGGTGCTGGTGCCGGAGGCCGACATGGGCGACCGCGTGCGGGTGCGCATCGACCGCGTTGAGCCGGAGTTCGCGATGGCGGAGCTAGTCGAGCACGAGTCCGACGTCGCCTGACTTAAAGGCCGGTTCGCCGCGCTCGTCTCATGTGAACGACTAACACACTATTCGGGCCGTGTAGTGATTTTCCGCGGGACTCAGGGCGTCTTCTCCCGTTCGGTGCGGGACCGGTCTCGAAACGGAATAGAAGACTTTATATAGAATCACAATCAATCATCCAGGTACCTATGGCACAACAACAGCGGATGCAGGGGCAGCCCATGATCATCATGGGAGACGACGCACAGCGCGTGAAGGACAAGGACGCCCAGGAGCACAACATCTCCGCGGCACGAGCCGTCGCGGACGCCGTTCGCTCCACACTCGGCCCGAAAGGGATGGACAAGATGCTCGTCTCCTCGATGGGCGACGTCACCATCACGAACGACGGCGTCACCATCCTCCAGGAGATGGACATCGACAACCCGACCGCTGAGATGATCGTCGAAGTCGCCGAAACCCAGGAAGACGAGGCCGGCGACGGCACGACGACCGCGGTCGCCATCGCGGGCGAACTCCTCAAGAACGCCGAGGACCTCCTCGAGCGCGACATCCACCCGACCGCCATCATCAAGGGCTACAACCTCGCCGCCGAGCAGGCCCGCGAGGAAGTCGACAACGTCGCCATCGACGTCGACCCCGAGGACGAGGACCTCATCCGCAGCGTCGCCGAGACCTCCATGACCGGCAAGGGTGCCGAGCTCGACAAGGAGCTGCTCTCCGGCATCATCTACGACGCCATCAACCAGGTCTCCGTCGAAGCCGCCGACGGCAGCACCGTCGTCGACGCCGCGAACATCAACGTCGAGACCCAGACCGGCCGCGCGGTCGGTGACTCCGAGCTCCTCGTCGGTGCCGCCATCGACAAGGACCCGGTCCACGACGAGATGCCCACGGACGTCGAGGACGCCGAAATTCTCCTGCTGAACGAGGCCATCGAGGTCGAGGAAGCCGAAGCCGACACCTCCGTCAACATCGAGAGCCCCGACCAGCTCCAGTCCTTCCTCGACCAGGAAGAGGAGCAGCTCAAGCAGAAGGTCCAGCAGATCGTCGACACCGGCGCGAACGTCGTCTTCTGCCAGAAGGGCATCGACGACATGGCCCAGCACTACCTCGCGAAGGAGGGCATCCTCGCCATCCGCCGCACCAAGAAGTCCGACATCGAGTTCCTGACGAACGTCCTCAACACGGCGGTCGTCACGGACCTCGACTCCGCGACCGCAGCCAACGTCGCCAGCGGCTCTATCTCCCGCGACAGCGAGGACGAACTCTTCTACGTCGAAGGTCACGACGAGGACGCCCACGGCGTCACCATCCTCCTGCGCGCCTCCACCGACCACGTCGTCGACGAGCTCGAACGCGGCGTCACTGACGCCCTCGACGTCTCCGCGCAGACGCTCAGCGACGGTCGCGTCCTCCCCGGCGGCGGTGCCATCGAAGTCGAAGTCGCCGACCGCCTCCGCGACTTCGCGGACTCCGTCTCCGGCCGCGAACAGCTCGCCGTCGAAGCGTTCGCGGACTCCCTGGAGCTCGTGCCGCGCGTGCTCGCCGAGAACGCCGGCCTCGACTCCATCGACACGCTCGTCGACCTGCGCTCCGCGCACGAATCCGGCGAGGAACGCACCGGCCTCAACGTGCTCTCCGGCAACCTCGAAGACACCTTCGAAGCCGGTGTCGTCGAGCCCGCACACGCCAAAGAGCAGGCCGTCACGAGCGCCTCCGAAGCCGCGAACCTCGTGCTCAAAATCGACGACATCATCTCCGCCGGCGACCTCTCCACCGACAAGGGTGACGAGGGCGGTGCCGGCGGCCCCGCAGGCGGCATGGGCGGCGGCATGGGCGGGATGATGTAAACCCACTTTTTGCTACACTCGCGGCCTTCGGCCGCTCGTTCGCAAAAACTTGGGGAAAAAGCGCCGTCACCCACCTTCGGTGGGTTCGGCGCCAGCGCGCTTCGCGCGCTGTGAACCGGCGACCTCCGGTTGCCGGATGCGCCCGTTCCTCCGCGCTGCACCGTCCGCTGACTACTCACGATTTTCTTTCGATGTTTCGCTGGACAGGGGCGGCTCCGGGTCACGCGCGGTCGCAGAAAGGAGTGGTCGCGTTACTCGTCGTCGACGTCGAGTTCGAACTGCTGGTGTTCGGCGGCGGCGTTGAGCACGACGCTCGTGTTGGACTCCTTGATGTCGGCGTCCGAGAGCAGTTCCTTGATGAGCGCGTTCATGTCGTCGGTGTCGTTGAACTTCCCGACGGCGATGACGTCGTGGTCGCCGGTGACCTCGTAGACGGAGACCATCTGCTTGTGGTCGCGGAAGCGGTCGGTGATGTCGGGGAGCGCGCCACCCTCGACCTTGAGTTGGATGATGGCGGTGACGTCGTAGCCGAGCTGGTCGTAGTCGACGATCGGGACGTACCCCTCGATGACGCCCTCGTTTTCCAAGTCTTTGAGGTGGTTGGAGACGGTAGTCACCGATACGTCGAGTTCGTCGGCGAGACTGCGGAGGCTGGCGCGGCCGTCGGCCAGCAGTTCGTTGACGAGGTGCGCGTCGAGGTTTTCGTACGTCATACACACCCCTACCGTCTCCGGCATATAGAAGTTTACGAATGTTCAGTTATCGTTTCATCTCCCAAAATTACGCTAACCGCTACTGCTTTAATAGTGGATGTACTCGTCTGGACTGTCCACAGATATGACGAACGGGAATCCTAGTGAGGGCCTCAGCCCGAGCGAGCAGGCAGTACTCGAGAAGATAGACGAACAGAACATCGACTTCCTCCGTCTCCAGTTCACGGACATCCTCGGCACCGTGAAAAACGTCTCCATCCCCGCCAGTCAGGCGGAGAAGGCGTTCGAGGACGGTATCTACTTCGACGGTTCGTCCATCGAAGGCTTCGTCCGCATCCAGGAGTCGGACATGCGCCTCGTTCCCGACCCCGAGACGTTCTCCGTGCTTCCGTGGCGCACCCGCAAGGACGAGGAAGAAGGTGGCGCTGCGCGCCTCATCTGCGACGTCGTCGACACCTCCACCGGTGAACCGTTCGAGGGCGACCCGCGCTACGTGCTCAAGCAGGCCCTCGACCGCGCCGAGGAGATGGGCTACACCGTCAACGCCGCACCCGAACCCGAGTTCTTCCTCTTCGAGGAGGACGAGGACGGCCGCGCGACGACGAAGACCAACGACGCCGGCGGCTACTTCGACCTCGCGCCGAAGGACCTCGCGAGCGACGTCCGCCGCGACATCATCTACGGTCTCGAAGACATGGGCTTCGAAATCGAAGCCTCTCACCACGAGGTTGCGGAGGGGCAACACGAAATCAACTTCGAGTACGACGACGCCCTCACGACCGCCGACAACGTCGGGACGTTCCGCACCGTCGTGCGCGCCATCGCGGCCCAGCACGACCTCCACGCGACGTTCATGCCCAAGCCCATCCCGCGCATCAACGGCTCCGGGATGCACGCGCACTTCTCGCTGTTCACCGACGACGGCGAGAACGCGTTCCACGACCCCGACGACGAGTTCGACCTCTCGGAGACGGCCAAGCAGTTCACCGCTGGCGTCCTCGAACACGCGCCGGCGCTGGCCGCGGTCACGAACCCGACCGTGAACTCCTACAAGCGCCTCGTCCCCGGCTACGAAGCGCCGGTGTACGTCGCGTGGTCGGACCGCAACCGCTCCGCGCTCATCCGCAAGCCCGCGGCGCGCGTGCCGTCCGCGAGCCGCATCGAAGCGCGCTTCCCGGACCCGTCGTGTAACCCATACCTGGCGTTCGCGGCGCTCATCCACGCCGGCCTCGACGGCATCGAGCGCGGCCTCGACTGCGACGACCCGGTCCGCGAGAACATCTACGAGTTCGACGAGGCCAAGCGCGAGGAGTACGGCATCGAAACGCTGCCGTCGAACCTCGGTGACGCCCTCGACGAACTCGAAGACGACGAGGTCGTCCTGGACGCGCTCGGCGACCACGTCGCCGAGAAGTTCCTCGAAGCGAAGAACGCAGAGTACGACGACTACCGCGTCGACGTCTCCGACTGGGAGCTCGACCGCTACCTCGAGAAGTTCTAAACGGCTCCACTCCGCGTTTTCTTTCGCGTCGCGCGCCGACCAGCGACGGCGTTACTGCCGCAGGACCGGAAGCGCGACGAACGCGACGCCGGCGACAGCGTGCGCGACGCCGATCGCGGGCAACACTGCGTCGACTTTCAGCGTGAGCGCTGCGGCCCCGCCGAGCACGACGAGAATGGGGGCCGCGGCCTTCACCGGGACGTCGTTCAGCAGCGCGCCGCGGCGGGTCACCAGCCACCAGCCGACGAGCGCGCCGACCGTCCCGCCGAGCGCCGCGACCGGGTCCTCCGTGGGGCCAACGAGTACGACGGCCGCGACGGCGGTGACGGCCGCGACGACGAACCCGTAGCCGATGCGGCGGCGGGTGAGCGCGAGCAGCCCCGCGACGAACGCCGTGCCGAGGAGCGCGCCCGCGACCACGTCGCCGAGGTAGTGGACGCCGAGCACGAGCCGCGTGAATGCGACGAGCGCAATCATCCCGGCCGCTGCGGCGTACCGGCGCGCGCGGTCGTTCACGTCGAGCAGCGCCGCGAGCCCGCCGTAGAACGCCGCCGCGCCGGTCGCGTGGCCGCTCGGGAAGCCGTTGCCGTCCTCGGCGATGCGCATCACCGACTCGGGGGGCCGCGGCTCCGCGAACAGGCCCTTCGCGAGCACGACGAGCGCGAGCGCGCCGATGCTCACCGCGAGCAGGCGCGCGCCGTCGCGGCGCGACAGCCAGCCGCGCTTTGGGCCGAACAGGTAGACCGCGGGGCCGACGGTCGTCACGAACCACGTGCTCCCGAGGAACGTCAACACCACAAACACCGGCACCAGCGTCTCGGGGACGCCGCCCGCCAGCGTCTCCGTGACGCTGACGCTCCTGTCGATCGGGCTCATCGTCGCCACGACCGCACGCGGTCGGCGATGCGGCTCGGAAGTCCGACCGCGTTGATGCTCAGGCCGAACAACACCATCAGCACGTACAGGCCCAGCGTCGACAGCCACACCACGAGCATCGCCAGTATCGACCAGCCGCCGTCGAGGTAGTGGAACGCGCCGACGGTCATCAGGGTGCCGTACAGCAACACGAGGTAGGGCCCCCAGCCGCGGGCCTTTCCGCGGCGCAGGCGCTGGCGGACGTACTGCTTGAGGTCCGCCTCCAGCTCGGACTTGCGCACGGTCTTGGCGTCCAGTTCTGCGCGCAACGCCTCGACTTCCGCGCCGAGCTCGGCGACGTCCGGTGCCTCGTTCGGTGGCTCGGGCTCCGGCTTCTCGTCGTCGTCAGGTCGTCCCGACAGCACGGCGTTGAGTACCGCACCGAGGGTGATAACGATGCCGCCGAAGTACAGCCACGTCACGAGGAGTAGCGCGCCGCCCAGAATCCCGTACAGTTCGCCGCCGCCGACGTACGCGGCGTACACGCGGAACCCCTGCACGAGCAGCGTCCACCCGACCGCGGCGAACGCTGCGCCCGGCAGCGCTTCCCGGACGGACATCTCGACGTCCGGGAAGACGTAGTACGACGGCAGGAACACCAGCGTGAGCGCGACCGGCAGCGTCAGCGCGCTGGCGAGGTCGAGGTACGGAAGGACGTCGAGATACGGCACGAGCACGGTCACCACGATTGCTGCGCCGACCGCCAGCGGCAGCGTCAGCAGCACGACGACGCCGTCGACGACCTGTTCGAGCAGCGACTCGGGCTCCTGGACGCCGTACACCTGCGAGAACGCCACGTCGAGGCCGCGGAACAGTTTGAGCGCGGACCACGTCAACAGCAGGAGGCTGATGGCCGTCGCGCTCGTGCGGCCGCGCGCGTTCGTCATCGCGTCCCGGAGTGCCTGCTCGCCGGACGCGGTGAGGAACTGGTCGAGCGCGCCGACGACGCCGTCGACGAGTTCGACGCCGCCGAGCGCGGTCCCGACCGCGACCGCCAACACCAGCAGCGGAATCAGCGAAACGAACGCGTAGTAGGCGACAGCCGCGGAGAGGAACGTCACTTGCTCGTCCTGGGCCGTCCCGACCACGCGCCGCGCGACCCCGACGGCGGACCCGATTCGTGTCACGTCACGGGCTTCGACGTGGTGGGTCATAAATCGGGCTACTGCGCGCCGGCTACTCGCGGACCGCGGCCTCGACGTCGGCGAGCGTGCCGTCGGTCTTGAACGTCGTGCCGCCGTACTGCGTGCGCGAGGCCGCCAGCCCCGCCTCGCGGAGTTCGTCGAGGAACTCGTCCATGCCCACGGCGGGCTCGGACCACT
This sequence comes from Halobacterium noricense, assembly GCF_021233435.1. NCBI lineage: Archaea > Methanobacteriati > Methanobacteriota > Halobacteria > Halobacteriales > Halobacteriaceae > Halobacterium > Halobacterium noricense. Next base: position 2,554,708 of record NZ_CP089468.1, on the reverse strand, counting down.
GCTTGTAGAGGCGGTGTTGGTCGAAGTGCGTGGGTTCGTGGAGCTCGCCCGCGATGGTATCGAGTAGTTTGCGCGCGCGCTTGGCGGTACCCATGTAGTCGGTGACGTGCTCGCGGACCCCCGCGACGAACTCTCTGTCGTGGGCGGGGCCGAGCCACAGCGGGCCTGCAGGCAGCACCTGCCGGCCGCCGCAGCGCGGACACGTCTCCGGCGAGTCCGCAATCAGGCCGTACTCGTACTCGCGGTGGAGGCATTCCTGGCAGTGGTAGACGTAGCCGAGTTCGTCGATGGCTTCGTTGGCCTCGGTCGCGGTGTGTGAGAGGTCGAGGTACGTACGGACGTAGTGGTCGCTGACGTGGCTGAAGATGGGCGTGACGCCGACGTCGTAGCGCGCGGCGGTGCGGGCGAGCGCGGACAGCAGCACGCGCAGCCCCATCTCGGCGTGGTACTCAGTGTTCCGGGGGACTGCGGAGTACTTCCGGACGCCGGATTCGAAGTGCGCACCACACAGCGGCGCGGTGTCGGTCGCGGTGACGCAGACGAGGTTGCGGGCGTTCGCGAACGCCGCGTCCGCGAACGGAATCGGCGTCCCGAACGGGTCGAGGTCGACGACGTCGAAGAACTGGCCGTCCTCGTGGAGGAGGCTGTTGACGTTGCGCTGGACGACCTCGCCGTCGAGGTCGTTGCGCGCGAGGTTCGCCCGCGAGAGTTCGACCGAATCGGGGTCGAGGTCCGCGAGCGTCGTTTTCCAGTCGTTGTTGGCCGCGCGCACGCCGCGGATGCCGCTGGCGGCCATCGCGTCGAGGTACGTCCCCGCGCGCGGCTCGCGCTCGCGGTACGCCGACAGCGCCGCGACCGTCAGGTCCCGGTTGAGTTCCTGCGTGGGGTTGAAGAACACGCCTTCGCCGACACCCTCGCCGCCGCCGGCCTCCCCGGGTACTTCGACGGTCACGCCGCCTTCCTCGACGAGCATACCGCTACTCGGTGCGACGCAGAAAAAAGGCCGACGGTTGCGAGGAGGTGAAACCTCCTCGGAATAAGCGAGCGCTGAGCGCGTGCGCGACCAGACGGGAGAGCACGGAACGACGAACGGCGAACACAGTGAGCCGTGAGCTGCGAGGGCGCGAAGCGCCCTCGAACCACGCGAACGGTGAGCGTAGCGAGGCGTGAGCACAGCGAGCACTGTGGGTCGCGAGAAGTGGGAGGCGAGAACCTCCCGAGCTACGAGATTCTGGATGCCGACGGAACGGCCGCGAGCGGGCTGAGCACGTCCGCGTGCGGCCGCGCGTCGTCAGTTCCCGACGTTCGTGGCGCGTTCGACGACGTCTTCGCCGTACTTGGCTTGGAGGTCGTCGTGCTGGTCGGGGCGGTGCTGGTAGACGTCCTGGAAGAGGGTAATCGGCGTCTGAGCGGCTTGGTAAGTGGCCTCGTCCCACATCCGGTCCTTGCTCAGGTCCACAGTGACGCCGTCGATGTCGAGGGTGGCGGCCTGGGTCATCGCGATGGCGCCCTTGCCCGCTTCCTTCGCGGCTTCGAACTCCTCCATGGAGTCGACGATGTCGTTCATGCTGGGGACGTATGACGTCCGGTCGAGCAGTTCATCGCGGAGCTCCTCCTCCGAGAGTTCGCGCTCGTCGCCGCCGACACCGAGCACGTAGCCGCCGGCCGACTCCGATAGGGAGAGGTCGTCGCCGTCGTAGACTTGGCGGTCGTCCTCGGCGTCGAGTTCGACCTCGCGGCCGTCGACGTCGAGCAGCCAACTCCCCGTCTCGGGCGGGAGTGGCGCGGTGTTGGCGACTTCGACCTGCTCGGGGGTGAGCGACCAGATGCCGGTCATCCCCTTCGCGCGGTTGTCCTGCATGCGCTGGCGGTAGCCGTCGACGTCGCGGATGTCGTCGTAGGGACCGTCGACGGCGACGAGGCCGGCGGCGCTAGCGCCCCGGGAGGTGTTGTGGCGGAGTTCGGGCCACGGTGGCAGCTCCCCGGTGGGGGTCATCGCGCGCATGTCCTTGGTGTAGTCGACTTCGCCGTCGACGAGCAGGAACATGCGTTCGAGGTTGTTCGAGGGGTTGCCCATCTCCTCGCGGAGGTCGCCCATCGCGAGCTCGGCTTCGCCGCTCTCGACGATGACCGACATCGACAGGCTGCCCTCGTCGAGGCCGTGCTCGTGTTCGACGACGGTGATGGCCTCGTCGGCCTTCTTCCAGTCGTCGATGTCGCCGACCTCCGGGACGACGAAGCCGTCGATGTGCTCGACAGCGCCGCCGTCAGGGTCGGCGATGGTGAGCATCTGCTGGAACCCGCGGTAGCGGGTGGACGGGCGCTCGCGGTGCCAGACCACGCGCGGGTGGATTTCGCCGGGGAACTCGCTCCCGTGCTCGCTCACCACGTCGACGATGTTCCGTGCGCCCTCCGTGCGCATCGAGGGCGCGGTGGCGTCCTCGTTGTCCGGCACCCAGACGTCCGGTGCCTCGATGCCGCGCAGTTGCGCCGCGCTGCGCAGCAGTTTCGCGGAGTCGTCCTCGCCCTCCACGGCCGTCGGGGACGTGAAGAACGTCCGCACGAACTCGCGCTCGTAGTGGCGCGCGGTCGGGTCAGTCATCCTGCGTCGCCGCGGCCTCGTCGTCGGCCGTAATCGGGTCGCTCTCGTCCTCGCTGTACCCCTCGGACTCCTCGATGCGGCGACGAGCCTCGGGGTCGAACTGGGTCTCGATGTCCTGGTAGCGGCTGACCAGCGAGAGGTCGTGGTGGCTCTCGGTCTCGTGGCCGAGGTAGCGGTCTTCGAGGTCGAACTGCGCCTGCTCGGCGTTGTTCGCGATGTTCTCCATGTCCTCGTAGACGGCGTGCGCGCCCGAGTGGAGGCCGTAGAGGGTGATGAAGATGTACTCGTAGCCGAGGTCGCCGAGCTCCTCGAAGGTTAGCGGGTCGTCCTCCTCGCTCCACGCGAACGACGACGAGTAGTTGAACGCCAGATCGAGGTCCGGGTGGGTCTCGTGGATGGTTTCGGCGTACTCGACGGCGTCCTCGCGGGACGGGTCGGGCATCTCCGGCCAGACGAGGTCGACGCCGGCGTCCGCGTAGATGCGGCCGCGTTCGAGGTGTTCCTCCCAGTCACCGTTCGCGGAGCCGTACGCGTCGGTGCGCGCGATGATGACGGTGTCCTCGGACTGCGTGGCGTCGACGGCGGCTTCGAAGCGCGCGCGGGCCTTCTCCCGGGAGACGATTTCCTTCCCGGCGATGTGGCCACAGCGCTTGGGCGTCGTCTGGTCCTCGATGTGAATCGCGGCGACGCCGGCCTTCTCGTACTCGCGGACGGCGCGCCGGACGTTGTGGACGCCGCCGTACCCGGTGTCGGCGTCAGCGACGACCGGGAGGCTGGTGGCGTCGACGATGCGCTTGGCGTTCTCGACCATCTCGGTCATCGACACCATTTCGAGGTCCGGGAAGCCGAACTGCCCGAGGACCGTCGAGTAGCCGCTCATGTAGACGGCGTCGTGGCCGGCGCGTTCGGCGAGCCGCGCGTCGAGGGCGTGGTAGAGGCCGGGCGCGAACACGTAGGGGTCGTCGTCCGCGAGCAGCTCGCGGAACTCGCGGCCGGCGGCGTTGTCGATGTCTCGGTGCGTGTAGTCGGGGTAGTCGTCACTCATCAGTTGGCTCCGTGTGTCGGTGGCTCCAGACGGTCTCAGCGAGCGATTCTTCCTCGTCGGCGTCGCCCCGGAGGTCCGGGACGACCGGCGCGCCGGTGTTCTCTATGTCGGTGTAGGTGGGCATGGTGGGGTTTCTGTGGGTCGTTGTGGCGGTCGATAGTCGGTGCGAGCAGTCGTGCGGTGGCGTACTACGGGCATCGCAACTGGTGACGGGACGACCAGCCGCATAAAGTTAATGAATAATAATGTAATATGGCTCGAATGGCATTAACAATAATTAAGGAATTATTTTGATACGCCAACCCGTACCACGGACGCGCGACCGAACCTGCTAAACCACGCCCCGCCCAACAGCGGGTCGTGCCCGAGGTCGACGACTGGCGGGCCGCACTCGCCGACACCGGCGAACTCACCGCCCCCATCACCGAACGCATCCTCGCCGAACACGGCGACCGCGGCCAGCGCGCCATCGAAGCCGCCAGCGAAGGCCGCGTCAAACAGTACAACGACTTCACCGTCGTCGTCGGCCACGAAGACGAATATATTGTCGAAGAAGGCAACTGCAACTGCCAAGACAGCCAGTACAACCTCGACCACGACGAATCCTGCTGGCACGCCATCGCCACCGACATCGCCGAACGCGTCGGCGAAGTCGACCACCACGACATGTATTATAGTGAAGTTAGGGATTTCATCTAGTACCTTTTGCTGCGCTCGCGGCCTCCGGCCGCTCGCTGGCAAAAGCTACGCTAAAAGCACTCCTCCCTCACTTCGCGCCTACGGCGCTCCCTTCGGTCGTCGGCCTCCACTCACTCACTTCGTTCGCTCGTGGAGTGAACCGCTTCGCTCGGATTCTTCGAGCCGCTCGCTCGCGGATGCTCGCTGTCAACCGGGCGGGAGAAATGCCGTTCGGGTGTGAGAATCGCTGACGGCTACTGGTCGGCGCAGATGTCCACGAAGTTCCGGAGAATCCGGAGCCCGGTCTCCCCGGACTTCTCGGGGTGGAACTGCGTGCCGAAGACGTTGCCCTCGTCGTTGGCGACGATGGACGGGAACGCCTCGCCGTAGTCGGTCTCGGCGACTACGTGGTCGTCGCTGTCCGGCTCGGCGTAGTAGGAGTGCACGAAGTACGCGTACTCGCCGTCGATGGAACCGCCCGCGGTTCCGTCTGCTCGTCGCGTCTCTGACGAGACGGTGTCGACGCCATCGACGAGCGGGTGGTCACGCACGACGTCGAGCTCGTTCCAGCCCATGTGCGGGACCTTCACGTCGCCCGTGAACCGGCGGTTGCGCCCCGGAATCAAGTCCAGTCCCCGCACGTCGCCCTGGCCCTCGCGTTCGGCTTCCTCGCTCTCCGTGAGCAGCATCTGCATCCCCAAACAGATGCCGAACAGCGGGCGACCCTCGTCGGCGGCGTCGACGAGCGCGTCGCGGAACGGGCCGGCGTTCTCCATGCCGTCGCCGAACGCGCCGACGCCCGGGAGCACGATGCCGTCGGCGTCGTCGAGTGCGCCGGGGTCGTCCGAGATTGTCACGGCCGCGTTCGCGCGTTCGAGCCCACGCGTGACACTCCGGAGGTTCCCCAGCCCGTAGTCCACGACGACGACCGAGGCCGTCGTCTGGTCGGTCGACGAGATACTCATGTTCGTGACTTCGCCCCCCAGTTGCAAGTGGGTTTCCCTCCGCCGTTTGTTACATAGTGGTGGTTACTGTTCGATATAGTTGAATGACAAACCTTTTCAACTATCTCTCGTATTCACAAACGAATTTCCCATGGCGGGACGACGCAAATTCCTCAAAATCGCGGGTGCGACAGGTATCGCTGGACTCACGGGCCTCGCAGGCTGCACCGGTGACGGTGGCGACGGCGACGGCACCGAGAGCGGTGAGTCCGGGACGACGGCCGGCACGACCGAGAGCGGCCCGACGGAACTCACGTTCACGCTGACGCCGGCCGAATCCGACGTCAACGTCCAGCAGCAGTACCAGCCGATGTTCGACTACCTCGAATCCCAGGCGGACGTCTCCATCACCTCCAGCGTCGCCGCGGACTACGCGGCGGTGTACTCCTCGCTGGAGTCCGGCCAGACGGACGTCGCGGACGCCGCACCGGCCATCGCCATCCAGAGCGCGGACAACGACGTCGCGGAAGTCGCGGGCATCCGCATCGCCTACGGCGCGGCGAAGTACTTCTCGCTCATCACGACGACGCCGGACAGCGACATCGAGCAGCTCTCGGACCTCGAAGGCGAGACGGTCGCGTTCGCCGACCGCCTCTCCACGAGCGGCTCCATCTTCCCGCTGTACATGCTCAAGCAGGCGGGCCTCGACACCGGCGGCGCGCCCAACGGCACGCCCAACGACTTCGAGGGCCAGTGGTCGGACCACTCGCAAGCCCGCGAGACGCTCATCAACCGCGACCCCGTGAAGGCCGCCGGTACCGGCGCGTTCTCCACGGCCCCCCACGTCCCCAAAGACCAGTTCCCCCAGGAGTTCCTCGACATGTCCGCCGAGAACGACGGCGACCTCGGCACCGAATCCCCGGAGCTGCAGCTGCTGAAATCCTCGAACCCGATTCCGCGCGCGCCCATCCTCATCCGCTCGGGGCTCGACGCGACGGTCAAGTCCGACGTCACCGACGCGCTGCTGAGCGCCACCGAGGAAGACCTCATCAACGAGGACCTCTCGGACGACCAGCAGCTCTGGTTCACGGGGCTCAGCGAGGGCTCCGTCGAGGACTACCAGCCGGTCCGCGACGCCTTCGAGGAGCTCGGCGTCGAGCTCGGGAACGCGTAACGCCGACACGCCTAATCGATTAACCTATTTGTCACCCGTGATGACCCCCTACAAGCCCGCCAGCCGGGTCAGGCGGCCGCACAAGTAATGATTGAAGTCTCAAACCTGAGCAAATCCTACGGTGAGATTCAAGCTGTCGACGACGTCTCGTTCACCATCCCCGACGGTGAGTTCGTCGTCGTGCTCGGCGAGTCCGGCGCGGGGAAGTCGACGCTTCTGCGCTGTCTCAACGGTATCACCGAGCCGACGGAGGGGTCCATCACCATCAACGGCGACCCCGTCGAGGGGCCGCGGGACGACGTCGCGATGGTGTTCCAGCAGCACTACCTCATCGAGGAGATGAGCGCGTACAACAACGCCCTCACGGGTGCACTCGGCCGCACGTCCTTCTTCAACAGTCTGCTCGGCCGCTACCCCGAGGAGGACAAGTACGAGGCGCTGCGCGCCCTCGAAACCGTCGGCCTGCTCGAGGAGTCCGGGCAGTCGGTCGGGCAGATGAGCGGCGGCCAACAGCAGCGCGTCGGCATCGCACGCGCGCTCGTTCAGAAACCGAACCTCCTGCTCGCCGACGAGCCGGTTGCGAGCCTCGACCCGGCGTCGGCCGAACAGGTGATGGCGTACATCCGTGCGGCGGCCGACGAGCGCGGCCTGTCGACGCTCGCCAGCCTCCACCAGGTGAACATCGCCCGCGAGTTCGGGGAGCGCTTCCTCGGCATGAAGGACGGCGAGGTCATCTTCGACGGCTACCGCGACGACCTCACGGTCGACGTCATCGACGAGATTTACGGGACCATCGAAACCGAAGCGATTCGCACGGAGGCCGAAGCATGAGCACGGAGTCAGAATCCGAGCAGTCCGTCTCTGAGTCGGTCCAGGAGCAGTTCACCCGCCTCCGCATCAACAAGCGCGCGCGACAGGTCTTCGGCCTGTTCGCGCTGGTCGTGTTCGGCTGGCTGTTCTCGCTGGCGCTCGGCCAGGTCGGCTTCTCCATCGCCGAAATCATGGAGTACTGGCCGGACTTCCGGGACGCACTCGGACAGTTCTTCCCGCCCGGCGAAATCTTCGGCATCCCATTCGTGGACACGGGCGCGTACTGGTCGTTCATCCAGCAGAACGACCTCCTCTTCGAACTCCACACCAACGGCGCGGGCGTCGCGTTCTGGAATTGGACGTTCGTCCCCGGACAGATGTTCATCACGCTCGCGATGGGGTTCGCGGGCACCGTGCTCGGGCTGCCGGGCGCGCTCCTGCTGGGCGTGCTGGGCTCCGAGCGCGTCACGCCGTACCCGTTCAACTTCATCTTCCGCGGCACGATGAGCGTCATCCGCGCGATTCCCGCGCTCGTCTGGGCGCTCATCTACATCCCGCTGGGCGGCGTCACGCCGTTCACGGCGACACTCGCTATCGGCACCGACACCATGGGGAATCTCGGCCGGCTGTTCACGGACGCTCTCGAAGAGGTCGAGGACGGCCCCATCGAGGCCATCGGCTCGACCGGGGCAAGCGGCCCCCAGCGCGTCGTCTTCGGCATGCTGAGTCAGGTGTTCTCGCCGTTCATCGCGTGGACGATGTACATCCTCGAAATCAACACGCGCATCGCCGTCACCATGGGGCTCATCGGCGGCGGCGGTCTGGGCTACGTCCTCCAGACTCAGCGCGGGCTGTTCAAGTACACGAACATGATGGCGACGATTCTGGTCATCTTCGTGCTCGTCATCTCCGTGGAAGTCGTCAGCCAGCGCGTCCGCGCGTACATCCGCGGCACCGAGGAGTCCCAGGGGCTCATCGCACTCATCGTGGAGTTCCCCCAGCGGATGGTCCGCACGCTCTGGCAGTAACTCAGTAGTCCCCCAACTGGGACTGCCCGCTGTTCCCGCCCGCTATCGTCGCCGCTTTTGCTATCGTCTCCGTGAACGTCTCGCGCTGGCTCGCGTCGTACAGCGTCGCCGCCGGATGCAGACAAATCAGCACTTCGCGGGGCTCGCCGCCGAGTTCGACGCGCTCGACGCTGCCGGCTTCGTTCGTCACCGCGACGTCCCGCCCGAGCAGGTGTTCGCCGGGCACCTTCCCGAGCGTGACGACGACCTCGGGGTCGACGAGTTCGATTTCGCGTTCGAGGTACGGCCGGCAGTTCGCCAGCTCCTCCTGACTGGGGTCGCGGTTCTCGGGCGGTCGACACCGCACGCAGTTCGTGATTCGGACGTCCGCGCGCGGCAGCCCCGCGTCCCGGAGTTCGTCGTCGAGCACGTCGCCGCTGCGCCCGACGAACGGCACGCCCTCCTCGTCCTCGGATTCGCCGGGTGCTTCCCCGACGAACAGCACGCCGGCGTCCTCGGGGCCGTCGCCGTTCACGATTTGGCTGCGGGACTCGGTGAGGTCCGCACAGCGCGTGCACTCCGTGACTTCCACGCCCTCCATGCCGTCGATGTCGCTCATGCGTGAGTCGACCACGGCTGCCGGGTTAAGCGTTACAGACCCGAGTCGTCGCCCGCGCCCTTCCTTCGGTCGGCTGCGCGTGCCGCCAATCGAGCCACCCGCAGCGGCTCCGGACGGCCGCCCTCGGGCGTGAACGCGCGCACGACTTCTTTGGGATTCTCGCAGCCGACCGCGCGCACGAACACCTGTTCGTCGTTCACGGGTACGGACTCGCGGTCGGGCTGGCGCTCGTAGCGTGCGAGTCGTCGGTCGCGTTCGTCGTCGGAGAACTCCCGGCGGATGGCGGCTTCGAGTCCCTCGCTGGCCTCGAAGGAGACGGAGAGCACGGGCCGCGAGACCGCGTCGTGGACGGTGTGGAGGTCGACGACGTTGAACCACGCGGGCGCGATACCCGACACGAAGACGTACTGGACGTCCTCGCGACCCAACTGCTGGTAGCAGTCGACGACGGCCGCGGTGCTGTCGAGGCCGCCGACCGTACACGACGTGAACGAGAACCCGTCCGCGATTCGGGACGCCCGCACGACAGCGCCGGCGAACGTCGACGCATCCCCCTGATAGGACTCCGCGACGCCGAGCGCGCGCGTCCCGGACTTCACAGTCCTACTCTCGGCTCCCGGCGGACGACCACGCTACTCGCCCTTGATGTCCTGCAGCCGGTCGAGCAGTTCGTCGTTCGACGCCCCGATTTCGTAGCTCACGTCGCCGCTGTGCTCGAACTCCGCGGTGTCGAGGTCCTCCTCCGCGTCGATGTCCGCTGAGTCGAGAGACTGATTCTCCTGTTCGGATTCGTCGTAGCTCCCGAAACCCATGTTCACGTACATGTACGGACTCTTCCCTCAAAAGTCCCCCGCCCAGTAGGGAATCGCCCGTCAAAAATCCCGCTGTTTTACCACGCCAGCGGGCGACGGTGCTCGCATGGACGTAGTCCACGTCACCTTCGACGCCGAGACGTTCACCTGCAACGCCTATCTCGTCCCCGGCGACGAGCCGACGCTCGTGGACGCCGGTGCCTTCGACGGCGTCGTCGACGAAATTCGGCGTCACGTTGACGACCTCGAACGCGTCGTCCTCACCCACCAGCACGGCGACCACGTCGAGCAACTGGACGCGGTCGTGGACGCCTTCGACCCCGACGTGTACGCATTCGCCGACCACCGCCTTCGCACGCACGAACTCGGCGACGGCGACAACGTCAGAATCGGCGACGACGACTTCGACGTCGTGTTCACGCCCGGTCACGCCCCCGACCACGTCTCGCTGGTCTCAGACGCCGCGCTGTTCTCCGGCGACGTCGTCGTTCACGACGACGGCGCGTTCGACGACGGGAGCTTCGGCCGCACCGACATGCCCGGCCAGTCCCGCGAACGCCTCATCGGGAGCGTCCGCGAACTCCTCCAGCGGATGCCGGACACTGTCGAGCACATGTACGCGGGCCACGGCAGCGTCTTCCACGGCGACGTGCGCGAGGTCGTCGAGCGCGCGCTCGAACGCGCCGAGCGCCGCGAACCCAAGTACGACGAGTAGCCCCGATTCTGCGTTGTAACTGCCTGTCACACCACGAGGACGCTTTTTTCGCCCCCTCGCTACGAACTACGGGTTCGTCCAGCACCGCCGCTACCGCGTGCTCCCGAATGAACTCGGCTGCGAACTGAGGAGGAAGTCCACTGCGACGAAATCGGCGTCGATGGGACGTGCGCTACTACTCGGTGCTCGAAGACGAGTGGAACGGCGAGAAAGACTGACCGCGATTACGTCGAGCGGGACTCCTTGGCCTTCGGGCGCAGGTTCTTGTACCCGCACTTGCGGCACTCGGAGGCGCGCTTCGGGTTCCGGGCGTTACAGCGCATGCAAATCTGCTTCTCGAGCAGGCGTTTCTCGATGGTCTCGCTCATGGGGCCGGATTCGGCGCCAACGCGTTTAAGCGTTCGGAATGCTGACTTGGGCTGTTCGGCGTCGTCCGCGCGGTCCCCGCAGTCAGCCGGCGACGCACTCGATGAACCACTACTGGAAAATCGTGCGGTTCGAGTGCTTCTTTTCGGTGTTCTCGAAGTAAACGAGCGCCAGCGAGTTCCCGATAGCGAGCCGGTCAGCGAGGGTCGACAGCCTGCCGGGCGTCCGGGTCGGTGTCGAGGTATTCGTAGTACCGGTCCATGAACGGTGCTACGGCTTTTCCAGTAACCGGCGGTTATACGCCGGTTCTAGTTTTCGTTATCAATTTTGGATTTTTAGAGCCAGCATTATAAGGAACGAACAGCAGCATGGTTGAGAAGACAGGGAAGCAGTCGACGCAGTTCAAGCGGCGAACAGTCCTCCTCGGCGTCGGGGGGCTGGCCTCTGGAACGGGATGTCTTGGAGTTCTCGAGAATTCTCCGCCGGATGCGGATGGAGATGACGTGCCGGATAGTGATGACGACTATCCGAACGATTCTTCGAGATATAGGAATCGCGGGAGCGAGAGCTCTACCTTTCCGGTGACGAAGAGCGATGAACGCCAAATTGAAATTGCGTTTACGACGGGGAATACGAAAGCCCGGTTCTCGGTGGAAGTTGTTGAGCGGTCTCCAGTGACGATTTGGATGTATAATCGAAGAAAATTCAGGAGTACAACGACGAGGACAGCAATCAGCCGGCTCCGGATTGGGCTGAGACAGAGGTGTACGAGGTGACGGGCACGGTGGATGCGTTGGATGTTTTCGATGGTGGTGTTACGGCGACATTCGTATTCGAGATTCCGCCGACACACTCGGGCCCGAGCAAGGTGTCGTTCTCCTATGAGAAATTCAGCTAGAAATGATGTTTGAATTGACTATTTCGATTGTCTTTCTGAGGAATATATTTTTGAGGTTGCAGTGAGTAGTCGTCACCATAATGGGAAAATCCCGCTCTGCGCCAACCTCGGAAGAAGTGGCCGAATCTGCGGGAGGCGACGTTGAGACGACGCGAAAGGCGTTGTCGGCAGTTCGATTTACTGACGACGAATCTTCGGAGTAGGTACTGTGGGAGCGTCTGATTCGACTGTTTTTCAGTTCCAAATTCAAGCAGTAGCAGGCCACCGTATTACTCCATCAGAGTAACTCTCGCCGAATGCTGAGCGGCGCCTCTTGGTCGCAAAGCGAACAGTCGACTAGAATTATTTGGAACTGGACGAGTTCGTCGACGGTGACCTGAAGACGAACCCGGTATTCGTCTGTCAGACTGAGAACCGCGAGGAAGAGGGGTTCGAAGTCTTGCGTCTACTCCATAATTATCTCTCGTCGCTGTACTCGCTTAATGAGACAATCCGTGTTCTCATTAACCAACATACAGAGCGCTCCGTTGAGATCCATCAACGGCAGTTTGCGAATAGTGGAGAGCACTCTACGCTTCCCTACTATAGTCGTCGTCTCACGTTTCTCCGCGGATTGCGAACAGATTTCCAGCATGGCGGTTTTTCTTGCTTGGCATTCAATCGGAAGGGATCGTTGGGTGATTTCGGCGGCTATCACGTGGTTTTCGACCGAGACTCGTTCATAAATGATAGTGGCCTCCGGTCTCCTGAGGGATACCTCAAATATACAAACGAATCCAACCGGAGGTATCCGCTCTGCTACGTGGGTTCTTTCCAGCAGGAGACCGTTCAGGAGTTCTACAACGATATTGAAGACTGGTTCGGCACGGCGTAAGCGTCTCTGTAGATAGATTACTTACTGGAATTCGCTAGGCCGATGTACTCGGATTTGATGGTGTCATCGCCGTGCCGCTGATAATAATGGTACCAGTTGCCGTTGATCTCCCTCGTGGTGTTCGATGCGCGTGATGGAACTTTTTCGGGAGTTTCGACGTTCCGGATGTCGGTGACTTCTTAATATTCATCGGCGTCAGCCGGTAGCTCGGCGGTGTAGTGCTAGAGCGCTGCGACGTACGTGTCTCCGAGCTCACCGGTCATGAGCACTCCTCCTCCGTCTCAGCCGCGTCCGGTTCGTCCGCGAGATAGTCCTCCTGCACCGCGACGACTTCGGCGGAGTCCGCGCACTCGCTGTACCGCCGGAGCGGCTCCTCGTTGAGTTCGAGGAACGTGTGCCCCCACGTGAACTTCGAGAGGATGCGCTCAGCGTGCTCGCGCTCGCCGAGGATGCACAGCCCGGCGGCGAACGCCTCCACCGTGTTGAGCTGGAACGGCTGCCCGTAATTCACGGGGTTGGCGGCGACGAGGAACGGGAGCGCGCGGTGCTCGCCGTCGATTTCGAACATCGCTTCGCCGGCGGTCTCCCACGAGCAGTCCAGCGCCACCAGCCGCCCGTGGTCGGCGTCCGCGGGCGACAGCGCGGTGTCGGCGTGCGGGTTCAGGACGACGCCGTACGGCGTCGCGCGCGCCGTCTCGTGGAGGACGGCCTCGTCGAAGCGCGCGAGCTTGCGCGCCGTGCACTTCTTCGGGTCGTCGTCGCCCTCGTACCGGACGTGCAGGTCCACACCTCGTGTAGTCCGTCACGGAGGAAAAACACCCCGTTCGCCGGGTGGTTGCCGTGCGTCGCTCCACCGGTTTCTTATCCGGGCGAATCCACCATCGGGTATGGACGACGCTGCGCTCGCGCGGGCCTACTACGACGCCATCGACGCCGGGGACTACGACGCCCTCCGTGGAGTGCTCGCGCCCGAGTTCGAGCACATCCGCCCGGACATGACGCTCTCGGGGCGCGAGGAGTTCGTCGCGTTCATGCGCGACGACCGCCCGCGCACCGACACCCGCCACGTCGTCGACGCGGTGTACGACGGCGCTGAGGGCGTGGCGGTCCACGGGCGCTTGCTCGCCGTCGACGACGGCCGCGAACTGTTCGCGTTCGTGGACGCCTTCGACACCGCTGACGGCGAAATCCGCGGACTGACGACTTACGCCGGCGCTATCGACTCGACCGCCGGCAGCACCTCGTCCTCGTAGAACTCGAAGAATTCCTCCTGATTCGGGCCGACCTGGTGGACGTACACGCGGTCGTAGCCCGCCTCGACGGCGTTCTCGACGGCCGCGACGTGGTCCTCGGGGTCGGGGCTGGTGACGAGCCCCAACTCGGCGATGTCCTCCCTGGTGACCATCTCGCAGGCCTGTTCGAAGTGCGCGGTCGTCGGCAGTTGCGAGGAGAGTTCGCCCGGAAGCGCGGTGTTTGGCCACCACTCGTGGGCCGTCTCGACTGCTTCATCCTCGGTCTCGGCGTAGCAGACGCTCAACTGCGTGTACCGCGGGCCCTCGCCGCCGTACTCCTCCCACGTCCGGACAGTGTCCTGTGGGCCGACCGACCAGAAGCCGTCCCCGATTTCGGCGGCGCTCTTCGCTGCGGCTGGGCCGTACGCGGAGACGATGATGGGCGGCGTCTCCTCCGGGCGCGTGAACAGCCGCGCGTTCTGGACGGTGTAGTGGTTCCCGTGGTGGCTCTGCTGGCCGCCCGCCCAGAGTTTGCGGATGATTTCGACCGCTTCTTCGAGCATTTCGAGGCGGACCGCGTGCTCGGGCCAGTGCTCGCCGACGATGTGCTCGTTCAGCAGTTCGCCCGTGCCGACGCCGAGGAAGAACCGGCCGTCGAGCATCGACGCCACCGACGCCGACGCCTGCGCGACGATGGCGGGGTGGTAGCGCATGATGGGGCAGACGACGCCGATGCCCACCGGGATGTCGTCGGTGGCGTGCGCGACGCCGCCGAGCGTCGACCAGACGAAGCCGCTCTCGCCCTGCTGGCTCACCCACGGGTGGAAGTGGTCCGAAATCGAGAGGAAGTCGAACCCCACGTCCTCCGCGCGGGCGGCGTACTCCACGAGGTCGTTTGGCTCGTGCTCCTCGCTGGAGAGCGTGTAGCCGAGTTCCACCATTCACCCACACCTCCGCGTGCTCGCGTTCATACGGGGCGGGTCGCAGCGCACGAGGAAAAGCCTACTCGCCGACCTGCGCGCTACTCCCGTTCGCCCGCGCCGAGCGCGGACTCGCCAACTTTCGCCGAGCCCTCCACGACTTCCTGGCCGTTCATGTACGGCTGGAGCGCTTCGGGCACGTCGACGGTTCCGTCGTCGTTCTGGTAGTATTCGAGGATGGCGACGAGCACGCGCGGCACCGCCAGCCCCGAGCCGTTCAGCGTGTGGAGGTACTCCGCGCTCTCGTGGCGCTCGGGGCGGTACTGGATGCGCGCGCGCCGCGCCTGGAAGTCCTCGAAGTTCGAGACGGACGAAACTTCGAGCCAGCGCCCGCCCTCCTCGGGGCCTTCGGGCATGTCGTCGCCGGGAGCCCACACCTCGATGTCGTACTTCTTCGCCTGCGTGAACCCGAGGTCGCCCGTGCACATCTCCAGAATCCGGTAGGGGAGGCCGAGACGGCGCAGCACCGACTCGGCTTCGTCGACGAGGCCGTCGAAGCGCTCGTAGCTCTGTTCGGGTTCGACGAAGTTCACCATCTCCACCTTGTTGAACTGGTGGACGCGCACGATGCCGCGGGTCTCGGTGCCGTGCTCGCCGGCCTCCCGCCGGAAGTTCGGCGAGTACGCCTGGTGTTTCAGGGGGAGGTCGTCGCTGAGCAGAATCTCGTCGCGGTACATGTTCGTCACCGGGACCTCCGCGGTCGGCAGCAGCCAGAGGTCGTCCTCGTCGTAGTCGGCATCGTTGACGTCGCCGATGCGGTAGGCGTCCTCGACGAACTTCGGGAACTGCCCGGTCCCCTCCATCGACTTCGAATTCACGGGAATCGGCGGGAAGACGTCCTCGTAGCCCTGCTCGCGGTGGACGTCGAGCATGAACTGGACGAGCGCGTGTTCGAGGCGCGCGCCCGCGCCCTTGGCGAAGTAGAAGCCGCCGCCCGAGACTTTCGCGCCGCGCTCGAAGTCCAGGATGTCCAGTTCCTCGCCGAGGTCGTAGTGCGGCGTGACCTCGTCCGGGAGGTCGCGGACGTCGTCGAAACCCTCGCGGCGGCGCTCGACGTTGTCGGACTCGTCCTCGCCGACCGGCACCTCCTCGTGGGGGACCATCGGGAGCGTGAGCAGTTTGCGCTCCAGTTCGGCCTCGAGTTCGTCCGCGCACGTCTCGATTTCCTCGAGCTCGTCTTTGAGTTCCTGCGAGCGCTCGATGGCTTCCTGGGCCGCCTCCTCCTCGCCCTCCTGCTTGAGCTCGCCGATTTTCGAGGAGACCTCGTTGCGCTCGTGGCGGAGTTCGTCGCCGCGGGCCTTGCGGTCGCGCCACTCCTCGTCGACTTCCAGAATCCGGTCGAGGTCCGCGTCCACGCCCTTCTTCCGCAGGGCGTCGCGGACCTCCTCGGGGTGTTCGCGGACGTACTGTCTGCTCAGCATTTGCCGGAGTTTGCGGGGGCGCCGGCAAGAACGTATCGCATCCCCGTAACCGCTCACGAACCGGAGCCGGGCGACCGCCCGAATATCGGCCACATCCAGAATATACACCACCCCGAACCGCGTACGCGAGAACACATGGAGGTCCTGTTGGTCCTCGCCGTCGCGGCCGCGGCGTTCGTCGGCTTCAACGTCGGCGGGTCGTCGACGGGCGTCGCGTGGGGGCCGTCGGTCGGCGCGGGCGTCACGAAGAAGACGACCGCAGCGGCGCTGATGACGGTGTTCGCCCTGCTGGGCGGCTGGACGGTCGGGCGCAACGTCGTCGAGACGCTGGGCAGCGGGGTCGTCGCGCCGAGCGCGTTCACCGTCGAGGCGAGCATCGTCGTGCTCGTGTTCATCGGGCTCGGGATGGTGGTCGCGAACGCCTACGGCGTCCCGGTCTCGACGTCGATGACGGCGGTCGGTGCCATCGCGGGCCTCGGCCTCGCGACGGGCACGCTCGATTGGGCGGTGCTCGGGGAAATCGTCGTCTGGTGGCTGGTCGCGCCAGTCGCGGGCTTCTGGTGTGGCGGGGTCGTCGGGCGCTACCTCTACGTCCACCTGCAGCGCGTCGTCGAAGTCGAGCAGTCCGACGGCCCGATGGTCACGCTCGATTGGTCGTCGTTCATCCCCAGACCAGCGCTCGGCCCGGGGACGTCGCTCCGGGAGTTCGTCAGTACCGCGCTCGTCGTCGTCGTGGCGTGCTACATGTCGTTCTCCGCGGGCGCGAGCAACGTCGCGAACGCGGTCGCACCACTGGTCGGCGGCGGACTCCTCGCCCCCGGGCCGGCGGTCGTGCTCGCGGCGGCGGCCATCGGCGTCGGCGCGTTCACCATCGCGCGCCGCACGATGGCGTCGGTTGGAAGCGAACTCACGGACCTCCCGCTGCTGGCCGCCATGGTCGTGACGGTCGTCGCGGCGACGATTACGACCGCCGCGTCGTGGCTCGGCATCCCCATCAGTCTCGCGCTCTCGACGGTGATGACCATCGTCGGACTCGGCTGGGGGCGCGCGTCCCGGACGGCGACGGCGGCGGATCTCGCGCGCGGCGACGTCGAGGGTGGCGTCTCCGTGAGCGCGGTCGCCGTCGAGGCGGGCGACGGCGTCGCCGAAATCGGCGAGGCGCGCGCCGACGACCTGCAGGACGCGGCGGCGCTGTTCGACCCGTCGACGGTCGCGCGGTTCGTCTCCTTCTGGATTCTCGGGCCGAGCGCCGCGACCGTCCTCTCCTACCTGGCGTTCTTCGTGCTTCCCGTGGCGGGGACGCCGTGACCGAGCGGCCCGCACACGCGAAATCTTTTGCGTACGGCCACCCCACTCCCGGTATGGCACCCGGCGACGTCTTCGACGTCGAACAGTGTACCGACATCTCGTACGTCGACACCGGCATGTACGACACCGGCGAGTACGGCTCCGTCTACGTCGTCGACGCCGACCGGCCAGCAATCGTCGACACCGGCATCGGCACGAACTACGAGCGCGTCCTCGCCGCGCTCGACGAGTGCGGCATCGCGCCCGCGGACCTCGAAGCGATTCTCGTCACGCACGTCCACCTCGACCACGCGGGCGGCGCGGGCTTCCTCGCCGAGGAGTGTCCGAACGCGGACATCTACGTCCACGAAATCGGCGCGCGCCACCTCGTGGACCCTTCACGGCTCGTGGAGGGCACCAAAGAGGCGGTCGGCGATCAGTGGCAGTACTACGTCGAACCCGAACCCGTCCCCGAGGACCGCATCGTCGAACTCGAAGACGGCGACACCGTCGACCTCGGCAGCCGGGAACTGACCGCCCACCACGCGCCCGGGCACGCCCCCCACCAGGTCGTCTTCGAGGACCACGCCGACGACGCCCTCTTCACAGCGGACGCCGCCGGCATCTGGGTCCCCGAGCAAGACCGCGTCCGGGAGACGAGCCCGCCGCCGAACTTCGACCTCGAACAGTGCGTCACCGACGCCGAACTGATTCGCCGCCTCGACCCCGACGTCCTGCTGTACGCGCACTTCGGGCCGGGGCCGGACGATGTCGACGCCGTCCTCCGCCAGTACGAGCAAGTGCTGCGGGAGTGGGTCGAAACCGTCGAACGTGAGGTCGTCGAGCGCGGCAGCGAGGAAGCCGCCATCGACCACCTCGCCAGCACCAACGAGGTCTGGCAGGTCTGGGGCGACCACAAGGCCCGCGCGGAAACTAGAATGAACGTTCGTGGCGTTCTCCACTATCTTAAGACCCGGGAGACCCACTAGGCGCTATGGACTTCCGCGAGGCGGAACGCGACTACGAGGACGAGGTCACCGGGCAGACCACCCTCGCCCGCACGTTCGAGAACGCCGCGGAGCGACACGCGGACCGCCCCGCACAGGGGTACAAGGGCGGTATCTACGACCGCACGCTCACCCCGGACGTGCTCCCGGCCGCGCCCGACGGCGAGTTCGCCGACGTCACGTACGGCGAGATGCGGGACGTCGTCCGCAATCTCGCGGCGGGGTTCCGCGACCTCGGGGTCGAAGCCGGGGAGCGCGTCGGCATCTTCGCGCACACCCGCATGGAGTGGGCGCAGAGCGACTTCGGCATTCTCGCGGCTGGCGGCGCAGTCACCACGGTCTACCCGAGTTCTAGCCCGCGGCAAGTGAAACACCTCCTCGGCGACAGCGGCGCTGTCGGCGTCGTCGTCGAGGGCGAGACCGAACTCGACCGCGTCCGCGAGGTCCAGGGCGACCTCGACGTGGAGTTCGTCGTCACGATGGACCGCGTCGCCGACGACGACGCCATCGCGCTCTCGAAGGTGTGCGAGCGCGGACAGGCGGCCTTCGACCGCGACACCTACGAACAGTGGGTCGCGGAGCCGGCGTACGACGACCTCGCGAGCCTCATCTACACGTCCGGCACCACCGGCCAGCCGAAGGGCGTCGCGCTCACCCACGCGAACTTCCGGGAGAACGTCAACCAGTGCCGGAAGCGCTTCGGCCCGCGACCCGACAAGCCCGACCTCCCCGCCATCACCGCGGAGACCCGGGTCGTCTCGTTCCTCCCGCTGGCGCACGTCCTCGAACGGCTCGCCGGCCACTTCCTGCTGTTCGCCGCCGGCGCGCACGTCTGTTACGCCGAATCCCCGGACACGCTCCGGGAGGACTTCGCGCTCTGCGAGCCCTCCGTCGGCACCAGCGTCCCCCGCGTCTACGAGAAGATTTTCGACGCCGTCCGCGAGCAGGCTGCCGAATCCCCCACCAAGGAGCGCATCTTCGAGTGGGCGACCGGCGTCGGCCGCGACTACTACGAGGCCGACGACCCCGGACTGGCGTTGCGCGCGAAACACGCCGTCGCGGACAAACTCGTCTTCGAGCAGGTGCGGGACGCGCTCGGCGGGAACGTCGACTTCTTCATCTCCGGGGGCGGGTCGCTGTCCCCGGAGTTGTGCGCGCTCTACCACGGCATGGGCCTCCCGATTCTGGAGGGCTACGGCCTCACGGAGACCAGCCCCGTGCTCTGCGTGAACCCGCCCGAGGCCCCCAAGCCCGGCACAATCGGCCCGCCGCTCGTGGACACCGAGGTTCGCGTCGACGAAACCATCGCCAGCCCCGGGCAGCACGACGAAAGCGACGGCGACGTCGGCGAACTCCTCGTACGCGGCCCGCAGGTCTTCGACGGCTATTGGGGGCTCGACGACGCTACCGAGCAGGCGTTCACGGAGCTCGAGGGGAAGGAGTGGTTCCGCACCGGCGACGTCGTCGAAATTCGGGCGGACGGCTACGTCACCTTCCTCGAACGCGCGAAACAGATTCTCACGCTGTCGACGGGGAAGAACGTCGCGCCCGGCCCCATCGAGGACGCCTTCGCCGCGAGCCCGCTGGTCGAGCAGGCGATGGTCGTCGGCGACAATCGCAAGTTCGTCTCCGCGGTCGTCGTCCCGAACTTCGACGGCCTCCGTACGTGGGCGAACAGCGAGAGCATCGATCTGCCCGACGACAAGGCCGCCATCTGCCGGGACGACCGCGTGGAAGCCCGCATCCAGCGGGCGGTCGACGCCGTCAACGAGCAGTTCGAGGAGTACGAGCAGCTCAAGCGCTTCCGCCTCGTCCCCACCGAGTTCACCGAGGCCAACGACCTGCTCACGCCGACGATGAAGAAGAAGCGCCGCAACATCCTCGACCGGTTCGCCGACGAAATCGGCAACATCTACGCGGAGTAGCTCGCAGTGTCGGGCGTGGCTGCCGGCATCCGGGCGCTTTAAGGGTAGCGGCGCTGAATCACGGGACGATGCCGGTACTGGAGGTGCTCCTGTGAGCTCCGAACTCATCCCACTGGTCGCCACGATAATCGCCCTCGGAGTGGCGTCGCAAGTCATCGCGGACCGCCTCCAAGTGCCGAGCGTGCTGTTCCTCGTCATCGCGGGGATTCTCGTCGGCCCGGAAGTGCTGGGCGTCGTCACGCTGGAGACGTTCGGCGGCGCGGAGACCCTGTCCGGCATCGTCGGGCTCTCCGTCGCCATCATCGTCTTCGAGGGCGCGTTCCACCTGAAGCTCCCGAAGCTCCGGGAAGCCCCGGGCGCGGTGGTCAGGCTCACGACAGTCGGGGCCGCCATCTCGCTGGTCGGGACCGCGCTATCGGTGCACTACCTGCTCGGCGCGAACTGGGACATGTCGTTCCTCGTCGGCAGCCTGCTGGTCGCCACCGGGCCGACGGTCATCACGCCGATTCTGGACATCGTGCCCGTGCGCAATCGCGTCGCCGCCGCGCTCGAAACCGAGGGCGTGGTCAACGACGTCACCGCGGCCATCCTCGCCATCGTCGTCTTCGAGGTCGTCAAGAACCCCGAGCTCACCCGGATGCAGATTATCGAGGAGTTCACGGTCCGACTCGGCATCGGCGTCCTCTTCGGCCTCGTCGTCGCTGGCATCGTCTGGTACCTGCTCCGGCACGTCGACCTCTCGCGCGGGAACGCCCCACAGAACGCCCGGCTCATCGTGCTCGCGAGTGCGCTGGTCGCGTACGGCGCCGCGGACATCCTCCGCGGCGAAGCGGGCATCGCCGCCGTCGCCACCGCCGGGATGGTGCTCGGGAACGCCGACCTCCCCTACGAGGAGGAGATAGAGGCGTTCAAGGGCGACGTGACACTGGTCGTCCTCTCGTTCGTGTTCATCGGGCTCGCCGCGCTGCTGTCGTTCGACAATCTCATCAAACTCGGCGTCGGTGGGCTCGCCGTCGTCGCGCTCGTCGCGCTCGTCATCCGGCCGCTGGGCGTCTTCCTCTCCACCCGGGGGGAGCGCTACACGCTCTCCGAGCGGACGTTCATGAGCGTCGTCGGGCCGCGCGGCATCATCCCCGCGTCGGTCGCGACGCTGTTCGCCGTCCAGCTCCAGAGCAACGGGATGGAGGAAGCAGCCAGCCTCTTGGTCGGCGTCGTCTTCCTCGTCATCCTGCTGACTGTCGTCTTCGAAGGGGGGTTCGCAAGACACATCGCGCAAGCACTTGAGGTCATACCAATGCGTGTCATCATCGTCGGCGGCGGCACCGTCGGTCGGGCGCTCGGTGAGCGCCTCGAAGACCGCGGTGAGAACGTCGTCCTCATCGAGAAGGACGTAGAGATGGTCGAACGAACGCGGAACGAGGGGTTCACCGTCCACCACGGCGACGGCACGGACACCGACGAGCTACGCGCCGCGGGCGCGGAGAACGCCCGCATCGTCGTCGCCGCCACCGGTGACGACGACGCCAATCTGCTGGTCTCCCAGCTCGCGGACTCGAAGTTCGACGTCGACACCATCATCGCCCGGGCGAACAACCCTGACAACGTCGACGCCTTCGAGGACCTCGGCGTCCGTACGGTCTCCTCGTCGCTGGCGACCGCGTGGGGCATCGACAACATCATCGAGCGCCCCGCGCTCGCCAACTGGATGACCGAAATCGGGCGCTCGGGCGACGTCCAGGAGGTCGAAGTTACCTCCGAGGACCTCGTCGGGAAGACCATCGACGAACTCGACGCGGAGCTCCCGAACGGCTGCATCATCGCGCTCGTCGGCCGCGACGACGAGAATCAGGTGCCGTCGGGCGACTTCACGCTCCAGCAGGGCGACCACCTCACGTTCCTCGGCCGGAAGGAGGCGGTCCGCGAGGCGCTGAACTGGTGTCACCCCCACGACTAACTGCTCTTACTCGTCGGCGTGGACGCGCCACGTGAACAGGCTCTCGAAGACGTAGTTCACGAGCATCGCCACGCCGATGGCACCGCCCTTCACGACGACCAGCCAGAGGTCCACGCCCGCGACCGAGAGGTCGACGGCGACGTTGTAGAACACCGCGACGAACAGCACGTACTGTAGCGTCGACCCGCCCGCGCGGACGACGTGCGAGCGCACGAGCCGCCGGCCAATCGAGCGCAGGTCGGTCGCGCCGTGCTCCGCGAACGTCCAGCGCTCGTTGACCGCGAACATCACGAGAATCGCCGTCTCGATGCTGACGACGTTCGCGACGGCCGCCGGCACGCCGAACAGCTCGGTCAGCACGACGAGCGTCGTGACGTCGAAGACGGCACCGACGGCGCCGACGGAGACGAACTGCCCGAACCGCACCGTCGAGACGAGCGCCGCGAGCCGCTCGGGCAGCGCCTCCCGCAGGCGGTCGGCGCGGCTCATCGCTGCCGCTCCACGAGCGCGGCGGGGTCGTCGCGGCGCGCCGCGATGGCTTCGTGTAGCTGGCTGTCCCGCAGGAGCTTCGACCGGTGGCGGGACGCCAGCAGCGCGCGGAACAGCGCTATCGACGTCTCCACCGGCGACACCGTCGACCCCGGCTGGTCCTCCCATTCGATGGGGACTTCCCGCACGCGGAGGTCGAGCGCGCCCGCCATCGCGACGAGTTCGACGTCCCACGCGAACCCGGGCTCGTAGAGGTGGTCCCGCACCTGCTCCCAGCCCTCGCTGGTGATGGCTTTCGCGCCGCACTGGTAGTCGTAGAGGTCGACGTCGAGGAGGCGGCGCGCCAGCCACGCGAAGGCGTCGCCGAGGAACCGGCGCGCGAACGTCTGGTGGCTGGCGACGGTCGCGTCGGGGTGGCGCCGCGACCCCACCGCGAGGTCGGCGTCGCCGTCACGAACGGGCGCGACGACCGACGCGAGCGACGGCACGGGCGTCGCGCCGTCGGCGTCCGCGAACGCGAGCACGTCCGTCTCCAGCGTCTCGAACCCCACGGTGATGGCGGCTCCTTTGCCGCGGCGCTCGGCCGCGTCGTCGACGGTCGTTCCCGTTTCACGAATCGCGGCGGCCGTCTCCGCGGTGCCCGCATCCAGTTCCACGTGCAGGCGCTCGGGCTGGAGCGCTTCTCGGAGGGATTGCAGGTACGACACGAGCACCTCGACGTTCGGGTCGTACGCGGGGACGACGATGCCGACGGAACGCATTACGCCGAGAGAAACGAGGCTCCGGTATCAGTTTCGTGGTTTCGGCGCGGGCGACGCGCCGCCCGCCCGAGAAATCCAGTCGCCCTATTTCCGCTCGAACGTAATCGCCGCGCCCTGACGCGACGACCTTTTGCGCTGCACTCGCGGCCGCTGGCCGCTCGTTCGGCAAAAGCTCGGCCAAAAACGCGTCGTCCTCCCGATGGTCGTCCTCGTGCCCGTGCCTGCGGCACGGTGAACGACGCGCTTCGCACGCCAGTAGACTACCCCCGCTCGAACGTAATCGCCGCGCCCTGACGCGACGACCTTTTGCGCTGCACTCGCGGCCGCTGGCCGCTCGTTCGGCAAAAGCTCGGCCAAAAACGCGTCGTCCTCCCGATGGTCGTCCTCGCGCCCGTGCCTGCGGCACGGTGAACGACGTGCTTCGCACGCCAGTAGACTACCCCCGCTCGAACGTAATCGCCGCGCCCTGGCCGAAGCCGACGCACAGCGTCGCCAGCCCCTTCTCGGCGTCGCGCTCGTTCATCTCGTGAATCAGCGTCACCGGGAGGCGCGCGCCGCTGGCACCCAGCGGGTGGCCGATGGCGATAGCGCCGCCGTTGACGTTGAACTTCTCGTTGTCGATGCCGAGTTCGTCGCGCGCGTAGACGGTCTGGGACGCGAACGCCTCGTTGAGCTCCACGAGGTCGAAGTCGTCGACGTCCTCGCCGGTGCGCTCGAAGAGTTCCCGGGTGGCCGGGACGGGGCCGATGCCCATGACGCGCGGGTCGACGCCCGTGACGTTGTGGTCGCCGACGTACGCGAGCACGTCGAGGTCGTGGTCCTCGGCGAACTGCTCGCTCGTGACGAGCGTCGCGGCCGCGCCGTCCGAAATCTGGCTGGCGTTCCCGGGCGTCACCGTGCCGTCGCCCTTGAACACGGTCGGGAGCTGGCCGAGCGCTTCCAGGGACGTGTCGCGGCGGATGCCCTCGTCCTCCTCGACGAGGCCCTCCTCCGTCTCGATGGGGACGATTTCGTCGTCGAAGCGTCCGGAGTCGGTGGCCTCGGCGGCGCGCTGCTGGCTCTGGAGCGCGTACTCGTCCTGCTGCTCGCGGCTGATGTCGTGGCGCTCGGCGACCTCTTCGGCGGTCATCCCCATCTGGAGTTCGGGGACGTTGTAGTGCTCGGCGAGTTCGGGGTGGAGGTGCTGGTAGGAGTCGCCGTCCATCGGCACGCGGGACATGTTCTCGACGCCGCCCGCGATGATGGCCTGGCGCTGGCCCGCGCTGATGGAGTCCGCCGCGCGCATGATGGCCTCCATCGAGGACGCACACCAGCGGTTCACGGTCGCCGCGGGCACGTCCTCACCGAGCTCCGAGAGGAGCGCGATGACGCGCGCGACGTTGTTGTCCTGCTCGTTGCGCTGCTGGGCGACGCCCCACTGGAGGTCGTCGATGTCGTCGCTCGTCAGGCCGTGTTCGTCGAGGATGTGGTCGATGAGCGGAATCGAGAGGTCCTCGCTGCGCGTGTCCGCGAACGCGCCGCCCTCCTTGCCCTGCGGGGTTCGGTAGGCTGCCGCGATGACCGGGGTGGTGTCGCTAGCCATACCACTACTGACGCGCGACAGACCATAAACCTCCGACAACGCGTCGCACGGTGCTCGCGGTTTACCGCGCTGGTTTTGACGCGACGACTAACTTTAATTATCGACCGTGTGGATTCCGGAACGTGACTTCCGAGGGAACTCACGCCACGTGGTCCGCGCAGGAACTCGACGTCGAGCGGCCGGACGCCGCCGAGTACCGCGAATTAGCGGACGACCTCCGTTCGCGCGTAGACGGCCGGGTCGCGTTCGACGAGTACGCCCGCGTCCTGTACGCGACGGACGGCAGCATCTACGGCGCTCAGCCCGCGGGCGTCGTGTTCCCGATGGACGTAGCCGACGTGCGGGCTGCGATAGAAGTGGCGACCGACCACGGCGTGCCGATTCTCCCGCGCGGCACGGGGTCGTCGCTCGCAGGGCAGACCGTCGGCCCGGGCTGCGTCGTCCTCGACGTCTCCCGGCACATGGACGACGTGCTGGACGTGGACCCGGACGCGAAGCGGGCGCGCGTCCAGCCCGGCGTCGTGCAGGACGACCTCGACGACCGCCTCGCCGAGCACGGCCTCAAATTCGCGCCCGACCCCGCGTCCTCGAACCGCGCGACCGTCGGCGGCGGCATCGGGAACAACTCCACGGGCGCGCACTCCGTGCGCTACGGCATCACCGACGCCTACACGGAGGCCGTCACCGCAGTCCTCTCGGACGGCTCGGTCATCGAGGCCCGGGAGGTCGTCCTCGATTCTCCGGAGTGGGACGAACTCGTCGCCGGCGACGGCCGCGAGGCCGAACTCTACCGAACGGTCCGCGCGCTCGTCGAGGAGCACGCCGACGAAATCGAGGCGCGCTACCCGGACCTCAAACGGCGCGTCTCCGGCTACAACCTCGACCGCGTCGTCTCCGAGAACGACGACGGCGAGCGCGTGCTGAACCTCGCAAAACTGTTCGTCGGCGCGGAGGGCACGCTCGGCGTCGTCGTCGAAGCCGAACTGTCGCTCGTGACCGTGCCCGAGGAGACGGCGCTGGCGCTGTACTGCTTCGCGGACCTCACCGACGCGATGCGGATGGTTCCCGTGGCGCTGGAGTACGACGTCAGCGCGGTCGAACTGATGGACGACGAGGTGTTCCGGCTGGCCGCCGAATCGGACGGCTACGCGGCGTACGTCGAGCCGATTCCCGACGGTGCCGAGGCCGCCCTCATGCTGGAGTTCGACTCCGAACTCCACGACGACTTCGCGGCCGCCGTCGCCGCCACGAACGAGCGGTTCCTCGACGAGGGGCCTGCCTTCGATGTTCTGGAGGCGTACACGGAATCCGCGCAAGACGACCTCTGGAAACTCCGGAAGGCCGCGATTCCGCTGCTGATGTCGCTGCCGGGCGACCCGAAGCCGTACCCGTTCATCGAGGATGCGACGGTTCCCCCGGAAGACCTCGCCGAATACGTCGACCAGTTCGAGGCAATTCTCGCCGACCACGACACCTCGGCGGCGTACTTCGCACACGCCGGGTCGGGGACCCTGCACATCCGGCCGATTCTGAACCTCAAGGACGAAGCGGGCGTCGAGGCGATGCACTCCATCACGGAGGCCGTCACCGACCTCGTGCTCGACCATCAGGGCTCCTTTTCGGGTGAGCACGGCGACGGCATGGCGCGCACCGAATTCACGCCCAAGATGTACGGCGCCGACCTCTGGACAGCGTTCAAGGAGGTGAAGACCGCCTTCGACCCCGAGTGGTGGCTGCATCCCGGGAACGTCGTCTACCGCGAGAGCGCCGCCGACGTCGGCCCGGACGCGGACCGCGGCGTCGGCGCGGACAACCGCGACCACCTCCGGTACGGCCCCGACTACCAGTCCGTCGAACCGCAGACAGAGCTCGACTTCTCCGAGGACGGTGGCTTCGCCGAACTCGTGGAGCGCTGCAACGGCTGCGGGACGTGCCGGCAGACCGACTCGGACGTGATGTGCCCGACGTACCGCGCGTCGAAGGAGGAAGTCCAGACGACCCGCGGCCGCGCGAACATGCTCCGCGCGGCAATCAGCGGCGACCTCCCCGAGGACGAAATCCACTCCGAGCGCTTCCAGTCGGAGGTGCTGGACCTCTGTGTCGGGTGCAAGGGCTGCAAGAGCGACTGCCCCACGGGCGTCGACATGGCGAAGCTCAAGGCAGAGACCAAGCACCGCCACCACGACGAAGCGGGTGCGACGCTGCGCGAGCGCCTGTTCGCGGACATCGACGCGGCCTCGAAGCTCGGCTCCGCGCTCGCTCCCGTCTCGAACTGGGCGACCGAACTCCCGGGCGCGAGAAAACTCCTCCAGTCCGTCTTCGGTATCGCCCCCGAGCGCGAACTGCCGCCGTTCCGCCGCGAATCCCTCCAAGACTGGTTCGAGACCCGCGGTGGGGCCGCCGTCTCGCCCGAAAACGCCGACCGCCGCGTGCTCCTGTTCCCAGACACCTACACGAACTACTCCTACCCGGCTGCGGGGAAGGCCGCCGTCCGCACACTCGAAGCAGCGGGCGTCCACGTCACGATTCCTGGCGACGCCGCGCCCTCGGGCCGGGCGGCGTTCTCCGCCGGGATGCTCGACCGCGCCGGCGAACGAGCGCGCGCCAACGTCGACCAGCTCGAGCCGCGCGTCGCCGACGACTGGGACGTCGTCTTCGTCGAGCCCTCGGACGCCGTGATGTTCCAGGACGAATATCTGGACCTACTCGGCGACGCCTCTCGCGCTGCGGACGGCGGCTCCCGCGCGCCGGTCGAACGCGTCGCCGACAACGCCTACGGCGTCTGCGAGTACCTCGACACCTTCCGAATCGACGAAACGCTCCCCGTCGCCGACCGCTCCCCCGGCGCGGCCGGCGCGCTCAGCTACCACGGCCACTGCAACCAGAACGCCACCAACAAGGACCACCACGCGGTCGGCGTCCTCCGGCGCGTCGGCTACGACGTCGACCCCCTCGACACCACGTGCTGCGGGATGGCCGGGAGCTTCGGCTACCACGACGAACATTACGACCTCTCGCAGGCCATCGGTAGTCGGCTGTTCGAGCAAGTCGAGGACAGCCCCGCCGACCGCGTCGTCGCCCCCGGTGGCTCCTGTCGCTCCCAACTCGGCGACCGCGACGACGCCGACGAGATTCCCCCTCATCCCATCGAAGCCGTCGCCGAACGGCTGGACGGGTCGTAATTCGGGCGTCGCTGCTCGCGGGTCACTTCGTTCCCCGCTCGCGTCTGGAGACCCCTCGCGTTGCTCGGGCTCTCCCGGCTCACGGCTCCGACGGTCGCCGTTCGCGTTCCCGAGGGCCGGCGCTTCGCGGCGCGCTTCGCTGCGCTCACCGCTCACTTCCCGAGAGCCCTCACTCCGTTCGGGCTCTCGCTGCTCACGCATCGCTTCGCTCCGCGTTCGCGTTTTCGAGGGCCGGCGCTTCGCGCCGCCCCTCGCTATCCGGAAAGCGTTTATCGACCCCGTCGCAATCGCGTGGTATGCCTCGGTCCAGTGGCGGCCGGACGCCGCGACGCCGCGTCGCCGCCGCGCTCGTCGCCGTCGCCTCCCTCGCCCTCCTCGCACGACTCTGGAACCTCGGCTGGCGGGTCGCCCACCAGGACGAAGCCCGCGTCGCCGACTGGATTCTCCACTACATGGAGGTCGGCGCGTGGACGTACCGCCCCATCATCCACGGGCCGTTCCTCCCGCACGTCAACGGCGTCGTCTTCGACCTGCTCGGACCGTCGGACTTCACGATGCGGCTGGTCGTCGCGGTCGTCGGCGCGCTCCTCGTGGTGACGCCGTGGCTGCTGCGCGAGCGCCTCTCGCAGCCCGCGCTCGTAGCGACGAGCCTGTTCTTCGCCGCCAACCCCGTGTTGCTGTACTACTCGCGGTTCATGCGCAACGACCTGCTGCTGGCGGCGTTCATGTTCACTGCGTTCGGGCTGTTCGTCCGGGCACTCGACACCGGGAAGGCGCGCTACCTCTACGCCGCGGCGCTCCCGTTCGCGCTCGCGTTCACGACCAAGGAGAACGCGCTCCTCTACCCAGTCTGCTGGCTGGGCGCGCTCGCGCTCGTCCTCGACGGCCGGCTCGTGCTCGCGAAAGCCGACGAGGAGGCGTCGCGCTGGGCGATCGCGCGGTCGCACGTCCGGCGTGCTGCGCGCGCCGCGTGGCAGTACAAACTCCACCTCGTCGCTGCGCTCGCTGAGGCCGCCGTGGTCGTCGTCGCGTTCTACGCGCCCAAGCCCGACCTCTACGAAGCCCTCAGCGACCCCGCGCTGCTGCCGGGCGTGCTCCGCGACGCGACGCTCGGGTCGTGGAACGAGTTCGTGGACCTCTGGGGGTCGACGGGGATGCAGGAGCACTCCTACGTCGCGTTCCTGAAACACGACCTCACCGTGCTCGGCGTCGGCGCCACCGCGCTCGTCGTGTTCGCCGTGCTCGGCTTCCTCTACGAGCGGTACGCCACCGAGGAGCCGCGGCCGGTCGTCGAGGTCTGTTTCTACTGGGGGCTGTTCTCGGTGTTCGGCTACCCCGCGGTCGCGGACATCTCCGCGGCGTGGACGATGATAAACGCCATCGTGCCGCTGGCGGTGCCCGCTGGCGTCGGCGTCGCGCTCGTCTACGAGCGCGGCCGTGCGGCCGCCGCGTCTGGGAACTCTGCCGGTGCTCGCGCCGTCACGCTCGCGCTCCTCGTCGCCGCCGCCGGCACGGGCGCGGTCGCCGCGCAGACGACGTACGCGAACCCACAGGGGCCGGACAACACGCTCGTCCAGTACGCCCAGCCGGCCGGCGAGATGCAGCCCACGCTGCAGGAGATTCGTGAGATTTCCGCGACCAACGACGGCGTCGACGTGATGTTCTACGGCGACGAGTTCAACCATCCCGACGACCTCGCCGAGAAGCCCCGGTTGAACATCACGCGGGGCGGCTACACGGGCTGGTTCGAGCGCCTGCCGCTGCCGTGGTACTTCGACCAGTACGGCACGAACGCCTCCAGCACGCTCGACAACGAGACGGTGTTCGAACACGAGCCGCCCGTCGTCATCGCGCTCGACGACGAGGACGGCCCCCTCGAAGACACCCTCACCGAACGCGGCTACACCCGCACCGTCCATCAGGGCTACCAGCACAGCCGCGCGGTCGTGTTCTACATTCGCGCGAACGCGACGGTCTGATAGCGGTGGAACGGAAGACGAACGCAGTGAGTCTTCCGGGACTGAAAGGGGCGGCGCGGTCGGCAGTCGAGACGACGCAAGCACTGGACTGAACGAGCGTAGCGAGTGAAGGAAGCGCGAAGCGAGTCGCAGACGCCGAGCGCGCCGGGGCTTTCGAGGTGTTTGAGATGATGTCAACGCAAACCACTCCTGTACTGTTTTCCTTTCAGGACGACTGCGACGCGCTTATGCGCCCCGAGGTGGTAGGTCAGTGGTAGTGACTGAGGCGCTCGACGTCGTCGAATTCCTGTTGTCGGCTCGCATCTACGACAAGCACCGGGAGCTCGACGAGAACGACCTGCCGCCCGCGTACCGCACCGTGCTCTGGGGGGACGACGGCGTCCCGCGACCGCCGAAGACCACGGAGACAGCCGTCAACGAGGGATCCAGCGTGGACGAGCCCTGGGAGGCAATCTCCGGGCTGATGTTCACCGACCGCGACACGTTCGCGGGGAGCATGAGCCTCGTGGACGACGAGATGGCCGTCGACTGGTTCGTCGACAACGCCGACGCCGAGCGAGTCCGCGAGAACCCCGTGCTGGCGTACGCCGTCGGCGACGAGTTCGGCGTGGACTACGAGGAGGTCCGCGAGGACAACCGACCCGTGCAGGCCGACCCGCAGTGGATCGACGGCCTGCTCTCGGAGTACTTCGACGAGGACGACGAGGAGATGCTGGACCTCGTGGAGGTGCGCTCGCCCGCGGAAATCGACGTGACCCTCGACGACATCGTGCTCACCGACGAGCAGGAGGCCGAGATTACGAAGGTTGCGAAGGCCATCGAGCACCGCGACTACCTCGCGACCATCGGGCTCAGCGAAATCGGGAAGCTGCTGTTCGTCGGCCCGCCCGGAACCGGGAAGACGTCGACGGCCCGGGGGCTCGCCCACCAACTCGACCTGCCGTTCGTGGAGGTGAAGCTCTCGATGATTACGAGCCAGTACCTCGGCGAGACGGCGAAGAACGTCGAGAAGGTCTTCGAGGTAGCCAAGCGGCTCTCGCCGTGCATCCTCTTCATGGACGAGTTCGACTTCGTCGCCACCACGCGGACGGGCGACGAGCACAACGCCATCAAGCGCGCGGTGAACACGCTCCTGAAGAGCATCGACGAGGTGAGCCTCGTCAACGACGACGTGTTGCTCATCGGCGCGACCAACCACCCCGACGAGCTCGACGCGGCGGCGTGGCGGCGCTTCGACGAGATTCTGTCGTTCCCGCGCCCCGACGAGGGGATGCGCGCCGAAATTCTGGAAATCGTCACCCGTGAGCTCGCAGTCGACGACCTCGACGCCGAGGCGCTCGCCGCTGAGACCGAGGGCCTGACGGGAAGCGACCTCCGGCTCGTGCTCCGCGAGGCCGTCCTCGACGCGCTCATGGAGGACCGCCGGACGCTCACGCAGGACGACCTGGTGGCCGCCGTCTCGGACTTCGAGGACCGCGACCACCTCCGCAACCTCGACACGCTCGAAGAGGCCATCGACGACCCGGACGAACCCGACGACGACGCTGCACACGCTGGCCACGACCACGCATGAGGGTCACGCTGCTCGGCACGGGTGACACTACGGGCACGCCGACGCCCGGGTGTGACTGCGCGACGTGCCAGGCAGCCCGCGACCGCGGCGTCGAACGCACGCGGTTCGCCGTCCACGTCGAGGACGAAGCCAGCGGGGACGCGCTCCTCCTCGACTTCAGCCCGGACTTTCGCACGCAGTTCCTCCGGGAGGACGTCCCCCTGCCGGACGCGGGCGTCGTCTCCCACATCCACTTCGACCACTTGGACGGTCTCGGGAACTCCTACCGGCTGTTCGACGAGCTCCCGGTGTACGCCGCCGACGAGACTGACCCGAAGACTGGCGAGAGCGTCGCCGAGACCGTCGCCCGGAAGTACGACTACCTCGACAACGTCGACCCACGAGCGGTCACGCCACACGAGACCTTCGAGGCCGCGGGCTTCGACGTGACGCTCGTGCCCGTCGACCACCCGCCGCTGTTGTGCTACGGCGTTGTCGTCGAGCGCGGCGGTGCGAAGCTCGTACTCTCGGGCGACACGACGTACGACATTCCCGACGAGTCGCTGGC
The DNA here is from genome assembly GCF_021233435.1 of Halobacterium noricense. NCBI lineage: Archaea > Methanobacteriati > Methanobacteriota > Halobacteria > Halobacteriales > Halobacteriaceae > Halobacterium > Halobacterium noricense. Next base: position 2,522,245 of record NZ_CP089468.1, on the reverse strand, counting down.
CGCGATGCGGGATCCGGACCTCCTGCTCGCGGACGGCATCGTCCCCGCGCACCTCGCCGACCACCACCCCGTCGGCGGCCGTCACGAGGACGGCGACGGCGTGGCGCGGACGTTCGGCACGAAACACATGACGAAGGAGGGTGCGCTCGCGCTCGGCGACGAACTCGACGCCGACGAGACGCGCGTCGTCCACGTCTCACACTTCTACCCTGCAGACGAGGCCTTCGACGACGCGCTCGCCGTCGACGGCGAGACGTTCACGCTCTGACTGGCTATCCGCACGGCTCTTAGAACTGGTCGAGCCCGGACTGCCGCCGCCGGCCGCCCGCATCCGCGTTCCACGGCGTGTTCCGCTCGCGTTCGGCGTCGAGGTCCGTTTCGGGTGCGTCCGCCGGCTCGTAGCCTGGGCAGTCAGCGCCGCACTCGCTGGCGGGGTCGACGAGCCGGTCCTTGTACGCACAGAACGGGAGCGTAGCAGCATCGCCTGCCTCGCCGCGAGCAGCCCGTGCGCAGTCCGGGAGGTCGTACGTCCGCCAGCCCTTGCCGTACGCGCGCTCGGCGACACGACGGCGCTGGCGCGCCTTCTCGGCGGCCGTCACCGGTCGCACGTTCGTCTTTCCCGGCTCCGAATCGAGCACCTCCATCCCGGAGCCTGCGGAGTCCAAGGGCTCGGGTTCCCGTATCACGTCGATTGGTTCACTCGCATCGAAGTCCACGTGCCAGACGCCGACTGCGTCGGGGAGCCGGTTCAGGTGGGCGCGCGTGACGTGGGAGGCAGTCGCGACGACCGCGTAGTCGAGGACGCCGAGGCTGGCGTCGTGGCGCATTTGGGTTTCGAGGTCGCCCGGCCGCCCGAGGTCGGGCTTGTTCTCGACGCCGACGAGGCCGCCAACCCAGTCCGGGTAGCGGGCGTGCTGGCGGACGACCGTCTGGCCGCCGCGGCGGTCGAGGTCCAGGAAGCCGGTGTCAGCGCCGCGCTCCGCGAGGCTGCGGGCGCGCTCCGGCGGGCCGTCGAAGGCCCGTGTGACGCGCTCGTACTCGCCGACAGGAACGTCGGCGTCGAGCACCGCGGGCGGTATCGTCTCGCTGGTGAGTTCTGTGCGGGCGTCGAACTCCGGCCCGGGGAGCACGCAGACGGTGTCCACGATGCGGCCACCCGCGGCGTGAACGCTCGTGCCGAGTTGCCGGGCGACGACGCCCGCGTCGCCGACGCTCGGAACGCCGCTAGCTTCGAGGTGGGCGCACAGCCGGAGTTCGAATCCGAACTCTCGCACGCCTCTCCGTTCGTCGTTGACGGGGTTAAACGCCTGGTTCGCTCGCGGCGTGGGCGGCGCTGTATCGCGCCAGCAAGCGGCGTTTTGACGCTCGCTGACCCGGCGCCTCTGTAACAGTAGGTTTATCAGTCGTTCGGGGCGAAATTCACGCAAGATTACTCTGTGAACATGGCAGACAATCACCGACAACCGGAGGTGAACATCGGACTGGTCGGTCACGTCGACCACGGAAAGACCACGCTCGTCCGGGCGCTCAGCGGCGAGTGGACGGACCAGCACTCCGAGGAGATGAAACGCGGCATCTCCATTCGCCTCGGGTACGCCGACGCGACGCTGCGGCGGTGTCCGGACTGCGACGAACCCGAGTGTTACACCGTCGCCGAGGAGTGTCCCGAGCACGGCACCGAGACGGAGGTGCTGCGCACGGTCTCGTTCGTGGACGCTCCCGGCCACGAGACCCTGATGGCGACGATGCTCTCGGGCGCGGCAATCATGGACGGCGCGGTGCTGGTCGTCAGCGCCAACGAGCCCGTCCCCCAGCCCCAGACGGAGGAACACCTGATGGCGCTGGACATCATCGGCATCGAGAACATCGTCATCGCGCAGAACAAGGTCGACCTCGTGGACGGCGAGCAGGCCCGACAGAACTACGAGGAGATTCAGGAGTTCGTCGAGGGCACGGTCGCCGAGGGCGCGCCCATCGTCCCCATCTCCGCCGAACAGGAGATCAACATCGACCTCGTCATCGACGCGCTCGAAGGCGAGATTCCGACGCCGGACCGCGACCCGGACGCCGACCCCCGGATGTACGTCGCGCGTTCGTTCGACATCAACCGCCCCGGCACCACGTGGGACGGCCTGCTGGGCGGCGTGCTCGGCGGCAGTCTCGTGCAGGGCGAACTCGATGTCGACGAGGACATCGAACTCCGCCCCGGCCGCGAGGTCGAGGAGGGCGGCAAGACGGAGTGGCGGTCGGTCTCGACCACCGTCCGCAGCCTCCAGGCCGGCGGCGAGGACGTCGACGCGGCCTCGCCCGGTGGCCTGCTCGGCGTCGGGACCGGCCTGGACCCGAGCCTCACGAAGGGTGACGCGCTCGCCGGGCAGGTCGCCGGCCCGCCGGAGACGCTCCCGCCGACGTGGGACTCCTTCACGATGGACGTCGACCTGCTCGAACGCCTCGTCGGCGCCGAGGAGGGCGAGACCATCGACGAGATCAACACCGGCGAACCGCTGATGTTGACCGTCGGCACCGCGACCACCGTCGGCTCCGTGACGAGCGCTCGCGACGGCGAGTGCGACGTCCAGCTCAAGCGGCCGGTGTGCGCGCCCGAAGGGTCGAAAATCGCCATCAACCGCCGCGTCGGCGCGCGCTGGCGGCTCATCGGCGTCGGGACGCTCACGGAGTGATGCGGGTCGCCATGGACGCCAACGCGCTGATGATGCCGGTCGAGGCCGGAGTGCGGGTCTTCGACGAGCTCGACCGCATCCTTGCCAGCGGCGAACGTAGTTCGCCGGGAAACCCGAGCGGCGACGAGCCGCGAGGATACGACGCCGTCGTCCCCGAGACGGTCCGCGCGGAGCTGGAGAAGCTCGGCGCGGGCGGCGGGGAGGAAGCGACGGCTGCGAGCGTGGCGGCGGACCTGGCAGACCGCTGTGAGACCGTGGATACCGAGGAATCGTACGCAGACGACGCGCTGTACGCGCTCGCCGTCGACGGCGACGCCGACGCGGTCGTCACGAACGACGGCCCCCTCCGTGAGCGCCTGCTCGACGCGGGCGTGCCGGTAATTCATTTAAGGGGCCGGAATCAAATGACTATCACTCGACCATAAATGTACAAGCGAGCACGGCTGAAAGACACGATAGAGGTTCCGCCCGAGCACCTCGGGGACGTGAGTCCGGACCTCGTGAAGCGGCTGCTGCAGGACAAACTGGAAGGGCGAATGGACGAGGACATCGGGAGCGTCGTCACCGTCACTGAGGTCCACGACCTCGGCGAGGGTGCGGTGTTGCCGAATCGTCCTGGCGTCTACTTCAAAGCGGAGTTCGACGCCGTCACGTTCGACCCCGAGATGCAGGAAGTCGTCGACGGCGAAATCGTCGAAGTCGTGAGCTTCGGCGCGTTCGTCGGCATCGGCCCCGTCGACGGGCTCCTGCACGTCTCCCAGATTTCCGACGAGTACCTCGCGTTCGACGAGGAGAACCAGCAACTCGCCTCCCGGGAGTCCAACAGCGTCATCGGCACTGGCGATTCGGTGCGGGCCCGCATCGTCACGAAGAGCATCGACGAGCGCAACCCCCGCGAGTCCAAAATCGGGCTCACGGCGAAACAGCCCGGCCTCGGGAAGCACGGCTGGCTCCGCGAGGAGCGCGAGCAGAGCGAGGAGGCCGAGTAGATGGCGTCGAACCGCCTGGCCTGCCACGACTGCCACCGCATCGTCGAGCCGGACGAGGAGATGTGTCCGTACTGCTCGTCGACGAGCCTCACGGAGGACTGGGCGGGGTACGTGGTCATCACGCACCCCGAGGAGTCCGAAATCGCGGAGAAGATGGAGGTCTCGGAGCCGGGCGAGTACGCGCTGAAGGTCCGGTAGCGTGGCTCGCGCGGCCGCGACGCTCCCACCGGACGCCCGCGGGGCGTTCAAGGAGCCGCTGGGTCCCGTCTACGAGGACGCCCAGCGACTGCTGGCGGACGCCGCTGGAACGAGTTCCAGCGAGCCCTCGGTCGCCGATGAGCAGAGCTCATCGAGCCCGCGCTCGGCTCCGCCTCGCGAGGACGCTGACGCTCCCGAGGACGCCGGCGGCCCCATCATCGCGGTCGGGGACGTCGTGACGTACCACCTCGTCGCGGCGGGCGCGCCGCCGAAGGTCGCGGTCGTGGACGGGAAGACCGAACGCGAGGCGGTCACCGCGGAGGTCGCTGGCGGCCGGCCCGACGCCGACCGCACCGTCGAGGTCGAGAGCGACCCGGGCACCATCTCGGAGGAACTCCTCGAAGCGCTCGTCGAGGCCATCGACGCCGAGGGGTCGACGCTGTTGTCCGTGACTGGCGAGGAGGACCTCGCGACGCTGCCCGCGGTCGTCGCAGCCCCAATCGGCGCGAGCGTCGTCTACGGGCAGCCCGGCGAGGGGATGGTGTTGGCGAACGTGACGAGCGCGCTCGAAGAGCAGGCCCACGAACTCTGCGAACTGTTGGAGACGACCGAGGCGTTCTGGGCGCTGCTGGAGTGAGTCCGAACGCGCTCGCGGCCGCAATCAGCCCTTCGAAATGCTTTTACTGATTTCGCGTTCATATACGAACAACTGACCATGGAAATCGAGATTCTGGAGCAGGAAGACAACCCCCTGCTTCACCGGACTGAGGTCAAATTCGAGATAGAACACGAGGACGCCACGCCGTCGCGGCTCTCCGTGCGGGACAGCCTCGCAGCGAAACTCGACAAGGACTCCGAGGAGGTCGTCGTCCACGAGCTCGACACGAAGTTCGGGATGCGCAAGACCGTCGGCCGCGCGAAGACCTACGACTCCCCGGAGGACGCCGCGGAAGTCGAACACGAGCACATGCTCGACCGCAACAAGATCGGCGCGGAGGAGGAAGCCGAGGCGGAGGAGGCTGAATAATGCCGCGGAGCGACTACTACAACGACGACGGGACGGCGGACAAGGAGATGTGCCCGCGCTGCGGTGACACCTTCCTCGCAGACCACGGCGACCGGCAGTACTGCGGGAAGTGCGGCTACACCGAGTGGGACTGACCCGGTAGATGCGGGTTCTCGGAATCGAGGGCACTGCGTGGTGTGCGAGCGCGGCGCTGTACGATTCCGAGACTGATTCTGTCGGCATCAAGTCCGACGCGTACGTGCCAGAGAGCGGCGGCATCCACCCGCGGGAGGCCGCCGAACACATGCGGTCGGCGATTCCTGCGGTCGTGGAGACCATCCTCGACGAGAGCGACGGCCAGATAGATGCGGTTGCATTCTCCCGTGGCCCCGGTCTCGGTCCGTGCCTGCGCATCGTCGGCTCCGCGGCGCGTGCGCTCGCGCAGACGCTGGACGTCCCCCTCGTGGGCGTCAACCACATGGTGGCGCACCTCGAAATCGGGCGCCACCGCTCCGGGTTCGACGCGCCCGTCTGCTTGAACGCCAGCGGCGCGAACGCCCACGTGCTCGCGTACCGGAACGGCCGCTACCGCGTGCTCGGGGAGACGATGGACACGGGCGTCGGGAACGCCCTCGACAAGTTCACGCGCCACGTCGGCTGGTCTCATCCCGGCGGCCCGAAAGTCGAAGCCCACGCCAAAGACGGCGAGTACATCGACCTGCCGTACGTCGTGAAGGGGATGGACTTCTCCTTCTCGGGCATCATGAGCGCCGCCAAGCAGGAGTACGACAGCGTCCGCGCGAGCGACGCGAGCACGGGCTCGTCGCGCGAGCAGGGCGAGCGCAACGGCAGCACGGCCGTCGAGGACGTCTGCCGCGGGCTCGAAGAGACGATGTTCGCGATGCTCGCGGAGGTCGCCGAGCGCGCGCTCTCGCTGACCGGCCGGGACGAACTCGTCTTGGGGGGTGGCGTCGCGCAGAACGACCGGCTGCGGGGGATGCTCGAAGCGATGTGCGAGCAGCGCGGCGCGGACTTCTTCGCGCCCGAACCGCGCTTCCTGCGCGACAACGCGGGGATGATTGCGGTGCTCGGCGAGAAGATGGCGCGCGCCGGCGACACGCTCGACATCGAGAATTCGGCTATCGACTCGAACTTCCGGCCCGACGAGGTGCCGGTGACGTGGCGCGAGCCCGAGCCGCCCGCGCGCCCCGACAGCGACGTCCTGCAGGGTGCCGAGGCCACGGTCACGTTCGAGAACGACCACGTGACGAAGGCGCGCCTCCCGAAAGCGTACCGCCATCCTTCCCTGGACGCCCGCCTGCGCCGCGACCGCACCGTCCTCGAAGCCCGCCTCACGAGCGAGGCGCGCCGACACGGCGTCCCGACGCCCCTCGTCTGGGACATCGACGTGCCCGAGTCGACGCTCACGCTCCAGCACGTCGGCGACACCGACCTCCGGGACGCACTCACCGAGTCCCGCGTCCGGGACGTGGGTCGCCACCTCGCGACGATTCACGACGCCGGGTTCGTCCACGGGGACCCGACGACGCGAAATGTTCGCGTGACCGCGAAGCGGTCACGGAACGAACGAGCGGGGAGCGAAGCGACCCGCGAGCGCGACGGCGACGACCGCACGTTCCTCATCGACTTCGGGCTCGGCTACAACACGGACGACGTCGAGGACCACGCGATGGACTGCCACGTCTTCGAGCAGAGCCTCGCGGGCACCGCCGACGACCCCGAGCCGCTGACGGTAGCGTTCGAGGCCGCCTACCGCGAGGCGGGCGACGAATCGGTGCTCGACCAACTGCGCGCCATCGAGGGGCGCGGGCGTTACCAGTAGCCCCCAAACTGATTTGGGGGCTGGCGCCGAACCCACGAGTATGCCCGAGAAACCGTCCAGCGGCGAACTGTTCGGCGTGCCGTACAACTTCGAGCGCCCGAAGCTCAGCCGGATGCTGCAGTCGTACTGGCAGCCCGGCGAGGGGATGCTCGTGGAGAAGCCGTTCGGCATCGGCTACACGCTGAACCTCGCGAATTGGCGGTCGTGGGTCGTGCTGGCGGTCGCTGGCGTGCTGCTCTGGCAGCAACAGCAGAGCGAGGGCGACGACGAGGAGGGCGCCGTCGAGGAAGCCGTGGAAGTCGTCGTCGACGACTAATCGACGCATCCAACTCGGTGCGCGCCGACGCGTCGGTATGCGCACGCTCCGGTTCGTGACGACGAACCCCGGGAAGGTCGGGGAGGCCGAACAGTATCTCGCGGACATCTACGACGTCACCCAGCACGACTACGACTACACCGAGATTCAGAGCGACGCGCTCGCCGACATCGCCGCGCGCGGCGCGGAGGACGCCTACGAGGCCCAGGACGCCGACGTCCCCATCATCGTCGACGACGCCGGCCTCTTCGTTCGCGCGCTCGACGGATTCCCGGGCCCGTACTCCTCCTACGTCGAGGACACGCTCGGTATCGAGCGCGTCTGGGACCTCGCCGAAGACCTAGAGGACCGTCGCGGCGCGTTCCGCTGTACGGTCGCGTACACGGACGGCGACGTGACCGAGACGTTCTCCGGGGCCGTGCAGGGCACCATCGTCGCGCCGCGCGGCGAGGGCGGGTTCGGCTACGACCCGATCTTCGAGCACGACGGCGAGACGTTCGCGGAGATGGACACCGAGCGGAAGAACGCGCTCAGCCACCGCGGTCGCGCGCTCGCGAAACTCGCCGACTGGCTCGCGGAACGCCAGGACTGACAACTCCTACTCGCGCGGGTCGCGGTCCGGGCCGGGGTAGTCGCCGCCGACGACTGTTGGGTACAGCTTCTCCGGGTCGAACAGCCGCGCGAACGCGTCCGGCGCCTTCACGCTGACGTCCACGCGCCCTTTCAGTTCCATGCCGGTGCGCGCCGAGCGCAGCGTCTCGTCGTACGTGAGGACGTGCGCGGCGTCGCCGGCGTGCGCGGCACCGAGCGCGGGCTGGTCGCCCTCGGGGTGGCTCACGAGTGTCGCCTCGGCCTCGATGCGTTCGCGCCAGTCCGTGGCGAGGGCGGGGTCGCCGAGCGCCGCAATCACGGTTTCGGCGTCGTCGAGCAGCGGCTCGCTGGCGACGAGGTCGGCCCACGAATGCGAGCGCACGTGGTCGAGGGCGGCGCGCGCGTCGCCGTCTACGAAGAGGTCGGCAGCGAGCACGTCGGCGTCCGCGGCGACCCGAGCGGGGCTCACGTCACTCATCGTCTGCCCGGCGTTCGGCCAACGCCGCGCGCACGCCGGCCACGTCGGTATCGTGGTCGGCAGCGCGGTCGAAGAGGTCCCGCCACGTGGTCATTCTGTCGCCGCCATCAGCCCGCGGACCTCGCTCTGGTACTCGCTGGGGGTGAGCCCGAGGTCGACGTCGACGGTCACCGAGATGGCTTCGGAGAGCTCTTTCTCGGTGGTCGTCGTGAAGTTCTCACCGGGGTACGCGCCGCCCGCGACGACCACGTAGTCGTCCTCGTTCCACACCGCGAGGTCGCCCGCGACCTCGATGGCACCCGCGTCGATGGTGAACGTCTCCTCGCTGGCTTCGTACTCCATCGTGCCGACCGGGAACTCGCCGCGGAACGTGCTGATGCCGGGGCTGGCTCCCGAATCCGTCTGGAACTCCGTCTCGCCGGTCTTCGTGACGTTCTCCAGGCCGTTGTCCCGCATCCGCTGCTCGAACTGGGACTCGGCGGCGGACTCGACCTCCGAGAGCAGCTCCGAGCGGCCGGCGCCGCCCGGGAGGTTGTTGAGGTCCGGGGAGAAGTTGATGTGTGACGCCGAGTAGATGGCGAGCGTGCCGTCGACTTGCCCGAGGGCCTTCTCGCGGATGGCGGCGGCGAGCGCCTCGTCCTCGTAGGTCACGGACGTGGACTTCGCGGTGACCGTCACGGGGCCGTAGCTCTGCTCGAAGACAGTCTCCTCGCTCTCGTTCGTCTGCGTCCACCCGCCTTCGGAGAGCTGGTCCTCTGGGACGGACGGCGGCGCGACGGAGCCGACCGCGCTCGAACAGCCCGCGAGCGCGCCGAGCCCAACCACGCCGGCGGCGCCGAGGAATCTGCGTCGATTCATGCCACAACATCGGTCGCTCCGCGCTAAAGGGTCTTCCGACGCTCGCAACGCCGCAAGCTACGGCAGCGCTTCGCCGACGAGCGCCGCGAGTTCCGCCGCGGCGTCGTCGTCGACGGGCCGGTGGGGCGACCGGACGGTTCCGGCGGGCCGGTCGCGCGAGCGCATCGCGGCTTTCAACCCGGGAACGCCGTACTCCGCGGTGACCGCGTGGTTGAGGTCGAGGATGCGGCGGTTCACGTCGCGCGCCGCCTCGTCCTTGCCGGCGGTGTGGAGTTCGGCGATTTCGTCGGCGCGCTCGGGGACGACGTTCGCCACCGCGAGGATGCCGCCGTCCCCGCCCGCGTCGAGTGCGGCCGCGAACACGCCGCCGCTCCCGACGAACAGCTCGAAGTCGGCGCCGGCGGTGTACTCCCGGGTGCGCTGGAACGCCGCGAGATCGCCCGCGGAGTCTTTCATACCCGCAATATTCGGGTGCGTCGCCAGTGATTCGACAGTCCGCGGCGCGAGCTCCACGCTCGTGTACGCGGGGACGCTGTAGAGGTACACCGGGAGCGCCGACTGCTCGGCGACCTCCCGGTAGTAGGCGGCGAGGTCGGCCTGGTCGTGGTCGTAGTAGAACGGCGTCACGACGAGCGAGCCGTCCGCCCCCGCGTCGGCCGCGCGCTCGCCGGCGGTGAGCAGTTCGACCTCGCTGTTCGACCCGCAGGGCACGAGGAAGTCGGCCCCCTCGTCGGTCACCCACGCCGCGAGGGCCGCCAGCGCGTCGTGGTCGACACTCCCGGTCCCGTCGAAGGGCGTCATCAGTGGCACACCGAGTCCATTCATACGCGGCCCGACGGCTCCCTGCCCTGTAGCCTTTCGTGCCGCGGCGTGTCTGACGAATCTTTATTACGCACGAGGAGGCACCCATCGATTGGACGCGCGTTCGACTCTCCCCCGCGCGTCCGCACTCCCCACTCCCGCTTTCGCGTTCTCGCACGAGCCTCGCGTCCACTGGCCGTTCGAGAACGATGGCCGAACCCGACTACAGTCGCTCTGCCGCAGACGCGTTTCCGCGGCGTCTCAACGCCGTCGCGTCCGACTTCCGCGTCCCGCAGCATAGGGAACGGGTGAGTGCGTACTACCGAGCGATGTCCGCGTTCAGTGGACGGCAGACGCAGTTCTACGTCGACGTGGTCTACGGGGCGGCGTTCAGTCTCGGCTTCGGCTACCTGCTGGTCTTCGGGATGGACGCCCGCGTCGCCGCGCTCCAGGGCGGGCTCGTGCTCGGCTACTTCCTGCGCGTCCAGGAAAATATGCGCATCTACGAGCAGAGTCTCGAAGAGCAGGTCGCCGCGGAGGTCGAGGACGCCGTACAGGAACGCGTCGCCGCGGAGGTCGAGGACGCCGACCCGCGTCACTCCGACGTGGTCGGCGGCCCCTCCGCCTGCGTTCTACCCCGCCCACCCGCCGGGGACGTCGTTGGCGACGCGATCGCGCCACGCGTCGAAGTCCGCGTCACACTCGGGATTCTCCTCGACGTGCAGCATGAACCCCTTCCCCGGCGAGGCGACGTATTCCCCGCAGAACGGGCACTCGTGGGGGTCCGATTCGTACGCGTCTGATTCGTGTGCGTCGGTGCTCGGGTTCTTCGTTGCCATGTCCGAGTCTCGGCAGCGAGAGAATATAACGCTGTTCCGTATACAGGTTATTTTGGTATAACGTGGTTATATGCCAATTAGGTGGTCCGTCGCTCCGCGAAACTGTCGACGAGCCAAACGCCTTTGGGGGTTCCGCGCAACGGTGCGACGATGACACCACCGACGAAGACGCTCCCGAGTGGCGACGAACTCCCCGCAATCGGCGTCGGCACGTGGGACATCGGCGGCGACACCGTCCGCGACGCCGTGCGTGCCGGCCTCGACGCCGGCTACACGCACGTCGACACCGCCGAAGGCTACGGCAACGAAGCCGAAATCGGGGACGCACTCGCGGAGTACGACCGCGACGACGTTTTCCTCACCTCGAAAGTCCTCGCGAAACACCTCGACTACGAGTCCGTCATCGAATCCTGCGAGGCGACGCTGGACCGCCTCGGCACCGACTACCTCGACCTCTACCTCGTGCACTGGCCCAACCCCGCCATCTCGCTGCGGGAGACGATGAATGCGATGGCGACGCTGCACGAGCAGGGCAAGGTTCGGAACGTCGGCGTCTCGAACTTCAGCGCCTACCAGCTCAGTTGCGCCCACCACGTCAGCGACGCCCCCATCGCCGTCAACCAAATCGAGTACCACCCCTGGAACACCCAGGACGACGTCGTCGACTACTGCCGGGAAACCGACACCGTCGTCGAAGCCGCCGCACCCCTGGCGCGCACCGAAGTCTTCGCCGACGACACGATTCAGGCAGTCGCGGAGAAGTACGAGCGCTCGCCCGCGGAGGTCGTGCTCCGGTGGGCCGTCGAGAACGACGTCGTCCCGCTCCCCAAGTCCTCGACGCCCGAGCACGTCCGCGCGAACCTCGACGTCTTCGACTGGGAACTCGACGACGAAGACCACGCCCGCATCGACGACATCGACCACCACCAGCCCGTCTACGACTTCCCCGCACGCGACTGGACCGGCGACACGTACGGCATCTCCGAGTAGCCACAGCGCTACTCGGTGAATCGCTCGGAAGAAGAGCCTAGGGCGGGAATTGAACCCGCGGTCTCGTCCTTACCAAGGACGCGCTTTACCGCTAAGCTACCCAGGCACGCATTCGTATGAAGGCACGAGGACTTCTTTATGAGTTTCGATTCAGCGGTCCGCAGTCGACGTCGGGCTGACCCGTTCGTCCCCCTGCCGGCTGCCGACTCTCGCCATCACGTCCTCGACTTCCTCGGGGAGCGCGTCGCCCGCGCCCGGCAGCGGGACGGCCGCGTTGTCCGCGAGGCCGACGACGTACTGGCGGAGCGCGACCGGCGTCTCGCCGCCCGCCGCGGTGCCGCCCGCGATGGCCGCGAGTTCGAAGACGTTCGATTCAAGCGAGCGCGACGCCGACGTCCGCCCCTCCTGTTCGTCGGTCTGTTGGCGGCCGAACTCGCGGACTGTCTGGACCGCGTGCCCGGCGGCCTCGGTGCGCGCGAGCAGCCGGAAGCCACGCGCGACGAGCACGTCCGCAGCGAGCACGTCGAGGTCGTCGCTAGGGTCCTGTTCGTCGGTGTCCGCCCACGGCTCCTCGGTGACGAGGTCCCGCGTCGTGCGCAGTCCCTCGTAGATGAGCTGGACGCCCGCCGCTCGTCGCGTCACCGCGTCGTCGTCGACTGAGCCGTCGACGACGCGGGCGCTCAGCATCGTGAGTACGCCGGGGAGCATCGAGGACGACGCGACGTGGTCGTCGATGACCACCCGGAGGCCGTCGGGTTCGATGTCCGCGACGGCGTCCCGGGTGGCAGCCCGCGCCTGCTCGGCCTCCTCCATCGACCGAAGGTAGCGGCGGGAACGGCAAAGACCTTTGGAAACCACCGCCACGGTCCGGTATGCTTCGCGTGGAAGCCGACGAGGCCGTCCGCGTGGTGACCCTCGACCGGCCGGCCGCCCGGAACGCGCTCACGCCGCAGGCACTCGACGGCCTCCGCGAGGGCGTGACGGACGCCGACCAGCCGGTCGTGTACGTCCACGGCGCTGGGGACGCGTTCTGTGCGGGTGCCGACCTCGATACCGTCCACGGTCTCGATGGGCCTTGCGGCGAGGCGTTCGCGCGCCGCGGCTAGCGTACGATGAACGCCATCGAGGACGCGGACAGCGTCGTCGTTGCGGGGGTGGACGGCGCGGCACGTGGTGGCGTTCGCGAGAGCAAAGCTCTCGCGAGCCAGTCAGAACGCATCGCGTTCTGACGACGGCGTCGAACTCGCGCTCGCCTGCGACATCCGCGTCTGCACGCCGGCGGCGACGTTCGCCGAACCCGGCGTCTCGCTCGGCGTGTTCGGCGCGTGGGGTGGCACCCGTCGGCTCCCCGCCGCGGTCGGGTCCACACACGCTGCGGACCTCTCGCTGTCCGGGCGCACCATCGACGCCGAGACCGCCCGCGACATCGGTCTGGTCTCCAGAATCGTCGAGAACCCGCGAACGATCGTGGACGAAATCGCGGCCAACGACCCGGCTGCCCTCGGCGAACTCGCCGGCTTGCTCACCTCGGAAGCCGACCGCGAATCTTCTGACCGGGCGGAAGCCGACGCGTTCGCCCGCCTCCTGGCCGACGGGCCGTTCGAGACTTAGGGCGTCGGCGGCACCGCGCGCTTGTGCTTGCTACGCTCGTAGAGCCCGCGCACCGTCTCCACGGCGCCGTCCGGAATCCCGAGGTGGTCGGCCGTCGCGCCCGCCGGGACGTTCCCGTCGACGTGGAGCGCCAGCACCGCGTCGATGGTGTCGTAGTCGACGCCGAGTTCCGCCTCGTCCGTCTGGTCGGCCCACAATTCCGCGGTCGGCGTCTTCGTCACGAGGTCCTCCTCGACGCCGAGGTCGCGCGCGAGCTGGCGCACCTGCATCTTGTAGAGGTTCCCGATGGGGTGACAGTCGACCGCGCCGTCGCCGTACTTCGTGAAGTAGCCCGCCAGCGCTTCCGTGCGGTTGCCGGTGCCGAGCACGACGGCGTTCTCGTAGTTGGCGACGAGGTAGTTGAGCACGGCGCGCGTTCGCGCCCGCGCGTTCCCGACGGCGAGCTGGTCGCCCTCCGCGGGCGGATAGAGGTCCGTCAGGAGGTCGACGACGGGGTCGATTTCCACGACGTCGTACTCGATGTCGAGGTCGTCGGCGACGCGCTCGGCGTCGCTCATGTTCTGCTCGCTGGACACCTTGCCCGGCATCACGAGCCCGTGAACGGCGTCAGTCCCGAGTTCGTCCACGGCGAGGTGTGCGACCGTCGTCGAGTCGATGCCGCCCGACAGCCCGAGCACGCAGCGGTCAGCGCCCGCGGCTTCCAGCGTCTCCCGAACGAACGACTGGATGCGGTCGCGGCGCGCGGCCAACTCCGATTCGGAGAAGCGCAAGTCCAGCGGCGCAATCGTGTCTGGCGCAGTCATCGTCTCGTCGTTCGGCGGCGGCCGACTAAAACCCACTCCACCCCCGGGATTTGTGAACGCGCGCCCACTCCCCGAAACGCTACGTTCAAGTGGGGCGGTCAGTTACTCGCAGACGCCCCGCGCGCCGTTGGTCAAGTGGTATGACTCGGGCTTCCCAAGCCCGCGACCCGGGTTCAATTCCCGGACGGCGCACTCCTCTCACACTCGAACCGGCCAGCGACGGCTGTGTCGCTGGCCGTTCGATATCTCGGTAGATGCGCGAGGGAAATTGAGCCCTGTCAGTCGCGCGCAGCGAACGACGTGAGCGAGCACGTCTGACTCTGGTTCAATTCCCGGAAGACGCTGGCGTCTTCCGATGTTCGCAGTCCTGCGGACTGCTCACTCCCGGTCGGCGCACTTCTCTGACACTCGACCCGGACAGCGACTGCTCTGTCGCTGTCCGTTCGTGAGGTCGAAGAATATCGAACTGAGTAGCTGCTGCGCCGCCGTCAGGTGTAGTGTTCGTCGAGGTAGTCGACGATGTCGTCGCTCTCGTAGAGCGCTTCCTCGCGGGCGGTGTCGACGAGGTACGGAATCTGGTCCTCGCCGCCGTTCTGGAGTTCCTCGTAGGTCTGTTCGTTCGTGACGTCGCCACCCGCGCCACCCGGAAGCCGTGGGTTGTGGGTGACGTAGGAGACGCCGAGCTCCGAGAGCTTCTCGCGGACTTTCGCGCAGTGCGGGCAGCCTTCGGACTGGTACAGTTCCAGCATGTGTGGGGGTTGGCGGGCCAGCCACGTAAACGTCAGCGAACCGGCGGGTACGACTCCCGCTGCACCCACTCGCGGAGGCGCTCGTGAGCGGCGTCGTCGTAGCGGAGCGCCCGCCGCCACCACGGGCCGTTCCCGGAGTCGCTGGACCACTCGGTGACCGCGCGGTTGGCGTCGACGCCGCGCGCGCCGCTCAGCGGGACGGCGGTGTCGTAGAGTCGAGAGTCGTCGGACCCAGCGAGCAGCACGGCGGCGTCGAAGGGGTCGCGTTTCAGGTGGGCGTTCCCCGCAAACGCCGCACGTTCGCGCTCGGGCAGGTCCTCGAACGCCTCGCCCGTCACGGGGTCGCGGGCGAGCACGAACTCGCCGATGACGTAGGTCCCCCAGTCGTCGGCCATCCACGCCGCTGGGTCCGCTGGCGCGTCGAGCGTCGCGTAGAAGTAGACGCGGTCGTCGGCGTCGAGATCCAGCAGCGGGCGGGCTTTCAGGCCGTGCGGGTCGCCGTACGTGTAGCGCTCGCAGCACGGGTACCCCGCGAACGATGGGTCGAGGTGGACCGGCGTCTGGCGGAGGTCGTCGGGAATCTCGATGGGAAAGTCGAGGTCCGCATACGTCGGCGTCGGCTCGTTGGTCGGCTCACTCTCCGGAATCGGGACGTAGACGAACGACCCGTCCGCGCGCAGCGGCCCGCGGAACCCCGGCTGGTTCGTGTTCGCCGCGACGTTGATTGCGACCGCCCGCGTCACGGATGCAGTTGCGCGACGCACTCGCGGCAGAAGCGGTAGCTCGCGTCGTTCTCGGCACCACACGACGGACACAGCAGGCTGGAGGCGTCGTCCGACGAGGGCTGCCCGCTCCCCGAGCGAGCGCCGTCGCCGACGCCCGACTCCCCCGGCGTTCCGGCGTCTTCACTCTGGAGGCGTCGCCACACGGCGAACTGCAGCGCCGCCACGAGCAGCACCGCGAGCACGAACAACCCCCATTCCATGTGTAGGCGTAACACGGCGAGCCTATTCAGCCCTTCGCCCATCAGTGCGGGCCGTGGCACTCACTCAGCCGACCCTTTTCTCACGCGTCCGGCGGGTTCAGGTCGCGCTGAAATTCGTCGAAAGAATCGAGGTCGTCGGGGCGGTCGTAGTCGAGGCGGCGTTCCGCTTGGCGGTTCTCGCCTGCCTCGTCGACCGGCTCGGCTTCGGACTCCCAGCCGGGCTTGATTTTGATGCTCTTGGCGGGCATCCCGACCGCGATGTGGTGGTCGGGGATGTCGTTCTGGACGACCGCCCGCGACCCGACAACGGCGTTCTTGCCGACGCGGACGCCAGCGCGGACGAGCGCGCCCTGCGTGACGCGGGCGTCGTCGCCGACGATGGTGTGGTAGTTCTCGACGACGGTCTGGTCGACGACGTCGTGGTCGTGCGTGTAGATGTGGACGCCGTCGCTGATACTCGCGCGGTCGCCGACAGTGAGTTCGCCGCGGTCGTCGAGGTGGACGTCGTCGTGGACGACGACGTTGTCGCCCATCTCGATGTTGTGGCCGTACGTCATCGAGATGCCCTTGAACAGCCGGACGCCGTCGCCGATACTCTCGAAGAGGTGGTCGGCGAGCATCCTGCGGAAGCGCAGCGCGAACGCCACGTTGTCCGCCAGCGGCGTGTTGTCGAACTGCCGCCACAGCCACTGCAGGGGCTTCGAGCGCGCGAACGCGTCCTCGTCCTTCTCGGCGTAGTACTCGGATTCGAGCGTGGCGTTGCGCGGGTCGAAGTTCGCCAGCCGCGCGGCCTCGGTCGGCGAGACGTGCTCGTCGTTCTGCCAGCTCTCGTAGGCGTCGCGGGCGCCGTGGAGGTCCACGAGCGTCTCCGTGACGGCGTCCGCGAGGTCGTCGGGCCCGCTCGCGGTCGCGAGTCGGTCGTCCACCTCCGAGACGAACCCGCGGAGGGTCGCCTCCGCGTCGTCCGGGAGGGAGACGTGGCGCTTGGTCATACCCCTACCTCGGCCGCGGGCACTGATATTGGTTTCCGTCCCGACGGCAAGCCCCGGAATCGGCACGGAACCCGCTCGCGGGCCGGTATCGACGCCGACTCCGCCCGCTGGGAACCCCGCTGGAACCGCACCCGCTAAGTGGGCGTCTCCCCAACTGGCGCGTATGCAACATCGCGAACTCGGGAACTCCGGTGTCGAGGTCAGCGAAGTCGGGTTCGGCGCGTGGGTCATCGGCACCGACTGGTGGGGCGACCGCGACGAGGACGACGCCCTCGAGATGGTCGAGTACGCGCTCGACCAGGGCATCACGTACTTCGACACGGGCGACGTCTACGGCCACGGCCGCAGCGAGGAACTGCTCGGGGAAGTGCTGGCCGAGCACGGCGACGAGATGACCGTCGCGACGAAGGTCGGCTACGACTTCTACAACAACCCGCAGGCGGGCCACGGTGAACTCCCGAAGGAGATGAGCGTCGACTACCTCCGCGACGCCGTCGAGAAGTCCATGGACCGCCTCGGCGTGGACCACGTCGACGTGCTCCAGCTCCACAACCCGGACGTCGCCGAACTCACGCCCGACGTCCTCGAGCTGCTGGACGAGCTCCGCGAGGACGGCCGCGCGGACGCCATCGGCGTCGCGCTCGGCCCCTCCATCGGCTGGCTCGCGGAGGGCGAGAAGGCAATCGAGGAGGCGTTCGACTCCGTACAGTACGTCGGGAACGTGCTCGAACAGGACGTCCACAACCACTTCGTGGAGTACGTCCGCGAGCAGGACGCCGCCACGTCCCTGATTCCGCGCGTCCCGCACTCCTCGGGCCTCCTGAACGAGCAGGTCACCCCCGACACGGAACTCGGCGAGGGCGACCACCGCGGCTTCCGCCCGGAGGAGTGGTACGAGACGGGCTGGGAGAAGGTCGACGCCCTCCGCTTCCTCGAGCGGAACGGCGAGCGCACGATGGGCCAGGCCGCCATCCAGTGGCTCCTGAGCTTCGACGAGGTTGCGACCGTCACGCCGACGTTCCGCTCGAAGGCCGACATCGACGAGTGGGTCGCCGCGCCCGACACGCCCGCCATCAGCGACGAGGAGCGCGAGCGCGTCGCGGACCTCTACGAGGACAACTTCGGCGTCGACCGCTTCGACGGCATGAGCCACGAGGACTACCGCACGAGCGTCGACGGCGAAGACCTGCAGGAAGCCGGGCTCATCGGCTCCGCTGACTAAGAGCGAACCACCGCGGAGAAGCATACGCCGAGCGAAGCGAGGCGTTTCACCGCGCGAACGAAGTGAGCGCGGCCTTTTTATGTGACTTTTTGCGAGCGGGGTTCGCGAGCAGAGCGAGCGAACCCCCGACGCAAAAATTTACGCGAGGAAGACGTGTCGCGGGCGGTCCGCGAGCACGTCGCGGCCCCAGTCGACGGTGTCGGCGAAGTCGTCGCTGCGGAAGAACGCCATGGCGTCCTCCTTGGAGGCCCACTGGCTGGCGATGAACATGTCGTCTTCGTCTTCGACGTTCACCATCAGGTCGGTCTCGAAGTGGCCCTCCATCTCTGCGAGCACGTCGGCGACGGTGTCGAACTTCTCGACGAAGTCGTCGGTGTGCTCGGGCTTGGTCTCGTAGAACATCCCCATCGTGCCGAAGCCGGACTCCCCGCCGGCGCGGCTCGCGGCGTCGCCGCTCGCTCGTTCCGAGGGTCGTAGACCCTCGCGGGAGACGATGTCGGGGAGCTCGGAGAGGAAGCCGGCGGCGGTGTCGGCGGCGCTGGCGGTGTCCCAGATGGAGACGACGGCGGCGCGATCCGTCTTACGGCCCTCGTAGACGGCGGTCTTGACGTGCGTGTCGTAGTGGTCGAAGTTGCTCCGGAGGCCCTCGACTTCCTCGAACAGTTCGTCGGTGTCGGCCTCCGAGTAGAGGACCGTCGCGTAGACGTCCTCGCCGTGGGGCTGGCCGGCGTAGATGTCGAGGTCTTCGAGCTCGCCGCGGATGCCCTCGCTCTCCTCTTCTTCGTCGCCGTGGTCGTGGTGGCCGTCGGCGTCACCGTGGTCAGGGCCGTCGCCGTGGTCGTGACTGTCACCGTGGCCATGCCCGTGGCCGCCTTCGCCGTGCGCGTGCTCGCTCTCGCCGTGGGCGTGCGCGTGGCCTTCGTCCTCGGGCGTCGGGACTTCCTCGCCGGCCATGTACGCCGCGAGGTCTTCGGGCGGGAAGCGGCGGCCGACGTAGAAGTCGCCGAACTCGCCGTACCTCGAGGACGCGGGGTCGAAGCGCATCTCGTAGACGATGTCCTTGACGTCCGTGAGGTCGTCCGCGAACAGCGTCACGCCCCACTCCCAGTCGTCGAGGCCCACGGAGGACGCGATGACTTGGCTGATTTTGCCCGCGTACTGTTTGCCGACTTCGCCGTGGCCCGCCATGAGCTCCGCGCGCTCCTCCATCGGGAGGTCGTACCAGTTCTGCTCGGGCTGGCGGCGCTTGCTCATCGGGTAGAAGGAGACGTACGTGTCCTCGGGAATCTCGGGCGTGAGCTTCCCCTCCATGTAGTTCCGGAGGCCCGCGTCGACGCTCTCGGGGTCCTCGAAGTACTCGGGGCTCGTGTACCCCGAAATCTCGGTGACCGAGACGTAGGAGTGCGCCTGCTCGGTGTACTCCGCGAACGCCGTCCTCTCGAACTGGCGCTCGATGCGGTCGAGTTCGTCCAGGGTCTCCCGGAAGTGGACGAACAGGAGGTCGGCCTTGTGGCCGGTGATCGAGAACACCGCGGAGTCGCCCGCTTCGGCGTCGCTCGCGGCTTCGCCGCTCGTCGTTTCCGCGGGCCGTTGGTCCGCGCCGGCCAGCGCCTCGCGGTGTTCGAGGAACGACTCGGCTTCGGCCAGTGCGCTCTCGCGGTCGCGCTCGGGCGCGTCCCGCCACGCGTCCCAGTCCACGGTGCGGAAGTCGTGGAGTGCGAACCAGCCCTCCTCCGTCTGCGGCGCGTCTACCATGCCCGGGTGTTCGGATTCGCCGTAGAAGGGTTTTCCTAACCAGTCCTGTTAGCAGTCGGCACTCCTGCTGTCTCGTGTAGAACCGACCAGCCAGCAGACGGGTGGAATGAAAGGGGCGGCGCGGTCGCTAGCCGAGGCGATGCAAGCACTGCACCGAACGAGCGCAGCGAGAGAGGGAAGCGCGCAGCGAGTCGCAGGCAGCGAGCGTGCCGGGGCTTTCGAGGACACGCTGAGGAAGCCGGTCGCCGCGTCAGTCTCCGAAAACGGGACAGATAGCCGCGACCGAAACGTTTTCCCGCCGAACTGCGGAACGTCCGCGTGAATGCGCAAGAGCGGTCCGCCGAAAGGGCTCGTCTCGTATCTCGTGTTGGAACTGCTGGAGGAACAACCCCGCTACGGGTACGAGATTCTCAAGGAAATCACGGACCTCAGCGGCGGCCACTGGGAGCCCTCCTACGGGTCGGTCTACCCGATTCTGTACAAGTTCGAGGAGGAAGGGTACGCCGAGCGCATCGAGGTCGAGGACGAGCCCGACCGGAAGTACTTCGAAATCACGGAGGCGGGCCGCGAGAAGCTCGCGGAGAAGCGCGAGGAGGTCGGCCAGACGGCCGACGACGTGACGGACGTGATTCTGGGGTTCTACCACGTGTTCGCGGTGTTGGCGACCGACGAGCGCTTCGCCGTGGACAACCCCGAAGAGGGCGACGGGTGGCGCTTCGACGAGGCGTTCTCGGCGTGGATCGCCGAGCAGCTCATCCGCCACCACGAGTACTACTTCGACGAGTTCGAGCGCGTCGAGGACACGCCCGAGGAGTTCGCCGAGCGGATGGGCTTCGAGGAGTAGCCGGCCGGTCCTGTTTTAGCTCAGCAACTGCGGCCCGAAGAACATGATTACGAGGCTGGCGAGCATCGTCAGCCCGATGCTCGTGGTGATTGCGCGGGTGACCGCCTGCCGGTCGCTGATCGGGAGCCGTGCGGTGACCGCTTCGGCGACCGTCCGGAGCAGGTGGCCGCCGTCCAGCGGGAACGCGGGGATGCAGTTGAAGAACGCGAGGTTGAGGTTGATCCACCCGGTCCACAGCAGGACGTTCGCGAACACGAACACGGCGGCATCCGGGACGACGCCGTCGACGACGTAGAAGTTCTCGTTCACGCCCGCGAACCCGGGGAAGTTGAACGCGAGCGTGGGGTCGATGAGGCTCAGCAGCGGGAGGAACAGCGCCGCCGCGATGCCCTGGAGGAAGCCGACGAGGCCGCTGGCAGCGCCGCCGAGCAGCAGTCCCAGTCCCGTGCCGTCGACGTTCCCGGAGACCAGCGTGAGGAACGCCTCCGCGGGGTAGAGCTGTGCGCCGAACCCGGACGCGGTGAGGCCGCTGACGCCGGGGGCGATGACGCCGCCGAAGTAACTGGAGCCGTCGTCCTGCTCGCCCAGCGTGACCTCGTAGGATTCGACAGTTCCGTTCACGTACGCTTCGACGGTGACCGTCTCGCCGGGTTCGCGCGCCGCAAGCGCGTCCCGCATGTTCCCCCCCGTGGCGATGCGCTCGCCGCCCATCCGGGTCACGATGACGTCGTCCTCGGCGGGCAGGCCGTGTTCGTCTGCGGGCGCGTTCGGGACGATGGTGACGAACGCGCCGGCTGGTGCCGTGACGCTCGTCCCGTTGGCGGTTTCGAAGGTCGCGACCGTCCGGTTCTGGACGGCGGCTTCGAGGCCGGCTTGCGTGTACACCTCAGTGTCGTTCACTTCGGTGAGGACGCTCCCCGTATCGAGGTCGGCGAGTGGCGAGTCCGCGGCGACCCCGGTCACGAGGAGGTGGCGGTCGACGCGCACCTGCTCGCCGCCCGCGAGCGTCACTGTGACTTCGCGGCTCTCGGCGTCGTGGAGCGCCTGCTGGAACTCCGAGTTGTTCGCGACCGGCGTGCCGGCCACTTCGGTGACGCGGTCGCCCGCGCCGACGCCGGCCGCCGCGGCCGCGGAGCCGTCGTAGACGTCGCCGACGAGCCCGCCGCTTGCGACGCCGACCGCGCCCGCGACCGGGCCGAACAGCAGCGCGAACGCGACCACGACCACGAGGAAGTTGTTCGTCACGCCCGCGGCGAACATGCGCGCCTGCGACCCGCGGTCCGCGTTGCGCTGGCTCTCCTCGTCCGGCTGGACGAACGCGCCGATGGGGAGCACCGCGAGCAGCACCGCGCCCATCGAATCCACTTCGATGCCTTCGACGCGGCAGAGCAGCCCGTGGCCGAACTCGTGGACGACCATCCCGACGAACAGTCCGACGACGATCTCGGCGGCGACGGACGGCGGCATGAAGTCGCTGACGCCGGGGATGACGAGCGCGTTCCGCGGCTGGTTCACCGCGGAGGGCGCGGGCGGGTTCGCGAGCGTCGACGCGGCCGACGTGATCAGCATGAACAGCGTGCCCGCGGCGACGACGAGCGCGACGCCGAGCCCGAAGTTCCCCCACGCGCGCCAGAACCGCTCGGGCGTGGCGGCCCACTCCAGCAGCCGCTTCCCGCGCTTCGTGTGGAGGGTGAGAATCGGTCCGGTCGCGGAGGCGAACGACGGCAGTAGGTTGCGGGCCTTCGCCCACGACACGCCGGCCCAGTACGCGAGTAGGGCGACGCCGAGGACCGTCCAGATATCCATTACGGGGAAATCAGGGGTCACGCGGCAAAAGCCGTTGGGTATCCGAAGGGGTCAGCGCCGCCGGCGGAGCCGCCCGAGCACGAACTGGCGGTCGAGCTTCGCCAGGAACGGCCCCAGTTTCGGGCCCTGGTCCTCGTCGAAGAACAGCCGGTAGCCCGCCGAGAAGAACGCGCCGATGTCGACGTCGTGGCGCTTGGCGGCCTCGTAGATTTCGCCCTGGAGCTCGTCCCCGTCGGGGTCCTCGGCTTCGAGGAACGCCGCGAGCTCGTCGAGGGCGGCTTCGGTGGCGTCGTCGAAGTCGTGGTCGGGTAGCTCGGTGCGCTTGAGGTCGTAGTTGAACTCGTTGTCCGTGCGGCGAGCCCACTCGCGGGCGCGTTCGACGCGATCGAGCGCGGCTTCGATTGCCCAGTCGGGGGCGTCCTCGGGGATGTGGCCCTCGCGGCGCGCGATTTCCTCGCGGAGCGCGGGGTCGTCGGTCATCCCGAGCACGGCCGCGAACGTGTACGGGATGCGGATGCGCTCCTCGCGGGGGTCGTCCACGATGAGCGGGTAGACGCGCTCGGCGTGCTCGCGCTCGTCCTCGTCGGCGTCGATTTCGCCGAAGTAGACGGCTTCCATGCGGTCGAACTCGTCGACGAGCTGGTCGAGCCGTTCGACGGAGAAGTCGCGGGCGCGCTGGGGGTTCTTGCTGAAGAAGAACCGGACTACCTCGGATTCCAGCAGGCGAAGCACGTCCTGCACGAGGACGACGTGGCCCTCCGAGGAGGAAAACGGCTCGCCGTCGAGCGTGAACCACTCGTACACCATCGGGACCGGTGGCTCGTCGCCGA
Organism: Halobacterium noricense; assembly: GCF_021233435.1. Taxonomy (NCBI): domain Archaea; kingdom Methanobacteriati; phylum Methanobacteriota; class Halobacteria; order Halobacteriales; family Halobacteriaceae; genus Halobacterium; species Halobacterium noricense. The sequence continues at coordinate 2,499,058 of NZ_CP089468.1, read as the reverse complement.
GGACGTTGCGCGCGACGTCGGTCCCGGAGGGCCACGAGCCCTCCGCGTGGTCCTTGCCGAACGGCTCGAAGTCGACGCCCAAGACCTGCCACTGCGCGGGCCACTCGAAGCGCCACGGGAGCTTCCCGTCGCGCAGACTCGCGGTGCCCTCGTGCCCGCAGCCCTCGATGGTGCGGTCGCCGGCTTCGATATCACTGCATTCGTACTCGACGACGCCCTCGTCGAGGTCGATGCCGGTGATGGCGTCGGTCTCGGTGACGTGCCCGCAGTTCTCGCAGATGGGCCGGAACGGCACGTAGTCGGCGTCGACTTTCGCCTGGTACTCGCCGAGCACCTCCCGGGCCGTCTCCCGGTTCTCGAGGAGGAACTCCGTGACGGCTTCGAGGTCGCCGTCCTCGTACAGTTCGGTGTTCGACACCATCTCCACGTCGATGCCCAGCAGCTCCGCGGACTCCTCGATGAGATTCGAGAAGTGCGCGCCGTACGACGCACAGCAGCCGAACGGGTCCGGAATCGCGGTGTAGGGGGCACCGAGGTTCTGCCCGAGCGCGCCCGCGTTCACGTCCCCGAGGTCGACGAGGTCGCCGTCGAGGTTCGCGAGCTTCCGCGGGAGCTTCCGGAGCGGGTCGCGGTCGTCGCTCGTGAAAATCTGGCGGACGTCGTAGCCCCGCTCGCGCAGCACTTCCGCGACGAAGTAGCCGCGGACGATTTCGTTCATGTTCCCGAGGTGGGGGACGCCCGACGGCGAGATGCCGCCCTTGATGACAATTGGCTGCTCGGAGTCGCGGTCGAGGACGCGGTCGGCGGCGGTGTCGGCCCAGAAGCCGCGTTCGTCGCCGAGAATGTAGGGGTCGTCTTCGGAATGCATGTTACCGCTCGTTGTCCGCCCAGTACGTCATCTGGTCGGCGGTGCCCTCGGGGATGATGTCCGTCCCGTCGTGCTCGCCGTACAGCACGGCGTCCACGATGCGGGAGGGGTCGGTGCCGTCGAGGACGATGGTGCGCACGCCCGAGCGTTCGATGAGTTTCGCGGCGAGCAGGTCGACGGGCGCCGACGACCCCGCGCTCATCTCGATGTCCGCGATGATGTCCACGAGTTCGCCCGCGGTCATCTCCTCGAAGCGCTCGGCGTCGGCCTCCTCGTTGGGGTCCGCGCTGAACACGCCGGGGACGCTGGTCGCGTACAGCAGCAGGTCGGCGTCCGTGTACTCCGCGAGCGCCGCGCTGACGGCGTCTGTGGTCTGGCCGGCGACCACACCACCCATCACGGCGACGTCACCGCGGCGAATCGCTTCTCCGGCCTTTTCGTAGTCCTCGGCGGGGCTCGGTGCCGCCATGCCGTCGAGGGCCGCGATGAGTAGGCGGGCGTTCAGGCGCGTGACGTCGACGCCGATGTCGTCGAGCTCGATCTCGTTCGCGCCGAGCTCCCGCGCCGTCGTAATGTACTCCCGCGCGACACCCCCGCCGCCGACGACGGCTCCGAGTTCGCAGCCGGCGTCGGCGAGTTCTTCGATGGCGGCGGCGTGCTCCTCGACCCGGTCGTGGGCGAGGTCGGGCGCGAGGACGCTTCCGCCGATAGAAACAACGACACGCATACTACACCGTGATAGCCCTGTTGCGTCCTTAAGGGTTGTCAACTCCCGAGCAGCGGCTGCGAACGCGACGAACAGTTATCCGGTCGCCGCTCGTCATCCCGGTATGGTCGCGGTCACCGACCCGGCCGTCCTCCTGACTCTCGCGTGGTTGCTCGTGCTGTTCGGGGTGGCGTGGCGGTACCAGTTCGGCTCGCTGCCGCCGACCCGCGCGCTCGTGCTGACGTCCGCCGCGCTCCTCTGGCTGGCGTACTCACTGCTCCAGATTGGCGACCTGCTCTCGTCGCCCTACGACGACGTGCTCAACGTGGTCGCAATCGTCTTCCTCTTCGTGGGCCTGTGGCTCGGCTGGCGGTGGTGGCGGGCGCGGTAGCTGGCGACACCTACAAGCCGCGAGCACCCCCACGTGCGAGTATGCAACTACACGGCATCGTCGGCGACGGCGCCGACGGCGTCGCGGACCGCCTCGCCGACCGGCTCGCCGAACGCGGCCGCGTCGGTATCGTTCGCGCCGGCGACCCCGACACTCCAAATCGAACCACGTACACCGTCGGCGACGGATGGACGGGCGCTGGCGGCGACCGCTCCGCCGACGACGTGCTCGACGACCTCGCGCAGGACCACGACTACGCGCTGCTCGTCGGCTTCCCGGACGCGCGCGTCCCCCAGATTACCGTCGACGACGCCGCCGTCGAGGACCCTGCGCTTCGGGTGGACGCCGAGAATCCGGACATTGATGCCGCCGTCGGAGCCGTCGAGGCCGCCGATCCGTTCGAGACGCTGGCCTCGCTGGTGGCAGAACTGAAGCGGTCGCCGCGCGCCGACTACTCGGGTGCCATCGCGACGTTCACGGGTCGCGTCCGCGCGCTCGAAGACGAGGACAACGAGTGGACGGAGTCGCTGACCTTCGAGAAGTACGCCGCCGTCGCCGCCGAGCGCACCGCGACCATCCGCGAAGAACTGGAAGTCCGCGACGGCGTCCTCGACGTCCGCCTCCACCACCGCGTCGGCCGCATCGAAGCCGGCGAGGACATCGTCTTCGTCGCGGTGCTGGCCGGCCACCGCGGCGAGGCCTTCGAGGCAGTCGAGGACGGCATCGACCGGCTCAAGGAGGAGGTCCCCATTTTCAAGAAGGAAGTCACCGTCGAGGACGAGTTCTGGAAGCACGAGCAGTAGTCGCGGCCACCATTCTCCCGCGCGCCGACGATTTCACTGCCGATACTGCCGCCCAACCGCGGTTCTACGGCGGATTTTGACCGCCGTGCGTCCGACGTTAATAACACAGATAAGGGCCGGAAACAATCACTCTAGAACCGCTATAAAATATCTAAACGACTCTCGAACGGTCGTAAATTGTTCACCAAATCCGATTTACGGCTGAAATCGCCCGAATCTGCCCGAACGTTCACCCCTTTATAACCTCCCGTAGCCAGTAGGCTGAGTCGAAGATGAGCGCAACCCAATCCCCCTCCGCCGACGCCGACGAACCGCAGGACAAGGAGACGCGGCTCAAGGCGTACCTCCGCGAGAAGGCCGCCGACGGCGAGGTGTACTTCAAGAGCAAGTTCATCGCCGACGACGTCGACCTCTCCCCGAAGGAAATCGGCGCGCTCATGGTGAAGCTCTCGAAGTCCGCGACCGACCTCGAAGTCGAGAAGTGGTCGTACACGAGCGCCACCACCTGGCGCGTGCAGTCGGCGTAATCGCCGCTCGCGCTCGCATCGCCCGCCCTGAACAACAGCAGCCCCCTTCGCGTCCCGCTTTTCGAACTCAGGAGCTGCGCGTCTCCCGACAGCCCTTAAACCGCTGGAACGGTAAGCACCGGTGATGTCGGCACAGCCGCCCGACGGTGCTCCGAGCCCGGATTCGTTCGCGTCGGTCTTCGACGTCTACGAGGTGCGCCGCGACGACGGCCGCGTGCTCTACTTCGGCGACCCCGCGACCGACCGCGAGACCCTCATGGAGACCGTCTGGCCGGCGTTCCGCCAGCACGGCTACGAGGTCCGGCTCGCGCGCCGCACGGGCGAACTCGTTCTCGTCGCGGAACCCCACGACGCCGCCACCGACAACGGCGGCATCCCGTGGACGAACGTCGCGCTGTTCGTCGCGACGCTGGCGTCGACGCTGTTCGTCGGCGCGAGCTGGTACTACGTCGACCCGTTCTCGCCCGCGGTCGTGCAGGCGCTCCCGTTCACGTTCGCGGTTGTCGGCGTGCTCGCCGTCCACGAGTTCGGCCACTACGCGATGAGCCGCTACCACGACGTCGACGCCTCCCTCCCGTACTTCATCCCGTTCCCGTCGCTGTTCGGGACGATGGGCGCGGTCATCCGCATGCGCGGCCGGATTCCCTCCCGGAAGGCCCTCTTCGACATCGGCGCTGCCGGCCCGCTCGCCGGGCTCGTCGCCGCCATCGTCGTCTCCGCCATCGGGCTCTCGCTGCCGCCCGTCACGGTGCCACCCGAACTCGTCAACTCCGCGAACGCCGTCGAAGTCCAGTTCGCGTACCCACCACTACTGCAGGCCATCGCCGCGGTCCTCGGCGAGCCGCTCGCTTACAGCGACCCCGCGAAGTCCATCAACCCGGTCGTGATGGGCGGCTGGATCGGGATGTTCGTCACGTTCCTGAACCTCATCCCGGTCGGCCAACTCGACGGCGGCCACGTCCTCCGGTCGCTGGTCGGCGAGCACGCCGACCGCGTCGCCCCCCTCGTACCGACGGCGCTGTTCGCGCTCGCGGGCTACCAGTGGCTCGTCGCGGACGCCGGCAACACCGCCGGCATCTGGATCGTCTGGGGCATCATCGCGACAGTCATCACGTTCGCGGGCGGCGTCGACCCCGTCGACGACGCGTCGCTGGACCGGCGCCGGGTCGCCGTCGGTGTGCTCACGTTCGTCCTCGGCGCGCTCTGCTTCATGCCCGTCCCCATCCAAATCGTCGGCTAGTGCGTCCAGCCGCGGTCCGCCAGCGGCTCGCCGTCCAGCGTCACGTCCGACGCCGTGACCTCGCCGACGACCGAAACTGGAACGTCCGCCGCCTCACGCACCGCTCCGACCGCATTCTCGGGTACGGTCGCCACGAGTTCGAAGTCCTCGCCGTACGTCACGGCCGTGTCGAGTGGGTCCTCGACGGCACCGCGGAGTTCGTCGGCGACCGGGACGCCGTCGCCGTCCACCGCGAACCCGCAGTCGCTGGCTTCCGCGAGCTGGTGGAGTGAGCGCGCGAGCCCGTCGCTGGAGTCCATCATCGCGGTCGCGTGCCCGGCGAGCACACGGCCCGCTCGGACGCGCGGCTCGAACCGGAACAGCTCGTTCGCCCGCTCGATATTTCGGGAGTCGAACTGCTGCATGGCTGCGGCGGTCCGGCCCAGTGCACCCGTCACGACGAGGATGTCCCCCGGACTCGCGCCGTCCCGGAGGACGGGGTCGTCGGTGCGGCCGATGGCGGCCGTCGCCACCGTGAACTCGTCGTGGCCGTCGAGGTCGCCGCCGACGTACTCCGCGTCGACCGCCTCGCAGACGTCCAGCGCGCCCTCGACGTACGCGCGCAGTTCGCTCCTGTCGAAGTCGGGTGCGCCGTAGACGCCGACCGCCGCCGTCGCGTCCGCGCCCATCGCGGCGACGTCCGACAGCGACGCGCCCACCGACCGCCAGCCCGCCGTGTACCGGGTCGTGCCATCCGGAAAGTCGGTCGTCTCGTGGAGCATGTCGATGGTGAACACCGTGTCGTCGACGACCGCGGCGTCGTCGCCGGCGCCCGCGACGAGCCCACCGACCACGTCGAGGGCCGCCCGTTCGTTCATGTCCCCGGGTTCGCAGTCGCGGCCTAAAACGCCCCGGATGCGTGCGCGCCCGCTCTCGCCGTCGGCGACTGGAAGGCCCCGACGACGCCGCACGAGTCCCTAACGATGGCTTTAAACGAATCCGACGTGAATTCCGCGTAATGGCAACCCTCTACGACGCTCCCGCTGACGAGCTCGTCGACGAGCTCGCGAGCGAGCTCGAAGACCGACTCGACGAACCGGACTGGGCGCAGTTCGCAAAGACCGGCGTTGGCCGCGAACTCCCCCCCGAGCAGGAAGACTTCTGGGCGCGCCGCACCGCCAGCATCCTCCGCAAGGTCGCGATGGAAGGCCCCATCGGCGTCAAGCGCCTCGCGACGGCCTACGGCGACACTACCGACGGCTCCAACCGATACGGCGTCTCCCCGCCGGACAGCACGTCCAGCTCCCGGAACATCGTCCGCACCGCGCTCCAGCAGCTCGAAGACGAGGACCTCGTCGAGCAGCAGCACAACCGTGGTCGCGTCGTCACCGCCGAGGGTCGCAGCCTCCTCGACGAGACGGCCGGCGACGTCATCGAAGCGCTCGACCGTCCCGAGCTCGAACGCTACGCGTAACGCTACCGCCGCTTTTCCGCCGTTCTTGCCCGCGTAGCCACGGCGCTACCACCCTGTTGCGTCAGAATTATCCGGATTCACCGACTACTGTCGCGTATGAGTGGAAGCCCGGACGACGACCGGCTCGAAGAACTGCGCCAGCAGAAGAAAGAACAGCTCAAGCAGCAGAAACAGCAGCAGGGCGGCGGTGACGCCGGCGCGGCCCAGCAGGCCCAGCGTGAGCAGGCCGAACAGCCGAAGCAGGCGCTGCTCAAACAGCACCTCACCGACGGCGCGCGCAAGCGCCTCAACACCATCAAGATGAGCAAGCCAGAGTTCGCCGAGAAGGCCGAACAGCAGATTCTCGCGCTCGCCCAGTCCGGTCGCCTCCAGGACCAGATCGACGAGGAGCAGATGAAAGACCTGCTCCGCGAACTCAAGCCCGACTCCCAGAGCTTCAACATCAACCGCCGGTAGGCGATGCGGCTGGGCTTGCTCTACAGCGGCGGGAAGGACTCCACGCTGGCGGCGCTGCTCGTCGAGCGGTTCTACGACGTCACGCTCGTCACCGCGCACTTCGGCGTGACTGACGAGCACGAGCACGCCGAGCGGGCGGCCGACGCCGCCGGCTTCGCGTTCCGCGCGCTGGAACTCGACCGCGAAGTCGCCAAAGACGCCGTCGAGCGCATGCGCGAGGACGGCTACCCGCGCAACGGCATCCAGCACGTCCACGAGGAAGCGCTGGAAGCCGTCGCCGCCCTCGACTTCGACGCCGTCGCCGACGGCACGCGCCGCGACGACCGCGTGCCCACGGTCTCGCGGGCGCAAGCCCAGAGCCTCGAAGACCGCCACGGCGTCGACTACCTCTCGCCGCTGGCCGGCTTCGGCCGCGGCGCCGTCGACCGCCTCGTGGACGCCGAACTCGACGTCGAGGTCGGCCCCAGCGAGGAGATTCCGCGCGCCGATTACGAGGCCGAGTTGCGCGCAATTCTCCGCGAGGAACACGGCGAGGACGCTATCCGCGAGGTGTTCCCCGACCACGACCAGACGTACGTCCACGGCCTCCGCGAGTAGCTGTCGGCGGTCCGCAATCGAACCACTCTTCTCTCGGCGCGGATTCCGTTCGCGTGAATGGAGTCCGGGTTAGTCTACGCGCTTGCCGCCGCGGGCCTGTGGGGCGTGTATCTCTTCGCGCTGAAACGATACTTCGTGGGCGTACACGGTGCCGTCCTCACGGTGTTCGTCAACGCCGCTGCCATCGTATGGTACCTCCCGTTCGCCGTCGCGACCGGCGGCAACGGGCTGCCGGCGTTCCCGCCGATGGACGCGTGGTCGATTACGGTGTTCGCCGGCACCGTCGTGTTCGGCGCGCTCGCGTTCGTCGTCTCGGTGCAGGCGCTGGCCGTCGGCGACGTCTCCTACGTCGCGCCGATTGCGAAAATCGTCCCGGTGTTCGTCGTGCCCATCGAGGTGCTCGTGCTCGGCGCGTACCTCGAACCGACGGCGGTCGCCGGCATCGTCGTCGCCACGACCGCGGTCTACCTCGCCAACTACGAGGGCGGGGACGTCCTCGAACCGTTCCGGCGCGCCGTCCACTCCCGGGCCGCCCAACTCGCGCTCGTTTCGGCGGCGCTGTTCGCCGTCAGCGACGTCGGCCGCCGGGTCGTCCTCGACGGGTTCACGTTCCCGACGCGGCTCTGGGTGCCAGTGTATCTCGGGAGCGTCGCCGTCGTGGTCGTGCCGCTCGCGCTCCGTCGCTGGCCCGTCACCGGAATCCGGCCGTTTCTCGGGAAGTTCGCAGTGACCGGCGCTGGGGTCGCAGTCGCCGAGCACGTGACCGCGCTCGCGTTCGCTAGCGCACCCGCCAGCATCGCCTCGACGCTCGTCAACGGGCAGGCCATCGTCGCCGTCCTGCTCGGCTGCATACTGTTGGGCGAACCCGGCTTGCGCCGGCGGCTCGGCGCTGCCGTGCTCGCCGTGGTCGGCGTCGGTCTGATTGCCGTGTAGCCTCCCCGCGAACGGAAGCTTTCAAGCGCGGCACGGGCGAACCACGGGGTATGTACGACCGACTCAAGGGATTCCGCGACTTCTACCCCGAGGAGATGGGGCCGCGCCGCGAGGCGATGGACGCCGTCGAGGACGCGGCGCGCCGGTACGGCTTCCGGGAAATCGGGACGCCCGCGCTGGAGTCGACGCAGCTGTACGTCGACAAGTCCGGCGAGGGCATCGTCGACGAACTCTACTCGTTCACCGACCAGGGCGGCCGCGACGTCGCGCTCACGCCCGAACTGACGCCGACGGTCGCGCGCATGGTCGTCGCGAAACAGCAGGAGCTCTCGAAGCCCATCAAGTGGTACTCGACGCGCGCGTTCTGGCGCTACGAGGAGCCCCAGCAGGGCCGCTTCCGGGAGTTCTACCAGACGAACGTCGACATCTTCGGCTCCAGCGACCCGCGCGCGGACGCCGAAGTGCTGGCGGTCGCCGCCGACGGCCTGACGAGTCTCGGCCTCACGGGCGAGGACTTCGAGTTCCGCGTCTCCCACCGCGACATCCTCGGCGGTCTGCTGAACGCCTTCGAAGCCGACGTCGACACCGAGGACGCCATCCGCGTCGTGGACAAGCGCGAGAAAATCGAGCGGGCGGAGTACCTCGACGGCCTCGCGGACGCCGGCCTCTCCTACGACCAGGCCGAACAGTTCGACGACCTGCTTGCGGGCGACGACCTCGACGCACTCGTCGAGTTCGCCGGCACCGAGCGCGTCGCGGACGCCGTCCAGAACCTCCAGGCGGTCCTCGACGCCGCCGAGAACCTCGGCGTCCGCGAGTACTGCGACATCTCGCTGACCACAGCTCGGGGCCTCGACTACTACACCGGCGTCGTCTTCGAGTGCTTCGACGCCACCGGCGACATCGGGCGCTCCGTGTTCGGCGGCGGCCGCTACGACGACCTCATCGAGTCGTTCGGCGGCCAGCCCACGCCCGCGGTCGGCGTCGCGCCCGGTCACGCGCCCTTGAACCTCCTGCTGGAGCGCGCTGGCGTCCGCCCCGAGGGCGACCTCGCGACGGACTACTACGTGCTCCAGGTCGGCGACACGGAGGCAGAGGCGGCGCGCGTCGCCAGCGACCTCCGCGCCCGCGGCCACGTCGTCGAGAGCGACGTGGCCAACCGGAGCTTCGGCGCGCAGATGAACTACGCCGACAGCATCGGCGCGGCGACCGTCGTCATCGTCGGCGAGCAGGACCTCGCGAACGGCGAAGTTACCGTCAAGGACATGGCGAGCGGCGACCAGACCACCGCGCCCTTCGAGGACTTCCCCGGCGACCGGGACGAACCTCGGTACCAGGACTTCGCCTGACGAATGCCCCGTCGCGCGTTCCGCGTCGCCTACGACGGCCGCCCCTACTACGGGTTCCAGCGCCAGCCCGACGTCACGACCGTCGAGGGCGAACTGTTCGGCGCGCTCCGACGCCTAGGCGTCTTCGAGGGCGAGAAACCACCGGGCTACGCCGCCGCCGGCCGCACGGATGCCGGCGTGTCGGCGCGCGCGCAGACCATCGCATTCGACGCACCCACGTGGCTGACGCCGTCCGGGCTGAACAGTGAACTCTCCGGGCCGCTCCGCACGTGGGCGACTGCCGACGCGCCCGCGGACTTTCATGCGACTCACGACGCGAATTGGCGGGAGTATCGGTACTTCTGGCTCGCTGGAGACGAGGACGACAAGCGAGCGCGCCGCGCGCTCGACCGGCTGCTCGGCGAGCACGACTTCCACAACCTCACCCCCGACGACACGAACACCGTCCGCGAAGTGTCGGGTGGCATCGAGCGTGAAGGCGACTTTTTGGTGGTGAGGCTGCGCGCGAGCGGATTCTGCCGCGAACTCGTGCGCCGCGTCGTCGCGCTCGTGCAGGCGGTCGCAGGCGGCGGCGACTTCGACCGCATCGACCGGCTGCTCGCCGCCGAACCAATCGAGGGACCCGAGGGCGTACCGCCCGCGCCGGCGGGGCCGTTGGTGCTCCACGATGTCGACTACGACCTCGACTTCGACGCCGAGCCGCCCGCTGCAGCCGCGACTCGGGAGATGTTCGCGGACCTGCGCGAGGAACGCCGTGCGAGAGCGCGCGTCGCCGGTCACGTCGCCGACTCCCTGTGAGTTACGTTCGCGGCCGAGCGCCGGCAATCGCCCCGTCGTTCATCAACGTTTAACCGGCCTGCACCGAACGAACACGCCATGAGCAGCGTTCCCGAACGCAGCGAGCTGTCCGAGAAACACACGTGGGACTTGGAGAGCATCTACGCGACCGACGACGACTGGGAAGCCGCCTACGAGGACGTCGCGTCGCGGCTCGACGACCTCGAAGCCTACGAGGGGCGACTCACCGAGTCCGGCGAGACCCTCCTCGAAGCCCTCCAGCTCCGGGACGAAATCCACCGCGAAGCCGAGCAGGTGTCGGCGTACGCCCGCATGCGCTCGGACGAGGACACGCGGGACCAGCACTACCAGGCGCTGCGGGCGCGGGCGTCCAGCCTGATGGCGGACGTCTCCAGCGCGAGCTCGTTCTTCGGCCCGGAACTGCAGGATTGCACGCGCGAGGAACTTCAGGAATTCGTCGAAGAAGAGCCCGAACTGGCGACCTACGAGCACTACTTCGACGACGTCCTCCGCATGAAGCCGCACACGCGCTCGGCGGAGGTTGAGGAACTGCTCAGCGACCTCGGCGAGGTGCTCGGCGCGCCGAGTGACGCGTACAACATGCTGACGGACGCGGACCTCGAATTCCCGACCGTCGAGGACCCCGAGGGCGAGGCCGTCGAAATCTCGCAGGCGAACTTCACGAAGCTCCTGAAGAACCCCGACCGCGAGTTCCGCCAGACCGTCCACGAATCCTTTTTCGAGACCATCGGCGACGTCCGCAACACCATCGGCGCGACGATGAAGAACCAGGTCAAGAAGGACGTCAAGCTCGCGGAGGCGCGCAACTACGACACCGCCCGCGCGGCCGCCCTCGACGGCGCGAACATCCCCACGGAGGTGTACGACAACCTCGTGGAGACCGTCGACGACAACCTCGACAAGCTCCACCGCCACGTCGACCTCAAGCGCGAGGCGCTCGACGTCGACGAGGTCCAGATGTGGGACCTCTACATGCCAATCGTGGATTCGGAGAGCCCCGAAGTCCCCTACGAGGAGGCCAAGCAGCGCGTCGTCGAGGCGGTCGCGCCACTCGGCGAGGACTACCAGAACCGCGTCGCCGACGGGTTAGAGTCCCGCTGGGTGGACGTCTACGAGAACCGCGGGAAGCGCTCGGGCGCGTACTCCGGGGGGACCTACGACACCCAGCCGTTCATCCTGATGAACTACCAGGACGACATCTCCTCGATGTTCACGCTCGCCCACGAACTCGGGCACAGCCTCCACAGCCAGTACACCAGTGAACAGCAGCCCTACGTCTACTCGGACTACGAAATCTTCGTGGCGGAAGTCGCCTCCACGGTCAACGAGGCGCTGCTCGTCAACCACCTGCTGGACACCGTCGAGGACGACCACTTCCGCAAGCACATCCTCAACGAGTACCTGGAGCGGTTCCGCTCGACGCTGTACCGGCAGACGCTGTTCGCGGACGTCGAGCACCGTCTCCACTCGCTCGCGGAGGACGGCGAGGCGCTCACGCCGGACCGCGTCGACGAGGTGTACGGCGAGCGCAAGGAAGCCTACTACGCGAACGCCGTCGTCGACGACCACATCCGCAGCGAGTGGATGCGCATCCCGCACTTCTACTATAATTTTTATGTTTATCAATATGCGACTGGAATAAGCTCTGCAGTTGCAATTGCTGACCGGATCCTAAATGAAGGTGGTAATGAAGCTGCGACCCAGTACCGTGAGGCTCTGCAACTGGGCGGCAGTGAGTACCCCATCGATATCCTCGACCACGCCGGGGTCGACGTAACTAACTCCAAGTTCATCGAGACCGCTCTCGATGTTTACGAAGAACACCTTGATGAGGCGGTCGAACTGCTAGAATAGCGATACCTGTGGTTTGACCGCCTATCATCTATCTCTGGTAGTGTTCAGATAAGCTGATTCCATGCGAAGCTGAAGGATCTGAGCCAATCGTCGGCGGTATCTGCTTCGGCGTTGCTGAAACAGTTTGAGAACGATAAGGTTCGTCGTTTTATCTCTCGAAAGACACGTTCGACAGCATTCCGATTCCCATGTTTTTCATACTGGAATCGGAGGCCGTGTCGGTTGCAGGCGTCTTTCAGCGTGGGTGCGCCATCAACGAGAAACACGGCATCATCGACGTCGTGTTTCTCCCGGAGCTGTGCGAAAAACGAGCGAGCAATCACGTTCGTACGCGTCGGTTCAAGCTTTGTATAGAGTAATTTGTTTGTGTCGGGATCGACAGCGGCGTACAGCCAGTATTGCTCGTTATTGAGTCGGATCACGGTTTCGTCAACCGCGACGTGATCCGGATTCCGTCCAGACTCGGGCTGTAGGTCGGCCTTGTGCACCCAATTATGAACGGTGGATCGAGCTCGATTGACACCGAATAGCTCAAGAATTGAGACAGTATTCGAAAGTGAGAGTCCAGCAAGATGGAGCTGAATACTGAGCTTCATCAGCAGCTGCGGTGTCGCTTCTCGTTCAACAAACTCTAAGTCGATCTGGTCGATATTCCCGTTGAGGCGAGCGTTTTCGGGCATAGACACTCAGAAAACGCTCCGCCTCATCTTTCAATCCTTATCTGAACACCGCCGTTCCGCCTACCCAAAGGAACTTCTACGCGCGGCCCCTACAACCACCAACGAATGTCGCGTAGTCCTTCACTACCTGACCGGCCGACGCTCGACGTCGACCCCGAGTCGTCGCCGGACGAACACTTCGACGCGCTCCAAGACCACTACGGAGAGATTCTCGACATCCACGAGCAGCTGCAGTCCCAGCTGGAGGACGTCGAGTCGCGTCGCGAAGAGCTCCGCGAGGAGGTCGACCGCCTCCAGCGGGAGAACGAGACGCTCAAAACCGCGTCGCTGTACCTCGCCACCGTCGAGGACCTGCCCGAGGACGGCAGCGCCGTCATCAAGCAGCACGGCAACAACCAGGAAGTCCTCACGGAGCTGTCCCCGCGGCTCGCCGACGAACTCGAAGTGGGCGACCGCGTCGCCATCAACGACTCGTTCAGCGTGCAGCGCGTCCTCGACGACGAGACGGACGCCCGCGCGCAGGCGATGGAAGTCGACGAGTCGCCGACCGTCGAGTACGACGACATCGGCGGCCTCGACGAGCAGCTCCGCGAGGTCCGGGAGGCCGTCGAGGACCCGCTCGTCAACCCCGAGAAGTTCGAGAAGGTCGGCGTGGAGCCGCCGAGCGGCGTGCTCCTGCACGGCCCGCCGGGCACCGGGAAGACGATGCTCGCGAAGGCCGTCGCGAACCAGACGGACGCGACGTTCATCAAGATGGCCGGCAGCGAGCTCGTCCGGAAGTTCATCGGTGAGGGCTCGCGGCTCGTCCGGGACCTCTTCGAGCTCGCCGATCAGAAGGAGCCCGCCATCATCTTCATCGACGAGATCGACGCCGTCGCCGCCAAGCGCACGGACTCGAAGACCAGCGGCGACGCCGAGGTCCAGCGCACGATGATGCAGCTGCTCAGCGAGATGGACGGCTTCGACGAGCGCGGCGACGTCCGCATCATCGCCGCCACCAACCGCTTCGACATGCTGGACTCCGCGATTCTCCGTCCCGGTCGCTTCGACCGCCTCATCGAAGTGCCGAACCCGACCGAGGAGGCCCGCGAGCGCATTCTCGAAATCCACGCGGGCGACATGAACGTCGCCGACGACGTGGCGTTCGCGGATCTCGCGCGGGAGACCGAGGGCTTCTCCGGCGCACAGCTCGCGAGCCTCGCCACGGAAGCGGGGATGTTCGCGATTCGGGACGACCGCGACGAGGTCCGCCGCGAGGACTTCGACGCGGCCTACGAGAAGCTCGTTGCCGAGGGCGAGGACGATGTCGGCCCGAACTACCCGAGCTACATCCGGTAACCACAGGACTCTGCCCTTATTTCTCCGGTAGTTTCCATTATAAAACGAGCAGCTCTGTCTCTGAGATAGTCAATTACGAGGCCGCATAGAATTATTCACTCCCAGAAAACTTATACTTAAAGATGATAACGCATGTAACATGCTCCGTCGGATTATATCAGTACTAATCGCGGTTGTAGTTATATACGGGATATTCATCCTCGGGGCTGTAAATGGGAATGGGTCACCGGATAGCCTTCCATCTACGGGGCACTGGCTACTAATTATATTCCTATCTATACTATTCGGAGAAGCAATTTTCGTGGCTATCACTGGTAAGCTCCGTTCAACATCCGTTCTCGGAGCAGTCGGAACTGTAACTCTGATATTTACTAGTGCGGCTTTAGGATTTACTGAATTCTCCCTAAAATTGCTGGATGAAGAGATGATATTTTTTGTTATTGGTTTAGGAACCATCCCAGCTGCAACGGGAGGGGCATTTGGCTGTGGTTCAGATCGGTTAAGAAAGATTTCCGGTGGTCTATTTCTCGCGGTTTCTGTTGGATCTTCGATCTACGTTGGCGGGAATTTCCTTTTCCGACTTATAGCGCATACGATAGCAATGGTTCCCGGGTTTCTCCTTGCATATATTCACTCTACCTTCACTCTTCATAGGTAATATATCTAACCTCTCCTAATTAAAAAAAAAAACTCTCCTCCTAAATGATTGAACATATTGTACATTTCTGTTAAAAATATTTAATAATAAGGGGTTAATTGTGAAGTTTGGAATGGCATACGAAATCCTATACCAAGGAAGCGACTACTCAAGCGGCACTGTCTAGTTTAGGACCTCGCCGGCTGGTGTTCGATCATCGAGCGATTGGTGCGGCCTGAGGTGGTTGTAGTAATGTGCAAATGGCGCAAGCCACTGGCGAACGCTCCGCCGACTGCCCACCCACGAGTTATGGAAACGGTCGAGTCGCATTTTGAGGGTGTGAAACCATTTTTCGATGAGGTTTCGGTCGGTGTAGTCAACCCGACCGTTCAGCTCTAGCCGAGCAAGGGCAGTCCGGTAGCCGAACTGGTCGACGAGAAACGTGGTGTCTGAGAGATCGTGTTTCTCCGCCAGTCCAGACAGGAACGCAGCCGCCGGATCCGTGCCATGGCGTCCGAACAACGCAACGTCAAGAATGAGTTTCGTGTCAAGGTCTATTGCAGCGTACAACCAAGACCACTCACCGTTAATTTTGACAGCAGTTTCGTCAACCGCGACCCGCGACGGCGAAGCCGTCGGCGGGTCGGAAACGCTGTCAGCCAGCCGATGTACCCACTGCCAAACGGCTTGATGAGAGCGTTCAACACCTAATTCCGCGAGAATCGTTGTTGTCTCTCTGAGCGAACAACCAGTCGCGTGAAGGCGGACAGCAAACGCCCTGACGGGCGTTGCTGTCCGCTCACGCTCCCAAGTTTCTTCTAAATCCGCCCCAAAGCACTCACTGAGCAGGTTTGCGAGCTTCATCCCAAACTCACCCAACGACCTGCTCACTTCTCAAACTGGCTTAACTAGACAGTGCCGGTTGATTGTACATTCTCAAGATTTGTTATGATAGCTCGCCGTGGTGAGTTCAGTATAACTTCACTGAATCTGCTGTAATTTCCAATAAATTATGTAATCGGATTTGAAGGCCGCGCGCTCTCCGCCGGAGCGCACTCCTCTTGTATCGCGCGCTCTGACGCATTCGTATGACCATCAGCGTCGTCTGGGGGACGGGCACCGCGCCCACGGAGATGGCGGCTTACGACGCCGCGCTCGCGGACGCGGGCGTCCACAACTACAATCTCGTCACGGTGTCGTCGGTGATTCCCGCGGACACCGACGTCGAAGCTGTGGGGACCGCGCCGGACCTCGGCCCCGCCGGGAACCGCTTGACGGTCGTGGAGGCGCACGCCAACGCCGCCGGGCCGCGCCACGTCAGCGCCGCGCTCGCGTGGGCGAAAAGCGACGAGGGCCCGGGCTTGTTCTACGAGGTCGCCGGCGACACGGACGCCGCGGACGTCGAGGCGCGCGTGCGCACCGGCATCGACGCGGGCATGGACCTCCGCGACTGGTCGTTCGACGACGCGACGGTGCGTACGACCAGCACCGAAGCCGACGCCGGCGAGTACGCGGCGGCGGTCGTGGTCGCCGCGTATGGTGACAGCGAACCAATTATTTGAGCGGCCGGACTGTGTGAATACCACCCAAACTAAAAGGCCTTTACGTGGGGGTACCCTACTAACAGCGAATGCACGGGAACACGCCGTACAGTGGTGCCGAGCCGTCGGAACCCGAACCCGACCTCACGGGGACGCAACGGCGCGCGCTCCAGGACAGCATCTCCCAGATTACCGCTCGCACGCGGGACTTCCTGCCCGACGAGTACGTCGTCGGCTCCGAGATTAGCTCGGGTTCGAACGGCATCCAGGTCACCGTCGCCGTTCGACCGCCCGCCGGCAACCCCGTCAGCGCCGGGTTCACCCCCGAGTTCGACGGCGTCGCCGACGACGACCTGATTCCGGACGACGACCGCGAGGAGGTCGCGCGCGGCCTCGCCGCCAGCGCCGCCCTCCAGGTGAAGCACGCGCTCGGCGACGACGTTCCGCAGACCGCACGCTAGTTCTCCGGCGGGACCAGAAACAGCGCGTACGCCGTCATCGGTACCGCACCCAGCGAGCCGAACGCCGCGCTCTCGACGCGCGACGCCTAGACGGCCGCCTTGAAGACGAACGCGATAGCGAACGCCAGCGGTATCGCAGCAAGCACGGCGTCGTACCGGGACCATGAACGAGACCTAAGGCAGATACTCAGGCGCTAATCACTGTCTCGAAATCAAACGTAACCTCCCCGCTCGGCTCAGAACCAAACACAGGAGAGTTATCGAAAACGAGGCGATGGTCTCCTGCTGGCATCGACCCTGTTATCGTCGTATCTGATACTTCCGTCTCGTAAAAACCGTCATAGTAGACTGGGCTTTCACGGTCCCTGAAGCGGTCAAATTCGTCTGGACTCATTCCAAAAATATCGATAGCACTGCCGTCTTGAACGGTAACGCTAACTTCCACATTTAGCGGTTGATTAAACTGGGCTTGCCGTATAGCGTACTGTCCTGCTCCGAGGGTTGCTTGCCCTGTTATTGTCGTTGAAGTCTCTCCTCGGTCTGCTTCGAGGTTCTTCCACGGGTCAGGTGCATATTCGTGTTCTGCGGGCGCAGTAGTTGTTGTCTGCGTAGTCGTTGTTTGTTCTGTAGTAGTTAGGCTCGTAGTGGTCTCGTTACTGTCTCCACTACTAGAGCAGCCAGCGAGCAACGATGCAGTACCGACACTAACAGAAGCAAGGTAGGTTCGCCTGTTCATATTCTCACAACAACGCTATACCTACCTAACAGTTAGGACTGCGATAGGAAGTTTACTTAATACTGAACAGTACCTTATCGTGGGCTATTCCTCGGTCTTCGAGGATTTTGAACATCACTTCTGTTCCATCGACCTCAGTATCAACCCAGTGCTTGTACTCAAAGTGGTCTAGCAGTCGATTCTGGACTAACGCTTTGGTTGCGCCCATTTCAGTTCCGAGAATCTTGATCTCGTCTGCTTCTAGCAACTCATGGCGCTTTTCATCTGGCAACTCATTCCAAATTGCATCGTGGATGAGTTGCTTCATTTCTCCTTCTGTATGATTGGATCTCATACACTACAAGGGTATATGCGGTGGCACGTATAAACCGACGCACGCACATTATATTCAAAATCCAATCGGGGTATAAAAATCAGGAATAGGCCCTTAGCGCACACTCAACAGCAAAGCAAGTACTATCGAGTGGTTTTACATAGACACATACGCATACACACTGGTTGGCCGTAACCCCCTGTATAAAACAGTCTATTCGCCACCCGCTAGTCTCCTATTTGTACGTTTTCCAAGCAGATGCTATTCGTTCTGTTAACAGCCATAAACTTCTCAATTGTATCCGATAAGGATGCAATAAATCCTTTTTCAAACCCCTCGGTCAAATCTTAACAAAGAACGACCGAAGTTGATTTGTTCTTTAGGCACACTGTCAGGTGGCTTGTAAAGAGATTGTGTATAAATCCAGACCTACTTCCCCCAGAAGGGGTCGCGTTTCCGCTGGATTTCGAGGTACGCCTTCAGTGCCTCGCGCTCGTCGGCCGGAATCTCCTCGCTGAGTTCCTGTTCGAGGACTTTCGCGTGCTTCTCGGGGAGGTCCACCCAGAGCTCGTCGCCCTCCTTGATGTCGCGGCCGACCGTCGGGCCGTCGATGGAGACGCTGACGCGGTTGCCCGCGCGCGCCTCGTCGACGTCCTCGCCCTGGTCCTGGATGCCCTTCACGACGCCGACGCGGTGGAGTTCGTTGCCCTCCATGAGGCCGACCGGCGTGTTCCGCTTGAGCGTCCCCGAGACCACTTCGACGCCGACGACCGCTGGGTCGTTCTGCCGGAACACGTGGTCCTGAAGGATGCGGAAGCGCGCCGGCCGGACGATGTTCTCGAAGATGGCTTCCTGCTGGGCGCGCTCGCGCTCCTCGACGAACTCCTCGTAGTCCTCGACGAGCTGGTAGATGACGTCGCTGTCGAAGATGCGGACGTCCTCGTTCTCGGCCTTTTGTTCGGCGTCGCCGAGCACGTCCACGTTGAACCCGAGGATGGTGCGGTGTTTGTCGTCGTCGGCGGTCGTCGCCATCGCGATGTCGCGGGGCGCGATGTCGCCGACTTCCGCGGACATCACGGGAATCTCGGCTTCCTCCATGGCGTTCGCGAGCGCTTCGAGGCTGCCGAGCGTGTCGGCTTTCACGACGACGCCCTCCTCGGCGGTCTCGACGGCGACCTCCGCCAGTTCCGCTTCGACTTCCTCGACGACGTCCTCGACGTCGCGGTCGCCGACCACGCGGACCGGCGCGCCCGCCATCGCTTCGTCGAGGTCCGGCGCGGCAATCTTCAGGCCGGCCGCCGCCTGCATCGACTCCACGTCGTCGAAGCGCTTCTCCGTGCGAATCTCCGCGAGTTCGCGCGGCTTCAGGAGCGCGCGTACCTCGGTGACGATGGTGTCGTTAGTTCCGCCGACGACGATTTGGTCGCCCTGCCGGATGGTGCCGTCGTAGAGAATCACGTCCAGCGTCGTCCCGAACCCGCGCTCGTCTTTGACTTCGAGCACGGTGCCGGCACCCGGGCCGTCGATGTTCACCTCCATCTCGGCCTTCATGTACCGCTGTGCGAGCCCCATCAGCACGGTGAGGAGGTCGGGGACGCCCTCGCCGGTCTCCGCGGACACCGGGATGACGCCGATGTTCGACTGGAAGTCCTGCACGCGCCAGTAGAGGTCCGAGGAGAAGCCCGCACCGGAGAGTTCGCCGATGAGCTCGTACAGCGCCTCGTCGAGTTGGCTGCGCACGCGGTCGGACTGGTTCTCGTAGGTCTGCTGGACGGGCGCGTCCGCCGTGGGGTTCCAGCCCGGGATGGTGTCGATCTTGTTCGCGGCGACGACGAACGGCGTCCCCGTGTCCTTGAGGATGCGGATGGCTTCCTCCGTCTGGGGCTGGAAGCCGTCGTTGACGTCCACGACGAGGATGGCGATGTCGGCGAGCGCGCCGCCCCGCGAGCGTAGCGTCGAGAACGAGTGGTGGCCGGGCGTGTCGATGAACAGCAGCCCGGGGAGGTCGAACTCCGTGGGGTCGACGAGGCTCCCCGCGACCTCACTGACGACGTCCAGCGGCACGGCGGTCGCGCCGATGTGCTGGGTGATAGCGCCGGCTTCGCCCTCGATGACGGCGGAGCCGCGAATCTTGTCGAGCAAGCTGGTCTTCCCGTGGTCGACGTGGCCGAGGACCGCGACGATGGGCGTCCGCAGCTCCCCGGGGTCTTCGGTGGTGTCTGCGTCGGACATAGTAGAATCCTCCGAGAGAACGGTTGTTGACCGAACAGAGCGGGCGGCGGCGTATAATTCCATCGTCACGGGTCGCTGGTCACTCCACGACGACGCTGCCCCGCATGCCCAGTGACTTGTGTGGCGCGCAGTAGTAGTCGTACTGGCCGGGCACTTCGAACGCGTGCGCGTACCTGTGGCCGCTGCCGTACGTCTTCCCGTTCCCGCCTTCGGTTCCCGTCCAGTCGGCGTCGGCCGGCTGGCTGGCGGGTCGGACGTTGTGTCCGCTGCCGTCCCACTCCCAGCGCACGGTCGTTCCGGCAGCCACCGTGACCGACTCCGGCGCGAATTCGAGGTTGCCGTCCGGCGCGACGGTGACGACAGTCGCGTTCCCGTTCTCGGTCGGTGTCGCGCTCGGCTCGCTGGTCGTGGCGGACTGGTCGGGTGCCGTGGTCGGCTCACTGGTCGTGGCGGTCTGGTCGGTCGTCCCGGTCGCCGTCCCGGAATCGTCGCCACCGGTGCAGCCGGCGAGCGCCGCGGCCAGCGCGCTCGCACCCGCCGCGAGGAGTTTTCGGCGTCTCATGCCCCCTCGTTTCGGCGCTTCCTGCTTGAGTACTTTCCCAACTCTCGCCCCACTCGCCGTCGGCATCGGCCACGAAACCGCGGGCCGTGCGTCGCGCGTCCGACGACCCCGCGGGGTTTATGTGAATCCCAGCCGAGATTCCCGGGTATGGCCGACATCCTCGCCGAGAACCTCTCCGGGAAAGCCGTGATGGGGTCGGACGGCACGGAACTGGGCATGCTGTACAACATCACGATGGACCTCAAGAGCGGGAAGCTCGAAGACCTCCTCGTGGAGCCGCTGGAGGACTCGAACGTCACCGTCAACTTCCCGACCGACGGCGAGGGCCACTACCGGGTCCCCGTCGGGCGCGTGCAGGCGGTCAAAGATTACATCGTCGTTCAGCGATAGTGTACGTCCTCGACGCCTCCGCGTTCA
Organism: Halobacterium noricense; assembly: GCF_021233435.1. Lineage (NCBI taxonomy): Archaea > Methanobacteriati > Methanobacteriota > Halobacteria > Halobacteriales > Halobacteriaceae > Halobacterium > Halobacterium noricense. The sequence continues at coordinate 2,478,145 of NZ_CP089468.1, read as the reverse complement.
TCCACGACTACGAGCCCGACGGCGAGACGGCGTCGATTCCCGCCGTCCGGGACGAACTGGAGGACGCTGCGGCGTACCGCTACGACGCGATGGCGGGCGGCGGCATGCAGGTGCAGGTACCGGGCGAGGCCGCGCTCGCGGCGGCCCGCGAAGCCGCGCGCACGACCGGCGACCTCGACGTGCTCTCCGAGACGGACCTCCGGCTGCTGGCGGCGGCGTACGAACTCGACGGCACGGTCGTCACGGACGACTACGCGGTGCAGAACGCCGCCGACGAACTCGGCGTCGGCGTCGACGTCATCGAGCAGGAAGGAATCAGCGAGCGCCGGAACTGGAACTTCCAGTGTCAGGGCTGTGGCCGCGAGTTCGACGAATCGAAGGAGCGCTGCCCGGTCTGTGGCAGCGACCTCGCGCGCAAGCGCCCCCGCTAGTCAATCTCTTCGAGCCCGTTCTCGATGAGTTGGCGCAGCACTTCCTGCTCGGAGAGCCCGTACTCCCGCGCCAACTCCTCGACGTCCGATGCGAGAGAGTCCCCACAGACGACGGAGTACTTCCGAGGCATACCGTTTGATTCGGCAGCACGGACCGTAATACTTAGTCAGCCCCGCGTCAGACGGCCGCCGCTGTGCGTCAGGTGAACGCGACGTACGCGGCCGCGAACTGGACGGCGTCGTACGTGCCGTGGACGACGACCGGCGCGAACAGGTCGTCCGTGCGCTCGTACGTCACGCCGAGCACGAGCGAGACGACGAATAGCCGGCCGAGCGTCACGAGCACCGCGCCCGGCGTCGCGCCCGTGCCGGCGTACGCGAGGACGTGCGCGCCGGTGAACACGAGACAGCCGACGACGACCGCGCCGCGCCGCGAGAACGCACCGTAGAGGTACTTCTGGACGCCGTTGCGCGCGAGCAGTTCCTCGCCGGGGCCGACCGCGAGATACGAGAGGACGACCAGCGGCGGCAAAATTCCGGGGTGCTCGCGCGCGGTCTCGACAAGCGTGTGGCTGGTCTGCGGGAGGTCGAAGAAGACAACGAGCCCGACGAGCGCGTAGTGGACCGCGAAGATGGCGACGACCCCGACAGCCGCGACTTTCACGTCGTCCCGCGACGGCCGGCTGGCGTCGATGCCGCCGTCGTACCACGTCACGAACGCGACGCCAGCTAGTCCATACCCGACGCTCGCGACGGCGGTGTTGACGGGCACTGTGACGAGCGGATCGTCAGGGACGACGCCGACAGCGACGGTCGCGAGTAGCGACCCGAACACGAGCGCGGCCAGCGAGACGACCACGCCGACGACGAGGTGTTTTTCGCGGGCGCGGATCGCGTCGGCGTCCAGCCCCGCGTTCGCCGCGACTGCCGCGCCGACCGTCCCGAGTCCAGCGAGCAGCGCGAGCGGCGGGCCACGCGGCAGTCCCGTCGTCGCGGCGTTGATGCCGACCGTCGCGGCGACTGCGAGTCCACCGCCCGCGAGGCCGGCGACGAGGTCGAGCCGCGGGACGTCGACGCCGTGCCGGCGCGCGCCGAACGCGGCGGCGGCGAGCAGCGCAAACCCGGTGGCGGCGCGTGCGGCGAGCGTGGCGTCGGCCGGCCAGTCGAGGAACGTGGCGGCGAGCCCGACGCCCGCGACGACGAAGCCGACGGTCTGTGCGTACCGGTCGTTCACGCTGCCGAATCCGGCCTGCTCGGACAAAGGCGTGCCGTTGTCCTACTCGACGACGAGTTCGGTCTTCTCCGGGAGCCCGCGCTCGCCGCTGAGCAGGCCGCGTGCGGCTTCTTTCCCCCACTCGACGGCAGGCTGGGTGAACGTCTCCACCTCGTACAGTTCGCCCGCGAGGATGCAGGCGGCTTCGACGTCGTAGAGCAGGCGGCCCAGCGAGCGCTCGTCGATTCGCGGAATTTCGATGCGGACGTTCGGGACGCCCGATTCGGCGAGGCTCGCTTCCGTGGCCTCGAACTCCGCGTCCAGCAGTTCGCCGAGGCTACCGCCCGCGAGGTAGTCCAGCCCCTCCAGTTCGGTTTCCGGAATCTCGCGGTCGTCGCGCTCGCGCGTTCGGACGAGCGTCACGAGTTTGTCCCGGGGGCCAGCGCGGTAGAGTTGGAGTTGGCTGTGCTGATCGGTCGCGCCGAGCGCTCGCGCGGGCGTCTGCCCGAGGCCGTCCTTCCCCAGACTCTCCGCCCACAGTTGCGCGAACCACTCCGCGAACGTCTCCAGCGATTCGGCGTACGGCATCATCGCGTTGATGCCCGCGCCGCGGACGTCGAGGGCGTACGCCGTCGCGCCGTACGCGTACGCCGGGCAGTCGAACAGCGACCCCGTGAGCGCCGCGCGGCCCTCGCGCGCACCGTCGAGAATCGCTTCGACGTCGTGGCCGGTGAGCGCGGCAGCCGGCAGCCCGACCGTCGAGAGCGCGGAAAACCGCCCGGGGACACCCTCGGGCGCGTCGAGCGCGGGCAGGTCGTGCTCGTCGGCGAGGTCGCGGAGGTTCCCCTCCGGCCCGGTCGTGACGAACGTCCGCTCCGTCCAGTCGACGCCCGCATCCTCCATCGCGTCGCGCACGACGAGGAAGTTCGCGAGCGTCTCCGCGGTCGTTCCCGAGCGCGAGACGATGTGGACGACGGCCCGCGAGAGGTCGATGTCTTCCAGGAGCCCGGTGACGTGCTCGGGGTCGACGTTGTCGAGGAAGTACGCGTCCAGGTCGCCGTCGAGGGCGTCCACGAGCGTCGCCGCGCCGAGCGCGCTCCCGCCGATGCCGACGTTCAGGAGGACGTCGCTGTCCGCGAACGGCTCGACCGCCTGTTCTATCGCGGCCGGGTCCGCGGTCTTCGGGAGATTCAGCGCCGCGTACCCGAACTCGGCGCCGGTCATCCCCGCGACGATGCGCTCGTGTGCGTCCCTGACGCGGTCGTCCAGTCGTTCGAGTGCGTCCTCGGGGACGCCCGGCGTCGCCTCCACCGCGAGGGCGTTGCCCACGTCTACGTGCATGTGGGGTACCGGGACGGCGGCGTGCTTAAGAGCTGGCCTCTCGCTGCCGCCGGCCGAGTTCGCTGTCCGGACACCCGGTAGCAGGCGGTGGGTCGGGAGACGAGCGGAGCGAGTCTCCCGGGACTGAAAGGGGCCGACCGGTCGCGGCGCGTGCCGACGCAAGCACCGCAGCGAACGCAGTGAGCGAGGAGCACAGCGAGGCAGGTGCCGCGAGCGGGAGGGGGCTTTCTGGTTCTCGAACCACGTCCGAGATTCAGGAACTGTGTCCACCGACTGTGGCGAGTCGCCGTACTTTTGCTCCGGTAGCGCCGAATCTCGTGTAATGGGACGGTTCGACAGTTACTCCGGACTGCTGACGGCGTACCCGTACGCGTTCCGGCAGTCCGACTCGCTCTTATTTCGGAGTTACGTGGTCGTCAGCACCGTTGTCGCGGCGATGGTGGTCGCGCTCGCGGTCGGTGGGCTGCTCGTACTCATCGGGAACACGACGGGCGCCGGTGGCGGGTCGCTGACGCTCTCGCGGACGTTCTACGTTGTCGTCGGCCTCTTCGTGTTCGTACCCATCGTCGCGCCGGTGTTGTTCGTCGCGAACCGGCACCGCCGAGAGCGACAGGTCGCCGACCGCTATGACGCCGCACTCGGCGCTGCCGGCTACGTCTTCGTCGTCTCGGTCTACCTCGCGCTCGTGGCGTCGATGCCCGCGGAGTTCGGGTCGGGCAGCGAGGCGATTACGCGCCCGGAACCGTCCGGGGTCTTCGCGCCCGTCGTGGAACTCCTCTACGCGATTCCGTCCGTGGCGTCGCCGCTGCTCGTGCTGGCAGGCGCGCTCGTCGTCTACGGTGTCCACCGGGGCTTCGCGTCGAAACACGGAAACGGCGAGACGGCCTAGGCCCGTCGATGACAGACGAGAAGACCGCGACGTTCCTCGTCACCAGCGCGGCGGACGGCTCCGCGGTGCTCTCGGACGTGACGGACGCGCAGGTCCACACGCTCTCGGAGAACCCGGGGCTGGCGGAAGGCGACGTGCTGGAAGCGACGGTCGCGCCGGACCCGCCGATGAACGTCACGTACAGCGTCGTCGAGGTCGTCGAGCGCAAGCAGATTCCCGTCGAAGCCAGCGACGAGACGCCCACGCCCAAATCCAAGGAGATTGCCGCGGGTCTCGACGCCGGCGACATAGAGACCGTCGAGCGCGCGGGTATCGGCGAAGTTCACGTGCTCGGCGTGCCCGAAGACGGCGTCGAGCAGACTGTCGAGGACGTGCTCGACGACGAGCAGACGGTCGCACGCGCCGCCCGCATCGGCATCGAGCGCGTCGAAGTCCGCTCCGGCGAGGACTTCGTGAGCGTCCGCTACCTGCCCTAGTTCTCCGGGCTCGCTTCGCTCTGGCCGTCCCAGCCGGCGTCGACGCCGGCGGCTTCCCGTTCGACGAACGCCAGTTCGGCCGTCTCGTCGAGCGCCGTTTCGCCAGCGACGTGCTCGACGCGGAGCGGAATCTCTGGGCTGGTGACGCCACAGCCGGCGCTCACGGAGATAGTCCACGTGTCCCCCTCGCTGGCGCGCTGGTTCGACCGCTTGAGGTACGCCCGCACGTGGTCGGTCGTCAACTGGTCGCGCTCCCAGTCGCTGACGTCCGCCGGATACGAGACGGTGACCGTGGTCATGGGTGCGTGTACGTGAACGACCGGTTTACACCCACCGCCGAATTCTGTTCTTCGACAGGCGACATCTTCAAGCCGGCTGCCCGCCTAGAGAGCACATCCATGATGGCGACGACACACGCGCTCGTGGGGCTGGCGGTCGCCGCGCTCGTCTCACTCGTCGTGCCCGAGTTCGGGGTCGCTGTGGCCGCTGCCGGCCTCGCGGGCGGCGTCCTCCCCGACCTCGACCTCTACGCCGGCCACCGCCGCACCCTCCACTTCCCGGTCTACTACAGCGCCGCTGCGGCCGTCGCCGCCGTCGTCGCGCTCGTCTCGCCGACGACGTGGACCGTCTCTGCGGCCGTCTTCCTCGTCGCCGCCGCGCTCCACGCCGCCAGCGACGCGCTCGGCGGCGGTCTCGAACTCGAACCGTGGGAGGCCACCAGTGAACGCGCCGTCTACAGCCACTTCCACGGTCGGTGGCTCCCGCCGCGCCGGCTCGTCCGCTACGACGGCGCCCCCGAGGACCTCGCCGTCGCCGCCGTCTTCGGCGTACCCGCGTCGCTGGCGTTCGGCCCGAGCGTCCAGCAGGTCGTCGCCGGCGCGCTCGTCTTCTCGGCCGGCTACGTCGTCGTCCGAAAGCGCCTCCCCGCCATCGCGACGTGGCTGTTCGCCCAGGTGCCCGACGGTGTCCGCCGCCACGTCCCCGAGCGGTTCGCGCCGTAGTCCTGCTGGCTGGGTATAAGAAGCCTTAACCTCGCTCGCTCCCGACCGGCACTCATGCCCAGTTTCGAGGTCCCTGAGGTCGACCTCAGTCAGTACTCCATGCGGCAGCTCGTCGCTCCGCCGCTGGCCCTGCTGGTAATCGCGCTCACAGTCGTGGGCGCGTCGTTCGCCCTCACGGGATGGCCGGCCGACCCCGGCATCGAGTTCACCGGCGGAACGGAGCTCGTGGTCGAATCGGACGCGCCCCAATCGGAGATTACGGCCGCGTTCGAGCGGGACCACGAGTCCATCCGGTCTATCGGCACGAGCGGCTCCCAGTACCTCATCACGTTCCAGTCCGACGAAACGCAGGCCATCTCCCAGCAGGCCAGGGACGCGGGCTTCGAGGTCGTCCAGTCGCAGGGCATCGCGCCCTCGTTCGGTAGCTCCACCCAGCAGCTCGCGCTCCTCGGACTCGCCATCGCCTTCCTCGGCATGAGCGCCGTCGTCTTCCTCCTCTTCCGCACGTTCGTTCCCTCCATCGCGGTCGTGCTGTCGGCGTTCAGCGACATCGTCGTCCCCATCGCGCTGATGAACGTCTTCGGCATCGAGCTCTCGCTGGGGACCGTCGCCGCGCTGTTGATGCTCATCGGTTACAGCGTCGACTCCGACATCCTCCTGAACAACCACGTCCTCCGGCGTTCCGGGGGGTTCTGGGAGAGTGTCCACCGCGCGATGCGTACCGGTGTCACGATGACCGTGACCTCCATCGTCACGATGATCGTGATGACCATCGTCTCCTACGTCTTCGGCATCCAACTGCTCACGGACATCGGGCTGGTGCTCGTCTTCGGGCTGACGACTGACCTCGTGAACACCTACATGATGAACGTCACACTGCTTCGCTGGTACAAGTTCGAGGGGGTGGCGCGATGAGCTGGCTCCGCGAGAACTGGCGGGTCGCGTTCCTCGTCGTCCTGTTGCTCGGCTCGTCGGTCGCGCTGTTCGCGCCGGGCATCGGCGCGTCCGCCAGCGGGGACGAGGAGGCCGCGTCACGGCCGACGAACCTCCAGTACGGCCTCGAACTCTCCGGCGGCGTGCGGCTGCGTGCGACCGCGGTCGGCGTCACCGCGTCGGGCGTCGACGTTCCGACCAACGAGAGCGCACGCGAAGCCCTCGAAGCCGACGTCGCCGACGCGCTCTCGCTCGAACCCGGGAGCGTGACCGCGCGCGACCGCCCGGCAGCCGACAGCCCCGACGTCGTGGAAGTGTACGCGAACAACACGACCGCCGAAGTCAGGACCGCCCTCGACTCGCTGGGGTACAGCTACGACTCGGTTTCCAGCGGCGTCACGTCCGCGACGCGGAGCGAAATCGTCGACACCATCTCCACGAAAATCGACGCGACGGGCTTCTCCGGGGCCTCCGTCTACTCCACGCGGACGCAGGCCGGCGGGAACTACATCGTCGTCGAAGTCCCCGGACAGAACGCCTCCGAGGTGCGCTCGCTCATCCAGGGGCGCGGCGAGGTCGAGATGTTGGCGTACTACCCACAGAACGGCAACCAGACGAACGCCACGGTGCTCTCGCACTCCCAACTCCAGCGCAGCGACGTCAGCACCGCGCGAGTCATCGACGGACGGCCGTCGGTGCCGGTCTCGCTGACGCAGGACGCCGCCGAGGAGTTCGCCGCGGACATGCGCCAGTACGGCTTCACGTCCAGCCAGGGCACCAGTAACTGTCAGTTCCCGGACGGCGGCTACTGCCTGCTCACCGTCCTCGACGGCGAAGTCGTCTACGACGCCGGCGTCCGCGCGAACCTCGCCCAGAGCTTCGAGAACGGCGACTTCGTGCAGGACCCGCGGTTCGTCATCACGGCCAACTCCATGGAGGAAGCCCGCGAACTGCGCGTGAACCTCCAGGCGGGCGCGCTCCCGACGCAACTCGAATTCCAGGACTCCTACTACGTCTCCCCGAGCTTCGCCGAGCGGTACAAGCCGCTGTCGCTGGTGACCGGTATCGCCGCCGCCATCGCGATGGCGCTGGTCGTGTTCGCGCGGTACGGCGACCCCCGGGTCGCGATACCGATGGTGTTCACGGCGCTGGCCGAAGTCGTCATCCTGCTCGGATTCGCCGCCGTGAGCGGGCTGGCCTTGGACCTCTCGCACATCGCCGGGTTCATCGCCGTCATCGGGACCGGGGTCGACGACCTCGTCATCATCGCCGACGAGGTGATGACCAAGGAAATCGGCTCCCAGCGCGTGTTCAAGAGCCGATTCCGCAAGGCGCTGTGGGTCATCGGGGCCGCCGCGGTCACCACCATCATCGCGATGAGTCCGCTCGCGGTGCTCAGCCTCGGCGACCTCCGCGGGTTCGCCATCATCACCATCCTCGGCGTGCTCATCGGCGTGCTCGTCACGCGCCCCGCGTACGGGGACATCCTCCGCCGGCTCCTCACCGGCGAGCACTGACGCCGCCGTCTTTTTCGTCGGCCGCCGCGAGCACCACGCTTAACCTGCCTACGGACGCATACCGACTATGCACACAGATACGTGGCGCGCCGCCGCCAGCGCCACCATCAGCCTCACGGGTGGCATCGTCGTCGCCGTGATGGGGCGACACGTGCTCAGCACACAGCCACCGACTTCGGGGTGGCTGCTCGCGGGATTCGGCGCGCTCGTCGGCCTCGCGCTCGTCGCCGCCGGCTACGTCGTCTACCGCGCGGAGTTCACGCTCCGGCAGACGCTCGGCATCGCCGGCTGGAACGCGCTCGGCGTCGTCGTCATCGGTGCCGCGCTCGCGCTGCTGTACGCCTACCAGTCCGCGGTCGCGTCGCTGCCCGCCGCGCCCGTCTTCTCCGGCACAGTCGTCGTCGCCGTCAGCGCCGTCGCGCACGTCCTCATCGGCGTCAACGACGCGCGCCGCATCCGCGCCCGCGAACTTGCCCGCGAACACGAGAAACTCGACGTACTCTCGCGACTCGTCCGCCACAACCTCCGCACGGAAGCCCAACGGCTGTACAGCTACGCGACGCGCGTCCGGATGGCCGACGACGAGACGAGCGACGACCTCGCCGACGACGTCCACGGCTCCGGCGAGCGACTCGCGGAACTCCACGAACACATCACGACCATCCGCGACCTCATCGAGAACCCGCCCGAACCCCGTCCCTACGACGTGGGCAGCGCCGTCGCCGACGTCGTCACCGACCTCCGCGAGGAGCATCCCGGGACGACCATCGAGGTGACTGCCACCGATGCGACGGCCGTGGCCGGCGACTACCTCGCGGACGCGATTCGCGAACTCGTCGAGAACGCCATCCAGCACAACGACAGCGACGAGCCGTGGGTCGGCGTCGAAGTCACCGAGACGAACGGCCGCGTCGAAGTCGTCGTTCGCGACGACGGCCCCGAGATTCCCGACGTCGAGCGGGAGACGGTGACCGGCGAGCGCGAAATTACGCAACTCAGCCACGGCAGCGGCGTCGGCCTCTGGCTCGTGCGCTGGATTCTCGACGCCTACGACGGCGACCTCTCCTTTGGCGACCGCGAGGACGGCAACGAGGTCGTGCTCTCGTTCCCCGCCGCCTAGAAGTCGCTGAGTTTGGCTTCCGTCGCGCCCTTCGCGTCCAGCCCGAACTCCGCGAGCTCCACGAACTCCATGTCGTTGTCGCGGAGCGCGCGCCGCACGCGCTCGGAGGCGGACGGCGCGACCAACATCCCGCGCACGTCGTTCGCGGCGTCGCCGCTCACAATCGAGGACCGCTCGTCTGTCGACTCGCGCCCCTCGCCGCCGTTCGATTCGCTGTACAGTTCGACGTAGCGCTTGAGCTGGTCGAAGTGGTTCAGCGTCGCCTGAATCCGCTTGACCTCCACGACCACGGGCGCCCCCTCACTATCGACGGCGTAGAAGTCCACGAACCCGTACTTCGTCTCGCGTTCGTGCTCGACGATGCGCAGGCCGTCTTCGAGGCTCTCGGGGTTGTTCTGGATGTATTCGTGCATCTCCGCCTCGGTGCCGGACTCCTCGTAGGTCGCGCCGTCCTCGGCCTCGAAGCGCGTGACGCCGTACGCCTCCAGAATACGGGCTTCGACGCGCTCGCTGGGGTTACTGCGGCGCGCCAGCAGGACCGCGTCGCCGTCGCTCTCGCGGGCTTCGACGGTGCCGCCGCCCGGCATCCAGTTGACGGGCTTGTGGCCGGTCGGCTGGTGGACGAGGAAGGTTCCGTCGGGCTTCGCGACGAGCAGCCGGTCGCCCTCGTCGAGGTAGCCGCTGGTGCGGCCCTCGTACTCGACCTCGCAGCGGGCCTGTACGGTCAACACCGCGCCGTCCCGGAACGCCGCCTTCGCCGCGGCGACGAACTCCTCGGGGGTGGGCGCGTCCAGTCGCTGTACGACCATCGTCTCCACTCGGTTGCCGTGCCGACCGATAAAGCTGTGGATTGCCCGCGGCAGGCCGGCGGCGTCAGCGCTCCAGAGTGGCATTTAAGCCATTAGAGCGAAAGGTGGAGGTATGTCCGAGTTCGGCGTCCTCTCTATCGTCCCCCCGTTGCTCGCCATCGCACTCGCCATTATCACGCGGAAGGCGGTGCTGTCGCTGTTCCTCGGGGTGTGGTCCGGCGCCGTCATCTTCACCGGCGGCGTCGGCCTCGCACAGACCTTCGACTGGATTGCGCGCTCCATCTCACAGGTGACCGCAGATGGGGAAGGCTCCATTTTCCACGCCCAAATCATCATCTTCACGCTGCTGTTGGGCTCGGCGGTCGCGATGATTTGGCGGCTCGGCGGCTCCCACGCCGTCCGCGACTGGGCGCTCGACCACATCGACAGCAAGCGCACCGCGGGCGTCGTTGCGTGGCTGCTGGGGCTGCTCCTCTTTTTCGACGACTACGCGAACACCGCCGTCGTCGGCTCCACGATGAAAGACGTCTCCGACTTCCTCGGCGTCTCCCGCGAGAAACTCTCCTACATCGTGGACTCGACGGCCGCGCCGGTCGCCACCCTCACCATCTCCTCGTGGGTGGCGTTCCAGCTCTCGATGATAGAGACGGGCTACCAGACGGCGGGCGTCGCAGCCGCCGACCGCCCCGACGCCTTCGCGGTGTTCCTGCAGTCGATTCCGTTCAACATGTACGCGATTCTCGCCATCGCGATGGTCGCCATCGTCGTGCTCTCCTGCCGGGACTACGGGGAGATGCTCGGTGCCGAACACCGCGCCTCCACCACGGGCAACGTCACCCGCGAGGACGCCCGCCCGATGCAGGACGTCGAAGCCACGCTCGGCGAACCCAAGACGGAGAACCCGAAACTGCTCTCCTTCTTCGCGCCCATCGCGGTGCTCATCCTCGTCACCGTCGGCTCCGCGCTGTACACGGGGTACGCGCCGGACGCCAGCCTCTACGACATGGTCGTGGACGCCGACTACGCGCTCGCGCTCATCTTCGGGTCGTTCGCGATGGTCGTCTCCACGTACGTCCTCGGGTTCGCGTACGGCGTGCTCTCGCTGGGGGAGAGCGTCGACACCACCATCGACGGGTTCGGAATCATGCTGACGGCGGTGACGATTCTCGTGCTCGCGTGGTCCATCGGGAACGTCGTCGACGCGCTGGGCACCGGAACCTACGTCGCGAACGCCGTCGAGCAGTTCCTGTCGCCGGAGCTACTCCCCGTAATCGTGCTGTTCACCGCGGCGTTCGTCGCGTTCTCCACGGGGAGTTCGTGGGGGACGATGAGCATCGTCACGCCCATCGCGGTGCCAGTCGCGTGGAACCTCGCGGGCAGCCACACGATGGTCGCGGCCGCCGTCGGCGTCGTCTTCTCGGGTGCCATCTTCGGCGACCACGCCTCGCCCATCTCCGACACTACGGTGCTGTCGGCGACGTTCACGGGCGCGGACCTCATCGACCACGTACGCACGCAACTGTACTACGCAGTTACTGTCGTGGCCGTCTCCGCGCTCCTGCTCGTCGTCTGGGGGTACACGCGCGTCACGCCGTGGCTGCTGCTCCCGATTGGCGTCGGCCTGTTGGTCGCGCTCGTCTACGGGCTCTCGGAACTCGACGCAAACCGCCGCGGTATCGATCCCAAGCAGAGCGACGTCCCCACGCCCGAGAACGACTAGAACTCCTCGAGCCCGGACTGCTCGGCGGCCGCGAGCGCGTCCCTGCTGGTCTGCCAGGACTCCCGGGCACACGCCGGCAGCGCGTCGTGCTCGCGGACGTACTCCCGCAAAAAATCTCGCGTCGTCGGGTCGCTCGGATAGCCCGAGCCCACGTCACCGTACTCCGAAGCGATGTCCTCGACGTGGCTGTCGCGGGCGACTTTCGCGACGATGCTCGCCGCCGCCACGAGCGCGTACTCGTCGTCCGCGCCGTGCTCGGCGGTCACGTCCACGTCGGCCGCCGCGCCCTCGGCGACCCGCCGGCCGAACCGTGCCTCGTCTACGTCCCCCGCGTCCACGTAGCCCGCGAGGCCGTCCGCCGCGACCGCGTCGAGCGCGCTCGCCTGCGCGTCCACGGTGAGCGTGTTCATGTCCGTCTCGGGGTCGTCGATGCGCTCGACGGGAATCTCGGCGACGCCGACCTCGCAACGCTCGCGGATTCGCTCGTCTAGGTCCTCGCGGCGCGCGGGCGAGAGCCGCTTCGAGTCCGCGACGCCCGCCGGAAGGTTCTCGGTGGAGCCGACGACCGCCGCCGCGAACATCGACCCGAGGACGGGGCCTTTGCCGGCCTCGTCCACGCCGAACCGCTCGCTCATTCCCGGAAGAACTCCTCGTCCTCGAACTCGTCGCGCTCGCCCTCGACGGTCACGACGTCTAGCGCCGTCACCTCCGCGTCGACGCCGAGCACGCCCGCGAGACTCGGCTCCGTGCGGCCCTCGTCGCTGGAGACGAGTTCCTTGATGTAGAGCCCGCCCTCGCCCTCCACTTCGACGACGGCGTGCGTGTCGTCGGTTCGTTCGCCCTCGATGTCGTAGACCTCGCGCTCGCGGACCTTCTCCGCGCGCCGGTGTTTCACGCGCTGGGGCGTCTCCTGCTGGATGGTCGCGCCGTCCAGCTCCAGGAGTGCGGCCTCGAACCCCTCTTCCGTGACCGGCTCGCCGAACTCCACTTGCGCCCGGTAGCGCTTCCGTGCGTCCAGCTCCTTCACGCGCGCCACCATCTCGTAGGACGCCAGCCGAATCCCCTCGACTTCGACCTTCTCGTCGGCGTACTCGTTGATGGCCTCCTCCAGTTCCTCGGGGTCCGGGTGGCGCTCCTGTGGCTCCTGTACCTCGACGACGAACGGCCGCCCCGTCCCGAGCATCAGCGCGTCGATGTCCTCGCGGCCCGCGCCGTGGAACGACGCCGACTCGCCGTCCATCGCGTCGATTACGGGTGGCGCGGTCAACTGCTCGACGCTCTCCGGGTAGAGGAAGCCGGTCCCCTCGCAGTGTGGACACGGCGAGTCCACGAGCGTCCCCGTTCCGTTGCAGTCGCTACAGGGCCACTTCGTCTGCGGAATCCCGCGTTCGAGCTTGCGGTACCGGCCGTAGACGAACGCCGAGTTCACCGTCACGCTCACCGTCTCGTGTTCGACGTCCAGCACCGCGAGCACGTCCGGGCGCTCGAAGTCCACGTCCGCGCCCGTCTCCCGGCCGACGCGCTTGCCGACCTCGCGGTTGCACTCGGACTTGAACAGTTCACCGGCGTCCTCCGCTAAGTCCGCGATGTCCCGCAGCATCGTCTCGTTCTCCTCCACGAGCGGCGGCGCTTGCGTCCCCACCTGGTACGTGTCGAAGTTCTGGCCCGCGAGCGCGTCCACGACGAGGTCCGCGAACTCGTCGAAACGCCCCGACGCGCCCTCACACACCCAGCACTCGGAGGGGTCGACGCCCTCGTACGGCTCGTCGTCCGCCAGCGCGATAGTCGTCCGAAGCGCCCGCCCGCGCTCGGCGTTCGTCAACCCGAAACTCCGCTCCGCGAAACACCGACCCACGCACGCGTCGCAGATCGGGTCCTCCGCCAGCACCCGTCGCGCGTCCTCCAAGACTGTCATGGGTGTTGTGTCGGGGGCCGCTGGTACGTACTCTTCGGTCTCTAGCCTGTGATTCGCCGCTTCGTCTCGTCTCTTCACCGTTCGTTGTCTCGTCTTTGCCGCTGTTCGCTCTGTTTCCTTCTGAAAGCCCTCGGGCGTCTGCGGTCCCGCGACTCGCTGCGCTCCTCAGTCGCTTTGCTCCCTGCGGTGCTTACGTCGTCGGGGTTCCCGCAGACGCCCTCGCCCTTTCAATCCACCAGGGGGCGACTGTTCAATCGGCTGCGCTGTGGTCGGTCGATAGGAGTAAATCGCGTGGCTGCGATGGGTCGGTATGCGCCAGTTCGTCGTTCTCGGCCACCACGCGCCGACCGACCCCGACTTCTCGTTGGACGACCTCGCGGGCGGCGCGGGGCGTCTGGACGTGCTCTGCCGGTGCGTCAACGCCGCGCTGTTCCTCTCGCACGACATCCGGACGGCCGTCCAGGTGCACCTCGTGCTCGCCGACGAGGTCACCGTCCGCATCGACGGCAGTGAGCTGCGGTACATGAATCCCGACGAGCGCAACATCGCCGGCCTGCTCAAGCAAGCGCTGGAAGCGAAAGACCGCGCCATCGGCCACCGCGAGGCCGAGTCGACGCCCGGCATCCACGTCTCCAAGCGCGGGTTCCGGACGGTGTTGGACGACCTCGACGGCACCGTCGTGGAACTCCACGAGGACGGCGACGCGCTCGCGGCCGTCGAACCGCCCGAGGACCCGATTTTCGTGCTCTCGGACCACGAGGACTTCACCGAAGAGGAAGCCGTCTTCCTCGCGGACCGCAGCGACCAGCGCGTCCGCGTCGGCCCCGAAATCCTGCACGCCGACCACACGATCACGGTCGCACACAACTACCTCGACACCGACGGCTTCACCGAGTACTGATGCGCGTCAGTGTCATCGGCGCGAGCGCGCCACCGGACGAAGCCGTCGAGAACGCCCGCGAAGTCGGTCGGCTGCTCGCGGAGCGCGGGCACACCGTCGTTTGCGGCGGGCTCGGTGGCGTGATGCGCGCGGCCTGCCGCGGCGCGAGGGAAGCCGGTGGCCACACAATCGGCATCCTCCCGGGTGAGGACCGCGATGCAGCCAACGAGTACGTCGAGACGGCCATCGCGACGAGCATGGGACACGCGCGGAACGCGCTTGTCGTTATGAACGGCGATGCGGTCATCGCGGTCGACGGCGCGGGCGGCACGCTCTCGGAAATCGGCTTCAGTTCAATCTACGACCGGCCGATTGCGGGGCTCGGTGCGCCCGACGCACCACACGTCGAGGACGTCGACACGCCAGCGGACGCCGTGGACTACGTGGAAGCGCGCGTCGACTGACGGCCGCAAGGCTGGCGGAGCGAGCGCGAAAGAAAGAATCGCAGAGCAGTGGGCGGAGCCGGGCTATTCGAGGTCGAAGCGGTCGAGCTTCATGACCTTGCTCCAGGCGTCCACGAAGTCCTCGACGAACTTCTCGTCGGCGTCGTCCGCGCCGTAGACGTCGGCGATGGCGCGGAGGCGGGCGTTCGACCCGAAGATGAGGTCGAAGCGAGTGGCCTCCCACTCGACGTCGCCGCTCTCGCGGTCGCGGACCTCGAAGAGTTCTTCGTCTTCGTCGACGGCCGCCCACTCGTAGTCCATGTCGAGCAGGTTCACGAAGAAGTCGTTCGTGAGCGTGCCCGGGTCGTCCGTGAAGACGCCGCGGTCGGCGTCGCCGTACGTCGCGCCGAGCGCGCGCATGCCGCCGACCAGCACCGTCAGCTCGGAGGCCGACAGGTCGAGCAGGTCGGCCTTGTCGATCATCCGGTCCTCGGGGCGGTCGTCGTACCCGCCGCCGAGGTAGTTCCGGAGGGCGTCGGCCTTCGGTTCGAGCACTTCGAAGGACTCGACGTCGGTCTGCTCCTGCGTGGCATCGGTGCGGCCCGGTTCGAACGGCACGTCCACGTCGTAGCCGGCGTCGGCGGCCGCCTGCTCGACGGCCGCGTTCCCGCCGAGCACGATGAGGTCGGCGAGCGAGACGCGGACGTCGTCCGAGCGCGAACTGTTGAAGTCTCCCTGGACGTCTTCGAGGGTCGCCAGGACGGTCTCCAGTTCGTCGGGCTCGTTGACCTCCCAGCTACGCTGGGGTTCCAGGCGGACGCGCGCACCGTTGGCACCGCCGCGCTTGTCGCTGTCGCGGTACGTCGACGCAGACGCCCACGCGGTCTTCACGAGCTGCTGGCGCGAGAGGTCGGAGTCCAGCAGTGCCTCCTTGAGCTCGGCGACCGCCTCGTCGCCGACGAAGTCGTAGTCCGCGTCCGGGAGCGGGTCCTGCCAGACGAACGTCTCCTCGGGGACTTCCGGGCCGACGAGGCGCTCCGGCGGCCCCATGTCGCGGTGGATGAGCTTGTACCACGCCTTCGCGAACGCCGCCTGGAACTCGTCGGGGTTCTCCTGGAAGTGCTCCAGAATCTCCCGGTAGTCGTCGTCGTGCTTGAGGGCGACGTCCGTCGTCAGCATCATCGGCTCCTCGGTGTCCTCGGGGTCGTGTGGGGCCGGCGCGTCCTCCACGTCGTCGCCGACCGGCCGCCACTGCCACGCGCCGCCGGGACCTTTGACCGAGGTCCAGTCGTGGTTCAGCAGGTTGTCGATGTAGCCCATGTCCCACTGGGTCGGCGCGGAGTTCCAGGGACCCTCGATGCCGCTGGTAATCGCGTCGGGGCCCTTGCCCTCGCCGAGGTCGTTGTCCCAGCCGAGACCCTGCAGGTCGATCGGCGCGTCCTCGGGCTCGACATCGACGTGCTCCTCGGGGTCGTCGGCCCCGTGGACCTTCCCGAACGTGTGGCCGCCGGCGATGAGCGCGACCGTCTCCTCGTCGTCCATCGCCATCCGGCTGAACTCCTCGCGGATGTTTGCCGCGGAACCCTCGACGTCCGGTTCGCCGTACGGCCCCTCGGGGTTCACGTAGATGAGCCCCATCACGGTGTTCGCGAGCGGGTCTTTGAGGTTGCCGACCTCGCCGTCCTCGAAGCGCTCGGGGGACGTGGTCTCCCACTCGGTTTCGGGCCCCCAATCGACGGCGTGGTTGGGCTTGAATTCGTCGTCGCGGCCGCCCGCGAAACCGAACGTCTCGAAGCCCATCGTCTCCAGGGCGACGTTCCCGGCGAGGATGATGAGGTCGCCCCACGAGAGCTTGCGGCCGTGCTTCTCCTTGACCGGCTGGAGCAGACGGCGGGCCTTGTCGAGGTTCACGTTGTCCGGGAAGCTGCTCTCCGGCGGGAGGCGCTGGAGGCCGCCGGCCGCGCCAGCGCGCCCGTCGATGGTCCGGTACGTGCCGGCGCTGTGCCACGCCATCCGGATGAACAGCGGGCCGTAGGTGCCGTAGTCGGCGGGCCACCAGTCCTGGGACGTCGTCATGACGTCCTGGATGTCCGCCTTCAACTCCTCGTAGTCGATGTCCTCGAACGCGTCCGCGTAGTCGAAGTCCTCCTCAAGGGGACCGACGTTGCGGCGGTTGTCGTCGAGCACGTCGACGTCCAGCAGGTTCGGCCACCAGTCGTCGACGCCTTTCGGTTCCCAGTGTTCCCCGCTTCCCCCGTCGGGTCGCAGGTCGTCCGTGCCGCGATCGGGTTTGTCGTTGCTCATCGAAGTACTACCTACGCACGACCAGACGTGCCTCCCGGTTAACGATGACGTTGGCAATTACCAACTGTGAAGCGTGTTAGCACGCCGTATTCGCCGCCGAGAGTGTCATTCCCGCCCCCTCGATTCCTGCAATTCGGAAGCGTTAAACCGACAACGAGACAACGTAGAAACGCGGGCCGGTGGGGTAGCTTGGTATCCTTCGGCCTTCGGGTGGCCGTAACCGCGATTCGAATTCGCGCCGGCCCACTTCACATATACCCCTTTTCCCGCATTTCTCGACACTTAGCGACCGCTCTACGGGATGGTCTACGTGAGCCTCCGCGCTCGGACCTACTCGCGGAGCCGCCGGTTCTTCACGCTCACTCAATCAGATATATTCGTATACGTAAAAGACGGAAAGAGCTTAACGGTTAGCTTGATCCGACGGAGACCTCTTCCTGAGCAACGACTGTCCGTGAACCGCCACTACCGACGGCTGTCACGGTCACAGTTACATCATAAGGTGGGGAATCCCCATCAGTGGTTAGTGTGGCTGTATTGCCGACTTGTTGGATTTCGGCATAACCGGTTATACTGGATTCATCAAACGCAACATTACTATCGTCCGACACGGAGACATTCAGGTGGTCCGCGTTCCCTTCGCTAATCCAAGTTGCGGTAACCGACCCGTCATCAGTTTCGCTAATATCCGCTCCAGCCTGAACGTTCTGACTCACTTGGTCCCCGAACCCGAGCACGAAACTCGCGATGACCGCGGCGAGGATGACCGTAATCGCGACCATCAGGATGACGCCGATAACCGGTGATACGCCGCGTTCGTCGTCGTCCGGCATCTCGAACATAGTGATTTTCTTCATGGTGTTTGCTGCACGCGACCGGAACGGCTGCGACGGTGACCCGTCGCGCGTGGAACTTCCCCCTCCGTGCCGAATCCGTGCTTAGCGCTTCTAACGGCTCACCGTACTTAACTTCCCTCTCCAAATGGCGCTGGGCTTACTAGTTCCGAGAGCCGTGTTAACGACTGCTTAACGGTGGTTTACCGACAGTTCTGCGGGGTCGAATCGAATCCGTGTGGGTCACTCGGACCTGCTGGGCGTTCCGGGACCCGCCACGTAAAACGGCTCGACAAATCATGTATGAACGGTTCGGGGACCGACGTAGTAAGGCGACCAGATGGCCTGCACGAACTGCGGCGACGGGGGAGACGTCGAGGGGTACACAGTCCGGTTCACGCAGGGCGGCACCGAGCCGACGGAGGTGGAGCTCGTGCTCTGTGCGACGTGCGCCGAGGAGTTCAGCGCGGAGTCCGGTATCGAACTGCGATAGGCCGCGGCACGGATTCCACAGGTTCATATCCCGGGCGCGCCGTTTCTCAGTCGATTACTGTGAGCGGGGAGCGCGCCGCAGCGAACGCATCGAACGGCGAACAGCAGCCGCGCATCGTGGTGGTCTGCGGGCTGCCGGGCGCGGGGAAGACGACCGTCGCCGAACACGCCGCCGACCTGCTCGACGCGGAGCTATTGCGGACCGACGTCGTCCGGAACGACCTGTTCCCGGACCCCGAGTACACGGACGCCGAAATGCGCGCGGTCTACGACGAACTGTTCGAGCGCGCGGCCACAGTCGTCCGCAGTGGCGACAGCGTCGTGCTCGACGGAACCTTCCAGCACCGCGACCTCCGGGACAGCGTCCAAAACACCGCGAACGACCTCGGCGTGCCGGCGACGCTCGTGAAAGTCGAGTGCGAGGAGGCCGTCGTCCGGGAGCGCATCCGCCAGCGCTCGGGCGACGCCAGCGACGCGGACTTCGCCATCCACCAGCAGTACCGCGAGTCCTTCGACAGCATCGAGCGCGAGCACGCCGTCGTGGACAACTCCGAGGGGCTGGCGTCGACCCGCGAGCAGGTCGACGTGCTGTTCTGAACGCGGCCGGGCGAGCGGTCGCGGCAGCCTTTTTTCGACGCGGCGCGAACCCGCGTTCGTGACCGAGGAGGATTCGCCGGCCGACCCGCTGGCGTGGGAGACGACCAGCCGCAGCGTGGCCTACGAGTGCCCGGGGTTCGAGATCGCCCACGAGGAGGTCCGGCTGCCGGACGGCACGGAGACGGACTTCGACTACCTCGTCGACGACCCCGCGGTCGTCCTGCTGGCGTTCACGCCCGACGGCGACGTCGTGCTCATCGAGGAGTGGCGACAAGCCGTCGGACGCGTGAACCGTGGGCTGCCAGCTGGCGGCGTCGAGAGCGAGGACGCCGACCTCGCGGCAGCCGCCCACCGCGAACTCACAGAGGAGACCGGCTACGAGGCGGAGTCCGTCGAAAAGTTCGGGGAGTTCGAGCCGACCAACGGCGTCGCGGACGCCGTCCACCACTACTTCCTCGCGGAGGGCTGCCGGCCGACCGGCGAGCAGGACCTCGACTTCAACGAGTCAATCCGCGTGACGACGACTCCCTACGACGACCTACTCGAGTCCGTCCGGAGCGGCGAGATTCGGGACGGGCGCACCGCGCTCGGCGTGCTGAACTACGAAGTCGGGTAGGCCGCCGTCTTTATCGCGGGCGGCCGCAACGCTCCGGTATGGGCGTCATCATCTACGAGGACCCCGAGGGCGGGGTCACGGACTGGCAGACCAGCGACTCGAATCTCGGCTTCAACGACGACACCGGCCACTGGCTCGTGACCAGCGAGGACGGCCGGACCGTCCGCCGCATCCCCCGTGAGCGCGTGTTCTACGTCGAGACCAGCGAGTAGCACAAAGAAACCCTTACGCGCCGCCGCTGGCTACCCACGAGTAATGAGAGAGGTCTTCGAGGTGACCGCGCAGGACGGCGCGGCCCGCATCGGCGAGTTGGAGGTCCCGCGAGCGGGCGTGACCGTGGAGACGCCGACGCTGATGCCGGTCGTCAATCCGAACCTGATAACCGTGGAGCCGTCGCGGTTCCCGGAATTCGGCGCGGAGATGCTCATCACAAACTCCTACATCATCAACAACGACCCGGACCTCCACGAGCGCGCGCTCGACGAAGGCCTCCACGAGATGCTGGGCTTCGACGGCGCAATCATGACCGATTCGGGGAGCTTCCAGCTCGCCGAGTACGGCGAAATCGACACGACCACCGAGGAGATTCTCCAGTTCCAGCACGATATTGGCAGTGACGTCGGGACGCCGGTGGACATCCCGACCCCGCCGGACGCCAGCCGCGAGCAGGCCGAAGAAGAACTCGCGACCACCCAGGAGCGCCTCGAACTCGCCGAGACCGTCGACGTCGGCGACATGCTCGTGAACGCGCCCGTCCAGGGCGCGACGCACACGGACCTCCGCGAGGAGGCCGCGCGGCACGCCTACAACACGGACCTCGACCTGTTCCCGGTCGGCGCGGTCGTACCGATGATGAACCAGTACCGCTACGACGACGTCGCCGAAACCGTCTTGGCGGCGAGGCGCGGGCTCGGTCGGGACGCGCCCGTCCACCTGTTCGGCGCGGGTCATCCGATGATGTTCGCGCTCGCCGCCGCACTCGGCTGTGACCTCCTGGACTCGGCGGCGTACGCCATCTACGCCCGCGACGACCGCTACCTCACCGTCCACGGCACCGAGCACCTCGACAGCCTCCACTACTTCCCCTGCGAGTGCCCGGTCTGCACCGAGCACGCGCCCGACGAGGTCGAGCGCATGGGCGACGCCGCCCGCGAGGAACTGCTCGCGGAGCACAACCTCCACGTCTCCTTCGGCGAACTCCGGCGCGTCAAACAGGCCATCAAGTCCGGGAACCTGATGGAACTCGTGGAAGCCCGTGCACACGCCCACCCCCGCACCCTCGACGGGTTCCGCGCGCTCCTCGACCACAGCGAGCAACTGGAAGCCACCGACCCCGCGAGCAAGGACGCGTTCTTCTACACGTCCGCGGACAGCGCGCGCCGCCCCGAGGTCGTGCGCCACCACCGCCGCCTCGAACGCCTCTCCGCGGAGGGCGACGTGCTCCTCACGGAGGGCTCGGGGAACGACCGCTTCGACGAGTGGTGGAACGTCACGCCGCCGTTCGGCCCGTTCCCGCGCTCGCTGTCCACGACGTACCCGCTGACCGCGGAGACGCCCGACCGCATGGACCGCGCGGGCTACGAGGCCGCCGCCGACGGCGTCGCCGCACTCGTGGCCGCGAACCCCGAGACGGAGTTCACGCTCGCGCACCGCGGCTGGCCGGACTCCGCGCTCGACCGCGTGCCCGGTGACGTCGAGACCGTGGACATCGACGCGGACGGCGAGTAGGTCGAAAGGCAAGGCAATTGGGCGCGCGGCCCCGAACTGCGTGTATGACCGAGTACTTCGAAGTGCACGCGCGCGACGCCGCGGCGCGCGTGGGCGAGCTCCGGCTCGCCGAGTCGGTGACGACGCCGACGCTCGCGGACGACGTCGTCGAGGACGCGGGCAGCGAGTGGGTCCAGCGACAGGACACGCCAGAGGGCGACGAGTCCGTGTTGACCGTGCTGCCGTACCGCGGCTTCCCGTCCGGAACGGCCGAGGAAGTCCAGGAGTCGTTCGCGCCGGACTACCCCGACGTCGAGTTCCCGAGCGCGGCCGTCGTCTCTCCGCAGACCGCCGACGATTACGGCGCGGACGCGTACGTGCTGTCGGGCGCTCCCGGAACCGTCGGGCACGGCGCGGCGTTCCGGGAGGCTGTCGTCGACACGCGCGAGGCGATTCCCGACGACACCGCGCTCTACCTCTCCGGGGTGGCGACGCCGCGGAACGTCGCCGTGCTCGTGTACGCGGGCGTCGACCTCGTGGACGCCGACCGCGCCGTCGTTCGCGGGACGCAGGGACGCTACCTCACTACCGAGGGTGCCTACGACCTCGAAGACCTCGACGAACTGCCGTGCTCGTGCCCGGCGTGCCAGCAGCCCGTCGCGGCGTTCGACCGCGAGGACTGCGTCGACCACAACGTCAACGCGCTGCAGGCGGAACTGGGCCGCGTGCGCCGCCGGATTCGGGACGGCCGCCTACGCGACTACGTCGAGGGGCAGGCCCGCCACGAGGCGTGGGTCACCGCGGCGTTCCGCGAATTCGACCAGCAGTACGCCTACCTGGAGGAGCACACGCCCGTCATGCGGGACTCGCTGCTGTTGTCGGCGACCGAGGACACGCTCCGGCGCGTCGAGATTCAGCGCTTCGCCGAGCGCGTGACCACGCGCTACCAGAAGCGCCTCGACGGCCACCCGCTCCTGCTGGTGCCGTGTTCGGCGAAGAAGCCGTACAGCGAGAGTCAGAGCCACCGGCAGTTCCAGGACGCCGCCAACTACCGCGCACATATGGTCTCGATGACGTCGCCAATCGGCGTCGTCCCGCAGGAGTTGGAGCTGACGTACCCCGCTCAGCACTACGACAGCGTGGTGACGGGGCGGTGGAGCGAGGAGGAGAAGGACTTCGTCGCGAGCGTGCTGAAGCAGTACATCGACCGCACGGACTACCCGCGCGTCATCGCGCACGTCCCCGAGGAGGGCTACCGCGACATCTGCGAGCGCGTCGCGGGCCAGGTCGACGTGCCCTTCGAGTTCACGGTCGAGGACCACCCGACGACCGACGAGAGCCTCGGCGAGCTGAACGCGGCGCTCGCGGGCGAGCCCAAGATTTGGGTGGAGGAGCGCGAGAAGGCGACGCTGCGCGCGGTCGCCGACTACTTCATCGCGGACGGCGCGGGCGACGAGTTGTTCGACGACCTCACGGTGCAGGGCCGGTATCCGAAACTGCAGGCGCTGGACGGCGACGGCGAGCAGTTGGCGGCGCTGGTCCCCCAGTACGGGACGCTGTCGTTCACGCTCGCCGGCGCGCGCAAGTGGGTGGCCAGCGACGCGCCGACCAAGCGCGTGGAAATCGACGCGTTCGTTCCCGAGGGCAGCGTGCTCGCGCCGGGCGTCGTCGACGCCGACGACGACATCCGGGTCGGGGACGAGGTCGTCGTCGAGGGGCCGAAGGCGTTCGCAATCGGGCGCGCGGCGATGCCCGGACCGGCGATGGCCGACGCGACGCGCGGGATGGCCGTCGACGTGCGCCACAGCGAGCAAACGTAGCGAGCGCGGGCGAAAGAGCTACGACCGTGGTGTGTGAACAATTACCTATGCGGGTGAGCGAGGTGATGTCCACGGACGTGCTCGCGGCGCCGGCCGACGACAGCGTCCGCGAGGCCGTCGGACGGATGCTCGACGAGGGGACAGGTAGCGTCGTTGTCGAGAAGGACGGCAACCCGGCGGGGATTCTCACGAAGGTGGACGTGATGGAGGCTGGCCACGAGTACGACCGGCCGCTCAGCGAGATTCCGGTCTACGCCGCCGCGAGCCGCCCGCTGATAACTGTCGAGCCGTCGGCGACCGTGCGCGCGGCGGCCGCGCGGATGTTCGACTACGGCATCCACCACCTCCCGGCCGCGGACGGGCTCGACCTCGTTGGCATCGTCACGGCGACGGACCTCCTCGAAGCGCAGGCCGACCTGCTCGCGGCGGCCCGCGAGGCCGACGAGCGCCGCGACGAGTGGGCGGACTAGTCGTCGGCGGGCGGCGCGTCCACGGGCCTATCGGGATTCGCCGCGCTGGCTTCGTCGGGCATCCCGAACTGGTGGTCGCCGGTGACTTCGACGCTGCCGCGGCGGACCGTCGCGTCGCCGGCGAGGTGGACGCGGACGGCTTCGACGAGCGCGTCGGCTTCGAGGGGCTGCCCGCGGTCTTTCACGTTCTGAACGGTCGCCGTCGGCGGCACGTCGAACGCGCGTTGGGTGAGAATCGGGCCCTGGTCGAGGTCCGTGGTGACGTAGTGGGCGGTGACGCCCGCGACGCGGACGCCTTCTTCGACGGCCTGCCGGTAGGCCTGTGCGCCGGGGAATGCGGGCAGCAGGCTCGGGTGAATGTTGATGATGCGGCCGGCGTACCGGAAGACGACGTCCGGGCTGAGGATGCGCATGTACCGCGCGAGCACGACGAGGTCGACGTCGTACTCGTCGAGCAGGTCGAGCAGGCGCTCCTCGTCCGGGGTACCGGTGCCGTCGCCGACGTCGTAGAACGGGACGTCGTGCTCGCGCGCGACGGATTCGAGGTCGGGGTGGTTCCCGATGACCACGCGAACTTCGGCGTCGAAGTCGGCGTCCAACAGCGCGCGCAGGCAGTGGTCTTCCTTGGTGACGAGGACGGCGACGCCCTCGTCGCGTTCGTCGGGGAAGCGCACGCGGACGTCGACGCCGAGTTGGTCGCCGATGTCGGCGAGGCGCTCGCGGAACGCCGCGCGCGTCGTCGCGTCGCCCGCGAGGTCGGCGGGCTCGGCTTCGTCCTCGGCCTCCCAGCGGTCGTCGGCGTCGTCGATGGGGCTGGTGTCGGCCAGCAGCGTCATGCGGAAGACGCCGTCGCGGACGGTCTGCTCGATGTCCTCGACGTTGACCCCGTGTTCGAACAGCAGTCCAGTGACTTCGGCGACGATTCCCGTGCGGTCGGCTCCGACGACCGTGATTTCGGTCAGGTCGTTCGTCGTCGCTGCCGTCTCTGGACTGCCGTTCGGCTTCGGCATACACGCCCCCAGGGCGTCGTCGGACATAAGCGGCGTCCTTCGCGCAGGAATCGGCGCAGCCGACAGTAGGCACGTTCGTGTATCTTCGAACACTTCCAAAAGAGTCTTTGACCACGAACGCACACATCAGCGCGATGACCGCGTACACCGCGACGGTGACGGTCCGACTCAAGCACGGGGTCCTCGACCCGGAAGCCGAGACCACCCAGAAAGCCCTCGAACGCCTCGGCTTCGAGCTCGGGGACCTGCGGTCGGCGGACCGCTTCGAAATCGACCTCGACGCTGCCGACAGCGACGAAGCGGCCGCCCGCGCAGGCGAAATGGCCGACCGTCTGCTCGCGAACCCAACCATCCACGACTACGACGTAACCGTCGAAGCAGCAGAATGACAGTTTCCGTTATCCGCTTCGGCGGCTCGAACTGCGACCGGGACGCCGTCCGCGCGCTCGCGCACGTCGACGTCGACGCCGAAATCGTCTGGCACGAGGACGACCTCCCCGCCGACACCACGGGCGTCGTCCTCCCCGGCGGCTTCTCGTACGGTGACTACCTCCGCGCCGGCGCGATGGCCGCGCACTCCCCGATTATGGACGACGTGCGCGACCTCGCCGACGACGGCGTGCCCGTCCTCGGCGTCTGCAACGGCGCGCAAATCGGCTGCGAGTCGAAGCTCACGCCGGGCGCGTTCACGACGAACGCGAGCGCGCGCTTCCAGTGCGAGCACGTCAACGTCCGCGTGGAGAACGCCGACACGCCGTTCACGGCCGCCTACGACGAAGGCGACGTCCTCACGCTCCCCATCGCGCACGGCGAGGGGCGCTTCGAAATCGACGACGAGCGCTACGACGACCTCGTCAGCGAGGACCGCGTGCTGTTCCGCTACTGCGACGCGGACGGCGAGGTATCCGACACTGCGAATCCGAACGGCTCCACGGGCGCGGTCGCGGGCGTGCTCGGTGAGCACGAGTCCGTCGCCGTCCTGATGCCTCACCCCGAGCGCGCGACGCTCCCCGAACTCGGACTCACGGACGGACAGGGCGTCCTCGACGCGTTCGCGTAACACGAGTCGGCGCGCGGCGAACGTATTTCTCCCCAGAGACCCACTCGGTGCGTATGAACGGTGTGGGCACTGCCGAACGAATCTACACTGCGCCGGACGCCGGCGTCGAGATGGTCGAGCGCAGCGACGTCGAAGCCGTCGCCGGACGCGGCCTCCGCGGCGACCGCTACTTCAGCGACATCGAGACGGGGACGTTCGTCACGTGGGACGCCGACGAGGACCGAAAGGACGGCTACGACCTGACGCTCATCGAGTCGGAAGCCGTGGAGGCAATCGAGCGCGAGGCGGGCATCGAACTCGCGCCCGGCGAGCACCGCCGGAACGTCGTCACGCAGGACGTCGCGCTGAACCACCTCGTCGGCACGCGGTTCCGGGTCGGTAGCGTCGTCTGCCGAGGCCACCGGCTGTGCGAACCCTGCGAGTACCTGCAGGACCTCCTCGGAGAAGACGTCCTCGACGCGCTCGCGCACCGCGGCGGCCTCCGGGCCGACGTGCTCGAAACGGGCGTGATTCGCCCCGGCGACACGGTCGAACCGCTCGACTGAACTGTAACCGAGGTCCGCGCTACTCGGCGAGCGGGAGGTTGTAGCTCGTCTCGCGCTCGACGACCGCGTCCCACGTCGCCTCGCACTCACAGGACACTTCCGAGAACACGGAGGGGTCCTGCCGGAGGTCGAAGTCCTTGATTGCTTCCTGCACGAGGTCGTCGCACTCCCCGCAGTTGTGCGGGCCGCGGTCGCTGCCGTGGCCGACCGGGTCGGAGACGACGATGGCGTCGGCGTCCGCGGTGGATTCCAGCACCTCCGCGACCGACCAGAGCCACGGTGGCCGGTAGCCCCCACGGAAGTGTAGTTGGTCGACCATCGTGTACCGCTGGACGTTCGTCGGGTTCATCGACACCGTGTGGCAGCCCTCGACTTCCGAGCACTCCCGCACGGACTTCTTCATGTCCTCGACGGCCTCGGACTCGGAGAGGAACGGCGGCTTCATCAGCAGGTACGCCTTCACGCCGGCGTCCGCCTGCCGGGCCTCCGCGCAGGCCGCCTCGAAGTCGCTGAAGTCGAAGTACTTGTTCACGCAGTCGTGGCGCACGCGGTCCGTCGCGGTCTCCAGGCCGACGGCGACGTCCGTCTCCAGGCCGACTGCGGTGAAGTCCTCGATTTTCGCCTTGTCGACGAAGTCCGGGAGGCTCTCCACGACGATGCGCTCGCGGTCCGCGAACGTCTCGGCGATGGCCTGCCGCGTCTCGGCGGGCACCTCGCGCTCGTCGAGGAACGACCCGCTCGTGTAGATTTTTATCAGGCCGCTCTCCTCGTCGGCTTCGTCCTGCTCGTGTTCGAGGCAGGCGTCGACTTGCGCCATCAGGTCGTCGTGGGCGACCGTCCCGCCCTCCACGGACTCGGCGACGTACCCGCACATCGTACAACCGCCGGCGCGTGCCCACCGGCACCCGCCGGTGTTGAGGATGATGGTGAGGCTCTGGTAGACGCCGTCCGGCGTGTTGTCCTCGTCTAGCCAGACGCGCGTCGGCTCGTCGGGCGCGTAGTCTTTCGCGCCCTTCTCGTCGCGCAGCTCCCGCATCACCTTGTTGTGGGCGTCCATCCCACGCCCCTGCTCGTAGACCTCCGCGCTCGGCTCGCTCATGGCTAGTTGGTGTCGTCGCGGGCGTAAAGCGGCTTCGTCTGGTCGTTCGTCCGCACGTCGAGAACGGACGGTTTTGCCGTCGAATCGCGGGGTTCCGAGAATCAGAGACCGAGACGACGACACCACGACACCAGCCGAGCAACTGATGCCGCGCGCTGCTCCTCGCCGTCTTCGTCTTCGTCGGGCGTCGAGACGCCGATTTGCGAGCTCCGGCCGACTGTCGCGTCGATGACTGTCGCGTGCTTCAACATGTCTGTGGCTCGCGGCTCCGCGTTGATGTACTTCGTGGTCGCGGCGGGTGTCGACCGCAGTCAGTTCGTCCGGACCCACCAGCCGAACGCGCCGGCCGTCGCGCCTAGGAGATTCGCGACGGCGTCGAGGAGGCTCGCGGTCCGGCCGACGAGCGGCTGGACGACCTCGATGCCGACGCCGAGCAGCGCCGTAGCGAGTACGATAGAAACGAGTGTCCGCCCCGTCTCGGCTCGCTGCGCGCCCGCCAGCGAGAGCGCAATCATCGCGTAGCCGGCGGCGTGGAGGAATTTGTCCACACCCGCGGGCAGCCCGCCGGCTGTCGCGCCGGGCGCGAGCGACCCCGCGAGCACGGCGGCTATCGAGACCACCGCGAGGACGCGCCAGCGTCGCGGCGTCACTCCTCGAACGCGGCGAGCGCGTCGGCCAGCGGCGGCGCGTCGAACCACTCGTGGCCCGTATAGCGGTTCGCGCCCGCGGCGTACATGTCCGCGGTCGCCTGCACGAGGTCCGCGGGGAGCGGGTCCGGGGACGCCTCGCAGAGTTCGCGCCAATCCGCGACGCCGCGCTCGTCTGCTTCTGCTTTGGCCGTGCTGACGGCGTCGACCCAGACGGGGTCGGTGCGCTTGTAGTACTGCCGGACGACCTCCTTCGATACTTCTCGGCCCTCGTACGCGAAGCGGTTCTCGTCGAACGTCCCCGCGACGTCCGCGACCTGCACCTCGCCGTCCACGTAGAGGCACTCGATTTTCCCGTCCTCGTGCGTGAAGCCGACCTTCTCGGCGCGCTCGGTGACGACCTCGTTCACGCGGCGCGCCAGCCCCTCCAGCTCCTCGATGCTCGCGCGGCCCGCGATGGCGTCGGCCTCCTCGCGCGAGAGGTAGCGGTCCTGCTCCTCGTACTTCGTGGAGAACTCCACGACGGGTTCGGGGAGGTCGACTGGCCCCTCGGGCCACTCCGCGTAGTCGAGGTCGAACTCTCCGGGGTCGCGGCGCTTGCGGAGGCTCGACCCGACGGGCACGCTGTTCCGGAAGACGACTTCCAGCGGCACGAGGTAGTTGCCGTCCGCGGCGGCGTGGTACGCGCCGTAGTCGTAGCCGCCGTGGATGGCTTCCCCGTTGGTCCCGTCGGCGTCGTGGCCCTCGAAGGGGAGGTCCGGAACCTGCGTGAGCGCGATTTCCATCTCCGTCGGCGGTTCGTCGGCGTCCGCCAGCGCGACGGTCTCGCCGTCGCTGTCCGCTCGCGGGTCGCTGCGCTCCCCGCTCGCACGTTCCGCGGAACGTGGTTCCGCGCGGACCCCCCGGTAGTGTGTAGGGACGCCCTCGGTTTCGAGGAGTTCGAAGTTGAACGCGCCCATCGTGCAGAGGCTCGCGCCCTTCCCCGGAATCAGGTCGGGCATCTCCCCCCAGTCGAACACCGAGTAGCGGTCGCTGAACTCGAAGACGCCCCGGCCCAGCGCGTCCCGCGTCGCCCCGGCTTCCACGCGGAGGGTTTTGACGCTCGTCATGGCTGTATGCGCGACGGCAACCACCATGAATCTTTCACTCCCGTGCCCACAACCCCAGCACTTCGAGTGGAGATGTTCACGTTCGCGCATCACTTCGAAGGGGTGGCCGCTGTGGCAGGCTTTTTGGCGGTGGCCGCGGTGGATTCGAACATGTCCGACGCCGCCAGCGAGTTCGACTTCGACGTGGTCCCCGAGACCGACCAGTCGTTCGAGAACGCGCTGGCGAACGCCCGCGACGGCCGCCGGCTCTCCGTCGCGGACGGCATCGAACTCATCACCACCGGCACAGACACCGAAGGCATCGACCCGCGGCGGAAGGAACTCGTCCTCGAAGCCGCCGACCGCCGCCGCGCCGAGGTCGTCGGCGACGAGGTGACGTTCGTCGCGAACGTCAACAACAACGTCACCACGGCCTGCAACACGGGCTGTCTGTTCTGCAACTTCAAGGACACCGCGCACAACTTCGAGGTCGACGAACCCGACGACCACGCCGGCTTCACGAAGACGCCCCAGGAGTCCCACGACGTCGTGAAAGACGCCGTCGAGCGCGGCGTCTACGAGGTCACCTCCGTCTCGGGGCTCCACCCCGCGTTCGGCCTGAACGACGACCACCGCGCCGCCCTCGACCCCGACGACCCCGAGCACAACTACAAGCCGCCCGAGCGCTACACCACCGACCCGCACACGTACGTCGAGCAAATCGCGGCGATGAGCGACGCCGGCGCGCACGTCCACTCGATGACTCCCGAGGAAGCCCACCACGCCCAGCGCGGCGTCGACTGGAGCTACCGCCACGTCTACCGCGAACTCGCCGACGCCGGCCTCGACACCGTTCCCGGGACGGCCGCCGAAATCCTCGTCGACGAAGTGCGGGACGTCATCTGCCCCGGGAAAATCGACACCGGCGAGTGGGTCGCCGCGATGGAGGCCGCCGCCGACGTCGGCCTCCCGATGACCTCGACGATGATGTACGGCCACGTCGAAAACGTTGCCCACCGCGTCCGCCACCTCGACGTGATTCGGGACCTCCAGGACCGCACCGGTAACATCACGGAGTTCGTCCCGCTATCCTTCATCCATCAGGAGACGCCGCTGTACGACCGTGGCGTCGTCGAAACCGGGGCGAGCGACGCCGAGGACGAACTCCTCGTCGCCGTCGCGCGCCTCTACCTGGACAATATCGAGCACATCCAGTCGTCGTGGGTGAAGTTCGGGAACGCGAAGGGCCTGAAACTCCTGAACTGCGGCGCCGACGACTTCATGGGCACCATCCTCAGCGAGGAGATTACGAAGCGCGCGGGCGGCCAACACGGCGAGTTCCGCTCGGTCGCCGACTACGCCGACATGATTTCGGCCATCGGCCGCACGCCCGTCGAGCGCTCCACGGACTACACCGAGCGCCGCGTCCTCGACCCCGACGCCGACACGCTCGGCCCACAGCTCGGCCCGCAGGCCGACGGCACGCCGCTCGTTCCCGACCGCGACACCGACGGCTCGCGCGGCACCGCGAGCGCCGACGACTGATGGGAGGGAGCCAGCCGTGATGGCCACGACCCACGCCGCGATGGGCGTCCTGCTCGCGACGCCGCTGTTCTGGGTCGCGCCCGAGTTCGCCGTGCCCGCCGCGCTCGCCGCGATGGCCGGCGGCGTCTTCCCGGACCTCGACCTGGGCGTGCTCGAACACCGGAAGACGCTGCACTATCCCGAGCACTACTGGCCGCTGGCCGCCGCGGCGTTCGGCATCGCCGTCGGTTCGCCGTCGGCGCTCACGGTCGCTGCCGCGTTCTTCGTGCTGTCGGCGGCCGTCCACTCCGTCACCGACGCGCTCGGCGGCGGGCTCGGCGCGCGCCCGTGGGTGAACGACGACCAGCGCGGGGTCTACTCCCACACCCGCAGTCAGTGGATTCGCCCGCGGCGCTGGATTCGCTACGACGGCGCGCCCGAGGACCTGCTCGCCGCCGTCGTGCTCTCGATTCCGGGGCTCGCGCTGTACGACGGACTCGTGCGACGGCTCACAGTCGGAATGCTCGCGGTGTCGGTCGGCTACGCGCTCGCCCGCAAGCGCCTCCCCGACCTGCTGGACTAGTCGACGCTCCCGGTCTCCTCGGGCTTCGTCGTGAGCACCTGCGCCGTTCGCGAGCCCGTGCGGTAGACGGTGACGCCGACGCAGCCGAGGTCGATGGCGCGCCGGTACGCGGCCGCGACGTCCCCGCGGGTGGCGTCGTGGGCGACGTTGATGGTCTTCGAGACCGCGCCGTCCACGTGCGCCTGGAACGCCGCCTGCACCCGCACGTGGGCGTCCATCGGGAGTTCGCGCGCGGTCGGGAACAATTCCAAAATCTCGTCGGGGACCGACAGCGACTGCGCGCCCTCGAACTCGCCCGCCTTGAGGAGGCGCTTGGCTTCCGCCTCGACGGCGTCGACGTCCACGCCGTTGGCCTCCAGCACGCGCAGGAAGTAGTCGTCGAACTCCACGAGCGGCTCGGCTCCCTGCACGTCCCGGCCGACGTTCTTGAAGTAGACGACCTCGTAGATGGGCTCACAACCCCCCGAGGTGTTGGCTATCATCGAGGTCGTGCCGGTCGGCGCGACGCTCGTCACGCCGTGGTTCCGAATCGGGTAGCCGTCCGCCCACGCTCCGGGGTCCTCGGCCGTGTGCCGGCGGAACCACTCCGGATACGCCGTCGGCTCGGCGTACTTCGACTCGTCCCACTTCGGGAACTTCCCGCGCTCGGCGGCGAGTTCGCGGCTCGTCTCCGTCGCGACGTGGTCGATGTGCGCCATCACCCGGTCGGCGATTTCGACGCCCGCGTCGCTGCCGTAGCGCACGCCAAACTGGACGAGTAGCTCCGCGAACCCCATCACGCCCAAGCCAACCTTCCGCATCTCCGAGACCGTCTGCTCGATTTCGGGCAGCGGGAAGTCGCTGGCCGTCACCACGTCGTCCAGAAAGCGCGTCCCCCAGCGCGTCACGCGGTCCAGGCGTTCGGTGTCGAGCGCTTCGTCGAGGAACGCGTCCACGCGCGCTTCGAGGTCGCCGTCGTGCTCGAACTCACCCCATAGCGGCGCGTCCTCGGCTGCCATCAGCGAGAGGTTCACGTGCCCGAGGTTGCACGCCTCGAAGTCTTCGAGGGGCTGCTCGCCGCAGGGGTTCGTCGCCTCGATGCGATGCTCGGGGTGCTCGTCGACGTCGAAGGAGTGCTCGCGGTTCGCGCGGTCGACCGCGAACACGCCCGGTTCGCCGTTCCGCCACGCGCCGTCGACGAGTAGCCGCCAGACGAATTTAGCTGGGAGTGTCATCGGCTCGCCAACTTCCACGAGGTCGCCCCGGAACTCGTCGACGCCCGCGACGCTGTCCCCGTAGTCCCGCCAGAAGTTCTGTGGGACTACCCGCGGGTCGGCGTCCGCGTGGCTCGCGTTGTAGAACTGCGCGGTCGCCTCTGTCACCTCGTGGACTCCGCCCGTCCGCGGGTTCGTGAGCTCGTACGCCTCGCCCGCGTCCAGGGCGTCGAGGAAGTCGTCGGTGATCGCCACGGAGACGTTGAAGTTCTCCAGCTCGCCCTCCTCGCGTTTCGCCACGCAGAATCGCCCGACGTCCGGGTGGTCAACGCGCAACACGCCCATCTGCGCGCCACGTCGTTTCCCGCCCGACTTCACCGTCTCGCACATCTGGTCGTAGACGCGCATGAACGACACCGGCCCGGACGCCACGCCGCCGGTCTCCGCGACGACGTCGCCGCGCGGCCGCAGCTCCGAGAACGCGTACCCGACGCCGCCACCCGACTGGAACACGCGGGCCGCCCGCCGCACCGTCTCGAAGATGTCGTCCAAGTCGTCCTCCGGCGACATCACGAAGCACGCCGACAACTGGCCGAGCGGCCCGCCCGCGTTCATCAGCGTCGGCGAGTTCGGCACGAACTCCAGGCCCGTCAGCAGCTCGTAGAACCGGTCGCTCCACAACGCCGCGTCGTCTTCCGGGCTGGCGACGGCGTCGGCGACGCGCTCGAACAGCTCCGCGGGCGTTTCCACGACCTCGCCGGTCTCGTCGCGGAGCAGGTACCGCGCCGGCAGAATGTGTTCGACGGCGTTGTCCGTGAGCCGTTCCTCGACCGTGTCGGCGCGCACGCGCTTCCGGGGGAGCGTGACGTCCTCGGGCATGGGACTAGCCGCGTTACCCGAATTTCGACGCCCGCGCGGTTAGTGTTGGGGGCCGTGCGCGTCCAGCGGTTCGCCCGACAGCACCGCCTGATACCGCTCGCCGGACTCGATGGCGCGCCCGATGCGCTCGCTCACCCACTCGTTCTCGCGCCCGTCCTCGGGGAGGAAGCGCTCGTAGACCGGGAGGCGCTCGCGCAGCGGGACGCCGCCGTGGTCGGCGATGTCCTCCAGTTCGCGCAGCGCGGGCCACGCGTAGTCGGGATTGATGTGGTCTTTCGTCACCGGGGAGACGCCACCCAAGTCCTCGACGCCGCAGTCCAGCAGCGCGCGGGCGTCCGCGAGATTCGGCGGCACCTGTACTGCCACGTCCTCGGGCAGCACCGCGCGCGCCATCGCCACCGTGCGCCGCATCGTCTCGCGGCTCGGCGGGTCCTCGGTCCAGCGCTCGTTCGGGCTGACCGGCTGGACGATGACCTCCTGCACGTGGCCGTAGCGCTCGTGGAGCGCCCGAATCGCGAGCAGGCTGTCCGCGCGGTCGCCCCAGTCCTCGCCGACGCCGACGAGGATGCCCGTCGTGAACGGCACGCCGAGGTCGCCCGCCACTTCGATGGTGTGCAGGCGCTGGCCGGGGTTCTTCGCGCGCGGCCCGCCGTGGGCCTGCACGTCCGCCGTCGTCTCCAGCATCACGCCCATCGACGCGTTCACGTCCGCGACGTGGGCCATCTGCTCGCGCGTCTGGTCGCCGGGGTTCGCGTGCGGCAGCAGTCCCTCTTCCAGGGCGATTTCGCAGGCGCGCCGGAGGTAGTCGTGGATGGAGTCGAACCCCCACTCGGCGAGCTGGTCGTGGACTTCGGTGTAGCGGTCGTCGGGGTCGTCCCCGAACGTGAACAACGCCTCCGTGCAGCCCGCCGCCGAGCCAGTCCGACACGTCTCCCGGACGGCCTCGGGACTCATCAGTTCGGCTTCGCCGGGCGGGTCGTAGTACGTGCAGTACGTGCACGTGTACCGGCACGCGGTCGTCAGCGGCACGAAGACGTTGCGCGCGAACGTCAACTCCTCGGCGGTCTCGACGTCCTCGGGACGGACCGCGAGCGCGGCCTCCCGGTCGGCGTCTCGAATCTCGACGTCGACGCCGTACGCGTCCGCCCCCGGAATCGAACTCACGGCCGCATCTCCTCCTCGACGTCCGGCTCCGGGCCCCGGCCGGCGTACGCGTCGAGGTTCCGCGCGACGAACGTCGCGTACCCCGAAAGCGACGCCCCCGACACCACGACGAGTTCCGCGAGACTGCTCGCGCTCGCGGAGAGGAGGAGCTGGCTGCCCGCGTAGCCGACGACGCCGCCGACCGCCGCCGCCAGCAGCGCGTCCGCGGCGAGACGGGTGGCGGGCCGCTCGCGGAGCGCGGCCGTCCGGCCGTGGCTCCCCAGCGGCGTGTACGCGTCCGCGAGCGCGAGCACCGGCGGCAGCACCGCGCCGACGGCCGTCGGCGACGCCGCCCACGACGGCACGCCGAGTTCGGCCAGCGTCGCCAGCACGGCCTGGAACAGCGCCGCCGCCAGCACTGCCAGCCCGAGCAGCGCCGCGGCCGCCCGCGCGAGTTGCAACGGCTGCATACCCGTGCGGTCGGCTGGCCGTCGTTTAGGCGTTTGGTTCCTCAGCCCGCGTCAGTCCCGGACAACCTCGGGTGTACCGTCCGCGACGGCGACCCGGAAGCCCGCGTTGCGGAGCCAGTCGGCGGCTGCGCGGCTCGTGGCCTCCCCCTGGTCGGCCGCGCTGTCACCGTGTACGAGCACGTCGAGCAGGTCGGCGGGCTCGTCGACGTCGACGGCGAGCCGGAACGAGTCCACCGTTTCGACGGACGCTCCCACCGCGTCGGCGGCGGCGAGGTGGTCGAGAAACGAGGTGCCGTGGTAGTCCACGCCGAAATCGGGGTGGCGGACGACGAGCGCGTTCGTCCCGCCACCGCGACCCGGCGCGACGACCACGTCGGCGTCGGCGTCGTACATCCGCGAGAGGGCGTCCGGCGTAGCGAGCGCGAGGTCCGCCATCACAACCGCAGCCGGGAGTTCGTCGGCGAGTGCGTCGTTCACCGCGACCGAGAGCGACCGGTCGTCGACCGCTACTGGCGCGTCCACGTCGGTGTCGAGTGGCGCAGTCGCCAGCACGGTCGGCGCGCCACCCGCTCGGCGGATGCTGGTGAGAACGTCGGTTAGCATCGCCGTGGCGAACGCTCGGCGCTCGTCGTCGGAGAGAAGGGAAGAGAGGCGCGTGTTCGGGTTCGTCGGGTCGAACGGGACGAGGGTTCGCATCCCTCAGCCGAGTTTGTCGTAGCTGTCGCGCTGCTGGAGGTACCAGTAGACGCCCCCAGCCAGCAACAGCAGGACGACCAGCGCCGCGGCGACCATGATGATGAGGTCGGTGCGCTCGGCCGACGACGCCGCGCTGTTCGCGGCGGACTCGGCTTGCTCGGCGTTGCTAATCGCCTGCTCGAAGTTGCCACCGTTGTAGAACTCGATGGCGTCCTGGAGGTCGCTCTTCGCGCCGCCGACACTCGCGCCGGCGCTCTCGGCCTTCTCGATGGCGGCCTCGGCGTCACTGATGGCGGTGCGTGCCTCCTGGCTCGCGGTCGTGTACGGCCGCGTGCTGTACGTTTCCAGCGTGTTGCTGGCACCGCCGGATTGGGCCTGCACGAACTCCGCGTACGTAATCGTCTGCGCGGGGTCGTAGCTCCACGACCACGCGTTCGACGACGGCACCGTGCCGACGATGGTGACTTCGGCGCGTACCGCGCCGCTGGACGCCGCGAAGTCGTAGCTCACCGACTGCCCCGTGAGCGTCGCCTCGTCGATCTGGTTGCCCGCGTTGTCGAACGTGACGATCTGCCACGTGACGTCGGTCAGGTCCGTCTCCGCCTGGAGCGTCCACTCCTCGTAGCTCTCGAAGGGGTCGGCGACGGTGAACGTCGTCTCCTGTTGTGCGCCAGCCTGCACGCTACCCGGCGCGTCGCCGCTAATCGAGACGGCAGCTGCCGGGACCGCGGCGACCGCGAGGAGGACGACGAGAGCGACCGCTAGCTTAGAACAGCGGTTCAAGTTCATCGTCGTCGTCTTCGACCAATTCCTCCAAGTTCTCTTCGCTTTCCTCGCGGATGTCGTCGATGTTGTCCTGCGCCTCGATGGCGACTTCCTGTAGCTCCTTGATGCGCGGGACGTTGTTCACGCCCGACAGCAGGACGACTGACGCGACCTGCTGGGAGTTCGGCACGGGGTAGTCGCCGCCGCGGACCTCCATCGAGCCGGTCTGCTCTTCGAGCCACTTGCGGCCGCGCTCGATGCCCTTCCGGTTGAGGTACTTCGGCGGGCCGGCGGTGACCAGCAGCGCGCGCTCGGTGCCCTCGATTTCACACGGGAGGGTGAGTCGGCCGAGCGCCGCCTTCCGGACGAGGCTCGTGATGCGGTTCGTCGTCGAGGCGGAGTCCTCGACGGCGTTGTCGTCGCTGCCGGTGAACCGCGACAGCAGGCCGCTGCCGGAGGTGTTGTTGTCGACGCCTTCGGAGGCGTAGCCGACCGTGGAGACGCCGCCGCCGGCGAGCGTGTTGATGATTTCGCTGGAGTCGACGACGCTCTCGGCGACGTCGCCGCCCTGCTCGACTTCGCCGGCACCGAAGAGGATGCCGAAGCGGGTGACGATTTCCTCGTTGATTTCGTCGTAGCCGCCCTGCATCGACTCGCCGGACTTGCGCCACGCGTCGTTGTCGAACACGAGGAGGTTGTCCACCTCGCGCACGAACGTCTGGAACGACCGCGCGGCGTTCAGCGTGTAGATGCCGCCCTCGTCGCTGCCGGGCAGCACGCCGAGTCCGTAGACGGGTTCGGTGTAGATGCGCTTGAGGTGTTTGGCGATGACCGGGGAGCCGCCGGAGCCCGTTCCGCCGCCAAGCCCGGAGATGACGAGGAACGCGTCGACCTCGTGGACCGGGATAGAGTCGATTGCACCCTGCACCTCGTCGATGTCCTCTTCGGCGATTTCCGCGCCGAGTTCGTTGTCGGCGCCGACGCCGTGTCCCTTCACGCGGGACTGTCCGATGAGGACGCGATTCTCCTGTGGAACGTGCTCCAAGCCCATGAGGTCGGCTTTAGCGGTGTTGACGGCGACCGCGGCACGCACGATGTTGGAGTCGTGCCGCTTGTCGTACTCGAGGAACTTGTCGAGTATTTTACCGCCCGCCTGGCCGAACCCGATCATTGCCAGTTTCATACGGAACCCTTTGCACAATTAGAGTAGAAACGAGGGTATAAGGCTTTTGCAGACACGTGTCCGACGGTTCAGCGGCGAAACTGGTTTTCGCCGGACGGGGCGCAGTCTGGGACTCTCCGTTGGGGACGCTCCCGGCCGGACCCCTCGGGATGTTTAAGCTTGACGACTACTCTCTACGAGCTGACGTGTTCCCCGTCTCCACCGAGGAACTCATCCAACGTCGTCAACTCGGATTCGTCCACGCCGAACGCCTCAGCGTCGTTGTCGTCGACCGTGTTGTCGAACTTCAGCGACCGGTACTGGTCGGTGCCGAACGGCACGAACGGCAGCGGGTCCGCCAGCCGCATCCCGATACCCGCCAGCGGCATCGGCACCGGGAGAATCCGGACGGACTTCCCCTCCGAGCGGTAGACCAGCCGCGTCACGTCCCCGAGCGTCAACTCCTCGGGGCCGCCGAGTTCGTACGTCTCCCCCCAGTGAGACTCGTCCTCGATTGCGGCCGCGAGCATCCCCACGAGGTCGCCGACCCAGATGGGCTGGAACCGCGTCCGGCCACCGCCCGGCAGCCCCGTGACGTACGGCGTCGTCAACTGCTTCGTGAACGAGACGAACTCCCCGCCCTCGCCGAACACGACCGATGGCCGCACGATGGTGTACGCGAGGTCGGAACTCCGCACGACTTCCTCGGCGCGGCCCTTCGAGCGGATGTACGCCGTCGAGCCGTCCGGGTCCGCGCCCAGCGCGGACAACTGGAGCAGGTAGTCGACGCCCGCTTCCTCGGCGGCCTCGACGACGTTCTCCGTGCCACCGAGGTGGACCTCGAAGTGGCGGTCGTCGCCCCCGCTGGGCTTGAACAGCGGCGACAGCGCCACCAGGTTCACGACCGCGTCGTGGCCCTCGACGGCCGACCGGATGGAGTCGTAGGCGGTCACGTCGCCGACCACCGTCTCCACGGAGTCGGGCAGGGCCGCCTCCTCCGGGTGCCGCGAGAGCGCGGTCACCTCGTGGCCCCGCTCGTCGAGTTCCCGGCACAGATGCGTCCCGATGAATCCCGTTCCGCCAGTGACCAGCACGTCCATATCACCGAAGACGGCCGGCAACTCCCTAAAACTATGCCCGCATCAGGGGGTAATATATCGGCGGGAACGGCCGGGTCTGGGAGTTCAGTTCGTGTTATGCTCTCGTGGGGACCATTCGATAGCCGGTAGCGGGTGGGACTGAAAGGGGGCGGGGGATTTCTGGTCGTTTTCCGCGTCAGAAGGTCATCTTCAGTGAACCGTGCTCGAACTGGAACCCGAAGCCGTTAGTACGTCCGTCGTCGTCGTTCGGGCATGCTCGTCACGCTGGAGGGCATCGACGGCAGCGGCAAGACCACGGTCTGGGAGGCCCTGCGGGACGCCCGCTGCGACGGCTACACGTTCACCCACGAACCCACGGACTCGTGGTACGGCGAGGCCGTCCGGCGCTCCGAAGCCGAGGTCAACGCCGACCCCCTCGCGGAGTTGTTTCTCTTCACTGCCGACCACGCCGACCACCTCTCGCGGGTCGTCGAGCCCGCACTCGCCCGCGGCGACGTCGTGA
Source organism: Halobacterium noricense (assembly GCF_021233435.1). NCBI lineage: Archaea > Methanobacteriati > Methanobacteriota > Halobacteria > Halobacteriales > Halobacteriaceae > Halobacterium > Halobacterium noricense. The sequence continues at coordinate 2,439,152 of NZ_CP089468.1, read as the reverse complement.
TTTCGGACCGGTACTCGGACTCCCGGTTCGCCTACCAGGGCGTCGCGCTCGACGGCGTCGTCGACCGCCCGATGGAGTACGTCCGCGGCATCCACCAGCCGTGGACGCGCCCGCCGGACGTCACGCTGTTCTTCGACGTCGACCCCGAGACCGGCGCCGCTCGCGCGGGCGCCACGAACAAGTTCGAGCAGGTGGAGTTCCTCAGTCGCGTCCGCGAGAACTACGAGCAGCTCGCCGAGTACGAGCCCGAGCGGTTCGTCCGCATCGACGCCACCCAGTCCCCGGAGGCAGTCCTGGCGGACGCCGAGGACGTCCTCGACCGCGTACTCGCCGCCGAGTAGCGATGCCCAACAACGACCGCGGAGACGGTGGCGACCACATCGACCGTGCCGACGACGGCGACCGTGACAGCGACGACGGCGGCCTTTCCCTGAAACTGCCACCGATTCGCCTACCGTCGCTGTTCCCCGAGAACTTCCGCATCCTGTGGCCCGCACCCGGAGAGGGGCCGCGGCGTCGCGTCTCGAAACGTGCTGTCCTCGCAGCGGTCCTCCTCTTCGATATTGTGGACGCCGTGCTCGCGCTCACAGTCGACAGCAGCGCTGTCGTCGGTGTCCGGGTCGTCGGCGGCGCGCTCGTCGCTGCGACGACGTTCGGCACGCTGGGCGTGGGCTACGTCTGGGAGGCCGTCGCGGCGCTGGCGGGGTTCGGCGAACTCACCGTCGCTCCGACGCTGACCGCGCTCTTCGTCGTCCACCTACTCCGGTGAGTCCTCGAATTCCTCGGGAGCGGGAATCCAGAACAGGTCGATAGACCACCCGAGGAAGAACGGGAACGCCCACGTCACGACGATGAGCCGGCCGGGATCCTCGAACGCGCCCGCGCCGAGCCCGAGCACGCCGAGCGCGAGCGTCGTGACGACGTAGACGAGCGGAATCAGGACGGCGGTGTACAGCACCGACCCCCAGCGCGTCGCGAGGGTGATGCGGAAGTAGCGCGCGCCGACGGCGGCAATCGCGGTGTGCACGAGCACGATGATGCCGACGCCGGCGGCGGTGACGACCGAGACCATACCCCTGTCTTGGTGCCCGGGCCGTTTTTCGCTATCGGTAAGTGACTGTGCGTCGACGGGCCCGTATGCACCGTGCTATCGGGGAACGGGTCCTCGTCGACACCGCCCTCGACGAGGCGACCGCACGCGACCTATTTCGAGACATGGTTCTCGCGCGGGAGTTCGACGAGCGCGCGCTCTCCCTCCAGCGCCGCGGCTGGATGCCGGGCTACCCGCCGTTCCGCGGGCAAGAAGGTTCGCAGGTCGGGGCCGCGCACGCGATGGCCGACGGCGACTGGCTGTTCCCGACGTACCGCTCGAACGCGATGCAGCTCGCCCGCGGCGTCCCCGCCAGCGACATCCTCCTCTTCCGGCGGGGGTACGCTGAGTGCCACTCCGACCACGACGTCAACAACTTCCCGCAGGCGGTCCCCATCGCGAGCCAGCTCCCCCACGCCGTCGGCGCTGGGATGGCGATGAACTACACCGGCGACGCGGACGCAGTCGTCGCGTACTTCGGGGACGGCGCGACCAGCGAGGGCGACTTCCACGAGGCGATGAACTTCGCGGGCGTCTTCGACGCGCCCGTCGTCTTCCTCTGCGAGAACAACAACTGGGCCATCTCGCTGCCACGCGAGAAACAGACCGCGAGCGACTCCATCGCCGTGAAAGCCGAGGCCTACGGCTTCGAGGGCGTGCAGGTCGACGGCAACGACCCGGTCGCCGTCTACGAGACCGTCGGCGACGCGCTCGACGACGCCCGCGCGGGCGAACCCGTGCTCGTCGAGAGCCTCACGTACCGACAGGGCGCGCACACCACGAGCGACGACCCCGAGCGCTACCGCTCCGGGGAGGAGGACTTGCCGGAGTGGCGGACCGCCGACCCGCTGGAGCGCTACGAGGCGTACCTCCGCGAGCAGGGCGTCGTCGACGACGAGTTCGTCGCGGGCTGCTGGGACGAGGCCGAAGCCGAACTCGACGCCGCCATCGACGCCGCCGAAGCGGTCGGCGAACCGGACGTCGACGAGGTCTTCGACTACGCGTACGCCGGGCGCACGCCCCGCGTCGACGACCAGAAGGCGTGGTTGGAGTCGCACCTCGAAACCCACGACCCGCAGGAACAGGAGTTCTAGGCGGCGGACAGCGAGATGTACGTCTTCGTCTCGGTGACGCCCGCGACCGTCCCGATGCGGTTCGACACCGTGCCGAGGACGTCCTGCATCTCGCTACCCTCGACCTCCGCGATGACGTCGTACTTGCCCGCGACCACGTGGGACGCGACCACGCCGTCGAGGTCGGCGACGCGGTCGCGGGCGTCGGCGGCCGTCCCCGCCCCGGTTTTCACCATGATGAACGCGTGAACCATACGCTCCGTTCGGCGGGCGACGCCAAAAGTATTGTTGCGTGGTAACGCAGCACAAACCTATTTGGCGCTCCCCCGCCTTACCACGCGTATGCACATCCTCATCGTCGGTGCCGGGCGCGTCGGCCTCCGAACCGCCCGAATCACGCACAACGAGGGCCACGAGGTCACGGTCGTCGAGAACGACTACGACAAGGCCGAGCGCGCGAAAAACGAGGGGTTCGCCGTCGTCGAAGGCGACGGCTCCGACGAGGACACCCTCGAACGCGCCGGCGTCGACGAAGTGGACGCCCTCGGCGCGCTCACCGGCGACCTCAACACCAACTTCGTCGCCTGCATGGTCGGCAAACACCACGGCTGCCGCACCGTCATGCGCATCGACGAGGACTACCGCGAGAACATCTACCGGAAGTACGCCGAGGAAGTCGACGAAATCGTCTACCCCGAACGCCTCGGCGCAATCGGCGCGAAGAACGCGCTCCTCGGCGGCAACGTCACCGCCATCGCCGACCTCGCCGAGAACCTCCAGATCGTGCAGTTCGCTGTCACCGAAGACGCCCCCATGCACGGCTACACGCTCAGCGAACTCGAACTCCCCTCCCACGCCCGCCTGCTCGCGTTCGGGAAGAAAGACGGCGCGCTCGGCCTCCCGCTCCCCGACGACACGCTCGAAGTCGGCGACCGCATCGCCGTCCTCGCCGAGTTCGACGCGCTCGACGACGTCCGCCAGATACTCGTCGGCGAAGCCACCGCCGCCACGGAGGTGGCGTAGATGGTCACCGCCTACGTCCTCGTCAAAGCCAACACCGGCGAGGCCGACCGTCTCCTAGGTGCTATCGCCGACACCGACGGCGTCATCGACGCCCACATCGTCGCCGGCGACGTCGACGTCATCGCCAAACTCGACGTCGACTCCCCCACCGACGTCAAGGACATCGCCGCCGACGAGATTCAGCACACGGACGGCGTCGAAGACACCGAGACGTACATTTCCATGTAATCGCACTTTTTGCGCTGCGGGCCGCCTCCGGCGGCCCTCGGCAAAAACTTGCGGAAAAAGCACTCCTCACTCCCTACAGTCGTTCGTCGGCCTGCGCTCGCTCGTTTCACTCACTCGCGCAGTGAACCGGCGACCTCGGGTTCTTCGAACCACTCGGCCACCGGATACTCAGTTACTGACTACGTAATGGCTGGTAGGTATCCGCGAGCGAGGGCGGCTATGCCGACCGAGCGCAGCGCAAAAAGTGGCTATTGGGCGTTCTGCGCGGCCTGCTGGCGCATCTGGTCGACCTGCTCGACGTAGTCGTAGCCGGGGATGACGCCCTGGAACCACGTGCCTTCGACGTAGTTGACGAGCGCGAGCGCGTCGTCGGCCACCTTCCCGGTTCGGGGGGAGAACGTGATTTCGACGGTGATGTCGCCGCCCTCGCGGGAGACGGATTCGACCTCGACGTCGTTCGCGAGCGTGACGCTGTCGGCGTCGACGACGCGGCGCTCGAACGTGTCGTACCAGCCGTCCTCGACGACGTCAGCCACGTCGTCCTTCGTCGCGGCGTCCAGCGTCGGCACGACTACCGTGATTTCGACCGCCTCGTCGTCGACTGAAACGGTGGCATCCCAGTCGTTCGTCGTCGGGACGAACTCGCCGTCCGCACGGGTGAAACGCCCGTGGTCGGCGAGCTCCTGCTCGATGTCAGTCATTACGAGCTAGGAGGTGACGCTCGCAGTTGGGTGTTGCGCTCCGGGACTTCGACGCCCGTAAGTAGTGCTGTCACGCACGTTTCGGCGATTCGCTCGAAGCGATGGGACTAGACTACCGCCGCGCGCTGGCCGTGCTCGCGCTCGTTGCCGTCGGCGGGTTCGCGGGTGCGAACCTCCGGTACGCGGTCTCGCTGCTCGCGCCCGGCCTGCCCGGCACGCTCGTTGTGAACGCCACAGGCAGCCTCGCGCTCGGTGTGCTCGTCTACGTAGCCGCCGACAGCGACGCGCTCGGGGAGCGCGCGCAGAGACTCCTCGGCACTGGCTTCCTCTCCTCGCTGACGACGTACAGCACGTTCGCCGTCCAGACTGCGGGCGTCTCGCCGGAACTGATGGTCGCGAACGTCGCCGCGAACTACTTGCTCGGCTTCCTCGGCGTGGTCGCCGGGCGCGCACTCGTCGTTCGCTACGGAGGTGGCGCGTGATGGACCTCCTCCTTCCGTCCCCGATACTCGTGGGCCTGGGCGGCGCGCTCGGCGCCGTCCTCCGGTACGCGGTCGGCGAGGCCGTCCAGACCGAGGGCTACCCAACGGGCACGCTCGTCGTGAACGTGCTCGGGACGTTCGTACTCGCTGCGCTCACGTTCGCCGGCGCGAACGACGACGCGATGCTGCTGCTCGGCACGGGGGCCTGCGGCGCGTTCACGACGTTCTCCTCGTTCAGCGTGGACGTCGTCGGCCTCGTGGAGAACGAGCGATTCGGCGCGGCCGCGTTCCACGCGCTCGGGAATCTGGTCGGCGCTGGTGTGGCGATTGGATTGGCGTGGCTGCTGGTGGCGTAGCTCGTAGCGACTGAGTTCGCCACAGGTAGCATTCGCGACGCGAGCGGCTTGAAAAGCCCGAGCGTCGCGATTCACCGCGCGACCGCAGGGAGCGCGGGCCGACGACCGAACGGAGCGAAGCGAAGTGAGGGAGGAGTGCTTTTGGTCGAGGTTTTGCCGAGGGCTGGCGGAGTCCTCGTGAACGTAGTGAACGAGGGCACGGGAGACCTCTGGTCTCCCGGAGCCAGCCCGCAGCGCAAAAGGTCGCATGCGAGGAGTGGGATTCGAACCCACGAACCCCTACGGGAGCGGGTCTTAAGCCCGCCGCCTTTGGCCGCTCGGCCATCCTCGCATTACGTCGTGGAGTCCGCGGGGAGAAGTCCGTTACGGTCCTACCAGTCGACGGAGAGGGTGCCGTCGCCGTGGGGGTCGGGCGCGATTTCCTCGTTCGTGCGGCGGTCGACGACGTGGATGACGCCCTCACCTTTCTTCGCGGGGCAGGCGTCGGCGGCGGCGACGTTGTGGTCGAGGCCGTCCTCGTCGAAGAAGTACGAGACGGGCTTGGCCATCCCGGAGGCGAGGTCCATCTCCCAATTCGCGGAGACTTCCGCGCACTTGCCCGCGCCGAAGCACTTGTTCGCCTCGAAGACGAGCTTGTAGGGTTTCTCGTCGACTGGCGGGGCGTCGGTTTCGCCGATGTCGCTGGGGTCGACGGCATCCGCGTCGTCAGTCATGCGCCAGAATTAGTGCTGGAGGGCTTTGAACTGTCGGTCGCCGGAGCCCGATCAGTCGTGAATCTTGACGGATTCGAGGACGACGTCGCGCTCGGGCTGGTCGTTGCGGTCGGTGTCGACGTTGCCGATTTCCTCGACGACGTCCATGCCACCGGAAGACTCGCTCTGCTCGTCTTCCGAGCCGTCCGAGTTTCGCTCGGAGACGTCCGTGACTTTCCCGAAGACCGCGTGCCGGTCGTCGAGGTGGGGCTGGGCGTCCAGCGTGATGAAGAACTGGCTGCCGTTCGTGTCCGGGCCGGAGTTCGCCATCGAGAGCACGCCAGCGTCGTCGTGACGGAGGTCGTCGTGGAACTCGTCCTCGAACTCGTAGCCGGGGCCGCCGCGACCGGTTTCGGTCGGGTCGCCGCCCTGAATCATGAAGTCCTCGATGACGCGGTGGAACGCGACGTCGCGGTACAGCGAGTCGCCCCGAACCTCGCCGCTCTCGGGGTCCTCCCACGTCTTCGTGTCGGGCGCGGGGTCGGCGCCGGCGGCGGGGTCGTCCTTCGCGAGCTTGACGAAGTTCTCGACCGTCGTCGGTGCTTTCTCGTCGTACAGCTCGACCGTGATGTCGCCCTCGCTCGTGTGGAGGGTCGCCTTCTTGGTCATACCCCAGCGAAGGCGACGAACTCGGATAACGCTACCTACTCAGAACGACTAGAACGAGCAGAGGTCCGCGAGCAGGCTCTCCGCGCGCCCGCTGGCGATGACGTCGGCGGCGGCTTCGATGCCTTCGTCGATGGAGTCGACGTCCTCGCCGGCGTACATGCGGAGCGCGGCGTTGAGTTTGACGGCGTCCGCGAACTGGTCGCGGCGGTCGCCCGCGAGCACGTCCGCCGTAATCTCGGCGGAGTCGGCGGCGACGTCGTCGACTTCGAGGTCCGCGCTCTCGATGTCCATGCCGTAGTCCTCGGTCTCGATGGTGAAGTCCTCCAGGTCGTCCCCCTCGGACCACTCGGCGACCGTCGTCGAGCCGGGGCGGATGTCGTCGTAGCCCTCCATCCCCTGGAACATGAGCACGCGGTCGAAGCCGACGTCCTCGCTCTCCCGCGCGGTCTCGACGACCTTCTTCGCGAACGCGAGGTGGTAGAACGAGCCGAGGTGGGTGTCGGCGTTCGCGGGGTTCGCGAGCGTCTCGACGGTGTTCACGAACGTCCGCACGCCCATGTTGTCGCGGCGGTCCCAGAGCGCGTCCACGACGGGATTGAAGTTCGGCTGGTAGTAGAACCCGAAGCCGTGCTCGTCGACCATCGCGGCGGACTCCTCGGGTTCGAGGCCGGTCCGGACGCCGAGCTCGTCGAGGACGTGCTTGTAGGCGTCCTGCTTCTGGGTCGGGACGCGGTCGCCGGAGTGGACGACGACGGGCGTCCCGGCAGCAGCCGCGACGACGCCGGCGGCGACGCCGAGAATCGCGGAGTCGCCCTTCCCGTCGTAGTTCGCGCCGCAGTCCACGGGGTCGGCGTCGGGTTCGGCGGCGACGACGCTCTCCCGGCGCATCGCGTCGACGTACGCGCCGAGTTCCTCGCCGTTGTTGCGCTTCCAGCGGTTCGCCAGCCAGAACGCGCCCAGCGTCGTCTGGTCGGGCGTCAAGTCGAGGATGCGCTCGAATGCTTCCATCGCCTGCTCGCGGGACATGTCTTCGGCGGACTTCGGCCCGGAGCCGACGACCTCCGTCATCAGGCGCTGCAACGGCCACTCGCCGTGCGAATCACTCATGTCGACGTGTTGGATTTCCACCCGCGTAAATCCACCCGGTTTCGATGAGCGCGGCCCGCGAGTCGGCCCGCCGACGAACCGGTAAACAGTAGCCGACGCAGTCCCAACCGCGTGGTAATGGCCGCCGCCGACTGGCGCGAACGCGTCGACGACGTGGACGCACGCCTCATCGACGAGTACCAGAGCGGGTTCCCGATTCGGGAGCGCCCGTTCGAAGTCGTCGCCGACGACCTCGGTGTCACTGAAGCCGACGCGCTCGAACGTGTCGAACGCCTCCACGATGAGGGTGTCTTCAGGCGGTTCGGTGCCGTCCTCAACCCACCCGTCATCGGGTCGTCCACGCTCGCCGCCGTGCGCGCGCCCGCCGACCGCGACGACGAGGTCGCCGACGTCATCAACGGCTACCAGCAGGTCAATCACAACTACCGCCGGGACCACGAGTACAACCAGTGGTTCGTCGTCACCGCCGGCAGCCGCGAGAAGCGCGACGAGATTCTCGCCGACATCGAGGCGCGGACGGGCTGCGAGGTGCTGAACCTCCCGATGCTCACGGACTACTACATCGACCTCGAGTTCCCGGTCGTGAACGGCGACAGATTTGCGCGGGAGAGTCTCGATAGCACCGGGGTTTCCGCGACCCGCATCAGCGAGAGCGCGGCGGGCGACCTCTCTACGCTGGATGCCGACCTCCTGCTCGCGATTCAGGACGGCTTCCCGCTGTCGGCGACGCCGTACCGGGACATCGCGGACGCCATCGGTGCGCCCGTCGCGGACGTCCTCGAGGCTACCGAACGCCTGCTCGCGGACGGCTGCATCAAGCGCGTGGGCTGCGTCGTCAACCACGTCGTCACCGGCTTCGACGCCAACTGCATGGTCGTCTGGAACGTCCCCGACGACGAACTCGACGAGCGCGGCGTCAGCGTCGGCGAACTCCCCTACGTGACGCTCTGTTATCACCGCCCGCGTCGTCCCGATCAGGACTGGCCGTACAACCTCTTCACGATGATTCACGGCCGCGAGAGCGACGCCGTCGACGAGAAAATCGACGAACTCGCCGACGAGTACCTGCCGTTCGACCACGAGCGCCTCTACTCCGAGGAAACGTTGAAGCAGACGGGCGCGCGCTACGACGACTTGGTCGGCGAGTAGTTTGGCCGCGACCGTGAGGGAGCGGCTTTTTTTGGTGCAGATTTTTCGAGGCGGGTGTGCTTCGCATACCCAACGAGAAAAAGGTGCGAGCGAAACGTTGAAGCAGACGGGCGCGCGCTACGACGACTTGGTCGGCGAGTAGCTAGCGTTCGGTCGGCGAGTAGCTACCGTTGTCGGGGGAGTCGAAAGGAGAATTCGAGTGGCGTCCGACGCCGATGCAGTCGGCGACTTCGCTCGCTACTCGCGCGCGGTGGTGTACAGAATCGGCGCGATGACGAGCAGCGCGACGCCGAGGAACCGGTACGTGAACGGGTCGCCGCCGAGCTGTGAGGCGGGCGTCACGAAGAAGATGACGCCGAACAGCGACGCGTTCAGAGCCACGACCTTCCGGGAGCCGAGTGGGATAGTGCCGACGATGGACAACGCGAACAGAACGAGGAGCGCGTGCCCGACGTGGTAGTTCACGAGGAAGTCGTCGACGAGGGGCAGCGGTGTGAACGCCATGCTGGCTGGATTTCGCCGCGAAATCCCCTTTAAGGTTCCGTTCCGCCGTCCGGCCCGGTGAGGTCGAGGGGGCGAATCCACCCGTACCACACCACCAGCACCATCGACGCGTAGCCGACGGCCCACACCGCCGCGCCAACCGTCGAGAAGCCGGCCTGGTGCAGGAAGTAGTTCGCGACTCCGGGGAGCACGACCCCGGCGGCGATGACGAGTCCGAGCGCCACGCGTGAATCCATACCGGGCGTTCGCGCTCCGCCCGCGTCAAAGCCCCGGTTCCCCGCGCGCGCCGACGACGGCACGTCGTGCTCGCGGGACCGTCGCTGCGCTCGGCGTTCGATGCAGGAAAGTGCCGGCCGCGACGGATACGGCGGCGCGCCAGCGGGGACACTGAAGCCCGCGACGTCGAGGCCGAATCGAGTGGGGCGTGGGGGCAGTCGGCCTCGACGGTCAGCGGGGGAGGGGACCAACGGGCACCGGGTTTGGTGTCGATGCCCACGTCCCCGTACCCGCCCATCCCTACTCAAAGCGGCGCGCAGTCGCAGTGCCTGCAAAAACCCGGTCAGCCGACGAGTTGGCGCGCCATCCACTCCTCGCTGGCCTGCCCGAGCATCGCCTCCCAGTCCGGGAACGACGTGCGCGCCGCGACGTACTCGTCGAACGCCGCCTCGTCGATGGCCGCGAAGTCCGACCGCGTCGCCACCTCCCAGTCGCTGTCGTCGAGGAACCCCCGGAACGTCGCCGCGTCCGTGTGTCGCTCCATGAACCCCGGCGTGAACAGCTCGCCGAGCGCCGCGTCGTCGCCGCTCAACGCCGCCGCCCGCTCGTGGAGGTCGTCCACGAGCTCGGTTACGTCGTCGGTCATGAGTGGGCAGTGGCGGCGAGAGAGCAAAACCGTTCGGGAGGAGAACCTGGTGCACGCTCGGACTGCTCTGGGGCGCGTATCCGCTCCCCGCTCGTCTCGTAGCGCTCGCGGGCGTAGTCATCGCGGCCGACGACGTCGTCGAGCACGCCTTCGGAGTGTGGACGCCGCTCGATGCGTTCTGGCGACACGTGCTCTTCCCCGTGGTGTCGAGTCTGTAACGGAGAAAAGCGGCTAGTTCCCGTCGGGGGAAAGTAGGGGTTCGAGTATGTCTTCGTAGAGCCGGTTTGCGAAGATGATGGCGAGACTCATAAGGACTAGATGTGCGAGGGGGACATTCGCCTGCATTTCCAGCCCACCGAATAGGGGTCCCCAAGCCCAGATTCCGAGGAGGATGATAATTTTCGCTACCCACTCCGCGTTGAGATGTTTCGCGACGTTTCCGAGGCCCTTGAGCCGAGACATTTCAGGCGCGGAGCCTCATGAGGTGATAGAAAATCACGCCGAGAAGCAGAACCCCGGTAGCGGCGACCGGCAGCACGCCGCTGGTGACTCCGTACCAGATGGCATACACTGCGATAAGCCCGAATACGAGGGTAGCACCCACTAACGCGGCGACTTGACGGGCAACACGGTGAACCGTTTGCTGTAGTTCACCGTCTTCCGCGTGGGATTGCATGTATGTCATCACCAGAGACTCTATCGGCGCAGTCTCTATCAGGTTCTTGGTGACCTCGTCTTTTATTCTTTCTTGGTCCTTTTCTGATAGGTCTTGGAAGGTTACATCAACGGTCTCAACGACCTGCTCCGTAGCTCTTCCCGGCGATAGAGGGTTATCGTGACCCGAGTCAAGATTGTCGTTTGATGAACTCATCTTAGTATTTTTCGGGCCTATTGTTGTCCCGATTCAACTGGAATATCGTCCGGATCTGATCTCTGTCGCTGACTGTGGTTAATTGCTCGTGAGAGCGCACTTCATCCTCGTTCGCGGTGGTTAGTAGAACTCTGTCGTCGTCATCGGTGAACAGAGCGAACTTGACCTGTGCTAGTCCAGGGACTAGAGGGGGTTCGACCGTTATAGATACGTCACTCGTCTCGCCAGGAGGGATGTCGACCGAAGGGACACTATCGAACCCCTTTGTCATCTGTGTACTACCTCCAAGATGCTGGACAACTTCAAGCGAGGGGATATAGGCCGATTCCAGGAAGTCCTCACCTTGATTTTCGAAGTGTAGCGTCAGTTCGTTGTGGCTCCCGGAGATTAGCTCGCCTCTCGGAACGTGGTCTACGAACGCGTTAAGCCAGTCAATACCCACCAGGACGTCATCCTCGGGGAGAACCGTAGTTTCGTTCGCGGCTTCTGGTTGTTGCCTGAGGTCTACTGGGAGATCTTTCATCGACTGAGGAGCGTAGTGAGCCGAGAAACCCGTATAATGTATGTCGTAGTCGGGCATCTCTATTCTTTCTCGACTTCGATTTCCTTCGCACGCTGTGTTTGTGTGGGGTGCTCAAACGAAGTTTGGCTCATGTATTAGTTATTCATACGCTGTTAGTTGAAAACCAGCACTCGTCACTCTCAAACCAAACGCATAGAAGACTCTCACAGTTAACGACAGAGAAAGGAAGTGGGCCAGTCCGGATTTGAACCGGAAGCTTCCACCTTATCAGAGTGGCGCTCTACCTAATTGAGCTACTGGCCCAACGCATCCGGACGTTTGCCGCTGGTACAATTAAGGGTTTCCTTTCGACAGCGCGCCGTCGTGCGTCATCGGGTGTCGGCGTCGTCGTTGTCCTCGAATTCCACGTCGTAGGAATCCTCGTCGAGGTCGATGGTGTCGTCGTCGTCGCTGCCGGCCGCTGCGCCCGGGCCGAACGGGCCGCTGCCGCCGGGACCGTCGTCGCCGCCCGCGCCGGCGAACGGGCCGCCGCTGTCGTCGTCGGGGAAGCCGAACGTGTAGACGTTCCCGGTGGCGAACCCGCCGGTCTTCTGCTCGAGCTTGGGCTTGATGACCCACTCCTTGACGGCGTAGCGGAACGGGTACCGGGTGACCGGGAAGACCAGCAGGAAGCCCAGCGCGTCCGTCAGCAGGCCGGGCGTGAGGAGGAACGCGCCGGCGGCGATGAGCAGGCCGCCGTCGACGAGTTCGTCGGTCGGCGTCTTCCCTTGCGCGAGCGAGCGCTGGATGCGTCGGAGAGTGTGGCGGCCTTCCGCGCGCACGAATAGCGTGCCGAGCAGGGCGGTGAGGACGACGAGCGCGACCGTCACCTGCCAGCCGACCTGCCCCGCGACGAACACCAGGAAGAGGGCGTCCGCCAGCGGAATCACGAGGAGCGCGAGGAACAGCCACCGGAGTCGGGGCATACGCCGGGGTAGCCGTCCGCGATTCATAGCCTTTCTGTTGGGCGCGGCGGCGTTCGCCCGTGTCGAAACGGTTTCCCGGGTTCGCCGCGCAGCGGACGTATGGACGAGTCCGCCGACGCGACGCGCGTGGAGTGGCGCGAGTGGGGCGAGGAGGCCTTCGCGGAGGCCGCCGAGCGCGACGTGCCGCTCTTGGTGTCGCTGGTGACGTCGTGGAGCGACTGGTGCCGGCAGATGGACGAACGGACGTACGCCGAGCCGCGCATCGCCGCGAACGTCAACGACGACTTCGTGCCGGTGCGCGTGGACGCCGACCGCCACCCGCGGGTGCGGGAGCGCTACAACATGGGCGGGTTCCCGTCGACGGTGTTCGTGACGCCCGGAGGCGACCACCTCGCGGGTGCGACGTTCCTCGAACCCGAGGGGTTCCGGCAGGTGCTCCAGCGCGTCCGCGAGACGTGGGACGAGCAGGGCGAGGACGCGGGGAGCGTGCCGCGCGCGCTCCGCGGCGGCGAGCCACCGGTCGGCCCCGTGAACGGCGACATCGAGCGGCTGCTCGCGGGCCAGCTCGGCGAGCAGTTCGACCCCGAGCACGGCGGCTGGGGGACCGACGAGAAGTTCCCGCTGCCGGCGACCGTCGAGTTCGCGCTCAAGCGCGAGCGCGACCAGGCGCTGCGCACGCTCGACGCGGTCCGGAGAAACCTCGCGGACGACGTGGACGGCGGGTTCTTCCGGTTCGCGCACGGCCGCGACTGGTCGGACCCGCAGCGCGAGAAGGTGCTCGCGGAGAACGCCAGCCTGCTGCGCGCGTTCGCGTCGGCGTACCTCCACACGGGCAGTGAGGACTACCGCGAGCCCGCCGAGCACACCATCGACTACGCGACGGGCACGCTGTGGACGGGCGAGGCGTTCGGCGGGAGTCAGGCCGCCGGCGAGTACTTCGAGCAGTCCGCCGACGAGCGCGCGAGCCACGCGGAACCCCCGATAGACGAGACGGCGTACGCGGACGTGAACGCGCTCACCGCGGACGCCCTGCTCGCGTTCGCGGCGTACACCGACGACGACACTGCGACCCGATACGCCGAGCGCACGCTCGACTACCTCCGGGACGAACTCGTCGACGGCGCGACCGTCCGCCACTTCGACGAACCGGACGCTCCGACTGGCTTGCTCGCGGACCGCGCGCGCGTCGTGCAGGCGTTCGCATCGGCGGCCCAAGTCCTCGGCGGCGACTACCTCGACACCGCGGTCGCCGTCGCGGACGCCACCATCGACGACCTGCAGGACGCGACGGGCGCGTTCCTCGACGGCCCCCTGGAGGGCGCTGGCCTGCTCGACCAGCCGCTGCGTCCCATCGACGACACCGCCGTGATGGCGGACGCGCTCGTGGACCTCCACTACCTCACGCGGGACGCGCGCTACCACGAGGCCGCGTCGGACGCCGTCGGCGCGTTCGCCGGTGCCGCCGAGCGCATGGGCGCACAGGTCGCGGCGTACGGCACTGCCGCGTCCCGGGTCGTTGGCGACCCGCTCGTCGTCGAAGTTGCGGACGAGGCCGGCAGCGACCTCCACCGCGCGGCGCTCCGGATGGCCGACCACGAGAAGGTCGTCGTCCCGAACGTCGACGGCGAGTCGGGGACCGCGTGGCTCGTCGAGGCCGACGGCACCAGCGAGGCCGTCGACTCCCCCGAAGCGCTCGCGGAACTCGTCGCGAACACTCAATAGCTCTCGGGAGACCACCGGCGTCCGACGGACCCCTCTAAATCGGGTTTCAAGGCGGTTCGCGGCGTAGCCGCTGGTGATGGCCCACGAGCAACCTGATTCTCCGGTCGACCTCGACGAACTGCTCGACGACCTCCCGTACATCGAGGCCCGGCCGCCGGACCCGCTCGAGTGAGCGCCGCGGCGCAGCGGCGTAAACCGGCGCAGCGTTTTTCACGTCGGCTGTCGAATAGGCAACAACATGGCTGATTTGCGGGACCTCGGCCTCTCGGAGTACGAAGCCGGCGCGTACCGCGCGCTCCTCCGAACCGGGCCGGCAACTGCCAAGGAGTTGTCCGAGGAGAGCGGCGTACCGATGGGTCGCATCTACGACGTGCTCGGCAGCATCGAGTCACAGCATCTCGTGCGAAGCCAGGCCGCCAGCCGCCCGAAGAAGTACGTCGCCGTCGAACCCGAGACCGCCCTCGACCGCCTGCTGGAGGACCGCAAGCGCGAACTCCGGGAAAAGGCCGACCAGTACGAGGCCGTCGTCGACGAGCTGGAATCCGACCTCCAGACGCCCTCCGAGCCCGAGGAGGGGTTCTGGACGGCCGCGCTCGGCCCCGCGGACTCGCTTGACCTCCTGCTCGAACGCATCGACACCGCCGACGACTCCATCCGGCTGCTGGCGGGCTTCGAATCCACGAGCTTCGACGTCGCCGACACCACCAGCCGCATCGTCGACCACCTCGAAGACGCGCTCGAACGCGGCGTCGACGTCTCCGTGCTCATCTCCCAGGACCTCTCCTCGAACATCCCGGACGAGGTCAACGAGCGCTACGTCACCGTGCTCGCCGAACACCCGGGCTACGAGGTCCGCATCGGCCCCGTCGTCGAGGGCAACGTCACCATCGTCGACGACGCCGAAGTCTGCTTGGAAGTGACGAACCCCGTCGAGCCCGACGAGTCGTTCGCGATGATAGACCTCCACGACTCGACGTTCGCCGCGGACGTCTTCGAGGTGTTTGCGGAGACGTGGACCGACGCCGCGACCCTGGACTGACTACTCGCCGCTCACTTCCTGCTTTAGCGCCCCGAACTCCGCGACGCGCTCGGCGTGGGCGTTGTGCTGGTGGATGGACTCGTCGTTGGATTGCTTCATCGTGACGACGGCGTCGTCGTCGAGGTGGTCGAACTCCGAGACGACGTCCTCGGCCATCGAGCGCACGCAGTCCTCGACGAACTTCGCGTTCGCGTGGG
The DNA here is from genome assembly GCF_021233435.1 of Halobacterium noricense. NCBI lineage: Archaea > Methanobacteriati > Methanobacteriota > Halobacteria > Halobacteriales > Halobacteriaceae > Halobacterium > Halobacterium noricense. Next base: position 2,423,899 of record NZ_CP089468.1, on the reverse strand, counting down.
CGGCGTACGTCATGTGGTCCTCGTCGGGGCGCTTCGCGAGGTTGTAGATGCGCGCGCTCATCGAGTCCCGCGCGACGTCCACGAGGTCCATCAGGTCGATGTCCGGGTCGCCGGACGTTTCGATGGTGAGCGTCGCGTGCCCGCGCTGGCTGTGCCCGGCCTGCGGGACTTCTTGGAGGAATCCCCGGACGTTCTCCTCGCCGACGCCGAGGTCCTGGAGTTTCTCGCGGGCGTGCTGGCTCATCATCTGCTGGCTGCACGGGCAGACAGTCATACCGACGACGCGCGCGCCGATTTCCTCGCGGGTCGGCTCGCCCTCTTCGGCGGTCGCGGACGCGAGAATGTCGACGGTGCCCTGCGTCGGGCGGCCGCTGGCGGGCGTCTCGTCCCGAATCATCAACTCCGCCTCCATCTCGACGGTGGCCGTCGTCGTGTACTCGTGTTTGTCGAGCAGGCGCTCGGCGGTCTCCCCGCACATCTCCTCGACGCGGTAGACGGGCTCGGAGACGGCGTCTTCGAGCGTCTCGTCGATGACCTCCATGTTCCGGCTCATGTCGATGCCCTTCCGGCCCTGCGGGAGGTCGACGTACACCTCGAACTCCGCGGTCAACACGATGGGGCGCTTGTCCTCGCGGGCGATTTTCACGAGCTTCTCGACGCCCGTCACCCCGACCTGACTCAATCCGACTGCAACCTCCGGCTCCGTCGCCTGTACGTCCGGCAGCTGCTGGCTCATTATCCCGCGGTAGGGCTGGTAGCTCACTAACCCTTTCCGTTCCGGCGACTTGCTCCCGTTCGCCGAATAGTTATTTGAGCTTTTTCAGCGCCTGGAAGAAGTCCGAGTCCGGGCCGGCGACGCGCGCTGGTTCGTCGGCTGCCTCGACGGTGATTACTTCGGGCGTCTTCACGCGCTGTCGGTTCGACCCGTCGCTGGAGACGACGGCGTACTCCGGGCCATCCACGCGCACCGTGACCTCGCCGCCGACCGGCGTCAACAGCGGTGGCATCGCCTCGTCCGCACACATGCCGTTGACGACGAACGCGCCGACGCCCGGCTGCACGAGCGGGCCGCCCTCGCTGAGGTTGTACGCGGTGCTCCCGGTCGGCGTCGCAATCAGGACGCCGTCGGCGTGTGTCGCCTCGAACAGCGAGCCGTCCACGCGCACCTCGATGTCGATGCCGTGGCCGTGGCCGCGCTGGTCGCCCTGAATCACGACTTCGTTGAGCGCCGGCGTTAGCGACCACTCGCGCTCCCCCGACGCCGCCGCCCGCGGCACTTCTCGGTGGCGCACTTCGTCGGTTTCCCGGTAGCGCTCGACCTCCCGGCGCACCGCCGAGACGGCGTCCTCCGGCGCGACCGCGTTCAGGAAGCCGACCTCCCCGAGGTTTACGCCGAGCACCGGCGTCGACCCCGCGCCCCGCGCCGCGAACAGGAACGTGCCGTCCCCGCCGATGCTCACTACGAGGTCGCAGGCGTCGAACTCCGCGACCTCGTGGCCGTCGCCGTCGAGAGCGTCCGCCGTCGCCGTGTCCAGCCACACCTCAACGTCCCCGCCAGCGAGCATTTCGCGGACGTCCGCGGCGAGATACGCAGCCCGCGAGTTCCCCCGCTGTGCGACGATTCCAACGCGCATACGCTCACTCGGGGAGCCGTGCTTGAAAAACCCGCGGGCGGCGGAAACTACTTTTCGCTGTGTCCCGACCACCCGGACATGGAGCCGACGGCGCAGTGCGCCGCGGTACGGAGGCGTCATCGTGGCTGACGAGGAGGACGAAGACTGGTTCGAGAAGGCCTTCGAAGAGGAGACCGAGGCGGAATCGGAAGCGGAACCCGAAGAAGAGCCGTCGGGGTCCGAATCCGGGGAGCCGAGCGAAGCGTTCAGTGAAGCGCCCGAGGAGCCGTCCGAACCGCCGGAGGAGTTCGGCGAAGCGTCGTCCGAACCACCGACGCCAGCCGAGCCCGAGGACGAAGCGGAGCCGGGCCCCGAGAGCGAAGTCGACGAGTTCGCCGAAGCGTTCGGCGGCGGTGCTGATGGCGAACCGACGGGCGGCGAGGAAGACCTCTTCGAGGACGACTTCGCGGCCGCATTCGGCGGTGGCGGCGGCGGTGGTCCCGGTGCCGCCCCGTCCGGCGGCGAGGACGACTTCGGGTTCGACCTCGACGCCGATGTCGGCGCGGGCGGGCCCGGCGGCTTCGAGGAGGACGAGGAGTACGAATCCGACATCGCGCGCATCGACTTCGGTATCGAAGGCCTCGACGAGATGGTCCAAGGCGGCGTCCCCGAGCGCTCGCTCATCGTCGCCATCGGCGGCGCCGGGACCGGGAAGACGACGTTCGGCCTCCAGTTCCTCCACGAAGCCATCCAGAACGGCGAACGCGCCGTCTACATCACGCTCGAAGAGTCCCGGCAGCGCGTCGTCCAGAGCGCCACCGAGAAAGGCTGGGAGTTCGACCGCCACACCGAGGAGGGAAATCTCGCGGTCGTCGACATCGACCCCATCGAGATGGCCAACTCCCTCACCAGCATCCGCAACGAACTCCCGCGGCTCGTCGAGGAGTTCGGTGCCAGCCGCCTCGTCCTCGACTCCGTCTCCCTTCTGGAGATGATGTACGACGACCAGTCGGTCCGCCGCACCGAAATCTACGACTTCACGAAAGCGCTCAAGGACGCCGGCGTCACCACGATGCTCACCAGCGAAGCCTCCGAAGACAACCCCTTCGCCTCCCGCCACGGCATCATCGAATACCTCACCGACGCCGTCGTCGTCCTCCGCTACATCCGCCCCGAGGACTTCCGCGAAACCCGTCTGGCCGTCGAAATCCAGAAGATTCGGGACGCCAACCACTCTCGCGAGACGAAACCTTACGAAATCACCCATCAGGGTATCAGTGTCTATCGGCAAGCGAATATTTTCTAGAACGCACTTTTTGCTGCGCTCGCGGCCTCCGGCCGCTCGCTTGCAAAAACTTGCGGAAAAAGCACTCCGCCGTCTTTCGAACGACGAGGAGTGCTTTTAGCGTAGCTTTTGCCAGCCGAGCGAGACCGTAGGTCTCGCTGGCCGTGCGAACGGGCGCTACGCGCCCGTGAGCAGACGAGCGCGCCGCAAGCGCGCGACCGCAGCAAAAGGTACTATCGGACTATCGTGACCGGTACCGGCGAGCGCCGCACGACACTCTCGGCGACGCTGCCGAGGAGGATGCGGGAGATACCCGAGCGGCCGTGGCTCCCCATCACGACGTGGTCGAAGTCGTTCTCCTCCCCGTAGTCGACGATGGCGCGGCTCGGTCGCCCGACCTCCGTCGTTGTCTCGATGTCCTTGTCGTACTCGTCGGCAATCTGCTGGGCCTCGTCGAACAGCTCCTCGGCGGCGTCTTTGGCCTGCTCGAACCATTCCTCAGAGTAGCCCGGCACGGTCGCCTGCGCCGTGTACCCGGCCTCGATGGGGTCGATGACGTTGATGGCCGTAATATCGGCGTCCTTGAAGTGTTCGAGGGCGTACTCCAGGGCTTCCTTCGACTGCTCGGAACCGTCGACGGGAACGAGAATCTTCGTCATGGTGTCGGCTCGAAGTTCACTAGCCCGGGTGAAAATTCTATGGGCCGCGGACCGCCCGACGGGGCGTCCGTGGTCAGTCCCGGCCGTGCCGCGTCAGGCACGTCGGCAGCCCCTGAATCTCGACGGGCTCGGAGTTGTCCGGCGAGTAGACGACCATCTGGCCCTTCTCCATGTAGGGGACCTTCGACTGCAGCGACGACGGAATGTTCACGGCGTTGATGGCGTCCTCGTCCCCGAGGTTCAACACGACCGTCGTGTTCACTTGCTTGAACACGGGGTCGGCGATGTCCTGGGGGTCCTGGGTGATGAGGAACAGGCCCAGGCGCTCCTTGCGGCCCTGTTTGGCGGCTTCCGTGAACTTCCCGACGACCTTGTTCGCCTGCACGCTGTCGGCGTCCGCGAGGAAGTTGTGGGCTTCGTCCATCCCGACCACGAGCGGCGTCTCCTTGATGGTCTCGTAGCGCGGGTCGTTCGAGAGCTTCTGGTCGACGAGCAGACTCGACACCGCCAGCACCACCGTCTCGGCGGCTCGCGAGTCGCTGATGTGGTAGGTCGGCACCACCGACAGCCGGCCCGGGCGGACGAACTGGCGGTCTTCGACGAGCTCCGTAATCGGGCGCGCGTCCTGGTCGAACAGCCCCGACGGCATCCCGTGAACGCGCCGGAGCACGGCCTCGTAGGTCGCCTCGTGGACGCGCCCGGACTCGTCGAGTTCCTCCTTCAGCGCGGGGTCGTCGAGGAACGAGCAGAACTCCTCGTACGTGCCGCCCTGTCCGTACTGCCCGAAGAACCGGTCGAGCAGCAAGTGGAGCGCGCCGTACTGATTGTCGTTGAGGCCGCTGGACGCGACCAGCCACGGGTTCGACCGCACCATCGAGAACGGAATCGTGAATTCGACGCGCTCGGCGTCGTGGTGGTCGGCGGCGTACGACGCCGACCCGACCTTCGGCACGAACGCGACCGTGTCGTCGTGGCCCCCGTGCGCGAGCCCCTGTGTCTCCCAGCGGCGCTCGTCGCCGGCGTCGGCCTCGGGGTTGTCGTCGTGCATCTGCGCGTACTCGTCCTGGGGGTCGAATTGGACGACCGCCATCCGGCGCTCCGCGCCGCCCGTGTCCACGGGATAGCGGCGGTCCTCGTGGAGGTACTGCCGGAGCACGTTCTTCGCGGAGTGAGTCTTCCCCGACCCCGTCCCGCCCGCAACGAGCGTGTGCCGGAAGACCAGCGGGTCGCCGGCCTCGTAGTCGTCTTTCACGCGGTAGTCGATGGTCGGCGGTTCGGCGGCCGTCCGCACCTTCTCGCCGCCGACCGAGAGGTGGCCGAGGAAGACGCCGTCCTCGGGAATCTTCAGCCCGGTCTTGATTTCGGTGGCGTCGTCCGCTTCTCGGACGACTGTCTCGGGCTTCGGGACGCGGTCGGCCATCCGGCGCTTGAGGTCGTCGCCGTTATCGGACTGCGTCCGATTGCCTGAGGGACTTCGTCCCTCTCTGTCCCGGTAGAGGACGGCAACGGGTTCGAGTTCCGCGAGGAACTTGTAGTCCTGCTCGTCGACGCTCTCCGAGCGCATCGCGCGCCGCGCGTGAATCTCGGTGGCGTCGTCGCTCTGGAACGCCTGCACGTACTCCAGGCCGGTAATCTTGCAGAACAGCTTCTCGCCGCCGGGGTACGGCGCGACGAGGTACGAGCCCAGCCGGACCGACGACCGGTTGCTCGCGGTGACGTACGCCTTCAGCGCGGTCTCCTGACCGTCCTCGTGGATGCGCAGGCCTTCCGAGACCGCGAGCGCGCCGAGGCCGTCGTCGCTGCCGGTGTCGTCGAGGTCCGGGCGTTCGAAGTCGTCGGCGGTGTCCGCGTCGCTCTCGGCGGTGTCCGCGTCGTCGCCGCGGTCGTGGTCCGCGAAGTCCCCGAGGTCGCTCATGCTCTCGGAGTGGCGGGCCGCGCACTAACCGCTTTCCCTCGCGCTGTGTGCGTCCGCGTCCGCGTGCTTATGCTCGTCGCGTCCGTACAGCCGTGCATGTTGCTGGTGCGCGGTTCGGCGGCCGGGACGACGTTGACGGGGACGCTGTACGAGCGCGGCGAGGAAGCGCCGTCGTTCAAGGGCGCACCCGACGAGGCAGCGCCGTACGTTTGGGTCTGCGACGAGTTCTACGCCGTGGAGAGCGGCGGGAGCATCCAGGAGGTCGGCGGGCGAGACGTCAACGTCGCCTTCGAATCACCGATGCCGCGCGGGTTCGACACGCGCGAGCAGGCGCTGGACGCGGCCCGCGAGCACGTCCGCACGCAGCTCGCGCGCATCGGCGTCGACCCCGCGGACGTCGACATCGAGGTCGAGCCCGAGCACGAAGCCGAGCTCTAGGCGGTGTAGTCGTCGAACGCGCGCACCGCGATTCGGACAGAGATGGTCGCGAGGATTCCTGCGAGGAACACGCCGACAGCGAGCGCGCCGACGTGGACGGCGGCGTCGGCGACACCGAGGAGGTTTGCGAGCCCGCTGGCAGCCGCGGGGACCTGAACGGCGGTGGCGATGCCGGCGGTGAGCAGGAACGCGAGCGTGTAGACGCCGAACGCCCACATCGAGGGGACGACGACCTCGCGGCTGCGGCTGATACTGGTGGCGTCGTACTTTGGGTAGGTCGTGCCCACGCCAGCCGCGAGCGCAGCCGCAAGCACCGGGAGGACGGCGGCCGCGACGACCGTACATACGAGCGCGACCGGGGGAAGCGGACTGAGGGCGGCGAGCCCACCCGCGACGGCGACCGTCAGCGGGACGCCGAAGACGGCGCTCGCAACGACGAGCCCGCCGACGAAGTCGCGACCCGAGACGCCCGAAATCGCGGTGACCGGGAGCACTGCGCCCTCGTCGCCGAGCGGGTTGAGGGTGAACGCGGCGCCGGTCATCCACGCGCCGTACAGCGCAATCGACGGCGGGAGCGAGGCGGTGACGTGGCCGGCTTCGACGCTCGCTTGCACGGGCGTCACGAGCAGGAACGCGGGGTAGGCGACGAAGACGAGTTTGATGGGGGCACGGCGGGCGCGTAGCCAACTCTTCCGCGCGACCCACGCGGGCCGCCGCCCGACGAGGCGATCGAGGCGGCCGCCGGAGACGGAGTCGGTTTCGCGTTCGCTGGCTTCGACGCTCTCGGTGTACCAGCGGCGCTCGGAGAGCCGGACGCTCGCGAGCACGCCGCCCGCGCCGAGGAGAATGGAGCCAGCGAGGACGACACCGGCTTTCGCGGCGCTCGCGGAGGGGACGACCGCGAGCGTAGCGAGGTCGGCGTACCACGAGACGGGCGAGGCTTGCGCGACGCCGATAATCGGGTCGATAGCCTCGTCGAACGTCCCGGAGACGATGAGTCCGAAGTACGCGAGGAACGCGGCGGCGCCGATGAGCGTCTTGAACCGCGCGACCAGTGCCGACCGGCTGGCGAGATAGGCGATGCCGACACCGATTGGGAAGCCGACGAGGAACGCGGTCGCGGTGAGCGTGAGCACGGCGAGCGCGGCGAGCGGGAACGCCACCGGGGAGCCCGCGCCGACCGCGAACGCGACCGAGGCGACCAGCAGCGGCGCGACGAATAAGCCCGAAGCGCGCACGTAGCCCGCGAGCAGCAGGCCGCCGACCACGTCGCGGGCGGGGACCGTGGTGAGGTAGCCGTCGCGGACGTCGATGTCGCCGAGTTGGACGACGGTCAGGTACGCCGCCATGAACAGCGTGATGGTGGCGAGACCGGCGGGTACGAGGCTGACGAGCTGGCTCAGTTCGCCAGGGTTCTCTGCGAGGCCGCGGCCACCCAGGTACGCGCCGTAGGCGGCCGCCGCAGTGAATGCGACGCCGAAGACGGCGACGATGCCGACGGACGCGAGTTGGGCGGTGCTCTTCCCGCGGAGCGTCCGCCACGCGATGCGGAGCTCGTTGACGGCGATGCGGGCGGCGTGGTTCGGGTCCGGGAACGCGGGCATCTCAGGCCTCCTCGGCCGCGTCACCGATGCCGCCGGTGACTTCGAGGAAGACGTCTTCGAGCGTGCGCTCGTCGCCGGCTTCCGCGCGGGTCTTGAGGTGCTCCGGGGACCCTTCGGTGACGAGGCGACCGTCGTAGAGCACGCCGACGGTGTCCGCGAGCTCGTCGACGACTGGGAGGATGTGCGTCGAGAGGAAGACGGTGGCGTCGCCCTCGGTGAGGTCTGCGATGGTGTCGCGGACGGTGCGGGCGGCCCGGGGGTCCAGCCCCGACGTCGGCTCGTCGAGGAAGAGCACGGCCGGGTCGTGGAGCATCGCCTGGATGATGCCGACCTTCTGTTTCATCCCCTTCGAGTACGCCGAGATGCGCTTGTCGGCGTCGCCGGCCAGCGAGAAGCGGCCGAGCAGGTCGTCGATGCGCGCCTCGGCCTCCGCCTCGGGGAGGTCGCGGAGGCCGGCGACGTACCGGAGTTGCTCGCGGGCCGTGAGTTCGGCGTGCAGCGGCGGCTCCTCGGAGAGGTAGCCGACGTTCGAGACGACGGCATCGCGGTTTGTGACGTCCGCGCCCGCGACCGTCGCGGTGCCGTCGCTGGGTTTCGTGAGCGTCGTGAGCATCCGCATCGTGGTGGTCTTCCCGGCACCGTTCGGGCCGAGGAAACCGTAGACGCTGCCGGCGGGGATGGCGAGTTCCAGCCCCTCGACGGCGGTCTCGTCGCCGTACCGCTTCGTGAGGTTGCGCGTCTCGATGGCGCGGTCGGTCATTCACTCGGAACTGCTGGTTCGTTCGACTTAAAGGTAGACGCGGGTTCGCGGGCCGCGCAATCAGCTCTCGGACCAGCGCTGGTCGTCGTAGTTCTCGTCGCGCCGGCTGTCGAAGGAGCGCTCGAGCTTGCGGACGAGTTCCTCCTTCTCGGTCGCGCCGATGCGCGCGAGTTCGTCGGCTTTCCCGACGGGCTTGGGCGGCCCGGCTTCCGCGGCAACCTGGCTGGTGACGTAGCGCTCGACGGCGTCCCGGCAGTCCTCGCTGTCGGCGAACGCGCGCGGCAGTTCGACCTTGTGCACGAGGTCGGTGCGCGGGTCGTAGACGACGAAGAACGCGACCTCGTAGCACTCCGCGGGGAGTTCGCGTTCGACGCCGAGTTCGCTGGAATCGGCGAACACGCCGTCCGCGCCGAGGGTGGACGTGAACCAGCCCGTCCACGCCAGTTCGTCGGTGATGCGGTGGTAGTCGTCGCCGTCGATAAATTCGCGGCGTTCGAGCACCTGCCCGAAGAACGCGGCGTCGCTAGCCCACGGCGTCGGCCGGCCGCGGTCGCGGAGTGCGCGCACGAGCGCCTGGCTCGCTGGACTCTTCACGAAGCCCGCCAGCGGCACGTCCTTCTCGGCGAAGCGCTCGACGAGGCGGACGTAGTTCTCCAGCACCTCGCCGACGAGCTCGTTCTCGGTGACGAGGTCCGCGAGGCTCGCGTGGCGGTCCGCCCAGTTCACGAGCTGCTTGGGGTAGACCGGACCGTCCAGCAGGAGGAGGTCGTCCACATCGTCGGCGTGTTCGAGGGCGTGGTGGCTCTCCGCGAGGTAGAGCGCGAGGCCGTGCACTACGCGTTCTTGGTCGCGGGCCAGCGGCGTCGTGTGGACGATGCGGCCGCGGCTGTACCCCTCGTCCCACTTGCGCCAGTCCGTATCTGTGCGGACGGTGGCGTCGTTGGAGTGGACGCTCGTGATGACCGTGCGCGAGCGGTGGAGGTCGAGGTCGCTGGGCGTCGCGCTCATCGCGGCCTGGGCGAGGTCCAGCACGAGCCCGTTCTTGAACGTCTTCGGGTTGATGGTGCCAGAGTCGAGGCCGTGGGCGGTGTCGAACGGCGACGACTGGAGCGCCAACTCTTCGACATCTGCGGCCGAGCGCCGCTGTTCCGCGAGCGGTTCCAGCACGGGGCCGTCGTCGCCGTAGAGCGGGTCGAGGGAGTTCGCCCACGTCTCCTCGGCGACGTCGCGGTGCTCCTCGGCGTCCACCTCGTGGCGAATCTGGCTCGCGAGTTCCGCGATGCCGTCGAAGTGGACGGGGTCGAGGGTCATGGCCGTCCCTCGGGCGCGGAGGGTCAAATAGGCAGTCGTTCGCGCGGCCCCGGGGGACGATTTCTTCACTCGCACTAACCACCAGATGGCGGCGTTTACTCGTGGGCGAGCTAACTTTTGTCAGAATAGTTAAATGGTCGCGGGAGAGAGGGTGGGGTAGATGTCGCAGGGCGACTCCACGGTCAACTGGCGACGCACCGACGACGGCGTGGAACTCTACGACGAAGCCGACCCAGACGCGTGGATTCGGATGGCCGTAGAGCCCGGCGCACCCGCCGAGGAGCGACCGTACAGCGTCTGCCCCGAGTGCGGGCTCGTCGCGGCCCAACGCACCGTTCCCGGTCGCCACATGGCGTGCGCGGATTGCGGTGCCGAGTTCGACGTCGACGCGACGGCGGACGCCCGCGCGCCCGACGGCGACTGACGCACTGGCCGAAGACGACACGTAAATACGGGCGGCCCGCGGACCCCCGAACATGCAGGCCGCGCTGGTGATTCTCGACGGCTGGGGGCTCGCCGACCACGACTTCCGAGGCGGCGAAGCCGCCTCGACGTCCCACTCGCAAGACTCGCGGGACCGACTGAACGCAGTTGCGGCGGCGGACACGCCGAATTTCGACGAGTACTCGCGCCGCGGCGGCTTCGGTACGCTCACCACGCACGGCCGCGAGGTCGGCCTCCCGCGCGGCCAGATGGGCAACAGCGAGGTCGGCCACCTCACCATCGGCTCCGGCCGCGTCGTTCGACAGGAGTACACCCGCATCAACGACGCCATCGCCGACGGCGAGCTCTGCCAGAACGACGCCATCAGCGGCGCGCTCGACCACGTCGAACGCACGGGCAGCCGCGTCCACTTCATGGGGCTCGTCAGCGACGGCGGCGTCCACTCTGACCACGAACACCTCCACACGCTCCTCGAATGCGCCGCCAGCCGCGACCTCCCCGCGACCACGCACGCGTTCATGGACGGCCGCGACACCGCACCCCACGGCGGCGAGAACTACCTCCAAACCCTCCGAGAAGTCACCGACGAGTACGACACCGGCGACGTCGCCACCGTCGTCGGGCGGTACTACGCGATGGACCGCGACCAGAACTGGGAGCGCACGAAGCGCGCGTACGACGCCATCGTCAACCGGAACGGCGACCACCGCGCCGAATCCGCGGTCGAAGCAGTCCAGGAGAGCTACGACCGCGGCGACACCGACGAGTTCGTCGAACCCACCATCGTGAGGGGCGGGGACGCACTCAGCGAGGGCGACGCCGTCGTGTTCTGCAACTTCCGCGCGGACCGCGCGCGCCAACTCGTCCGCATGCTCGCGGACATCCGCCCCGACGACTGGGAGGAAGAAGGCGTCTCGACGGACCCACCGGAGGTGCCGGTGGCGACGATGACCGAGTACGACGAGACGTTCGACCTCCCGGTCGCGTTCGAGTCCGAGCGCCCCGCGGACACGCTCGGCGAAGTACTCGCCGAGCACTCCCTCACCCAACTGCGGGTCGCCGAGTCCGAGAAGTACCCTCACGTGACGTACTTCCTGAACGGCGGCCGCGAGGTGGAGTTCGCGGGCGAACGCCGCGAAATCGTCGAGAGCCCGGACGTCCCCACGTACGACCTCGCGCCCGAAATGAGCGCCGAGGACGTCACTGACGTCGCGCTCGACGTGCTCGCATCCGACGACCCGGACGTGCTCGTGTTGAACTACGCGAACCCCGACATGGTCGGCCACACCGGCGACTACGAGGCCGCCATCGAGGCCGTCGAAACCGTCGACAGCCAGCTCGCGCGCCTCGTTCCCGCACTCCGCGACGCCGGCGCCGACGTCTGCGTCACCGCCGACCACGGCAACGCCGACGATATGGGCACCCGCGAGGACCCCCACACCGCACACACGTTCAACCCCGTCCCGTTCGTCCACCGCCCCGCCGAGGAGAGCGAGGAGGACGCCAGCGACGTCCGCGAGGGCGGCGCACTCCGGGATGTCGCGCCGACGCTGCTCGACCTGCTGGACGTGGAGCGACCGACGGCGATGACCGGAACGTCGCTGCTCGACTAATTAGTCGGTTCGGAACGAGTAGTCGAGGGCGGGCGCGGAGTGCGTGAGCGCTCCCATCGAGATCACGTCGACGCCCGTCGCGGCGTACGCCGGCACGTCCTCGACGGTAATCCCACCGCTGGCCTCCGCGAGCACGTCGTCCGAGAGGGCTTCGACGGCCTCCCGAGTCTCCGCAGGAGTCATGTTGTCCAAGAGTACGACGTCCGCACCGGCCTCGGCCGCTCGGGCCGCATCCGCCGGGTCCTCCGCTTCGACTTCTATCTTGGTGGCGAACGACGCGCGTTCTCGGAAGTGCGCGACGGCGGCTTCGAGTCCCATCTCCGCGACGTGGTTGTCCTTCACCATCACCATATGCGAGAGGTCGAGGCGGTGGGTGTCCCCGCCGCCCGCGACGACGGCGCGCTTCTCCACGCCCCGCAACCCCGGGGTGGTCTTCCGCGTCGCCGCAATCGCCACGTCCTCGGTCCCCTCGCGTGCGGCGTCGACGGCGCGCCGCGTCTTCGTCGCGACCCCGGACGCGTGGCCGAGGACGTTGACCGCGACACGCTCGCCCCGCAGTACGGCCTTCGCGGGCCCCTCGACGGTCAACACGGTGTCGCCTGCGGCCACGCGGTCGCCGTCCTCGCGGGTCGCGTCGGCGTCACAGCCGAGGTAGTCGAAGACGCTCGTTCCGGCGTCGAGACCCGCGACGACCCCTGACTGCTTGGCGACGAGTCGACCGTCCGTCTCGCCGGGCACGTCGTTGGTCACGTCGTGGTGGCCCAAGTCCTCGCGCAGCCACCGCTCGACGACGGCGTCAGTGACTGGCATTACTCCCCTCGCGCTCGACGTAGTGACAGCCCACGCTCTGGTCGTTCTCGGCGGCCGCTCGCGCGACCAGCAGCCCGGTCACGGCGGCGTTCCGGAGTTCGTAGAGGCTGCGGGCCGTGCGCGTGCGAACGTACGCGTCGACTTCTCCTTTCAGCCGTCGGAGCACGCTCTGGGCGCGCTGGAGGTCACTCGGCGCGCGGCGCAGGCCGACGCACTCCTCCATCACGCGACGCAAGCGGTGGAACTTCTCGTCGGCGAAGCGTGCCGACAGGTCGGGATCGCGGTCCAGTAGGTCCGGTGTCTCCACCCGCTCGGCTTCGTGGCCGACCGCCGCGTCACCCGCGCGCAAGCCCCAGACAAGTCCTTCGAGGAGGCTGGTGCTGGCGAGGCGGTTCGCGCCGTGGACGCCGGTGCGCGCGCACTCCCCGACGGCGAACAGGCGATCGAGGCTCGCACGACCCTCGTGGTCGACGGCGACGCCGCCACAGAGGAAGTGCTGGCCGGGCGCGACGGGGATTCCAGTCTCCCAGTCGACGCCGCGGTCCTCGCACTTTGCGGCGAGACCCGGGAACTCGGATTCGAACTCCAGCGGCGAGACGTCCAGCGTGACCTCGCCCGTCGCCTCGCGTTCCGTGTCGACGGCTCGCGCGACGACGTCCCGCGGCGCGAGCTCGGCGTCCGGGTGGTACGCGGGCATGAAGCGCTCGCCGCCGGGAGACTGCGTTTCCCGAGCCACCGAATCACGGGGCTCGGAGACGTCGCCGTTCCGCAGGACGGCACCCTCACCACGAACTGCCTCCGAGAGCAGGAACGGGTCGTCGCTGTCGTAGACCGTCGGGTGGAACTGGACGTACTCCATGTCCGCGACGCCCGCGCCGGCGAGCGCGGCCATCGCGACGCCGTCGCCGGTCGCGTGCTCGGGGTTAGTCGTGCGACGGAAACAGCCGCCGATGCCGCCCGTCGCGAGAATCGTCGCTCCCGCGAACGCCGGGGTGCCGTCCTGCGACGAGTCGAGGAGCACGCCGTACACGCGGCCTTCGTGAGTAATCAAGTCGAGTGCGGCGGTGTCTTCGAGAAGTCGCACGTTCGGGTGATCGTCGAGGTGCGCGAGGAACGGCCGCAGGACGTGCCGACCAGTGTTCGCGTCGACGTGCAGGATTCGTTCCTCTGAGTGCGCCGCCTCCTGCGCGAAGTCGTAGTCGTCGCCGGCCTCGTCGAACGGCACGTCGAGCGTGTCCACGAGCACGTCCCGAACGGCGTCGGCGGCGTTCTCGACGAGCACGTCCACCGCGTCCTCGTCGGCAGTCGCGGCGCTGGCGTCGAGGACGTCCGCTTTCAGGCTCGCTGGGTCGCCCCGCGTGGTGGCGATGCCGCCCTGCGCCCAGTCGGAACTCGCGTCGGCGGGCTTGCTGGCCTTCGTCGCGACTAACACGTCAGCGTCGTCGCGCGCGGCGGCGAGCGCGGCGGCACACCCGGCGATGCCGCTGCCGACGACCAGCACGTCGGCGGTGTGTTCGTCGGCCATCGTCACACCTCCAGCATGCGGTCGAGGGCGACCTGCGCGAGTTCCTGCTCCTCGGGCGCGACTTCGACGACGTTGCGCTCGCGGCCCGCGACCAGTTCTTCGAGCACCCACGCGAGGTAGTTCGGGTCGATTTGGCGCATCGCGTTGCAGTCCATGCAGGCGTCCCCACAGAGCGCCACCACCTCGACCTCGGGGTGCCAGCGCTGCAGGTGGTTCGTAAGATGGATTTCGGTGCCGATGGCCCACGTTTCCCCGGGGTCGGCGTCCTCGATAGTCTGCGTGATGGTCGACGTGGACCCGACGACGTCCGCGGCTTCAACGACTTCGCGGCGGCACTCGGGATGCACGACGACGTTCACGTCGGGGTGGTCCTCGCGCACCTGCGCGACGTGGTCCGTCGTGAAGCGCTCGTGGACCTGACAGTAGCCGTCCCAGAGCACGACGTCGGCGTCCGCCACCTCGTCGGCGTCCTTGCCGTCGGGGTCCCACGGGTCCCACTCGACCGTCGCGTCCGCTATGCCGAGGCGGTGGGCGGTGTTCTCCCCGAGGTGCTTGTCCGGCAGGAACAACACCTTGTCGCCGCGTTCGAGCGCCCACTCGAAGGCGCGGTGGGCGTTCGAGGACGTGCAGACGAGACCGCCCTGTTCGGCGCAGAACGCCTTCAGGTCGGCGTAAGAGTTCATGTACGTGATGGGGACGACGTCCTCGTCGGGCGCTGCCGCGGTGATGTCGGCCCACGCCGCGTCGACTTGGAGCGCTTCGGCCATCCCGGCCATCGGGCACGAGGCCTCCATCGACGGCAGGATGACCGATTGGTCGTCGTCAGTGATGACGTCCGCCGACTCGGCCATGAACGTCACGCCGCCGAAGACGACGTAGTCGGCGTCGGCGTTCGCGGCCTCCTTCGACAACTGGTAGGAGTCCCCGATGAAGTCCGCGTGCTCGATGATTTCCCGACGCTGGTAGTTGTGACCCAACACGACCACGTCGTCACCGAGTTCCTCTCTCGCCGCCTCGATGCGCTCCGTGCGCTCCTCGGCGTCGAGGGCCCGGTACTCGGCCGGGAGTTGCTCCAGGTTGTCGTACTTGAACAGGCTCAGGTCCGTCTCGAACGCCGCAGTGTCCATATTTGGCACGTGTGATCACCGGTGTATCGATAGCCATCGAACGCCTTCTTTGAAAATATTTTCTCTTCAATAATCGCCTCCAGTAGAATACTATAGCCTGAAACAAAATAAATCGGCAAAACTCCGAGTGAAGGCGGATAGACGGGTGAATGGAGAGTTGAATTACACTCCGAAGAAACAATCTGCAGAACAGGCGGATTCGTCAGTCCGTGCGATAGACGACGTCACCGTCCACGACGGTCGCCTGTACGTCGATGTCCCGAATTGCCTCGGGCTGTTTCCACGGCGACTCGTCGAGCACGACGAAGTCGGCGAATGCGCCCACCTCGATTGTCCCCATTTCGTCCTCGCGGAAGCCGGCGTACGCGCCGCCCGCGGTGTACGCGCGCAGCGCGTCCGTCACTGACAGCGCCTGTGGCTCCGTCGGCGGATTCACGGCGTAGTGGACGCCGAGCAGCGGGTCCAGCGGCATGCAGTCGCTACCGAACGCGAGCGGCACATCCGAGTCTCGATAGGCGGGGAAGCGGTTGCTCGCCTCGCGGCGCTCCGTGCCGAGGCGGTCCTCGTAGAGCCCCTCGCTGCCGGCCCACTTCAGGAAGTTCGGCTGCATCGACGCCACCACGCCCAACTCGCTCATGCGCTCGATTACGTCGTCGCTGGCGAGTTCGGCGTGCTCGATGCGGTGGCGGCTCTCCCCTGCATCCGCGCACGCCTCGTAGGCGTCGAGCACGGCGTCGATTGCCTCGTCGCCGATGGCGTGCGCGGTCACCTGAAGGCCGGCGTCGTCCGCGCGCGCCACGAACTCCCGCAAATCGCCGGGGTCGACGACCCACTGTCCGGCTTCATCCGGGGCGTCCGCGTACGGCTCGGAGAGCTTCGCGGTGTGGCCGCCCAGACTGCCGTCCGTGTACGTCTTCACGCCCCCAACCTCGACCATCCCGGAGCCGTGGTTCGTCCGCAGGCCGGTTTCGAGGAGGGCGTCGAGGTGGTCGCTCCAGTAGTTCAGCCGCACGCGGACGGTCAGTTCGTCGGCGAGGTCCAGTTCGCGGAACGCCCGCGGCGAGTGCGACTGGCGCACCATGTCGTGGACGCACGTCACGCCCTTCTCGTTGGCTTCTCGCTGGGCCGCGCGCAGCAGCGACTCGGTCTCCTCGGGGTCGGGTTCGGTCGCCTCGTAGA
This sequence comes from Halobacterium noricense, assembly GCF_021233435.1. Classification (NCBI taxonomy): domain Archaea; kingdom Methanobacteriati; phylum Methanobacteriota; class Halobacteria; order Halobacteriales; family Halobacteriaceae; genus Halobacterium; species Halobacterium noricense. The sequence continues at coordinate 2,407,616 of NZ_CP089468.1, read as the reverse complement.
CGACTTCGACGGCGTCCTCGACGATGCGGCCGTCGCCGAGCACGTCCCCGTCGGGCATCTCCTCGCCGTACGCGTCGAGCGCGACGGCGTTCACGGTCGCGGTGTGCATGTCCTCGCGGATGGCCGCGACCGGTCGCTCGTCGCTGACGGCGTCGAGGTCGGACTGGTGGAGGTCGTCGGCGTCCCACGCGGACTCGTCGTAGCCGTAGCCCAGAACCCACTCCTCGTCCGTCTCCGCTGCTCGCTCCTGCAGGCGTTCCGTGATTTCCTCGGGGCCGCTCGCGCCGCGGAGGTCCGCGTGGACGCCGTACTGGCCGACCGTCTCCATGTGCGTGTGCGCGTCCACGAATCCGGGGAGGACGACGCCGCCGTCGACGTCGAGTACCTCGGTACCGGTCCCGACGAGGAACTCGACGTCGTAGTCGTTGGCGAGCTGGACGACGCGCCCGTCCCGGACCGCCAGCGCGTCGTAGGTCTCCTCGGCGCCGCCGAGCGTGTGGACCTCGCCGTTTCGCAACACGAGGTCGGCTGCCGCAGTCATGTCTCGAAGGCGGGCGGCCGGCCGCTTAGACGTTCGGGAAGCGGTCGCCGCGGCTGTACTATCGTTGGAGAATCCAGTGCACTGCCTCGTGGGAGCGTGTAATTATTCGATCCCCTAGAGCCAAATTTTTATGCCCCGAATATAACACAGAAAGCATGAGCTCTGGGCCTGACGACGACAGCGAGGCCTACGCGGAGAACCTCCGATCCGCCTGTCTGGAAGCACGCCACACGATGGACAAACAGGTGTCCAGAATCCAGGGTGAGGACGACAAGGCGGTCAAACTCCTTCGAGTAAACATCCTTACGCTCGGTGTTCTCGCCAGCGGGCTTTCGATCACCGTTCAGGCAGACCGAATCCCCGTGAATGGATTCTTCAATCTCCACATCGGTGCCGGAATTCTCCTGATGTTAGTCTCCTCGGTCATCGCGAGTATGGCGTATACGTCCTCTAACGTTGAGGTGGGTATCGACCCGACTGCTGTAGGGAAAACTGGCCGGCTGAGTCGTGTGGAGTTCTTAGAGGAGCTGTCCGAATCATACGGAATCTGGATTCAACGCAACACAGTCGTGCATCGATTCAACGCCTACGCACTGACGTGGGCGATTACCTTCGCAATCTCGGGAATTATCTACTTCGTCGGGGGGTTCTCGGTCGGCCTCCTCGAAATCCGGGGCTCGCAGCTGTCCATTCTAGTATTCGCTGTAGAACTGCTCTCGGGGATAGCAATTATCGGACTACTGTTCAACTCTGACGAAGTGTTCACCCGAGTTATGTATGGGGACAACGGCTACTGACTGCAGGCACTATCAGCGTACTAGCCAAAACTTAATTGTGAGCGGCAACTTACGTCTAACTGAGCCATGACTCCGAGTGACCAGAAATCACGCGAGAAGCCGCGTGAAACGTCGCGTAAGGAGTCGGATTGGGGAGTGACGATGTCGAACTCCCCCAATCTCGGCCCTATTGACAGCATCCGTGTCGCGGTTCGCCGTATCCGCGGCCGAGAGTAACTCCACTCCCAATTCTCGACGTTTTCTACCGTACTGAATAGCAGAGTTGCTGTCCTGCCGGGCCAGAAGCGCTTCGAGCAGCTTACTGCGTGGCGATGCGACGCGACACGTCCTCGCGCCACTCGTCGGCGTTGTCCCGAAGCGTCTCGTAGCCGTACTGGAGTTTGTTCTCGGGAACGTGCGCGTACTGCTGCATCTCCTCGGGAAGGCTGGCGTCCGAGACCGTGGGGATGCCGACGTTCTTCACCGCGACCTCGCGCTGGGTCTCGGCCTCCAGCATGAAGTCCGCGAACGTGTGCAGGAGGTCGTCGTTGTCGCTGTCCGCGAACTGCGCGACGCCGGAGACGTACGCGTACCCCTGGTCGTTCGGGAACGCAATCTGGTGGCGCGCCATGTCCGTGTCCTCGCTCTGGGAGGCGTACACCTGGTCGGTGCTGTAGGAGACGACCATCGACGCCTCCTGGTTGGAGTACGCGGTGTAGGCGGCGTTCCACGACCCCGAAGTCTGGAGGCCGTTGTCCACGAGGCGGTCCCAGTAGTCGAGGTAGCCGTCCGGTCCGTACTCCTTGACCGTCCACAGCAGGAAGCTCAGCCCCGTCACCGTGTCCTGGGGGTTGGCGAGAATGAGGCTGTCCGCCCACGCGTCCTTCGTGAGGTCGTCGAGGGTCTCGGGCGCGTCCACCTCGTTCTCGTCGTAGACGATGCAGACGTACGACGACCCCGTCGGGAGCACGCGCTGCTGGGGGTCGAACCGGTAGGCGTCCACGACGTCGTCGCTGTTCGAGATGCGCGAGGTGTCGAACGCCGCGAACAGCGACTCGTCGAGGTTGCGGTCCGCGCGCACCAGCCCCGTCGGCGTGACGCCGACGTAGCCGTCCGCGCCGAGGGCGGCGCCCTGCTGTTTGCGCTGGATGAAGTCGTTGAGCTCGTTCTCGCGGACGACCCACTCGAAGTCCACGTCGTACTCCGACTCGAACGTCGCCTTCACCCAATCGCCGGCGCTCGTGGACACCGCGTCGACGTACGCCTGCGTCGTCCCGACCCTCAGCGACTGCGGCTCGCCCGACGTTGTCGCGGTCGTCCCGCCGGTGGTCGTGGTCGTTCCTCCGGTGGTCGTGGTCGTCTCGCTCGTGTCCGTGGACCCGATGCAGCCCGCGAGGCCGAGCGCAGTCGTGCTTCCGACTGCTGCGACGAACGCCCGGCGCGACGACGAACGCTCGCCGCTCTCCCGGCTCACTGCTCGTTCCCTCCGTTGCGCGCGTCGTCGCTGGCGGCCGTGCGACCGAGGTGGTTCTCCACGCGGTCGACTTTCTCCTCGACGGCGAGGTCCTCCTCACGGAAGTGGTCGATTTTGAGCTTCGTGCTGACGCGGCTCGCGTCCACGGCCTCGGTTGCGCCCTGCGCCGCGGCGAACACCTCGTCGAGGCTGTCGGCCTCGATGGTGGTCTCCATGGGGTGGGTCTCGTAGCGCACGTCGTAGTCGTCGAGCGCGTCGATGGCCTTCGCTATCTCCGCGTCGAAATCCACGTCGGGACTGTCCAGCGGTGCGACCGACAGCATCGCGGTGACTGTCATACCCGCGACTCTGGATTACGGAGTGATATAACCCACTATTTACCACGAGGAGTCGGCCGTCGCGCGTGAAAGGGCAACCTTCAGGGCGTCGCGCCGACGACGCCCCGGTATGACCGACGCCAGCGACCTCGCCGACCGCGTGCAGGACGGCGACCTCCGGCTCTACGAACTCGAAGGCCACGCCGATGCCGACACCGCGGCGGCCGCGCGCCGCGAACTCCTCGAACGCGAGACCGACGCCAGTCTCGACGCCACGGGCGCGTTCGCGTTCGACGCCGACGAGGTCGGCCCGAACATCGAGAACCTCGCGGGCGGCACCCAGCTCCCGCTCGGCGTCGCCGGCCCCATCGCGGTCAACGGCGGGGCTGCGGACGACGAGTTCTACCTCCCGCTGGCGACGACGGAGGGCGCGCTCGTCGCCTCCGTCAACCGCGGCTGCTCGGCGATTACGGCGGCGGGCGGCGCGAACGCCCGGGTGACGAAAGTTGGGATGACGCGCGCACCCGTCTTCCGCGTCGCGGACGTCACCGAGGGCGCGGAGGTTGCGGAGTGGGTCGAGGACAACTTCGACGCGCTCCGCGAGGTCGCCGAGAGCACCACGAGCCACGGCGAACTCACGGAGGTCACGCCGTACGTCGTCGGCGACAGCGTCTTCCTCCGGTTCGCCTACGACACGAAGGACGCGATGGGGATGAACATGGCCACCATCGCCACCGAAGCCGCCGCCGACGTGGTGGAGGCGGAGACGCCCGCGGAACTCGTCGCGCTCTCCGGGAACCTCTGCGCGGACAAGAAACCCGCCGCCATCAACGCCGTCGAGGGCCGCGGCCGCACCGTCACCGCGGACGTCACCATCCCCCGGGACGTCGTCGAGGAGCGCTTCGACACCACCCCCGAGGCCATCGAGGAAGCGAACACGCGCAAGAACCTGATCGGCTCCGCGAAGGCCGGCAGCTTCGGGTTCAACGCGCACGCCGCGAACACCGTCGCCGCCGTCTTCCTCGCGACCGGGCAGGACGCCGCACAGGTCGTCGAGGGCTCGAACGCCATCACGACCGTCGAAGCCAGGGGAGATGTCCGCGCGAGCGAAGCGAGTGCGGGCTCGGCAGATTCGTCTGCCGGTGAACTCTACGCCTCGGTGAACCTCGCGAGCCTCGAAGTCGGCACCGTCGGCGGCGGCACCAAACTCCCCACGCAGCGCGAGGCGCTGGACGTCCTCGGCGTGCGCGGGGGCGGCGACCCGGCCGGCGCGAACGCCGACGCGCTCGCGGAAATCATCGCTGCGGGTGCGCTCGCCGGCGAACTCAGCCTGCTCGCCGCACTCGCGTCCCGCCACCTCTCCTCGGCGCACGCGGAACTCGGCCGCTAACCCGGAGTACTTTCAGTTTCACCGTGCGGCAGACACGGAGTTATTTCACCCCACGCCCTGTACTGGGATATGAACGCACACTCGGGCGACGAGCCGGAGGACCGGTCGTGGGCGGTGCGCGTGCTCCGGGTGCTGAAGCTCCTGCTCACGGTGCTCGTGCTCTCCTTGACGCTGCTGCGCGCGCTCCCCAGCGGCCCGCTCTAATCGACCGCCAGCCAGACGAGGTACGCGCCCGCCGCCAACACGACCGCAATCCCGCCGACGGTCGCGGCCTCGCTCTCCAGCAGCTCGCCGACGAGGAGGAGGAGCCAGCCGACGACTGCGAGCAGGTTCCCGACGCCGTAGTCGTGTTCGCCGGCGAGCACGCGCAGGATTGCGGCGAGCGTGAACCCGGCCACAAACACGCCAGCCAGCGCCGCCAGCGTCGACACCCCAGGCACCGGCCACGACGGGTCCGTGCTCGCCAGCACGACCACGACCGCTGCGCTCACGAGCGTCACACCGACGACGACCTGCCAGACTCGCGCCAGCCGTCCGTCCATCGTCGGAACGTCGCACAGCCACCGGCAAGAACGTGTGGGTCGCCGGCTACAGTAACCGGTAGCCATCGCCGGACTCGGTGACGTCGCCGGCACGCCGCAGTTTGTCGAGCGCGCGCTCGACGTAGTCCCCATCGACGCCGTGCTCCGCCGCGAACGCCTTCACCTCGGCTTCCGTGGGCTCGTCGAGTTCGCGCAGCGCCGTCCGCACGGCCTCGCGCTTCCCGAGGCTGCGCCCGGACTGCTCGACGTGCTCCTCGACGGCCGACACCGCCTCGACGTCGACGCCAGCCGAATCGAGGAATTCCTCGTCGCTCATCCCCGCGTCTTCCGCGAAGTCGCCGAGCGTCGTGAAGTCGTCCAGTTCCGCGAACGCGTCGCCGTGGCCCGCGCGGTTCGCGAGCATCGACGCCCGCACCTCGCGGGCGTGGTCCTCGTCGTCGGTCTGGACGAACTTCCGGAGCTTCGAGAACTGGTGGCGTCGCTCGCAGCGCGGACACCCCGAGGTGTCGGGGCGTCCCTCCACGACCCACAGCGCGCCACAGTCCGTGCAGCCGACGACCGCGTACGTCATCGTCCCAGATTCGGGCGGCTTCGCCCATAAACGTCCCGTCCGCGCGCGGTCGCTGCCGGCGCGAACGTGGCCAATATTGATACCGGCCCGTGTCGTCGTCTCCGTTGTGACCGACTCACCCGCCGACACGGGACGCAGCGACCGCTGGTGGGTGCCGATTGCGCTCCTCGCGGCGACGTTCCCCGTCACGCTCGCGCTCAGCGTCGTCCTCCCGCCGGACCCGTTCGCGATGCTCCCGGTGTTCGCCGTCGTCGCACTCGGCTTCCTGCTCGCGCTGTGCTCGCCGGCGTTCCTCTACTTCGACAAACAGTACCTCGCCGCCACGGGAGCGTGGACGCCCTCGGTCCTGTACTTCCTGATGGCCGTCCCGCTCGTCGCGCCACTGGTCGCCGCCGCCTACGTCTATCGACGCCACGAGCAGGTCGGCGTGCCCGCGAACCCGCTCGCGGACTGACCCGTTACTCGACGTTGAAGCCTTCTTCTTCGAGGACGTCCTTCACGCGGTCCTCGTGGTCGCCCTGCACCTCGACGCTGGTCTCTTTGGCCGTGCCGCCCGCGCCGAGGCGCTTCTTCAGCGTCGTCGCCACGTCGCCGACGTCGGTGACCTCCGGGTCGAACCCCTCGACGACCGTGACGGGCTTGTCGTACGTGCGGCGCTCGACGTGGACCGACAGCTCCTGCTCGGCCCGCGCGATGTCTTCCATCCCCGGTACGTCGATGCCGCCGAAGTCGTTGTCCTCTGGCACGTTTCGAAGTACGCTATCGAGACGCATATGCGTTGTCGCCGACGCGTCGCTGGCCGGTAGCGCGTCGAAAGAAGAACGGAACGTGGGGGTGCGAGTTACGCGATGTCCTCGACGTCCTCGGTGCGAGCCGAGGGTTCGAAGACCTCGTCTTAGGCGAGAGCTTTGATGCGTTCGACGACTTCCTGGGCGTACTCGGAGGTGGAGAGCTTGACGCCGCCTTCGACCTGGCGTTCGAGGTCGTAGGTGACGCGGTGCTCGCTAATCTGGTTCTCGACGGCTTCGTGGACGAGGTCGGCGGCGTCGTCCCAGCCGATGGACTCAAGCATGAGTTTGCCGGAGAGAATCAGCGCAGTCGGGTTCGCCTTGTCCTTGCCGGCGTGCTTGGGCGCGGAGCCGTGGACGGGTTCGGCGAGCACGCGGCCGTCGCCGAAGTTCGCGCCGGGCGCGATGCCGAGGCCGCCGATCTGGGCGCCCGCGGCGTCGCTGAGGTAGTCGCCGTTGAGGTTCGGCATCGCGAGGACGTCGTAGTTGTCCGTGCGCGTCAGGAGCTGCTGGAGCATGTTGTCCGCGATGCGGTCCTTGACGACGACCGTGTCCTCGGGGGCGTCGCCGTCGTACTCCTCCCAGAGGGTGTCCTCATCGATGGTTTCCTCGGGGAAGTCCTCGGCGGCGACCTCGTAGCCCCAGTCGCGGAACGCGCCCTCGGTGAACTTCATGATGTTGCCCTTGTGGATGAGCGTCACCGAGTCACGGTCGTTTTCGATGGCGTACTCGATGGCACGGCGAACGAGGCGCTTCGTGCCGAACTCCGAGATGGGCTTGATGCCGATTCCAACCGGGCCGTCGTGAATCACATCATCAACACCCATCTCGTCCTCGACGAAGTCGCGGGCCGCCTCGACGTCGTCGGTGCCGGCCTCCCATTCGATGCCGGCGTAGACGTCCTCGGTGTTCTCCCGGAAGTTCACCATGTCCATCGCCTCGGGGTTCTTGACGGGGGAGGGGACGCCGTCGAGGTAGTAGGTGGGGCGGACGTTCGCGTAGAGGTCGAGTTTCTTGCGGAGCGCGACGTTGAGGCTGCGGAAGCCGGCACCGACGGGGGTCGTCAGCGGGCCCTTGATGGCGACGCGGTGGTCGCGGATGGCCTCGACGGTCTCCTCGGGGAGGTTCTCGTCGTACTCCTCGCGTGCGGATTCGCCGGCGAGGACGCGCGCCCACTCGATGTTGCGGCCGGTCGCTTCGGCGGCGGCGTCGAGTACGTTCTGTGCGGCGGGGGCGACGTCGTTCCCGATGCCGTCCCCGAAGATGATGGGGATGATCGGGTTGTCCGGAACCTGGATTTCGTCGGCGTCCTCGTCGTAGGTAATCTTCTCCCCGCTCTCGGGGATGTCGACGTTCTCGTAGCTCATAATCGTATCAACGTCACCCGATGCGCCTAAAAGGACTGCTGTTTCGCGCAGGCACGTCAACACGTGACGTAGCGCGCGCGGAACCGTCGCTCTCCCGCGGTACGCCGCCCGAATCCGCACACACTAAGCGTCCGGGCCAGACAGGTCGCCGTATGCAGGTCATCGTACACGGCGGCGCGGGCACGAGCGTGGACGAACCGGTGCCGCGCCAGGCGACACTCGACGAGGCGGTCGACGCGGGCGCGAGCGAGGACGACCCCGTTGACGCGGTCGAAGCCGCGATTCGCATCCTCGAAGCCGACACCCGGTTCAACGCCGGTACGGGCGGCGCGGTCCAGTCCGACGGCGTGATTCGCACGGACGCGGGTGTGATGACCAGCGATAGGGGGGCGGGCGCGGCGGCGTCGATGCCCGGCGTCGAGGCCGCTATCTCGGTCGCACGCGCCGTGATGGAGGACACACCCCACGTCCTCCTGAACGGCGTCCATGCCGTCGATTTCGCCGCCGACGTCGGCGTCGACGTGGAGTGCGACCTCTGGAGCGACGACACCCAACAGCGCTGGGACGACCTCGACGACCACCCCGATGGAAGCCCGCTCGACCACCTCGACTGGATTCAGGACAAATTTGGGGAGCGCGTGGCCGAACGGAGTGAGGCCACGGAACGAGCGAGCGGTAGCGCCGCGAGCAAGGACCCCGAGGGGCGCGACCAGAAGGACCACGACACCGTCGGCGCGGTCGCATTCGACGGTGACAACCTCGCTGCGGCGACGTCGACGGGCGGGCGCTGGCTCGCACTCGCGGGCCGTGTCGGCGACGTTCCGCAAATCGGTTCGGGGTTCTACGCCGCGCCCGCGGGCGCTGCCTCCGCGACGGGTGCGGGCGAGGACATCGCCAAGGCGACGCTGACGCGGCGCGCCGTCCGCCACCTCGAATCCGGGTTGGACGCGCAGGAAGCGGCCGACCGCGCCATCGCCGAGTTCGGCGAACTCACGGGGTCGTCGGCGGGCGTCATCGTGCTCGGGAGCGACGGGACGGTCGGGGAGGCGTTCAACTCCGAGCAGATGCAGACAGCGAGGGTCTGAGCGTCAGCGAAGACCCTCGTTATCGCGAGCGGGGAGCGAAGCGACCCGCGAGCAGCGTGGTTCTCGCTCGCTGCCGCTCGCTCCGAACCACGTTACGGCGAACGGCGTGACCCGCGAACGGTGGGGAAGTGAGCGTAATGAACTGCCGCGGAATGAGAGACCGTAGGGAGACGCGTCGAGTACTATACCAGCGCCAGCGAGCCGTCAGTCGTCGAAGACGACGGGGTCGCCGGTGACCGCAAACGTCGCCTGGTCCCCCGTGGACAGTGGCATGCTGGGGTCGTGGACTGACGCGAGGAGTTCGACGTCGCCCCCTGCTTCGGTGGGGGCGAGGTGGTAGCGGACCGATTCGCCCTGGAACGTACGTTCGCGGACGTCGGCGGGGAACGCGCCGGCGGCGGTCGGGTCGTCGACGCGCTGGAGCATCTCGGGGCGAATCGACGCGGTGACGTCGCCGGTGGCGTCCGTCTCGACGGGGGCTGAGAGCCAGTCGCCGACGGTCAGCGTCGGCGTGCCGTCCGCGGTTTCGACGCGGCCGTCGAGCAGGTTGGTGTCGCCGACGAACTCGGCGACGAACGGGGACGCGGGGTTCCGGTAGACGTCTTCGGGCGTCCCGACCTGCACGATTTCGCCGTCGCGCATCACACCGATGCGGTCAGAGGTCGCCATCGCGAGCTCCTGGTCGTGGGTGACGTAGAAGAACGAGCCGTCGACGGCGCCGTTCAGGTGGCGTAGCTCCGACTGCATCTCCTTGCGGAGTTTGCGGTCGAGGCTCGCCAGCGGCTCGTCGAGCAACAGCACGGCGGGCTCGTTGACGAGTGCACGGGCGAGCGCGACGCGTTGTTGCTGGCCGCCGGAGAGGTCCGGCGGCGACCGGTCGCCGAACCCGTCGAGGTCGACGAGTTCGAGCATCTCGGCGACGCGGCGGTCGTGCTCGTCGCCGGAGACGCTGTCGTCCTTGCGGAGGCCGTAGCCGACGTTCTCGGCGACGGTCATGTGCGGGAACAGGGCGTGGTGCTGAAAGACGAGGTTCGTGTCGCGGCGCTCCGGCGGGACGCCGGTGGCATCGTGGCCGTCGATACGGACGGCGCCGTTTGTCGGCGATTCGAACCCGCTGACGAGCCGCAGCGTCGTCGTCTTCCCGCAGCCCGACGGCCCGACGAGCGTGAAGAACTCGCCGCGCTCGACGCGCAGCGTCACGTCCTCGACGGCCGTTGTCTCCCCGTAGGTCTTCCGCACGCCGTCGAGTTCGACGAGAACGTCGCTGTCGGCCGCGACGCTGCGTCCGTCTGCACCTGCGTCCATCGGCTCGCGCTAACAAGTAGCCGCGTATGCGCCCGTTGCCGTCCGCCTATATTGCCGCTTTCTGTAACGCTACGCACTGGCGGGTTGTGCCGGTAGAAGGAGTTTCGAGGGCTCGAATTCCCGATACCGGCTGTTGGCTCCGTCACGAGTGTCCACACGTGTTGCGTGTATTCGCCCCCTTATTCGCTGGGCGAAATTACTGTGCGGCAGTATAATGACCACGCACGACGACACCGCGAGCGGCGCTCCGGACGGCGCCGGCCGCGGCACGGTGAACCGTCGGTCGTTCCTCGCGGCAGCGGGCGCGGCGACGACGACGACGGCGCTCGCGGGTTGCATCGGTGGCGGGTCGGACACACCGACACTCAACGTCATCACGTGGGAGCACTACGCCCGCGACGACGTCGTGGAGGCCGTCGAGTCGGCCGTCGACGTGAACATCGAAATCACGAAGTCGACATCCTCGGCGGACATGTTCTCCGGATGGCAGTCCGGCCAGGACGAACAGTACGATATCGCCGTCCCGAACAACAACTACGTTCCGCGGTTCGCGGAGGCCGGGCTCGTCGAGCCGGCGCCGCTCGACGACCTCGAAAACTATCCGAACCTCTACGAGAAGTTCAAGGAGTTCACGAACGGTCAGTTGTCGGCCGGCGGCACACCGTACGGCGTGCCGATTCGCTTCGGATTCTACGGATACGGGTACGACTCCCGGGACGTCCCCGAGCACGAGGAGTCCTGGAGCGTGCTCTTCGAGGGCGTCGAGGGCGTCGACCTGAGCGGGAAGGTCGCGCTCTACGACAACCACTTCAAGGCGATGACCGCCGCGGCGCTCCACCTCGGATTCCACGACGCCTTCGAGGGCGACCGCATCACGCTCTCGGAGTCCCAGCTGGAGGAAGTGAAGTCGGTGCTCGTCGACCAGAAGCAGTCGCTGCTCTCCAGCTACATCGCTGGCGACGCGTCGTTCGTGAAGGGCATCAAGAAGGGCGACTTCCACGTCGGCCACTCCGGCCGCATGAACCTCACCAACATGTGGATAGACGGCAACGACTGGGTGAAGATGGCGACGCCGAAAGAGGGGTCGATGTCGTGGTTCGAGGCGGCCGTCGTCTCCAAGCAAACCGACCACTCCGACCTCGCGTGGCAGGTCGTCGACGAGTACATCGCGCCCGAGAGCGGCGCGACGCTCGCCCGCGAGGGGCACGCGCCCAGCGTTAACCCCCAGACCTCCGAACACCTTTCGGAGCGCCGCAACGAACTCTACGGCTCCATCGACCCCGGCCGCCTCGACGGCATGATTCCGTTCAAGGCCGTCGACGACGAGGACGCCTGGCGGTCGGTGTGGGAGGAAGTGAAGACGGCCTGAGATGGCGGGCGCCGACGCCGACGCGAACGGAGCGGGAGCCGCGGAGAGCGGCGCACTCCGGCGCGCGTTCGGGTCGCGGCGGGCGCGGCTCGCGGCGCTGTTGGCACCCAGCGGCGGCCTGCTTGCGGCGCTGTTGCTCGCGCCGCTGTCGTTCATGGTCGCGCTGTCGTTCGCCCGCGTCGGCGACGCCTACGAGATAATCTGGGAGCCGTCGGCGGCGAACTACGCCGCGCTGTTCGACGGCACGCCGTTCTGGACGACGCCGTTCTTCCAGTCGCTGACGCTCTCTATCGGCGTCGCGGCCGCGACGACGCTGGTCTGTCTGGTAGCGGCGTTCCCGGTCGCGTACGCGCTCGCCCGCCGCGAGCGCGGCCGCCGAATCGTCGTGTTCCTCGTACTGCTGCCGTTCTTCACGATGTACCTCGTGCGCCTCTACTCGTGGTACCTGCTGTTCGGGGAGGGCGGGGTGCTCAACGACCTCGCGGCGCTGCTCGGCCTCGGCCCGGTCGGCGCGTTCGACTTCGGCGTCCCCGCCATCGTCGTCGGGCTCGCACACGCCCAGTTCCCGTACATGCTGCTGACGCTGTACGCCGGCATCGACGCCGTGGACTTCGACCTCGTGGAGGCCGCTCGCGACCTCGGCGCCTCGCGCGTCGCGGTGTTCCGTGACGTAATCTGGCCGCTCACGCTGCCGAACGTCGTCGCCGGGTCGCTGTTCGTGTTCGTGCCGTCGTTCGGCGCGTTCGTCGCGCCGCAGTTCCTCAGCGGGTCGACCGTGCTAATGGTCGGGCAGCTCATCGCCGGACGAGTGGAGTCGTACAACATCGCCAGCGCGAGCGCGGCCGCGACGTTCGTGGTCGTGCTCGTCGCCATCGCCTTCGCCGTCGCCGTGCGGTACGCGCGGCTCGGCGCCTCTGCCGGCGGTGCGCAGTGATGGCGGCGACTACTCGCGGCCGCCTGCTCTCCCAGGCGCTCACCGGGTGGACCGCGGTCGTGCTCGCATTCCTCTGGGTGCCGCTGGTGTTCATCGTCGCGCTCTCGGTCGCCGAGAACGCGTCGACGCTGTTCCCCTTCGAGGGGCTCACGCTCGCGCACTACCGGGCGACGCTCGCCGACGAGGACCTGCTCCGCAGCGTCGCCAACAGCTTCAGCATCGCGACGCTGGCGGCCGCCGCCGCGACCGCGGTTGGCGTCCCCGGGAGCGTCGCGCTCGTGCGCTACGACTTCCCGCTGTCGGGCGCGTTCCGGGTCGCCGTCATCCTGCCGATGGTGGTGCCGGGCGTCGTGCTCGGCATCGGCCTGCTCATCTACCTCCGGACCATCCTGGACCTGACTCCCGGGTTCGTTCCGACCGTACTCACGCACGCCGTCTACGGGCTGCCGTTCGTCGTGCTACTCGTCTCCGCGCGGCTCACCGCCTTCGACGAGAGCCTCGAAGAAGCCGCCCGTGACCTCGGCGCATCCCCCATCGAGGCGTTCCGCGACGTGACGCTGCCCGCGGTCGCACCCGCCATCGCCGCCGGGTTCCTGTTCGCGTGGATTCGCTCCTTCGAGGAGTTCGTGCGCGCGTACTTCGTCTCCGGGACGACGGACGTCCTCACCACGACGATGTACGCGATGCTCGCGTACGGCACGGCGCCGCGGCTCAACGTCATCGCGACACTCGTCCTCCTCGTGCTCGCGGTGGTGCTCGCCGTCGCGATGAACGTCGGCAACGTCGTCGGCGCCGTCACAGCCGGCGAGTAGGAGCTTCCCCGAGAGCGCCTCCTCGGACGCGTTCCGCGGCGACGTCGAGTGGTTCCCCGAGGAGTAATTGAACGTGGACCGCGCAATCCCGCAACCTCTTTCCGGCGTTCGGGCGAACACGCACGCATGGCAGACAGCGTCGAAGTCGGCTCCGAGGCGTACGAGAAGTACGTGGAAGCCGGCGACATTCTGACGGACGTGATGGAGGAGGCCGCCGACCGCGTCGAGGTCGGCGTCACGCAACTGGCGGTCGCGGAGTTCGCCGAGGAGCGCATCCGTGAACTCGGCGGCGAGCCGGCGTTCCCCGTCAACATCAGCGTCGACGAGGAAGCCAGCCACGCCGCGCCGGGCGCGGACGACGACACGGAGTTCGGCGAAGAGATGGTGTGTCTGGACGTCGGCGTGCACGTGGACGGCCACATCGCGGACGCCGCGACGACCGTCGACCTCTCCGGGAACCCCGAACTCGTGGAAGCCGCCGAGGAAGCCCTCGCCGCCGCCGTCGACGCGGTGGAGCCGGGCGTCCACACGGGCGAAATCGGCGCGGAGATTCAGGACGTCATCGAGGCGTACGGCTACAACCCCGTGGTCAATCTGACGGGCCACGGCGTCGACGTCTACGACGCGCACACGGGGCCGAACGTGCCGAACCGCTCGGTCGAGTCCGGCACGGAGCTACAGGTCGGGGACGTGCTCGCCATCGAGCCGTTCGCCACCGACGGGACGGGGAAGGTCTCGGAGGGGTCGGCCACCGAAATCTACGAAGTCGTCGGCGAGGGCAGCGTCCGGGACCGCCGCGCGCGCCAACTCCTGGACGACCTCGAACGGTTCGACGGGCTGCCGTTCGCGGCGCGGTGGCTGGACGCGCCTCGCGCGGAGATGAGTCTCCGGCGGCTCGAAATGGCAGACATCGTTCGGTCGTACCCGGTGCTGAAGGAGAGCGAGGGCGCGCTCGTCAGTCAGGACGAACACACGCTCATCGTCACCGAGGACGGCTGCGAAGTCACGACGAACTAGGCGTCGTTCATCCGCGTGGCCCGCACGTCGCCGCACTCGCGGCAGGTCGCTACCCGATAGGGCTCCCGGGAGAACGCCGCGTTCTGGTCGTCGGCACTCTCCGTCCGGAGTTCGACGGTGACCGTGTGCGGGGTCTCGTACCCGCAGTTCTGACACGGCTCCGTCATCGCGTCGGCCTGAGGGGTCTTGCTGGCCATCAGTACCACTTCGATCGTATATTCTAGTTGCCGGCGGTAAATAATCGGCCAAACTGGTGAATGTGAACGGCTGACATGAATGCCACCGAAAAGCACCTGACGCGGGCCGACAACTCCCGTCTATGGACCAGGTGTTCGCGCCGTGGCGCATCGAGTGGGTGGAACGCGAGGAGAAGAACGAGGACGTCGACTGCGTGTTCTGCGAGTACCCCGAGCGCGGCGACGACCGCGAGCACCTCGTCGTCGCGCGCGCCGAGCACGCGTTCGTGATGTTGAACAACTACCCGTACAGCCCCGGGCACTGCATGGTCGTCCCGCACGCGCACACCGGCGACTACACCGACCTCGACGACGAGACGCTGCTGAGCCACGCGCGTCTCAAGCAGGCGACTTTCGACGCCCTCGACGACGCGTTCGGGCCGGACGGTTTCAACGCCGGCCTCAACCTCGGCGGCGGCGCGGCGGGTGGGAGCATCGACGACCACCTCCACACGCACGTCGTGCCGCGCTGGAGCGGCGACACCAACTTCATGCCCGTCGTCAGCGACACGAAGGTCGTCGTCGAAGCCCTCGACGAGTCCTACGACCGCCTCCACGAGGCGTTCGCCGCCCACCCCGCCGCCGTCGAGACGGACGCGGGCGCGCCGCGCCTCGATTTCGACTGAATCGAAACACCGAACCCCCCGGGCGGGGTAGGTCGTGTCGATGGACCGGAGATCGGCGGTCCGGCGGGTCGGCGGCGTCGTCTTCGCCGCGAACCTCGCCCTCGTCGCCGCGAAAGCGACCGTCTGGTGGACGACTGGCAGCATCGCGGTCGGCTCCGAGGCGGTCAACAGCCTCGCGGACGTCGCGTACTCGCTGGTCGTGCTCGGCGGCCTCTACCTCACGACGCAGCCGCCGGACTTCGAGCACCCACACGGCCACGAGCGCATCGAGCCGTTCGTCTCGCTGTTCGTTGCCGTTGGCGTGCTCGGAGCTGGCGTCGCCGTCATCTGGTCGGCGTCTACCTCCCTGCTTGCGGGGACGTACGGCCGCAGCGCTGGGCTCGCCGGCGTCGTCGTGCTCTCGGGCACCGCGGTCGGGAAGTACGTGCTCTACCACTACTGCCTGGACGTCGCCGAACGCTACCACTCGCCGGCGATTCGCGCGACTGCCCTCGACAACCGCAACGACATCCTCACCGCGGGCGCGGCGCTGGCGGGCGTCGTCGGCTCCGCCGTCGGCTACCCGATTCTGGACCCCGTGGCGGCGCTGGTGGTCGCGCTCGGCATCCTCTACACGGGCTACGAAATCGTCCGCGACAACGTCAACTACCTCGTCGGCGCTGCACCCCCGGAGGACCTCCGCGAGGAGATTCTCGACCGCGCGCTCGCCCACCCCAAAGTGGAGGGCGCACACGACGTCGTCGCCCACTACGTCGGCCCGGAGGTCGACGTCAGCCTCCACGTCGAGGTCGAGGGCGAGATGAGCCTCTACGAGGCCCACGACATCGAGACGGCAATCATCGAGTCGGTGCGCGAGATTCCGGAGGTCGACGACGTGTTCGTCCACGTCGACCCGAAGGAGCTCGGCGAGTGGAAGGGCGACGACCCCGAGTAGCTACGCGAGTGCCGCGAGTTCGCCGCAGTCCGTCCACTCGCCACCCATCGGTCGGCGTTCGACGCGCGGCGGCTCCCAGCCGTCCGCTGTTCTGACGGCGCGCACCCGGTACTGTGGCGCGTTCCGCGGGCCGGGACAGAGTTCGATGCGGACGCCGGCTTCGTCGCGCTCGATGCGCGACGGCCGCCCCGCGACGCGCGTGCCGTCGTCAGTCTCGACGACGACGTCGTCGCCGGGTCGCACGTCGTAGAGCTGTTCGACGAGTGCCGCCATCGCTAGTAATGACACACGTTCACAACCACAAAGGTACTGTGGCAGTCAGGACCGCATCGGCGGGAACTTCTATGAGGGGGTCCGCCGAACGCTCTCCCATGAGCGAGGCCCGACAGCTCCAGTGTCTCGAATGCGGCCGAACTGCACCCCCGAACGGCAACTGGGCGTCCGGGACCCATCCCACGCTCGGGTCGATGACGAAGTGCCCCGAGTGCGGGAGCACGAACGTCCAGACGAAGCGGTAGCAGCGGCGGGCGCTCGCAGCACGTTCGAGAGTGCCCGCACCGTCAAGTGGCGTCGCTGCGAGTCGACGTGTATGCCCGGGCAGCCCTGGCCAGTCCTCGGCAGTACCGCCGTGACGGTCGTCGTCGCGGGCAGCGCAGCGCTCGTTGCCGCGCTCGCGACCGTCCGCGTGGCCGACCGGTCGCCCCGACGCGCTGCCGCGCTGGTCGGCGTCCCCGTGACTGTCGCGTCGCTGGTGCTCTGGTGGGCCGTCCGGTACTGGGCCGCGTACCCGTTCCCCGACTACGGCGGCCTACACCTGCTTGCGGCCTGGCTCGCCCTCGCGTTCGTCGTCGCCGTCGCGCAGGCCGGATTCGCCGCGTACGCGTTCGCCCGCTGGCGGCTCGTCGCCGGCCCGGTCGCGGTGTTCGCCACCGTCGCCGCGACGTGGTACCTGTTCCTCCGCATCGGCGGTGAGACCGACATCCTGTGGGTGTGGGCGCTCTTCTTCGGGCCGATACTGTCGGCCGCGACCGCACTCACGGTCGGCATCGAGTACGCCGCACGGCGGTCCGCGGGTGAGTTGGGCGCGTGAGCAGTGTCGAGGCGGAGCCCGCGGCCTCAAGGAGCGAGGGCTTCCGACTGGTCGGAAGCGCGAAGCGAGTAGGCCGGGGAGGAAGCCGACACTCACGACAACCCACGAGCCAATAGCGTCCCGACTCCTGAATCATTAAGTACCGATAGGATAACATCTGAAGTATGGAGGTCAGACGTACCGCGCCGGTCAAACTCGTCGTACCCGACGAGTACCGCGACGACCTCCACGAAACCGCCGAGCAATTCCTCTACTGCACGAACGAAGCCAGTGACTACTGCTGGGACAACACCAGCTACGAAGACTGCGTTACCTCGAACGTAACAGCCAGAGATGCGCTGTACGACCGGCTCCGTGAGGAGACTGATCTGACGGCAAACCTCGTCCAAGAAGCCATCCGGCGTGCCGTCCACGCCGTCGATAGCGGTGTTGACCGCTGGAAAAACGGCAAGCGGACGAACAAACCAGAGTTCACCTCCTGGAGTATGGTGTACGACAAGCGCAGTGCGACGTTCTACCGAAACAAAATCTCACTCTCCACGGTGAACGGACGCATCGAGTGTGATTTCGAGCTGCCAGCGGACAGTCCCACACCATACGAAGAGTACGTCTTGTCCGAGGAGTACGAGTTTCGGACGAGTACACTCTAGTACGACCAAGCGACCGACGATTTTTATTTCCACGTCAAAACGCGGAAAGTAGACGGAGATGGAGAGGCTGTTGAAATCGAGGGTTCGGCCGATACCGGGCACCAGACAGTCCTCGGTATCGACCTCGGTGTGAACAGTCTCGCCGTCGCTAGCACAGGGACATTCTGGAGTGATGACGAGTACGACCACTGGATCCACGAGTTCGAGAACCGTCGGGCGGAAATGCAACAGCGTGGCACACAAGCCGCTCACAACGCCGTGCTTCGACTCGGGAACCGAGAGCGAGCGTGGCGGAAACAGTACATCCACACGGTCGCCAACGAGCTTGTTGCCGAAGCGGTTGCCTACGACTGCGACGTGATCGTGTTCGAGGAGTTGACGGATATTCGAGAGCGACTCCCTCACGCTGACTGGCATCACGTGTGGGCGTTCCGCCGTCTCGTCGAGTACGTCGAATACAAAGCTCCAGAACGAGGTGTCGCGGTTGAACAGGTAGAGCCTGCCCACACGAGCCAACGGTGTTCTCGGACTGATTGTGGGTTCACCCACGAAGATAACCGGGACGGTGAGCAGTTCCAGTGTCTGAAGTGTGGGTACGAAATCAACGCGGATTACAACGGCGCGAAAAACGTCGCGCTCCGATATATGCGGAAGCGACAGCACAGCCTGCGTTCCTCGCCCACGTCGGGGAGCGCAGACGCACCAGTAGACGTGCGTCTAAATGGTGGGACACTGAACGGTGACGGCTATCGGCCAACCGCCGACAGCTGATTCCCGGGGGTCCACATCAAAGCCCCACCCTCAACGAGCGAATCCCTTGTGGGTGAGCGAAGTAGGGTGGGGTAGTTTACACGGGGTCGCCGAACGCGTAGACAGTCTGGTGGCCGGTAACCTCGACGGTCGTGAAGTCGCCGGGTTCGAGGCCGTAGTCGGAGGCGTTCTGCACGATAATCTGGCGGTAGCTGCCGTCGTAGCACTTCACGGAGTCGCCGGTCCCCTGCTCGGTGACGAGCACCTCGCGCTCGGTGCCGACCATCGCCTCGTGGGCGTCGCCGACCACGGCCATCTTGAGGTCGGTCATCGCCTTCGAGCGGTCCTTCTTCGTCTGGCCGCCCAGGCCTTTCATCTCCGCGGCGTCCGTGCCGGGGCGCTTGGAGAACCGCGTGACGTTGATTTTCTCCGGGCGCGTCTCCCGCAGCAGCGCCATCGACTGCTCGTGGTCGTGCTCGGTCTCCGTGGGGAAGCCGACGATGAAGTCCGTCGAGAGCGTCCACTCGTCGAGGTAGTCGTCGAACGTCTCCACGATGTCGACGTACTGTTCGACCTCGTGCTGGCGGCGCATCTCTTCGAGCACGTCGTCGCTGCCCGACTGCACGGGCGCGTGCAGGAAGTTGTAGATTTCGTCGTGCTCGGCGAACACCGCGGCGAGTTCCTCGCGGATGCCGTGGACGCCGCCGGGGTTGGCCATCCCGACGCGAACGCGGAAGTCGCCCTCGATTTCGGTGGCGATACGTTCGAGCAGTTCGGGGAGTTTGCGCTCGCCCTCGTCCCAGCCGTAGACGCCCGTGTCCTGGCCGGTGATGCGAATCTCCTTCGCGCCGGCGTGGACGAGCGCGCGCGCCTTCTCGACGTTCTCCTCGACCGGCGGGGAGTCCACGCGCCCGGTCGCTTGCTTCGTGATGCAGTACGAGCAGTTGCTCATGCAGCCGCGGGCGATGGGGAGGATGCCGATGACGCCGTCCAGGATGGGTTCGGCGTCCGGCGTCGTCGTCGGGCACTCGCCGTTCGTCACGGCCTCCGGCACGTCGTCCCAGTGTAGGACCTGAGCGTCGACCTCCGCGTCGGCGAACTCCTCGCCCTGCGCGAGCGCCATGCAGCCCGTGACGATGAGGTCGGCCGTCTCGTCTTCGAGTTCCTCGGCCCGCCGGAGCATGTTGCGCTCCGTCTTCTCGACCACCGTACAGGTGTTGAGGATGGCGACGTCCGCCTCGTCGGCCCCCTCGACCTTGTGGTGGCCGGCGTCGCGGAGGCGTCGCTCGATTTCGCGGCTCTCGCCGCGGTTCGAGGTACACCCGTACGTCTCGATGTGGTACTGGGCCATGCGTTGACTCGATTGTTGGCCGTCCGCGGGCAAAAGTACGACGATAGCCGGCGACGCTCCCGGCGAGGACTGCCTACTCGTTGAGCGTCTCCACGACGTTCACGCCGGAACTCGCGCCGATGCGCTCGGCGCCCGCGTCGAACATCGCCTGCGCGTCCGCGTAGTCGCCGACGCCGCCGCTGGCCTTCACGGGGAGGTACTCGCTCATCAGTTCCACGTCCGGCACGGTCGCGCCGCCGTCGGAGAAGCCGGTCGCGGTCTTCACCATGTCCGCGCCCGCGTCTTCGGCGGCCTGGCACGCGTCGTGTTTCTCCTCGTCGTCGAGCAGCGGCGTCTCGATGATGACCTTCACGGGCAGCGGCGTGGCGTCCACGACCGCTTCGAGGTCGTCGCGCACGGCGTCCAGTTCGCCGGCCTTCAGGCGGCCGACGTTCGTCACGACGTCGAGTTCGTCCGCGCCGTCGGCGTGCGCGATGCGGGCCTCGCTGACCTTCGCTGCCGTGGCGTGCTGGCCGTGCGGGAATCCGACGACGGTGGCGACCGTGAGGTCGTCGGGCGCGTAGCTCCGCACGTCGGCGACGTAACACGGCGGGATGCAGACGTTCATCCCGTACTCGGTGGCCTCCTCGACGACGCGCTCGACATCCGAGGGCGTCGTCACGGGGCCGAGTACGGTGTGGTCGATGCGCGCGGCGAGCTCCTCGCGGTTCATACGTGAGGCGAGGCGGGGCCACGTGAAAAGTCGGCCGGTGGACGCCAACCCCTTTTACCCGCGGCACGAACCGGGGGGCATGCTCGCACCGGAGGTCGAGACCACCGCCGAGGACATCGCGGAGATGGAAGTCAGGGGCGCGGCGACCATCGCGCGCGCCGCCGCGGAGGCGTTGGAAGCGCAGGCCCGCGACAGCGACGCCGACACGCCCGCGGGCTTCCGCGAGGAACTCCGGGCGGCGGCCCGCCGCCTGCGGAACACTCGTCCGACCGCGGTCAGCCTGCCGAACGCGCTCCGCTACGTGCTCAACGAGGTCGATGGCGACTCCGTGGCGGCCCTCCGCGCGTCCACTATCGAGGCGACCGAGCGCTTCCGCGACCAGTTGGACCGCGCGCAGGACGACCTCGGCGCAATCGGCGCGAACCGCCTGCGGGACGGCGACACCATCATGACGCACTGCCACTCCACGGACGCGCTGGCGTGCGTCGAAGCCGCGCTCGACGACGGCAAGGAAATCGAGGCCGTCGTGAAGGAGACGCGCCCACGCAAGCAGGGCCACATCACCGCGAAACAGCTCCGCGAGTGGGACGTCCCGGTGACGATGGTCGTGGACAACGCCGCGCGGCGCTACCTCGACGACGTCGACCACGTGCTCGTGGGCGCGGACTCCATCGCCGCCGACGGCTCCGTCGTCAACAAAATCGGGACCAGCATGCTCGCCGTCTCCGCCCGCGAGCGCGGCGTCCCCGTGATGGTCGCCGCGCAGACGCTGAAGCTCCACCCGGACACGCTCACCGGCCACACGGTCGAAATCGAGATGCGCGACGAGACCGAAGTACTCGGCGACGAGGAGCGCGCCGAGATGGGGGACCCGGACGTGGAGAACCCCGCGTTCGACGTGACGCCGCCGCGGTACGTCGACGCCATCGTCACCGAGCGCGGTCAGTTCCCCCCGGAGAGCGTCGTCACGCTGATGCGGGAGCTGTACGGCGAGGGCACCAGCGAGCCGTGGGCGGAGGAGTGAGTGGCACGAAGCTGCCGAAGTCGTCCACCTCTAGTGGCACTCATCCGGCGCTTATTGCTCCGCCTTCTATCGCAATTTGGAAAAGAAACCATAGAACGATAAAACATCCACCATCTGTAATAACAAAGACAGTAATAAAAACTTATTTGTTCAATTCATGTGTCTCCCGTCATGCGACGGAGAGCCCTCCTGTCCACCGCCGCTACTGTGCTCATCTCGGGTTGCGCGAGCGTTACTCCCTCGGGAAACGAGACGACCACCGCCAACCCGACGACGTACATCGATGACCCGAATCTGGAAATTAGCTTCGAGACGCTCGACAGCGAGTGTCTGCAGAGCACTGAGAATCTCAGTGAACAGAACAAAGCGGAGTTCACGGTGGAACCGTCGGAAAAGCAAGTAACTGTAGAGGGGTGGATTGCCGACGGCGATTCGCGGAGGACGGCCGTGCTCCGCGATGCCAGTTACGTCGTCGAAGACACCGAACTCCGCCTCGATGTCGGGACTGTCGACTCGGACTCCGCGGAGGACTGTCCGAATCGCATCGAGTACCGGATACGGATTACGTACAAGATGGATGAGTTCGAGTCGTACAGCGTCTATCATAACGGTCGAGCCGTCGAATCCGTTGATGTCGGCGGCGATTAATGCGTCCATCATCTGGCGGTTGGTTCGTTCACGAAGCCGTCGAACTGTTCGATCCCAGTGGAGCCCGGAATCCGCCGAGCGCCGGAACGACAAGGCTTTCGAGGCACGAAACCGCCTTCCCGGTATGGTCCTGCCTTCCGGGTTCGCGCTCCCGTCGCTCCCGTACCTCGCGGTCGTCGCTGCCGCCGTGCTCGCGGTCGGGTGGCTGCTCGTCCGCGAAGCGCCGCCCGTCACCGACCGCACCGTCCTCGCGTTCGCCCCGTGGATGGTGCTCGGGTCGACGCTGTACGTCTGCTTCCAACTCGACCTCTACCCCGATACAGTCGCGCCGTTCTTCGGCTCCCCGACCGTCTACGCGACGACGTTCACCGTCGCGGGCGCGACGTGGCTCGCCGCGCGACGCACCGCTCGCCCGCTGCTCGCCACCGCAGCTCTCGGCGGCGTGCTCGCCGTCTTCCCAACCGCTGCCGCCGTCGGCTACGGCCTCGCGCACGACACGCTGACGCTGGCGTGGCCGCTCAGCGCCGTCGTCGCCGCCGCCGTCATCGGGCACGTCGCGTGGTGGGTAGTCGAGCAACTGCGACCGGACGACGTCGCCGCCGTCGGCGGTGCCGGCGCGCTCGCCGTCTTCGCGCACGTCCTCGACGGCACCTCCACCGCGGTCGGCGTGGACGTGCTCGGGTTCGGCGAGCAGACGCCGCTCTCCGCCGCCATCATGCACGCTGCCGCTGAACTCCCGACCGCCTCGGTTATCGGCGTCGGCTGGCTGTTCGTCCTCGTGAAGACCGCGCTCGGTGCCGCAGTCGTCCTCCTGCTCGCCGAGTACGTCCGCGAAGACCCCGTCGAGGGGAACCTCCTGCTAGCGGTCGTCGCCGCCGTCGGTCTCGGTCCCGGCGCGCACAACGTCTTGCTCTTCATCGCCGCGAATCCCGCAGGGTTTTAGCGCGACCGGCCCAACCGCCGGCACATGGTTCGTGTCGTCGCCGCCGGCCACGTCAACTGGGACGTCACGCTCCGCGTCGACGCCCTCCCCGAGCCCGACGGCGAAGCCAGCATCGTCTCCCAGCGCCGCTCCGGGGGCGGGAGCGCCGCCAACGCCGCGGTCGCGCTCGCGGGCTTCGACGTCGACACCGGGCTCGTCGGGAGCGTCGCCGACGACGAGAACGGGCTGCTCGCGCGCCGGGAGCTCGACCGCGTCGGCGTCGACCTCGACGGCCTCCGCGTCGTCGACGACGCCGAGACGAGCGTCAAGTACCTCGTCGTGGACGGCGACGGCGAGGTGATGGTGCTCGGCAACGACGGCGCCAACGAAGCCGTCGCGCCCGCGGACGTCGACGCCGACTACGTCCGGGCCGCCGACCACGTCCACCTCACCAGCCAGCGTCCCGAGACCGCCACGCGCGTCGCCGAACTCGCCACCGAAGCCGGCGCGACGGTCTCGTTCGACCCCGGCCGCCGCCTCGACGAGCGAGACTACGCGGCGACCATCGAGCGCTGTGACGTTCTCTTCGTCAACGACCGCGAAGCCCTCGAAATCCTCGAAGAAGACGCCACCTACGCCGAATCGGATGTCGGCGACCGCGTCGTCGTCGTGAAGCACGGCGCGGCGGGCGCGACCGTCCACACGCCCACGGGCTCGTTCGAGCACCCCGGCTTCGACGTCGAACCCGTGGACACGACGGGGGCTGGCGACGCCTTCGCCGCCGGCTTCATCGCCGTCCTCCTCGACCACCCCGACGACTACGAGCGCGCGCTGGAGTTCGCCAACGCCTGCGGCGCGCTCGCGGCGCAAGCGGAAGGCGCGCGCACCGCGCCGACGTACCCGGAAGTCGAGGCGTTCCTCGCCCAGCAGTTCTGACCCACGTTTAGGGGGCTGGCTCGTGTAGCCGACTGTATGCGACTCCTCGCGGCGTTCCCCGACCGCGTGCTCTCGTTCGACGACGGCAGCCTCCAGACGGTTCGCTCCGACGACGTGCAGTGTCTCGACGCCGGCCCGTTCGGCGTCTACTGCGGGACCAGCGACGGCGTCTACCGCCAGTCCGACACCGAGGACTGGACGCGCGTCGCGGACGTCGGCGACGTGACCGCAGTCGCCGTCCACGAGTCGGGCGTCTGGGCGGGAACCGAGCCGAGCGCGGTCTACCACGCGCCCGGCGGCGAGACGTTCACCGAGCGCGAGGGGCTCACCGACCTGCCGTCCAGCGACGACTGGGCGTTCCCACCGCGGCCCTCCACGCACCACGTCCGGTGGGTCGAACCTACGTCCGAACGGCTCTACGTCGCTGTCGAAGCCGGCGCGCTCGTGCTGTCGCCGGACGGCGGCGAGACGTGGCAGGACCGCGTGCCTTCCGGTCCGTACGACACGCACTCGATGGCGACCCACGACGACCGCCCGGACCTCGCGTACTCGGCCGCCGGCGACGGCTTCTACGTCACCGAGGACGGCGGCGACTCCTGGCGCACCGTGGAAGCGGGCCTCGACCGCACGTACTGCTGGAGCGTCGTCTGCGACCCCGCCAACCCCGAGCGCGTGCTCGTCTCCGCCGCGAACGGCCCGCGTAGCGCCCACGACGCCGGCACCGCCAGCAGCGCAGTCTTCCGTAAGGACGGCGCAGATGCTGATTGGAAGCGCTGCGAGGACCTACCGGGACCGAACGGACTGCTCGCGTCCGTGCTCGCGACGACTGGCCCTGGGGAAGCCGTCGCGGTGACGAACCGCGGGCTCTTCGAGACCGACGACTGGGGCGCGTCGTGGACCGGAATCGACACGGAGTGGCCCGCTGCGCTGGAATCCGAACGACCACGTGGACTGGTCGCGCGCTGACCGCAATCCCCGCTCTTTTTCTCCGCGAGCGTCGAATCGCTGGCATGGCCAAACAGCCCCACCTGCTAGTCGAGGAAGGCGACGTCCACGACATCGCGCTGCTGCCCGGCGACCCGGGCCGCGTCGACCGCATCGCTAGCCACTGCGACGACAGCGAGGTCGTCGCCGAGAACCGCGAGTACAAGGTCGTCAACGCCACCTACGACGGCGTCGACCTCACCATCTCCTCGACCGGCATCGGCTGTCCCTCCGCAGCCATCGCCGTCGAGGAACTCTCGCGCGTGGGCGTGAAGACGTTCCTCCGCGTCGGCACCATCGGCGCGCTCCAGGCGGACATCGAGGTCGGCGACATGATTGTCGCGACCGGTGCCGCCAAAGAGGAGGGAACGAGCAAGCGCTACGAGTCCGCCGTCTACCCGGCCGTCCCGGACTACGACGTGCTCACAAGTGTCGTCGATTCCGCCGAGGCCAACGACGAGGAGGTTCACGTAGGACCGATTGTGAGCGACGACGCGTTCTACAACGAGGACGAGGACTTCGTCGACGACTGGAACGACGCCGGCCTGCTCGCCGTCGAGATGGAGGCCGCGACCGTCTTCTCGCTGGCGCGCCGCAAGGACCTCGCCGCGGGCGCCATCTGCACGGTCGACGGCAACCTCGTCGCCGGCACGCAGAAGGGCGCGGACAGCGACGACGAACTCCCCGAGAAGGCGAAGAACAACGTCGCGCGCGCCATCGACATCTCGCTGGACGCCGTGACGCGACTCGCGTAGGCCAGCCGAAACACCCAACTGCCGGGCTCGCCGACTGCGTGCACATGTTCTCGGAGTTGCGGCGGCGGCTCGCGGCGGCCCGGCAGCGCGCCGCGCGCATCGAGCGCCGCGAACTCCGCTCGTTCCGGAAGTGGTTGGAGACGACGAGCAACCTCCTCCACGTCTGCGTGCTGCTGTTCGTGCCGCTGCTCGTCGGCCTGGTGACGCTGCTCTCGGAGACGGTCGACGTCGTCTCCTTCCTCCTGTTCCCGCCGCTGGCGTCGGGGACGTACACGCTGTTCGCCGAGCCCGAGGGCCGCTACTCGAACCCGAGGACGTTCGTCGGCGGGCTGACGGTCGGCGCGCTCTGCGGCTGGGCCGCCGTCGAACTCACGGCGCTCGCGTACGGCGTCCCGACGTCCGCAATCGGCCTCGACGCGGGTGCGGCCGCGCTCGGCGTCTTCCTCACGAGCGCCGCGACGTGGGCGCTGGACCTCGAACTCCCGACCGCGTTCTCGACGGCGCTGCTCGTGCTCGTCACGGGCACCGCCCAGTTCGCGTACGTCGTCGCCGTCGCGCTCTCGGCGTCGCTGGTCGCGGTCGTGTTCGTGCTGTGGCGACGCGAATTCTACGAGGAGCGCGCCCGCTACCTCTACCGGACGACGGAGGCCGACGACCACGTGGTCGTGCCGATGCGCGGGGAGACCGCCGAGCAGACCGCGATGCTGGGCGCACGCATCGCCGCCGCCCACGACGCCGGGAAGGTCGTGCTGCTGGACGTCGTCGACGACGAGGCAATCGCGGCCGCCGAGCGCGAATGCATCGGCGGCGAGGGCGCGGACTACGTCGAGGACGCCGAGTCCACCGCCGAGGAGCGGGCCGCCGACGCCGCCGCGCGCGAACTCGAACAGCAGGCCGCGCGCATCGAGACGAGCGTCGGCGTCCCGTGCGACGTGGCGGTCGCGGTGGCGAACGCCAACCCTGCGGGGACGGTGCTCTCGACTGCCGACGAAGCGAACTGCGACCTCGTCGTCACGCCCTTCGAGTGCGACGAGGACGGCACGCTGACACCGTTCCTGCGGACGCTGTTCGGGAGCGACGTCGACGTCGTCGCGCTCCAGTCGACCGGCGAGCGCACGCGCTGGAAGCGCATCATGGTCCCCGTGCGCAGCGCCTCCAACGTCGCACACGCGATGCTTGACTACGCCGAGCGCCTCGCCGGCCGGAACGGCTCCATCAGCGTCTGTTCGTGCATCGACACCGAGCGCGAGCGCCGCCGCACCGAGTCGATGCTCGCGAACCTCACGGAGACCGTGGGCACGCGCTGCGAGACGCGCGTCTCGCGGTCGTCAATCGAGGCGTTCGTCGAGCGAAACGACGCCCACTACGACCTCGTGTTCCTCGGCGCGAGCACCGACCGCTCGGCCGCCTCGAAGTTCTTCTCGCGGCCGACCTACGAGCGCGTCCGCGACCTCGACACGGACATCGCGGTCGTCCACACCGCCTGACTACACTTCGTCGCCCACGTCGGCGGCCTCCTGTTCAGCGTTCTCGTCGCCGAGTGCGGAGCGTGCGAGCAGCCGGCCGCCGATGACCGCGGGGCTGATGACGACGTCCGCACCCGCGCGCCGGAGCTTCGGCTCGTTCTCCTGCTCCGTGGCGGCGGCGACGACGCGTACGTCGGGGTGGCTCTCGCGGACGGTGAGCACCGCGAGCGCGTCCTCGCCGTCGTCGTTGGTCGCCGCGACGACCGCTCGCGCGCGTTCGACGCCCGCGCGGTCGAGGGTTTCCTCGTCGGTGGGGTCGCCGACGAGTACGTTCACGTCGCGCTCGCGGAGCGCGGACGCGTCACCGTCGCTGGCGGTCAACACGATGAGCTGGCGGCCGCTGGCGGCGAGTTCGCTCAGAATCGGTTCCGTCAGGTCGCCGTAGCCCGCGACGACCACGTGGCCGTCGAGGGACTCTAGGTCGCTCTGTGTCATGCGTCCGAGGGCGCTCGCGAACCGGGCTTCGAGGGCGGGGCCGAGCAGCGCGCCGAGCGCGATGGCGAAACTCGCGGTGCCGAGTACGAGCACGGACAGCGAGAACAGCCGCGCCTCCTGCGTGGTCGGGGTGACGTCGCCGTAGCCGACGGTGCTGGAGGTGACGAGCGTGTAGTAGAACGCGTCCAGCATCGTGTTCACGCCCGTGAACCCGCGCTCGCCGCGGAGCGCGTACGTCCCGATGGTGCCGTACGCCTGCACGCCGGCGAGCGCGCCGCCCGCCGCGACCGCGCTCGTGGACAGCGAAATCGGCTCGTCGAAGCGGCTGCGCGCGACGGCGAGCACGGGGAACGCGACGAATGACAGCACGACCAGCGGCACCGAGTACGGCGTCGCCTGCACGAGCCCCTGGCCGGCGGTGACCGGGAGCAACACCATCGTCGAGTACCACGCCGCCCGGAGGCCGCGGCGCAGCCCGAACGCGCTCATCACCATCAGGAAGCCGGTGAGCGAGCCGGTGAACCCCGCGGTCTGACTGATTGCGGGCGGAATGTACTGGGCGAACGGTCCGAAGTTCGCGGTCGGGTCGACGATGCCGAGGATGCCGACGCCGACCGACAGCGCGGCGACCGCGAGGGTCAACGCGACAGCCACCCGTCCGGTCACTCGCTTCACGCCCGGTACGTCCATACATCCACGCGCGTGGTGCCCCGTCTTAACGTCAACGGCACGCGTCGGTAGCGTTTTGTCCCGGGCGCGAGTGCTCGGTCGTATGACTTCCACTCCCGTGCAGGCGCTGCACGGCATCTATCTCGGGCTGCTGGCTGGCGTGATTCCGGCGCTGGTGTCGTTCGGGTTCGGCTTCCTCTTCCGGTACGTCACCGGGCTCTCCGTGCCCGCGTTCGGTGTCGTGGTGCTGGGCGTCGCGCTCGCGGGGGTCAACGGCGGCTTCCTCGCGTTCGCGGACCCGACAATCACGCAGGCGGCGAATTCGACGACGCTGGTGGTGGCGCTGCTGGTCGTCGCGATGCTGACGTTCTACACGCACTCGGTCGGCGACAAGATGGGCGCGTCGCTCCCGCGTCGGCTCAGCCTGAAGTCGCTGCGCGAGCGCACGCTCCACACCGACGCCATCGAGTTCGTCGGCGGCCGCAACGAGGTCACGGTGAGCGTCGTCGGCGGCGTCCGCGACCTCGAAGGCTACCCGCCGCTGCCGGAGTCGCTGCGCGCGTCGATTCACGACGCGGAGTGGCGCTTCCCCGCTGACCTCCCGCTCTCGGAGCTGGAGACGCGGTTCGCCGACCGCCTGCGGTCGGACTTCGACGTCGAGGAGGCGTCCGTCACCGTCGACGAGCACGGCCGCGCGACCGTCGCCGCAGCGCCGCCCGCCGCGGGCGTCTCCAAGCGCACGCCGGTCGGGAAGCGCGCGGTGTCGGTGAGCGCGCTCGTCCCTACGGGCATCGCGCGCGGCGACGAGGTCTCGGTGCTGGCGGGCGAGGAGCGCGTCGACGGCACCGTCGTCTCCGCGAAGTCCGGCGGGAAACCCGCAGCGGACCCGACCACACCCGCGGCAGAGGAGTCGGCGGAGACCGAACCCGCGGCGACGCCCGCGCCGACGACGACTGGTGGTGAGGGCCGCGTCACCGTCGCCGTGCAGCGGCCGGACGCAGAGTCCCTGCTCGCCGCCGACCGCACGCGCATCGTCGTGCGCGCTCGCGGTACCCGCCGCGAGTACGAACTTCTCGGACTGTTGCGCCGCGGCGGCCAGCGCGTCCGCCGGCTCACGCTCCGCGCGGACACTCCCGTCGTGGACACCACGCTCGGCGAAGCGAACGTGCGGGAGACGTACGGCGTCACGGTGCTGGCGGGCCGCCACGACGGCTCGTGGACGGTCGCTCCGACCGGCGACGTCGCGCTGTCGGCCGGCGACGAGCTGTTCGTCGCCGGGCCGCGCCGTGAACTCGACGCCTTCGAGGAGGTGGCGAAGTGATGCCGGTGTCGACGACCGAACTCGCGCAGGGCGGCGGCGTCATCCTCGCGGCCGGGGTCGCGGTCGCCGTGCTCGCGGCCGCGTTCCGGTGGTACTTCCGGCAGGAACTCCCCTCGGGCGTGGCGCTGCTCGTGAACGTCTCCGTGGTCGCGTTCTACCTCAACACGCGGGTCGCGCTCGGGCAGGCCATCGCCGGCCGCACGGACGTGCTCTCCCTCGACGCCGTCGTGTTCAACCTCGCCGTGTTCGGGGCCGCGCTGCTGGTCGCGCCGGCCGCCCGCCGCGGTGGCGACCGCGTCGGCGTCCAGATTCTGGCCGCGACCGGCGTCCGCGAACTCGAGGGCGACGTCGGCCGGCTCGTGAAAGCCGTGGGGCGCGCGGTCGCGGTCGAACTCCCCGAGGAAATCGCGGACATCGAGGGCTACGACCCGGTCGCCGACGACGTCAAAGCCGAGCTGGCGGGGAAGACGCTCATCTTCCCGCGCCGGCTCACCGTCGAGGAGCTCCGCGAGCGCGTCGTCACGCGACTGAAAGACGACTACGACGTGGGCTACGTCGACGTCGAACTCGCCGACGACGGCACCGCGACCTACCTCGCGCTCGGCAGCCGCACCGCCGGCATCGGGCCGACGCTCCCGCCCGGAACTGCGGCCGTCGGGGTGCACGCGGACCCGCCGAACGCCGCCGGCCCGGGCGACCTCGTACAGGTGTGGCAGCCGAGCACGGAGACGCAGCCCGCCGAACGCGTCGCCACGGCCGAGATTCGTGCGACCCGCGAGGACACCGTGACGCTGTCGCTGGACGAGTACGACGCCCGCAGGCTCGCGGGCGGCGACTACCGCCTGCTCACGCTGCCGTACGAGCCGGGCGCGGACCGCCAGTTCGCGTCCCTGTTGCGGGCCGCCGACGAGACGATGGTCGTCGTCACTGTCGAAGCCGGCAGCGACCTCGACGGCGCGACCG
This sequence comes from Halobacterium noricense, assembly GCF_021233435.1. Classification (NCBI taxonomy): domain Archaea; kingdom Methanobacteriati; phylum Methanobacteriota; class Halobacteria; order Halobacteriales; family Halobacteriaceae; genus Halobacterium; species Halobacterium noricense. The sequence continues at coordinate 2,376,796 of NZ_CP089468.1, read as the reverse complement.
TCGCGACAGTGGAGGGGACCGTCGTCGCATTCCGCGGCGAAGCGGGCGTCTCCGCCATCCCGAGCGCGTCGCGGCCGCTCGCCGCCGGCGACACGCTGTACGTGGTCGCGCGGCCCGATGTCGCGCGCCGCGTGGACGCCGCCGCGGCCGCCGACGAGGAACCGGCCGACGAGTCGCCGAGCCAGTAACCCGCCGCACGCGCTGCCGACCCCGTAGCACCTATGCGTCGCCGCCGCCGAGGGTCGTGCATGGAGTGGAAGCTGTTCGCGGACCTCGCGGAGGTCGGCGGCGACCGCCGAATCACCGTCGACGAGTCGGCGGAGACGGTCGGGGACGCCCTCGACGCCCTGCTCGCCGACCGCCCCGCGCTCCGGGACCGCGTGCTGACCGACGACGGCGACATTCGCGAGCACATCAACGTCCTGCGCAACGGCGAGAACGTCGCCCACGCGGACGGCCTCGACACGGAACTCGACCCGGACGACGAGCTCGCGCTGTTCCCGCCGGTGAGCGGCGGCTGATGTTCACCATCGCCCACCGCGGATTCGCCGGCGTCGCGCCCGAGAACACCGCGGCGGCGGTCCGCGCGGCCCGCGAACGCGCGGACGGCATCGAAGTGGACGTTCAGCCCGTAGCCGACGGTACGCCGGTCGTCTTCCACGACCAGCGCCTCGACGGCGACGGCGACTCGCGCGGCGTCACCGACGCCGAGGGCTTCGTCTGGGACGCCAACCCCGAGACGCTCGCAGCAGCGGACGTGCTCGATAGTGGCGAACCCGTGCCGACGCTGGCCGACGTCGCGGACCTCGTGCCTGCTGGCGTGGAGTTCCACGTCGAACTGAAGAATCCCGGCAGCGAGGACGCCCGCCTCGGCCTCTCCGGGCCGGACGCGGCGACCTGGCGGCCGTTCGTCGAATCCGTCGCGGACGCTCTCGCGGACTGCGACGCGCCGGTCGTGCTCTCCTCCTTCTTCGACGGCGCGCTCGAAGCCGCCACCGAAGTGCTGCCGGACACGCCGCGGGCGGCGCTGTGTCTCGACACCGACCGCGGGCTCACGCGCGCCAGCGAGTTCGACTGCCGCGCGCTCCACGCGCCCGTCGACGGCCTCAGCGCCGACTTCGTCGAGCACGCGCACCGCGACGGCCGCACCGTCAACGCGTGGACCGTCACGGACTGGCAGGACGCCGTCACGTGCAGCGATGCGGGTGTGGACGGCGTCATCGCTGACTACCCTGGCATCGTCGACTACGCCGGCGACCCGGCGCGGCTCGCCTGAACTCGCGGAAGAACGTTCTGCCGTCGCCGCTTACGCCCGGTAGTCGGCGGTGAGGTCGGCGGCCAGCACGAAGTCCGGCTCGTCGTCGATCTCGGTGCGCGTGACCGCGACGTCGCTGACCGCCGCCGCGGTCTCGGGAATCAGCACGCGCGTGCGGTCCGCGTCGACGCTCGCGGCGTCCGCCGCAATCGCGTCGAGCAGCGAGTCACAGGCAGATTGGTCGGCCCATGCCGCGACGCCGTACTCCGCGTACGTCTGCGCTTCTCCGTCCTCCTCGCGTTCGTAGGTACGCGAGCGGGACGCGAACCCTCGCGTACCCCCGTCGTCCTGCACGACCTGGAGGGCGTCGCGGTCGGCGGCCGCGGCAAGGCGGTCGCGCGTGAGTTCCGAGAGCGCCCACGACTCCTCGGGGTGGAGCGTCAGCCCCCGGAGGTGGTCGCGGGCCACGCTGTCCTGCCAGAACTGCCACGCGGCGTGCGCGTCCGCCGTGCGTTCGTGGTTCGGGGTGGCGTCGGCGTCGGGTTCGGGGTGGACCCAGCGGAACTCCGTCGCGGGTTCGAAGCCGGTGGCGCGCGAGTGCCCGAGCCCCATCACGTTCCACGAGAACACCATGTTGCGCGCGACCGTCGCGCCCTGCTTGCGCGCCCAGTCGAAGCCTTCGTGGACGAGTGTCGAGCCGACGCCCCGGCCGCGGTACTCGGGGTTCGTGCGCATCCCCTGCGCCCACGCCTCGTGCTCGGAGAGCAGGACGAACTGGGCGATTGCGGCGACGTCGTCGCCGGTGTCCGTGACGAGCGTTCGCTGGCGCGGGCCGTCGCTGGCCACCCAGTCCTCGAAGACCTGCGGGATGTAGTCGCCGTCCTCACGGCGGTCGGCCCACGTGTCACTGGCGAACGCCACCACGTCGTCGTAGTCCGCGAGCTCAGCGGGCCGAATCTCGACGTCTCCGGTCATTCCCACGGGACCGAGCGGTCCGTAATTTCGCCCGCGAGCGGCGTCCGCATCGTCTCCGCGACGCTCTCGGTGTTCGCCAGTGCCCACATCAGCTTCACCTTCGCGGTGCCGGGGAGCATGTCTTCGCCCTCGACGACGCCGGCGTCGAGGAGGTCCCGGCCCGTGTCGTAGACGCGGTCGCAGACCCGGCCGTCCAGACACTGGCTGGTCATCACGACCGTCGTGCCGTCCTCGACGAGTTCCTCGATGCGGTCGATGAAGTCCGTGTGCACGTGGCCGAGGCCCGTCCCCTCGATAATCACGCCGGACTTGCCCTCGCAGAGGTCGAAGAAGGCGTCGTCCATCCCAGGCGTGAACTTCACGAGTTCTACGTCCGAGTCGAGGTCGGGGCTGCTGTCGAGGTCGGTTTCGCCGCGTTCGGCGTACTCCTTCGTGAATTGGACGCCGCGGGATTCGGCGGTCGCGTCCTCGCTGGCCTCGTCGTAGTCGACGTAGCCGAGCGGCTCCGCGCCGACGGTCTCGAAGGCGTCCCGGCGGCTCGTGTGGTTCTTCCGGACGCGCGTGCCGCGGTGGAGCGCGCACCGGTCGTCGCTCTCCGAGGCGTGCATGCAGACCATCACTTCGGCGGCGTCGGCCTTCGCGGCCTCCACCGCGCAGACCGCGTTCATCACGTTGTCCGAGGACGGGCGGTCCGCGGAGCGCTGGCTGCCCGTGAAGACGATGGGGACGGGCGTGTCGAGCATGAACGAGAGCGCGCTCGCGGAGTACTGCATGGTGTCCGTGCCGTGCATCACGACGACGCCGTCCGCACCCGCCTCGATTTCCTCGCGGACGGCGTCGGCGAGCTCCTGCCAGATGGGCGGCTCCATGTTCTCCGAGAGGATGTTCGCCACGACGCGGCCGCGGTAGTTCGCGCGGCCCGCGAGGTCCGGCACCGCCCGCAGCACGTCCTCGGCGTCGAACTGCGCGGTGACGGCGCCCGTGCGGTAGTCCACGGTGGAGGCGATGGTGCCGCCCGTGGAGATGAGCGCAATCGTCGGTAGGTCGTCGTCGAACTCGACCTCGGAGGCGGCCTCCTCCTCGGATTCGCTCTCGACGTCGTAGACGTCTCGCTCCAGTACTTCGACGTCGGCCGCGTCGCGCTCGATGCCGACGTTGTAGCCGGAGTCGAGTTTCACGACGAGGTGGTCGGGTTCGGCCGACGGCAACAGCACGCCCTCGTGGGTCGTGCCGTCGCGGTCGACGCGCACGCGGTCCCCTTGGTTCATGTCGAGACGGTTCCGGGCGCGCCGACGAAAAGGTTGCTACTCGCGTGCTACTCGGCGATGCGCCACTCGCCGTCCGCGCGCTCGACGACGTCCTGCTCGCGCAGCGTTTCGAGGACGCCCTCCACGAGCGGCTCGGGGGCGTCGAGGGCGGCGGCGACCGCGCTCGCGGAGCGCTCGCCGGACGCCAGCGCCGCGAGCACGTCCGCGTAGAGGCGTTCGCTCCCGTCGCCGACGGCTTCCCCGAGTTGGTCTTGGACGTCCGCGAGCCGGCCCTGTACCCAGCGCTGGGCCAGCGACAGCTCGCGTTCGAGGTCCTTGAGCTCCTGGAGCTTCCCCGCGAGGTCCGCGACGTCGTCGTTGCGGTCCTGGCGGATGCGAATAGAGACGTGCTGGCACCGCGTCAGGTCGAGGTCCGCGCTCGCGGGGTAGGCGGACTTCGCGCCGAAGTCGAACGGCGACAGCCGCACCTCCAGCCGGAGGTTCTCGGCGATGTGGAAGTACTTGCGGCGCTGGTCGTCAACCTCCGATTCGACGAGGCCGGCGTCCTCCAGCCGGCGGAGGTGGTCGATGACCGCCTTCGGGCTGACCCCGAGGTACTCCGAGATTTCCGTGACGTAACAGGGTTTTCGCGCGAGCAGCCGGAGGATGCGTCGCCGGTTCTCGTTGCCGAGTATGTCGAGCAGTGCCCCCGAGTCCATCTTCACCCTGAGTTAGCGGCGAGCCCGGATAAGGGTGTCTGCTCTCGGTGGGATTGCGCGACGACTTCGGGGGCCGCCGGAGCGCTTATGTGTTCCCGTGCCAAACGTTAGCATACATGTTCGAGGCGTTCTCCAGCGGTTACTACCTCGGACGGTTGTACGTCGAACCGGCGCGCGGCGACCGCGCCGCCATCAACAGCCGGCACCACGAACGGGTCAACGAGCAGCTCTACGCCGACGACGAGGGCATCTCCCGGACAGACCTCCCGCTCGTGATGAAAATCGGCCCCGCACACTTCTCGGTCCACGGCGAGGACGACGTGCCCGAGCGCACGCTCGCCGTCCCCGAGGACGTCCTCGAAACCGTAGCCGTCGAGAACCCACCGTCGCTGGAGGCAGTCCTGCTCGCGAAACGCGACCACGCCGCGCGCCTGTTCGACATGGGCGCGGTCTAAGCTCACTCCTCGTTCTCCCACGCGAGTTCGGCCGTCGGGACGTGCGGCTCCACGAGCTCCCGCACCGAGACCGGGCCCGCCGACACCCGCGGGCCGGGCGCGACGACGGACTCGACGACCAGCCGCTCGGCGGGCGAGGCGTCGTCGACGCCGACCCAGTCCGTGAGTGCTATTGCTATGCGTTACCTTTCCTCACAAAACGCAAAAGCGTTGAGGCCAACAGGGAACGTTTAACACTCGCGCCACGCACCACTCGACCAGTGACGCTGGCGTCCGTCCCACGCTACGACCCCGACGCGATTCCCGCCGTCGGCGACCACGCGGTCGTCGTCGGCGCGAGCGTCGCCGGCATGGTCGCGGCGCGTGTGCTCGACGACGCGTTCGACCGCGTGACCGTCCTCGACCGCGACCCGCTGCCCGACGATGCCAGCGCGCGCCGCGGCGTCCCGCAGTCCCGCCAGCCCCACGTCCTCCTCGAAGCCGGGCGCGCGACCCTCGAAGACCTCTTCCCGGGCTACGGCGAGATGCTCGTCGAGTCCGGCGGGCTGATGCTCGACTGGACGACCGACCTCACGTATTACCAGCAGGGCGGCGTGCTCGCCACGGGGCCGCAGCCGAAAGTCCTGTACTCGGCGAGCCGGCCGCTGTTCGAGCACGCGATTCGCCAGCGACTCGCCGCCCGCGACGGCATCACGTTCCGCGGCGAGACGCAGTTCGTGGACTACCTCGCGGACGGCACGAACGACGTGGCGGGCGTCGAAATCCGTGAGGGCGACGGTACAGAATCACTTCGAGCAGACCTCGTAGTGGACGCTACGGGCCGCACGAGTTCGACGCCGTCGTGGCTCGAAGCCCACGGCTACGACGCGCCGCCGGTCGACGAACTCACCGTGGACGTGGCGTACACCACCGCCGTCGTCGAGCGCCCGCCCGACGACCGGCGCGCGTACTTCGTGCCACCGTCGCCCCAGCAGCCTCGCGGTGGCGGCGTGTTTCCCGTGGAGGGCGACCGCTGGCTCGTCATGCTCCAGGGCGTCCACGGCGACGACCCGCCGACGGACATCGACGCGCTCCGCGAGTTCGCGCGCACGCTCCCTATCGACGACTTTGCGGAGCTTCTCGAGACGCGACCGGTCGTCGGCGACATCGCGCACTACCCGTTCCCGTCGAACCGCCGGCGGCGCTACGAGGCCCTCGACGAGTTTCCTGACGGCCTCGTCGTGCTCGGCGACGCCGTCGCGAGCTTCAACCCCGTCTACGGGCAGGGGATGTCCGTCGCGTGCCTCGAAGCCGTCCTGCTCGGCCACGCGCTCGCCGACGGCACCGACGACCTCCCACGCCGCTTCTTCGACAGCGCCAGCGACGTCGTCGACGTCGCGTGGCTGCTCGCCACGACCGCGGACCTCGCGTTCGACGACACGGAGGGCTCGCGCTCGCTCCCGACGCGCCTGTTCGACCGCTACGCCTCCCGCGTGGTCGACACCGCGCACGAGGACGGCGAGGTGTCTTCCACGTACGGCCGCGTGCTCAGCATGGAGGTTCCGCCGACCGCGCTGCTGCGCCCCGGAGTAGCGGTTCGTGTGCTTCGGCCATAGGACGACGATAGCTTTAGCCGGCGGGCCAGCCGGTTCCTGGCGGATTGAAAGGGCGAGGCGCGCTCGCGCTTGCGTGGTCGCTTCGCGACGTAAGCACCACAGGAACGAGCGTCGCGAGTGACGAGGAGCGCAGCGAGCGAACGACCGCGAGCGCGCCGAGGGCTTTCACAAGGCCGAGTCGTCTCCGCAGTTTCGTCTGCCCGTCTGAATACTGCCCGGCCGTAAGGTAGTGTCAGATAAGTAGTTCCCAGCAGCAGAGTTGTGGGGGAACAGCTGAAAGCCCTCGGCTGTCTCGACCGTCGGGAGACTCGCAGTGCTCGTCTTCCGTGGTCTCGTTCGTTGCACTCACGACACTCCCGCGGCTCGCTGCGCACGTTCGCTCGCGTTGCTCGCTCTCGTGCTTGCGTCGTCCTCAGAAACGCTATGCGTTTCTGATGGGTGGTTCGAGAGGACGAAGTCCTCTCGTCATCCCGAGAGACGCCGTCGGCGTCTCTCGGTCGACTGCGGAAGACGCATAGCGTCTTCCGAACGCCGGGGTTCGCCGAGTGGGCGGTCGGCTTCGCCAACCGCTGCAAAACGTGGCGGCTTCGCCGCCACGCGCGCCTCGCGCTTTCAATCCGCCGGAAATCTCCGATTTCCGAGGCCTCGGGAGAGCGTTGCTCTCCCGGCGACCACCAGGCCTACCGGGTGTATCGGCGAGCACATCAAGCCAGTTTCGTCTGCCCGTCCGAACACTCCGACCGTAGGTGGGAAACGCCTAAGCGGCCGGGCTGTCGCCATTCGCCCATGCTGGACAGACTCCTCGGGCGCGCGGCACTCAAGGAGCGCATCGAGGACCTGGAAGCCGAGAAGGACTCCCTAGAGGCGCAACTGGACGCGGAGGGCGAGCGCCGCAGCGAGGCCGTCCGTGACAAACAGGCGGCCGAGCAGCGCGTCAACGAACTTGAGGACAGGATTATCGAGTTGGAGGACCGCGTCGAGCGGCTGCGCGGCGAGGACGGCGGCCCCGAGTTCAGAGGGCGTCGGGACCTCCGCGGGGAGCGCCGCGAGCGAGTCGTCGCGCTCCTCGACAGCATCGAGAGCACCGAGGAGGGCGTGCTCACGGCGTACGTGCCAGACGACCCGCCCGAGGACGTGCGGGAGGCGTTCGGCGACCGCGCGCCGCTCGTCGAGCGCGCCGCGCCCTGCCTCGTCGTCCGTGACCGCGAAGGGTTGCTTTCCGCGGCGCTCCGCCCCCCGAACCCGCCGGAGGCGTTCGAGACGTGGGATTCGACCGTGCAGGTCGACCGCGAGTGGCTCGCGCCGACCGGGCGGTACGCGCTCGCCGTCGTGCGCGCGGACCTGTTCGCGTTGGGTGTCTACGAAGCCGAGATGGGCGAGGGGCCGCAGCCCGAGCGCGTTCACTTCGAGGGGTTCGAGAGCGACGTGAAGGGCAAGCACTCGAAGGGCGGGTTCTCGCAGGACCGCTTCGAGCGCCGCCGCGAGAGCCAGATTACCGAACACCTCCAGAAGTGCCAGCGCGCGCTCGACGGCATCGAAGCCGAGCACGTGTTCGTCGTCGGCGAGGGCACCCTGCTGGACGAGTTCGACGCCGACGCCACCGCCGCCGTGGACGCCACCGGGAAGCCGGAAGCCGCGCTCGACGACGCCCACGACACGTTCTGGACGGTGCAGCTATCGCTTTTGTGACCTGTCGGTCGACCTGACGGTGCCTGGGTTGCCCTCGGCTTCAGGTTTAAGACGGCGGGTGGCCTCCATCGTCGTATGAAAGTCGCACTCCTCGCGCACGAGAAGTTCCCCGGCCGCGCGAAGACCGCGGTGGGCGTCCTCCGGTACGCCGACTACGACGTCGTCGCGGTGCTCGACCGGGACAACGACGGCACCCGAGTCAACGACCACCTGCCGGACGTACAGGACGCGCCCGTGGTCGCGTCGATGAGCGACGTGCCCGACGACGTGGACGCGCTCGTCGTCGGCATCTCGCCCATCGGCGGCGCGTTCGACCAGTCGTGGCGGCCGGACGTCCGCAACGCCCTCGAACGCGGCTGCGACGTCTACTCGGGCCTCCACTACTTCCTCAGCGACGACGAGGAGTTCGAGGATCTCGCCGCCGAGTACGGCTGTGAACTCTGGGACGTGCGGAAGCCGCCCGCCGACTTGGGCGTCGCGGACGGCGTCGCGGACAGCGTCGACGCCACGGTCGTCGCGACCGTGGGCACGGACTGCTCGGTCGGGAAGATGACCGCCACCCGCGAGCTCTACGAGACCGCCCGCGAGCAGGGGATGGACGCGGCGTTCGTCGCGACCGGGCAGACCGGTATCCTCATCGAGGGCGAGGGCATTCCGGTCGACCGCGTGGTCTCGGACTTCGCCGCGGGCGCGGTCGAGCGCATGGTCTTGGAGGCGGGCGCGGACCACGACTACGTCTTCGTGGAGGGGCAGGCGAGCATCGTCCACCCCGCGTACTCCGGGGTCACCGCGAGCATCGTCCACGGCTCGATGCCCGACCACCTCGTGCTCTGCCACGAGCACGGCCGCGACTCCATTCACGGCTACGACCAGGCCCTCCCGCCCGTCGAGTCGTTCGTGGAGCGCTACGAGGAGTTCGTCGAACCCGTCACCGACGCGGACGTAATCGGTGGGATGCTGAACACGCGCAGCGTCGAGACCGACACGGCCGCCCGCGGCGCAGTCGCGGACTTCTCCGAGGCTATCGGTGCGCCCGCCGACGACCCCGTGCGGTTCGGGCCCGACTCGGTCATCGAGGTGATTCGGTGAAGGCGGCGTTCGAGCGCTCCGAGTTCCCGCTCGAACACCCCTTCACCATCGCGCGCGGCACGCAGGACACTGCCGCGAACGTCGTCGTGCGCGTCGAGGACGACGAGGGCAACGTCGGCGTCGGCGGTGCCGCGCCCTCCGCGCACTACGGGGAGACGGCGGCGACCGTCGAAGCCGTCCTGCCCGAGCTCCTGGCCGTCGTCGAGCGCGTCGACGACCCGCACGACCTCGCGCGCATCGAGACCGGGCTGCGCGGGGTTGTCGAGGACAACCCCGCGGCGCGCAGCGCGGTCAGTATCGCCTGCCACGACCTCGCCACGAAGCGCGCGGGTTTGCCCCTCTATCGCTACTGGGGGCTGGACGCCGCGAACACGCTCGACACCTCCTTCACCGTCGGCATCGACGACGAGGAGACGATGCGCCGGAAGACCGCCGAGGCGGTCGAGGCGGGCTACGGAACGCTGAAGGTGAAACTCGGCACGAGCCGCGACGAAGCACTCCTCTCGGCGGTCCGGGAGACCGCGCCCGACGCCACCATCCGCGTCGACGCCAACGAAGCGTGGACGCCCAAGGAAGCCGTCCGCAACATCGAGTGGCTCGCCGACTACGGCGTGGAGTTCGTCGAGCAGCCCGTGCCCGCAGAGAACCGTGAGGGCCTGAAGTACGTCTACGAGCGCTCGCCGCTCCCGATTGCCGCCGACGAGTCCTGCGTCGTCGCCAGCGACATCCCGGCCATCGCGGACCGCTGTGACATCGCGAACCTGAAACTGATGAAGACGGGCGGGCTGCGCGAGGCCAAACGCCTGATTCACACCGCCCGCGCGCACGGCCTCGAAGTCATGTGCGGGTGCATGATCGAGTCCAACGCCAGCATCGCGGCGGCCTGCCACCTCGCGCCGCTCCTGGACTACGCGGACCTCGACGGCTCACTGCTGCTCGCCGAGGACGACTTCGACGGCGTTCCGATGCCCGCCGGCCACATCGACTTGCAGGACGTCGACCGGGCGGGGACGGGCGCGCGAGAGGTCTGACGCGCGACTCGACGCTTCTGGTGGTTCGGCACGCACTCGCACCGTCTCAACAGGCTTATGGGTGCCTCCGGGCGAACTAACGGACAGAATGAGCACCGTTACTGTGACGCTCCCGGACGGCGCCACGCTGGACGTCGAAGCCGGGGCGACGGTCGAGGACGTAGCGTACGAAATCGGGCCCGGCCTCGGCCGTGACACAGTCGCCGGGAAGCTGGACGGCGAACTCGTCGCGAAGGAGGAGCCGATTGCGGAGGACCGCGAAATCGAAATCGTCACCGAGGGCTCCGACGACTACCTCGACGTCCTCCGGCACACCGCCGCGCACGTGCTCGCGCAGGCCCTCGTCCGCCACCACCCCGACGCGAAACTCACCATCGGGCCGTACACCGACGAGGGGTTCTACTACGACATCGCGGACGTCGAACTCGACGCCGACGACCTCGACGAGATTCAGGAAGAAGCCGAGGACATCATCGAGGCCGACTACGACGTCGAGCGCGTCGAGTACGACCGCGAGGAGGCCTTCGAAAAGTACGAGGACAACCCGTTCAAGCGCGAGATTCTCGAAACCGAGGCGGCCGGCGAGGACCCCGTGAGTTTCTACGAACAGGACGGCTTCGAGGACCTCTGCCAGGGTCCGCACGTCGACTCGACGGGCGAAATCGGCGGCTTCGAGGTCTTGGAGACCTCCGCGGCGTACTGGCGCGGCGACGAGGAGCGCGAGACGCTGACGCGGGTGTACGGCACGGCGTTCCCCACCGAGGACGGGCTGGAGGCGTACCTCCAGCGACGCGAGGAAGCCAAGGAGCGCGACCACCGCAAGCTCGGCTCCGAGATGGACCTCTTCTCGATTCCGGACGTTACCGGCCCCGGCCTCCCGCTGTACCACCCTAATGGGAAGACGGTCCTGCGCGAACTCTCGGACTACGTTCACGGCCTGAACCGCGACATGGGCTACGACGAGGTCGAGACGCCGCACCTCTTCCGCACGGAACTCTGGAAGAAATCCGGCCACTACGACAACTACGTCGACGACATGTTCCTCATGGACGTCGACGACGAGGAGTACGGCCTGAAGCCGATGAACTGCCCGGGCCACGCCACCATCTTCGACCAGTCCTCGTGGAGCTACCGCGACCTCCCGGTCCGGTACTTCGAGGACGGGAAGGTGTACCGCCGCGAGCAGCGCGGCGAGCTCTCCGGGCTCAGTCGGGTGTGGGCGTTCACCATCGACGACGGCCACGTGTTCGCGCGCGCCGACCAGATCGAGGAGGAGGTCCGCCGCATCATGGACCTCATCTTCGAGGTCCTGGACACGTTCGACCTCGACTACGAGGTCGCGCTCGCGACCCGCCCCGAGAAGTCCGTCGGCAGCGACGAAATCTGGGAGCAGTCCGAGAGCCAGCTCCGCGACGTGCTCGACCAGCAGAACGTCGACTACGACCTCGAACCCGGCGACGGCGCGTTCTACGGGCCGAAGGTCGACTTCGCGTTCGAGGACGCGCTCGGGCGCACGTGGGACGGCCCGACCGTCCAACTGGACTTCAACATGCCCGAGCGCTTCGACCTCGAGTACACGGGCTCGGACAACGAAGCCCACCAGCCGGTGATGATTCACCGCGCGCTCTACGGGAGCTACGAGCGGTTCTTCATGGTGCTCATCGAGCACTACAACGGCCGCTTCCCGACGTGGCTCGCGCCCGAGCAGGTCCGCATCCTCCCCGTGACGGACGACAACCTCGGCTACGCCCACCGCGTGAAGAACGAACTGGAGGGCTACCGCGTGGAAGTCGAGGACCGCGACTGGACGGTCGGCCGGAAAATCCAGCAGGCCCACGACGACAACGTCCCGTACATGCTCGTCCTCGGCGACGACGAGGAAGAAGCAGGGACGGTCTCGGTGCGCGACCGCCAGGAGCGCGAGCGCAACGACGTCGACCTCGACGCGTTCCTCGACCACCTCGACAGCGAGGTCGCGGAGAAGCACACGGAACCGGACTTCGCGGAGTAGCCCGCTACTCGTTTTTCGCGGTCAGTCGCCGACGTGGAAATTCGGCGGTTCGCGGCGCGGCGCCGCGGTCTGGAGGAAGCCGACGAGCGGGCTGCCGACGAACCCGACCAGCGCCGCGAGGAAGACGGGCGTGATGCTCGCGCCGTCGGTCAGCGCGATGGCGATGAGCGCCGACGACAGCGGCGTCCCCGTGACGACGGCGTTGAACGCGGCCATGCCCGCGAGCATCGAGAGTATCGGCGGGAGCGCGGGGACGACCATCGACGCCGCGAGCCCGAGCACCGCACCCATGAACATGTGTGGGACGATGAGCCCGCCAATCCAGTTGCCGTTGATGGTGAACGCGGCCGCGACCATCGTCCCGAGCAGCGTCGCGACCAGCACCCCGAGCCCGAGGTCGGTGCCCACGAGCTGATTCATCTTGCTGCCGCCGTAGAAGTACGTCAGGGGGAGCGCGTACCCGAGCAGGCCGATGCCGAGGCCGGCGACGGTCGTCCGGACGTAGATGGCGGGCGACCACCGGTTGAACAGCCGTCCCACGGTGTCGAAGATGGTCGTGTAGAGCGCGCCGAACGGGATGGTGACGACGGCGACGGCGGCTGCGGCGACCAACTGGCCGCCCGAGATGGGCGCGACGGCGGAGACGTGCCACGTCGGGAACAGGTGGAAGCCGCCGAGCGCCGCCTCCGTGAGGTAGCCCGCGAAGCTCGCGACGAACGTCGGGATGATGGCCTCGTAGTACTCGAGGCCGCGCTCGTGGGGGAGTTCCAGCCACAGCAGCGCGCCGCCGATGGGTGCGCCGAGGATGGCGCCGAACCCCGCTCCCATGCCCGCGAGCGTGAGGAGTTTCTCGGCGTTCGGCATCCCGAACGTCTCCGCGGCCTGCGTGCCGAAGCTCCCGCCGACGACGCTCATCACGCCCTCCGGGCCGGCGTTCTGCCCCGCGATGAGCCCGATGAAGCCGACCGGGACGGTGGGGACGTTCTCCGCGAGCGGGACGCTGCCTTCGTCGTGGAACTGGCGGACGAGTGCGGCGAGCGCGCCCGGGTAGTACGTCTTGTAGAGGATGGTGCCGATGAGGACGCCGGCCGCCACGCTGACCGGGATGCGCCAGTAGGTCGCCTCGAAGGTGTGCCAGAGCGCGTGCTTGGCGGCCAGCCACGCCACCCGGAACCCCGTGGCGACGAGGCCGACCGTGACGCCGAGCACGGCGGCGCACGCCAGCAGTTTCGAGAACCGACGCTGGTCCATACGCCGCACTGACTCCCGTGACGGGGACGTGGCTTACGGTTCGGCGCTCCCGTCAGGGCGTCCGGCGCGCGACGAGCACGGGGCGGTCGGCGTTCCGGACGACGCGCTCGGTGACGCTCCCGGAGAGCAGCCTGCTGACGCCCGTACGGCCGTGCGTCGCCATCACGACGAGGTCGACGGCCGCCTCGTCGGCGTGGTCGAGAATCTCGCGGTGTGGCGTCCCGCTCCGAATCTCGGTTTCGGCGTCGAGGCCGCGGTCGTCGGCGGCCGCGGCGACGGTTTCGACGGCGCGTTCGGCGGCCGCAGCGATGCTCGACTCCCCGGGGTTGCTCGAACTGCCGACGATGCTCGCGCGTTCTGACTCGGGCACGACGTAGAGCGCGTGGACGACCGCGTCGAACTCCGCGGCGAGGTCGAGGCCGTGCGTGACGCCCGCGGAGGCGGCGTCGCTGCCGTCCGTCGGCACGAGGACCGCGTCGTACATGCGTCGAAATAGCACAGACGGGCACGTAAGTGTCGGGTGCGCTGGCGTCAGTCGACGTTCCCGCTGCGCTCGGTCTCCCGGAGCACGAACGGGCCGATGGAGAGCGTGCGCTTCGTGACGGTGACGATGCGCAGGATGTACGACAGCAGCAGCGCGAACGGCAGCACGGTGACGGTTACGGCCGCACTCACGACGAGCAGCGCGTGGTTGACGCCGAACGTGCTTCCGGGGTACGCCGCCGGGTCGAGGAACAGCAGCGACGCGATGGCGACCGCGAGCGCGGGGACGGCGGCGTACAGCAGCGTCCGCGAGAGGTCCGACAGCTCCCACTGGAAGTACAGCGTCTTGAAGTGCTCGCGGGCCGGCCCGAACAGCGCCAGCGTCCCCAGGAGGTCGTCGAGTGCCGCGTCGGCGTCCTCGTCGAGTGCGTCGCCGTGTTCGGCGCGGAGGCGTTCGCCCGCGTACAGCTTCCACGAATAGTTGTAGTTCAGCGCCGCCCACACCACGTCGAACTCCCCGAACTGGGCGCCGTCGAGCTGGTTCGCCACCACGCGCGCGTTCTCCGTGAGGTTGTCCACGTAGGCGTCGACCGCCTCGCCCGCTTCGCCGTCGGGCGCGGCGTCGCCGAGCGCGTTCGCCTGTTCGCGGGTCGCCTCCACGAGCCCGCGGAGGAACGCCGACGGCTCCGCGGGCGCGATGTCCATCCCGGCGGCGTCGGCGGCGTCCTCGCGGAACGACAGCGCGCCCTCCATGCGCTCGCGCTGGTCGCCCGCCGCGCCGAGTTCCTGGGAGAGCACGAGCTGGCTCAGCGTGAGCACGAGCGTCACGCCCGTAATCGTCGCCGCGACGAGCGCGTCGAACAGCGTCTCGTGGGGGTCGCCGTCGGTCAGCAGCTCGTAGGCGGGCGTCGGCAACAGCGTGCCGGCGGCGACCAGCGAGCAGAACAGCACCGCGAGCACGCCGGCCGCGACCGCCCGCCGGTCGGCGTCCAACACGACCCAGACCCACCGGCTGCTGCGCGGGACGCGCTCGCGCAGCTGGTCGCTCGGTTTGCTCTCGTCGCTGTCGGCCATACCCGGCCTTCGACGCACGCACGGAAAACGGTAGTCGCCACGACCCGCTCGCCGCGGCGGTCAGTCCAGCTACACCTCCTCCTCTTCCTCGCGGATGGTTTCCAGTTCCGCTTCCACGTCCTCGTCGCCGTCCGCGGCACTCTCGACGGCCTCCTCGCCGCGGACCTCCGCGCGCAGTTCGTCCAGTTCCGCTTCGACCTCGCGGTCCTCGCGCTCGGCGTCGAGTTCGCGGTCGATGCGGTCGCGGTCGTCGCCCAGCGGGCTGTCGAGGACGCCGCGTTCGTCGAGCTCGTCCATCGCGGCGGCGCGCGCTTCCATCTCCTCGGTCTGGTCTTTCGCGCGCTCGATGGCGCGCGTCACCTCGGTCGCCTCGTCGCCGACGCCCGTGACGGCCTCCGAGACGCGCGTCTGGGCCTGCGCGGCCTCGTGGCGCGCCTTCATCGTCTCCTTCTTCGTGCGGAACTCCTCGACGCGCGCCTCCAGTTCCTCCTTTTTCTCTTCGAGGTCGCGCTGGGTCTCTTCGAGGTCCGCGATCTGGCCGTCGATTTCGTTGACCTGGTCGCGCTTCTGTTGTTTCTTCTCCAGCGCGCGCCGCGCGAGGTCGTCGCGGTCCTGCCGGACCGCCTCGCGGGCCTGCTCGTCGTGCTTCTCGGCGTTCCGCTGGAGGCGCTCGCGCTGGACCTCCAGGCGCTTCTTCTGGGCGGTGAGGTCCGCCAGTCCCTTCTCGACGTCCCGCAGTTCGTCGCGCAGCCGCTGGTAGGAGTAGTCCAGCGTCTCCGTCGGGTCTTCGGCGGAACTGACGAGCGCGTTCAGTTTCGACCGGACCGCGTACGAGAGGCGTGACACGATACCCATACACACGACTTTGGGCTCTGGACGTATAGTCTTCACCGGCGTGGTCGACCGCAGGGAGACCACGTTAGAGCGAGCGGGGAACGTAGTGACCCGCGAGCCACGTGGCCGGACAAGAGCCGCGTGGTCGACCGCAGGGAGACCACGTTAGAGCGAGCGGGGAACGTAGTGACCCGCGAGCCACGTGGCCGGACAAGAGCCGCGTGGTCGACCGCAGGGAGACCACGTTAGAGCGAGCGGGGAACGTAGTGACCCGCGAGCCACGTGGCCGGACAAGAGCCGCGTGATCGCAGGCTACACGACGCCAGCCCGCAAACTACCGCGCATGCAACAGGAGACCGTGCTGGTGCCGGGCGCGCGGGACGTGGAAGCGACCCTCGACTCGCCAGAAGGGGAGGCATCGGCGTGCGTCGTCATGTGTCCGCCCCACCCGCAGCACCGCGGGCACCGCGGCGACGACCGCCTCGTCGCCGTCGCGGAGTTCCTCGTCGAACGCGGCGTCGCGTCGCTGCGCTTCGACTACGGCGACTGGGACGAGGGACTCGGGGAGCGCGAGGACGCCCGGAACGCCGTCCGGTGGACGAGCGAGCGCTACGAGCACGTGGGGCTGTTCGGGTTCAGTTTCGGCGGGAGCGTCGCCGCGCTCGCTGCCGCGAGCGTCGACGTCGAGTTGTGCGCGGTGTCGCTGCTCGCGCCGACCGCCGAACTCGAAGCCGGGCTGAACGCCGCGGACGCGCTCACTGACGTGACTGCGCCGCTGCAAGTCGTCTACGCGACCCGCGACACGACCGCGGACTGGGAGCCGGTCGTGGCGGCGGCCCGCAACCTCGACTGCGAGGTCGTGGAACTAGACGCCGACCACTTCTTCGTCGGGCGCACCCACCACGTCGCGGAGGCGGTCGGCCCGTTCCTCGCGGACGCCTGCTAGGCATCGACACAACCGCTATCAGGCGCTGCGTCCACGCTGCGCGCATGACGAGTCGCGGGACGCAGTTCACGCGGTGGGTGTTGCTGACCCCGTACGTCGTCCGCGTCGCCGTCATCTCGCGGCGAACCGAGTCCCCGGCCGCTTTGTCTTCAGAGCCGGCGCACCCGGCGTCCTTGGCATCTCCTCACGGTAGGTCGCGTGCCAGCGGCTGGCGAACGACGCCCGTCCCGAAACCGTTTTTGCCGCGCCCGCCGCACAGTCAGTATGCCGACGGAGACCGGGTACGACCCGACACTGGGAAGCAAGTTCGTGTTCGTTACTGGCGGGGTGATGTCCGGGCTGGGGAAAGGCATCACTGCCGCCAGTCTGGGCCGCCTCCTCTCGAACGCCGGATTCGACGTCACGGCCGTCAAAATCGACCCCTACCTCAACGTGGACGCGGGGACGATGAACCCCTACCAGCACGGCGAGGTGTACGTGCTCAAGGACGGCGGGGAGGTCGACCTCGACCTCGGGAACTACGAGCGGTTCCTCGACGTGGACATGACCTCCGACCACAACGTCACCACGGGGAAAGTCTACCAGCACGTCATCGAGCGCGAGCGCGCCGGCGACTACCTCGGGAAGACCGTCCAGATTATCCCCCACGTCACCGACGACATCAAGCGGCGCGTCCGCGAGGCCGCCGAGGGCTCCGACGTCTGCATCGTCGAAGTCGGCGGCACCGTGGGCGACATCGAGGGAATGCCGTTCCTCGAGGCGCTGCGCCAGTTCAGCCACGAGGAGGACGACGAGGACATCCTGTTCACGCACGTCACGCTCGTGCCGTACTCCCAGACGGGCGAGCAGAAGACGAAGCCAACCCAGCACTCCGTGAAGGAACTCCGGTCGATTGGTCTCCAGCCGGACGTCCTCGTGGGGCGCTGTGAGGACGAACTCGACCCCGACGTCAAGGAGAAAATCGCGCTGTTCTGCGACGTTCCCACCGACGCCGTCTTCTCGAACCCGGACGTCGAGGACGTCTACCACGTCCCCCTCGTCGTCGAGGAGGAGGGCCTCGACGAGTACGTGATGGAGGAGTTCGACATCGCCGACGACGCCCTCCCGAAGGCCGAGCGCTCGACGGAGTGGCGCGACCTCGTCACCCGCGAGCGCACGGGCGAAGTCGACATCGCGCTCGTCGGGAAGTACGCCCTCGAAGACGCGTACATGAGCATCCACGAGGCGCTCAAGCACGCCGGCCTCGAACGCGGCGTGGACGTGAACGTCCTCTGGGTGGACTCCGAGAAGATGAACGACGACCACGAACAGCGCCTCCAAGAGGCCGACGGCGTCGTCGTCCCCGGCGGCTTCGGCTCCCGCGGCACTGAGGGGAAGATTCGCGCGATTCAGTACGCCCGCGAACACGACGTCCCCTTCCTCGGGCTCTGTCTGGGCTTCCAGCTCGCCGTCGTGGAGTACGCGCGCAACGTCCTCGGGATGGCGGACGCCCACTCCTCGGAGATCAACGAGGAGACGCCCCACCCGGTCATCGACCTGCTGCCCGAGCAGTACGACCTCGAAGACCTCGGCGGGACGATGCGCCTGGGCGCCCACGACACCCAAATCGAGCCGGGGACGCTCGCCCACGAACTGTACGGCGACACCTCCTGCACGGAGCGCCACCGCCACCGATACGAGGTCAACCCCGACTACATCGACGACCTCACCGAGAACGGCCTGACGTTCTCCGGGGAGGCCGGCAACCGCATGGAGATTCTGGAGTACGGCGACCACCCGTTCTTCTTCGGGACGCAGTTCCACCCCGAGTTCCGGTCGCGGCCGACGCGCGCGAGCCCGCCGTTCGTCGGGCTGCTGGACGCCGTCCTCGAGGCTACCGAGACGGAAGCGGAGGTGGTGAACTGATGGTGAACGTCGAGGAGTTCGTCGTGGACGCCAAAGCAGAGATTCAGGAGAAGCTCGGCGACAGCACCGCCATCATCGCGCTCTCCGGCGGCGTCGACTCCTCTACCGCCGCCGCGCTGGCGTACGAGGCGGTCGGCGACCAGCTCGTCCCCGTCTACGTCGACACCGGCCTGATGCGGAAGGGCGAGACCGACGAGATTCGGGAAGTCTTCGACTACATGGACAGCCTCCGCATCGTCGAAGCGCAGGACCGCTTCTTCGACGAACTGGCGGGCGTCACGGACCCCGAGGAGAAGCGCCACGTCATCGGCGAGCAGTTCATCCGGGAGTTCGAGACGGTCGCCGAGGAAGTCGACGCCGACTACCTCGTGCAGGGCACCATCTACCCCGACCGCATCGAGAGCGAGGGCACCATCAAGAGCCACCACAACGTCGGCGGGCTCCCCGAGCGCGTCGGCTTCGAGGGCATCGTCGAGCCGATGCGTGACCTCTACAAGGACGAGGTCCGGGAGGTCGCCCGCCACCTCGACCTCGAAGAGATCATCAGCGAGCGCATGCCGTTCCCCGGCCCCGGGCTCGCGGTGCGCGTGCTCGGCGAAGTCACCCCCGAGAAGGTCGCGGTCTGCCGCGAGGCGACCGCAGTCGTCGAGGAGGAACTGGAGGAGTACGACCCGTGGCAGGCGTTCGCCGCCGTCCTCGGGAAGGCGACGGGCGTGAAAGGCGACAACCGCGTTCACGGCTACGTCGTCGCCGTCCGCTCCGTCGAATCGAGAGACGGGATGACCGCGCGCGCCCAGGAACTGGAGTGGGAGACCCTCCAGCGCCTCCAGTCCCGCATCGCCGGCACCATCGACAACGTCTCCCGCGTCGTCTACGACGTCACGCACAAACCACCTGCGACCATCGAGTACGAATGAAGGCTATCGTCGTCGGCCCCGACCGCGGCATCGTCGACGCCCTCCGGAACGAGGGCGTGGAAGTCACCAGCATCGAGGACGTCGCGTCCGGCCAGCGCCTCGAAGATGCCGGCGTCGCGGACGCCGACCTGCTCGTCATCACGGACGCGGCCGAAGCCACTGCCATCCCGGTCGCCCGCGAGCAGAACGAGGGCCTGAAAACCGTCGCGTACACGCCCGACTCGATGCCCGAGTTCGTGAAGGGCGTCCTCGACCTCGCCGTCGACCCCGCGCTGCTGGGCTCCGAGACGGTCGCCGAGGAACTCGTCGAACCCGACAGATAAGGACTTCCGCCGTCTCCGTTCTGCTGTGTCACTCGACTGCTATCCCGACCTCGCGCCCGAGACGGGCGAGGTCGTCACGGAGGAGCTGTACTACTCGCCGGACGAACTCGTGAAGGCGTTCGCGCTCGGTCCGGGTGCGGAAGTCGAGCCGCACGGGCACGGCGACCAGACGAACAGCTTCCACGTTCTGGAGGGCGAACTCGTCGTCGTGCAGGGCGACAGCGAGGAGACCGTGGCAGCGCCGGGCGTGGTCGTCCACGAGCGCGGCGTCGCCCACGGCGCGCGCAACGAGAGCGACGACGTGGCGGTGTTCACGGCGACGATGGCACCGATGGAGTCATAGCGAGAGCGCGACCGGCCGACCCGGCCGCTCTCCTTCGCCGTCGACGGCCGCAGAGTGCGGGCTGACGTGCTCCCAGCAGACGAACTTCTCGACGCTGCCGGGCTCGTAGAGGAAGTAGTCCGCGGGCTTCGAGCAGAGCACGCACTCGGGGTCGCCGTCGGCCGCGTCGATGGCTGCCGACAGCGCCGCCTCCGCGCTCGCGTCCGGGTCGTCGCCGCTCGAAGCCGGCATACGCGTCGAGTACGGCACTCTCCCGTTTAAACTGTGGGCCGTTCAGGGGGCGAGGCGCTCCAGCACGGGAATCTCCGTGCGGCGTTCCTCGTTGAGCGCGTCCCACTCGATACCCTCGGGTTTCGCCGCAGGTGCGTCGGTGTCGACGACGCGCTCGGGCGTGACGACGTAATCCATCGGCACGTCGTGGTCGCCGGTCGGAATCGCCTCGTCGACGACCTGTCGCTCGTGGACCGTCGTCACCGTCGCCGTGTCGTCGTCGACGCGGTCGAACTCCCGGAGCAGCGCGAATTCGAGGTCGCTGTACCCCTCTCCCTTCCCGACGCGCTCGCCGCGCTCCGTGACCGCGACGCTCCCGGAGACGATGAGATCGACGGGCTCGACGTCCTCCGGGCCGACTGGTGTGCCGTGCTCGCTGATGCCGCTGACCGTCGTGGCGTCGTCGACGTCCGCGACTTCCGCGGGGTCCAGCCGGAGGAAGCACTCCTCGTCGCGCAGCCGCGGTACGGCGACGTACACCGTCTTCCCCGCGTGCAGCGCCGCGCGGCGCACCGGCAACTGTGGGGCGTCCGGGTTCGCCTTCACCACGTCGGCGTCCGCCCACACGTCGGTGTCGGCGAGTCGGTCGGCGGCGTCGCTGGCACCCGCGAAGTTCGGGATGCGGCCGTGGGGCGGGAACGGGAAGCGCGCTTCGCCGCTGGCCTCCAGGTCGTCCCAGACGCGCTCGCGGAGCTCCTGCTTGTCCATGTGCGAACGAGGTGCCCGTGGGACGTGAATCGGTCGCTCGCCGCGCGCGAACCGACCCGGCCCTCGCGATAGCCGTTCCCGAGTTCGCTCGCCCGGAAACTGACGCTTAATTCGGCTTAATCGGGGTTGAGACGGGCTATCGAACCGGAAATCCGACTTCACGGCTACCCCGGTTCAAGTGGGATGGGCTCGGAGGGACGACTGCGATGAACGCACGCAAACTGCTCACGCTGGCCGTCGCGGCGACCGTCCTCGTCGGCGGTGCCGCAGCGGCTGGCGCTGCGACCCCCGGCAACGCACCGACAGACGAAGCACCCGACGAAGCGCACGGGAACGCGCCGGACGACGCCGGCGACGCCGACGCCGACGACGCTGAATCCGACGGCGAGGACGCGGACGAGGCCGACGCGAACGAGACGGACGCGGACGAGACCGAGTCCGCCGGCCCGCCTAGCGACGTCGGCCCCGCGGCGAACGCTTCGGAGCACGCCACGAACGCTTCCGAGCACGCTGACGAGAACGCGTCCGACGCGGCCGGCGAGCGCGGCCCGCCGACGGCCCTCCCCGAGCAGGTCCCGGACCACGTCTCGGCCATCCACGAGCAGATTCAGTCGTTCCTCGGCGGTGACGTCGACCACCTCGGGAACGCGCTGAGCGACCTCCTCGGTGACGACGGCGACGCGAGCGAGGAGGAGACGGCCGAGAACGAGACCGCTGACGACGAAACCGCCGACAACGAAACGGTCGACAACGAGACGACCACGTCCGCGAACGTCGCGCCCGTCGTGTAACGCTTTCTGACGCCGTCGTGCCGTTCTTTTTCGGCTGATTCGCTGCGTAGCTGCGGGCTACGCGTCCTCGCGGCCCGCGAGCCCGACGAGGTGCCCGATTTCGGGGACGACGACCGCCTCGCTGCCGAGTTCGGCGGCGTGCTCGCTGCCCGGCAGACAGAACACGGGGACGCCGTCGGCAACGCCCGCAGTGGCGCGCGTGGCGACGACCTTCTCGCCGATTTCCTCGTAGGAGAGCCGCCGGAACAGCTCGCCGAACCCCGGCAGCGTCTTCTCGAACAGCGGTTCGGCTGCCTCGACGGTGACGTCGTCGGGCGTGACGCCCGTGCCGCCGGTGGTGACGACGACGTCGACGTCGCCGCGGCCCGCGAGGTTGTCGATGCCGCCCTGCACGCGGTCGTAACTGTCGCGGACGAGTTCGCGCGTGACGACCTCGTGGCCGTCGGCCTCGAACGCCGCCGCGATGGCGTCGCCCGCGGGGTCGTCGTCCAACGAGCGCGACGACGACACCGTGAGAATCGCGACGCCGACGTGCTCGACGTCGTGGTGGTGGTGGTCGTGCTCGTCGTGGTCGTGCTCCGCCTCGTCGTCGTGCTGGTGGGGTTCGCTCTCCTCGGTCAGCGGGTCGTCGGCCGGTTCCTCGGCCGCGTCCTCTGCTGGCGCTTCGTCCTCGTCGTCCCGTCGGGTCTCGCGGGATTGGAAATCGACCATGGGCGCGGGTTCGCGCGCCGACGGGAAAAGCGTGGACCACACAGTTTTGCTCGGGGGCCGCGACGCCCCGCGCATGCAGGCAGTCCAGTTCGCGGGCCACGGCGGTACCGAAGTCGTCGAGTACGGCGCGGTCCCCGACCCGGAGGTCGGCCGCGACGAGGTGCTCGTTGACGTGAAGGCGGGCTCGCTCAACCACCTCGACGTGTGGACGCGCCGCGGGATGCCGCAACTCGACCTCGACATGCCCCACGTACCGGGCAGCGACGCCGCGGGCGTGGTCGTCGACCACGTCGGGGAGGCGACGTGGAGCGACTCGCTGCGCTCGCTGGCGAAGGGCGGTCGGCTCGTGACCTGCGGCGCGACGACGGGCGGCCGCCCCGAAACCCACGTCCAGCGGCTGTTCTGGAACCAGTTGTCCGTGCTCGGGTCGACGATGGCGACGCTCGGGGAGGCAGACGACGCGCTCTCGCTGGTCTGGGACGGCACCTTCGACGTACGGATTCGGGACGTGCTTCCGATGAGCGAGACGGCGCGCGCCCACGAACTCCTGGAGAACCGGGAAGGCTTTGGGAAGGTAGTGGTAATCCCCGACAGCGAACGCTAATGGTGACCCACGACCCCCGCGAGGACCACGACG
Source organism: Halobacterium noricense (assembly GCF_021233435.1). Taxonomy (NCBI): domain Archaea; kingdom Methanobacteriati; phylum Methanobacteriota; class Halobacteria; order Halobacteriales; family Halobacteriaceae; genus Halobacterium; species Halobacterium noricense. The sequence goes on along the minus strand of NZ_CP089468.1, from coordinate 2,353,537 downwards.
ACGCCGGCGGCATGAGCGAGCGAGCGCAGTGGCTAGTCGTCGCGGCGCTGGTCGTCGCCGGCGTGCTCGCGCCGCTGTACCTCTACGTCGTCGGGCCCGGCAGCTTCGGGCTCGGCTTCCGGGACACCTACCTCGCGGTGCCGATGGTGCCCGCGATACTGCTCGGCGCAATCGGCGTCTGGACCGCCGTCCGCGGCCGCTAGTCGGCGTCCACGGCGACCTGCTTGCGCGGGCCGACTGCCCACTGTTCTCGCGCGTACGCCATCTCCCAGAAGTCGTGTTCCAGTCGTGCGCTCCGGTGGAACGCCGCGCGCATCCGGTCGTGAGCGCCCGGATGCTCGTCGGCGAGCTCGTCGACGAGGTCGCGCATCCACGCGACCGTCTCGCGGAACGCGTCGCTGGTGTACTTCTCCACGAACGGCGTGTATCGGTGCTCGCCGTCCGAAATCTCGGCCATGTAGTCAGCGACGTCGAGGTAGCCCTGCCCGCAGGGGTAGACCGCGGCCGCGATGGTCGGGAGGTCGCCCTCGCGCGCGGTCCGGACGAGGTGGTCGGTGTACGCCTGACACGTCGGCGCCTTCCCGACGGCTTCGAGGTCGGCGGGCGTGAGCCCGTACTCCTCGGCGAACGACCGGTGGAGGTCCATCTCGTCGGCGAGGATGCGGTGTGCGGTCTCCGCGAGTCGGGCAGCGGTCTCCTCGTCGTCGGCGCTGGCGGCCGCCAGCGAGAACACGTCCGCGTAGTCCAACAGGTAGCGGTAGTCCTGTTCGACCCAGTGCCGGAACGCGTCGGCGTCGAGCGTGCCCGCCGCCAGTTCGGTGACGAATGGGTGGTCGTACTGAGCGGCCCAGACGGGTTCGGCTTCCGCGAGGAGGGTGTCGCTGAACGCCATGCCGAGGGCTGGGTCGCCCACCGACAAATAATCTAGTGGTACAACCTACTTATCGGCGAGCGCGACGTCCGCGCGCTCGAAGCGCTCGCCCGTCCACGTCCACGCGTCCAGAATTGGTGGGCGCGCGGCCAGCGACGCGAGCACGTAGACGTAGCCCGGCCACGACGCCTGCTCGCGGTCGGTGTCGCTCATGTGCGCGGGCCCGGCGGGGTGGGAGTGGTAGAAGCCGACGACCTCCCGGCCCGTCGCCTCGGCTTCGTCGAAGACCGCCAGCGTCGCTTCCGGGTCGAGTTCGTAGGTGACGCGGGGCGCGTCCGCGACGTTCGGGACGCGCCGGACGGCCTCCGCGATTACGCGGTCGTCCTCACGGCGGCCGAGCAGCGCGCCGCAGGCCTCGCGCGGTGCGTCCGCTCGCGCGTGGTCGAGCACCGCGTCGTAGGCCGCGCGGCCGAGTTCGAGCACAACTGTGCTTCGTGACGTGGCCGGAAAAATCCGCCCGACGGCTCGCGCTACTCGCGGGTGCCGTCCGGCACCGAGTCGGCGTCGCCCTCGAAGTCGCGGCGCATCGCGATTTCGAACCACGGGCAGAGGCGGAGCTGGCGGTAGTAGCGCGGGTTCTCGTAGAGGTCCTCGTAGTCCGCCCAGAGAATGCCGCCGACCTCGTCGGGGTCGGGGTCGAGGCTCGTGTCCGAGAGCGTCGCCACCAGCACCGCGCAAACCTCCCATTCGAGGCCCTCGTCGAGGTAGTGGCGCTTGTACTCGAAGCGGTCCGTGACTTCGAGGTCGTCGTACTGGTCGGGCGTGATGCCCAGTTCCTCTTCGAGGCGCTCGCGGGTGGCTTCCTTCTGGGTCTGGCCCTCGACGGGGTGGCTGGCGACGGTGCCGTCCCAGTGGGTGTCCCAGAGGCGCTTGCGGGCGGCGCGCTGGGCGAGCAGCACGCGGCCGTCCTCGTCGAACAGCAGGCACGTGAACGCCCGGTGGCGGATGCCGTCGCCGGTGTGGGCGTCGAGGCGGTTCGCGAGGCCTTCCTTCTCGTCGTAGGCGTCGACGGCAACGACGTCCTGTTCGGCGTTCTCCGCGGTCTCGCTGGTGCGCGCGGACTGGACGGGAACGTCGGGCCCTGAATCGCTCATGGCGTCACCGACGGGCACGTGGGTAAATAGCGCTTCGACTCGCCACGGTTAGCCGAGCTTCTCGTCGAGGATGAGTCGGGTCTTCGTGGAGACGACTTCCTCCTGTTCACGGGCCTTCGAGACGAGGTCGTTGACGCCGCCGGTGTCCGTGGCGTCGACGACGAGCACGATGTCGTCCTCGCCCGAGACCTGCCAGACGAAGTCGACGGGCTCCCAGTCGACCATGCGGTCGCCGACCTCGTGGGTGTCGACGTCCATCGCCACCCCGATTTCTATCATCGCCTTCACGTTGCCCGTGGAGGTGGCGACGGTGAACCGCTCGATGACGCCCTCCTCCAGGAGGCTGTCGACGCGGTTGCGGACGGTGCCCTCGCTGACGCCGATGTCGTCGGCGATTTCCGTGTACGGGGTGCGGGCGTCCCGTCGCAGCGCGTCGAGGATGCGCCGGTCGATGTCGTCCATGTCCCAGCGTTGGTCCCCCGGACAAAAAGAATTTCGAATTTCGCAACTTCGCTACGAAAGCAAGATTTATACTCCGGGGATGCGTTTGAATCTCGTAATGTCGGACGCCTACCTCGCGTTAGAGACCGGCGACGTGGTCGAAGCCAACGCCCGCTCCCCGGGCCAGGCGCGAGGCGAACTCGTGTTCACGACCGCCTACACTGGATACGAGGAGAGCCTCACAGACCCGTCCTACGAGGCCCAAGTACTCACCTTCGCGTACCCCCTCATCGGGAACTACGGCGTCCGTGAGGAACGCTTCGAGTCGGACCGCGTCCACCCCAGCGCCGTCGTCGCCCGCGAACTCACCGACGACGTCGCCGAGTGGCTCACCGAGGAGGGCGTCCCCGCCGTCGACGGCCTCGACACCCGCGACCTCGTCCTCGACATCCGCGAGGGCGGCGCGATGAAGGTCGGCATCGCCGCCGGCCCCGACGCCACTCCCGATGACGCCCGCGCGCAACTGGCGGACTGCCCGCACATGAGCGACCTCACGGACATCGGCAGCCGCGTCAGCGTCGACGAACCCGAGGTCCACGGCGACGGCGACACCGACGTCGCGCTCGTCGACTGCGGGGCCAAGGGCTCCATCGTCTCCGAGCTCGTCGAGCGCGGCGCGACCGTCCACGTCCTCCCCTACGACACCACGCCCGCCGAACTCGCGGCCGTGGACCCGGACGTGCTGTTCATCTCGAACGGCCCCGGCGACCCCGCGAACTTCGAGGCCGCCGAAACGCTCGTCTCCGAGTTCGTCGGCGACCTCCCGGTTGCGGGCATCTGTCTGGGTCAGCAGGTCGTCGCCCGCGCGCTCGGCGGCACCACCGAGAAGATGGACTTCGGCCACCGCGGCGTCAACCAGCCCGTGCTGGACTACGACTCCGGGCGCGTCGTGATGACCACGCAGAACCACGGCTACACGGTCGCCGAGCCCGGCGACCTCGACGTCACGCAAATCAACGTCAACGACGATACGCCGGAGGGTCTGGACTCCGAGGAACTGGACGTCATCACGCGCCAGTACCACCCCGAAGCCAACCCCGGCCCCCACGACAGCCTCGACTTCTTCGACGACGTGCTCGCGCTGCCCTCAAGCCGCACGACGGTCTCGGCCGATTGAGCTACCCACCGCTAAAGCGGTGAGATTCAGCATGGACTCCCGCTCTGGCCGAATCCTCGGCAGGTGAATCATACTCACCGTTCACGTTCAACGTCCCGCTGTGCAAGCACACGCCCAAGGGTGCGCCTTCGTCGTCCCCGGTTTGGTTACGACGAAGATACCGCAAACCGATGTTCTTCGCGGTATTGTAGTCGGCGTGATTCTCGTAGCCGCATTTCAGGCACTCAAACTCCTCACTATCCCGGTTATCCGGGTGGGTGAATCCACACGTAGAGCAACGACGTGACGTATTCTCCGAGTCAACCTGTTCCACCGTGATACCGTACTCTGCGGCCTTCCTCTTTCCGACCAACTGACTGCATATTCTCGTGTGCCCACCGCGTCCCACACTCTTGTAGGTCGCCACGGCGGTTCTCATATTCCCGCCGCCAGTGGTCGAATTCGTCGCCCGTCCAGAACGTACCCGTCGAGGTGACGGCAAGGCTGTTCACGCCGAGATCAACCCCGAGAACCGTTCCGTTCTCGGGTGTTGTCTGTTCCGACGTGTCAGACTCCACTTCCTTCTTGCAGTGGACGTGAAGTTGCCACTCGCCGTGCTTTCGATGTAGCTCTGCTCCAGTCACCTCGTAGTCGTCGGAGAACATATATTGCGCGTGAGGTGTATCACTATCTTCAGCGGGTAGCACGTAGTCGGCTTCAACACGACCGTCAGTAGTAGCGAGGGATACGTAGTCGTCGTAGAACGTGGCGGTGCGATGGTCGTAGACGACGTGTGGTGAAGTCATACGCGGCTTCGATGCTTTCTTGCCCTGTTTCCACCGTTTAACGACGCTCTCACACGCTTCAGCAGCTTTGTTCCGGGCGTTCTGAACCAGTCCCGTGTTTAGAGGTGTCTGGTCGCACACGTCGTCGTAAGTTTCGTCTTGGAGTTGTCCCTTGCTTGTGGTGACATAGTCGCCTTGGAAGGCGTAGTCAACCACGTATTGGGCCGCGAACAGAAACTCGTCTACGGTGTATCGAGAAGTACGTCGTCGCCACTGTCCACGTCAAGCGTAACGGGGACAGTACGGCGCACTTCCATGCCTTAGATGTGGCCCCGGTTGTTTATGAGCGTTGGAGGAGTCAGAGTGACTACGTCTGGTGGTCTGTGGAACGGAGCTTACGGATTCATCCCACGGCTAAAGCTGTGGGGTTTCTCCTGTATTTTCTCTAATCTAGCTGTACTTTTTCGTCGGCGAGTCCGCGGAGCTGCGTCGCTGCCTGTTCGCCGAGCACGCCTTCTGCCGTCGTCAGGACGCCGTGGGCGTTGCGCGCCCGTATCGCGCTCACGAGCGTGTCCAGCAGCCGGAACAGCCGCTCGCCGGAGACGTACATCGAGAGCACGCCGACGCCGTCGACGACCACCCAGCCGGTCTCGGGCTCCACGTGCTCGAACGCCTTCGAGAACTGGATGCTCACGCCCGTCAGGTCGCTCGGCGCGACGCGGTCGGCCACCCACAGCGGCCCGTCGTAGCTGACCTCCGTCCCCGTCACGGGGACGACGCCGACGCGGCGCGGGTCGCCGCCCCGTTCCTCGATGCGCGCTTCGAGCTGCCGCAGGTGGCCGTCGGTGGTCACGACGAGCAGATTCTGGAACGCTGACTCGGGGAGCGCGTCGACGATGCGTTGGCCGCTGGGCTGCACGCAGAGCGCGACCTCGCCGGCCGCCAGGTCGCCGAGCGGCCGCTCGAACTCAGGAGTCACGCTCGAACCCTCCACTAAATTCGCCAGCGTCGATTTCGACGCCCTCGCGCCCGAGGTACACGAATTCGCGGGCGAACCGCCACGTCGCGGCGACGCTCACTACTCCGCTGGCCGCGTACGCGACGTACGCCGACACCTCGACGAGCGCGCTGGCACCGGTGATGTCGACGAGCAGTTCCAGCACCGACCCGACCATCAGACAGCCCAGCGCCGCCACCAGCAACAGGACGCCGCCCCGGTAGAGGACGTTCCGCGAGTACGCCACGGCGGGGTACGTGAAGCCCGCGCACAGCACCACGAGCACCGCGACCTCCGCGAGCCAGACCAGCCACGTCACCGGCCGACCACCCGCCGTTCCGTGAACAGGGTCACGAACCGCCAACACGAGATGGTGATGGCGACGATGGCTATCGCCCACATCGCCAGCGCGAGTTGGCCGCCGTCCGCGGGCGTCGCGGGGTGTAGCGTCGCGCCCGACGAGACTGTCATCGCGCCGAACACGACGGGCAGCGGAGCGAGCGCGCGCCCCCACTCCGTCCCCCGGAAGCCCGCCGCTGCGATGATCGAGAACGTGCACGCCACGGTGGTCGCGACGAGCGTCAGAATGTTGAGCGCGACGGTGATGTTCGTCGCCCACGTCGGCAGCGCCATGCTGGTCCGTCGCTTTTCGACGCGGTCACTAAGCAGTTTGGGCGAGGGGCTGACACGAACGCGTGCCGCGCACCGAAACTATAAATCCACCAGTGACGAATCCGAAACTAATGTCCGACTCGGTCCTCTCCGGGAACACGTTCACGTTCCGCGAGTGGCACGCCGGCGTGCTCGGTGCCGCCGTCGGCGCGTTCGCCAGCTACCTCCACGCCATCGACTACACGAGCCTCGGCGTCGCGCTCGCGGTCGTGTTCGTCGCGGCGGCGCTCGGCCTCCGGCGCTACGGCAGCGTCGCCGGCCGCACCGTCCGCCGGGAGCCGTGGTACGCGCTCGCCGCGTTCGTCGTCGCGGGGGCCGCCGTGTTCGCGCTCGCCTGAGTTAGCCCCACTGCTCGTCGCGAATCGGACGGTCGCCGACCGGCAACACGTCGAGGTCGTCGTCGTGGTGGGCGACGCCTTCGAGCATCGCCTCCGCGCTCTCGACCGTCGAGAGGTACGGCACTTCCTCCTCGACGGCAGTTTCGAGGGCGTCGCGGTCGTCCGAAATCACGAAGTCGACGTCGCCGCGGCGAATCGCCTCCGAGAGGTCGTCGAACGTCTGCACGTCGAAGTACGCCTCGAAGCCGCTGACCGGGAGATCCACGACCGCGGTGCCGCCGATTTCGGGGTCGTTGCCCGCGGCGCGCTGGGCCTTCCAGTACGCCAGCCCCGGCTTCGCGGCGGTACCCATCACTTCGCCCGTGGACTTCATCTCCGGGCCGAGGCGCGGGTCCGAGCCCGGCAGCCGGTCGAACGGCAACACGACCTCTTTGACGCTGTACTGCTCGGGGACGCCTTCGCTGACGTCGAGGTCCGAGAGCGAGAAGTCGGCCATCACTTTCGCCGCGAGCTTCGCAATCGGGACGCCGGTCGCCTTCGAGACGAACGGCACCGTCCGCGAGGAGCGCGGGTTCGCTTCGAGCACGTACACCTTGTCGTCCTGCACCGCCAGCTGGACGTTCAGCAGGCCGACCGTGTCCAGCGCGGTGGCGATGTCCTCGGTGACTTCGCGGACGCGACCGAGCGTCTCCTCGTCGAGCGAGCGCGGCGGAATCGTACACGCCGAGTCGCCGGAGTGGACACCCGCGGTCTCGACGTGCTCCATCACGCCGCCGATGAGGACGTCCTCGCCGTCAGCGACGGCGTCGACGTCGAGTTCGACCGCGTCCGCGAGGAACTCGTCGACGAGGATGGGTTTGTCCGGGCTCACCCGGACGGCCTCCTCCATGTAGTGTTTGAGCTCCTCGTCGTCGTGGACGACGTCCATCGCGCGCCCGCCGAGCACGTAGCTCGGGCGGACGAGCACGGGGTAGCCGATGTCGTGGGCGAGGTCGAGGGCCTCCTCTTCGCTGGTCGCGGAGCCGCCGTCGGGCTGACTGATGCCGAGTTCGTCCATCAGCACGTTGAACCGGTCGCGGTCCTCCGCGAGGTCCATCGCGTCCACGCTCGTCCCGAGAATATCGGCGTCCACGCCGTCGCGGCGCTCCAGTTCGGCCTCCAGCGGGTCCGCGACGTTCACGGAGGTCTGCCCGCCGAACTGCACCATCACGCCGTCCGCGTCGGTCGCCTCGACCACGTCGGCGACCTCCTCGGCCGTAATCGGCTCGAAGAACAGGCCGTCGCTGGTGTCGTAGTCAGTGGAGACGGTCTCGGGGTTGTTGTTCACGACGTGGGCTTCGATGCCGGCCTCGCGGAGCGCGCGCACCGCGTGCACCGAACAGTAGTCGAACTCCACGCCCTGCCCGATGCGGATGGGGCCGCCGCCGACGACGACCACGGAGTCGACGTCCGTGTCCACGCGGAGTTCGCCCGCGGCCGCGTCACCCTTGAGCGGACCGTTGAACCACTCGGGGCGGCGCGACGAGTAGTAGTACGGCGTCTGCGCGGCGAACTCGCCGGCACACGTGTCCACTTGCTTGTACGAGCGGCCGGGGACGGCCTCTTCGACGTCCGTCACTGTCGCGCCGGCGCCATCAGGTGCGAGTTCCCCCTCCCCATCCTCGTCGGTCGCGCCGGGCAGCCACGACGCGTTCGCGTCGTCGAAGTCGCCGCCCGCCAGCGCCGAGATTTCGTGGTTCGTGAAGCCCGCGGAGGCGGCGGCCGTGAAGTCGCCCTCGCTGGCGGCTTCCGCGGCTTCCGCGACGTTCTGGAAGCGCTCCAAGTACCACTCGCGGAAATTCGTGAAGTCGTTGACCTCGTCGACGGTGTAGCCGCGGTCGAACGCCTCGAACACCGCGTACGGGCGGTCGGGTGTCGGCGTCTCCAGATAGTCGGCTTCCAACTCTTCGTCGCTGACCGCGCCCCAGTCGACGTCGGGGTCGTACTCCGAGGAGCGCAGCGCCTTCAGGAGGCTCTCCTCGAACGTCCGGCCGATGGCCATCGCCTCCCCCGTGGACTTCATCGCCGTGCCGAGTTCGAAGTCCACGTCCGGGAACTTGTCCTTGGGCCAGCGCGGCACCTTCGTGACGATGTAGTCGATTGCGGGCTCGAAGGCGGCGGTGGTCTCGCCCGTGATCTCGTTCTCGATTTCGTGGAGGCGCTTGCCGAGCGCGACCTTCGCGGTGACCCGCGCGATGGGGTAGCCGGTCGCCTTCGACGCCAGCGCCGACGAGCGCGAGACGCGGGGGTTCACTTCGACGACGCGGTACTCGCCGCCGGGCGTGCCGTCGTCGCGCCACGCGAACTGGATGTTACAGCCGCCCTGGATGCCGAGGTCGCGGATGACTTCGAGCGCGACGTCGCGCATCGCCTGGTGGCCGTCGTCGGGGATGACCTGGCTGGGCGTGACGACGGTGGACTCGCCCGTGTGGATGCCCATCGGGTCGATGTTCTCCATGTTGCAGACGATGATGCAGGAATCGTCGGCGTCCCGCATGACTTCGTACTCCAGTTCGACCCAGCCCTCGATGGACTCGGTGACGAGCACTTCGTCGTTCCGGGAGAGGCGCAGGCCCTTCCGCGCGCGAGCGACGAGTTCGTCCATGTCGTCGACGACGCCGGAGCCGCTCCCGCCGAGCGTGTACGTCGTGCGCGCGATGACCGGCAGCCCGCCGACTTCGTCGGCGGCGGCCTCGACGCGCTCGCGCAGCGCGTCCTCGTCGAAGTCCTCGACGGACTCGCCCTCGTCGAGCGTGATGGTCGTCGACGCCGGGACGGGCTCGCCGAGGTCCTCCATGCGCTGGCGGAACAGGTCGCGGTCCTCGGTCGCGTAGATGGTGTCCAGCGGCGTCCCCATGATGTCGACGTCGTACTCGTCGAGGACGCCCTCCTCGGCGAGTTCCGCGGTGACGTTCAGCCCGGTCTGGCCGCCCAGTCCGGCGATGACGCCGTCGGGGTTCTCCTGGGCGATGACCTCGGAGATGGCGTCGGTCGTGATGGGCTCGATGTACACCGCGTCGGCCATCTCGGGGTCCGTCATGATGGTCGCGGGGTTGGAGTTGACGAGCACGACTCGCACGCCCTCCTCCTGCAGTGCCCGGCACGCCTGCGCGCCGGAGTAGTCGAACTCAGCCGCTTGTCCGATCTGGATGGGGCCGCTCCCGATGAGCAGTACCGTGCGGTCGTCGTGCTCGCTCATTTCTACTCGTTCGGAGTTCGCCCATCGTAATAAGCCCCGCGGAATGGACAGAAGTTCGAAGTCGAATTGCGAAAATCGAAGCGTTGCGGGCGCATCGGCGACACGACCGGTTGAACGTCGCTACGGGACACACAGAGCAAAACCGACGCCCACATCCGCTACGCGAACACTGCTGAGACTCCGACGATGGCTGTCTACGCGGGCGTGTCGTACTCGTCCTCGAAGTTCTGGCGGACGAGTCCGCCAACGTCCCGCTCGCGTTACTCGCGGGACTCCCGCTGGGACTTCGATGACGACACTTACGCGGGCGTGTCGTACTCGTCCTCGAAGTCCCGTTGTGCGCGGTAGGCGTCCACGAACTCGCTGACGTCGAACTCCTGCATCTGCTGCTCGAACTCGCTCTCGGTGCCGCTGTCGTCGGCGTGGCTCACCGCGTGGTCCATCAGTTCCACGACCAGTTCCACGACGACCTCGTGGAGTTCTCGCGCTTCGAGGTCCGTCACCCACAGCAGCGCGTAGCCGACGCTCCCGTTCTCGCTCTCGTCCACGGCGACGATGTCCTCGGGGAGCTGCTCCATCACCGCGCCCATCAAGTGCGCCGTGCCGAACTCCTCGAACTCGTCGTCGGGCGCGGGCGTCACTGCCTCCTTCAACACCGCGACGATGTCTTCGGGCACGAACCGCGACGGCGGATGCATGTCCATCACGACCGCGTGCGTCTCCCCGCACGAGCACTCGTACTCCCGCATCCCCAAGTCGAAGTCCTTCACGTGAGCCTGCTCCCCGCACGGGAGGTCCACCCACGCGTCGTCGTCCTCGGCGCCCGGTACGCGCGGCTCGGTCATTACCACGCGGTTGGCCCGCCGACCGGTTAAGCCCCGCGAACGCCGCCTGGGGATTGGCGTCGTGTTCGTTCCTCGGAGCTCCACGTCGGGAACGTCCAGAAAGCCCCGGCTGGCTACGCTCCCGCGCCTCGCTGCGCGCTTCCCTCACTCGCTACACTCGTTCGGTCCAGTGCTTGCGTCGTCGGGGTTCGCGTAGCCAGCCGCCCCTTTCAGTCCCGGAAGACTCACTGCGTTCGTCTTCCGACCCTCGCGAACGCGCAGCGTTCGCTCAGTCCACCCGTTGCCGGCTGGTCGGGTCGCTGTTGGCTGTTCTCGGGCCGAATCTTCTTGGTCGGGGTGTGCGTCTGTCCGCTATGGCCGCCATCGAACTCCGCGACCTCACCAAGCGCTACGGGGACCTCGTCGCCGTCGACGACGTCTCCTTCGAGGTCGAAGCCGGCGAAGTGTTCGGCTTCCTCGGGCCGAACGGCGCCGGCAAGACGACGACCCTCCGCACGCTCCTCGGGATGCAGGCACCCACCTCGGGGACCGTCTCGATTCTCGGGCACGACACCACCGTCGAGAGCCAGCGCCTCGACGCGCTCGCGGACACGGGCTTCCTCCCGAGCAACCCCCAATTCGACGAGCAAGCGACCGGACGCGAAGTGCTGGACCTCCACGAGTCGCTGAAAGGAGGCTCCCGCCGCGCCGACCTCCGCGACCGGTTCGAACCGCCGCTGGACCGTCCCGTGCGCGAGTACTCCACGGGGAACGTCCAGAAGCTCGGCATCGTACAGGCGTTCATGCACGACCCCGACGTCGTCGTCCTCGACGAGCCGACGTCCGGACTGGACCCGCTCCTGCAGGACCGCTTCAACGAGCTCGTGCGCGACGAGCGCGAGCGCGGCGTCACCGTCCTGTTCTCCAGTCACGTCCTCAGCGAGGTGCGACGCATCTGTGACCGCGTGGCCGTCCTCCGGGACGGGGAACTCGTCGCCGTCGAGGACGTCGAGACCTTGCTCGACCGCAGCGGCAAACTCGTCCGCACTCGGGTCGCCGGCGACGTGCCGTCCGAGGCCTTCGACATTCCCGGCGTCTCGGACCTCGCGCGCCGGCCTCTCGCTGGCGCGACGCGCGTCTCGTTCACGTTCACGGGCGACGTGGACGCGCTCGTGGACGAACTCGACCGTTATCCGCTGCAGGAACTCGACGTCGAGGAGGCACCACTGGAAGACGTCTTCCTCGACTTCTACGGGGGTGACGACGATGTTTGAGATTGCTGCCTACGGCGCTCGAAAGCGCGTGAAGGGCGCGCTCGCGCTCTCGGTCGGCCTCTCCGCATTCAGCGCGATGTACGCCGCGTTCTTCCCGTCGCTCACCGGGAACCTCGACCTCGAGGAGTACATCGAGGCGCTCCCGCCGGTGTTCGTGGAGGCGTTCGGCCTGCGCGCGTTCAACACCATCGAGGGGTTCCTCGCGACCGAACTCTACCAGTTCGCGTGGGTCATCCTCCTCGGCCTCTACCTCGCGTACAGCGCCGCCTCCCTCGTCTCCGGCGACGTCGAAAGCGGCCGCATGGACGTGTTGCTCTCGCTGCCCGTCTCGCGCGCCCGCCTCGTCGCCGAGCGATTCCTCTCCCTCGTCCCCGGCGTCCTCCTCATCAACGTCGTCGTCGCCGCGGTGACGTGGGTGGCGACGCGCGCCATCGGCTACCCAATCGGCACCGTCGACCTCGTCGCGGTTCACCTCCTCTCGCTCCCGTACCTCTTCGCGTGCGCGGCAATCGGGCTGGCGTTCAGCGTCCTCGCGGACCGCGAGAGCGTCGCCCAGCGCGCGGCGATGGCGACGGTGTTCGGGTTGTTCCTGCTCGAATCGCTGCTCACGAGTACGGACTACGCGTGGGCCGGCGCAGTCGCGCCGATGCGGTACTTCGATCCGACCGCGATTCTCGTCGACGGCACCTACGATGTCGCCGGTGCAGCCATCCTCGTGGCCGCGACACTGCTGCTCGTCGCTGGCAGTCAACTGTACTTCCGGCGGAAGGACGTGAACTAACGACAGCAGACCGACCAACCGCCGACGAGCATCCGCGAGCGAGCGGCTTGAAAAGCCCGAGCGACGCGGTTCACCGAGCGCGAACGCAGTGAGCGCTCGGGCCGACGACTGAGGGACGGAACGGACCGAAGGAGGAGTGCTTTTTCCGCAAGTTTTTGCCGAGTGAGGCGCGCGAAGCGCGCCTCACGCAGCGCAAAAAGTGCTTGCTTAGGGCCAGTCGTCGCGAACTTCGGCTTCCTCGTCGGGTTCGTCGTCGGTTTCGCTGGCGAGCTCCCAGTCTGCCTTTTCGGCGGCGTCTTCGAGCGGGAGGTACTCCCAGCCGACTTCCTCGGCGAGCTCGCGGTCGTCGTCGTCGATGCCGACGAAGACGTGGCGTTCGGTGTCGAACTGGCGTTTGACGGATTCGAGGCTCTCCTTGCGGCCCTTGGGGCCGGAGAAGAAGTCCTGGCGGATGCGGCGTTTGCGCGTGAAGTTGGTGACGACGTACGTGGGTTCGTCGGAGACGACGCCGACGTACTCGGTCCACTGGCGCGCGCCCGCGAACGCGGTCCCGGGTTTCGCGAGTTCCTGGAGCGCGGACAGCTCGAACGCGAGGGTCATGTCCGTGCTGCCGCCGGATTGGCTCATGGCGGAACGTCGGGCGCGAACGGGAAAAACGGCTTCGGTCGCGGGCCGCGCTACTGAGCGATGTCGAGGCGATAGTAGCCGGTGAAGCGGACGACTTCGCCGTCGGCGAGGTCGTCGGCGACCTCCTCGGGGATTGTTACGCCGTTGCCGTCGACGGCATCCGGGAGGGCGGCCTGTGCTCGGTCGTGGAGTTCGTCGTAGTCGCGGACGGTCTCCTCGACGGTCGTCGGCGCGGTCTCGGTTGCTTCCAGAATCGGGTTCATGTGCTCACCGGCAGTTCCGTGTGCCGTGACAACGTATGGCGCAAAGGGGTATAAGGATACCGGCAGGTCGGCTGGGAACGGGCGATACGTGACGAATCTAAAACGAGCGGCGAACGAGAGCGAGAGGCGAGCGCTACTGTTCCTGCGGGATGGCGAGCTCGTCGATTTCGAAGTTGTCCTGGAGGAGGACGTCCTGCTGGTCGGCGACGATGGCCTCGTCCTTGATGAGCTTCTTGTACTTCGACTGCGGCGCGAGGTTCCCGATGAGCACGCCGCCGATGAGCTTGCCGTCCTTGAACGTCAGGCGACGCCACTCCGTGTCGCTGTACTTGCGCTCGCAGGACTCGTCGCCCATCGTCGGGAAGCCGAAGGAGAGGAACGGGAAGTCGAAGTGCGTAATCGAGTACGAGGACACCCAGCGGAACGGCTCGATGTCGACGTCGTAGCCTTCGTCCGCGAGCATCGTCTTCCCGGCGAGGGCGCCCTGCTGTTTCGCGGAGCCCCACGAGCCGTTCTGCGCGCGCTCGTCCATGATGGTGTCCCAGTACTGGGTGATGTCGCCGGCGGCGTAGACATCCTCGACGTCGGTGCGCATGTACTCGTCGACGTGGACGCCGTTCTCGATGGTGGCTTCGGTGTCCTGGAGGATTTCGACGTTGAAGTCGAGGCCGATGGCAACCCCGACGAAGTCCGAGTCGTGGCGGTCGCCGTTCCCGTCGATGGTCGCGACGACTTCGCCGTCGTCGTTCGTCTCGAAGTGGTCCGTGCCGGACTCGAAGACGGGCTCGACGCCCTTCTCGCGGAGCCCCTCGTGGATGATTTCGGCTCCCTCCGCGCTGAGCGCGTACCGCCACCAGCGGTCGCCGCGCATCAGGTACTTCGCGTCGACGCCCTGCCCGCCGCAGATGGCCGCGAGGTCGATGCCGAGCAGGCCTGCGCCGACGACGACGCCTGTGTCGGCTTCGTCGGCGTGCTCGCGAATCTTCCGCGCGTCCTGGAACGTCCAGAAGTGGTGGACGCCGTCGGCGTCGGAGTTCTCGACGGGGAGCTGGTTGGGCGTGCCGCCCGCCGCGACCAGCAGCTTGTCGTAGCTAATTTCCTCGCCCTCGTGGGTTTCGACGGTGTGGGCGTCGGGGTTGACGCCCGTGACGAGCGTGTTCAACTGGAGGTCGATGTCGCGCTCGTCGTACCAGTCCGGTTCGTGGATGCTGATGGGGGCTTCCGGGAGCTTCCCCTTCGCGAATTCCTTGATGAGAATTCGATTGTAGAGGGCCTCGCCCTCGTCTGTGACGACGGTGACGTCGGCGTCGGGAGCCTCCTCGCGGATAGCTTCGGCGGCGGAGCTGCCCGCGATGCCGTCGCCGATTATCACGTAGGACTCGCTCATGGTCGGACTGTGGCATTCCGGGTTAAAGTGGATTGCTATCTCTCCGGCGCGACGAGAACATCGCGCGAACGCGGCGCACGCAGGCGATTTCCGAATTCGTAGCGAGCGCGGACAGTGCCGCGTCGGGATGTTCTTTAGGCCCGCGTCCGTACCCGCGAACGTGAAACTCCACCAGAACGCCAAGCACTTCGCGTCCCGGAAGGCGCTGGAACTGCCCGGCGTGCGCTCGGTCGCCAAGAGGGGCTTGGTCGACCTCCACGTCCGCATCTTCTCGGGGAAAGCCGACGAGGCCCGCCGCGAGGAGCGCCGCGACCACCTCGAAGACTTCTTCGACGCGACGATGGACATGTACCTCGCTGCCCTCCAGGAAGGCTACTCGGAGGCCGAGGCCCGCGAGACCACGCACATCGTCGCGAACTTCGACTTCTACAACCACGGCTGGGCGGAGATGATGGAGTTCCCGCCGAGCGAGCTGACCGACCACTACGAGCGCTACGCGGAGTTCTTCGACGCCCACGGAATCAGCGTCGACGACCCACTCGGCGAGTTCCGGCCCGCCGACGGCGTCGCGGAGGCCCCCGCGACCCCGGAACGCCTCGACGAGGCCGACTTCGAGCACGCCGAAGGCGGCTACGCCGACGACGTCTACGTCGAGACCGAGGACGGCGAGGTGCAGCGCGGCGACGTCGAGGAACCCGACGACGTCGACCCTTCGAAGCGCCCCGGGACGTAGCCTCCACCAAACATACAGGCTGCTAATCCCTTCTCTCGGACGCCATGGCTGACTCGTCAGTGGGTCGCCGTCGGTTTCTCGAACTGTGTGGCGTGAGCACACTCGCAGCGCTCGCCGGTTGTTCGTCGTCCGCGCCACAGGACGGGGCTACGACGACCACCGACGCGCCTCAGCCGACAGTCGAACAGACCGAAGCCGACTAGACAGCCCGTACGCGGAAATCTACCGGGAGACCATCGACTCCGTGGTGCTGGTGCGGGCGGGTAACAGTCAGGGCACCGGGTTCGTGTACGACGCCTCGCACGTCGTCACGAACGCCCACGTCGTCGGCCGAGCGAGCGAGGCGTCCATCCGCTTCAACGAGGGCGACTGGAGCACCGGGGACGTCGTCGGTACGGACCCGCACAGCGACCTCGCTGTCGTCGAAATCGACTCGCTCCCCGACCCCGCGACGCCGCTCCCGTTCGCCGACGCCAACCCCGTCGTCGGGCAGGAGATCGTCGCCATCGGCAACCCCTACAACTTGAACGGGTCCGCGACCACCGGCGTCGCCCGTCTCATCCCCTTCCCGACGGGGTATCGGATTCCCGACGCGATTCAGACCGACGCCGCCGTCAACCCCGGGAACAGCGGCGGCCCGCTGATGTCTCCCGCCGGGTCGGTGCTCGCGGTCAGCAACTTCGGCGGCGGCGAGAACATCGCGTTCGCCACCTCCGCCGCGCTCACCCAGCGCATCGTCCCCGAACTCGTCCAGTCCGGTGACTACGACCACGCGTGCGTGGGCGCGTCGTTCGCGAACGCCACCCCGCAGATTGCCACTGCGAACGACCTCAGCGACCCCCGCGGCCTGCTCGTCGTCGACGTGGTCCCCGCTGGTCCGTCTGACGGGTTCGTGACCACGCTGTCTCCCGGCGCGACCAGACTCAGACGTTCGCTCGGTGTCGAACGGCCGACTTCTCGATTGAGAGCGCCAGTCCGTCGCGACCGACGTGGACTGTGCCGTCGAACTCCGCCGCCGCTGCTCCACGGACTTCCGCTTCATCGCGGTACGGCGGGAAGTGTGTTAGGACGAGCGCCTCGACGCCGGCGGCTGCAGCGACCTCCCCTGCTTGCTCCGGCGTGCTGTGTGTCTTCTGGAGTCCGTCCTTGAGTTGCTCCGAGTATGCGGTCGTGTACCGCTCCCAGACGAACCCGTCTCCGGGCGGTTCGCCGACTGGTGCGAGATGTGCGTCGTGGACCAGGACGTCCGCGCCGCTCGCAAACTCTCCGAGGCGGTCAAGCGGTTGAGTGTCGCCCGAGAATACGACCGCGCAGTCGTCGTGTTCGAACCGGTACGCGTACGTCTCGATGGAGTGGTCGACCGGCATTGCCGTCACGGTCAGGTCGTCGCGTTCGAGCTCGAAGCCGGCGTCGACGCGAACGCAGTCGATGTCCTCGATTCCCTCCCCCGAATACCCAACCTCCTTCCGGTACGCGATGTCGTCCTCGTAGACTGTGTAGAGAGCTTCGAGGAGGTTGTCGGTCCCATCTGGACCGTAGACCGTCAACGACTCGCGTCCCGACGTCCAGCCCGCGATAGCGAAGTGCGGGAATGCGGCGTTGTGGTCGACGTGGTGATGGGTGAACAGGAGGTCCGTAATCGACGCCGGGTCGATGCCGTTCTCCATGAGCTCGTACACCGCGCGCGGCCCACAATCTATCATGTACGTCGTTCCATCCACCGAGACGGTGTACGCGGTCCCCGCACGGTCGAGGTTTGGGACGGGGCTGCCCGTCCCGAGGAGCGTCACCTCCATGGTCAGTGCTGGGCACCCGCTCGCGTCTCGAGTTCGCCGACGAACGTCTCCGCGAGTTCGACGAGGGTCGGGTCGTCGACGCTCCGTGGGCGGTCGATATCGATCTTCTCGTCCACCAACACTTCCGAGGGTCGGTGTGACATCACGAGCACGCGGTTTGCGAGGTACGTCGCTTCGGTCGCGTCGTGCGTGACGAACACGATGGTCCGCTGCTGGTCCTCCCAGATGTCTACGAGGTCGCTCCGAAGCTGCCGCGCTGTGATTTCGTCCACACTGGAGAACGGTTCGTCCATGAGGATGACGTCCGGTTCGACCGCCATCGCGCGAGCGATGGACACGCGCTGCTGCATCCCGCCGGATAGCGAACGCGGGTACTCGTCGGCGAACGAGCCGAGGCCGACGAGTTCGAGGTACTGCTGGATGCGGTCGTCCCACTCCGACTCTGGGACACCCTTGCCGGCAAGGGCGATTTCGACGTTCTTCCTGACGGTGCGCCAGTCGAGCAACCGCGGCTCCTGAAAGACGAAGCAGACGTCGGTGTTCTCGGTTTCGTCGCCGACCGTGACGGCGCCCGTCGTCGGCGTTTCCAATCCAGCGATGATGTTCATCAGCGTCGACTTCCCACAGCCGGACGGCCCAAGGATGCAGACGAAGTCGTTCTCGTCGGTCGTGAATTGGACGCCGTCAAGCACGCGGAGCGCCGCCGCGTCCGTCTGTTGATACTGCTTTTCGACGCCGCTAACGTCTATTCGAGTCATTCTCTTGGACCTCCATTCACACTGCCGGTGCCACGCCACTGCGTGACGCGGCGCTCAACGTTCTTCAGCACGCCGAATTCAATAGTCATCATCACGAGCGTGAAGGTCAGCGTCCACGCCAGTACGCCCGTGATGGAGTACAGCTGGAACTGATTGTTAATCATGTAGCCGATGCCGCTGGTCAAGCCAAGTAGCTCCACGATGACGACGATTTTCCAGCTCATCGCGAGCCCGAATCGCGCCGCCGCCAGCAACTGCGGGAGCAGCGACGGGAGGACGATGTGACGGACTTTCGCCGTCCGCGACAGCTCAAAGGAATCGCCCATCCGCAGTAGGTTCTCGTCGATCGACTTTGCGCCCTGCCAGAAGTTGAAGACGATCATCGGCGTCGCGAGGATGAACACGGAGACGAACGCCGCCATCTCGGAGAGACCGAACCAGATGATAGCGATAACGGCGACTGCAAGCCCGGGAACGGAGATGCCGATGAGGATGGGGATGTCGAAGAAGTACTCGAAACGCTCGTCGAAACCCATGGCGATACCGAGTGGAACGCTGACACCGTACGCGAGCAGGAATCCAACTGCGACCCGTCGGAGCGTGTCGAGGAGGTGCGAGAAGAACGCGCCGCTGGCGACGATTGCGACCATCCGTTCGCCGACAGGAACCACCCCGGGAAGTAGTGATTGAAGGATTAGCTGCGACCCTACCTCCCACGCCAGCAGGAACAACAGCAGAGAAACTGTGTAGTATCCGTATCGTCGGTACTCCCGAAGGAGCCCGGAGAGTCGACCCGACAGTTCGAGTCGTGAACCGCTCACATTCTCCGCCACGTCACATCACCCACTCGAAGATGTCTTCGGTCGGTGCGGCGTCTATCATCCCGAGTTCGTTGGCCTTCTCGACCATCCGTAGCTCCGATTCGACGAAGGAATCTTCATTCCACTCCGTCGGGTAGATTTGGTCCATTCGTTCCTTCCCGAGGTTGATAGCGGCGTCACTCTCGAAGCCGAAGGTGCTGGGGTTGTTCTCGATGACGGAGTCGATGTTCTCGGAGAGGTGTCGCTGGGCGTCCAGTAGGGTCGCCGCGAGGTCGGACGTGGTGTCGGCGTTGTTCTCGTACCAGGACTGCGTGACTGCGAGGTCGACGGTAGTCAACGGGAGGTCTTCGGTCTCCCGCCATGCATCGCGCGGCGAGAACACGACGTCGAAGTCGTACTGGGTGAGGCCCTTGGTGAGAATCGGCTCGAAGGAGAGGATTGCGTCGACCTCGCCGCGGTCGAGCAGGGGGAGTGCCGCGGGTGGGGCCGACTGGACGAACTCGTACTGGTCGGGCGTGATGCCGTGCGTCTCCGCGAGGAGCACGGCGAACTTCAGCCACGCGTCGGCGGCTTCGTTCCCGTAGCTGATTCTCTTGCCCGCGAGGTCGCTCGGGCCGTCGATGTCGCTGTCCGAGCGAGCGAGCACGTACGCGTGGTAGTACATGTACGGCCCCACGAGTTTCATTGGGTTGTTCTCGGCGTGCATCCGGGTCGCGATAATCGACCCCATGTAGCCGGTCGGGACGTCGTCGCTCAACGCGAGCTGATTCTGGACCTGTGGTGGGTCCGTGAACTGCTTGAGGTCGAGGTCGATGCCGTGGTCGGCGTCGAATCCTTGGTTCTCGACCACCGACGTGATGACGCCGGTCGTTCCACCCTGAGTTGTTCCGTGGACGACCGTTGTTCCCGAGCTACTCCCGCTATCGATGCAGCCAGCGAGCCCGAACAGTCCGGCCGCCCCGCTGGCTTTCAACACGCCCCGACGGGACACTTGATTGCTACCGTGTGTCATGGCAGACTTACACAAGAAATCCTCCACAATTAAACTATCGGAAAAGTTATGTTCTAATCAGTGAAAGGGGGGAAGCCTCCGACTTTAGAACCCACAAAATAATTAACAGTTTGCGTGTTGAACCACGTATATCTTCCAAGGGGCCGCGTGAACCTCTCTGAGCGGCGTTAGGCCAAATGTGGTCATATCAAAATATCGATGTCTGCCGGTCCGCCTCTGCTCGCGACGTGTTTCACAGAACGGAACTAGTCATCCGTAGCTCAGGTTCACTTCGATCTCGTTCGTCACACCCAACAACAGCTCGGGGAGTTCTGCTTCGAGGTACTGGCCTTTGAGCCTGCTCGCTGGCCCCGCAACCGAAATCGAACCGAGCGGTCGCCCGTCGACATCCAACACCGGCGCGGCGACGGCGTTGATGCCGCGAATCGATTCCTGGCGGTTGAATCCGACGCCCCGATCGCGAATATCCACGAGTTCCGCGGCCAGCTCCTCGCGGTCCGTAATCGACTCCGGCGCCTGGTCAGGGAGGCCGTGGCGGTCGAGCACTTGCTCCCGGCGCTCCTCGTCCATGTGCGCCAGTACAACCTTCCCAGCGGCGAACGTGTGCAAGTGCGCACGGTACCCCTCCCGGGTGAACGTCCGCACCGGAGACTTCCCCGCGCCCTGATAGATGAACACTCCGTGCCCGTTCTCCTCGACCATCAGCCAGACGTTCTCGTCGAGGCGGTCGGATAGGTCGTCGACGCGCTCTCTCGCGGTCCGGAAGAGGTCGCTCTCTTCTCTGGCGTGAATCCCGTAATCCAGAAACAGCAACCCCACGCGGTACTCGCCGTCGGTCTCCGCGACGTACCCCTCGCGTTGCAGCGTCGCCAGATGCCGGTGGACCGTGCTCTTCGAGTACCCGAGCCGGGATGCCAGGTCTGTCAGCGTCGCCGGCCCGTCCGTCTTTAACGACCGAAGGATTGTCATCGACTTCGCAGTCGCGTCGACGACCGGACTGTCCCCTTGGGCCGCCTCGTGCTCGTCCATCGTGTTCCGTTCTAACACTACACACCCAATACTGTTCCGCTCTGTGAAACAATCGGGTGCGGGTAGACCCCGACTACAAACCTTCTTGCCCGCTCGTCTCTCCCGGCAATTCCGTAGAAATTCGCTCCGCTCGCTCGTCGCCCCCGGAGATTCTTCCGAAAAATCGCTCCGCGAGTTCGGCGTCTCGGGAGAGCACAGCTCTCCCGGCGCCCACCAGGCTACCGGGTGTGGCACTCACTTCTCGCCGGCGATGCGGTCGGCACACTCGTATCCGGCGACGATGCCGCCGTTGAGCGAGCGCTCCGGGTACTGGGCGCGGGAGGCCATTCCCGCGTAGTAGACGCCGTCAGCGACCTCGGTGTCGAGGTGGTAAGGAATCACCATGTCGAGGTAGCCGCGCTCGTAGACGGGTGCCGTCCGGGGGTTGCGCGCGGTGGAAATCCAGTTGACGTGCGCGCGGTCGAACTCGGGGAAGAGGGCCTCGATGCCGTCGAGCCAGTGGTCGGCGACCTCGTCGTCGCTCATCTGCCAGACGGGGTCGTCGGGGCTCTGGATGTACTTCGGGACGTACAGCAGGTGTTCGCCGTCCTCAGGAATCGAAGATTCCTGATGGGCTGCACGAGACGCCCCAGGAGTCCCGTGAACGTCCGCAGAATCCGAACTGTTCTGCTGTGCTCGCGAATCGTCCGATTCGCGACCGCCGTAGCGCTCGGGCGGCACGAAGTTCGTGTGCTCGATGAGCGCACCAAACGGCGCGTCGTCGGCGATGTTCAGCCAGTACGTGTCCGTGAGCTGGCGGTCCATGCTGATAATGGAGCAAACCGTCCCCTGGAACGTGATGTCGCACTCGTAGCCGGTGAGCGCTTCGAGGACGTTCGGCATCGCGGCGACCACGACGGCGTCCGCGTCGACGGTCTCGACGTTCGTGAAGCCGTCCTCGGCGGGGTCGCTGTGCTCGACGGTCACCGTCTGGAGTTCGCCGTCGGCGGTGCCGACGTTCGTGACGCGCGCGTTCGTGTCGATGTGCTCGCGGCCGACGTCCTCGACGAGCGCGTCGTTCAGCCGGCCGAAGCCGCCGTCGAGGTAGCCCAGCGGTTCCCCGCGGAGGAGGTCGCGCTCGCCGCGGAACTTGATGCGGCCGAGTAGCCACGCCGCCGAGACGTCCTCCATGCGCTCGCCGAACTTCGCTTCGAGGAGGGGTTCGAAGAACGTCTCGTAGACGTTGCGGGTGGTGTGCTCGATGCAAAACTCCTTGACCGGAATATCCTCGAAGTCTTCGAGGTCGTCGTAGGTGTCGAAGGACGGGATGCCGCCGCGCACGTCGACGTCGAGCGTGAGCATCCCGAGCCGGAACTTGTCGTAGAGGCTCCAGTGCGGGAACGCCAGAATCTCCCACGGCTTGTCCATCGGGTGGACGGTGCCGTCGACGTAGTAGGCGTTCTTCCCGATGGGCCACTGGAGGTCCTCGCGAAGGCCGAGGTCGTCGAGCAACTCGACGATGGTCTCCTCGCTGGCGGAGAGGTGGTGGTAGAACGTCTCGATGGGGTCGCCGGCCGTCTCGGTGGTCGCCGCGAGGCCGCCGACCTGCCCGGACGCCTCGAAGACGCGCACGTCGCGGCCGTGGGCCTGGAGTCGGCGCGCGGCCGCCAGTCCCGCGATGCCGCCCCCAACGATGGCAATCATGCACGCAGGTCGGGCGCGACTCCGGGTTAACGTTGTGGTCGCCCGCCGGGTGCGGAGTCCGCTACGCTTTTGCGCGGCCCCCGGTAACGGACGGGCATGGTTACCGTCCGCGCGCCGGCGACGAGTGCGAACCTCGGCAGCGGCTTCGACGTCTTCGGGGTGGCGCTCGACCGACCCGCGGACGTCGTCCACGTCGAGCGCGCATCGGAGACGACAATCGAGATGACTGGAATGGGCGCGGACTTCATCCCCGAGGAGCCGATGGACAACACGGCCGGCGTGGTCGCCGCGGAGCTCGGCGCGCCCGCCCACATCACCATCGACAAGGGCGTCCGGCCGTCGTCGGGCCTCGGGTCGTCGGCCGCCAGCGCCGCGGGCGCCGCGGTCGCGCTCGCGGAACTGTACGACCGCGACCTCAGCCAGCGCGAACTCGTCCGGGTCGCCGCGGAGGGGGAGGCTGCGGTCTCCGGGGACGCGCACGCGGACAACGTCGCCCCCGCCATCCTCGGCGGGTTCACGGTCGTCCGCGACGACGGCATCGAGCGCGTCGTCGCGGACCTCTCGCTGGTCGTCTGCCTCCCGGACATCGTCGTCTCGACGCGGGACGCCCGCGCCGTCGTCCCCGAGTCGGCGGCCATCGAGGACCTCGTCGACACCGTCGGGTCGGCGGCGACGCTCTCTATCGGTATGTGCCGCAACGACCCCGAGCGCGTCGGCCGCGGCCTCGAAGAACACCTCGTCACGCCCGCTCGCGCGGACCTCATCGACGGCTACGACACCGCCTGCGAGGCCGCCCGCGAGGCCGGCGCGACGGGCGTCACGGTCAGTGGAGCGGGGCCGGCGATTCTCGCCGTCTGCCGCGACGACGACCAGCGACAGGTCGCCAGCGCGCTCGTCGACGGCTTCGAGCGCGACGGCGTCGACGCGACCGCGTACCGGTCGCGCGTCGGCGACGGCGCGACCATCTTCTGAGCTGGCGTACCGACTCTCGTTCACTTCTACTCACCTTCGTCCGGAAGCGTAACCAATAGTCGTCACGCCGTTCGGACAACACTTTTGAGGGTGGCGTCCAGCGATGTATCTATGCCAATACAACGACGGAAGTTCCTCGCGACAGTGGGCACAGCGGCGACAGTCGGCCTCGCGGGCTGTTCGAGCGTGCTCGGCAGCGACGAAGGCGGCGCGGGCGTCGTCGGCGAGACGCTCACGCTCACCACGACCACGAGCACGTACGACACCGGCTTGCTGGACGCGCTGAACGCGCCCTTCGAGGACATGTACGGCGTCACCGTCGACTCCGTCGCGCAGGGGACGGGGGCGGCGCTGGAGACCGCGCGCAACGGCAACTCCGACGTCATCATGGTCCACGCGCGCTCGCTCGAAGACGAGTTCATGCGGCAGGGCCACGGCGTCAACCGCCGCGACCTGATGTTCAACGACTTCGTCATCGTCGGCCCGTCCGAGGACCCCGCCGGCATCGAGGGTATGAGTTCCGCGACCGAGGCGTTCGCCACCATCGCCGAATCCGAAGCCCAGTTCGTCTCCCGCGGGGACAACTCCGGGACGCACACGAAAGAGCTCTCAATCTGGTCGGCGGCGGGCGTCGAGCCCGGCGGCGACTGGTATCAGGAGACCGGCCAGGGGATGGGCGCGGTGCTCAACATCGCCAACGAGCAGGGCGGCTACACGCTCGCTGACCGCGGCACCTACCTCTCCCAGCAGTCCGAAATCGACCTCACGATTCTCGTCCAGGGTCCCATCGAGGGCGGCCCGGAACTGCTCGCGAACCCCTACGGCGTGCTCGCCGCCAACCCCGCGCGCCACGAGGACGCCAACTACGACCTCGCGATGGCGTACATCGGCTACATCACGAGCCCGCAGGGCCAGCAAGTCATCGCGGACTACACCGCGAACGGCGAACAGCTGTTCTTCCCGCGCGCGCTCTCCGAGGACCCGAACTTCCAGCAGTACGTCCCCGACGGCTGGAGCGCTGACGAGTCGAACGAGTGAAGATGGTCGCGGTGCTGGCTGGACTCGTGCCGCTGGCTGACGTCCTCTCCGTGTTCGTGCACGCGGCCGCCGGGCCGCTGTTCGTGGAGTTCCCGTTCGAATCCCAGTACGTCACCAGCATCATCTACGTCTCGCTGTACGTCAGCCTCTCCGCAGTCGCGCTCAGCACTTTGTTCAGCGTCCCCGTCGCGCTCGTCGTCGGCTTCACCGACTTCCCCGGCGAGCGCCTCGTCAAGGCAGCCATCAACACCGGCATGGGGTTCCCGAGCGTTGTCGTCGGCCTAGTCGTGCTGTTCGCGGTCTCGAACCAGGGGCCGCTCGGCGAACTCGAACTCGTGTTCACCAAGGAAGCGATGATTCTGTCGCAGTTCGTGCTCGCCACGCCGCCCATCACGGGCATCGCGCTCGCCGCCGTCACGGGCGTCCAGGCGGACGTCCGGGACGCCGCGTTCGCGCTCGGCGGCACGCGCGTCGACGTCGCACTCGCGGTCGTGAAGGAAGCCCGCTACGGCATCGCCACCGCCGTGCTCGCGGGGTTCGGGCGCGCCATCAGCGAGGTCGGGTCGGTGCTCATCGTCGGCGGGAACATCGCCGGCTCGGACGGCGTCTCGAAGACGCGCACGCTCACGACCGCCGTCCAACTGGAAGCCCGGCAGGGCCGCTACGAGACCGCGCTCGTGCTCGGCGCGGTGTTGCTCGTGCTCGTGCTCGCCGTGAACGCCGTCGTCGTCCGCTTCGGTGACGGAGGGCAGATGCGATGACGCTGCGCGCCGACGGCGTGACGCACGCCTACGAGGACGACGCGGCGGTCTTCCGGGACGTCGACCTGCGCGTCCCGCGGGGCGACATCGTCACCGTCATCGGACCGTCCGGCGTCGGGAAGTCGACGTTGCTGCGCCTGCTCGGGCTGTTCACGCCGCCCGACGAGGGAACCGTCTCCGTCGACGGCGATGACGCGTGGTCGCTGCCCGGCGACGAGCGCCTCGCACTCCGGCGACGGGTCGGCGTCGTCTTCCAGGAAGCGAGCCTCTTCGACGCCTCGGTCGCGCGCAACGTCGAGTACGGCCTGCGCGTCCGGCGGTCGTGGCGCGAGCGCGTCCGCGACGAACTCCGCGCGCTCGTCGGCACCACCGACCCGCCGGACGCGGTTCGCGACGCGCTCGACGTGGTCGGGCTCGCCGACTACGCGGACACGCACGTGGACTCGCTCTCGGGCGGGGAGGCCCAGCGCGTTGCGTTCGCGCGCGCACTGGCGTACGACCCCGACTTCCTGCTGCTCGACGAGCCGACCTCGGACCTCGACCCGCGGAACACTGCCGTCATCGAGGACGCCATGACTGCGGCCGCCGAGCGCGACATCGGCGTCGTCGTGGCGACGCACGACATGAATCAGGCCCAGCGCGTCGCCGACCGCGTCGCCGTCCTTCTCGACGACAGCGTCATCGAGGCGGGGCCGACCGACCGCGTCTTCGAGAACCCCCGCGACGAGCGCGCGCGGAAGTTCATCGACGGCGAACTCGTCTACTGAAAAGAGGGAGCCGCTACAGCCGGTCGAGAATCGCGTCGCCGACCTGTTCTGTGGTAGCGTCGCCGCCGAGGTCGGACGTCCGCGGACCGTCCGCGAGCACGCCTTCGACGGCGTCGCGGACGCGCTGGCCGTCCGCGTCGTAGCCGAGGAACTCCAGCAGCATCGCCGCCGACAGCACGGTCGCGCCGGGGTTGGCGACGCCCTCGCCAGCGATGTCCGGCGCGGTGCCGTGGACGGGCTCGAACAGCCCGCGCTCCTCGCCGACGTTCGCCGAGGGCAGCAGGCCGAGGCCGCCGACGAGGCCGGCTGCGAGGTCCGAGAGCACGTCGCCCGCGAGATTCGGACAGACGACCACGTCGTAGTCGTCGGGGTACAGCGGCAGCCGCGTCGCGAACGCGTCCATCAGCTCCTCGTCGGTCGCGACGCCCTGCTCGTCGGCCACGGAGAGCACGCCGTCGCGGAAGCGGCTGTCCGTCTTCCGCATCACGTTCGCCTTGTGGACGACCGTGAAACCGTCAGTCCCGTCGGGGCCGCGGCCCGCCTCGACGAAGTCGCAGGCGAACTCCGCGAGCCGCCGGGACGCCGACGACGTGACGACGCGCGTGAGCGTCGAGAGGTCGTCGTTGAGGTCGTCCTCGTGGCCCGCGTAGACGCCCTCCGTGTTCTCCCGGAGGAACACCACGTCGGTCTCCGGGCGGAGCGCGTCCACACCGGGGTACGCGCGGGCGGGACGGATGTTGACGAACGACTCGACCGCCGAGCGCAGCGGCAGGATGACGTCCGCGGCCGTCTCGCCGGCCGCGCCGAACAGCGTCGCGTCCGCGGCTTCGACGGCCGCTCGCGTCTCCGCCGGGAGGGCGGTCCCGGTCTCCTCTTTCACCGCGTCGCCGGCGTCGGCGTGCACGAAGTCGAAGTCCCCGACTGCGTCGAGGACGTCCACGGCGACGGGCACGACTTCCTGCCCGATACCGTCGCCGGGGATGACCGCAATCTCCTCAGACATCCGTGTAGGGGAGACTTTCGGCGGTTTCGCGCACGGTGTCGGCGTTCGCGCCCATCAGCGCGGTCGTGTCCCAGACGCCGTCGACGAGCGCGCGCCGCTGCGCGTCGTCGACCTCCGCGTCGACGACCGTGTCGCCGTACCGGACTTCCTCGTTCACGACGTCGACCTCGATTTCCTCGTCGGGGTGCTCGTCGATGAAGTCCTGGAGGGCTTCGACGTCCTCCTGAGACGCGGTGACGGTGGGGATGCCGAGCGCGAGGCAGTTCCCCGCGAAAATCTCGGCGAACGACTCGCCGACGATGGCGTCGATGCCCCAGCGCATCAGCGCCTGCGGCGCGTGCTCGCGGGAGGAGCCACAGCCGAAGTTCGAATTCACCGTCAGGACGGACGCGCCCTGGAAGTGGTCCTCGTTGAACGGGTGCTCTTTGGGGTTGTCCGCTTCGACGGCTCCGCCGTCTCCGTCTCGCGACTCCTCCGGAGTCGCGCTGTCGAACCTGACGTCGAAGAACGCGAACTCGCCGAGGCCGTCGAACGTGACGACCTTCATGAAGCGCGCGGGGATAATCTGGTCCGTGTCGATGTCGTTCCCGCGAACGGGAACGCCCGTCCCGGAGACGTGCTTGACGGTATCGGCAGGCCCGGAATCGCCGCTCATGCGCGCACCTCCTCGAAGCGCTCCAGTTCACGCACGTCCGTGACCTCGCCGGTCACGGCGGCTGCGGCGACCATCGGCGGGCTCATCAGGACGGTGCGGCCGTCCTTCGAGCCCTGCCGGCCGACGAAGTTCCGGTTCGACGACGACGCACACCGCTCGTCGCCGACCAACTGGTCCTCGTTCATGCCCAGACACATCGAACAGCCCGCGCTGCGCCAGTCGAAGCCGGCTTCCTCGAACACTTCGTCGAGGCCCTCGGCTTCGGCGGCGGCTTTGACGCGCTGGCTGCCCGGGACGACCATCGCGCGCACGGAGTCGTGGACCTCGTGGCCCTTCACGACCTCCGCGGCCTCCCGGAGGTCCGGCAGGCGCGCGTTCGTACAGCTCCCCAGGAACGCCACGTCGATGGGGTAGCCCGCCATCGTGTCGCCGGGCTCGACGTCCATGTGTTCCTGCGCGGCGCGTGCGCTGTCCTCCTTGTCCGCGGGCAGGTCCTCGGGCGCGGGAATTTCCTCGGAAATGCCGATGCCCTGGCCGGGCGTCGTCCCCCACGTGACCGTGGGTTCGAGGTCGTCGCCGTCGATTTCCACGACGTCGTCGTACTCGGCGTCCGCGTCCGACGCGATGGACTCCCAGTAGCGTTTGAGCTCCGCGAACTCCTCGCCGTCGGGGACGCGGTCGCGGCCTTCCAGGTACTCGTAGGTGGTCTCGTCGGGGTTGACGTAGCCCGCGCGAGCACCGCCCTCGATGGACATGTTGCAGATGCTCATGCGGCCCGCCATGTCCATGTCGCGGATGGCCTCGCCGCCGTACTCGTAGACGTAGCCGACGCCGCCGTCGGTGCCCAGCTTCCGGATGACCTGGAGGATGACGTCCTTCGGCGTCACGCCGTCGTCGAGTTCGCCGGTGACCTCGATGCGACGCACCTGCTGTTTCTCCATGGCGACGCAGCCGGTCGCCAGCACGTCCCGAATCTGGGACGTCCCGATGCCGAACGCGAGCGCGCCGAACGCGCCGTGGGTCGCCGTGTGGGAGTCCCCACAGACGATGGTCATCCCGGGCTGGGTGAGCCCCTGCTCCGGGCCGACCACGTGCACGATGCCCTGCCGGCCGGTCGTCGGGTCGGCGAAGTCGATGTTCGCCGCGTGCACGTTCTCTTCGAGTTCGCTCATCATCTCCTCGGCCGCGTCGTCGCTGTACGGGCGCGACTGGTCGGCCGTCGGCACGATGTGGTCGACGGTCGCGTACGTGCGCTCGGGGTACGCGACGTCGAGGTCGCGCTCTTTGAGCATCCCGAACGCCTGCGGGCTCGTCACCTCGTGGATGAGGTGGAGGCCGACGAACAGCTGGGACTGTCCGGTCGGCAGTTCGGTCACTTCGTGTCGGTCCCAGACCTTGTCGTAGAGCGTGTTCTCACTCATCGCGTCCGTCCTCGTCCGCTACGGGCTCGCCGCCGCGCTCCCAGACGGGGTTGGCACCCGCGTCCTCGGCCGGCGGCGTCTGGTCGACGTCTTTCATCGTCTGTTCTTCGGCCGCGCGCTTCCCTCCGTCTGCGGCAACCACGGGGCCACGTCGGAACACCGAGCCGACGCCGTCGGGCGCCTCGGGGTTGCGCTGGCTGACGTCCGCGAGCGTCTGCTCAGTCATCCGCGGACACCTCCGGCTCCTGCCCGATGTCGGCTTCGTCGTCGGCCCACGAGAACAGTTCGCGGAGGCGTTCGCCGACCGCCTCGATTTCGTGGTTCTGCTCGGCCTGCCGGCGCTGGCGGTACGACGGCCGGCCCGCCTGGTTCTCCGCGATCCACTCGCGAGCGAACTCGCCGTTCTGGACCGCTTCGAGGGCGTCCTCCATGTTCTCGCGGACGTGCTCGTCGATGATTTCGTCGCCGCGCGTGAGGCCGCCGAACTCCGCAGTGTCCGAAACCGAATCCCACATCTCGGAGTTCCCGCCCTCGTACATCAGGTCCACGATGAGTTTGAGCTCGTTCAGCACTTCGAAGTACGCCATCTCGGGGCTGTAGCCGGCGTCCACGAGCGTCTCGTAACCGGTCTTGACGAGGCTCGTGACGCCGCCACAGAGGACGGCCTGCTCGCCGAACAGGTCGGTCTCGGTCTCCTCGCGGAACGTCGTCTCCACGACGCCCGCGCGAGCGCAGCCGATGCCGTCGGCGTACGCCAGCGCCTCCTGCTGGGCGTCGCCCGTGGCGTCCTGGTAGACGGCCAGCAGCGCCGGGGTGCCCTGGCCAGCTTCGTAGTTCCGACGCACGAGGTGGCCGGGGGACTTCGGTGCAATCATCGTCACGTCGACGTCCTCCGGCGGTTCGATCTGGCCGTAGTGGATGTTGAACCCGTGCGCGAACTGGAGCGTGTCGCCGGCGTCCAGTTCCGGCTCGATGGCCTCGAACACGGACGGCTGCACGGTGTCGGGGACGAGCACGGAGACGACGTCCGCCTCGCGTGCGGCCTGCTTCGGGGTCTCGACGCGCAGGCCGTCGGCTTTCGCCGCGGACCGCGACGACGAGTCCTCGCGGAGGCCGACGACGACGTCGACCCCGCTGTCGTCCAGGTTCTGGGCGTGCGCGTGGCCCTGGCTGCCGTACCCGAGTACGGCGACGGTCTTGTCGTCGACGTAGCGGCGGTCGACGTCCGATTCGTGGTACACTGGCTGCGTGAAGTCTGCGTCTTCTGCTGTCATTTGAGGTGGTCTGGAACGACTGCTGTCTTGGTCTCGCCACGCGCCAGCGCCGTCTGCCCGGTCCGGGCGATCTCCCGGATGCCGAACTGCCGGTAGGCGTCGATGGCGTCGTTTATCTTCTGTTCGTCGCCGGTCAACTCGACGGTAATCGTCCGCGGGCCGGCGTCGAGAGTCTTCCCGTTGTACATCTCCGTGATGGCGTGGACCTCGTGGGGGCGGTCGGCGTCGACTTTCACCACCACGAGCTCGCGGGTCACCGCGTCGGTTTCGAGTTCGCGGACGTGGATAACCGGGACGACCTTCTCTAACTGCTTCTCGACCTGGTCGATGCCGGGGTCGGGCTCCTCGACGACGACTGTGATGCGCGCCCAGTCGTCGTTCTGGGTGTCCGCGACGGTCAGCGATTCGATGTTGAACTGCCGCCGGCTGAACAGCCCGGAGACGCGCGCGAGCACGCCCGGCTCGTGTTCGACGAGCGCGGAGATGACGGTGCGCCGCGGTGGGTGCTCGGCCTCCGCTTCGGGGTCGATGCGGATGCCCTGTGAGCTCCGCCGTCCCTTCGGCCGACGGCGGTCTTCGGGCGCTGGTCCCGGCAGTCCGTCTCGTTCGGTGTTTCGTTCACTCATAGGTGCTCCTCCGAGAGCGCGAACTGGCCGTTGTCGCCGCCCGAGGGAACCATCGGGTAGACGTCCTCGGTCGGGTCGATGTAGACGTCGACCACGGCGGGACCGTCGGTGGCGAGCGCTTCCTCGATGACGTCGGGGGCGTCGTCGTACCCCTCGATGCGGAAGCCGTCCGCACCGAACGCCTCCGCGAACGTGTCGAACTTCGGCACCCACGGGTACTCCGAGGCCATCCGGCGGCCTTCGAAGAACGCGTCCTGCCACTGGCGGACCATCCCGATGGCCTCGTTGTTCAACACGAAGACGGTGATGTCCATCTGCTCGCGCACCGCGACGATGAGTTCCTGACACGTCATCAGGAACGAGCCGTCGCCGTCGAAGCAGACGACGGACTGGTCGTCGTCAGCGGCGACGCGCGCGCCGATGGCCGACGGCAGCCCGTACCCCATCGCGCCGAGGCCGTGGGAGGACACCCACGTCCGCGGCTCCGTGTACGTCCAGAACTGGCAGGCCCACATCTGGTGCTGGCCGACGCCGGTCGTGACGACGGTGTCGTCGGCGGTCGCCTCGTCGACGGCCTCGACGACGTACTGGGGTTTCAGCGGCTCGTCCTCGGGTGCCGCGTAGTCGAGGCGGTACTCCTGTTGCCACTCGCGGCACTGCTCGACCCACTCGCCGGTCTCGGGCGAGCCCGGCATCGCCTCGTCCAACTGGTCGAGGACGGTGCCGGCGTCGCCGATCAGTGGGTGGTCGGCTTCGATGTTCTTCGAAATCTCGGCGGGGTCGATGTCGACGTGGACGACCTCCGCGTCCGGCGCGAACGAGTCGACGCCGCCCGTGAGGCGGTCGTCGAAGCGCGTGCCGACCGCCAGCAGGCAGTCGGTCAGCGTGACGGCCATGTTCGCGTAGCCGGTGCCGTGCATCCCCGCCATCTCCATGGCGAGGTCGTGGTTCTCGGGGAACGCGCCGATGCCCGGCATCGTCGTCACGACGGGAATCTCGTGCTCGGTCGCGAACGCGTACAGCTCCTCGGTGGCGTCACCTTTGACGACGCCGCCGCCCGCCAGAATCACGGGCTCGTCGGCGTCCACGATGGTCTGCGCGGCGGCCGCGACGCCCTCGTCGTCGGCGTGCGTCTGCACGTCGACGGTGTCCGGCACCGCGGGCTCGACGGGGTCGACGTCGGTCTCGCCGGTCGTGACGTCCTTCGGCAGGTCGACGACCGTCGGCCCCTGTCGGCCGTGGTTGGCGAGCGCGAACGCCGTGCTCACGTCCTCGCCGACCGTGTCGGGGCTGGACGCGAAGTAGTTCGACTTCGTGATGGGGGTCGTGACGCCGACCGTGTCCGTCTCCTGGAACGCGTCGTTTCCGACGAGGTCGGTCGGCACCTGCCCGGTGAGTGCGACGACGGGCTCGGAGTCCATGTCCGCGTCTGCGAGCCCCGTCACGAGGTTCGTCGCGCCCGGCCCGGACGTCGCCATACAGATGCCGGGGTCGCCGCTGACGGCACCGTAGGCGTCGGCCGCGTGCGCGGCGGCCTGTTCGTGGGCCATCGTGACGTGGTCGAGCTCGGAGTCGTAGAGCGCGTCGTAGACGGGCATGATGGCCCCGCCCTGCACGCCGAACACCGTCTCGACGCCCGCCGTCTCCAGCGACGCGATGACGGACTCCGCGCCCGTCTGTGCCGTGGATTCGGTCGGCTCTCCGTCCTCGGCCGGCTCGTCGGCGGTCGCGTCGTCGGCGTCGCCGGGTTCGGTCACTGCGCCGTGGTCTGTCATCGATACCCCTCCTGCGGTGTCGCGTTCTGTGTGGACTGTGTCATGGCGGATGCTGCGGTGGCTGTCGGTTGTCGGTGAATCCGGTGGGTTCGTGGAGAAGTGGTAGTAGGGGAGCTTACGCCCCTACGATACCGACAATCGCACCGCTGCCCGCGAGAAGACCCGTGTGTGCGGCCTGCGGCAGCATCGTGCTCCGATAAGCGGGCCCGGGTGATAAAGCCGTTGCTGGGGGCGCAATACCTGCCGGACGGCATTACGCCGTCACCTCCTCCGTGGCGCGTTCGATACCGACCTCACCCGCGAACGCGCGGAGGACAGCGTCGGTGACGACTTCGTCATCGCCGGCGTGAGCTTTCACCTTCTTCGTGACCTCGCGTACCTCCTCGTCGGTCGGGTCGTACCCGGCGTCTTCGAGGTGGTCGCGGACGGCGTGTGTGCCCGTGTGCTTCCCGAGCACGACTTCGCGTTCGGCCCCCACCATCTGGGGGGTCATCACACCCGGCTCGAACGTCTCGCTGTTCTCGATGACGCCAGCGGCGTGGATGCCCGACTCGTGGGCGAACGCGTGCGCGCCGACCACGGGCTTGTTCACCGGGACCGGGACCGACGACCGCTCGGAGACCAGCTTCGAGAGCTCCGTGATGGCGGTCGTGTCGATGCCGGTGTCCGCCCCGTAGAGGCTCTCGGCGGCCATCACGACTTCCTCGAAGGCGGCGTTGCCGGCGCGTTCGCCGATACCGTTCACCGACACCTGCATCTGGTGGGCACCGTACTCCACGCCCGTCAGGGCGTTCGCGGTGGCCAGCCCGAAGTCGTCGTGCGTGTGCACGTCGATGTGTGCGTCGGTGTGCTGGCCGACGTACTCGACGAGCTCGCCGAACCGCTTGGGCGTCCCGACGCCGCAGGTGTCCGGGATGTTGATCCAGTCGACGCCGACGTCGTCGACCGCTTCGACGATTTCGGCGAGGAACTGGGGGTCCGTGCGCGTGGCGTCCATCGGCGAGAACATCACTTCGACGTCGGCCGCGGCGGCCTGCTCGACGGCCGCGACCGAGCGTGCGACGACGTCCTCGCGCGTGCTATGCATCGAGTCTTCGATCTGCACGTCGCTCGTGGACGCGAAGACGTGGATCATGTCCACGCCCGCATCCACGGCTGCTTCGACGTCGGACTCCACGACGCGGGCCAGCCCGCACGTGGTAGCCTCTGTCGAAGCCGCGATGTCGGCGACCGCCTCGGCCTCCTGCTCGCTGTTGGCCGGGAACCCGGCCTCGATGACGTCGACGTTCGCGTCGTCGAGCGCGGCCGCTATGGCGCGCTTGTCGTCGTAGCTGAATGAGGTCCGTGGCGTCTGCTCGCCGTCACGCAGCGTGGTGTCGAAGATTCGTACCGTCTCGAATTCGTTACGCTGGGCTAACGTGCCCTGGAAGAACTCGTTCCCCCGGACTTGCACCGGGCGCCTCGTTGTGAGACATCGTACCAGTCTCGCGGAGCCCCGACTATTTACGTGTTTTCCCTCGACAGATACTTGCCCGCGAGAATTCTGCATCATCGTTCCGCCGAAAACACGAGAACCGCACGACTGCAGTACGTCAAAGGTGATATTAGGTACATTACCCACTACATACGCCTGAATGTCCGAACGTCCGAGTCGCCCCCTGCTTCGGGGGTGGAAACCGGACATTCGTGGAGGGGCCGCGGCGTGCGCGCGCTCACCACACCCCTTCGCGGCCTGCGTAACGATTATGATACGTGATTGAAACGTGGTCAGTGTGCAACACCGACAGGCCACACCCAGAACGCATCGACTCCGGACTTGCGGCACCCCTGCGGTGGTCAGATGAGCATCCGCGGCACCATTCGCGGGCTCGCCGAGCGCGCGAACCCGGCGTTCGCCGTCGCCGTCGTCGGCATCCCGCTATTCGCGCTCGTCTACGCAACGACGTTCGCAAACGTCGTCCATCACACGTACGTCCACGTCATGGCCGGCATCCTCTGGACCGGCATCGACGTCTTCATCGCGCTCGTGCTCGGCCCCGTCCTCGGCGGCCTCGACGTCGAACAGCGCGCGAGCGTCTTCCAGCGACTCACCCCGAAGACGTCGTTCCTCCTCCCGTCGCTGTCGGCCGTGACCATCGCCGGCGGCATCACGCTCGCGCTCCGCCTGCCCGGGCTCTTCTCGCACGCCTACGCCTGGCTCGCCATCTTCACGTTCGTCGCGCTCGTCCCGACGCTGCTGCTCGTCGGCTGGGAGTTCGACGCGTTCGGCGACTGGCGCTGGCAGGCGTGGTTCGGCGTCGTCCTCGTCGGCTCCCTCGCGTTCCTCGCCACTACCCTCCCGGATTTCGGGTGGACCGAACCCGTCTTCGTCGTCGCGCTCGCCATCGTCGCCGTCCTCAACGTGCTCGGGTTCGGCGTGCTGATGCCCGGCGAAGTCCGGATGTACCAGCAGATGACCTCCGAGCACCCCGACACCCAGGTCATCGCCGACATCGGCATGCGCAACGCCAAACTCGGCGGCATCCAGGGCGTCTTCCAGCTCGCCGTCGTCGCCACGATGGTGTACATCCGCTACGGCGGCTTCTAGGCTTCGTCGACGGCACTGCAGCGACACCAGCGAACGACGCTTTCTCGAAAGCCCCGGCTGGCTTCGGTCGCGCGGCTCGCTGTGCGCTTCGCTCCCTCACTTCGTTCGGTCGCTGTAGTGCTTACGTCGCCGTGCTTCCCGAAGCCAGCCGCCCCTTTCAGTCCCACCCTGCGGTTGATGGATTGCTGTCGCTGTCGGCCGCCGAGAGAGAAATGAGAAGAACCCAAAACGCTGAGCGGCGACGCCGTCAGTTCCCGCGGCCCTGCAACTTCTCTTCTTCGGGGAGATCGACGTTCGCCTCGCCCTTCATGCCGGAACCGATGTTCGCCGAAATCTCGGCGAGGCGCTGCGGGTCGTCCCAGTTGTTCACGGCGTCGACGATGGCGCGGCCCATCGACTCGGGGTCCTCTGCGCCGAAGATGCCCGAACCCACGAAGATGCCGTCGCACTCGTGGTGCATCATCAAGGCGGCGTCCGCGGGCGTCGCGATGCCGCCCGCCGCGAAGTTCACGACCGGGAGCCGCCCCATCTCGGCGGTCTCGTGGACGAGTTCCGCGGGCGCCTCGATGTCGCGGGCGTAGTGCTCGCGCTCCTCGTAGGTCAGCCCTTCGAGTTCGCGGATGGCGCTCTTGATGGTGCGCTGGTGGTGGACGGCCTGGTTCACGTCGCCGGTGCCGGCCTCGCCCTTCGTGCGAATCATCGCCGCGCCCTCGTCGATGCGCCGGAGCGCCTCGCCGAGGTTGCGCGCGCCGCAGACGAACGGCGACGTGAACTCGCGCTTGTCGATGTGGTACTTGTCGTCGGCGGGCGTCAGCACCTCGGACTCGTCGATCATGTCCACGCCGACGGCCTCCAGAATCTCGGCCTCCTTCGTGTGGCCGATGCGGGACTTCCCCATCACCGGGATGGAGACCGCGTCGATAATCTCCTGGACGTCGGCGGGGTCGGCCATCCGCGCGACGCCACCGCGCTTGCGGATGTCCGCCGGCACCGCTTCCAGGGACATCACGGCGACTGCGCCGGCTTCCTCGGCGATTTTCGCCTGCTCGGCGTTCACCACGTCCATGATGACGCCGCCCTTCTGCATCTTCGCGAACCCGCGTTTCACGAGGTCGCTGCCGCGCCGCAAGTCCTCCAGGTCGGTCTCGGTAGCCATACGAGGGTGTTGCGTGCGCCGCCGCTTAATTGGGTTGGTTGCGGAACGCCCGCCGCGGGCTCGGTCCGTGGCGGCCGCTGCGATGGCAAACGATTAGGGCGACCCCGCCGACGCCCCGGTAATGGCTGACGGAGACGATTCGGACGCGCCACCCGCGCCCGACGCCCAGCACCCCCCGGAGGGGGACACGGACGTGGACCTGGCGTCGCCGGACGCACCCGACCCCGAGGAGTCGGTCCGCGAGGCGATCGAGCGCTCGCGCAGCGGCGCGCCCGCGGTCGGCTCGGTCGTCCGCGACCGCTTCACGTCGAACGAAATCTTCCAGCGCATCATCGCGGCCGCCGACGAGGAAATCACCTCGGGCAGCCGCGAACTGTTCTTCAGCGCGCTCGCGGCCGGCTTCGCGATTACGATTACGTTCATGCTGTACGTCTCGCTGACCGCGACGACGGACGGCGACCCCATCCTGAGCGCGCTGCTGTACCCGCTTGGCTTCATCTACATCATCATCGGCGGCTACCAGCTCTACACCGAGAACACGCTCCCGCCGGTCGCGCTGACGCTGGAACGCCTCGCCAGCATTCCCGCGCTGTTGCGCAACTGGTCGGTCGTGCTCGCGGGGAACTTCCTCGGCGGCGCGCTCGGCGCGGCCGCGCTCGCGTTCGGCGGCGTCATCTCCCCGGAGGCCGCCGAAGTCGCGGTGTACCTCGGCGAGAAGGGCGTCTCGACGCCGTGGTGGAGCCTCTTCTCGAAGGCCGCGTTCGCTGGCCTCGTCGTCGCCGGCGTCGTCTGGGTGGAGTACGCCGCCCGCGACACCATCTCCCGGATGGTCGTCGTCTACATCGCGTTCCTCGCAATTCCGCTCGGCGGCCTCTACCACTCCGTCGTCTCGTTCACGGAGATGACGTACCTGGTCTTCCAGGGGTCGCTGTCCGTCACGACGGGCCTCTGGGAGTTCGTGCTCCCCGTGTTGCTCGGGAACACCATCGGCGGCGTTGTGCTCGTCACCGTAGTCAACTACTTCCAGACGACCGAACACCGGCTCGCGTCCGCGCGCTTCGAGGGCTCCGACCGCCAGCTCTCCATCCGCGAGTGGCTGTTCGGCGGGTTCGTCGGCCGGTCGTACGTTCCCCTCATCGACCACACCAGCGAGGAAGCGCTCGCGGAAGCCGACGAGTACCGCATCGTCGTCCCGATATCGAACCCCCGCACGGAGACCAACCTCGTGGACCTCGCGTGCACGCTCGCCAGTCGGAAGCCCGGCGCGAGCGTCCACGTCGTCCACATCGTCCAGATGCCCGACCGCACGCCGCGGGGCTACCGAGTCGACCAGCACGAGCGCATCGTCGAGGACTCCGACGAACTGATGGCCGACATCCGCGAGCGCGCGGCGGGCTACGACGTCCCCTGCGAGACGTCGACCGTGGTCTCGCACCGCTCGTTCGAGGAACTCTTCGACGTCGCGAAGCGCAAGCGCGCCGACCTCATGGTGATGGGGTGGGGCGACGACCGCCTCTGGTCGAACGGCCGCGCCGAACGCCCGCTTGACGAACTCACGAACCGACTCCCCTCGGACGTTCTCGTGTTCAGGGACCGCGGGCTCGACGCCTCGCGCATCCTGCTCCCGGTCGCGGACAACCCCCACGCCGACCTGAACGCGGAGGTCGCACGAATCCTCCGCCAGACTGCCGGCTCGGAGGTCACGCTCCTCCGGGTCGTCGACAGCCCCGACGACCACGAGGCCGGCGAACAGTTCCTCGCCGACTGGGCGGCCGACCACGGCCTCGAAGACGCGACGTTCCGCGTCGACGACTCCGGCGACGTCGAGTCCGCCATCGCCAACGGGTGCGGCGACCACACGCTGCTGTTGATTGGCGCGACCTCCCAGGGCTTGCTCGCGCGCCTCGCCCAGAACGCCCTCCACTACGACATCGTCCAGGACGTCGACACGTCGATGATTCTCGCGGAGCGCGCGACCGACCGCAGCATCCTCGAACGGCTGTTCGGCCGGTAGCCGGGTCCGGTTTCCGTCAGAGCTATGCGGCGGTCCCGCGACGCCCCGGACATGTCGCTGCCGTCCCGGTCGGACCTCCCGTGGTATCTCGCGCCGCTGCCCGGCTGGCTGGAGGACGTCGCGCTTCGGCTGGCGTGGGTCATCGTCGCTATCAACCTCGCGGGCACCGCGTTCGGGTTCTGGTACTACCGCGTCCAGTTCGAAGCCACGCCGATGCTGGCGTGGCCGGTCGTCCCGGACAGCCCCGTCGCGACGCTGTTCATCGGGCTGTCGCTGGCCGCGTACAAGCTCGACGTCGACGCCGACTGGCTGCACGCGCTAGCCTTCTTCGGCTGCATCAAACTCGGGCTGTGGACGCCGTTCGTCCAGCTCGTCGTGAACGGCCAGGGCGACCTCTGGTGGATCATGTACTGGTTCCTCGTCCTCAGCCACCTCGGGATGGCCGTCGAGGCGTTCGTGATTCACCGCTACGCCAAGTTCTCCGTGGGCGCGGTTGCCGTCGCCGCGGCGTGGCACGGCTTCAACGACGTCGTAGACTACTTCGTCACCGTCGCGGGCGGCCCCCACCACACGCTCCTGCGCGCGGAGGTCGTCGCGGGACTCGGCCACGCGATTCCCGCCCACGACCTCGCCGCGGCCGCCGCGGTCGCGCTCACGCTCCTCGCGACGTTCCTCGCGCTCGCCACGCGCGTGAAGACACTCGAAGCCCGGCTCGCGGACTGAGTTCCTGCCGGCTTTTTCCCGCTCGCCGTCGTCTGTCCGGCCATGTACGACGCGATTGCCGACCTCCCCCTGACAGTCGAGGCCGTCACCCTCGACCGCGTGGAGCGCGAGACGCCCGCGTTCACGCGCGCCACTACGGTTGTCTCGCTCTCCGGGGCCGGCGAGACCGGCCGCGGCGAGGACGTCACCTACGAAGCCGTCCACCACGACGCGCTCCAGAAACACGAGACGGAAACACCCGAGGGCGAAGCGTTCGACCTCGCGGGCGAGTACACACTCGCGGAGTTCTCCACAGTCCTCGACGAGACCGACCTCTGGCCCGTCGACGACCCGGCACGCGAGGCCTTCCAGCACTACCGTCGCTGGGGATTCGAGGCCGCCGCGCTCGACCTCGCGCTCCGGCAGGCGGGCGAGACGCTCGCCGACCGCCTCGATCGGACGCTCGACCCGGTTCGATTCGTCGTCAGCAGCCGCCTCCCCGAAGGCGACACGTCGCGCGTGGCGGCGCTGTTCGACCGCTACCCGGACGCCGAACTCAAACTCGACCCGACGGGCGAGTGGCCCGACGAGACGTTCGAGTACCTCGCCGACACCGCCGCCGTCCGCGTGCTCGACCTGAAGGGCCACTACGAGGGCACCGACGTCGACCAAGCCCCGGACCCCGACCTCTACGAGCGCGTCTTCGAGACGTTCCCCGACGCCACCGTCGAGGACCCCGCGGTCACGGACGCCACGCGCGAGGTCGTCGCCGACCACGCCGACCGCGTCGCGTGGGATGCCCCGATTCACGGCCTCGACGACGTGCTCGACACGCCGTTCGACGTGCGCTGGCTGAACGTCAAACCCTCCCGGTTCGGCACGCTCGAATCCCTCTTCGAGACGCTCGACTGGGCGTTCGAGCACGACGTTGCGCTCTACGGCGGCGGCCAGTTCGAACTCTCGGTCGGCCGCGGCCAGATTCAGGAACTCGCCGGCCTCTTCTACCCCGCCGGCCCGAACGACGTCGCGCCCGGCGCCTACAACGACCCCGAACTCCCCGAAGAACCACCGAAGAGCCCGATTGCCCCGCCAGAGGACCACACTGGATTCGGACTGTAGCAGCCGAGTCGCCGGTAGCCTGGCGGTCGCCGGGAGAGCACAGCTCTCCCGAGCCCTCGGAAATCTCCGATTTCCGGCGGATCGAAAGGGCGAGGCGCGCTCGCGCTTGCCTGGTCGTCTCGCGACGTAAGCACTGCAGTGAGCGCAGCGAACGAAGCGCGCGGCGAGCGAACGACCGCGAGCGGGCCGAGGGCTTTCAGTGAGTAGCGAAGAAGCAGTTAGCAGCGTGCTCAACCAGACGCACCGTTCGACCTAGTCGTCGTTTTGGTGAGCGCGAACCCAGAGTTCGCCGATGCGCGAGAGCCGCGTCCGATACGACTTCCCGTGTTCCTCACGTTCAACATAGCCCTTGCCGCCGGGGCCGAGTTTGTCGACGGTGTAGGTGACTTTCGACCGGAAGCTGTCGGTGTACTCCTCGTTGAGTTCGGCGGCGAGGGTCTTCGCGAGGTCGCTGACGGAGTCGAACTCGCCGTGTTCGCCGAGCGTGAACAGGATGAGCTCCTCGAAGGGTTTGACGTTCGAGAAGGAGGCCACGGGGAGTTCGACGACGTGGCTGCCGTCGATTTCCTTCGCGCCGATGGTGGTGCCGCGTTCGTCGAACTCCGCGAGCAGGTCGCGGGCGTCGTCGAGTTGGTCGCGGACGTCGCTCTCGTCGACGTCGCCGTCCGCGACGGCTTCGAGGAGGTCCGCGCTCGCGCGCAGTTCCTCCGCGAGTTCGGTTTCGAGGTACTTCTCGGGGGCGGTGTAGTAGGTGTGGATGCGTTCACGGTCCTCGGGGCGCTCGACCATGATGGAGTGGGCGGCGATGGCGAACGCGAACGAGACGGTGCGGGGCATCGACGCGATGTTCACCCAGACTTCGCCCTCGGGGTCGGCGTCGAGTTCGTCCTCGATGAGGTCGAACGCCTGCTCGAAGGCGGCGTCGTAGTCGTAGACGTCCACGACGGAGACGCGCTCGGTCTCGGCACCGAGGAGGTTCCGGAAGTCGTCTTCGAGTTTCTGGGAGATGCGCTGGCTGTACTCGACGTTCGCCTCGCTGCCGACCGCACCCTCCAGGAGGACGACGCGGTCGACGGAGAGCTGTTCGCGCACGAGCGGCGCGATGAGCCGGTCGTAGTCGAAGCCGACCGGGACGACGTGCGTCTGCATGCACGAGTCTTGGGGAATCCCGCTGAAAAGGCTACCGTGGCGGCCTCCGCAGGCACGTCCACGGCGGGGTGTACTTACTTCCCGGACGACGCCGATGCGACGAGCATGGAATCCGGTCGCGCTCGCGCCGTCGCTGGCACGGCACTCGTCGGTGGCGGCGTGCTCACGGTGCTGGGCTTCGTCACCGCGGAAGTGTTCTACCCCGGATACAGTGCGGCCGACCAGACGATAAGCGCGCTCGGCGCGGCGGGCGCGCCGCCGGCGTCGCAGGCGGTGTTCAACGCGACGATGGTCGTCGCTGGCCTGCTGGTAGTGTTCGCCACGTTCGCGCTCCGCGAAGTATACGACCGACCGCTGTTCCCGGGCATCTTCGCGGTCGCGGGCGTCGGCGTCGTTGGGGTCGGCGTGTTTCCGTCTCAGACTGGTGCCCCTCACTTCGTCGCCGCGACCGTCGCGTTCGCCGGCCTCGGCCTCAGCGCGCTCGCGGGCGCAGCGACTGTTCGTGGACCGCTGCGGTACGTCTCCATCGTGCTCGGCGTCGCGGAGTTGGTCGCGTTCGTCGCGTTCGTGTCGCTGGGCGGCGGGACGCCGCTCGGAATTGGTGGGTTAGAGCGCTGGGTCGCGTACCTCGGGCTGGCGTGGGTGCTCGCGTTCGGCGGCTACCTGCTCGGCGGCCTCGACTCCCGATAGCGCGCTCGTTGGGCGACCGTCAGCGGTTTCTTCGGCTCGCGCCAACACGCGGCCATGAGCAAGTGGTTGTCGTCGGGGCTGCGCCGCGACGTCTGCGTGGTCGTCGCCAGCGAGGGCGACCCCACCCAGCAGTCGGTCAAGCGCGCAATCGAGCGGAAGAACGACGAGCGCATCCGGCCGAAGCGGTTCAACGGCGCGGTCAACAAGCTCGAAGACGCGGGATTCGTCGAGCGCGAGCGCGACGGCGTCCACGACCGCCTCCTGCTGACCGAGGCGGGCGAGCGACGCTTTCGCGAGCACCGCGAGTGGGTCGCCGAGCGCCTCGCGGACTGGTAGTCAGTCCGCCGCTTCGAAGTAGACGCTCGTGTCCTCGCTGGTGGCCTGCGCGGTCACCGCGGAGACACCGACCGTGAGCACGAGCCCGATAGCCATGCCGACGACCGAAGGGAGCCAGCCCCAGTAGGCGTCCGCGAACACGGGGACGCCGGCGACGTACACCGTTGGGCCGAACACCGTCACGAGGTAGAACAACTGGCTACCGCCGATGCCCGCGAGCATCCCCGAGCGGGTCGTGTTGCGCCAGTAGAGCGCGACGCCGACCGGGAGCGCGAGCTGGGCGAATCCGCCGAACGCGGTCTCCCCGATGGAGACGAGCGTGCCGGGCGTGAACAGGCTCGCGACGAACGTCGCCGACGCGAAGACCACGACGCCGATTCGCCCCAGCTTGTTCTCGTAGCCCTCGCTGGCGTCGGCGTTCACGAACGGCCGGTAGAGGTCGCGCGTGAAGTACGACGCCCCCGAGAGCAGCATCGAGTCCGAGGAACTCATCATCGCGGCGAGCGCACCAGCGACGACGAGCGCGGCGAACCAGCTCGGCGTGTATTCGGCGAGCAGCACCGGGAGGATGTTCCCGCCGTCGGGCATCGCGAGGCCGACGCCCTGGGCCCACGACCCGAGCAGGAACGCCGGGACGAACAGGAGCACGACCAGCACGGGCCACAGCGCGAACGTGCGCTTGAGCACTTTCTCGGACTTCCCGACGAAGAAGCGCTGGTTCACCTGCGGGAACATCGTCACGCCGAACGCGATGCCGACGGCCTGGGAGAGCATCCACTGCGGCGAGTAGACGCCGCCGCCGAGCGCGCGGAACTCCGTCGGCATCGCGGCGCCGATGCCACCGGGTTCGGCGGCGAGCGCGCTCGCAATCCACGCGAACGCCAGCCACACCATCGACAGCATGAACACGCCCTGCAGGGTGTCCGTCCACGCGACGCCGCGCATCCCCGAGAGTACGACGTACGCAATCATGAACAGCGTGATGAAGCCCGCGCCCGCCCAGTACGGAACCGTCCCGTTCGTGAGCGCTTCGAGCGCGGTGCCGGCACCGACCTGCTGGAGCATCACGTACGGGAACAGCCAGAAGATGCTGACGCCCGCGACCAGCCCCCGGAGGGTCTTCGAGCCGAAGCGGTCGCCGAGCATCT
Source organism: Halobacterium noricense (assembly GCF_021233435.1). Taxonomy (NCBI): domain Archaea; kingdom Methanobacteriati; phylum Methanobacteriota; class Halobacteria; order Halobacteriales; family Halobacteriaceae; genus Halobacterium; species Halobacterium noricense. The sequence goes on along the minus strand of NZ_CP089468.1, from coordinate 2,309,704 downwards.
CGCCGAGCGTGACGTAGCCGTGCGCGCGGCCGAGCAGCCACTGGCGGTAGCCCAGCAGGTACCACAGGAGGCCGAAGAGGACGCCGTCCATCAGCCCCATCACGAGAATCCACTCCGGCCCCGCGGAGAACGCGGTGTTCGGGCCGCCGAAGAACGTGAACGCCGAGAGGAGGGTGGCGAACGTCGTGAACAGCAACACGCCGGTGCCGAGCCCGCGGCCCGCGAGGTAGTAGTCCTCGGCGGTGCGGTCGGTGACGCGGTACGCGACCGCGCCGACCGCGAGCGCGACCAGCATGTACGCCACGACGATGCTGATTTCGAGCAGTGCGCTCATTTCGCCACCCCCGCGAACGTCCCCCAGTCGCGGCGCGCGAACGCGGCGAACGCCGCCGCGGTGACGACCATCCAGCCGACGTGCCACCACACCCAGACGGGCAGCCCGGCGACCATCGAGGCGTCGTTCCACAGGAACCACGGAATGGCGAGTGCGACGAGGACGACGAAGACGGTTCCCCAACCGAGTGCCGAACGTGCGGGCATGTTACTGCTATGTGTCTACCTATCCGGGTTAAATGTTGCTAAAACCCTCTGAACATCATTCCATAGAAAATTTTTCTCCTATCAGTGCACGTGTCTCGTCATACTCTCGACGAGGGCGGTTCGCCCGGCCGAACGGGCCACCTCCGTCGTCGAAACCCAGTCATTCGCCGACGGACAGCGGGCGTTGGTCGCCGTCGCGACAGCTATTTCCCGCACGCCGCCATACTTCTAAGAGAGCACAATACTGATGGAGGACACCGCGAAGTACCTCATCCACGCGGACTTCGTCGCCGACGGGGTCGTCGAGCGCACCGACGTAGTCGGTGCCGCCTTCGGGCAGACCGAGGGCCTGCTGGGCGACGACCTCGACATCCGTGACCTGCAGGACTCCGCGAAACTCGGCCGCATCGACGTCTCCGTCGACAGCGAGGGCGGCCAGTCCTTCGGTACCATCACCATCGCGTCGAGTCTCGACCGCGTCGAGACGGCGACGCTCGCGGCGGCCCTGGAGGCCGTCGAGCGCATCGGTCCGTGTCGCGCGCAGGTCGAAGTCGAGCGCATCGAGGACGTGCGCGCCGCCAAGCGCCGGGAAATCGTCGACCGTGCGAAGGAGCTCCTCGCGTCGGCGTTCGACGAGGGCGCTATCGACTCCGAGGACATTCTCCGCGAGGTCCGCGAGAGCGTCCGCGTCGAGGACGTCACCGAGTACGAGGGCCTGCCCGCGGGCCCACACGTCGCCACCAGCGACGCCGTCCTCGTCGTGGAGGGCCGCGCTGACGTCGTTAACCTCCTCCAGTACGGCATCAAGAACGCCATCGCCGTGGAGGGGACGAATGTCCCCGACGCCGTCGCCGACCTCACGCGCGAGCGCACCGCGACCGCGTTCCTCGACGCCGACCGCGGCGGCGACCTCATCCTCCGGGAACTCCGGCAGGTCGCCGACCTCGACTACGTCGCGCGGCCGCCCGACGGGGAATCCGTCGAAGACCTCTCTCGGGAAGCCGTCGACGTCGCGCTCCGCGAGAAGACCCCCGCTGACTCCGCGACGCTGGTGAGCGCCCCCGAGGGCGATGCGGACGAGTCCGAGGAGACGCAACAGGACGAGCCCACAGTCGCGAACGCGACGCCCAACGACGACGTCGTCGGCGGAACACCGGCGGCCGCCGTCGAATCCGTCACGCCCGACGAGGCGACCGCGGCAACCGACGGCAGCGCGACGCCCGCGCCCGCCTCGGCCTCGTCGACGGCGAGCACGGTGCAGACCGAACCCGAGTCCGCCGCGGAGCCACCCGAACCCGTCTCGAAGACCGTCGGCGACCACGTCGACGAGGTCGTCGGCTCCGGGACCGTCCGGTTGCTGGATGACGACCTCGACGTCCTCGTGGAAGCCGACGCCGACGAGGCGATGGAGACGCTCGATGCCGCGACGACCGTCCCGCGGGTCGTCGTGCTCGACGGCCCCGTCACGCAGCGGCTCCTCGACGTCGCCGCCCAGCGCGGCGTCGCGAAGCTCGTCGGCACCAGCGCTGGCGAGTTCGTCAAACAGCCCGCCGGCGTGCGCGTCCACACCGCCGACGACTACTGATTCTGCAGTAATTAGGCGAGACCGACCAGCAGCGCGAGGGCGCCGCCAGCGATGCCACCGGAGAGCGTCGCGAGGAAGTTCACACCCTGGTTCCCCACGACGTCGCCCTCGATGACCGCGCCGGCGACGCTGTCCGCAGTCATCCCGACGAACCCTGCGGTGACGACGACGCCAGCGCCGACGAGCCCGAACCCGAAGACGGCGACGCAGATGGCGGCGATGAGGCCCGCGCCTGCGAGCCCCGCGAGTTCGCCCTGCCACGTCACCGCGCCGTCGGTCCCGGGTTCGACGCGTTCGAACGTCGTCACGAGCCGCGGCGTATCGAAGAGCCCGCCGACCTCGCTGGAGAGCGTGTCCGCCAGCGCGGTGGCGACGGCACCCGCGTAGGCGAACTGGTACGCGAGGTCCGACAGCGGCACGTGGGCGTGCGCGGCGTACAACAGGAGCGCGACTAGCGCGGCCGCGGAGTTTCCGAGCACGTTCCCGGTGCCGCGAGCACCCTCGTTGTCCTCGGCGACGCCGCGTTCGAGCTTCTGGTCGTAGCGGAACTTCGTCGTGAGGCTGCCGATGGCGAAGAACGCGATGAGCACCACGAACCAGCCGTAGTCGCCGAGCACGACCGCCAACAGGCCGAGGAGCACGCCCGTCAGCATCCCGGCGACCGACGTCGCGTCCAGCGCGTAGGAGACGTAGCCGAACGCGGAGGTGACGACGAGCGCGACGACGACGCGCTCCCACGCGGTCGCCGCCGAGACGTCGGCGAACGGTGCGAGTACGGCGAACAGCCACAGGAGGAGCGCGACCGTCACGAGCACGACCGGGTCGTCACGGCCGATAAACACCGACCGCAGAATCCCGGCGGCGAGCGCGCCGCTCGCCGCGAGGAACACGTGCGTCGGGGTGACGACCGGCTGGCCGGCGAGCGCCGCGACGACGCCCTGTCCGGCCAGCGCAGCGAGCGCGCCCAGCACGACGAAGCCGACCATCGAGATCGCGCGGCTCTCCCGGGCAGCGAGTACGAGCCGTCGCCCGAGGTCGCCGTAGCCGACGACGAGCACGCTCGCGACGAACACGCCCACCGGCACCTCGAACAGCGGCACGAGCAGGCCGAGACCGGCGGCTGCGAGCGAGAAGCCGACGAGCGTCCACAGCCGTCCCTCGCGGCGGTCGCGCGGCGTCGAGAACACCTCGAATAGCCAGCCCTCGGGGACGACGGCGGCTGCCGCGGCGACGAGCACGAACGGGGCGGCCGCTGCCCGGCCGAGCAACGGCGCGAGCAGCGAGAGCGACGCCACGAGCGCGAACGCCGCGGCGCGCCGGAGACTCCAGTTCACGTCCGTCGTGGGTTACCCGGGACCGTACTTAACTTCCCCGAACCGGGAACCGCGACACCCGCTACCCGCCGGGAAAAGGGTCGCCACGCCCACAGACCCGCAAGGTTTTGGGCCGCGACGGCGGATGCGACGGTGTGGGCCTCTACGACCGCTACCTCGCGCTCCGCGTGCGTCGCCACGACGCCGACGCGCCCGACCACGTCGCGCTCGTCATCACGGAGCGCGACCTCCTCGAAGCCGGCGCGTACGACACGCTTGCGGACTTCTTCGGGTGGGCGTTCGACTACGGTGCCGACCGCGTCACCGTCTACGTGAGCGTCCTCGACGAGGCCGCCGTCCCGACGCTCGAACGCGAACTCGCGCGCGTCTCCGCCCCCCGAGAAGTCGCCGCTCGCGGGCCGGACGACGACCAGCGCGCGGACGCCCCGATTCAGGTGAGCGTCGGCCACGGCGGCAAACAGGAGTTCGCGACCGCCGTCCGGAACGTCGCGGAAGCCGTCGACAGCGGCGAGATGGACCCCGAGGACGTCGACGAGGACGTCGTCGAGTCCGAACTCGTCTTTCCCGAGGAGCCCGACCTCGTCATCAAGACCGGCGCCGAGCGCCTCTCCGATTTCATGATTTGGCAGTCCGTCTACTCGGAACTCTACTTCACGGACGTCAACTGGCGGGACTTCCGCAAGCGCGACTACCTGCGCGCGGTGCTGGACTACGAGAACCGGCAGCGGCGGTTCGGTCGCTAGACCGAAGCACGGAAATCTCCGATTTCCGGCTGTTCGGCCAACGTCGTAACGGAGTTCCCGCCGGTGTACTCGGCCGAAGACGCGCTCTCGACCGCGATTCGGCACACAAGGACTAATGTGGCGAGGTACGTAGCCCGATTCGAGAGGAATCACGATGTCTGACGGAGACCCCTGCGAGACGCCACGAGAGATGCTCTCCGACGACCTAGAGACCGAGTTCGTGGACTCTGCCGAGGAGGTGGAGCGCCGTATCGCGGCAGACCTCCGTGCCGAGCGTGCGACTGGTGGCACGGACGACACGGCTCCGGACGGCGGACGGGAGGAGTAAGCTCAGTCCGCGGACTGCCCGTCCGCCTCGACGTCCTCGGGCGGGTCGGGGAGCTGGTCGCGGAGGCGGTCGAGGATGCGTCGCGCTTCCCCGACTTCGCTGCCGAGCGCGCGAACGAGCGCGAGTGCGCGCTCGGCTCGCGTCCGCCGCCACGACGCCTCCCGAGATTCGTACGTGCGGACGGCGCGCAGGAAGTCCGTCTTCGAGAACTCCGGCCAGTACGGCGTGCAGAAGAACGCGGCGGCCTCGCTGCCGTTGGCGTGCCACGGGAGGAAGTTCGACGTGCGCTCGTCGCCGCCCGTGCGCACGATAAGGTCGACGTCGCGGACCGGACTCGTCTCTAGACGGTCCTCGATTTCCGCGACGTCCACGTCCCCGGGGTCGAGGTCGCCGTCGGCGACCGCCTCGGCGACGCCGCGTGCGGCGCCCAGCAGTTCCGCGCGGCCGCCGTACGCGACCGCGATGTTCAGCGTGAAGTCGTCGTAGCCCGCAGTGCGGCGGTCGGCGTACTCGATGGCGTCCCGCACGCGCTCGGGGAGCATGTCGGTCTCGCCGATGGCGCGAATCCGGACGCCCTGGTCGTGGACGCGGTCGGCGTCCGCGAACTCCCGGAATTTCTCCGTCAGGAGGTCGAAGAGGTGTTGGCGTTCTTCGTCAGGGCGGTCGAAGTTCTCCGTGGAGAACGCGTACAGCGTGAGTTCCTCGACACCGAGTTCGGCGCACCAGTCGAGGACGTTCTCGGTGGTCTCGGCGCCCTCGCTGTGGCCCTCGGTGGCGTCCTTGCCCCGTTCGCGGGCGTAGCGCCGATTGCCGTCCTGGATGACGGCGACGTGCGCGGGCGCGCCGTCGACCTCGTGGCGGAGGACGCGCTCGTAGCCGGCGTTCAGGACCGAACGGAGCCAGTCTCGCATCACGCGAGTTGACGACGGTCGCACGTATCAGCCTTCTGCTCGCGCGCGAACGAGGGCTGCGGCGGCGAACCGCCACACGTATGGCCCGCAGGTGTGTCGTCTCAGCCATGAGCGAGACGGTCAACGAGGACCTCTACCGGGAGACGGTCGAACTCCTGCAGCCCGGCGACATCGAGCTCGCGGGCGCGATCGTCCACACCACCTACGACTCCAGCGCGGAGAGCCTGCTCCACCAGCTCACCCTCGACGCCGGTAGCGCGGTCGCCGAGCACGCCGACGTCGGCGACACGTACGTCTATTCGGGCAACGACAGCGACGAGTTCGGTGTGAACCAACATCAGGGGCTCACCCTCGACGGCGACGACTTCGTCTGGGAGTGCCAGCAGCTGCTCCGCGAGGGCACGTTCGACCTCGTGCTGTACTGGGAAGCGACCGGCGAGCACGACGCCGTCATCGACGACATTCGCGCCCTCGACGGCGTCGAACGCGTGGTCGGCATCACCGAGGACGGCTTCGACAGCTAACTCCGGGACGGCTGCGAGCCGCCCGTACTGATTCTGTTCGTTGCCGACTCACGGGCTGTACCGCCTCTCGACGATTCCCAGGCCGCGGCGTGAGTCGGGTCGTTTATGGTTCGCGCCCCCTCAGTTCTGGCTATGGATATCGCGGACCTCGACGACCGGGACCGCGCGGTACTGAACGCGTTTCAGGGGGGGTTCCCGGTCGTGCACCGGCCCTTCGAGCCGGCGGCGCACGCGCTCCGGTCGCGGGGCGTGGACGTCGACCCGGCGGGCCTGCTCGACCGCGTCCGCCGCCTCGACGACGAGGACGTGCTGACGCGGTTCGGCGCGCTCATCAACGCCGAGGAAATCGGCGGGAACGCGTCGCTGGTCGCGATGCACGCACCCGAGGCCGACTTCGAGGAGATTGCAGAGGCGGTCAACAGCTACCGGGAGGTCGCGCACAACTACGAGCGCGAACACCCACACCTGAACATGTGGTTCGTCGTGTCGGTCGCCGACGACGAGCGCGTCGCGGACGTGTTGGCGGATATCGAGGAGGAGACCGGCCAGCCGACGTACAACCTCCCGAAGCAACAGGAGTTCCGCGTGGAGGCGAAGTTCCTCGTGGACGGCCCGATTTCGGACGGCGACGTGGACCTCTCGCACCTCGGGCCGACGCCGGACCCGACCGACCGCGACACGCTCACGCCGGCGGAACGCGACCTCGTGCTGGAAGTCCAGGACGGCCTCCCGATCGCGGAGACGCCGTACCAGGCTGTCGCCGAAGAAATCGGCCAGGAGACCGACTGGGTCGTGGAGACGCTGCGGCGGTTCAACGAGGAGGGGAAGGTCCGGCGCGTCGGCGTCATCCCGAACCACTACTCGCTTGGGTACACGGAGAACGGGATGACCGTCTGGGACGTGCCCGACGACCTCGTCGAGGAGGTCGGGCCCGCCGTGGCGAGTCTGGACTTCGTGACGCACTGCTACGAGCGCCCGCGCCACGACGGCGTCTGGGAGTACAACTTCTTCGCGATGACTCACGGGCGTAGCGAGGACGAGAGCCAGCAGCGCATCGAGCAAGTCCGGGACGTGATTGCCGACTACTGGGACGTCGGCGACGACGACTGGGACACGCTGTTCTCGACGCGCATCCTGAAGAAGACGGGCATCCGGCTCGCCGAGCGCGCGGACGCGAACACTGCATGAGCGGCGACGGACGAGTCCGGAGGCCGATAGCGTGATTCCGCTGTTCCACGACTTCGCGGACGAGACCGTGCTCGTCGTCGGCGGCGGCCCGGTCGGCGCGCGGAAGGCCCGGAAGTTCGCCCGCGAGGCGGACGTGCTCGTGTTGAGTCCCGACTTCGCGGACGCGGACTTCGGTGACGCCGAGCGCGTGCAGACCATGCCGGCACCCGAAGACGCCGCCGACTGGGTGGCGCGAACGAACCCGGCGCTCGTGGTGGCGGCGACCGACGACGGCGACGTGAACGACGCGTTCGTGGCCGCGGCGCGGGACGCCGGCGCGCTCGTGAACCGCGCGGACGAATCCGGCGGCAGGGACGCCGACAGCGTCGTCGTCCCCGCGACGGTTCGTGACGACCCGGTAGCGGTCGCCGTCGCGACGGGCGGCGCGAGCCCCGCGCTCTCGAAGTACCTCCGCGAGCAACTGGAGAACGAACTCGCCGGCGCGGGCGCGATAGCCGAGTTGACGGCTGACCTCCGAACGGAGTTGCAAGCCGCAGACGTCGACCCCGAAACCCGCCGGAACGCGGTCCGGGCGGTGGTTCGGTCGGGGCCGGTTTGGAAGGCTTTACGTACTGGTGGGACAAACGCCCGGCAAACAGCCGACGACGTCGTCGCCGACGTCGTGGGAAACTCAGAGTGGTCCACGTGAACGGAAACACAGGTGTCGTCTCAGGCGTGCGCGTCTCCCACGAGTCGGCCTCCCTCTCGGAGTTGGAGGCCGCGAGTGCGGACAGCGAAGCGGACGCCCTCGACGCGCTGCTCGTCGAGCCCGCCGTCGAGGAAGCGTTCGTGATTCAGACGTGCCACCGCTCGGAAGCGTACGTCGTCGCGGACGAACCGCGGGACGGCCGCCGCGCGCTCGCCGTCGCCGGCTTCGACCCGGCCGCCGAGGGCGCGGTCGCGATGGGGCACGAGGAGAGTCTGCGTCACCTCCTCCGGGTCGCCGCCGGCCTCGAATCCCTCGTGGTGGGCGAGGACCAGATTCTCGGGCAGGTGCGCGACGCATACGACACCGCTCAGGACGCCGGTGCAATCGGGCACGTGCTCCGGCAGGCGGTGACGAAGGCCATCCACGTCGGCGAGCGTGCGCGCACCGAGACCGCAATCAACGAGGGCGTCACGTCGCTGGGGAGCGCGGCCGTCCGCCTCGTCGAGGACGAGGTGGACGTCGACGGCACGACTGCGCTCGTCGTCGGGGCCGGCGAGATGGGCGCGCTCGCGGCGAAGGCGTTCGCGAGTTCGGGCGTCGACCGCGTCGTCGTCGCCAACCGGACGACCGCCCGCGCGGACCGCGTCGCCGAAGCGGTCGACGCCGACACCGACACCACGTCGCTGGACGACGCTGCCGAGTACGCCGAGGCTGCGGACGTCGTCGTCACCGCGACCAGCAGCCCCGACCACGTGCTCGACGAAGCCGAACTCGCCGACGCCGGCGAGACAGTGGTCGTGGACCTCGCGCAGCCGCGGGACGTCGCGCCGGCCGCGTCTGCTCTCGACGCGGTGTCCGTCCACGACCTCGACGACCTCCACGCGGTCAGGGAGTCCACGCGCGAGCAGCGCGAGGACGCCGCCCGCGAGGTCGAGGCGATGCTGGAAGCGGAGTTCCAGCGCCTGCTCGCCCAGTACAAGCGCAAGCGCGCCGACGAGGTCATCGCGCGCATGTACGAGAGCGCCGACCGCCTGCAGGCCCGCGAAGTTTCGACGGCGGTCTCGAAACTGGAGGCCGCGGAGGGCGAGGTCTCCGAGGAGGAACGCGAAGTCCTCGAATCGATGGCGGACGCGCTGGTCAGCCAACTCCTGGCGGCACCGACGAAGAGCCTGCGAGACGCCGCCGAGGAGGACGACTGGTCGACCATTGCGACCGCGCTGGAGCTGTTCGACCCGGACTTCGAGGACGGGATGCCGTTCGACGCGCCCGCCGGCGAGGCGACGCCCGCCGAGTCCGAGGACTGACCGCTGGATGCTCCACTGAGGCTGCGTAGCCACACAACTGGTGTCCCCTACCCGTGCATGTCGACCGCTTTCCTGGCTAGGGTACTCATGGTAGTTGCATGACTCGAAATTTGGTTAGCGGGCTACCCTCACCTGACGTAGAATATATGTCTATCCATTCCCGACTGTTTTAACCAAAATTCTAGGGTGGATTTTTGTATTAACCCGTCCTATTAGGGGTGTAACCATAATGCCGACACGCCACCTCCCGGACTCCGCCCCCGGCGAGTACAAATTCTACGGGAAACACCCCAACTACATCCCAAACAAGCTCCCGCCCGACATCGGCATCCCGCGGACGGGGGACTTTCAGGATACGCTTCAAGATACAGTGTATCAACTCGGACGCCTCGAAGGGATCGGCGAGGAGACGGATACGAGCCCCGTCATCTATACGACGATGGTTCGTCGGGAAGCAGTCGAGTCCGTTCTCATCGAGGGCGCAGACATCGACATCGAGGAGATGTTTCGTCCGGCAGAGATCGATGGTGACCGAACTACGACTAAAGATGTTCAGGAAGCCCTGAACTACGAGAAAGCGATTCGAAAGGGCGCTGCAGAAGTGGCTGATACGGGCGCAATCACGCTCGAACTGCTGAAAGATCTCCACGCAATTCTACTCGACGGGGTCCGTGACAACGCTGACCACTCGGGAACGTTCCGAGAGAAACCCATGCATATCCCTGCACCCACCCCCGAAGAGGAGCCATTCTATCCGCCAACCCACGAGCAGGTGCCCGAGTTGATGGAGAACCTCACGGGATACCTCGCGACGGGTGGTACGTACCGAGACCTCGTCGACCTCGGCATCGTCCACTATCAGTTCGAAACGATTCATCCATTCGGGGACGGAAACGGTCGCCTCGGTCGTCTCCTCGTCACACTACAACTCATCAAGGACGGATATCTCGTCGAACCGTATCTCTATCCGAGTGCGTACTTCAACGAACACAAACTGGAGTACGTTCGGAAGATGCGCGCAGTTAGCGAGGAAGGCGCATGGGTTCCGTGGTTGGAATTCTTCCTCGATGGAATTCGTCAACAGGCTGCTGACGCCGTCGAACGTACCGAGAAGCTTCGTGACCTTCGGCGAACCTACGAACGTGAGTATGGACACGAAAAAACTGCTACCGACCGACTCGCCATGCGTCTATTCCGGAAACCGTACGTGACCGCCAACGATGTCGCTGACCTCCTGCAAGTGACCGACCAGACGGCACGGAATGCGATTCGAGAACTCGAAGCGAACGGAGTGCTCGAAGAAACGACCGGGAAACAGCGCTACCGCGAGTACAAAGCTGTGGACATCTTCGAGATTATCAGCCAGTCACTGTAACGAGTGCTGCCTGGTTGTCGGCGGGTACGATTATGTGACTGGCGTGCGACGCCACGACCATGGCAGAACTCCTCTCCGACGACCAAGTCGAGGAACGGCTCCCCGAGGGCTGGGAGCGCGACGGCGACGAAATCGTGCGCATCTACGAGTTCGACGACTACCTGAAGGGCGTGGCGTTCGCCTCCGAGGTCGGCGAACTCGCCGAGGAGCAGTTCCACCACCCCGAGATTCGGATTCGCTACGAGGAGGTCGAGGTGCGGTTCACGAGCCACGAGGCGGGCGGCATCACGACGCAGGACATCGAGCTCGCGGAGCTCTGCAACGACCTCCGGTAGGATGGACGCGCAGTACGTGTTCGCGGTGCGGTTCCGCCTCGACCCCGACTACGAGGTGCGCGTCGACCCCCAGGTCTTCGAGACGCGCATGGAGCGCATCGCCGCCGACCCCGGCGAGCCCGGCTGGCTATTCTTTCGGGACGACCTCTGGCGTGGCGACATCGGCGACCACGACCACTTCCGGGAGTTGACGAAGGACGCGCTCGGCATCCCCGTCGACTCCGTGGAGTACCGCGCGCTCGAAACCGACCGCGAGTACTACGACGCACTCAAAGCGGAGATTAGCGCGCACCTCGACCTGTTCAAGGCCGACAGCACACCCGAGGTGCTCAACAAGTACCTCGGCAGTTCGGTGGAAGTCGAGGACTGACCACCGGGGCAAAACACTTGGCGGCGAATCCCCTACGCTCTGGTCTGATGCAGCCCGCCGACTACGACGTCTGGCTGTTCGACCTCGACGGCACGCTCGTGGACACCGAGTGGTCGTACACCAGAGAGGTGTTCGACCGCGTCGGCGACCGGGTCGGCCACGAGTTCTCGGACTACCAGGCGGAAGTGCTGTGGCACGGATTGGGCGGGTCGCGGGACGCCCAACTCCGCGAGTGGGGGTTCGAGCCGTCGGCGTTCTGGGATGCATTCCACGACGTCGAGGATCCGGTGGCACGTGCGGAGGCGACGTACCTCTACGACGACGCCGCACAGGTCGCGGACCTCGACGGCCCGGTCGGCGTCGTCACGCACTGTGCGGAGTTCCTCACCGAGCCCGTGATGGACAGCCTCGACATCGGCGACTGGTTCGACGTCGTGGTCTGCTGTGACGACGACACCGGCTGGAAGCCCGACCCGCGCCCCATCGAGCTCGCACTCAGCGACCTCGACGCTGGCCCGGACCACGACGGCGTCTACGTCGGCGACGCCGAGAGCGACGTTGGGGCCGCCCGCAACGCTGGCCTCGACGGCGTCCACGTCGAGCGCCACGACCCGCACAAGCGCGGGCACTGCGTGCTCGGCGACCACCGCGTCGAGTCCTTCGACGACCTCTTCCTCGCGCCCCGGAGCGCGGACTAAGCCGCGTAGCCCGCGAGGTCAGCGAACACGGATTCCAAATCGTCGAGGACGTCCGCAAGTTCCCGCACGCCCGCTTTCTCGACGCGCTCGGGGTTCGCCAGCGCACGCACCGTCTGCTCGCCGACCGGCACGAATTCGAGGCCGAGGCGGTCCGCCGTCGCGCGCAACGCGAGCCCGGCGTCCGCGTCGCCCTCAAGCACCGCTCGTGCGGGGCTCTCCGTGCCTTTCGTCTCGCGCTCGTAGCCGTCGATGTCCTCGGCGAGCGTGCGGCGGTCGCTGTCGCGCTCGTCGGCCAACGCCGCGAGCGCGTCGTCGAGCGCGTCGCGGAGCCCGCTCGCGCCGGTGCGGTTCGACAGCGTCACGTCCGCGTCCAGGAGGTCCGCGATGCCGGAGACGGCGAGCGGGTTGCCCGCGGGGACGACGAGTCCCCATTTGCGCGTCCACGACGCGAGTTCCTCACGCACTCCGGCGGCTTCTTCTCGCGGGCTTTGCCCGCTCGAATGGTCCGAGGCGCGTCGCGCCTCGCTATCGCCGCCTCCATCTCGCTGCCCCTCCGGCGCAGCGCCCTCGCCCCGTCCATCGGTCGTTACGGCGACGTCCGGCACGCCGTTCCGGAGGCGTCTCGCGCCCTCGCGGGAGCCCAGCCCGAGGAACCGCGGGTTCGAGAGGCGGTCGAGCACGCGGTCGAACCCGGGGTCGCGCTCGCCGACGGCGAACACCGACGGCGGGCGGACGTCCGGCGAGAACAACTCGACTTCGACGGTTTCGCCCTCGTCGAGGTACTCCGTGTCCGCATCGACAGTCACGGTGCCGTCGGCCTCCACGAGGCTCGTGGTCGCGCCCGAGCCCTTGTCCACGGGGTAGACGAGCGTTTCGCCGTCCCCGGACTCCACGAGGCCCGCGGGCATCAGGCGCGTGCGCCCTTCGCTGTAGCGCTCGCGCACCGCCATCTGCCCCTCCACGGTCGCCGAGCGCGGCTCGGGGAGCCCAGCGGCAGCTCGAATCTTCGGCGCGACGAACGTCCGGAAGATGGTGAGTGCAGACACTGGGTAGCCGGGGAGGCCGACGTACGCGGACCCACCCATCTCGCCGACGAGCATCGGCTTCCCGGGTTTGACGCTGACGCCGTGCAGGCGGAGTTCGCCGCGCTCCTCGACGACCTGGTAGACGACGTCGACCGCGCTCGCGGAGGTCGACCCCGAGGAGAGCACGAGGTCGCAGTCGTCGGCGGCGTCGCGGAGCACGCGCTCCAGTTCCTCGTAGTCGTCGCCCGCGTGCGGGTAGAGCACGGGCTCGCCGCCCGCGTCCCGCACCGCGGCGGCAATCGAGTAGCTGTTCACGTCGTAAATCTGGCCCGCGCGGTGGCTCACCTCGCCGCCCGGCCGGACGAGTTCGTCGCCCGTGGAGACGATGCCGACGCGCGGCTTCGCGCGCACCGACAGGCTCTCAACGCCGAGCGCCGCGAGCAGCCCGATTTCCCGGGACGTCAGAAGCGTTCCCGGGCCAAGCACGCGGTCGCCCGCCGCCACGTCCGCGCCCGCGACCATCACGCCGTCGCCGGGCGCGAGCGATGTTCTGACTGTGACTGTGTCTCCGTCGCGCGCAGTACGTTCGACCATCACGACCGCGTCCGCGCCGGGCGGGACGGGCGCGCCAGTCGAAATCTCCGCGCACGTCCCTTCGTCGACGCTGACGTCGGGTTCGCTGCCCGCGTGGATGTCGCCGACGCACTCCACTTCGACGGGGTCGGTCTCGCTCGCGCCGAACGTGTCCGCCGCCCGGAGCGCGTAGCCGTCGACTTTCGCGCGGTCGAACCCCGGCACGTCGAGGCGGGCGTCGATGCGGTCCGCGAGCACGCGGCCGTCCGCGTCGTCCAAGTCCACGCGCTCGACGCCCGGCGAAAGGTCGAGGCCGGCGATGACTTCGCGTGCTTCCTCGGGGCTGGCGAGGTCACGGAACTGTTTGCGGTCGCTCATCGGTGCGCCTCCCAGTTCTGGACGGCGACTGTCTCGCCGGCGTCGATGCCCTCCGTCTGCTCGGGCACGACGACCCAGCCGTCCGCGAGCGCGACGCTGGAGAGCACGCCGCTCCCGCTCGCGCTCACCGGCTCCGCGACGCGCTCGCCGTCGGCTTCTCGGAGACGAACCCGTGCGAACGTCCGCACGCCCGGCTCGGAGCGAATCTTCCCGTCCAGCCGCGCCTGCACGCTCGGCAGGTCGTCCAGCGGCATTCCGCCGACGCGCTTCACCGCGGGCCGCAGGAACTGCACGGCGTTCACGATGCAGGCGACGGGGTAGCCGGGGAGCATCACGACCGGCGTCCCCGCGACCTCGCCGAGCGCGACCGGGTGGCCGGGCCGCAGCGCGACCCCGTGGACGAACACTTCGCCGAGGTCGTCGACGACTTCCGGGATGAGGTCGCGCTCGCCGACCGAGGACCCGCCGGTGGTCACGATGACGTCCGCGTCGACGTTCGCCTCGATGGCGTCCGCGAGCGCCGTCTCGTCGTCGGTCACGACGTCCTCGTAGCGCGCGCTCGCACCCCAGCGCTTCACGAGCCGCGAGACCGTGAGCCCGTTCGTCTCCACGACCTCGCCGGGTTCGGGGTCGTCCTGCACGAGTTCCTCGCCGGTCGGGACGACGGCGACGTCCGGGCGCTCGTACACTTCGACATTCCGCAGGCCGACGGACTTCAACAGCCCGAGGTCGGAGGGCCGGAGGCGGTGGCCGGGCTCGTAGAGCCGGTCGCCCGCTTCGACGTCCTCGCCGACGGGCGCGACGTTCTCGCCCTCGCCGACCGCGGAGAACACTTCGACTTCGCCGTCGGCGGTGTCGGTCTGCTCGATCATCACGACCGCGTCCGCCCACTCCGGGACCGCGCTTCCCGTGTGCACGCGCTTGGCCTCGTCTTCGCGGAGGATGGCCGGCGACCGGTCGCTCGCGCCGAACGTGTCCTCGGCGCGCACCGCGAACCCGTCCATCGCCGCGCGCCGGTAGTGCGGAACGTCCCGCTCGGCGGTGACGGCGGTCGCGACCGTCCGCCCGTCCGCGTCTTCGAGCGCGACGCGCTCGGTGCGGTCGTGGACCGCGACCCGGTCGAGGAGCCGCTCGCGCGCGGCCTCGACGCGTGTTCGTTCCTTGAAGCCGGCGTCGTGCCGGTCGTGTTCGGTCATGAGCGTCTGTTGGGTTGGGGTAGGGGTAAAGGCTGCGCGGCGCGCCGCCGGCGCGCCGCGTTAATGCGAACGCGGAGCGCAGCGATGCGTGAGCAGTTTGGGCGAGCGAAGCGAGCCCACGTTATTGCGAGCGGCGAACGAAGTGAGCCGTGAGCAGCGTGGGCGCGCGTGCTCGGCGGAGGAGAGCGCGGAATGGAGAGCGGCGACCATCGGGAACCGCGAGCACTCTGAGCGACCCGCGAGCAGCGCGGCGGACCGCAGGGAAGCCACGTTATCGTGAGCGACGACCACCACGACAGACGCGACCGACCCGCGAACACCCTAGCGCACCCACCCCAACAACCGAACCATCCCACCAACCCACCCAACAGCCGGAAAACCCCACTTAATTCGGCTTAACCGTCGCTAATCCGGGGCGAGCGACTGCATCGTTGAATACCCCGGCGGTGTACGAGTCGAGTGGCGGCGGACGTTCGCCGCCGGTCAGGGCACACTGAGCGTCACGGTGCGTCGCCGGCCGCACTCCCCCACATCCCCCTCTCGCCGCCGGCGACGCGGTCGGGCCACGCGATTCCCCCCACCGGCGTGGTCCACGTCAGAGTCTGTCAGGACGCCATCCGGTGTGTCGAAGCACAGCCGGTTTCCGCGCGCTCGCGGTCGTCCCCCGCCGCGAGCGCGCCCGTCCACCGCGGACGGTCTGCTCCGTTTTCGCGGTCGTTCCCGCCGACGACCACCGGGTTTAACGCTGCGCCGACCCAACGCCCGAGCATGCCCCGTTTGCGCGAAGCGCTAGGGAGCCTGCCCGATTCCGTGTTCGTCGACGTTTTAGAGAGTGACGACGCGTACGCGTTCGTCGTCGACGTGCCGGGGGCGACCGGCGACACCGTGGACGTCCGCGTGGAGGGTCGCATGCTCGCGGTGGACGCGCGCCGCGAGAAGGACGTGCCCGCCGAGTTCGACTACCGCAGCGAGGGGCGGTCGCTGTTCCTCGAACTGGAGCTCCCGCTGCCGCCGGACGCCACCGACGAGGGTGCGTCCGCGAGCGTCGAAGACGGCGTGCTCGACGTTCGGCTGCCGAAGCGCGGCACCGACAGCCACAGCGTGCCCATCGAGGGGTAGACGGGTGGCGCTGCTCCGGGCGTACCGGCGGTTCGCCGTCGTGGTCTGGCAGTTCTTCCCGCTCGTGTGGGGGTACGTGCGCGACCGCCGGCGGTTCGTGTTGTTCGGCGGGCAGCGCCGCGTCACGACGGAGATGCGGGTGGCGCGCGCTCGCCGGCTGCTGGACTCGCTGTTGACGCTCGGGCCGACGTTCATCAAACTCGGGCAGTTGTTGTCGACGCGGCCGGACGTGCTCCCACCCGAATACGTGGAGGTGTTGGCGGACCTCCAGGACCGCGTGCCGCCCGCGGACTGGGCGGACGCGCGCGTCGTCCTCGAAGACGAACTCGGCCCTGTCGACGAGCATTTCGACGACTTCGACACGGACGCCATCAGCGGCGCGAGCCTCGGCCAGGTGTACACCGCGAAGGTGGACGGCGACGAGGTCGCGGTGAAGGTGCGACGGCCGGACATCGAGGAACTCGTGGAGGCGGACCTCCGCGTGATTCGGTGGACGCTGCCCGTCGTCGCACGGTTCGTCGGGGAGTCGCGGGCGTTCAGCCTCCAGAACCTCGCCGACGAGTTCGCGAAGACCATCCGCGAGGAGATGGACTACGCCCGCGAGGCGGAGATGCTCACGGAGATTCGCGGCAACTTCGCCGACGAACCCGACATCGTGATTCCGGCGGTTTACGAACCCCACTCCAGCAGCCGCGTGCTCACGATGGAGTACGTCCCGGGCACGAAAATCTCGAACGTTCCGGAACTCGACCGCCGGGGCATCGACCGCTCACAGGTCGCCGAGACCGTCGAGCGCGCGTACCTCCAGATGATAATCGAGGACGGCGTCTTCCACGCCGACCCCCACCCGGGGAATCTGGCGGTCCGCGACGACGGCTCCGTGGTGTTCTACGACTTCGGGATGAGCGGGCGCGTCGACGAGTTCATCCAGCGGAAAATCGTGGACTTCTACGTCGCGGTCGCGAATCAGGACATCGACGCCATCCTGGACGCGCTCATCGAGATGGGGACGCTCTCCCCGGAGGCCGACCGTGCGACGATGGCGAACGTGATGGAGCTCGCGATTCAGGACGCCCGCGGGGAGGACATCGAGACGTACCGCGTCCAGCAGATTGTCGGCCAGGTCGAGGACACCATCTACGAGTTCCCGCTGCGCCTCCCGTCGAATCTCGCGCTCGTGTTGCGGGTCGCGACGGTCGTCGAGGGCGTCTGTGTCACCCTCGACCCCGAGTTCGACTTCATCTCGGTGGCGACGGACTACCTCGCCGAGGAGGGCTACCGCGAGGAGTCGGTGCGGCAGTTCGCCGAGGAGACCGCCGACCAGTTCCAGCGCTCCGCGCAGTCGGCGGTCAGAATCCCGCCGAAACTGGAGTCCGCGCTCGACCGCGTGGAGCGCGAGGACTTCCACGTGCGCGCGGACCTCGAAGACAGCGACGGCGTCGTCGACCGGCTGGCGCACCGGGTCGTGCTCGGCCTCGTGTTCGCCACGAGCGTGCCGACGACCGCACTCCTCTACGTGGAGGCTGACCTCGTCGCAGCCGGCGTCATGGCCGCGTTCACGGCTTTGGTCGGCATCGGTCTCTACCGGTCGTTTCGGAAGCGCCGCGGGACCCTGGCGACCCCGCAGTTCACGCGCCAGAACCTCGGTGAGCGCCGGGAGGACTGACGGGCTGCCGCTGCCGGCCGTGTTTTTACGCTGCCGCGCGAACGCCGGCTATGGACGTCGACCCCTTCGAGTTGGAGCGGTGGTTTGCGGAGTACGAGCACGAGGCGGACGTGATGCTCGCGGAGAGCGGCGTCCGAAGCCTCCCGGCGGACCGCTTCGACACCGACCCCGGCGACCTCGACTACGTGATTCCGACGGCCGGCGCGCCCGACGTCCGCGAGACGATTGCCACCGACTACAGCCGGAGCGCCGACGAGGTGCTCTGTACCGTCGGCACGCAGGAGGCGAACTTCCTCGCGTTCCAGTCGATACTCTCGCCCGGCGACCACGCGGTCGTCGTCACGCCGACGTACCAGAGCCTCCACGCCGTCCCCGACTCCATCTGCGACGTGACGAAAGTGTCGCTGGACGAACCCGACTGGACGCTGGACGTGGTCGCGGTCGAGGACGCGATGCGGCCCGAGACAAAGTTAGTGGTCGTGAACAACCCCAACAACCCGACCGGCCGCAAACACCCCGAGGACGCGATGCGCGCGCTCTACGACGTCGCCGCGGCCAACGACGCCTACCTGCTCGGCGACGAGGTGTACCGGCTGCTCGCCGAGGACCCAGTCCCGCCGGTCGCCAGCATGGGCGAGTACGGCATCAGCACGGGCAGCCTCTCGAAGGCGTACGGACTCGCGGGTCTCCGGTTCGGCTGGCTCGTCGGGCCTGCGGAGGTCGTGGCGGCCGCGGAGCGCTGGAAGGACTACACGACGATTTCGCCGTCGAAGTTCGGCCAGCACGTCGCCCGGCAGGTGCTCGACGGCGAGGAGGAAGCGCTGCGCTCGGAGGCGCTGGCACACGTCCGGGAGAACCACGAGATTACGGCGGAGTGGGCGCGCGGCCACGGCCTCGACTGGCCCGACCCCGTCGGCTGTAACGTCTTCCTGCGCGTGCCCGACGGATTCGAAGGGTCGCGAGCGTTCTGCCGCACGGTCGTTGAGGACGCCGGCGTCGTGCTCGCGCCCGGGGACTGCTTCTCGACGGGCGGCGAGTCCTACGACGACTACTTCCGACTCGGCTTCGGGCTGCCGACCGACGAGCTCCGCAACGGGCTGGCGCGCGTCGACGACGTGCTCTGAGTGGGGACGACTCGCGTCCCGCATACACCCCGTCTCCGCGAGTGTCGGGGCCTCTCCCGGCCAGAACGCGTTCCAAACAGTTTATACACGGCAGGCGTGAATCCGGGCGTATGGCGAAAGAGCAGACAGAAGTCCGGGAACTGCAGGAAGGCAACTACGTGATGATCGAGGACACGCCGTGTCAGATCAACGCCTACAGTACCGCCAAGCCCGGGAAGCACGGGAGCGCGAAGGCCCGCGTCGAGGCCGAGGGCGTCTTCGACGGGAAGAAGCGCAGCTTCAGCCAGCCCGTCGACGCGAAGGTCTGGATTCCCATCATCGAGCGAAAGCAGGGCCAGGTCGTCTCCATCGAGTCCGAGACGGTCGCGCAGGTCATGGACCTCGACACCTACGAGACCGTGACGATGCAGATTCCCGCGGACCTGGACCTCTCCGCGGACGACAACATCGAGTTCCTCGAGTTCGAGGACAAGCGCAAAATCCTCCAGTAACGAATGTTCCCCGGCGCGAGCCCCGTCGACGAGTCCGCGGACGCACCGTTCGCCGACGCGGACTACGTCGCCGTGGGCGCGCCGCTGGACACCTCCACGTCGTTCCGTCCGGGCGCGCGGTTCGGCCCGGACCGAATCAGGAAGTTCGCTCGCACGTTCGAGGACTTCCACCCCACGACGGGGACACACTTCTCCGAGCTCCACGTCGCCGACCACGGCGACGTCCACGCGTGGCACGACACCGCGGCGTACCTCGACTACCTCGAAGGCGTCCTGACAGACGTCCACTGGGCGGACGCCGTCCCCGTGCTACTCGGCGGCGAACACACCGTCTCGGTGGCGGGCGTGCGTGCCGCCGACCCCGACGTGTTCGTCGCGCTGGACGCCCACCTCGACCTCCGTGAGGAACTCGACGGCGACCCGCTCAGTCACTCGACGGTCACCCGCCACGCGCTCGACGTCGCCGACGAAGCGGTCGTCGTGGGCGCGCGCTCGGGCAACGAGACCGAGTGGGAGCGCGCCACCGAGGGCGACCTCACCGTTGTCACGCCCGAGGACGCCGCCAGAATGTATTCTGCCGAGCCCTCGGTCGCTGACGCTCCCGAGGACGCGGCCGACTGGATGCCCGACGTCGACGGCTCGGTCTACCTCTCGGTGGACATCGACGCCGCCGACCCCGCGTACGCACCCGGAACGGGCACGCCGGAGCCGTTCGGTCTCGACTCCGCGACGATGCGGGACCTCGTCCGCGAGCTCGCCCCGCAGTCGGTGGGCTTCGACGTCGTGGAAGTCAACGACCGCGACGACGGACAGGCCGCCACGCTCGCCGCGAAACTCGTCCGCGAGTTCGTCCACGCGCACGCCGACGCGTAGCACGCGGTCTCCGCCGCGACAGTAAAGTCCCCGGAGCCCACGCTTTTGCACATGGACCTCTCGGACATCGTCGCGAAGTACAACCAGCGACTGCGCGTCGACGACTACGAGGACGCTGCCACGAACGGCCTCCAGGTCGGCCCCGACGACGCCGAAATCGAGCAAGTAGCGTTCGCGGTGGACGCCGCGACCGCGACCATCGACGAGGCCGTCGAGTGGGGCGCGGACCTGCTCGTCGTCCACCACGGCATCGTTTGGGGCGGCATCGACGCGGTGACGGGCCGCGAGCACGACCGCGTGCGGGCGCTGCTGGACGGCGACTGCGCGCTGTACGCCGCGCACCTCCCGCTGGACGGCCACCCGGAACTCGGGAACGCCGCACAGCTCGCCGACCAGCTCGGCTTGGAGAACCGCGCGCCGTTCGGCGCGCACGCCGGCGAACACCTCGGGTCGCGCGGCACCGCGCCGACGGGCTTCACGGCGGACGAACTCGCGGCGACGCTCGACGACGAACTCGACCCCGAGGGCGGCGTGCAGGTGCTGGACTTCGGGCCGGACACGCTCGACGAAATTGCGGTGATGACCGGCAGCGGCGCGGACTGGATTCGGGAGGCCGAGGCCGATGGCATGGACGCCTTCGTCACCGGCGAGGGCAAGCAGAAGCTCTACCACGAGGCTCGGGAGGCCGGCATTTCGGTGTTCCTCGCGGGCCACTACGCCACGGAGACGCTGGGCGTGCGCGCGCTCCAGTCAGTCGCCGGTGACTGGGGCGTGGAGACGACGTTCGTCGACCACCCGACCGGCCTCTGAGCACGCAGTCCTGTCGAAGTGACTAGTGTACGCGACCGGGCCACTACCGACACGCTCACCACGGACGACAACTGACGAAACTACCCTTCGTCACGTGCCGTCCTTCAAGCGAAAAATACGCTGCTGGGGCCTGATGGTGGTGTTTTCCGAAGGGTAGCAATACATACTGTCGTGCATGGAAAGGGAGAGTTAAGTAGCCGAATCGCCACCCAGGTTACTGTACGGACTACCGCGCGGGAGCCACTCAAGCATGAGAGACGAATACGACTTACTCATCGTCGGCGGGGGTATCAGCGGAGCTTCGCTGCTGTACACGGCCGCGAAGTTCACGGACATCGAGAACATCGCGCTGGTGGAGAAAGAGGACGAAATCGCGAGCGTCAACTCCCACCGCACGAACAACTCCCAGACACTGCACTTCGGCGACATCGAGACCAACTACACGCTCGAAAAAGCCGAGGAAGTCAAGGAGGGTGCGGAGCTGCTCGCGGGCTACCTCGAAGACGAGGACCCCGACCGCGAGATGCACAGCAAGCGCTCGAAGATGGTGCTGGCAGTCGGCGAGGAGGAAGTCGAGCAGCTCGAATCCCGCTACCACGACGAAGGGTTCGGCGACCTCTACCCGAAGCTCCGGGACATCGACCGCGAGGAGATCGCGGAACTCGAACCGAAGGTCGTCGAGGGCCGCGACCCCGACAAGGAGATGCTCGCGCTCCAGACGCCCGACGGCTACGTCGTCGACTACGGGATGACCGCCCAGTCGTTCGTCGACGAAGCCAAAGAAGTGGACGGCGTCGACGTCTTCACCGGCACCGAAGTCGAGGAGATCAACGACGCCGGCGACGAGTTCCTCGTGGAGACGGACGCCGGCTGGTTCGAGTCCGACGTCGCCGTCGTCGCCGCGGGCTCGCACAGCCTCCAGATTGCCAAGGAGATGGGCTACGGCGAGAACAAGAGCCTGCTCCCGGTCGCGGGCAGTTTCTTCCTCGCGGAGGACTTCCTCAACGGGAAAGTGTACACCCTCCAGATGAAGAAGCTCCCGTTCGCCGCCGTTCACGGCGACGCCGACGTCCACGACGACTCCATCACGCGCTTCGGGCCGACCGCGAAGCTCGTGCCGACGCTCGAACGCGGCGAACTCGACACCATCGGCGACTTCTTCGACGTGTTCGGCCTGAACGTCGACTCGTTCCTGAGCTACGGGAACATTCTCGCCGACCGCATCCTCTTCCCGTACGTCGTCCGCAACCTCGTCTACGACGTCCCCGAAGTCGGGAAGCGCACGTTCCTCCCGGAAGTCCAGAAGGTCGTGCCGAGCGCGACCCTCGACGACATCGAGCGCGCGAAAGGCTACGGCGGCGTCCGCCCCCAGATTGTCGACACCGAGGCGAAGTCCCTCGACATGGGCGAGGCCAAGATTACGGGCGACGGCATCATCTTCAACATCACGCCGTCCCCGGGCGCGTCGACGTGCCTGAAGAACGCGATGCGGGACACCGAGCAGCTGATGGCGTTCTTCGACGACGACCACGGGTTCGACGAGGACGCGTTCCGCGACGCCACCATCGAGAACTTCCCGCGGGCCGATGAGGACGCCACGGACGCCGAACAGGACGACGCCGCTGCGAGCGCCACCGCCGACGACTGACCGGTCGCTCGATTCGTTCTTCGTTTCTCGTTCACCCGCCGGATTCGTCACTCGTTAGCCGGTCGTCTTCCGGCCGACTCGCGTCGCTCTCGTCGAGCAGCAGGATAACACAGGAACTTTTATCACATTTCTCGTCGCAGTAGCGGACACGTCATGTCGGTCGTATCTGTACGCGAGTAACTCCTTCCCGGCCGTACAGCCCTCAGACCGACTCTCCACACACGCTAGACGTGAGCACACACCCCCAACGCACGACCGAATCGAACCCGACCACCGACGCGCGGACCGACGCAACACCTGCCGGGACGGCGGGACAGGCCACGCCCGCCTCGGACGACACGGACCGACAGCATGGCGACACGCCCGAGTCGTGGGTCGCCCGATGCCAGGCCCAGTTCGACGCGACACACCGCGACCGCCTCCGTAACCTCGCCGACGACGCCAACCACGCGATGCCGGATGGCGTCTGACCGCCTCGACGTCCTCCGCAGCGAATGAGCGCTCTCGGAATCCTCTTGTCCGTGGCTCCAGTACGTCTACGCGGCCGATGACGACGCCACCGGGCCGACCCGGGGTGGCTCCCGCGGGACGACGAGCCCTATGAGTGCCGAGGCCACACCTTTGGTGCCAAGCATAGGCGGAAAGCTACACATACGTCCGTTTACTAAAGCTTTCGATGGCAAATGTTAAACCAATACTCCGTTCGGGCAGTGACGACTGCTCCAGCAATTCGGCGTCTTTCAGCTCGTCGAGTTCCTTCTCGATCTCACCTGTTGGGAAGTGTATATAAAAAATCCATTATGTATGTTTGGTGGTGGGAATTCTTTCTACTGGAAGCGGTATTTCTGTTGCAACTGATTACATGACGAAATGAGCTCTGAGGACTTTCTCGAAGATCTGGCAGGATGAGGCGGGTTATACTCGGTATGATACTGCTCCTGATTCGGATTACAGGTTAGATTGTGTGCCTGATAATCCGTACTTTACTGATGGATCAAGTATAAGAGCATGTGATAGCTTTGATTACGGTAACTTAGACTTTATAGACTAGTCAGGCTTCATGATATATTGATAACTAAGAAGAAAGGGTTAGCGGCTTAAGCCGCTTCAAGTTCGTCGTAGACCTGACCGAAGTTGTCGTAATCCCCGGCTTGATCAGCTTTGACCTCGTCAATAATGTCTTCGTTGTCTACTTCGTAGAATGCGAATCCACCACCGAAGTACTCATCATAGTCTTCACCACCTGACTCTACAGTATCAATCACACCATTCAGTGAGGGGTCATCGATGTGTTTTCCGGCTGCGAAACTGGAAAGCTGCCAGATATCATCGAACTCAGCGTCAACACCCGACTTATTGTAATCAAGCAGTGTCCGGGTCAACTGCTCAGTCGCCCCCGTAGTCATTACAATCCTGTTAACTATGCCAACTGCCTCATAGTTGAAATCTAAGTAATTATCTGCTCCTATACCATAGATCATCGACATAGCTGCATTTTTAGCATCTTCAAAGCCGCCTCCTCCAACAAATCCTCGATTCCATTCATCAGTGTGGAATCGTAGTGGGTGATGTAGGTCGGTTGGATTGCGTCCGGCGTCGTTTGGATTGTTGATGACGTTCCAGTCTTGTATCTCGGTGTGAAGTTGTCTTGATTCCTCTCCTAGCCAAGGCCCTTGGATATTGAATGATCTAACTTTATCATCGTCAGGCGAATACATCATCCCTGATTTAAGCGATCCACCTTGCATCGGTACTTCCCAAGCAAGCACATCAAAGTCATGATGTCTTTTGTACGCCTCTCGCGTTATTGCTGCCATTTCGTCCGTGGAGAGTCTTTCTGCTGCTTTGGCAATAGATACTACCAGGTCATGACCTAAATCGAGAGAGTCTTCAACTGTTTCCGCGTTCAACCATGCTTCACTGTCATAACTGGTCGGAGCATCAACATCATGATTAACAAACCGATTATTCTTAGCGCTTTCGTACAATGAATCGTCAACAAAAGATTCTACGACTTGTTCCATTGGCCCTGTATTAGGGTTTTCAGACATTACATCGAATTGTGCTTCTCTGTATAGTTTGAGACCTACGAAGTCGACCGGGTGATCATCTTCCGGTTGTTCTGTACTGTATTCGAAGGCAGGGTGGCTTGGAAGCACCCGGTTAACATTTCCTTCGACGTACTGACCAAGTCCATCTCTAAGCTCCGTGTTCACCCATGAACTCATATCCCAGCGGTAGTTGGCCGGTCTGTCGACTTCTGGGTCGTCCTCTGTTTCCTCTTCAGTTGTTGTTTCGTCTTCCGACGAATCTGTCTCTGTGGTGGTATCAGTTGCTGTGCCGGTTGGCGTACCTGTTTCAGTACCGTCACCTGAGTTATCTGAACAGCCCGCCAGCGTCGCTGTCAAGCCTACAGCGACCCCGGCCCGAAGGAAATTCCGCCGTCTCATCAGTTACAGGCCAGTTACAATTCAACTCCAATAGAACTACTGGAAAAAGACATGTGCGAACAGGACACTCTCACGATATGCACAGTACCGATGCATTCCTGATCCGATCATGTGGCCGGGAGCGTGATCTTACAAGCCCAGTGGCATCAGACCGTATGGCCGCCGAAATCTCCGACCGGGTTCGCGAAATCGCGGAGGCTCGTGACCTCCCCGAGTCCGAGGTGTTCGAGCGGGCGCTGGAGCGCGGGCTCGAAGACGACGAGCCGGCCGGCGGGGTGTTCGAGCGCGGTGAACAGCAGGTCGCGCTGTTGCCATCCCCCGACGTCACCACCCCCTGACGTCACCACCCTTCGACAGCGAGAGGACGACGAGACCGGCTGTCAGCACGGCGGCACCGACGAGTGTCAGGTGGCCGACGCGCTCGCCGAGTGCGACGACACCGATGACCACCGCGAACAGCGGGCGCGTGCTCACGCCGGCGGTGTTGATGGCGTCTCCGAGGCGGTCGATGCCGCTGTAGACGACCAGCCGGCCTACCGCCGTCCCCATCGCGCCGGCGAGCGCGAATAGCCCGACGGCACGCGCGGAGAACTGCAACACGGCGGCGGGACCGTGGAGCACCGCGGTCACCACCCAGAGTACGGCGGCGTCGACGGAGACGATGACGACCGCCGCCTGGAGCGGTGTGCCACCGCGCGAGAGCGCGTACTTCACGACCACCGGGGTCAGCCCCCAGAGTATCGTCGAGAGCAGCGCCAGCGAGCAGACCGCGGGTGGTGCCGCCAGCCCGCAGTCGAACGGGAGCGTCGGCGGAATCACTGTACCGGTCGTTCAGGCGGCCGGGAGAAAGGACGTTTGACCCGTTCGGTGATTGCTCGGTCCGTGCCGGGACGTCGTTCCCCACCCGAACGAGATAACCTATGGGAATATTTTGAATTGAGATACTACCACAAGTCATATCCCCGTCGTCGGCTTCTGCACTGACAACGAATGAGCGACGACCACATCTCCACGACGCACATCGGCAGTCTCCCCCGCGACCCCGAACTCCTCGACCTCCTCCAACGCCGCCAGGACGGCGAAAACGTCGACCCCGACCAGTGGCACCAGACCGTCCAGGACGCCACCGAGTCCGTCGTCCGGAAGCAGGCCGACGTCGGCCTCGACGTCGTGAACAACGGCGAGCAACCGCGCGTCTCGTTCAACTGGTACGTCGCCAACCGCCTCTCCGGCATCGGCGGCGAGCGCGACGCCCCGCTGTGGGACGACCTCGCGGATTTCCCGGAGTACGCCAGCGACGCCTTCGACACCGAGACCATCGACCTCACGAAGCAGCCGTCGGTCACCGGCCCGGTCGAGTACGACGGAACAGCGGCGGTCGACGAGGAAATCGAGACGTTCGCCGACGCGCTCGACGCCGTCGACGCCGACTTCGAGGGGACGTTCCTGACCGCCGCCTCCCCCGGCGTCGCCGCCGCGACGCTCGTTAACGAGCACTACGACTCCCACGAGGAGTTCGTCCACGCCGTCGGCGACGCCCTCCGCGAGGAGTACGAGGCTATCGCCGACACCGGCGCAATTCTCCACCTCGACGCCCCGGACCTGCTGACGACCGGGCACCGCGGCTTCGGCGACCGCCCCGTCGAGAAACTCAAGCCCATCGTCCGCCTGCACGTCGCCGCGCTCAACGAAGCCACCCGAAACATCCCCGACGATCAGATTCGTGTCCACACCTGCTGGGGGAGCTACGAAGGCCCCCACCACCGCGACACGCCGCTCGTGGACGTGTTCCCGGAACTCTACGAACTCGACGTCGGCGGGCTCTCCATCGAGGAAGCTAATCCCCGCCACGAGCACGAGTACCGGGTCTTCGCGGAACACCCCCTGCCCGACGGCTGGGACCTGCTGCCGGGTGTCGTCGACGTGAAGACGAACGTCGTCGAACACCCCGACGTCGTCGCCGACCGCATCGAGCGCGTCGCCGACGCTGTCGGCGACCCCACGCGCATCGTCGCCGCGCCCGACTGCGGCTTCGACACGCAGGCCGGCCTCGCGATGGTCCACCCCGAAATCGCGTGGAAGAAGCTCGAAGCGCTCGTCGACGGGGCCGCAGTCGCCACCGACCGCCTGTTCTGACCGCTACTCGTCTCCCGCGCTCTCGCCGGTCAGCCCGCGCCGGATGCTTCCCACGAGCACTTCGAGGTCCTCGGGGTCGGCGTCCAAGTCCACTTCCAACGAGAGCGCGTGCTCGCCGTCGCCCGACTCGCCACCGTCGCCGTTCGATTCCGCCGTTGCCGCGGCGGCGGTCTCGATTTCGTCTACGAGCGCCCCGACGTCCGAGACGTCCGCCGCATCCACGACCGCCTCGATAGCCTCCCCGGAGACGGCCGTCCCCTCGATTTCCGCGGCCGCTTCCGCGGATTCCGCCGCCTCTTCGGCCGACTCGGCCGCCTCTTCCACCTCTTCAGCGGCTTCTTCACCCTCTTCGGCGACCTCCTCAGCCTCGTCTTCGGCTGTTACCGCTGCCTCGGCGGCCGCTTCGGCGGCCTCCGCTGCTTCGTCGGCTTCCCCGCCGCCGACCGAAATCGTGATTCCGGGTTCGGCGCCGATTTCGATGGTCACCGTCCCGCCCTCCTCGGAGATGTCGACGTCCGGCTCGGGCTCGCCGCCGTCGGGCTGGAGGTCGTCGGGCCCGCCGTCCGCGGCTCCCTCGACGTCGACGTCGCCGCCGACGCTCAAGTCCTCCAGGCCGACGTCGCCGTCGACGGAAATTTGAATGCCGCCGTCGTCGCCGACCGCGATGTGGACGTTCGTGCCGTCATCCAACTCCAACTCGACTTCCGGCGGGAGCGACGCGCTGGCGGCTCCCTCTGTTGCTTCGGCGGCTTCCGCGGCTTCACCTTCGTCTCCGACTTCGGTGTCGGCTCCCGGGCTGATGCCCCGACTCGCCTCGCGCGTGACGTCCTGCACCGACTCGACGACCGATTCGGCCGTCGTCGCCGGCTCCTCGGCGACCTCCTCGACCGCCGACTCCGAAGCCTCGACTCCCTCGGTCGCGGGTTCGACGGCGGATTCCAGTTCTTCGCCCACCGGCTCCGCGCCCGACTCGACGGCTTCGGCCTCTGTTTCCGCGGCTTCCGCGACCGGCTCGACGGCGGACTCGACTGTTTCTTCTGCTTCAGCGGCGGCCTCCGCAGCCGGTTCGACAGTGGCTTCCACTGTTGCCGCTGTCTCGCCCGTCTCAGTGGCTCCCCCGCCAGTCTCGGTGATGTCCTCGGCGGCTTCGACGGCTTCGCCGACGGTCGTTTCGACGGTCTCGGCCGCTTCGGCCACCGACTCGACGCGCTCGCGGGCCCGCTCCGCGGCCGATTCGACGTCTGTAGCGGCTTCCTCGACCGCGACGGCGGCCTCTTCGACGGACTCACTCGCCGCTTCCGCGCGCTTGGCCGCCTCGTGGGTTTCCGCCGCGGCGGCTTCGGCTGCCTCCCTCGCCGTCTCCGCCTGCTCGGCCGTGGTCTCGACCGTCTCCTCGACGGCCTCGGCGGTCTCGGCGGCGGACTCGGCCGCCGCGGCGACGCGTCCGACTGCCGCGTCGGCCTCTGTCTCGTGTTCGCCTGCCGCCGTCCCTGCTGCTTCGCCGCTCGGCGGGCGTTCGCCTTCGGGGAGACGGTACCGCCCGTCCTCGTCGCGGTCCAGCAGGCGCGCCCAGTCGTACAGCTCTAGCAGGGTGGTGATGCCGCTCCGGACGCGACTCGCCTCGGAGTCGTGGCCCGTGATTGCAGCCACGAGCGGCACGAGCTCGTCCTCGGTGCTGGGATTCCCACGGACGAGCCCGCGGAGTTCCTCGGTCACCGGCCAGTCCGCCAGCAGTTCGCGGGCGCGGCCGCTGGCTCGCTCGTCGTCGTCCACCGCGAGCGCGCCCGCCAGGGCTTGCCCGCGGTCCGTCAGCCGGTGCTTCTGTCCCTCCTCGGTGAGTACGCCGACGTCTTCGAGGAACCGCGTCTGTCGGCCGACCGCGTCGCTGATGTCCGTGGCGTCCTCCACGGCCGTGGTGTACTTCGGTTCCGCCGCCGCGCCGACGGCGTCCCAGCCGGCGATAATCTCCCGGAGCGTGTCGAGGCTCACGCCCTTCGGAATGTGGTGTGTCGCCATTATCGGACGTGTGGTCCAAGCCGGCAAAAATCGGGTGGCCGTCCGAACCGTAGCCGCGCGCCCGCTGTGTGTGTGCGTGTTGCGGGTCTTCGTCGCATCGACGGCTGGATGCCAACCCTTAACCGTGTACCCGGCCTTCGTATGGGTGTAATGGCAGAAGGTACGGTTGACTTCTTCAACGACACGGGCGGCTACGGTTTCATCGAGACTGAGGACGCGGACGAGGACGTTTTCTTCCACATGGAGGACGTCGGCGGCGAGGACCTCACCGAGGGCACCGAGATCGAATTCGACATCGAAGAGGCTGAGAAGGGTCCGCGCGCGACGAACGTCGTCCGGCTCTAATTCGGCTCTTTCCGTCGCCTCACGGCGACACAGACACTACGTTTCTTTCGGACCTACGACACACAGCGACGGCGTCGTCGCGGTTCTGCGCACCCGACCGAAATCCGGCCGCCTATTACGCCGTCGGTGCTACCGGCGAGCATGTACGACCGGATTCTGGTCCCGACTGACGGCGGCGACGCCTCGCCGAAGGTGTTCGCACACGCCGCGGATATCGCCGCGCGCCGCGACGCGACCGTCCACGTGCTCTACGTGGTCGACGACCGCGCGTTCCTCACGCTCGACGACGCGATGCAGAGCGAAGCCGTCGAACAGCTCCGCGCGGAGGGCCGGGGCGCGCTCAGCGACGCGAAACAGACCTTCGAGTCCGAGGGCGTCACCGTCGAGACGGAACTGCGCCGCGGCAACCCCGGCGAGGAGATTCTCGCCTACGCCGCCGACGCTGACGCCGACCTCGTCGTGATGGGGACGCGGCGCGGCGACTTCGAGAACTCGATGCTCGGCAGCGTCTCTCGGGAGGTCGTGGCCTCCGCGGACGTGCCCGTGCTCACGGTATCGCTGACCGACGACGAGTAAGTCAGCAGCGTCGCTACGGCGTCGAAATACGGGAAAAGACTGCGAAACTACGCCGCGTTCGGCGGCCGACGAATCAGTTGATGTGGCCTTCTTCGCGGAGCTGGTCGGCGTCCTGCTCGTCGTAGCGCCACTCGATGTTGGCCTTCTCGTCCTGCCAGTCCCACGGTTCGACGAGGACGACGTCGCCCTCGTTGATCCAGGTCCGGTACTTCATGCGGCCGGGGATTCGCCCCATCCGGTTCTCGCCGTCTTCGCACCGCACACGCACGTGATTTCCGCCGTTGTGTTCGGTCACGACGGCGAAAAGTTCGTCTTCGTCGGGCATCCGCAGGTTGCGGCGCCCAGATTCTTCGCTCACACCTAGTGTAGCCGTCCGAGACGTTTAAATCAACGGGAAGTAGTGGTAGCACACCTCACGCGACGGACAGCCGTCCCGTTCCGGTGTCGAAATACAGAAAGGTCCTAGCTGCGAGCATCGAAACAAGACCGTGCTCCCGGACTCACGCCGCGCCGCCTCGCTCGGCAACTGCTCGCACCGCTCGGCAGCGCGCTACTGATGGTCGACTTCGCTGGCATCTTCCTCGGCGCTGTCGGTCCCATCGTCGCTATCGCGGCCGTCGGCTACGTGCTCGCGACGCTGAAGGATATCGACCCGCAGCCGCTGAACACCGCGGTCGTCTACGTGCTCGCGCCCGCGCTCGTCTTCCACAGCCTCGCGGTCACGGAGCTGGCCGCCGCCACGCTCCAGTGGCTGACGGTCGGCATCGTCACGTTCACCGTCGCGATGTGGGGCGTCGCGGAAGCGACGGGCCGCCTGCTCGGCGAGCGCGAACCCATTCTGAGCGCGCTCGTGCTCGTCGCCATGTTCTCGAACGCCGGCAACCTCGGCATCCCCGTCTCGGACTTCGCGTTCGGCGACGTCGGCCGACAGACCGCGGTCGTGTTCCTCTCCGTGCAGTCCGTGCTGATGTACACGCTCGGCGTCTATGCGGCGTCCCGGAGCGGCGGCTCCGCGGGGCTGGTCGGCCTCCGGCGGGTGTTCCGCCTGCCGCTCGTCTACGCCGTCGTCGCCGCGCTCGCGGTGCGCGCGCTCGGCGTCGTCCCGCCAGCCAGTAATGCGGGCATGGAGTCCCTCAAGCTGGTCGGCGACGCCTCGATTCCCGTGATGTTGCTCGTGCTCGGCATCCAGCTCGCGCGCACCGACACGGGCGCGGCAGTCTCCCGGACGGCGCCCGCCACGGCGCTCAAACTCGGCGTCGCACCGTTGGTCGCGCTCGCCGTCGCGCTCGTGATACCGTTCGGAGACGTGACGGTCGCGCGCGTGTTCGTCCTCGAAGCCGCGATGCCCGCGGCGGTCACGCCCGTCATCCTCGTCGGCGAATTCGCCGCCGGCACGCGGTCGGAGGGCGTCTCCGTTCCCGAGTACGTCTCGACGTGCGTGCTCGTCACGACGCTGCTCGGCGTCCCGGTGTTGACGGTGCTCATCGCGGTCCTGCGCTCGGGCGTCGTGCTCTAGGCGTGGCCGCTGCTCGTGATTTGGAGGCCGGCGATGCCGACGACGACGAGCGCGATGCAGCCAACGCGAAGCGCCGACACCGGCTCGTCGAAGAGGTAGACGCCGAGAATCGCAGTCGCGACCGCGCCGATACCCGTCCAGACGGCGTACGCCGTCCCGACTGGAATCTGTTGGACGGCCCGCGATAGGAGGTAGACGGAGACGCCCATCGCGGCCAGCGTCGCGACCGACGGCAGCGGCTCCGTGAACCCGTCAGTGTACGCGAGTCCGATTGCCCAGATAGTCTCGAACAGTCCGGCGACGAGCAACACCAGCCACGGCGACATGGCCGGACCGAGAGCGCTCGGGCCCCTCAACGTGTCGGACCCGGGCGAGCACTCAGTTCGTGGTGATGATTTCGACGACGTCGCGCGCGTCGAGCTCGTGGTCGGCGGCAATCTGGCGGTTCACGCGGCAGTCCTTGGCGTGCAGGAAGCCGTCGCCGACGTCGCTGTGGACGTGGTACGCGAACTGTTCGGCGGTCGCGCCCTCGGGGAGCAGGAAGACGTCCGGGAGCACGCGGCCGTCGGTCGTCCCGAGTCCGTTCGCCGAACCCGGGAAGACGGGGACGACGCCGAGTTCGTCGAACAGCGCGGCTTCGAGGGCTTGCTGGACGCCCGTCCCGCCGAACTCGCTCAGGAACTCGCGGATGGATTCGAGGCCGGCGGCCTGCTCGTCGCCGACGTCGCCCGTAATCTCGAAGTCGTCGCTACCGGGACGGTAGTCGACGACGCCGCCCTCGCTGGCCTGCTTGAGCGCCTTCTCGGCGTGCGCGCTCGTCGGCACGAACGTCAGGTGGTCGTAGTCGGGGTCGTCGGTGATGGTCGCCCAGTTCGCCTGCGCTTCGGGCGTGTCCATCTTGTTCGCGGCGACGACCATCGGCTTCGTGCGCTTGCGAATCTCGCGCGCGAGTTCCATCCGGTCGTCGTCGTCCCACGTTACGGGGTCGAGTTCGAGGCCCAGCGCGAGGATGACCTGCTTTATCTCCTCGTCGGTGGTACGGAACGCGCTCATCTGCTCGGCGAGTTCGACTTCGAGGGCGGTTTCGCCGGCATGCTGGCCCTCGAAGCGCTCGATGCCCTTCTCCAGGATGTCGAGGTACCACTGGTCGAGTTCGTCTTCGAGGAAATCGATGTCCTTCCGGGGGTCGTGGCCCTCGGTGGCTTCGCCCTCCATGTCCGTCGTTCCGGAGAAGTCGACGACGTGGACGAGCACGTCCGCCTCGTTGAGGTCCGTGAGGAACTGGTTGCCGAGGCCAGCGCCCTCGTGAGCGCCGGGGATGAGCCCCGCGACGTCCACGAGCTTCGTCGGGACGAACCGCGTGCCGTCCTCGCAGTAGCCCGTCGAGGGCGTGCACGTCTCGCCGAACTCGGGTGCCGCGCAGTCCACGCGCACGTAGGCTTCGCCGACCGCCGGGTCTATCGTCGTGAACGGGTACGCGCCCTCCGGCACGTCGTTCATCGTCGCCGCGTTGAAGAACGTGGACTTCCCCACAGAGGGCTTGCCCACGAGCCCAATCCGATAACTCATTAATTGATACAGTGGACCGCCGTACAAACGGGTTGCGTCCCCGCTGTGGTCTGTGACGCGCTCGCACACGTCTGCCGGCGTCGAAGACCTTTCGCCCCACGACTCCGAGGCTCACCCATGGAGGCTCGTTCGCTCGCCGAAGCGTTCGCGTCGTTCGAGGAGCCGTGGGAGCCCCGCGTGCTCGCGGAACTGAACGACCAGCAGGTCAAGGTCGCGCGGCTCGACGGCGAGTTCGTCTGGCACGCCCACGAGAACGCCGACGAACTGTTCTACGTCGTCGACGGCGACCTCACTATCGAGTACCGTGAGGACGACCACGAGGATGCGGTTCACCTCGGCCCAGGCGATCTGACGGTCGCACCCGCGAGCGTCGAACACCGGCCGGTCGCCCACGAGGAGACGAAAGTCGTGCTCTTCGAACCGGCGGGCACGACGAACACGGGTGACGCCGACGACAGTGAGCGGACGGTCGAGGAACTGGAACGCCTCTAGGCGCGACTGCGAACGTTGGCGAGCCGAACGTGTCGTCGGCGGCCGCGGCGAACGGGCGACCGGTGCGGACAGCGACAGCCCTTACTTCGGTGACGCCCACAGATACGGGTATGAACCGTCGCGCGTTCCTCGCCGCCAGTGCCACGGGCTCGCTGGCCGCGGTCTCGGGCTGTCTCGGGCTGCTGGGCTCCTCCTCGTCGGTGAATCACGTCGGCAACCTCGACGCGGAGTTCCACGCGAACACCTCGCTGCCGGCCGACGAGGACCCGGCCGACGGCTACCCGCCCGAGTACGGCAACCCCGACGAGCGCAGCGTCGACCCGTCGTCGTTCCCCACGACGACCACGAACGGCGAGACCGTCGGGCTCGCGCCCATCGAGGTGGCGCGCTACTGGCACCAGCGCGCGGCCGCCCGCTTCGTGGACGCCCGCGGCCTCCAGCAGTACGAGCGCGCGCACATCTACGGTGCCGTGAGCAGCCCCGCCCAGCGCGGCTCGGAGGGTGGCAGCATCGGCGGCTGGTCGAAGGACGACCGCATCGTCTGTTACTGTGGCTGCCCGCACCACCTCTCCTCGATTCGGGCGTCCGCGCTCCAGCAGGCCGGCTTCTCGAACGTCTTCGTCATCGACGAGGGGTTCGGCCCGTGGTACGAGGGCGGCGACCCGATGCGCGGTACCGACTTCAGCGCACCTCAGGAGGCATTCGTCGACGGCGAGGTCGACCCCCAGTACGCCGGGAAGTACGCGTGGGCGACCCACGAGGCGTCCGGCCAGCAGGAGGCCGCGCCCATCGCCGACGACGGCACGTTCAACCTCCACCTCAAGTTCTACGACGTCACTGCGGACACGCCGATTCACGTCCAGACGCCCGCCTTCGACGTCACGCGGCCGCTCGGCGACCTCACCGGCGCGGTGCTGACGGGCTGACCGGCCCGGCTGTTTTCCCGCTACGGCGTCTCCGCCCGACCGATGCGTAGTCGCGTGTCCGAACCACACCTCGTAGCCCGCGCTCGGTAGCGTGTTCGCGTCACTGCTCACGCTGCTGGCGGGCGTCACGACGCTCGTCTACGGCGGCGACCGCGTGGTCGACGGCGCGAGCGAACTCGCGCGCCACGCCGGCGTCTCCACGTTCTTCGTCGGCGTCACCGTCGTCGCCGTCGGGAGTTCGGTGCCCGAAATCGCGACGTCGCTGTACGCCGCGGCGTACGGCTCCGGCGATTTCGTGGTCGGCCACATCGTCGGCTCCGCGACCTCCCAGATTACACTCGGCGTGGGCATCCTCTCGCTGGCCGCGCCGCTGTCGGTCTCCCGGCAGAAGACCCGCGTCTACGGCGGCGGGATGCTCGCCGCGATGGCAGTGATGGCGGTCGCGCTCCAGTCCGGAACCATCACGCGCACCCAGGGCGCGCTCATGGTGCTGGCCTATCTCGGCTTCCTCGCGGTGCTCGCCGAACACGAGGACTACGCCGAGCGCGTCGCCGAGTCGGAGCTGACGCTCCAGCGCGCCGCGGGCTACGTCTTGCTGGGCGTCGCGCTGGTGGTCGTCGGCGGCCACCTCCTCGTGACGGGCGGCCAGCGCCTCGCGGTCCGCGTCGGCGTCCCGAGCTACCTCGTCGGCCTCGTCACGGGGCTGGGGACGACCGCGCCCGAAATCGCGGTGGCGCTGGTCGCCGTCCGCCGCGACCGCACCGGCATCGCGGTGGGGACGCTGCTCGGCTCGAACATCACGGACCCGCTGTTCTCGCTGGGCGTCGGCGCTGCGCTCGCGGGCGTCCACGTCACCGGCGTCGACGCCGTCCTCACCTCCGTCGGATACATGATTGTCGCCAGCGCGCTCGTGCTCGCGGTCGTCTA
Source organism: Halobacterium noricense (assembly GCF_021233435.1). Lineage (NCBI taxonomy): Archaea > Methanobacteriati > Methanobacteriota > Halobacteria > Halobacteriales > Halobacteriaceae > Halobacterium > Halobacterium noricense. The sequence goes on along the minus strand of NZ_CP089468.1, from coordinate 2,273,925 downwards.
CACGCGCCGGCCCGTCGGCCGCACCGGGTCGTTGGCGTGTCTCGTGCTCTACGTCCCGACCTTCCTCCTCGGGTAGTGGCGGGTAGGCTTACGGTGATGGCGTGGCGACGCCACAGTATGCGACGAGTCGTCATCGTGGGTGCCCTCGGCCGCGACTTCCACGACTTCCTGACCGTCTTTCGCGACAGCCGCGACCACCGCGTCGTCGCGTTCACCGCCGCGCCCAGCCAGAACCTCGGCGAGACGGGCGACCACCACGCCACCTTCCCCGCGGAACTCGCGGGCCCGGACCACCCCGACGGCATCCCCATCGTCCCCGAGTCCGAACTCGAAGCCGTCGTCGACGAGTACGCCGCCGACGAGGTCGTCTTCTCGTACTCCGACGTCTCCCACGAGAAGGTGATGCACGTCGCCTCGCGGGCGCTGGCGGCCGGCGCGGACTTCCGCGTCGTCGGCCCCGACGAGATGCAACTCGACGCCGACGTGCCCGTACTCGCGGTGGACGCGGTGCGCACAGGCTGCGGGAAGAGCCAGGTGTCGCGAGCGCTCACGGCCGAACTCGAATCCCGTGGCTACGACGTCGCGGTCGTCCGCGAGCCGATGCCGTACGGCGACCTCACCGAGAAGCGCGTCGAGCGCTTCGCCGACGAATCCGACCTCGCGGACCTCACTATCGAGGAACGCGAAGAGTACGAGCAACACGTCGAGCGCGGGCACGTCGTCTACGCGGGCGTGGACTACGCGGCAATCGTCGAGCGCGCGAGCGCCGAAGCCGACGTCATCGTGTGGGACGGCGGGAACAACGAACTCCCGTTCGTCCGCCCGGACCTCCACGTCGTGCTCGCGGACCCGCTGCGCGCGGGCGACGAACTGACCTCCCACCCCGGGGAGGCGAACGTCCGGGACGCGGACGTCGTCGTCGTGAACAAGGAGAATAGCGCCAGCGACGACCAGATTCGGACTGTCGTGGAGAACGTCCGCGACGTGAACCCGGACGCCGAGATTCTCCACGCGGACTCCGTCGTGACCGTCGACGACCCCGACGCTGTCCACGGGAAGGACGCGCTCGTGGTCGAAGATGGACCGTCGCTCACGCACGGCGGCACCGACTACGGCGCCGGCACGGTCGCCGCGGAGCGCTACGACGCCACGCGCCTCGACCCGCGCGAGGAAGCCGTCGGCTCCATCGCGGACACCCTGGAGAAGTACGACCACCTCGACCGCCTGCTGCCCGCGATGGGGTACACCGATGAGCAGATTGCGGACCTCGAAGCCACCATCCGGAACGTCGATCCGGAGGTCGTCGTCGCGGGGACGCCGCACTCGCTGTCGGACTACGTCGACGTGGACGCGCCAATCGTGCAGGTGGACTACCACGTGGAGTTCCACGACACCACGGTCGCCGACTTCCTCGACGCGCACGCCGACGACCTCGGCTTGTAGGGCGCGCGTGCTCAGACGACGCGCACGCGCTCGGCGGTGACGTCGACGCCCGGGCTGTAGAGGAGGTGCGGGACTGATTCGGGCTGTTCGAAGCCGTTCGCGGCGAAGAGGTCGTTCCGGCGGAACGTCGCGTCGGCGTGCGCGAGCCGCCACGGGTCGTGGCTGACTTCGCCGCAGAACACCCGCGAGCGGCCGGCCGCGTAGAAGCGGTAGCGCTCCAGCAGGAACGCTTCGAGCGTGCCCGGACTGGCTGCCGCGGGCTCGCCGACGGGCTCGTAGGTCGCGTCGAACTCCAGGTCCGGGACGCCCGAGTGCGTGCGGTGGCTCTGGAACTCGACTGCGCCGTCTTCGTGGGTGACGTTCATCTTCGCGTGGTAGTACGGCAGCCGGAAGAGGGTGCGCGCGAGCGCGACGCCGAGCCGGTCGTTGGCGTCGAGGTTGAAGAAGTAGATGCCGGGGCCGGCGTCGCCGGTGACGTACGTGCGGAGGTTCAGTTCGCCGAACGTCCGGCCGACGGACGCGGGGATGCCGAACGGCCGGACGTCTTTCATCACGAACGGGACCGCGGACAGCCACGCGCGGCCGTCGAACGCATCCACCTCGACACCGTCGGGCAGTCGTCTGGCGACGACTTCGGGGTCGACCGGCCAACTCGCGACCAACACGTCCCGCCACTCCATCGAGACGACGTCCATACTCGCACTACGCAACCTGGGGCCTTCGGCGTGCCGGCCAACCGACACAGTATTAACTCTCCGCGATAATTTAATAACTGAATGTCTGTCACGCAGTCCGTCGCGACGGTCCGGGCGCGCACCTCGCGCCTCGGTGCCGTCAGTCTCGTCGCGTTCCTCGCGCTGTCCGCCTACGTCTTCAGCACGGGCGAGGCGCGGAAACTCCTCGGCATCGCGTGGGTCGCGTTCGCCGCGATGGCCGGCGCCGCCGCAATCGGCGCGCGCGCCAGCACCGAACACCCAACAGGCCTCGTCTGGGGGTACGGCCTCGCCAGCGGCGCGATGGTCGCCAGCTCCGCCGCGTTTCTCGTCCCGCAGGCCATCGGCTACGCGCCCAAGTCCGGCGGCTTCGGCATCGCCGCGGGCATCCTCGTCGGCTTCGGCGCGCACACCGTCGGCCACCTCGTCACGCACCGTGACCTCCCGCTGGACCGAACCTCGGCGGAACTCGCCGCGCACTCGCTGACCGCCGGCTCCATCATCGGCATCGTCTACACCGCGATGCCCGACCTCGGCCCGCTGCTCGGGCTCGCCATCGTCTCCCACAAAGGCCCCGCGGGCTACGCCGCCGCGCGCCGGCTCACCGCGCAGGGCCGCTCCCCGATGATGCTGCTGCTCCCGTCGGCCGGCGTCGGCATCGCCGCGCTCGCGGTCACCATCCTCTCGTTCCCGACGGACGCCACCGTCCGCGCCGTCATCTTCGGGTTCGCCGCCGGCATCTTCCTCCACGTCGCGATGGACTTCCTCCCCGAGTGCGAGACCGGCAGCGAAGTCCACGCCGCCGCCACCCGCGGCCTCGACGACCACGACCACGGCGTCCTCGACCGGCTCCGCGTCCACGCCGTCGCGTCCACTGCGCTCGGCGGCATCGCGGTCGCAACCGCGTGGCTGCTGCTGCAGTAATCAGGCGTACTCGCGCCACCGGCTCCCGCACTCCTTGCACTTGAAGAAGCGCGTCGGCGGCTCGTCGGCGGCACCGGTCTGCTTGATGGTGTACCACGCCTCGTCGTGGCCACAATCCGGGCAGATTTCCTCGGCCGTGGGTTTCCCCTCGAAGTTGGCCTCCTCGCTCGTCTCGATGACGTCGCTGGTGTCCTGAGCGGCGGTCGTGACGAACTCGCCGCTGTCGCCGGCGGGCTCGGTGTGCCCACACCCGGAACACACCCGTTCGTCGTCCTGCTTGTGCATCATCGACCCGCACTCGTCGCAGAACTGCATGTCCCGAGCTAGGGCTCGTCTCCGGAAAAATCACTCGCCTCGTTCTCCTCGCGGGCCGCGACCACCGGACAGTTCACGACGCGGAAGTGGTCGGTGTCCACCTCCGCCTCGATGGTCGTCCCCTCGTGCGTGCACGCCGTCTCCGGCGGGTCCGAGAAGTGCTCGCAGCCCTGACAGAGTCGCTTCTCGACGACGCGCACGTCCCGGTCGACCTCTTCGGCGGTTTCGGCTTCGACGCCCGACGCCTCCGCGACGCCCACCGCGTCCGCGACCGGCTCGTCGGCGGACTCCGAGAGCTCCGCCCAGACCGCCTCCTCGTCGACGTTGTCGACGTCGACGTCCGTGAACAGCTCCTCGAATTCGTCGTCAGTTTCGGCTTCGCGGCTCCGTTCGACGTCCTCGCGGAGGTCCGCCAGCGGCTCGTGCTCCTCGTCGTGCTCGTTGTCGCCGTCACTCATCGCGTCCACCCTCGGCTTCGTCGTTCGGAACACCGGCACTCTCGAAAACCTCGAAGGTGTCCGCAAGTTCGTCGTCATCGACCGGCTCCGGGTCGACGACCTTCGGTCCGTCGTCCGCTTCGCCGTCGTCGCCGGAAGCCATCGCTTCCAGCGTCTCGCCGTCCGTGCCGAGCCACGACTCGTCGTCGAGCACGCTCTCGTCGGTCGGCAGTGCGGGCGCCGACCCCGTCACGAGGACGTGCGCGCCGAACCAGCCCGGGTTCGCCTTCACTTCCTCGATGGTCGCCGCGCAGAACGGACACTCCGGGGTCGTCAACAGCGCAACCGAGACTTGCTCGCCGCACTCCCCGCACTCGGCCTCGCGGACGCCCGCGACGTTCGCCTCCCGCTTGAGCCGCTCGGCGCGCTCCCGGCGCGCCTCCGCGGCCGCCAGCGACGCCACCGAATCGCGCATCGACACGACCGCCGTCGCCAGCGTCGTCGTCTTCCGGTCGAGGGCCTGGGTCTCGTCGCGGAGGTACGTCAGCACCTCCTCGAAGTTGTCGAAGCCCGCGTCCACGCGCCCGCGGAGCCGCCGCGCCGCTTCGGAGACCTCCGCGACCTCGGCCTGGGCGTCCCGTGCGGCGTTCACCGCCTCCTCCGCCTTCGAGGAGAGGGCGGGGTGGTCGTGGTCTTTCGGTGCCTTCGCGTCGGCGTCGCGCTTGACCTGGATGACGCGCTCGCGGACGTCCTGAATCTTCTCGTCGAACTCGCTGTCCACGGCCTCGACGTCCGCGCGCAGGTCGTCCTCGACGGAAGCCAAGCGGTCGTCGAGGTCGTCGCTGGTGACCACGTCTGTCTGCTCGTCGGCCTCGCGGTACGCCGCCAGAACTCGTTCGAGAAACACCTCGGTGGGCACGCCGAGGCCGTCGGCGCGCTCCGACAGCCACGACGCCACGGGGCCTTCCAGTGTCGTCTCGACTGCCTCCGACGATCTGTCGGCCATTCACCCCGAATTGGCACTCTGCTGTCTTAACTCTTACAGGTAAGTCCCCATCTCAAGGAGCAACGCAGGCTGTAGGTCGTGTAGCACAGTAGGGCGGGGATACAGCCGTCACAGCGGACCCCATCCAACGAAAAGACTAAATATATACTGAATATATATTCGTGTATGGGCACATTCGAACTGGACGGCGAAGAAATCATCGACCGTGAGGCGAAGGAGTTCGGCGGGAGTGCCCACGTCACCGTTCCCAAAGACTGGCGCGGCGCAGACGTGAAGGTCATCCGCGTCACCGACCCCGACGACCAAGACGAGTAACACGATGAACTACAACTACAGGTATCGAATCGAGCCGAGCGAGGCTGTCGAAGCCGAGTTAGAACGACACATCGATACCTGTAGGCAACTCTACAACCACTTTCTGTACGAACTCCGCAACACCGACGAGTACCTCTCCTACACGGCGATGCAGAACATGCTGCCCGACCTGAAAGACTGGTGGGACGAGTTGAACGACGTGTACTCGAAAGTGTTGCAGATGGTCGCCCGCCGTGTCAGTGACAACCTCGACCGCCTCAAAGACAAGAAAGACAACGGGCACAAGGTCGGGATGCTCAAGTGGAAACCACCGCGCGAATATCGGAGCCTCACCTACAACCAGTCTGGTTTCGAACTCAAGAACACGAGTGACCAGGCCGTCATTTCTCTTTCCAAGATTGGTGAGATGCCGATACACCTCCACCGCGACATCCCCGACGACGCCCGAGTGAAACAGGTCACGGTCAAGCAAGAGAAAACGGGTGAGTGGTACGCGGTCTTCGGCATCGAAACCGAAGACGGCTCACCCGAAAAACCCGCTCTGGATGAGATTTCCCGCGAGGATATGGTTGGCATCGACGTGGGCATCATCAAGTACGCCCACGACACCGACAGCACGATGGTCGGCAGTCTCGCCCTCGACGCTGAGTACGAGCGTCTCGAACGCGAGCAACGAGCGTTGAGCTGCAAACAGGAAGGCTCGCAGAACTGGCACGACCAACGTCGTCGCGTGGCCCGCATCTACGCTCGCATCGTACGGAAGCGCCGCGACTTCCTGCACAAACTCTCAAACTACTACGCTCGGGAGTACGACCTTGTAGCCGTCGAAGACCTCGATGTTCACGGGATGATGCAACTCTCGTCGAACAGTCGAAACCGAGCGTCGGCGTCGTGGCGGACGTTCATGGACTTCCTCGAATACAAGTACGAACGAGATGGCACGCACTTCGTGAAAGTCGAACCTGAAGGGACGACACAGGAGTGCGCCGAGTGTGGCGTCAAGGTGGAGAAGGAGGTGTGGGTGCGCGAGCATTCCTGCCCGACGTGCGGGTTCGAGACTGACCGTGACGAGAACGCCGCGTACAACGTGCTACAACGCGGTCTTTCGGAGTTAGGTTTGGGACACGCCGAAGTGACGCCTGCGGAGACTGCACTCCCTACGTCCACGACTGGTGGGTCGTCCACCGTCGTGGATGCAAAGTGCGTCGTTGAAACAGGAAGCCCCACCGTCAAGGAGTGAACCGCGCAAGCGGTGAGTGAATAAGGTGGGGTAGTTCACTCGTTCGCCCGCGTTACCGAATCTTCCGGACGTCCGTGACGTCGAAGCCCGCGTCGTGAATCTCGGTCTCGAACTGCACGATGTCCTCTGCCTCCAAGCGCCCGAGCACGCCCCGGAACTCCCGGACGAACATCGTGCGCACGCGCTCGTTCCCGCCGCTCTCCCACCGGAACTGCACGGTGCCGTCCACGGACGTCATCAGGCTCCCGAACTCCTCCTCGGTGACCGCGTCCCGCGTCAAGTGCAACAGGAGCAGGCCGTCCCAGCCGCGCGCGGCCTTCCGCAGCCCCTTCAGCGTCATCACGACGTCGCTGAACGCCATGTCCCGCTTGCGCGCGCCGATGAGGTCGGTCAGCGAGTCCACGACCACGAGGCTGCCGCTGGCGTGCTCGTCGAGGTAGTCCGCGAACGCTTCGAGGACGTCCCGGCGGTCGCTGTCACTCTGCCCGAGGTCCGTAATCGAACGGTGTTCGCTCGCGTACCACTCCCGGGGGACGGGGCTCAACTGGAAGTACTCCGGCGAGAAGTCCGCGAAGGTCACCGCGTCGAGGCCCGCGTCGACGATTTCCTCGTCCATCGTGAACGAAATCTCCCGGCGGAGTTCGGCCTCGTCGGCCGTGAAGGAGACGTAGTGGATGTCCTCGGGCGGCACCGCCGAGCCGTGGAGGTCGCCGTAGTGTAACTCGAAGAGCTCCGGGTCGGCGGCCTGGAGGCCGTTGAGGACGGCGCTCGTGTAGACGAACTCGCGAGCGCCAGCGCTCGCCTCCCCCGACAGCAACACGACACTCCCCTCGGGTGCGCCACCCCCGATGCGGCCGTCCAGCCGCGAGATGCCGAACGGAATCGTCGCCATACGTGCGAGTCGCGCGGGCGGCGTTTACGCTTTTCCCTGCCCCGTCTCTGTGACGCGCGCGCCCTCGTTGCGGGGCGCGACCACGCGCACGTCGCCGTCGACGCCAGCCGCGTCCAGCGCATTATGGCCGGCCGCCAGCGCGGCGTCGGCGCGAGCCGCGTCCGTGACGCCGTACACCGCTGGTCCCCACGACGACTGTCCGACGCCCGAGACTGCGGGGTTCCCGGAGAGCGCGTCGACGATGCCGCCGACGGGCGGCCGGTAGACGCCGCCCTGCTCGTCGGCGTACCACGCGCCGTTCAGCCGCCCGACCTCCGCGACCGCCGCGCCGAACGCCGCCACGTCCTCGCTTGCCAGCGCTGGAAGCACGCGCCGCGTCACCACACCGGAGATGCGGTCTGCGAGCCCGGGGTCGGCGGCCTCCACGGCCGACCGCATGCTCACATCCTCCTCGCTGCCGGCTTTGCCGGGTTCGGTGTCCGGCAGCACGAGCAGGAACCGCCAGTCGTCGGGAATCCGGTGACGGGCCGCGACCGGCGGGACTGTCCACTCGCCGCGTGCGGGTGCTTCCGTCGTGAACAGCCAGGTCGGGTGGCCGGCGTCGAGCACGAACCCACCGCCCCCGAACGTCCCGACGCCGACGCCGCTCCGCCCACCCCGTCCCAACTCCGGCGCGAGGTCGCGGACGTCGACCTCGTCGCCATGGGCTCGCGCGACCGCTTCGAGCACCGCCAGCGCGAGTTGTGTTCCGGAGCCGAGCCCCACGTGCGGCGGCAGTTCCTCGCGGATGGTGAGGTCGGCGCCCGGCACGCCGAGCACCTCGCAGGCGCGCTCGACGTGCTCGCGCGCTCGCTCGTGGTCGCATCGAACTCCGTCCGCGCGCTCGGCTTCGACGACCACCCGCGGCTGATCGAGCGCGACGCCGAGGCTGCCGTAGAGCCGGTCGTGGGACAGCGAGAGGTTCAGGAAGCCGAAGTGGAGCCGGCCGCCGCTCTCGACCCGGGTTGGCATAGCAGTTGGTTCGTGACCGGCGATGTTGGTGGTTCTGCCGCTGGCAAACCTTCCCGGTACCCGAGCGCGGCGGTAGTCAGGGCGGCAGGTGTCTGTCGTAGACGTTCCGTCGATGGCCGACTGCTTCGACGCGGAGGACGTCGTTTTCGCGGTCCCATCTGATTATCGCTCGGTAGTCGCCGGCACGGAGCTTGTAGTAGGGAAATCCGGGGAGCGGGCCGAGGCGTTTCTCGGTCTACTCGGTCGCTTCATCGACCTTGTTCATCACGCGGTCGGCCACCTGCGGGTCGAGGTTCTGTAGATGCTCGAGCGCCTGCTCGGTGTATTCGACGTCAGTCATCGAGGTCGAGCCGTTCGCGCGCCTCTTCCGCCGACACCGTCTCACCACGTTCTGCCTGCTCGCGACTCTCCGCGAGGTCGTCGAGGAACTCCTCGGAGATAGTCACGTTCGGGTCCACCCAGTCCCGGAGCGCGTCGCGGATGGCCTCCGACCGACTGGAGTAGCCGCGCTGCTCGAACTCTTCGTCGATTCTCTCCACGAGCGCTTCGGGCACTCGCACGTTGATTTTCTGCATCCGGTCGTCGCCGGATTCCGTGTCCGCACTCATACCCTGTAGTACACCTGTATCACAGAAAAACCTTCGCCGGTGTGGCTCCATCGACGAACATCATCGCCTTGCCGCAGACCACCGGCAACATCTGTCCAGTCGGCGGACTTTAACCCACGGACGGGCTACCCACTAGGTATGAGCAAGCAGAAGGACACAGACCTCCCGAGCGCCGACGTCACCGAAGGCGTCGAGCGCGCGCCCCACCGCGCGATGTTCCGCGCGATGGGCTACGACGACGCCGACTTCTCCTCGCCGATGGTCGGCGTTGCGAACCCCGCAGCCGACATCACGCCGTGTAACGTTCACCTCGACGACGTCGCCGACTCCGCGGTCGACGGCGTCGAAGGCGGCGACGGTATGCCCATCGAGTTCGGCACCATCACCATCTCGGACGCCATCTCGATGGGGACCGAGGGGATGCGCGCGTCGCTCATCTCCCGCGAGGTCATCGCGGACTCCGTGGAACTCGTGGCGTTCGGCGAGCGCATGGACGCCTTGGTGACCGTCGCGGGCTGCGACAAGAACCTCCCCGGGATGATGATGGCCGCGATTCGCACCGACGTCCCGTCGGTGTTCCTCTACGGCGGCTCCATCATGCCCGGCGAGCACGACGGCCGCGAGATTACGGTGCAGAACGTCTTCGAGGGCGTCGGCGCGGTCGCCTCGGGCGACATGAGCGAGGACGAACTCGAGGAGATGGAGCGCCACGCCTGCCCCGGCGCGGGTGCCTGCGGCGGGATGTTCACCGCGAACACGATGGCCTCCATCTCGGAGGCGCTCGGCCTCGCACCGCTGGGCTCGGCTAGCCCGCCCGCGGAGAGCGACGAGCGCTACGACGTCGCCGAGCGCGCCGGCGAACTCGCCGCGGAGTGCGTCCGCGAGGACCGCCGTCCCTCCGACATCCTCACGCGGGAGAGCTTCGAGAACGCCATCGCGATTCAGGTCGCGCTCGGCGGCTCCACGAACGCCGTTCTCCACCTGCTCGCGCTCGCCGCGGAAGCGGGCGTCGACCTCGACATCGAGGACTTCAACACCATCAGCGACCGCACGCCCAAGGTTGCGAACCTCCAGCCCGGCGGCTCGCGCGTGATGAACGACCTCCACGAGGTCGGCGGCGTCCCCGTCGTCCTCAAGCGCCTGCTCGACGCGGGCCTCATCCACGGCGACGCGCTCACCGTCACCGGGCGCACCATCGAAGAGGAACTCGACCACCTCGGCGTGGACGGCGACGTGCAACCCACGTCGGAATCAGCGAGCGGCGACGAGCCGCGAGCAGGCAGCGTCGAGGAGGACGTCGACTTCCTCAAGCCCGTCGACGACCCGTTCCACGAGACGGGCGCAATCACGGTGCTCACGGGGAACCTCGCGCCCGACGGCGCGGTCCTCAAGGTCACCGGGAAGGACGAGACCCAGCACACGGGTCCCGCCCGCGTCTTCGAGTCCGAGGAGGACGCGATGGCGTACGTCCAGGAGGGCCACATCGAATCCGGCGACGTCATCGTCATCCGGAACGAGGGGCCGCGCGGCGGGCCCGGGATGCGCGAGATGCTCGGCGTCACCGCCGCCGTCGTCGGCCAGGGCCACGAGGACGACGTGGCGCTGCTCACCGACGGCCGCTTCTCCGGGGCGACCCGCGGGCCGATGGTCGGCCACGTCGCGCCCGAAGCCGCGTCTGGCGGCCCCATCGCGCTCGTGGAGGACGGCGACGAGGTGACCGTCGACGTGCCGAACCGCGAACTCTCCGTGGCGGTCGACGACGACGAGATGGCGGCTCGGCGCGAGGACTGGGCGGAGCCGGAGCCGCGCTACGACTCCGGCGTGCTCCGGAAGTACGGCGCCCAGTTCGGCTCCGCCGCTCACGGCGCCGTCACCAACCCCGCGGCGAAGCGCGAGTAACTACTTTCGCGAGAGAAACTCCGGGAGTCGCAGCCGGTCGAGGTCTTTTCTGGGGAGCGTGTCGATGTCGATTCGGTCCAGTAGCTCCGGAAGGTCCATGCGGTCGCCGCCCTCGCTACTCGTCTCGACGTCGCCGCCCTCCTCTCCCTTGTACGTGATTAGCTTCGACCAGACCGCGCGCTCGCGGGACGGGAACTCCGAGGGGTCGACGTCGCTCTCCCCCGAGGCCAGTTGGCTGTCCAGATCCGCCGCCGAACTCTTCCCCTCGTCGTAGGCCATCTCCACGAGCGACCGGCCCGCCGCGGCGACGAGCTGGCGGTACTCCTGTGGGTTCCGGTCGCCCAGCGCCGCGGCGACGCCCAGCGCGTACGCCCGCCAGACGGCTTCCTCGCGGTCCAGTTCCTCGCCGTCCCAGTCGCGGGAGAAGGATTCGTCGTACATCACTCGGGGCGGACCTTCCGGCCGGGGTCGACCTGCAGCCCCGACCCCGTAAAGGAGATGTCCCGGATGTCGCAGTCGATGTTCGTGCCGCGCATCTTCACCAGCTGGACGCCGCGGGTCATCCCGCCGCCCTCCAGGAAGTTGTGGAGGAAGATGACGCCGTGGGCGAGGTAGTGCTCCTCGGCGTACGCCGTCGGGTCGGTCATCTCCGAGACGAGCAGGACGGTGGCGTCGGTCTGCTTGAGCCCGGTGGCGAAGTGCGTGACCTCCGCGTCGGCGTCGTCGGCGAAGTGCGCCAGCAGCATCGTGGAGTCGACGACGACGCGGTCGTAGTCCTCCTGGCGAATCATCGACGCGAGCCGCGAGGAGAGCCCGGACTCGCGACCGTACTGGGTGAGCGAGCGCCGCGAGCGCTCCCGCGTGAGGTTCAGGAACTCGAAGTTCTCGGCGTTGGCCGCCCGCGAGAAGCCGAACTCGTAGTTCGCCATGTCGTCGACGAGTTCGTTGCGCGTCTCGTGCATCGTCACGTACAGCACGTCCTCGCCGTTCTTCACGCCCTCCGTGACGTACTGGGCGGCGAGCGTGGTCTTCCCGCTGCCCGGCGGCCCGCTCAGCGTGTACAGGCGGCGCGCCGGGAGCCCGCCGTCGAGGAGGCTGTCGAGCCCGGCGACGCCGGTCGAGAGTCTCATCGGTGGTCCTCACGTGGGCCACGCTTAAATCCTCCCGTGTTCGACGCCTTTTCACGTTCTTCACGCAGCCCTCCGTCGGTTCCCGGCTCCGCTGGCCGGCCCGCAAATCGGTCCATGGCACAGCCACCCGTGCCACGACCGGTCTCGGAAAGGTTATCCGTGCATCCGGCCTACCTGTAGTTGCAATGGCAACCGGTACGGTTGATTTCTTCAACGACACGGGCGGTTACGGTTTCATCGAATCTGAGGACGCGGACGAGGACGTTTTCTTCCACATGGAGGACGTCGGCGGCCCGGACCTCGAAGAAGGACAGGAAGTCGAGTTCGACATCGAGCAGGCCGACAAGGGCCCGCGCGCGACGAACCTCACCCGGCTGTAATCCCGGCGTTCCTTCGTAGAACTACACTTTCCGATTTTTGTGACCGACGCCGAACAGCGGCGCGTTCGTCGCGGGACAGTCTGACACTCGCGTAGCCACCGGCTCGTGAGGACTCACTCGTCGCCGCGACGAACGCGCACGAGGAGGTCGCCGTGCACCTCCCCGAGCACGGTCGCGCGCTCGTGGCGCTCGACGGCCTCCCGGTCGACCTCGTGGGCTTTCCGCACGGCGACGCGGCTGTCGTCGTTCGTCCGAATCGCACCGACCTTCACCAGCCGGTGGGGCTCCACGTACTCGTAGACGTCCCGGAGCGCCGCCGCCGCGTCGGTGTCGACCGTACCGATGGTCGCCGCCCCCAGCCGGTCGTCGGGCGCGAGGTCGGCCGCGCTAATCGAGACCCGCTGCCCGAACTGCTGGGACATCGCCGGCAGCACGCTCTCCTGGGTCTGCTGGGACGGCTGGGTCTCCGTCGAGCGCAACACCACCCGGAACGTCACGGGCATACTCCGCGCTACCACGCCAGGTCATATCATACCACGTGCTACGCGTCAGAACGCTGAATCTTCCACCAGAACCCGCTCACACGCCCAGTGAGTGGTGCCTCAGTCCTCGTCCATCGCCCGAACGGACTCCGTTCCGCACTCGCGGCACGCCGACACGCGATACGGCTGGCGAGCGAACGCCGCGTCCGCCTCCGGCGTGCTCTCCACGCGGAGGTCTATCGTGACGCTATGTGGCGTCTTCCCGCGACAGTTCTCGCACGACTCCGTCCGACCGGCGCTGTGTGGTGCCTCGCTCGCCATCGTCGGTATCACACGAATACTGTCGCGTCACGCATTCCAACTGGGCCTAAATAGTTAGGGTGGTCAAGAGTACTACGAGAATCTACAGTAGCAGGGAGGTGTGTATTTCTTCACGGCGTACCGGGTTCGCGGTTGGAGTGTCCAGGTGCTCGCACACAGGCATCATTAAGCAGTGAATCGTCCTACGGTTCGGTGGTACGCCGGTGGAACGCATCAAGGAACGGAGCAAGCGAAGGTGAGTATTGGTGCAGTAATATAGAAAATGCTGCCACAGTTAATCAGAACCCGAGGGACTGTGGTTCTCTAGGAGTAATCTTATACTCTATAGTTGAGATGAGTCTGTTAGAATGTCGGACAGCTCGGGGAATTCGACAGGGGATAGTTTGTTGAGACGGATGGCGTCAATCTTTCACTGGCAATCAGTAATTGCTGGGATTACCCTAGTCGGAGCGCTAATTGCCAGCGCCCAGTATATCCAGTCAGAGGCCGCTTCTGCGAGTCTACTGAAAAACTATTCCGCGGTGCTTGCTTCCCTTTTTATCGGATCGTCAACGGGGCACTACTTTGGTAAGTCGCTAACCAAGTCACAAAAACCCGTTAATAGCCTGTTCTTTGGGATTTTTATCGCGTTCTTTGTCTACTGGGTTTATCAGAATATGCTAAGCTCACTCACATACAGCTTAGTTCTCATAGCTATCTCTTTCGCGTTAGCTCATGATTCACTAATCGCGCAGTCGAAGCCCATTAACTCTCTAATAAACACATTTGCGGGAGGGATTTCTCCTGTCGGCATCCTGCTATTCACCGTTTTGCAGTTCACTACGCCCGCAATTCCACTTACACTGATAGTTAATGCCATCATGCAATCGCTAACCGAGAAGGTTGACCTGCTCGGAGCGCAGGTTAATGTCGTTATTTTCGCATCCGGACTCCTTCTCTTCGTGGTGATTTCCGTACCGATTATCTATTGGGCGACAATCGACCCGTCAAACAATTAATTCTTCTCGACGAACCCAGGACTTCGGCAAGTTCGGGGTTATATTAGGACGACCGTCGAAACATATACACACGATCTTCGTGGATTCGCGTGCAAATTTGGGGAAACGATTCTCTCGACGCGCAACCCTGCGAGCTGGGGTCGCAGGAGAATAGTTCGTTGGTTTTTGGAATCGCTACAGCCTATCGATTGGAAAGACGCACTAATGTCAGCCATCTATTTCAGGCAATCCGATAACACAAAGATATGCCCGAAGACGAATTTGATTCACGACTATTTTGGCTGTTGATCGCAACGATAGGGTTAGTCTCAATCTTTGCTATCGGTGGCTGGCTCTTCGGGAATCAAGCCATATCCGCGTTAAGCGGGTCCTTCTCCGTCATTCTATCAGCCCTGTTAGTGTTGCTTTATAGGCAGCAGAAAGAAGTTCTGGAGCGTCAAGAAAGGATTATGGAGGCCGATTATATGCCGATGTTATCCTATGGTAAGCGCGAAATCGTCGTAACTGAAGTGCAGGAAGTCTTCGGGGAACAGGATGGATTTTCGCACGAAGCGCCCAAGTTTGAAGCATACAATTACGGTCAAGGAAGAGCGCTCAATATTAGAGCCGAGATTGTCATAGATACTGAAATTCAAATACAGACTCCAGTTGAGGAGAGGATAGAGAAAGTCAGAGAGATGGCGAGACGAGCTGATTTGTCCGATTCTGCTAGACGCCTAAGTAAGGGGTTGGAACAGCCATCTGATTCATTAAACTCACAGGAAGGTGATTTCTTCGTCGGTGGATCGCATTTCCAATATCTACCGACGGGGGAGACACATAGGAGCTTTCAGAGGTTTGACCTCCCGGGGGTTAACCCGGGCGACCCCATAACGTGGATTGTCGTAGTCGAGTACAAGGATGTTCTTGGAAATACATATCGGGATATACCCTTTGGACAAATATTGGAGTATGTACCAAGAACAGCAATTAACGAGTTCCCTACGATAGGGAAGGGGGTTGAAAACCCGAAGAATGTCAAGTTCCAGAACGTCGACTATGAAGATGGGGTGGTTCGTGGAGAGATGGAGAGGAACTCTACTTTGGCCATACTAACCGAATAGCGAGCCGAAAGCAAGATTAGCGGCGGGAGAAACGTCTCTTTCGGCTGTGTTGGAGTGTGAGGAGTGTATTGGAGTGGTGTACTTACTACTTCGAACGGGGAACTGAACGCCCCGTGAGGTTCTCCGAGGAGGGGCAGTCGATACGACCATGACAAGACTCGCCACAGCCGAACTCGTAACCACACAACGAGCAGAGGGAACGTGAAGAACCACCAGCCCCGCGAGCCGAACTGAACACAGAGACGCCTCTAGAACGTTGAGTCAGTAGGCCCGGAATTGGATTCCGGGCGAAAGTGAAGTGGGACCGCCGAGATTCGAACTCAGGTCCGACGGACCCCATCCGCCGAGGATACCGCTACCCCACGGTCCCACGTATCGACCGAAGCGGCGTCCGGCATTAAGGCCTTCGTTTCGGAATCGCGTTACACGAGCACGCGTTCGAGTTCGACCACGGTGCCGGCGTCGGCGTCGGGGTCGCCGACGAAGCGACCGAGGCAGACCGCAGCGCCGTTGGGCGTGTAGCACGCGACGAACTGGTTCCGCTCGGCGTCCTCCGCACTGATGACGCCGGGCGCGTAGACCGGCGCGCCTTCGGCGACCTGCTCGGCGGCGGAGGGCGCGATGGTCACCGACGGGATGTGTTCGAGCGCGCGTTCGGCGGGCACGAGCACGTCCCGGAGCGCGGCTTCGGGGTCGCCGCTCGGCGGGCTGGTGTCGTCCTCGTCGCGCAGCCACGCGAGCGCGTCCGAGAGGTCGTGCAGCGTCGACAGCGTGGTGTCGTCGAACGGCGTGGTGGCGGCGCGGCGGAGGTCGCCCATGTGCGCGCCGGTGCCGAGCGCGCGCCCGAGGTCGTGGCAGAGCTTCCGGATGTACGTCCCGGACTCACAGCGGATGCGCAACAGCGCCTGCCGCTCTTTCACTTCGAGCACGTCGAGGTCGTGAATCTCGCGCACGCGCAGGCGGCGCGCGACTGCGGACTTCCGCGGCGGCTTCTGGTAGGTCGGCCCCTCGAACTCCTCGATTACGCTGTGGAGGTTCGCGGGCGGCTCTGCATGCAGTTCCAGCACGGCGACGTACTCCTTGGGGCCTTCGAGTAGCGCGGGCGCGAGCCGGGTCGCCGCACCCGTCAGGACGGGCAGACAGCCCGTGACCTTCGGGTCGAGCGTGCCCGCGTGCGCGGCCTTCTCGACGCCGACCATGTCCCGAATCCACGCCGACACCTGGTGGGCCGACGGCCCCGGCGGCTTGTCGAGGTTGACGACGCCGAATTCGAAGACGTCGTCCGGGTCGCGGTCCGCGGGGGCGTCTCGTAGCATCGTCAGAACTCGTAGTTGACGTTCTCGATTGGCGCGGGCCCCTCGTCGTTGGACGGCTCGTAGTTGTCCACGGCGTACAGGACGATGTCCGTGACGGCGTCCGGCCCCCACCGCGCGGTGTTCACCGAGAGGTCGTAGATAGTGAGGTCGTCGAAGTCGATGCCGTAGTAGTCGGCGTACCGCGCGCTCTCGGAGTCCTCGCGCTTCTCGGTCTCGGCGCGCGCAGTTGCGGGTGTCTTCTCCTCGCGCTCGGCGATGCGGCGCGCGCGCACGCTCAGCGGCGCGTCCAGCCAGATCTTGATGTCGGCGTACTCGCCGGCCATCCAGCCCGAGAGCCGGGATTCGAGCACGACTTCGTCGCGCTCGCGCGCGGTCTCGCGGAGCTGTCGGTCGAGGTCCTTGTCTATTTGGGGGTCCTCCTCGGCGAGTTCGTTGAACTCTTCGAGGGTGAGCCCGCGGTCGTCGGCGAGCTCACGGAAGATGTCGCCACCGGAGATGTGGTCGTAGTCGAGATGGTCGGCGAGCGCGGACGCCACCGTGCTCTTCCCGCTCCCCGGCGGGCCGGAGATCGTGACTAACATATCCGTGCTGGGGGCGGCGCGGACAAAGAGGTTTTGAACCTGAACCCGGCGTGTGGCGGTTTCGCGCAGAAAACAGGGCATTCGCGCGGCTTCGCCGCGCGATTCACCGCGAGCCTTCGGCTCGCGGGCCGACGAGCGACCACCGCGCCCGAAGGGCGCGACGGGAGCGAAGAGTGCTTTTTCCGCAAGTTTTTGCCGAGTGGGGGCGCGGAGCGCGCCCCACGCAGCGCAAAAAGTGCGTCTATGTGGGCGTCGTCTGGATGTTCAGCGCCTTCCGGATGACGTTCGAGAAGCTGAACGAGCAGACCATGTACCAGATAATCCAGACGGGGAACACGAGCGCGCGGCCCGTGTTGAAGTTGACCTCGCCCATCAGCGGGAGGACCATCTGGACTTCCTCGCCGGTGACTTGGCCGGTGCCGAGCTTCCAGTACATCCAGAGGAACGCCGGGATGGTCAGGAGCATAATCCACGCCATCGGGCGGAACTGCTCTTTGAGCATGCCGGCCTGGTCGCCGAACGCTTCCATCTGCTCCTCGCGGAGGCGCTCGATTTCGGCTTCGTCGCCGCGCTCCTTGGCCTCGGACATCTTGTCCTGGAGCTGCTGGGCGCGCTCCTGATACTTGGACATCTTGCTCATGTCCGTCAGGTTCGCCTGCAGGAGCGTGGAGTACAGGCCCGTGAGGACGGCCAGCGCCATCACGACGACGTAGAACGGGAGCATCGCGTCCAGCGGCCCGAGCACGACTTCGACGGCTCCGCCGATGGTGTTCTGAATCGGCTGGAAGTTGTAACCGAGAATCGCGGCGAACGACCCGACCGCCGCGAGTTTGTCCCACTTCGACCACGACGAGGATTCCGGGCTCTCGTCGAGTTCCTCCTCGGGTTCGAGTCCCTCGCGGACGCCGTCTGGGTCCGCGAACTCGAAGCCCTCGCCGGACTCCACGAGAACGTCTTTCTCCAGTAGGCGTCCCCACTGGCCGCTGGAGACGTCGCCTTTGACGTCCCGCCAGCGAATCTCACCCTCGTGGTCGAGGAGGTCTTCGAGCACGTCGGCCAGTTCGGGGTCCTCGCGGACCAGCGAGCGGACTTTCTCCGCGGTTCGAGACATCTTCTTGGCTGTTCTTTGCGGTGGCCGCTTGAACCTCTTACGGAACCCGCTACTGACGAGCGCCGGTCGGCGAGAAAATCGCTGTCGGCGGTCCGTCCGTCAGTTCGCGTGCGCTTCGACGGCGGCTTTGACGTCCTCCCAGACTTCGTTCGGGGACTGCTCGCCGTCGATTTCTTCGAGCACGCCCTGGTCGCGGAAGTACTCGACGACGGGCGCGGTGTTCTCCTCGTAGACTTCGATGCGCTCGCGCGCGGTCTCCTCGGTGTCGTCCTCGCGCTGGTAGAGGTCGCCGCCGCACTCGTCGCAGACGCCCTCCTCCTCGGGCGGGTTGAAGTCGACGTGGTAGGTCGCGCCGCAGTCCTCGCAGACGCGGCGGCCGGTCAGCCGGCGCACGAGTTCGTCCTCGTCGACGTCGAGATAGAGCACGACGTCGAGGTCCGTGATGGAGTCGAGGTACTCCGTCTGGCTCTCGTTACGGGGGTAACCGTCGAGGACGAAGCCGTCGGCGTCCTCCAGCGCGGTCTTGACGATTTCGTTGACGACCTCGTCGGGAACGAGTTCGCCGGCGTCCATGTACTCGCCGGGCGTGTCGTACTCCAGGTCGAGGTGGCTGATGTCCATCCCTTTGTTCTCGCGGAGCGCGTCCCCGGTGGTGACGTGCTCGACGCCGAACTCCTCAGTGAGTCGGCGGCTCTGTGTGCCCTTGCCGGCGCCCGGAGCGCCCAGAATCAGGATTCGCGGGTTACTCATATCGTCCCGTTTCCGGGCCTCGATTAAGGAGGTGTTGTTTCCGGCCGAACTGGCGCGCACACCCGACCTGCTTTGTGGGCGGGCCGCCAACCCCACCTATGACCAGATTCGACGCCGACACGGACGCCGGCCGCATCGAACTCGTCGCGGACGCCATCGCCGCCCACCGCGAGCGCGACAGCGCGTTCTGCACGCTGGAAGCCGACGAGGACCGCAGCGGCGACCCCGAGCTTTTGCCGCCGTGGGTGCAGTTCGCCGACGGCACGCTCAACCTCGACTGCACCGACGAGGAACTCGACCGGCTGGCGACGGTCGTCTCCCGCTTCGGCGCGTTCACTATCGCCGAGCGCGAGACCGTCGCCGCGGACACCGCCGAGGAGGACCCCGGAACGAACGTCCGCATCGAGGCGCGCGCCGACGACGACCGCGTCGGCCAGTTCGTCGACGCCGTCTTCCAGACCGTCTACGACCTCCCCGCGGACTTCCGACTGTGGGCCGTCGAACTCTGAGCGCCACGCCGGGGGCGGCCCCAATAGGGGCCGTCAGGACTTCCAGTACGCCCGCGTCAGCAACACGAGCACGGGCAGCACTTCGAGCCGCCCAATCCACATCAGCACGACCATCGCGAGTTTCGTCGTCTCGGGGAGGAACTCGTAGAACCCCATCGGGCCGACGAGCCCGAACCCGGGACCGACGTTCCCGAGGGTCGCCGCGACCGAACTCATCACTTCCAGCGCGGTCAGCGACTGTTCGATGCGCGTGACGTCGATGGCGACGAAGACGGTGCCGGCGACGAACAGTGCGAAGTACACCGCGGTGAACGCGTAGATGCCCCGAACCGCCTTCTCGTCGAGCGCGCGCCCCCCCAGCCGGACGGGTTTGACGGCTTCGGGGTGGATGGTCACGAACAGTTCGCGTTTGAGGCTCTTGAGGATGACCAGCCAGCGCACCATCTTCACTGCGCCGCCCGTGCTGCCCGCGCTCCCGCCGAGGAAGATGGCGACGAACAGCACGTACTGGCTGGCGTTGCCCCACTCCGCGAAGTCCATGCTCGCGTACCCGGTGGTGGTGACGATGGACGTGGCCTGGAAGGCGGCGTGGCGCAGCGACGCTTCGAGGTTGCCGGCGACGGGGCCGACGGCGTCCCGGACGCCGAGCACCGGTCCCGTGAACAGGAGGCCGGCCAGCAGCGCGGTGACGGTGCCGACGACGCCGAGGTAGAAGCGGAACTCCGAGTCGCCGAACAGCGCCTCCGTGTCGCCGGTCAGCGCCTGCCAGATGAGCGCGAAGTTCGTCCCCGCCGCGAACATGAACGGCACGATGACCCACTGGACGACGCCGGAGAACGCCTCGATGGAGCGCGCCTCCGGGCTGAACCCGCCGGTCGCCATCGTCGTGAAACCGTGCGCGACGGCGTTGTACAGCCCCATGTTGGGCGCGTAGCCGGTGCGGTGGAGGCCGTACAGCAACACGATTTCGAGGAGGGTGATGCCGGCGTACGCCAGCCACAGCGCCCGCGCGGTCTCCGCGATGCGGGGCGTGAGCTTCTCGATGCTCGGACCGGGCGCTTCGGCGTCCATCAACTGCGCGCCACCCACGGAGAGTTCGGGGAGGATGGCGACCGCGAGCACGACGATACCCATGCCGCCGAGCCACTGGGTGAGCTGTCGCCACAGCAACACGGCGTGGGAGTGGGTGTCGAAGGAGATGTCGCCCATCACCGTCGCCCCCGTGGTGGTGAACCCGCTCATCGTCTCGAACAGCGCGTTCACGGGGTTGCCGAGCGTGGATCCGGGTGCGGACGCCGCCGCGACGCCCGGGACGCCGTGGGCCGCGAACAGGTACGGCAGCGCGCCGACGATGCTCGCCGCGAGCCACGTCGCCGCAACCATCAGGAACCCCTCGCGGGCGCCGAGGTCGGTCGGGTCGCCGACAGTCTCCAGCGCCGTCCCCGCAGCGAACGCGACGACGATGGTCGCGACGAACGCCGCCAGCCCGCCGTCGCCGTAGTAGAGCGCGACCGCCAGCGGCGCCAGCAACGGCACCGTCAGCCACTTCACCACTGTGCCGACGAGCGCGAGGCTGGCCCGCCAGTCGACGCGCAGATTCATCGTTCGTGCCGTCCCGCGGTCATAGTTTCGACGTTACCGCTTCGAGGGCGTCGGCCTGGACGAACGCGACGACGTGGTCGCCGGCTTCGACGACCGTGCTCCCGCGCGGGGTCACGTACTCCCCGCCGCGCGTGATGGCGCCGACGACCACGCCACCGGGCAGGTCCGCCATCACGTTCTGGATGGAGCGACCCGCGAGTACGCTGTCCTCGTCAACTTCGACCTCGACGACCTCGGCACCGCCGGGTTCGATGATGGCGACGTTCTCCGCGCGGCGCTCCCGGGTGAACCGCGTAATCTCCTCGGCGGTCACCCGGCGGGGGTTGACCGCGACGTCCACGCCAACCGTCTCGAAGAGGTCGACGTAGCGCGCCTGCTCGACGACCGCGATGGTGCGCTCGGCACCCTCGCGTTTCGCGAGCAGCGCCGCCAGCAGGCTGCGCTCGTCGCTGCCGACCGTCGCGATGACCACGTCCGCGTCCTGGATGTGCTCTCGGGAGAGGAACTCGGGGTCGGTGGCGTCGTGGGAGTACACCGTCACGGACGGCAGCAACTCCGCGAGTTCGCGGGCGCGGTCCTCGTCGAACTCGATGATGCGCACCGAAACGCCGCGCTCGACGAGCGACTCGGCAGTGAGCTGGCCGGTCGTCGACCCGCCGACGATGACGACGTCGTCGACCTTGCTGGCCACGCTGGCGGGGTCGATGACGCGCGCGAACTCGCGGACGCTGGCCGGCCGCCCGACGACGACCACGCGGGCGTTCCCCTCGATGACGGTATCTCCGCGCGGGACGCTGGCGTGGTCGGCTCCCTCCGGGATGACGGCGACGAACGTCAGTTCGTCGAAGCGGTCGGCTTCCGCGACCGTCTCCCCGGCTATCGGGCTGTCCTCGGGCACCTCGAACTCCGCCATCTGAATCGACCCGCCGGCGAACGGGTCGACGTCGCGCGCGGTCGGTAGGCCCACGACGCGGACGATGGCTTCCGCCGCCAGCAGGTCCGTACACACCATGAAATCCACGCCGAACGCGCCGTGGTGTTCGCGCCACGTGTCGAGGTAGTTCGTGTCCTCCACGCGCGCGATGGTGAACGCGTCACTGATGGTGCCAACCGTCGCGCACGTCGCGAGGTTCGTCTCGTCGTCGTCCGTGCTCGCGATGACGACGTCGGCCTTCCCGACCTCGGCTTCCCTGAGGACGTCGAGGTCAGTGCCGTCCCCAGTGACCGCGAGCACGTCCTCGGAGTAGGTCAGCGATTCGACGCGCTCCGGGTCGACGTCCACGACCACGACTTCGTGGGCGTCAGAGAGGCTGCTGGCGATACTCGACCCGACCTCGCCAGCGCCGACGACGAGGATGCGCATCAGTTCGCCACCCCTTCGTACATGCCCGGTAGGTGAATCCCCTGCGTCAATAGCGCTTCGGAACGGCCAGCGTCGTCGTACGCGCCGCACGCGCGTCGTCGGGGGTGCGAGGTTCCGGCCGCCGACAGCCGTTTGTGGCCCCCGGACCCACTCTCGAATATGAGTCTGGACCGCCGTCTCCTGATGGTCCTCGGCGTCGTCGCCGCCGTCACCGTCGTGTTCGCCTACCTCAGCTACCGCGTCGGCACCGCGCGCGTGCTCGCACAACTGCACGTCCCGCTGGAATCCCGGAACGCGCCCCGCGCGGTCAAGCGCCGTCGGTGACGATGCTGGCGACGCGCTCGCGGTCGAACAGCTGTTCGTCGGCCGGAATCTCGGGGTAGTGGTCGCCGTCCTGGTAGTCGGGCCACTCGCCGAAGACGTCGGGATAGAGCTGTTTGGCGGTCATCTCCAGTTGGAAGAGGTTCATCAGCGGGCCCTGGTAGCGCATCCCGGAGGCGTAGACGCGGTCGTTCTCGACGGCCGACAGCGTCCCGCCGGCGTCGCTGTTCCGGAGTTGCTCGCGGACCGACGCCATGTCGTAGTTCGGCGTCGCGCCCCAGAGGTGGAGGACGACGTCGGGGTCGGCGTCGAGCATCGTCTCGTAGCCGACCGACCCCCAGAGGCTCGACCAGTCCTGGTCGGCGAACGCGTCGTGGGCCCCCAGTGGACGGGTATCCGCCAGCCAGTAGCCGGGCTTGTTGAGGTGGTACGTGTAGAAGGTGCCCTGCGAGTAGGTCACGCGGACGGCGGTCGGGCGCTCCTCCGCGGGCGGGAGGTCGGCCTCGATGGTCGCGACGAGGTCGTCGTGGATCTCGCGGAGCGCCTCGAACCGCTCGCGCTCCCCGAAGACGTCGGCGACGCGGCCGAACAGCTCCCAGAGCGTGTAGTACTCGTAGTCGTCGCGGTACTGCTCGGGCGGCTGGTCGTGGGTGCCGCTGTAGAAGTTCCCGAACCACGGCCCGACGCTCTCCGCGATGTCCTCGGCGTCCCCGACCGACCAGTTGTCCTGCGTGACGAGGTACGCGGGGTCGAGGAAGTGGACGTCGCTGTCGAGGTTGTACAGCTGCTCCTCCTGGATGCCGTTTCCGAAGGGGTCCGGAAGCCCTTCCCAGTCGAAGGAGACGCCGTCGAGGCGCTCGTAGTAGTGGTTCATCGTCGTCCCCGACATCTCCGGGACGTAGATGGAGTTGACGGCGTCGCCGTGCCCGAGCGCGACGGCCATGTCGGCGTACTGCGGGAACAGGACGAACGCGCTCTCCGGCGGCCCGTCGAACGTGACGTCGCCGACCGGCGCGAGGGACGCCGTCAGCGAGGAGTCGGTCGTCGTGGGGTTCGTCGTCCCGGTGTTCGCGGTCGTGCCGTTGCCTCCGTTACCGTCGCCGTTACTGTCCCCCGAGTCGGTGCATCCCGCGAGAAGGCCGGCGGCAGCCGTTGCGCTCGCTCCCCTGAGGTACTGTCGTCGCGTGAACGGCTCACGTTTCTCGCTCATGGAATTTAGGCTGGCCTAAACAAATATAGGCGTTTGGATTCCGTCCGGACGGCTATATAGCGCTCGGTGGGAGACTTTCACAAACAGACGGCTACGCCGACCTCACAGCCGTATATATCACTCATATTATAGTTCATATAGTGGAATGTCTTCCGTTCACGTGATGGCGCAGGATTCGACGCGTCTGTCCGACCTCGTATCGCGGCGGAAATTCATCGCGACTGCCGGCGCAGCAGGCGTCGCAACGGTCGCAGGCTGTTCGAGTGGGGGCGACGGCGACGGCGACACCAGCGAGCCGACCACTGCCGACCCGAGCAGCGACCAGGAGACGACCGCCGGCGAGCAGTCCAACGAGATGGACACCAGCGTGCTGACCGCGGACGGCTCCTCGACGGTGTTCCCCATCACGAACACCGGCGCGAGCTACTGGAACTCCAACCCCGAAGCCGGCGACGGAGACTACTGGCCGACCGAGTGGGCCGACGAGTACGGCACCGACATGCGGCTCGCCGACTACTTCGCCAGCCAGTACGGCTACGAGCCCACCGGCGAACGCTCGAACCCGCCGTTCCGCGCAACCGTCGCGCTCAGCCACTCCGGCACCGGCATCGAGGGCGTCATGGAGGGCCGCGTCGACATCGGCGACTCCAGCGCCTCCGCGCAGGCGGAACTCGCCGGCAGCAACCCCTCCGAGGAGACGCTGAACAACTTCGTCGACCACGTGGTCGGCGTCGACGGCCAGCCCATCGTCGTCAGCAACGAAATCAAAGACGCCGGTGTCACCGAGATTACCATCGAGGAACTCCGCTCCATCTACCGCCAGGAGATTACGAACTGGTCGGAGCTCGGCGGCCCGGACCGCGACATCCTCGCGCTCGGCCGCGCTGAGGGCTCCGGGACCGACACCGCGTTCCGCGCGAACGTCTTCGGTGACCCGAACGCCGCCATCAGCCCCGACCAGCGGTTCGGCCAGAACCAGCAGCTCCAGCAGGCGATTACGCAGGCCGACAACGCCATCTCCTACATCGCGCTGGCGTTCGTCGAGCCCGACGGCGGCACGCCGCCGCTCGACCTCGTCATCGACGGCACCACGTACTCCTACGGCGAGAACCTCGGCGCGCAGGACTACCCGCTGTCCCGCGACCTCCACGCGTACACGTGGCAGGACACCTCCCGGAAGGAAGCCGCGTTTATCAACTTCCTGCTGAGCGACTTCGGCCAGGAGACGTTCGTCGAGTCGAACAACTACTTCCAGCTGCCCGACGACCGCCTCCAGACCCAGCGGGAGAAGGTCGCGCCGTCGAACTACGAGTAAGCCCCCGACCGCCGCGTTCGCGGTCTTCTCGACACACGATTTATTCCACATGACTCAGTTACTCGGGCGGACGCGGAAGTTGCCGACGCGGCTCCACGCGTTCGTGACCCGGCGCGTCGAAGCGACCAGGCAGTGGGCGCACAACTACCGGTCCCGGACGCAGGACGGCGCTATCGTGATGCACGTGCTCGTCTTCGCGTCCCTGCTCGCGACGTTCCTGTCGTTCCTCGCCGGCTCGGCGTGGACCGTCGTCCCCGTTCTCGCCTTCCTCGTCGTGATGGGCGTCGGCTGGTATCGCTACCAGGCCGAGGCCGCGAAGGCGTTGACGTTTCTGACGACCGTCGTGACGGTGTCGATACTCTCGCTCATCGTCGCGTTCCTCCTGATTCGGTCCGAACCCATCGTCGCGCACATGGGCCTCGACGTCCTCATGCGCGTCGAACAACCGCTGTGGACGTCCAACCAGGGCGGCGTCTACTCGCTGACGCCGATGATGGTCGGGACCGCCGTGACGACGGTCATCGCGACGCTCGTCGCCGCCCCGGTCGGCATCGCGGGCGCGGTGTTCGTCAGCGAAATCGCGCCCCGGCGCGTCCGCGAAGTGGTCAAACCCGGCATCGAGCTGATGGCCGGCATCCCCTCGATTACGTACGGGTTCATCGGGCTCACCATCCTCAACCAGTACTTCTACGCGGAGTTCCGGACGCCGACCATCGGGACGTACTTCGCGGCCGGTCTGATGATTGGCGTCATGGCGCTCCCGACGGTCGTCACCGTCGCGGAGGACGCGCTGAACGCCGTCCCCGAGTCCATCAAGAGCGGCGCGCTCGCGATGGGGTCGACGCCGTGGCAGACCACCAAGAGCGTCACCATCCCCGCGGGGCTGTCCGGCGTCTCGGCGGGCGTCCTGCTCGGCGTCGGCCGCGCGATGGGCGAGACGATGGCCGCGACCGTGATGCTCACGCACACGAAGGGGTTCCCGTCGCCGGTGTTCGACGTGTTCTCGAACTACGGCGAGACGCTCACGACCGTCATCGCCTTCGAGGGCGGGAACGCCAGCGGCCTCCACATGAGCGCGCTGTTCGCCGGCGGCATCGTGCTGTTCGTGATGGTGATGCTGTTGAGCGTCGGCTCCCAGTACGTCGAGTGGCGGATGCACCAGAAGCTCGGAGGTGAGCGCTGATGAGCAACGTTCGGCGCAACCACCTCGTCGCCGGTGACTCGGGGACGAGCACGCTCGTCTCCCGCGGCGTGCTCGCCGTGTCCGCGCTGGCGTTTCTCGCGTCGTGGCTGGTCCTCTTCCAGTGGGTCGACGAAACGGCCCCCATCGCCGGCGTCCACGTCCTGAAGCTCCTCGGCGTCGCCCTCGTCGCGGCTGGCGTCGGTCTCACTGTCGTCGGCGTCGGCTCCCGCCTCGAATACTTCGAGAGCACGCCGTCGTCGACCGCCGGCCTCCCGGTCGGCTTCGTCTTCGGCCTGCTCTGGGCGGTCGTCGGCGGCCTCGTCGCTACGCGACTACTCGGGAACGCGCTCGCGGTGTGGCTCCCCGTCGCCGCCGCGTTCGGCATCGTCGGTCTCCTCGTGTCGGTGCTCCCCCGCGAGGACGTCGGCTCGACGCTCCCCGTCGCCGCAATTCTCGTGTTGTTCGGCGGCTACGTCGCCGTCGGCGGCATCAACGCCGGCTGGACGTGGTCGCCGTCGTGGTCGTCGGCCGTGTTCCCCGGGAGCGAACTCGTGCCGCTGCTCGTCGTCTTCGGCGCGCTGCTGAGCGCGTGGAGCGCCGCGAAAGCAAGGGACGGCTTCGGCGCGGAGGGCCGCCAGGCGGGCGCGTACTACCTCGTCGGCTCGGTCGTCTTCGCCATGCTCGGCGTGCTCGCGCTCCTCGTCGCGTTCATCGTCAAGAACGGCCTCGAAACTATGCTCACGGGCACGAGCCTGACGGGCGGCCACCTCACGCTCCCGTTCGTCGGCAGCGTGCCGTGGGCGGAGTTCCCGTTCCTGCTGAACCAGACCGGCGGCCTCTTCGTCGAGGTGCCCGGCGTCCTCCCTGCCGTCATGGGGACGCTGTGGCTCGTGTTCGGCGCGGTCCTGTTCGCCGTCCCACTCGGCATCGGGGCCGCCGTCTTCCTCACCGAGTACGCCGAACGCGGCCGGTTCACGCAGGTCGTCGAAGTGGCGACCAACGGCCTCTGGAGCACCCCGAGCATCGTGTTCGGGCTGTTCGGGCTGGCGTTCCTCGTCCCGCGCATCAGCGGCGGGAACTCCATCTTCGTCGGCCAGCTCGTGCTCGGGTTCATGCTGTTGCCGCTCGTGCTCATCACGAGCCGCGAAGCCATCCTCGCGGTGCCCGACGAGCACCGCAACGCCAGCGCCGCGCTCGGCGTGACGAAGTGGGAGACCATCCGCAGCGTCGTGCTCCCGGCCGCGATGCCCGGCACCATCACCGGCGTCATCCTCGGCGTCGGTCGCATCGCCGGCGAAACCGCGCCGCTGCTGTTGGTGTTCGGCGGGTCGCCGTACCCCAGCAGCTACCCGAACGTCCTCGGGAGCTTCCAGTTCAGCACCCAGCCGCCGTTCGTCACCAACGAAGCGCTGCTGTCGCCCGCAAGCGCGCTCCCCTACCAGCTGTACTCGACGATTACTGCGGGCGTGTTCCCCAAGGAGATTTTCACCAACACCGAGTTCGGCTGGGGGACCGCGCTCGTCCTGTTGCTCGTCGTCCTCGGCCTCTACGCCATCGGCATCGGCAGCCGCCTCTACTTCCGGAGGAAGCTACACCATGAGTAACACCGAAGCAGTCCACGAACCCAGCGAGCCCGCACAGCAACTGACTACCACCGGCGAGAGCGACGAGCAGGTCCGCGAGGAGTGGACCGAGTACGAATTCGACGGCGACGCCAAACTCGCCGTCGAGGACCTCGACGTCTACTACGGCGACGAGCAAGCCCTCCAGGGTGTCTCCCTGAACGTCCCCGAGGAGAGCGTCACCGCGCTCATCGGACCCTCCGGCTGCGGGAAGTCGACGTTCCTGCGGTGTCTGAACCGCATGAACGACCGCGTGAAGAGCGCCCGCATCGAGGGCTCCGTGAAACTCGACGGCGAGGAGATTTACACCGACGGCGTCAACCTCGTGGAACTCCGCAAGCGCATCGGCATGGTGTTCCAGGAGCCCAACCCGTTCCCGAAGTCCATCCGGGACAACATCTCCTACGGCCCCCGCAAGCACGGCGACCTCGACACCGGCTTGCTCGCGCGCCTGCTCGGCCGCGACGACCGCGAGGACGAGCAGGCGCTCGTCGAGCGCGCGCTCGAGCGCGCGGCGCTGTGGGACGAGGTGAAAGACCGCCTCGACGACAACGCTCTCGGGCTCTCGGGCGGGCAGCAACAGCGCCTCTGCATCGCGCGCTGTCTCGCCGTCGACCCGGACGTCATCCTGATGGACGAACCCGCTTCGGCCCTCGACCCGATTGCGACCGCGAAAATCGAGGACCTCATCGAGGAACTCGCCGAGGACTACACGGTCGTCGTCGTCACGCACAACATGCAGCAGGCCGCCCGCATCAGCGACCAGACCGCGGTCTTCCTCACGGGCGGGGAGCTCGTGGAGTACGGCGACACCGACCAAATCTTCGAGGACCCCGAGAGCCAGCGCGTCGAGGACTACATCACCGGCAAGTTCGGGTGATTACTTTGCCACGCGAGGAGTTCCAGCAGTCCCTCGACGACCTGCGCGCCAGCGTCTCCGAGATGGGTGACCTCGTGTTGGGTCGCCTCGACGACGGCCTCGACGCGCTCGAACACGGCGACGACGACCTCGCGCGGGCCGTCATCCACGGCGACGACGAAGTCAACGAGCGCTACCTCGCCCTGGAGAGCGAGTGCATCGACCTGTTCGCGCTCCAGCAGCCCGTCGCCGGCGACCTCCGGTTCGTCGCCGCGTCGTTCAAGATTCTCACCGACCTCGAACGCGTCGGCGACCTCGCGACGAATCTCGGCCGGTACGCGCTCGCCGCCGACGACGCCCGCCGTGTAGACGTGGACGTCGTCGACGTCGGCCGGGACGCCCGCGACCTCGTCGCGGACGCCCTCGACGCGTACGCCGACAGTAACACCGACGCCTGCTACGACATCGCCGAGCGCGACGACGACGTCGACGCGCTCTGCCAGGCCGCCAGCGAGCGCGTCGTCCGCGACCTCATCGAACGCGAAGGCGGCGACGACCCCTGGCAGACCGAAGCGCTGATGGACGACGTCTCCCGGCTGCTGTTGACGATTCGGGACGTCGAACGCGTCGGCGACCACGCCGTCAACGTCGCGGCGCGCACGCTGTACGCCGTCGAGAGCGACCCGGAACTCGTCTACTGACGCCGCCGCAGGCTCTTTTCGGTTCGTCGCTGCCGCTGTCCAGCGAAGTACGCAAACAAAAGTGCGGTCGTTGCGTCGCGGTCGATGCGAGTAGCGGTGGCCGCTCCACCAATATTCGGCGCGAGGTTAGTCGCCGCCGCCGAACATGTCCCGCATCATCGGGTGCATCTCCATCATCTGCTCTTCGGCGATTTCCTCGTAGAGCTTGTACGTGATGGATATCGTCAGCAGCAGGCCCGTCCCGGTGACGTTGCCGATGGTGCCGAGCATGTTCGCCAGCACCGCCAGCAGCCCGACGAGCGCGCCGCCGAGCACGGTCACCTGCGGGATGTACCGTTCGAGGACCTTCTCGATGACCCCGAGGTTCTTCCGGAATCCGGGAATCTGCATCCCCGAATTCTGAATCTGTTTCGCGGTGGCCTTCGGCCCCATGTCCGTCGTCTCCACCCAGAAGATGGCGAAGACGGCACCGCCGACGATCATGAACGTCAGGTCGACCCCGATGCGGATCATGATCTGCCACGGCTCGATGGACGCGGGCGTCCCGCCCAGCCACCACATCCAGCTCTCGCGGTTGTACACCGGCGAGAGGTAGTAGAACAGCCCGCCGATGGCGGTGCCGTCGGAGTAGACACCCAGCCAGGCCGGGAGGTTCGTCGTCGAGTTCAGAATCTGGCCGACGAACTGGATGTTCGCCTGCAGCGCACGAACGAGAATCATCGGCAGGACGCTCGCGTAGATGAGCTTCACGGGGAACCGACCGCGCGCGCCCTTCACGCGTGCGTGGCTCAACGGAATCTCGACGCGAACGCTCTCGGCGTACACGACGGTGACGTAGATGAGCAGCGTCGTGAACAGCCCGAGGACGCCGCCCTGGATGAGCAGGAACGACAACCCGTCGACCGAGAGCAGCGGCGGGATGTTCGAGACGTTACCCAGCGCCAGCGAGATCCAGTTCGGGATGAGTCCCTGGTTCGGGAACTGTCCCTCCCAGAAGACGAACCCGCCGACGAGGCTCTGGCTCACGCCTGCCACGATGAACAGGCCGATACCGGAGCCGACGCCCCACTTCGAGATGACCTCGTCCATGAACAACAGGAGAATGCCACCGGCGGCAATCTGGGCGAACAACAGCACCTGTACGCCCAGCGAACCGACGCCGAGCGTCTGCGCGAGCGCGCTGCTGGGCTGCAGGAAGTTCCCGAAGAACACCATCGGGATGCCCGTCAGGAACACCATCACGACCACCAGCAGCTTCTGGAGGCCCTGATAGATCGCCTGGTCCCGGGGGTCGTTCGTGTCCAGCCCCAGCAGGTTCGCCCCGCCGAGCAGCTGGAGAACGATGCTCCCCGTGACGATAGGACCGATGCCGAGCTGGAGCACTGTACCCTGGCCACCGGCGAGCAGGCTCCGGAACTGACCGAAGAGGTCCTGGCTCGTGCCGGTGTCCAGCCCCCAGAGCGTGACGTTCGTCAGGAAGAAGTACAGGACGAGCACGCCGGCCGTCCAGTACATCTTGCGGCGGAACGGCACGTGTCCTTCCGGACGCTGGACTGCGGGCATCCGCGTGAGGACCGGTGCGGCAGTCTCCTTCCATCCCATGGGTTACTCCTCGCTGTCCTCGGTACCGCGCTCGGAGACGACGGCGTCGCCGCCCTCGCTCTCGATGAGTTCGACGGCACCCGCGGAGAACGCGTCCGCCGTCACTTCGAGCTGTTCGTGGACCTGTCCGCCACCGAGTACTTTCACCACGTCGGCCTCCCAGCCGTCCTCGGCGACGTCGCGGGCGTCGACGCGGTAGCCGAACTCCGTCTCCTCGGCGACCTCGTCTGCGGCGAGCAGCGCGATGTCCTCGTCCAGCTTCTGGACGGAGACCTCGCGGACGTCACGGTCGGTCTTCTCCGGGCGCTTGAAGCCGGACTTGCCGACGTCCTCGTAGTTGTGTTGCTCGTGCTTCTTGCGACCCGCCCGGCCGCGGCCACCGCGGTTCCCGGCACCGCGCCGGTTCTTGTGTGTACCGCCGCCGTGCGTGCGGGAGCCGCGCTGTCGTCGTTTCTTGCTCGTCATAGTTAGTGCATGTCGGTGAGGAGGTCGTCGATCTCCTCGGTGGTGTGTTTGCCGAGCTGGCCGCCGTCACTGACCGGCTTCTTGATGCCGTCGTGGCCGCCACGCGGCGGGTGCAGACGGAGCGCGGGTGCCAGGCCGGCGTCGCGGAGCGTCGTCTCCTCGTCGAGGAGCGCGCCCACGAAGTCGGCGACGTCGTCGTACTCGGTGTTCTCGGCGACCCACTCGTCGTCGATGTCCGCGGAGCCCGTCTCGGGCTCGCCGCGGGCTTCGATGAGGTCGGTGAGCACTTCGCGGCTCGGTTCGCCGAACGCGACGAAGTCGTTGACCTTCGCGACCATCCCTTCGTACGCGTCCGTCTCGGGGACGAGCGCGCAGTGGTTGACGCTGTGGATGTTCAGCATCTCGAACGTGTCGACGACGTCCTCGCTGATGTTGACCTCGCCGCGCAGTTGGACGACTGCCTGCATCACTCGATCACCTCACGCTGCTCGTGGGCGTGCTGAGGGACGCGGGCTTCCGCGGTCTTCCGGAGCGCGTTGAACGTCGCCTTCGCGAAGTTCACGGTCGTCCGGGTCTTCCCCGAGGAGCGCGTCCACACGTCATCGATACCTGCGAGGTCGAGGACGTGGCGCACGGTCTCGCCGCCCGCGAGGCCGAGGCCACGCGGCGCGGGAATCAGTTCGACCTCGACGCTCCCGGCCTGCCCGGTCGTCTTGAGTGCGACGGTGTGGGCGCGCCCACAGCCACACTCCCAGGACCCACAGCCGCGGGAGACGTCGATGATGTTCAGTTTCGCGACCTCGATCGCCTTCTGGATGGCGCCGCCGACCTGGTCGTCGCGGCCCTCCGCGTAGCCGACGTAGCCGTCGCGGTTGCCGACGACGACAACGCAGCGGAACTTCACGCGTCGACCGGAGTCGGTCATGCGCTGGACCATGTTGATGTCCAGCACTTCGTCGTCGAGTCCCGGCAGCAGGTTGTCGACGATCTCCGGCTCCTTGAGCGGGAGTCCGCTGTCGAGGGCGTCGGACATCGAGTCGATGTCGCCGTCCTTGACGAGGCGACCCAGGCGTGTCTTCGGTTCCCAGGTGTCGTTGTAGCTCATTCGTTGTCCTCCAAGATGGCCTCCCGCACTTCGTCGAAGTGCTCGGGAAGCTCCGTTGCGTCGAACTCGCCGCTGTACAGCGGCTCGTCGAGAGACTCAGCGTACTCCGCGACGTGTTCGCCGCGCGTCCGCGACCAGTCCGCGAAGACTGTGTCGTTGTGCGGAACGTCCAGGCCGGCGTCGATTGCGCCCTCCTGAATTGCGAACACCTTCGAACCCTGGGTCGCGGTGTT
This sequence comes from Halobacterium noricense, assembly GCF_021233435.1. NCBI lineage: Archaea > Methanobacteriati > Methanobacteriota > Halobacteria > Halobacteriales > Halobacteriaceae > Halobacterium > Halobacterium noricense. The sequence goes on along the minus strand of NZ_CP089468.1, from coordinate 2,240,860 downwards.
GAGGCCGATGTCGAGCACGCCCTCGTCCGCGTCAGTGTCCTGTGCGCGCACTCCGGCGAGCAGCCCCGTCAGGTACGCTGCCGGCAGGTTCCCCGTGGGAGCCTCCCAGCCGTACTCTTCGAGGTCGCTGGAGTGTGCGCTCGCGATCGTTTCGTCGCCGTCGGGGCCGGTCGCGACCAGCTGCGCCGTGACGTGCTTGTTGCTCTTCCGAGCAACGAGCCGAGGTTTCCCTGACTTCAGGAGGCGCAACCTCTGATGGTAGTCGGTCCGGACCTCGCGGCGGCGCCGCATCGGTACCTTATATCGTGGTCCTGTCGCCATTAGCTATCACCGTAGTGTTCTTCGACGTATTTCTGGAGGCGTCGGACGCTGTCGAACTCGCCACCGTTGGCCATGTTGTACAGCTTCCGGTACTGACTCTGGGTAATCGTCCCTTCGTCGCGGAGTTCCCGGAGCGTCCGCCGCTGCGCGCGAATCCGGCCCATGTACGACTGCTTCTCGTTCTCACGAGCGCCCGACTTCCCTTTGCGGGAGCCGGGACCCTTCTGGTGTCCGTAGGCCTTCTTCTCGTCGCGCTCGCGTGCGCGACCGCGCGAATTTCCGTGCTTTTCCTCTGCCGAAATCGTCCCTTCGTCGACGAGCTCGCGGATGTCCTCTCGGGTGATCGCGTCCGCGATTTCGGCCTGCGCCTCGGGGTCGAACCAGACGCGGTTCTTCCCGACGTCGAGGACGTCGGCCGCGAGTCGCTTCTGTGCGCTCAGGTCGCTCATTGGTCAACCTCCACTTCGACGTAGGTCGGATTCAGGACGCGGATGTCCGCTTCTTCGGCCTGCTCCTCGATGCGTTCGCGCTTGCGTGCGCCAACTTTCGAGGCGATGCGGGCTGCCTCCGTGTCCGGGTCGATGCCGTCGAGGTCGTCCGTGTTGTGCACGCGGACTTCCTCGAAACCGCTGGGGTGCTTGCCGCGAATCGCTTCCGGCGTCCGGAAGCCAGCCTCGACGGTGTCACCCTTGCCCTTCACGCCGCGGCGCTGCTTGGACAGCGTGCCCTTCGGGCGGCGCCACGACTTCGGGGTCCGCTTCTTCTTGTGGTAGTCCTGCCGGTTGAACTGCGGCTTGCCCTCGCGACGGCGCTTGTTCAACAAGCGCTGCTCGTCGTCGCTGAGCTCCGGCGTCTTCTCGGTGAGGCCGCGGGGACGGAGCTCCGTCTCCACTTCCTCCTCGGCTTCCGCTTCCTCGGGTGCGGCTTCCTCGACTTCGGCTTCGGTCTCCGCTTCGACTTCGAGACCGCCGACGTCGGCTTTGATACGCGCGGCGAGCGCGTTGCCGATGCCGGAGACGTCCGCGAGTTCGCTCTGGCTCGCTGCCCGCATGTCCTCGACGGTGTCGTAGCCGGCCTCGCGGAGCGCTTCCGCCTTCGAGGGGCCGACGCCCGAGATGTCTTCCAGCGTCTCTGGCGTGTCGTTGTTCTCTTCTGCCATCTATCAGGCACCTCCCTTCGTGGGTTTCTCGACGATGTACACGCCGTCCTGGAACACGCGCGTGTCCTTGTCGGTGACGCGCGTGAGCTGTTCGATGTCGGCCGCAGTCTGGCCGACGTCCTCGATACTCGGGCCGTTGAGCGTCACTTCCTCGCCATCGACAGAAACCTCGGTGTCGCCGCGAACGGGCGTCCGTCGCGGAGCCTTCTCGCCGAGGAAGTTCTGGATGACGACTTCGCCGCCCTCGACTTCCACCTGCATCGGGAAGTGAGAGTAGTGCACTTCGAGCTGGTACTCCCAGCCCTCGGTGACGCCGTGGAACATGTTCTCCACGTGGCTCTCGAAGGTACCGACCGTCGAGAGCGTCTTCGCGTCGTCGACGTCGCTGGTCACGACGACGGCGTCGTCCTCGACGGAGACGCTGACGTCCGGATACCAGAGGCGGCGCGACACGGACCCTTCGGGGCCTTCGACGGTGAGGTCGAGGTGGTCGACCTCCGCCGTCACGTCGTCCGGAATTTCGATTTCGACTCGTGCCATGATTAGTATACGTACGCGATCACTTGGCCACCGATGCCCTTCTCGCGGGCCTCGTAGTGACTCATGATGCCGTGGCTCGTCGTGACGACGAGCGCGCCGTAGTCACGGGCGGGGAGGTAGCGCTTCTCCCACTTCTCGTACCCGTCGGCTGCCACGGAGTACCGTGGGTTCACGGGGCCACACTCGTTGATGGCACCTTTCAGTTCGACCTCGAACTTGCCGGCCTTCCCGTCGTCGACGAACTCGAAGCCGTCGATGTACCCGCGGTCGTAGAAGACCTCGAGGACGGAGCCGACCATGTTGGAGGCGGGCTCTACTGTGTGCGTGAGGTGCCCGACGCTCTCGGCGTTGTCGATGCCGGAGACCGCGTCGGACAGGGGGTCGTTTGCCGTCATTGTTAGCTGTACTTCTTGAAGCCCATCGAACGGGCAATCTCCCGGAAGCACTGTCGACAGAGCCAGATGTCGTACTTGCCGACGAGGCCCTGTTCGCGGCCACAGCGCCGACACTCGTGTGTCTGGCCCGTTTCTTCTGCTTGTTCGCTCTCGCTCATTCGTTGACCTCCACGTCGAAGTTCGCTTCGAGGAACGCGACTGCGTCCTCGGGGTTGAGTCGGTGGTTCGACGGAATCTGGCGGCTGACCTGGTCGCGCTTCGCGACCCGGTAACCCGGGCGCACGAGGTTCACGGTCACGTCGAGGCCGTAGATACCGATGTCGGGGTCGTACTCCTGACTCGGGAAGTCGGTGTGCTCTTCGATGCCGAAGCTCACGTTCCCCGTGTCGTCGAACTGGCGCTCGGCCAGGTCGACGTTCGGGAGCGCCCGGTCGAGGAAGTCGTACGCGTCCTCGCCGCGGAGCGTGACCTTCGCGCCGATCGGGTCGCCCTCGCGGATACCGAACTCGGGCTCGGTGCGCTTGGCGGTGGTCCGGACCGTCTGCTGGCCCGTAATCTCCTCGAGGATGCCTTCGGCGTTCTGGAGGTCGACACCACCCTGGCCGACGCCCATGTGGGCGACGACCTTCTCGATGCGCGGCTCGCGCATCTCGTGGAAGTCGGCTTCAGTCTCGCTCATTCGCCATCACCCGGGAGGTCGGCGTCGTCCTCGACGAACTGCTCGTCGATGACGACGACGTACTGTTCGACCGTCTCGAAGCTCCCGTCGGCGGTCTCCACGTAGACGGTGTTGTCGGCGCTACCCGGCTGCACCGAAATCTCGTCGATGCGGCCGATGTCGCCGGCGTGCTGGCCCGCGACTGCGGTGACCAGCGCGCCCTCGCCGTACTCGAAGTGGGCGACGACGTCGCTGGACTCGTTGTCCACGACGATGGAGTCGTCCCCGCTGTAGACGTCCTCCTCGACGAGCAGGTTCGTGCCGTCGTGGAGGTTCAGCTGGGTTCGCCCGCCGGAGACGGTGGTCTTGTCCTCGACCTTGCTGAGCTTGCTGTCCGCCGCGTCCGCGTCGATGGGCGTCAGCCCGAGTCGGCCCCCTTCGTCGGGGAAGACCCGGTAGTGTTCGTCGCGCTCGGGGAACGCCAGGATGTCGAACATCCCGATGGGGCGGTTGACGTCGCCGACCGAGCCACCGTTGACGAGCACGCCGTCGGTGTTGATGGCGTACTGCGCTTCGCTGGTGTCGTCGACGTAGCCCAGGACGTCCCGAAGCACGACGACGAGCGGTACGCCCGACTCGCCGTGCGGACCAGCCCCAGCCTTCGCGGTGAACTTCGCCGTCTTCCGCTCGACCGGCCAGGATTTCGGTACCGAGAGTCGCTTCTGGTGGTTCGTCATTCGTTGTCACCTTCGAGCCGCGCGGCGCGCACGTCGTCTTCGAGGTCGAGTTCGGTGACGCGGAGGTTGCTGGCGTCGAGGGGCTTGGGCAGCTCCTCGCCGTCGGCCTTCTCCACGGTGACGTCCTCGACCCTGACGGTCTCGTCGCGCAGGTCGACGTCGACGACCTCTCCGGTCTCGCCGGCGTCGTCGCCGCGCATCACTTCGACGGTGTCGCCGACGTTGACGCGAACGCGTCGCTGGTCGTACTCCTCGCGGAGGTCGTCGGACAGCGTCGCGTGCACCTGCTTGTGTCGCTCGTGAAGCGGCGCGCGCTCCGTGCGGTTTCGCTGTTTGTGTGGTTGTTTGCTCATGTCTATACAATCATCGTGGCGGTACTCGCGATGGTACCGTACCGTTCCGCCACTTCGCGCGAAATCGGACCCTTGATTTCGGTCCCGCGAGGCTCACCGAGGTCGTCGATGATGACCGCGGCGTTGTCCTCGAACTTCACGCGCGTGCCGTCCGGCCGTCGGATGGGCTTGCGCTGGCGCACGATGACCGCTTCGAGGACCTGGCGACGCATCTCCGGCGTCCCCTTGGTCACCGAAACGGTGATGGTGTCGCCCAGCCCGGCCTTCGGGTGGCGGTTCTTGGTTCCTTGGTATCCCTTGACGCTCGTGATTTTGAGCTCGCGTGCGCCAGTGTTGTCGGCGCAGTTGATGAGCGAGCCCTTCTCCAGACCCTGCGTGACGTCTGCCTTGATGGCTTCCATCAGGCGTCACCTCCGTCGACCGTGGCTTCGTCGGAAGCCACGCATTCGACGACTACGTGGGATTTGGTCTTCGAGAGCGGTCGGGTTTCTGCGATACTGACCGTGTCGCCAACCTCAACGTCGAGGCAGTCCGGCTGGTGTGCCGGGACGCGCGACCGCCGCTTCATGTAGCGGTCGTACTTCGGCACGAATACGTCGTATTCGCGCTCGACGACGATGGTCTTGTCCATGTCGGTGGAAGCCACTTCACCCTCGATGACCTGGCCGCGCACGGAAAGATTTCCGTGGAACGGGCAGTCCTCGTGGGAGCACGTGCCTTCCGGTTCTGTTACGTTCAGTCCTATCGCCATTTCGAATCAACTCCGGTTTCGGAGCGTGTAGCGGGTCGTGAGAGCAACTCGACCCCATCCACCGTAACGTAGGCCGCGCCCTCGCCAGTGGTTTGGCTCTCGCCACCTGCAGGTTGAGACGCGGTCCCGGCGTCCTTCGCGGACGCCGCAGCTTCATCTGTGAGTCGGAACTCGAATTTCGCCCCCCGCTTGGGGACCTGTTTGACGCCCGAGTCGCTGTCCGAGGAGCGTGGCTCCTCGCTGTCGATGACGAGTGTCCGCATCGTCTCGCGGACGACCTCGCCCTCGATGCCGACCCGCGACGGGTCCGTCGACTCGACGACCCGCGCGTGCAGGCCGACGAGTTCGTGCCGTGGCAGTGTCTCGGGCGTCACTTGCATCTTATTCGCTCTCCGTTTCCGCTGCTGCTTCGAGGTCGCCTCGCTCGCGGCTTCCGCCGTTCGCGGATTCGGACGTTTGCACGTCCCCTTCCTCGCGCTGAATCGTCTTGATTCGCGCGACGGTACGACGGAGTTCGCCGATGCGGCCCGGGTTGTCCGGGGCACCGCCAGCGGCCTTGACGGCCTTGGCGTTCAGCAGCTCCGTCTCGATGTCTTCGAGCTCTGCTTCGCGTTCCGCGGGGGTCATGTCCCGAATCTCTTCGGTGTGGAGAATCGCCATTATTCCTCACCCTCCTCGGACTCTTCTTCGGACTCCATCTCTTCGAGGAGTTCTTCGGCGGTCTCCTCCGCGTCGGACTCCAGCTCGTCGAAGTCCTCGGTGTCGACGTCCTCGGCCTCGGCTTCCACGTCGGCGGCGAGTTCGTCGAGGTCCTCCTCGACGTCCGCGTCCGTGTCCGGCGGCGAGGTCTCGGAGGCGCCCTCCTCGACCTCGATGTCCTCTTCGACGATCTCCTCGACGGCGGCCTCGTCGGCCGCGTCGGTCTCGGCCGCGTCCGCGGGCACCTCGCCCTCGGGACCGCCGGCCTCGACTTCCTCGTCTTCGCCTTCGAGCAGCTCTTCGAGCTCCTCGCTGGCTTCCTCTTCCTCGACGATGAGGTCCTCGATGTCGGCGTCCTCGTGGATCTCGAAGTCGTCGGGGAGCTTCGCTTCCGGCGGGATGATTTTGACACTCACGCCGATGGTGCCGAGCTTCATCACGGCGACGCCTTTGCCGTGGTCGACGATTTCCTCGGCGGGCTCGCCGTTGTGCTTGATGTAGCCGCGGTTGAACTTCTCGACGCGGCCACGGTTGCCGGTGACCTTCCCGCTCAGGACGATTTCGGCGCCGAGTGCGCCGGCTTCCATGATGCGGTCGATGGTCGTGTGTCCGGCCTTCCGGAAGTACCAGCCGCGTTCGAGCGCGTTCGCGAGGCGGTCCGCGACGATCTGTGCGTTCAGGTCGGGTTCGTCGACCTCCTGCACGTCGATCTGCGGGTCCTCCAGGTCGAATCGCTCCTCGAGCTGGGTGGTGATCTTCCGGATGTTCTTCCCGCCCTTGCCGATGACCATCCCGGGCTTCTCGGCCTTGAGGACGATCTGCATGCCCATCGGGGTCGGGGCGAGTTCCATGCCGCCGTAGCCGGCGCGCGCCAGCTCTTCGGCGAAGAACTCGTCGATTTGGGAGCGCTGGAGGCCCTGCTCGATGAACTCCATCTCGTCGGCCATTACGCGCTCACCTCCTCAACGTCGGGTTCGACGACCACGAGTTCGACGTCACAGAGGGTCGTGTTCCACGGGTCCGCCTTCCCCATCGCGCGGGGCTTGCGGCCGCGGCTCTCGTCGACCTTGTGCGGGGCGACGTGTTCGATGACCATCTGGTCGGCGTCGAAGCCCTGCTGGTCGGCGTTGTTCGCCACGTTTTCGAGGAGCTTCAGGAAGTCCTTCGAGGCCTTCTCCGGGTACCGTCCGGCGTCCCAGCCTTCGATGTCGTTCCGGTGACCGACGCCGCTGTTGTGCTGCTTGAACGGCACGGACTGCTCCTCGTTGATGACGGCGTCGAGGTACTCGCGTGCCTCGGCGACCGTCTTGCCCTTGACTTCGCGGGCGATGGCTTTGCTGTGCTTCAGGCTGATGGGCCGCTCCCGGAGCATCGCTTTCGCGGTGGCGTCCGGGTCGGTGTCCACGCTGTAGCTGATTCCCATAGTTTACTTGAGCGGCACGAACTTCGAGGAGCGGGTCGCGCCGATGCCCGCCTGCCCGTGTTCGACCGAGTTTCGTGTGAGCTGGAACTCGCCGAGGTAGTGCCCGATCATCTCGGGCTGAATCTCGACGCGTTCGAACTCCTGTCCGGTGTACACCGCGAACGTCAGCCCGACGAACTCCGGCAGCACCGGCATGTCGCGCAGGTGCGTCCGGATGGGGTCGTTTGCCGTCTCCTCGGGCTCCGATTCGCGGGCTTCCTCGAGCACCTTCTGGTGGTCGTCGGACAGCCCACGGGTGATGGTTCGCCGCTGGCGTGCGGGGAGCAGTTCCGCGACTTCGTCCAGGCTCATCCCCTGGAGTTCGTCGAGGTCGTAGCCGCGGTAGGTGAACTCACCCTCGCGGCCGGTTCGGTATTCCGTACTCATGGTTACTTGTTGCCTCCGCGGCCAGTGCGCTTGGAGGCGATGTCGCCGACTTTCCGGCCCGGCGGCGCGTTACGCGAAACGCTCTTCGGTCGGCCGGGGTGCTGGCGGCCGCCGCCACCGAACGGGTGGTCGACGGCGTTCATCGCAACACCACGGACGATGGGCCACTTGCCGCCGCGGGTCTTCATCTTGTGGTGTTTGTTGCCTGCCTTCACGAACGGCTTGTCCGTGCGACCGCCACCGGCGACGACGCCGATGGTGGCGCGGCAGTCCGGCGAGAGCCGCTTGACTTCGCCGCTGGGCAGCTGCACGACCGCGGCGTCGCGCTCGTGCGTGACGAGGTCGGCGTTGACCCCGCTCGCGCGAGCGAACTTGCCGCCGTCGCCCGGCTGACTCTCGACGTTACAGATGGGCACGCCCTCGGGAATCTCCCCGAGCGGCAGCGTGTTGCCCTCCTCGATGGACGCCGAAATGCCGACTTCGAGGGTGTCGCCGACGGCGACGCCCTCGCTGGCGAGCACGAGGCGCTGGTCGCCGTCCTCGAACTCGACGTTCGCGACCGGCGCGCTGCGGGCGGGGTCGTGTTCGATGTCGACGACCTCGCCGGCCAGCACGTCGGTCTCCTCGGTCTTGCGGTGCGAGAGCTCTGCCTTGTACCGGTGGGACGGCGCGCGGAACGTCGAACTACCGCGGCCGCGTCGTTGGCCTTGAATTCTTCGTCCCATGTTCAGAACACCCCGATGCGGGAGGCGACGTCCTGTGCGTCGTCCTCGTCGGACAGCGTGACGGTCGCCTTCTTGTTGGCTTCCGGCGTGATCTGCGTGTTCACGTTCGTGACTGTCACGTCGTACTGCGCTTCGATGGCGTCGCGAATCTCGGGTTTGGCGGCGTCGATGTCGACGACGAACTGGAGCTTGTTCTGGAAGTCCATCTCGTCCATCGCCTTCTCGGTCACGATGGGGTAGTCGATGATGCCGCTCATCGGTCGGCCACCTCCTCGACGGCGCTCTCCGTCCAGACGGTTAGCCGGCCGGGCTCGGCACCCGGCGCGAGGTCCTCGGCGTTGACTTCGCGGCCCGTCGCGATGTCGACGCCCGCGAGGTTCCGTGCCGCCTTCGACGGCCCGGTCTCGCTGGAGGTCACGACCAAAAGCGACGAGGGCTCCTGGTACTTCCGGCCGCGGAGCGTCCCCTGGCCGGCGCGGACGTTGCGTCCGTCGTCGGCGCGCTCGACGTCCGCGTGGACGCCGACCGATTCCAGGAACTCCACGACGTCCTGGGTCTTCACGAGGTCCTCGAAGTCGTCGCTGACGACGAGCGGGAGTTCGGTGTCGGCGTCGAACGCGTGGCCGCGCTCGGCGACGGCGTCGGCGTCCGTGGTCGCCGCGATGGCGCTCCGGACGGCCGCCTTCCGCTCCTTGTCGTTGACGTCGAGACCCGGGTCTTTCTCGGCTTTCGGCGGGTGCGCTTTGCGACCGCCGACGGTCTGCGGGACGCGCGCGCCACGACCCTCCGTCTTCGGGATGTGAGCCATGCCGCGTCCGCTACCGTGGGACTCGGCGGAAGTGCGCAGGCCCGCGTACTCGTCGGAGCCGTGCTTCTGGGTTCGGTTGGCCTGAGCGGCGAGGACGGCACGCTTGACGAGGTCTGGTCGGACGGGTTCCGAGAACACGTCCGGCAGGTCGAGCGTCCCGGCGTCGTCGCCGTTCAGGTCGCGTACAGTTGCCTGCATAGTTATCCTTGGTTAGATTCGGTGCTCACGTAGCGCACCTCGGGGTCGAGGCGCGGCGACTCGCTCGGCCGGACGGCCGGGCGGAATCGCACGAGGCGCTGCTCCGGACCGGGCACCGAGCCCTTGACGAGCGTGTAGTTGCCGTCGACTTCGCCGTAGTTCGGGAAGCCGCCGGCCGCGCTCACGGCCTCGTCGTCGCCGTCACCGATGTCGATGACGCGCTTGTTGAGTTCGGTGCGCTGGTGGTAGCCTGTCTGCCCGAGCTGGGGGACCGTCGAGCGAACCCGGGAGGGGTTCCACGGTCCGAGGTTCCCGATGCGGCGCCGCCAGCCCTGACGGGCGTGCTTGCCTTTCCGCTTCTGCACGCCCCAGCGCTTGACGGGCCCCTGGGTCCCTTTGCCCTTCGTGACGCCGGCGACGTCGGTGAACTCGCCGGCACGGAAGACGTCGCCGAACTCGTGTGCGCCGCCGTCTTCGAGGAGGTCCGCAGCGAAATCGACGCGCTCCTGGAGGGAGCCGCCGCCGACGCGCGTCTCCATGATGTCGGGCTGTTTCTTCGGCATGCTCGAAAGCTCGCCGGGCACCGTGTGGGTAACCACACGGACGTCGGCGATGTCTTCGGCTTCGAGCGCTTCGGTCAATTCGTCTGTCTCTCCGTCCGTTTCCGGGACGGAGAGCGCGCGGTCGAGAGACTCGTGGGTGTCGTCGGCCCAGACTTCCGTTAGCGGCTTCTTGCCGTACGGCGTGTCCTCGTAGAGGCGGACGGCCGCCGCCCGCATGGGCGGCGTTTCGACGACGGTGACGGGCACGGTCGTCTCCATGCCCTCCGTCGGCGCGTTCGCCTTGTCGTCGACGAGGACGACGTGGGTCATGCCGGCTTTGTAGCCAGCGAAGCCCTGGAGGCCAACTTGGCCGTCGTCTTCGGGCCACGAGTTGAAGCGCGGTACTTCACTCTCCGCGCGCTTGCGGGGACTGAACCCCATCGAGCCTTTGCGTGGTCGGTTTGGCTGTGGCATCGTATCACTCCGTGAGCGTCAGACAGCCGAGGGAGGCGAACATCGCTTCTTCAGTTCGCACAACCTCGCTGCCTTGCGACGGGATGGTGTTGAGCCAGGCGTCGAATCGCGCGGGTGCGTCGGTAGATGGGTCGGCGACCGCCTCGCTGACCTCGTCTTCGGCGACTCGCGGGTCACTGCGTTCCCCGCTCGCTCGTTCGGAGCCGACTTCGTCCGGCTCCAGCCCAAGCATGGGCGGAAGCCCGCGCTTGGGTGCACCGAAGGCGACAGTCAGTCCGTCCCGGGCGGCGCGTTCGACGTACCCCTCCAGGGAGGCCGCGGCAAGCGGCGTCCCGTGGCGAGAGGTGGCGATGCGAACGCCCGCGTCGGGTCGGTCGAGAGCGTCACCGAGGCCCGTGCGTTCGACCGAGAACCCCGGGAGGGGTTCGTCGACCAGCTTCGCACGGACCGGTCGTCGCGAAGAGACCCTGATGGTCACGCGCTCTCCCTCCTCGACCTCCATACCGGGAGGCGTCTGGAGCGAGATTGGGTGTTGCATGCCGCAATTGACCCGAACGCGCCCTTCAGATCCGACCTGGGTCACGATTCCCTGTCGTAACGACCCAGACCCGCTCGAGTCTGAGCCGGTCCATGACGAGAGACGGAGCGGCGGCAGGACACCGGCGTACTCCAGTTCGTCGCGCGTGTCGAAGGCCTCCTTTCGGAGGTACGGTGGCGTTGCGGCGTACCGCAACACCGTTTCGACGAACCCGCCGCCCCAGTGCCGTTCGCCGTCTTCGTCGGGGAAGACGACGAGCCGGTCCATCCGGAACACCGCCGCCGCGCGGGCGACGTAACCGAGCTTGCGAGTTGCCTCGCGTTTGTCCTCGGCTTCCCGGACGATGGACGACGGCACGAGTACGCTGCGTGTCATGCCGTGTCGCGTCCGTGTCTCGTCACGAGACTGTAGCGTAGATACCGACCCCTCCTGTAAAAGGGTGGCGTTTCCCCTTCCACCCTGTGTGACCGTTTCACGCCCGTCTACCGCCCGAATCGTATGCGAGACGTTCTCACTCTCGGCCGCGTCGGCGACGTACTATATTTCACTACGCGCACGCGACCCGCGAACCCCACGCGGGCGGCAGCCTGTCGGTGCCTCTCACGGTCGGTCGCAAAGAACGGATTTATATGTGACCCCGCCGTTCGTTCGAATGCGAACGAAGGCACGCGCGCTGGTAGTGTAGTGGTATCACGTGACCTTGCCATGGTCACAACCTGGGTTCAAATCCCAGCCAGCGCACTTCAGCCGCTAACGCGGCTCTCCGCCCGGTTTTCGTCGTCGCTACAAACAACAAGCGACGACTATGAAAATCCCGATTCCACTCAATCCTTTCGACCGAGTAGGAACCGAAAATACGCGCGAGGAGGTCTGCACATGAACTTCGATGGAGAAGCCCAGAGTGAAGACTTCGACTTCCCTCTCGTCGCGCAGGAAACCATCGAGGTGCTCATGGTACTCTGCCCGCCCGCGCTTCCTCCTGTACGATGAAAAAGAATCGATAGGAAATTTACGAGAAAAGTGACTTTAGCGGTAATAACAGTACAGGTTCAACACCCATTACAACTCCCCCTACAATTGATGGTTATAGTAGGACTACTATTGCCAATAACACCGAGAATATAATTTTATAGGGGGAAATATTATACGTTTGTTTTCCTACCCTGTCGGTATGGCCCGTGATATGCCGAACGGTATGACAGAGGGACAGTGGGCAGACCACCACGCCAAGAACGAAGTTACTCATTCGTCGATGGGCGAAGATGCGATCGAGAGAACGTGCCCAATCTGTGGCGAAGTGAAGGAATTGCTGGAACATCACGTCAGCTATGCTGCACGGTTCGGCCTCTTTCCTGTTGAAATCGTGTTAGGGGTGTGTATGGGTTGCCACCACAAAATCCATAAGCAGGAGGGGTTCCGCGAGAAACTTAATCCGGTTGAACACCCGACAGAGGACTCGGTGACGAAGTACGAAGATTTTGTTGCCGGGTTACTAATCGACTGTGAAGACGCTAATCTACCCCCGGATAGACAACGTGAGCAAAAGTATCGACTCTACAGAGAAGAAGATGAGTGGAAAATCGAGACTGTCTGAATAGCTTCGATTCAACGCCGGCCGCTATTAGATTCGTTCAATAGCGTCAGATACCGGTGTGACAGTCGCTTTATCGCCGGAAACCGAACTCCGCTTCTTCGATAGATATGGCTGAACCTTCGTTCTAAATCACCAGCCGCCGGAGAATTCGCACTCCAGCCCGACCTTCTCCGGCAGTTCAGAGACGTACCGCTTCTTGTCCTCCGCACTCAGGTTCGTGAGCAGATAGTAGCCACCTGACACCCGCTGTTGGGCCCTCATATCCGACCCATTCGGATGCTCGGGCTTGTCGTTGAGGAGCGCACGACTCCCTTGGCCAGTGCCCGGGAGGTATGGAATCGCGATCTCGTCCAGTAGTTCCTCTTCCCCAATTAGATAGTTGACGAGCGCAGCCATCGCTTCGGACTGTACATCCGCGACGACTCGATGAACCTCTCCGCCGTTCCGAGTGAGCCGAACTACGTACTCTTCGTCTCCGGACTCCTCACTACCACCAGCCGGCTTACGAGTTACTTCTGTCCGATGTGCTTGTTCCTCCAACGTCGCAATCAGGTCGTCGACGAAACTCTTCGCCTCGTCCTCGACTTGCTGTGACACCGCATTCCCGGCAACGCCCGACACTACTCCCGTCACATCCTCCGCGAGTTCTTCCTTGTTCCCTCGAAGCGATTTGACTGCGTTCTGTACTGCCTCGATTTTCTCCGCAATCTGTCGGGATTCACCGGAGTCGATGGACTCACGTGAGAGGGCTTTGAGAGGGTGTTCGTTGTCCGGAACCTCCTCGATGACGAACTCCGAGAGCGAAATCAGGTTGACTCTGTTGCTCGAAACGTGATGGCGGAATATCTTGAACTCCCGTCCGTTCGAGAGAAGTCCCCAATCGACCCCGACCTGCCGCATGTAGCTCTTGAGTTGCTCCTCGTGACTCTGTCCGAGCGGCGTATCGCATCCTTTCGCCTCAACGAATACGACTGGAGTTCCGTCCATTTTGAGCGCGTAATCCACCCGCTTCGTCGTTGCCCCCATCTGTACAGAATACTCCAGTTCGACAGCCGAGGAGAGAATGTCCCATCCGAGAAGGTCGATTAGCGGCTCGATGAGTTTCCGCTTGGTGTTCTCCTCGTCCATCTGCGGCGAGTCCTCGATGAGACCCGAGGAGCGTTCCGCATACTCCGATAACTCCTCCCGAAGCGTCATTTCGTGCATCTCATTCTGGCAACCGGATAAAGATACTGAGAATTAGAACCGTCCGAAGTCGTCTTCGAGAGTGATGGAGCCGACGGTCGCAGTCGTACTCCTCGCTGTCGACCTTACACTCGTCTCCGCCTATCCCTGCACTTCGGTGACGTGGTCTTCGACGTCTGCGCGGGAGAGTTCGCGGTCGTGTTTCCGTTCGGCGTGGTCCTGGACGTGGTGGACGAGCTCGTCGATGTCGCCCGATTCGAGGAAGAAGTCGCAGTCGTGACCGGTGTCTCGGCAGCTGAACTGGTGTACCATGCGTGGGTCGTCGGCCGTGGCCGGAAAGAAGATTGTGGCAGATTACCGTCTGTCGCGGACGGTGGCGGCGACCGCGAACGCGACGGCGACGAGCGCAACGGCGAACGTGATGGAGTCGGTGGTACCGTCCCCGAACCGCCAGCCGAAGACGACGTAGCCGACGATGCCGAGGACGCACGCGAGCGCGGCGACGAGCGGGAAGCGGCTGTCACGACCGGGCATACGCGGCCCTACTCGCGGTAGCCACTTCAACGCTGGTTCCGCGTCGCCGGTGCTCCGCGGCGAACGTATCAAAGACTGGACTGTAATTCAGATCACGGAATCCGCGCTCCGGGAACGGTGGAAGTGCCAGTTCCCGGGTCAGTGGGCCGTTTCCCCGAGGCAGTTCGGGATTGATAACCACAGTCTCGGTGGTTATATGTCTGATTAGGATAACAGTCGGCTGTCCCCTATGAGCCGCCTGTCGAAGGCCGCGGTCGTCCGCCGGTACTACCTCTACCGGGCGACCGCGCGGCCGAACTTCCACTACCCCGTCTACACGCTGTTCCTCCTGTTCAACGGGCTCTCGCTCCCCCAAATCGGGCTCATCGCGACCGTCCAGTCCGTGGTGGTCGTCGCCGGCGAGATTCCCACCGGCTACGTCGGCGATCGCATCGGCCGGCGGAACAGCCTCGCCGTCGGTGGGTTCCTGATGCTCGTCTCGAACGCCAGCTACCTCGTGGCGACCGACTTCGTCGGGTTCACGTTCACGTTCGTGATGTTGTCGTTCGGCGGGACGTTCCTCTCCGGCAGCGGGAGCGCGTGGCTCTACGACACGCTCAAAGAGCACGACGTCGAAGACAAGTACACGCACGTCTCCGGGCGCTCGCGCGCGCTCTCGCGCTGGGTGCAGGTCCTCACCATCCCCGTCGGCGGCGTGCTCTACTCTATCGACCGGTTCTACCCGTTCTACGCGGGCGTCGCTGCCGCGGCGCTCAGCCTCGTCTTCGTGCTCCGCCTCCCGAAGAACCGGATGTACGACGACGGCGTCGACGAGGACGAACTGGACGACGACGAGGACGAGGAACTCACCATCGTGGACGCGCTCCCGGTCATCCGCGACCAGTTGCGCGCGCCCGACCTCCGGTGGTTCGTCGTCTACCTCGCGCTGTTCGCGGGGGCCATCCTCACGATGGACATGTGGATTCAGCCCATCGCTCAGGAGTCGTTGCGTGCGTCGTTCGGCCCGACGCTGGAGTCGTGGGGGCTTACCGAGGGCGTCATCCTCGGGCTGCTGTACTCGGCGTTCACGCTCGTCTCCGCGGTCGTCAGCGACTACGCCAGCGACGTCGAGGAACTCCTGGGCGTCCGCAAGGCGATGATGCTGATTCCCGCGTTTATCGCTGTCTCCTACGTGTTCGCCGGAATGTGGGCGGTACTCGCGTTCCCGATGTTCTTCGTTATGAAGGGCGGCGGCGCGCTGATGGGCCCCATCCAGAACCGCTACATCAACGACCAGGTGCAGTCCGTCGGCCGCGCCACGCTGCTGTCGTCGGTGAACATGCTCCGGCAGGTCGCGGGCATCCCGTTCCGCGTCGGCAGCGGCATCCTCGCGGGGATGTTCACGACTATCACGTCCGTCGCCATCCTCGGCGCCATCTTCCTCGTCGCGTCGTTCGTCCTCTGGTTGGTCGTCCCGCCCGTGAGCGCGGAGTACGAATCGCCCGACACCGCCGGAAACGCGGCGGCCGACGCCGCCGAGGACTGATCGCGTCGCTGCCGCTAAGTACCAGCCCGACGCAGTACCGGCCGTGACAGTCATCGCACTCCTCAGCGTCGCACCGGTCACCGAACAGAGCATGGCGAGCGACGTCGCCGACGCCGTCGCCGCGCTCGACGACTTCGACGTCACCTACGAGACGAACCCGATGGGGACGGTCATCGAAGCCGAAGACGTCGACACGCTCCTGGACGCGGTCGGCGCAGCCCACAAGGCCGTCGAGGGCGACCGCGTGAGCACGTTCCTGAAAATCGACGACAAGCGCACGAGCGACCAGACCGCCCGCGAGAAGGTCGACGCCGTCGAGCGCGAACTCGGCCACGAGGCGCGGTCGGACCGCTGACCGCGCGTGGACTGAGAAACCTCTTGTGTCGGGGCGACGAATCCGGCGGCATGGACAGTCTCAACCGGATGGCGCTGGAGCTCGCCGACGAAGCCCTCGAATTCACCGAGGAGTTGGACATCGGCGCGTTCGAGTTGGACAACGGCGCGACGGTCATCGACTTCGGCGTCGAGCACCGCGGGGGCCTCGAAGCCGGCCTGCTGCTGGCGGAACTCCAGACCGCGGGCTTGGCGACCGTGCAGACGCGCGTCGACGACGTCGCGGACGCGACGTTCCCGCACGTCGAACTCGCCTGCGACCGCCCCGCCGTCGCCCTGCTGGGCGCGCAGAAGGCGGGCTGGGAGCTCACCGTCGACGACTACGAAGGGCTCGGCAGCGGGCCCGCCCGCGCGCTGGTCGCCCGCGAGGGCGAGTACGAGGCCATCGACTACGTCGACGCCTTCGAGTTCGCAGTGCTCGCGCTGGAGGGCGACGCGTTCCCCACCGAGTCTGCTGCCGAGCAGGTCGCGGAACTCGCGGACGTGAACGCGGAGAGCGTCTACCTGCCTGCGTACCGCACTGCGAGCGTCGCCGGCAGCGTCACCGCCGCGTCGCGCGCCGCCGAACTCGCGCTGTTCCGGCTGTTCGAACTCGGCTACGACCCGACGAACGTCCTCACCGCCTCCGGCAGCGCGCCCGTCGCGCCCGTCGCGGGCGACGAGGAAGCCGCCATCGGCCGCACGAACGACGCGCTCGCGTACGGCGGCCGCGTCCACCTCACCGTCACCGAGGACTTCGACGAGTTCGAGGCGGTGCCATCCTCCGCCGCGGACCGCTACGGAAAGCCGTTCGCGGACATCTTCGCGGACGCCGACTGGGACGCCAGCGCCGTCGACGAGGGCGTCTTCGGCCCCGCGCAGGTCACCATCGACGTCACGGGCGGCCCGACGTACGCGCTCGGCGACGTCCACGAGGACCTGCTCGCCGAGGGCTTCGACGTCGCGTAACTCGCTCGTTGCAGCCGTAGCCGCCGGAGGGCGTCGTTTTATCTTGTGCGCGACTAACGTTGCGTGCATGAATGCCCTGTCGGGTCAGTCGGTCGCCGTAATCGGCGCGGGCTTCGGCGGCCTCTCGACGGCTTGTTACCTCGCGGACGCGGGCGCGGACGTCACCGTCGTCGAGAAGAACGAACAGGTCGGCGGGCGTGCGAGCGCGCTCGAACGGGACGGCTTCACCTTCGACGTGGGGCCGTCGTGGTACCTGATGCCCGACGTCTTCGAGCGGTTTTTCGCGGATTTCGACAGGGACCCCTCGGATTACTACTCGCTGGAACGCCTCGACCCCCACTACCGCATCTTCTTCAAGGACAACGCCGGCCGTCGCCCGGGCCGGGATGCACCCGGGCTCGACGTGAACGCGGACGGCGACGTCGTCGACGTGACGCCCGACCGCGAGCAAGTCAAGGAGGTGTTCGACGCCTACGAGCCCGGCGCGGGCGAGCGGCTCGACGACTACCTCGCGCAAGCGAGGGAGAACTACGAGGTGGGAATGGAGCACTTCGTCTACGAGGACCGCCCCCGAATCCGGGATTGGCTCGACCCCGACCTCGCGGAGCACGCCCGCGGCCTCACCCTACTCGGGTCGATGCAGGACCACGTCGAGAACTACTTCGACCACCCGAAGCTCCAGCAGATACTGCAGTACACGCTGGTGTTCCTCGGCGGCGCGCCGAACACGACGCCAGCGTTGTACAACCTGATGAGTCACGTGGACTTCAACCTCGGCGTCTACTACCCCGAGGGCGGCATGTCCGGGGTCGCGGACGGCGTCGCCGAACTCGCCGAGGAGTTGGGTGTAGAGTTCCGCACGGACCACCCCGTCACGAAGATTCACGGCTACCGCGGCGGCTTCAAGGTCGAGACCAGCGGCGAGACGGACGTGCTCGCGGACGTCGTGGTCTCGGACGCCGACTACGCCCACACCGAGCAGGAACTCCTCCCGCCGGAGAAACGCCAGTACGACGCCGACTACTGGGAGTCTCGGACGTACGCGCCGTCGGCCTTCCTCCTCTACCTCGGCGTGGAGGGCGACGTCGACCCGCTCGCCCACCACACGCTCGTGCTCCCCTCCGACTGGGAGGAGCACTTCGGCCAGATTTTCGACGACCCCGCGTGGCCCGACGACCCCGCGTACTACCTCTGCGTCCCCTCGAAGACCGACGACGCGGTCGCACCCGACGGCCACAGCAACCTGTTCGCGCTCGTCCCCGTCGCGCCCGGCCTCGACGACACCCCGGAGGTCCGCGACGAGTACCGCGACCTCGTGCTCGACGACGTCGCACAGAACACGGGCGTAGACCTCCGGGACCGCATCGTCGTCGAGGAGCGCTTCTCCGTCTCCGAGTTCGCCGACCGCTACAACAGTTACCAGGGCACCGCGCTCGGCCTCGCGCACACGCTCCGCCAGACGTCGCTGCTCCGGCCACCCCACCGCTCGACGGCCCTCGACGGCCTCTACTTCACGGGTGCGTTCACCACGCCCGGCATCGGCGTGCCGATGTGCCTCATCAGCGGCGAAATCACCGCCGACTACGTCCTCGAAGACGCGTAATGCTGCGTTACCTCCTCGTCCTCTCCCGGCCGCGGTTCTGGTTCTACCTCGCCGGCCCCGTCGTCGTCGGCATCGCGTACGCCGCCGAGACCGTCCCCGACCTGTTCTCGCTGCCGGCGGTCGCGCTGTTCGCGTACTTCCTCGTCCCCGCGAACGTCTTCCTCTACGGCGTCAACGACGCCTTCGACCGCGACGTCGACGAACTGAACCCGAAAAAGGACGAGAAGGAAGCGCGATTCAGGGGAGGTCGCGCCGTCTCGGCGATCGTCGTCGCCTCGGGACTGCTGCTCGTCCCGGTCGCAGCCGTCCTGCCGGCGGGCGCGTCCCCGTGGCTCGTCGCGTGGGCGCTCCTCTCCGTGGAGTACAGCGCGCCGCCGCTGCGCTTCAAGACGACGCCGCTGCTGGATTCCCTCTCGAACGGCCTCTACGTGCTCCCCGGCGCTGCCGCGTACGCCGCCGTCGCGGGCTACCAGCCCCCGCTGCTCGCAGTCGCTGGCGGCTGGCTGTGGGCGATGGGGATGCACACGTTCTCCGCGATTCCGGACATCGAGCCCGACCGCGAAGCCAACATTACGACTACCGCCACGGCACTCGGTGAGCGCCGCACGTACGCCTACTGCGCGGCGTGCTGGCTCGTGTCCGCCGCCGTCTTCGCCGCCGTGGATTGGCGGCTCGGCGCGGTCCTGTTCGCGTATCCCGTCCTCGTCGCCGGCATCGTCGCCGCCGATGTCGCGGTCGACCGCGCGTACTGGTGGTTCCCAATCGTGAACACGGTCGTCGGCGCCGCGCTCACCCTCGGCGCGCTCTGGAGGCTCACCCGTGTCTGAGGCCTCCGCGCGCGCTCTCGTCGAGCGCCGCCTCGACGAACTCGTCGCCGGCCACCGCTTCGAAATCGCCGTCGTGTTCCCCGTCGTCGGGGCCGCCCTCCTGCTCGCCTCGGCGTGGGGGTGGCTCCCCGAGCAGCTGGCGTTCAACCCCTACCTCGTGCTCGCGGGCGTCGCCGTGATGCGCCTCCCCCTGATTGCGGGCCTGCTCCCGCTCGTCGACCGCAAGGCCGCAGTCGCGGTGCTCGCGCTCGTCGCGTACGCTTTCGCCATCGAGTTCGTCGGCGTCGCCATCGGCTGGCCGTACGGGCACTTCGAGTACCTAATCGACCTCGGACCGATGCTCGCCGGCAGCGTCCCGCTCGGCCTCCCGGTGTTCTTCCTGCCGCTGGTCGTCAACAGCTACCTCCTCGTGCTGTTGCTGTTCGGACGCCACACCCGCCGCGCGGTCGTCCGCCTGCCCGCAGTCGCGGCGGTCGTCGTCTGGATGGACGTCGTCCTCGACCCCGGCGCGGTCGCGCTCGGCTTCTGGGCGTACGACGCCGCCGGCGCGTACTACGGCGTCCCGCTGTCGAACTACCTCGGCTGGGTGCTCTCCGCGACCGTCTCCGTCGCCGTCCTCGACTGGGGGTTCGACCGCGCCGCGCTCCGCGACCGCCTCACGCAGTGCCCGTTCTTCCTCGACGACCTCGTGAGCTTCGTGCTGCTGTGGGGCGCGGTGAACCTCGCGTTCGGCCAACTCGTCCCCGCGCTGGCGGCGGGGCTGCTCGGCGTTGCACTCGTCGAGACCGACCGCTTCGACTTCAGCGTGCTCCGGCGGAACCCCGCGCGGTAACTACGGCGCGGGGTGGGGGTCGCCGTGACCGCGCCGGTGGTCGCTCGACGACGCGATACAACTCACGCGGTAGAACACGTACTCGGGGTCCTCGTAGAACGCCCACAGCGCCCGCGTCTTCGCCAGCAGCCAGAGCTTCCGCGTCGTCGAGAGGCTCGGCGTCTCCGTGAGCACGTCGTAGTTCCGGCGCCGAATCTCGCGGTGGTGGTCGGCGTACAGCACCGCCGACAGCAACACCGCGAATTGGCAGTCCTCGGGCAGGTACTTGATGCCCGCGACGCCCTCCCGGTACTTCGTCTCCGTGCGCGCCAACTCCGCGCGCATCGCGTCTCGGAAGCCCGCCGTCACCTCGCCGCGGCGCAACTGCTCGACGGTGACGCCGTGCTCGCGCCGCGTCTCCCCGGGGAGGTAGACGCGGTCGTAGTCGTCGACGTCCTCGCGGACGTCCCGCAGGAAGTTGCTCAACTGGAACGCCTCCGCGAGCGCCGCCGCGTGCGGAGTCGCCGCCTCCGGGTCCTCGACCTCCATGATGGCGACCATCATGTTCCCGACAGCGACTGCGGAACCTCGCATGTACGCCGCCAGGTCCTCGTGGGTGTCGTAGCGCGTCTGTTCGAGGTCCGTCAGCATCGCGTCCACGAACGTGTCCACGTCCTCGTCGGGGACGTCGTAGCGCTCGGCGAGTTCGGCGAACGCCGCCAACACGTCCGCCGTCTCCGCGTCGGGGAACTCCGAGTTGGCGTCCTCGCCGAGCGCCGCCGCCCGAATCGCCTCTAGCTCCGTGCGCTGGGTGGCCGGGTCGCGGTCCGCGGTCGTGTCCACGACGTCGTCGGCGACGCGGAAGAATGCGTACAGGACGTACGTCGCGTGACGCACGCGCTCGGGGAGGAGACGCGTCGCCAGGTGGAACGTCTTGCCCGTCCGCTGCTGTATCGCCTTGCTCGTCGATATCTGGGTGCTGTCGACCATTTGTTGGGGGCCAGATGCGGCACTCCGGCGCGTGCAGCTCCCGGCTGTGCTATCCCTATGTTAGGTGTGAACAATCAAAAAACACGGTGTCGGCAGCGACCCCCGCCGGCTCTCAGCGCGACGTCGCCGAACTCAAGGCCGTCCACGCCCCAGCCACCGGTATGCAGCGCAAACCCGTCCCGCCCGCGCCGGCGTCGCTGGCCCGCGTCCGCGAGGTCCGCGACGCGGTGCCGCTGGTTCCCGAGTCCGAGGACGACTGCTGTCGGCGGCTCGTCGAACGCGCGGACGTCCACGACCGCGGGGAGGCGTCCGCGTGGCTCGTCTTCCTGACTGCGCTCGGTGCCGTCGAGGAGACGGACCTCGGATACGCGCAGTCGCGCGACGACCCCGACCACGAAGAACTCGCCGACAACTTCCCCGAGAACGTCTTCCTTGCGCCTGAAATCCTCGACGCGCTCGGCGACGCCCCCCAGCCAGCGGACGCAGTCTTCGAGGCCGTCCGCGAGCGCGTGCCGCGCTGGGAGCGCACGAAACGACAGGACTGGGAGGGCTTCTGGACCGAACGCGTCGAGCGCCGCCTCGACTGGGCCGTCCTGCTGGGCCTCGCCGAGCGCGCTGATGGAGAATACCGCGCGGACTGATTACTCGGTGAACTCGCGGCTGCGTGCGTAGAACGCGACCTGCCCGGCGAGCACGCCCAGCGCCGCGACGGCGGCGGCCGCTACCGGGCCGTCGTAGCCGTTCGAGAGTGCGAGGGACGCCGCGGCGAGGCCGACGACGAGCGTCGACCCGGCGGCGACCGTGCCGTCCACGACCTGCTCGGTGCTGGACGTCGCGGCGTCGTAGGCGTCGAGGTCGAGGCGCGCGCTCGTCCGGACCAGCGACGGCGTCCCCGCCGCCAGCCCGACCGCGAGCGCGTACGGCGTCGCCACGTACAGCGACAGGCCGCCGGTGACGGTGGCGGCTGCGACGACGCCGACGAGAAATTCGAGGGTGCGGCGGCTGACCATACACGCGCTTCGAAACCCGGCACCGAGAACGTTCCGTTAGTCGGAGACACTGGTCACCGTGCCGACACCCTTGCTCGCGCCCTCGCGGAAGACGAACCGCTGGCCCTCCTCGACGAGGTACGGCCGGAACTTGAACCGGACGCTCGTCTCGCCCGTGTCGCCCGGGAGCAACTGGCCGTTCGTGGGCTCGAAGCGCGCGGCCTCCCCGATGGTTTCGAGGTGGACGACGGGCTCGTAGCCCGCGTCGATTCGCGTGGGGTGGTTCAACACCATCACCTCGGCCTCGAACTCCTTGACCGGGCTGGGCTTGGCGTCCGCCGGCAGCAGGACCATCCCGCGCTCGACGGCCGCCTCACTGACGCCCTTCAGGGCGATGCCGACGATGCGGCCGGCCTGTGCCTGGTCCACGCGGTGGTAGTGCATCTCGATGGACCGCACCTCCACCTCGCGGAAGTCGCCGTTCGGGAACGGCCCCAGCAGGAGTTCGTCGCCCGCCTCCACGGTGCCGGACTTCACGGTGCCGGAGGCGACCGCGCCGACGCCCGTCACCTCGTACGAGCGGTCGATGTACATCCGGAACGGCCCGCTCACGGCCGTCGTCTTCGGGAGCCGCCCGAAGCACTCGTCGAGGACGTCCAGGCCCTCCATCGTCACCGCGCTCGTGCGCACGATGGGGACGACGTTGTCCCCGATTTCGTCGATGGCGGCGTCGACGCCGTGGCGCTCCACGGGGAGGGGCGTGCGGCCCGCGTTCCGGAGCAGGCGCTCGACCTCGCGTTCGACCTCCGCGACGCGGTCGTCGTCCACGAGGTCGGTCTTCGTGACGGCGACGATGGTCGGCAAGTCGGTCGCCAGCAGCACGCCGATGTGTTCGCGGGTCGTGTCGGTCGGCCCGTCGTCGGCGGCGACGGTCAACAGCCCGTAGTCGAGCTTCTGCCCGACCAAGCCCCGAATCGTGGTCGAGAGCCACGGCTCGTGGCCGACGGTGTCCACGAACGACACCACGCGGTCGGCGTTCTCCACGACGGCCGCGCGCTCGTCCTTTCGGTGGGGGTTGCGCACGCGCATCGGCCCGTCCTCGTCGAAGCCGTAGACGCCGTAGGAGAGGTCCGCTGACAGCCCGCGCTCGACCTCGTGGGGCTGCACGTCGAGGAAGCCGCGCGTGTCGCCGTCGCCGTCGTCGGGGTCGCCGGTGACGAGGCTGCCGACGAGCGTGGACTTCCCGTGGTCGACGTGGCCCGCCGTCCCGACGATGATGTGGTCGTCGTCGGGTGCCAGCGACGCGCCGTCCCGGACGACTGCGACGCCGACGATGCCTTCCTCGGCGTCGCCGTCGTCGTCGCGAACGCTGTCGACGCTCCACGTCTGGACGTCCGCAATATGCGCGCCGGCCTCCTCGGCGAGCAGGCTCAGCACGTCCATCGTCTCGGAGAACGTCTCCGGGGGCACCCCCGCGAGGCCGCCGTCGTCGGTGACGCCGAGGACGTACTCTGCCTCGCCGTCGCCGGAGAGCACGCGGTGCCGGAGCTGCGCGGCGAGACTCTCCATGCGGCCGTCGGCGAGGTGCACGTCGCGGCTGAACCGTTCCTTGAACTCGACGCTGCCGCCCTCCTGTTCGCCGCGGTCGAGCGCGCGAACCAGGCGGGCACGGTCACGGCCCATGCCAGCGGGTTGGGGAGAAGCGAATAAAAGCCTTCCCCGGGTAGCGGTCCGGAGACGTACGGAGACGCCGATTAGTCGTCTTTCAGCCGTTCGTAGGCCTCGTTGACGCGCGCGAACTCGGCCTCGTCGCCGCCCCGGTCGGGGTGGAGTTCCCGCGCCTTCTCGCGGTACGCCGCCCTCACCGCCTCGGCGCTCGCGCCGGGTTCGACGCCGAGCACGCGGTAGTCCTCGCGGCGCGGCCCGGTCGCCGCTGCGCCGCCCGCGGTCTGACGCTGGCTCGTCCGCCCGGCCCCCGCACGCCCCCGGTTGCGTTCGCGGCTGCGCCCGCTCGCCCGACCCTGCTGCTGGCGGGATTGCTGGCGCTGCTCGCGTTCGTACTGCTCGCGGGAGACGCGGCGCTTGCGGAACGCCGACTCCGCGAGTCGGCCCGACGCGTGCAGGTAGAACACGCCCCCAGCGAGCGCGAACGGCACCGCGACGCCGAGCGCGACCGGGCTGTAGACGACGCCCAGAATCCCGAACACGACGCCGAGGACGCCGAACGTGCCCGCCAGCCCCCAGACGATGCTCGCGTCGGTCCTCACGGTTACGCGCCAGTTCGTCGCGCGCACGTAAAGGCTGTTGGCCCACACTCTTGGGGGTCGGCGTCGAACGCGACGACATGAGCGTCACCGGCCTCTGTCAGATTTGCGAGAGCGAGCAAGCACAGTTCAGTTGCGACCGGTGTGGTGCGCTCGTCTGCCAGGCCCACTACGACCCCTCGACCGGCTACTGCACGGAGTGCGCCGCCGAGGTACGGGGAGGTTCTGGGCCGGGCCCGAGCTAACCCTACCGGTGCTCGTTCAGGCGGTTCTTCAGCCGGCGCGCGGCCTCACTCGCAGCACGCGCCCATTCAGGGGAGTCCTCGCCGGCGAAGATGATGCCACGCGTGGAGTTCACGAGGCCGACGCCCTCGTCGTTCAGCCCGTACTGGACCGCGGCCTCCGCGTCGCCGCCCTGCGCGCCCACGCCCGGCACGAGGAACGGGAGTTCGGGCACGCGGTCGCGCAGTTCTTCTAACTCTTCGGGCGCGGTCGCGCCGACGACGAGCCCGATGTTGTCGTACTCGTCGTTCCAGCCGGCGGCGCGCTCGGCGACGTGCTCGTAGAGCCGGCGGTCGTACGCCGCAAGTTCGAGGTGCTGGAAGTCCATCCCGCCCGGATTCGACGTCCGGCAGAGCACGAACACGCCCGCCTCCTCCTGGGAGAGGAACGGCTGGAGCGCGTCCTCGCCGAGATAGGGGTTGACCGTGATGGCGTCCGCGTACTCCAGCACGTCGGCGTACTGGCGGGCCGTATTCCCGATGTCCGCGCGCTTGGCGTCCAGCAGCACGGGCACGTCCTTCCCGTGGGCGTACGCCACCGTCTCGCGGAGCGCGCGCCAGCCGTCCGCGTCCTCGTAGAACGCCGCGTTCGGCTTGAAGACGGCCGCGTGCTCGTGGGTCGCGTCGATGATGCGGCGGTTGAACGCCCACCGCGGCAAGTCGTGGTCGCGCACCTCCTCGGGGAGTCGGTCGAGGTCCGGGTCGAGGCCGACACTGACCACGGTGTCGGCGTCCTCGATGCGCGCCGCGAGGTCGTCGAAGAAGCTCATACGTCGCCGTCCCGGCAGACCAGCAAAAGCAATTCGCTTTCCGTCGTCCACGCTCGATTACGCGATCACCGGGATGACGCGTCGGCCGCCGCGCCGAGCACGTCCAGCGCGCGCTTGACTTCCGCGCCCGTGGTCACGAACACGAGCAGCCGCGGCGGCTGCCCGCCGACCGGCCGCGCGCGCAGGTCGCCGTCCTCGGCCTTCCGTTCGGCGGCTTCGAGACCGTCGTACAGCTCCACTCGCGCTCGGTCGGGCTGTACGTAGACCCTCGCCAGCCGCTCGCCGTCGCGTTCGACGTCGTAGGCGCGCGCGCCGTCCGTCGTCGGCTCCACGTCCGAGTCCGCGTTCGTCACCGCGAGCGCGTCGTACGGCGCGTTCTCGTGGCCGGTCACTTCACTCGACAACAGTTCCGCCAATCGTTTGCCGTCTGTCTCGGTGTTTTCGACCATCTTAGCCCTCCAGTTCGCTGCGTGCTTTCGCCGCCGCACCGTCCACGTCGACGCCCTGCCGGCGCGCGTACACGACCGCCGCCGCGTCAGCCGTGACCCCGAGCTCCTGCTGGAGCTGGTTCACCGCGGCGACCGTCTCTTGTCGGTCGTGGCCGGCGTCGACCACGGCGTCGAGCGCGCGCTCGAACGCCGACCGCTCCTGGAACAGCGACGCCTCGGGCGTGAAGTCGTCCGGAATCTCCACGCTCTCGGGGTCGAAGTCCGCGACGAGTTCGCCGTCCGCGCGCTCGACGAGGCCCTCGCCGGTCGCGACGTCCAGCAGGCGCTTGGCCTGGTCGGGACTCATCCAGTCGCGGTCCAGCGACAGCGCCACCACGAACGCCTGTTCAGGTATCCTGCGCTTGCCCTTCTGCTTGAACGGCGCGGCGACCGCGACCCGGAGGCTCATGGGAACCGCGACGGCGGCGACGCCGGTAAAACCCGCTATTCCCGTCCAACCGAGCCTTTCAAGTACGTCCTGCGCCACTTCCCGGGTATGCAATACCAAGGCCGCTCCAAGCGCTCGAAGACCGGCGCGCGACTCCGTCCCCAGAGCAAGAAGAAGAAGTCCAAGACGGGCCGCTCGCCCACGGAGACGACCGTCGGCGAACAGCGCTTCCGAACCGTCGACGCACGCGGCGACAACGAGAAGGTCCGCGCGCTCTCCACGAACGTCGCCAACGTCGCCACCGACGACGGCGCCGTCCGCGCCACCATCGAGGACGTCGTCGAAAACGGCGCGAACCCGAACTACGCCCGCCGGAGCATCATCACGAAGGGCGCCATCATCGAGACGGACGCCGGCCGCGCCCGCGTCACTTCGCGCCCCGGCCAGGACGGCCAGGTCAACGCGGTCCTCGTCGAGTAACGCCCGACTTCTCTCTCCGTCTTCTCGCGCTCGTCAGCGCCTGCTGAACGCGACCGTTCCGGCGGCCGCTGTGTGCCGTCGTTCCGGTTCAGCCGAACTTATCCTCGCTCGCGCCGTACCACGACCACACTCGAATGTCTGCCGCACGCTCTCCGTCGCCATGAACGACGCTCGCTACCTGCACGCGGGGCTTTTCGTCCTGCTCGCGGTGCTGTGGGGGTTCTCGTTCGTCGCCATCAAGACCGGGCTGAGCGCGCTCCCGCCGGTGTTCTTCGCCGCGCTCCGGTTCGACGTCGCCGTTCCCCTCCTCCTGGTGTTCGTCGCGTGGCGCTACGGCACGTGGGTCCCGCAGAGTCGTGCCGACTACGCCGGCATCACCGTCGGCGCGGTCGCGCTTATTGCGGGGAACAACGGTTTCCTCTTCCTCGGCCAGCAGGCGATAACGCCGGCTGCCGCCTCCGTGATGTACGGCCTGAACCCGATTCTCGCGCCCGCGTTCGCGTTCGTCCTCCTCGACCAACGCCTCGACGCGGTCAGCCTCGTCGGCATCGCAGTCGGCTTGGTCGGCGTCGCCATCATCGTCCAGCCATCACCGGAGACGCTGACGTCCGGGTCGACCATCGGCCAGCTATCCGTGCTCGCCGCGGCGGCGGCGGTCGCGCTCGGGAGCGTGCTTCTGCGGCGCGTGGACGCCACCCTCGACAGCATCCCGCTGACTGCGTGGGCGATGGCACTCGGCGCTGCGCTCCTCCACGTGGTGAGCGTCGGCATCGGCGAGTCGGCGGCCGACGCCGTCGTCACGACGCCAATCCTCTACGCGGTGCTGGTGCTCGGCGTGCTCTCGACGGCCGTCGCCTACCCCATCTTCTTCATCCTCATCCGGAGAATCGGCCCGGTCCGGACGAACCTCGTCGCGTACGCCGTCCCCATCTTCGCCGCCATCACGGCGTGGATTCTGTTCGGGGAAGGAGTCACCCCCTCGACTGCCGTCGGCTTCCTCGTCGTCGTCACCGGCGTCGCGGTGCTCGAACGACAGGTCGTCAGGGAAGAACTCGGTCGCGTCTACCAGCGAATCAGCCACGTAGCGTAGCGCCGAGCCGGGACGGCGCGGTAGCTGTACGAGTCGAGCATACGCGCGGCGAAGCCGCGCGTTTCACCGGCAAGCAGAGCTTGCCGAGCCCTCACTCACTCCGTTCGTGAGGACACCGCGAGCGAACGAAGTGAGCGAGCGGTCGCGGCGGCCAACTACCGCGGCGCGGAGCGCCGCGACTGGCGGCCGCCGCGATTTTTAGCGTAGCTTTTTATCGAGCGGTGGCCGCAGGCCACCGCTCGCAATAAAAAGGCCCTATTGGAATCCGATATGACCGCCGCTCTCGCGGCGGGTTTCGGGGTTCTGACTGCCTTTGAACTGTTCTTCGACGCGGTCGTAGTAGTCCATGAGGTCTTCCGTGACGGTGGGGCGGACGTCCTCCATGCCGCGGCGGAAGTGCCGCATCTCGACTTCTTCGGCGTCCTCGTCCTCGCGGAGCGCCTCGATGGCGGCTTCGCGGGTGATGTTCGCGAGGTCGCTGCCGACGTAGCCGTCAGTGACTTCCGCGAGTTCGCGGAGGCTGACGTCGGGCGCGAGCGGGATATCCTGCGTGTGAATCTTCAGAATCTGCTCGCGGCCTTCGACGTTCGGTTGGCCGACTTGGACGAGGCGGTCGAAGCGCCCCGAGCGGATGAGCGCGGGGTCGATGATGTCGGGGCGGTTGGTCGCGGCGATGACCATCACTTCCTCCATCTCTTCGAGGCCGTCCAGCTCCGTCAGCAGTTGGTTGACGACGCGCTCGGAGACGTTGTTCCCGACTTCCTGCCCGCGGCCTGGCGCGAGGCTGTCGAGCTCGTCGAAGAAGATGACCGTGGGGGAGACCTGGCGGGCCTTCCGGAACGTCTGCCGGATGGCTTTCTCGGACTCGCCGACCCACTTCGAGAGCAGTTGCGGGCCGCGGACGCTGATGAAGTTGGCATTAGTCTCGTTGGCGACGGCTTTCGCCATCAGCGTCTTCCCGGTGCCCGGCGGGCCGTACAGCAGCACGCCGGCGGGCGGGTCGATGCCCATGCGGGTGAACTTCTCGGGTTGGTTGAGCGGCCACTCGACGGCTTCCTTGATGTCCTCCTTGGCGTCCTTGAGGCCGCCGACGTCGTCCCACGAGAGCTTCGGGAGTTCGACGAGGACCTCCCGCATCGCGGAGGGTTCGACCTCGTTGAGCGCGCCCTTGAAGTCGTCGCGCTTGACGATCATGCGGTCGATGAGGCTCGGCGGGATGTCCTCCTCGTCGAGGTCGATTTCGGGGAGGTAGCGCCGGAGTGCGCGCATCGCGGCTTCCTTGGTGAGGCTCTCGATGTCGGCGCCGACGAAGCCGTGCGTGTCGTCGGCGAACGACGAGAGATTCACGTCGTCGCTGAGGGGCATGCCGCGGGTGTGAATCTTCAGAATCTCCTCGCGGCCGACCTCGTCGGGGACGCCGATTTCGATTTCGCGGTCGAAGCGGCCCGGGCGGCGGAGCGCGGGGTCGACGGCGTCGACGCGGTTGGTCGCGGCGATGACGATGACTTGGCCGCGGCCTTCGAGACCGTCCATCATCGTCAGCAGTTGGGCGACGACGCGGCGCTCGACTTCGCCCGTGACGTCCTCGCGCTTGGGCGCGATGGAGTCGAGTTCGTCGATGAAGATGATCGAGGGCGAGTCCTCCTTGGCGTCCTCGAAGATTTCCCGGAGCTGTTGTTCGCTTTCCCCGTAGTACTTGGAGATGATCTCCGGGCCGGCGATGGAGAAGAAACTCGCCGACGTCTCGTTGGCGACGGCCTTCGCGAGCAGCGTCTTCCCGGTGCCCGGCGGCCCGTGCAGCAACACCCCCTGGGGCGGCTCGATGCCGAGCTTCTGGAAGATCTGGGGGTGTTTCATCGGGAGTTCGACCATCTCCCGGACGCGCTGAATCTCGCTTTCGAGGCCGCCGATGTCCTCGTAGGTGATGCCGCCGCCCGTGCGCTCGAAGCCGCTGATGGGCTCCTCGCGGAGTTCGACGTCCGTGTCCTCCGTGATGAGGCAGACGCCCTCCGGCTCGGTTTCGACGGCGATGAGCGGGATGGCCTGCCCCGGCGAGCGCATGAACGGGTGGTTCGTGCTCGACATCACCGGCACGATGTCCCGTGAGACGACGGGGCGCTTGAGAATCTGGCGTTTCACCATGCCGGCGGCGTCGCTGCCGAACTGGACGCTGGCGTCCTCCGGCGGTGCGAGCACGAGCCGGTCGGCCTTCTGGGCGTCGGCTTTGCGGATTTTGACGCGTTCGCCGATGCCGACGTCGGCGTTCTGCCGGGTGAACCCGTCGATGCGGATGGTGTCGGTGTTCCAGTCCTGCCGGTCGGCGCGCCAGACCTTCGCGGCGGTCGTCTCGGCACCCTCGATCTCGATGATGTCTCCCGGACTGAGCTTCAGGTGCAGGAGCGTGTCGGGGTCGAGGCGAGCGATACCCCTGCCCGAGTCGTTCGGGTAGGCTTTCGCCACCTCAAGTTGGACTTCGTTCATGATTGGAGGCTACGGCGGATGTGTGCGAATCCGGCGTCGTAACGGAAGTACTTTCCGCCACACCCCACCGTGGCTGTCAACTACTAACACGCGAGGGCAGAAAGGCGTGCTGTCTCCTGCCCGTTCTGCCGCGACCCCGTCACTCGAATACGCCACTCCGCGTGCCCCTGGTCACTCCTCGCGGTGCGCCTCCAGCGCTTCGTCGAGTGTGAGTTCGCCGCGCGCGACCTTCCGCGCGAGTTCCTCCGTGATGGTCCGGTTCTGCTCGCTTTCCTCCCGCGACCGGCTCTTGATGACCTGAATTTCGCCCTCCGTGGGCTCGATGGTCCGGCCCTCGATTTCCTCGCCCGCCATCAGCGCGATGTTCGCCGCCGCGAGCACGTCGCCCATGCCGCGTGCGCCCGGCCCGAGGAACGGCGTCGTTCCCGTCTCGTCGACGAGTTCCACGCGCACCTCGTCGAGGCCGTCGATGATGCGCGCACCCTCCAACCGCGCGCCGTCCCCCACGCGCACCACGGCGTCGTCCTCCTCGGCGACCTCCTCGCTCACCACTTCGGCCGCCCGCTCGATTGGCACTTGAAATGCGGAAACGACCATCCCGCCGCGCAACACCGCGATACCGGGGCGCGTCCCCGGGTCGACGCCGACGACGGTCCGGCCCTCGCCGCCCCGCAGGTAGACGAGCGCCTCCTCGATGGTCTGTCGCGCGCGCTCGGCGTCCGCGACTACGACCGGAGCCGCCGCCTCGATATCCTCGCCGGCCGTGATGACGACGGCCGTCGTCTCGGGCAGCGGCTCGCCGGGCTCGACCGTCGTGAACGCCACGTCGCGGTCCCGCAGCTCCTCGACGACCTCGTGGTACACTTCGAAGTCCGTCGTCGCGACGACTATCACGACCGCACGTGCGGCCGCCGACAGCAAAACGCTTGCCCGCGCCGTGTCCTCGCACAGCCGACACACCGGGGGTCTTTTGCCCGGGAGCGACCAACTGAGCGGTAGTGAGCGACGACACCCACATCTCGACGGGCTGTGCCGGCCTCGACGACCTGCTCGGCGGGGGCGTCGAACGCGGCACCGTCACGCAGGTCTACGGGCCCCCGGGCGCGGGCAAGACGAACGTCGCGCTCTCGACCGCCGTCGAGGTCGCTGCCGACGGCGGCACGGCGGTCTACATCGACACCGAGGGGCTCTCCGTCGAGCGCTTCGACCAACTGCTGACCGCGCGCGCCGACGACCCCGAGGACGCTTCCAGTCGCATTATTCTCTCCGACGCCCACGACTTCGAGGAGCAGGCCGAAGCCGTCCGGGACGCCGCGGACTTCGCGGAGCGCGCGGACCTCATCATTCTCGACTCCGCGACGGGCTTCTACCGCCTCGAACGCGACGCCGACGACGGCGGCGACGCGCTCCGCCGGGTCGCCGACCAGATTACGCACCTGCTCTCGCTGGCGCGCAAACACGACCTCGCGGTCGTCGTCACGAACCAGGTGTTCACGGACGTCGACAGCGACAGCGACCGCGTCCGCCCGCTCGGCGGCCACACGCTCAACCACTGGACGGGCGTCGTGATGCGCGTCGACCGGTTCCGCGGCGGCAACCGCCGCGCCACTCTCGAAAAACACCGCTCGAAGCCCGAGGGCGAGCATACGCGCTTCAAAATCACCGACACCGGCATCGAGGGCGTCGAACAGCGATAAGAACAGCGCGGGCGGGCGCGGCGACGCTCGCCCGAAGGTGCCTCACTCGTCGTCTTCTTCGTTCTCGTCTTCGTCCTCGCGGTCGCCGTCCGGACCGCGGCCCCGGCCCGGGTTCGACTCGTCGTTCCCGCGTCCGCGGCCGGGATTGTCGTCACCGCCCGACTGCCGGTCGGCAGGGTCGAAGACGTACATGCAGTCGTTGGGGTACGAGCGGCTGAACTGGTCGGCGTCCTCGCAGCAGAGCACGCGCCCGTCGTCCATCACCCAAACGTTGTCGACGTTCAGCAGCGAGTCGTCCGCGACGTCGCTGGCGTCCGTGGCGTCCGGCCCCACGAGCACCGGCTCCAGCGTCGAGATGTTGTAGTCGGACTCCAGCTCGGCGCGGTAGACCATTCCGCCGTCCACGCGCTGGGTCCGAACCTTGCCCTCGTCGTCGACGAACCCGTCGTTGACCTCCGAGAGCCCGACGTAGACGTAGTCACCGGGGGTCGCGTCGTCGACGCTGTCGATGCCCTCGGCCTTCCGGAACTCGATGGTCGCGCCGAGTTCCTTGGCGGCCGCCCGCGTTTCGAGGAACGGCACCCGCCGCAGGTCCTCGTCGACCTCGCTCGGGCCGCGGGCCTCGTACTGTCGGGCCCACTCCAGAATCTCCTCGTCGGTGATGTAGTCGCGGTTGCCGTTCTCGACGACCGCGCGGTCGGCCTCTTCGAGCGCCGCCCCGAAGTCCTCCCGCCAGTCTGTCTCGGCGTGGGTTTCGAGGTAGTCGACCTGCGTCACGTACTCGTAGTCGGCAATCCACGACTCGACCTCGCGGTTGGTCGCGTGCCCGAGTTCCAGCCACTCGATGTCCAGCGACACCTCCGCAGGCGGTTTGTCCCGTGCGGCCGCCTTGTTCGTGACCAGCGGCGCGTACAGCGTCCCCGCGACGTCCATCGGGTCGCGGTAGCTCGGAATCGGGCGGTCCGCGACGAACTTGTAGATGCCCTTGTTCGACCCGTCCGAGGTGAGGTACGCCGTCCGCTGGTCGCGCTGGATGTCGGGAGCCTCCCACGCGGCCCGCCCCATCACGTAGTACTTCACCGGTTCGACGTCGGCGGGGTCGTCGGCGTCCGGATTCCGGAAGTCCACGATGTAGCCGTAGTCGTAGCGGTTCGGGTAGCGCCCGCCAATCGGGGCGGGTCCGTTCCCGTCGGCGGTCTGGTCGCGGCGCTCGGCACCGAGGTAGTACGCCAGCAGTTCGGTGCCGGCGAGCCCGAACGTCCCCTGCGGGTACCAGCCGGTGTCGTAGTACTCGCCGACCAGCCCCGAAATCCCGGTGGGGTTCGGGCGATTCCAGAACGCCGCGCCGCCGCGCCGGCCCACGCCCCCATTCTCGACCATGTCGCTGACCGTCGCGGACAGCGACACGCGCGGATGGGCGTACTCTTCCTCCGCCGAGAGCGGCGTCCCCCACGGACTCAGGTCGCCGTAGCAGTTGATTTTCGTGCCCCCGACCGCCCGGTAGTTGTCCGTGTTTGCGAGGTTCGTGCTGGCGTCGAGGTCCGCCGCGAGGCTCCCGTCGTCGGCGACGTCGAGCGGAATCCGCGTGAGCGTGCCCGGCGTCTGCTCGAAGTTCGTGAACAGGTAGCCGTCGTACTCGCCGTCCGGCGTCGCGACGAACTGGTTCATGTCGGGGTCGTTCCCGAACTGGGAGTACTGCGACCCCGAGAGTTCGTCGACGGGCGTCCCATCGGGCGTCTTCGGGACGCCGAGCCGTTCATCGCCGCCGGCTATGGGCTGTTTCTCCCGCGCTAGCAGCCGATACTCCCCGCCCGCCGTCCGCACGCGCCCCTGCTCGTCGGCGGTCGTCGGCGTCGACAGCTCGGTGAACTCCTCGTTGTCCGCACCGTCCTCGAACTGGAAGCCCCTGACGTAGCCGATGCCGCCGTCCTGGAACCGCTCGTCGTTCACCACGGCCGGTGTCTCCGCCGCCTCGTCGGGGTCGAGCGGGTGCTGCAGGCTGAAGATGAGCGTCCCGTTCCCGACGACGAACGGCCCCGTCACTTCCGCGCCGAACGCCGTCGTCGCGAACCGCTTGAGGTCGCCGTCCACCATCGGCGCGCCCGCCGTGTTCCCGTCGTCCGCCGTTGCTGTCCCCACGATGCTCGCGCCCAGCGCCGCCGCCACTGACGACTTCAGTAACGTTCGTCGATTGATGTCTACCATGCGGCGTCGAGTGAGTCGGTAAACGACTGAAAAAGCGCTTATAATTTCGATATATACGGGTCATAAACGAAGAACGGGTACGTAGCAGTACGAACCCGGACGAACCTCCTTGGACCCCACTTCCTCTCCGTGACGACCCGACCACCGCGGCCTACTGCGCCACGTCGCGCTCGGACACGCCGTGCCGGATTTCCGCTGCCCGCGACTGGACTGCCGAGAGGTACTGCTCGACTTGTCCCGGCTTCCGCCCGCAGAACGACGCGACCCAGTTGACGTTCATCCCGGACTGCGCGACCAGGTACGCCGCGAGCGTGTCCGTGCCGCCCTGCACCACCGCGGGCGGCACGCCGCGCTCGCCGGTGCCGTCCTCGACGAACCCGTTCACGTCGAAGTAGACGTCGGCGTACAACTCCGCGGCAGCGGCGTCCTCGAATTCGACGGTCGCGTGGTCGGGCGCGTCGAAACGATACTGTACCCCGTCGCCGTTCGTTTCCAGAATTCGAACGCCCAACACGTACTCCTCGTGCACGTCGCCGGCGCGCCCCGCGCCTGACTCGGACTGTGGCATGGTGTCTCGAATCGAGGGTCGGGGCACGCCGAGTAAAATTGTTCTAATAGGTCTACATAGCACTCCGGTCGGCTACGCGACGTCCAACGAGAAGCGAGAACGGGAGCGAGAGCGGCGTGTCGGCCGTAGTCTACAGTTGGTTGAGTTTGCGGAGGAGCTGGCCCTTGTACTCCTCGTCGCGCTCGACGCCCTTGTGTTCGAGGACGTTGCGCTCGAGGAGGTCGAGCGCCATGTAGAAGGCGTTGTCCGCGCCGTAACCCTCGCCGGTGCCCGCCATCTGCCCCTTGTTGGTTCGGAGGCGGAGCTGGCACATGATGAGCGGGGTGCCGCGGAGCTTCTCCTTGTGCTTGTGGAGGCGCACGTGCGCGTGGTGGACGTTCATGTCGCTGTACTTGTTCGCGACCTCCTCGATGCGCTCCTGAATCTCCTGGCGGGAGAGCGCGTCCAGCAGTTCGATGTTCGTAATCTGGACGTCCATGCGGTCCTCCTCGGTGTAGGAGAGCGCGCGTAGCACGTCCGTCTTGGTGAGCACGCCGCCGACGACGCGGTCGTCGTCGGCGGGCGTGACGACGAGGCCGGAGTAGTCGTTGTCGAGCATCGTCTCGACCGCGTCCTGGACGGAGTCCTCGACGGAGACCGTCTCGACGGGGCTGGACATCACGTCGTAGACCGGGAGGTCGAGCATGCGTTCGACTTCGCCGCTGCGGTCGCCGCGCGTGGTCTTGGAGATGTCCCGGACCACGAAGTCGACGACGTCGTGGACGGTGACGACGCCGGTGAGGAAGCCGTCCTCGTCGGCGACCGGCAGCCGCGAGATGCCGTGCTCGCGGAGGCGGTTGATGACGGTGCCCATGTTGTCGTCCTCCTCGATGGTGACGACGTTCTCGCTGAAGATTTGGCCGACCGTGAGCGCGTCGAGGCTGTCGAGAACGGCTTCGAGGATGGCGTCCTCAGTGACGATGCCCCAGAGGTCGCCGGCCTCGAAGACGGGTGCGATTTTCGTGCCACCCTCGACGAGCATGCGCGCGGTGTCGCGGATGTCCTCGGTTCGGTCGATTTTCGGCGCGGGCATCGTGAGCCCGGCGATGCGCGTGTCGTCTTCGATGTGCGAACCGAGTAGCTTGCGCTCCGTGAGCACGCCCTCGTACTGGCCGGCTTCGGTGACGATGATGCCTTTCGGGTTCTCCCCCTCGAAGATAGAGCGAGCCTTCCCCAACCGTTGTTCGGCTTCGACTTCGATGTAGTCGTTCGTAGCGATGTCAGAGATATCCATGGGCGTTCGAGTGGAACGTCGCGGACCAGCGCCTTCAACTTTGTTGCGGCTTCCAGAACCCCGGACTCCCTCCCAGAGTTTTGCCACTGGAGCACATACTGTGACCCGTGTTACTTGTGAGCATTCCGGACATCGGTGCCGTCTTCGGCACGTACACGTACCTCGCGTCGGAGGTCGCGTTCGGCGTGCTTGCGTTCGTTTTCCTCTACCGCGCGGACGCGCTCCGCCGCGCCGGCGTCACCGTCGCCGCGCTCTACCCAATCGCCTACATTTGGGACTGGTACACCCTCACCATCGGCGTGTTCGCCATCCAACTCCGCACCGGCGTGGACGTCCTCGGCATCCCCGTCGAGGAGCACATCTTCATGGTCGTCGTGCCCGCGCTCGTCGTCGCGTTCCACGAGACCATCCACGAGCAGGACTAAAGGCCGTGGCCGTGGTACGCGAGCACATGGGAGACCGCGCGTGCTGGCTGGAGTTCTGTCCGCACTGCGACGCGCAGGTGACCGTCGTCGACGAGGAGTGCCCGGACTGCGGGGCAGCACTGGACTGATTGGGCTCGTCAATCGGTGCCGGCTTCGAGAATCGTACGGAACCGCGCGTCGTCGAACGGCGTGTTGCTGTCCCGCGGGATGCGAACGCAGACGTCGCGGTCCCAGGGGTCGACGCGGCGCAGCTCGCGGACGATGCGGCACGGCACCGAGTACGAGCCCGCGGCGCTCTGCACTGTGACTGTCACGTTCGCGTCCGCGGGCGGTGCGTCGAGGTCGACGCTCCGGGATTCGTAGACCGCGCCGTACGCCGCCGCGTCTACCGCGGGCAGCCGCTCGACATCGAACGAGCTCGTCGTGTCCGTGCCGTGCTGGTGGCTGACTTTCAGGACGGTCCCGGCCGCCTCGATGCCCATACCAGTAGACCGCCCGCGAGCACGATAAACAGTCGGAAAGCGAGCGTCGCGCGGTCGAGTACTCAGTCGACGGCGAGCACGCGCACGTCGAAAACCAGCGTCTTCCCCGCGAGTTCGTGGTTGAAGTCCACCGCGACGTGCTCGTCGGTGACGACGGTCACGTCCCCGTGGAGGCCGTTCTCCGCTTCGACGTGGAGCCCGACCGCCGGCGATTGCCCGACCATCCCCTCGAACGTCCCGGGGTCGTACTCGCGCACGCGCTCCGGGTCGTGCTCGCCGTACGCCGCCTCCGGCGGGACCGTCACTTCGGCTTCCTCGTTGGCGCTCATCCCGACGACCGCGTCGTCGATTCCCTCGATGACGTCTCCGCGGCCGACGGTGAACGACAGCGGCTCGAACTCCCCGCGTTCCTTGCCCTGTGCCTCCAGTAATCCGTGTTCGGCGGCGACCTCGGGGTCCGAGGTCGCGAACACGCTCCCGTTCTCGAAGCGGCCGACGTACGCGAGGCGCACGCGGTCGCCGGGTTCGATAGGTTCTGTCATCGTGTGGGCTACTGCCGGAGGTCGTACAGCCGGCGGAACGCGGTCGGCGGGAACCGCAGTTCCACGCGGCTCGGCGGTCGTCCCTTTCCCGCGCGCTGTTCGGCTTGCACGCGCTCAACGACGCCGCTCTCGGCCAGCTCGTAGAGGTAACGCTTGACCGTCCCCGCCGAGAGGTCGACGGCGGCGCTGATTGCGTCCGTCGTCGCGGTCACGGAGTCGCGGTCGTCGGCGTCGAGGTCGACCAGCTCCCGGAGCACGAGCTGCTTGTTCTCGGGGAGCGCGAGCACGCGCCCCAGCGAGGCCGACGGCTCGGGCACCTCCGCTATCGCCGCGTCGACGTCCGCGGGCGTGAGCCGGTCGTGGTCGGCGCGGTTCGCGCGGTCGGTTGCGACGAACAGCGCAGCGAGCGCGTCGTGGGCGTTCCCGTCGGCCCAGTCCGCGATGCGGCGCGCGAGTTCGTGCGTGAGCGCCTGCTGGGCGAGCCCCTCCGACGCGCGCGTCATCAACACGTCCACGAGCACTTGGCGTCGATAGGGCTCAACCCGAATCGTCGTCGCGGTGTACTCCGCGAGCGCCGTCTCAGCCGGGGGTTTGCGGCCGATTGCGAGCCAACTCGCGTTGCTCGGCAGCCCCGCGAACAGCTCGACGAGGCGGTCGGCGTCGGTGCTGTCCGGCGCGCCGACGTGGTCGACACCGACGACGACGCCGCCCCGCGACTGTCCGACGCGCTCGTGGAGGCGGTCGCGTATCTCCTCGGTGCCGATGCCGTGCTCGGGGACGCGCTCGTCGACGAGCGCGTCCAGCACGTGGTGGTAGAACGCGAACTCGCTGTTCGTCTCGCGGGCGTCGACGTAGACGAACCCCGGCGTGGTTGGCGACCCCGCGCGCGTGCTCGTGTAGATAACGGACTGCGTCTGCGTGGACAGTCGTTCGAGGTGGCCGAACAGCGCGGTGACGACCGCGGTCTTTCCCGATCCGCACGGGCCGTGGACGTACGCGTTCGGCGGCAGGCGGCTGTCGAACACTGGGTCGAGGTGGTCCAGCAGCCGTTCGAGCACGGGACCGCGATCCGACGGCTCGTCGAGGTGCGTGACCGGTGCCAGCGCCTCGTAGTCCTGCACGAGGCGGGGGCCTTCGTCCCGGCGTTGTCGCCGCTTTATTCGCGCGTCGATGTCCATGGCGTAGGGAAGTGTTCGTTATCCACAGGACCAACCACGCAGTAAAAAGGACCGGGGTTGGTGCGGTTTAGAGGCCGAGGTACCCCGCGTTCGGGACGACGCCCAGCAGGTAGAGGATGCCGAGGACTAACATCACGACGGCGATGGCTATCGCGGCGGGGTCGACGTGAGTGCCGCGCGGGCGAGTAGAACACGCGCTCGTCGACCGCTCCCGCGAGCCTGCTACCCGCGCCGAACGCGCCGCCCGCCAGCGCGGTGATCAGGAGGACGGCGAACGGCTCGACTTCCATGCCGACGACCGGCAGTTGGAGAATCCCGTACACGAGTTAGTCCTCCTGGGCCCAGTCCAGCGAGCGGTCGACGGCGTCGTCCCACCGGCCGTACATCTTGTCGGCTTTCGCTTCCTCCATCTCGGGCTCGAACTGCCGGTCGACCTGCCAGTTCGAGCGCAGTTCGTCGACGTCGTCCCAGTAGCCGACCGCGAGGCCGGCGGCGTACGCCGACCCGAGCGCGGTGGTCTCGTCGACCTCCGGCCGGACGATGTTGGTCTGGATGATGTCCGACTGGAGCTGGCAGAGGAAGTTGTTCTTCACCGCGCCGCCGTCCACGCGCAGCGACGTGGTCTCGACGCCGGAGTCGGCCTCCATCGCCTCTGCGATGTCGCGGGTCTGGTAGGCGATGGACTCGAGGGTCGCGCGAACGATGTGTCTCTTCTCCGTGCCGCGGGTCATCCCGACGATGGTCCCGCGAGCACGCCCGTCCCAGTGGGGCGCGCCGAGGCCCGTGAACGCCGGGACCATGTAGACGCCGTCGGTCGACTCGGCGGAGCGCGCGAGCTCCGCGGTCTGGGCGGCGTTGTTGATGAGGTCCACGTCTTCGAGCCACTCGATGGCGGCCCCCGTGACGAAGATGGAGCCCTCCAGCGCGTACTGGACGGGTTCGCCAGAGCGCTGGAAGCCGATGGTGGTGAGGAGGCCGTGGTCGGACTCGACGGCCTCGTTGCCGGTGTTCATGAGGTAGAACGAGCCGGTGCCGTAGGTGTTCTTGGCGTCACCCTCGTCGAAGCACGTCTGTCCGAACAGCGCGGCCTGCTGGTCGCCGAGCGCGCCCGCGACGGGAACCTCGGCCCCGAGGAAGCCGTCCGGGTCGGTGTGCCCGTAGAGGTCCTCGTCGGAGGACGGCCGGACCTCGGGCAGCATTTCGGCGGGGACGTCGAACTCGTCGAGCAGGTCGTCGTCCCACTCCAGGTCCCGGATGTTGTACAGCATCGTCCGGGAGGCGTTCGAGACGTCCGTGATGTGGTTCCCGGTCAGATTGTAGATGAGCCACGCG
This sequence comes from Halobacterium noricense, assembly GCF_021233435.1. Classification (NCBI taxonomy): domain Archaea; kingdom Methanobacteriati; phylum Methanobacteriota; class Halobacteria; order Halobacteriales; family Halobacteriaceae; genus Halobacterium; species Halobacterium noricense. The sequence continues at coordinate 2,200,770 of NZ_CP089468.1, read as the reverse complement.
TCGATAGTGCCCATCAGGAGTTCGCCCTCGCGAGCGCGGTCGCGGAGGTTCTGGGTGCGGGAGGTCTGGAGCTTCAGCGGTTCGGCGTTGTCCAGAATCCACTCGGTTTTCGTCGCGGAGAAGTACGCGTCGGCTTCGAGGCCGGTCTTCGCCCGGATTTCCTCGACGGTGCCGTTCGCTTCGAGCTCCTCGACGCGGTCGGTCGTGCGGCGGTCCTGCCAGACGAGCGCGTTGTGGATGGGTTTGCCGCTGGCGGCGTCCCACACGACGGTGGTCTCGCGCTGGTTCGTGATGCCGAGCCCCTCCAACTGCGAGGCGTCGAGGCCGGCGGCGTCGAGGCCTTCGGTTACGACCGCCTTCGTGTTCTCCCAGATTTCGACGGGGTCGTGTTCGACCCAGCCGGGTTCGGGGTAGTGCTGTTCGTGTTGTTCGTAGGCGTTCGCGACGACCTGCCCGCTGTGGTCGAAGACCATGAAGCGGGTCCCGGTCGTCCCCTGGTCTATCGAGCCGACGTACGTGTCTGGCATGGGTTGGTGTGCTCCGTGTGGCAGCCGATTAGTTTACCGACTTCGCCGCTCTGACAGTAAATAAGAACGGACTATAATAAATGTTGCTGTAGGTCTCGGAGTCGGGATAAAGATGCTTCGCGCGGCCGCGAGCGGCGTCTCCCCGACTCGTCCTCGGTTCCGGGTTCGGCAGTATTCGGGAATCTGCGCCCGTGGATGCGCGTTCACCCACCGCGAACCGACCCGAACGCACTCAAATTTACTGTGGAGTCGGATTCCACGATAAAATAAAGTGTGTGGGTGTCGAACCCGAGCACAGATGGCATCGGTACCACACATCGCCGTCGTCGGCGGCGGGTCGACGGGCACCGGCATCGCTCGCGACCTGGCGATGCGGGGCCTCGACGTGACGCTCGTCGAACAGGGCAACCTCACGCACGGCACGACCGGCCGGATGCACGGCCTCCTCCACAGCGGCGGCCGGTACGCCGTCGCCGACCAGGCGAGCGCGCGGGAGTGCATCGCGGAGAACCGCGTGCTCCGGGACATCGCGAGCCACTGCGTCGAGGAGACCGGCGGCCTCTTCGTCAAGCGCCCCGAGGACTCCGAGGACTACTTCCAGGAGAAACTCCGCGGCTGCGAGGCCTGCGACATCCCCGCGGACGTCATCTCCGGCGAGGAGGCTCGCGAGATGGAGCCCCACCTGGCGAAGGACGTCGAGAAGGCGATTGTCGTGCCGGACGGCGCGGTCGACCCGTTCCGGCTAGTGGTGGCGAACGCCGCCAGCGCGCAGGAACACGGCGCGCGCGTCGAGACGCACTCCACGGTCACCGACTTGCTCGTCGAGGACGACGAGGTCGTCGGCCTCGAAGTCGAACACGCCTCCGGCCCCGGCAAGCACGTCCACGGCCGGGAGGGCGGTACCGAGGAGATCCTCGCTGACCACGTGGTCAACGCGACGGGCGCGTGGGCGAGCCGCATCGGCGACATGGCGGGCGTGGATATCGCGGTCCGGCCCTCGAAGGGCGTGATGACCGTCACGAACGTCCGGCAGATCGACACCGTCGTCAACCGCTGCCGGCCGAAGGGCGACGCCGACATCGTCGTCCCGCACGAGACGACGGCCATCCTCGGCACGACCGACGTGGAGGTCGACGACCCCGAGGACTACCCCGAGGAGCAGTGGGAAGTCGACGAGCTGATCGATACGCTCGCCGAGCTCGTGCCGATGCTCGACGAAGCGCGGACGATTCGCTCGTTCTGGGGCGTGCGCCCGCTCTACGAGCCGCCGGACGTGGCCAGTGACGATCCGACGGACATCACGCGGGACTTCTTCCTGCTGGACCACGCCGACCGCGACGACCTCCCCGGGATGACGACGGTCGTCGGCGGGAAGTTCACGACCTACCGCATGATGGCGGAGTCGGTCGCCGACCACGTCTGCGAGCGGTTCGGCGTCGACGCCGAATGCCGGACTGCGGACGTCCCCCTCCCAGGCAGCGAGGAGTTCTCCGTGCTCCGCGACTACATGGACGAGTTCGGCCTGCGCTCGCCAATCGGCCGGCGCAGCGTCGAACGCCTCGGGTCGCGCGCAGACGACGTGCTCGCCACCGAGGAGCCGAACCCGGTCGTCTGCGAGTGCGAGGGCGTCACGCGCGCCGAACTCCAGGACGCCATCGGGCAATCAGGGTCGGACCTCAACGCCGTCCGCATCCGCACGCGGGCGTCGATGGGGAACTGCCAGGGCGGCTTCTGCGCGCACCGCATGGCCAGCGAACTCCACGGCGACGGCGGCTACGACGAAGCGACGGCTAGACGAGCGTGGGACGACCTCCTACAGGAGCGCTGGAAGGGCCAGCGCCACGCACTCTGGGGCGAGCAGCTCTCGCAGGCGATGCTGAACTACGCGCTGCACGCGACCACGCAGAACCGCGATAACGACCCCGCGGACGGCGACGACGTGGACTTCGCCGCCTTCGACGGCGGCTCCGAGGCGGCCCGAACGGACGGAGGCAACCGTGGCGATTGAGTCCGACGTCCTCGTCGTCGGCGGGGGGCTCGCGGGCCTGACGAGCGCGCTCGCCGCGGCACGAGCGGGCGCTGACACCCGGCTGGTCTCCTACAAGCAGAGCACGCTCCGGCACGCCTCGGGGCTCGTGGACGTGCTCGGCTACACGCCCGACGGAGACGGCCCGCTCGTCGACCCCTTCGACGCGATACCGGACCTCCCAGAATCACACCCGTACCAGACTGTCGGCGTGGAGACGGTCCGCGAAGCGCTGGCGCTGTTCGACGACGCTGCGCCCCACTACCGGGGCGACCACACGGACGCGAACGCGCTGCTGCCGACTCACGGCGGCACCGTCAAGCCGACCGCGCGCTACCCCGCGGGCGCGAGCGCCGGCGTCGCCAGCGACGACCGCGACACCCTCCTCGTCGGCTTCGAGGCGATGGTCGACTTCGACGCGCCGCAGGCGGCTGCGCACCTCGACGCCGCCGGCGTGCCGTTCGACGTGCGCGGCGCGACGATTCGGTTCCCGGGCGACCTCCGCGCGGACGCGAAACTCACCCGGTACGCGAAACTCCTCGACACGAACGGCACGGTGACCGTCGACGGCCACGACCGGCAAGTCAGGGAAGCGCTCGCGGACCGCGTGAAGACCGAACTCGACGGCGAGGAGCGCGTCGGCTTCCCGGCGATTCTCGGCGACGACGACGCGGCGGCCGTCCGCGACGCGCTCGCCGACGAACTCGGCGTGGCCGTCTTCGAGGTGCCGATGGGGCCGCCCTCGCTGCCGGGGCTCCGACTGGAGGACGCGCTGTTCGACGCCCTCGACGAAGCGGGCGTCAGCATCGAGACGGGGAACCCGGTCGTCGACTACGACGGCGGCGACCGAATCGAGCAGGTGTACGTCGAGAAGAACGGCGCGCGCATCCCGAACGCCGCCGACCAGTACGTGCTCGCGACCGGCGGCCTCGTCGGGAAAGGCGTCGAGTCCGACCGCGAGGGCGTCTCCGAGCCGATTTTTGAGTGCCACGTTGCCCATGCCGCCGACCGCTACGACTGGTTCGCGGACGACGTGTTCGGCGACCACCAGTTCGCGCAATTCGGCGTCGCGGCCGACGACAGCCTGCGGCCCGAGGCCGCAGACGGGAGCACCGAGTTCGAGAACCTGCGAGCCGCCGGGAGCGTGCTCGGCGGCTACGACTTCGCCGCCGAGAAGTCCGGCGGCGGCGTCTCGATTGCGACGGGCTACGCGGCCGGCCGGCGCGCCGCGGAGGAGACACGATGAGTGACAGCCAATCCACCGACTTCGACCCAGTGGCACCGAACACCGGCGAGGAGTTCGAGCCCGTCGACGTCTTCGACGACAGCGACGACTTCGACCTGCGCCCGGGCGCGGACTCCTGTTACAAGTGCTCGACCTGCGACACCAACTGTCCGGTCGCGGAGGTCGACGACGACTTCCCCGGCCCGAAGTTCCAGGGGCCCGAGCAGTGGCGACTCAAACGCCGGGACGACGACCCAATCGACGATTCGGTGATGGACTGCTCGAACTGCATGCGCTGCGACAACGCGTGTCCGTCTGGCGTGGGGCTCTCCCAGATGCACAACACCGCGCGCGGCGAGTACGTCAGCGAGGAGATGAGCACACTCTCCGTGGAGTACGTCCGGAACCGCTTGCTTGCGAACTACCGGAAGTCCGCGTGGCTCGCGAGCAAAGTACCGCGGCTCGCGAACGCCGCGGCGAACTTCGGGCCGGCGCGCTGGCTCGGCGAGAAACTGCTCGGCGTCACCGGCGAGCGCGAGTTCCCCGACTTCGCGACGGAGACGTTCACGGAGTGGTGGGCCGCGCAGGGCGGGGCTGCCGGCTCGAAAGAACGCGCCCGCGAGGCCCGCGAGCGCCGCGGCGAACCGTTCGACGCCGACAAGCAGGTCGCGTACTTCCACGGCTGCTACGCCGAGTACAACACCCCCGAGGTGGCGAAGGCGCTCGTGCGCGTCTACGAGCACTTCGGCTACGAAATCGTCGTCCCGGAGCAGGGCTGCTCGGGCACGCCAATGTTCGCCAACGGCATGCTCGAGGACGCGCGCCGCGACGCCGAAGTCAACGTCTCCTCGTTCGCCGACCTCGTCGACGAGGGCTACGACGCCATCGCCTCCTGTACGTCGTGTTCGATGGCGATTCGTCAGGAGTACCCCGAGCTGTTCGACATCGACGGCATCGACGACGTCGCCGCGAACACCTTCGAGTCCGTGGAGTACCTCCGCATCCACGAGGACCTCGACGGCGAACTCGCCGACGCCGACGTCGGCGACGACCTCGCCGCGGAGTTCGCGTACCACGCGCCCTGCCACGCCCGCAATCAGGGTCTGGACCGGCAGGCGGTCGAACTGTTCGGCGACTTGGACGGCGTGGGCGTCGAGGACGTCGGCGACTCCTGCTCGGGCATCTCCGGGACGTACGGCTGGAAGGCCGAGAAGTACGAGACCTCCATGAAAATCGGCGACGAGATGTTCGACCACATGGAAGCCGCCGACGGCGAGACCGGGATGACGGAGTGCCCGACCTGCGCGATGCAGATGGAGCACGGCACGGGCTACGACGTCCGCCACCCGCTGGAACTGCTCGAAGCGGCGGTGGTGGAATGACGTCCGCCGATTCACAGCCAGCGAACAGGTCCGCGCGGAGGGGGTGAACGATGCTCCCACCGGACCTGTTTTACTGCTTGGTAAACAAGGGGAGGCATGAACGCCAACGACGGCCAGCAGCTACCAGATGGTCCCGTTCCCGGCGAACGAGTCCGACACGGGACGGGCGTAAACTCGAATCGCGCGTTCCCGACGAGCCACCACCCCGAGCACCTCGACCCGTTCGTCCTCTTCGAGCGGTTCTACATCGACCCCGACCAGGGGTTCCCGATGCACCCCCACCGCGGCTTCGAAATCGTCTCCTACATGGTGGACGGCGGGATGGACCACGAGGACTCGCTGGGCGTCAGCAACGTCGCCGAGGAGGGCGACGCGATGCGCATCACGACCGGGAGCGGCATCCGCCACTCCGAGTTCCCCGCCGGCGGCCGCGGCTGCAACGGGCTCCAGCTCTGGGTGAACCTCCCGCGCGCGAAGAAGGACGCAGACCCCGACTACGTCGACGCCACGCAGGCCGACCTGCCCACCGAGGAGCACGAGGGTGCGACGGTGACGACGGTCGTCGGCGACGGGTCGCCGCTCTCTCTCCACACGCCGATGGAGTATCTGGATGTCCGCGTGTCGGACGCGTGGGAGTGGACGATTCCCGAGGGCTGGACGGGCTTCGTCTACGGCGTCTCCGGCACGGGGACCGTGGATGGGAGCGAGTTCGGCGAGGGCGACGTCTTCACGGTCACGGACGAGACCGCGGTCGAACTCCGCGACGAGTCCGACCTCCGCGTGGTCGCCGTCGCCGGCCAACCACACGACGAGCCGATTCAGCAGCGCGGCCCGTTTGTGCTCTGAACGGCGGTAGCGTCGTCGCTGTGGGTCGCGTTCGGTGACTCGGCAGCCCTTGCCGGATTTTACTGGATGGTAAACTACTTCCTCTGAGAGCACGCATGCACGCCCATGGTAGACGTAGCAGTCGTCGGCGGCGGTCCCGCCGGCCTGTCCGCAGCACAGTTCGCCGCGAAGAACGACCTCGACACCGTCGTCTTCGACACCGACGAGACGTGGATGCACAAGGCCCACCTCTTCAACTACCCGGGCGTCCGCTCCATCGACGGGATGACCTTCGTCGAAATCGCGCAGAAGCAGGCGAAGGCCCGCGGGGCCGACCTCCACGAGGACGAGGAAGTCACCGCCGTCGAGCAATCCGGCGATGGTTTCGTCCTCACGACGGTGGACGGCGAGTACGAGGCCGACTACGTCGTGCTCGCGACCGGTGGCAACCGCGACCTCGCGGAAGACCTCGGCTGCGAGTTCACCGACGAGGAGGTCGTCGACGTGAACGTCGACATGCGGACGTCCGTCGACGGCGTCTACGCGACCGGCGCGATGGGCCGCGACACGAAGTGGCAGGCCGCCATCGCCGTCGGTGACGGCGCGGCCGCCGTCCTCGACATCCTCTCGAAGGAGAAGGGCGAGTACTACCACGACTTCGACATGCCGTCGGACGTCCCCGAACTGTAACGCGCCCCGATTCTCACCCGATATTTTTCGTGCGAGTGCCCAGCGACGGGTGTCCCACTCGTGGACGCGGCGCTCGATAGAGAAGCAGCGGCCGTCGGCGGATTAGTCGCCGCGTTCGAGCGAGTCCAGCACGAACTCGTCGATGGCCGCGCGCGCCTCCTCGGGCGCGTCGTCGTGCCCGAGGGAGATGCGGCGCTCGCGGGCCGCGTGAATGACGTCCGTGACGAGTTGGCCCATCCGTTCGGCGTTCACCTCGCGGAAGACCCCCTGCTCGATGCCGTCCTCGATGACGGCCACGACGCTGCCGCGCAGCCGCGCGTAGTGCTCCTCGAAGAGTTCGCGGTGCTCGTCGTCGTTCTGCGCGTGCGCGTACAGTTCGTGGTACACTTTCATGCGGTCCCAGTGCGTGAACTCCTCGAACTCCGGCCCGAACAGACACTGGTCGATGCGCGCGTCCAACTCCGACCGCGGGTCCATGTCCTCGGCGACCTCGACGCTGCCCTCGTACTGGTCGATGATGTACGCCAGGAACGACGACAGCAGGTCGTACTTCCCGTCGAAGTGGTAGTGGATGACCTGCCGCGACAGCTCCATCTCCTCGCCGATGTCCCGCACCCGGAGGTCCTTGTACCCGTGCTCGCTGAGTGCCCGGAACGTCGCCTCCATGATCTCCTCGCGGGTGTCGTTTGCCTCGACGATTCCGTCTGCGTCGCTCATTACCATTCTCTTGGGGCGGTAGACTCATATCCGTTTCCTCGTCGGCCGGCCGGCGACGATTAAACTACGCGGGCGGGTCTGCGTCGTCGCCGAATCCGCTGCCGTACCTATCTAGCACTTCCGTGACGGTGACTTCGTAGGCGTCGTACCACTCCGTCCATCGCTGTTTCGCTCGTTTGTGGTCGTCGACGGCGCCGAACGAATCGAGGGCGTCGAGCGACTCCCAGTAGTAAACGACGAGCACCTCGTCGTTCTCCGGGTCGTTCCACGTGCGCTTGCCGCGATACCCGTCCGTGTCTTCGGCGGCTGCCTGTATCCGGTCGTTGAGTTCGTGGAACTCGTCGTCGTACGCTCCGGGATCGAGGCGGAAGGTGACGAGGTACATCGATACCGCTGCAATCGCCGGCAGGGAACAAGAGGCTTACCCGAAGTCGTGGATTCGACGTCCTGCGACCGAACCGCTGGTCTGCGAAACGCTTTCGGTGGCGCGCCGTCTAGTTCCGGTATGTCCACGACTGTCGCGACGCCCGACTCCGACGAGACGTGTGCGTACTGTGGGTCGCGCATCTTCGACCACGACCCAATCTGTGTTCGCGACTGTGACGACGACTGTGGCTCCCCGACGTACTTCTGCAACTACGCGTGTCTGTCGTCGTACATCGACGAGAACGGTCTCACGACCGGCGACGCGTGCTCGTGGCGTCCCGGCGGCGACAGTTGTTGTTAGTCAAGGCAGGTCTCCTCGAAAATCTTCTGTAGCTCGTCGGCGTGAATTGAGGGGCAAGAGCGAATTGGGGCGGATTGTGGACCTCCGGAAGACGTGCTCGCTCACTGCGTTCGCCGTGCGCGACTTCCGTGGTTCAAATCCGCCAACGCCACTTACATCGGCACACGGCCAGCGACAGAGCCGTCGCTGGCCGGTTTAGTTCGCTGAGAAGTGGGTTGGGGCGGATTTGAACCGCCGACTCCTCCACAACACAGGCAGTCCATCGATGCCGGTGGTTCGGGCTCAATCAAACCCAACCATGACGAAATTCACCGAATCGCCGCAGACAGTTATTGACCAATTCCAGAACGAACGAAAACACGAGGTTCGGGAAAGTACCCTTGTCAACCAGAAGTACCACCTCCGCTCGTTTGTTGAATGGACTGAAGAAATTGAGATTGAGGATATCGGGGATCTGAACGGGTACGTTGTAAACCAGTATAAGACATGGAGGAGGGAGAATTTTGAAATTAACGAGCAAACCCTGTATAACAACCTAATGTCAATCCGGGCTTTGCTCCGGTGGTGTGAACAACGGGAACTTGTAGAAGATGGACTGGCGGACAAACTCGATATACCACGACCGGAAAACCCCGTGCGAGACGCTACAATCGCCCCGGAACGAGTTAATGCTATCTTAGAATACTACCAGCAGTTTGACTACGCCTCACGGAATCACGTTCTCTTCTACCTACTGTATCATTCCGGAATGCGAATTGGGTCTATTCGTGCATTAGACGTCGATGACTGGAAGCCCGACAAACATCTTCTACACGTCCGCCACCGCCCCGAAGAAGGTACACCGTTGAAGAATGGAGAAGAGGGAGAGCGCGCAGTCTACGTTTCTCAGGATGGACTGAAGGGCGCTCTTTCCGACTATATCAAACACAATCGCTTGGATAAGACAGACGAGTACGACAGGAAGCCCCTATTTCCGACTCGGCAAGGGCGGGCAACTACACAAACACTCCGGCTTTACACGGAACACTTAACGGAGCCTTGTCAGTATACGGGTGAATGTCCTCACGAAAAAGAATTAGCGGACTGTAGTGCCCGCAAACGCGTTAAGAAATCCTATGAATGCCCCTCTTCTGTTAGTCCCCATCCGATCCGGCGGAGTGCGATAACTGAACACCTAAACTCAGACGTCCCCAAAGATGTGGTTTCTGAGCGAATGAATGTAAGTCGGAAAGTGCTGGAACAGCACTATGACTCCCGTACAGAAGAGGAGAAAGCGGAGGTGCGACGAGAATATCTTGAGAACGTGTAGGCACCTTAGGTAGTAATGATTGGTGTATAACACCACCAAATTTAAATATATTATACTAGACCAGTTTAATTACAAATGAGTGAAGAGATTCAGTTTGCAAAAGGCGCGGGGGCTCAGGTTACACTATACAAAGACCGAATTAAAATAACAAATGAATGGTTCTTGAGCCAATACATCCCCTTCCATAAACCACCATCTAAAACTATTCCGCTAAACGAAATTTCAGGGATTAACCTTGAGGAGGCCACTTATTTTTCCGGCGGACACATAAAGTTCGGTGAAAGCGGGCATGAAGAAAGTGGAGACGGATTCTTTGAACAGTTTGATGACGAAAACACAGTCGGATTCAACTTCCTGCATAATGAGGAGTTTAAGGAATTACGGGAGGAAATTAACCGATTACGGAACAACCAAACAAACCATGTGGCGGAAAACGGAAAAGACAACTCGGCTATTGAAACACTTCGCCAACAATATGCGGAGGGAGAGATCTCTAAGGAGGAGTACGAGGAGCGCCTTGATGTTCTACAGTAGAATACTCCGTGCTCAGCAGTTTTTACATTCAGTCAGTTATATCTGTATATAGTTTAATTCTGTCTTCTCAAACTATCTAATCTGTGTGTTAACTCTTACCAAAGCATATATTGTATACATACTATTGTCCTCAGTAGTACCCCATTTAGATTGTAACTCTTACTGAAACGAAGTTTAATTACTTGGTTACAGCACTCCTTAACGACGAGAAGTGACCGCAGTATTGAAACGGAGTTTGAGACATCCTAAAAGGTCTATCCCATAAGATCTATCCTATACAGTCATTCAAAGGGACGTCGGGAGCGCCCCTTCTTGTCGAATGGGACGACTGTTATGGTACCAAAATCGATTTTAACCTCTCTTATAGACTCCTCAAGAAGATTTAATAGGACAAAAGGGGTTTGCTGCATATTTTTGAAAAAAGTCCGCTCACACCGCCCTCAAAGCATATCAATTTTTCAGATATGCAACCATCCGGCTGGTGGCATCCTTTTGGATATATACACTAGTAATACGCTAATAATCGCCCAATCATAAAATTGCGGCAGTCCGGAAACCCTACTGAAACTCCAAAATTTTCTGAGTGACTTACACATATTCTACGCCGCCCCTGATTGATTATTGTTCTAACTGGGCTACTATCGGCTAGCGCCTTCTCGTCGTTATGGATCTCCCATAGATTTACAACCGAACAGGGCTATTCTGTAAATTAGGTCCTAATCACCGGACATCGTAGTGGGGCGTTGCGAAGCGGAATGAATTGAGAGCGATATACCTCGTTCTCAGCGCCGAAAGTTGTGGAAAAGTTCCCGCCGTCGTGCGGTTAACACGACCGGAGGGAGTGTAGTGGGTTGGGGCGGATTTGAACCGCCGACCTCCTCCATGTCAAGGAGGTGTCATAGCCTGACTAGACCACCAACCCGCGGCGGTCTTCGAACGCATTCCAGCGTAGTCCGGGGGTATAGTTGAAGGTTTCGAATCGGCACCCGCGTGGGGGTGTGTGCCCCGGCAGAGTTAAGTCGCTGTACAAAGTTGTACACTATAACGCGAAGAAGTACACTGGTGTCCATAATGGAGGAATACATCGAGCGCGTCACCGCCGGCGAGGACCTCTCCCTCGACGAAGCGCGTGACGCCGTCACCCGACTGTTCGAGGACGCGACAGACGCGGAAATCGGCGCGCTGCTCGCCGCGCTCCGCGCGAAAGGCGAGACCGAGACCGAAATCGCGGGGTTCGCGCAGGGGATGCGCGACGCCGCCCACACCATCGACCCGGACCGCGAACCGCTCGTCGACACGTGTGGGACGGGCGGCGACGACTACGACACCATCAACGTCTCGACGACGTCGACGGTCGTCGTCAGCGGTGCCGGCGTCCCCGTCGCGAAACACGGCAACTACTCCGTCTCCTCGTCGTCGGGGAGTTCGGACGTGCTCGACGAGGTGGGCGTCGACCTCGACGCCAGCCCGGAGGCGGTCGAGGAGACCATCGAGGACCACGGCATCGGCTACATGCACGCGCCCGCGTTCCACCCCGCGATGAAGGCAGTCATCGGGCCGCGCCGCGAGCTCGGCATCCGCACCATCTTCAACGTGCTCGGCCCCCTCACGAACCCGGCGGGCGCGGACGCGCAGGTCGTGGGTGTCTACGACCCCGACCTCGTGCCCGTGCTCGCTCGCGCGCTCTCGCACATGGGCGTCGACCACGCGCTCGTCGTGCACGGCGACGGCCTCGACGAGTTCGCGCTCCACGGCGAGTCCGTCGTCGCCGAACTCGACGACGGCGACATCGAGGAGTACACGGTCACGCCCGCGGACTTCGGGCTGGACGGGGCTCCCATCGAAGCGGTCTCCGGCGGGACCCCCGAGGAGAACGCCCGCGACCTCCGCGGTATCGTCACCGGCGACGTCACCGGGCCGAAGCGCGACATCATCCTCGCGAACGCGGGCGCGGCCATCCACGTCGCCGGCGAGGCTGACTCGCTGAAAGAAGGCGCGGAGCGCGCCGCCGAAGCCATCGACTCGGGCGCCGCCGGAGAGACGCTGGAGACGCTCCGCGGCCCCTCGATGGCGACGCGATGACGCGCGCGAAAATCTGCGGGCTCACGAACGACGGCGACCGCCGCGCGGCCGTCGACGCCGGCGCGGACGCGCTCGGGTTCATCGTCGACGTACCCGTGGACACGCCCCGCGAGGTGAGCGTCGAGCGCGCCGCCGACCTCGTCGCCGCCACGCCGCCGTTCGTGACCACGGTGCTCGTGACGATGCCCGAATCCCCGGAACGCGCCGTCGAGCTCGTCGAGCGCGTGAATCCGGACGCGGTCCAACTCCACGGCGACGGTCCCGTGAGTGACGTCGCGTACGTCGCGGCGAACACGCCCGCGGCAGCCGTGCTGAAGACCGTCGACGCCGCCGACCCCGAGGGCGCGCGCTACGACGACGTCGCCGACGCGCTGCTCGTGGACTCCGTGGACGAAGCGGGCGCGGGCGGCACCGGCCGCACGCACGACTGGGACGCGACCCGCGAGTTCGCCGACAGCGTGGACTCGCCGGTCGTGCTCGCGGGCGGGCTCACGCCCGAAAACGTCGCCGAAGCCGCCGCGACCGTCGAGCCGTTCGCGGTCGACGTCGCCTCCGGCGTCGAGCGCACGGGCGGCGAGAAGGACCACGACGCAGTCCGGCGGTTCGTCGCGAACGCGACCGAACACCGGGAGGTGGAAGCGTGACCGACGCCGACGAGACCTCTGCACGATTGGACATCACCCGCGGCGAGTTCGCGGACCTCGCGGCCGACGGTCCTGCCGTCGTCCGCGTCGCCGCCAGCCTCGACGTCGGCATCTCGCCGCTGTCCGCGTACGCCACGCTCACGGAAGGAGAGTACGGCTTCCTGCTGGAGAGCGCCGAGAAGACGTCCGCGAGCGACCCGGACGGCGCGTTCCGGCCGTCAGACGCGACCGAGGACCGCCACGCGCGCTACTCGTTCGTCGGCTACGACCCCGCTGCCGTCGTCACCGCCCACCCCGACGGGACGGAGGTGCAGGCGCTCTGCGACGACCGCGTGACGGAGTTCCTGGACGCCGGCGACGGCGACGTGCTCGACCAGCTCCGCGGCACGCTCCCGGACGTCGAGCGCCGCGGGTTCCCCGACGAGGACCGCCAGTTGCTCGACGGCGGGCTCGTCGGCTTCCTCGCGTACGACGCCGTCTACGACCTCTGGTTGGAGGAAGTCGGCGTCGAGCGGCCGAACACGCCGCTGCCCGACGCCGAGTTCGTGCTGACGACGCGCACGCTCGTCTTCGACCGCGCGACCGACACCGTCTCGCTGGTGTTCACGCCGCTCGTGAGCGAGGAGGACGACCCCGACGCGGTCTACGACGCCCTGGTTGCCGAAGCCGAGCGCGTGCAGCGCGAACTCGCGGACGCGGACGAGCCCGAGTTCGGTGGCTTCCGCGTCACCGACGAGCGCGCCGGTGCCCGCGACGAGTACGAGGACAGCGTCGCGAAAGCGAAGGAAGCAGTCCTGGACGGCGAAGTGTACCAGGCGGTCGTCTCCCGCACGCGCGAACTCGACGGCGACGTCGACCCGCGGGGCCTCTACGCCGCACTGCGCGACGTCAACCCCTCGCCGTACATGTTCTTGCTCTCGCACGACGACCGCACGGTCGTCGGCGCGAGCCCCGAGACGCTGGTCGCCGTCCACGACGACACGGTGCTCAACAACCCAATCGCGGGCACCTGCCCCCGGGGGTCGAGTCCCGTCGAGGACCGGCGGCTCGCCGGCGAGATGCTCGCCGACGAGAAGGAGCGCGCCGAGCACACGATGCTGGTGGACCTCGCGCGCAACGACGTGCGCCGCGTCAGCGAACCCGGGAGCGTGCGCGTCCCCGAGTTCATGCGCGTGCTCAAGTACAGCCACGTCCAGCACATCGAGTCCACCGTGACCGGCACGCTCCAGAACGACCAAGACGCCTTCGACGCGACCCGCGCGTCCTTCCCCGCCGGCACGCTGTCGGGCGCGCCGAAGGTGCGCGCGATGGAGCACATCCACGCGCTCGAAGCGTCGCCGCGCGGTATCTACGGCGGCGGCGTCGGCTACTTCTCGTGGAACGGCGATGCCGAGTTCGCCATCACGATTCGGTCTGCGACAATCGGTCATACTGGCGAGCAGGACACCCTCCGCGTGCGCGCCGGCGCGGGCATCGTCGCGGACAGCGACCCCGCGGCGGAGTTCGACGAGACGGAGGCGAAGATGGATGGCGTGCTCGCGGCCGTCGAGCGCATCCGCGAAGACGCCGAGGAGAAGCCGGAGACGCCGGAGGTGGAGAGATGAACGTCCTCTTCGTGGACAACTTCGACTCGTTCACGTACAACCTCGTGGAGTACGTCTCCGAGCAGCGCGTCGACGGCGAGCGTCCCGAGACGACGGTCCTGAAGAACACCGCGAGCATCGAGGACGTGCGCGACGTGGACCCGGACGCAATCGTCATCAGTCCCGGCCCGGGCCACCCGAAGAACGAGCGCGACGTCGGCGTCACCGCGCCCGTGCTCCGCGAGGTCAGTCCGGCGGTGCCGACGCTCGGCGTCTGTCTCGGGATGGAGGCCGCGGTCTACGAGTACGGCGGGACGGTCGACCGTGCGCCCGAGCCGATGCACGGGAAGACCAGTCCCGTCGAGCACGACGGTTGCGGCGTCTTCGACGGCATCGACCAGGGCTTCCCGGCGGCGCGCTACCACTCGCTGGCCTGCGGCGAGATTCCGGACTGCTTCGAGGTCTCGGCGCGCACCGACCACGACGGCACCGAACTCGCGATGGCCGTCCGTCACCGCGAGCACCCGATTACGTGCGTGCAGTTCCACCCGGAGAGCGTGCTCACGGCTGCCGGTCACGACCTCGTGGAGAATTTCCTCGCGTCCGTCTAGTTACAGCAGCGTCGTCACGACCCACGCCGCGCCGACCAGCACCGTCGCGACGACGAGCAGTTTCCACGCGACGCTGAGCACGAAGCGACCGACCAGGACGATGACTGTGATGGCGACGAGCGCGACCAGCAGCGTGCCCAGCGGGGAGGACGTCAGGCCGCCGAGCGCGAGCGCGAGTGCAGCGAGCATGCTCGGGTCCACGCAGACCACCGACTTAAGCGAGGGGGCAGTCGGGCCGGACTCGCGTGCCCCCTTCGGTTCCACTGGACGGCCGAAACTGAAACCCGGGTCACGTCGGTGGTTTCAGTCGGGCACAGTCGGCCACTTTCACCGCGCTTTGGGTACCATTATATCGGTCCCAGCCCAACGGTTCAGCCACGCAGACTCGGGCCGCTTTGGGGACCGCCAGCACGGGGGGCCGGAAACGCAACTACTAACCTCCCGTGCCCGGTACCTTGTCGTCCCCATCGACACCCGGAAGTAGACCATACATGATACACCAACAACCCACCACACGGACTGTACTGAGGAGTGAGTGTCAATGAGCACGCCGAACGTCTCCGCGGACGAAGTCGACCTGCCCATCAAGCGGACCACCGGCGACTCGCTCGAAGAGCGCCTCACCGCGAACGCCTACCACAACATCCTGCCGGCGCGCTACCTCCGCAAGAACGCCGACGGCGAACACGTCGAAGAACAGGAGGACCTCTTCGAGCGCGTCGCGAAGAACATCGCGCTCGCGGAAGTCGTCTACGAGAGCGACGAGCCGGTGACGGTCACGCCCGACCAGCTCAAGCCCGACCACCCGCGCCGCGACGAACTCACCACTGAGGTCTTCGGCAGAGAGGCGTCGAAGACGCCTCAGGCAGACGGCGAAGCCGTCGACGACGACATCTCCCCCGAGGACGACGCCGAGGTCGAGCTCACCGAGAGCAACGTCAACAAATTCGCGTACGACACGGTCGTCCCCGAACTCGACGACGACGTGCGAAGCCACGTCGAAGCCCAGCGTGACGAGTTCCAGAACCTGATGGAGGACCTCTCGTTCATGCCGAACTCGCCGACGCTGATGAACGCCGGCGACGAGCTCCAGCAGCTCTCGGCGTGCTTCGTCGACTCCCCGGACGACGACATCACCGACATCCACCAGACCGCCAAGGAAGCCGCGGAAGTCTTCCAGTCCGGCGGCGGCATGGGGTACGCGTTCTGGAAGCTCCGGCCGTACGGCGACACCGTCGGCTCCACCGGCGGCATCGCCTCCGGCCCGCTGACGTTCATGGAGACGTTCGATCAGATGTGCGAGACCATCGCACAGGGCGGCGCGCGCCGCGGCGCACAGATGGCCGTGATGCGCATCAGCCACCCGGACGTCATCGAGTTCATCCACGCGAAGAACAAGGACGTCAGCCTCGCGCAGACGCTCAAACTCAACGACCCCGACGACTACACGTACACGGAGTTCTCGGAAGCCCTCGAAGAGGCCCGCGAACTCATCGACGAGGACGGCCGCGTCCCCGAACACCTCCGCAACGCCGTGGAGGGCCACCTCTCGAACTTCAACATCTCCGTGGGCGTCACGGACGGCTTCATGGAGGCCCTCGAAGCGGGCGAGGAGTACACGTTCACGAACCCGCGCACCGAGGAACCCCACATCGCCACCGAGGAAACCAAGGAGATGTACGCCCGGTACGGGCTCGGCGAGTACGTCACGCCCGGCGAGGAGCTCACGCTGCCCGCGGAACTGGTCTGGGAACGCATCGTCGAGGGTGCCCACGAGAACGGCGAACCCGGCGTCATCTACCTCGAACGCGTCAACAAGCAGCACTCCTTCGACGTCGAGGAACACCCCGACCACCGCATCCTCGCGACGAACCCCTGCGGCGAACAGCCCCTCGAGGAGTACGAGGCGTGTAACCTCGGCCACATCAACCTCTCGACGCTCGCCGCTCAGGACGCCCCCGACTGGCGCGTCTGGAGCGAGGAACACGACTTCGACACCCTCGAAGCGGGTGTCGACCGCTTCCTCGAGGACGCGCTCGACAACGAGGAGTTCGACCACCGCATCGAGATGGGGACGCGCTTCCTGGAGAACGTCGTCACCATGTCGGACTTCCCCGTCGAGGAGATCGAAGAGAAGGTCGCCGAGATGCGGAAGGTCGGCCTCGGCGTCATGGGTCTCGCGCAGCTGTACATCCAGCTCGGCGTGAAGTACGGCAGCGAGGAGGGCAACGAGATCGCCCGGCAGGTCATGCGCCACATCGACCACGGGTCGAAGGCAGCGTCCCACGACCTCGCCACGGAGCGCGGGAGCTTCGACGAGTGGGACAAGTCCAAGTACGCGAACCCGACCGACTACCCCGAGTGGTTCGAGCACCACACGGGCGAGGACCCCGCGGACTGGGCGGACGGCTTCCCGATTCGCAACCACAACACGACGACCATCGCGCCGACCGGCACGACCTCGATGGTCGGGAACACCACGGGCGGCTGTGAGCCCATCTACAACGTCGCCTACTACAAGAACGTCAGCGACGACGTGCAGGGCGACGAGATGCTCGTGGAGTTCGACGACTACTTCCTCCGCACGCTGGAGGCCAACGACATCGACGTCGAGGCCGTCAAGAAGGAAGCCCAGGAGCAGATGTCGAACAACGAGTTCGACGGCGTCGAAGGGCTGAAGACGGTTCCGGACCCCATCGGCGAACTGTTCGTCGTGACCTCCGACCTCTCCGGGAAGGACCACGCGGCGGTCCAGACGGCCTGCCAGCAGGGCGTCGACTCCGCCATCTCGAAGACGTGTAACTTCCCGAACGACGCCTCGGTCGAGGACATGGACGAGGTTTACCGCTACATCTACGACAACGGCGGGAAGGGCGTCACCGTCTACCGCGACGGCACCCGCAGCAAGCAGGTGCTGACGACGCGCGCGGACAACACCGAGTTCTCCCAGATGGACGAGGACGAGGCCGCCGAGGCCATCGTCGAGACCATCCAGGAGACGTTCGGCGGCATCGAGGGCTTCCTCGACAACGAGGACGTTCAGGCCGCGTTCGGCGAGGACCTCCGCGACATCTTCGCGGGCGAGGAGGACGCCTTCGACGGCGAGTTCGCCGAGAAGCAGGCTCGCCCCGACCTCCTCCACGGCGTCACCCAGCGCATCGACACGGGCTACGGGAAGCTCTACGTCACCATCAACGAGGACCCCGAGCAGGAGCGGCCGTTCGAGCTGTTCGCCAACACCGGAAACTCCGGTGGCTTCACGGGCTCGTTCACCGAAGCGCTCGCGAAGACCATCTCCGTGGCCCTGCGGTCGGGCGTCGACCCCGAGGAAATCGCGGACAAGCTCCAGGGCATCCGCTCGCCGAAGGTCGCGTGGGACAAGGGCGCACAGGTCAACTCCATCCCGGACGCGTTCGGCACCGCGCTGCGGCGCTACCTCGACGGCGACGTCGACCGCGCCGCCTACCCCCAGCAGCAGCGCCTCGGCGAAGTGACCGACGACGCCACCACGCCCGAGACTGACGGCGGCGCTGCCTCCGAGCCCCCTGTCGGCGGCCCGCAGGGCCCCTCCGGCGCTGGCGGCGACGGCCAACAGCAGGACGACGCCACGCAGTCGCTCATCGACGCGGGCGAGAGCCCCGAATGCCCCGACTGTGGCTCGATGACGCTGTACTACAGCGAAGGCTGCAAAACCTGCGAATCCTGTGGCTGGAGCGAGTGCTGATTCCGAACCACTAACCGACTACCGCCACTGCGGTCTTTCTCTTTCTCTCATTCGACGCGTTGTCCCCGGAGCCACGCCTACGGCGCGGTCACGACGTCACTTTCGGGAGCACGAACGCGGGCACTCGACGGAGGCGGTGAAAAACCAGTCGGCTCGGACGACGCCGCTACTTAGTCGTCGTCGCCGTCTTCGGTTTCAGTCGCTTCAGTTTCGGTGTCGTCCCCGCCGTCGCCGTCTTCGGTTTCAGTCGCTTCGGTCTCGGTTTCGTCGTCGCTGTCCGTCGCGTCGCCGCTTTCCTCGTCCTCGGTTTCCGTCCCCTCAGCTTCTGTTTCCTCGGGTTCGTCGCTGCCGTCCTCGGTCTCGTTTTCCGCTTCGTCGTCCGCGGCTTCCTCGTCACCCTCGTCTTCCCCACTCTCGTTCTCGCGTTCGCCGTCGGCTTTGTCACCGTCGCCCTCGTGGGGTCCCTCCGTCTGAACGAGGGTCCCGTCCCGAAGTTCGTACGAGAGTTCGGCTTCGAACTCCCCTTTCACGACCTCGAGTTCGAGTTCGTCGCCGCCGGGCGTCCGGAACGTCACCGTGCCGTCACTGCCCGTCTGTCCGACGCGCTCGCCGTTCGCGTACACGGACGCACCGGCGACGCTGTCACCGTCGTAGGTCACCGAGACGGTGGTCGTGTTGTCGCCGACCGACGCGTCGACGGCGAGCGCGCGGTACACTTCGTCGTCCTCGTCGCCGAACTCGAAGCCGAGCTCGCCCTCGCTGTCGCCGCGGGTTGCGGTCAGTTCGGCCTCGCCGGACGCCGGCAGCGTCACCGACAGCGTTCCGTCGGCGGCCGTCGTGCCGACGACGTCGCCGTTCAACGCCACCGTGGCGTTCGCCGCGGGGTCGCCGTTCGACAGCGCCCGCACGGTTATCGTCTCGTTCGCCGCGGGCGTTCCGCCGGCAACCACGAGCGCGAGTTCGTCGCCCTCGCGTTCGTCCGTCTCGCGGTCGTCTTCGTCGTTGTCGCGCTCGGATGCCTCGACTGCCGCTTCGAGGCGGAACACGTCGCCGCTGGAGCCGTCGACGCGGACCTCCGCCTCACCGGTGCTGTTCGTTCCCGCGAGCGCGAATTCGAAGTTGTAGTAGCCGTCGTCGTCGTGGACGCTCGCCGACCGCAGGCGCCACGACCCGTTCTCGGGCGTCGACAGCGCGCCCCGCGCGGTTTCCAGCGCCGCCGACTGAGTCACCGTGATCGAGTTGTTGTCGTCCTGCGGACGCTGGAGTTCGCGGGAGCGCTCGCCGCTCTCGCTCTCGGCCTCGATGCTGAGCCCGTCGGCCGTCTCCAGTTCGACTTCGCCCTCGCTCGCGCCGAGGTACCGCTGGAGCAGCGCTGACGGGCCCGCGCCAGCGACCGCCGAGAGGGGTTCAGTGGCGTTTTCGAGCGTGCTGTTCGCCACGCCCTCGGCGCGCAGCTCCAGCTCGGAAACGTTCGTCGCGCGCTCCCGGACCGCCGAGAGGCTGTGCAGGACGCTGTCGGCGCGCGCGTTCAGCGTCGCGAGCCGCTGGCCGTACGCGGATTTCGTGAGGTTCCCACTCTCGTAGGCCGCCGTGGCGTCCCGGTAGTCCGCCCGGATTTGGCCGGCGCGCTCGCGGAGTTCCGCGACGCGCTGAGCGACGGCTTCGGCGCGCTCGCTCTCGTTGGCGCGCTCGAAGGACACCTCGAAGGCGGTGTCCTCGACCTCCGTCTCCACCTCGTCGCTGGTCACCGAGACCACCGTCGACAGCTGCTGGCCGACGGCGACGTCGACGGAGCCGTTCTGCGTGGTGTTGTTCTCCTGTGCGCCGGTGTCGTCGACCGTACCTGTTACCGACTGCGTGCTGTCGGTGCCGGGGAGCGCGCCGGCTGCCGCTGGTGCGGCGGTCCCGACGAGCAACGCGGCAGCTACCAGCACGGTGACGACGGTTCGCGTCCGAGTCATGTGGCTGGGCCTTGGCCCCGTTCGGCCATAAATCCGGCAGACCGTCGCATCGACTTCCGCGCGTTCACGGACGCTTGCAGCCGCTTGCACTCGTTTCCGCGGCGGAGCCGTGCAACGGTCGCACGTCTTTTCCCCGGGGCCTCCCAATCCACGCCCAACGACCATGCAAGGGAGCCGTTACGCGCGCTGGCTCGTGGTCGCCGTTCTGGTCGCCGCAGCGGCGCCGGCTGTCGGCGGCGCTTCGGGCACCCAAGACGCGACCAGCGTCCAGCCGGAAGTCGACAACACCGTCACGTCAATCGACGTGGCCGCCGACGGGTCCGCGACGTGGACTGTCGCCGTGCGGACGCGGCTGAACTCCGACCGGGCCGTCAGCGACTACGAGGCGTTCCAGCAGCGGTTCCGGGAGAACACCTCGCAGTTCCTCGACCCGTACCGCGACCGCATCCGGGAGGTCGTCGAGCGCGCGGCGAACGCCACCGGCCGCGAGATGACGGCGACGAACTTCTCGGCGTCCACCAGCATTCAGGAGCTGCCGCGGCGCTGGGGCGTCGTCACCTACGAGTTCACGTGGCGCGGGTTCGCGGCCACGAACGGCGACAGCGTCGCGGTCGGCGACGTGTTCCAGGGCGGCTACTACCTCTCGGCGGACGACCTCCTCGAACTGACGACGCCGCCCGAGTACCGCGTCGCGAACGTGACCCCCGAGCCCGACGCCCTCGAGAACGGCACGCTCCGGTGGACCGGGCAACTGGACTTCGGCGACGAACGCCCCGACGTCGAGTACACCGCCGCCGAGACCGCGCCGACCACGACGACGCGAGCCGAATCCGGCGGGAGCGCGTTCCCGTGGCTCGCTGTCGCCGCGGGCTTTGTCGTCGTCGCGGTCGCCGGAGTCGTCGTGTATCGCCGCAGGCGAGGCAAGACAGGCGGCGACTCTAGCGAAGTCAGTGCGGCGGCGGTAGCCGCACGCGCTTCCACCGGGGCCACGAGCGGGCCGGTCACCGACGAGGAGCGCGTCCGCGAACTCCTCGCAGACCGCGGTGGCCGCGTCGAACAAGCCGCCGTCGCCGAAGAACTGGACTGGTCGCCGTCGAAGACCAGTCGCGTCGTTTCTCGGATGGTCGAGGACGACGACGTTCAAAAGCTGCGCGTCGGCCGGCGGAACATCCTCGAACTCGCCGACGACGCCGCGGACTGAGGGCCCGCGAGGGACACGCCTATGCTCGTCGCGCACGCAGCCACGGGTATGAGCGAGCAGTCGACGGGCGCGGGCCGCGGCGGCAGCCGCTGTCCGATGTGCGACGCGGCGATGTTCAAGCGCCACTGCAAGTACGTCTGCCCGCAGCACGGCGTAATTGCGGACTGCGCAGACCCCTTCAAATTCTGACTACGCGCGCTGTTGCCACGCGCGATACGCGACCGGGCTCAACAGCACGGCCGCCGCGAGCACGCCGCCCGCGACGACGACCGGATTCACGTCGGTCGCGGCCATCGTGAACGCGTCGAGGCCGCTCCCGAACGCAACGGTTGCGACGACCCACGGGAGTTCACCGACGAGCGTGCCGGCCGTGAACGAGCGGAGGCTGACGTTGCCTGCGCCCGCCGCGGCCGAAACCGGTTCTGCTGGTGTGGGGGCGAACCGCGCGGCGACGAGGCCGCGGACGTCGCCCGTGGCGGCGAAGAAGCGCTGGCTGCCGTCCGAGAACCGGCCGAACAGCCGGCCGTCTGCGGGCGCGTAGCGGCCCGCGGCGTACGCCGGGAGGCTCGTGACGACCGCGCCCGCGAGCGCGACCGGCACGCC
Source organism: Halobacterium noricense (assembly GCF_021233435.1). Taxonomy (NCBI): domain Archaea; kingdom Methanobacteriati; phylum Methanobacteriota; class Halobacteria; order Halobacteriales; family Halobacteriaceae; genus Halobacterium; species Halobacterium noricense. The sequence goes on along the minus strand of NZ_CP089468.1, from coordinate 2,178,399 downwards.
CACGACGAGTCCGTACTGGAAGCCCACGAGCGCGGACAGCACGCTGATGGGCCAGCCCAACAGCGGGCGGACCGCGTAGAGGCCGACCAGCAGCACGGGGAACCACGGGCTGGCGAGCGCCGCCCGGAGCGCGCCGAGCGCGTCAGCCGGCCGCGCCACGACGGCGAGCACGAGCACCGCCGTGAGCGCGACGCCGGCCGCGTACCGTTTCATCGCCGCCTGCTACCCGAGCGGCGGGTTTAGCGTTGTCCCTTCGCGCGTCGCGTAAGCGTTAAGCGCGCGCTCGCCCCACCACGACACATGACCGACGGCGACGCCGGGAACGTCGAGGACCCGGTCGAACTCGGGGTGGAGCTGCTCGCGAACCTCGAATTCGAGTCGCTGTCCGTCGCCGACTCCATCGACCGCCTCGAAACCGTCACCACGCACCCGCGGACCACTCGGCGGATTCTGGACGAAGCCGAGCGCCGCGGCGTCGTCGAACGCGAGGGCGGCGAGGTCCAGCCACAGGGCGGCAGCTACGTCTCCTTCCAGTCCGACGTCGTCACGAAAGAGGATGAGTTCTCGTGTCGGCGCTGCGGCGCGTCCATCGAGACGGGCTACTTCATCAACTTCGAGCACGGCGAACTGGGCGCGTTCGGCTCGTCGTGCATCCGCAAGGTCACCGGCCGCGAGTAGCTACTCCTCGTCGACGAGGTCGCGCAGCGCCGCGAGGCGGTCGCGCTGGGCCTCGATGACGGTCTGCTGGGCGTCGAGCGCTTCGCGCTGGCGTTCGGCGAGCTCACGCTGTTCGGCGAGCGCGTCGGCCAGTTCCTCGACGGTGTCTTCGAGGTCGTCCAGTTCGGCGTTCAATTCCTCCGGGTCGACCGGCGGCTCGACCTTCGACGCGGCCGTCTGGAAGCCGCTGGACGCGAACTCGTCGTCGTTCACGTCCGCGCGCTCGGCGGGTTCGCCGGTCGCGCTCGCCGCGTCACCCGCTTCCGCACCTGCGCCCGCGGCGCTCGCTTCCGCGCTCGGCTCGGCTTCGTCGGCGGCTGCCTCGTCGTCCTCGCCGACACCGCTCGTGTCGATTGGCTCGACGCCGCTGTCGAACGAGACTTCCTCGGTGGCTGCGCCCGCGTCCTCGTCGACGTTCATGCGCTCGAACTCCGCAGCGTTGGCCGCGTCGTGGAACGCGTAGACGGCCTCCTCGACGGTCTCGCGGACGTCCCGGAACTGCTCGTTGGGTGCCTTGATGCGCTGGGTTCGCGCGGTCGTTTCGAGGACGAGCTGGCTGGAGACGTTGCCCTCCTCGGCGTCGATGCCCGTCACCGAGTCGTAGCCGATTTGCTCGTAGTCGGGGCCCCAGACGGCCGCGCCGACGTGTTTCACGACGCGGTCGCTGGTCGCGACGAGCGTGAGTTCGCTGAACCGGTACGTGCGCTTGACCGTCTCCCCGGGCTGAGTGACGTCGGCGGCGTTCAGCACGCCCGCGATAATCGGGTGCAGGACGTCGTCGAGTTTCCCCGACGGCACCGAGAACGACTCCTCGCCGTCCAGCCCGTAGTCCAGCGTGACCTTCGCCTTCCGGCGGCCCTCGCTGACCTCGATGCCCTCGGCGTCGTGCGGGAACTCGTCGACGCTCTCGTCGCTCAGCAGGCCGTCGGCCGTGTAGACGAGCGTCCGCGTCGGCGTGACGAACACCGCGTCCTCCCCCTTCAGCGGCACGTGCGCGGCGACGTCCTCGTCCCCGAGCGAGGACTGGACGAGCGCAGGTACGTTCATGTACGCCCGAAGCAACCGCCTCGGCTTAAACCCGGCGGGTGCGTCGATTGAGATGAGAACCTTCAAGAGCGACCTCCCCCTAGCCGGAGTCGAGCCCGGGTGGCTTAGCTGGTCATAGCGCCGCACTCATAGGGTTCCGAGCTTCGGTGCGGCATCCCACTCGCCACGTGGATGCTCAGCATGTCCGCGAGGCCCGCCGAGCCTCGAACCTGGGACATGCGGAGATCGAGGGTTCAAAACCCTCCCCGGGCACTTTCTACCACTCCAACGGTCGAGCGACGCCTCCGAATCTCGAGTGACGACTCCGGAGTTCTCGGGAGGACTCGGGAGCCGCCGAATCGCCGCCAATACGGTTGTGGCCGGCCGAATCACCGATTTCACGAAACACTCTTAGAACGAATCATAAAATGTTTCGACGATTCTAAGACCGTCGTAAAACGTCCCGAAATCGGCCCGACTCGCGGTGAAACGTACTGAAATCCGGGCAACGGTCGACCCCCTATATGGGGTCGGCGCCAGTAGGGTGGAGTAGACGAGGTGAGACCCAATGTCTGCCCCCTCCCGCTCCGCACTGGCCGAGGTCGCATCGGACGCCGTGAACACGCCCGCGTCCGCCACCCTCCTGAAGCCCTTCGAGGTCGCTGGCTTCTGGGCGGCGGTCGCTCTCCCGTTCCTGTACACGCCGCTCGTGCTCGCTGGTCCCGACACGACGGCCCAACAGACCGCGCTCGCCGCGATGGTCGCCCTCCACGTCGTCGCGCTCGTGCTCGGTCACCGCCACAACACGAGCTAACGGCTCGAAGACGCGCCGCTTAACACCGCCCCCAATCTCGGTCCCCACATGGGTCTCGACGCTGTTTCGCTCGGCCGCACCGGCCTCCGCGTCTCCGAGGTCGCGTTCGGGACGTGGCGGTTCGGCCGCGAGAACGACGCCGGCGAGGTCGAAGTCGGCCGCGAACGCGCACACGAACTTCTCGACGCGTACGCCGACGCCGGCGGCCGTTTCGTCGACACCGCAGACATGTACGGCAGCGGCCGCGCCGAACAGCACATCGGCGAGTGGCTCGCCGGCCGCGACCGCGACGAGTACGTCGTCGCCTCCAAAATCTACTGGCCCACCCGCGAGGGGCCAAACGGGCGCGGACTCAACCGCAAACACCTCCGGAACAACGTCGACGCGATTCTCGACCGCCTCGACACCGACTACCTGGACGTCCTCTACATCCACCGCTGGGACGACCGGACGCCCGCCCGCGAGTTCATGCGCACGCTCGACGAGTTCGTCCGCGACGGCAAAGTCCACTATCTCGGCGCGTCCACGTTCGGGCCGAACGCGTGGAAGGTCGCCAAGGCCAACGAAATCGCACGCCGGGAGGGGTACGAGCCGTTCACGGTCGTCCAGCCGCGGTACAACGCCGTCAACCGCGAAATCGAGGCGACCTACCTCGACATGTGCCGGGACTACGACCTCGGCGTCGTGCCGTGGTCGCCGCTGGCCGGCGGCTTCCTCACGGGGAAGTACACGCGCGGCGAGGCACCACCCGAGGGGACGCGGGGCGCGACCGACCAGCAGTTCGTGGACTCGTACCTCACGGCGGAGAATTTCGACGCGCTCGAAGAAGTCGAGGCCGTCGCCGACGAAGTCGGTGCGACCCCCGCACAGGTGTCGCTGGCGTGGCTGCTCCACCACGAGCAGGTCGTCGCGCCGATTACGGGCGCTCGCACGCCCGACCAGCTCCGCGAGAACCTCGCTGCCGCGGACCTCACGCTGAGTGCCGACCAGTTCGACCGCATCGCCCGCGCGAAGTAGCTACCCCCACGCGGCGCGGAAGCTCCGCAGTTCGGCCGCGAGCGCGCGCCGCTTCAGCAGGCAGAAGCCCGCGAAGATGACGGCGAAGCCGGCGACCGTGTGCGGGGTAATCGGCTCGGCGAGCACGAGCAGGCCGACGACCGCGGCGAAGACGGGCGCGACGTAGCTCACGAGGTTGATTTCGATGGGGCCGAGCCGCTCCAGCAGCTCGAAGTAGACGAGGAACCCGGCGGCGCTGGCGACCAGCGAGAGGTACGCGATGGCGAACAGCGCGTCCGTGTTCCGCGGAATCGTCTGCGTCTCGCCGCGCGCGAGGCTGGCGACGTGCATGAGGAGCGCACCGAGCAGCATCGCCCACGCCTCCATCGTCTCGACGTCGAGGTCGTCGTCGACGCGCTGGGTGAGCACGCTCCCGAGCGCGAAGCACGTCGACGCCGCGAACACGAGGAGGACGCCGACGGTGCTCCCGCCGAGGAGGTTCGACGGGTCGGGGTTCGAGAGCACGGCGACGCCGACCAGTCCGAGCAGCAGGCCGACGATGCCGCCGAGCGAGAGGCGTTCCGAGGGGAGGAACGCCCGCGCGAACCCGGTCGTGAGCACGGGACTGAGGCTGACGACGACGGCGGCGACGGCGCTCGTGGTCTGTTGTTCGCCGACGAAGAGGAAGGCGTGGTAGGCGGCGATGAGGAAGACGGCGGCGATGCCGACGACGGTCCAGTCCGCGCGCGACTGTGGGAGCCAGTCGTCGGCGGCGTACGCCGCGTACGCGAGCATCAGCACGCCCGCGACGTCGTAGCGGACGGCCGCGAACAGCACGGGCTCGAAGCCGGCGTCGAGGCCCGCCTTGATGGCGACGAACGCCGACCCCCAGGCCGCTGCGAGCGCGAGAAACAGTCCGGCGTTCCGGTAGTTGGTCACGTCGACTCTCCGAGCGGCGCGACGTTTACGCTTTCGGAGCCGTACCCGTTTTGCCGCCGCCGGCTACTGGTTGCGCTCGTCGTGGAGCGCGCGCAGCACGTCCTGCCGGGTGACGATACCGACCACGACGTCGTCCTCGACGACGGGGACGCGGTTGACGTCGCGCTCGTCCGCCGCGAGGATGGCGAGCACGTCGTCGACGTCGGCGTCGGGGCCGACCGTGAGCACGTCCGGCGTCATGATCTTCTTGACCGGCTTGCCGGCGTTCTTCGCGAGGTCCAGTTCGGTCTCCAGTTCGTTCCACGAGAGGTCGATGCCGTAGTCGAGCGTCTCGAGGAACGGCGGCAGCCCGATGGGAATCCAGACGGTGTGGTCTTTGGGCTGGAACAGCTCCACGAAGTCGCGCTGGGTGACGACGCCGACGAGCCGGTCGTCGTCGTCCACGACGGGGAACCCCGTGAAGTCGCGTCGAGCGAGCTGCTGGAGGACGTCGCTGACCGCGTCGTCCTCGTGGACGGTCTCGACGGCTTCGGTCATCAGGTCGCGTGCCTGCATACGGGAGTCCTCGCAACCACGCCACCTATCGCTTTGGATGCGGTGCGGTCAGAGCAGGTCGCCGCCCAGCGGCTCCCCCGTTCGGCCGTGGACAGCGACCAGTCCCTCGTCGGGCGCGACGAGCAAGTAGAGGACGACGGCGTCCTCGTGGACGGCGAGAACGGTCTCGACCTCTCCGTGGGCGTCGATTTCGGTGCTCGCCGTGGCGTCGCCGAGTTCGAGCGCGCGCTCCTGGAGGCGCTGGAGGCGCGGCAGCAGGTCTTCGTCGAGGCGGCAGTCGTCGACGTACCGGACGTCCACGGAGTCGGGCTCGTACCGGAAGACGATGCGGAGGGCGTCGCCGGCCCGGCGTTTGACCGCCTCCGTCGCCCGTCGGAACGTGTCGTCGGAATCACCCCCTTCGACCGTCCCGTTAGCTTTTGCCATAAGTAGTGTTTCTGAATCTACACGAATGAGTGTTTGGTAGCGACTCGGCGTACGGTAGGCATGAATGAACTGTTCAATACAGTGAACAAAACGCGGCGTGGCTACCCTGCCACGACAGATCCCCTCGGGGGCACGCCAGCCCGCGATGTCGACCGGCGGACCGCTTAAGTTGTGGCGCTCGCTACGTAGCGTATGGCCATCGTGGGCCGGTCGAAACTCCGAGACCTGTTCGACGACTCGCCGACGCCGCACATCGCGCACCCCCCACAGTCCCACCGGCGGGACTTCTACGTCGCGACCGACGGTTCGTACTCGCGCGACGGCAGCGGGCTCGGCGTCATCGTCGAAACGCGGGACGGCGAGCGGGTCGCCCGCTTCGCGGTGCCGGACGAAGCCCCGAACAACAACGTCGCCGAGTACCGCGCGCTCCACCTCGGGCTGGATGTGCTCGCGGCGCGCGCGCCGCGGGACGCGCGCATCGGCGTGCTGGTCGACCACAACGACCTCGCGGGCGACGTCAACACCGCGGCGCTCGCGGCGCGCGCCCACGACTACCGCCCCATCAAGGAGTTCTCACCGCCCGCGACCGCCGACCACCACTGGCGTGGCATCCGTGCGCGCGTCGTCGGCTTCGAGGAGGTGCGGGCCGCCCAGTTGGACAGCAACACCAACCCCGCGCACGTGCTCGCGAACGAACCCGAGCAGTACGGCCACGTCAACGACGAGCCCGCGCGCTGTCTGCTCCCCGAGCGCGACACCGGCGACTCGCAGGTGCCGCCACCCTCGCGCAGCGACCGCCGGGCCAGCGACTAACGCACTTTTTGCGCTGCGTGGCGCGCGCTCCGCGCGCCTCATCTGCTCACGGGCGCTGCGCGCCCGTTTACAGCGGGACCTCCGGTCCCGCTCGGCTCGCAAAACTTGCGGAAAAAGCACTCCTCCTTCACTTCGCTGCGTGGTTCGAGAGACGCCGCTGGCGCCTCTCGTCATCACGAGAGAGCTTCGCTCTCTCGAACGACTCCGTTCAGTCGTCGGCCCGAGTGCTCACTTCGCTCCGCCGAGCACGCTAGCGTTTAGTCTTCCTGCTGGGCGTCCACCACGGCGACGGCCGCGAGGTTCACGATGTCCTTGACTTCGTCGCCCCGCTGGAGGACGTGGACGGGCTCGTCCATCCCGACCAGCATCGGGCCGATGGCGTCCGCGCCGCCGAGGCGCTGGAGGAGCTTGTAGCCGATGTTCCCGGCTTCGAGGTTCGGGAAGATGAGCACGTTCGCGGGGTCGTTCAGTTCGGAGAACTCGTAGGTGCCTTCGAGGATGTCCTCGACGACCGCGCTGTCGGCCTGCATCTCGCCGTCGACGGGGAACTCGACGTCGCCGTCCTCGCGGAGCATGCGCGCGGCCTCGCGGGGCTTGCGCGTGCCTTCGTTGTCGACGCTGCCGAAGTTCGAGTACGACAGCATCGCCACGCGCGGGTCGACGTTGAACCGGCGCGCGAGTTCGGCGGTGTGTTCCGCGACCTCTGCGAGCACGTCCGCCTCGGGGTCCTGGTTGACCGTGGTGTCCGCGCAGAAGATGACGCGGTTCTTGAACGTCAGCATGTAGACGCCGGCGACGTAGTCGGCGTCCGGCGCGGTGCCGACGACCTGCAGCGGCGGGCGGAGCGCGCTCGGGTAGTGGTGGGTGAGGCCGGTGAGGAGCGCGTCAGCGTCCCCGGCTTCGACCATCGTCGACCCGAGGTAGTTCGGGTCGCGCTTCACGAGCGATTCGGCCTCGCTGCGCGTGATGCCCTTGCGCTGGCGGAGTTCGTAGAGGCGTTCGGCGTACGCCTCGTGGCTGCCCTCGTCGGGGTCGACGATTTCGGGGTCGAAGTCCAGGCCGAGCCCGGAGACGACGCCGTTGATGGTGTCGCGGTCGCCGATGAGCACGGGTTCGGCGATGCCCTCCTCGGCCATCTGGTAGGCCGCGCGAATCATCTTCTCGTCGTCGCCCTCGCCGAGCGCGACGCGCTTGGGGTCGCTCTTGGCCTTGTTGAGGACGATGCGCATCATCTCCCGGCTCTTCCCGAGGCGGGCTTCCAGTTCCTCGCGGTACTCCGCTAAGTCGAGGTCGCGGCGCGCGACCCCGGAGTCGATGGCGGCCTCCGCGATAGTGGGCGCGACCTCGAAGAGCACGCGCGGGTCCAGCGGCTTCGGGATGATGTACTCGGAGCCGAACTGGAGCGGCTGGTCGCCGTACGCCTTCACGACGGCGTCGGGCACGTCCTGTTTCGCGAGGTCCGCGAGCGCTTCCGCGCACGCGACCTTCATCTCCTCGTTGATGTCCGTCGCGCGGACGTCGAGCGCGCCGCGGAAGATGAACGGGAACCCGAGGACGTTGTTCACCTGGTTCGGGTAGTCCGAGCGCCCGGTCGCCATGATGACTGTGTCGTCGCGGGCGGCCTTGGCGTCCTCGTAGCCGATTTCGGGGTCCGGGTTCGCCATCGCGAACACGATGGGGTTGTCCGCCATCGACTGGACCATCTCCTGGCTGACGATGCCGCCGACGGAGAGGCCGACGAACACGTCCGCGCCCTCCATGGCGTCCGCGAGGTCGCCGCCCTCGCCGGGGCTGGCGAACTCCTGCTTGAACTCGTTGACGTCGCGGTCCTCGGTGATGATGCCCGAGGAGTCACACATCGTGATGTTCTCGCGCTGGACGCCCAGCGAGACGTAGAACTTCGCCGAGGCGATGGCCGACGCGCCCGCCCCGGAGAAGACGACGTCGAGGCCTTCGAGGTCCTTGTCCGCGATTTCCGCGGCGTTCAGCAGCGCCGCGCCGGAGATGATGGCGGTGCCGTGCTGGTCGTCGTGGAAGACGGGGATGTCCATCTCCTCGCGGAGCCGCGTCTCGATTTCGAAGCACTCCGGCGCTTTGATGTCCTCGAGGTTGATGCCGCCGAACGTCGGCTCCATCGCCGCCACCGACTCGATGATGTCGTCGGCGCTCTCCTGGTCGAGTTCGACGTCGAAGACGTCGATGTCGGCGAAGCGCTTGAATAGCACGCCCTTCCCCTCCATGACGGGCTTCGAGGCCTGCGCGCCGATGTCGCCGAGCCCGAGCACCGCGGAGCCGTTCGACACGACGCCGACCATGTTCCCCTTCGCGGTGTACTTGAACGCGTCCTCGGGGTCCTCGTCGATGTGTCGGCACGGCGCCGCGACGCCCGGCGAGTACGCCAGCGAGAGGTCCCGCTGCGTGTTCGTCGGCTTCGTCGTCGAAATCTCGATCTTCCCGGGCGGGTCGCTGGCGTGGTAGTCCAGAGAGTCCTCGTCTAATCCCATGTCGTTGTCTGCCGCGCCGACGGCCAAAAACCTATCCCAACGCGTCGAATGTTGTTACGTCACGCGTCGAAACGAGTCGGCTTCCAGGGACGCAGTCCTCTCGAAATAACGTTTCGCGCCACGCCGCTCGCTATAACGTGGTCTCCCTGCGGTCGACCACGCTCGCTCCGAACCACGCTGCTCGCGGGTCGCTACGCTCCCCGCTCGCTATAACGTGGTCTCCCTGCGGTCGACCACGCTCGCTCCGAACCACGCTGCTCGCGGGTCGCTACGCTCCCCGCTCGCTATAACGTGGTCTCCCTGCGGTCGACCACGCTCGCTCCGAACCACGCTGCTCGCGGGTCGCTACGCTCCCCGCTCGCTATAACGTGGTCTCCCTGCGGTCGACCACGCTCGCTCCGAACCACGCTGCTCGCGGGTCGCTACGCTCCCCGCTCGCTATAACGTGGTCTCCCTGCGGTCGACCACGCTCGCTCCGAACCACGCTGCTCGCGGGTCGCTACGCTCCCCGCTCGCTATAACGTGGTCTCCCTGCGGTCGACCACGCTCGCTCCGAACCACGCTGCTCGCGGGTCGCTACGCTCCCCGCTCGCTATAACGTGGTCTCCCTGCGGTCGACCACGCTCGCTCCGAACCACGCTGCTCGCGGGTCGCTACGCTCCCCGCTCGCTATAACGTGGTCTCCCTGCGGTCGACCACGCTCACGCCCAATACGACACGCCTACGTACACTCGTCCAAAAATCCGAGCCATGGACCGCCGCTCCTACCAGCTCGCGGCCGTGACGACTGTGCTGACGTTCGCGCTCATCCTCGTCGGCGAGTACACCGCCGTCTCCGGGTCGGGCGCGACCTGCGGGCTCCAGTGGCCCGACTGCAACGGCCAACTCCTCCCGCTGGGCCTCCAGATTCACGACTTCGTCGAGCAGTTCCACCGCGGGTTCGCGATGGTCGTCGGCTTCTTCATCCTCGGCACCGGTGCCGTCGCGTGGCGCGACTTCGACCAGCGCGACGTCAAAATCGGCGGCGTGCTCGCCGTGGTCCTCCTGCCGATTCAGGTGATTCTCGGCGGCACGACCGTGACGTTCAGCGGCCTCGTTCCGTGGGGGTACATGCCCATCACGCAGGCCGTCCACCACCTCGCCGCGCTCGCCATCTTCGGGACGCTCGGCTACACGACGCTCCGGATGCGCGAACTCGTCGGCGACGGCCTCGGGCGCGTCCGAACCGCCTCACTGGCCGGCCTCGCGGTGCTCCCGGTCGCGCTGGTGTTCTCCCGGAACACCGTCTTCGCGGTGTACGGAACGCGCGTCCAACTGATCCACCACGCGCTCGAACTGCTCGTGTTCACCGCCGCGCTCGCCGCGCTCGTGTGGGCGCGCCGCCGCGACAACCGCCGCGCCGCGCAGGCGATGGTCGCCACGATTGCCGCCGTCACCGTCCAGATTCTCATCGGGACCGGCGTCGTGCAGTTCTCCCCGACCGTCCACCTCATCTACTACGCGCTCACCGTGCTCGTCGCCGCGCTGTTCGTCGTCGCCGTGCGCTCCACCGGCGCGAGCGCTACCGCCTCCCCGTAGCCGACGTCGTGCAGGTTCGGTTGTATTTAAGTCCCTCCCCGTGCATCGGTTTGGTATGTCTGAATTCAATCGGCGGACGTTCCTGAAGAGCGTCGGCGGTACCGGCGTCGCACTGTCGCTGGCGGGCTGTTCGCAGCTCACCGGCGGCAACGGCGACTCGAACACCATCACCCCCGGCACGGCGTCGGGCTTCCCGCCATTCGAGTTCGTCAACGAGTCCGGCGACCTCGTGGGCTTCGACGTCGACCTCCTGTCGGCGGTCGTCGAACAGACGGAGTACGAACTCGGCGAGTGGGAAGACCTGGAGTTCACCCAGCTCACCACTGCACTCCAGAACGGCAACATCGACGTCATCGCGGCGGCGATGACCATCAACGACGAGCGCGACCAGAACATCGACTTCACGGACCCCTACTACGACGCCAACCAGGCGGTGCTCGTCCGCGAAGGCGGGAGCTTCCGCCCGTCCAGCAAGTCCGACCTCGCCGACCACCCCGTCGGCGCGCAGTCCGGGACCACCGGCAAATCCCAGATGGACTCTCTCGTCGAGAACGGCACCATCAGTAGCTCGCAGGCCAACACCTACGAGAACTACGTGCTAGCCGTCGAGGACCTCACGAACGGCAACACGGACGCCGTCATCGTGGACACGCCCGTCGCGGAGACGTTCGTCTCGAACCGCGACGTCGTCGTCTCGTTCACCATCGAAACCGGCGAGCAGTACGGCTTCGGCGTCCCCCAGGGCGACAGCGGCCTCCAGAGCGCACTCAACGAGGGCCTGCAGACCGTCCGGGACAACGGCACGTACGCAGACCTCACCGCAAAGTGGTTCGCTAGCGAATAACGCCGATGGACCCGACGCAACTCGTACTGCAAGCCGAACTCGGCGACTGGGAGTTCGTCTGGCGGCAGCGGCAGTTCTTCGTCGACGGGACGATACTGGCCGTCCAGTTGACGTTCTTCAGCATGGTGCTGGGCTTCCTGCTCGGCCTCCCCGCGGGCGTCGTCGAAGCCTACGGCGGCACGTACTCGAAGGGCGTCGTCCGTCCGCTCGGTGTCGCCATCCGTGGCACGCCAATCCTCGTCATCATCTCGCTGACGTACTTCGCGGGCGGCATCTCGCCGGCATTCCTCGCGGCGACGCTCGCGCTCGGCGTGCGCTCGGCCGCCTACCAGAGCCAAATCTTCCGCGGCGCCATCGAGAGCGTCGAGGGCGGGCAGATGGAAGCCGCGCGCGCCGTCGGGCTCTCGAAGCTCGACGCCATCCGGCACGTCGTGTTGCCGCAGGCGCTGCGGCGCTCGGTGCCCGGCTTCCAAAACGAGTTCACCATCGTCCTCAAGGACACCAGCATCGCGTACGCCATCGGCGTCGCGGAGCTGTTGAAGCGCAGTTACGACCTCTTCTCCATCCAGACGACCGCCGCCCTCGAAGTGTTCCTGGCGGCGTCGCTCATCTACTTCGTGTTGACGTTCACCGTCAACCGCGGCATCGAGGTGCTCCACAGCAGCGTCGCGATTCCCGGAGGTAACCACTAATGTCTGACCCACTACTCGACGTCGACGACGTCTACCAGAGCTACGGTGAGGAACGCGTCCTCGAAGGCATCTCCTTCGATATGGAGCGCCAAGACGTCAAGGTGCTCGTCGGCCCCTCCGGCTCCGGGAAGTCGACGATGCTCCGCTGTGTCAACCGCCTCACGGACATCGACGAGGGCGATATCCGCCTCGACGGCGACTCCATTTACGACATGGACGCCGACGACCTGCGCCGACAGGTCGGGATGGTGTTCCAGGACTTCAACCTGTTCGCGCACCTCACCGCCCTCGAAAACGTTACGCTCGGCCTCAAGCACGTCCTCGACTACGGCGACCGGCGGGCCGTCGAGAAGGCCGCGTGGCAGCTCGAACAGGTCGGGCTCCGCGAGCAAGCCAACTCCTACCCCGCCGAGCTGTCGGGCGGGCAGCAGCAGCGCGTCGGCATCGCCCGCGCGCTCGCGATGGACCCCAAGCTGATGCTGTTCGACGAGCCGACGTCCGCGCTCGACCCCGAACTCATCGGCGAGGTGTTGTCCGTGATGCGCGACCTCGCCGAGGAGGGGATGACGATGCTCGTGGTCACCCACGAGATGGGCTTCGCCAAGCAGGCCGCGACCGACGTGTTGTTCCTCGACGGCGGCAAGCTCGTCGAACAGGGGCCGCCCGAACAGCTCTTCGAGAACCCCGAGAAGGACCGCACCGCGGCGTTCCTCAGCCGCCTCACCCAACTCCACGGCGGCCAATGAGCCGGAGCACGCAGCGACTCGTCCGGGACGGGATTCTCGCGGCCTTCTGGTTGTGGTTCGGTGCGCGCCTGCTCAACGACTGGTTCGGCGGCGTGTTCGTCGACGCCGGCCAGCCGTTCTTCGACCCGCAGCCCGTCGCCGACGCCGCGACCGCGCTCGGCGATACTGCGGCCCGACTGGGCCTCCTCGGCGTGCCGGTCGGCTGGGTCGCGAGCGCGCTCGACTCCGTCTCGTTCGCGATGGTCTACCTCCCGGACCTCGCCGCGGGGGCGTGGCTCACCGTCGTGCTCACGACGCTCGGCATCGTGTTCGGGCTGGTGCTGGCGGTGCCGCTGGCGGCCGCCCGCGTCTACGGCCGCGTCACCCACTGGGTCGCGCTGGCGTTCATCGAACTCATCCGCGGGACGCCGCTGCTCGCGCAGCTGTTCGTGCTGTACTACGCGCTCCCGCTCTCGCGGTGGATTGCCGCCGTCCCGCTGGTCGGCAGCGGCATCGTCCCCGCGCAAGCCGTGTGGGTCGCCGTCGTCGGCTTCACCATCAACAGCGCCGCCTACCAGGCCGAGTACATCCGGGGGTCCATCGAGGGCGTCGACCCCGGCCAGTTGACGGCCGCGCGCGCCATCGGCCTCTCCCAGTTCCGGGGGATTCGCCACGTCGTCCTCCCGCAGGCGTTGCGGTTCGCCATTCCGTCGTGGACCAACGAACTCGTCTACCTCACGAAGTACTCCTCGCTGGCGTCGTTCATCACGGTGAGCGAACTCTACCACGCCGCCGAGACCGCCGCCTACGAGAACTACCGGTTCCTCGACCTCTTCCTGCTCGCGGCGGTCGTCTACGTCCTGCTCGTGCTGTCCGCGACGACCACCATGGAGTGGGTCCGCAAGCGCGTCGCGATTCCGGGCGTCGGCGGCTCCGCGGGCGGACGCTCCCCCACGGAGTAGTCAGAAGAAGTCGTCCAGGCCCGCCTGGTCGTCGTCGCTCTCCGCCTCGTCCTGCTCGTCCTCATCTTCGTACTCGGCTTCCTCGTCTGCCGCTGCTTCCTCGCTGGACTCGTCCGCTTCGTCGAAGCTCGCCTCGCCCTCGAAAGCCCCGCCGGAGTGCTCGACGGCGCGCTCCGACCGTAGTTGTTCGGCGTCCTCGACGATGGACTGGACCTTGTTCGTCGTCTCCCCGGAGCCCGTGACGAACGAGACGTGCTCGGCGTCGAGGTCGTACGCCGCCGTCATCGCCACCGTCAACTCCCGGTTCTTGCAGTGGTGGGTCATCGTCGCGAGGAACGGCACGGTTTTGCGGCGCGCCGTCGACATGCTGCAGCCGCTGACCTCCGCGACCTTGCGCGCGACGTAGTCGCGCTTGTTCCGGGTCGCCCGCGAAGACCCGAGTTTCCGCCAGTACGACGGCGGCCCGTAGCGCGTCCACCCGCCGTGGTCGTGCTGGCGCGACGCCGCGACGCCCGCCGCGATGTTGTCCGTCGCGTACCGCCAGTAGGAGTAGTTCTGCGTCGCACGCACCCGCCCCAGCCAGACGTCCGCGTTCGAGAGGAACTCGTAGGCGTCCGCGAGCTCGTCCCCGTAGTAGTCCTTGGGCACGTTGTCCTCGACCCAGTTGATGAGGTCGTCGGGCGTCTCGTCGACGTCGTAGGCGGCTTCCAGCGCGTCCTGCGCGCCGAGCTGTTTGATGAGGTCGTCGAGGAAGTCGAAGATGCCCTCGGTGCGGTCGCGCTCGCCCATCACCACGTCGTCGGTGGTGAGCGTCTCCCCGGTCTCCGCGAGCGCCTGCAGGTCGTTGACCGCCGACCGCAGGTCCCCGGAGTTCTGTTCGGCGATGGCTTCTAGGGCCTCCTCGTCGTAGTCGATGCCCTCGCGCCGGCAGATGTCCCGGAGCACGGGGACGATGGAGCGCTTGGAGACGTCCCGGAACTCGATGTCCTGACAGGCGTTCCGCAGCGTGTTGCTCATGTCGTAGTACTCGTTGGCGATGAGCACGATGGGCTGCGTGGACTCCTTCACGAGGTCCGTGATGGCCGCAGAGCCGCCGCGGTCGACGTTCCCGTGGAGGTTGTCCGCCTCGTCCATCACGACGAGCTTGCGGCCCCCCGTCCCGCCCGCCAGCGTCCCGGACTTCGCGGCCTCGCCGGCGACGCGCTCGACGACCGAGGCGGTTCGCTGGTCGGACGCGTTCAACTCCACGACGTCCCAGCCCTCGTCGGCCGCCAGCGCGTGCGCTGCCGACGTCTTGCCGACGCCCGGACTCCCGTAGAGGATGACGGCCTCCCGGTGGTCCTCCCACGTGTCCGCCCACTCCCGGAGCGCGTCGCGGGCCTTGTTGTTCCCGCGGACCTCCGACAGCGACGACGGGCGGTACTTCTCCGTCCAGTCGGTCATTACCGGAAGAAGGCGCGAGCCGCGTTTAGTGGTTGCGGAGCGCGTGGCTGACCGAAGGGAAGCCACGTTACCACGAGCGGGGAGCGCGCGCTCGACGGAGGAGAGCGCGGAATGCCGAGCGGCGAACATCGTGAGCCGCGAGCGAAGCGACCCGCGAGCCCCACTGTCTCCGCGACGCGTCGCCCGAAGTCGGACCACGGCACTCGACGGATTTTCACGCCCTCGCACCGTCCAGAGAGTGCGTAACCGCTGCCGAGGCGTGTATGCCGGATTGTCAGATAGAGCGACAGCCTTTCAGTTGTCGGCCCTGAAGCGTGTCGCTAATGTACATCGTCATCGTCGGCGCGGGTGACATCGGCGACCCCCTCACCGAGATTGCCACGAACGGTGGCAACGAGGTCGTGGTCATCGAGCGCGACGAGGAGCGCGCGGAGCGGATTTCGGGCGAGTACGACTGTCTGGTCATCAACGACGACGCGACGTCGAAGGAGACCCTGGAGGACGCCGGCGCGGACCGCGCGGACGCCCTGATTTCGACGACCGACCAGGACGCTACGAACGTGATGGTGTGTCTGCTTGCGCAGGAACTGGAGGTCCCGGACGTCGTCTCCGTCGTCCACGACCCCGAGCACATGAACCTGTTCCGCCAGATCGGCGTGAACACGATGCAGAACCCCCAGCACCTCATCGCGGAGTACCTCTATCGGGCGGTCAAGCGGCCGTCCATCGTCGACTTCATGCGCATCGGCGAGGAGGCCGAGGTGTTCGAGATTACCGTCGAACGGGACGCCCCGATCACGGGGAAGACGCTGCGGGAGGCCGACGAGGCGGGGCTGCTCGAAGGCGAGTTGCTCGTCGTCGCCATCGAGCGCGACGGCGAGGGCGAACCGATAACGCCCCGCGGGAACACCCGCATCGAGGCCGGCGACCTCCTCACGGTCTACTCCAGCAAGGGCGCGACGCCCGAGGTAACCGACGTCTTCGGCCACACGGAAGACCACTCGTAGCATGTCCCGGAAGAACGGCGGCGTGCTCCCGACGGACCTGCGAATCATCGCCCGCGACGTCGGGTCGCTGGTGTTGATGGAGGCCGGCCTGATGGCGATTACGTCGCTCGTCGCGCTCGGATTCCGGGAGTACTACGCCGCCCTCGCAATCTTCCTCGCGGGGGGCGTGACGGCCGCCGTCGGCGGCGCGGCGAACCGCGCGTTCGCGGACGCGCCGAACCCGAAGATGAAACACGGGATGGTCATCGCCGCCGGCGGGTGGCTGATGGTCGCAGCGTTCGGCGCGCTCCCGTTCTTCCTGACGGCGTGGCTGACGCCGCCGGCCGCCATGGAGGCGTTCGTCCCGGCGGCCACCGACACGAGCACGTGGGAGCCGATCGGCGTCGCCGGCACGACGACGCTGTCCAGTCTCGCGTACTTCCGTGACCCCCTGCACGCGTTCTTCGAGAGCATGAGCGGGTGGACGGGCAGCGGCCTCACGATGGCGATTCACGAGCCGTCGCTCCCGCGGGCGATTCAGTGGTGGCGATCGTTCATCCAGTGGGTCGGCGGCGTCGGCGTCATCGTCCTCACCGTCTCGATTCTCTCCCGGCCCGGCAGCGGGAGTTACGCGCTCTACCAGAGCGAGGCCCGCGAGGAGAAGATCCACCCGAGCGTCGTCTCCACCGTCCGCACGGTCTGGAAGCTCGTCGTCGGCTACACCGTGCTGTCGTTCGTCCTGCTGTTCGGCGCGATTCGCTACAGCGACAGCGAGTACGCCCAGTCGCTGGAGCTCTGGGCGGTCGCGTGGCAGGCGCTCAACCACGCGATGACGGGGCTCACGACCGGCGGGTTCTCCGTGACGGACAACTCGATTGCGACCTACAACTCGCCGCTCGTCGAGATGGTCCTCCTCCCGATTATGATTATCGGGGCCATCGCGTTCCCGGTCCACTACGTCGTGCTCCGGGACCGGAAGGTCAGCGAACTCGTCTCGGACCTCCAGACACGCTGGCTGTTCGTCCTGCTGACGCTCGGGGTCGCCGTCCTCTCCGCGCAGAACGTGCTGTCCGTTCCGTCCACGTCGGGTGCGTTCGCGACGCAGTCGTTTATCCCGTTCTCCGTGCCGTCGCTCGACGCGGCGCAACTGGACGCCGTCCGCGACTCCACGTTCCAGTGGGTGAGCGCGCTGAGCTGTACCGGGTTCCAGTCCGCGCCCATCGGCCGCTGGCTGGCCGGCGCGAAAGTGATGGTCGTCGGCGCGATGGTCCTCGGCGGCGCAGCCGGGTCGACCGTCGGCGGCATCAAGATCATCCGCGGATACACGATTGCCCGCGGCATTATCTGGCAGTTCTCCCGCGTGTTCCTGCCGAAGAACGCCGTCGTCACCGCCCGTATCGGCGACCGGACGCTCGACCGCGAGTCGATGGAACGCGAGTTCAGCGAGGCGGCCATCGTCTCGCTGCTGTGGCTGCTCGTGCTCGCCGCCACCAGCATCGTCCTCGTGAACCTCGTCGGGCCGGAGTTCGGGTACGCCGACGCGCTCTTCGAGGTCGCTAGCGCGCAGGGCAACGTCGGGCTCTCCTCGGGCATCACGGGGCCGACGATGTCGCCGCTCGCGGAAGCGATGTTCACGCTCAACATGTGGGTCGGCCGCCTCGAAATCATCCCCGTGCTCGTGTTCGTTCGCGCCGGGCTCTCGGGCCTGAACCCGTAACCGGGCGTCGCTCACCTCTCGGCGACGCTGCGCGCCGCTCGGGAATTCGAGGTGGTTCAGTCGCCACAAAGCCTTTTTACTCCACGGCGAGCATCACAACCATGTCCGAACGAGTCCCCAGTAACTCCCGCAGCACCGACCTCGGCATCGGTGCTGCCGCGGGTGCCGTCGCCTACGTGCTCGGCTACCTCCTCACGTACCTCTGGCAGGGGTCGTCCGTTCAGGAACGACTCGAAGGCTACAACGCCGTCGTGGAACTCCTCGGCGGCGACCCGATTCCGACGTGGAAGGCCGTCGGCTGGCTGTTCTACAACGCCCACGGCGTCTCCTTCACCGTCCCGTCGCTCGGCAGCGGGCAGGCCACCCGGAACCTCATCGCGGACGGGAGCGCGCCGATGCTGCTGTACCTCGTACCCGCGGTCGTCGTCGCGCTCGCTGGCTTCGTGCTCGCACGCCGCGCGAACGCGACCGACGCGTCCGGCGGCGCACAAATCGGCGCTCGCGTCGTCCTCGGCTACGTCGTGCTCGCGGTCGTCGGCCTGTTCGTCTTCGAGTACGCCGCGGGTGGGAGCGCGATTCATCCCGAGTACGCGCTCGGTGTGCTGCTCGCCGGCGTCGTCCACCCCGCGGTCTTCGGCGGTATCGGCGGCGCACTCGGTGCCGTCACGTCGACCTAGAGGTCCCGGGCGACCAGCTCGCCCCAGTGCTCGAAGCCGTAGCGCTCGTAGAACGCCTTCGCGCGCTCGTTCTGCCGGTCCACGTCTAACACCATCCGGTCCAGCGGCAGCGACTGCTCGCGCGCGACGGCGAGCGCGGCGTCCATCAGGTCGTCCGCGACGCCCGTCCCGCGGAACTCGGGTGCAACGTAAATCTCGTTGAGGACGGCGGCGTCCCAGACGAACGCCATCGACGCCGGGAGCACGAAGACGTAGCCCGCGAGCCGGTCCTCGTCCTCGACGACTTGCACGCAGCGCTCGTTCTCGCGGACGCAGCGCTCGACCCAGTCCAGCCAGTCGCGGCGGTACGCCTCGTCGAGTTTCGCCTCGTAGGCGGCCTGCTTGGCCTCGTCGCCCGTCCCTTCGCCGAGTCCCGTCTCGAACCCGCGCTTCAGCGCCCAGAGGGCGTCGCTGTCCGCGTCCGTGTACGACCTGACCATACCTCTGCTTGAACCGTCGCGGCGTTAGCGTTTGGCCTCCCGGAACCGCCCGACGACGCCCGCAATCGCGGTGAGCACGACGACCAACTGGAAGCCCGAGGAGACGACGGGGAACACGCGCTCGGCGTTCGCGGGGTCGCTGCCGCGTTCGAGGTCGACGAACGTCTGGACGACGCCCTCCGTGCTGGAGAGTTCCAGCGACCCCGCGAACGTGTAGAAGCGGTCGTGCAGCGGGAAGAAGAGGTTCACGCCGCTCGTCATCAGGTCCGGGAGGATGCCGCCGAACAGGAGCGCGACGACGCCCACGACCGCGACGTGCGGGCCGTCGCGGCCGAACTTCGCGTGGAGCCACGACTCCGCGCGGCGCGTGTCCCATACGACCAGCGCGCCGAACGCCACGTGGACGACCGTCGAAGGTATACGTGTGTCACTGTCTCACGTGAGAATGGGTCTTTCTCTTCGGCACGTGTCGAAGTTCTCCGGCAGACTTTTTGCCGGCGACACCCGAATTTCGGCCATGACTGACGACCCGCGCGCGGACCTCGCCGAGCGCATCGCCGGCGACATCACGCTCAGCGACGACCCTGGAGCCACGCTCCGGAAGTGGCGCACGGATTTCGACGTCTCCCAGACCGCCCTCGCAGACGAGCTCGACGTTTCGTCGTCTGTCGTCTCCGACTACGAGAGCGGCCGGCGCTCCAGCCCCGGCATCGCGCTCGTCACGCGCGTCGTCGAGGCGCTGCTGGACATCGACGAGCGCCGCGGCGGCGACCACATCCGCCAGTACGGCCGCGTGCTCTCGGCGGGCTTCGACAGCGACGTCGTCCTCGACCTCCAGGAGTACCCGACCGCGCTCCCCGCCGGCGAACTGTACGACGCCGTCGACGCCACCGAAGTCGTCGAGGGCGACCGCGACACCGTCACCGGCCACACCGTCATCGACTCCATCGAAGCCATCCGCCGGCTGCGCGCCGACGAGTTCTACCGGCTCTACGGCCAGTCCACGAGCCGCGTGCTTTCCTTTACGAACGTCTCACGCGGCGAGAGCCCGCTGGTCGCGCTGCGCGTCGTCAACCCCACGCCGAACGCCGTGCTCCTCCACGGCCTCTCCACGGACGACCTCTGGGAGCACGCGCCCGCGCTCGCCCAGCGCGACGGCTACTCGCTGGCGGTCACGGAGATGGACATCGAGGAGATGCTCGCCGCGCTCCGCGAACACGCGTAAAGTCCGCGCTCGCGCTCGAAGACCGCTACCTACTCGACGTACGTGTACTGGCGCTCGTTCATCGGGCCCCAGCCGTCGAAGACGAACTCGCTGTCGGGCCGCGTGAACGGCTCCAGCTCGACGGACTTCTCGTGGTTGTGCCGGTCGTGAATCTGCTCGTACTCCGCAAAGGAGAGGTCGTAGCGGCGCTCGACCTGCTCGTCGACGTTCAGCGCCGCGACTTCGTCCTCGAAGCCGGGCTGGACGGTCTCCTCGTGAATCTCGGCCTGCGCGCCGGAGCCGTACGACGCCACGAGGAGCTTCTCCGCGGCGAGGTCGCGGCCCTGCTCGGCTGCGCGCTTGAGCGCGCCGACGCGCGCGATGTGGACCGAGCCCGTGTACCAGTTCCCGACCTGACTGGAGATGTCGAGGGTGGGCTCGATGGCCTCGCCGTACCACTCGCGGTACGCGTCGGTCTCTTTGAGGTCGTCGACGTACCCTCGGGTGGCCTCCTCGAACGCCTCGGGGGAGTCGAAGTCGTCGCGGCGCGGCTGCCGGCCGATGTCGTCGGCGAGCGCGTCCTCGACGTCCGTCCCGCGAATCATGTGCCGGTAGCCCAGCACCGCGGCCTTCCGCACCATTCCGGGGAACGGCGTGTGGAACGGGATGAACGCGTAGTCGTCGGGGTGGGTGTCGCCCGCGGCGCGCTCGAAGTCCTCCAGCGCTTCGCGCATCCGCGCGAGGTACACCTGCACCGAGCGCTTGCCGTCCACGCTCGGGAACTGCTGGTTCGGCTTCAGGAAGTCCGTCTCGTCCGCGGAGCCGTATCCCTGCTCCGTGGAGAGTTCCACGAGGTCCGGGTCCTCGGTGATGTACATGGCGACCGCGCCAGCGCCCTGCGTCGCCTCGCCGGAGGAGTCCCGCGCGTACAGCGCGGTGTCGGTCGCGATGACGAGCGCGCCGCGCCCGCGGTTCCGCCCCGCGAGAATCCAGTTCACCGCGTCGTCGAGGCTCTGCGTGCCCGCGATGCACGCGAACTTCCGCTCGCCCTTGTTCGCGTGGTGGAAGTCACCGTCGTAGACCTGTTCGAGACAGCCGGCGATGTACGTCGACACCGGCTTCGAGTTGTCGAACGACGACTCCGTCGCGACGTCGATGCGCCCGACGTCCTCGGGTTCGAGGCCCTTGCGCTCCATCAGCCGATGCGCGGCGTTCGCACCCATCGTCACGATGTCCTCGTAGGCGTCCGGGAACGACGACGAGAACAGGCCCAGTCCCTTCGTGTACTTCTCGGGGTCGTCGCCCTGCTCGGGCGCGAACGTCTCCGCGAGGTCGAGTTTCAGCCGCCCCGTTCGCACTTCGATGGCGTCGATGCCGACGCTAGTCATGCCCTCGTCTACGCGAAACGGTCATATGGGTTTGTCGATGGTTGTTTTCGACGGCTGTCGAACAGCTGTGGTGTCACTGAGCGGTCCCCTCGGCCACCGTCCCGTCCTTCGTCACTCCGTCGGGACTGTAGTCGAAGGTCGTCCCGGTGCCCTCTTGGAGGAACCTCGCTTGGTCGACGAATATCGTCCGTCCATCCTGATTCAAGTCCCCACTCATGGAGCCGCCGGATCCGATTCGGAGCGTGGCGGAGTCCACCCGCATGTTGCCGTTCGACTCTAGTGAGATGTCCATCCCGTCCACGAGGCTCGCGTCGAGGGACGCGGAGCTAGCGACGAGCTCCCCGCCCTGCGCGGTCATCGACAGCGAGTCCGTCGAGCGGACGGTCGCACCGGTGACGTCGATGGCGGCCGCCGCCGTGATGGTGACCTGTTGTCCGTCCACCGCAGACGTATCGAGGCGGGCGTTCTGCAGGGCAACGTCGCCGGTGTTAGACTCGAGGCTGATTGGGCCCGACGCGTAGAGTTCTCCGCTCGTCGCGTCTACACTCTGGCCCGTCAGAGTTATCGCTCTCCCGTCCACCGCCGTCGAGTCGATGACTCCTTGGACGCTCGTAGGTCCGGATGTCGACCGAAGCGTCACCGGCCCGTTCGTCGATTCCAAGCTGACGCCCGATTCGACGGTTATCCGGTCCGCCGACGTGTCGAACGAGGACGCTTCCGCATTTCTGCGCACGACGAGGTTGACTCCCGGGAGGTCCTGTTGGGCGAACTCAGACGTGCGGTAGGACTGTTCGCCGTCGCTCGGCTCGTAGTTTCCGTCCCCGTCGACGTCGTCGAACGCCACCGTGTTCGGCGGCAGTGAACTGCCGCCACCGCCACCGCCCCCGCCACCGCCTCCGCCTCCGCCTCCAGTCTGCTGGACGACGCGCTCGCGCGCTTCGCCGCCGTCCAGAATCTCCAGCGTGGCGTCAGTCCGCCCGTTGTCCTCGACCACGAAGGTCGCCTGCCCATTCTCGTCGGTCTGCTTGCTCGACTCGTAGAACGGGTTCGTGCCGTTCACGCTGACGGTCACGCCGCTCTCCGCGTTGTTGAACTGGTCTCGTGCCTCGACAGTCACGCGGTCGCCGCGGTTTTCCACGAGCGTGAGGTAATGTGCCGGTGGATTCTCTGTCCCGCTCCCGACGCCGACGCGCGCGGTCTGGAGTATAAACTGACCCGTCCAGTTCACTTGGACGACCACGCGGTCCTCGTCAGCCACATTAACGACGTTAATGACGCCGGGATGACTGCCGAGGTCAGTTCGGTCCTCTAATCGGCTCGCCGAGAGCCGCGTCGGCACGGAGACCTTCACCGGACCGCTGGTGTTGTTCGTCACCTGCACGCGCTGGTAGGGCGCGCTCAGCGTTTCCGGGCTCACGGTCACCGAACTCGCGCGCGTCGTGCTCAGCGAGCCGTTGAGGGTGACGAGCGTGATGGTCCGCGTCTCGTTGTCCACGACCACCTGGTCGGTGAGCGGAATCGCGGTACCGTTGTTCGTGTTCGGGTAGAAGTTCGAAAGTATCGAGGATTCGTACAGCAGGTCCGGCGCGTTGTCGTACTCGTGGTAGTTCGGCTCGTATTCGAGGTACTTCGTGGACGCGTTCCACGACCCGTCCAGGAAGTCTTTGGTCTCCTCGTTGGTCGCGTCGACGTTCGAAACGCGAATCGTGTTATTGTCGTAACTCCCCGTCCGTAGCGTTCCCGTCGCTGGCGGCGGGTTCATCAGGAAGACCCGGGAGGGGTACTGGGTGCCGAGCGTGACCGAGACCGGCTGTGCGTTGCCGGTCGCGGCCGAACGGAGGAGTCCGTTCCGCACGTCCGTCAGCTGGTTCTGGACGGTCTGGCTGTGCTTGTACTCGACGTCGGCGTTCTGCGAGGGGACGACTGTCGCCTGGTAGAGCGAGAGCGCGATGATGAGCGTGGCGAAGAGCAACACGGCCCCGATCTGGACCGTGACAGCCCTGTTGTCGTCCCTGAAACGCACGGTTGTGTGGACTCGTGCGGGCAGCGGCATAAACGCGACGCCTACTGCGGCGTCGCCAACAGTAGCCTGCGGCAGGCTGGCTCGCGGTCGTCAGTCGTCGTCTTCGATGACTTCCGGGTCCGAGAGCGCGCTCTGGAGGCTGTCGAGGCCGTTGACCCACTCCGTGACGAGGCCGTACTCGACGTCGTCGAGGACGCCCATATCGAGGTCGTCGCCGTCGATGACGCGCGTGCCGGCGCAGGCGCTCAGGCCGAGCGCGCGGTCGAGGTCCTCTTCCTGTTCGGCTTCGACGGCGGCCTGGACGTAGCCGGTGACGTCAGTCTCGTCGGCGACGCCGTCGGCGATATACTGCTCGGCGCTGTAGAACACGCAGACGAGGCTCGTCTGGACGCCGTCGACGAGCATGAGCTTGTCCTCGTCCTCGAAGTCGGGCTCGGAGAGCACGACCTCGCGGATGTCGGTGAGCTCTTCGAGGGCTTCCTCGTCGTCGATGGCGTCGTTGTCGTACGCCTTCAGGATTTTCGCGACCGCGATGGCGACGTCGTCCTGGAGGTTCAACAGGAGGCGCGCGGAGTCCTCGTCCTCCGGGTCGATGTCCTCGTCGCGCAGCCGGTCGAGCCAGTTCTGCCAGCGTTCCTCGGAGTAGAACTCCTCCTCGGGGGCACTCATACTCCGTACGCCGGCCGCCCGAGACAAAGGCCTTTCCTTCACCGGAGCGGCGAGTCACGCGTCCGCACGGTCCGTGACAGCCTGAGCCCACCGCTTCCGTGCTACTCGTCGAGCGTCCCGCGAGTGTCGATGCCGTAGACGGCTTCGGGGGTCTCGACGTGCGCGAGCCGGACGGCGTCGTCGTGGCCCTGTTCTTGGAGCCGGCGGACGCGCCGCGGCACCGTCTTCGGACCCATTACTGCGCCCCGGCGGTCGGCGTCGTCCACGAAATCCGTCTCCATCAGGAACGGTTCGCCGACCTCCACGGCGGTCTCCAGGTACTCTTTGTCGCACATCACGCTCTTCGTGACGCCGTCGAGTTCGCCGCCCGCGTAGTGTTTCACCACGCGCTCGGGCGGCAGGCCGGCGGCCTCGGCCCACTCCGCGACGTCCGTAAGGTCCTCGGTCGCTTCGGTGTGGAGCTGGAGCGCGACCCCGGTCTCGGCGGCGCGCCTGCAGGCGTGGCGGATAACCTCGTTCGAGGCCTCCCACACTGTGTCGCTGACGTCGTAATGCGGGCGACCGGACTTCAGTGCGACCGCGTGGCCGTCGCTGGCGTACTCCGCCGCGACGTCGATGCCCGCGCGCATCAGTTCGCCCGCTTCCTCGGGCGCGAAGCCGCGGTCGTCAACCAATCGCGAAATCAGGCCGGGGTGGACGCCGAGCACGGGCCACGCCCGGCCCGGCAGGGCCTCGCTGGCTCGCTCGACGAGGTCGATGGTCTCCTCGAAGACAGGCCGGAAGTCCGCGCCCTCGTCGGCTTCGATACCGTGGTGCCACGACGGCTTGTTCACGACGAGCAGGTGTGTTCCGCCGAGGTGAACGAAGTCCTCGACGGCGTCGATGCCGCGGTTGTCGGCGTCGAGGTGGAGGTGGTCGTCCAGTACGGGCGTCCCGAGGTCGGTCATGGCCCGTGGTTGGCGCGTCGCCCTCGAAAAGCTGTTCGTCTACTCGCCGAGCACGACCGCGTCGTCGGCGGCGTTCCGGAGCGCGTCCGACCGCCCGTGCTCGCCGGGTGCGATGGCGAGCGTGCGGATGCCGCGCCGCCCCGCGGTCTCCAGCACGGGCTTGAAATCCGTGTCGCGCGAGGCGACCGCGAGCACGTCCACGCTGCCCCCGACGACGAGTTCGGTCGCGTCCACCGCGAGCTTCACGTCCACGTCCCCGCTGGTCACGCGGATGTCGTAGCCGCGGGCCTCCGCGGCCTGCATCAGTTCGGGCGTCGCGTGCTCGTCGACGTACAGCCGCGTCACGGCCAGCCGGCCGGCGGCTTCTGCCGTCTCCCGGACGTCGTCCAAGTCCACGTCGAACTCCTCGCGGAGGACGTTCGGCCCGTCCACGAACAGGGCGACGGCTGCGTCGCCGTCCCCGTCCAGCAGGCTACTGAGTCGCTGCATACCCGCGTTCGGGGGCGGCCCGACAAGAGCGTGCCGGAAGGCGGCACGCGAGCGCCCGCGAACGTTCAAGTGCGGGAGCGAGCCAACCCCGCGCGCCGGCGTCGAGAACCCACCAGCCGGCTGATAATGTGGTAGTCTGTCAGAACTGCGGTAACGACGCGCGATTCGTGTTGTCCGTCGAGTGCGCGGTCCTCCTCGCTGACGGGAGCGCCCGCGAGCCGTCGTGGTCGACGACGCTGACGTGTGCGGCCTGCGAGAGCACGCACGTCGCGTGAGTTTCACGCGCCGACGCCATCGGCGCTCGCGGTCCACTCGACGAATGCCGCCCGTACGTTGTCGGCCGCCCGCGCGAGCATCCGCCACGCGTCCGCGACGAACCCAAAGCGCCCGCTCCCGGTAGTTTCGTCTACCAGCCAGACGGCACGCGGCCGGTGCGCGCGAACGACCGCTGCACCGCGTCGCGCCGCGGCTGCGGCCGTCGAGGCGTCCACGACCAGTTTCGTCCGGCCGTCTACGACGTACCGGACGACGAATCGAAACGGACGCCCGTCGCCGGTGTTCACGCAGCCGCGACGGTGAGCGACAGTTACCCTCGGTTGCGGGCGCTCGGCGGGCGGACCGGCGAGCGCCACCGGCAGCGACGAAGTCATTTGTGACTATATCGTCGGAATAGCTACGAGGGCATAATGGTGCCGATGCCGACGATTCCACCATGAGCGACGACCGCATCCTCGGCACCACGAAAGTCACCGACCGCTGGCGCATCAGTCTCATCAAGGCCGTCCGCGAGGAGTTCGCCGAACAGGGCGAGGACGTCGAGGAGGGAGACCTCGTCGTCTTCAAGAAGCGCGACGGCGACATCGTCGTCGAACCCGCCTAACCGGGATACGAAAACATTACTTGCCGGCCGCCGACGCCACGAGTATGGCACTCCGAATGCCGCCGCTGTACGGTCGCCACGACGACCGCGGCGCGCAGTTCACGGAGTTCGGCGGGTGGGAGATGCCCGTCGAGTTCGACTCCATCCGGACCGAGCACGCCGCTGTCCGGGAGTCGGCCGGCGTCTTCGACGTCTCCCATATGGGCGAAATCGAAGTCGGCGGTCCGGACGCCGAGCGGTTGATGCAACGGCTCACGACCAACGACGTCGCCGCGCTCGACCCCGGCAACGCCCAGTATTCGGCGATTACGGACGACGAGGGCGTCGTGCTCGACGACACCGTCGTCTACCGGCTTCCCGAGGGCAACGACGCCGAGTACCTGTTCGTGCCGAACGCCGGCCACGACGAGCAGATGTACGAGCGGTGGGCCGACTACCGCGACGACCACGACCTCACGGCGACTGTCGACAACGTCACCGGCGAGTACGGCATGGTCGCCGTGCAAGGCCCCGACGCCCCCGAACTCGTCGCGGCGCGCGCCGGCGACTCGGTGCTCGACCTCGGGCGCTTCGAGGCGGAGTACGCCGACGTCGCGGGCGTCGAGTGCTGGGTCGCCAACACCGGCTACACGGGCGAGGACGGCTTCGAACTCGTGTTCCCGGCGGACGGCGCGGGCGCGGTCTGGGACGCGTTCGCCAACGACTGCCAGCCCTGCGGGCTCGGTGCGCGCGACACGCTCCGGCTGGAGGTCGGCCTCCTACTCTCCGGACAGGACTTCCACCACGAGGGGAACCCGCGCACGCCCTACGAGGCTGGCATCGGCTTCGTCGTCAACCTCGACACCGAGTTCGTCGGTCGCGACCGCCTCGCCGCCCAGAAAGAGGCTGGCGTCGACGAGGAGTTCGTCGGCTTCGTCCTGGAGGAGCGCGGCGTCCCCCGCCACGGCTACGACATCCAGAAGGACGGCGACGCTGTCGGCGAAGTCACGAGCGGGACGATGAGCCCGACACTCGACGAGCCCATCGGCCTTGGCTACGTCGACACCGACTACGCCGACGACGGCACGAGCGTCGAGGTCGTCGTCCGCGGCACCGGCAAACGAGCAACCATCACCCCCACACCTTTCATCGACTCATGAGCTTCGACGTGCCCCAAGACCTGTACTACCTCGACTCGCACGAATGGATAGACCCCGACACCGGCCGCGTCGGCATCTCGGACTTCGCGCAGGACGAACTCGGCGACGTCGTCTTCGTCGAACTCCCCGCCGTCGGCAACGACCTCCAGCGGAACGACGAACTCGGCGTCGTCGAATCCATCAAAGCCGTCTCGGACATCTACGCGCCCGTCTCGGGTGAAGTCACGGACGTCAACGACGCCCTCGAAGACCAGCCCGAACTCGTCAACGACGACCCCTTCGGCGACGGCTGGCTCGTCGAACTCGACTTCGACGAATCGGCGCTCGACGGCCTGCTGGACGCCGACGAGTACGCCGAGCAAATCGCATAGGTACCTTTTGCTGCGCTCGTTCGCTTCGCTCTCTCGCTGGCAAAAGCTACGCTAAAAGCCGTCCTCACCCCCTATCGGGGGTTCGTCGGCCCGAGCGATTCGCGCTCGGTGAACCGCGACCCTTCCGGGGTCTTCGACCCGCTCACGGGTCGCTACGCTCCCCGTTCGCGCAGGCCGAGGCGCTCGTACCTCGCGCCTCGCGCCGCTCGGGTCACGGATGCTCGCTGTTTCGTGCCGAACGTTCTTGTCGTGCCGGCGCGACTGTTCGCGAATGGCACCGACTGTCGACGACCTGCGCAACGAGATTCGAGAGTCCGTCGGGCGGTACACGCGCGTCGAGTCTACCGGCTTCACCAAGGAGGCGCTGGCGGCCATCTGCGGGGCGCTGGGGTACGACGTCAAGAAGGGGAGTCTCCCGTCGAAGTCCGTGATGCGCGCGGAAATCCGGGCGCGCGTCGGGCTTGCCGACGAGGCGGACCCCGAGAGCGCGGGTGGAGCGTTCCGGAAGGCGGACCTCGAAGCCATCGCGGAGGTGCTTCGCGAGGATTGAGGCTCGCAACGCTTGCCGCTCGACCACCCTATTCGTGACTATTTAGACGCTCTTTATCGCCTATCGCACCACATCCGTGCATACTTTTCCGGTCGGTGGTGTTCCGGAACCGGGGGTATCTTGGTGGCCGCTGCGCAACTCCCGCGTATGTCTGGATTCGATGGCAGTCCGTCGCCGGGAGGACGACTATGAGCGGGCGTGAGAGCGGCAGCCCGTACGCGCCACACACGGACGCCGAGACCGAAGCGATGCTGGACGCCGTCGGCGTCGACGACGTCGAAGCCCTGTTCGACATCCCCGACTCGGTGCGCTTCGACGACGAGTTCGGCATCGACGCCAAGTCCGAGCAGGAAGCCGTCGTGGAGGCGAAAAAGCGTCTGCGGCGCAACGACGACTTGACGGAGTTCCTCGGGCGCGGCCACTACGAGCACTACGTGCCGTCGCTGGTCGACCACCTCGCCCAGCGCTCGGAGTTTTTGACCTCGTACACGCAGTACCAGCCCGAAGTCACGCAGGGGTTCCTGCAAGCGCTCTTCGAGTACCAGTCGATGCTCGTCGAACTCACGGGGCTGGGCGTCGCGAACTGTTCGATGTACGACGAGGCGACCGCGCTCGCGGAGGCCGCACTGCTCGCCAAGCGCGTGCGCGCCGCGGACGGCGACCGTGTGCTCGTCCCCGAGTACGTCCGCAACGGCCACGTCAGCGTCCTCGAAAACTACACGAACGGCGCGGAGGTCGTCGTCGAACGCTACGGCACTGACGCCGGGAACGTCGACACCGACGCGCTCGCCGACGCCATCGCCGACGACGTCGTGATGGTGTACGCGGAGAACCCCACGACGACCGGCGCGGTCGAGGAGCACCTCGACGCTGTCGGCGACCTCGCGGACGACCACGACGCGCTGTTCTGCCTCGGCTCCGACCCGGTCGCGCTCTCGCTCCTCCAGCGGCCCGTCGACGTCGGCGCGGACGTCGTCGTCGGCGACGCCAGCGTCCTCGGCCTCCCCACGAGCTACGGGATGGGCCTGGGCGTGTTCGCGTGCCGCGAGGACTTCCTCCGGCAGGTCCCGGGGCGACTCGTCGGCGCAAGTGAAGATGCGGACGACAATCGCGCGTACACGCTCACGCTCCAGACGCGCGAACAGCACATCCGCAAGGAGCGCGCGACATCGAACATCTGCACGAATCAGGCGTGGGTCGCGCTCCGTGCCGCCATCCACGCCGCGTCGCTGGGCTCCGAGGGGCTCGTGAACCTCGCCGAGCGCATGGTCGAACTGCCGCGCGACCTCGCGGCCGACATCGACGACATCACGGGCGTCCGCGCGCCCGTCCACGACCGCCACCACTTCCGGGAGTTCCTCGCGCACACCGACCAGCCCGCGCCCGCCATCGCCAGCGACCTCGAAGCAGACGGGTTCGCCGTCCACGCCGTCGGTGACCACCGGCTGCAGGTCTGCGTCACGGACGCCAACGAGCACGCCGTCGACCGCCTCGTCGCCGCGGTCGAGGAGGTGACCCACTGATGGAGCATTACGACCAGGCCGCCTACGAGCAGGCCGCCGACGACCAGTACGAGCCGCTGCTCGCCGAGAAAGACGAGACGACCACGGAAGTCGAGTCGTCGCTGCCCGACGAGCTGACGCGGGACGAACTCGAACTGCCGAGCCTCGCCGAACCCGAGCTCGCGCGCCACTACGTCCGGCTCAGCCAGCAAAACTACGGCGTCGATTCCGGCCCGTACCCGCTGGGCTCGTGCACGATGAAGTACAACCCCCGGTTCACGGAGGACGTCGCCGCGCTCGACGCCGCGAGCGTCCATCCGGACCGCTCCGCCGAGAGCGTCCAGGGAACGCTCGAACTCCAGTACGACCTCCAGGACTACCTCGGGCGCATCGGCGGCATGGACGCCGTCACGCTCCAGCCGCCCGCGGGCGCTGCGGGCGAGTTCGCGGGCATCCTGCTCGCGGACGCCTACCACGAGGCCAACGACGATGGCCACCGCGACGAAGTGCTCATTCCGGACTCCGCGCACGGCACGAACTTCGCCTCGGCGGCGCTGGGCGGCTACGACGTCGTCGAACTCCCCTCGGGCGACGACGGCCGCGTCGACCTCGACGCCCTCGACGCCGCGCTCGGCGAGAACACGGCCGCACTGATGCTCACGAACCCGAACACGCTCGGGCTCTTCGAGCGCGACATCGAGCGAATCGCGGACATGGTCCACGACGCGGGCGGCCTGCTCTACTACGACGGCGCGAATCTCAACGCCCTGCTCGGCCGCGCTCGCCCCGGCGATATGGGCTTCGACATCATGCACTTCAACGTCCACAAGACGTTCGCGACGCCCCACGGCGGCGGTGGCCCGGGCGCAGGACCGGTCGGCGTCACCGAGGAGGTCGCCGAATTCCTCCCCGAACCGCATATCCGACAAACTGAGGGCGGGAAGTACGAGCGCTACACGCCCGCGCACTCCGTCGGGAAGGTCCACGGCTTCGCCGGGAACTGGCTCGTCCTGATTAAGGCGTTCGCGTACATCGACCGCCTCGGCGACGACGGCCTCAGCGACGCATCCGCGAAAGCCGTACTGAACGCCAACTACCTCGCCGAGCAGGTGGACTACGACGTCCCCCTCGGCCCGTTCCACCACGAGTTCGTCGCGAGCGCTGGCGACCAGGACGCCGCCGATGTCGCCAAGCGCATGCTCGACTACGGCGTCCACCCGCCGACGACGAACTGGCCCGAACTCGTCGACGAAGCGCTGATGACCGAACCCACGGAGGTCGAGACGATGGACAACCTCGACGACCTCGCCGACGCGTTCAACGCTGTCGCTGCCGACGATACGGAGACGCTCGAGAGCGCGCCCAACCGGACTACGGCTCGGCGCATCGACCAGACGAGCGCCGCCCGGAACCCGCGGCTATCGTGGCGCGACCTCGACTAACCCGGGTCTTCTGAGCGCGCATATTTAGCCAATCCTTATTACTCGAACCCGCCTCGATTAATACATGACCGTCGTCAGCGTTTCGATGCCCGACGAACTCCTCGAACGACTCGACGAGTTCTCCGAGGACCACGGCTACACCGGCCGCAGCGAGGTCGTCCGGGAGGCCGCGCGCAACCTCCTCGGCGAGTTCGAGGACAAACAACTGGAGGACCGCCCGCTCATCGGCGTCGTCACCGTCCTGTTCAGCTACGAGAACTCCACCGTCGAGGAGCGCATGATGAACCTCCGCCACGAGTACGAGGGCCTCGTGACGAGCAACGTCCACAACCACGTCGGCGACCACTACTGCATGGAGCTGTTCATCCTCGAAGGTAAACTCGACGAAATCTCGGAGTTCGTGGGGCGCGTGCGCGCCACGAAGGACACGATCACGGTGGACTACTCGGTGATTCCCGTCGACGGCTTCACACCGCTGTCCGAGCGCTAGTCGACCACCCGCGGCTCGTAGATGCGTTTTCTCGCGTCCGGGATGTAGACGCGCTCCTCGACGAGGTCGGCCTCTTTCAGCAGCGAGAGCCCGTGGCGCGTCGTGCGCTTCGAGAGCCGCGTCCGGTCGCGCAACTCCGCCTGCGTGAGCGGCGAGTCGTACTCCAGAACCTTGAACACGAGTTTCGCGCTCGGCGGCAGGTCGGCTAAGCTGTCCCGGTCGGGTGTCGGTGCGTCGTTACCGTCGGCAAAAACGACCACTGGTCTCTGCCATACACGTTCGGGGACGACGGGCGGATAGTTAGGTGTTTGGCTCCTCCCAGAAACGGCCGCCGACCGACGGATTTTGATATAGCGATATGAAGTTTACGAGCTGCGTCTCCGACGAGTGGTCAGGTGGTACACGGACTGAGTGTAGGGCTCGGCGACCAGCTGCTGCCAGTTGTGGGTGTACCGGTCCATCACGTCGCCAACGTCGCCGCGAAGGTACTTCACGAGGTAGCCGTCGTCCGTCCGTTGGCGCATCTCTGTCGTGAAAAAGTGTCGAAAGTAGTGCGGCGTGACGTTCTCCTCGACGCCCGCTCCCGTCGTGTACCAGCCGTTCTCCCGTGCTAAGCCGGTGACGTACGCCCGCACCATCTCGCTCGTCAGCCGCTCGCCGTAGCTCTCGGAAACGTTCACGAACAGCGGCTCTGCCGCCGATTCCACGTCCGGACGGATTGCCAGCCACTCCACGATCGCGCGCTCCACTTCGGCGTCGACGGGGATGCGCGTGTCGCGGTGGCGCTTGTTTCCTTCCGTGCGCTCCTCGCCGTTCACAGTATCGTCGACGTTAATGTCGCTCGTCACGAACAGGGTGTTTTCGCGGTCGCTGATGGCTGCTCGCGGCCGGCTGCCGTAGTACTCCGCTATCGCGGGGTGAGCGAGGTTGACGTCTCGTAAATCGAGGTTGCACAGCTCCCCGACGCGGATGCCGGTCTTCGCCAGCACCAGCACGATGGCGCGGTGCAGCGGATTCCGAATCGAGCCGACGAACTCCCTCATCTCTTCGACGGCGATGCGCCGCCGAGTCGGTGACGAGTCGCCGCGTTCGCTCATCTCCTCCATCACGACGACCATCGGATTCTCGTCGAACTCGCCCGTCTGTACCATGTACCCGTAGAAGCGGTTGACGTGGACGGCCTTCGTGCGAATCGACCCCGGAGCGTAGTCGTCCTCGCGCAGGGACTGAATCCACTGGAGGCAGTCCCCCCGAGTCGCGTCCTCGATGGGCGTGTCGTGGGCAGTGAGGAACGCACGGAGCTGCCGGAGCGTCGTCCGGTAGTCCCCGATGGTGCTGGTAGACCGGCCGTACAGCTCCATCTCGTCGAGGAACGTCTGCACGGGTCCGTGGTCGTAGTCAGTCGCGGTGTCGCGCTGGGCCACGGTCAGTCACTCTCCGTGCGGACGACGAGACCGTCCTGCTGGATGTCGTAGTCGATCTTCCCGGCGTCGTTGAGGCGAGCGAGGCAATCCGTGACCGTCTGCTCGATGTCGCCGGTGATCTCTTCGACGACGGCGTCGCGACTGGCACCGTCGGCGTCGTCGATGATGGTGACGATACGCTGCTCGATGACGTCCGCTAGAGTGGCGTCTTCGCCGCCTGGACCCTGGGGGTCGAGGCCGAAATTCCGCCGTCCAGCGTTGACCATCGCTCGGACGTAGGCGGACCGGCTGGCGAACCCCATCTGTTCGGCCTCCTCGTCGTAGACGTTACGCTGGTGTTCGGGGACGGCGACGTTGAGTTTCACGTCCTCGGTCATTTGTGCTGACTGTCGTGCGGTGGGTGGATAACGGTTTGGGGTCTGTGGGCGGATTAGGGAGATAAGCCCACCATAGGGACCAGGAGAGTGCCCACGTTCCACCCTGTATTGGTGTTTGTAGCAGGGTTACTGCGGTAAGCAGTCTACAAGAACCATACAATCCGACCCTGGTACGACTGCCTTTCGCTCGTCGAACCGGGACACCACGCGCGACTTCTTCCGTGCTACGGCAACCTCTCCAGGAAGCCTTCGCTAAACCAGGCCTCAGTGTGGTCGCCTCCACCGGCGCCCGTCCCACAGGTCATTCCCTCTCCCTCACGGCACAGGGTGTCTCGGAGAACGAGGCCGCAAAGTGGTTCAAACATGTCGAGGAGGGCGAAGTCGCTCTCGAGTGCAGGTACTGCGACGGTCAGCTCGAGTTCCTGACCTACTTCTCCTCTCTCAACTCTTGTCGCCCGTTCTGACGGCGTGTGGCCGTCACAGCAGGGTAATAGCACTTCGCGCTGGTAGCGGGGGTTACTGTTCCATCGCCTACTGTAAACTCTATCTCGATGTGACTTCGACCGCCGTAGCAGCCCGAGCCGGTCGGCGATTGCAGCGCTCGCTTCACTCAGCGATCCCGGTCACACCTGCCTGCGCGTGAAGAGAACGATGCGGAACGCGAACGACGGGAGAATCGAACCGGTATCTCCGGGTGATACCCTCGGGTTCGCGGGTCGAGAAGCGGGCTCTAGAAGCGGTGGTGCTCGTCAGGCGCTGGCCGAGGAGTCGATGTCGCCGTCGATTCGGATGAACCCGTACCCGCAGTCGGGACAGTTCCACTTCGTCTTCTGCCCGAGGTGGATCTGGGTCGCCGCGGCGCGGTAGAACGTCTGTTCCTCGCCGCAGTTCGGACACTCGTGGTCGAGTTCGCGAGCCATACTCGGCGTTCGGCGAGCCACCCCATTCAACGTACTGGTTTCCGGGACCGAGACGCCACGAATCGAACTCATAAACTCTATACTGAGATACGAAACTACTGATCGTCGGGAACGAACACGTCGCCCCGGACGTCCGTCTGCACGCCGTGTCTGGCGTCAGCGACGGATTTCGGTGGCTCGTCGTCGCCGTATCGGCTGGTGTAGCTCGCGCGCACTGCGTCCCGGACGCAAGCGCGCGCCGCGGCACCGACGCGCGTGGCACTCCCGGAGAACGCCGCACTATCGCCCGTCGGGTCGCAGGCCGCGATGACCGCGTCCGTCGTGGTCCCTGGGAAGCCGACTGTATCGAGAAGCGTAGCAGTCTTCGCTTCGGCGGCGACGGCGACGAGGTTCGCGAGCGCGGCGTCGTCGAGCGCGCGCGTCGTTCCGACGAACACGTTCACCGTCCCGGCGACGACTTCGGGCTCCTCGGGGAGCGTCCCGCCCGCGGGCTCCATCGGGAGCGCCGCCGGGTTCGAGACGCCGACAGTCGCGACGGCTTCGACGGGACCACACCGCGCGCCGCGAGCGTGGCGCTGCGCGACGCCCGTGAGCAACACCGGGTCGTCGCTGGTCCGGGAGAATCCCGCGTCCGCGAGCCGCCCATCGACGTACGCGTCGAGGTCGTCGGGATTCCAGCCTTCGGGGACGGTGACGTTGAACGCGCGGTCGGCGTCGACGAGCCCGCCGTCCCAGCCGGTGGAGAGCCAGCGTGTTCGCTCGCGTTCGAGCGCGAGCACGCCGTCCCGCTCCGACGCGTCAAACATCGCCGAGCACCGCCAGCAGGCGGTCGTTCTCCTCGGGGGTGCAGACAGCCACGCGCACGTGGCTGTCGAGCCCGCTGAACGTCGTGGCGTCCCGGATTGCGACGCCGCGCGCTTCAGTCTCGACCAGGAGGTCGTCCACGTCGCGGCCACCGACACCCAGCAGCAGGAACGGCGCGTCCGAATCGTGGACAGTGAAGCCATCGGCGAGCTCTTGTGACATTCGCTGACGCTCGCTGGCGACGCGCTCGCGGGTCTCGAACACGAACTCGTGCTGGCGCATCGCGTGTGCGCCGACGGCTGCGGCGGGCGTGCCGAGGTTCCACGCCCGCCGCGCCGTCTGGAGGTCGTCCAGTCGATGACCGGACGCCACGAGGAAGCCCGCGCGGATGCCGGGCAGCCCGAACAGTTTGGTGAGCGAGCGCGCGACGACGACGCCCGGCGTCCCAGCCAGCGACGCTGCTTCGGTGAAGCCGAGGAACGCCTCGTCGACGAGCAGTTCCGTGTCGGATTCTCGGCATCGCCGTGCGAACTCGCGGAGTGCGTCGACGTCGTAGCGGTCACCCGTGGGATTGTTCGGGTTGCAGACGACGGCCATCGCGTGCTCGTTGGGGTCCGCGTCGAGGAGTTCGTCGTGCGGAACGAACGCGGGGTCGGCACCCTGGAGTTCGACTTCGCGCGCGTACTCGCCGAAGCTCGGGTACGGGACGAGCACGCTATCGCCGGGTTCGACGCGCGTCTCGATGGCGAGCCGGATACCCGCGAGCCCGCCCGGCGTCGGGACGACGCGCTCGGCGGTACAGTCGACGTACTCCGCCGCAGCCGCCCGGAACTCCGGATAGCCGTCGTTCGGGTAGCGGGCGGCGTCGTCGAGCGCGGCCTCGTACACCTCGCGCACGCCCGGCGGCATCCGGGGGTTCACGTTCGCGGAGAAGTCCAGCACGTCCGGGTCGTCGCTGCCGCCGTGTGGCACGCGGCTGGCGTCGCGGACGGCGTCAGGGTCCATCGTCTCCCTCCACGCCCCTACCGGGTTTCGGTGCGTCGGTTCGCGGCGCGAGCAGGCGCTCGGCGAGCGCGGCGTCCGACCGGCGGTTCACGTTCACAGCGAGCCGTGTGTCGTCGCTCCGGAACACCGAATCCTCGTCATCCGCGACGACGTTCACGCCCGTCGGAACCCACTCGCCTTCTTCGTCAGTGCTCGCGCCGAGCGCGTCCTTCAGCGCGGACGGGACGCGCACGCTCGTCGAGCCGTCCGCGGCATCCAGTACGGTGTTCACGACATCGCCGTCCAACAGTGGGAGGTCCGCGGCGACGGTCAACACGGGCGTCTCCACGGCGTCGAGTGCGGTGGTCAAGTCCGCGACGTAGCCCTCGCCTGCCGTCTCGATAACTGGAAGCTCACCGCGGAGATGCGCGCGTGTCTCCGGCGCGTGCGGTGAGACGACGGCGTGCGTGGTTTCGACCCGGCTCTCGGCGAGCGCGTCGCGGACGTAGTCGACCATCGGCCGGCCCGAAATCACGAACAGCGGCTTCTCGACGTCGCTATCGAGGCGCGTCCCGCGACCGCCGCACATCAGCAGAGCGTCCACGCGACCACCCCCAGATGGAGGCCGACGACGCGGCCGACCTCGTTGACCGCGCCGAAGACGTCGCCGTTCACGCCGCCGAGTAGTCCTTGGAGTCGCCAGAGTACGAGCAATCCGGCGAGGGAAGCGCCAACGAGCGTGGCCGCCGCTGCCGGCGTCGGCCACGAGAGTACGGCGGCAGGAACGGCGACGAGGACGACGGAGAGCAAGTCGCGGCGGCTCGCGCGTTCCGTGAACTGCGAGCCCAGCCCCTCGTGCGCGGCGGTGCCGAGACAGGCCACCGTCGCCATCCCGAGTTTCGCGCCGACTTCCGCGGCGACGACGACCGCAATCGCCGCGCGGGTCGGCAGCTCCGCAACGCCGAGCGCGCCGAGCGTGAGCGCGGCGACTGCGACCGCGACCGCTGCGACTGCCCCGACGCCGACTTTCGTGTCCTTGAGTACGCGCGTGCGCTCCCCGCTGTCGCCGTGGACGACGAGCGCGTCGCCGACGTCCGCGACGCCGTCGAGGTGGTTGATGCCCGTGACGACGAAGATTGCGGCCAGGTACGCGAACGCGACGGTTCCTGCCGGGAGCACGTCGAACACGAACGGGACCGCGAGCAACGCGCCGACAACGTAGCCGGCCAGCGGGAACGCCCACGGAGATTCGCGGAACGCCGCCCACGCGTGCTCGCTGTGGCCGACGCGGAGCCGCGTCAGGAATCCGAGCGCGCCGCGGAGCGCGGTCACGACCACGCAACCACCCCCGCGGCGAGCGCGTACGAGAGCGCGCCAGCGACGCCGACGACGCGGACGCCGCGCTCGCTCTCCGCGACAGTCGGGAACTCTTCGCCGAGCGGCAGGTCGTAGACGCCCGGCTTCGCGAGGCGGACGCCGAGCACCGCGGCGAGCGTCGCCATCGGCCACCCGGAGTTCGGCGACGGCGGCGCGTCGGCGTGCTCGCTGGCGCGAGTCAGCGCACTCAGGTCCAGTCCAGCAACCGCGACGAGCACCGCGCTCAGGCGCGCGGGCAGCCACATCACGGCGTCGTCGAGGCGCGCGCTCGCGGTCCCGACGGGCTTCGAGCGGTAGCCGAGCATCGAGTCGAGCGTGTTCACGCCTTTCACCCACGCCGCCGCGCCCGCCGCGACCGGCAGCGAGACGAGTGCACCGACCGCGAACGCGAGCAGCGGCGCGACGAGGCCGTCCGCGAGATTCTCCGCGGCGCTCTCGACAGCCGCGCTCCGCACCTCGCCCGCGGAGAGGTCGCTCGCGTCCCGCCCGGCCAGCGACTCGAGGCGTTCGCGCGCGGCGTCGAGGTCGCCATCGGTGGCCGCGACGACCGCACGGGCTTCCCCCAGCAGCATCCGCAGACTGGTCGTCGTGAACAGCGCGAGTCCGGCGATGGCGGCGGCGAGAAGCCGGTCGACGCGCCCCGCCAACGCGACCAACGAGGCGACGAGAGCGGCGGCCACCAGCGGGATGACGAGGGCGACGAGCGCGCCGACAACTTTGGGGTGCGCCCACTCGCGGTCGAATGGCGCGACTGTGCGCCCGAGCCACGCGACGGGGTGGACGCTCGCGGGTGGCTCCGCCAGCACGACTTCGAGCACGAACGCGAGCGCGACTGCTGCAACTGCAGTCAGCGCCACGCTACGCCCTCCAGTTCCGACGGAATCGAACCGGGCAGCGTTTCGTCGGGGCGCTCGGCGGCGATCAGCGTCCCGAAGCGGTCGAACGTCGTTGGCACTGTGCTTTACTTACTGCAAGTGGACTTGAATTGCTCGGTGGGCACTACGGCGGGAGGTCCAGCGCGTCGAGGTCGACGTGCTCCCGCACGAGGTCGGCGGCCGCGTCGTACGGCGACTGCTGGTCGCTGGCTGCGTCCGGGCGCTCCCGGCCCGCGTGTTCGTAGACCGCGTCTACGAACGCCTCTCGCGCGTTTTCGTTCTTGAAGAGCCCGTGGAGGTAGGTGCCGAGCACGCGCTCGGTCGCGGCGCTCGTCGCCCCGACCGGATTCGGCAGCGACTCGGGGACCTCGGTCCGGCCCATATGAATCTCGTAGCCCGACACCTCGCCCGTCGCGCCCGCGAGCGGGCCCGCGCCGTCCAGTTCGTGGGTGACTGCTTCCACGCGCTTGTCCTCGCGGAACGTCGTCTCGACGGGGAGCAGCCCGAACCCCTCGACAGCATCGAGGTCGTCGGTGGACTCGACGCCGGCGTTCACGATGCG
Source organism: Halobacterium noricense (assembly GCF_021233435.1). Lineage (NCBI taxonomy): Archaea > Methanobacteriati > Methanobacteriota > Halobacteria > Halobacteriales > Halobacteriaceae > Halobacterium > Halobacterium noricense. Next base: position 2,139,089 of record NZ_CP089468.1, on the reverse strand, counting down.
CTCGCCGAGCAACTGGTAGCCGCCACAGAGCCCGACGACGGGACCGTCGAAGCGCGCGAGCGCGTCGCCGAACCCGGCTGTGCGGAGGTCGCGGAGGTCGTCGACGGTGTTCTTCGTGCCCGGGAGCACGACCGCGTCCGCGTCGTCGAGCCCGGTTTCGGACGGCACGTACGCGACGCGGACGCCGGGGACGCGCGCGAGCGGTTCGAGGTCCGTGAAGTTCGAGATGCGGGGCAGCCGCGGGACCGCAACCGTGACGGCGTGTTCGTCGAGAATCTCGTCGTCACCCAACAGTGCGCGCTCGTCGCTGTCGGGGAGCGAGAGACTGTCTTCCTCGGGGAGCCCGGGGTCGTCGTACGGGAGCACGCCCAAGATTGGGACGCCGGTCCGTTCCTCGATTTCTTCGATGCCAGCGTCGAGGAGCGCTGGGTCGCCGCGGAACTTCGTGATGACTGCGCCGACGACGCGCTCGCGGACGTCCTCGGGGAGCAGTTCGAGCGTGCCGTAGAGGCTGGCGAACGCGCCGCCGCGCTCGATGTCCACGACGACGAGCACGTCCGCGCCTCCCGGCTCCGCCGCTCGGCCATTTCGTCGCGCCTGCGGCGCGACGCGGTCCGCGAACCGCGCGGTTTCGACGTTCGCGAGGTCGCGGTCGTGGAGATTGACCTCCGCGATGCTGCCCGCGCCCTCCGCGACGATGATGTCGTGCTCAGCAGCGAGACGTTCGTGGGCTGCTTCTGCGGTCTCCCGGGCCTCGTCCCAGTGCTCGTCGTAGTAGTCGCCGGCGGCGTAGTGGCCGACGGCTTGCCCGTCGAGGACGAGCTGGCTCTCGGCGTCCCCGCGCGGCTTCAGGAGGACAGGGTTGTGGTCAGTGTTTGCGGGAACGCGAGCGGCTCGCGCCTGCACGTACTGCGAGACGCCGATTTCGCCCCACGCGGCCTCGGGTGTGCCCTCCGAAGCGGGGACGGCGCGCGCGTTGTTGCTCATGTTCTGGGCCTTGAACGGTGCGACCGACACGCCCGCGTCGGCGAGGTGGCGGCAGAGCCCGGCGGCGACGGTGCTCTTGCCGACGTGGGAGGCCGTCCCCGCGACGAGCAGCGTGCGGCAGTCGGCCATCAGTACTCGGTGCCCTTGCGGGCGCGCTGGCCCGCGTCGATTGGGTGGGTCTGCTTGCGGACTTCGGTCACGAGGTCCGCGCGCTCGGTGGCGTACGCGGGTTCGTCGTGCCCGCCCGTGAGCACGAGTTCGAGGTTCGCGGGTTTGTCCTCGACGAGCGAAACCACGTCCTCGGGGTCGACGAGTCCGCGGTTCGCGGCGTACAGGAGTTCGTCCAGAATCAGCATGTGGACGCCATCGTCGGCCGGCGCGTCGAGCGGGAGTTCGCCGTCGGCGTCGCGGGCGGCGTCGACGAGTTCGCGGGCGCGAGCGAGCCCGCCTCGTGCGCGAGCGCCGTGTTCGTCGTCGTCGCTGCCGTCGAGGAAGCCGTGCCAGCCGTAGTGCCCGGAGTTCTCGTACGTGAACCCCGGCATCTCGGCGATGGCGTTGTACTCGCCGCGGACGTCCTCGACGCTGGCGGTGCCGCCCTTCATGAACTGGAGGAGGTGGACGCGGTGACCGTGGCCGGCCGCCCGGAACCCCATCCCGAGCGCCGCGGTGGTCTTGCCCTTGCCGTCGCCCCACCAGACCTGCACGAGGCCGAACTCCTCGGGCGCGCTCGGCGTGATGTCGCGCGCGGTCGGCGTCCGCCCCTTACCGGGTGTTCGGGCGTGCTGGTCGGCCTGCTCGTCGGTCGCATCTGGTTCGTCGGTCATAGGTTCTCGATGAATGCGTCGAACGCGCCGCTGTCGGCGTGGACGTGCGCGTACGTGCCCAGCGTCTGATACTCGGTCAGTCCGTCCCGCTCGTCGGTGATGCCCGTCCCGCGCTCGACGTCGAACGCGAACCGCGCGTCACTCGCAACTGCTGCTTCGGAGTAGTGGAACTCGTGACCACGTAGCGTCTCGCCCGCGCTCGCGGTGAGCGCGTCGCCGCGAGCCCGCAGTTCCACGTGGTCGAGCGCCTGGTAGCGCTCCTGCATCGTCACGTCCGCGGGGAGCACGCCCGCCATCCCGTACGTCTCGCCGTCCGTCGTCGTCAGCGACTCCGCGAGCGCCATCAGGCCGCCGCACTCGCCGAGCACGGGCAGGCCGTCCGCCGCCCGTTCAGAGAGCGCGTCGAGCGCGGGCGAGTCTGCGAGCGCGTTCGCGTGGAGTTCTGGGTAGCCGCCGGGTAGGTAGACGCCGTCGCACTCGGGCAGGTCGTCGCCCGCGACCGGCGAGAACGGCACCACGTCGGCGCGCTCGCGCAGGCGCTCCCGGGTCGCCGGGTACTCGAAACAGAACGCTGCGTCGGACGCAACGGCGACGCGCTTGCCGGTCGCGGGCTTCGACTCCGCGGGCTCGGGTCGCGGCGGTTCGCGCGCGAGTTCGGCAATCTGTTCGGCATCGACGTGTTCGGCGGCCGCGTCGACGGCCTTCAGCTCGACGGGCGCTTCGTCGCCCATGTGGAGGCCGAGGTGGCGGTCCGGGATGTCCAGGTTCTCCGTCGGCGGAATGCGGCCGAGGTACGCGAGGTCCTCTGGGAGCGCGTCCCGGATGCCCTCGGCGTGGCGGCCGCCGTGCGCGCGCTGGGCGAGCACGCCGACCACGTCCACGTCGTAGCCGGCTTCGGCAGCGTACTCGCGGAAGCCGAGCGCGGTCGCGCCGACGCTCTGCATCCCCGCGCTCGCGTCCACGACCAACACGACCGGGAGGTCGAGGACCTCGGCGACGTTCGCGGTACTGGCGACGCTGCCGTCGTACAGCCCCATCATCCCCTCGACGACGCAGACGCCGCCGTCGCCGCGGTAGTAGTTCCGGCGCACGCCCTCGTCGCCGGAGAGCCACGGGTCCAGCGAGCGCGAGGGCTTGCCCGCGACTGGCTCGTGGTGGCTCGGGTCGATGAAGTCTGGACCCGCCTTCGCTGGCTGCGGGTCGTAGCGCGCGGTTTCGAGCGCGCGCAGGGTCGCCAGCGTCGCGACGGTCTTCCCGACGCCGGAGGCCGTGCCGCCGAGGACGACGCCCCTCACGGCGCGGCCTCCCGCTCAGTGACGCGGTCGTAGACCGCCGCGATTGCGTCCCGAATCGAGTCCATTCCGACACCCGCCTCGTCGGCGAGTGCGAGCGCGCCGCCCATCCCGACGCCCTCTTTGGCTTCGCCGGCGAGGTACGCGGCCATCGCGGGGTGGCCGTCGCGTCGCTCGAAGCCGGGGTCGGTGACGGTGAGCGCGAGGTCGTTGTCGGCGGCGAGCGCGCGGACGTCCGCGGAGTCGTCGCTTGCGACGAACGACGTGGTCGCGAGTTCGAGGTCGGCCGTGAGGCCGGCGTGCCGGACGAGCGCGCCCGCGGTGGCGAGTTGGGTGCCGCCCGCGAGCACGACCTCGGTGTCGGCTTCGAGCGCGCCGACCGCGAGGCCGGCGACGGCGGCGAGCACGGGGTCGCCCATCTGCCGGACGGCCTCCGTGGGCTGGCCGGCGAGGTCGCCGCGGGCGAGGCCGCTGGCATCGAGGCCCGCGTCGACAACCTCGCGTTTGAGTTCGAGGGGGTTCTCGGGGAGCGACGAAGAGACCGCGCGGCGTTCGCCGAGCGCGGCGAGGACGCCCATCGCGGTGGTGGTGCCGCCGGGAATCGTCTCCGCGAGCGCGAGGCGTTCCGTGGGGAGGTCACCGCCGAAGCGCCGCGCGTCCGCGAATATCGAGCCAGCGTCGGGGACGGGTTCGGGGTCGCGTGCGTCGCCACCGCGCGCCGCACCGACGTCGACGGTGGGCGCGCCAGTCGGTTCCGCGAGGCCGGCGTCGACAACGATGCTCTCGAAGTCCACGCGCTCGCGGACGGCGCGCGTGACGACCGCGGGCGTCGGGCAGCCGGAGGGGCTGACGGGGACGACCGGTGCTCGCACGGGCCGGCCGTACGCGAGAATTTCGCCGTCCGCGCTGGGCGTGTGCGCCATCAGTGTGGGGTCCGCGCCGGCGGCGCTGATGCCGTCGATGGTCGCCGTCTCGGTGGCACCGGCCACGAGCGCGAACAGCGTCTCGGGCGTGTCAGTCACGTTCCCCGAGAGAACACAAGCGAACTTTAATTCGGCGGTCGGGTTCGTCAGCGAGGGCTTCGTTCGGGACGGCCAGCGCAAGCTATTAGGGGGGCGCGCCCACGACGTTATGCAACCCGAGTTGGATTAGGACAATCCAACTTTATTACCATGACACGCGACGCTCTCGTCCTGCTCGGCCGGGACACGCCCCACGCCCGCGAAACGCTCGCCACCCACGCCAGCCGCCTGCGCGACCGCGGCGTCGCGGACGCGGTCCACGCCTGCTACTTCCGCCACGAGCCGCGGCGGGACCTCCGCGACCAGCTCGCGGCCGTCGACGCCGACCGCGCGTTCGCCGTCCCGATGACGGCCGCGCACGGCCGCGAAACGACCGTCGGCGTCCCCTCCGCGCTCGACCGCCTCGACGCGGCCGTCCACTACTGCGAACCGGTCTGTCGCAGTCCCGTGGTCACCGACGCGCTCCGCGACCGTGCTGTCGACGCTGCCGACGGCACCCCGGACGCGGTCGGTCTCGTCGCGCTCGGCGCGAGCTCCCGGCCCTACCACCGACAGGTCGCGGAGTACCACGCCGCCCGCCTGCGCGCGAACGGCGACTACGACGACGTCGCCACCAGCTACCTCGTCCAGAACCCCGCCGCGGAGTGCCTGCGCTACAACCTCGACGCCGACCACGCCGTCGCCGTCCCGCTGTTCGTCGCCGGCGGCGACGCCACCGACCGCGACATCCCCGACCGCCTCGAACTCGACCGCGGCGGCCTCGCGTACGCCGACCCGCTCGGTGCTCACCCGCGCTTGACGGACGCCGTCGAAGCCCAACTCGCCCAACAACGCGTGCTCGCCAGCCACGACGCCGGCACGACGTTCGAGGCGTCGCTGACCGCCGACGCCGCCGCATTCGCCGCCGACGGCGACGGCCGGTAGCGGTCGGTTCGCGCTCGAATTACGTACTGTCCGAGATTCGTTCGTGTTCCTTGCGGCAACTACTATGTCGCTTCTCGTGGTACTCGGCGTGTGTCCGACTACTCGCCCCCATCCCTCCCGCGCTCGTGGACCGTCGTCATCGTCGCCTTCCTCGTGGCCGTGTTCGCGTACTCGGTGCTAATCGCCCACCAGCCGCTGCTCGGCTTGCTCCCCGCGCTCGTGGTCGGCGTCGGCTACTTCGCGTGGCGGCTGCTCGCCGCGCTCGAAGCGATTGCCGGCCGAGACTGACGGCTACGCCCGCCGGACGGCCAGCACCGACAAATCAGAGAACGGCGTCTCCTCGCCGGCGTGCTCGGCGAGGTCGCCGAGCGTCGTCCGCGTAATCGTCTCGTCGTCGTGCGTGAGTCGTTCGAGTACGAGCGCCCGCAAGTCGGGACTTGCGCCCGCGTCCAGTAGGTCCGCGGCGACGTCCCCGGGCATCAGGTCGAACGGCCGCGGCAGCACGAGCAGGTGGCGCTCGCCCACGGCTTCGCGGAGCCGTGCGAGGTCGGGCGCGAGGTCGCCGCTCTTGTGGAGCGTGACGAATTCGGTGTCCTCCATCGGCGTGCGCGCCCGACTCGCTGCCACCTGGAGCGACGAGATGCCCGGAACCACTCGCACGGGTGGCTCCACCGCGCACCCGACCTTCCCGAGGAACTGGTAGCCCGAGTGGTTCGGGTCGCCCATCAGCACCGCGGTCCCGCGCTCGCCGGCCGCGACGCGCTCCGCGAACGCCGCCAGCGTCTCGCCCTCGTCGCGGTAGCCACACGTCAGCAGGTCGGCCTCCGTGTGGTCCGCGACGAACTCCACGACCGTCTCGAATCCAACGACGACGTCCGCGTCTCGTATCGCACGCTCGCCGCGTGGCGTCAGGAACTCGGGGTTCCCGGGGCCGACGCCGACGGCGTGCACGACGGCTCCGTTCTCCTTGGCTGATTCCGGCTCGCTGGCCGCGAACGCCGCCGGGTCCGGCTCCGAATCGAGGTCGTAGTCGTCGCTCACTGTTCGAGGTCGAGGTCGCCGTCACGGGCGTCACTGGCGACGTGGACCAGTTCGTTCGTCAGCCCGGCGGCGAGCCCGCTGCCGCCGCGCCGCCCGACGTTCGTGATGGCGGGCACGCCGTGCTCGCCCGCGACTTCGCGGAGGCGCTGGCGGCTCTCCGCGGCCTTCACGAAGCCGACGGGCGTCGCGACGACGACCGCGGGCCGGGTGCCGTCCGCGATGCAGTCCGCGAGCGCGAGCGCCGCGGTCGGCGCGTTCCCGACCACGGCTATCGCGCCGTCGTAGACGCCCTCCCTGTCGAGTTCGAGCACGGAGGCGGCCGTGCGGGTCATCCCGGTCTCGGCCGCCAACTCGGCACCGTTCCCGATGGCCTTGTGCACCGCGCAGTCGTGGCCGCGGCCCGTAATTCCTGCTTTCACCATCGTGATGTCCGTCACGATGGGTGCCTCGTCGAGCACCGCGCGGGCACCGGCGCGGACGGGCTCGGAGTCGTCGCTGCCCGTGAACCGCACGAGGTGCTGGAACTCGGGGTCGCCGGTCGCGTGTACGGACTTCTGCCGCACGCGGTCCGCGAGCGTCTCGTCGGGGACGAGCTCGCGCACGCGGTCCATGCTCGTCTCCGCGATGTCCATCGCGTTCTCAGTGGTCGCGCCGAGGTCCGCGTACGACTCGAAGTCGCCGTCAGTCGTCATCCGAGGACACCTCCTGAGTCGCGGCGGGGGAGTCGCTGGCTTTCGCTTCGAGGTCGCCCTCCACCTGGAGGTTCAGGTCGCGCAGGCGCTCGGCCGTCTCGTCGTCGGCGTCCCAGAGCCCGCGCTCGATGGCTTCCAGCAGCGTGTCCGTGATGGAGTCCAGCGCCCACGGGTTCACGTCCCGCAGCCATTCCTGTCGGTCCTCGTCGAAGGCGTACTGCTCGGCGACGTCTTCCCAGAGGCGGTCGGAGACGACGCCCGTGGTGGCGTCCCAGCCGAGCGTCACGTCGACCGTCGACGAGAGGTCGCCCCCGCCCTTGTAGCCGTGCTCCTCCATCGAGTCCAGCCACTCGGGGTTGAGCACGCGGGCGCGCATCGCCTTCCGGACCTTCTCCTCGTTCGTGTAGACGTCCACGTTGTCCGGGTCGCTGGAGTCCCCCACGTAGGAGGCGGGCTCCTCGCCGGACTCCTCCGCGACGGCCGTGATGAACCCACCGTGGAACGCGTACCAGTCCGAGGAGTCGAACTCGTCTTGCTCCATCGTGTCCTCGATTTTCGCGGTGGCGTCGACGTTCCCGAGGCGGCGCTCGAAGGCGTCGTGGGCTTCCGAGACGCGGCCCCGCGACCCCATCGCGTAGCCGCCCCACTGGACGTAGACGTCCGCGAGGTCCGAGCGGTCCTCCCACTCGCCCTCGTCGACGGCCTTGTTCGTGCCCGCGCCGTAGCCGCCCGGGCGCGTCGTGAACACGCGATGCTTGGCTGCCTCCTCGGGGTTCTCGACGCCCTCAGCTTCGAGTTCCGCGGCGTCCGCCTCGACGTGCTTTTTCACGTAGTTCTGGTCGTGGGACTCGTCGAGGGCGACGACAGCGTCGACGGCGTCGTGAATCACGCCCGCCGCCTGCGGGAACGCGTCCCGGAACAGCCCGGAGACGCGCGTCGTCACGTCGATTCTGGGGCGGCCGAGTTCGTCCAGCGGAATCGGCTCCACGCTGTCCACGCGCCCGGCGTCGGTCCACACCGGCCGGACGCCCATCAGGCCGAGCACCTGCGCGATAGTCTCCCCACGCGTCCGCACGGTCGGCGTCCCCCACGCGACGACCCCGACCTCATCGGGGTACTCGCCCTCGTCTCGCGGGTCGCTGTGCTCCCCGCTCGACTGGTCCACGGCGCTTCGCGCCGCACTCTCTTCTCTGTGGCGCTGGGCGATGCCGTCTGCGACTTCCTTCCCCACGTCCCAGGCGGTCTTCGCGGGCACCTTCCGCGGGTCCAGCGTGTAGAAGTTCCGGCCCGTCGGCAGCAGGTCGACGCCGCCGCGCGTCGGCGCGCCGCTCCCGCCCGGTTCGACGTACTCGCCGTTCAGCGCGTCCGCAGTCTGGGGAATCTCGGTCTCCGCGCCAAACACCCGCGGCGCGGCCTCCTCGCAGATGAATGCGAGAACGTCACGGAGGTCGTCGTGTGCGCCGGACTTCGCGCGGGCGTCGCCGAGCGTGTCGACGTCGCCGGCTTCGCCGGCTGCAAGAGGCGTCTCCGACGCCTCCCTGTCGACCACGAGCAGATTCATGTTCACCTCGTCTTCGGGGCCTGCTTCGACGTTCGACGCGGGCACGTCGAAGTTCTCGGCGGCGAGTGTCTCCACGAGGTCGACGCTCGTCTCGTACACCTCGTCGGCGGCCTCGGCGTACGTCATCCCCAATTCCTCACTGTACGCGCCCGGGGAGTCCAGCATCGTCTCGTAGTCCACGCCGAGCACGCCCGCGACGCTCTCGCGCAGCGACGGCGCGCCCGGGTTCTCGAGGCGCGTGAGCGCCACGAGGTACTCCACGAGGCGGTCGCCTTCCGGGGGTTCACCCATCGTGTGGAGCCCCAGTCGAATCTGGGTCGTCTTCACGTCCGTCACGTACTCGTGGACGCGCTCGACCAGTTCCTCGATGTCTACGTCGTCACCCGATACGTCGCCTTCTGCGAGCGACGTGCCGGCTTCCTCGGGACCTCTCACGTCGGCTTTCTCCGAAATCTCGCCCGCGATCCCGAGTTCGACCGCGAGGTCGAGGTCGTCGACGTGCTCGCGGATGCGCTCGGCGAGGTGGGCCTCGCTGTCGGCGCCCGAGCCAGTGCCGGCTTCTCGGTAGCGCGACGCCAGTTCTTCGAGTTCCGCGAGTTCGTCGTACGTGCCCGCGTTGCGCATCACGGGCGTGAGGTAGTCCACGACCGCGGCGTACGACCGGCGCTTGGCCTGCGTGCCCTCGCCGGGGTTGTTGACGATGTACGGGTAGACGTTCGGCAGGTCGCCGAGCAGCGCGTCCGGCGCACTCGCCGAATCGAGGCCGACGGTCTTCCCGGGCAGCCACTCCAGACTGCCGTGCGTGCCGAGGTGGACGACCGCGTCCGCGTCGAAGTCCTCGCGGAGCCACGCGTAGAACGCGTAGTAGTCGTGTGGCGGCTGGAGGTCGCTGTCGTGGTAGACCTTCTGTGGGTCCATGCTGAACCCGCGGGGCGGCTGGACGGTCACGAGCACGTTCCCGTACTCGACGCCCGGAATCGCGAACGGGCGCTCGGGCGGCTCGCCCCACTCTTCGACCACGTTCTCGCGGAATTCCGGGTCCGCGTCCGCCCACCAGTCCGCGTACTCGTCAGTCGACACCACGTCGACGCTCCGTTCGGCGACGTCCTCTGGCGCGACCCAGCGGTCGTCCAGCGTGAGCTGGCTCGTCAACTGCTCGATGAGCGCCTGTCCCTCCGGTGGGCTCGCTCCGTCTCGCGGGTCGCTGTGCTCCCCGCTCGACTGTTTCGAGGCGCGAAGCGCCTCGCTACCTAATTCGTACCCGCGTGCGTCCAGTTCGTCGAGCAGATTGACCGTGCTCTCGGGCGTGTCGAGGCCGAACGCGGTGCCGATGCCGTCGTCGCTGGGCGGGTAGTTGTGGAGCACGACGGCGACGTGCTTCTCGTCGTTGTCGAGGTGGCGGAGGCGCGCCCAGTTCACCGCGAGGCTGGCGGCGTGGTCGACGCGGTCCTCGATGGGGAAGTGCTGTTTCGGCGCGGTGCCGATGCCCGCGTCGTCGTCGGTGCGCTCCTTCCCCGAAATCGGGTGCGTGATGACGTTGCCGTCGAACTCCGGGAGCGCGACCGAGAGCGCGAGTTCGAACCCCATCACGCCCGTGTCCGCGGACTCGTACCGGGACCGCGAGCGCATCGTCGTGACGGTCTGGAGCACCGGGACGCCGAGGCGGTCGAGGAAGACGTCCTCCGCGGAGTCGCCCTCGTCGTCGGCCGAGCGGCCGCGCTCGTCCATCGACAGCGAGAACATGAACGACGAGAGCACGGCGTCGACGACGGGCTCACCGTCTTCCAGGAGCCACTCGTCGGTCACCCACTCGGCGTCCTCCTGCTCGTCGCTGTCCGTCGCTGGATTACAGAAGATGGGGAGCGCGTTCGCACCCTGCGCCTCTAACGCCCGGACGACGCTGTCGACGTAGCGGGTGTTCTCGTGGGTCCAGTGGGACTCGTAGAACCAGACCGCGACGGTCGGCGCGTCGGGGTCGAAGGTCGCGCGGAGTTCGTCGTACGCGACGCCCGGGTAGTCGGGGTGGTAGACGCCCTCCGTGGGGAGCGCGACGGGGTCGTCGTACGCGCGGTCGGCGGGCGAGTAATGGTCGACGAGGTAGCGCAGGCAGTTGGCGACGTTCGCCGTGCCACCCCGGTCGAGGTACTCGTAGACGGCGTCGCGGTCTTCCGCGGCGACGGTGGTATCCTCGAGGGCGTAGGCGTCGCCCGTGGAGTTGACGACGAGCGGGACGCCCTCGTCGGCGAGCCGTCGGGTCGCGCGGTCGTAGCCGGGCATGCTGTCCTCGGCACCGTGTAGCCAGAACACGGCGGCGTCGGCGTCCGCGGCGGCGTCGGCGAACGCCTCGACGTCGGTGTCGTCGTCGAGGTCGCTCTCCGAGCGCGCGAGGAGGTCAGCCTCGACGCGCTCGGCGGCCGCCTGGATGGAGCCGAGTTCGTTCTCGGTCGCGGTGTAGAGTGCAATCTTAGGCATAAGTCTATTAAACCTCCGTTGTGGTATTACAACTATGGTTGAATTAGGAAGCGGCAAAAAGCTGTCGCAGGCGAGCCGTGCCGCGGTGCCGTTCCCGGCCGTCGTCGGCCAGCGCGACCTCAAGGACGCGCTCCTCGCGGTCGCCGCCAACGACGCCCTCGACGGCCTCCTCGCGGCTGGCGAGAAGGGCACCGCGAAGTCCACGGCGGCGCGGGCGCTCACCGACCTCCTCCCCGACCAGCGCGCCGTCGCCGACTGTCCCTACGGCTGCCCGCCCGACGACCCGAAGTGCCAGTGCGCGGACTGCCGGGCACGAGACGACCCACCCGTCGAGACGCGACCAGTCCCGTTCGTGACGCTCCCGCTCGGCGCGTCCCGCGACCGCGTCATCGGATCGCTGTCCGTGCCGGACGCGCTCGACGGCGACGCCGAGTTCAACCCTGGTTTACTCGCGCGGGCGAACCGCGGCGTCCTCTACGTCGACGAAGTGAACCTCCTCGACGACCACCTCGTCGACGTCCTCCTCGACGCCGCCGCCGCCGGCGTCAACCGCGTCGAACGCGACGGCGTCAGCGTCACCCACCCCGCGGCGTTCACCCTGATCGGGACGATGAACCCCGAGGAGGGCGAGCTCCGCCCGCAGTTCCGCGACCGCTTCGCGCTCCAGGTGCGCGTCGCGGGCAGCGACGACCTCGACGACCGCGCGGCAATCGTCTCGCGCGCGCTCGACGGCTTCGACGGCGACTACGGCGAGGAGACCGACCAGGTCCGCGAGCGCCTGCTCGGTGCGCGCGACATGCTCTCCGAAGTGGACCTCCCGGAATCGCTCGTCCGGGAGATTTCCGAACTCTGCCGGGACGCGGGCGTCGACGGCCACCGCGCCGACGTCGCCATCGCTCGCGCCGCGCGCACGTTCGCCGCGCTCGAGGGCCGACCAACGGTCACGGAGGCCGACGTCCAGCGCGCCGCGGAGTTCGCGCTCCCGCACCGCCTCCAGTCCCGGCCGTTCGAGGACGCGCCCGACCCCGAGGACGTCGTTGACGACCACTTCGAGGACGGAACGGACGACGCGGAGCACGACGGAGAGAGCGAGGAATCAAATGCCGACACGGGCGACGACTCGGGAGCGGACCCCGAGCCGGACGACGAGTACGGCGACGAGTCCCCGTCAAACCCCGACTCCAGCGGCTCGGGAGACGAGCACGAAGGCGACGGGAACGTCGGCGAGGCCGAACAGGCCGAGAACGAATCGGGCAGCGAGGGCGACGACACCGAGGACGCCGCGCCGCTCGTTCCCGGGCAGTCGCGCTCGGAGACGGCCGAGCCGGGTGCGGGTGCCGCGCCGGAGACGGCGGCAGCGAGCGCGGAGCGACCCGCCGGAACTGGCGGGGCGACCGCGACACCGAGCACGGACGGTCGTGGGCCGCGCGTGCGCACCGAGCGGGCGTCCGGGACGAATAGCGTGGACGCCGCGGCGTCGGTGCGAGCGGCCGCGGCGCGCGGCGCGGAGGGGGTCGAACGGCGGGACCTCCGGCAGTCCGTGCGAGCGGGGTCGGCGTCCGCGCTCGTCGTGTTCGCGGTGGACGCCAGCGCGTCGATGCGCGGGCCGATGCGCGCCGCGAAGGGCGTCGCGTTGGACGTGCTGTGGGACGCCTACGAGCGCCGCGACGAGGTCGCCGTCGTGACGTTTGCAGGCGAGGACGCGAACGTCGTCCTGCCGCCGACGGACAGCGTGACGCTGGCGGCGCGCCACCTCAAGTCGCTGCCGACCGGCGACCGCACGCCGCTGCCCGCGGGCTTGCGCGCCGCCGACGACGTGCTGGCGCGTGCGAACCCGGACGCCGCGGTCGTAGTCGTCGTCACGGACGGCCGGGCGAACGCCGGCACGGACGCGCCGACCGCGGACACCCGGAAGGCCGCGAGCGCGTTTGCCGACCGCGGCGCGGAAGTGCTCGTCGTGGACGCCGGGGACGGCGGTCGCGTGAGCCTCGTGGACGACGTGGTACGGGCTGCTGGCGGCGAGCGCGTGCCCTTGGACGCGCTGACGCCCGAGCGAATCGACGGGGCCGTCCGCACTGCGGGGGGTGAGCGCTGATGGCCGGCCTCGGCGCTGGTGCCGGCCTCGGCGTGCTCGGCGCGGCGGCCGTGCTGGGCGTGACGCACGCGCTCGAACCCGACCACGCGGCCGGCATCTCCGCGCTCACCAGCGACACGGACCGGTGGACGCACGCCGCGTTCGTCGGCGGGAGTTTCGCCGTCGGGCACGTCCTCGTCGTGGTCGCGTGGGTCGCCGTGCTCACGCTGCTCGGCACCGCCGCCAGCACCGTGCCCGCGGTCGTCGACGAGTTCGGGACGCTGGTCGCGGGCGGGATTCTCGTCGCCGTCGCCGCGCTGCTCGCCGTCACCGGCGCGCGCCGGCTCCGCGGACGCTCCGCGCGGCCGTCGCCCGAGGACGCCTCGAATCTGGTCGGCCGCGTCCTGGCACGGGCGCACGCCCACCTCCACAGTCACAGCCACGAGACCCGCCGCGACTACCTCCGTACGGGTGTCGTGGGTTCGCTGTTTGCGCTGTCGCCGCCGGTGAGCATGCTCGCGCTCGTCTCCGCCGTCCTGCCGACCGCCGGGCTCCCCGCGACAGCCGCCAGCGTCGGCGTCTACGCCGTCGCGCTCACCGTCACGATGGTCGGCGTCGGCACCGGCCTCGGCGGCGTGTTCACGGCAGCGCGCGAGCGCGGCCAGCACGCCCACGCTGCGGTCGAACTCTGCGCGAGCGTCGTCGTGCTCGCATTCGCTGTGCAGTTACTGGCCTGAAAAGAAGGAATTAGTCTTCTGCGGGGAACGCGTCGTGCAGCGAGTGGTGGGTCTCGCCGAGGTCCGCGAGCAGCGAGTCGCCGTGGTCGGCGAGGCGCGCCAGCGAGCGCTCGGCGTCCCGCACCGCGACGAGGCGGCCGCGGAGGTAGTCGTACTCTTGGTCGTCCTCGTCGGTCGCGGCGACCTGCTCTTCGAGGTCGACGAGCGCGGCGTCGAGGTGGCGCTGGAGCGCCGACAGCGAGTCGGCGTTGGCCAGCCCCTCGATGGGGCCGTCGAGGTGTCCCTCTAGTTCCTTCTCGGCGTGCTCGCGGGCGCTCCGGTCGTCGGTACCGAGGACGTTCATGAGGCCGAGTCGTAGGGCTTCGAGTTCGTGGCAAGTCATAGCAGTTGGGCGTCGAGGTCGGCGACGACGCGCTCGCGGTCGAGGTGCGAGGTGACGATGCGGTCGGCGTCGTCGGGGGCGACGCGCTGGTACCAGACGCCGTCCGGGTAGACGGCGACGTTCGGGCCGTCACCGCACTGGCCGAGACACGACGAGCGCGTAACGCGCACGCTCCCGCCGTCGGCGTCCCGGGCGGCCTGCCGGAGGCGTTCGAGGACCGCCGGCGCGCCGTCCGCCGCGCACGTCTGGTTCGTGCAGACGGCGACGTGCTTGTCCGGCGCGTCGTGGGCGTGGGGGTCGTCGGCGACGTTCTCGCGGTCGGCGTGGGCTTCGCGGTGGTCGAGCGCGCGCAGCATCGCCTTCGCGCCGCCGACGTCCTCCTCGTAGCCGTCCAATTCGACCTTGTACTTGCAGGTGTCACAGGACATCTCGACGCTGCCCGTGCGGGCTTCCTGCCAGCGGTCGCCGAGCACGTCCAGCAGCCGGGGGTCCGTGCCAAGTGGGTCGCCACAGGCCGCCTCGACGTAGGGGTATTCGGCGTCAAAATCGGCCGTGCCGTCCCGGATGCGGCCGGTGAGCACGCCGTCGCCGAGCATGTAGGGCAGGACGACCACGGCGTCCGGGCGGTGCTTGGCGACGTCGTGGAGCGTGTCGGCGAGCGTCGGCTCCGTGACACCGATGAACGTCGCGTCCACGCGGGAGAACTCCCGCCCCTCGTAGAGTAGGCGCGCGAGTTTGTGAACGTCGGCGTTCGCGTCCGGGTCGCTAGACCCGCGAGCGCACAGCACGACAGCCACGTCGTCGCTCGCCCGGTCGACACCGAGGTCGGCCTCGACGCTGGCCGCGCGGTCGTCCAGCAGGTCGACGATGGCCGGGTGGACGCCGAGGTGCGAGCCGTTGTCGAAGGCCACGTCGGGGTGGTCGGCGCGTGCCTGCCGGAGCGCCGCGGGAACGTCGTTCTTGACGTGGCTGGCAGCGAACAGCGACAGGTGGACCACGGAGATGCTGGAGACGGCGGGCGCGAGCGCGTCGATGGCGTCCGCAATCGACGGCTCCGCGAGTTCGAGGAACCCCGCGTCCACGGGCACGCCCAGCCGCGCTTCGAGGTCCGCAGCGAGCGTGCGCACTTGCTCGTTGGACTCCTCGCGGCGCGAGCCGTGGCCGACCAGCAGGACGGCCTCGTCGTTCAGGCTGGCCGTCGCCTCGTCGGTGCGGCTCACGGCCCCACCTCCAGCGAGACGTCGACGTTCTCGGCCTGTTCGAGGCTCCGCCGGAGCTTCCGGCAGCGCGACGGCGCGAACAGCCCAGACGCCTCGCTGCCCTCGTACAGCCACGCGCCGAGTTCGGGGACGGCGTCGTCCTCGACGCTGAAGTAGTAGCCCGAGGAGGCGTCGGCCACTTCGCCGTACGGCGCGTCCACGGGCGCGTCGTCGAGGAGCGACTGAACGGTGTCGAGGAGCGCGCGGTCGTCGTGGACGAACGAGAGTCCCACGGTGCCCGACGAGGACTTGAAGCAGACCGTGCCGCAGGCTTCCACGAGCCCGCGGAGGAGCTGGCGGTCGTGGTCGGCGAGCGCGTCCAGCCGGTAGCCGCCCGCGTCGCCCGAGATGGGCAGGCCGAACGCGGCGGCCGCGCGGGCCGCGAGCCCGCCGAACACCTGCACCGTGTACTCGTCCTCGCGGCGCGTAATCGACGTGTCGTGGGCGTACTCGCGTTCGTCCACGCGATGGCCGGTGCGCTCGCCGCCCGCGATTGCCGCGAGCTTGTCGGCGACGGCCTCGTCACTCGTCTCGACGGTCACGCAGGCGTCGCCGAGTTCGCCCGCGCCCGCGACGTACCCCCAGAAGTACGCGGTCTCGGGGTGCGCGGCGAGCGCGGACGCCGGCACGGCCACGTCGGACTCGTCGGTACTCACGGCTCGCCCTCCACGTCTTCGACGGTGATGGCGTCGAACGGGCACGCCGCCGCGGCGTCCTCCGCGTCGGCGACGCGCTCGTCGTCGAACGTTCCGACTACTGTGTCGTCGTCTCGCTCGATGGTGCCGTCGTCGCTGTCGTCGGGCGGCGCGGGGTCCGCGTCAGGGTCAAGCGTGGCGATGCCGTCGGCGTCCTCGACGAACCGCGGGTCCCGCGTCAGGCACGCGAACACGCCGTCGCAGGCGTCGCGGTCGATTGTCACTCGGTACATCAGTAGTCGTACTTCGTCTCGTAGCCGCGCGGGGTGACCATCCGGTCGTCGAAGACGTACGTGTCCTCGTTGCCGACGACGACGGTCGTGGTCATGTCCACGAGGTCGGTCTCTCCGTACGACTCCAGCTCGCCCAGCGTCGTGAGTTCGACTTCCTCGTCCTCGCGGCCCGCTCCGTGGACGATACCCACGGGAGTGTCCGCGTCGCGGTGCGCGAGCAGAATCTCGCAGGCCTTCTGGAAGTTCTCGCGGCGCTTGCGGCTCCACGGGTTGTAGATGGAGATGGTGAACTTCTCGCCGGCGACGGCGTGCAGCCGCGACTCGATTTCCGGCATCGGTGTCAGGTGGTCGGACAGCGAGACGCTCACGGAGTCGTTCACGAGGGGTGCGCCGAGCCGCGCCCCACAGGACTGCGCCGCGGGGACGCCCGGTACGACCTCGAAGTCCAGCGTCGACGCGGTCGCGCCCTTCGACTCCACGATTTCGAGTGCCAGCCCCGCCAGCGCGTAGACGTTCGGGTCGCCGCTCCCGACGATGGCGACGTCGTTGCCCGCGAGCGCGCGGTCGATGGCCTCCTCCGTGCGGGAGACTTCGCCGCACATCGGCGTGTCGTAGATGGCCTCCGCGTCGTCGGTGATGTCGTCCGGGACGAGGTCGATGTACGTCGTGTACCCGACGATGTGCTCGGCGTCCCCGAGCGCGGCCTTCGCGCGCTCGGTCATCCCCTCGGGCTGACCGGGGCCGAGGCCCACTGCGGTGAGTTTGCCGGGGTCGGCGTCGAAGTCGTCGACAGTCGAGCCGACCTTCTCCTCGGTGCTCTCGGACGCGCCACACGACGAGGACGAGTCGGTGCTGCTGGACGCGCCGCACTTCGACTCGCTGGACGTCTCCGTCGTGCTCGCGCCACAGTTGGAAGTCGATGCGTCGGTCTCGGTGGTGGTGTCGTCAGTGCTCATCAGAAGTCCTCGACGTCACGCCCGCCGCGCGGGGTGACGAGGTGTTCGCGGTGGTCGTTGGTCCATACCTCCGTCTCGTGGTTCCCGACGAGAACCGAGGTGCCCATGCCGCCGACCTTCTCGTCGTGGTCGGCGACCTCCCCGAGCGTCGTCACGGTGTGCGTCTCGCCCTCGGTGTTCCGGCCGGCGTCGCCCCGCCCCGCGTCGTTGATGATGGCGACGGGCACGTCGTCCGCGCGCTCCTCGC
The DNA here is from genome assembly GCF_021233435.1 of Halobacterium noricense. NCBI lineage: Archaea > Methanobacteriati > Methanobacteriota > Halobacteria > Halobacteriales > Halobacteriaceae > Halobacterium > Halobacterium noricense. The sequence continues at coordinate 2,121,691 of NZ_CP089468.1, read as the reverse complement.
GGAGTACCTGGACGGCGCGCTCGTAATCCCGCCAGCAGTTGTAGAGAACGACGACGAACCCGCTGATGGCGGCCGCGCGGAGTTTCTCCTCGATTTCCTCCCAGCCGCGCCACTTCTCCGAGAGGGAGATGGTGCAGAAGTCGTTCGACAGCGGCGCGCCGAGGTTCGCCGCGCCGCCCAGCGCCGCCGTCACGCCCGGCACGATTTCGATAGGGACGTCGTATGCTTCGTCCTCCTCGGCCATCAGGTAGACCAAATCTGACTTCCCGTAGACGTTCGGGTCGCCGCCGGAGACGTGCGCGACGTCCTCGCCGTCGCGGACGCGCTCGAACGCCTCGCGCGCGAGTTCGACCTGCCGCCCCATCGTCGAACGCACGATTTCCTGCTCGGGACGCTCGCCGGCGTCCTCTGGCGGGAGCGTGCCGTCGCGCCGCAGGAACTCCTGGTAGAGGTTCGACGCGACCACGCAGTCCGCCGTCCGAACCACGTCCTTCGCGCGCTGAGTCATCCCGCCGGGGAGGCCGGGGCCGATGCCGACGACGTACAGCGTGCCGTAGTCGCTGGTGTCGGTAGCAGTGGCGGCGTCGCTGCTCGCGGGTCGTTCCTCCCCGTCTTCTCGCGGGCTCCGCCCGCTCGAACGGTCCGAGGGACCCTGTCCCTCGCTACTCGCTGATTCCGCGGCCTCGTTGCGCTCGGCCTCGCCGCTCATTTGCCGACCGCCACCGTTACCGCCTCGTCGTAGCGCTCCTTCTCGACGAGCAGGTCGTGGTCGCGGCCGCCCGCGATTGCGGACGCCTCTGCGATGCCGGGCCAGCCGATGAGTTCCTTCGACCGGGAGGGCGTCGGACCCTCGTGGTCTTCGAGGGTCTCCTTCTCGAAGGAAACGACGCCCACGTCGAGTTCCTCCGCGGCGGCGAGCAGTCCGTCTTCGTCCGCTTTTCGAATGCCCGTGGCGACGAACTCCACGTCGTCGAGGTCGTAGTCCGTGGGTTCGAGGCTGGCCGCCCACGCGTCGAGGAACTGCTGTTTCTTCGCGCCGGAGACGCTGCCTGTCCCGAGGACGACGCCGTCATTACTGTTGCGCTTGAGGACGGTGACGTCGTCGTCAGCGAGCACGGCCGCGGGGCCGTCGAGGCGCGCGACTGGGCCGAGATTCTCGTCGAGGACCGCGAGGTTCGTCGCGACTGTGGAGTCGCCGTTGACGACGTGCGCGTCGAGGGCTCGCGCGCGCTCCTCGACGCCCTGCTTGCCCGCGGCCTCGCTGGCCGTGGTCACGGCCGGCACCGCGCCCATCGACGCGAGGTCGTCGGCGACCTGGTTCGCGCCGTGGTGGCCGCCCGTGAGGGGAATCGCCCACGTCAGTTCCTCGTCGACCACGACGACCGCTGGGTCGTCCCACTTGTCGTCGAGCAGCCCCGCGGTCTTGCGCATCGCGATGCCGGAGGCCATCAGGCCGACGAAGCAGTCGTACTCGCCCCAGTGCTCGGCGAACACGTCGCCGTGGTACTCCAGAATCTCGATGGAGTCGTAGCGGTCGCCGATGCCCGCCACGATTTCCTCCGCAGTGCTCATCTTCCGCTCGAACGCCACGATGGCGATGTCTTCGGCGACCTCGCCGTCGGAGTCGGGCGTCGAACAGTGCGCTCCAGAACCGTCGCTGTCGTTGCTGTCGGTGCTCATGGTTAGTCGTCCGCCTCGCTCTCGCTGCCGCTGCGGTTCGCCCAGTCGCCGTAGAGGTACGAGCGGTCGTAGTTCGCGCCCGCGCCAGCGTCGCCGATGACGACGAGCGCGGACGCACGGTAGCCAGCATTCTCGACCTTCTCGCCGATGGTTTCGACGGTACCCTCGATGACGTCTTCGTCCGGCCACGACGCGTGGTAGACGACAGTGACGGGGGTGTCGGGGTCGTGACCGTCGTCGCGGAGCCGGTCCATCACGTCCGGGATGGCGTGGGTGCCGAGGTAGATGCAGGTCGTCACGTCGCCCATCTCGACGAACTCGGAGACGTGGTCGTCCTCGGGGTCGAGCGTGCGGCCCTGCGGGCGCGTGAACGCGACGTGGTTCGCGGTGCCGTTCAGCGTGAGTTGCGTGCGCAGCGTCGCCGATGCGGCGAACGCCGACGTGACGCCGGGGACGATGTAGGTCGGGACGCCTTCCTGTTCGAGGGCGTCCATCTGCTCTAAGGCCGCGCCGTAGATGGCGGGGTCGCCGCTGTGCAGGCGGACGGCGGTCCGGCCGTCCTCGTGGGCGTCCCGCATCAGCGGAATCAGCTCTTCGAGGTCCTTCCCCACGGAGGAGACGGTCTCGGCGTCGGCGCAGTACTCGTCCAGGAGTTCGCTGTTCACGAGCGAGCCGGCGTGCACGACGAGGTCCGCGTCCTCGACGAGCTCCTTCCCGGTCACCGTGAGCAGGCCGGGGTCGCCGGGGCCGGCGCCGATGAACGGGATGCCCTCTTGCACGTCGCCGGCGGTGTGCTCGTAGACGCGGGGGTCGCGGCCGCGTTCGCGCTGCTCGCTGGCGGCGTCGATGGCAGCCTGCGGGTCGGTCGCGTCAGTCACCACCGACCACTCCATTAGGACCGTCCGCGCCGTCGCGAACGTCCTCGAAGGCCGTCGGGCGGTCCTTCTGTAAGTCCGCGCGTTCGGCGTACGCGAGCGTGTAGTAGTCCCGCTCGTCGAGTTCGGTGGGGTCGCTCGTCACGCGCTCGTCGCCCTGCTCCATGAACAGCCGGCGGCCGTACGTGACGTCGTAGCCAGCGTCCACGAGGCCGTCGTGGGTCGCGGGCGCGTCCGTGACCTTGAACAGGACCATCCGATCCGGGCCAGTCGGGGATTTTCCCTGCGCGGCCTCGCGGAGCGCGAGCCCCGCGCCCGCGTCGATTTCGATGCCGAGCGCGGTGGCGAACGCGGTGACCGCGCTGACGCCCGGGACGACGTCCACGTCCACGTCGGGGTGGAAGGCGTCGAGCGTGCGGCGGAGGTGGCCGAACGTCGAGTAGACGTTCGGGTCGCCGAGCGTCACGAACGCGGCGTTCCCGTCGCGGGCGCAGGGCGCGACCTCTGCGGCGGCGTCCCGCCACGCGTCGCGGAGTTCCTGTGGGTCCCGCGTCATCGGGAAGTCGAGGTCGCCGATGCGCGACTCGGGGACGTGTTCAGTGGCGACCGTCCGCGAGAGCCGGCCGGGTGAGTAGACGACATCCGCGGTTTCGAGCACGCGCTTCCCGCGCACGGTCACGAGGTCGGCTTCGCCGGGGCCGAGGCCGACGCCGTAGAGGGTCATCGGTCGCCCTCCGCGTCTGCCGCCGTGTCGCTGGCGCTCCCGACGAGCATGTAGACGGGGTTCTGGGAGTCGAAGGAGGTCGCGCCTGCGAGCTCGTAGCCGTGGCTCACCTGAAACTGGACGACCTCCTCCAGGAGGTCGCGCTCGCGGAACGCCTCGGTGGCAGCGCCCGCGACCTCCAGCCGGGAGACGTTCATCACGACGCGGTCGACGCCCGCGTCGACGGCGTAGTCGAGGACGGCCTCGTAGTTCCGGCTACCGCCGAGGAACAGCGCGTCGGCGGCTTCGGGGAGTCCGTCGGGGGCTTCGGCGTGGCGGACGTCGACGGCGTCCGAGAGGTCGTTCGCCGCGAGGTTCCGTTCGGTGGTCTCGACGCGCTCGCGCTTGCGCTCGACGGCGGTGACGCGGCCGGCGTCGCGGGCGGCGTCCGCCGTGACTGCGCCCGTGCAGGAGCCGACTTCGGCGAAGTGGTCGTCGGGGCCGAGCGCGAGCTTGGCCCGGAGGACCGCTCGCACCTCAGATTTGGTCGGTCCGGCTTTGGCGTCGTGGGGGAGTCGGGTCTGAGCCATCACCGAACACAACAGCAGTAGCGCCTAAAACAATTTTGGTTGAATTAGGAAAAGTTTACTTTTGTTACGGCCGGCGAAACGGCCAGTAGCGCAACCGTGGACGCAGTTTGCACAAAGATACTTGAATTAGGGACGCGTCAGGTAGCGGTAATGAGCGATTCGAGCACCGTCGGGGAGCTGGGGGTTCTCCGGAGCAAGCGCAACGCCACACGCTACCAGATACTCGTCGAAATCGCCGAACGCCAGCCCGCGGTCAGCCAGCGCGAAATCGCGGAAGCCATCGGCGTCACCGCGCAAGCGGTCAGCGACTACCTCGGCGACCTCGTGGAGGACGGCCACGTGCGCAAGCACGGCCGCGGCCGCTACGAGGTCACCAAGGAGGGCGTCGACTGGCTCATCTCCCAGACCGACGACCTCCGGTCGTTCGTGGAGTACGTCTCCGAGAACGTCATCGAGGAGGTCGAGGTCGACACCGCCATCGCAACCGCCGAAATTCAGGAGGGCCAGCGCGTCACGCTCGCGATGCAGGACGGCGTGATGCACGCCACGCCCGGCGACGTCGGCAGCGCCACAGCCGTCGCGGTCACGTCGGCCGAACCCGGTCAGGACGTGGGTGCCGCGGAGTTCGAGGGGATGCTCGACTACCAGCCCGGCGAGGTCACCGTGCTCTCGGTTCCTACTGTTCGAGAGGGTGGGAGTCGCGCGCTCGCCGAGGACGTCGTCGAAGACCGGCTCGCGGAACACGACCGCGTCGCCGCTGCGGGCGTCGAAGCACTCGTCGCCGTGCGGGACGCTGGCGTCGAACCCGACATCCGCTTCGGGACTGCCGAGGCCGTCCCGGAGGCCGCCAGCAAGGGACTGTCCGTGCTGCTCGTGGCGACGACCGACCGGCTCTCCGAGCACACCGACCCGTTGCGCGAGCGCAACGTCGGCTACGAGGTCGTCGAAGCCGGCGACCAGTGACTAGTAGAGTTCGCCGCCCGGCGGCACGTCCTCGTCCGGGCCGACGAGCACGGGGTTGCCGTCTTCGTCCGGGACGCCGACGGTGAGCACTTCCGACTCGTAGCCCGCGATGTTGACGGTGCCGAGGTTCGTCGCACACAACACCTGCCGACCGACGAGGCCGTCGGGGTCGTAGTTGTAGCCGGTCTGGGCGGCCGACTGGACGACCTCGTCTCCGAGGTCGACTTCGAGTTTCGCGAGTTCGGGTTTGCGGGCTTCCGGGAACGGTTCCGCGGCGACGACTTCGCCGACGGCGAACGTCGTCTCGAAGCGGTTCGATGGCACGCCCGAGGCGACGGAGTGCGGGGGCAAAACGGTTCGGGACCAACTACTTTGCCGCCGCCCCGCCAAGGGACGGTATGGGTCTGACACTCTACGAACTGGACGGCTGCCCGTACTGCGAGAAGGCCGCGGACGCGCTCGACGACGCGGGCGTCGACTACGAGACGGTGTGGGTGGACGCGATGCACTCCGAGCGCAACGAGGTCAAGCGCGTGAGCGGGCAGCGCGGCGTCCCCGTGCTCGTGGACGACGACCACGGCGTGACGATGGCCGAGAGCGAGAACATCCTGACGTACGTCGAACGCACCCTCGCATGAAAATCTACACGCGCCGCGGCGACACCGGGAAGACGGACCTCCGGGACATGACGCGGGTGTCGAAGACCAGCCCGCGCATCGAAGCGTACGGCACCGTCGACGAGGTGAACGCCTTGCTCGGGACGGTGCGCCCGACCGGCGTCGACGAACTCGACGAGTACCTGGAGGCCGCGCAAAACCACCTCCACGTCGTGCAGGCCGACCTCGCCAACCCCGAACCCGAGGAGGGCGCCCCGGTCGTCACGGAGGAGCACGTGGACCAGGTCGAGGTGTGGATCGACGCCTGCGAGGAACAACTGGAGCCGCTGGAGTCGTTCATTCTACCGGGCGGCGACGAGTCGGGCGCGAGCCTCCACCACGCGCGAGCAGTCTGCCGGCGCGCCGAGCGCCGCGCGGTCGCGCTCGCCGACCACGAGGAGGAAGTCAACGAGACCGCAATCGCGTACCTGAACCGGCTCTCCGACGCCCTCTTCGTGTTCGCGCGGCTGGCGAACCTACAAGCGGGTGTCCGCGAGGAGTCGCCGTCGTACTGACGGCGCGCGGACGAGATGATGCCTTCGTCCCGTGTGGGACGCGGTTGGTGCCGACGGGTGACAGGCTGGGACAGACGCGGACGGACGGCCGGCGGCGTCCGCCGCACGAGTTTTAGGTTTGCCCAAAACGACTAAAATCTATCGGTGGCGGGCATCGGGACGTGGTTCGGTGCATCGCTTCGCGCGTCGACTAAACGCAAGCCTTAATGGCGGCCTACGGGTACTAACTGGTGCGCGGGTCGGTGGTCTAGTCCGGTTATGACGGCTCCTTCACACGGAGCAGGTCGGCGGTTCGAATCCGCCCCGACCCATGAGCATTTTCGCGGAACGAAGTGAAGCGAAAACGCGCAGTGGCGAGGCGTGGATTCGAACGGTCGACATCTAACTGTACTGCCTCCGCGTCGTGAACGGTGACCTCCAAGCAGAAGGACATCACCCAGGATATCCGTCGAACAGGGGTCCTATTCGTCGCTGGATCCGCCTCCCGCTCCAAGGAGTGTGAGTATAACAACTACTAGCTTGGATGCTAAGATTTCCGATTATCACTCTGAATCGGCATGCATACAGTGTTTCCCTAGTCAGTGCCAAGCATGATAGACGACTTCGAGTCCGAAGTTGGCGATGCGGTGCAGTGGTACTGGGAAACTCGGTCGGGGCAGGCCGAAGACCAACGCGACTCGGAAGACTCGACACGCGGGAAACGCGCGGAAGTCCTCGGCGGGAAGCAGATGGATTCATTCGCCGGTCTCGTCCAGGACATCCTAATCGAGGCAGGTGTGCCGGAGTCCTCGGTGAAACACGATTACTACGCGACGCTCCCGGGCTACTATCGACACGAAAAGGGGTGGGATACCGCAGTCGTACACGACGGCGAGTTACTCGCAGTCGTTGAGTACAAAAGCCAAGCTTCCAGTTTCGGAAACAATCTGAACAATAGAGTCGAGGAAGGGATCGGGAGCTTCACCGACCTCATCCAGGCGTACGAAGACGGCGTGTTTGAACCGTCACCACAGCCATTTATTGGGTATTTGATGCTCATGGCTGACAACGAGGAGTCGAGAAACGTACCAGACGTGCGGGAGGTGAACTTCTCTGTCGACGACGAGTTCGAAGACGCGACGTACGTCGATAGAATGGAACTATTCTGTAAGCGGATGGTTCGACAACGAGTGGTCAACGACGCCGCATTCGTCTTGAGTGACGAGGAACGGGGAATGAACGGCGAGTACTGGGAGCCAAACGAGGAACTCAAATTCAGACGTTTCGCTCGGTCTCTCGCATCGCACGTCCGCGGGCACATCGATATTCAACGAGACCTCGACACGGACGGGGATGGAGCGAGTGAGTGAGTTTACGTACGTACAAGTACTACGGAGCGATAATCCGGGGTACTGAATGAAAGGGCATGTCCCTACGCCCGATGATTTGGCCGAGCAAATAGTCAGGCGGTTGTTCCGAGACGTCCCGCCGACGAGCGACGCACGTATCCTGTACCCTGGCTGTGGGAGTGCGCCGTTCGCTGCTGCGGTCGAACGCGTATGCGATGCGGAAGGCTGGACGTACCCGGAAGGATTGGGCGTCGAAACGAACCCAGAACACCTCGAAAAGGCACGTGCTCGTGGTTTGCGTCACGTCGAGTTTGAGCAGCAGGACTATCTCGCCGACGAGATGCGTGATTACGGGCCGTTTACGTACATCGTCGGGAATCCGCCGTACGTCCCGATAGAAGGCCTATCTGAGGAGGAAAAAGAACGGTACAAGTCCAAGTTCCGCACGGCAGTCGGGCGCTTCGACCTGTACTTGCTCTTTTTTGAACGGTCACGAGAGTCACTCGCACCGGACGGAACGCTATCGTTCGTGACGCCGGAGAAGTTCGAGTACGTCGATACGGCCGAACCACTCCGTCGGCTATTGATGACCGGTGACGTGTACGTCGAGGAAATACACCACATCGACGAAGATGCGTTTACGGATCTCGTGACATTTCCGTGCATCACCACAGTTCGGCGTGCAGGAAACAACGCGGACTCGCGTGAGACGCGAGTGACACTTCGAGACGGGACGTCTCACACGGCTGTTCTGCCCAGCGACGGGAGTAGTTGGGCGAGCCAAATCAGAAATGCCGACCTGCAAGACATGCAAACCGGCGCGACGCTGAGTGACGTCACTGAGCGGATTAGCCCCGGGTTAGCGACTGGAGCGGACAACGTGTTCGTGACGAAAGCCGATCAGGTTCCGGAACAAATCGAGGAGAAGTGGGTCCGTCCCACGGTGAGCGGGAGTCAGTTACGGGAGTTCGACGGACCGTACACGGATAGCGTGTTTTTGTGCCCGTACAGGGATGACGGAACGCTCGCTGATGAGGAAGAGCTGGGCGAGTTCTTCTCGTGGCTCGAAGATCACCGTGAACGACTGGAGGACCGCTCGTGTGTCAAAAGCGGGAAGACGTGGTACGCGTGGCACGAAACTCCCCCGATGGAAGACATTCTGCAACCGAAAATCGTGTTCCGTGACCTCGTCCAGGAACCGAATTTCTGGATAGAAGAGCGAGGCACAGTCGTGCCGAAACACTCGGTGTACTACGCTGTGCCGAAGGACGGCGTCTCGGTAAACGAGCTCGTCGAGCACTTGAATTCGGCAGACGCACGCATGTGGATGAAAGCGAACTGCCAGAGAGCAAATAACGGCTACTATCGGCTGCAGTCACGAGTTCTGTCGAACCTTCCGGTACCGAAGCAGTGGGCGGACTCGTTTCAGGCGACGCTGTAGCCGACCCGACATAAGTGGGTGTTTGGGGCGTCCAAGCGACCTGGGCAACCCAGTCTTACAAGATACTGTCCCCGAGCAGGCTGGTGAGCGAACCGAGCTTCTAGTGGCGATTCAAATCCACGCGGACTACTTCGACGAGCGAAATGCGTGCTCCCCCGCCCAATCTACCCCTCGTACGGTTCGTGCGTCGCTTCCCAGCCGTCGAGCGTCGGTTCGACGTCCGTGACTCCGTAGAGGCGAATCGCTTGCTCTTGTTTCGTTCGGACGCGCGTGTCGTAGTGGTCGGCGGCGTACTCGAAGTCGTCGCCCGAGGCGTCGACGAACGCGCGGTGGTCGTCGAGGCGGCTGGCGGCGAACTCCCGAGAGAGCGCGGGAGCGTCGCGGATGCGGTCGTCGAAGGCGTCGGCGAGGCCGTCGTCGCGTTCGACGCCGACGGAGTGACGACCGGCGATTGCAGCGGCGAGGCTCGTGGTGCCGGTCCCCCAGAACGGGTCGAGGATGGTGTCGCCGTAGACGGAGTACATGTTCACGAGGCGGTAGGGGAGTTCCAGCGGGAACGCCGCCGAGCGCTCGCGCAACTCGGGGTCGGCGAGCGTCTGGTGTTCGCCGTTGAGGTCGTCCCAGACGTCCGAGAACCAGCGGTTGCGCTCCTCCCAGAAGTAGGCGGCCTCGTAGCGGCGGTCGGCGCGCGGCTCGAACTCGCGGCGCTGGCCGTTCCGGAAGACGAGGACGTGCTCGCGTTCGAGCGTGACGTACGCGTTCGGCGGCACCATCCCGCTGCCCATGAACTTCGCGGCGGAGTTGGCGGGTTTGCGCCAGAGCACGCCCGGGAGCGGGTCGAAGCCCAGCGACTGGAAGGCGTCGGTGACGCGCGCGTGGTTGTCGTAGACGCGGAACCGGCCGAGGTTGCGCGTGGCGTCGCCGACGTTGACGACGGCGATGCCGCCCGGGGCGAGCACGCGCGCGAGTTCCGCCCACGCGTCGTCGAGCACGGAGAGCATCAGGTCGTGGGCGCGGTCGCCGTCGCCGGCGTCGAGCGCGTCGCCGACGGCGGGGTCGAGGGCGGCGAAGACGTCGTCCCACATCTCTATCATCGGATACGGCGGCGACGTGACCACGAGGTCCACGGAGTCGTCGGCGAGCGGGAGGTCGCGGGCATCGCCGACGTGGACGCGGTGGGTGGTCTCCATTCACTCAGTCGTCCGCACGCCGACACGTAGGCGTTTCGCTGGCGTCAGGCGTCGCTCATGCGGCGCGCGTCGGTGGCGTCGCAGACCAGACACCGGCTCACGCGGTAGGGCTCCCGCGAGCAGCCGGGGTTGTCCACGGCGTGGTTCTCCACGCGGAGCTCGATGCGGACCGCGTGGCGGGTCGCTCGGTCGCAGTCCTGGCAGAACTCCCGGAGGTGCGAGTCGGGGGCGGTGGTGGTCATCGTGTCCGACCAGTCAATCGGCTAGAGTATAAACCGGGGATACCGTGGTCGCCGTTTTAGGACGGTTAAACCGAATTAACGACGGTTTACGAGCTGCTGCGACGCTGTGGAGAACCAGAACTGCTGGCCGCGGCCGTCGGACCTAACCACCAGCGTGGTGTGCGTTCACACGCCGGTGGCGTGGCTCGGCCAGGGGTGTCCGAGCGCGCAGCGACCGGCGCTCCGTCCTCACGTTTCTCACCGCACAGCCACCGCTCTCGGCTGCTCCCTCGGTCCGTCTCCGAAAGAAGAGCGGCGCGTGCCGACTACAGCAGGTCTTCGATGTCGTCCGCAACTTCCTCGGGGGTGTCGCCGACGGGGACGCCCGCCTCGTTGAGCGCGTTGATTTTGGACTCGGCGGTGCCGGTGCCGCTGCCGGAGACGATGGCACCCGCGTGGCCCATGCGCTTGCCCGGCGGCGCGGTGCGGCCCGCGATGAAGCCGGCGACCGGCGTGTCCATGTTCTGCGCGATGTACTCGGCGGCCTCCTCCTCGTCCTCGCCGCCGATTTCGCCACACATCACGACCGCTTCGGTCTCCTCGTCGGCCTCGAACAGTTCGAGGGCGTCGATGAAGTCCGTCCCGATGATGGGGTCGCCCCCGATGCCGATGGCGGTGGTCTGGCCGATGCCGCGCTGGGTGAGCGAGTCCACGACCTGGTAGGTCAGCGTGCCGGAGCGGGAGACGAGCCCGACCTTCCCCTCCGAGAAGATGTTCCCGGGGAGGATGCCGAGTTTCGCCTCGCCGGGCGTGATGATGCCCGGGCAGTTCGGCCCCTGCAGGCGGGTGTCGGTCTCCTGCAGGCGCTTGTTCACCTTCGCCATGTCCTGCGTGGGGATGCCTTCGGTGATGGCGACGGCGAGGTCGAGGTCCGTATCCAGCGCCTCGAAGATGGCGTCCGCGGCGAACGCCGGCGGCACGAAGATGACCGAGGCGTCGGCGTTCTCCTCGTCGACGGCGTCGTGGACAGTGTCGTACACCGGGACGCCGGCGACCTCCTGGCCGCCCTTGCCCGGCACCGCGCCCGCGACGACGTTCGTGCCGTAGTCAATCATCTGTTCGGCGTGGAACTTCCCTTCCCCGCCGGTGATGCCCTGTACCACGACGCGGGTGTCGTCGTCGACTAGAATGCTCATTGTCCTGCCTCCGTGTCAGCGTATTCGACGGCGCGCTGCACGGCGCCTTCGAGCGTTTCCTCGACGGTCACCAGCTCGTCGTTGAGAATCTCGCGGCCCTCCTCGGCGTTCGTGCCGGCGAGGCGCACCACGACGCGCTTGGGAATCTCGTCGAACTGTTCGAGCGCGGTGTTGATGCCCTTCGCGACCTCGTCGCCGCGCGTGATGCCGCCGAAGATGTTGAACACGACGCTGTCGACGTTCTCGTCGCTGAACACCATGTCGAGGGCGTTCGCGACGCGTTCGGCTTTCGCGCCGCCGCCGATGTCCAGGAAGTTCGCGGGCTCGCCGCCGTAGTAGTCCACGAGGTCCAGCGTCGTCATCACGAGCCCGGCGCCGTTGCCGATGATGCCGACGTTGCCGTCGAGGCGCACGTAGTCGAAGCCGTACTCGTTGGCCTTGGCTTCGAGTTCGTCCTCGGCGGCCTCGTCCTCCATCTCCGCGAGTTCCGGCTGCCGGAACAGCGCGTCCTCGTCGATGTTCATCACGGCGTCGGCCGCGATGACTTCGTCGTCGCTGGTGACCATCAGGGGGTTGACCTCGACGTCGCTGCCGTCGCGGTCCTCGTAGAGTTCGTAGAGGGTCGTCAGGATGGACGCGACGTCGCCCGCGACCTCGCGGGGGATACCGGCGTCGTAGACGACCTTCCGTGCCTGGAAGGGATGGAGGCCGAACGCGGGGTCGACGTGCTCCCGGGCGATGGCCTCGGGGTCTTCCTCCGCGACTTCCTCGATGTTGACGCCACCCTTCTCGGAGACCATCACGACGGGCTTGCCCTCGCCGCGGTCCATGGTGACGCCGACGTACAGTTCGTTCGTGAAGTCGACCGCTTCCTCGACGAGAACTTTGTCGACCGTGTACCCCTTGAGGTCCATGCCGAGGATGGACTCGGCGGCCTCGCGGGCTTCGGTTTCGTTCTCGGCGAGCTTGATGCCGCCGGCCTTGCCGCGGCCGCCGACGTGTACCTGGGCCTTCACCGCGACGGGGTAGCCGAGGTCACTCGCGGCCTCGACGACCTCGTCGACGGACGTGGCGAGCGTCGACCCGGGAGTCGGGATGCCCGCCTCGGCGAAGACCTGCTTCGCCTGATACTCGTGGAGCTTCATTTTGCACTCGAAAGGCTGTCGCGGGCTCGCATAAAGCCAACCCTTCTCACTCACCCCTGCCGCTTTCGGGCGGTCGGGTCGCAGAGGCGATTCGACCCTGCTGTAGTCGTACGGTTTCGGGGGGCTGCGTTAGTCCCGACGTTGGGACAGAGAAAACGAGCAGCCGGACGACACGACCGCGATTGCGGGCGTGGGAGCGACGGGCGAACCAGCGCGCGTACGTGAAATCTTCCGCTCGAACTGGCGCGCCGCGCTCGCGGCCGTTCTGTGCCACCAGTGACAACGGATAGAAACGTTAATCTGTCTTACCTGAAATGCAACGCTCATGACACGCGTGCTGAAGACGTCGGGATTCCTCGGCCTCGCAGTCCAGATGCTGTACGGGATGCAGAACGCCTACCTCGTCATGCCCGGCGGGCCGAACCTTCCGGGGTGGATGGTCGGCGCGCACGCCCACCTCGGCGTGCTCTCCATCCTCGCGGTCGTCGTCGGGTTCGCCGTCGACCACTACGACCTGCAAGGTCGGGAGCGCTCGCTCGTCCAGTGGTTCTACGTCGTCGGGCAGTGGGTCGTCCCGGGGAGCGTCGTCGCCGCGGAAGGGCTCTCGATGCCGCCGCTGCACTCGCTGGCGTTCGTCGCGGGCACGCTCCTCTTCGTCGCGATGGCCGACCTGACGTACCGCGCGGCCACCCACGAGGCCTGACGCTCGTTCGCGGGGCTGTGGCGTGGGCTTCGCTCGCAAACCGTACGCTTTTTAACTGGCGGCGCGGATACGGCGTGGTACACCATGACAGAACGAGAAACCTGGGCCACGAGACTCGGCTTCATCCTCGCGGCCGTCGGGTCGGCGGTCGGCCTCGGAAACATCTGGCAGTTCCCGTTCAAGACGGGGACGAACGGCGGCGCGGCGTTCGTCTTCGTCTACCTGCTCGCCGCCCTGCTCATCGGGCTCCCCGCCATCCTCGGGGAGTTCGTCGTCGGGCGGCGCGCGAACATCAACGCCGTCGAAGCGTTCGACCGACTGAAACACCCCGCGTGGACGGTCGTGGGCGCAATCGGCCTGCTCACGGGCCTGTGGATTCTCTCCTACTACAGCGTCGTCGGTGGCTGGGTTATCCGGTACGTCTTCGGGAGCGCAACCGGCGCGTACTTCGGTGACGCCGCCGGCTACTTCGCGTCCGTCTCCGCGGGTTGGGAGGCCATCGCCTTCCACGCCGTCTTCATGGCCATCACCGCGGGCATCGTCGCGTTCGGCGTCGAGGACGGCATCGAGAAGGCGACGAAGCTGATGGTGCCGTCCATCGTCGTCATGCTCGTCGCGCTCGCCGTCTACGCGTTCACCCTCGACGGCTCCGCGGCGGCGTACAGCTACTACCTCTCCCCGGACTTCGACTACCTCGCGAACAACCTCGGCAGCGTCGTCCCGTTCGCGGTGAGCCAGGCGTTCTTCTCGCTGTCCCTGGGGATGGGCGCGATGATTACGTACGCGTCCTATCTCGGTGACGACGACAGCCTCCCCGCGGACGGCAGCCTCGTCGTCGTGCTGAACACCGCGGTCGGCCTGCTCGCCGGCCTCGTCGTCATCCCGCTGCTGTTCGTGCAGTTCGGCGGCGTGCCGGACGCCGCGGCCGGCGGCGGCCCCGGCGCGCTGTTCGTCGCCGTCGCGCAGGTGTTCGCCGACCTCGGCGCCGCGGGGCAGGCGCTCGGCGCGGTGTTCTTCCTTGTCGTGCTCATCGCCGCGCTCTCCTCGGCAATCAGTCTGCTGGAGGTCGTCACCTCCTACGTCGTGGACAACTACGGCTACAGCCGCCCCGGAACCGCGTTCGCGTTCGCCGGCGGCCTGTTCGTCCTCGGCACACTCTCCGCGTGGAACACCGCGTGGCTCGGCTGGTTCGACACGCTCGCGTACAGCGTGTTGCTCCCGCTGTCGGTACTGCTCGGCGTCATCTTCGTGGGCTGGGTGTACGGCCCCGAAGCTGTCGACGAAATCAAGAAGGGGACCAGCGGCGGCGAGACGTTCGCCACCGCGTGGCTCTGGTCGATTCGGACGTACGTGCTCGTGGGCGTGTTCGTGACCCTCTATCTGGGCGTCACGGACATCTACGCCGCGCCGCCGATTCCGAGCCTCTAGGAACCGTCACCGCCGTGGCGGTTTTGGCGCGGACCCATAGTTCTATAACGGTTTTTTAGCGTCTTTCCGCGGTGTTTTCTACGGTTTGGCGGTTCGTCAGTCGCAACCCTCAAATGCGGGGGGTTGCTACGGCGTACCTAATGACACGCGAGTCCTGGCAGACACGAATCGGGTTCATCCTCGCGGCCGTCGGGTCGGCCGTGGGGCTCGGGAACCTCTGGCGGTTCCCGTGGATGACCAGCGAGAACGGCGGCGCGGCGTTCCTCCTCGTCTACCTCGGCATCGTCCTGCTCGTCGGCGTCCCCGGGTTGCTCGCGGAGTTCGTCATCGGCCGCCGCTCCCGGCGCAACCCCGTCGGCGCGCTCTCCGAACTCTCCGACTCGAAGTACTGGTCTGCGTTCGGGCACGTCTTCGTCGTCACCGGCGTCGTCCTCCTCTCGTTCTACAGCGTCGTCGGCGGGTGGATTCTGCGCTACTTCGCGGAGAGCTTCACGGGCGCGTACTTCGCCGATCCCGGCGCGCACTTCGGCGCAATCAGCTACGGGGTCGAAGCTGTGGCGTTCCACCTTCTTTTCCTCGGTATCACCGCGCTCGTCGTGCTCCGCGGCGTCCGACGGGGCATCGAGAAGGCGACGAAACTGATGATGCCCGCCATCGTCGTGTTGCTCGTCGCGCTCGCGGCGTGGGGCGTCACCCTCGACGGCGCGGCCGAAGGCGTCGCCTTCTTCCTCTCGCCGGACGTCGCCTTCCTGCGCGCGAACTTCTTCGACATCCTCCCGCAGGCCGCCGGCCAGGCGCTGTTCACGCTCTCGCTGGGTGCCGGGACGATGCTGACGTACGCCTCCTACATCGGCGAGGACCGCTCGCTGGTCACCGACGGCACCGCCATCGCCGTGCTCAACACGGTCGTCGGCGTGCTCGCGGGCGTCGTCGTCTTCCCCATCCTGTTCGCGCTCGGTGCCGGCGCGGGCGGCGGTGGCCCGGGCGCGCTGTTCGTCAGCCTCGCGGGCGCGTTCGCCGCGCTTCCTTACGGACAGGTCGTCGGCGTCGTGTTCTTCGGCGTCGTGCTGCTGGCCGCGCTCTCCTCCTCGATCTCGATGCTAGAGATTCCGGTCTCGTTCCTCGTCGACGAGTACGGCGTCTCGCGGCGTCGCGCCGTCGCCGGGCTCGCCGGCCTGTTCGCCGTCACCGGGAGTATCTGCGCGCTCGACGCCGAGATATTCGGCGTGGTCGCCGGCCCGGTCGTCGACCTCCTGTTGACCGGCGGGCTCGTCGGCTTCCTGCTGTTCGCGGGCTGGGTGCTCGGCACGGACGCCGTCGACGAACTCCAGCGCGGCGCTGGGTCGCTCACGCGGTCGCTGGCGACACCGTGGCTGTACGCGGTCGGCGTCGTCATCCCCGTGTTCCTCATCTTCACGTTCGTCTCCGGGCTCGCGGGCGCGCTCGGTGTCGCTGTCGGCCCGCTCTCGCTGCTCGGGGTCACCTTCGACCAGACGCGCGTGTTCCTGGTGGTCACCGCGGCAGTCGCCGCCGCGTCGTTCCTCGGGCTGCGGCGTTCCCGCTCGGTTCTGTGAGCTAGCGCCGCCGTTTCGGGTTGCGGTCGTCTCGGAATCCTTTTGCCGCCGGTGGGGAAACGAAGGCACAATCAGATGACGATGGAAGAGCGCATCGAGGAACTGCGCGAGAAGACCGAGCGCGCACTCCTCGGCGGCGGCGAGGACCGAATCGAGTCCCAACACGAGAAGGGGAAGATGACCGCCCGGGAGCGCATCGACTACTTCCTCGACGACGGCACGTTCAACGAGTTCGACCAGCTGCGCACCCACCGCAGCCACAACTTCGGGATGGAGGAGAAACAGCTCCCCGGGGACGGCGTGGTCACGGGCTACGGCGAGGTGAACGGCCGCACCGTCTTCGTGTTCGCCCACGACTTCACCGTCTTCGGCGGCAGCCTCGGCGAGGTGTTCGCCGAGAAGGTCACGAAGGTCATGGACAAGGCCGTGGAGGTCGGCGCGCCCGTCATCGGGCTCAACGACTCCGCGGGCGCTCGCATCCAGGAGGGCGTCGACGCCCTCGGCGGGTTCGCGGAAATCTTCACGCGAAACGAGAAGGCGTCGGGTGTCGTCCCCCAGATTTCGGCCATCATGGGGCCGTGCGCGGGCGGCGCGGTCTACAGTCCCGCGATTACGGACTTCATCTTCATGGTGAAAGACACCAGCCACATGTTCATCACCGGCCCCGACGTCATCGAGACGGTCACCGGCGAACAGGTCGGCTTCGAGGAACTCGGCGGCGCGACCACCCACTCCTCGGAGTCCGGCGTCGCGCACTTCGCCTGCGACAGCGAGGAGGAAGCTCTCGACAACATCAAGCGCCTGCTCTCCTATCTCCCCCAGAACAACGTCGAGGACCCACCCAGGGTCGAGCCCTACGACGACCCCGAGCGCCGCGACGACGCCCTCGAAACCATCGTCCCCGACGAACCCCGCAAGCCCTACGACATGACCGACGTCATCGGGAGCGTCGTCGACGAGAACTCCTTCTTCGAGGTCCAGGAGAACTACGCGAAGAACATGGTCGTCGGGTTCGCGCGCCTCGACGGCCGCTCCGTCGGCGTGGTCGCCAACCAGCCCCGCGTGAGCGCGGGCACCCTCGACATCGAGGCCTCCGAGAAGGCCAGCCGGTTCGTCCGGTTCTGTGACTCGTTCAACGTCCCCATCGTCACGTTCGTGGACGTCCCCGGCTTCATGCCCGGGACCGACCAGGAGCACAACGGCATCATCCGCCACGGCGCGAAACTCCTCTACGCGTACTCGGAGGCCAGCGTCCCGCTGCTGACGGTCATCACGCGGAAGGCCTACGGCGGCGCGTACGACGTGATGGCCTCCAAGCACCTCGGCGCGGACGTCAACTACGCGTGGCCGACCGCCGAAATCGCCGTGATGGGGCCGAAGGGCGCGGTGAACGTCCTCTACCGCGAGGAGCTCGACGACGCCGAGAACCCCGACGAGCTCCGCGACCAGCTCATCGACGAGTACCGCGAGGAGTTCGCCAATCCGTATACGGCTGCGGACCGCGGCTACCTCGACGCCGTCATCGAGCCGACGGAGACGCGCCCACGCCTGATTCAGGACCTGGAGATGCTGGCGAGCAAGCGCGAGGAGTCGCCCGACAAGAAACACGGCAACATCCCGCTGTGATGGCCGTGACGGACCGCGACATCTCAGTTTCCGAGGATGCGACCGAGGCGGAGGCCGCCGCCATCGCGGCCGCGGTGAGCGCGCACCTCGCGCGCCTCGAAGCCGCAGCCGCGGCCGCCGAGAGCGGCGACGCGTCGTGGGACGGCGAGAAGTGGACGTTCGCGGGGCGCCTCGACGCTGTCGGCGGGCGCGCCGACCGCGTGCCCGACGGCGCACCGACGGACCCGTGGACGGCAGCGGGCCGCAGCGACCGGTTCTGAGAGACGGCTCCCGTTCTCCGAGTGCGACCGTTTGTCAACCGAGTCGCGGCACGTAGTGGGCAGTTCAGAACCAGAGCAAGACGGTCGCGCTCGCCACGCTCGCGCGCTGCGACTTGCGGGATTCGAATCCAGCCTGCCGGGCATTTCTGCTTCACTCCGTTCCGCAAAACTTCTCGCGGCCCACCGCGAATTCGAACCGACAGTATGAGTAGGGCGTCCGGAGAACGGTCTCTCAAGAATGTTCGAGAAGGTTCTCGTCGCGAACCGCGGCGAAATCGCCGTTCGCGTGATGCGGGCGTGCGAGGAACTCGGTATCGAGACGGTCGCCGTCTACAGCGACGCCGACAAGCACTCGGGCCACGTCCGGTACGCGGACGAAGCCTACAACGTCGGCCCCTCCCGCGCGGCGGACTCGTACCTCGACCACGAGGCCATCATCGACGCCGCCCAGCAGGCCGACGCCGACGCCATTCACCCCGGCTACGGCTTCCTCGCCGAGAACGCCGACTTCGCCGGGAAGGTCGAGGGCACCGAAGGCGTGACGTGGGTCGGCCCGTCGGCCGACTCGATGGAGCAGCTCGGCGAGAAGACGAAGGCCCGACAGACGATGCGCGCGGCCGACGTCCCCATCGTTCCCGGCACCACCGAGCCCGCCGAGTCCGCCGAAGAGGTCGAGGCGTTCGGCGACGAGCACGGCTACCCCGTCGCCATCAAGGCGGAGGGCGGCGGCGGCGGCCGCGGCATGAAAATCGTCCGCAGCGCCGACGAGGCCGACGAGCAGTTCGAGTCCGCGAAGCGGGAGGGTGAGGCGTACTTCGACAACGACAACGTCTACCTCGAACGCTACCTCCAGAACCCGCGCCACATCGAGGTGCAAATCGTCGCCGACGAGCAGGGCAACGTCCGCCACCTCGGGGAGCGGGATTGCTCGCTGCAGCGCCGCCACCAGAAGGTCATCGAGGAGGGGCCGAGCCCCGCGCTCACCGACGACCTCCGCGAGGAAATCGGGGAGGCCGCGCGCCGCGGCGCGGACGCCGCCGGCTACACGAACGCGGGGACCTTCGAGTTTCTCGTCGAGGACGACCCGGAACGGGAGGCGGGCGAACTGCTCGGCGCGGACGCGGACTTCTACTTCCTCGAAGTCAACACCAGGATTCAGGTCGAACACACCGTCACGGAAGCGTTGACGGGCATCGACATCGTGAAGTACCAGCTCCGGGTCGCGGCCGGCGAGGAACTGGACTTCGCGCAGGCCGACGTCGAACTCGACGGGCACGCCGTCGAGTACCGCATCAACGCCGAGAACGCCGCCGACGACTTCGCGCCCGCGACTGGCGGGAGCCTGGAGACGTACGACCCGCCGGGCGGTATCGGCGTACGCGTCGACGACGCGCTCCGGCAGGGCGACGACCTCGTCACCGACTACGACTCGATGGTCGCCAAACTCATCGTGCACGGGAGCGACCGGGAGGAGACCATCGCGCGCTCCCAGCGTGCGCTCGCCGAGTACGACGTCGAGGGCATTCCGACGATCGTGCCGTTCCACCGGCTGATGCTCACCGACGACGCGTTCGTCGGCGGCACGCACACGACGAAGTACCTCGACGAACACCTCGACCCCGAGCGCATCGACGAGGCCCAGGAGAAGTGGGGCACGGAGCCCGCGAGCGCCGAGGGTGAGGAGGACGTCGTGGAGCGGGACTTCACCGTCGAAGTCAACGGAAAGCGCTTCGAGGTCGAACTCGAGGAGCGCGGCGCAGCCCAACTCGCCGTCGGCGAGGCCGAGAGCGGTGCCGGCCGACCACCCGAGCCCGCCGGTGGCGATGAGGAGTCCGAGACGGTCGTCGAGGGCGGCGGGGAGACCGTCGAGTCCGAGATGCAGGGGACGATTCTCTCGGTGGACGTCGAAGAGGGCGAGGAGGTCGAACCCGGGGACGTGCTGGTGGTGTTGGAAGCGATGAAGATGGAGAACGACGTGGTGGCCTCCCACGGCGGCACCGTCACGCAGGTGGCCGTCGAGGAGGGCGACAGCGTCGACATGGGCGACGTGCTCGTCGTCATCGACTGACTACCGACGCCCGAATTTTTATTACCTATTCTATCCCTCTGTGACATAATGCCGAGGGTGGCGGCGTCGTCGTGCGACGAGATACGGAATCTCGCTGACGTATCAAATGCCTATTGTTGGCGCAGTCGGGCAGTTACGTCGCCAGCAGCCCGGACCGAGCGCTCGCTACACGGGCACGCGACCGGACGGCTACGTCGCCGGCTACGACACGCGCGGGTGCAGCGATGAGACCGGAGTTCGAGCCGTTGGTCGACCCGGACGGCCTCCTCGTGCGCGACCCCATCGAGAACGCCCAGTTCGAGCTGTACACGGACCGGGTCGTCGCCCCCGTCGAGGCGGACACCGAGCAGTTCCTCCTACCCGTCGACAGCGCCGTCACCGTCACTGCGGGGGAACTCGAAATTCCGCGGCTGGTGAACGTCTTCCTGTGGGACGACACCGGGACGATGGTCGGGGAGTCGGCCAACCAACAGGTCGCGGCCTACGACGAGAACTGGTACTCGCTGGACATCGACATCGGCCCGATGAAACTGCAGGCCGTCGTCGACAGCGCCGTCACCGTACGTCGCTCCGAGAACACCACATTCGTTCGATTCGAAGACGCCGAGGAGATCGCGCTCGGCGCTCGCTCGCTCCACGAATCCCCCGCCGGCACGATCACCATCGGCGACGACGTCGAGGACGCGATGCGCGCGATTGCGCTCAGCAGCTCGGCACTGAAGACCACGTCCCCGGAGCGCTCGTTCCCGACGCTCCGCGGCCACCCGCCGCTCGTCGAGCGCGGCGACGCCTTCGACGCGCCGGACGCATTCGAACTGCCCGAGACCGGCGTCACCATCGAGATTCCCCGTGACTACGGTGACCTCTTCCGCGTGAGCTCGCTGGCGTACTACCTCGGCGCGGACATCGTCCCCGGCGAGAGACGAGTGCTTGGCGTCGGTGGCGACCACTACGACCTCGACACGGAGCGCGGCTTCGAGGCGGAGGTTTCGAAACTTCTCAAACACGTCTTCTTCCTCGACTGCGTCACCCGCACCGAGGGGTTCTACCCGGTGAACCTCCACGAGCGCAACGTGGTCGAGGACGAGCTTCCGTTCGACCCCGTGGATGTCTACGACGCATCTCCTGCGGAACGCCTCCGCGCGTACCTCGACGTCCCCTACGAGGTCACGAACCCACACGTCCCGCAGTGGAAGCTCACCGTGGACATCGAACCCGACCCGGACCACGTCGAAGCGATTCCGTTCGTCGCGAACGAACTGGCGACAGTTCGGATACCTAGCACGGGCGAAGAGCCCAACGTCCACGACGAGCCCGAGGAGCTGACGGAGTTCTACCGCGCGAACGGCGCGGCTGTCCGAAGCACCTCCCGGGGGGAGTCGGTGACCGACTGGTCGAACGTCGTCAAGCCCGACGAGACGGATGCCATCGAACACGCGTGGATTGCGGAGGGGTTCCCGCTCGGCGCGAGCAAGACCCGCGTGGAGTCGTACCTCCGTCGACTGGACCGCCCCGCCCGCGAGCAGGACTCCATCAGCATCGACATCGTCTGCAACGAGGACGAGATGAGCGAGGAGGACATCGTCGAGGAGTTCTACGGCACGCGGGACATCTTCGAGTTCGACATCACTGTCCACTACGACCTGACTACCGACGAACTCGCGGCGATTTTCCGGAAGAACATCGACTTCCTGCACTACATCGGGCACGTCGACAAAGGCGGATTCCAGTGCGCTGATGGGATGTTCGACGCGCGGACGCTTGACGAAGTGAACGTCGACGCGTTCCTGCTGAACGCGTGTAAGTCCTACGAGCAGGGCGATGTTCTCGTCGAGCGTGGGAGCTACGGTGGCATCGTCACGCTCGCGAACATCAGCAACGACCCTGCAGTTAGAATCGGTCGCGCACTCGCTCGCCTCTTGAACAACGGGTTCTCGCTGCAGGCGGGGCTATCTGTCGCGCGGAACGTGACGCTGTTCGGAAATCAGTATATCACCATCGGAGATGGGACACTTCAATTAGTGCAGAACCGAAGCGGTATTCCGATCTCTCTGGAGTTGAGTGAACTAGACGACAGTTACGAGCTTAGTATTCGCTGTTATCCGACATCAACGTCTGCTATGGGTTCGTTATTTACGCCACATATTCGAGAAAACACAACACGTTACCTGAACTCCGGTCGCGTCGATACGTTCGAAGTCGCTGGTAGCGAGCTACGGGATTTCTTCGAGCACGGTGTCGTCCCGATTCTGTTCGATGGTGACTTGATATGGAGTGATGAACTTTTCGAGGAACGTACCGATTAAGGACCGGAGTTAATTGCGCCGTAGTTCGCTGCCGCGGCGCCCGTGCTCGACAGGAACACCATCAGGCTGAACAGCACGCCAATCATCCGGGGGTTGTCCTTGAGGAACTGCGTGAACTTGCTGTCTGTCATCGTCTACCTACACCATTCCGCGGTGATATATTCAATCTATTTGAAGATAACAGAGATAAAAAATCCCTAAATTACTCACGGAAAAACCATCCGTGGACAGTAGTCCCCTCGAAACACCCGTTTTCGGCATCATCGGCCCGTTTCTTCAGTCTTACCCGCGAATGGCGGGACTTTTGCTGGCGTAGCGGGTAGCCCAGCGCGATGAACGAGACGCGCCGCGCAGTCCTGGACGCGCTCGCGGACGGTCCAATCGCGGGTCCCGCGCTCGCCGACGACCTCGGCATCTCGCGGACCGCGGTCTGGAAGCAGGTCGAAGCGCTCCGCGACGCCGGCTTCGAGGTCGAGAGCGCATCCGAGGGGTACACGCTCGCGGACGTCCCCGAGTACGGCGCGGAAGCCGTCGAATTCGGGCTGGACGCGCCGCTCGACGTGGAGTACCACGATGCGCTCCCGAGCACGAACGACCGCGCGCGGGAACTCGCTGCATCCGGTGCCAGCGACGTCGTGGTGCTCGCGGACCGACAGACCGGCGGGCGTGGTCGGCGCGGCCGCCAGTGGTCGTCGCCCTCGGGCGGCGTCTGGATGAGCCTCGTGCTCCGGCCGGACGTGCCGCCCGCGCGCGTCCCGCTGGTGACGCTCGCGGCCGCAGTCGCCGTCACCGACGCTACACGCGAAGCCGGCGCGGACGCCGCCATCAAGTGGCCCAACGACTGCATCGTACCTCGTGAAGGTGCCGAGCGGGGTGGCGACAAGCTCGCCGGCGTGCTCACGGAGATGGAGGGCGAGGCCAGCCGCGTCTCGTGGGTGGTCGTCGGCGTCGGCGTGAACGTCAACGTCGACCCCGAGACGCTGGCGTCGGACGCGACGAGCGTCCGCGCCGAAGCAGGTGACGTCGAGCGCCGCGCGTTCGTCCAGCGCGTCCTCGAACGGTTCCACGAACTCCGCGACGACCCCGACGCGGTCCTCGACGCGTGGCGGGACCGCGCCGCGACGCTCGGACAGCGCGTGCGCGTCGAAACCGTGGATGGCGACGTGGTCGGCGACGCCGTGGACGTGACCGAGCACGGCGCGCTCGTCGTCCAAACAGCGGATGGAAGAGAAGTCGTCCACGCCGGGGACTGCCAGCACCTCCGGCCCGCGGACGGCGGCTAGTCCTCGCTGTCGACGCGCACCGTCAACACCGGGACCGACGACGACCGGACGACTTTCTCCGTGACGCTCCCGAGTAGCAGCCGGTCGATGCCGCCGCGGCCGTGCGTCCCCATCACGACGAGGTCGCAGTCCTCGTCCTCGGCGTACCGGACGATTTCCCGGCTGGGGTTGCCGTCGACGAGCGCGCGCTCGACCGGGACGCCGCGGTCGGTGGCGATGCCCTCGACTTCGTCGAGCGCGGCGAGCCCCTCTTCGTTCATCATCGCGGCGACGCTCTCCCACGAGGACTCCATCGGGAGTCCGGAGAAGCTCGCGGAGTTGACGACGTACAACGCGTGGATGGTCGCGTCGTGTTCGGCGGCGAGGTCGATGGCGTGTTCGACCGCCTCCCGTGTCTCCTCGCTGCCGTCTGTCGGGACGAGGATGCGCTCGTAGCGGCCCATGTGTGTTAGCGATTGTCGGGGAGTGGCTTAACTTTCGGGGCGGAATCCCGGCCCGTGGCTACTCCGCCAGCGATTCGGGCGTGACCACGCGCTTCACGTCGCTAGCGCCGGCGCGGCGCACGACCGCCCGCACCGGGTCGCGGACGCCGGTGAGGTTGTCCGAGTCGCCGTCCAGCACGAGCACGCGGGCTTCGCGGCCGGCTTCGAGGACGCCGTGGTTCTCCCCGATTGCTTCGGCTCCCGCGCGGGTCGCCATCCGCAGCACGTCGGGGGCGGAGACGTCGAAGAGCTTCGACGCGAACGCCATCTCGCGGAACATCGACGGGCTGTTCGTCATCACGTTGTCCGTGCCGAGCGCGACCGTCGTGCGGTCGAGCAGGTCGCTGACGGGCGGCAGCCCGACGTCCGTCACGAGGTTCGAGCGCGGGCACACCGCGACCGGAATCTGGTTGTCCTCTACGCGGTCGAGGTGCAGCGGTTCGGCGTGGACCATGTGCACGAGCAGGTTCGGGTCGAGGTCGATGGCGGGGTTGATGTCCCGCGAGTCCACCTCGCCGGCGTGGATAGCGAACGGCTTCCCGGCGTCCCGGGCGGCGTTGCGCTCGCGCCCGAACTCGCCGTCCGCCGCGCCGCTCGCCCCGAACCCGTCGGCGGCGTCGAGCACGTCCGGTGTCTCTCGCCCGAAGATGAACGGGTCGACGCCAATCCCTTCGGCGGCTTCACTGAGCGCGTGCACGCCCTCGACGCCGCCCTCTCGGAATTCGAGCGTGCGCGTGGTGCCGGTCTGGTGCATGAACTGGAGGCTGCGGCGCATCCCTGCGACGAGTTCCCCGCGGCTCGCCTCGCGGAGCAACTGGTGTTTCAGGCCGTTCGGCGGCGCGACGAGCTCTTCGAGCGTGAGTCCGCGGCCCGCCTCCTTCGCGATGGAGTCCCCGAGGTGCGTGTGGGCGTTCACGAACGCCGGCAACACGATGTCCTCGGAGTCGGTCAACTCCTCGTCCAGTCGGACGACTTCGCCGTCCTCGACGACGAGCGTGCCCTCCACGGGCTCGTAGTCCCCGCCCCAGAGGACGGTGCCGGAGAGTTCCATACCGGGAGGTGCACCTCCGGTACCGTGAAGGTTACTCGACGCGGCGGGTCGGGCACTCTTCTCACGGCTCCCGCTGGTCGCCGTTCGCTCTAACGTGGCCTCTTTTCAGTCGGCCACGCTACTCGCGCATCGCTTCGCTCACGGTTCACTCCGTTCACCGTTCGTCGTTCCGTGCTCTCCCGTTGGTCGAGCACGCGCTCCGCGCTCGCATTAACGTGCTCTCACTGCGTTCGAGCACGCTATTCGAACTCTGCCAACGACGCGTACCGCCCGGGCGTGTTCACGTCACTGATGAGCGCGCCGTCTGTTTCGAGGCCGAGCATGCGCTCGGCGGCCTGCCCGACGGCTTCGACGTGCGCTTCGGGCGTATAGACGCCGAGACGCCACTGTTCGCGCTGGGCGACCTGGAGCGCGCGCACGAGCGTGGACTGCTCGTCCAGCCGCCGGACTTCGCCGCCGACGAGCACGCCGGTCGTGGATTCGCGCATCGACGGCTTCCCGGGCACGTCGAGGATGACGGCGTCCGGGTCGACGTTGGCGTCCGCCGCGACCTGTTCCTCGAACTCGCGGACTTCGTCGTGGTTGGCGTCGAGCAGGTCGTCGCTGACGTCGCCCATCTCCGCCCAGACGGCGCGCTTGTAGAGGTCTCGCTCGGCGAGCCGGCGGCCGAACTGCTGGCTCTGCTCGTGGCTGCGCAGCGCGACGGAGAGTTCGTGGTCGTCCATGCGGCGGAGCTGCTCGGCGTCGATTGCCGCGGTATCGAGGAGGGCTTCGGTGCCGCGGCGCAGCATCGACTTGCTGATGCGGGCGACGTGGTGGCTGTAGACGGTCGGGTTCATCAGCGCGCGCGCCAGTAGGAGGGATTCGGCGGTCTGGACGTTGCCTTCGTCGAGCACGAGGTCGCCGTCGATGAACGTCAACTCGCGGACGAGGCGGCCGTGGTCGATAGTGCCGTAGGGGACGCCGGTGTGGTGGGCGTCGCGCACGAGGTAGTCCATCCGGTCCACGTCCAACTCCCCCGCGACCAACTGGGCGAGTTCGCCGTCGCCGCGAATCAGCGCCGCGACCTCCTCGGGGTCGATGTCGTGGTCGTCGAGGACGGCGGCGACGCGGCCCTCGGTGACGAGTTCGTCGACATCGTCGTGTTCTTTCCCGGTGCCGCGGGCGACGACGCCCTCGATGTTGTGGCTGTACGGGCTGTGGCCGACGTCGTGGAGGATGGCGGCGGCGCGCACGCGGTCCGCGCGCTGGCCGGCGATGTCGAGGTGGTCGAGCGCGCGGTCGGCGAGGTGGAAGACGCCCAAGGAGTGCTCGAAACGGGTGTGGTTCGCGGAGGGGTAGACGAGCGCGACCGTGCCCAACTGCTTGATGCGGCGGAGCCGCTGGACGGGCGGCGTGTCGAGCAGGTCCGCAGCGACGCCCCCGACGTCGATGTGGTCGTGGACGCTGTCCTTGATGGTCGACATTAGGCCGTGGTTCGGCGTTCTCGCCTAAAAACCCGTGGCCCGGCCGTCTGCGGGCTGTCGGTTGCGTCCGCTACTGTGGCCGCGTTCGGAGGGGTTTTCCGCTCGCCTGCCGAATCCGGTGGCATGCGAAAACAGATTGCGGCTGTCGCCGTCGCAGCCCTCCTCGTGTTCGCCGGCTGTAGCGCCGGCGGAGGCGGTGGAACGACGGCACCCGGAACCGCGGACGGAGCCGCCCCAGTGTACGAGTCGCCGCTGAACGGGACGACTGTCGCGGAGAACCACGAGGCCGTGGTTCGCGAGGCCGGGTCGTTCACGCTCACCACCACGTCGACCCAGTCGCAGGGCGACCAGTCGCTCACCCGTGAGGGCTCGACCGCCCTCGACCTCGCCTCGGGTGCGTACTTCTCCAACCGGACGGTCGGCAGTCAGAACGTCCAGCAGTTCGGCTATGGCAACGACACGGCGTTCCAACGCGTCACCGCGGGCAACCAGACCCAGTATACGGTCCCCCAGCAGAGCCCGAACGCGTCCCGGCTCACGAGCGGCCAGCTGGCGTCGTTCGTCGGCCTGTTCGAATTCTCCCACACCGGCACTGAGAGCGTCGACGGCACGACTGTGCACGTCTACGAGGCCAACGGCGTCGACGCCGTCAACGAGTCCGCGCCCGGCTTCGCCAACCTCGACACGGAGAACATCACGAACGTCAGCGCGAACGTCCACATCACCGACGACGGTCTCGTGAAGCGGTTCGGGTACTCGATATCCGTCGACACGGGCAGCGGCGAAGCGTCCGTCTCCGTCGGCCAGCGGTACGTCGACGTCGGCTCGACGACCGTCTCCGAGCCCGCGTGGCTCGACGAGGCGCGCGCGAACACCTCCGCCTGATTCTCTCCGGTCTGCTTCTGCGCTCGTACTCCGGTGACGCAAGGGTTTACCGGACTGCGCCCCGACGACGAGCCATGACGACGTTCCTCGCCGGGGGGACGGGCACCCCCAAACTCCTCGCGGGCGGCCGCGAGGTCTTCGACCCCGCCGAACTCACGGTCGTCGCGAACACCGGTGACGACGTGGAACTCGGCGGCGTGCTCGTCTGTCCCGACGTCGACACCGTGCTCTTCGAGGGCGGCGACGTACTGGACCGCGAGACGTGGTGGGGCATCGAGGGCGACGACGCGACGACCCACGACTACCTCGCCGACCTCTCGCGGAACGCCGGCATCGAACCGGGCCCGCGCTACCTCCCCGACGACCGACAGACGACGGGCCGCGACCTCGCGCGCTGGCGGCGGTTCTCCGCGGCCTCGGAGTTCATGTTCATCGGCGACCGCGACCGCGCGGTCCACGTGCTCCGCACCAGCCTCCTCGACGAAGGCAACTCCCTCACGGAGGTCACGCGGACGCTCGCGGACGCCTTCGACCTCAGGGCCGACGTCGTGCCGATGAGCGACGACCCGGTCGCAACCATCGTCCACACGCCCGACGGCGAACTTCACTTTCAGGAATTCTGGGTCGCGGAGAACGGCGACCCCGCGGTCGAGGACGTGGCGTTCCGGGGCGCGGAGGACGCCGCACCCGCAGACGCCGCCCTCGACGCGCTCCGGGACGGCCCCGTGATTATCGGCCCCTCGAACCCCGTCACGAGCATCGGCCCGATGCTCGCCCTCGACGGCGTGCGCGAGGCGCTCCGCGAGTCCACAGTTGTCGCCGTCTCTCCATTCGTCGAGGACGAGGTGTTCTCCGGGCCGGCGGCGAAACTGATGGCGGCAGTCGGCTACGACCCGTCGACGGCGGGCGTCGCGGACGCCTACCCGTTCGCGGACGCGTTCGTGCTCGACGACGCCGATGGCACGAGCCTCGACCGGCCGGTCGTCCACACGGACACCGAGATGAACGACGACGCGGACGCCGAACGGGTCGCTCGTGCGTGCCGTGAGGCACTCCAGCGCGCGAGCGGGGAGGTGGCCTGATGTTCGCGCCGCGCGTCGCGCTCGCGAGCCTCAGCGGTGAGTCTGACGCCGAGTGGGCAGAAGCCTGCGCGCGCCCCGCCGGCGCAGCCTTCCTCGGCGGCATCGCCATCGACGAACCGACCCGCGAGGCCGCCCGTGCGATGGTCGAACGCGACCGCGAGGAGTTCCTCCCTGCGGACCCAATCGCGTTCGTCGACGACCAGCTCGCCGAACTCGACGACGCGTTCCTCCGCGCGGGCGTAAACGCCCGCGCGGTCGAACTCGACCCGCTACGGGAGGCTGCGGCGGTCTGCGCCGACCACGACGCGATACTCGAAGTGAACGCGCACTGCCGGCAGGACGAGATGTGCGATGTCGGCGCTGGCGAGGCGCTGCTGCGGGACATCGAGCGACTCTGCGAGCAGGTCGAGACGGCCAGCGACGTAGGCGCGGCAGTCTCCGTGAAAGTCCGCGCGGAAGTCGAGGGCGTCCACTTGCCGACGCTCGCAAAAGCCATCGAGCGCGCCGGTGCCGATGCAATCCACGTGGACGCGATGGATTCGCGGCGCGTCGTCCGCGACGTCGCCGAGGCGACGGACTGCTTCGTCGTCGCGAACAACGGCGTCCGCAATCGGGAGGACGTCTTCGAGTATCTCGCGTACGGTGCGGACGCGGTCAGCGTCGGCCGACCGAGCCGCGACCCCGAGCACGTGCAATCGGTGTACGCCGCGGTCAAGGAGTGGTTCCTGTGACGCCCGCCGAGCACGCCGAACTCGCGCTGCTCGTGGAGGTCGCGGGCACGCCGAAACCCGGGAACGTCGACCGCGAGCGCGACCTCGCGGACCTCCACTTCGAGCAGTTCCTCGCTGGCGCGGTGGGTGCGCGCGACGGCCTCGACGCCGCCAAGGACGGCCCGGTCGGCGACGCCTTCGAGACAGCCGTCGCGGGGATGGCCGACGGCAGCGGGACGAACACGCAGTTCGGCTGCCTGCTGTTGTTGACGCCGCTCGTGCGCGCCGCGAGCCGCGGCGACCTCTCGCCAGCGGGCGTCACCGAGGTCGTCGAGGCGACGACCGTCGCGGACGCCGAAGCGTTCTACCGGGCGTTCGAGCACGCCGAGGTCGCGGTCCCGGACCCGCCAGAGGGCATCGACGCGCTGGACGCGCGCCGCGGCGCGGCCGCGATTCCCGCGCTCCGCGAGCGCGACCTCACGCTCGAAGACGTGATGGAACTCGGCACCGACCACGACGCCAACGCCAGCGAGTGGCTACAGGGCTTCCCGCGCGTCTTCCGCGCGGCCGCCCGCATCGAGGCGGAGCGTGGGCCGCTCACCGACCGCGCCGCCTCGGCGTTCCTCACGCTGCTCGCCGAGGAGCTCGACACGCTCGTCGTCACCGCGCACGGCGAGGGTGTCGCCCGCCAGGTCCAGGAGCGCGCGCTCTCTCTGCAGCGCGCCGACACCGAGGAAGTCCAGGAGTTCGCGGACGACCTCGTAGAGCGCGGCATCAACCCCGGGACGACCGCAGACCTCACCGCAGCCGCGGTGTTCGTCGCGCTCGAACGCGGGGTGGCCGTCCATGGCTGAGTGGCCCGTCGCGCTGCGCGGGACGACGGAGACGGTCGTGACGACGCGCGGGCCCAACGACCTGTGGAACGTCGCCGCACTAGGGGTGCAGGCGCCCGCAGGCGCCGAACGAGCGAGCGGCGACGCTCGCGAGCCGCGAGCAGCTCCCGAGGACGGAGGTGCGGTGACGGCGACGACGTGGGGGAACACGCGCACCCGCCGCAACTTCCACCGCGAGGGCGGCGGCTACGTCCAGTTCGTCGCCGACCCCGTCGTGTTCGTGGACGCCGCGCTCTCGATTCGTGAAGAGCCCTCTCCTGTGCTCGACGCCGCGGACGCGTGGGTCGAGGTCGAAGCCGAACACGTCGACACGGACGAGGACGACGACACGCGGCGCGAGCACTGGGAACTCCATCCCGTCGAGAGCGAAGTCGTCCGGGCGTCGCCACCCACCATAAACCGCGGGTTCAACGCAGTCGTGGAGGCGACGGTTGCGGCGTCGCGGCTGGACGTGCCCGCCTACGACACCGAGACGCTGCGTGAGCGCCTGCGGTTCTTCGAGGATGTCGCGCGCAAGTGCGGCGGCGAGCGCGAACGCGAGGCCATCCAGCGGGTGTGCGAGCACGTCGACGGCGAGTGGTAGCTACGGTGGAACTGCGTAGCGCACTGTCTCCCCGCCGAATCCTTATACGGTTGGTCGGCCAACCTTGTCGTGATGGCGAGTTCCACGCGGAACGGCGAGGCCCACGAGGACGAAATTCGCCTCTGGCGTGAGGACGGCTGGTGGGTCGCCGAGGACGTCGAAACCGGCGTTACGACGCAGGGCGAGACTCGGGAGGACGCGCTGGCGAACCTCGACGACGCCGTTTCGCTCCACGAGGACGACGTCGGTCGGGAGCCGACTTCCGAGGAACTCCGAGAACTCGGCGTCGACCCCGCTGACAACGAGACCGGCAACGACGAACCGCCGGACGTGCTTGACTGAGATGGGGCGGCGAACGTTCTCCGGTGGCGAGGTCGTGCGCGTCCTCGTCAACCACGGCGGCTTCGAATGGCGTCGAACGACCGGCGACCACGTGCAACTGTACTACGAGCATCCGACGAACGACGACGACCAGCGACAGGTGACCGTCCCGCTGCACGACGAACTCCGCACGGGGACGCTCCGCGGCATCGCGGAGAGCGCGGGCGCACGTGATTTCGACGCGTTCTGTGAGTGGGTCGACCGCAACGCGTAGTTTGGTTACGAGGCCCACCACGTCCGTAGAGTTCGTCGCATGTCGGGACGTTCAAATTCGCGCGGCCACTATCCGGTGGCATGACCGACGAGACACGCGACAACGTCCTCCCGGGCTCGGACGGCAAGCTGGACACCGAGGACGTCCGCGGGTACGACTTCCGCGGCGACTTCGACTTCTTCGAGATGCTGGACGCATACGCGACCACGGGCTTCCAAGCGACGCACCTCGCGGAGGGCGTCGATATCGTTCGGGACATGCGCGAGGACGACGCCACCGTCTACCTGACGTTCACGTCGAACATCATCTCCTCGGGGCTGCGCGAGGTCGTCGCACACCTCGTCCGCGAGGGCCACGTCGACGTCATCATCACCACCTCGGGTTCCCTGACCGAGGACGTCATCAAGACCGCGAAGCCGTTCAAGATGGGCGAGTGGGACGCCGACGAGGCCGCGCTCCGCGATGAGGGCATCAACCGCCTCGGCAACATCTTCGTGCCCTCGGACCGCTACGTCTGGCTCGAAGAGTACCTCTACGACTTCTTCGAGGACTTCTTCGCCGAGGAGAAGGTGCGCACGCCCACGGCGTTCGCGAAGGAACTCGGCGAGACCCTCGACGACGAGGATTCCGTGCTGAAGAACGCCGCCGACCAGGACGTCCCCGTGTTCTGCCCCGCGCTCACCGACGCCGAAATCGGGAACTTCCTCTACTACTACCGGCAGGGCTACGACTCCGACGTCGGCATCGAAATCGTCGACGACTACGACTCCCTCATCGAGGAAGGCCTGCTCGCGGACACCACGGGCCTCATCGCGGTCGGCGACGGCGTCCCGAAACACCACGCCATCATGACGAACCTCTTCCGCGGCGGTGCCGAATACGCCGTCTACATCTCCACCGGCATGGAGGGCGACGGCTCGCTGTCGGGCGCACCACCGGAAGAAGCCGTCTCCTGGGGGAAGATCAAGGACGAAACGGAGACCAACTACACCCAAATCGAAGCCGAAGCCACGCTCGTCTTCCCGCTGCTCGTCGCCGGTGCGTTCGAGCGGGATTCGGAGTAGCGCGACGTTCGGAGTCGCTCGGCATACACGGATCTCTTCGATTCGTTCTCCTCGAAAGCCCCGGCGCGGTCGGCGCGCGCGACGGTGAGCCGAACGCAGTGAGGCGAACTGGGCGGGACCGGAGGTCCCGCTAGTGAACGGAGCGCGACGCGCTCCGTGAACGCCGGGCGAGCTTGCTCGCCCGGAACAAGCACCGCAGGCCGAAGGCCGAGGAGCGTGGTCCGAGAGACGCGTCGCGTCTCTCGTCGCAATTCGCGAGGGCTGCGAACGCTTCGCGTTCGCCCGCTCTCGAAAGAGCGAGCCGCGCGAGCGTAGCCGGTCGGGGGATTTCAGGTGTATGAGGAGACAACGAATGCCCGACGTACTCCGACACCTAGACCCGAAACCCGTTTTTCCGCGCGCGCCCTACCACGGGTAGTGACTGACATCTCCAAGGAGGCGTTCCACGACGCCCTCGAAGCCGTGGGTCGGCCCGTCGCGACCGCCGCGCAGGTCGCCCGGGAGCTCGACTGCACGCAGGCGGCGGCTGCCGACGCCCTCGCCGAACTCGCTGAATCGGGTGACGTGGAGCGCGCGGACGTGGAGAACGACCCGGTCGTGTGGTATCCGCGGGACTGGCTGGAACTGACGGACCGCGAGCGGGTCGTGCCGTTCCCGGACCGCCGGGAAATCGTCGTCGACCAGCCCGCGCAGTTCACGCGCGCCCAGTTGTCGAGGTTCGCGCACCTCGCGGACACCACTCGCACGGGCAGCTACCGGTACGTGGTGCGCGAGGAGGACGTGTGGGCGGCACCGTTCGAGAGCCTGGACGACTTGCTGGCGGCGATGGACCGCGTGCTCCCGCGGGACTGCCCCGGGCTGAAGGACTGGGTCGAAGAGCAGTGGACGCGCGCGACGCGCTTCCGGCTCGTCACGCACGAGGACGGCTACGTCGTCCTCGAAGCGAAGACCGAGAGCCTGCTCGGGAACGTCGCCGACCAGCACCTCGCCGACGACGTGATTCGCGCGCCCATCTCGGACACGGAGGCGTGGGTCGCCGAGAACAAGGTCGCGGAACTGAAGCGCACGCTCTACGAGGCCGGCTACCCCGTCCAGGACGAGCGCGACCTCGAGACCGGCGAATCCCTGGATGTCGACCTCGACCTCGGCCTCCGGGACTACCAGCAGGACTGGGTGGAGCGCTTCGTCGACGCGAGTTCGGGCGTGCTCGTCGGGCCGCCGGGCTCCGGGAAGACCGTCGCCGCGATGGGCGTGCTCGAAGCCGTCGGCGGCGAGACGCTGATTCTGGTGCCGAGTCGCGAACTCGCGGCGCAGTGGCGCGAGGAGTTGCTCGCGCACACGAACCTCGAACGCGACCAGATCGGGGAGTACCACGGCGGCACGAAGCACGTGCGCCCCGTCACCATCGCTACCTACCAGACCGCGGGGATGGACCGCCACCGCCACGTCTTCGACGACCGGGAGTGGGGGCTCGTCGTCTACGACGAAGTCCACCACATCCCCGCGGAGGTCGCGCGCCGGTCGGCGGACCTCCAGAGCAAGCACCGCCTCGGGCTCACCGCGACGCCGGTTCGCGAGGACGACAAGGAGGAGGACATCTACACGCTCGTCGGGCCGCCCATCGGCACCGATTGGGACGCGCTGTTCGACGCGGGCTACGTCGCCGAACCCACCGTCGAGATTCGGTACGTGCCGTGGCGCGACGACGACGCACGCTACGAGTACGCCGCCGAGAGCGGGCACACGCGCCGCCGGCTCGCCGCCGAGAACCCCGCGAAAGACGAGGAGGTGCAACACCTGCTGCGCCAGCACGGCGACAAGCAGGCGCTCGTGTTTGTGGACTACCTCGAACAGGGCGAACGGCTCTCGGCGGCCATCGACGCGCCGTTCGTCAGCGGGGAGACCCGCCACGCCGAACGGGAGGCGCTGTTCGACCGATTCCGCACGGGTGCGTTGAACACGCTCGTCGTCTCCCGCATCGGCGACGAGGGCATCGACCTGCCGGACGCCGAACTCGCCATCGTCGCCTCGGGGCTGGGCGGCAGCCGCCGGCAGGGTGCCCAGCGCGCCGGCCGGACGATGCGTCCGGGTGGCCAGTCGCTTTTGTTCGTGCTCGCGACGCGCGGGACCGAGGAGGAGGACGACGCCCGCAGCCGGATGCGTCACCTCGCCGCGAAGGGCGTCCGCGTCACGGAGTCCGGCAGCGAGCAGGCCTGACCCGGGGGCCGAACCCCGCCCATTAAGCCGCCGGAAGGCACACTGCCGACGATGACCGAGTTCCCGTTCACGACCACGGTCGACGTGCGCTACCAGGACCACGACACGCTCGGGCACGTGAACAACGCCGTCTACGTCACCTACCTGGAGGAAGCCCGCGTCGCGTACCTCGCGGAGCACGCGGGGCTGTCGATGGAGAACCTCTCGATGGTCGTCGCGCACCTCGACGTGGACTTCGTCGAGCCCGTCCGGCACGCCGAATCCGTCGAGGTCGCAATCGACGTCACGGACGTCGGCGGGTCGAGTTTCACGATGGCCTACGAGATTCGCCACGAGGACAGCGTCGCCGTCGAAGCCGAGTCCGTGCAGGTCACAATCGACCCGGACACCGGAGCGAGCCACCCGGTCCCGAAGGCGTGGCGGGCGGCGTTCGATGGGAAGTAGCTACACGGGCCCGGTCGCCGGGAATACGTCGAGCCGGGCGAGAATCGTGTCGACGATGTCCGCGTCGAACGTCCAGAAGCCGTAGAACTGGTCGTCGTCGCGCTCCTCGGCGAGCAGCGCGCGCTTGTCCTCGTCGCTGTCGGCGTCGAGCACGACGAACCACGTGTTCGTGATTTCGTCGTCCTCGTAGGCGTGAATCGTGTGGGCGTCGGTCGGCACGTCCCAGTTCGGCCGGCCGTAGATGTGGGTGTCGACGCCTGCGGCCGCGAGCCGTTCGTAGAGCCGGTACTGCGGCCGCAGGTTCGACAGCCGCTGGAAGCCCGCGTGCAGCGTCCCACCGAGCTGGTGGGCGCTCGACTCGATTTCGCGGGACGCGACGACCATCCGGTCGCGGCCGTAGTCGGTGAATACTGACCGGTCGATGTGGCGGAACAGTTCCGGGTACTCGATTTCCTCGGGGGCGGAGACGTCGATGAGCGGGGAGTCCGGCTGGACCACACGGTACAGCGACTGCAACGACGACGCCGCGACGAACTCGCTGTCGTCGTGGAGCACGACGAAGTTCCGCGGGATGCCGTCGTCGGTGGCGGCGCGCCGCAGGTCCACCGACTGCACCGCGAAGTACGACTGGATGGCCTGCAGCACGGACCGCGGCGCGTCGACGTTGTACAGCGTCAGCGTGAGCGCGCGCTCGTCGACGCGGTCGACGATGTCAGATAGCGGTGGAGTAGCCTCGTCAGCCATCACTACGTACGTGATTCGTGTTCGGCACGGGTCATAAATCCGCGTGGCTGAGCGACGGTCGCCGAAACGGGGCGGCTGCTGTGGTCACGTCGCACGGCCCGTCGTCGTGACCGCGATGCCGACGAGCACCACGACGCCGCCCGCGACGGTGAACACGCCGGGTACCTGCCCGAAGACGGCGAGCGCGAGCAGCGTGCTCCCGACCAGCCAGTCCGCACCCGAGACGCCGGAGAGTTCGTGGCGCTCGCGGAACGCGAACGGCGCGACGACGGCGACCGCGACCGCGGCCATCGGCGGCACGACGGGGTCGTCGGCACTCACGGCTGGACGTTGCCGGCCG
Source organism: Halobacterium noricense (assembly GCF_021233435.1). Classification (NCBI taxonomy): domain Archaea; kingdom Methanobacteriati; phylum Methanobacteriota; class Halobacteria; order Halobacteriales; family Halobacteriaceae; genus Halobacterium; species Halobacterium noricense. The sequence continues at coordinate 2,085,384 of NZ_CP089468.1, read as the reverse complement.
CAGGAAAAGGAATTGCGCTCGCGGGAGTCGCTGTTACGCCGCAATCGCGGACAGAAGTGTCCCCGTTATTCCGCGTCCGTGCGAACGATAGTGAGCGCGGGCACGAGTGGCCGACAGGTCACTCGGCGTCCGCGGGCGTGTCGAAGTCGTGGTAGTGTTCGCCCTTCTCCTTCGAGAGGATGTTGAGCGCGGCCGCAGCGCCGTCGCCGGCGGAGATGACGGCCTGCCACTCCTCGACGCGCACCATCGCGCCCGTGGCGTAGGCGTCCTCCACGGACGTCTCCATGTCGACATCCACGTCGACGACGTCGTCGTCGGTGAACGCGGCACCGAGGTCCTCCGCGAGGTCGCGGCTCGCGCCCGTCGCGAGAATAACGTAGTCGGCCTCGTACTCGCCGTCCGTGGTCGTCACCGCGAAGCCGTCGCCGGACTGCTCGACGCTCGTGACTTCCTCGCCTTGGTGGCGGTCGACGCCGAACTCGTCGACCTGCTCGCGGGCGTCCTCGAGGAACGCCGTGCCGTCCTCGGAGTCGATGCCGAGGTAGTTGAAGAGGTGGGCCTTGTGCATCCACGTCTCGTCGGTGTCGAAGACGGTCGTTTCGAGGTCGTTTTTCGCCGTGAACAGCGCCGCGCTCAGGCCGGCGGGACCGCCGCCGACGACGATGACGTGTGTCATAGTCGAGTATTCTCCCGCTCGCCGGTTAAAGCTACGGCCCGTCCAGGATGTCGCGCGTCCGGCGGTGGCGGTACCAGAACATCGGCGCGAGCCCGAGACGCGCCGCCTCGTCGCCGATACCGCCGACCGGCGCGCGGTACTCGACGTGGTCCCGAATCAGCGTCTCGTCGCCGTCCGCGTAGAACAGGTGCGTGTGCTCCCACTCGGGGAACGGTCCCTCCTCCATCACGTCCACGAAGTACGCGGTGTCCTCGCCCTCCTCGCGGGCGGTGATGTGCGAGACCCACGTCTGCCGCGGCCCGACGCCGAACGGCTGCACGGACGCGTGAATCCGCGTGCCCGCCGTGAGGACGTGGGCCTCGGGTTCGTCGTCCGGGCGCTCGATTTCCTCGACGCGGAGGTTGAGCCAGTCCGGCGTCAACGACCGCAGGCCGTCGATAGTGGAGTGGAACGCCCACACGTCGGCAAGCGGCGCGTGAACCCGCAACTCCCGCTCGAAGGTCGCCATACACGTCGTTCGCGGGGCGCGTGCAAAACTCCAGCGGCGGGGTCGTTCGGCTACTTGAGTCGCTCCTGCAGGAACGAGGGATGGGCGGCGGTGACGCCGTCGATGCCGTGAATCCCGTCGCTGATGACTTCGCCGAGCGCGTCGCCGTCGGCGGCCCGGACTTCGGCCATCAGCATGTGGTCGCCGCTGGACGTGTACAGCGCGTGGACCGCCTCCAGGTCCTTCAGGTCGCGCGTCGCCTCCACGTACCGCTCGGAGGCCACGTCGATGCCCACGAGCGCGATGGACTGCCCGGAGAGTTTCTTCGGGTCGACGTCCGCGGAGTAGCCGACGATGACGCCTTCGTCTTCGAGTTTGTCGATGTACTTCCGGACCGTCGGCTTCGAGACGTCCGCGCGGGCGGCGATGTCGGCGTACGACGCCTGCGCGTCCTCCTCGAGCGCGGCGAGGATTCGGTCTTCCGTCGATTCGGTGCTCACGCCCCTCGTTTTGGCGCCTGTGAAAAAATATCTTCCGAATGAGAAAGTCGCGCCACTGTGGGCGGGAAGCGTCGTGGTCGCGCGCCGAAGCCGTCGGCTGCTCGGTGACAGGTCGCGAAAGAAATCGGAGTCGGGCCGGAGTGGAACGCTACTTGTGGCGCTCGATGAAGTCGTGCGAGCGCTCCCAGTCGTAGTCCTCGTCGAAGTATCGCTCCGCGAGCGGTTCCTCGGGCATGTCGCCGCGCTGCTGCTTCTCCTGCTGGTAGGAGTTGCGCTCCTCGTCCTTGTAGTAACGCCCGGTGAGGACGGTGCCCTCGTAGAGGGCGTCTTCGGTCTCGTGCATCAGATCGGCCGCCTCGCGGCGGTCGGTGATGTCGAAGTCGTAGTCGTCGCTGTCCTGCACGTCGACGTAGGGGACGTACTGCTTGGCGTCCTTGTTCCACGTCGGGCACTGGGTCAGGAAGTCGACGTGAGAGAAGCCGTCGTGCTCGATGGCTTCCACGATGATTTCCTGGGCCTGGTTCGGGTTGACGGCCGCCGTGCGGGCGACGTAGGACGCGCCCGCCGACAGGCTCATCGAGAGCGGTCGAATCGGGTCCTTCGCGCTCCCGTGAGGCTGGGTCTTCGACTTGTGGCCCTTCGGCGACGTCGGCGACGTCTGGCCCTTCGTGAGGCCGAAGACCTCGTTGTTGAACACGATGTAGGTCATGTCGTGGTTCTCCCGGGCGGTGTGCATGAAGTGGTTCCCGCCGATGCCGTAGCCGTCACCGTCGCCGCCCGCCGCCACGACCTCGAGGTCGTGGTTGGCGAGCTTCGCGGCGCGGGCCACGGGCAGGGAGCGACCGTGAATCGTGTGGAAGCCGTAGCTCTCGAAGTAGCTGTTGAGCTTCCCAGAGCAGCCGATACCGGTGCACAAAAGCACTTCCTCGGGATCCTTGCCGAGCTCCGCCATCGCACCCTTCAGCGCCTTCAAGACGCCGAAGTCACCACAGCCAGGACACCACGTCGGCTGCGGCTCGATGCCGGGCGTGAACTCGTCCCGTTCGACCTCCCGTTCCTCTTCGATTGCGCTGAACGCTTTGCTCATGGATTAGTCACCTGCCGCAGGTTCGAGGGTAGTCTGAGCGGTCGGTTCCCCGCCGCCGTCCTGTTCGAGCTCGACCGCTTCGACGATTTCGGCGGGCTCGAACGGGTTGCCGTTGTACTTCAGGAGGCTGGAGAGCTTGCCGTCGACGTTCCCGAGCTCCTTCTGGATGAGCCCGCGGAACTGCTTCGTCGAGGACATCTCCACGACGATGGCTTCGTCGACGCTCTCGATGAACTCCCGCACGCCCTCGACCGGGAACGGGGAGAGGTCGCTGACGCCCAGCGCCTTCACGTCGTTCCCGTTGTCGTTCATGCGTGCGACGGCTTCCTCGACGGTGCCCTGCTGGCTGCCCCAGGCGATGAGCCCGAAGTCCGCGTCCTCGTCGCCGTAGACGACCTGCTGGTCGCACTCGTCGAGGTCGTCGCGGATGGCGTCGAGCTTCTGGAGCCGGCGTTCGACCTGCGCGACGCGGTTGTCGGGGTCTTCGGCGATGTGGCCGGTCGGCCAGTGCTCGTTGCCGGACGCGAGGTAGCGGCCGCCCGACTGGCCGGGAATCGAGCGCGGACTGACGCCGTCCTCGACGTCGTGCTGGTAGCGCTCGAACTTCCCGGTCTCGTCGTGGGCTGCCTCCGCGATCTCCTCCTCGGTGAGCGTACTCCCGAGGTCCGGCTTCGGGTCGCGGTCGAAGAAGGACGCGTCCACGTTCCGGTACTCGCCGGAGAGCTTCTGGTCGTAGACCACGATGGACGGGATCTGATAGTCGTAGGCGAGCTCGAACGCCGTCCGCGTCTGCTCGTAGCACTCCTTGGGGTCGCTGGGCCCGAAGGCGACGCGGTGGCTGTCACCCTGACTCGTGTACAGGATGTGTTCGAGGTCGGCCTGCTCGGGCTTCGTCGGCATCCCCGTGGAGGGACCCGCGCGCATCGCTTCGAGCAGAACCAGCGGCGTCTCGGTCATCTCCGCGAGACCGAGCGGCTCGCTCATCAGCGCGAAGCCACCGCCCGAGGACCCGGACATCGACTTCACGCCGGAGTGGCTCGCGCCGACCGCGAGCGCCGCCGCCGCGATTTCGTCCTCGACCTGCTCGGAGATGCCGCCCATGTCCGGCAGGAGGTTCGTCATGATGGTGAACACGTCCGTCCACGGCGTCATCGGGTAGCCGGAGATGAACCGACAGCCGGCGTCGATGGCCGCGTACGCGATGCCGTGGCTGCCGGAGACGAGGACCTGCTCCTCGTCGTGTTCGCCCGTGGGCACCGTCAGGTCGTGGGATTGGTCCATCTCGTTGACCTGCTCGTAGGCGTCGTGGAGGACTTCGAGATTCTGTTCGAGAATCTCGCCGCCCATCGCGTCCGACATCAGGTCCTCGATGTGGTCGAGGTCCATGTCGACGAGTGCGGCCGTCGCACCCACGCCGGCGGTGTTGCGCATGACCTCGCGGCCGTGCTCCTTGGCGAGCGACCGGAGGTCAAGCGGATAGACGTGCCAGTTGTTCTCCTCGGCGCGCTCCTCGAAGTTCGGGACGTCCTCTACGTCGAGGAGGCCCTCGTCGTAGACGATGACCCCGCCCTCGCGGAGGTCGTCGAGGTTCTCGGAGAGCGGCTTCACTTCCTCGTCGCCGTAGACGGCGTGCTCGCTGGGGTTGCGTGCGAACGAGTCCCCGAGCGCGAGCAGGAAGTTGTAACCGTCGCCGCGTGACGTTACGTTCTCGTCCCGCGCACGAATCTCCACGTACGTGTGGCCGCCGCGGATGCGGGACGGGTAGTGTCGGTGCGTGAAGACGTCGAGGCCTGAACGCATCAACGCCTTCGCAAAGTTCTGACTCGTGGAGTCGATTCCGTCACCGGAACCCCCTGCCACTCGCCAGATGAGTTCGTCATCAGTCATAGTGTAACCCTCTGGCCCGTGCTCGGACCGTTAGTAGGGTGTTGGTCGGACCCACACTAAATCGTTTGCTATCCATTATCATAGAAAGATGATGAAGGTATGCCGCACACGGCTCGGAAGCCCCGCGAACCTGCCGGAAAGTCGGCGAGACCCGTAATTATAATACTTGAAATTTAGCTATGAAATTTTATATAGTAGTTAGTAGGTTCAATTTTAGGTAGTGTGAAATCAGCGTACCTATTCGCTGCATGCCTCGTTCTCGCCGCGGTGGCGACACCAGGCATCGCCGCATCGAACGAGGCCCCGCTCGCCGACGCGGGCCTCGACCAAAACGTCACTCGGGGAACGGCGGTCTATCTGGACGCCGGGGGTTCCCGTGACCCCGACGGGACTGTCGAACGCTACCGCTGGACCGTCGCGGCCGAATCCGGTGACGCGACGAACCCCACGACGCCGCAGTGTCGGGACTGTCAGCAGACCCGCTTCCAGGCGGAAGCGACCGGTACGTACCGCGTCACGCTCGAAGTCACCGACGACGAAGGAGCCACGTCGACTGACACGCTGTACGTCACCGTCGAACCCGGCGACTCGCCCACCGCGTCGCTCGCTGGGCCGGCAGAAACCACGACTGGCGACCCCGCACGATTCACCGCCGACGCCAGCGCCGGCAGCGCACCGCTCGACCGGCTCGTCTGGCGCGTCGACGGCGAACACGTCGCGACAGAGACGGCCTCGGGCGACGCGAACACCACGACCCGGACCGTTCGCTTCCCGACCACCGGGACGCACGTCGTGTCCGTCACCGCAATCGACGAAGACGGACAGCGAGACAGCGCCGAAACGTCCACGACGGTCGTCGAAGCCTCGACCACCGGGTCGGCGGGTAGCGACTCGACTGAGAATTCCGACGACGCCGACGTCGCCGGCCCACAGGTCGTGACGGGCCACGGCGAGCTCACGGCCGACTACGAACTCACGAACGGCGTCTCCGGCACGTGGCTCCAAGACGGTCGGCGAGTCGAGACCGGCACCAGCACCACTCGTTCGTTCACCGCGGGCGTCCACGAACTCTACGCCGCGACGGACGCCGGTGTCGCCACGTTCTCCGACAACAGCCGAACCGTGGTTGCTGACCCTGCACCCGAACTGACCACCGTCGAAGTCGAGAACAGCAGCGTCGTTCCCGTCACCATCGACGCCACTGACGACTACGAAAACCTCCACACGGTCACGGTGCACGCCGACGGCGAGCCGGTCGAAACGCTCACTACGGACAGCCTGGGTGGTCGCGTTAGCGGAGGCAGCCTCACTACGACGACGTATCTCGAATCCCTCGAACCGGGTAATCACACGATTACGGTCCGGGCTCGCGACGCCCGCGGACAAACCGACGTTGCCATCCGAAACGTCGAGGTTCCCGGGCCACCCGAAGTCGTGTCGGCCGGCTTCGTTCAAGACGGCCCACTCGACCAGTACCACCCACGCATCGACGAATCACGTTATACGGCGACGTATCGGGTGAAAGTTGATTTGAACGGTGTGGAGCCGGAGAGTATAGACGCCCTTATGCGGATGACTGGGGCGAAACAGGAATCGGAATTAAATAAATCAATTGATGAGGGTGGCCTTCTAGTTCTTGAAAAATCATCATACAGGAAAAGAATGGCAGACATTAGTGCATTCTCGGAGGTTCGATGGCGCGTAAATGACTACACCAATCGAACGAGCGACTCGATCCCGGTCACACTTTCTCCACCCGAGATCCGTATGGAGACTATTGACCCGCAAACGGAACACAATCGGCTAAGAGGAATCGTTTTTGATGCGCGGAAGTCCTTCGACCCGGACGGTTCTCCGGTAGAGTACCACTGGCGAGGAGTCGACGCGGACCAAGAGCAGTCTAGGGTGGGGCTCTCCTCGGGGAGTATTGTGCGGCTACAACTGGTCGACAAGCAACATCAGAGCACGAATTCATCCGGTCTTCTGGATTGGTTCGCACCAGAACTCGACAACCCGACAATCGAGAACAACGGTCCGTTCTACCCGAACGAGACTGTTACTGTCTCGGTGGACTCTGAGCGCTACTACCTAACGAAGCGTACGTACGAAGAGGACATCTCATTCGAAGTTCGTCCGGAACACGGGTCCGTAACCGACCACGAGCTTATCAAAGAGGACCTCAGCCAAGTGGACGATCGGGACCCCGAGGGCTGGGGGCGGTGGCATCGGTGGACGATCGAGATTCCAGCGAAGGCGTTCCGTAACGGGGCTATCAACCTCTCGTCGCATCCCACGCTGCATCCGCACATGGAGTACAACACAACGGTGCCTCAGCCCGTGGTGTATGCATCCACGTTCAGCGAGATAACGGACATCTCGACATCTGTAGCATATCTCGTCGAGCGACCCGAATACACCGTTCGGAGAACGGTTGACGAGGACGTTCGAGACGACCTCGTGAACTCTGGGTACGAAGTCCAACAGGTGAACGAAGCAGGGCGTGAGTTCCAGTTAGAGAAGTACGTGAAAACGGATTCAGTCGAGTACGACGTAGATGAGATGCGGTTCTACGAGCGTGGACGCCGACAGTTCTTCTTGGAATCTAACCCCGAGTGGTCGGCGAGCGGAACGACTACCGAGAAACAGACGTGGACAACGACCGAGAACGAGTGGCGCTTCAATCGGGGTGGTTCTGGGACCTTTACCGGAGACACCCGACAAAAACGCGTGCGGGACGGCGAGTATCGGACTGAAAAGCGGTTCCGGTACAGGACAACTAAGACGTACGAGACGACTGAAACGTACGAGGACACGTACACGACGACGGAGTCGGAGATTAAACTCAGGGAGAAGTGCGGCATGTTCGGTTGCATGACGTACCAAACGACAGTGTCGACGACAGAGACTCACACTGTCACTCGAACGAGGGAGGTCACTCGAAGTCGGACGGTGCAGAAAACGTACTGGTCGACGCGACCCCGAAGCTACACCCACGAGTACACAGGTGACATTCGGCAAGTAACCGTCCGCAATCCGGAGTACGAGCGGCAGTACGAGTACGAGGTGGAACACGAACGCTCCACGACTCGAGACGTGTACTTGGCAGAGAACCGTACGTTAGTCGATCCAGCCTCGTACGAGTGGCAGCCGTGGAAGATCGTACACCACCGATTTATGGCCGAGAGCGCGGCTAGTTCCAAAAATATTCGGATCAAGAGAACTGTGCCGAGCGAGCAGTGGATCCTAAGTAAGCAGACCGGAACGAAGACGACGAGAGTCAGTAGTCTCAGAGCTGGCGACTCGGTTTCCAAGACGATCGGCCAAGCAAACGTCACCGTCACGAAGTACTTCGCACGGGAAGACACGAAGCGGTTGCCAGAGATGGAGAGCCGAGAGACCTACCGGGTAGTCGAATACACGGAAGAAGGAGTTATTAACCTAGATAAAATTGAAGATATATTAACCAAGAATGCAGAGGAAAAGTATGGATAGTAAGAGGATCCTCCTTGTTGTACTTGTACTCGCTCTTACTGCCGTCCCACCTGCTACTGCCCTCCCCACAGAGCAATCGGAGAGTCCATGTGGAGGGACAAAGGAATACAAGGTAGTTGATAGAGAAGAGAGGTTTAATCTACATATAATATATCTTGTGGGGTTCTTGGAGGAGGATAACCGGGTCTGCGTAGAGGTCAAAAATAAGGGAGAGATAGAATATCCGGGCGAATTTGGTTTATGGGTTGACGGTGATGGGTTTAGTCCGGAGATGCCAGATTTGGAGAGCGGGGAATCAAAATCCGTGTCAAGAGATGTGACTAAGTACCTCGATACCACTCAAGATAATCACTCAGTACGTGTAGTTGTGAGTGGGCAGAGGTTCACATTCAATTTCACACACCACCTAAACGCATCAAGTCCTGAAATCCCCACTCCGTATGTTAGTGATGTACGAGTCGTTCGAAGCAGTGATTCGACAGAACTCGTTTCCACTGTCCACAATCCAGGGGAGCGAGCATACGCACTCCACGTACGGACGGAGACCTTCGAAACCGACAACGAATTCGAAATCGGAGCCCCGCAACCGGGGAATTCGAGCGATTTCAAATTCAAGCTTGACGAAGACCCTGATGACGTAATCGCGGGCAAGGTGATGGTGTATAACGACACCGGCCAACCAGAAGGAAAGTTCGACCAGAAGGAGTTCATCGCGAAACCGAACGAAACCGCGAACGCGTGGGACGACCACTTCGAGCAGGTCCCTGGGGGAACTGTAGAGAGCGACTACAACAACGAGACGGCACGCCAGTACCGTGAAGGGTACGTAGACGACGAGGCGCTGTCGCCACTGGAACGACGCGCGGGCGCAGCGCTCATCGTCCTAACACTAATTGGAGCAGTCCTCTGGCGGCGGGCGGCCTAGCGCTCGATACCGCCCTGCTCGGAAATTTGGAGGATGTTCCGCATGTTCAGATAGACGTGTTGGGCGTCGACGTCCTCGTCTTCGTCGTAGATGTCGCTGACGCGATGGACGATAGCGGCGATGCGTTCGGCCTCCTCGGAGTCTTCCTCGCGGAGGTCGTCCGCGACAGCGCGAAGCACGTCACGTTTCTCGGCGTCGTCGTAGTCAGACATCGTCCTGAGTTGTCAGTGTTTGGCGGGTCGGCTGGCGTTGCGGCGGTGGACGAGCCCAACCATGTCGGCGGTTTCGGCGACGAACTCGCGGAACGCTTCGCCGGTCTGGTTGTCGTCGTCGAGAACGACGGGCTCCCCCGTGTCACCGCCCTGTCGGACGCTGGGGTCGAGAGGGATGGAGCCGAGGAACGGGAGTTCGTTCTCGTCGGCGAAGTCGTGGCCGCCGCCGCTGCCGAAGATGTCGTGGGTGCCGCCGCAGTCGGGGCAGACGAACCCGCTCATGTTCTCGGCGATGCCGAGGACGGTGGTGTCGTGGCGGCCGAACATGCGGAGGCCTTTACGGGCGTCGTCGACGGCGACGTCCTGTGGGGTGGTGACAACGACAGCACCGGTGAGGGGGACCGTTTGGAGCATCGTGAGTTGGGTGTCGCCGGTGCCCGGCGGGAGGTCGACGACGAGGTAGTCGAGGTTGCCCCATTCGACGTCCTCGACGAGCTGCGTGAGGACCTTGTGGACCATGGGACCGCGCCAGATGACGGGGTCGTCGTCGCCGACCATGAACGCCATGCTCATGAGTTTCATGCCGTGGCGCTCGGGCGGGACGATGGTGTCGCTCTCCGTAGCGCGTGGGTGGTCGTCGGCGTCGACCATTCGGGGGACGTTGGGGCCGTAGATGTCGGCATCGAAGAGGCCGACGCGGGCGCCGCGGTCGGAGAGGCCGGCGGCGAGGTTGACGGCGACCGTGGACTTGCCGACGCCGCCCTTGCCGGAGGCGACCGCGATGACGTTCTTGACGCCGGGGAGCACGTCGCCGCCGTTGCGGTCGGGGATGGCGGCCGTGAGGTCGGGTTCGAGGCCGGCGTCGGCGAGCACTTCGCGGACGCGGCCGGCGATGTCGGTTTCTGTCGGCGAGTAGGGCGCACCGAGCGCGAGTGAGAGGGTGACTTTGTCGCCGTCGACGTCGAGGTCGTTGACGAGGCCGAGGGAGACGATGTCTGCTCGCTGGCTTTGCCCGCTCGCATGGTCCGAGGCGCTTTGCGCCTCGCTATCGTCGTCGAGGGAGGGGTCCTCGACGTCGCGGAGGAGGTCCAGCACGTCGTCTTCGTTCATGCCCGCGAGTAGGAGGTGGTGCGCCGATAAGGGTTGTGTCGAACGAACGTGCGGCCGAGACCGCACACCACACCCCGAGCGTAACCACTCAGGGTTACGAAATCGCCGCTTGCACCCACGAGTTTAAGCGTCTGTACGTGCCACGTTCTGGCATGCTCTCGGACTCGTTCGGGCGCGAGGTCTCCGGCGTCCGGGTCTCCCTCACGGACCGCTGTAACTTCGACTGTGTCTACTGTCACAACGAGGGACTGGGGGACACGCGCGGCCCGATGGACGCACGGGACCACGAGATGAGCGCCGACGACGTCGTCCGCTTCCTCGAAGTCGTCGAGGAGTTCGGCGTCGAGAAGGTGAAGCTCACCGGCGGTGAGCCGATGCTGCGCGACGACCTGGAGGAGATAATTCGGCGCACGCCCGAGTCGATGGAAGTGTCGATGACGACCAACGGCACGTTCCTGCCCGGGCGCGCGGATGACCTCGTGGACGCGGGCCTCGAACGCGTGAACGTCTCGCAGGACGCCCTCGACGCCGAGGACTTTCAGGCGCTCACGAAGAGCGGGGCCTACGAGAGGGTCTTGGAGGGCGTGCGGGCGGCCGTGGACGCGGGCCTCGACCCGGTGAAACTGAACATGGTCGTGTTCCGGAAGACGGCGGGCTACGTGCCGGAGATGGTCGACCACGTCGCGGAGAACGACGCGCTCCAGCTCCAGCTCATCGAGTACATGCCCGAAATCGCGGGCCACCCGGAGTGGGCCGTCGACATCGACGACGTCCACAACTGGCTCGAAGAGCGCGCGGACCGCGTCGAGCACCGCGAAATGCACGACCGGCGGCGGTACTGGGTGAATGGAGGAATGGTCGAAATCGTCGACCCCGTCGGCAACGAGGAGTTCTGCGCGAACTGCCACCGCGTGCGCGTGACACACGAAGGCTACCTGAAGGGGTGCCTGAACCGCAACGACGACCTGCGGTCGATGGGCGAGATGTCGAAGGCCGAGATTCGGGAGGCGTTCCGAGAGACCGTCGAGAACCGGGTGCCGTACTACGGCGAGTACATGGTCGAGAACGGTGACGGCGGCTGGGAGGTCAACGACGACTACGTCGAGGTGTACGCTGACGGCGGGACCGAGTCGGCGAACTGACCGCAGACCGGATTTTCGGCGCACGGCATGGGAGCGCGTGTCGTCCGCGACCCACGCCCTTTCGTGATGTTTAAGTACGGGCCGCGATTTCTCAAGAACGCAGTCACTGTAGGGGCGTCGGGTCCCGAGTCCGAGAGGGCGAAGATACACCCGAAAGCGTGTCGTGGTAGCCTAGCCTGGTCAAGGCGCAGGGTTGCTAACTCTGTGGCGCAAGCCTCCGGGGTTCAAATCCCCGCCACGACGCCTTTCCACAACACATCAAAACATGAGTTCGGAAGAACAAGACGCGGACGAGGACATTCAGTACTTCGTCCGTATCGGGCAGACAGACCTCGACGGTACCAAGTCCGTCGAGCGTGCGCTCGCGGAACTCGACGGCGTCGGCCGACGAGTCGCGCGAGTCGTCGCGGAGAACGCGGACGTCGACCGCACCGCGACGATTGGTCGCCTCGAAGACGATGTCATCGACGACATCAAGGCGGCCGTCAACGAGTTCGCAGACCACGCTCCGGAGTGGCTCGCGAACCGTCGGAACGACTTTTACTCCGGCGAGACCCAGCACGTCACCGGCAACGACGTCAACCTGACGCGCGACCAGGACATCAATCGGATGCAGATGATTCGGTCCTACAAGGGCATCCGACACGAGCGCGGACAGAAGGTCCGCGGTCAGCGCACCAAGTCCACCGGTCGTACGGAAGGTACCATCGGCGTCAACGTCGAGGCTATCAAGGAAGAACAGGCAGCAGAAGAAGCAGCGGGTGAGGAAGAATAATGGCGCTCCCAGGTGAGAACACCAAGTTCTACGAGACGCCGAATCACCCGTATCAGGGCGAACGCATCTCCGAGGAGAGCGACCTCGTCTCCCGGTACGGCCTGAAGAACAAAGAGGAACTCTGGCGCGCGCAGTCCGAACTGCGCAACTTCCGCCGCGAGGCGCGCCGCCTGCTCGGCCGTACGGAGGCCACCAGCGGCGAGGAGTTCGTCTCGCGCCTGCAGCGCATCGGCGTGCTCTCCAACCAGGAGGCGCTCGACGACGTCCTGTCGCTCGACGTGACGGACGTCCTCGAACGCCGCCTGCAGACGGTCGTCTACCGCGAGGGCCTCGCGAACACTGTCGGTCAGGCCCGACAGTTCATCTCCCACGGCCACATCACGGTCGACGGGAGCCGCGTCACGGAGCCCTCCTACAAGGTCGACGTCTCCGAGGAGGACGCCATCGCGTTCGACGAACGAAGCGACCTCACAGACGAACTGCACCCGGCTCGCGCCGGTGCACAGGAGTAACACAATATGGCTGACGACACCAAATGGGGCATCGCGCACATCCACGCCTCGTTCAACAACACCATCATGACGGTCACCGACGAGACGGGCGCAGAGACGCTCGCAAAGTCGAGTGGCGGTACCGTGGTGAAGCAGAACCGTGACGAGGCGTCGCCGTACGCCGCGATGCAGATGGCCGAACAGCTCGCCGAAGACGTCTTAGACCAGGGCATCGACAAGGTGCACGTTCGCGTGCGCGGCCCCGGTGGCAACCTCCAGCGCAGCCCGGGTCCGGGCGCGCAGGCTGCCATCCGAGCGCTCGCTCGCGCCGGTCTCGAAATCGGCCGCATCGAGGACGTGACGCCCGTCCCCCACGACGGGACGCGTCCGCCGAAGAACAGCGGGTACTAAGCCATGAGCACGGACTTCGACGTCGAATTCATCGACCGCGACGACCGGGAAGCCCGGTTCGTCGTTCGCAACATCACGCCGGCGTTCGCGAACGGCATTCGGCGAGCGATCATCGCCGACGTTCCGACGCTGTCCATCGACACCGTCCGGTTCGTCGAGAACTCCAGCGTGATGTTCGACGAACAGCTCGCGCTGCGTCTCGGCCTCGTCCCGTTGACGACGCCCGAGGACTTCGCCGAGGGTGACACGGTCACGCTCGCGCTCGACGTCGAGGGCCCGGGGACGGCGTACTCCGGGGACCTGGTCTGTCAGGACCCCGAAGTGGCGGCCGCCGACGAGAACATCCCCATCATCGAGCTCAAAGACGACCAGCGCCTCGAACTCGAAGCCGACGCGGAACTCGGCTACGGCCGCGACCACGCCAAACACCAAGGCGGCGTCGCGGTCGGTTACCGACACCTCCAGCGCGTGAACGTCGTCGGCGACGCCGACGAGTACGCCGAGGAGGAACCCCGGATGCTCCGGGGCGTCATCGAGGAGGACGGCGAGCTCGTGCCGACGGACGACTTCGACAACGACCTCACGAACCGGTATCCCGGCAAGGAGCTCGAAGTCGAGGACGTCCCCGGCGCGTTCGTCTTCCACGTCGAATCCGACGGCTCGATGCCCGTGACAGAGCTAGTTCTCCGAGCAGTCGACTCCCTGGTCGACCGCGCGGACGAACTCGAACAGGCAGTCCAACTATAACATAACATGATTGCTCCGACCCACACTACCGCGCCGACGCCCACTCCTGCCCCGGGAGCCTCGGGCCCGGCAATCGAAATCGGTAAGAAGGGTCGGGAGCTACGGAGAAGCGAAGCGCCATCGCGGCCGTGCAGGGATAGCCAAGTTAGGTCAAAGGCGCAGCGTTCAGGGCGCTGTCCTGTAGGGGTTCGCAGGTTCAAATCCTGCTCCCTGCACTCGACTTCTCACAACTTTCCAGGAGTACGAGCATGAGTAAGACAAGTCCGAGACTCAGCAGTCTCATCGCCGAACTGAAGTCCGTCGCCCGAGATTCGGGCACGGACGTCTGGCACGACGTCGCTGGCCGGCTGGAGAAGCCGCGCCGCACGCACGCCGAGGTGAACCTGAGTCGTATCGAACGTTACGCGAACGAGGACGAGACCGTCGTCGTCCCCGGCAAGGTGCTGGGGTCCGGCGCGCTTCGAAAGTCCGTCACCGTCGCTGCCGTGGATTTCTCCGGCAGCGCGAAGACGAAAATCGAGCACGCCGACGGCGAGGCCGTCCATCTGGAACAGGCAGTCGAACAGAACCCCGAAGGGTCCGACGTGCGGGTGATTCGATGAGTCTCGCAGAATTCGACGCCGACGTGGTCGTCGACGCGCGGGACTGCATCATGGGTCGCGTGGCGAGCAACGTCGCCGAACGCGCCCTCGACGGCGAGACGATCGCCGTCGTCAACGCCGAGCAGGCAGTCATCACCGGCACCAAGGAGGACATCTTCGAGACGTACAACAAACGCGCGGAGCTGGGCTCCGACAGCGGTCCGTACTACCCGAAACGCCCGGACGGCGTCTTCAAGCGCGCCATCCGTGGCATGCTGCCGTACAAGCAGCAGGACGGCCGTGAGGCGTTCGAGAACGTCCGCGTGTACGTCGGTAACCCGTTCGACGAGGACAGCGAAGTCATCGAGGGAACGTCGCTAGACCGACTCTCGACGATTCGCTTCGTCACCGTCGGCGAGGTCTCCAAGGAACTAGGTGCTAACGTCACATGGTAACCAACACGTCCGGTAAGAAGAAGACGGCCGTCGCTCGCGCGACCGTGAGCGACGGCGAGGGTCGTGTCCGAATCAACTCCACGCCCGTCGAACTCGTCGACCCGGAGATGTCGCGCCTGAAGATGCTGGAGCCGTTCCGCATCGCGGGCAAAGACCTCCGAGACGACGTCGACGTCGACATCGACGTCTCGGGTGGCGGCTTCGCGGGCCAGGCTGACGCCGTCCGCACCGCCATCGCGCGCGGGTTGGTCGAGCATTACAGCGACGCGGAGCTCCGGGACGCGTACCGTGAGTTCGACCGCAGTCTGCTGGTCAACGACGTCCGGCAGTCCGAGTCCAAGAAGTGGGGCGGTCCGGGCGCTCGTGCCCGCTACCAGAAGTCCTACCGCTGAGGTGACCAAATCATGATGGTACCAGTCCGGTGTTTCACGTGCGGTAACGTCGTCGGTGAGTACTGGGAAGAGTTCAAGGCACGCGCCGAGACCCACGACGGCGACGAGGACCCAGCGGACGTGCTGGACGACCTCGGCGTGGACCGGCACTGCTGTCGACGCATGATGGTCTCCCACCAGGACCTCGTGGACGTCGTCTCGCCCTACCAGTAATGAGCGACACACAACACTTCAATCGGTACGAGAAGGCCCGCATCATCGGTGCGCGAGCGCTGCAGGTGTCGTACGGGGCGCCCGTGCTGGTCGATACCGACCAGACCGAGCCCATTCTCATCGCGGCCGAGGAGTACGACGCGGACGCGCTCCCGTTCACTGTCCGGAGGGACAACTGAGATGACGCGCATCGAGTCCGTCCGATTCCGGCCGATTCTGGACTCCCGCGGCAACAAGACCGTGGAAGCCGAGGTCGTGACCGCGGACGGCGGGTTCGGCCGTGCGGCAGCGCCATCCGGCGCGAGCACGGGCGAACACGAGGCCGTCGAACTCCCCGTCGAGGAGGCGATTGCGGCAGCGCGCGAACACGTCGCGCCGCGCCTCGAAGGACGGGAGTTCGCCGGCGACCAGCGCGGCGTCGACGCCGCACTGCACGCCGCCGACGGCACGGAGGACTTCTCCGACGTCGGGGCGAACAGCGCGGTCGCCGTCAGTATGGCGGCCGCGAAGGCCGCCGCGGACGTGCTCGGTGTGCAGCTGTACCAGCATCTCGGCGGCGCCTTCCGCGGTCGGAACTTCCCCGTGCCGCTCGGGAACGTCGTCGGCGGCGGCGAACACGCCGCCGACGCGACCGCGATTCAGGAGTTCCTCGCGGCCCCCGTCGGCGCGCCGAGCGTCCGGCAGGCCGTGTTCGCGAACGCCGCCGTCCACGAGCGCGTGGGCGAACTCCTCGAAGAGCGCGGCGAGGCCGCCGCGAAAGGCGACGAGGGTGCGTGGGCACCGTCCATTGACGACGCCATCGCCTTCGAAATCGTCGACGAGGCCACCAGCGACGTCGCCGAGGAGTTCGGCTTCGACGTCCAGTTCGGCCTCGACATGGCGGCCGCCGAGCGCTACGAGTCCGAGGAGTACGTCTACGGCGACGAGGTTCGCTCCACGGAGGAGCAAATCGAGTACGTCGTCGACCTCGTCGAGGAGTACGACCTCGCGTACGTCGAGGACCCCCTCGACGAGAACGACTTCGCGGCGTTCTCGGCGCTGACCGAGCGCGTCGGCGACGACACGCTCGTCTGCGGGGACGACCTCTTCGTGACGAACGTCGAGCGACTCCGCGACGGCATCGAGGTCGGCGCGGCCAACAGCATCCTCGTGAAGCCCAACCAGATCGGGACGCTCTCCGATGCGTTCGACGCCATCGAGCTGGCGTCCCGGAACGGCTACGAGGCCGTGGTCTCCCACCGCAGCGGCGAGACCGAGGACACGACCATCGCACACCTCGCCGTGGCGACCGACGCCCCGTTCATCAAGACGGGGACGGTCGGCGGCGAGCGAACTGCCAAGCTGAACGAACTCATCCGCATCGCGGACGAAGCATGAGCGAGAACGAATCCGACACAGAGGCCGACCTCGAGGACGCCGCGGAGCAGGCAGCCGAGCCTGCCGCCGAGGGCGCCGAGAGCGACGCCCAGACAGACGAACAGCCCACCGAAGAGGAGCCGGGAGCGGCGGTCACGGAGGACGTCATGTCCGACGAGGAGGCCGACCTGCTCATCCCCGTCGAGGACTACCTCGGCGCTGGTGTCCACATCGGTACCCAGCAGAAGACCAACGACATGGACCGGTTCATCCACCGCGTCCGCACGGACGGCCTCTACGTGCTCGACGTCTCGAAGACGGACGAGCGCATCCGGACGGCCGCCGACTTCCTGGCGAACTACGACCCGGAGCAGATTCTGGTCACGTCGTCGCGCCAGTACGGCCGCTTCCCCGCGGAGAAGTTCGCGGAAGCGGTCGGCGCACGCGCCCGGACGGGACGGTTCATCCCGGGTACGCTGACGAACCCGCAGTACGACGGCTACATCGAGCCGGACGTCCTCGTCGTCACTGACCCCATCGGTGACGCGCAGGCCGTCAAGGAAGCCATCACGGTCGGCATCCCCGTGATTGCGATGTGCGACTCCAACAACCAGACGAGCAACGTCGACCTCGTCGTCCCGACGAACAACAAGGGGCGGCGCGCGCTGTCGGTCGTCTACTGGCTGCTCGCCAACGAGACGCTCGACCGCCGCGGTGCCGAACCGACGTACTCCCTCGAAGACTTCGAGGACGGCCTCTAACCCGGCTTCCGCTTTCGTACTTTTCAGTTAATAGACCGGCCAGCGACGGCTATATCGAGACGACGCCGAGGTAGCCGTCGAGCCCGTCGACGAAGCGCACGCGCCGCCCGAACCACTCGCGACCACCGTCGAGAGGGTGGCGGTGGCGCGCGTCGTCGATGTCCGCGCTCAAGAGCACGGAGACGGGACCGGGACCGAGCCGGTCGAGTCGCTCCCGGACCCGCCCGCTCGTGGGCTCGCAGAGCACGATATCTTGTCCGGGGAAGCGCGCGAGGTCGCCGTACGTGTCGTCGTAGTCGTGGTCCGGTTCGGGGAGCCGGTAGAGTCGCTGGAAGCGCTCGATTGCGCTGGCGATGTCGTCGGTCGCGAGGACGACCCACGAAATCCCCGAGACCGGCGACCCGTAGAGGTCGCTGTCGGGGACGCGGTACTCGCGGGGCGTGCGGTCGCTGACGACGAACGGGAGGAGGCTGTCGTTGCCGCCGAGGAACGCCTGGTCCCACTCGACGAGCGTGCCGTCCGGGCGCTCGCGGCGGCCGTGAATCGGGCCGCGGACGGTGACGTCGTGGTCGATGACGCGCTGGCACTCGGCGTGGACGCTGCCAGTCTCCACGCACCAGTCGCAGGGGCCGGCGACGGGGTCGGCGGCGTCGAAGTACGCGGGCCAGCGGTCGGGCTGGTCGCGCGTGGGCGCGACGAGTTCGAGGTAGGAGCCGTCCGGCAGCACGAGCGCCGCCATCTCCGTGCCTGCGTCGGGGTGCGCGCCACCGTACGTGGGGTCGAAGCCGGCGGCTTCGAATCGCTCGACGAGGGCGTCGAGGTCGCTGGCGGCGAACGGCACGTGGTCGATGACGGGGCGCATAGCCGCTCGTTCGGGGGCCGCACGCAAAAGCCTGCGGCGGGGCGTTCCGGAACTTCTGTAACGGCGTGGCCCCGACTGGGAGGTATGACTACGACTTCGAGCGCGCCGGGGAAGGTCTACCTCTTCGGCGAGCACGCCGTCGTCTACGGCGAGCCCGCGGTGCCCTGCGCTATCGAGCGACGGGCGCGCGTGACCGTGACGGCCCGCGACGACGACCGCGTGCGGGTGTCCGCGGACGACCTCTCGCTGGACGGGTTCACGGTGGAGTACGGCTCCGGGAGCGACGAACAGCCCGACGTGGACGTGCCGACGCCGCTCATCGAGGCGGCGATGGGATACGTCGAGGAATCGCTAGAGCAAGCGCGGGACGCTGCCGGCCAACCGGTCGCGGGCTTCGACGTGGAAATCGAGAGCGAGATTCCGCTCGGCGCGGGACTGGGGTCGAGCGCGGCGGTCGTCGTCGCGGGCATCGACGCCGCGACGCGCGAGCTCGGCGTCGAACTCGCGCCCGAGGAGGTCGCCGAGCGCGCGTACCGCGTCGAGCACGAGGTCCAGGACGGGCAGGCTTCGCGCGCGGACACGTTCTGTTCGGCGATGGGCGGCGCGGTCCGCGTGGAGGGCGACGACTGCCGGGCCATCGACGCGCCCGACCTGCCGTTCGTCGTCGGCTACGACGGTGCGAGCCACGATACCGGCGAACTCGTGGCGGGCGTGCGCGACCTCCGCGACGAGTACGACTTCGCGGCCGACACCGTCGGAGCCATCGGCGACCTCGTGCGGGAGGGCGAGCAGGCGCTCGCGGACGGCGACCTCGACACGCTCGGCCGGCTGATGGACTTCAACCACGGCCTGCTCTCGGCGCTGGGCGTCTCCGCGCGCTCGCTGGACAACCTCGTGTGGGCGGCCCGGGACGGTGGCGCGCTCGGTGCGAAGCTCACCGGCGCGGGCGGTGGCGGCTGCATCGTCGCACTCGACCGGGAGGACGGCGTGGAAACCGCGTTGTCGCTGGCTCCAGAGTGCGAGCAGTCGTTCCAGGCTGACCTCGCGACGGAGGGCGTGCGCGTCGAATGACGGTCGTCGTGAAACTCGGTGGCAGCGTCGTCACCGAGAAAGACCAGCCCGAGACCGTCGCCATCGACCGCCTCGCGGACCTCGCGGGCGCACTCGGCGACGCTGCCGTGGACGACCTCGTGGTGGTGCACGGCGGTGGGAGCTTCGGCCACCCGCACGCGGCCGAACACGGCATCTCCAGCACCGAGGGCTCGAAGGACGCAACGGCTGCACGCGACGTCGCGAGCGCGATGGAGGAACTGAACAGGGCGGTCGTGAGCGCGCTCGCGGACGCGGGCGTCCCCGCAGTCCCCGTCCACCCGTTCTCGGTCGGCTACCGGACCGCCGACGGCAACCTCCAGTTCCCGACCGGGCAGCTCGCGGCGATGCTCGACGAGGGGTTCGTGCCGGTGCTGCACGGCGACGTGCTCACACAGGTTGGGGAAGGTGCGACAATCGTCAGCGGCGACGAGCTCGTCACGCACGTCGCCGGCGAACTGGACGCCGACCGCGTCGGCCTCTGCTCGGCGGTCCCCGGCGTCCTCGACGAGTCCGGGGACGTAGTCCGAGAAATCACGGACTACGAGGACGTCGCGGCGGCACTGGGCGGCAGCGACACGACCGACGTCACGGGCGGAATGGCCGCGAAAGTCCGCGCGCTGCTGGCGCTCGGCGCGCCCGCGTTCGTGTTCGGCCCCGACGCCCTCTCGGCGTTCCTCGCCGGCGAGGACGCCGGGACGCGCATCGAGGGCTGACGCTTACTCGTCGACTTCCTCGATGTCGGCGTCGGGCGCGTTCTCCTTGACGCTGTTCAGCCCCTGTCGGGCCTTCTGTTTCGAGGCGTACCCCTCGCCGGAGTCCGCGATGATGTTGCCGTTGGTGTGGACGAGTCGCCAGCGGTACTGTCCGATGTCGTCCTCGTAAATCTCGAAGGTGGCGTCCGGCATACGACCGAGCACGTCGTCCGTCCCCAAGGCGATTGTGGCCGACGGCTCGACGCCGCGGCAATCCCCGCTGTTTTTAACACCGCGGGACGTAGGGCTGCCAAGAGCAGCGTCGCGTGCGTTGACGCGGCGGCGGCCGATGGCTGTAAGACGCCGCGGCCGCCGCCGCCAGCGCGCGGCTGTTTCAGACACGACTCCCCCTCACCGGGGGTTTCAGTGCTTCAAAACCATGGAAATCGAAATCGCAACAATCGGCGGATACGAAGAAGTCGGTCGGCAGATGACTGCCGTCCGAGCCGGTGACGACATTGTCATTTTCGACATGGGCCTCAACCTCTCGCAGGTCCTGATTCACGACAACGTCGAGACCGAGAAGATGCACAGCCTCGACCTCATCGACATGGGCGCCATCCCGGACGACCGCGTCATGTCCGACCTCGAGGGCGACGTGCAGGCAATCGTGCCGACGCACGGCCACCTCGACCACATCGGCGCAATCAGCAAGCTCGCCCACCGCTACGACGCGCCCATCGTCGCGTCGCCGTTCACGCTCGAACTCGTGAAAGGCCAGATCGAGGGCGAACAGAAGTTCGGCGTCGACAACGAGCTCGTGGAGATGGAGTCCGGCGAGACGATGCAGATCGGCGAGGAGTGCGAACTCGAATTCGTCCACGTCACACACTCCATCATCGACGCCATCAACCCCGTTCTCCACACGCCGGAGGGCTCGGTCGTCTACGGCCTCGACAAGCGCATCGACCACGACCCGGTACTGGAAGACCCAATCGACATGGACCGCTTCCGCGAGATCGGGCGCGAGGGCGAGGGCGTCCTCTGTTACATCGAGGACTGTACGAACGCCGGCCGGAAGGGCCGCACGCCCTCCGAGAGCGTGGCGCGACGCCACCTCAAGGACGCGATACAGAGCATGGAGGACTACGACGGCGGCATCGTCGCCACGACGTTCTCCAGCCACGTCTCCCGCGTATCCTCGCTCGTCGAGTTCGCCAAGGACATCGGCCGCGAGCCGATTCTCCTCGGCCGCTCGATGGAGCAGTACTCGGGCACCGCCGAGCGCATGGGCCGCGTGAACTTCCCGGACGACCTCGGGATGTTCGGCCACCGCAAGAGCGTCGACCGCGCGTTCAAGCGTGTGATGAACGAGGGCAAGGAGAACTTCCTCCCCATCGTCACGGGCCACCAGGGCGAGCCCCGGGCGATGCTCACCCGCATGGGCCGCGGCGAGACGCCGTACGACATCGAGAACGGTGACAAGGTCATCTTCTCGGCGCGCGTCATCCCGGAGCCGACCAACGAGGGCCAGCGCTATCAGTCCGAACAGCTCCTCCGCATGCAGGGCGCACGCATCTACGACGACATCCACGTCTCCGGCCACCTCCGCGAGGAAGGCCACTACGAGATGATGCAGGCGCTCCAGCCCCAGCACATCATCCCCGCCCACCAGAACATGAAGGGCTTCGCACCGTACGTCAGCCTCGCGGAGAGTCAGGGGTACAAGGTCGGTCGCGACCTCCACGTGACCTCGAACGGCAACACCATCCAGCTCGTCGAGTAGATGTCCAAGAACGCCCGCGAACAAGCGGTGCTCGGCGCGGTCCGCGAGCGCCGCGAGAAGGTCAACGCCGCCATCGACGAGGACCTCCCGGCGCAGCGCCCCGAACGCCTCTACGAGGCGGCGCGCTACCTCCTGGAAGCCGGCGGCAAACGCCTTCGCCCCGCGGTCCTGCTGTTGACCGCGGAGGCGCTGGCAGACGTCGAACCCGGGAGCACGGACTACCGGGAGTTCCCCGACCTGACGGGCAGCGAGGTGGACGTGATGTCGGCGGCGGTCTCCATCGAGGTCATCCAGTCGTTCACGCTCATCCACGACGACATCATGGACGACGACGACCTCCGGCGCGGCGTGCCGGCGGTCCACCGCGAGTACGACACCGAGACCGCGATTCTCGCGGGCGACACGCTCTACTCGAAGGCGTTCGAAATCATGCTGCAGACGGACGCGCCGCCCGAGCGCGGCATGGGCGCGATGCAGACGCTCGCGGAGACCTGCACCCACATCTGTGAGGGGCAGGCCCTCGACGTCGACTTCGAGACGCGCACGGACGTCCTCCCCGACGAGTACATGGAGATGGTGGAGTTGAAGACCGCGGTGCTGTACGCCGCGGCGGCGTCGATTCCCGCGGTCCTGCTGGGCGCCGACGACGACACCGTCGAAGCGCTGTACGACTACGGCGTCAAAGCCGGGCAGGCGTTCCAGATCCACGACGACGTCCTCGACCTCACGGTCCCCTCCGAGCAGCTCGGCAAACAGCGCGGCTCGGACCTCGTCGAAGGCAAGAAGACCGTCGTGACGCTGCACGCCAGCGAGCACGGCGTCGACGTCGACGACCTGCTGGACGCCGACGACCCCGAGAACGTCACCGACGCCGACATCGAGGACGCCGTCGAACAGCTCCGCGAGGTCGGCAGCATCGAGTACGCCCGCGAGTGCGCGGACGACCTCGTCGCCGAAGCCAAAGCCCACCTCGACGTCCTCCCCGACAACGAGGCACACCACCGCCTCGAACAGGTCGCGGACTACCTCGTCGAACGGGGCTACTAAGGTACCTTTTTTGCGCTCGGGTTTCCTCGCTCGCGGCCACCGGCCGCTCGCTGCGGGAACCTCTCGCGCAAAAAATCTACGCTAAAAAGGCCTGCCTCCGCGGGGCTCCGCCCCGCTCCGGCAGTGAAACGCGCGGCTTCGCCGCGCGTATGCTAACTCTTCAAACAGCCGCCGCTACGGAGCGTCGTCGTCCGCCCGGTCGAGGTAGGCGCGGATGCGGTCGTCGTCGAGGTGTTCGAGGATTCGGTCGTGGGCTTCCTGCCGGCGGCGGTCGATTTCTTCGTCGTCGACGTACCTGCCGAGGCGGTCGTCGACCTCCGCCTCACGGAGTTCGATTAGTTCGTCGTCCGCGAGGTCGTGGTCCTCCGGGACGTGTTCGTCGAAGTACTCGCGCCAGCGGTCGGGGTCGGCCCACTCCTCGTCGCGAGCGCGCTCCTGTCGGAGCCAGTCGACGCGCTCGGCCAGTCCCTCGGGATACCCCTGTTCGCGGCGCGCGTCTCCGACGACGTGGCGGCCGACGAGCGCGCCGAAGCCCGCTGCCGCGATGGCCTGCGTCGACCACTCCTCTACTGGTGAGGCGACGTAGAGGCCGTCAATCGGCGTTCGGCCGTCGTCGTCGGCGTAGGTTCGGTCGAAGTACTCCTGTTCCTCGCCGCCGTGCTCGTGGGTTTCGTACATCTCGCCGTCCGCGTCCAGCGGCTGGAGATAGTCGGCGTCGTAGCGAGTGGCAGCGACGACGCGAGTCGCTCGCACGGGTTCGCCGGACTGCGGCTCGAGAATGAAGCCGCCGTCGTCGGCGTGCGCGACCGATTCGACGAATTCGGGGACGAGTTCACAGCCCGCTTCTTCGGCGTGGTCGTGGGCGAGCGCGTAGAACGTCTCGACGTCGATGCCCGCGGGGAACCCGAGGTAGTTCTCCAAGTGTGCGCACTGCTGGAGCGACGAGCGCCCGCAGTCGAAGACGACCGTGTCGAGGCCCTCGCGGGCGGCGAAGACGCCAGCTGAGCAGCCCGCCGGCCCGCCGCCGACGACGGCGACGTCCCACTCCGCGGCCGCGTCGCTGGTGTCGGACGAAGTCATGCGTCGTCCCCGCTGGCGCTGGCTCGTCGTTCGACGGCGGCGCCGCGTGCCGGGAGTCCAGTTCGGTCGCGCTGTTGCACGTGTTTTAGGCCGACCTAACCACGCATAAACACATCGGGAGCGCGTCACCGCGACGGCCCACGTGCCTCGCGGAGGCGGACCCGCGTCGGCGCGAATCCCAACGGATTTGCCGGCCTCGGGCGAACGGCCACGTAATGGACGACGAGCTCACCGAGCGCGTGCGCCGCGAAGCCGAGACGGCGGCGCTGTACAACGCGCTCAAACACGACAGCGACGCTCAGGTCGGCGCTATCATGGGGCCGCTGATGGGCGAGAATCCGGAGTTCCGGGAGCACGGCGACGAGATACCCGGCATCATCGCGCCCGTCATCGACGAGGTGAACGCGATGGACCGCGACGGGAAGCGGGAGCGCCTCGCCGAGCTCGCGCCCGAGCGCGTCGAGGAACTCGAAGCAGAGGACGAAGGCGAGGACGAGGTGCTGCCCGACCTCCCGAACGCCGTGAAGCCGAGCTCCACGAGCCCTCGCTCGCAGGCTCGCGAGGACGCCGCCGACTACGACGAGATTCGGATGCGGTGTGCGCCGAACCCGAACGGGCCGTGGCACATCGGCCACGCCCGCATGCCCGCGGTCATCGGGACGTACGCCGAGGAGTACGACGGCGAGTTCATCGTGCGCTTCGACGACACCGACCCCGAGACCAAGCGCCCGCTGCTGTGGGCGTACGACGAGATTCTCGAGGAAATCGAGTATCTGGGCTTCGAGCCCGCCGAAGTGTACCGCGCCAGCGACCGCCTGGAGACGTACTACGAGCACGCCCGCGACCTCATCGATTTGGGCGGCGCGTACACGTGTAGCTGTCCCGCCGGCGAATTCTCCGAACTGAAGAACAACGGGGAGGCGTGCCCGCACCGCGAGAAGGACGCCGACACCGTCCACGAGGAGTTCGAGGCGATGGTCGATGGTGAGTACGACTCCGGCGAGATGGTGCTCCGCGTGAAGACCGACATCGAGCACAAGAACCCCGCGCTCCGCGACTGGGTGGCGTTCCGCATCATCGACACCCCACACCCGCGCGATGAGGCCGAACAGTACCGCTGCTGGCCGATGCTCGACTTCCAGTCCGGCGTGGACGACCACCTCACCGGGGTCACGCACATCATCCGCGGCATCGACCTCCAGGACTCCGCGAAGCGCCAGCAGTTCGTCTACGACTACTTCGACTGGACGTACCCCGAGGTCATCCACTGGGGCCACGTGCAGGTCGACGCCTACGACGTGAAGATGTCAACGTCGACCATCCGCGAACTCATCGACGCGGGCGAACTCGACGGCTGGGACGACCCGCGCGCGCCAACGCTCCCGAGCGTCCAGCGCCGCGGCATCCGCGGGGAAGCCATCGTGGACGCGATGGTCGAGTTGGGGACGTCCACGAGCAACGTCGACCTCTCGATGTCCGCCATCTACTCGAACAACCGCGACCGCGTCGACGACGAGGCCCCCCGCCAGTTCCTCGTTCGCGACGACTTCGCGGCGCGCGCCGAGGACGCCGACGAGGAGTACGCCGCCATCCAGGTGCCCGTCGACGGCGGCCCGGACAGCGCGAACCCGCCCGTCCACCCCGAGCACGAGGACCGCGGTGAACGCGACATCCCCGTCGCGGACGGCGTGCTAATCGAGGGGGACGACCTGCCGGCGGTCGGCGAGCGCGTCTGGCTGAAGGGGTACGGCCCCGTGCGCTACGACGGCGAGCGCTTCGAGTTCCTCGACGCGGACATCGACATCGTCCGCGAGGAGCACGTCGACGTCGTCCACTGGGTGCCCGCCGACGACAACGTTCGCGTCCGCCTGCGGACGATGGACGGCGACGTCACGGGCTACGCCGAACCCGGGTTCGCAGACGTCGACCCGGACGACGTCGTGCAGTTCGTGCGCGTCGGGTTCGCGCGCTGTGACCGCCACGACGCCGACGAATCGGTCGCGTACTACGCGCACCCCTAGGCGAACTGGAGCCACGCGACGACCGCGAACACGGTCGTCGTGAGCACGACCTGTATTCCTGCGGACGCGAGCACGGCGAGCAACAGAAATCCGGGCTCGCCGGTCGTCCACCAGTAGACGAGCACACCGGCCAGCGAGAGCAGGCCACTCGGGAGCAGCGGGAGGACGCTCCCCACGACGCCGGCGGGTCGTTAGTCTTCGTCGGCGAAGCGCGCGAGTTCCGCGCGTGCGGCCGTCGTCCCGTAGGCGTCGACGAGCGGGCGGAGCGCGTCGCCGAGCGCGCGCATCGCCTGACTCGTGGAATGGAAGTCGAGACTGTCGGCGACGGCGTCCCACGGGCGCGCTTGCAGGAGTTTCGTGACGAGCAGGCGCTCTTCGCGGGCCACAAGGCGGTCGGCGTCGCCGGCGACGAGGTGGTGGCGGGCGAGCCGGCGGAACGGCGCGGGGTCGACGCTGTACATTCCGGGGCCGTGGGCGGCACCGGCGACGACGCGCCACGACGAGTCCGCGAGCGCCAGCGTCTGGTCGGCCTCGCAGGCGCGGAGCGCGGCGCGCGCGACGTCCGGGTCGAGGTCGCGCAGCGAGTCCGCGAGCACGTCCGGGATGCGGTCCGCGAACCAGCCGGCGTGCCGGTCGTGGAGGCGCTCGCCGGACTGGGAGAGCGGGTCGAGCATCACCGCGGAGTACTCGCCGCTGGTGTCGTTGCGGGTGGTCGAGAGGTGGACCGTCGAGTAGCCGTTCGCGCGCCAGAACGACAGCAGGTCGGGCGTCGCGCCGTAGCCGACCCCGAGCCAGTCGGCCTCGCGCTCGGACTCCGCGCGGAGTTCGCCGAGCAGCCGCGAGCCCAGCCCGCGGGAGCGCGCGGCGTGGTGTGTGGCGATGCGCATCACGCGGTAGCCCACGGGAATCGCGGCGTCCTCGTCGCGGAGCTGGCTGGTGAGCACGTCCGGAATCATGTTCCCCTTCACGCGCTCGCCCTCGTACATGGCCGCGCGGAGGTCCGAATCGAGGCCCCCCTCGCGTGCGAGCAGCGCGACGGATACGACGTGGCCGTCGTGGACGAGCGCGCGAACCGCGAGGTTCGGGGCGTCGAGCAGGCGCGCGAGATCGTTCGGTTCGGTGCGGTAGTGGGCGTACACGAGCAGGCCGAACACTTCCCGGAGCAGGTTCTCGTCCGCGAGGCGGTCGTCGGGAGTGAGCGCCTCGTAGGTGACGCTCTCCGTGGTCGCGTCCTCGACGAGCGGGTCGACGGCAGGCCGGGCGTCGAGGAGGAGCGCGCGGAACGCCCAGACTTCGACGGGGTCGCCGGCCGCGTACCGAATCGGCTCCGCGAGCGTCACGTCGGTGACCTCGTGGTCGGTGTCGGCGAGCCGGTCGCGGAAGCGCACGTCGAAGCCGCGGCCCGCCCCCTCGTAGCCGTGGACGGTCGTGGTGAACGCCAGGCGCTCGCAGTCCAGCAGCGATTCGAGCAGGCGCACCGGAATCGCGGCGGCTTCGTCGGCGAAGACGGCGTCCGGGTCCCCAGGCAAGTCAGCGGCTTCGGGCGGTTTCACGAACCGGATACGGCCGCCCGAATCAGTCTCGATTGTCTCGTCGGCAGCGACCAGCGCGTCGAAGTCGCGGAGCAGTTCGCGCGCCCTCGCGAACAGTTCGCTGGCGCTGCGGCGGCCCGGCGCGGTGACGAGGACGTCGAGGCCGTCGCGGGCGAGACAGGCGGCGGCGAGGCCGGCCGTGCTGGACTTCCCGCGGCCGCGGTCGGCTTCCGCGACGACGGCAGCCGGCGGGTCGCGAAGTTCCTCGAACGCCGCGAGCGCGTCCATCTGGTCGCCCGTGAGACACGCTTCGTACGCCTCGCGGGGGAACGCGCGGTCGGCCGGCGGCTCGGGCTTCGAGTCGGCGATTCGCGGTGCGGGCTTGGTCAGGCCATCACGTTCGAGTGTGTCGGCGTCGACGTCGTAGATAGCGATGCCGGGGTGCGTTCGGAGCGTCTCGACGAGCCGGTGACGGAAGCGACCGGCGACGTCCTCGACGTCGAACGGCGGCACCGCCAGCCCCTCGTCGAAGGCGTCGCGGCGCGCCGGCCACTCGTCCAGCGGCGGTGCGAGCACGAGCAGGAGGCCGCCGCCGTCGACGGCGCCGACGACGCGCCCGAGCGCGTTCGGCCGGCACTCCCCGTGTGCGCCGAAGACGACGGCGTCCCGGGTCGTGCCGAGGAGTTCGTCGGCGTTCCGCGGGCCGACCTGCTCGCAGGCGAGCGCGTCGCGCGTGGAGACGAGCGTCGTCCCCGTCAGCGGAATCGGGAGTGCGTCGAGGACGCGGTCGGCTGCCGACAGGCACGCCTCGCGGTCGCCCGTGAGGACGAGTACGCGGCGCTCGTTCACGGACTGGGCCTCGTCGTACAGCGTCCGCGCGGCCTCGACGACCATCGGTCGTGTTTCGGCGAGCCGCGGGAAGGGCGTTTCGTCCTGCGGGACCCGGCGACGGCCCTGCGCCGGCTTCGCACGGCGATACACTTTGAAAGCGCTTTTAACTGAGGGGCCCCCAGATGTAGGATACAGTCCACGGGGGTCGATGATGCTCCTAGCCGTCAGGGATTCCGCACCGGCAGGGGAGCGCAAGCCCGTCCGTGGAACTAGGTGAACAATACATGCCAGTGTACGTAGACTACGACGTTCCAGCAGACCTCCAGGAACGAGCCCTCGAAGCGCTCGAAGTGGCTCGTGACACGGGTACAGTCAAGAAGGGTACCAACGAGACGACCAAAGCCGTCGAACGCGGCAACGCGGACCTCGTGTTCGTCGCCGAGGACGTCTCCCCCGAAGAAATCGTCATGCACCTCCCCGAGCTCGCCGAAGAGAAGGGCATTCAGGTCGTGTTCGTCGAGACGCAGGACGAACTCGGCAACGCAGCCGGGCTCGAAGTCGGAAGCGCCGCCGCGGCCGTCGTGGACGCCGGCGACGCCGAAGACGACGTCGAGGACATCGCGACGAAAGTCGAGGACCTCCAGTAACCACCCATGAGTGCAGAGGAAACTGAAGAAGAGGGCTCCACGCCCGCCGAAGTCATCGAGGTCGTCGGGAAGACCGGGATGCACGGCGAGGCGATGCAGGTGAAGTGCCGCATTCAAGAGGGCTCCAACCAGGGACGCATCATCACGCGAAACGTCCTCGGTCCCGTCCGCGTGGGCGACGTCCTCCAGCTCAAGGAGACGGCCCGCGAGGCGGACTCCATCGGTGGTCGGTAATGGTCCAGACACGCACCTGTGACTACTGTGGCGACGACATCGAACCCGGTACGGGGACGATGTTCGTCCACAACGACGGCAGCACAACTCACTTCTGCTCCGCGAAGTGCGAGAAGAACGCGGACCTCGGTCGCGAACCGCGCGACGTCGAGTGGACCGAGGAAGAGGCAGAGGTCGAAGAATAGATGAGCCACCACGACGAGCGAACCTTCGTGATGGTCAAGCCCGACGGCGTCCAGCGCAGCCTCATCGGCGACGTCGTCTCGCGGCTCGAAGCCAAGGGCCTGAAGATGGTTGGCGGGAAATTCATGCAGATTAGCGAGGAGCTCGCCCACGAGCACTACGGCGAACACGAAGGGAAGCCGTTCTTCGAGGGTCTCGTGGAGTTCATCACCTCGGGCCCCGTGTTCGCGATGGTCTGGGAGGGCGCGGACGCCACCCGCCAGGTCCGTCGCATGATGGGTGCCACGGACCCGCAGGAAGCGGCCCCGGGCACCATCCGCGGTGACTACGGTAACGACCTCGGGCAGAACATCATCCACGGCAGCGACCACGAAGACCCCGGCGCGAACGAGCGCGAAATCGCGCTGTTCTTCGACGAGGACGAACTCGTCGACTACGAACTCGACGCGGCGACGTGGGTCTACGAAGACGCCGGCGACCACTAACTCCGGCCGTCTCTACTGCCGTCTTTTCCGCGACGCCTCACTCGTAGCCGCGGTGCTCGCTACGCTGTTTCCCCTTCGTCACGCCGAGTTGCTGGAGTACGACGCCGACGGCGACCGCGAGCACGCCGAGCACGAGGCTCTCGACGCGGACGTTCACGAGGAGCACGAGCGTACTGAGTGCGCCGATCGCCGGGAGCCACGGCACCAGCGGCACGCGGAAGCGCCGCTCGACGTCCGGCCGTTTGCGCCGCGAGTAGACGAGGGCGACGTTGACACCGACCAGCCCGGCGAGCAGCATGAAGTCCGCGAAGTGCGCGAGCGCCTCGACGCCGAGCGCACCGACCAGCGGTGCGCCGGCGGGCAGCGGCGACGACTGGGCGAACAGGACGCCGAACGCGAGGAAGAACACGGCACCGAACGCGCCCGTGAGCAGGACCGCGCGGTACGGCGTGCCGAAGCGGTGGTGACGGTCTGCGAGCCCGCCGGGGAGTTGGTCGCGGCGCGCCATCGCTTGCTCGACGCGCGAGCCCGCCATGACGGTGGCGTTCGTCGCGGAGACCATCGAGAACAGCGCGCCCGCGACGACGACGTAGAACCCGATGCGGCCGAGGAAGTACCACGCGGCCTGTCCCATCACGAGGTCGCCGTTGGCGGCGAGGAACGCGCGCACGTTTGCGGCGGCCGCCAGGTCCGTGTTCGCGACGAGGAACTCCACGAACGCGGCGTCGTTGACGGCGAGCACGACCGACAGCACGACGAGCACGTACAGCGTGACGACGATGCCGATGCTGAGGAAGATGGCGCGCGGGACGGTCCGCTCGGGGTCCCGGATTTCGCCGGCGTTGGTGGCGATTGCCTCGAACCCGAAGAACGTGATGAACACGAGCGCGGCCGTCGACAGCGTCTCCCCGAACGCGGTGGCGTGGTCGGCGAACGAGGCGACGACCACGTCGGTCTGCCACGCTCGCAGGCCGCCGTAGAGGAACACCACGATGAGCGCGACCTTGAGAACCGTGACGGCGATTTGGAAGACGCCGGTCTCCTTCGTGCCGAGGACGTTCAGCGCGACGATGCCGACGAACACCGCGAGCCCGAGCGTCCAGCCGGGCAGCCACGCGGGGACGCCGAAGATGCCGTAGAGGAATCGCTCGGTCCACCGGGAGAAGCTCACCATGTAGAACGCCGCGCTGGCGGGGTAGCCGAGACTCATCGCCCAGCCGACGAGGTACGGCCACTCGCCTTCGAGGGCGTGGGAGACGTACGTGTACGCGCCGCCGTTCTCGGGGTAGACGGTGGCGAACTCGGCGTACGCCAGCGCGGTGACGGAGCCGACCAGCGCCGCGAGCACGAACGCGACGACCGCGACCGCGCCGACGTTCGCGACGGCCAGCCCGGAGAGCACGAACACGCCGGCGGCGATCATCGTGCCGGCGCCGATGGCGGTCGCGGCGAGCAGTCCGAGTTCGCCGGTCTGGTCGGCGTGGTCCGCGCTCATTCGATGCTCTGCGAGACGAGTGGCGGTCGACGCGGCGACGCGGGCAGCGCGTCCGTCATCGAATCACTCCCGGAAGAGCGCGCGCAGTTCGTCGACGGTGCCGGTGTCGGCGGCGACGAGGTAGCGGTCCCCGGGCTGGAATTCGAGGGCGGGCTCGGCGAGCTGGCCGTGGGTGGAGGAGCCGACCACCTGACAGCCCTCCGGGAGCCCGACCTCGTCGAGCGTGTGGCCAGCGACGGTGGCGTCCTCGGCGACGCCGAGTTCGAGGAGGGCGAAGCCGCCGTCGGCCCCCGAGAACGTCCGCACGCCGCCGCCGACGAGCAGGTCGACGACCCGGTTCGCGGTCGGCTGCTGGGGGAGCACCGCGGCGTCGACGTACTCCGTGTACTCCGTCTGGGTCTCGTCGTCGATGCGTGCGAGGGTGAAGACGTCCGTGGCGAGGCGCTGGGCGACCAGACAGACTGCGAGGTTCGTCCCGGGGTCGCCGGTCACCGCGGCGACCGCGTGCGCCTCGTCGAGGTCAGCCTGTTCGAGCACCGACGGCTGCGTCGCGTCGCCGTTGACGACGGTCGCGACGTTCTCGTCGGTGACCGCTGCGGCGCGGGCTTCGTCCCCTTCGACGAGGATGACCGTATGACCGCGTTCGCGGAGGCTCGCAGCCGTCTGCACGCCGACGCGACCGCCACCGGCGACGACAACTCGGGGACTACTCGACATTCACTCGCGGGTTCGGCGCAAGCGGCCATCAAAGTTGTCGCCGAACGCGGAGAGAAACAGGTGGGAGCGCTCAGTCGTCGGCGGGCGCGGCCGGGACGTCGATGCTACCGTCGTCGAGGTCGGCTTCGACGTTGCGCGCGGCTTCCACGAGGTTCGCCATCTTCCCGTAGGCGACCTCTCGGGGGAGCAGTTTCACACCGCAGTCGGGGCTGACAGTGAGCCGCTCCGGCGGGACGACCTCCAGGCCCTTCCGGATGTTCGCCTCGATTTCTTCGACGGACTCGACCTCGGCGACGTGGGCGTCGATGACGCCGAGCGCGAGGTCTTTCGAGAAGTCAGGGTCCATGAACACGTCCAGTTGCTCGTAGTCGCCGTTCGCGAGTTCGAGGTCGAACTCGTCGACGGGGAACTCCAGAATCTCGGGGTAGATGCGCGAGTAGTCGCCGTAGCAGACGTGCAGCCCGATGCGGACGTCGTCGGGGATGCCGGCGGCGATGCGTTCGAGGCACTCGTCGACGATGGCGTGGTCGTCCGGGGTCGTCGCGAGCGCGGGCTCGTCGATTTGGATGTAGCGCGCGCCGGCGTCGACGAGCTTCTCGATTTCCTCGTTGACGAGGTCCGCGAGGTCGTAGGCGAGTTCGTCGTCGCCGTCGTAGGCCTCGTTGAAGCTCCAGGACGCGAGCGTGTACGGCCCCGTAATCGGAACCTTCACCGGGCTGTCGGCGACGCTGGCGGTGAACTCGTACTCGTCGACGAGCCACGTCTCGTCGTAGGCGACGTCGCTGACGACGCTGGGCTTGTCGAAGTAGTTGTGCCCCCAGACTTTGACCGGGCCGTTGAACTCGTAGCCCTCGATGCGGTCGGCGAAGAACTCCACCATCTCGTTGCGCCGCATCTCGCCGTCCACGACCACGTCGAGGCCGGCGCGCTCGTGTTCTTCGGTGATGAGCCGGGCGGCGTCGTCCTCGGCTTCGGCGAGTTCCTCGTCGCCGAAGTCGGCTACTCCGGCGGTTTCACCGCCTTCGTCTCGTTGCGACTCCGTCGCAACGCTTTCCTCGTAGAGGTCGTTCGCACGGTCGAGCCACTTCGGCTTCGGGTACGAGCCGACGACGGTCGTCAGCAGGAAGTGGTCGTTGTCGTGACCGTCGGGGCGGAACTGCTCGCGGTTCGAGCTCATGCTGTCACCTCGCGGGTGGCGTCGGCGAGCGCCTGCAGTTTCTGCTCGAAGCGGTTCACGGGCAGGTAGAACAGCCCCGTGTTCGCGGTGACGTACGCGTCGTCGAACTCGATGGCGTCCGGCACGGAGTCGCGGAACCAGTCCACACGGTCCCGAATCGTCTCCGGGGACTCCACCAGCGTGTTCTGGCCGTCGACGACACCTAGCGCGACCGAGTCCTTGGTGCCGTACTCGGTGACGTTGTAGAGGTTGTCCTCGTGGTTCGTGACGAAGTCGTAGCCGATGGCGTCGACGCCGGCGTCGAGGAGGTGGGCGTGGACTTTCTCTTCGAGGGCTCCCCAGTAGGTGTGTGCGACGACGTCGGCGTCCGCGGCGTCGGCGACGGTGTCGATGGCCTCGCTGGCGCGCTCGTCCTCGCCCTCCTCGGGCGGGTTCGTCACCAGCGACGGTTCGAGGACGAAGACGGTCTCGACCTCCGGGAACGCTTCGACTTCGCCCGCGAGGAAGTCCGCGACGGCAGCGAGGAACTGCTCGTCGTCGCCGTAGTACTCGTCGGTCGCGAGCTCCGACAGCGAGTACGGGCCGGGGACGACGGCCTGCAGGTCGTCGGTGAGTTCACTCGCGGTTTCGAGGTCTGCGGCGAGGTCGCCGGAGAACGTGAGTTCGCCCGCCACGATGGGGTCGCGGTAGAAGTTGTTGTTGTCGTAGTAGCGGACGATGCCGCCCGTCTCGACGTTCTCGTGGACAGTCAAGGGGTGGGCCAACATGTCGTCCCAACGGGCCTGGCCTTCGACCACGCGGTCGAGGCCGGCGTCGCGCTGGAGGTCGACGAGTTCCTCGCGGACCTCGTCGTAGGCGGCTTCGATTTCGGGGCCCTCGTCGCCACTGACGAGGTCGTGCTTCTGGTGCCCCTTCAGGTCCGACAACGTCTCTTTGGCGTCGTCGGGGAGGGGAAACAGGCCGGGTGTCGTCGCGATTCGATTCATGCCCGACGCTACGGAATGCCCCTGTTTAATATTTGCTGTCGAGAGATATGCCCTTCAGTTATTCCAGAGCTTGAGGACGGTCAGCGTCTCGAAGGAGTGCGACTCCTCGCGGACCGCCGCCGCCGAGAACCCGCGGTCGCCGGCGTACTCCACGACTTCCTCGACGCCCGTCAGCGTGCTCACGAGCAACAGAACGAAGCCGTCCGGAGCGAGCACGCGGCCCACGTCGTCGAGGAACGGCTCCACGACCTCGCGGCCCGTCTCTCCACCCGAGAGCGCGACCTCCATCCAGTCGTCTCGCGCGGCGTCCTCGTCCCGCGGCAGGTACGGCGGGTTGAACAACACCACGTCGAAGACGTCGTCGCGGAACGGCGAGACGAGGTCCGCTCGAACCACCGGCACGCCGCGGTCGTGGGCCTGCGCGCACGCGTACGGGTTCAGGTCCGATCCGACCACGCTCGCGCCGACCTCGTCGGCGACCGTTGCTGCCACGTACCCAGACCCAGTACCGACTTCGAGAACGCGCGCCCGCGAGTCGACCTCCGCCACCGCGGCCTCCGCGAGCAGCAGCGAGTCCTCCGCGGGCTGGTAGACTGTCGTCTCCGTGCCGCGACGGCTAGCGAGGTCGTCACTCATCCGTCTCGTCACCCTCCTCGGCGTCGTCCGCGTCGTCGGCATCTTTATCTGCGTCTTCGGCGTCGCCGTCCGCGGTGTCCTTCCGAACTGCCGACCCGTGCTGGTCGGCTTCCTCGGGCTCGGTCGTCTCCACGGTCGGCTGCTCGCGCACCCGGAACCCGCCGGTCTCGGCGCGCCCGGAGACCTCCCGCTGCGGGAACGGAATCTTCACGCCCGCCTCGTCGAACGCCGACTTCACCGCGGAGATGACCGCGGTCTGCGCGCGCCACATCCGCCGCGCGCTCGGCTTGTCTATCCAAAATCGGAGGTCGAGGACGACTGCCGAATCCCCGAACTCCTTCAACACGACCTGTGGCCGCGGCACCGTGAGGATGTCGTCGACGTCGTTCATCGCCTCCTTCGCGAGGTCCATCGCCTCGTCGACGTCCGCGGTGTAGTCGATGCCGACTTCCACGTGGATGCGCAGCCGGCCCTTCCGCGACCGGTTCACGACCTCGTCTGACCCCACAAGGTCGTTGGGTAACATCACGTACTCGCCGTCGAACGTCTGCAGCCGCGTGTTCACGATGGTGATGTCCGTGACGATGCCGTCCTTGTCGCCGATTTTCACCCAGTCCCCAATTTCGAACGGCCGCGAGAACATCAACACGAGCCCCGCGATGACCGCGCCCAGCGTCTGCCGGGCGGCCATCCCGAGCACGATGCCGGCGAACCCCGCCCCGATGAGCAGGCCACCGAGCTTGATGCCCCAGAGGTTGAGGACGACGACCAGCGCGACGACGTACACCGAAATCTGGATGATGCGGTAGGTGATTTCGGCCTGGTGGTCGCTGACGCCCTCCGTGCGCTTGACGAACCGGCTGACTGCGCGGTGGATGACCCCCGTGCCGGCGTACACGCCGACGAGGAACATCACGGTGAGAAACGTGCGGACGAGCATCGTCGCCTGCACTTGGAAGCTCGCGACGGCTGCCCACGCAATCGTCTCCGCGTCCCACGCGACGACCACGAGGACGGTCGCCGCGACGACCACGGCGAGCGCGCCGACAGCAGCGACGACCGTCGACAGCCGCGACTCCCGACGCGTGGACTCGCGCCGCGAGAACAGGATGGCGGCGACGAGCGCGGCCATCGAGACTGCGGTCACGACCACCCGCTGAGCGGTCGAGAGGTCGTTTACCGCGACGTCCACGAACTCCGGCGCGCTCACGGTGTGCCACCCTCCTGGATGCCGAGCGCGACGTTCGCCAGCGCCGCGAACGTCCCCGGCGCGAGGTCGCCGGGCCGCTTCGAGAGCACGGCCTCCTCGACGGCGTCAACGACCGCGTCCGGGTCGTCCAGCCCCGAGATGTGGCCGGTGTTCCGGATGGCGTTGCGCACGGTTTTGCGGCGCTGCGTGAACAGCGCCTTCACGAAGCCGAAGAAGAACTGCTCGTCGGCGACCTCGTAGTCGGGCTCGCGGGGCGTCAACCGTACCACCGCGCTCTCGACGCGCGGCTGTGGCTCGAACGCTTCTGGGGGGACGGTCTCGACGAGTTCGACGTGCGCGTAATGCTGGGTGGCGACCGACAGCCGGCCGTAGTCGCTCGTGCCGGGTTCGGCGGCCATCCGCTCGGCGAACTCCAGTTGGTACATCAGGACGGCGGGCTCGTGCTCGGGCAGCAGCCGGAACGTGACTTCGCTGGAGACGCCGTAGGGGAGATTCGAGATGCAGCAAGTGTACTCGGGGAACTCCACGTCGAGGGCGTCGCCCTGCACGACGGTGAGGCGGTCGGCCGCGATTTCCTCGCTAAACTCCTCGCGGAGGAACTGGGCGTACCCGCGGTCGCGTTCGACCGTCGTGACGTGGTCGGCGTGCTCTAGCAGCCTATCGGTGAGTGCGCCCGTCCCCGCACCGATTTCGAGCACGTGCGACCGGTCGAACGACTCCGCGTACGTCGGAATCCGGTCGAGGACGCGGTCGTCGACGAGGAAGTGCTGGTCGCGCTCGGGGTCGGGCCGGCCGGCGCGCCGAATCAGCGCGTCCGGGTCCCGCGAATCACTCATTACCCGGAGTATCCTCCGCCGTTCCCTAAAGGCTACCTTCTGTGCGCCCGTGCTACGCCTGCACGAAGTTCTGGTACTTCAGGTCGTCCTCGCGCATCTCGTCGAGGATGCGCTCGACGATGATCTCCTCGGGGTTGTGGAGGCCGTCGACGCGCTCCTCGACGTCCTCGAAGCTCTCGAAGGGACCGTTGCGCTTGCGCTCGTCGAGGACGTTGTCCCGGAGCTTGTCGCCGATGCCCGGCAGGAGGTTCAACTGGTGGAGGCGCAGGGAGATGGGCTGGGCTTCGTTGTAGAAGTCCACGAAGCGCTGCTCGTTGGCTTCGACGACGTCCTCGACGACGTAGTCGAGTTCGGAGCGCGCGCCGTCCGAGAGGTCGTCGTAGTCGACGACGTGCCCGCGCTCGATGCCCGCCTCGAAGTCGGGGCGGATGCGCACGCGGTCCAGAATCGAGATGTCCGCGTCCGCTTCGAGGCTCAGTTCGTAGAGGACGAACCGGTCAGTAGAGACGGCGTACGCGAGCGCGCCGTCGCCGTAGCCGCGGCCGCCGTTCGAGCGGCCGTGCGCGAGGAAGTCGAGGACGACAGCGTACTCTTCGTCCTCGGTCGAAGACGATTCACTCATACGAACTGCTACGCCCAGCCGACACTTAAACGGTCGGCCACTCGACCCGAGTTAGGCGTATTTCGCGACGACGTCGAGAATGTCGTCGAGTTCGTCGCCCGAAAGCGCGTAGCGTTCCTGCGCGAACACCGCACGCAGTTCCGTACGGGTTCGCGGGAGCAGGTCGGCAATCTTGTACGCGACGGACTCGTCGCTGACGTGTTCGAGGGCGAGCAGGTCCTCGACGAGTTCGCGGGACTCCTCCGGTTCGAGGATGGCGAACCGGTTGACGTGCTCGACCGCTCGCGCCAGCTCGAAGCGGAGTTCGCGGTCCTCCTCGGCGGCGCGCTCGGCTTCGACGTCGGTCAGCAGCTCCTTCGCCTCGGAGACAGTGAGGAACTCCTCGTCGAGCGTTTCCTTGAAGATGGTCATGCTAGTCCTGCTGTGCGCGGAGGTGCGCTGCCGCCGCGATGACGACCTTGTCCTTACCGTTGTCGTTGATTTCGACCTTGAACGCGTCGCCCTGCTTCCCGAGGACTTCGCCGGTGAGGCCGTCGAATCGCGGGTGGAAGCGACCGTTCGCCGTGCTCGGGTCGGTCTTGAGGTGGACTTTCTGCCCTTCGTCGTACTCGGCGATTGCGCGCTGGGGCGGGGACGTGCCGCGGTCGCGGGGGTCGTTCGAGAGCTTCTCGCGGGTGCTGTTGAGGGGTCCGTTGGAGCTCGGCATAGTCGTACGCCCGATTACTCCCGTCGCGGTTATAAAACGCACGTTACGTGGTGGCCGAACGAAGTGAGGCCACGGTAATGCGAGCGCGGAGCGCAGCGATGCGCGAGGCGCGTGCTCGACCGACGGGAGGCCACGGTAATGCGAGCGGGAACACTGTGAGCCACGAAGCAGCGTACCCGACTCCTCAAAACCGCGAGCGCGTACGCCGCCGACGCACTCAAGTCCACTAGTGCGTTAGTCTCGCGTAATGAGAGTACGGGATTGGGAGGACATCGTCTCGAACGTCGTGGAGTCGAACGCCGACCCCGAGGGGTGGCGCGCGCTCGCCGGCGACCGCGAGTCCGGCGTCGGCGAGGACTTCTACCTCGGCCACCCGTCGCGGGGAGTCTATCACCTGAAAACGTACGCGAAGAACCCCTTCGAGGTGCGCGGCGTGGGGACGCGAGTCGCGCGGAAGGTCGACGACGGGCTGGCGGACTACCTCCCGGACGACGACAGCGGCCGGTTCGCCGTCCAGCAGCCCGTCGAGGACGAGGACGAAGCCGAGGACCGCGCGAGCAAACTGGAGCAGGTCGTGCAGGCGCACGCGGACGCGCCGACGACGCCCGGGGACTTCTTCGACGACGTGATGGACGCCCTGGAGAGTCCGGCGTTCGGGCCGATGGAGTACGACCCGTACGGCCGGCCGGACGCGATGGACGACCTCAAGGAGGAGTTCGCGGACGCCGAGGAACTACTCGATTCGGAACTCGACGACCTCGTCGAGGAGGACGACGTCGGCCGCGGCTTCCACTAGTTCTCGAACAGCGGCGCGAGTTCGTCCTCGTAGCACGGCTGGCAGACGTAGTAGTCGACGACGCCCGCGTCCGTCTTGGTGTGTATGGTCGCGTGGATGGCGTGCCCGAGTGGCACGTCGCCCTCGCAGATGCCAAGGTGGCCGGCATGCCGTCTCCCTCAACTAATAGATTCGTCTGTCGACACTTATAGCCGGGGGAGCGCAAAAGGAGTTAGTCGTCGCTGGAGCGCGAGACGACTTCGGTGTCGGGTTTCCGGTCCTTGACGTCGTCGACTATTGTGCCGACGTCAACGCGCTTCTCGCCGACGATTGCGCCCGCGAGCGCACCGACGCCCGCCGCTGTGCTCGCTGCGTTCCGGCTGACGATACCGCCAAGCGCACCGCCGACGGCGGCACCGATGGCTGCGTACTTCGCACGACTGAACACTCGCTTGAGTCGGCTCATAGGGGACAGTTGGCGACGAAGACTGATAAGTCTACTCGGCAGTCTCGTCCGACGTTGCGGGGACGCGAGCGAGCCACGCGCGGGGCGCGTCGAGTTCCGCGTCCGTCGGGAGGTACTCGGGACTGTCCCAGACGCGGCTGGCGCCGGCGAGCCCGCGGTCGGCGGCGACCGCTTCGAAGAACTCGCGGCCGCGCTCGTACTGCTCGCGCTTCAACTGGAGGCCGAGCGCACGCTTGACGAGCTTCGTCAGCGGGCTGCCGCCACGGCGGCGCGCGTCGAGTTTCGCGCGGAGGTCGGC
The DNA here is from genome assembly GCF_021233435.1 of Halobacterium noricense. Classification (NCBI taxonomy): domain Archaea; kingdom Methanobacteriati; phylum Methanobacteriota; class Halobacteria; order Halobacteriales; family Halobacteriaceae; genus Halobacterium; species Halobacterium noricense. Next base: position 2,045,268 of record NZ_CP089468.1, on the reverse strand, counting down.
GTACTCGCCGTCGAACGCCTCGTCCATCAACAGCTCCGCGTACCCCTCGACGGCGGTCATCGCGACGTGCAACTCCGCGAAGGCCTCGCGTTCGACCTCGCCCTCGGCGAGCGCGGCGACGCCGGCTTCGAGGCGGTCTTCGAGGTGGTCGGCGAGCCACGGCGCGGCACCGAACTCCGCGGCGTGGGTGACCTCGTGGAACGCAATCCAGCGCCGGAACCGCGGGAACGCGACGTCGAGATTGTCGGCGGCCGCGACGACGTTCGGGTGGACGAAGTAGAGCGCGTGGTCGGACGTATCGTCGGACTGCGTCCGACTGCTCGCCGAGGTTTCCTCGACGGCGTCGGCCAGCAGGAGCGGGTCGTACTGTCCGAGAACGTGCCGGGAGACGAACGCGAGCGCGCCCGCTGTGGTCGCCGTGTTCAGCGACCGCGCGACGCCGGGGAGGTAGCTGGCGCGCTGGTTCAGCGGCTCGAACGCGCGCCTGAACGTCTCGACGTTGGCGTCGACCCAGTGGTGGCGGTTCTGAATCTCGACGGTCTCGGGGACGTCGAAGTCGAGCCCGGAGACGTTGCGGAGCTGCTGGCGGGCGTCACGGACGTCGGCGGCGTACGCTTCGGCCTCAGCCTCGGAGAGGTCGAGGTCGCCGGGGTCGGTGGCGGCCTTCGCGGCCTCGGCGACGGCGTCCCAGTCGATAGCGCCGGTTCCGCTAGCGCCCGCGACAGCGCGTGCGCTCTCGAAAAGCGTCATAGGGGAAGTCGGCGACGAACGGCCAAAGCCCTTCTGCTGCTCGCGGCCTACGCTTCGAGTTCGCCGTCTTCGTCGCCGCTGCTGCGGCGCTTCAAGCCGACGAGCGCGGCGAGCACGACCAGCACGGCGAGCGCGACGAGCGCGCCCAGCCCGGCGGAACTACTCGGCTCCGCCTCCTCGTCTTTCCAGCCGACGCTTTCGACGTCCTCGTCGGCGGTCTCGTCGCTCTCCTCCTCGGTGGCTTCGAGCGCCTGCTCGCCAGCGCCCGTGACCATCGACGGGGAGAAGTCGAACTCCGACTCGTGGAAGTGTACCTCGATGAGTCCCATACCAGTCAGTTCGCCGAGACGCCATATATCCGTTGTGGGGTCGGCCGTGGCGCTCTCGGAGGATTCTTGCCCGCGGCTTCGACAGTACTCGTATGGACGAGACGCGAGACGCCTTCCTGCGCCGCCTGCTCGACGCGCCCAGCCCCTCCGGGTTCGAGACCGCCGGGCAGCGCGCGTGGGTCGACTACGTCGAGGAGTTCGCCGACGACGTACGCACGGACGCGTACGGGAACGCGGTCGCCGTCTACGACGGCGGCGACACCGAGGTCGCGTTCGCCGGCCACGCTGACGAACTCGGCTTCGTCGTGACTGCCATCACCGACGACGGCTTCCTGCGCGTGCGGCCGCTGGGTGGCGTCGACCGCTCGGTAACCGAGGGCTCGCAGGTCGCGGTCCACACCGACGAGGGTACCGTCAACGGTGTCGTCGGCCATACCGCCATTCATCTCCGGGAGGCTGGTGAGGACGCGCCCGCGGACGTCACCGAGCAGCACGTGGACGTCGGTGCCGAGGACGGCGAGCAGGCCCGCGAACTCGTGGAGGTCGGCGACCCCGCGACGCTCGCAGCGGGCGTCCACGACCTCGCGGGGACGCGCATCGCGGGCCGCGGCCTCGACAACCGCACGGGATCGTGGGTCGCCGCGGAAGCACTCCGGCGCGCCGCCGAACGGGGCGCTGACTGCACGGTGTACGCCGTCAACACTGTCCAAGAGGAACTCGGAACGCGGGGCGCGAGCATGGTGGCGTTCGACCTCGACCCGGACGTCGCGCTCGTCGTGGACGTCACGCACGCCGCGGACAACCCGTCGTACCCCAGCGCCCACGCCAGCGAGGTCGAACTGGGCGGCGGGCCGACCGTGACCCGTGGCGGGTCGAGTCACCCCGAGGTGGCGCGCGCGGTCCGGGCCGCGGGCGACGCGGAGGGCATCGACGTGCAGGTCGAGGCGATGTCCACGACGACGGGGACGGACGCGGACACGTTCTTCCGGGCGCGCAGCGGCATTCCCACAGTCGCCATCGGCATCCCGAACCGGTACATGCACACGCCCGCCGAAGTCGTGGACACCGAGGACGTCGAGGACGCCGCGGACCTGCTGGCGGCGTTCGCGGTCCGCGAGGCCGACCGGGAGTCGTTCGCAGTGGACGTCTGAAGTCGCCAGCGGTGCCAGCGGGCGTCGCTCCGGGTCGCGGCCGCGGTCCGGTACGCTTATAGACGCGACACGCACCCGTTGGTGTATGAGCGGCCGACCACTCGACGTACTCGAGGAGTCACTAGAGGAGACCGTCACGGTCCGACTCAAGGACGGCGAAGAGTTCACCGGCGTCCTCACGGGCTACGACCAGCACATGAACATCGTGCTGGAGGGCGAAGACACAACGATTATCCGTGGCGACAACGTCGTTACCATCAAACCATGACGGGAGCTGGGACCCCGAGCCAAGGGAAGAAGAACACGACGACGCACACGAAGTGCCGCCGGTGCGGCGAGAAGTCCTACCACACGAAGAAGAAGGTCTGTTCGAGCTGTGGCTTCGGCAAGTCCGCGAAGCGCCGTGGCTACAACTGGCAGGGCAAGACCGGCGACAACTAACGACTCCGTTTCTCCTGCGTTTCTCTCGACTCCGTAGCGACGCAGCCGTTCTGCGTTCTGAACATTCGTGACCTGGAGCCTGCGCTCTCGCACCGATTGAGAAGTCTGTCACCTTCCTTGATTTGTGGTAGCATGCCTATCCCACAGCTAGCACGTTCGTGCATACAACGACTGTGTGTTTCGGCGAGTTCGACACGGTTGCGGAAGTTTTACCCTGCCTGCCGGGGTAGGAGCGTCCATGTCACCCGGGCGCGAGGACGGCCCCGAGTTCGACCATCCCACAGAGAAGTGCGGCGTCGTCGGCGTCTCTCTCGCCGAGCGCGACGCCGCCTTCCCGACGTACTACGCGCTGTACGCGCTCCAACACCGCGGCCAGGAGTCCGCTGGCATCGTCACCCACGACGGCTTCCAGCAACACCAGCACGTCGGCATGGGCCTCGTCGGCGAGGCCTTCGACGAGTCCGACATCGAGGGACTCGTGGGCAGCGCCGGCATCGGCCACGTGCGCTACCCGACCGCGGGCAGCGTCGACAAGTCCTGCGCACAGCCGTTCTCCGTCTCGTTCAAGGGCGGCGCGCTCGGGCTCAGTCATAACGGCAATCTCGTGAACGCCGACGAGATCCGCGACGACCTCGCGAGCAGCGGGCACGCGTTCACCAGCGACGGCGACACCGAGGTCATCGCTCACGACCTCGCGCGCAACCTCCTCGACGAGGACCTCGTCGCCGCCGTCGAGACGACGATGAACCGCGTCCACGGGTCGTACTCGCTGACCATCATGCACGACGACTCCGTGCTCGGCGTGCGCGACCCGCTGGGCAACCGCCCGCTCGTCCTCGGGGAGCTCGACGACGGCTACGTGCTCGCCAGCGAGTCCGCGGCCATCGACACGCTCGGCGGCGACCTCGTGCGCGACGTCCGCCCCGGCGAACTCGTCGTCCTCCACGAGGACGGCGAGGGCTACGACTCCCACCAACTGGTCGAAGCCGAGAACACCGCGAACTGCTTCTTCGAGTACGTCTACTTCGCGCGCCCGGACTCCGTCATCGACGACGAACTCGTCTACGAGGTACGACGAGAACTCGGCCGCCAGCTCTGGACGGAGAACGGCGTCGACACGGACGTCGTGATGCCCGTCCCGGACTCCGGGCGCGCGTTCGCCTCCGGGTACGCCGAGGCCGGACAGGCCGACGGCGCGACCGTCGAGTTCGCGGAGGGCCTGATGAAGAACCGCTACGTCGGCCGCACGTTCATCATGCCCACCCAAGAGGCCCGCGAGCAGGCCGTCCGCCTCAAACTCAACCCCATCAAGTCCACCGTCGAGGGCCGCACCGTCACCGTCATCGACGACTCCATCGTCCGCGGCACCACGAGCAGCCAGCTCGTCGACCTCCTCCGCGAGGCCGGGGCGGAGGAAGTTCACGTGCGCATCGGCGCGCCGCCGATTAGCGCGCCCTGCTACATGGGCATCGACATGGCGACCCGCGACGAACTCATCGCCGCCGACAAGACCGCCAGCGAGATCGCCGACCAGATCGGCGCGGACAGCCTCTCGTATCTCTCGCTGGACGCCGTCACGACCGCAATCGGCCGGTCGGAGGCGGACCTCTGCGCGGGCTGCGTGACCGGCGAGTACCCCTACGACATTCCCGGCGAGGCCGCAGACCGCGACATCGACCACCCGGTCGAAGCGCCCGCCGACGACTGACGGTCCGCGCAGGCGCACGCAGTGTGGTTAGTAGAGCACGTACAACAGGAGGTAGACGACGATACCGAGCGCGAACGACACCAGCCACAGCGACGCCGCGACGCGGCCGACAGTCGCGTGGTTCGTCGCCGGAATCTCGTTCACCGGGCGGGTGCCCGCGAGCAACAGCGCGTAGTAGACCAGGGGAATCGACACCATCGCCAGCCCCATGTGGATAATCAAAATCGGGAGGTAGACGTACGTGTAGACCGCGTCCGGACCCGCGAATCCCGTGGTTCCCTCGACGACGATGCGGTAGAGGTAGAACGCGAGGAACAGCACGAACAGCAACGTCGATGTCAGCATCGCGGCCTTGTGGCGCTCGACGTCGCCGTTCCGAATCGCGCGCCAGCCGGCGGAGATGGTGACGATGGCGGCCGCGCTGAGTGCGGCGTTCACGGTCGGGAGCGCGTGCAGGACCGCGTCCGGCGCGTGCGGCACCGCGGACGCGGGCACGAACCCGCGGACGACGGCGATTACGAGCGCGAGCGACGCCACCGAGAGCACCGCGGTCAGCGAACGAACGTGCCGCCGCGCGAACCCGTCTGTCATGGCCGGCGGTTCGGACGCGCGCCCCATAGCGGTTTCCGTGTCGGCGACTCGCAGGGGACGGCCAAATCGTAGGGGTTTTAATTGGTCGGCGGGTACGGTGGATTGCAAACGCACGTAGCGAGCGTGGGTAGCCAAGCTAGGCCAAAGGCGCAGCGTTGAGGGCGCTGTCCTGTAGAGGTTCGCCGGTTCAAATCCGGTCCCACGCATCGCTCGGGCGGCGCTACGCGCCGCCGAACGCCGACGCGGCGAAGCCGCGGAGGCAAACGGCGATGCACGGTGATATCCCCTCTGGGACATCACCCACGCAAATTCTCGCGAAAGTAATACTCGACAGCAGCGCTGCTGTCCTTCTGCGTACACGCGAGTTCGCCAGCGCCGCGGCCAGCAGGAGGAGCGTCAGTTGTCGGTTTCGGGGTCGTCGATGGCGTCGTCGAGGCCGCTCTGTTGGGTGGCGTCGGCGACGTAGTCCGCGACGTCGCGTTCGTCGGCGGCTTCGATGCGGCGGGAGTCGGCGTCGCGCTGGGGTTGCGTAATCGTCTCCGTGCCGGTGAGGTCGACGAACAGCGACGCGAACCGGCTGTGTCGGTCAGTCGTCTGCGACATTCGTCTGGGTGGAGAGGGAGTTGGCGAACGTGGCGCTCGCGTCGGTGTCGGCGTGGTCGACAGTGAGGGCGACGCCGCTCGCGTCGACGGAGAGCGTGACGTCCTCGACGCCGCAGTCGTACTCGCTGACGTGCTTGCCGGAGCGGCGCACGCGCAGCGACTCTTCGAGGAGGCCGGCGTCCGCGAGGATGTCGACCTTGCGGTAGGCCGTCGACTGGGGGAGGTCGTACTGCTCGGAGATTTCGTTGACGGTGAGCGTGGCGTCCCGGGTGGCTTCCAGAATCGTCCGGCAATCGGCGTCGTCGAGCGCGTCGAGGATGTTCTGGACGTTCTCGGCGTCGGCGTGCGTGGTGGGGCCGTCGTCGCGGTCACGGATGCCGGCGGGCAGCTGACTCTGACTCATATTTCGTAGAATGCGCTCCGGGGGGAGGAGTGTACGACCCCGGTATCGAGGGGGGTTTAAGTAAGGACGGCGGGGCGGGCCGCTCGCTGCGGGAGGCGGCCAGTCAGGACCCTTCTTCGAGCACGTCCGCGAAGAGCTTGCGCTGGGCGGCGGTGAGGTGCTCGGTGAGCGTCGACGGGGTAATGTCGAGTTCGTCGGCGACATCCGTGGCGTTGGCCTCGCGGGGCTGGGCGAAGTAGCCCATGTCGTGGGCGGTCTGGAGCACTTCGAGCTGGCGGTCGGTGAGCTTCCCGCGGTCGACGAACACCGTGTCGCGGGGGGCGCCACCGGTGGGCGCGCGGACGAGGCGCTGGATGTCGACCTCCGGGTAGCGGTCGCGGAACTCGCTGACGATGGCCTGGAGCTGGTCGAAGCTCTCGGCGTGGAAGACGACTTCGAGGTCGCCAGAGTGTGCGAAAAAGCGGTCGACAGGTGTGTCGAACTCGCCCAGACAGACGCAGGGGCAGTCGGCGTCGGTGTCGTGAGTGACGCGGTAGAGGTGGCGGTCGGCGTACTCGAAGACCGGGTCGTCGTAGTCCTCGGGGACGGCGTCGGCGTCGACGAGGAACTCGGTGACGCAGTCCGCGGAGTCGGCGGCCGCGACGCTCGTGGAGACGTCGCTGATAGTGGTGCTGGCGCGCTCGGAGAGGTCGGCGACGGGGCAGACCGCCGGCGCGGGGAACTCGACGGTGACGCGAATCCCGCCAGACATTAGCAGCCCGTTGGCTGGCTCCGTACTTGAGCGTGCGGGTCTACCGCAACAGGAAGGGGGCCCGGGAGAAGCAGCGCGGTCAGTCGTGGCGCTCGGAGAGTTCGATGTGGCGGCCGCTGATGGTGTCGGCGCGGAGTTCGTACAGCTTGATGTCGAGGTCGGGTTTGGCTTCGCCCCAGATTTCGAACAGCGGGCGTTTCGCCTCGCCGTACTGTTCGACGTGCTCGACGGTCATCTCGTCGCGAGGAATCCCGGCGAGCGTGCCGGTGACGACGACGCTCTGGTAGGTGGGTTCGTCCTCCTCGTAGACGACGAGGCGGGCGTCGGGGTTCGAGGAGAGGAACTCGCGTTTCTCGCTCTCCGGCGTGGAGACCAGCCGGAGGTAGAACGTGCGGTCGTCGGCGTCGTACCCGTAGGAGATGGGAATCGCGTACGGGTCGTCGTCGCGGGCGAGCGAGAGCACGCCGGTTTCGTGGCGGCCGAGGAGCGCGTCGGTGTCCGACTGCGTCATCTCGGTCTGCTTCTCCAGGGCCATCGTAGACATGTCGTGCTTGTTCGGCAGTATCTTTATACTTGCCCATCTGGAGTGCGGAAAACCCGGACACGCGTACGGGCGTACGTACTGCCAGCGAGGAGCGAACCGTCGAACGGAGTCGTTACTCGGGCGCGTCGGTCGGGGAGAACGCCTCGGTGGTGACCGAGGCCCCGCAGACGACGCACCCGTTCTCCACGAGGGCGTCCCGCATCGAGGGGTTGACTGCCATCGACTCCCCGCAACTCGGGCAGACGAAGGTGAACTCCTCACTGGCGCTCATCGCTACCTGAGCGTATGCTCGCTCCCGGTAAATGAACCCCCCTGTTTCCAAACGTCTGAGAACAACTGCTGTGCGACCCTACCCGTCAGCGGAACCGTCCCGCAAATCCCGAAACACGGCGCTTCAGGGCATCCAATCGTTCTCCGGCGGAGACCGCGGGAATCGACGGGACCTCACCCGCAGAATCCGTCGAGCGCTCCGGGAGCACAGCGCGGACGTGGTGGCGGACGACGACCAGCGCTGCGCCGACGACGAGCACCGGGAAGCCCGCGAGTGCGACGGCCGAGAGGGGTTCGACCGAGGGCGACACCTGCACGCCGAGCCCGTACGCGACGTAGACGCAGCCGACGAGCACGGCGACGGTGGCAGCGGCGACGGCGAATCCGAGCCGCCGGGTGCGGGCGGCGAGATACGTGCAGAACGCCTCGACTTTCCCCGCGACGTGCGTGGCGGCGTCGCCGTGAGATTCGCTGGTGCCCGCGCGCTGGACAGCCGAAGTCTGCTCGCGCGTGAACGCGGCGAGCCCGGGCCGCGGCGCGACGGCGGCGTGGACGGCGACGCCCGCTGCGATTGCCGTGCCGACCGCGACCGCAGCGACGCCGACGCTGACGGGTCCCGTGAGCACGATTCGGGAGCCGGTCGGCGGGCGGAAGATTGCGACGACCGCGAGCGTCGCGGCGAGCAGGAACGCCGCGAGGCCGAGCACGCGCCACGCGACGGCGCGGACGCCGTCGAGCGCGTCGAGGTGGGCGTCGAGCACCGTCTCGGTTCCAGTGACGGCGGGCGCGCTCGCGTCGAACGGTTCTGGGTCGGGTCGACGGTCCCCGGGCGTGCCACCGGGCGGAACGTCGAACGCGAGCGGGTCGGCGACCGCGTCCTCGACGAGGCGCGCGGGCGTCGTGTACTCCGCGCGGAGGTCCGCAGCGACGGCCTCGGGCAGCCGGTAGAGTGAGTCGTCGCGGCGCGCGTCGTCCATCCCCAGCGAGAGCAACGAGACGTGGTCGAGCGCGGGCTGGACGTTCGTGAGCGTGACGACGCCCCACTCGCCGGCGGGCTCCTCGACGTCGGTGTAGCGGGCGACCTCGCTGCTGTCCGCGGTGGTCGTCCACACCTGACCGACGCAACGCAGGCCGAACTCGCGGTGGAAGAAGACGTAGTCGCCGCGGTCGAGGGCCGCGAGGACGTCCGTGTCACGGGTCGCCCACGCGTGCGTGTCGGCGAGGCTGCGGAGGAGGCCCGAGACCGCGGGCGGCTCCGCGGCGGTCGCGTACCCCTTTCCGAAGGCGTCGGTGACGTCCTCGCTGGTCAGTGAGGCGAGGTAGACGCTGTCGGCGAAGTCGGCGGGCATACGGGAGCGCTGACGCCGCGGGTACTTAACTGTCGCCCGCGAGATTTCTGGCGGTTCCGGCCGGCAAGCGGGGTATTAAAATGTCGGCACCTCCATACGGCAGGGTATGCCGAAGTATTCGACCGGCGATGCCAGCGGCGGCGGGGGCGGACAGACCTGCGAGCTCTGCGGGTCGTCCGCCGACTCCCTCCGCACCGCGGACGTCGCGGGGGCGGAGCTCACGGTCTGCCCCGACTGCGCGAGCAGCCACGACGAGAGCCCCGACCGGAGTCCCGACGAGGACCAGGAACGCAAGCAGCAGGCCGCACAGAACACGGCCCGCGCGCTCGACCAGGCGACCGGCGACTCCAGTCACTGGGAGGAGAACGGCACCGACTACGAGCGCGACCAGCTCCCGTACCTCGTCTCGGACTACGGCGAGCGCGTCGTCCGCGCGCGCCAGGAGGCCGGCCTCCAGCGCGAGGAGCTCGCCGAGGAGCTCGACATCGACGAGTCGGACCTGCTCGCGGTCGAGCAGGCGCGTGCGACGCAGGCGAGCGTCGGCGGGTCGGTCGTCGCGGCGCTCGAAGCGCGCCTCGACGTGGAACTCAGCGACGAGTAGCCCGGCGAACGCGGCTCGCAGCCGGGAATCAGTCACCTTTTTTCAGGCAAGACGCAAAGGCGGTGTATGGACCTCTCCGCCGAGCAGCGCCAGATACGGGACGCCGTCCGGGAGTTCGCGACCGAGGAGATTCGCCCGACGGCGGCCGACGCCGACCGCGAGCAGGAGTTCCCCGAGGCCGTCTGGGACGGCCTCGGGGAGATGGGGATGACCGCGATGACCGTCCCGGAGGCGTACGGCGGCCTCGACGTGGACAGTCTCACGTACAGCGTCGTCAACGAGGAGGTCGCGTACGGCGCGCTGTCGGTGGCGACTGCGCTCTCCGTGCACTGCCTCGCGACGTCGTGCATCGCGGAGTTCGGCAGCGACGACCTCAAATCCGAGTGGCTGCCGGAGATGGCCGACGGCCGGCCCGTCGGCGCGTTCGCGCTCTCGGAGCCCGAAGCCGGCTCGAACCCCGCGCAGATGACCACCGAGGCAGTCCGCGACGGCGACGAGTACGTGCTGAACGGGAAGAAGCAGTGGATTACGAACGGCCAGCGCTCCGGCGTCGCCATCGTCTTCGCGAAGGTGGACGGCGACGACAAGATAACGCAGTTCCTCGTACCCAAGGACACAGAGGGTATCGAGGTCGGGAAGAAGGAAGACAAACTCGGGCTGCGCGCCAGCGACACCACCGCGTTGCTGTTCGACGACTGCCGGATTCCCGCCGAGTACCGGCTCACCGAAGAAGGCAAGGGGATGTCCGCGGCGCTGCACATCCTGACTGGGGGCCGCATCGGCATCGCGTCGCAAGCGGTCGGGCTCGCGCGGGCCGGCCTCGACGCGGCGCTCTCGTACGCCGACGAGCGCGAGCAGTTCGACCAGCAACTCTCGGAGATTCAGACGATTCGGCACAAGCTCGCGGACATGGAGACGCAGACGCAGGCTGCGCGGCTGCTCGCGCGCGACGCCGCCCGGCGGGCGGACGCGGGCGAGGACCACCGCGACGCCGCGGCGAAGGCGAAGTACTTCGCCAGCGAGGCCGCCGTCGACGTCACCAACGAAGCCGTCCAGATTCACGGCGGCTACGGCTACACCACCGACTTCGACGTCGAGCGATTCTACCGCGACGCCAAGATTACGACCATCTACGAGGGTACATCCGAGATTCAGAAAGAGGTCATCGCGCGCGGCCTACTGGACTGAGCGGCCGCACGACCTTTGGGCCAGCGCGCCGACGCCCCGGACATGACCGACACCGAGGACTGGCAGCGCGACGTCGTCGAACCCGTGTTGCGGGTGCTCCACCAGGCGGGCGTCGCCGTCACCGCGGACGTGGTCGCGACGAACCTCGACGCTGTACTCGACGACGCGCCGACCGCCGTCGAGGTGGACGCCGCACTCGCGGAACTGGACGAGGACAACTTCGTGCGGACGTTCGCGGACACCGACGACTACTACGTGATTACGGACCGCGGCAGCGGCCACGTCAGCAACGAACTCGAAGCAGAGGGGTTCGGCTTCGTCGACTGACCCACCGAAGTTGCTAAGCCTCGGGACAGCCTACGCGGAGTCGTGACTGACTACGAGGCAGTGGTCTACGACCTCGACGGGACGCTCGTCCGGCTCGCGGTCGACTGGGCGGTCGTCGAGCGCGAGGTCGCCGCGCGGCTCCGCGAGGCAGGCGTCGACCCCAGCGCGTACGACATGTGGGAGATGCTGGACGCCGCCGAGGACGCGGGCATCGGGAGTGACGTCCACGACCTCATCGCGAGCCACGAGCGCGACGGTGCGACCCGCGCACAGCGCCTGCCGGGCGCGGACGAACTCGCGGGCCTCGACGCCCCCGCGGCGGTCTGCTCGCTGAACGCGGAGGACGCGTGTCGCACCGCGCTGGAGCGCCACGACCTGCTGGACTCGTTCCGCGTGGTCGCGGGCCGCGACACGGTGCCCGCGCGCAAGCCCGACTCGCGGGCGCTGACGTGGGTACTGGACGAACTCGGCGTCGAACCCGAGAATGCGCTGTTCGTCGGCGACTCGGCCTCGGACGAAGTGACTGCCGAGCGCGCGGGCACGTCGTTCCGCTGGGCGTAGCTACTCCTCGACGTTCCGGCGCGCGTACCAGTACGTCGCGAGCGCGGTGAGTAGCCAGACGACTGCGCCGACGCGCACCGCGAACGACACCCGGGCGGCCCACGTCGGCAGCGTGTAGAATAGCGAGAGAACGACCACCGCAGGCGCGCCGACGACGATGGTGAGCACGAACGTCGTCTGCATCACCCAGCCGTAGTCGACACCCTCCGGGTCGGTCTCCTCCTGTAACTCCGGCACACGCGAAAGCATGGCGGCCCCCAGCATAACTTCCCCGTTGTGCGGCCCGGTTCGCGTACGTTTATCACGACGCCGGCGCGACCACGAAGTATGCCGACCGTCCGAGACGTCCGCCGGAACGCGGGCGACGAGCCGATAACGATGCTGACCGCGTACGACGCGCCGACCGCTAGCGTCGTCGACGACGCGGGCGTCGACGTGATTCTCGTCGGCGACAGCATGGGCAACGCGAAGCTCGGCTACGACACCACGCTCCCCGTGACCGTCGACGAAGTCGCGAGTGCGACCGGCGCAGTGTCCCGAGTCACCGAGGACGCCGTGGTCGTCGCAGACATGCCGTTCCTGAGTTTCGGAGCGGACGAAGCCGACAGCATCGAGCACTGCGGCCGCATGCTGAAGGAGGCGAACGCCGACGCCGTGAAACTCGAATCCGGCCCGCACACGGTCGAACTCACGGACCGGCTGACGGACCTCGGGATTCCCGTGATGGCCCACCTCGGGCTGACGCCCCAGCACGTCAACCAACTCGGCGGCTACTTCCGGCAGGGAACCGACCAGAGCGCCGCCAAACGCATCCTCGACCTCTCGCGCGAGCACGAGGACGCGGGCGCGTGCTCGCTCGTGCTCGAACACGTCCCCGCGAACGTCGCCAGCGACGTCACGGACGCCCTCGACGTTCCGACCATCGGCATCGGTGCTGGCCCGGGCACAGATGGCCAGGTGCTCGTCGTGGACGACGCCATCGGGCTCTCCGAGCGCAGTCCGCCGTTCGCCGAACAGTTCGGCGACGTCAAAACGGAGATGGAGAACGCCGTCGAGGGCTACGTCGACGCGGTCGAATCCGGGGAGTTCCCCAGCGAGGAGCACAGTCACGTCGAGGAAGACGTGGATTCTCTCTATTAGCGCACTTTTTCCAGCGCTCGGTCACTGCCGCTCCCTCGCTTGCAAAAACTTGCTGAAAAAGCACTCCTCCCTCCCGTTGTCTGCGGGCGACCCGCGAGTCGCCCGCAGGCCTGAGGGACGGCTCCGCCGCCCCTCTCTGGTCGGTCGTCGGCCCGCGCTCACTCGGTTCGCGCGGTAAACCGCTTCGCTCGGGCTCGTTAGACCCCTCGCTCGCGGATGCTCGCTCTAAGGATTTGGACTGCTAGAGCGAGTTCTCGTCGAGGAACGACGTGAGTTCGTCGTTGAACGCTTCGGGCGCTTCCAGCATTGCGAGGTGGGCGGCGTCGTCGACGGTCGTCCACGCCCCGTCTTGCACGTGTTCTGCGACGTACTCGTGGTACTGTGCGGGCGTGAGGCGGTCGTACTCGCCCGTGAGCGCGAACACCGGCGTCTCGATTTCGCCGAGGCGGTCGCGGACATCGAACGTGTGACAGGACAGGAAGTCGCGTTCGACGACCTCGCGGCCGGCTTCGCGCATCGCGTCCTTCGAGAAGGCGAGTTCGCGCTCGCTGGGGTCGTGGAAGAGCATGTCCTCCCGGTGGAGGAATTCGACGGCACGAGAGAAACCGTCGCCCTCGCCGGCCAGCCAGTCCCGGAGTTCGTCGAGCACCGAGAGCTTCGCGCCGGAGCCCGCGAGCACGACGGCGTCGGCGTCGAACGCCGCGTCGAGGACAGCAGTGAGGACGACAGCGCCGCCGAGGCTGTTCCCGACGAGCACGCCGGCGTCGACCTCGTCGGCGACCGCGCGCACGTCCTCGACGTACGCGGCGAGCATCTCGGGGCCGGGCTCGGTGTCCACGTCGTCGCTCTCGCCGTGGCCGCTGAGGTCGACGGCGACGACCGGGCGCTCGCCGGACAGCCGGGCGAGCTGTGCCTTCCAGACCGCGTGCGTGCCGCCGCTGCCGTGGACGCAGAGCAGCGGCGTCCCGCCGCCCCCGCGGTCCTCGACCCGGTAGGCGGTCGCGCGGCCGTCGTGGGTGACCGTCTGCATGGTTCCGGCGAGGACGACCAGCGCCAAAACACCTACGGCGATGTGAACCGCAATTCTACCTGTCGCACTATCGCCGTACCGTCCCCCACCGCCCGACGGTAAGTTTATACGTGTGCACTGGTAACTTTACGTTAGTCAAATGAACCCCAAATCCTTCACCGAGCAACTCGATGCGCCGGCCCGACGGTTCGACTACGGCGACGAAACCGTCCTCGTCGCGGACCTCGGGGTTGCCGACGACGCGGTCTCGATTGACGTCGTCGACGAGACGGTCATTCTCGTCGTCGAAACCGACGACGAGCCGCACCAGCACGAGTTCGACGTGCCCGCGGGCACGGTCGCGAAAGCGCTTATCAACAACGGCATCGTCACCGTCGAGGTGGAACGATGAAACTCACGGTCAAGCCGCTCAAGCAGAAGGACGCAGGCCGTGGACTGGCCGCCATCGACCGCGCGGCGATGGACGAACTCGACCTCGAGAACGGCGACTACGTCGTCCTCAGCAGCGACCAGGGTCGCGCCGTCGCCCGCGTCTGGCCGGGCTACCCCGAAGACGAGGGCGAGGGCATCGTCCGCATCGACGGCCGCCTCCGACAGGAGGCCGACGTCGGCATCGACGACAACGTCGCCGTCGAACCCGCCGACATCAAGCCCGCGACCGCCGTCACGGTCGCGCTCCCGCAGAACCTCCGCGTTCGCGGCGACATCACGCCGATGGTGCGCGACCGCCTGAGCGGCCGCCCCGTCACCACCGGCCAGACCATCCCCATCTCCTTCGGTTTCGGCGGGATGAGCACGGTCTCCGGCCAGCAGATTCCCGTCAAAATCGCCGACACGGATCCCGACGGCACGGTCGTCGTGAGCAACGACACCGAGATTCAGGTCTCCGAGCAGCCCGCCGAGGAAATCGCCGCGGGCGCTCCCGCCGGCGAAGGCGGCGACAGCACGCCGAACGTCGCCTACGAGGACATCGGTGGCCTCGACCGCGAACTCGAACAGATCCGGGAGATGATTGAGCTGCCGATGCGCCACCCAGAGCTGTTCCAGCAACTCGGCATCGAGCCGCCGAAAGGCGTGCTCCTCCACGGCCCGCCGGGCACCGGGAAGACGCTCATCGCGAAGGCCGTCGCCAACGAGATCGACGCGCACTTCCAGACCATCTCCGGCCCCGAAATCATGTCGAAGTACTACGGGGAGAGCGAGGAGAAGCTCCGTGAGGTCTTCGACGAGGCCGAGGAGAACGCCCCCGCCATCGTCTTCATCGACGAACTGGACTCCATCGCGCCCAAGCGCAGCGAGACGCAGGGTGACGTTGAGCGCCGCGTCGTCGCCCAGCTGCTGAGCCTCATGGACGGGCTCGAAGAGCGCGGCGACGTCACGGTCATCGCGGCGACCAACCGCGTCGACGCCATCGACCCCGCGCTCCGCCGCGGCGGCCGCTTCGACCGCGA
Source organism: Halobacterium noricense (assembly GCF_021233435.1). Lineage (NCBI taxonomy): Archaea > Methanobacteriati > Methanobacteriota > Halobacteria > Halobacteriales > Halobacteriaceae > Halobacterium > Halobacterium noricense. The sequence continues at coordinate 2,030,080 of NZ_CP089468.1, read as the reverse complement.
AATCGAAATCGGCGTCCCGGACAAAGAGGGCCGCACGGAGATTCTCCAGGTTCACACGCGCGGCATGCCCCTCGCCGAGGAAATCGACATCGACGCGTTCGCCGAATCCACGCACGGATTCGTCGGCGCGGACATCGAGAGCCTCGCGAAGGAAGCCGCGATGAACGCGCTCCGGCGCGTCCGCCCGGAAATCGACCTCGAAGCCGACGAAATCGACGCCGAGCTCCTCGAATCCATCCAGGTCACCGAGGACGACTTCAAGGCCGCGCTGAAGGGCATCGAGCCCTCGGCGCTCCGCGAAGTGTTCGTCGAAGTCCCGGACGTCACCTGGGACCAGGTCGGCGGCCTCGAAGACACCAAAGAACGCCTCCGCGAGACCATCCAGTGGCCGCTCGACTACCCCGAGGTCTTCGAATCCATGGACCTCGAATCCGCGAAGGGCGTGCTGCTGTACGGCCCGCCGGGCGCCGGGAAGACGCTGCTCGCGAAGGCCGTCGCCAACGAGGCCAACTCGAACTTCATCTCCGTGAAGGGCCCCGAACTCCTCAACAAGTACGTCGGGGAGTCCGAGAAGGGCGTCCGCGAGGTCTTCGAGAAGGCCCGCGCGAACGCCCCTACTGTGGTGTTCTTCGACGAAATCGACTCCATCGCCGGCGAACGCGGCGCCAACATGGGCGACTCCGGCGTCGGCGAACGCGTCGTCAGCCAGCTCCTCACGGAACTGGACGGCATCGAGGAACTGGAGGACGTGGTGGTCGTCGCGACGACGAACCGCCCCGACCTCATCGACAGCGCGCTGCTCCGCCCGGGCCGCCTGGACCGCCACGTCCACGTCCCCGTCCCGGACGAGGACGCACGCCGCGCCATCCTCGAAGTCCACACCCGGAACAAGCCGCTGGCTGACGACGTCGACCTCGACTACCTCGCCAGCGAGACCGGGAACTTCGTCGGCGCGGACGTCGAAGCGCTCGTCCGCGAAGCCACGATGAACGCCACCCGGGAGTTCATCAACTCCGTCGATCCCGAGGAAGCCATCGAATCCGTCGGCAACGTCCGCATCACTGCCGAGCACTTCGAGGAAGCGCTCTCGGACATCACGCCGAGCGTCGACGAGGACGTCCGCGAACAGTACGACGAACTCGAAGAGAAATTCGAGAAAGCCGCCGCCCCCGAGGACGAAGAACCCACGACCCCCGGGGCGTTCCAGTAGTAGTACCTTTTTTGCGCTAAAAAAGCCCGCTCGCGTACGGCGAGCGGTGAAACGCGCGGCTCCGCCGCGCGTATGCTGCTAACTAACCCACTCCTTTCGCTGTTCACTCCGCTTGAACGGCCGCGACGCTATTCTCGGTAGAATGCAGTTTCGGTACTGAGACGCCGTCAGTCCAGTTTCTCGGCGGCGTCCTTCTCGACGAGCGGCTTCGCGTTCTCCTCCGGGAGCGTCACGATGTCCTCGGCTTCGAGCGTGTACGGGCGTTCGTCCACGCCGAAAATCTCGCCGACGTCGTCGGTCACGCGCACCTTCGTCCGGGCCACGTCCCCGTCGGATTCCGTATCTTCGTCCGGCTGCTCGTCGTCGGCGACGCGTTCGAGATCCTCGGCGACGGCTTCGGGAGGCTCGGCAGGCACGCGGTCTGATTCGGGGAGGTCCTCGCCAGCGTCCGGCTCGGGGGCTGGCTCCGCGTCCGCGTCGTCGAGTCCGCCACCCATCGCGGCTGCCGCAGACGAATCCTCGGCGGATTCGGGCGTCGGGTCCGTCGGCGTCCGGCCGGTGGCGTCGCCGAGCGGTCCCGTGTCGGAATCCGCCGATTCGGCGCTCGTCGGTTCGGCGTCCCCGGAGATGACGTCGAGCACGTGGTTCTTGTTGGACTCGATGCGCTCGACGAGGTCGCCGTACAGGGCGCGCTCCTCGTCGGTGAGCCCTTCGGCGTCGTCGGGCATCCCCGCAGCCGCGAGGCTCGCCTGCTTGACGAGCTTGCCCATGCGGCGCTCGTAGATGGCTTCCGCGACCTGCTCGGCAGTCTCGACCTTGTCCGTGAGCTCCTGGACCTCGGGGTCGCCGAACGGGTCGTCGGCCGCGCTCGCGGCGGCCTCCCGGCGGTCCTTGAGCTCCGCGATGTACGCCGCGACGTCGGCGTAGAACGAGTCCCGAAGCTCCTGGAGGCCGTCGGTCGCGCGCTCCCGGGTCTGGGCCGCCCGTAAGTCTTCGAGGTTCATTGCTTGGCTTTCTCCGCGGTGCCGCGGGCCATCAGGAAGACGCCCGCGTACTCTGGGACCGAGACGACGCCCGGTCGCACCGTAAGCGTTTCCCCGAGCAGTTCCAGCGTGCGCTCCTCCTGGACGTCGACGGTGATGTCGTGGCCGACGAACGTCTCCGGGACGGCGTCCACCAGCGGGTCGAAGTCGTCCAGTTGCTCCCGAGTGAGCCGCTGGACCTGCAGGCCGCTCCCGCCGTGCAGCGTTCCTGGCAGCCGAATCAGGCGATTCGTGTCCGTCGTCACGGGCTCGTCGATGGGCGCGTTCTCGGCCTCGACGGTCTCCGCGACGTACTTCCGCGCGACCTTCAGGAACGCCGGATGCACGTCGACGTTGCCCGCGCGCACCGCCTCGGTGTTGTTCGCGACGGCGTTGTAGATGGCGCGCGCGGACTTCTCGCCGATGCCCTCCATCCCGGAGAGGTACTCGACGGCGTCGTCCTCGCCGCGTTCGAGCAGGTCGTCGGCGAACTCGCCGAGGCGCTCGGTGACGCGTCGCCCCCACCCGCCGTCCGCGGGGAGCACGCGCTTGTTCGTCGGATTCTTCAGCCCGAGTCCCTCGACGGTCTCCTCGCGTACGAGCGAGTCGAGTTCGAGTTCGTTCCCGCGGACGTAGTCCACGATTTCCCGGCGCTGCTCGCGTTCGAGGTCGTGGATGCCCTCGTCACGAACGTGTACGTGGTAGCCGCGGCCGCCGGAGAATGTCACTGTCAGGTCCTCGAAGCCGAAGTCGCGTTCGAGGAAGTCCAACAGCCGGTAGAGCGCGTCCTTGCACTTCGCGAGCATCTGCGCGTACGTGTCCTCGCCGAGCGTCACGCTCGGCAAGTGGTCGGCGTCAAGGTCGAAGACCAAATCGGAGCCCAGCCAGTTCTTCTGCTCCATCGTCGACGCACCCGGCGTCTCGTAGAACCCCGCCGAGAAGTAGACGTGGCGGGGTCGCTCCCGTTCGAGGAACGCCGACGTGTTCCCCAAATCGAGCGTGGACTTGTGCCGGACCATCGTCGTGTCCGGCCCCGACGTCCACGGAATGTACCCCCACTCGCGGTCGTCGGCGCGCGGCGGGAGCTGTACCTCCGAGCGGCGATAGAAGTCGCCGAAACGCCCCCGGAGATACGCGCGGGTCCGTTCCTCCATAGCGGGAAACGCGTACGCCGACCGCGGGTAAATGCGTGTCGTCTCTCTCGTCTGTGTGGGTTGGCTTGCCCCGACAGCAACGTCGAGGTGGCGAAGGTGTTAGCGTCGCCCACTCGCACCCCTCCGCCAGAGGCCGAGTCGTGCTCGTGAAACGAATCCTTTTAACGCACGGCGAATGAACCAGACCGTATGGCCATCAAGCCCGACTACGTCAAGAAGACGGGGAACATCCTCATGGAGCGATACCCCGACGCGTTCAGCCGCGAAGACTTCGAGCACAACAAGGAAGCCGTCACCGAGCTCACGAACGTGGAGTCGAAGCCGGTCCGCAACCGCATCGCGGGCTACATCACGCACAAGCGCGAGTAGTTTTCCTGCGGCGTGCGCCGGGGAACGTGCCGAATTTTCCACGACCCGAAGGGGTTTCACTACCCGGTTCTGAGAGTGGGGTATGACATCTGTCGGCGTACTCGGAGCGACTGGCGCGGTCGGCCAGCGATTCATTCAGTTGCTGGACGGCCACCCGGAGTTCGAACTCTCAGTACTCACCGCGAGCCCGGAGAGCGCGGGGAAGCGATACCGCGAAGCGGCGAAGTGGCGTCTCGATACGCCGATTCCCGAGGACGTGGCGGACGTCGAGGTCCACGACACCGACCCGGACGAGATTCCCGACGACACCGACCTCCTGTTCTCCGCGCTGCCCTCCAGCGTCGGCGAGCGCGTCGAACCCGCGCTCTGCGAGGCCGGGTTCGTCGTCTCCTCGAATTCGAGTAACGCGCGGGCGGCCGACGACGTCCCGCTCGTGATTCCCGAAGTGAACGCCGACCACCTCGACCTCATCGACGTCCAGCGCGACGAGCGCGGGTGGGACGGCGCGCTCGTGAAGAACCCGAACTGCTCGACGATTACGATGGTGCCGACGCTCGCTGCGCTGCGCCAGTTCGGCCTCGAACGCGTCCACGTCTCGACGCTGCAGGCCGTCTCGGGCGCGGGCTACTCGGGCGTGACGTCGATGGAAATCATCGACAACGCGGTCCCGCACATCGGCGGCGAGGAAGCGAAGATGGAGACCGAGTCCCGGAAGCTCCTCGGCGAGTTCACGGACACCGAGGTCTCCTGGAATGACGCCAGCGTCTCCGCCTCCTGCAACCGCATCCCGACGCTGGACGGTCACCTGGAGAACGTCTTCGTGGAGACCCGCGACGAGCCGACGCCCGCCGAGGTCGCCGAAGCCTTCGAGGACGCGCCGACGCTGGACCTGCCGAGCGCGCCCGACCAGCTCGTGCACGTCTTCGAGGAGCCCGACCGCCCGCAGCCGCGCCTCGACCGCATGCTCGGCGGCGGGATGGCGGTCGCGGCGGGCGGCATCCAGAAGACTGACACGGGCATCCAGTACAACTGCCTCGCGCACAACACCATCCGCGGCGCCGCCGGCGCGAGCCTCCTCAACGGCGAACTGCTCGCCAGCGAAGGCTGGGTCTGAGACGCCCCCGTTCGTTTTAACCGCTGGTCCCGCGAACCGCCTGTCGTGACTCGCATCGAGTGGACGTACACAGTCGAGACGAGCCGGCTGCTGCGCGCGCTCGCGCTCGTCGCGTTCGGTGCTATCGGTGGGCTGTTCGTGCTCGTCGCCGCGCTCGCCGCGGTCGTCGTCGCCGGCTCGCTGCTCGCGGGCGAGTTCGCCGTCCTCGCGATACTGTTGGCGTTCGGCCTGCTCGGCGCGCGCCGGCTGGCGACCCACACCGCGCTCGCGCGCAGCAACAAAGGCGGCTTCCCGGAGTTCGCCTCCGGCCGCGAACTGCTCGCCGCGAGCGTCGGCTGGGCCGCGTTCCTCGGCGCACTCCTCGCGCTCGACGTCCCGTCGCAGGTCGTCTACGCCTGCATCCTCGTCGCCGTCTTCGCCTGCCTCCCGCTCGCCGCGGCGCTGCGGAGCGACGGGTGCGTGGACACAGCCGAGGGCGTCTTCGAAGCGAACGACCGCGAAGTATCGCTCGCAGCCGTCGACGACGTCCGCCAGTACGACCTCGGACCGGTCTCGGTGCTACGCGTTCGCTATCACGATGGTGCGGGCGGCGCGTCAGACCCGCGAATCGTCACGGTTCCCCGCGAGGACGCCGACCGCGTCCGAACCGCTCTCGAATCGAGCGAGGCGGAACCGCCGGCGAACTCCCGGAACCCGACGATTACGCGAACGCTGTACGCGTTCGGCGTCGGGTCGTTCGCGCTCGCCGCGGCGTTCGCGTACTTCGCGCTCACCGAATCCGGGGACGCGACGATTATCGGCGGCTACGTCGCGGTGTTCGCGGGGTTCTTCGGCGCGCTGTTCGTCTGGCTGGGCTACGTCGAGGGTTAGGCGACGCGGTTGCGCAGTTCCTCGTCGGTATCGAGGCGCGGGACGTTCGTCGCGAGGATGTCGGCGAGGCGGTCCCAGTACTGGGGGGTCTGTCCGGCCGTGTGGGGGGTCACGACGACGTTTTCGAGCGTCCACAGCGGGTGGTCTTCGGGGAGCGGCTCGGGGTCGGTGACGTCGAGCGCGGCACCGCGGATGTGCTCCTGGCGCAGCGCGGAGACGAGGTCGTCCGTGTCGACGACGCCGCCGCGTGCGACGTTCACGAGCACGCTCTCCGGCGGCAGCGTGTCGAGTGCTTCCCTGTCGACGAGGTTCCGCGTGGTATCCGAGAGCGGGCACGCCAGCACGAGGTAGTCGGTGCGCGCGAACGCGTCGTGGAGCGCCTCGTCGTCGAACCCGATAACCTCGTCCGTCGGGCCGCCCTTCTCGGCCGTGTACCGCACGCCGATGGTGTCCACGTCGAACCCCTGGAGGCGCTGGACGATGCCCTGCCCGATGGCACCGAGGCCGACGACGGTGACCGTCGAATCCTTCAGCTCGTACGCCTGATAGTGGCGGAATTCGCGGTTCTGCTGGCGTCGCCACCCTTCGTGGAGACTGCGCGCGAACGTCAACACGTACCCGAGCACTTGCTCGGCAGCGCTCGGCGCGTGCACGCCCGCGGCGTTCGTCACCGCGATGTCCCGGGACCGGAACGCGTCCAACGGCAGATGCTCGTAGCCGGCGTACGCGCCAGCGAACAGCTCTAGTTTCTCGGCTCGTGCGAGCAGTTCCTCGTCGATGTCGCCGCCCGTCACCACGCGAGCGTCCGCGACGAGTTCGCGCTCGTCGGCCGGCGTCCGCGCGAGCGCGATGTCCTGCTCGGGGAGGCAGTCGCGCAGCGCGGCGGCGTACTCCGACATCGGGGTGCCGTGGGCACCCGTCCGCAGTACTGTGATGTCTGGCATCGCCTCGCTCGTCGGCGGCGACCACCCTAAGCGTTGTGCGACGGGAACCCTACTCGCCGCTTTACGAAGGGTTTTTGGCTCGTATCAACTACGCGGAAGCGATGAGTGAGTCCGAGGCACTGTCGTGCGCGGCGAAACTCGCGCGCGTCGTGCTCGACAACTGCGGCCCGCTCTCCCCGGCCGAAGTGGCCGAGGAGGCTCGCCTCTCGGAAGCCGACGCTGCGGACGCGCTCGCGGAACTCGACGACGCCAGCCTCGCCGAATGCGTCTGCGGGCTCTGCGAGACCAAAGAACAGGTGTACGCGCTCACCGAGACGGCAGAGGCGTAACCCTCTTTCTACGCGGCCGCCTAGACCCCACGCGCGCCGTTTGTCCCCAGCCGAGTCTGTCCATGCGGACGCGATGACCGCTCGGAGAACCCCGGCGTGCGACACACCGGCAGCCCGACGGCTGCCCGGCTGGTGGCGTCACACACCACGCAGCGAGCCGGTGTGAACCGCCTCGCCATTCGGAGTGCTCGTAGAGCACTCCCGCCTCAGCGGCTATCGCCGCTTCGGCAATTGGCGGCCTCAACGAGGCTGCCCGGCTCAGCGGCTACCGCCGCTTCGCCAATCGGGGCTTCCGTCGGAAGCCCCCGCCCGCCACGAGGGTTTCCCGGCCAACGGGGCACGCCGCCCACGGATGAGGTCGGTCGTTAGTGTCGCGGGCGTACATCCAGTCTCTCAGCGCTCGCTACGTTCGTCGCCGAATTCAGCCAAACACTCAAGAATCCCGTACGCCTACATTCGGATATGGCGACGATTGAGATCGACGACGATGTCTACGAGGCGTTACAGCTCCCGGAAGGGGAGCGCTCGCCTGCGATGAAGCGAGAGCTGGCGGTCTCGTTGTACGCTCGTGACGTCCTCTCGTTCGGGAAGGCGCGTACACTGGCGGGCCTCTCGGAGCGGGAGTTTCAGGCCCTCCTCGGGGAGCGCGAGATTCCCCGGCACTACGGTGAACGGGAGTTGGCCGAAGACCTCGAGTATGCCGAATAATGGGCTTGTCGTCTCGGACACGTCCCCACTTCTGAACCTCGCACTCATCGATCGGCTCGACCTGCTCCAGTCACAGTTCTCCGAAACCACGATACCGCGCCAGGTCTGGAGTGAACTCACCGACGGAGAGGAGGATTGGAAGCGCTCAGGGAGTTGCAGAACGACGGATTTCTGAAGCTCGTCGAGGTGGAGCGCTCTGACCTGTTCGTCGAAATCTTCCACGAGCTCGATTCGGGTGAAACGGCCGCAATCTGCCATGCGGTCGAACAGGACGCCGACCTCGTGCTGCTTGACGAGCAAGACGGCCGGCGCGTCGCCCGCAGACACGACCTGAACGTCACGGGCGCGATCGGCATTCTGCTTCGCGGAGCGAAGACCGGAGCAGTGAATCTGGAACACGAACTGGACGCCCTCCGTGAAGCCGGATTTTGGATTTCCGACGACCTCTACGAACAGATTCTCTGCGAAACCAATCAGTAGTGTTCTCGACGAATAGACCGCCTCTGTCACCCAATTCCATTTCCATCGAGCCTACTAGTAGAAACTCGCCCGGTAGTGTCGCGGGCGCACATTTCCCGATTGCGTAGTCAGTCGTATATGGTCTCTACGGGGAGAATTTGGGGTTTAGGAGTGATCACACGATGAGGCCGTTCGGTTCCGTGGGACGAGCGAGCTAGTCGGCGAGGGAATCAGGGGACTGACCGGTCTCGACGACGTGCGCAGCGACGGGACTCACGCTTACTCCCGCCCGGCATTCGTCTTTAGCTAAGCGAGGAACCGCGTGACAGCAGCGGCTTATCGAGGATACTTTTTGAGAGGAACGAGGAGGCGGCAAGTGTGCACCAAGACGCCTCCTCATCGAGAATCATGCGTCGTCTTACTACACTGTTTCCTTCTGAGTTCCTCGAAGAGCACGCCGAGGAACTCGGCGTGGTCGAACGCGAGGGCAAGCTTCAGATTCCCGTCCTCGTATGGGCGCTCGTGTTCGGCTTCGCCACAGGAGAGAGCCGAACACTCGCTGGGTTCAGACGTAGCTACAACTCCACAGCCGATGAGACGATCTCTCCCGGTGGCTTCTATCACCGGCTGACGCCGTCACTTGCAGAGTATCTCCGCGACCTCGTCGAGCGTGGTCTCGACGAGGTCGCTGTTCCCGACGCTGTTGACGCTGATATCGACCGATTTAGAGACGTGATGATCGCTGATGGAACGGTGCTGCGGTTGCACGAGTTCCTTTCCGACGAGTTCCAAGCTCGCCACGAGGAGCAGGCTGGAGCGAAGCTCCACCTGCTCCACAATGCCACCGACCAGACGATTGAACGGATTGACGTGACCGATGAAAAAGCGCACGACAGCACGTTGTTCAAGACGGGGTCGTGGCTGCATGGACGGCTGGTTTTGTTTGACCTAGCGTACTTCAAGTACCGCCGCTTTGCGCTGATCGACGAGAACGACGGCTACTTTGTGAGCCGGTTGAAGCAGAACGCGAATCCGGTGATAACAGAGGAGTTACGGGAATGGCGCGGGCGCGCCATTCCCTTGGAAGAGGAGAAGATCCACGACGTAGTCGGTGATCTCTCGCGGGAGTACATTGACGTAGAGGTCGAAGCGGAGTTCAAGCGGGGTCAGTACGAGGGAACACGGTCGCTAGACACGAAGCGGTTCCGCGTCGTCGGCGTCCGGGACGAGGACGCCGACGACTACCATCTGTACATCACAAATCTACCGAGAGAAGAGTTTCTCCCGGCAGATCTAGGGACGCTGTATCGGTGTCGATGGGAGGTAGAAACGCTGTTTCGTGAGTTGAAGACGCAATACGAACTAGATGAGTTCGACACGAGCAACCCTGTTGTGGTGGAGATTTTGCTGTATGCGGCGTTGCTGTCGCTGCTAGTGAGCCGTGAGTTGTTGGATCTGGTCACCGAGCAGGCTGACGACGAGATCGTGTTTCCACCGGAACGCTGGGCGGCGACCTTCCGGTCGCACGCCCAGCTCATTCTTCACGAACTCGGTGAGTTCCTCGGCTACTCACCACCGCCGCTGTTGGAGCGGCTGATCGAAGACGCACAGAAGATCCACCAGCAACGACCGATACTGCAAGAGACGCTCGCTACCGCTACGCAACCGAGGTGTGAGGCTTAGCTAAAGACGAATGTCCCGCCCGGTTTTACACGGTATTGTTTCAGCTAGTATGGCGTGAATCGGCCATTTGGTGAACGTGTGAATCTACCTTCGTGCCGCTTTCAGGAACGAGAGCCGTTCTCTCAGCTGTGCTAAATATGCCCTAAGGTCAGCACCGGATTACTGGCAGCAATCAGTTAGTTCGGCCCGGATTGGAAACTACTTGACCTATACTTGTCGTTACTTAAGTCATCCAGTAATCTTCTATGATTTCCTCACTCGATATACTCTATTGCGTCCCAGATACTAATCACCCGAATGCGTCCTTCATAGAACGTATTGTCGATTACCCCGGTGATCGCCCGTTCAGCGTTTCGGTCGTCAATCAATATTCCAACGGAGTCATGCGATGTTGAACCAAGGACCATGACTGCAGCGGCTGGTAGTTCTGAATCTGTCGTCCGCAGCTTGTCTGCGTCGGTCTGCTCAAACTTAGCCAGTCGTTCATGGACACGGTCCATGATTTGACCAGCACGCGGTCCGTCGTGTACTCGTACTCCTGGCTCCACGATGTCGATTACGGCGATCCATTCTGTTGTGTCTGCTCGATCCACCCAGTCGATACGTATGTATCCATGTTGTTCTGCGAGTTCCTCCACGACACCTGGTGTCAGATAGAGGTCAACATCCGCTGATTTGACGTACTGAATGAATGTTTGATAGGCAGTAGTTCCGGTTCCCCCGATGGTTCGAAGAAAGCTGGTATCGAGAATGAGGGCCGTCGGAAACGGAGACGGATGCTCCTCACTCATCGGCGCGCTGGTACGGTCCCTGTTCGATTGCTCGATCGTGAACGTCCACCTGGAACGTACTGTCGCTGAGCGTCGGATCGTAGTCTTTCACCACGGCGATGATCCGCTCTATCGCCTGGGTGACCGCGATACCTTCCACAGCAGGCACTCCGAGTTCGTCCGCGACGCCACGACGCGTTGTCTCTTCTTGCAGGTACGTGAGCGTCGCCATGACCGCGGGTGCGAGTGCCGCTTTTCCGTGCCGGTCAACGAACAGTTCGAGATCGTCGTCAACGCTGGTCGCTCCATAGACGGCGATGATGGCGGGGCCGAGTTCGAGAGTTATTTCGTCCGTCCAGTCTCCACTCACGGGGTCGGCACGCCAGAGTGCTGAGCCGGCTTCGTACTCATCAAGTTCTTCGGCGATACCCAACTCAGCCAGTTTATTAGCGTATTTGTAGGCAGTACTCTTGGAGAAGCCTTGGCGTTCACGCGCTGCCGTGACCGTTGTTGGAGAGTTAATCAAGAGATCGGTGTAGAAGCGCGCGAGATCAGACGTCCCCAGTAATTCCTGAATGACGAAAAACCGGTGAGCGGTGTGACCCGCGTCGGGTGGCTGAACTGGGGTTGGCGCGTTTGACATAGTCCATAGTATGCGAACTATGTCCTAAAGTCTTTGGGAGGATATCGAATCAGCCGGCTCTGATGAATCACTAGCTAGCGCCCGTATTGGGTTTTGAAACGGACGATAGATGGGGACAAAAATTCGGCTCTGTTGAAATCATATTGCCCAATCACTATCTACGGTGAAACAGCCGGTAAGTGGGTGTGCCGTGAACGTACCTTTTTGCGCCTCGGGTTTCCTCGTTCGCTTCGCTCACTGTGGGAACCTCTCGGCGCAAAAACCTACGCTAAAAAGGCCGCCTCCGCGGGGCTTCGCCCCGCTCCGGCGGTAAACCGCGCTCGCTTTGCTCGCACGGATGCTGGTGATGTGTGCTTCATCTGTACTTAGCGATCTAATCGCTCGGTGATCCTGGAAGATGGTCTGTTCTAGAACAGCGCAAGGGAGCTAATTGGCAAGCTCGTCTTGTGAGTACGTATTCCACTTTCGCTGAGCCTACTAGTAGATTCACGATCGTTAGTGTCGCGGGCGCACATCTCGAACTACCGCAGATACGTCTCCAGCGCGTCCACGACGCGGTCGACGAATTCGTCCGTTACTCGACCCTGCCACGCGACGAGGTCCTCGCGCCGGGGCGAATGAACTGCCCACGGCGAGGCGAACGACTCTCGTGGGACACCGCCAGTCTTCCAGACTTTCTCGCGGAGCTGTACTGAATCGTCGTACGCTTTCGTGGAGACAGCGACCGCGATGTACTGCTCGTCGGCGAACGGGTGGGTGCTGTTGTTCACGACGAGCCACGGTCGCTGGCGGTCGGTGCCGAGTTTGACGGATCAGCACTCCTGACGACGTCGCCGCGTTCGACCTCCATCAGTCACCCGTCCTCGTTCGAGGGTTGTTCGCTCGGATGTGGCCGGTCGGGGGCGACGGCGTCCCATTCCTCCGAATCGATTCCGGCGTCGGCTTCGTCGAGCCGTACGCTCACGCTATGGAGGTCGTACGCGGCGGCGACTCGCTGTTCGTCCTCCGCAAGCGCCCAGTACTGCCCCCGGTGACGGACGAGGTCGCGTTCCTTCAGTCGTGTGAGTGCTGTGCCGACCGTGTTCGGGTCTCCGTCGATGGCGGTCGCAATCTCCGACCGGGTGAACGCCGTGTCACGGTGCGTGTACAGGTACACGATTACCTGCTCGGGCACGGTCGGGCCGTCCGGCAGATCGCCCGATTCGAACTCGTCGATGCTCACCGGCATACGCCACGTTAGGTGTGCTGGCGTAATGAATGTACTCCCGTACCTCGGATGCGGATCTACTAGTAGATTGTCGCCCGGTAGTGTCGCGGGCGCACACGTACCTTTTATCGGGCGGGCGAACGTGCGTCTACCGCCGAGGCGGTGGGAACGAAGTCGCCGCCGAGGAGCGGTTTTGGGCCATTTGCATCACGCGAATGGAGTTAGGTAGTTCCACGTCGGGTCGGGAACGGAATGCAGTGGATTCGAGTTTCTGTAGAGAAAGTTCGTCAACGATACAGTTGGGGGAGGCGACCAGTCGACACGTATTTCTCAGCCATCGCTGTAGGGGTTGAGGAACTCCCCGTTGTAGCCACGCTACTGGGTGCCGAACACTTCTAGGGCTGCTTGCTCTAGCCCGGACTTGGAGAAGAGCGAGACGACATCCCCGGTTCGAATCACGGTCTCACCTTTCGGCGTCAGGACGTCACCGTCTCGTTCGATGCCGACGACCAACATTTCGTCAGCCAGTAACCCTTCTTCGACTGCCTCCTCGATAGTGAGTCCAGCGACCGTGGCCCCGTCCGAGACGGTGAATTCGACGACTTCCGCGCCACCGGCGAGACTCATGAAATCAGTCAGTGACGGTCCCATAGGAACGTCTTCCGGGCCGAATGGATTGTACGGCTGGTGGTACTCGGATTCGACGACGCTCTCGTCTTCGATTTCTAAGCCGATATCCGAGAGTTCGCCCGCGATGCGGCTGATATCGTCAGTGTTGGACCCGACCGCCGTGACGGCGATGTTCGTCTGTCCGGTCATCAACTCCCGGATGGAGATGACGCCGGAGACTTCTAGTGCGGATTGGGCGAGTCGGTCGCGGTCGGGAATCGGGGCCGTACAGCTGAACTGGTAGGTGACGCGTCCCTCGATAGATTTGTAGTTGATGTCCGCCAGATACCCGCGCAGCACGCCCTCCGCTTCGAGTTGATGGATTCGGTTCCGAATCGTCGCTGCGGTCACCTCCATCTCCTCGGCGATTTCAGCGGCCGTCGTGTTCCGGGCGTCACGCGCCAAGTGATAGAGGATTCGCTTGTCAATCTCGTCAACCCGATATTCCATACTTGAACTAGGCGTGGAGCGCATAATTAATTCTCGATACCTGAGCGCTCCACAGCGCTGCGTCGCTACTCATCCATCACAACACAGAGTGGAATTCTGGAAGTTGAATATTAACTCTCTCCTATTTTCGCCTCAAAAACTGAATGCCAATACTTATTCGGTGTCGGCAATTTAGCAGGAGAGTAGCCGACGACGAACCCACAACAGACCAGCCCGATTCGACCACCGGCATCCATCCGAAGTGACCGTCCAATCCATGACACCTGAAATCGAACGTCCAGACGGCATCCCGACGGACGTCGCAACGACGCTCGAAGGAAGCAGTGATGCGCAACTCCGGGAAATCATTCACTACGCGCAACAACTCCTCCGAGCGCATCCACCGCTAACGGACGCTATCGAATCACGCCCGGACGAAGACCTCGTTCGAATCGAGGACCACGGTGCATACACAATCGCTGCCGTCGAACGCCCCGACGAAACGGGCGAAGACCGTGGCCCGTTCGCGTACCGAGTCAACTGGGAGCCGGATATCGACGGTGGCGAGGGGAAGTACCGGTGGCATTATCTCGGGCGAGTCTACGGCGAAGAAGACGAATCATGAACGGCGATGCATACCGCCGGAAAAGCCGATCACATCCCTATAGCGAACGCTAACCATGTACATAATCATCGTCGGAGCTGGCGACATCGGGTCGCCGCTCATCGAAATCGCAACGAACGCGGGCTACGAAGTCGTCGTCATCGAGAAGCACGCCGGCCGTGCGGACGAAGTCGCCGGCGAGTACGATTGTATGGTGTTGAACGCGGACGTGACGTCCAAAGAGACGCTCAACGACGCTGGTGCGGACCGCGCGGATGCTATCATCACGACGACCGACCAAGACGCGACGAACGTGATGGTCTCGCTGCTCGCGCAAGAACTGGACATCCCCTCTATCGTCTCCGTGGTCCACAACCCCGAGCACATGAACTTGTTCCGCCAGATCGGCGTGAACACGATGGAAAACCCCCAGCGTCTCATCGCGGAGTCGCTGTTCCGGTCGGTCGAACGGCCGTCTATCGTCGATTACATGCGCGTCGGCGACGTCGCCGAAGTGTTCGAAATCACGGTTGCCGAAGACGCACCTATCGCCGGGCTGACGCTCAGTGAGGCGGACCAACAGGGGTTACTCGACGAGGATACCCTCGTCGTCGCAATCGAGCGTGACGAGACAGAGGCTCCTATCACGCCCCGAGGTGACACTCGTATCGAGCAGGGGGACCTTTTGACAGTCTACTCCGGACAGGGCGCGACACCGGACGTGACGGACGTCTTCGGCCACTACGAGGACCACGAACAGGATTCCTCGAACGGCATCGGTCTGTGAGCCGTCCAATACCACTCAGTGCGACACGACTGCAGGTACTCTATGAGAATTGAGACGGACACGGTCGCACGCGACGTCGGGCGCATCGTACAGGCAGTGTTACTGATGATGCTCGTTTCCATCGCCGTGGCGGCCGTCAACCGCGAGTTCTACGCCATTCCCGCGTTCCTCGCCTCCGCCGTTATCACGGCCGGAATCGGCACCGGATTAGCCAGACGCTACCGAGATGCAGCGCCGCCGGAGAAACGCGACGCGATGGTCACTGCGGCGAGCGCGTGGGCGCTCGTGGGCGTCCTCGGTGGGCTGCCGTTCGTCCTCATCGCGTGGACGATTCAGGTCGACCCGTTCCCCGTCTGGGCGAATACACCAGTAATGGATTCGACGACGGCGATATTCCTCCATCCGCTCGACGCGGTCTTCGAGAGTATGAGCGGCTTTACTGGGACCGGCCTGACGATGGCTGCCGTCGAAGAGAAACTTCCACGGTCGCTGCACTGGTGGCGGTCGCTCATCGAGTGGATCGGCGGCGTCGGCGTCATCGTGTTGACCGTCGCCATTCTCCGGCGAAGTGGCGGGGGCGGGTCGTATACGCTGTACGAGAGCGAAGCGCGCTCGGAGAAGATCCATCCGAGCATCGTCACGACGGTCCAAGAGATCTGGAAGATATTCGTCGCGCTCACTGTCGGTTCGATTGCCCTCTTCCTGGTAGCTGGGATGCCGCTGTGGGACGCCATCAACCACGGCATGACTGGAATTGCGACGGGCGGGTTCTCCGTGCATGCGGCGTCCATCGGATACTACGACAGCCCGCTCATCGAGTACGCGACAGTTCCGATAATGGTCGCGGGCAGCATTGCGTTCCCAATTCACTACCTGCTGTTCAAGGGTGAGCTACGGAACTTCTACGCGGACCTCCAGACGCGGTGGGTGTTCCTCTGGTTCGCCGCCGGCTCCCTCGGGCTAACCGGAATTCTGTACGCTAACGGCCAGTACGCCACGCTGGAGGAGTCGTTCCGTGTGAGTCTGTTCCAGTTCGTCTCGGCGACGTCGAACACCGGCTTCGGGAGCGCGACGATTGGTGATGGGACTGAACCGGTGTGGAGCGCTGGCGCGACGCTACTGACGTGTCTGGGGATGCTGACCGGCGGAGCCGCCGGGTCCACGACGAGCGGCCTCAAACTGATTCGCGTCGCTACCCTCATCAAGGGGACCATCTGGCAAATTCAGGAAGTGTTCCGGCCCAACACGGCGATTCGATATCTACGTATCGGCGAGCGCAAACTCAGTGAGCAGCAAGCGGAACGCGAATACACCGAGGCAACGGTCGTGTTCGTCCTCTGGATCACCTTCCTGGCCATCGGCGTCGCCGTTCTCCTGCGAGTGCTCTCCCCAGCCCATCCGTTGGAGTACGTGATTTTCGACGTGATGAGCGCGCAGAGCAACGTCGGGCTGGACTCCGGCATCACCGGGCCGGGAATGCCCGACACCGCGAAAGCGATGTTGATTATCAACATGTGGGTCGGGCGTCTGGAAATCATCCCCGTTGCCGTGCTGCTCGGGGCGATTTTCCGGCGGTTCGACCTCTACCGGTAGTCGACCATCGACTGGGGCCGACGAACCGGACGCGGACGTGCAGGCGGTACTCGACCGCATCACGGCGACGTGGACCGGGACGCGGCGGCTTCTTCGTAGCGGTCGGCGTCGTGGTGTCGGTTCGAATCGCCGCTTGGCGTCGGCGGATCCCCTAGATTTATCGGCGAGCTACGCCGGTTTTGTAGTATGCGTTGGGACGCCGATAGGATACGCGAGCACTTCCCGATTCTCGACCGTGATGTCGGCGACGGCGAGCCGCTGGTCTACCTCGACAACGCGGCGACGACCCAGACGCCCGAACAGGTGTCGTCAGTACTCGCGGAGTATTACGACGAGTACAACGCGAACGTTCACCGTGGCATCCACACGCTCAGCCACGAGGCTTCAGTCGCCTACGAGGACGCCCACGACCGCCTCGCCGAGTTTGTCGGCGCGGACGGCCGCGAGGAACTGGTGTTCACGAAGAACACCACCGAGGCCGTGAACCTCGTGGCGTACGGCCTCAGCGCCCAGCGGCTCGGCCCCGGTGACGCGGTGGTCACGACGGAGATGGAACACCACGCGTCGCTGGTGACGTGGCAACAGATTGCCGAGCGGACGGGCGCCGAACTCCGCTACGTCGACGTCGACGAGGACGGCACGCTCGACCTCGACCACGCGAAGGAGCTCGTCGACGACGACGTCGAAGTGGTCTCGGTCGCGCACGTCTCGAACGTCCTCGGCACTATCAACCCCGTCCGCGAACTCGCAGACCTCGCACACGACGCGGGCGCCGTGGTCGTCGTGGACGGCGCGCAGTCGGTGCCGACGCGGCCCGTGGACGTCGACGACCTCGGCGCGGACTTCCTCGCGTTCTCCGGACACAAGATGGCGGGGCCCACCGGCATCGGTTGCCTGTACGGCCGCCGGGAGTTGCTGGAGGAGATGGAGCCGTTCCTGTTCGGCGGGGAGATGATTCGCCACGTCACGTTCGACGAGTCGACGTGGAACGACCTGCCGTGGAAGTTCGAGGCCGGCACGCCGCCCATCGCACAGGGCGTCGCGCTCGCGGCGGCCGCCGACTATCTCGACGACCTCGGGATGGACGCCGTCCGCGAGCACGAGAACGACCTCGCGCAGTACCTCCTCGGAAAGCTCGCCGAGCGCGACGACGTCGAGACGTACGGCCCGCCGCCGGGCGTCGAGCGCTCGGGTCTCGTGTCGTTCAACGTCGACGGCGTCCACGGCCACGACCTCTCCGAGGTGCTCGACGACCGCGGTATCGCGGTGCGGGCCGGTGACCACTGCACGCAGCCGCTCCACGACGTTCTCGACGTTCCGGGGTCGGTGCGCGCGTCCGTCTACGTCTACAACACGCGCGAGGACGTCGATGCGCTGCTGGACGCCATCGAGGACGCCGCCGCGAAGCGCGACACACTCCTCGAATCCGAGCGCTATCACGACCGCCTCCACGACCACCACTTGACCCGACAGGACGCTGGCAGGCTCGACGACCCGACGTTCCGCAAGCACTCCGCGGAGACCAGTTGCGGGGACGACGGCGAGTTCCACGTCGACGTCGCCGACGACGGCACCATCGACGAAATCGGGTTCGTGAGCCAGTCGTGTGCGGTCTCCACCGCGGTCGCCAGCCTGCTCGCTACGGACCTCGAAGGCCGGCCCGTGGAGGTGCTCGCGGAGCTCGACGGCCGCGTCGAGGAGCTGCTCGAAGGCCAGTTCCCGGACGTACGCAGAGAGTGCGTGGTCGGTCCGGAGGACGTGATTCGTGCGGGTGCGACCGAACACCTCGACGCCGTGTGCGAGGCCGTCGAGTCGGCGACGGACTGACGCGACGGACTCGACCGGCGGGATGGAAACGCCTTTTCGCCGGCCGCCCCTACGGCGCGTATGGACTACGAAGCCGTTGCGGACCTCGGGCCGGACCGCCGCCGCGCGCTGTTCGAGCGCACGGCCGGCGTGGAATCGGTCCGGTCGACGGTCCGGGACATCGTCGAGCGCGTCCGCGAGGAGGGCGACGTGGCGCTGCGCCAGTACGCCAGCGAGTTCGACGACGTGGAACTGGGGAACGTCGACGTCACGGACGAAGCCGAGCGCGCGTACGAGGAACTCGACGACGAGACCCGTGGGGCCATCGAGGATGCCGCTGCGAACGTCCGGGAGTTCCACGAGGCGCAGGTGCCCGAGGACTGGCGCCGCGAGTTCTCCGAGGGCCGCGAACTCGGCCGTCGGTTCCGTCCCATCGAGCGCGTCGGCGTGTACGCGCCCGGCGGCACCGCGGCGTACCCGTCGTCAGTGCTGATGGGCGTGATTCCCGCGAAGGTCGCGGGCGTCGAACAGGTCGCGGTCGCGACGCCGCCCGCCGAGGAACTGAACCCCGTGACGATGGCGGCGATGCACGTCGCGGGCGCGGACCGCGTGTACGCCTCCGGCGGCGCGCAGGCCGTCGCGGCGCTGGCGTACGGCACCGAGACCGTGGACCGCGTGCAGAAAATCGTCGGCCCGGGAAACAAGTTCGTCACCGCGGCGAAAGCCGAAGTCCGGGGCGACGTGGACATCGACTTCCTCGCCGGCCCCTCCGAGCTACTGGTGGTTGCCGACGAGACCGCCGACCCCGGCTACGTCGCCGCGGACGTGCTCGCGCAGGCCGAGCACGACCCCGACTCCAGCGTCGTCGTCGTCACCGACGACGAGGCGACCGCCGAAGCGGTCTGCGAGGAAGTCGAGGATAGAATCGAGAACCGTGAGCGCACCGAGACGATTCGAGCGGCGCTCGACAACGACGCCAGCGGCGTATTCGTCGCGCGCTCGATGAGCGAGGGCGTGCTGTTCGCCGAGGAGTACGCCGCCGAACACCTCTCGATTCAGGCGGAAAATGACGAAGAACTCCTGGACCGCATCGACTCCGCGGGCTCGGTGTTCCTCGGGCCGTACGCGCCCGTCGCGGCGGGCGACTACGCTACCGGGACGAACCACGTGCTCCCGACGAACGGGAAGGCGAAGGTTGCGGGCGGGCTCTCCGTGGACACATTCCTCCGCTCGACGACCGTCCAGCGCCTCGACGAGGGCGCGCTCGCGGACCTCCGGGAGACCGTAACGACGCTCGCGGACGCCGAGGGCCTCGACGCGCACGCGGCCAGCGTGGACGCGCGCTTCGAGGACGACTCGTAACCGGTCGCGGCGGCCCTGTGCGGTGGCACCACGCTTATGACTGCGGCCCCCGAACGTATTCGACATGAGCGCGACCGTCGAGAACGGGGACGGAGACACGGTGGTCACCGCCACGGAGCCCGCGGCCGAGCAGGCCCGCGAGCTCATGGAGGGCGAAGAGATGGACGTCTCGGAGGCCGGCCTGCGGCTGTACGTCCAGCAGGGCGGCTGCGCCGGGCTCTCCTACGGGATGCGCTTCGAGCCCGAGCCCGAGCCCGAGGACCAGATTTTCGAGAGCAACGGCATCCGGCTGTTCGTCGACCAGTCCAGCTTGAACTACGTCGGCGGCAGCCAACTCGCCTTCGAGGGCGGCCTGCAGGGCGCTGGCTTCCACGTCCAGAACCCGAACGTCGAAAGCGAGTGCGGCTGCGGCGAGTCCTTCCGGACCTAGCCCTCTAGTTCGAACGCGACTTCGACTTCGACCTGGTACTGTCGGTTCTCGACGCTGGCGATTTCGACGCCCTGGTCGACCACGTCCGCCCACTTCACGTTGTCGAGGGTGTCCTCCGCGCGGTCGATTGCGTCCTCCGCGGCGGCGTCGAAGCTCTCTTCGCTGGTCCCGATGAGTCGAATCTTCTTGAATACCATCGCCATATAGTTTTCCACCGAACCGGATAAAGTTACCCGCCGGCAACAGGAGTACTGTTCAGATACGCAGACGAAACTGGCGGGGAGGACGTAGTTCCTGAAAGCCCTCGGCGGCCTCGATTTCTGCTCGCGGGCGAAGGCCCTTTCGCACGGCCCAAGGGGCTTTGTCGCCTCACTGCCCGCGACTCGCTGTCGCCGACGGGCATACCCGCCGGCTGCTTGAGGGAGCTTGCTCCCTCTCTGTCACCGAAAGAGCGCTTTATGCTCTTCCGAGAGCAGACGAACGCTTTGCGTTCGCCGCCCTCGCGAATTACGACGAGAGATGTGACGTGTTTCCAGGCATGACGAGAATCGCAACGCGATTTTCGACCCACTCAGATTCGCTCAGTGACGAGAGGGCTTTGCTCTCTCGGACCATGCGCGTTCGCTCCCGGTTGGTCGCTGACGTGCTCCGTTCGCCTCCAGTTGCTGGACCAGTTCACTGATTTTCGAGGGAAACCGGTCATTATTTTAACCTCTATCAAAAACACCAGCTTGAAACGTGTTTGAGAGTTTTAATAGAAGAGAGTTCCTCAGTTTGACCGCCGGTGCGGCCACGGCGGGGATCGCGGGATGTAGCTCGAACGACGGAAACGATACAGGCACTGAGACAGGAAGTCCTGCTGGTACTACCGAGTCGACTACTACGTCCGGCGACGGTGAGTACATGAACGGCGTCGAGAGTGACGCGTCGGTTTCCTTCGCCGTTCCCTCGGACGGAACAACGCTCAACAGCCCCTACGTTCAGTGGAAGGGATCGGCCAGCGGCGTCACCATCGAAGAATCGGGTGCCGTCACCGACGGTGCCGGCCACTATCACATCATGGTGGACACCGAACCAGTCACGGCGGGCGAGACGATTCCCAGTGATGACCAGCACATTCACTACGGGACAGGGCAGAAAGACGGTGTCCTCGAACTCGAACCCGGCGACCACACGCTCCATCTGCAGGTTGCCGATGGCAAGCACAAGGCGATGGACCTGACCGACACTGTCGAGGTAACCGTCGAGGACACCGCCGCGCTCGACCTCTCGACCACCGTCGACGGGAGCCTCGTCGAGTGGGACGTGACGGCCGACAACTACACCATCGAACCGTCGAGCGAGGGACTCAACGCCAACTCGGGCCACCTTCACGCGGTCATCGACACGGATCACGTCCCGGTAGGCAACGTGATTCCGAGTGACGCCAACCACATCCACTACGGTGACGGATCGACCAGCGGTTCCATCGATCTGGCCGAACAACTCGGTGACGCGTACGAACCGGGCGAGCACAAAATCCACTTCCAGGTTGGAACCGGCACTCACCGCGCTACGATGGTTCACGCGCACACCACTGTCAAGACCGAGTGAAGGGACGGCGCAAAACGCGTCGCGTCTTGCGAACGCCGGGGTTCGCCGAGTAGGCGGTCGGCGAAGCCGACCGTCGCACAACGTGGCGGCTTCACTGCCACGCGCGCCTCGCCCTTTCGATCCACCGAAAATCGCGGATTTCCGAGGCCTCGGGAGCGCGTTGCTCTCGCGGCGACCGCTAGGAAACCGGCTGGTTCGCCAACTAGAACTGAGAACAGACGAATCCTCATCTGAACACCGTCCAACAGGTCCGGCGTCACTCGCCGGCGGCGTCCTCGATGTTGGCGCGGATGGCGTCGGTGACGTCGCCGAGGTACGCGGTCCCCCAGACGCCGACGACGACCGCGCCGATAGTGTTGAACGCGAGGTCGAGCGTGACGTCGTCGACGCCGTAGATGGTGAGCACGGTCGCGCCGACGAGGTCGCCCAGCGTCCACGCGGCGTACTCCAGAATCTCCCAGAGCACGCCCAGCGCCATCACGAACAGGACGACGAACACGAACGTGAACTTCGGCGGGAACGCGACGTCGTCGTGGTGTTCGTCGAGCGCGCGCACGGTGGCGTAGCCGGCCGCGGCGACCACCGTCGAGGAGAGGAAGTGCGTGAGGTGGTCCCACCAGATGGGCGGGTTCGGCCCGTAGAACTGGTCGGTGACGCCGGGGACGCCGAGCGTGCCGAGCACGTGCAGGAACACCGCGGTCGTAATCCATAGCGTGAGCCCGGCGTCCATCGGGATGCTGTAGTCGCGTTCGAGCACTGCGGGGAGGTGCGTGACCGCGAGCGCGGCGGCCGCGTTGACGGTGACGGCGACGTTCCACGTGAGGACGCCGACGGCCGTGAACGCCACGAGCGCGAGTTGCGTCCCGCGCGTCGCCTGTCGCTGTCGGCGCTCGGAGATACCGAGGCGGTCGCGGAGTTTCACTCGACGACCACCTCTAGTTCCGCCGGGAGCCGGAGGCTGGCGTCCGCGCGCCGCCGGAAGTACCAGACGAACACGACGGCGGCGAGCACGCCCGCGACCGTCGCTGCAACGAAATCCTGCACGAGCGCGGTCACGGCGGCGTGCTCCTGTGCGGCGGTCAGCGGCGGCTCCGCGGGGAGGACGAACGCGGTGCCGACGGTGAGGTCCGAAATCCAGCCGAGCACCGCGAGGAAGCCCGCTGTTGCCATCGTCGCCACGACGACGAAGACGACCGAGAACCAGTTCGCGAGCCGGACGCGCGTGAACACGTCGAGTTCGACGGCGACGACGAGCGCGAGCGCGGCGATCCCGACGTAGGTTGCCAGGTCGCTGGTCAGCCCGGGAGTCGCGAGCGCCCGGCCGACGGTGGGGAGCGCAGCGAGCGCGAGGACTTCCCACGGGAGCATCGCGCGCGCCTCCCCGAATGCCACCGGCGGGAGGACGGCGACCGCGGCCGTGACGAGCGCGAACACGACCCAGACGGGGTCGTTGGGAACGCTCGCCGCAACTGACGCGGCGACGACGGCGACGAGCAGCCACGACAGCGCGGCGTTCGCGCGCTCCGCTCGGACGAGCGCGGAGAGGCGTGAGTTGCGTGCCACGTTCGTGTGTCGGAGCGCCCGCCTAACAAGTGCTGAGGCCGCGGCAGAACAGTTACGCGAGCCCCGTGGTGTACGCGACGCCGTACGCGAGCCCGGCGAGTGTGACCGCCGCCAGCCCAGTGACGACGGCGGTGGGCAGCGATGGCAGCGTCAGCGAGCGCCGGCGGAGCTTCGGCGCGGGGACGACGCCGACGAAGCCGACCGCGACGACGCTGAATACGAACTGGTAGGAGGCATCCATCGTCGGCGGCGGCAACACGAGCACGGCGAGGGCGTACGCAGCGCCGAACGCCGCCCGCGAGTTCACGTGGTCGGTGAAGCGGTGGCCAGTGAGCCAGAACGCGGCGGCGACGCCCAGCCAGATGGCGAACAGTTCGACGCCGAACGCGCCCAGCAGGTGCAGCGTCGGGTCGGCGGACAGCGCGACGCGGCCGTCGAAGACGGTGACGCCGAGCGGGTAGAGCAGCTCCGGGGGTTTCCCGGTGAACAGGTCGCCGAACGGGTGGCTGACGAGGCCGACGAGCGCGACTGCGAACAGGCTGGTGCCGCGGACGCGGTAGGCGTGGGCGGCGCGCGCGACGAGCCAGCCGCCGGCCGCGAACAGGCCGACGATGACCGCGGGGAGCGGGCCGGAGAACGCGGCGACGACGCCGACGAGCGCGGCGAGGGCGGCCGCGGCAATCCGGCGGTGGGTTGGCGCGAGCGCGAACGCGGCGGCCGCGGGCACCGCGACGACCAGCGAGTGCGTGACCGCGCGATGGACGACCGTGGACGCGCCCCAGAACGACTGCGCGACGGCCATAGGGCTCGTCGGGTCGACGGCGACGAGCCCGACGAGGGCGTAGGCTATGTCGACGTCGGGGACGGCGGCGAACAGGCCGGCGGCGACGCCGAGGGCGAGCGCGCGCTCTCGGGACACCCCGAATCGGGCGGCAGCGAGCGCGACGACGCCGAACGCGAACATCGCGTGCCCTACGAACATACCCAAAGTACTCTACGAAGCGGGATAAACTCGCGGGTGCCCTGCTAGCAGGCAGCGTTCGCGCCTCACTCGGGCTTTTTCGTCCACTCCGCCTCGATGTCGGCGTTCGCGCGCACGAGGCGGTCGCCGTCCACGTCGAGGCGAGTCTTCCGGAGCTCGATGGCTTCGACGACGCCGACGGTGCCGTCCGTCTCGACCGTGTCGCCGGGGTTGAAGTCGGGGTCGCGGAGGAGGTAGATGCCGGCGACGGCGTCCGCGAGCATCCCCGAGAGCGCGTACGAGACGCCGAGCGCGAGGAAGCCGGAGGCGGTGCCGAGCGCCGCGGCGATTTCGGGGAGGCCGACCGCCGACAGGAAGCCCAGCAGCGCGCCGAACCACAGCACGACCGAGGCGAGCGTGCCGCCGAGCTGGACGTAAATCGGCTGGTCCGGGTAGACCTGTCGCAGGACGACGCGCACGGCGGTGGCGACGACGCGGATGAGAATCGCCGCGAGCACGAGGAAGACCAGGCCCGTGAGGACGCGCGGGAGCGCGCTGGCGACGTTGCCGACGAACTCGTCGACGGTGTTGTTCAGGAGGTCGGACAGCGACGACGGCGACTCTGGCTGCATACCGGCCCATCGCGGCCCGGGAACGTAACTCCTGTCGCTGGCCGGGTACCCGTGGTGCCGATTCCCGAACCTTCTTGCTAACGCCCGTCTGGGGTTCTGACATGACGGACGCGCCAGACGTCGGTGAGTTGTCGCCGCCGCAGCGAACGCTCATGGGGCCGGGGCCGAGCCCGGTCCACCCGCGCGTACTGAAAGCGATGAGTACGCCGCTGGTGGGCCACCTCGACCCGTCGTTCGTGGAGATTATGGACGAGACCCAGGAGCTGCTGCGGTACACGTTCCGCACGGACAACGAGTGGACGATTCCCGTCTCCGGCACGGGTTCCGCGGCGATGGAGGCTGCCATCGGCAACCTCACGGAGCCCGGGGAGACGTTCCTCGCGCCGACGAACGGCTACTTCGGCGACCGCATGGCCGAGATGGCGCGCCGCGCGGGCGGCGACGTGGTGCGCGTGGACGCGCCGTGGGGCGAGCCGCTCCAGCCCGCGGACGTCGCGGACGCGTTCGCCGAGCACCAGCCCGACGTCTTCGGGTTCGTGCACGCGGAGACGTCCACCGGCGCGAAGCAGACGAACGTCCCCGAGCTCACGGACATCGCCCACGAGCACGACGCGCTCGTCGTGGCCGACACCGTGACGAGTCTCGGCGGCGTCGAACTCCGCGTCGACGAGTGGGGCATCGATGCGGCGTACTCCGGCCCGCAGAAGTGCCTGTCGTGTCCGCCGGGCGCGAGCCCGCTGACCCTGAACGACGACGCGATGGACAAAGTGCTCTCCCGCGAGGCGGATCCGCGGTCGTGGTATCTGGACCTCTCGCTGCTGGAGGGCTACTGGGGCGACGAGCGCGCGTACCACCACACGGCACCCGTCTCGAACGTGTACGCGCTCCGCGAGGCGCTGCGGCTGGTCGCCGAGGAGGGCATCGAACAGCGGTGGGCGCGCCACGAGCGAATCGCGGGCGCGCTGAAGGCCGGCGTGGAGGCGATGGGCCTCGGTCTCAACCCCGAGGACGACTACTGGCTGCCGAGCCTGAACGCCGTGCGCGTCCCGGAGGGGGTCAACGACGGCGAGGTCATCGACTACGTGCTCGACCACTACGACCTCGAAATCGCGTCCGGCCTCGGCGACTTGGCGGGCGACGTGTTCCGCATCGGCTGTATGGGCCACGGTGCGCGCCCGGAGAACGTCACGCTCGTCGTCGCTGCGCTCGCGGACGCCTTCGACGCGCTGGGCGCGGACGTGGACGCGGCTGCCGGGCTCGCCGCGACGCGGGAAGCACTCCGATAGAAAAACCGACGCGCGCCTAGCTGACCGGCGGGGCGCGCGCTACTTCGTAGTCACCGTCCTCCTCGACACCCATCACCGCCCACTCGTAGGGCGGATCGAGCCGACGCAGCTGTCGTTCGAGCGCGTCGGTGTTCTCGGCCCACGTCACGAAACAGCGATAACCGCTGTCGTGGTCGGCGTCGACGTGGTCTGTGACGGCTGTCACGCGTATCTCTTTCCAGTCGCGCGTGGCGGAGAACTCCGCGCCGTCTCCTGCGAGGCTGTACCCGAGGTCGTCGAATATCGACCGGGCCTGCTCGTCGGGAGGGGTGGTAACAGTCCCCATGCACTCGTACCGTGGCGGGTCTAGGTAATAAGCTTTCCTGCCGCATGGTAACCGTTCAGATTTCGCCGAGTTCGGCGCGCCTCAGCCGTCCGTCTTGTGGAGCCGCGGTTGCCGTCGTCTCCGGGAACGCGGCCCGCATCTCCCCACCGACGAGCGACGCCACGGCGTCCCGTGGGCCGAGCGTGCAGCTCCGGCTCATGGCTGCGCAATCGCCGATCCGGCGATTAAAACTCGGGTCGTGTGGCTACTCGTGGGCGGAGTCCCACTCGTCGGGCTTCGTGAAGTTCCCGCAGCCGTTGCACTTGATGCGGCGCATCGAGTCCATCGCGACGTCGACGGACTCGCAGTTCGAGCAGTAGAAGCCGTACCGGCCCTCGCGGTCCTCGGTTCGGTAGACCACGTAGAACGGGCCGTCCTGACCGCGCTGCCCCTCGTCTTCCGCGACGTACAGGGTGTCGTCGTCGCTCGCCACCGTAAGCATGTCTCCCAGTAGCTGGCTCCCGCATTTAGCCCTGTCCGTCCCCGCGCTCGCGGCGGGAGTGCCGGCCATCGAAGCGCTCTTCCCCGCTGCGGGCCTCGAATCCGGTAATGGCGGTCCGGATTTTCCACTACTCCGACCTGGAGAACGTCTACGATTCGCCCGCGAAGGCCGGCCGGCTCGCGTCCGTGCTGCGCGACCGCGGCACCGCGATTGCGGCGGGCTCGGGCGACAACACGGCCCCGGGCGTGCTCTCGCTGGTGACGGAGGGCCGGCAGGCGCTGGACCTCTACGACGCCGTCGAGCCCGGCGTGGAGACGTTCGGCAACCACGACTTCGACTACGGCGCGGCCGTCACGGGCGAAATCGTCGCCGACTCCCCGCAGACGTGGGTATCCGCGAACGTCTACCGGGACGGCGACCGCGTCGCCGGCGTCGACCCGTGGACCGTCGTCGAGGCCGACGGCGCGCGCGTCGGCTTCCTCGGCGTGCTCGACGACGCCACGCCGTCGCTGAACCCGATGGCGAGCGACCTCACCGTCACCGACCCCATCGAAGCGACGCGGGAAGCCAGCGAACAGCTCCGCGAGGCGGGCGCGGACTACGTAGTCGCGCTCTCGCACCTCGGCCGTGGCGACGAGGAACTCGCCGCTACGACGGACGTGGACGCGGTGCTGGGCGGCCACATCCCCGCCGAGCGCGTCGAACGCCTCGACGACACCCTGCTCACGCGCCCCGGCTCCGGCGGCGAGGTCGTCCTCGAAGTCGACCTCGAAGCCGGCGAAGTCGCGCGCCACGTCGTCGCGGACGCGCCCGTCTACGAACCGCTCGCCGAGCGCCTCCGCGAGCGTATGGCCGAGACCGGCCTGAACGACACCGTCGGCCACGTCGCCGAGCCGATGGAACGCACGGAGTCGACGCTGTTCCGCGGCGAGTCCCGCATCGGGAACTTCGTCGCGGACGCCTACCGGTGGGCCGCCGACACGGACGTCGCGCTCCAGAACTCCGGCGGCGTCCGCGACGGCCCCGCCATCGCGGGCGACGTGACCGTCGCGGACCTCGTCAGCGTCGTCCCCTTCGAGGAGCCCGTCTCGGTCGCCGAACTCACGGGCGCGGAACTGCTGGACGTGTTCCGCGGCGCGAAAGGCGGGTCGCTGGGCTTCGCGGAACCCGACTGGTGGCACGCCCACGTCTCCGGCGCGGCACTCACGTGGGACGAGACTACCGACGAACTGCTGGACGTCCGGGTCGCCGGCGAACCCGTCGACCCCAGTGCGACGTACACGCTCGCGACCACCGACTACCTCTTCTACACGGACGACGAGTTCCCCGCGCTCGACGAAGCCCACCGCGTCGACCGCCTCGGCATCCAACACCAGGTGCTCGCGGCGTACGCCCGCGAACACGGCATCGACCCCGAAATCCAGGGCCGCGTCACGATGCACGCCGACGACTGAGCGCGCGGACCGCCCGTCGAACGTGTCGCGTCGCCGACCGCCGACCGCAGGGTAAAAGAGCGGGGTCACCGTGGGTGGCGGTATGAGCGACGAGGACCTCCGCGAGACGGTCGAACGAGTCGGCGCGGGGTTCGACCTCGGCGAGTACGAAATCGAGGCGTACCTCACGGTGCTGCAGCACGGCGAACTCACGGCCAGCGAAATCGCCGACCGCACCGACATTCCCCAGCCGCGCGTGTACGACACGGTGCGGAGTCTCGGTGACCGCGGGCTCGTCGAACTCCGCGAGTCCCGGCCGATGAAGGTGGTCGCCATCGACCCCGAGGAGGCGTTCGCGGACCTCCAGACGAACTTCGCGCAGATGGTCGCGTCCCTCGAAGAGGCGTACACCACGCCCGCCCGCGAGACGGAGGCGGTGTCGCTGGTGAAGTCCCGGTCGACGATTCTGCGCTACTTCGGCGACGTCATCGACAGCGCGGAGTTCGAACTGGTCTGCTCGCTGACGCCGGGGCTGCTCGACCGCTTCGCCGACGACCTCGCGGCCGCCCGCGACCGCGGCGTCAGCGTCGACCTCGTCGTCACGCCGGTCCGCAACGCTCCCGACGCCGACGACTTCGACTACAGCGAGGTCGCCACCACCGCGCGCGGCCGCCGCGGCGTCACCACGCCCGTCGTCGCCGTCGCCGACGGCCAGTACTCCGTCTACGCGACGCAGGGCGCGGTCCGCGACGACCCCGAGAAGTACGGCGTCATCTTCAACCGCTCGGCGCTGGGCTTCCTCGTCTCGGGCTTCTTCGGCACCGTCATCTGGTCGACTGCCAACGACACCCTCTACGAGAGCGACGCCGCCGACATCGAGCTCCCGCGGACGTACGCCTCCATCCGGCGCTGCGTGAAAGACCTCCGGACGCTCGACGGTGACGTGTACGCGACCGTCCACGGGCGCGACGTGCTCAGCGGCGACGCGCGCACGGACCGCGGCCGCGTCGCCGAGACGAAGTTCGAGGAGACCGAGGAAGTCGCGACGCTCGTCCTCGACACCGACGCGGGCCGCGTCGAGGTCGGCGGCCGCGTCGCCGCCTACGAGGACGTCGAAGCCCACGAAATCACGCTCGCCCGCGACAACCCGCCGCGGGAGTAGCGTTCTCGTTCGCGTAGATTCGTCGGTACACTTACCGGACGACAGCCCGACTCTCGTCTATGACAGACGAGACCACCGTCGCGTTCGTCGAGCGCTGGCAGACCGGTGCCGCCCTCCTGCTGGCGTCGGCGCTCGTCGGTGGGACTCTCGCAGCGGTTCTCGGGAACGCCGACGTTCCCTACGGCGCGTTCGTAGGATTCGTCGGCGGCGCCGTCGCCTGCTTTCTTGCGCTCTCGTACGCCCTGTACGGACGCTGAATCCTCGCCTTCCCGAGACGCACGGTCCCGTTATCGGGACGACCGAACGCGCATCGCCAGCCGACTGACGGCGGAGCCAGCAACGTAGCCGAGGACGCCGACGAGGACCGCGAGCAGCAGCCCGAAGTTGACGCTCGTCTCGACGCCGCCGAGGAGTTCGGCGCGGGCGGACCCGTACGCGAACCCCAGCATTCTCGGATGGGTGTATCGACCGGCACCCATCCACTCGCCGGTGACGTACCCGACCAGCGGCGGGAAGACGTACCACCAGACGCCGACGAGCCACAGCGAGCCGACGGTCGGCACGAGACCGGCACCGAGAATCCCGCCGGCGACGGCAATCCCGGGGACGATGACGAGCCAGCCCGAAAATTCGTAGAGGCCGGCGTCCAGCCCGAGCAGGAACGCGACGGACGCGACGCTCACGAGGCTGACGGCACAGAGAACGACGAGTCGCCGGGGACGACGGTCACCGGCGAGGTGGTGCCGGAGTCGGTCGGCGTCGAGACGCCGCATACCGATTCGTTCGCTGCCACGCCGTTAGTCGTTCCGGCAGGGCTCACGCGATGCGCCCACCCGTACTCGCACTCGATCGGGGTCGCGTGGCGGAGCAGCCCTTCGCTGACGGCGCTACCTAGAACTCGCGGACGCCTTCGTCGGTCACGACCGAGTCGAGCAGCCGCGTCGGCGTCGCGTCGTAGGCCGGGTTCTTCACGTCGAATCCCGCCGGCGGCTCGCGGATGACCTCGCTGACGTCCCGGAAGTCGTTCTCGAAGCGGAACCCCTCGTCGACGAGCTTCGCACTCGACCCCGCGACCGTCACCGGCGTCCCCGTATCGTTGGCCGCCGCGGCCAGCGGGTACGTGCCGACGCGGTTGTAGTACGTGTCCTCGACGATGCAGTCCATCCCGAGCAGGACGCGGTCGCACTCCGAGAGGTAGTAGCCCGACGCCCCGTCCACGATGAGCGTCGGATCGATGCGGTCGATGGCCGCCAGCGTCCGCGCGGTCTTCCGGCCGAGGTGTCGGGGTCGGGCCTCCGTCACGTAGACGTCGAGGTGCTTGCCGTCCTGCGCGGCCGTCTCCAGCGCCTCCAGCACCGTCGAGGAGTAGTCGTGCGTCAGCAGCGTCTGGCCGTCCTCGACGCGCTCGGCCAGCGTCGCCGCGGCCTCGTGTTTCGCCTGCTCGACGGCCTCCACGACGTCGTCGATAGCCGCGGCCGTGAGTTCCTTCGCTTCCACGACCGACGCCGGCTCCGCGTCCCGCACCCGCTCGACGATGTCTCGCTGGGTCGTCACCAGCGACGCGTGCGAGGGGTTCGCGCGCCGGAGCGCGTTGCTGTTCCGCTCCAGCGCCCGCACGTACTCCTCGACGGTCGGGTAGTCGTTGTCGATGAGGTCTCCGAGCGCGCGTGCGGCTTTCACGGCGACGACCGAGGAGGAGTGGGTCCGCATCTCGCGAATCTCCTCGGCAGTCTCGTCTATCATACCCGATGCATCCGTGGGTCTAAGCAAAGGCTTTCCGAAGTAGGCCCTCGTCCCTCACGCGCGGCACTACGCGCCGCGCGCTCGCTCGTCGCCCTTACAGTCCACCAGGCCAGTATTCGTGGATTTCCACGGAATGCACTCGTCGCCCGCCGGCGCGACACTCAAACCGCTAGCCGCCCAACCACGAGTATGGTCGACGTGTCGTACTACTATCCGCGCTGTGGCGCTGTCGCTGAACTCGACCGCGACCCCTACCTCGCGGACAAGTCCGTGACGCCGTTCCCGCTGGAGGGGTGGACGTACGTCTCGCCCGCAGAGGACGGCGCGGAACGTAGTTCCGCGGAATCCGCGAGCGGTGACAAACCGCGAGCGTACGAGAGCGAGGACGCGGACGGCGTAAAATTCGTCTGTGGGACCGACGCCGCCGACTGGTCGCATCCACCCGAGTCCAGCGAGGACGGCGAAGCCGTCGACGGCGAGGAAGTCGGCGGGCAGCCCGAATCAGAGTACGTGCAGTTGGCGGAAGGCATGGCACCGAGCGGCCCGCAGGGGCCGAACGGCCCGGAATTCTCGCGGTAGCTACCCCTTGATGTTCGCGATGGGGAACGTGCGAACGACGAGGTCGCCGATGTCGAGGGCGTCGGAGACGCCGACGACCTCGTCGACGTCCTTGTAGACGCCGGGGGCTTCCTCGGCGATAGTCTCGCCGGAGGCGGCTTTCACGTAAATTTCGTTCTGCTCGCGGAGGTCCGCCTGCACTTCGCCGCCGCCGTACTCGCGTTTGGCTTGCGTGCGACTCATCAGGCGGCCAGCGCCGTGTGCCGTCGAACCGAACGACCGCGGCAGCGACTGCGCGCCGCCTTTCAAGATGTAGCTGCCCGCGCCCATGCTGCCAGGGATGATGATGGGCTGGCCGACGTTGCGGTACGCCTTCGGCACGTCGGGGTGGCCGGCGGGGAACGCGCGCGTCGCGCCCTTCCGGTGGACGTAGAGGTCGCGCTGGACGCGGCCGCCGTCGCCGTGGAGGCTGTAGGCGACCTCAGTGTCGGAGCCGGCGGCGTCGCCGCCGCCCAGTCGTCGACCCTCCGGTTCGACGTAGACGTCGTGGGACTCCTTCTTCGCGATGTTGTGCGCGACGTCGTACAGCAGGTCCATCTCCAGAGCCTGCCACGACTGATCGAAGACGTCTGCGAACGTCTCGCGGACCGCGTGCGTGATGAGTTGGCGGTTCACCCACGCGAAGTTGATGGCCGCGCACATCGCACCGTAGTAGTCGTCGGCGAGCTCCGAGCCCGCGGGTGCCGCCGCGAGGTCCTTGTCCGGGAGGTCGTCGGTGAAGTCCGGGTACTCCTGCTCGATGCGCCGGAGGTAGTCCGAGCAGACCTGGTGGCCGAGGCCACGGGAGCCACAGTGGATGAGCACGACGACCTGGTCCTCGTCGAGGCCGAACGCGTCGGCGGTCTCGTCGTCGTAAACGTCGGTGACGCGCTGGATTTCGAGGAAGTGGTTGCCCGAGCCCAGCGACCCCATCTGGCTCGCGCCGCGGTCCTTGGCCTTCTTCGAGATGGCCGAGGGGTCGGCGTCCGGGCGGCGGCCCTCGTCCTCGCAGTGCAGGAGGTCCTCGCGCACCGCGTAGCCCTCTTCGAGACACCAGTCGACGCCGCGTTCGAGCGCGGCTTCGAGGTCGGTGTGCGTGCCGTCGTAGACGCCACCGCCGCCGAGTCCGCAGGGCACGGCGTCGAACAGCGCGTCCACGAGTTCCTCCTCGCGGCCGCGCACGTCCTCGTACGTGAGGTTCGTCTTCACCATCCGGACGCCGCAGTTGATGTCGAACCCGATCGCCGCCGGCGAGATGTAGCCGTCCTCGGCGTCGAAGGCGGCGACGCCGCCGACCGGGAAGCCGTAGCCCTGGTGCCCGTCGGGCATGCAGAGCGCGGGTGCGACCACGCCAGGCATGCAGGCGACGTTCCGGAGTTGCTCGAGGGTCTTGTCGTTCTGGATGTCTTCGAGCAGCGTCTCGTTGGCGAAGATGCGCGCGGGCACCCGCATCTCGTCGTCGCGTTCGAGCTCCCAGACGTCGTCCTCGACTTCTCGGAGCGTGACGCCGTCGGCGTCGAACGTGTTCATACTCGGCGATGGGCGCGGAGCCCGGGAATACGTTTCGTCTGGGCGCTACTCCGTCGAGGTGGCCAGCGGCGAGTGCTCCGTGACCGCGGCGAGGCGTTCGTCCAGCGAGAGCGGGCCGCCGCCGGTGACGAACAGCGCCGAGGAGAGCCCGAACAGCGTGATGTGCGCGAGCACGGGGTCGTCCGGCAGCCCGAACAGCGTCGTCGTCAGCACGACGAACGCGACCGCGGCAGTCGCGCGCGTGAACAGCCCGACGAACAGGAAGATGCCGACGGCGAGTTCGGTGAGGCCAGCGCCGACGACCCACATGCCGGGGTCGACGGGGACGACCGCGGTGAGATCGTACTTGTCGACGACTGCCAGCGCCATCCCGGGGTTCGCGAGCTTCTCCCAGAACCCCAGCAGCGCGAAGTTGAAGCCGACGCCGAGCCGGATGACCGTCGGCGCGTACTGCTCGTAGGGGCCGACGATGTCGTTGAACTTCTCGACGAGCGGATGCAGCGGGTCGAAGCGACCGTAGATCGTCCCCCTCGCGGCGGCGACCTGCTGGAGCAAGTGGTCGGCGCTGGGGCGGCCGGCGCCCAGCAGGAGGACGCCGAGGAACCCGCCGATGTACTCGCTGGCGAGCACGAGCTCAGGGCGGAGCACGAGCCCCGTGAGGTACGCCAGCAGGCCGACGAGCGCGACCGCGCGGGTCGCCAGCCCGAACAGGAGGAAGAACCCGAGCAGGACCTGGAGGATGCGCGTCGGCGCTTCGACCGACGGCGAGAAGAAGTAGCCCGCGAACCCCGCGCCGACCAGCGGCAGGCCGACCGCGAGCCGGAGCATCCACGGCAGGAACGCGTGGTACTCTTCGAGCGTGCTGCGGAGCGCGCGCACGTCCGCGGCCGCTGGCTTGTACTTGAGGTACGCGACCATACCGGCGACGACCGAGAGCGCGCCGCCGAGCAGGAGCACGGCGTTCAGCGGGTTCGAGAGCACCTCCACGAGGAACTCCACCGCGCGAACCGTTGGCGCTCCCTCGACGACGTAGTCGACGTGGCTGGGACCGAGGCCTGTGAACATACGGTCGCCAACGCACCGCGTGTGCAAAAAGGTCGGCCAGCCGTCCAGGAATTAGACGTCAAAGACGACGTACGCGTGCCAGCCCCTTGTCTCGTCGTCGGTCGGCGAGCGCTTCGAGAGGTCCATCTCGGAGTACGTGACGGCCTTCAGGTCGCGGGCGTGAACCTCGCTCAGCGGGACGCCGCGCGCGCTCGCCTCGACGACCCACTCGCCGTCTTCCTCGCGGACTGCGGCGTCGTGGTCGACGGGGAGGACGTTCCGCACGTCGCGCTCGTAGATGAGCCGGTCGAGGTAGTCGAACAGCAGCGCCTCCCGGTTCTCGGCGCGCTCCTCGAACGTGAACCGGCTCCCCGCGTCCGGCGTCTCCTCGGT
Source organism: Halobacterium noricense (assembly GCF_021233435.1). Taxonomy (NCBI): domain Archaea; kingdom Methanobacteriati; phylum Methanobacteriota; class Halobacteria; order Halobacteriales; family Halobacteriaceae; genus Halobacterium; species Halobacterium noricense. Next base: position 1,995,175 of record NZ_CP089468.1, on the reverse strand, counting down.
CATCGCCGCCGCCATGCCCTCGGCGACCGCCGCGAACACGTCGCCGAGGCTGTCCGCGGTCGCTTCGACGGCGACGTCGGCGGTGTGTTCTCTGAGTTCGTAGCTCATTCCCCGTCCTCCGACGCCCGCGGCGGTGCGATTTCCTCGCCAGTCAGCCGTTCGAGTCGCTCCCGCGAGAGCCCGTCGGTCGCGCCGCTCTCGGAGGACACCGCGACGCCCATCGTCACCACCGCGCGCATCCCCTCCTCGACGCTCATGTCGACGTCCATCACGCGCTCGGCCGGGACGTGCGTGAGGTGGCCGCCCATCACCGGGTTCGGTGCGAGCGGCAGGAACAGCGTCAACATCTCCTCGTGGCCGGCGGCGTCCTCGATGACACTCGGCGTCTCCGTCGTCAGGAATCCGAGCGTGTACGCGTCCTGGTGGGGAAACTCCACGAGCTTCACGGACTGGAAGTTGTCCGCGTCGCCGTCCACCATCACGTCGCCCATCTGCCGGAAGCTCTTGTAGACGGCCCCCACGCCCGGGATGCGTTCCAGCGCCGCGTCGAAGTACGCGAGCACGCGCTCCCCGGACCGGAACGACGCAGCGAACCCGACGAGAACCGTGATTGCGACCACCACGAGCACGCCGACGAGGTCGACGATGGTCTCGGAGGCGTCCGGCGCGACGTTGGTGCTGTTCAGCACCTGTGCGAGCGGTTCGAGGAGGTCGTCGACGACGCCGACGGCGATGGAGAGCACGTACAGCGTCACGAGCAGGGGTACGACCACCGTGACGCCCGTGAGCGCGGCCTCGCGGACTCGGTCGTACGCGGACTCGCTGGCGCGCTGCATCGCCTCGCCGTCGGGGCGGCTACCGCCTAGCATCGTTCGCGGGGACGCCGACGACGCGTGAAAGGGTTTCGGCGTCCGCCGACGGTGGAATTATATTCGCTGGCCTGCTACCCCCTTTCAGTGAGCGTCACAGTCGACAAGCGCGTGGTTCCACCGGGGCGCGACCAGCACCTCGACGAAGCGTGGGACCTCAAAGAGCGCATCCGGGCGGACGAAGGCCTCCTCAAGCAGCGACGCGGGTTCTTCGCGAACGCCTACCGTCGCTCGACGGTCTACTGTTTCGTCGACGGCGACGACGTGGTCGGCTTCGCTGCGGCGCGCTCGGACGGCTACATCCTGTTTCTCGCGGTCGCCCCCCAGTATCGCGGCGAAGGATACGGCGAACGACTCGTCGCGCGCGTCACCGAGGACGCCGGGAAAGCCTCGTGTCACGCCCGCCAGAGCAACGAGAGCGCGGTGTCCTTCTACGAACACCTCGGCTTCAGCGTCGAACGCGAAATCTCGAACTACTACGAGGACGGCGAGGGTGCCTACTACCTCCGCCTCGGCGACCGCGCCCGTATCCGGGACCGTATTTCTGAACTGCTGCGTGGACGGTAGTTCTCGCGTCTGACTGCGTAGGGACGACAACGGCGAGATACCCGATGAAGCCGAACTGAAGTCGGAATTGAAAGACCACGAACGCTACAGTGACCTACATTCTCAGACAAGTCAGCGAGTTCTCGAAGAGCTTGCTGAGGCGTTCACTGGCTGGTACAACTCCGACGACGGCAACAACCCACCGGGCTACCGGAAACGTGGCGGCAGACACCCGCGCTCCACCGTGACGTGGAAGCAGAAAGGCATCAAGCACGACGACAAGCACAACCGTGTTCGCCTCTCGAAAGGCTGGAATCTGAAAGACGGACGGTCGGACTTCATCCTCGCAGAGTACGAAACTCGGCCCGACATACAGGTGGAAAACATCCAGCAGGTGCGCGTCGTCTGGAACGGCGACCGCTGGGAACTCCACCTCGTCTGCAAGAAAGAAATCCCTGTCGAGGACGCACCCGGCGACAACACGGCGGGCATCGACCTCGGCATCAGTAACTACCTCGCAATCGACTACGAAGATGGCGCAAGTGAGCTGTATCCGGGAAATGTGCTGAAAGAGGACAAGCACTACTTCACCCGCGAGGAGTATCAGACCGAAGGCGAGAACGGGCCGTCGAAGCGTGCGTTGAAGGCCCGGCAGAAACTCTCCCGACGCAAAGACCACTTCCTCCACACCCTCAGCAATCACATCGTGCAACGGTGTGCCGAAGAAGAGGTGGGGAAGATCACGGTCGGCGACCTCAGTGACATTCGCGAGGACGACGGCGACTCGCGGAATTGGGGCCAGTCGGGGAACAAGAAGTTGCACGGATGGGGGTTCGACCGTTTCACGAACCTGCTCGAATACAAGGCCGAAGAACACGGTATCCTCGTTGACCGTGTGGACGAGGAGAACACGTCGAAAACGTGTTCGTGTTGCGGGCAGATTCGAGACAGTAATCGCGTGGAGCGCGGTCTGTACGTCTGCGAGCCCTGTGAAACGACGATGAACGCAGACGTGAACGGCGCGGTGAACATCCGCCGAAAGATAACTCAGAGTCCCCCGACGGGGGATATGAGTAACGGCTGGTTGGCACAGCCCGGAGTCTTCCTGTTCGACCGCGAGAGCGGACGGTTCACACCGAGAGAACGGGGAGACTGCAAACCCTAATATCCCAACGCTTGGGATTCCTCCGCCTTCAGGCGGAGGAGGATGTCAAGGTGGAGCGCTAGTCGTCCGCAGAGGCCGCGCCACCCGCGGAAACGCCCGTACCGGGGCCGAGGTCGATGCTGAGGTCGTCGAGCTTCTCGTCGGGGACGACGCCGTCGACCCAGCCGCGGTGCTCGTAGTACTCGTCTTTCATCGCGTCGAGTTCGCAGAGTTCACCCTCGATGCCGCCGCCCGCGGGCACCGCGTCCTCCGCGCCCTCCACGAAGCGGTCCGGGAGGGTGTCGTCGTCGCCGTCGAAGCCGGCGAGGTTGTTGTAGTAGCGTTCGAGGTTGTAGATGCGCTCGCCCGCTTCCAGCAGTTCCTCCTCGCCGACGTCGCGGCCGGTCATGCCGTTGTACTGGTCGATGTACTCCTCGACGCCCTCCGCGAACGCGTTGAACTTGCAGATGTCGAACGAGTCCGAGATGGCGTGGAGGTCCTGGAAGGTCGCGGTGAGTTCGCCCTTGCCCTCCCAATCCGTGGGGTCGACCTTCTCCGGGATGCCGAGAATCTCGGCGGCGGGCGTGTACCCGCGGAGGTGGCAGCCGCCGCGGTTCGAGGTCGCGTACCCGATGCCCATGCCCTTCAGGCCGCGCGGGTCGTACGCCGCGATGGACTGCCCCTTCACGTCGAGGCGGCAGTCGTGGGCGTCCAGCGTCTCCGCCGCGCGCTTCTGGCCCTCGGCGAGCACGTCCGCGAGGTCGGTCTCGCGGGTGGCGATTTTCTCCAGCATCTCGACCATGGCGTCGACGTCGCCCCAGTCGAGGGTCCCCTCGAAGTCGTCGAGGTAGCCCTTCTCGGCGGCCTCCATCGCGAACGCGAGCATGTTCCCGCTGTCGATGGTGTCGATGCCGAAGTCGTTGCAGCGGTCCATCATCAGCGCGACCTTGTCGCGGTCGTCGGTCATGGAGTTCGGGCCGAGCGCCCACGCGGACTCGTACTCGTAGGACTCCATGCGGACGTTGAGGTCATCGCCCTTGTGGTGGACGTCGACCTCGACTTCCTTCTTGCAGGCGACCGGACAGGAGTGACACGTCGGGTCGTCGATGAGGATGTTCTCCTCGACGTTCTCCCCGGAGACCTTCTCGGAGTCGATGTTCGGCTCGTCGGGCTCCTTCTCACTCTCCGTGCTCGTGGACGTGTACCGGCCGTTCCGGGTGGGGAGGCCGTCCATCTCCTCGGTGAGGTTCATCAGGACGTTCGTCCCGTAGACGGAGAGCCCGCCCTCGTTGGGCGCGGTGACGTCGGACTCCTGAATCGCCTGCATCGCGGCCTTGTGGCCGTCCATGAACGTCTCGCGGTCGGCGGGCTTGGGCATCTGCGTGCCGGATTTGACGACGACCGCTTTGAGGTTCTTCGACCCCATGACAGCACCCGTACCGCCGCGGCCGGAGGCCCGGTCGTCCTCGTTGATGATGCAGGCGTACCGGACCGCGTTCTCGCCGCCCGGCCCGATGGCCATCGCGGAGAGGTTCTTCCCGTACGCGCCATCTACTTCGTCTTCGAGGGTGTCGATGGTGTCGTGGATACCCTCTCCCCAGAGGTGGCCGGCGTCACGTAGTTCGACTTCGCCGTCCTCGACGACGGCGTAGACGGGGTCGTCGGCTTGCCCCTCGAAGAGGAGGCCGTCGAAGCCCGCCCACTTGAGGCGCGCGCCGCTCCACCCACCGTGGTGGGAGTCCGTGACGGTGTCCGTCAGCGGGGACTTCGTCACCACGGCGATGCGGCCGCTCATCGGCGTCTGCGTGCCCGTCAGCGGGCCGTTCATGAACGCGAGGAGGTTCTCCTCGGAGAGCGGCTCGACATCGGGGCCGTTCTCGAAGACGTACTTCACGCCGAGGCCGCGCGCGCCGATGTACTTGCGCGCGTCCTCGTCGTCGATGCTCTCGTAGTCGACGTCGCCTGCGCCGAGGTCGACGCGGGCGACGTGGTCCTGGAAGCCACCTAGGTCAGTCATAGTTGGTGCTCTTTCGTTACATACGGCCCGTATCCCGATAGTGATTCCCACGGTCACGTAACCGGTACCGGTTACATTTTCGAGACGGAGCGGGCCACTCGGGTCGCCCGTTCGGACCGCTCGATGGGTTGCCGTCCCGGGAATTCCGGGGTCGGCGGGAGCTTTATGCTCGTCGCCACGTCACGTTCACGCATGGAGCCGGTGTCACTCGGCGTGCCGGAACCGATTCTCGACGCACTCCCCGCCGACAGCGACGATACGCGCAAGGACATGCAGCAAGCCGTCGCCGGGTGGGAGCGCCGCCTCAACGACGCCATCGACGCCGCGGACTCCGACGAGGAGGCCGTGTCGTACGTCGTCGACGCCGTCGAGCGACTGGAGGAGCGCCTCGAACGCTACGACGAGTTCGTGCCGGAGCTGCGCGCGTGGGGGCAGTCGCCGATTTACGCCATCTCGTGGCGGAACCTCCACGCGGAGCTCGTCGCCCAGATTTACGACCACGACGAGCTCGGCGAAGCGCTGGACCGCGAGCGCAACCAGCGCCTCGTCGAGGACGGCATCCGATTCGGGGGCGCATGAACGTCGAACTCCGCTTCTTCGCGACGTTCCGCGAGGCGGTCGGCACGAAGGTCGTCGAGCGCGAGTACGACGAGGGGACGACCGTCGGCGAGGTGCTCCGCGAACTCGAAACCGAGTACGAGGGCTTGGCGGGCCAGCTCGTCGAGAACGACGGTCTCCGCCCGCACATCAACGTCCTGAAGAGCGGCCGGGAGGTGCTCCACCTCGACGGCATGGCGACGGAACTCGAAGACGGCGACCAGTTGAGCATCTTCCCACCGGTCGCCGGTGGAACGGCGACGGAGGACGTGGTGTGAAGCGGGAGAAGGAGTTTCGCGGCATCTCCGTGCGGCTCGCCCGAAACTACCTCGAAAGCCTCGGCGGCACCATCGTCGACGACGATGCGGTCGAGGGCGACGGCTGGCGTGCCGAGTTGTCCGCGGAGCAAGTCGCCATCGGGCCGTCGCTGGAACTCACCGAAGTCACCGTTGCCTTCGAGGCCGACGAGGGGTTCGGCGAGGAAGCATTCGAAGCACTAATCGAGGACTTCTCGCGGAAGGCGATGCGCGCGGGCGGCTAAGGTTCGAGGCTGTCGACGACGCGACGCGAGAACTCGACCTCGGTCACGTCGCCGTCCGCGAGCGCGTCGAACCACTCCTGTTCCGCGCGCCACGACCCCAGCGGCTCGTCGTCGAGGTCAGTCACGGTCGCCTCGACGCTGCGGACCGGCCAGCCGGCGTCGGCGAACAGCGTCCGGAAGACGTTGACGATGTCCCCGACCTGCTGGTGGGGGATTTCGCCGTGCTGGTCGGCCGCCGCGGACTGGTAGGTGAGGTGGTAGGCGTCCCTGGATTCGGCGATTTCGCGGGGGTAGCAGCCGTGGTTCGTGAGTCGGGATTCGAGCGCGAACTCGCGGTCCTCGTCCATCACTGGCTCCCTCGCCAGCGAGCGGGATAGGCGTTTCCCGTCGCGCGAGCCGAACACGTTCGGAAGTGTGTTTAGATGGGCGAAGCGCGAACGACCCGTATGAGCGTTCGGGAGGTCGAGCAGACCCAGACGACTGTGGAGGTCCGCGCGACGGGACACGTCCGCCGCGAACTCGGCACGCACAGCTTCGAGTTCGAGTTCGACGGGACGACGCTCGGGGAGTTTCTCGACGCGTTTTTCGACGAGCACGGCTGCGAGGAGATGCTGCTCGCGGAGAGCGAGGAAGAGGAGACGGCCGCGACGTGGGCGAACTACCCCGGCGACCCGCCCGGCCGCTGGGAGCGCAACCCCGAGGGCGAGCGCACCCGGGCGTACGCTCGCGTGCTCGTGAACGGCCGGTTCAACGAACTGCTCGACGGATTCGCCACCGAACTGGCGGACGGCGACCGCGTCGCGCTCACCTACCCGTTCTCGTTCTGTTTCTAATCCTCGGCGTCGAAGTCGAGCGCGGCGGAGTTGATGCAGAAGCGCTCGCCCGTCGGCTCCGGGCCGTCCTGGAAGACGTGGCCGAGGTGGCCGCCGCAGGTCGCGCACACGACTTCCGTGCGCTCCATGCCGTTGCTGTGGTCGGGGCGGCGTTCGACGGCGTCGCTCTCGGCGGCGTCCCAGAAGCTCGGCCACCCGCAGTGCGCGTCGAACTTCGTGTCCGCGTCGAACAGCACCTCGTTGCAGCCCGCACACCGGTACGTGCCGTCCTCGTCGCGGTCCACGTGCTCGCCCGAATACGGGCGTTCGGTCCCCGCTTCGCGCAGAATCTCGTACTCGTCGTCGCTGAGCCGTTCGCGCCACTCCGCCTCGGTCTCGGGCACGTCGCTGGCGTCCGCGCTGCCGGCGTCGGCGCTGTCACTGGCGTCGCTCATACTCACTGGTAGGAAGCGGCCGCGGGTAAACCTACAGGTCGCGGCGGGTCAGAGGTCGCCGACGACGTCGGCGGCGTGTTCGAGTTCGTCCTGATTGACGGTGTGGCCCATGCCCTCGTAGATGCGCTCGGTGACCTCGGCGTTCATCGCCTCGAAGACGTCGCGGGTCTCGTGGACGCGCTCCTCGGGGATGTGGGGGTCGCGGTCGCTGCACCCGAGGAAGATTGGCGTGCCTTCGAGGTCGCCCTCGTGTTCGTGCGTGGTGCCTTCGGGGCCGTGGAGGCCGCCGGAGAACGCGACGAATCCGCCGTACTCGCGGGGGTTGCGCGCGAGGAACTCGCTGCCCAGACACGCGCCCTGTGAGAAGCCGAGGAACGCGACGCGCTCCGCAGGGACGTGCTCGGTGACGTCGTCGAAGACGTCGTGCACGAGGCCGAGCGCGGAACTGAACCACGGCTCGTTCTCCTCGGTCGGCTCGAGGAAGCTGTTCGGGTACCACGTCGCGCGGGCGGCCTGCGGCGCGACGAACGCGGTGCCCTCGCTGGGGAGGTCCTCGGCGAACCCGAGCATGCCACTGGCGCGAGCGCCGCGACCGTGCAGCAGAATGACGGCACTGTCGGCGTCTTCGAGGGCGGGGCCGCGGTGTTCGACCGGCTGTCCGGCGTGGGGGTCGGCGTCTGTCATGGCACCCAGTAAGCCGCCCACACGTAAACCGTTCAGCTAACCTCGGGGCCATCCGGTGACGGCGGCGTCACCCCTGCAGTGTCACTCTGACACCTGATTCCAGTCGGAACCACTATGGGTGCCCGCTGCGTACGGTCGGGCATGGCAGACGAGAGATACAGCGAGGAGGCCTGCAGCGTCATCGACTCGCTGGAACAGATTGGCTCCCAGTGGCGGCTCATCGTGCTCCACGACCTCCAGGACGGCGAGAAGCGGTTCAACGAGCTCAAACGCTCGACGGACGCCAGTTCGCGGACGCTCTCGCGCGTGCTCGACGACCTCCAGGAGATGGGGTTCGTCAACCGCCGCCTCGAAGAGGAGTCCCCCGTCGCGACGTACTACTCGCTGACCGCGAAAGGCGAGTCGCTGTTCCCGGTGTTCGACGCCATCGAGGAGTGGGCCGAGGAGTGGCTCGGCGACGACGCGGACAGCGTCGACGCGGCCGCCACGCTGGCCGACACCTGAACGAGAAACTGCGACGCCCGGCCGGGGTGCGGAGTGAAAGTGAAACGAACTATTCTGTGTGGCTACTATCGCGCTGAGGACCGATTCCACCGGTGAACACGCAATCGCGATACAGCCACGACTGACTTCACTTTCACCGACAGCCAGTACCGAAAGCCGTGCCGATAGTCGGCTTCCGGCTCGCCGCGAACCGGCAGACCTTACGGCGTTCGCGGGATAGGACGCCCATGACCGCGTTCGACGACCTCTCCGAGGGCTGGCGGGTGTGGAACGACGACGAGGACGGCGCGATTCTCGTCTACCGGCCCGACGTCTTCGACACCCAGCGCTTCTCCGCGCCCTGCCTCCCGACGATTCGCGTCGCGCGCCGCCCGCCCACCGAGCGCAAGCGCCGCTCGCACTCCGCGCCCGACAGTTGGTTCGTCTCCCTCCGACTCGAACCCGAAGTCCGCGTCAAGGACGCCGACGCGCGTTTCGACTCCCGCGACGCCGCCGACGCCGGTGCGGTCGACCTCGCCGCCCGCTTCGGCGCGGGTGACGTCGACTACCGCAGCGCCTACCAGCTCCCCCGCGACGACTACCTCGACGAACTCGACGAACTCACGAACTGACCGCCGCTACGCTTACTCTCGTCCATCGCCTGTGCCCGTCTCGATTGTCTCCGCCTCCCGGAACCACTCCTGCACGCGCTCGTACGCGAGGTCCACCGCCGTTTCCACGCGCAGGACGTCGGTGTCGACGGTGAACTCCGCGTCGGGCCAGTCGAACTCGTCGTAAATCGTCTTCACCGCGCGGTCTGAGACCCCATCCCGCTCGTAGTTCCGCCGGATACAGGTGTCCCGGTCCGCAGTCACGAGCAGCAGATAGACGTCCGGGAACTCCCGGATTCGTGCCTGCCACTTCGCCTCGTAGAACGTCCCGTCGAGCAGCCAGTTCGCTTCGGGGGCTTCGGCGACGCGCTCGAAGAGGTGGTCGTACACCGGCGTCGCGAGGTCGTCCGTGTGTACTACCTGAAAGTCGTAGCCGTCGGCTTCGAGCCGCCGATTCAGGCCTAGCGCGACCGTGGTTTTCCCCGCGCCCGGCGGTCCACACACGACCAGTATCACGTCTAGGCCGTCGGTGCTTAGTCGGGTAGCTGTTCGGGCTAGGTCAAGTCGCCGATGGAGCCTGTGACTACGTTGTTGCTTACGTCATCTCGAAAGCCCCGAGGCTGTAGACTCGGGAGGCTTGTTGCACTCCTCGCTCGCTGCTGCTCGCTGCGGTGCTTACGTCGCCTGCCTTCGTCTACCGGGCGGTCGGCTCCGCCGACCGCCTCATGCCGTGGCGGCGTCGCCGCCACGCAAGCGCGAGCCCGCCGGGGCTTTCGAGTTCGTGTTCACAGCGGACATCACGGGACTCGGAGAAACGGAATCACATCCAATGCCAGACCGTCCTGCTGGCGAGGGGCTTAACCACGCGCGAGCCGAATCTCCGGACATGTCTATCACGCTGCTCGGGTCGCGGCTCGCCGAGCCGGGTACGGAGTTCGTCTATCGCGGGGAGTCGTCGGCCTGCGAGGGGTGTCCGTACCGCAAGCAGTGTCTAACGCTGGAGGAGGGCGTGCGCTACGAGGTCACCGAAGTCCGGGAGGGCGGACAGGTACTGGATTGCGCGGTCCACGACGAGGGCGTGGTCGCGGTGGACGTGGAGCCGGCGTCCGTGAAGGCGAACGTGCCGTCGAAGGGCGCGTACGCCGGGAGCAAGGGGAAGTTAGCGGGGCCGTGCCCGCACACGGAGTGTCCGAGCCATGAGTACTGCGAGCCGCTGGGCGCGGCGTTCGACGAGGAGTACCAGATTCAGGAGATTCTCGGGGACCCGCCCCACGACTACTGCGCGCTGGACAGGGAGTTGACGCTCGTGGAGTTCGCGCCGTCCGAGGACTGACCGACGGTGCCGCGGTGCTGGCCGCGGTAGCCGAACTGGCTCGCGTAGCCGTACGGTGACAGGAGCACCGGATAGAAGGGGTCGTCGGCGACGAGTTCGTGGCCGTCCGCCGCGGCGAACGTCTCGCCGCGTTCGACGCGCTCGAAGTTCTCGACGAACACCTCGTACTCGTCGGCCGGAGGTTTGGGAATCGACTCACCCATCTCGAAGACCGGAATCTCGCGTTCGACCGCGCTCCCGGGGAGCGCGCCGACCGCGGTGAGGAACTCGCGCGCGAGGCGGAACGCGTTCTCCGCGGCCGTCTCCGTTCCCTGGAGGCCGGCTTCGGCCTCGATGATGTCCGCGTCGGACGCGAACAGTCGGCCTTCGCCGAAGCCCTGGGTGTCGACGGTCGCGACGACCGGGAGCCGCGGGACGACGTCCGGAATCGCGCCGTCGAAGCCCGCGGTGATGGCGAACGGGTCGGCGTGGGACTGCGTGGAGTGCAGCGACAGCACCGTACAGCCCCGGATTTCGTCGGCGAGGCGGTGGGCGAGTTCGACCTCGTGGGCGTCGTCGGGGACGTCCTCGCCGAACGAGCGGTTGAGGTCGGCGTCGAGGTAGCGGACGCTGGCGTCGAGCGCGCGCTCGTTCGCGACGACGAGCTTCACCGGTTCGAGCACGTCGAGGTCGGCGTCGAGCAGTCGCTGGACCGCGTGGGCGCCGCAGGGCTCGTCGCCGTGGACGCTCCCGACGATGGCCACTTCCGGTTCGCCGTCGCCCAGCTGTTCGACTCGCATCGTCACGTCGTAGCGGACGCGGACGCATAGGGGTTGCCGTTGCGGCCATCGTGGCGGGTCCACCGACGGGATTACGGCCCGCCAGGCCCAAGCCGGTCGTGATGGACGACCACACCCGCGACCCGAGTGTCGCGCCGCCGCTGGGGAACCCGACCGGCTGGCTCGCGGACCGCCGGGTGTGGGAGCACGCGACGCTGCGGCGCGCGACCGAGCACGGCGTCCGCCTCTACAACAGCGGCGAGTTCCACGAATCGCATGACTGTTTTGAATCAGAGTGGTACAACTACGGCAGCGCCACCACGGAGTCGGCGTTCCTCCACGGGATGGTGCAGGTCGCGGCGGGCGCTCACAAGCACTACAACTTCGAGAGTGACGGGACGCGCAGCACTGCGAACGACCGCCCGGCGTCCGGCGACGACGCGGGGATGCGCAGTCTCTTCCGGACGGCATTACAGTACCTCGACGGCGTGCCCGGCGACTACTACGGCGTGGACGTCGACGACGTGCGCGAGACGCTACACGCGGCGCTCGACGACCCCATGGTACTCGACGGCTGGGGCATCCGCGTCGACGACGCCGCGCCGAACGCCTACCCCGCCGACTACGAGTACGCCGAGCAGTTGGAGTGACGTCTCGGAGCTTTTTACGGCGGTGTAGTGATAGTAGAATTGGATGACACCCGATAGCTTCCTCTTGCCCCTCCAGTCGAGCGCCGGCGACGCCGTCGGCCTGCTCGTGGGCTTGGCAATCCTGGTCGCGGTCGTAGCGGGCTACTGGCTGACGTTCTCGAAGGCCGGCGAGCCCGGCTGGGCCGCCATCGTCCCGATCTACAACCTCTACGTGATGGTCAAAATCGGCGGCAACGAGTGGTGGTGGCTGCTGTTGCTGTTCGTGCCCATCGTGAACATCTTCGTGCTCGCGAAGGTTTCCATCGACATCGCGGAGTCGTTCGGCTGCGGACTCCTCTTCGGCATCGGACTCTGGCTGATTCCGGCCATCTTCTTCCCCGTGCTGGGCTTCGGGGACTACGAGTACCGCGGCCCCGGCGACTCCGGTCCCGGCACGAGCGCCCAGTCTGAGCGCTCGCGGGCTGACCGGAACCACTAACGGGTGTCCGGTCAGTCCTCGACGTAATGCGAATCACCGACTACGAGCTGTTCCACGCGGCACCCCGGTGGCTGTTCCTGAAAGTTACGACCAGCGACGGCACCGTCGGGTGGGGGGAGCCGGTTGTGGAGGGGCGCGCGAAGACGGTCGAGACGGCGGTCGAGGAGCTGTTCGAGAGCTACCTGCTGGGCGAGGACCCGACGCGCATCGAGGACCACTGGCAGGCGATGTACCGCGGCGGGTTCTACCGCGGCGGTCCCATTCTGATGTCCGCCATCGCGGGCATCGACCAGGCGCTCTGGGACATCAAGGGCCAGACGCTCGGCGCGCCGGTCTACGAACTGCTCGGCGGGCCGGCTCGGGACCGGGTTCGCGTCTACCAGTGGATTGGCGGCGACCGGCCGGACGACGTCGGCGAGGCCGCCGCGGAGAAAGTCGAGGCGGGGTTCACGGCGCTGAAGATGAACGCGACGCCGGAGATGCGCCGCGTCGACAACCCGAAGGCCGTCGACGAGGCCGTCGACCGCATCGCCGCGGTCCGGGAGGCCGTGGGGGACGAGGTGGACATCGGCGTGGACTTCCACGGGCGCGTCTCGAAACCGATGGCGAAGCGACTGGTCGCCGCGCTCGAACCGTACGACCCGTTCTTCGTCGAGGAGCCCGTGCTCCCCGAGCACAACGACGCGCTCCCGGAGATTGCGGCGAAGACGACGACACCTATCGCGACGGGCGAGCGGATGTACTCCCGGTGGGACTTCAAGGAGGTCTTCGAGCAGGGCAGCGTGGACGTCATCCAGCCGGACCTCTCGCACGCCGGCGGCATCACCGAGGTGAACAAGATTGCGTCGATGGCCGAAGCCTACGACGTGGCGATGGCACCCCACTGCCCGCTCGGGCCGGTGGCGCTGGCGTCCTGCGTGCAGGTGGACGCGGCGGCACCGAACGCCCTGATTCAGGAGCAGAGCCTCGACATCCACTACAACGAGGGCAGCGACGTGCTGGACTACCTCGAAGACCCGTCCGTGTTCGAGTACGAGGACGGCTACGTCGAACTCCCCGAGGAACCGGGCCTGGGCATCGACGTGGACGAGGACGCGATTCGCGCGGCCGAGGAGCCCGACTGGCACAACCCAGTCTGGCGTCACGAGGACGGAGGTGTCGCCGAGTGGTGAACTCGGGCGAACGCTTCGACGGGAAGACCGCCCTCGTCACGGGGTCGACGCGCGGCATCGGCGAAGGCATCGCGCGCCGACTCGCGGCAGAAGGCGCGAACGTCGTCGTCACCGGCCGGACAGTCGAGGACGGCGAGGTGGTTGCCGAGCGCATCACCGACGAGGAAGCGGGCTCGGCAGTGTTCGTGCGGGCCGACGTGCGCGACCCCGAGGACATCCAGGCGCTCGTGGAAGCGACCATCGAGCGCTTCGGCGCGCTGGACGTGCTCGTGAACAACGCCGGCGTGCAGACGGAGACGCCCGCCGACGAGGCGACCGTCGAGGACTGGGAGTTCGTGCTGGAGACGGACTTCCGGTCGTACTGGCTGACCGCCAAGCACGCCGTCGCAGCGATGGATGGCGGCAGCGTCGTCAACGTCTCCTCGAACCACGCGCGGCTCACGATGCCCGAGCACTTCCCGTACAACGCGGTGAAGGCGGGCATCGACGGGATGACGCGGGCGATGGCGCTGGACTTCGGGCCGTCGATTCGCGTGAACACCGTCAACCCCGGCTGGGTCGCCGTCGAACGCACCACTGCGGAGATGGACGAGGAATACCGCGAACACCTCGACTCCATCCATCCCGTGGGTCGCATCGGCGAGCCCGAGGACGTCGCGGCGGCGGTGGCGTTCCTCGCGAGCGACGAGGCGGCGTTCGTGACGGGCGCGTCCCTGCTCGTGGACGGCGGGCGCACGGCCGTCATGCAGGACGACGCGCTGCCGGACTACCGCCAGCGCCGCGAGTAGTCGGCGCGGGTTCCCGCTCCTTTCGCTGTGTTTATGTACGCAGTAGCTGTCAGTATCACCCGAGAACCACACTGTCAGTATGATTCTACCAACAGTCTTCCAGGGGTGGCGGTCGTGAGCCGCATCGGCGACGTCGCCGCCCTCGTCACGAAGCACAGCAAGGCTGCCATCGCGGTCATGCTGGTGTTGACCCTCGTGGTCGGCGCCGGCGCGCCGATGGTCGACCAGTCGTCGTCGCTGGACCAGTTCCAGTCCGAGAGCGACGAGTCACAGAAGCTCGACTACATCGAGCAGAACTTCACCTCGGGCGACGAGAACACGACGACCGTCCAAGTCGTCGTGCGCGACGACAACGTCCTCACGAAGGACGCGCTCGTCGGGACCTTGGAGTACGAGCGCGCGCTCTACGACAACGAGACCGTCGCCGGGACGCTCGCGAGCGAGAACGCCGTCACCGGCATCGCCAACGTCGTCGCCACGGCGTCCATCCGGCAGGAGGAAGGCCGCGAACTGCAGGCCACCCTCCAGGAGTTCGAGCAACTGAACCAGACCGTCCAGTCCGAACGGGCGGCGCTCGAACAACGGGCGGCCGAACTGAACGCGACCGCGGAGTCGCTGCGCGCGGAACTCACGTACCTCCGCGAGAACCCCGACGCCAGCGTCAGCGCGTCGTTCGACCGGGTGCGCGCGAACTCCTCGGTGAACCTCACCGACAGCCACTACCAGACCTTCGAGCAGGCCGCCAGCGACCTCCGGAGCGCGAGCAGTCAGTCCGAGGTCGAGGCCGCCTACCGGCTCGGCACGCGGGGCGTCCTCGAAGCCGAGTACGCGGCCCTCGAAGAGCGCTCGAACGAGCTCCAGGCGCAAGCCCAGCGCCTCCAGGAGCTCGGCGAGGAACTGCAGACCCAGCGCGCGGCGTACCAGAACGCCAGCGACGCGTCCCTGGACGAGCAACTCGACCAGCTCCGGTCGCTGAACGACTCGGAAGTCGAGTCGCTGGTCACCACCGTGCTCGCCGGCGAGCAGAACGGCGGCAACGGCCGGTCCGTGTTCGGGTTCATGCCGACCGCGTACGAGCCCGGTTCGACCACCGCGGAGGCGACGATGCTCGTCGCCACCCAGCGGACCGACAGCGAGGTGCCCGCGGGCGGGCAGGTCACCAGCGACAAAATCATCGACGCGCAGCTCGCGATGCAGGACCTCGGCGAGGACCGCTCACAGGACTACCTCGTGTTCGGGGGCGGCATCATCAGCCACGAAATCAACACCTCGATGGCTGACAGCCTCATCATCGTCGGGCCGCTGGCCATCCTGTTCGTGCTCGTGGCGCTCGCGGTCGCGTACCGCGACGTCCTCGACATCATCCTCGGGCTGTTCGGCATCGGTGCCGTCCTGGCGTGGACGTTCGGCTTCATGGGCTGGGCGGACATCGCGTTCAACCAAATTATGATTGCGGTGCCCGTGTTGCTCATCGGGCTCTCCATCGACTACGCGATTCACATCTTCATGCGGCACCGCGAGGAACGCGTGGGGCGGAGCTCCACGAACGATGCGAGCGGCGGAGCCGCGAGCGCGCCCGGTGCCGTCGACGACCCCGACCGGCCCGCGGACCCCCGTGGGTCGATGCGAATTGCGCTCGCGGGCGTCGGCATCGCGCTCGTGTGGGTGACCGCGACCACCGTCATCGGGTTCCTGTCGAACCTCACGAGCCCGGTGCCGCCAATTCGGGACTTCGGCGTCGTCTCCAGCGTCGGCATCGTCGCCGCGCTGCTCGTGTTCGGCGTGCTGATTCCCGCGCTGAAAGTCGAATTCGACAGCTTCCTCGAGGGACGCGGCTGGGACCGCAAGAAGCGCGCGTTCGGCACCGGCGGCGGCCGCTTCAGCGAACTGCTGTCGGTCGGCTCGAAGGCCGCCCGGAAGGCCCCCGCCATCGTGCTCGTGATTACGCTTCTCGTGACCGCCGCGGGCGCGTACGGCGCGACGAACGTCGACACGTCGTTCGACCAGCAGGACTTCCTCGCGGAGGACCCCGCCGACTGGATGAAAGACCTCCCCGAGCCGTTCGCGCCCGGCGAGTACACCGCCAAGCAGAACCTCGAATACGTCAACGACCGGTTCTCCCCGGAGAACTCCCAGGCCCAGATACTCATCGAGGGGAACGTCGCCAGCGACAGGGCTTTGGAACGGATACGGGCGGCCCGGGACGCTGCCGCGGCGAAGAACGTCACGTACATCCTCTCGAACGGCGAGCCCGACGTCCAGGGGCCGCTGTCGACGATGCAGCAAGTCGCCGCCGAGAACGAGTCGTTCAACGAGACGTTCCACGCCGCGGACACCGACGGGAACGGCGTCCCCGACCGGAACGTCGAAGCCGTCTACGACGCGCTCTACGAGACCGCGCCCGAGCAGGCGGGCTCGTACATCCACCAGACCGACGACGGCGAGTACGCGGCGGCGCGGCTGGTCGTCGCCGTGCAGGGCGGCGCGTCCGGCGACGCCGTCACCGAGCAGATGCGCGACGTCGCGGACGTGGCGGCCGGCGACGGCCTCGAAGCCACCGCGACCGGCAGCGCCATCCTGAACAAAATCGTTCAGGACCAGCTGCTCGAAACCGTCATCCAGAGCCTGCTCGTGACGCTCGTGGCGGTGTTCGCGTTCCTGATGGCGACCTACCGCTTGACGGACGGGAGCGCGACGCTCGGCGCGGTGACGCTGCTGCCCGTGGTGTTGAGCGTCGCCTGGATTCTGGGGACGATGTACGTCTTCGACATCCCGTTCAACGTGCTCACGGGGATGATCACGAGCCTCACGGTCGGGCTCGGGGTGGCGTACAGCATCCACCTCAGCGAGCGCTACATGCAGGAACTGGAGCGCACCGACACCGTCTGGGACGCGATGCGCACCGCCGTCACCGGCACGGGTGGCGCGCTCCTCGGGAGCGCCGCGACCACCGTCGGCGGGTTCGGCGTGCTCGTGTTCGCCATCCTGCCGCCGCTCCAGCAGTTCGGCATCATCACCGGCCTCACCATCGTCTACGCGTTCCTCGCGGCCGTGCTGGTGTTGCCGACGCTGCTCGTCCTCTGGACGAAGTATCTCGGCCCCGAGGACGCGAACTTCGGCGGCGACGGCGACGACCCCGACCCGCCGGCAGACGACCCGGACGACTCGGGGCCGACGGCGGGAGCCGCGCCAGTCGTCGACGCGGAGACGGCACCGGCGACCACCGCAGCGGCCGCCAGCGCGACAGCCGACGCACCGACGCGGACGCTCAGCCGCGACCTCGTCCAGCCCGGCGGCACGCTCACCGCGACTGTCACCGCCCCGGCGCAGGACGGCCGCGTCGTGCTCACGGAGACGGTTCGCGGCGGCACCGTGACGGGACTCGACGCCGACCCCGAACCGGTCGAGGCAGTCGTCGACGACGACACCGTCTACGTCGCGTGGCGTCTCGACGGCGAGCGCGCGTCGGTCAGCTACGACGTCGCCGTCGCCGAGTCCGCGTCCGACGGTTCCGCGGTCGAACTCTCCGGTCGCGTGCTCGCGGGCGGCGACGAACACGACGTCGGCGGCGACGACGGTGCCGCGGTCGTCGCGGACATCTTCGAGCGCGTGTTCGCGCAAGCCGAGGTCACCGACGACGACCTCGCGGAGGCCAGCGCGGCCTTCGAGGCGGGCGAGCTGTCCACCGACCAGTACGACCGCGTGGTCCGCGAGTGGGCGCGCGAGCGCCCGGAGGGGCGATGAACGACGAGGACGCCGTCGGCGCGCTCAAGCGCCTCGGCCTCTCGACGTACGAAGCCCGGGTGTTCGTCGCGCTCCAGAAGCTCGGCACGGGCTCCGCCAGCGAGGTCGCGGACATCGCGGAGGTGCCGCGCTCGCAGGTGTACGGCGCGGCCGAAGACCTCGAAGGCCGCGGGCTCGTCGACGTCGAGCAGTCGAACCCGACCCGGTACCGGCCGGTCGGCGTCGAGGAGGCCCGTGAGCGCCTCTACCGCCATCTCCGCTCGGAGAGCGACGCCGCCTTCAACTACCTCGAATCGGTGCGCGAGGAGTACGGCGCGACCGAGGAGAGCGAATCCATCTGGACGGTCCGCGGGCAGGCGAACGTCGTCTCGCGGACCGCCCAGCTCGCCGAATCAGCCGAAGCGCACGTCCTCTACGGGACCGACGAGACGACTCACATGGAGCCGGCCGTCCGCGACGCGCTCGTGGGTGCCGTCGCCGCTGGCGTCGACGTGACGGTCGTCAGCGAGACCGAGGCGGTTCTCGACGTCGCCCGCGACCTCGGTGCGCGAGCCGTCGCGGTCGACCAACAGCCGACCCCCGACATGGGTGCCGAGCGCGTCGTGATGGTCGACGACGCGGCGGTACTCATCAGCGTCGCTGGCGACGACGGCACCGAGACCGCGTTCTGGAGCCGCGACACCGGCTTCGCCGGGATGCTGTCGTCGCTGCTCGGGGAGTTCGTCGCGGACGTCGCCGGCGAGCAGTAGGGGTTTTCCGGCTCGCCGCCCGACTCGTTTTCATGCCGGTCGTGCGAGCCGACACCGACGCCCGCTACGAGGACGCCCTCGACGTCAGGTACGCCGTGTTCGTCGACGAGCAGGGCGTTCCCGAAGACCTCGAAGTCGACGAGTACGAGGACGATGCGCTTCACTTCGTTGCCTACGACGAACACGACGAGCCCGTTGGGGCTGCGCGTCTCCGCGAGTACGAGGCAGGCGTGGGGAAAGTCGAGCGCGTCGCCGTCCGCGAAGCCCGCCGCGGCGAGGGCTGGGGCGCAGCGCTGATGGACGCCCTCGAAGCCGCCGCACGCGAGCGGTTCGACGAACTGTTCCTCCACGCCCAACTGCCCGCTGCGGGGTTCTACGACCGCCGCGGCTACGTCCGCGACGGCGACGAGTTCGAGGAAGCTGGCATCCCCCACGTCGCGATGCACAAGCAGTTGGACTGACCGTTCTGCGAGAGACGAATCAGCAGAACCGCCAGCGAGCGACGGCCAGCGGCGCTATCCCCACGTCCAGCGCGCGTCGAGGACGTAGCGGTAGAGGCCGCTGACGAGGATGGCGAACGCGTTCGCGAGCAGGTACGGGACCGCGCGCCACTCCACGAGCGCGAACAGGACGCCGACCTGCAGCGGAATCGCGGAGCCGCGGATGACGTTCGTCTTCAGCAAGCCGACGAGGAAGTCGGCGGTGCCGCTGTTCCGGTAGCGGCGGAACGTCCACGCGTTGTTGAGGACGTACGAGAGGACGATGGTGATTTCGATGGCGACGACCGCGCCGACGAGGTAGTTCAGGCGGCCGAGGTCCACGAACAGCCACAGCAACACCATCTGAACGCCCGCCGTGAACGCGCCGACGGCGACGAACCGCCGCAACTGCACCGCGAACGGCCCCTCGTAGAGGCCGCGGAGGTAGCGTCGCACCATCTATTTGTAGCCGAGTGCTTCCAGTCGCGCGCCGAGGTCCTCGTCGACCGCGGCCTCGGTCGTCCCGCTTCGGTCGCGGATGACGGCTGCGTGCTCGTCGACCAGCGGCGCGAATCGCTCGACGGCCTCGCGGGCTTCCGCCGACGGGTCGACGGAGCGGTCGTCCTGCTGGCCGGGGTCTGACGGCCGGTGGTACAGTTCGTGGGTGTCGGCGTCGACGTTCTCGACGTACGTCCAGTCCGCGTCGCGGACGCTCACGAGCAGGTCGCCGTCGTCCAGCGAACGCGGGATGGGCTGGGCGGTCACCGACTCGCCGCGCACGGTCACCGACACGACCGGGTCGTCGTCGGGCTCGTCGCCGTCGAGGACCGCGGGGGCCAGGGAGTCGCCCTGCCACTCGGCGTTCGCGTCGACGTCCAGCAGGTCCGTGATGGTCGGTGGAATCGAGTCCAGGCCGACCTGCTGCTCGATACGTCGCGGCTCCGTGTCGGGCACGTCGACGACCAGCGGCGCGTGAATCAGTTCGTCGTACAGCTTCGGGTAGTGCGCGAGGTGGCCGTGCTCCTGGAACTCCTCGCCGTGGTCGCCGGCGAGCACGACTGCGGTCTCGTCGGCGACGCCTTCCTCGTCGAGGGTGTCCAGCAGGCGGCCGATGCTGGCGTCGACCTGCCGGACGGCGGCCTGGTAGAGCGTGCGGAGGTCGCCGAGCGTGCGCTCGCCGACCTCCCAGCCGAGGCCGGTGCGGGTGTGCGCGTGCAGCATCCGGTGGGTGCCGAGCACGTTCGAGGACACCTCACGGATGTACCGCGGCGCGGGGACGTACGGCGTGTGCGCGTCCATGTAGTGGACCCACAGGAAGAACGGCTCGTCCGTATCCTCGACGAACTCCGTGGCGGCGTGCTCGACGTCGAACATCCGGGACGTGTCGAGGAACGGCCGGTCGTTGGTGTCGCCGCGCAGCCACGACCCGGCGCGGCGCAGCGGCGACGTCGCGAGCTGGAGCCACGCCTCGACGGTGGGGTGGGTGGCGAGGTAGCGGCTGTAGATGCTCGACCCGACGCTGGCGACGAACGGCTCGAACTCGTCGAACCCCTCGTCGTAGCCCCAGTGCGAGGTGAGAAAGCCGTTCGCCGCGTTGAACCCGCCGGTGGCGAGGTCTGCGTCGGAGAGCGCCGAGGCGAGCGTCGGCGACTCGCTGACGCCGACCTCGTCGGAATCGGCGAACACCGGCCGGGAGGAGAGCATCGACGGGAACGAGAACGGCGTCCAGTTCCCGTTCGCGAACGCGCGTTCGAAGACGGTCCCTCGCTGGGCGAGGCGATCCATCACCGGCGTGTGTCGCTGTGCGTCGTACGCTCCGATGGCGTCCGCTCGGAGCGAGTCGACCGTGACGAGTACGACGTTCGAAAGCTCTGTGTCAGGTCCCATGGTCGTCGGTTGCCCCCGTTGCCCGTTCGAGGCCTGCGACCCCATCGCCCCGAACGGCGCTAGCACGCACCCCTCTCGGTGGGAGCGGTGTATGCGTTTCGCTAGGTTAGTCGACGTGACGGGCTGGCGCGGTATTAACTGAGCGATTACTCGCAGTGACGCGTCGAGAACAGGCGACAACTACAAGGAGGGTGGCGGCGACCCACGACTCGAATGGACGCCGACACCGCCGCCCGGACGTGCACCGACGTGATAGACGCGGTCAGCGAGGCGGTCGTCACCGACCGCGCGTTCCTCGAAACGGTCCTCTCGGGCGCGCTCGCTCGCGGTCACGTCCTCCTGGAGGACGTGCCCGGCACCGGGAAGACGCTGACCGCGCGCAGCCTCGCGAACGCGCTCGGCCTCGGCTTCACCCGCGTGCAGTTCACGCCCGACCTCCTCCCGTCGGACATCACCGGCTCGCACGTCTACGACGCCCGCACCGAGTCCTTCGAATTCAACCCCGGCCCCGTGTTCGCGAACGTCGTGCTTGCGGACGAAATCAACCGCGCACCCCCGAAAACGCAGGCCGCGCTCCTCGAAGCGATGGAAGAAGGGCAGGTGAGCGTGGACGGCGAGACCCACCAGCTCCCCGAGCCCTTCTTCGTGATTGCGACTCAGAACCCCGTCGAGCAGGAAGGGACATTTCGACTGCCGGAAGCCCAGCGCGACCGCTTCGCCGTGAAAGCCGGCATCGGCTACCCCGACGGCGCGGGCGAACGCGAACTCATCGACCGCCGCGCCGACCGCCAGACCACCACGCCCGAGGTGTCCCAGGTCGTCCCCGACGACGCGCTCGCCGACCTCCAGCAGGTCCCGGAGACGGTCTCGGTCAGCGACGGCGTCCGCGACTACGTCGTCGACATCGGGCGCGCCACCCGCGAGGACGAGCGCGTCGAAGTCGGCGTCAGCCCCCGGGGTACCCAGCGCCTCTTCGAGGTCGCTCGCGCCCGCGCCGTGGTGCAGGGCCGCGACTACGTCACGCCCGAGGACGTCAAGCGAGCGGGCGAGGCCGTGCTCGTCCACCGGCTCGTGCTCACCGGTCAGGCCACCGTCGAGGACGTCGACCCCGAGGACGTCGTCCGGGACGTCCTCGACAGCGTGCAGGTGCCGGCCGTCACGTAATCATCGCTCGCTCGTTCCGTCCCCGTACGTCTCGTAGAGGTACTCCACGATGTTCTCGGACCCTGTCCGATAGCTTGCCGAGATTCTCCCGGCAATGTCGCTGCTCTCGTTCATCCCGTCGACCCCGTGCTCGGGATCCACGAGCACGGGCACCTGCGACTGGCCGCTGACTTCGCGGACCTCGTCGCGGCGGAACTTGAAGAAAGAGACGCGTTCGGTCTCGTAGCCGACGCCGAGGTCGTCGAGCGCGCGTTTGACTTTCCGACAGTACGGGCAGAGCAGCTGGACATACAGCGTCCGCATACTCCGGAAGTCGACCGCCCCGGTGTTAGTTCCACGGCTCACTCGGCGAGCGCGCCGACTAGCGCCGCTAGTCCTACGCCTGCCGCGACGAGCGCGACCAGCGCCGCGCCCGCGTCCGGCGTCCGGAAGCCGGCTGCGACCCCGCCGACGAGCGTGGCGGCGTAGTACGCGAGAACGCCGACGGCGGCCGCGGCGGCGACGTGGACGACCTCCGCGCGAGCCGTCGGCGCGTGCCGCTCCAACTCTGCCGCGACGCCGACGCCGTACTCGCCGACGTCCCACGCGACCATCCCCGCGGCGACGAGCGCGAACACGAACTCGCGGGGCGCGCCCTGCATGCCAGCAGCGGCCGCGGCGACCACGAGCCCGCCTGCTGCGACGGCGGCGGGCGCGCTGCGCTGGGGAATCGCGCGAAGCCAGCCCAGCCCCGCGAACGCCAGCAGGAGCGCCGAGAGCGCGGCCAGCGGCGCGAGCAGGGCGACGAGCGCCAGCGCCGGCTCGCCGAACGTCCCGACGACGCCCTCGAAGTTCGCTCGCGCCTGCTGGGGGAGCGCGCGCCGGACTTCCGCGACGACCCGGCTAGCGAACACGACGCCGACGACGACCGCGAGCACGCCGCCGCCCGCTGCCGACGCGACCCGACGGAGGCTCTCGCGGTGGTCACCGGTCGCGAGGCGTGCGACGCGCAGGACGACGACCACGAGCAAGGAGACTACGATGGCAGCCAACATGAGCGTTCGCAGTACGCCGGCCGAGGCGAGCGTGCCGACGAGCGAGACGACGCTGTCCGGCATCTGTGCGACAGCGCGCTCCGCGATACCGGTGACGAACGCGAAGAACACGACCGCCCAACTCAGCGCGAACAGCCGCCAGACGGTCAGACACGCGGCGACCACGTAGCGGCTCGCCCGCGACACCGACTCGCGGCGGTCGCGTGGCGCGAGTTCGACCAACGGCGCGGCGCTCACGCCGGCAGCGAGCGCGCGCGCCGTCGCTGCGACGAGCACGAAGAACACGACCACGTCGATACCGGACCCGGTGGGCGAGCGGACGAGGCCGACAATCAGCCCCACGATGTCCACGAGTTCGCCGAGCACGCCCACGTCCTGCTGCACGCGTCCGACGAGCACGGCGACAGTCGCGAGGAACGGGAGGATGGTAGTCGCGACGACGACGGAGAACGCGCGGCCGACTGCGCCGCCGCCGACGCCGCCCGTGAACGCCGCCGTCGCGCCGAAGCCGGCGGTCGCGAGCGCGACGACGACCAGCGGGTCGAGCACGTCCGCGAGCAGCGGGAGGTCGGCGGCCGAGAGCCCGGCGGTGGCGAGGACGACGACACCACCTACGGGCGCGAGCACGGACGCCGCGAACACGGACAGCGGCTCCTCACGCGTCGCGAGCCCGGTCGCCACGGCGAGCACACCGCCGCCCACGGCCGTGAGGAACGCCAGCAGGCCGTACGTGGCGCTGGCGTCGTTGACGGCGAACAGCGCCACCGCGAGCATCGCGGCGCCGGCGACGAGCGTCGGCCGGCGAACGGTCTCGGTGCTCATCGCTGCCCCCCTCGAATCGTGGTCGTCGCGCGGGCGACCGCGCTGGCCAGCGGTTCGTCCGGCGACCAGTCGACGACGTGCGCGCCGGCAGCCCGGAGGTCCGAGAGCGAGAGCGCGCGGTCAGTCGCGGCGAGCGTCCGCCCGGGCGTGTCCGTCGCGGTGACGTCCGGGCTGACCGCGGTGACGTGGTGGCCGTCGGCCGCGAGGCGGCGCGTCAGTGCCACCGGGAACTCGTCGAGCGCGGGCGAGCAGACCACGACCTGCGTGCCCGGCGGCACGCGCTCGGCGAACCGGTCGATGTGCGCGTCGTCGTCCGCGCCGAGCCAACTGCCACCGTCGGCCGCGGCAGCCGATTGTTCGGTAGACTCGCGCTCGGCCCGTTCCGTCGTCGATTCGGAATCGCCCGCCCCGCCTTCGACGGCGGCGTCGAGCACAGTCGCAATACGCGCGTGGTGGGCGTCGCCGGTTCCCGGCGGCACCCACGCGGGGTCCGTCCCGCCGGTCACGGGGTCGTCGATGCCGAACACCGCGAGACTGACGCGATGCCCGGCGGTTTCGAGCGGTTCGACGGCGCGCGCTGCGGCGTACGCGGACAGTGACGCTCCGGATGGCGTGCCGGAGTGGGCAGTCGCGTCACTCGCGTCGCGGGCGTCCACGGCGAGCACGACGGCCGCTGCGCGCCGCTCCCGGTAGTTCACCGTGGAGAGTTCGCCCGTCTTGGCGTAGCGCCGCCAGTTGATGCGGCTCGCGGGGTCGCCGCGCTGGTACTCGCGCGTCGAGTGGAACTCGATGCCCGGCCCGCCGGAGTCGGTTGGAAGCGTCCCCGCGTATGCCGTCGTCTGCCGGCGAAGCGGTACGTCAGCGACGCTCACTTGGCAGTTCAGTTCGCTCGCACCCTCGACGGGCGCGTCAACCGTGCGGGCGTTCGTCGCGCTCGCGCCACGGACCAGGACCGTCGGCGAGTCGAACGGGAACTGGCCGCGGTCCGAGACTATCGTGTACTCGACGGTCGCCGTGCCGTCTGCCGGGAGCGCGAGCGCGGCGTCTGGCGAGCCGTCCACCACGCGGATGTCGCCGGGAACGCCGTCGGCGACGCGGACGTCCGGGAGCGCGCCGCCGCTGACGTTCTCGACAGTGAGTTCGACCGCGACGCGGTCACCGGGCAGCGGCGACTCCGTCGAGAGGTCGCGGGTCACGCGAACTGTGTCGCTACCTCGCGGGGCCGAGAGTGCGCCGTACAGCACGAACACGAGCGGAATCACAGCCGCGACGAATAGCGCCGGCCGGCCGCTCGCCACGCCCGCGCCGGCGAGCGCGAGCGCGGCCAGCAGGCCGCCAGTGAACCGCGACTGGCTCACCGCGACCCCTCCGTGGCGAGGTCGTGGGTCGCGTCGACGCTGTGCTCGACGCGCCGCCGGAACGCCCGGTCGGGGTGCACCCACCTGCGCAGGCGCTCGCGGAGCGGGTACCGTGGCGCGCGCTCGTCCCCGAGGAAACGCGCGGCGACCGGGTCGCTCGTCCACTCGCCACGCGCGACGGCGTCCGCGGCTTCGTCCCGCGAGATGCCGTGTTTCTGCGCGCACGCTCGAACCGCCGTCTCGCGAATCCGCTCGCGGACGCGCGTCCGTGCTTCCCCCGCGAACGCGTCGCTGCCGTCCGCGATTCGGTCGAGCGCGCCGTCGACCGGCTGCCCGGGGTCGGCCGCAGTCGTCTCACTGCCTGTGTCCGCGAGCATCGACGACTCGGTGACGGGCTCGGTTCGTCGACGTCGACGGAACGCGTACCCGACCAGTCCGGCGGCGACGACGGCGGTTGCGAGCGTCGCGTTCAGGCCACTGGCTGCGCCGACGAGCGACGCTGGTGCGAGCCCGACGACCACGCCGACGGCGACCCCGACGCCAGCGACGCCGACCGCCGCCAGCAGCGTTCTGCGGAGCGCGGTCACTGTTCGCCCTCCTCGCGCTCGTCCTCGCGCACCGAATCCAGCGCCTCCTCTGCGCGGTCGAGCCGCGAGGAGTCCGAGCGGCCGCCGTACGCGGCGTCCCGGAATGCGGCCGTGAGTGCGTACACGGGCTCCTTCGGGAACCCGCGCGCGATGGCTTCCCGTGCGACCGCCGCGGGCGTCTTCGTCTCCCAGCGGTCCACGCCGACGACCGCGACGAACCGCCGCCACACCGCTTGCAAGCGGCCGTCAGCGGCGTCCGAGCTCGACTCGACTCCTCGCTCGGTCGCCTCGGATTCGCGCCCACTCGTCGCGCCGACAGTCGCTACGACGCCCGCGAGCCACCCGCGGACGTCCGGGAATCGGACGCGGCCCGGGAGGGACGCAAACCACGCGAGGACGCCGCGCCAGCCGTCCGCAGCGGCCGTCCGGAGTTCCGCGGCGAGGTCGTCGAGGGAGTCGGCGAGCCCGACGAGTGCGCCGACCGCGTACGACACGCCCCCGCGAGCGACGGCGACGAGCGCACTCGCGACGGTTTGCGGCGTGATACCGCGCTGCTGCGCGCCCAGCACGACGCCAGCGAGCGCGCCGAGGGCCACGAGCACCGCGACCGCGGCGGACGACAGTACCCAGCCGAGGTACGTCGTCGTGGTCTTTTCGCTGGCGGTCGCGACGACCGCCGGCGCGCGCGTCAGCGGTATCTCGAAGGAGACGGTGCCGTCAGCGTTTGTCGTGCCGACGCGCTCGCCGGCGACCGTGACGGCCGCACCGCTCACCGGTTCGGTGCCCGACGTGACGTGCGCGGTGGCCGTCGTGCCGGGAAGCGGCGCGACGAGCGAGGGCGACACTGCGACAGAGAGGTCGTCAACGGGGTAGGTCGTCGTCTCGCTGAGGTCGTCGCGGGACGCCGTCACGTCGAGCACGCCGCTGGCGTCCTCGGGAACCTGGACCGTGATGCGGCCATTCTCGTCCGTCTGGCCCTGTTCGACGCCGGCGACGCTGACCGTGGCGTCCGGGAACGGCCGGCCGGCGACGGTGACGGTGAGCGTGCGCTCCGTGCCGGGGTCGACGTCCCCGTCGAAGGCGAACTGGACGTCCGCGTTCACGTCGAACGTCTGTGCGGAGTCGTTGCCGTCGTCCTGCTGGGCGACTGCCGGCGACGCGACGCTGTACGCGCGGTCGCCGCCACCGACGCCAGCGGGCGCGAGCGAACTGCTGGACGCCGTGAGATTGACCGTCGTCGACACTTCGACGCGCAACTCCTCGGCGTACGGAACCGTGAACGCGACTGTGCCGTTCGCGTCGGTCTGCCCGACGCGGTCGCCGTTCACGACGAGCGCGATGTTGCGCGCGGGCAGGCCCGCGGTCGTCACCGTCGCGGTCACGCGCTCGCCCGGCACCACGGTCCGGTTCAGGGAGACGTCGAAGTTGCGCTCGTCCTCGTGGAGCGCGTCGCGGGCGCTCTCGCGGGCGTCGCCGGGCGTCGGGTCGAAGCGCACCCAGCCGACGTTCTCGAAGTACACCTCGACCCACGCGTGGGCGTCCGCGCCACGGACGAGGTATCTGTTGTCGCCGACGTGCTCGCCGCCCGCGTAGCCGACGACGTAGCGCGCGGGAACGTCCTGCGTGCGCAGCATCGTCGTCATCGCGGTGGCGAAGTACTCGCAGTAGCCCGCGTCCTGCTCGAAGAGGAACTGGTCGGTGATGTTGTCGCCGGGCTCGGGGACGTCGGTCAGCGAGTACGTCTTCTCGGCTTCGAGGTACTGCTCGATGCGGCGCGCGGCGTCGTAGCGGTTGTCGGCGTCCCCGACCACCTCCGCGGTGCGCTCGCGGACGCGGTCGGTCGTCTCGACGGTCGTGTACTCGGTGTCGACGACGCTGCCCGCGACGCGCACGTCGTCGAGCACGCTCGCGTCGTCCAGCGGTTCGACACTCTGCACGCGATACGTCTGAGTATCGGAGAACGCGGGGTTCGCCTCGATGCCGCCGGTCGTGCTCAGCGACACCGTGGAGCCACAGCCGTCGTTCCCGCACGTGAGGTCGACCGGGCGCCACGGCGTCGGCAACGAGGTCGCGGGTCGGCGCAGCGTAATCTCGTTCCACTCGGTCGGCCGCTCCTCGGCGGGACGCGGCGGCTGCACGCGGTTGACCTGCTGGCGCTCCCAGCCCGAGCCGGTGTAGGTCGTGTACGCTTCCGTCCGCCAGTACCGCGACTCGTCGGCTTCCGCGACGAAGTGCGCCTCCGTCGCGTTCTCGCGCTGGCCGGGCGACATCGGTCCGCCGACGCTCGCCGTCCGCCCCGGCGTGAGTGCGCCGAACGCGGACGTCCCGAAGTCGAAGTTGCCCCGCTGACCGTCCACGTTGCCGAGGAGCGCGTCGGCTCCGGGGAGTTGGCGCAGGAGTTCCGGGACCTCGCCGGGTGCGGGCGGCGAGTCGAGGCCGCCCAGCGGGGCCTGTCCAGCGAGCGCTGGTGCGGCCGTGGAGGCGGCGACGAGGCCGATGGCGCAGACGACTGCGAGGAGGGCGCGTCGCGCGTCGGGACCGGGGGTGTCGCTCATTCGTCTCCCCGTTCGCCGCCACGGCACGTATATGATTCGGAGGGTACGGTGGCGTACTGTCAGTCCACGTCCAAAATTCCGACTGCCGCCAGCGCCGCCTGTGCGACGAGGACGACCGCGAGGCCCGCGGCTGCGAACAAGAGTGGCGCGGCGAGCAGGCGCGCGACGCGGTACGAGAGCACGAGCCGGGTGAAGCCGAGAACGACGAAACTCGCCGCGACGAGCGCGAACAGCAGCAGCGAGCGCGAGACGAACGCGTTCCGGTCCACAGTTGCACTCGCGGCCGGGGGCGCTTAGCCGTTAGGCTTCGGCGTCGTGGCGGTCGTAGCGCTCCTCGAACCGCGCCTGACACGACGAACAGCAGAAGTGGTAGCGGTCGCCGTCGATGCGCGCGGTCTCGCCCTCGTTGGTGACGGTGTTCCCGCACTCCGCGCACGCCATCGCGAACTCCTCGCCGACGCTGGGGTGCCACTGTGCTTCCGCGAGCAGCGTCACCTCGTAGTCGCGGAGGCGCTCGGTCCCGACGGTCTCGGTCACCCACGCACGGACGTCCTCGATCGGGAGCCGCACCGAGCACACGACGGCGCCGCTCGCGGTGACGAAGACGTGTTCGACGGCGTCCGCACTGCCGACGGCCTCGCGGACGGTTTCGACCTCGCCCGGCGGGACTGAGAGTTCTACGAGGACGTTCGCGCCCTCGCGGAGCCGCGAGCGGTCGATGTCCACGGTGAAGCGCTCGATGACGCCGCTGTCCTGGAGGTTGGCGACGCGGTCCGAGACGGCGGGCGCGGAGAGCCCGACGTCGTCGGCGATGTCGCTGTACGGGCGGCGGGCGTCCGCGGCGAGCAGTTCGAGAATGCGGCGGTCGGTCTCGTCGAGGTCGGTCATGCCGACCCTTCAGCGATAACGACACAAAGTGATTTCGCCGAACGACGCTCGAATCCAAACTTCGGCGGCGGTTCGAGGCGAACGTCGTGAGGCGAAACTGCATTAGTTCGGCACGGCCAATACTCGCGTATGGCCCGAACCATCACCGTCGAAGGGATGAGCTGTGGCGGCTGCGAATCGACCGTCGAAGACGCCCTCGCCGGCGTCGAAGGCGTCGAGTCTGCGAGTGCGGACCGCGAGCGCGACGCTGCGACCGTCGAGGGCGACGCGGCCACCGACGCCCTCGTCGCTGCCGTCGAGGACGCCGGCTACGACGCGTCCGCGTAAGTACCAGCAGGCGTCGCGAGAGACGCAACCCTCAACCGCCGACCGGCCGAAACTCGGGCGTGACTGACTACCGCCCCGGCCAGTGCAACATCGGCAGCGAGCAGCGCCAGCGCCGCGCTCGCATCGCCGCGCTGGCCTTCCTCACGGCTGCCGCCGTGGTCGCCGCGTACCTCGCCGGTGCCCTCCCGGAGCCGCTGTTGCTCGTCGTGTTCGTCCCGCTGGCAGTCGGCTTCGAGTGGGCGTTCCAGGCCGACGAGTCGTTCTGCGTCCGGCTGGCGCTGGCCGGCCAGTACGCGTTCGGCGACGACCGTGAGGACGTTCCGGACGCCGCGGACCGCCGCACCGACCAGTTGTACGCCGCGAAAATCACCGCCACGAGCGTGCTGCTGGCGGCGGTCGTCACGGCCGCGCTCGTGTTCGCGCTCTGATGCTGGTGCCGCGTCTGTTAACTGCCGGGCCCACGAACGAGTAGCTATGACCGAGACTGCGACGTTCGGCGGCGGATGTTTCTGGTGCGTGGAAGCGGCCTTCGAGCAGCTCGCCGGCGTCGAGGACGTCACCTCGGGGTACGCCGGCGGCCACGTCGAGGACCCGTCCTACCGCGAGGTCTGCAACGGGACGACCGGCCACGCGGAGGTCGTGCAGGTCGAGTACGACGCGGACGAGCTCGCCTACGAGGACCTGCTGGAGGTGTTCTTCAAGGTCCACGACCCGACGACGCTGAACCGACAGGGGCCGGACGTGGGCGAGCAGTACCGCTCGATTATCCTCTACCACGACGACGAGCAGCGCGACCTCGCCGAGGCGTTCGTCGCGGACCTCGAAGATGCTGGTGCCTACGACGACCCCATCGTCACCGAAATCGAACCGCTGGAGACGTTCTATCGCGCGGCGGACAAACACCAGAACTACTTCGAGAAACACCCGAATCAGGCGTACTGCTCGGTGAACGTCGCGCCGAAGGTCGCGAAAGTGCGCGAGCAGTTCGCGGACCGCGTGCAGTAGGCCGAACTTCCGCTACGTTTGGCACAGTTTAGCATAGTCGTGGGGGCGAGCGACCCCAAAACGTCAGTTACGCTATTATAAACGGGTTTTACCGGCGTCGTAGTTCGGGCACACGATGCCCGATACACGTCGCAACGTCGTTCGCTCGCTGGGCGCGCTCGCGGCCGCCGGTCTCGCCGGCTGCGTCACCGACAACGCCGCCAACGACGCGTCCGGTGGTGGCGGCGCTGACTCCTACACCGTCGGCACCGGGGAGTACGAGACGACCGTCGAAGCGTCGTCGTTCCCCGAGAAGCTCTACTTCTACTGCGTGCAGTCCGGCTGGATGAACTGGCCGTCGGTCATGTCCGCCTTCGAGGACAACTACGGCGTCGCCGTCAACGACGACGACCGCTCCTCCGGGGAGGCCCTAACGCACATGCGGTCGCACGAGAACAACATGACCCACTCCGGGTACAACGGCGGCTACACGTACGGCATCGTCGCCCGCAACGACGGCTTCACGCAAGCGTACAAGCCCAAAGGCTGGGAGCAGGTGCCGGACTCGCTGAAGACTGACGACCACCACGTCACCGCCACGCGACGCGTGACGACCGCCGTGACCTACCGCAAGGACATCTACGAGGAGCGCGGGCTCGACGAACCGACGACGTGGGCGGACCTCCTCCACCCCGACATCGCACAGGACCTCGCGCTCCAGACGCCCCAAGCCGCCGTCGGCCTCGCCGCCGCGCTCTCCATCAACAACGCCCGCGGCGGCAGCATGGACGACTTCCAGCCCGTCATCGACTACTACGGGGAGATTCAGGACGGCGGCGCGGAGTTCACGGACAACTTCCTCGCACAGTTCTCGCGCGGCGAGTACGCGACGTTCGTGCGCTACGACTACTCCGGGCTCGACCTCAAGCACAACAACGACGAGGTCGCCGAGGAGAACGTCGGCGTCGCGTTGCTCGGCGGCGAGAACGGCAACCAGGGCGCGCTCAACATGCCGTACGGGTACGCGCTCCTCGAAGACGCGCCCAACCCCGAGGCCGCGAAACTGTTCATGGACTACGTGCTCTCCCTGGAGGGCCAACAGCAGTTCCTCGACGCGTACGTCCGCCCGATTCGCAGCGACGAACTCGAACTCCCCGAGGAGTTCATCGACAGCGCGGAGTACGACCGCACCGAGTTCCAGGTCGACTACGGCGCGCTCGTCGACCAGCAGGAGTCGATTATTCAGGAGATTACGCGGGGCGCGGGGCTCTGATGTCCGTTGCGGGCCGGCTCGTCGACTCCGTGACCGCCCCGGACTGGCTGCTGACGCCGGTCACGGAGCGCGACCGCGAACGACGCCGCATCCTCGCGCTGTGCCTGCCGTTCGCCGTGCTCGCGGTCGTCGCGGGCGCGTACCCGCTCGCGGAGGTCGCGCGCATCAGCGTCTCCACGGAGACCTACGAGTCGGTCGGGTTCACGCTCGCGGCCTACGAGACGCTGTTCACGGACCCCTACTACCGCGGCGTCGCGGTCAACACGCTGTGGTTCGCGGCCGGGACGACGGTAACCGCCGTGGGGCTCGCGGTCCCGCTCGCGCACGCCCTCGAAAAGTACGACCTCCCCGCCAGCGACCTGCTCGTCACGCTGGTCTCGTTCCCCATCAGCCTCCCGGGCATCGTCGCGGCGTTCATGGTGCTCGTGCTCGTCGGAAACTCCGGGCTCGTCACGAGCGTCGTCGCGGCGTTCTCCACGGCCGGCCCGCTCGACGTCGCGTTCGGCACGACCACGCGCGGGCTGTTCCTGGCGTACCTCTACTCGATGATTCCGCGCGCGACGCTCATCCTCCGCGGCGCGTACGCCGAGGTCGACGACTGCCCCGAGGAAGCCGCCCAGAGCCTCGGCGCGACGCCGTTCCAGACGTTCCGCTACGTCACGCTCCCCGCGATTCGACCCGCCATCACGGGCGCGCTGGTGTTGACGTTCCGCACCGCGCTCGCCATCTTCGGCACGCTGCTCGTGATTCAGAGCCTCGTCGTCTGGACGCTCCAAATTTCCCGCGAGCTCGGCCCCGGTTACAACCTCCGCGTGGCGGGCGCGATGGCGGTCGCGTACTTCGTGTTCGCGTTCGCGTTCACCGCGCTCGCGCTCCGGTACACCGAGGCGGAGGTGGGGCTGTGAGCGCCGACGCGTCGCCCGCGAATCGCAGCGTCGCGCCCTCCCGCCGGTTCGGCCGCGTCGCCGTCGTCGCCGTGCTCGTAGCGACCGTCGCGTTCCTCATCCTGCCGGTCGTGTACACGTTCGCCGGGTCGTTCGCCACGCGGATGACCGGCGTCGTCCCGCAGGGGTTCGTGACACTCGAAAACTGGCGGGTGGTGCTCGGGCTCGCGGACACCATCGGCTCCCAGCGCAGCATGGGGTGGACGACGCTGTTCGAACTCCCGCTCGGCGGCCGCGCGCTCGGCGTCCAAGTGCCGGCAGAACTGGCGTTCAGTGTCGCGCTCGCGCTCGGCGGCGTCGCCATCAACCTCGTCGTCGGCGTCCCCATCGCGTACGCCGTCGCGCGCTACGACTTCCCCGGCAAGGAGTGGGTCGACGCCTTCTCCGTGCTCCCGCTGGTGCCCGGCGTCGTTCTCGGCGTCGCGTTCCTGCGGGCGTACCCGAACCTCTCCGCGACGAGCTTCGGCCTCATCGTCGGCTACTCGCTGCTGAAAGCGCCGTTCATGGTGATGGCGGTGCGCAGCGAGTTCGAGTCGATGGACCTCCGGCGGCTCGAGGAGAGCGCGCGGTCGCTGGGCGCGTCGTGGCCGCGGACGTTCCTCACGGTCGTCGTCCCGCAGGCGCGCTCGGGCATCCTCGCGGGCGCTATCATCTGCTGGACGCTCGCCGCCGCGGAGTTCAACTTCTCGTACATCGTCTACGCGAAGGGCACCCAGCCGCTGGCGCTGTTCCTCCAGCGGCACATCTCGAACAGCGCGTTCCCGCAGGCCGCGGCCGCGGTGTCGCTGTTCTTCTGCATCGTCGTCGCGGTCACCGTGGCCCTCCAGCGGCTCGGGAACCGCGGCTTCGACGCGATTGGAGGCGACTAACTATGGCACGTGTAACACTCGACTCGGTGACGAAGGCGTACGGTGACACGACTGCGATGGACGACGTCTCCGTGGCCGTGCCCGACGGCGAGACGCTCGGCGTCGTCGGTCCCTCAGGCTGTGGGAAGACGACGACACTGCGGACGGTCGCGGGCTTCGAGACGCCGGACAGCGGCGGCGTCTACTTCGACGACCGCGACGTCACGCACGTCCCGCCGGAGAACCGTAACGCGGGGCTGGTGTTCCAGTCGTACGCGCTGTTCGAGCACATGACCGTCGCGGAGAACGTCGCGTTCGGCCCGCGGATGCACGGCGTCGGCCGCGCGGAGCGCGACCAGCGCGTGAACGAACTGTTGGAGCTGCTGGACATCGCGGAACTCCGGGACCGCGACCCGGCGTCGCTGTCCGGCGGCCAGCAACAGCGCGTCGGCGTCGCCCGCGCGCTCGCCATCGAACCCGAGATTCTGCTGCTCGACGAGCCGATGACCGGCCTCGACGCGAAGCTCAAGACCCGGCTGCGCGCGGAGTTGAGCGACCTGCTCGACCGCCTCGACGTCACCGCGCTGTACGTCACTCACGACCAGGCGGAGGCGATGACGATGTGCGACCGCATCGCCGTGATGAACGACGGCGCGCTCGAACAAGTCGGGCCGCCCGCGGACGTCTACCACGAGCCCGCGACCGAGTTCGTCGAGGAGTTCGTCTCCCTGGACACCGTCGACCTCGACTTCGTGGAAGCGCCACGGGCGTAACGCCCCCGCGTCGTTCCCGCTGACTCGGCGTCGCGGAAAGATTCTTGCTACTGCCTGCCACAGTCTCCACTAGAGACTCACATGACGGGAGCCACAACGGGGGCGGTGCGGCGTGTCGACTGAGGCGGAACTGACGAAGACCATCTGTCCGTACTGCGGCGTGGGCTGTGGCATCAGCGTCCGGCAGGGCGACGAGCCCGGCGACGTCCGGTTCGCACCGTGGGGGGACGCGCCGGTCAACGAGGGCCGCGTCTGCATCAAGGGCGGAGCCGCGACGGAAGTCGTCGACCACGAGGACCGGCTGACCGAGCCCATGATTCGGGAGGACGGCAGACTCCGCGAAGCGACGTGGGACGAAGCGCTCTCTCGCGTGGTCGCCGAGATGGAGGCCATTCGGGACGAGCACGGCCCGGACGGCATGGGGTTCTACGCGTCGTCGAAGGTGATGAACGAGGAGAACTACCTCCTCCAGAAGCTCGCGCGACGGTTCGGCACGAACAACGTCGACAACTGCACGCGGATGTGCCACGCCTCGACAGTGTACGCGCTCCGCGAGAGCCTCGGCGCGGGCGCGATGACCAACAGCATGGTCGACCTCCGCGACGAGGCGGACGTCTTCTGGATTCAGGGCGCGAACCCCGGCGAACAACACCCCATCGCGAACAGCCAGTACTTCCGACAGGCCGTGCTGGACGGTGCGACCGTGATTCAGGTCGACCCGCACGCGAACAAGACCACGGAGTCGTTCGACGTCCACGACTCCGACCGGCACGTGCACCTCCAGTTGGAGCCGGGGACGGACATCCCGCTGCTGAACGCCGTTCTCAAGACCGTCCTGGAGAACGACTGGGTGGACGAGGAGTTCGTCGCCGAGCGCACCGAGGGCATCGAGGACCTCCGAGAGACGCTCGACGGATTTGACAAGGAAGCCGCTGCCGAGGAGTGCGGCGTCCTCCTCGACGCCATCGAGCGCGCGGCGGAAGTGTACGCGACCGCGGACAACGCCGCCATCTTCACCGGGATGGGGATGAGCCAGCACGCCTGCGGCGTGGACAACGTCCAGAATGAAATCAACCTCGCGCTCGCCACCGGGAACCTCGGGCGGCCCGGGACGGGCGTGAATCCCCTCCGCGGGCAGAACAACGTGCAGGGCGCCAGCGACGTCGGCGCGATGCCGAACGTCCTCCCGGGCTACCAGCCCGTCGACGACGACGAAGCCCGCGAGGCCGTCGAGGCCGTCTGGGGGTTCGAGATTCCCACCGAACCCGGGCTGACGAACGTCGAAATCACGCACAGCATCGGCGACACCGTCCACGGCCTCTACATTATGGGCGAGAACCCCGTGATGAGCGAACCCAACGCCGACCGCGTGGCGGACCTCCTCGACGAGACGGAGTTCGTCGTCGTCCAGGACATCTTCCCGACCGAGACTGTGGAGTTCGCGGATGTCGTGCTGCCGGCGACGTCGTGGGCCGAGCGCGGCGGCACCGTGACGAACACGGACCGCCGCGTCCAGCGGATGCGCGGCGTCGAGAACGTCCACGAGCACACCCGCCACGACCTCGACATCCTCACCGAGGTCGGCACCCGGCTGTTCGGCGAGGACGCGGGCTTCGACTTCGACGGCCCCGAAGCGGTGTTCGAGGAGCTGCGCGAGGTGTGCTCCATCTACCACGGGATGACGTACGACGAACTCGGCGAGACGGGCCTGCACTGGCCGTGCTACGAGCCCGGTGACGAGGGCGACCAGTTCCTCTACGCGGACTCCTTCGACACCCCGAGCGGCCTCGGGCAAATTGAGGGCGTGCGCCACCAGCCCCCGCGGGAGACGCCCGACGAGGAGTACCCCCTGATTCTGACGACGGCGCGCCTCGAAGAACACTACAACACGGGGACGATGAGCCGGCGCTCGGAGACGCTCTCCCGCCAGCACCCCGAGAACTTCGTCGACGTCCACCCGGCGGACGCCGAGCACTTCGGTATCGAGGACGGCGACAGCGTGACCCTCCAGTCGCGGCGCGGGGAAATCACGCTGCGCGCGAACGTCACCGAGGCAATCAAGGAGGGCGTGGTGTGGACGACCCCGCACTTCGCGGACGCGTCGGCGAACGCGCTCACGAACGACGTGCTCGACGAGCGCGCGAAGATTCCCGAGTACAAGGCGGCCGCCGTCGGCGTGACCGTGGCAGAGAGCGGTGCGGACCCCGACGCGTCCGCCGACGACTAGTTCTCGCCGTCCGCGTCGAGTTCCGGCTTCACGCGCGAGAGCCGCATCGCGTTCCCAGTGACGGCGGTGGTCATCCCGGCGTCGCCGACGAGCACGGCGATCCAGATGGGTACCAGTCCGAGCGGCACGCCCGCGGCGAGAATCGCTTTCGCGGCGAGACTCGACCAGACGTTCTGCCGGATGACGCCGTTCGTGCGACCGGAGAGGTCGTAGAGGTACGGGAGTCGCGTGAGGTCGTCGCCCATCAGCGCGATGTCCGCGGTTTCGAGGGCGGTGTCCGTGCCCGCTGCGCCCATTGCGACGCCGACGGTGGCGGTGGCGAGCGCGGGCGCGTCGTTGACGCCGTCGCCGACCATCGCGACCGCCTCGAACTCGTCGGTGAGGTCCTCGACGGCTTCGACCTTCTGCTCGGGGAGCAGTTCCGCGCGGAACTCGTCGACGCCGACCTGTTCGGCGATGGCGCCGGCGGTTCGCTCGTTGTCCCCGGTGAGCATCACGGTGTGTTCGACGCCCAGGTCGCGGAGGCGCTGGATGGAGGCCTTCGCCTCCGGGCGGACCTCGTCGGCGACCGCAATCACGCCCTCCAGTTCCTCGTCAGTGCCGACGAGGACGACCGTCTTGCCCTCGCTTTGGAGCCGCGGCACGAGGTCTTCGAGGAGGTCCAGGCAGTCGTTGCGCTCGCAGAGGTCGCGGCTCTTCTGCGTGACCATCCCGCCGTCGGTGGCGGCGTGGACGTGCGAGAGGTCGAACCCGAGGTCCGCGAAGTAGCCGGGTTTGCCGGCGTAGTGGGTGGTGCCGTCGAGGTCGGCGGTGACGCCCTTCCCGGTGACGCTCTCGAAGTCCGAGACCTCGCGACCCTCGATGCTGCGGTCGTCGGCGTATTCGACGATGGCGTCCCCGATGGGGTGCTCGCTGCGGGATTCGAGGCCGCGCGCGCAGCGCAGCACGTCCTCGTCGGTGTTGTCGCCGAGCGGCACCACGTCGGTGACGGTGAGTTCGCCCTTCGTGAGCGTCCCGGTCTTGTCGAACGTGACGGCGTCCACGGCTCCCATCGCTTCGAGGTGGTTGCCGCCCTTCACGAGCACGCCGTTCTTCGCGGCGCTCGTGACGCCCGAGACGACGGAAACGGGCGTGGAGATGACGAACGCGCAGGGACAGGCGAGCACGAACAGCGTGAGTCCGCGGAGAATCCACGTCGGCCACGACGCGCCGAAGAACAGCGGCGGGACGACACCGACCAGGATACCTGCGCCGACGACGACGGGCGTGTAGTAGGCGGCGAAGCGCTCGACGAACTGCTCGCGCTCGGTCCGGTTGGCTTGCGCGTCCTCGACCATCTCGACGATGCGCGCGAGCGTGTTCTCCGTGGCCTCGGCCGTGACCTGGACTTCGAGGTAGCCCGCCTCGTTGATGGTGCCGGCGTACACGTCGTCGCCCTCGGTCTTGTCGACGGGGACGCTCTCGCCCGTAATCGGGGCCTGGTTGACCGCGCTCTCGCCCTCGACCACCACGCCGTCCATCGGAATCTTCTCGCCGGGCCGGACGACCACGCGGTCGCCGACGCGAACGTCCTCGACGGGGATAGTGACCTCCTCGCCGTCGACGGCTTCGCCGTCTTCTCGGGGCGTCTCCGACGACCCGGCGTCCCGCAGGACCGTCGCCTCGTCCGGCGAGAGCTCCATGAGCTCTTCGAGCGAGCTGCGCGCGCGGTCCATCGAGTAGGACTCCAGCAGTTCGGAGACGCTGAACAGGACCGCGAGCGTCGCCGCCTCGAAGTAGAGGCGCTCGCCGAACGCGACGCTGGCGGCGACGGCACCGAGGATGGCGACGGACATCAGCAGGTCGATGTCGAGGTTCAGGCTCTTCAGCGAGTAGTAGCCGCCGCGGACGATGGGCTGGCCCGCAACCAGGATGCCCCCGAGGAACGCGGCGTCCGACAGCAACACGTCGCTACCGAGCAGTTCCGCGATTGCGGCGTTCGAGCCGGGGAGAAGGAACTCGAGGAGGAAGCCGGCGGCGACGAGGACGGCGCTCGCCCACGTCTTCAGCGCGCGCGGACTCGTCCAGACGGAGCCGGGGCTGGCGGGCTCGGTGCGCTCGCCCTCGCTCTCGCCGGACCAGCCGGTCACCTCGTAGCCCGCGGCCTCGACGGCGGCGACCAACTCGGCTTCGTCGGCCTCGTCGGGGTCGTAGGTGACGACGACGCGGCCGGTGGTCGGCTGCGTGTCGAAGGAGTCGACGCCGGCGACGCCTTCGAGGGCGTGCTCGACTTTGCCGGCGCACGAGGGGCAGTCCATATCGGGGACCGACAGCCGGGCAGTCAGTGTGGCGACGGATTCGTCGCCGGGTGAGTCGTCGGTCATGTTAGTCGAGGCTACGAACCGCCCAGTTATTAATTCGGCTGTTATAGAACCGGCGCAGAATAGGTAATCGTAATAAAAGTCGGCGGTCGAATTGTTAACTCGCGCTCACGCGTCCGGGGTCCAGATGCCGGTAACGACGGCGTCGTCGGCTTCGACGGTGGCGTACTCGTAGCCGCGGTCGTCGAGTTTCGGGTAGAGGTGCTGTGGGGCGCGGTCGTTGACC
Source organism: Halobacterium noricense (assembly GCF_021233435.1). Classification (NCBI taxonomy): domain Archaea; kingdom Methanobacteriati; phylum Methanobacteriota; class Halobacteria; order Halobacteriales; family Halobacteriaceae; genus Halobacterium; species Halobacterium noricense. The sequence goes on along the minus strand of NZ_CP089468.1, from coordinate 1,956,008 downwards.
TGCACGAGGACGACGTCGTCGGCGAGGTCCGGTAGCGTCTCCAGCGTCTGCACGAGCGGGTTCGGCGGTCCCAACTCGCGGACGTCGAGCAGTTCGCGCTCGCGGTCCAGCGGCACGGGCGTCTCCGAGAGGTGCGCGTGCCAGTCGGTCGTCGTGGCCATGTCTACACCGACGGCTCCCGCCGCCCACAGCGTTCTCCCGAACAAGTTCGGGAATACTTCTTGAGGTTGGGGCCGATATGTACGAACATCTTCGCATGGCACGAGCACAACTCACCATCGACCTGCCCGACTCGGTGTGGATTTCGCGGATATCCACACAGTACCCCGACACGCTGTTCCGCGTGCTCGCGGCGTTCCCCGACGACGACCGCGGCGTCGCGCTCCTCGAACTCACGGGCCCCGACGTCGTCGAAGTCCTCCGCGAGATGCACGAGGCCGACGGCGTCGAGGACATGGAGCCGCTCGAACGCGACGACGACTCCGTGCTCGTCGAGTTCGAGACCAGCGAGCCGCTGCTGCTGTTGACGCTTCAGGAGGCCGGCCTCCCGCTGGAGCCGCCGCTGGAAGTGTCGAACGGCAGCGCCACCCTGGAAGTCGTCGCGCCGCACGCGAAACTGTCGGCGCTGCGCGACCAACTGGACGCGTTCGGGATGGACTTCGACGTCGGCTACCTCTACGAGTCCGGGGACTCCGAGCGCCTGCTGACGCCGCGCCAGCAAGAACTGCTCGGCGCCGCCATCGAGGCCGGCTACTACGACACGCCCCGCGAGTGCACACTCACCGACCTCGCCGACGACCTCGGCACCGCCAAGTCCACGCTCAGCGAGACGCTGCACCGCGCCGAGGAGACCGCCATCAAGCAGTTCGCGAGCAACCTCCCGCAGTTCGCCGACCAGAACCTCGCGTAGACCGAACACGTTCGGGAGAATTCGCACACACCGTCACCGCCACAGTTCAGTCATGAGCGCCGTCCCTGCCGGACTCGCGACCGACCAGCAGCCACCGATGACGGTGCCACTACGATACTTCCTCGTCGGCTTCGCCTTCCTGCTCGCCGGCGGCGCTGTCGGCCTCGCCACCGCCCTCGGTGCTGCGCCCGGGTTCACCCGGCTCGCACACGTCCACCTCCTACTCGCGGGCTGGGTCTGTCTCACTATCATGGGCGCGATGACGCAGTTCGTGCCCGTCTGGTCGAACGGCCCCGTCCACTCTCGGCGGCTTTCGAACGCCGCGCTCGTGCTCGTCACCGTCGGCGTCGCCGGGCTCGCGGGCGCGTTCCTCGCCGCCAACATCCACTGGATTCACGGCTTCGGCGGGCTATTGGTCGCCGGTATCTGGGCGTTCGCGTACAACCTCGCGCGCACTCTTCCGCCGTTCCGCGAGTTCGACGCTACGGAGGCCCACTTCGCGTTCGCGCTCGCCTGCTTCGTCGTCCTCGCCGCGCTCGGCTTCGTGCTCGCGTTCGACCTCTCGACGTCCGTGCTGCCGTTCGCGGGCGTGACGCGGCCGCAGGTCGTCGGAGCGCACGCCACGCTGGCCGTGTTCGGCGCAATTCTCTCGACCGTCTTCGGCGCGCTCTACCAGCTCGCGACGATGTTCACGCAGACCGAAATCGAGGGTCGCGAGCGCTTCCTCGCGTACGCCGAGTACGCCTACCCTGCAGGCGTCGTGGCGCTCGCAACGGGACGGCTGCTCGCGCTTCGACCGCTCGCCGTCGCTGGCGGTCTCGTGATGGCCGCTGGCGCGCTCGCGTTCGCCGTGCTCCTCGCGAAAAAGCTCTCGGAGGGACAGGTCGAACGCACGCCGATGCTCACGCGGTACGCCGTCGTCGCCGTCGCACTCGCCGCGTGGAGTCCGCTGGCCGCACGTGAGTGGGTCGCCGCGCCGCTCGCCCGGAACGCGCTGTTCGGCCCGACCGCGGGCGTCCACCTCTTGTTCGTCGGCGTCGTCGGCTTCGTCGTGATGGGGTCGCTGTACCACGTCGTCCCGTTCATCGTCTGGGTGCACCGGTACAGCGACCGGCTCGGCTTCGAGCCCGTGCCGATGATAGACGACCTCTACGACGACCGCCTCGCCGCCGTCGACGGCGCGCTCGCCACACTCGGCGCGGTCACGCTGATTCTCGGACGGGCCGGTATCGCGCCCGAGCAGGCCACTGTCGCTGGTGGCGTCGCGCTGGCCGCCGGCTTCGTCGTGTTCACCGCGAACCTCGTCGGCGTCGTCTACCGGCACGGTCGCGTCCTCCCCGAGCGCTTCCACGGCCAGCCCGAGAACGCCGACTGACGTTGCTGGCCGAAGACACTTACCGCGCACCTGCGACGACTCTTGACAGATGCCCTCCACGTCGTTGCTCGACCGCGGGGCGGCCCGCTCGCTCCTCCGCTCGCTCGTGCTCGTCCTCGGTGTCCTCGTCGGCTACGTCGTGGTGTGGCGGCTGCTCGACCCCGGCGCCTACCTGTTCGCGATTTTCGGCACGTACGCCGCTCTCGTTGGATTCCTGCTACTGCAGGTCGTCCGGGCGAGCGCGATGGAAACGTGGCGCCGTCGGGCCGCCGCACTCGCGACAGCGCCCGCGTCGACCGGCGCGATTTTCGCGGGCCTGCGGCCGCGACCGGCGTGCCTCGACCTGTCGGGGTGCGGAGAGGGGCTCACACTTCAGCCCGTCTGGTTCGTGGGGTTCGTTCTCCTGACGACCGCCCTGATTGCTGCCGACACGAGATGGGAAATGGAGCGTTGACGAGCGCTACGGCGCCCAGTCCGAGGGCACGTATTGGTCGAACTCTGGCTCTTCAGAGCGTGCGAGCGGCCGGAACGCGCGTTCACCGTCTACCCGAAACGCCTCGATGCGGCCCTGGCCTGGCCCGGTGAGGTAGCCGACGAACGCCATCGCGAGCGCGTACGCGACGTCGTGGCGCGCGGGATTCGTGGGGATGACGGCGTACTCGTTGCGGAGCAGGTCGGGCGGATCGTCGAGACCGCGGGCGACGTGCGCGGCGAGGCCCGTCTCCGTGTTCAGGAACGTGCCGCGGTCGACGAGCGTGTACGCGCCGGTTTCGCCCGCGGCGATCAGGGTCGCGCCCATCCCCTGTCCGGTTTCGCGGTACCAGTTCCCCGTGGGCTCGACGCCGGCTTCGTCCCAGAGGCGGCGTTCGCGGACGTGCGTCCCGGAGCGGTCGCCCCGGGAGAGGAACGTCGCGTCGCTGGCGGCGATTGCGCGGAACGCGGCGAGCGGGTCGCTGCCGGCCGCGCCGGCGGGGTTGTCGGATGGGCCGACCACGAGGAAGTCGTTGACCATCACGGCGCGGCGATTGACGCCGTAGCCCGCCCGCAGGAACTCGTCTTCGAGCGGGCGTGCGTGGACGAACACTACGTCGCAGTTGCCGTCGCGGGCCGTGCGGAGTGCGGCACTCGTCCCCCGAACGACTGCGCGTACCGTCGTGCCGAAGGCGTCCTCGAACCCTGCCGAGAGGTCACCGAGCAGTCCGCTGTCGTTGACTGTCGTGGCCGCCGCGACCGTCAGCGTCTGGTCGGCGATGGCGGCGCTGCTCCCGTCACTCCCGCCGAGACAGCCCGTCAGTGATAGCGCACCGCCGACGCCGAGCGCTTGGAGGTACCGCCGCCTGTCCATGCGCGAACAACCACTCGTGGTTACAAAGACGTTACGAGATAACTAAAAATGGTTACGTAGCGTCAGTTGAGGACGCGCACACGAGTGACGTGGCCGCCACAGCCACACTGGTCGACGTACTCGTAGGCGATGCTGTCGCCGAACGCGTCGTCGAGCTCGTCGTAGAGGTACGTCTCGGGGTGGCCGTGGTCGCCGTGCGTGACGAGGTTGACGTGGTAGCCGGTGGCGGTGGATTCGACCGCGTCGCGGGCTTCCTCGACGACGAGCGCCCGGTCGTCGGCGTGCTGGTCCTGTTCGAGGTTCGCTGACCACGAGTTCTGGTGGACGCCGTCGACGGTCTCGGCGTCTTCGTGCGGGGCTGATGCCATGTGTCTGTGTTCGTCGCGCACGCGGGTGAGAAGTTCCCCGAACACGTTCGCCTCGTTCGGGGTTCGTGACCCCGCGAAGTACTTATAAAGCGGGCTGCGAACTGGTTCGGGGGTGTCGCAGGAGAACGGGAAACGCAGACCCGCTTGAAGGGGTATTCTCGACAACTACCGAGTGAAGAGGTGCCAACCCATGTTCGACACTACTCGACGGCGCGTGCTGCAAGGCCTCGGAATAAGCGGAACCGCCGCAGTCGCGGGCTGTACCGCTCCTGGCGGTGACAGTCCGGCGACCGAACAACCCCAGCAGAACGCCGCAGCGCAGACGACCCAGCCGGAGGTCGACCGCGTCGCCGCCGACCCCACCGACGTCCCCGACCCGGTCGACTGGTCGTCCCCGAAGCACCACGACGTCGAACTCGACGTGACGGAGGTCACCGCGGAAATCGAGCCCGGGGTCACGTTCGACTACATGACCTTCGACGGGCGGATTCCCGGCCCGATGATTCGGGTGCGCCGCGGCGACACCATCTCGTTCACGCTCAACAGCCCGGACGGCAACGCGATGCCGCACAACGTCGACTTCCACGCCGTCTACGGCACGGGTGGCGGCGCGGCAGCGGACGCCGTCTCGCCCGGCGAGTCCAACGGCATCGACTTCACCGCGACGTACCCGGGCGCGTTCATCTACCACTGCGCGGTCCCGAACATGGACTACCACATCTCCAGCGGGATGTTCGGGATGATTCTCGTCGAACCCGAGGACGGCCTCCCCGAGGTCGACCGCGAGTTCTACCTCGGCCAACACGAACTCTACACGAACAAGGCGGTCGGCGAGGAGGGCCACCACCAGTTCGACATGGACGCGATGGCCGACGAAGACCCGACGTACGTCCTCTTCAACGGGGAAAAGTACCCGTTCACGCCGGACCGCTACGGCCGCCTGCAGGCCGAGACCGGCGACACGATTCGCGTCTACCTCGTGGACGGCGGCCCGAACGTCTCCTCGAACTTCCACCCCATCGGGAACGTCTGGACGCAGGCCCACCGCGACGGCGCGCTCGGGACGCCCGAGGAGTACGTCCAGACGATGAAGGTCCCGCCGGGAAGCTGCATGATCGGGGAGATGGACACGCCCGTCCCGGAGACCATCAAGCTCGTCGACCACGCGCTCAGCCGCGTCGCCCGCAAGGGCCTGCTCGCCGAGGTCGAAGTCGCCGGCGAGCCCGACGAGGACATCTTCGACCCCGACCCCGGGACCGAATAGCGAGCCAACCGCCAATCCGGTCACTCATCCTCCGTTCCCGAGCCACGGGCCGCTAGCCGCGCCGCCGTCTACTCTGCGCGACGCGCCGAACACGTTCGGGGCTACGCATAGCGGGCCGTGGCTCGTCCTGTGAAACATGTACAGCCTGGGCTCGCAGTCCGACGACGCGCTCGCTCCCGAGGGGGAGTTCGACCCCGACGTGAACCCCGAACCCGGCACGTTCCTCGCCGGCCACGACGTCCTCGCCGGCGACGACCACGTCGCGTTCCACGAACTCACCAGGGCGCTGTTCGACGAGCGCGGCGTCTACGACATGACCTTCGGGTACAACCTCGCCGACCTGAACCGCGACACCCGCCACACCGAGGCGGGCTACCGGTACGCCGTCGACGCCGACGACCGCTCGGTGTTGCGCGCGGAGTTCACGCCGACGACGCCGTTCTGCCCGCAGAGCCACACGCTCACCATCGGCTCGTTCCGCGCGTGGAACGGCCTCAGCGAGCGCCACGACTACGACCTCGTGCGGGTGCGCGTCGCCGACTCCCACCAGCGCAGCGAATCCATCAACGAGGAACTGTGCGACCTCGAGGAGACCTACCTCGAAACCGGCGAACTGCCCGACGAAGACGCGGCGGACGCCGGCGACACGACGCCGACCGGTGCACCGTTCTGATGCCACCAGCTGTCGCCGGCCTGCTCGGCGGGCGCGGGCTCGAAGTCGCGGCCGTCGCGGTCGCCGCCGTCGCGGGGTTCGTCGCGGACGGCACGGGAACCGTTCCCATCGCCGCGATTGTCGGCTTCTTCGCCGCGAAGTCCGTCGAGAGCCTGCGGCTCGCGCTCGCCTGACGAACACCTTCGGGGAAACCGCTTGGCGGTTGTCCGTCGATACGTCGAGTATGGCGACGACTGCCGATACGGACGCCCGCCTCGACGCGCGGGACATCGACGGGGAACCGTTCAGCGACATCGTCGCGGAACTGGACGCGCTCGACGACGGCGAGACGCTCCTGCTGGTCAACAGCTTCGAGCCCGAGCCGCTGTACGACGTCCTGGCGGACCGTGGCTTCACCTACGAGACCGAACAGGCCGCCGACGACGAGTGGCGCGTCTACATCACGTCCGCAACCGACGACTAGCCGGTCGCCACGGCGAGCCGTTCAGATTCCCTTGATGAGGTTCGTCAGCCCGACCGTCTCCGAGACCACCCACGCGACGAACGCGGCGTAGGCAGCCAGCAGCGTGTACGCTTCGACGCCGGTCACCGAGAGGTCGGTCCGCAGGATGGCGAACAGGAGCACGGTCGCTAGCGTGAGCACGCCCAGCATCGGGACGGCCACCGCGAAATTCACGGTGACGGCACCCACGATGAGCACGCCGACCGGAATCGCCACCAGCAGGTCGAACGTGTTCGACCCGAGGACGTTCCCGAGGCTCGTGATGCCCTTGCCGGCTTTCGCCGACCGCACGCTCACGAGGGTGTCCGGGAGGCTCGTCGCCGCCGCGACGATGGTGACGCCGGCGAGGAACTCGGGGATGCCGAACGTGTGGCCCAGCGACTCGACGGCACCGACGAGCTGCTCGACGGCGACGAGGATGAGTACTAGCCCGCCCGCGAGCCGCGCCCACTCGCGGCCCACCGCGATGCCCTCCGGCACCGCGGGCGCGTCGTGGTCGCCGACGTCCTGCCACTGTACGAAGAGGTACAGCCCGTACAGCAACAGCGGGAGCACCGCGAGCGGGCGCGTGAGCCGGCCGGCCAGCGCGGGGCCGTCCGAGACGGGGACGTAGATGACCGCGAGCGCGAGCGTGACGACGAGCGCGGACACCGCGATCATGTAGAACTGGGCTTCCTTGTAGACGATGGTGCGGTTGGTTTCGAGGTGGCCCTCGGTGGCGATGCCGGCGAGGGCGGGGATGACGAGAATGTTGAAGATGGCGGAGCCGACGATGGCACCGACGCCCATGTTGAACGTGCCCGCCAGCGCCGTGAAGACGACGCTGGCGAGTTCGGGGAAACTGGAGCCGACGGCGACGACGATGGAGCCCTGCACGACCGCGGGGAGGCCGTAGTACGTCGAGAGGTGTTCGGCCGACGATTCCAGCCAGCCGCTGCCGAACCAGACGAGCGCGGTCGCGGCGACCACGACGAGCACGTCCACGAGCGGTGTGCTGGGGAGGAGACCACCGAGAGGCATGTGTCCAGCCAGAACCGGTGGGACGTTAATCGTTGGTGGAACGAAGCGAGAGCCTGCTGGTCAACAGCTTCGATCCCGAACCACTGTACGGCGTCTTGGTGGACTGTGGATTCACCTACGAGACCAAGCAGGTCGCCGCCGACGAATGGCCCGTCTATACCACCCGAATACGAATAGGAGCCGGAAAACAGCCCGACGTACACTAGATTTTCGGCGGTAGTATGTATTAGCGTTCGAGAGGAGGCTACAGCACGCCACTCGGAAGCTTCGCACCGTGTTCGACTAGTTCCCCGTCGAACGAGACGAGGGTCGCGCCGAGTTCGTCAGCAGCCGCGAGAACGAGAGCATCCATCGGGTAGAGCAACGTCTCCGACTGGAGCTGATTAGCTGCCATCACGTCCGATGCGTCCGTGAACGTGACGGTCGCTCGGGACGCAATTCGGTTCTCGATTTGGTCGATTCGGTCGCGCTCGAACTGCTTCTTCTTCGTTAGCACGCTCCGGAGTTCCATCAAGCTCAGCACGGAGACGAACGTTTCGTCAGCTTCGTTGAGGAGTTCGACGGCGTCGTCTGACCGTTCCGTATCGCGGGTGACTGCTGCAACGAGAACGTTCGTGTCGAGAAGCAGCTTCATAACCGTTCGCGAACGTCGCGGACTGCCTCGACGGAGTCGACCTCAGCGTCGACGGCCAGCTCTTCGAGGGCGTCGCCGAGAGGGACCGACTCGTCGTCGTCGGGGTCTGAACCCATGAAATCCCGGAAGTCGTCCGTAGTGAGACTCATGCCCGTAAATTACACTGCTGCTCGCAAAAGTTTGCTGGTGACCGCTCTCGTTTTCAGTCCGCGTGTGCGTCGCCGGAGCCACCGGATGCGTCAGCCGGGCCGCTACGCTCGGCTTCGGTGAGGTAGCACTTCGGGTCGGGGTCGAAGGGACCGCCCGCGCTGAGCGCACGGAGCCGCGACCCGCCCAGACAGATGGACTGGTACCGGCAGCCCGCGCACTTCCCGGTGAGGCGGTCGTCGCGGTCGCGCAGGCCCGCGAGCAGCGGATTGGTCTCGTCGCTCCAGAGCTCGCTGAACGGGCGGTCGCGGACGTTGCCCAGCGAGTACCCCTGCCAGAACTGCGTGAGGTGGACGTTCCCCTGGTAGTCGACGTCCGCGATGCGCTCGCCGGTCGGGTCGCCGCCGTTGGCTTCGAGGTAGCGGTGGATGCGGTCGGCCTGCTCGTCGCCGAGTTCTTCCCGGGCGTACTCCACGAGAAAGCCGGCGTCGGCGTAGTTCCCGACGAGCAGCGTCTCGATTTCTTCGCCCTGCTCGTGGTACTCGCGGGTCAGGTCACAGACCGTGCGCACGGCCTCGCGGGTGTCCGCGGGCGAGAGGTCGAGGTTCGAGATGTCGGCCCCGCGGCCGCCGTAGTCGAGGTGGTAGAAGCAGAACCGGTCGACGCCGACGTCGTGCAGCAGGTCCACGACGTCCGGGAGGTCGGGCGCGTTCGCCTCCGTGATGGTGTACCGAAGTCCGGTCTTGAGGCCGGCGTCGAGGCTGTTCTCGATGCCGCGAACGGCCGCGTCGAAGGCACCCTCCTCGCCGCGGAACTCGTCGTTGCGCTCCGGGAGGCCGTCCACAGAGACGCCCGCGTACTGCAGGCCCGCCTCGCGCAGCGCTTCGGCGCGCTCCTCGGTCAGGAGAGTGCCGTTCGTGGAGAGCACGGGGCGGATGCCGCGGTCTGCGGCGTACGCGACGAGTTCTTCGAGGTCGTCGCGGACGAGCGGCTCGCCGCCCGAGAACAGCACGACGGGGATGCCGAAATCCGCGAGGTCGTCGAGGAGGTGCTTGCCCTCCGTGGTGGAGAGTTCGCCGGGGGCCGTCTCGGTGTCGGCGGCCGCGTAGCAGTGCGAACAGTAGAGGTTGCACTGCTTGGTGAGGTTCCAGACGACCACCGGGCGCCGCTGTTTCTGTTCGGTAATCTGCTCGCGGCTGGAGTCGGCGGCGGCGTCGTAGCGCAGCCCGTCGCTCTCGGCGTCCAGCCCGCAGAGAAGTTTACTGACGGAAATCACGCCGACTCACCTCCCGCGGGCTCGCCGGGCGTGTGCGCGGTGTACCGGCGCGTCTCGTCGGCGGGACAGAGCCAGACGTCGCGCGCGGTCCAGCCGAACAGGTCGTCGGCGCGGTCGTGGGCGGCGTCGGCGTCGCCCGCGGTGACGCTGCCGACGTGCTTCAGCGCGCCGTCGGCGTCCTCGCGCACGAACACCTCCCACTCGCGGCCGGTCGCCGACCGCGGCGCGTCGCGCACCCGCGTTCGGTTCTCTGGGTCCATGTCGCCGGCTAGCGCTTCCGTGCAAAAGGTGCCCACGGACGTTCCCGAAGACTGGGAACCGACACGCCGAACAAAGTCCTTGCCGGCCGTCGCTCCACGTGAGGCGGCATCACCGTGCTGGGACCTAGCCTGTCACCTGCCCAATCGCCGCCTCGATTGTACCGATGACGCCAGTAGACACCGACGAACGCCCGTTCGTGCTCATCTGGGAAGTGACGCAGGCGTGCGAGCTCGCGTGCGAGCACTGTCGGGCCGACGCGACGCCGAATCGCCACCCGGACGAGCTCACCACAGCGGAGGGGAAGGCACTGCTCGACGACGTCCGTCGCTTCGGCGACGGCCAGCTCGTCGTGCTCTCCGGGGGCGACCCGCTCGCGCGGGAGGACACCGTCGAGTTCGTCGAGTACGGCACGGACATCGGCCTCCGCATGACGGTCACTCCGAGCGGGACGCGCTCGCTCTCCACGGAGGCCGTCCAGGCGCTCGCGGACGCTGGCGTGAAACAGTTCGCCGTCAGCATCGACGGCGCGACGCCGGAATCACACGATTCGTTCCGTGGGGAAACCGGGAGCTTCGAGGAAACCGTCCGCGCAGCACGCGACGCCCGCGAGGCGGGTGTGCCGCTGCAAGTCAACACGACGGTCTGCGAACAGACCGTCGACGACTTGCCGGCCATCCGTGACCTCGTCCGGGAGTTGGGCACGGTGCTGTGGAGCGTGTTCTTCCTCGTGCCCGTCGGTCGCGGCCGCGTCCTCGACCCGATTTCGCCGGGACGCGCCGAGGCCGTGATGGCGTTCCTCGACGAGACCGCCCGCGAGGAGGGGTTCGGCGTGAAGACCACGGAAGCCCCGCACTTCCGTCGCGTTCGCGCCCAAGCAGCACAGGAACGCGGCGGGAGCGGCCCACGGCGACGTGGCGGCATCACCGCCGGCGACGGGTTCGCGTTCGTCAGCCACACTGGCGAGGTCTACCCCTCGGGATTCCTCCCCGAGTCCGGGGGGAACGTCCGCGAGCAGTCCGTCGTGGACGTCTACCGGAACAGCGACCTCTTCGAGACGCTCCGACGAAAAGACGACCTCCAGGGGAAGTGTGGCGCGTGCTCGTTCCGCCACGTCTGCGGCGGCAGCCGGTCGCGGGCGTACGCGGTGACCGGCGACCCGATGGCGAGCGACCCGCTGTGTCCGTACGTCCCGGACGGATACGACGGGCCGCTACCCGACCGGCAGGCGAATCCGGCAGACGACTAGCTATTCTCGTTCGTCGGTGTGGGCGAGGGAGACGTGGATGTCGTTGTCCTCGCCGAGCCGGATGGTCGCTTCTTCGAGCGTCGCCCGGTAGCGGGTCGTGTGGTAGCCGTCTTCCCGGAGCTCGGTCTGAGTTTCCAGGAGGCCAGCGTCCGAGAGCGTGTGGAGTTTCCGGTACGTCGAGGACAGCGAGAGGTCCGCGGCGTCGGCGACTTCGCTGGCGGTCACGGGCTCGCGGGCGCAGCCGAGGACGCGCCGACAGAGTGGGTCCGTGAGCGCGTCGAGGACGGCCGCGGGGTCGGTTTCCTCGACGGCTTCGAAGGGGCCGCGGAGCCGCGCGTCGGAGTCCGTCTGGTCGACGTTGGTCTGCATCACCGACTACTCGGGCCGCGACGAGGGTAGGCCGACGGCCGAACATGTTCGCCGCGTTCCCACGAACTGGGAACCGTTTCCCGGTCCCGGGAATCACCGACCCGGGCTTTACCGGGGACCGTCTACGCTGAGGTGTACCCATGAGTGACCGTATTGGCGCACCCGGTTACGGCATCTCGCGGCGCGAGTTCGTCGCAGCGACGGGCGGCACCGGCGTCGCCGCGCTCGCCGGCTGTACCGCTCCCGCCGAACAGGGCTCCGGCGTGACGAACACGACCCCTAGCCAGCAGGCCTCGCAGTCGAACCTCCCGACGACGAGCCCGCCGGAGGTCGTCGACGCGACCGAACAGGGCAATCAGGTGACGCTGAAGAGCGTGCCGGCGGTCCACCAGGCCCACCCCCTCGACTCGATGGGCGGCCCCGTCGAACTCCCCCGCGTGTGGGCGTTCGCCACCGAGGACGGCGACCCGAGCGTCCCCGGTCCCATCGTCCGGACGGAGGAAGGCCAGGACATCGAGGTCACGCTCGACAATACCGAGGGCAAGCGCCCGCACACCCTCCACTTCCACGGCACGCAGAAAGCCTGGAAGGACGACGGCGTCCCGACGACCACGGGCATCCGCATCGACCCCGGCGAGAAACACACGTACACGATTCCCGCCAACGTCCCCGGCACGCACGTCTACCACTGCCACTACCAGACCCACCGCCACATCGACATGGGGATGTACGGCATCTTCCGTGTCGACCCGAAGGGGTACGAGCCGGCGGACAAGGAGTACTTCATGACCGTCAAGGACTGGGACTCCCGGCTCAACCGGAAGATGGCCGGCGAGGACGTCTCCTACAGTCCACGCACGCGCAGCCCGGACGTGTTCACGGTCAACGGGAAGGCCGCACCGCGCACGCTCCACCCCGAGGACGGCTCGCCCATCATCGTCGACCAGGGCGACACGGTGCGCATCCACTTCGTCAACGGCGGCTACATGAACCACCCGCTGCACCTCCACAACCACCGCTTCCGGCGGATAGAGAAGGACGGCGGGCAGATTCCCGAGGCTGCTCAGCACGAGATGGACATCACGAACATCGCGCCCGCCGAGCGCCACACCATCGAGTTCGAGGCGGACGCCGAGCCCGGCATCTACCTGATGCACTGCCACAAGGTCAACCACGTGATGAACGGCTCGTACTACCCTGGCGGCATGCTCTCGGGCATCGTCTACCGGGACGCGATGGACACGGATATCTTCGCCCAACTGATGGAGTACGCGGGCTACGAAGCGTAACCCAGGACCATGACTCCCAACGACACCCCCACGGTCACGAGGCGCAGCGTGCTGAAGACGACGGCTGCGGCGGGCGCGGCGGCAGCCACGGGCGCGGCGTTCACCGGCTCCGCGCTCGCACAGGACGCCGACCTCGAATCGTGGTTCGGGAACACGTCGAACTACGACGGCGTCGTCGACAAGACCGGAAATTCGGAGGTCACCGTCGAGGTCGGCGTCGAAGCCAACAACGGCTCGTTCGGCTTCGGTCCCGCGGCGGTTCGCGTCGACCCCGGGACGACGGTGACGTGGAAGTGGGTTGCCGGCTCGCACAACGTCGTCGCCGAGGACGGCAGTTTCGAGAGCGAGCTCACCGACGAGTCCGGGTTCACGTTCACCCGGACGTTCCAGGAAGAGGGCGTAACGCGGTACGCGTGTACGCCGCACAAGACCATGGGGATGAAGGGTGCCGTCGTCGTCGGCGACGTCGACGTCGGCGCGTCGTCCTCCAGCGGGTCCTCGGAGGACTCCGGGTCGGGCAGCCAGCAGGTCGACTTCGGCGGCTGGTTCGAGGGCGTCAGCAACTTCGACGGCGTCGTCGACAAGACCGGCCAGTCCGAGGTCACCGTCGAAGTCGGCGTCGAAGCCAACAACGGCCCGTACGGCTTCGGTCCCGCAGCCATCCGCGTCGACCCCGGCACGACAGTGACCTTCGAGTGGGTGAACGGCACTCACAACGTCGTCGCCGAGGACGGCAGCTACGAGAGCGAACTCACCAACGAATCCGGGTTCACGTTCACCCGGACGTACGACAGCGAGGGCATCTCGAAGTACTACTGCAACCCCCACCGGACGATGGGGATGAAGGGCGCGGTCGTCGTCGGGAGCGCCAGCGGCGCGAATAACAGCGGTGGCGGCGGTGGCGGGCTCTCGAACTCCGACATCGGCGTGCTCGCGTTCGCGGGCGCGCTCGGCGGCGGCCTGCTGTCGCCGTTCGCGCTGCGCGCGAGGAACTCGTCGTCGCCGTCGAACCGCCGGTAGCCCTCCCCTTCTCGCGGCGTCGCGCCGAGCGAACCGACTAAGGGCTCGCCGCCGTAGACCCGACTGATGGACTGGCCGGCGTACCGGGACCGAATCAGCAGCGCGGAGTACCGCTACAACGTCCCCGCGCTGTTCACTGACGCCGACGACTTCGCGGCGTTCGTCGACGACCTCCTCGACCCCTACGACCCCGACGACGTCGACCAGGTCGCGGGCATCGACGCGCTCGGGTTCGTGCCGGGCGCGGTGCTCGCGCGGGAACTCGACGCGGGGTTCGTCACGGTCCGCAAGGGCGGGAAACTCCCCATCGCCGACGAACACCGCATCAGCGGGGACCTCGTGGATTATACGGGCGAACAGAAGACGCTCGAACTGGACGTCCGGATGGTCCCGGAGGGGAGCCGCGTGCTGCTCGTCGACGACTGGATGGAGACCGCCGCCCAGATGACGACAGCGCTCGACCTGCTCGAACGCGCGGGTGCGGAAATCGCGGGCATCGCCGTCCTCGGCGCCGAGGAGAACGAGACGCCCCGTGAGCTGGACGAGCAGTACGGCGTCCACTCGGTGCGGCCGTGGCGCGAACTCGGCGAGCCCGAGCGCGGCAGCGACTACGAGTGACTGCGCTAGCTACTCATTCGAGAAAGCGGCGTTTGGAGAGCATCGCACGAGCCGAAACGGGGAACGGATAAAAGCCTTCAGGGGTGGGCCGGCAAACGACCCGGATGCCGAGCGGTAGGGCCGACGGTTGCGTGGCGCGGTTACTCGAACTTCTCGACGAGGTCCGCGTAGCGCGCTGCGGGCTCCTCCCAGTCGACGACGTCGAAGAAGTTGTCGACGAAGTCGCCGCGGGCGGGACCGTAGTCGTAGTAGTAGGAGTGCTCCCAGACGTCGAGGGCCAGAATCGGGTGCGAACCCCAGAGCGCGCCCTTGTCGTGCTTGTCGACGACGACGTTGCGCAGCTGCTCGGAGTGGCTGTCGTAGACCAGCAGCGCCCAGCCACCCGCCGCGGAGGCGGCCGCGCGGAACTCGCCCTCCCAGGCCTCGTAGGAGCCGAAGTCCTCCTCGATGCGGGCTCGCAGGTCGCCCTCGGGCTCGTCGCCGCCCTCGGGGCTCATGGACTGCCAGAACAGGTCGTGGAGGATGTGACCGGAGCCGTTGTGCGTGACGTCGCCGATGGCACCGGCGGAGGAGGAGAAGTTGCCCTCTTCGCGAGCCGCTTCGAGGGTTTCCTCGGCGCTGTTCCAGCCGTTGACGTAGCCCTGGTGGTGCGTGTCGTGATGCCACGTCAGCACCTGCTCGGAGACGTGCGGTTCGAGTGCGTCGTAGTCGTACGGAAGCGGCGGCAGTTCGTAGTCAGTCATTCCAATTAACCCCAACGTGCCGGTGCCTCTTGGTGGTTTCCGGAAGCGCGTTTTAGTTGGGCATCCAACTAGTCGACGTAATCGGCGTACGGGTTGCGGTCCGGATACCGGTCGCCGCGGTCGGGTAGCGGCACGACGACCACGTCGTCCGCGCTGAGCGTGCCCCGGGTCGCCAGTCGGTCGACCAGCGCGAGCGCGCCACCCGTGGAGGGGCCGACGAGGACCTCGCCGTTCACGCGGAGTTCCGACCGGACGAACTCGCGGGACCACTGGCCGGGGTCCCGAATCCGGACGTCGGTGTCGGCGTGGCGGCGTCGGAGCCGCCGCACGTACTCGTAAGCCGTGTCCGTGTCCACATACTCGCGGGCGTCGAGCGCGTCGAATTCGTAGGTTTCCGGGACGAACGTCTCGGGGCCGTGCATGTGCTTCAGCCCCGGGATGTCGTGGTCCGTCTCGGGCGGCTCGTAGCCGTGGACATGCACGCCGCGCGGACGGAGTGCGTGGCTCACGCCGACGAGCGTGCCGCCGGTGCCCGCGCCCGCGACGAAGTGTGTCACCTCGCGGTCGGTCTGCGCCCAGATTTCGGGGCCGGTCGTGCCCGCGTGGACCCCGGGGTTCGCGGGATTCTGGTACTGGTTCGGGTAGACGTACTCGTCGGGGCGTTCGTCGACGAGCCGCCGGCAGCCGGCGACGAACTCGTCGTATCCCTTCTCGGCGTCCACGAACCGGAGTTGTGCGCCGGCGTCCCGAATGGCGGCGACCTTCCCACGGCCGGCGTCGTCGGGCAAGACGATTTCCACGTCGTGGCCCATCGCAGCGCCGATGCGCGCGACGGCTGCACCCGTGTTCCCGCTGGATGCCTCGATGATCGTGCGGTCGGGGCTGAGGTCGCCGCGCGCGGCCGCGGCGTCCAGCATCGCCTTCCCGATGCGGGTCTTCACCGACCCGCCGCCGTGGGCCAGCGAGCCGAGGTTGAACCACTCGGCTTTCCCGTACACCGTCGGCGCGACCCCGGCGTCGAGTTCGACCAGCGGCGTCCGCCCGACCTCACTGGGGTCCACGTCGGCCATACCCGTGGCTTCGACAGTTCCCGACAAAAGCGGTTGGGCCGGCCCGCGCGCCCACCGAAGAACTCCGTGGGGATTGTCAGCGGTTTACGAGCGCTTTTGTTCCGGTGTTCGGTACACCCCCACATGGACTTCGGGTTGACCGACGAGCAGCAGGCGATTCGGGAGGAGGTCCGCCGGTTCGCGGAGAACGAAATCCGACCGGTAGCCTCCGAGTACGACGAACAGGAGAAGTACCCCTACGAGGTCATGGACGAGGCTGCGAAAGCCGGCCTGCTCGGGCCGACGATTCCGCTCGACTACGGCGGCGCGGGCTACTCGCCCGTCGAGGCCGCGCTCATCACCGAGGAGCTGTTCGCCGCCGACCCCGGAATCGGGCTCTGCGTGTCCAGCGCGGGCTTCGGTGCGGAATCCATCATCGAGTTCGGCACCGAGGACCAGAAGGAGCGCTGGCTCCCGGACGTCGCGTCCGGCGACGCCATCATGGGGTCGGCCATCAGCGAACCCGACACCGGCTCCGACGTCTCCAGCGTCTCCACGCGCGCCGAACGCGACACCGCCGAGCAAAGCTCGGCGAGCTCTTCGCCGCCTGAGGCGGAGAAGAATGGAGACGAGTTCGTCATCAACGGCAACAAGATGTGGATTACGAACGGCTCCGTGGGCGACTTCTACGTCGTGCTCTGTCAGACCGACCCCGACGCGAGCGGCCGATACAACGGCTTCAGCCAAATCGTCGTGGAGGCCGACCGCGACGGCTTCGAAGCGGACAAAATCACGGGGAAGCTCGGCATTCGAGCCAGCGACACGGCGGAACTCATGTTCGACGACGTGCGCGTTCCCGAGGAGAATCTGATTGGAACGGAGGGCGGGGGGTTCCTCCAGTTGATGCAGTTCTTCGACGAGACGCGCACGATGGTCGCCGCGCAGGGCGTCGGCATCGCGAAGGGTGCCGCCGAACGCGCCTTGGAGTACGCCCAGGAGCGCGAGCAGTTCGGCCGCCCCATCAGCGACTTCCAGGCCATCGAACACAAGCTCGCGGAGATGCACACGCAGACCGAGGCCGCGCGCACGCTCACGCGAAAGTCCGCGTGGAGCGTCGAGCACGAGGACGACCAGCTCACCGCGCTCGCGTCGATGGCCAAGGAGTTCGCCTCGCGAGTCGCCGTCGAGGTCGCCGACGAAGCCGTCCAGATTCACGGCGGTGCCGGCTACGTCAACGACTTCGACGTCGAGCGGTTCTACCGCGACGCCAAGATCACCCAAATCTACGAGGGCACCACCGAGATTCAGAAGAACATCATCGCTCGCGAACTCCTCGAATAGCGGACACGAACATCTTCGAGCGGCGGTACATCCGGCATTTCGCGCTCCGTGCCCAGGGGCTTGGAATCCGCCACAGCCTTTTCCTGCGTCGAATTGAACGCCGCAATATGGACGTCACTAGGTCCACGCTCGCGAAGATACTCGTGGTCGTGTTCGTCCTGAATCTCGTCGTCATGGGGGCTGGTGCCGCCTACTCCTACCAGCACCAGCCACCGATTCCCGACGAAATCGTGGGACCGAACGGCGACACCGTCGCCACCCACGACTCGATTCAGGACGGCAAGGCCGTCTTCCAGTCGAACGCTCTGATGAACCACGGGTCGATTCTCGGCAACGGCGCGTACTTCGGTGAGGACTACACCGCCGACGCGCTCCAACTGAAGACCCAGTTCATGCAGGAGTATTATGCGAACGAACGCCACGGCGAAGCGTACGCCGACCTCACGACCGAGCAGCAGGCCGCCGTGGACAGCCGCGTGACCGCTGACCTCGACCGCTCGATTTCCGGCGAGACGGCGCAGTACTCCGCCGCCGCGGCGTACGCCCACGAGCAGGTGCGCGAGGTGTACGTCGAGCGCTACCACGAGGGCGACGCCGAGCGCGGCATCCCGGAGGGCATGGTCGAGTCCGCCGACGACGCCCGCCTGTTCGCGGACTTCGCGATGTGGACGGCGCTGGTCTCGCACGCCGAGCGGCCCGGCACCGACCACAGCTACACGAACGACTGGCCGTACAACCCGCTCGCCGGCAACGAACCCACCGGCGCGACGATGGTCTGGAGCGCCATCGCGATGGTGTTGCTCGTCGGCGGTGCCGGCCTCGGCGTCTGGCTCTACAACAGCATCGAACTCTCCGAACCCTCCACGAAGGGCATCGAAGTTCCGGACCCCGCGGATGTCGACTTACTCCCGAGTCAACGCGCAGCCACCCGGTTCATCCCCATCGCGGCGTTGCTGTTCGTCGCACAGGTGTTACTGGGGGCGTTGCTCGCACACTACTACGTCGAACGCGACGCGTTCTTCGGCATCGGCGAAGCGCTCGGCGTCGACGTCATCCAGTGGCTGCCGTTCGCGCTCACGAAGACCTACCACCTCGACCTCGGCATCCTCTGGATTGCGACAATGTGGATCGGCGCTGGGCTGTTCCTCCCCGGTCTCCTGACCGGCCACGAGCCCGACCACCAGGAGTCCGCCATCAACGGCCTGCTCGGCACGCTGCTGGTGGTCGTCGTCGGCGGCTTCGTCGGCATCTACCTCGGCACGCAGGGCTTCTTCGACGGCCAGCTGTGGTGGCTGCTCGGCAACGAAGGCCTCGAATACGTCGAAGTCGGCCGCGTCTGGCAGGTCGGCCTCCTGCTCGGATTCGCCATCTGGGCGTTCCTCGCGTATCGCGGCCTCAAGCCGCTGCTCGCCCGCGAACAGCGCTTCGGACTCGCGCACATGATTCTGTACGCGGGCGGCTCCATCGGGCTGCTGTTCGTCGCGGGCATGCTGTACACGCCCGACTCGAACATCGTGATGACGGAGTTCTGGCGGTGGTGGGTCGTCCACATGTGGGTGGAGGGCGCCTTCGAGTTCTTCATCGTCGCCATCGTCGGCATCACGCTCGTTTCCATGGGCTTGCTGCGCAAGCGCTCCGCCGAGAAAGCCGTCGCCCTGCAAGTGCTGTTCGTGATGGGCAGCGGCGTCATCGGCGTCAGCCACCACTACTGGTGGATCGGCCAGCCCGACGTCTGGGTGCCACTCGGGAGCGTCTTCTCCACGCTCGAACTCGTCCCCCTGATTCTCATCCTCTTCGAGGCGCTCGGCCAGTACCGCGCGCTCTCGAAGAGCGACGAGACGTTCCACTACAAGCTCCCGTTCGCGTTCATCATCGCCTCCGGCGTGTGGAACTTCGTCGGCGCGGGGGTGCTCGGCTTTTTCATCAATCTCCCGCTCATCAACTACTATGAGCACGGCACCTACCTCACGGTCGCACACGCCCACGCCGCGATGTTCGGCGCGTTCGGCTTCCTCGCGCTCGGCATGGCCGCGTACATGCTGCGGCTCTCCGTCGACCCCGAGAAGTGGAACGGCAAGCGCCTCTGGTGGGCGTTCTGGCTGTGGAACGCCGGCCTCGCCGTGATGGTCGGCCTGTCGCTGCTCCCCATCGGCTTCCTCCAGTTGGAAGCCGCGTTCACGGAGGGGTACGCGGTCGCGCGCTCGCTTTCGTTCTACAACCGCGACCTCGTCCAGCTGTTCTTCTGGGCGCGGTTCCCCGGGGACACGATGCTCATCCTCGGCACCATCGTGTTCGCCTACGACGTCGTCCGAAAGCGGTTCCTGCTCCGCGACGTCGAGGAGGACGCCTCGATGGGGCCGGTCGCCTCGCGCGTGCTCGGCGACGACGACGACTGAGCGCGACCCACCCCGATTCGCAACGCCTAAACCCCGCACGCGCCGACTACTCGACGCGTGCGAGGGTAGCCAAGCTCGGCCAACGGCGACGGACTCAAGATCCGTTCTCGTAGGAGTTCGAGGGTTCGAATCCCTTCCCTCGCATCGCATCGCGTCCCCCTACGGACGCGAATGGGTGCGGAGGGTTCGAACGCCGTCGGGTCACCGACGGAAGTTCGAATCCCTTCCCTCGCATCGCCGGCGCTTCGCGCGCCGCGGGATGCGGGAAGTCCGCGAGGCGGACTTCCCTCGCAAAATCAACTCCTCTGGTACCCATATTTCGGGATTTACTACCACCAAAAGCATCTTGCCAGTAACTATGCAAGAGACAGTATGGATATTGACAGTAGGCAATTCTATGCTGTCATTATAGCCGGAGTCCTTGTAGGAGCGTTCTTTGCGTATATTTCACGGGGTATAGAAACACCTCCTCAAGCTCTTATCGCTCTTGCAACGGTACAAGGGTCCTTTTTGGCGATCGTAATCTCCGTTTTCCTTCTCAGCTTGCAAGTAAATGCAAGTATATTCAGTCCACTAACATTAGAACAGTTTGGAAAATCCAATATTCTAACCGGGCTTATCGTCTTGTATGTCTCCTCAATTCTGGTGGATTTACTGTATCTAATAACACTGTCCTCACCACTCTATGTCATATCAGTCAATCTAAATCTAACAATAGGGATTGCCGTAGGACTTGCTACAACCTGTTTACTCTCTCTAATCCCTATCCAGCAAGTGATGGCGAATCTTGTTGCTCCTGAAACTGTACTACGTAGGACTGCAAGAGATGTCGATCCAGAGAATCTGATTCCGGATGAGTCAGCGGCCTCGGAGTTGAATAAAGAAGAAATAGAACCGCCAGAACGTACACCGCTACTCACTATTGAGCAAATCCTGAAATCTTCGGCCAAGAGGGACGACGAATTCACAGTAAGACAGTCAATCCACTCACTATATGAAGTTATATCAGAATTTATACAATACTGTGACGAGGATGGCCGACCCATAGGTACAGATCGGTCAAGTATAGCGAGAAGAGAGAGCACTGAGCAAATATTTGAATATTGGGATTCCTGTATAGAAATTGGGTCTGACGGGGGTCAAGAACGGATCAATCTTCTGAATGCTACTCATGTGCGGCTTACCAGCCTTCTCATCGATAGTCCGATTACCAGTGTAGAAGAACGCTTAGACGAGTTAGTAAACATCCATATTCGAGCATTTGAAATTGGGTATCTGGAATCGGAATTGCTTGATTCGTATTCTCAATTAATGCAGGACGTTATAGACTCCGAAAAGACCGATCTTGCGGAGTCCGTTATTTCCTCTACACTAAATGTAAGTGAACGCTTAGTGAGCACCGACTTAGAAGGTGATGAGTTTGTCAAATATCTTTCCGGCGAACGTCGGGATATTGTCGCAACTAGCTTCTCAGTCACCATTTCTTGTCTTCAGGCGCTTGGCAAATCAGATATAGCGGGACAAGGGCTTCTTCGTCGATGCAGCGAAAACACGATTAACCGAATAGATATTATCTTAACCAGTATCTTTGAGGATTTGGAGGAATCTTCGACAGAAGAGAATGATCCGCAAGGTGTTAAACAGAATCTCCTCAGTGAAATACAATCCGCTATATTTGGTGTTATCTCGTCAATCCATTCAACGGATTCGCTAGTTGCTAGAAACCTAATGATAGCAGTCATAGAACTCTCCATCATCCAGGGACACAACCCAGAGAAATTTGGCAATCAGATGCAGAATAATATCTCCGAAGAGACGGTCAGATTAGAGATAATTAGTGAAATTAGGAATTCTTCGATTCCACCGTCATTTCGTCGGATGGAGGTACCTCAATCTGATATAGAGGGATTCATTCAAGGGCTGGAGGAACAGCTAGGTGATAGCTAAGCTGTAGCTGCCTCAGTAATATCTTTGAAAGTATCCTCATTTGCGTAATAGAAGTCATCCTCCTCGGAGAGAATATCTAGCGACACTAGCTCGTCCATTTTATCACGAAGCTCCCAATTATGGAGACCAGACTGGTAGCCATAAAGCTGGACAATATTATCTCGAATCGCCGGCAGATCTAAGTGAAGATCCGGGTCATTCTTCTCAATTGCGTCAAAATAATACCCATTAGCAAACTTTGGTAGATGACGGAGGATGTTTAGGCCAAGCTTTTCACTCAAGTGCTTATAGCCCCTCTCAACTACCTCAGCAAGGATTTGCTCATTAAACTCTTCAGTAGAAATCTCCTCTAAGTCGTATTTGTTTAGCGGATCTTCTGCGTACAGCTTCTCACCGTCAAATCTGATGAAACCAAGTTTTTCGAGGGTGTGAACGTACCGAAGAGTTTTGTCTCCCTCTTTATTTTGTGCTTTCTTCACTTCCGAAAATGAGGCAGGATGGTAGAGCCTAGTCCACCGGAGTATCTGCTTGATTGGATTTAGTTGGTTTTCGACAGCAGGTGTTTTCGCGATTTTATCATAGGTAGCTCTAGCCATCGCATCCCCTAGATCTTCGCGAAGGGCTGCTTTCTGATTATTTAGACCCTCTAAAACTTCTTCACGGGATTCAAGCGAAATGACGTAGGAAGAGTCTTGTATTTCGCCAGTTAGCTCTGCGATTCTATCGACATCTATGAATTTTATAACCCTCTCTTGCCCCGGTCTACAATCAGTAACATCCTTAGGGAACGATGTGCCAATCTTCACCGATAAAGTTCCATTCTCTGTCTTATAGAAGTCAGAGACGTATGTACCAGATCCGTATACCTGCTTTAGTTTTTGCTCAATCGCCTCTTCTGGAGGCCGATTTCGATGAACGGAGATACTAACGGATTCTGGTTCTAAAGTTGATTCATTCATTATTGGAACTGAGCGATTCGTTTCTGGTCTGTTCCTTCAACCCAGAGAGTGCTAGTATTTTCGTACTTACCAAGCCAAGAACTCTCGAAGTCGCTCTTGCCGATACGAGTGGGTACCAGATCGCCATCCCCATCATTTCCAAATCGATAGGGGTCATAAAGTAAGACTTCAGAGTGGTTGATATTCATGGCTAAGATATACGGGTCTTTTGCACTGTTCCGTGAATCAGATTGAATCGAATATCCTTCACAGTGCTCGAAATATGACGGGGATAGCTGTACTATTGGTAACGACCGATTGCTGTCCTCGACAATTTGCTCCAAAGTGTCTATGCCCAATCCATCCTGGTATACCCCTCTAAAAGGATAATCACTCAACTCTGCAGTCAAGCGAGACGCGATATCTAGACTGAAACTTCCGATATCCTTGTGGTCACAGATGTCTCTAGCTGTCCGCTCACTTATTGTGAGTTCATCAGGAATTCCGTTTCGACCTGAAAACTCCGCTAGCATATTCTGGAGAACGTTAGGCAAATCCGCAGTTAAGTCATCTTGAGCCCCAAAAGGCCCCATTTGAGCTTCTGCAGTTGTAATATCTCCAGAAGTGATTGTCATTACCCATCAAAGCACAGTCACATTTATTAAATCTATTGCAACGAAGACAGATTCGTTCTAATGGAATCTGTGAGTGGTTAATCACCCTTTATCTCTCATATATCGAGCAGCCGCGACACGTCTATATCCCAATATTAGAGTTCTATCTGTAGAAAGCGATCGATAGTAATTCGACGGAACAGAGTGGGATCTGCAAACTGAAGCCGTACCTATTCGCCGACGTTTCGGACCGACGACTCTTTGGGGCGGCGGGCCACCACTCCGGGCATGAACGAGGACCGCGCGAGCGTCGCCGAACGCGCCGCGCTCGCAGGCAGCGAGGTCGCGCTGGAGGCGTTCCGCACCGGCATCGACGTGGAGACCAAGTCCGGGAAGACGGACATCGTCACGCAGGCCGACCGGGACGCCCAGCGCCGCGTCATCGAAGTGATTCGGGAGACCCACCCCGAGGACGCCATCGTCGGCGAGGAGGAAGACGAACTGAAGGAAGTCCCCGAATCGGGCGCGGCGTGGGTCGTCGACCCCATCGACGGCACGAACAACTTCGTGCGCGACACCCAGATTTGGGCGACCTCCGTCGCCGCGGTGAAGGACGGCGAGACGCTCGCCGCCGCGAACGTGCTGCCCGCGCTCGGCGACACGTACGTCGCGGGCGACGGCGAGGTGACGCGCAACGGCGACCCGGTCACGGTCAGCGACAAGACCGATCCGGAGACGTTCGTCGTCGTGCCCACTATCTGGTGGGGGTTCGACGACCGCGACGAGTACGCCGCAGCCTGCGAGGCAATCGTCTCCCGGTTCGCGGACATGCGGCGGTACGGCTGCGCGCAAGCCACTCTCTCGATGGTCGCCAGCGGGCAGGTCGAGGGTGCGATTACGAACGTCACAGTGAACGCGTGGGATTCCGTCGCGGGCGTCCACCTCGTGCGGCAGGCCGGCGGCGTCGTCACGGATGTCCACGGCGATCGCTGGGAACCGGGCTGTGAGGGGCTGGTCGCGTCGAACGGCGAGGCGCACGACGTCGTTCTGGAGGCCGCCCAAGCGATTCAGGAGTAGGTCGGCGCGAATCTCGGACGAGCAGTAAGCGTATTGGGGGACTCTCCCGACGGTTCGCGTATGGAGTTAGACGAGACGGACCGCGAGATTCTGCGCGCGCTCCAGACGGACGCCCGCAAGCCGTTCAGCGAAATCGCCCGCGAAATCGAGATGTCCAGCGCGACCGTCCACGACCGCGTCAATCGCATGGAGGAAGCCGGCGTCATCCGCGGCTACCACGCCGACGTCGACCCGAAAGCCGCCGGCCTCGGCACCTCCGCTATCGTCGGTTTGCGCGTCGAACAGGGCCGCGAACAGGACGCTCTCGACCGCCTCGCCGACATCGACGGCGTCCAGGAGATTCACCTCACGACCGGCGAGTGGGACATCGTCCTCCGCGTGTACGCCGAAGACACCGACACGCTCCGCGACCTCATGTTCGAGGAAATCGCGGACGTCGACGGGTTCGCGCGCTCCCAGACGATGGTCGTCCTCGCTACCGAGTACGAGTCCCACGAACTCCCGCTGTAGCCGCCGCTCGGGGCAGACCGCAACCATAAAACAGCCACCGTCCACGTCTCCGAACATGACGTTCCCCGAAACCGACCGTGAGCGCGCGTGGACCGCGGTCGTCGGCGTCGCGCTCGTCGCGCTCGTCGGCGGGTCGCTGCTGTTCCCCGACACCGTCTACGGCGGCTTCGTCTGGCACTACTTCTGGGGTCCCGTCGTCGCCGACGCCAACGGCGCGCAGTGCGCCGCGTGGAACGGCGGCGCCGTCCAACTCCTCTACAACTCCACCGCGTGCGCCGGCGCGACAGAGCCCGTCGCCTACCCCGGCTACACGCTCGTCTCCGAAGTCGGGTACGCGGTCACGCTGCTCGTCTCGCTGGTCGGCGTCACGTTCCTCCTCGACCACTTGAAGGTCGGCGAGAATCTGGACCTGCTGTACGCGCTGTTCCCGTTCGTTCTCCTGGGCGGCGCGCTCCGCGTCGTCGAGGACGCCAACGACGCCGCCGCGGCCGCACCGGACGTCGAGCAGTTCCTCGACTACCCCGCGAACACGCTCATCATCAGTCCCGTCATCTACTTCGTGATGTTCGCCATCACGCTCGCCGCGCTCGTCGCCTGCGTCCTCCTCGCGCGCCGCACCGACGTCTTCGAGGACTACTACCGACCGCTCGCCGGCGTCGGCGCGGCCATCCTCACCGCCACGGTCGGCTTCCTCGTCGTCCTCGCGGCGACCACCGACTACGTCTCCCTCCACCCGCAGTTCACGGTGCTCACGCTCCTGTTCGCCACCATCATCACGGCCGCCGTCTGGTACTACGTCCGCCGACAGCTCCCCGACATCGCCTCCGGCACCGAATTCGCCGGCGCTGTCGTCCTCTGGGGCCACGCCGTCGACGGCATCGCCAACGTCATCGGCCTCGACTGGGCCGCCGAACTCGGCCTCGCCCGCGACCTCGTCCCCAAACACCCAGTCAACGCCGCCGTCGTCGACCTCACCCAGAACGTCCTCCCGCAGTCTATCATCCACTACACCGGCGACGCCTGGCCGTTCCTCCTCCTCAAAGTCGCCGCCGCGCTGTTCGTCCTCTGGCTGTTCGACGCCGAACTCCGCGACGAAGCCCCCCGCTACTTCACGCTCATGCTCGTCGCCGTCCTCGCCGTCGGTCTCGGTCCCGGCTCTCGGGATATGCTCAGAGCTACTTTCGGGATCTAAGACGCACTTTTTGCGCTGCGGGGGGTCGCCTACGGCGACCCCCGCTCGGCAAAAACTTGCGGAAAAAGCACTCCTTGCTCCCGTCGCGCCCTTCGGGCGCGGTGGTCGCTCGTCGGCCCGCGAGCCGAAGGCTCGCGGTGAACGGCTTCGCTCGGGGTCTTAGCGAGACCTTCGGTCTCGCGGGCTCTCGTTGGCTCCGCTCACGAGAACTTCGACCCACTCACTCGCCGATGCTCGTTGTCGGCCGAGTAATTGGGCGACAGGCGTTCGCGGCGCGAACGGTCCGAAGGTCCTGAGCGCCGTGATTCACCGCGCGACCACAGGGAGCGCGGGCCGACGAGCGACTACCGCGCCCGAAGGGCGCGACGGGAGCGAGGAGTGCTTTTGGTGGAGGTTTTGCCGAGGGCGGCGAAGCCGCCCGCAGCGCAAAAGGTCCTACGGGAACGGATGGAACGGCTTGTCCAACCGCGCCTGAAAGCCGAGTTCACGGGGAACCTCACGCGCACGCTCCCCGAAGTACGACTCGTCGACGAACAGCGGCTGGGCTTCCGGCACTAACACCCGCACAGCCTCGAAGCCCGCGTCCTCCAAGTCACGAGTCGTGAGCCGGGCGGCGTAGGCGTCGAGGTCGGCGTCCGCGAGCGCGTCGAGGACGGCGTCGAGTTCGTCGGTTCCCTCCGGCGGGTCGTCGGGGCCGACGTCGCTGGCGGGGATGGTGGTGCCGGGGTCGACGAAGCCGCGGACGTCGCGGGGGAAGTCGGCGTACTTGCCGATAGCGCCGTCCTCCGTCGCGGCTTGCTCGGGGCCCATCGCGCGCAGTTCCATCCAGTTCTGGAGGGCTTCGCAGAGCGCGTCGCGGGCGGCGGCGTCGGCGTCGAGGTCGGCGGCGGACCCGAGCGCGAACCGCGGCCACTCGTCGCGGTGGACTGCGACCGCGACAACGGGGACGTCGACGTCCTGCGTGCACAGCAGCGCCGTGACGTCGAGGTTCTCGGCGCTCGCGCGGCGTTCGAGCTCGTCGAACTCGGGGTCGTCGACCTGGAGGCCGAGCGGGTCGAACGTGGAGTACCACGACAGCATCGTGGCGTCGCGTTCGACGGTCTCGTAGAGGCCCGACAGCACCGCGCCGACGCCGGAGTTGCCGAGGCCGAGGCCGGTCGTAATCGTTCCCGGCCGTTCCTCGGGTGGCGGGAAGACGACGCGGTCCGCGGGGAGCAGCGCCGCGTCCTTCGAGTCGATATTTTGGCCGCGCACCCACTCGATTTCGTCCACCTCGCTGCCCGCATCTTCGGGGCGGACGAAGCGCTCGGGTGGCACTGCATCCTCGTGGTCGACGGGCGCAGTCTCGAAGTCGTCAGTGCGGTAGACGCCGGCGGCGTAGCGCTCGAAGCCCTCGCCGACGGCCTTCATGTAGGCGGTGTTCCAGTCGGCGGCGACGCCCGCTGATTGCGTCGAGGCTTCGGCGTCGCTGAACGGCGACGTGTCGGTGCCCACGGCGAGGTAGTACGGCGCGGGGAACGACTCGCGTTCGCCGACCGCCGAGAGCACGCCGACGCGGTCGTCGACCAGCGGTTCGGCGGCGGCGAGCGCGTCGTCCAGCGACCGGTCTTCGTCGCCTGGCGGGAGGTCGCTGTTCGGCCCGTCGTCCGCACACGAGCAGTTCGGGACGGGTGCGAGCGTTCGCTCGGCGTGCGGGAGTTCGAGGACAGTTCCGGGTGCGGCGTCCCCGCGGAGCGCGTCGACGGCGAGGCGGCCGGCGTGCGCGCCGGCGAGCCGCACTGCACTCCGATCGGCGCTCGGCGATTCCGCCGGTTCGTGGCCTGTCGCGGTCACGCGCGCCGCTAAACATTCGAAACACGGCCCCTCCGGAGCGAGCAAGGAGACGCCCGCATCGACGGCTGCGAGCGGGCGGCCGCCGAGCCCGCCGACCTCGACGGTGAGCAGCGGCGTGTCTCCGCTTCGGGCGTGCTCGTTCGCAGTGCCGAACCCGCCGGAGCCGGCGACGCCGACGACGACGGCGAACTCCGCGTCGGCGACGCCAGCGACGTCCGCGGCTTCGACAGCGGCGTCGACGTCCGTGAGCGCGTCTCGGACGGCTTCGACGGCCGGGCCGTCGCCGACGACGGCGACGGTCACGGCGACTCCTCCAGTAGCATAGCTACGGGGTGGGGCGACGAGGGGAAAACAGTACGGGATTCGGCGGAGGGCTTACGAGAGAACCGACTGGGCGACGTTCGCCAGTTCGGCGGGCGGCGCGTCTTCGAGGCGCTCGTCGGCGAGCTTCAGGCGGAGGCGCGGCCGGCCGACGTCGATGGGGACCTTCTCGGTGTCGATGAGCCCGAGGTCTTCGAGCTTCGTCTTCGTGCGGGAGAACGTCGCTTTCGACGCGATGCCGACGTCCTCGCCCCACTTGCTGATGTCGTAGAGGAGTTCGCGGTTCTTCGCGGCGACCAGCAGGCTGACGGTGACCTCGTCGAGGCCGTCGCCGTCGCCGCGGGCGGTCTCCATGGATTCGAGGACGCTATCGAAGTCCGCCTCGACGTCGGAACTGATGTCCTCGTCGAGCGTCTGCCGGACGCGGTCGATGGCGGGCGTGCGGAGCGTGAACTGCTCGGCAGCCTCCCAGTCGTCGGCGACGGCGTCGTAGGCTGTCTCGGCGAACTCGGCGTCGTCGGTGGTGAGGCCGCCGACGAGGCCGCCGACCTCCACGAGCGCGACCGTGCGGTCCGCCGTGACGAGCATCGAACTTCGCGCGTCGCCGTCGAACACGCGCAGTTCCAGCGCGTCGGCTTCGACGAGGTTCGCGGCGTTGCTCGCGACGATGAAGTCGTCCATCACGTCCTTCAGCGTGCGCTCGTCGCCGAGCAGTCGGATGAACGGGAGTTCCCCCTCGTAGGCGTTGGCGACGTCGACGAGTTCCTCGACGGTCTCACCGGCGGGGTTCACGACGAACAGCTCGCCGGGTTCGGCGTCGAGGACGGTGCGGGCGACGTCGTCCACGCTCGTCCCCAGTAGATTCTGTGACATCTCTACGTGGGTGTAGGGTCACGACGTATTTAATTTTACCGGACAGTGAGCCAGTAAAACCGTCAGAATCGCGCGCTATCGGCGACTTTCGCCCGTTTCACGTCACCGACGCGCTCGGCCGGAGGAGCGCTGCGGCCTCGTCGGACCAGTAGAATTCGCCGTCCACGACGACCGGGTGGTCGGCGTCCGCGAACAGCCCCGCGAGCTCGGCCGTGGGTAGTTCGAACTCGGTCGGATTCCCGCAGAGTCGCGGGCCCGACGGGGCGACCGCGTCGACGTCGTACCAGCAGCCGTGGCCGTCGGCCGCGACGTACTCGTAGGTCACCTCGCAAGTGCCCGTGCCGTCGCGTTCGACGTGAGCGACCTTCGCGCCGTCGCCGTCCGTCCGGGAGAGCGTCTGCATGCCGTCGCCGACCACCGCGTAGTCTTTCCCCATCCGGATACGCCGGCGCGCGAGCCGGAGCGCGGTCTCGATGGGGAAGCCGTGGACGAGCAGTTCCGCGAACGCGGTGCCGACCTTCGCGGCCTGTTCGTCCAGCACTTTCCGTAGCGTCACCGCGCCCGCGACGCTCCCGCGCTCCACGAGGTCGACGCCCTCGTAGTAGGAGCCACAGGCGTTCAGGAAGAACGACTCGACGTTCGTCTCCGGGACGTCCTCGACGGCGAGGTTGCCGTCCGCACAGCGCAGCCCTTCGACCTCGCAGTGGCCGATGTAGTGGAGGAACTCGTAGTGGTCGCCGAGCACGTCCGCGAGTTCCGCCCGCGTGAGGTCCTCGAAGAAGGCGACGTCCATCGGCAGCGACTCGGCGTGCGCCTCGTAGACGTCCGCGACCGCCTCGTGCTCGCCGGTCATGCTGCGGTCGTTGAGCACCACCGCGACCGACAGTTCGTCGGTGGACTCGCGCCGGTAGTCGAGGTGATTGCGGTAGGCCGCGGGCTGGCTCTTGAACACGTCGATGGGCGTGCCGTCGGCGAGCCACCCCTGCCAGCGGCCGTTGCGGAGCTTCGGCTTCAGCATCTCGACGGTGGCGACGGGGCCGGGTGGCCCGCGGTAGAAGTCGTCGAGCGTGCGTTCCAGCAGTTCTTCACTCTCCAGCGCGGCGGTCTCGGGGGGGTAGACGAGCGCCAGTCGGTCGAGGAGGAACGGTAGCGTCTCGACGTGGTCGAGGTTCGGTGCGACGTGCATCGAGAGGTGCCACTCCGGAAGGTCGTCGGCGACGCGCTCGAAGGGCGCGTCGAGGTACGTCGCGAGCCGGTCTGCGGGTGTCGCGTCGTAGGCCGCAACCGAGTCGACGTCGAGGACATCCAGCAGGTCGTGCTCGGCGAGCGTCACGTCGCCGAGTTTGTGGACGGGAACTGCGCGCCGTTGCTCGGGCGGGACGGCCGTGCGGACGAGGCAATCCAGCCAGAACGCGCGCGCAAGCAACTGCGGCACCTCCACGGTCAGCGCGTCGAAGGTGTAGTTGACGCCCGCGTCGGGCGCGCGGAGCCGCGGCGTCACGCCCGCCTCGACGGTGACCGCCGCGCCGAGGTAGTACGCCAGCGGTGCCGCGACGAACAGGTCCTCCAGCGACCGCGGGAGCAGGAGTTCGATACCGGTGTCGGGCGTCTCCGCGGCGACCGTCTCGGGCACGTCGACGGCGTCCCCGAACGCGAACTGCGGCGGGTGGCAGCGCTGGTGCCACGCCGACCGGTCGGGGGTCGTCGTGCGGTGGGCGGCCGCCGCGTGCGTCACCGCGGTCGCAACGCCGTCCAGCGTCTTCGGGATGGTGATAGTTTCGGCTGGCGCGCGGACGCCGCTTCGGAAGCCGATTGCGACGTCCGTGGGTTCGTCGAAGGCGATGTCGAGTTGCTCGCCGTGTGCCACGACGGCGGGGCCGTCGAAACCCACGAGCACGTCGACCGCACCGCTGGCTTCGAGGACGACCTCGCCGGCGTCGAGGCGGCGGCGCTCACCCACGGCAAGCGGGTCCGCCGACGCGCCAGCCGCGAACACCGACGCGTCGCTGGTGGGGACGGAGAGCTGCGTGGTGATGCCGGAGGTAGTGGCGTCCGCTGGCCACGCGAGTGCCCGTCCCCCGCGGGCCTGCCGCCAGTCGGGCGCTCGCACCGTCACTTCGTTCCCGGCCGCGTCGGCCGCGGACACCCCTGTTCCGGTTTCCTCCCACTGAATCACGCGGTCGAGACGTACTGCCAGTGGGCTTATATTTCTATCGAGAAACGAGCGTGAATTATGGGAAGCTCGGTAGACTTATGCCGCGCGCACCGGCCACTCTAGGCATGAGCTACGACGACGTCCGGGAGGTCGACCCGGCAGTCGCAGACGCGCTCGTCGGCGAGCGGCACCGGCAGAACGAGACGCTGGCGATGATTGCCAGCGAGAACCACGTCAGCGAGGCCGTCTTGGAGGCCCAGGGCAGCGAACTCACGAACAAGTACGCCGAAGGCTACCCCGGCGAGCGCTACTACGGCGGCTGCGAGTTCGCGGACGACGTCGAGGAGCTCGCCATCGAGCGCGCGAAAGAGCTGTTCGGCGCGGACCACGTGAACGTCCAACCCCACAGCGGCTCGTCGGCGAACATGGGCGTCTACTTCGCGGTGCTGGAGCCCGGCGACAAGATTCTCTCCCTGGACCTCACGCACGGCGGCCACCTGAGCCACGGTCACCCCGCGAACTTCGCGGGCCAACTGTACGACGTCGAGCAGTACGAGGTCGACGCCGACACCGGCCGGCTGGACTACGACGCGCTCTTCGAGAAGGCAGAGGAGTTCGAGCCGGACATGATCGTCTCGGGATTCTCGGCGTACCCCCGGGAGGTCGAGTGGCACGACATCCAGGAGGCCGCCGACGCGGTCGGTGCGTACCATATGGCCGACATCGCGCACATCACGGGCCTCGTGGCATCCGGCGAACATCCCTCGCCGGTCGGCGTCGCGGACTTCGTGACCGGGAGCACGCACAAGACGATTCGCGCGGGCCGCGGCGGCATCATCATGTGCGACGAGGAGTACGCCGGCGACGTGGACTCGGCGGTGTTCCCGGGTGCACAGGGCGGCCCGCTGATGCACAACATCGCCGGGAAGGCGGTCGGCTTCAAGGAAGCCCTGGACCCGGCGTTCGACCAGTACGCCGCGCAGGTCGTGCGGAACGCGGAAGTGCTCGGTGAGGCGCTCCAGGACCACGGCTTCTCGCTGGTCTCGGACGGCACCGACACCCACCTCGTGCTCGTCGACCTCCGCGACTCGCATCCCGACGTTTCGGGCGGCGACGCCGAGGACGCCCTCGAAGAGGTCGGTATCGTTCTGAACGCCAACACCGTGCCGGACGAGTCCCGGTCGGCGTTCGACCCGTCGGGCATCCGCGCCGGCACGCCCGCGCTGACGACGCGCGGCTTCGACGAGGACGCGATGGAGACGGTCGGCGACTGCATCGCCAAGGTTGTGGACAACATCGGCGACGCCGAGGTGTACGCCGAGGTCGCCGCGACCGTCGAGCGCCTCTGTCACGACCACCCGCTGTACGAGTGAGCGTTACGCGTTCGTGGACATTCTTCACGAACGACGCGCTATTTTGTGCACGAACCGCTGAATTGAAGGCGGGCGAGCGCGGAGGTCGCGATATGACCAGCATCATCGACGGGAACGGCGTCGCCGCCGACGTCCGTGACGACCTCGCGGACTCCGTGGCCGCGCTGAAAGACGCCGGTGTTACGCCGCGACTCGCCACCGTCCTGATGAACGACAAGCAGGCCAGCGAGACGTACGTCTCGATGAAACAGCGGGACTGCGAGGAAATCAGCATCGCCGCCGAGGACATCCGCATCGACCCCGACGCGCCCGCCGAGGAGCTCTTCGACACGGTCACCGAGCTCAACGACCGCGAGGACGTCCACGGCATCCTCGTGCAGGACCCGACGCCCGAACACGTCCCCGACGAACGCGTGCTCTCTGCGGTCGACCCCGCGAAGGACGTCGACGGCTTCCACCCCGAGAACGTCGGGAAGCTCGTCGCCGGGAACGCCCGCTTCAAGCCCTGCACGCCACACGGCATCCAGAAGCTCCTCGCGAGCGAGGGCGTCGACACTGAGGGCAAGGAGGTCGTCGTGGTCGGCCGTTCGAACATCGTCGGGAAGCCGCTCGCGAACCTCCTCGTCCAGAAGGGCGAGGGCGGCAACGCCACCGTCACGGTCTGCCACAGTCGCACGGAAGACCTCGCCGCACACACGCGCCGCGCGGACATCGTCGTCGCGGCCGCCGGCGTCACCGAACTCGTGGACGGCTCGATGCTCTCGGAGGGCACCGTCGTCATCGACGTCGGCATCAACCGCGTGGACGCCGACACCGAGAAGGGCTACGAGCTCGTCGGCGACGTGGAGTTCGAGAGCGCCGAGGAGAAGGCCAGCGCCATCACGCCCGTTCCCGGCGGTGTGGGCCCGATGACGCGCGCGATGCTGCTGTACAACACCGTGAAGGCCGCCGGCGAACAGACCGGGACGGACGTCGAACTCCCGTAGGCCGGCGAATCGGTTCCAGTCAGGCGAGCGCGTCGAGGCGGATGCGCGCCCGCTCGACCCCCGACTCGTCGCCGCGGAGCGCGTCCGCGATGGCGCGCGCTGCTTCTACCAGCCGTTCCGCATCCTCGGGAGCGACGTCGCCGTCCAGCGCGTCGACCCGCTTGGCGTGGTCGCGGAGGCGTTCGAGCAGCCCGCGCTCGGGCTCGGGCACCTCGCCGTCGCAGTACGTCCGCAGGTCCGCGCGGTAGTGGTCGACGGCCGCGGCGTACGCGAGCCCGCGAATCGCTCGCAGGGACTCGGGCACCTCGTCGGGCGCGGGCCGCTCGCCGTCCGCCGCGCCGTTCAACAGCGCGAGCACGTAGCGTTCGGCCTCGTCGCTCGTCCGGAGCGCGTCCCCGAGCAGGACCGCCGCGCGCCGGAGTTCCTGCGCCGCGAGATACGTGTCGTCGAGGTCGAGGAGATCGCCGCCCGAGACGAACCCTCGGGACTGGCAGTAGTCCCGACACGCGTCCGCGGCGGGGTCGAGTGCACCGCGCAGGTCGCCGTCCGCGGCGGCGTCGCGGGCGGCCGAGAGGTCGAGGTCGGCGTTCCCATCCGTGTGCGTGCTGCGCTCGCCGACACCGACGCTGCGCACACTCCCGCAGTCGGGGCACTCGACGCTCCCGGTCTCGTAGTACGACCACCGCGTCCCACACGATTTGCACTCCCGTTCGCCGCGCACGTCCATACTCGGGCGTTGGGCGTCGCGGGGCAAAACCCCCGTGCATCGGGCTCGCTACTCGTCGACGCGCTCGACGACTTCCACATCGAACTTCCCGCGCCAGCGGTAGCGCCGGCCGCCCCAGACGAACGTCCGGCGGGCGTGCGCGTAGATTCCGAGTGGAATCGCTGCCAACACTGCGGGGTACGCGAGAATGGCAGTCCACCGCCGAGTCCCGAACGCTACGTAGACGCCCGCGACGAGCGTGGTGAGGCCGGCCGCAGCGTACAGCGGCACGAGCAGGCAGGCGAGGAAGAGCGCGAGCGTCACCAGCGCGACGACGACGTGCCCATTCGGGTCGTGGGTGGCGACGATTTGCGTGAATCTGACGTGGCGTTCGAGCGTCTGCCGGAGCGTGCCGCCAATTTCGACGCGGCGAGTGCGCCGCAGCGGCGTGACGTCGAGGCGTTCGGCGAGCAGGCCGTCGTCGCTGACTGTCCGGCGGAGGGCCGCGAGGAACGCGTCGACGTCGAGGTCGTCGCGCTCGAAGGCGACTGCGCCGGCCCACGCCTGGCCGCCGACGTAGACGCCGAGCGTGCCCCCGAGCGCGTAGACGGGTTCGAGGAGCGTCGAGAGCGGGTCGCGGCCGACGAAGAACGGCAGTTCGGAGACGGGGCCGTAGCGTTCGTAGTCCGCGTGCAGGGTCGCGAGCCAATCCGGCGGGTGGTGGAAGTCGTCGTCGGTCCACACGATGCGGTCGTGCGCGGCAGCCTCCATGCCCGCGGCGATGGCGTTCGCCTTCCCGGAGCAGCCTTCGGGTTCGCCGGCGAACACGAGGTCGGTTTGCTCGGGGAGGTCGCCCGCGCGGTCGGCGACGGGGTCCGCCTCGGTGTCGCAGACGACGAGCAGTTCGTCGTCCGGGCCGAGTTGGGCGGCCACCTCGTCGCACGCCGGGGTCCACTCGACGGTCGGCAGCAGGACGCTCGTCGGCGGGGCCATACGTCGGTGTTCTGAGAGTCGGGTGAAAAATCGAACGGGCGACGTGCGGTCGGAGCGGGCTGGGTCGGACAGCCGGCGTCTGTCCCACCACCGGAGTTAACTATGCGTCTCCACAACTGACGCCCACGATGCCGAGTCAGAATCTGACGACGCCGGCAGAGGATACTCGAAGCCACGGCGACGTGGCTGGTCGAGAAATCCGACCGCTCGCCTGATTTCTCCGTCGAGCGCCGCGGCAGCCGGGTCGCCGTCACTGTCGGCGACGAGGAACTGTTGCTCTCCCGCGAGGACGCCGCCGAGCTCCGCGATTCGCTGGACGACGCACTGACCGCCCGAGAGACGTTCGTGAACACCGTCGGCGTGCACCGCGCGGACGGCAGCTACGTCGTGGAGCGCCGCGGGGCCGATTCGTCGGGCAACCGCAAGGTATTCGACTCCTTCGACGCGCTGGAGCGACTCTGCCAGCGCCTCCCCGCAGAGTTTACTGCCGACGACCTCTCCGCGAGCGGGCTGACGGCGGGCCGCCGACACATGGTGTTGTGGCACCTCGCCGAACACCCCGCGTTCGACGTCTCGCTGGCGAGCAGGCAGCCGTTGACCGCCGAGAAGACGGCAACGGAGGTGGTCGAGCCGTAGGCTTTTGCCCGCGGCTGGCTACCTGCCGGCCATGACGTTCTCCATCGTCGCGCACGACCCCGAAACCGACGCGGTCGGGGTCGCCGTCCAGTCGAAGTTCGTCGGCGTGGGCGCGGCCATCCCGTTCGCCAGCGCTGACGCGGGCGCTGTCGCCACGCGGCGTTTCGCGAACGGCGACGGCGAAGACCAGCTCGTGAACGCCATCTGGCACGGGCTCTCGCGGCTCGACCGGAAGTGAGCAGCCACGGGTATTGATACGGCCGGCGCTCCGATAGCCGGTATGCGCAGCGAGGAGGAAATCCGCGAGCAGTACGAGTTTCTCGTCGAACAGCTCGACTCCGAGGAGATGAACCACGAGGGCGTCCGCGAGATGTTCACGTACTACCGGCGCGCGCTCGGCTGGGTGCTCGAAGAAGAGCACATGTAGCGGCAGCCGTTACTGCCGGGGATAGGTTTATTATCGTCGACCGTTTTGACCCAGATGACGCTTCGCTTTGGAGGGCCGAAGCGTCAGCGGGGACCAATTCAGGGCGGCTGCGGGGCCGGCTTTTCCGGCTCCGCATCCTTTTCCGTTGCACGACGCTCGAAGCGGCAGTACTGCGAACTCGTCTCACCAGTAGTTGCCGAGACGGTTCTCGTCAGTACTGGGAAAATCCGGTTACGTACAGAGAGCGTCAGCTCGGCCGTGTCGTCGTCTGAAAAATCGGGAGTGTCGGCTGTCGCTGTGAACGACAGGTACGTCGTATTACTGTCGGACGACGTTCGCTGCGCGAGGTCCCTTGGGCGAGGACTCGATGTCGAATTCGACCTCAGTACCTTCCGTGAGGTCTTCGCCGCCGACGTCTTCCATGTGGAAGAACACGTCTTCGTCGTCGTCGAGGTCGCCGTCGTCAGTCGTGATGAAACCGTAGCCGCCAGTGTCGTTGAAGAAGTCAACCTTACCTTCTGCCATTACAACCAGATAGAGGCGCGATACACGGATAACCGTTCCGAGAGGATGGGTAGCACGACTGCCACGAGGTCGAATTCGTCGCGATTGCTCGAAGACGCCGGAAAACGAGGCGTCGAGTCGTCGGGCCGCGCTACCAGAGGAACATCGGCCAGACGAACTGGAACAGCAGCCAGATGAACACCGTCAGCACCGCGGTCATGAGGAGGTTGAGGACGACTCCGGCGCGCATCATGTCGCGCTGTTCGAGGTAGCCCGAGCCGAACACGATGGCGTTGGGCGGCGTCGCGACCGGGAGTGCGAACGCGAAGCTCGCGGCGATAGCGCCGCTGACCGCCAGGAAGATGGCCGCGGATTCCTCGGCGAGCCCGAGCGTCGCGGCGAGGATGCCGCCGATGGAGACGAGCACGGGCACGATGATGGTGGCGGTGGCGGTGTTCGACGTCATCTCAGTGAGGAAGATGACCAGCAGGACGACGGCGGCGACGATGACGACGATGGGGAGGCCGGTGAGCGAGCCGAAGATGGACTCGGCAATCCAGCGCGTCGCGCCGCTGTTCGCGAACCCGGAGGCCAGCGAGAGGCCACCGCCGAAGAGGAGGATGGTCCCCCAGTCGATGTCGACGAGGTCCTCCCACTCGGTGGTGTCCGCGAGCACGAGCGCGGGGATGGCGTAGAGGCCGACCATGACGTAGTACAGCAGCCCCTGGTAGCCGCCGTCGGTGCCGAACAGCGTCGGGCCGCTGCCGCCGAACAGCGTGGTGTGGAGGACGTTCGCGGTGTCGGCGCTGAGGCCGATAGTTTCGAACAGCCACCAGACGGGGCCCCCGAGGCCGCCCAGCACCCACAGGCCGGCGGTCGCGGTGAAGATGTACGCGACGCGGCGGCCGCGCGTGCTCAGTTCGCCCTCCTCGCGGAGGTAGCGGCGGGCTTCCTCGCGCGCGCCGCTGACGTCCTCGATTTCCGGCGGGTAGAGCCAGTACGTCAGGACGTACCAGACGATGGGGAGCGTGACGACGACGATGGGGAGGCCGATGAGCAGCCAGTCGGCGAACCCGATTTCGTAGCCGAGCTGGTCGTTGAGGACGCCGGCGACGACGGCGTTCGGCGGCGTGCCGATGAGCGTGCCGACGCCGCCGACGCTAGCGCCGTACGCAGTCCCGAGGAGGGTCGCGACCTGGATGTTCGTCGTGGGGTCGCCGTCACCGGCTTCCGTGAGTTCGTCGCGACCCACGACTTGCGCGAGCACGCCAACCGCGATGGGCGTCATCATCGCGCTGGTGGCGGTGTTCGAGACCCACATCGAGAGCACGGCGGTCGCAATCATCACCGCGAGGATGAGCTTGCGGGGGCTGGACCCCATGCGCGCCATGATGTACAGCGCGATGCGGCGGTCGATGTCGTACTTCTGGAGCGCGTTTGCGAGCATGAACCCCGCGATGAACAGGAAGATGAGGTGGTCGGCGAACGGCGCGAGCGCGTCGTCGAGGTCGCCGAACACCCCGAATGCGGTGAGTAGCGCGGGAATCGAGAGCGCGGTGACCGCCAGCGGTAGCGCGCCGGTCACCCAGAGCACGCCCGCGAACGCCATCGTCGCGATGGCGTACTTTCCTTCCAGCCCGAGGCTTTCGGGGGTCGGTGCGAGCGCGATGGCGGCGGTGACGGCGAGCGCGAGCGCGAACACCGCGAGTCGGCCACGCGTCGAGCGAATGTCCACCTGTATCATTGATACACGGGCAGTCGCCACTCCTATCGTTAATGATTAACGGATTCACTCTCGGCGCAACGGCTCAGAAGTGCTCGACGATGGCGGCCACCTGCTCGTCGTCGAGTTCGGCCGCGTACAGCGCGAAGAGGTCGCGGAGGCGGTCGCCAGAGAGCCCACGGTGCCCGCCTTCAAGCATCGAGACGTGGGCCTGCCGGAGGTCCGGCACCGCCCGCTCGACGTCGCGCTGGCTGAAGTCGGCGGCGACGCGGAGGAGTCGCCACGCTGTCGGCGAGACGTCTGCGAGGTCGTGGGCGTCCACGCCGGCCATGTGGCCGTGTCGCCGGCCGGCCGGCATAAAGTCGGCGGGACGGCCGGCGGCGTCGGTTCGAGTCACCGATTTCGACATGTCACTTCGATACACGCCCGGTCGTTATCGGCAATCGGAACGCCAATCCCCTACGCTTATGCTTTCCGAGACAAAAGACGTAACGAGAGTAGGACATATGTATGACCTGACAGGGTTCCAGCGCGACCTCCTCTACGTCGTCGCCGGACTAGACGAGCCACACGGCCTCGCCATCAAGGACGAACTCGAAGAGTACTACGAGTCGGAAATCCATCACGGCCGACTCTACCCCAACCTCGACACCCTCGTCGACAAGGGCCTCGTCGACAAGGGCCAACTCGACCAGCGCACCAACTACTACACGCTCACCCGCCGTGGCCGCCGCGAAATCGCCGCGCGCCGCGAGTGGGAACAGCAGTACGTCGACCTCGACTAGCTGTGGTCTCCTCGCGGACCGCCACCGCCGCCGTCGGCGTGCTCGCGAGCCTCGCCATCAGCGTCGCGGCGTGGGTCGTCTTCGACGTCGCCGTCCTCTTCCTCGCCGTGCCGCTGATTCCGCTGCTGTTCCGGCGATGTAGCGAGGAACCCGCCGTCTACGAGTGCCCGGTCTGCGGATTCCGGACGCGGAATCCCGAATTCGCGTACTGGCCGCACGACGGCACCCGCCTCGAAGCGCGCTGACTACGACTCCCCGCCGTTCTCCGAATCCGACTCGAACTGCGAGACGTCAGTCTGCTCGCCGTCGTTGCTCGCCGTCAGGATGTCGCCGCCGAGCGCCTCCGGCGAAATCTCCTCGCCCGCGAGCAGCTCCGGGAGCACGAGCCGGGCGAAGTGCACGACGAACACGAGCACGAGCGGGCCGAGAAACAGTCCGTACCAGCCCCACAGCAGCGGCCCGAAGACGTACGACAGAATCACCAGCCCGAGGTGGATGTCGCGCCCGGAGACGTACGGCCGCAACAGCAAGTCCGGCACGAAGTCCACGACGACCGCGGCGACGGCGACGAAGACGGCGACGAACGCGTGGCCCGTGCCGCTCTGGAACGCGACGAAGCCGAGCCACCCCGCCAGCGGAACCCACACGAGCTTGATGCCGACGACCGGCACGAGGCTCGCGATGCCCGTGACGAGCCCGAACAACACGGGATAGGGGATGGCGATGCCCGCTGGCGAGAACGCGTCCAGCGTGGCGTACGACACCGCGGCGATGACGCCGGTGGCGAACGCGAAGACGATGTTCCCGAAGAAGACCGTCGCGAGGTCGCGGTCGACCGCCCGCGCGTACGCCTCCGTGACGCCGCTGCCGTCCGTAAACCGTCGCTGGAACCAGCCGCCGAGGCGGTGGTCGTCCCGGAGCAGGTAGAACGCGACGATGACGACCGCGAACAGGTGGACGAACAGCGTCCCGAGGAAGCCGACGTACTCCAGCGCGTTGCTCGCCGACGACGCCAGCGCTTCCTGTACTGACGGCTGGTTCAGGAACGCCTGCGGGTCCTGGACGATGGACGAGACGTCGAGGTACGGGTCGAGGAGCGTCCCGACCCGCCCGAGGTCGACGTTCTGTGCGTCGACAAACTGGTTGAGCTCCTGGAGGCCGACGGCGGTGGTGTAGGCGACGACCAGCATCGCGGGGAGCGCGAGCGTCACGAGCGCCACCACCGCGCGAACCGTCGGCGGCCGTATCCACCGTTCGAGGCGGCGGTAGACCGGCCGCGTCGCGTAGTAGATGAAAATACCGAGCACGAACGTCCCGAGGAACGAGTAGACGGTGACCGCGAGCACGCCGCTGAGCACGGCAGCCACGACCCACCACGCGAGTCGACCGCGGTCGACGTCCATTACGTGAGATAGCGGCGCGGCCACGCAAAAAGATTCGCCGGCCGTTTTCGGGGGGCAGGCTGTGCGAGCCCGCAAGCTTTTGCCCGCCCACGATGAACGCCAGAGAGTGCCCGGAGTCATCGAGTTGCTGGCGGACGCCCCGATAGACAGCCGCGTCGTCAGCCTCGCGCTGTCGGTCGCGCTCGGGCTGTTCATCGGCCTCGAACGCGAGTGGGCTCAGAAGGCCGCCGGCATCCGCACGTTCGCGCTCGTCAGCGTCCTCGCCACCATCTTCACGGAGGTGGACACGGAGCGCTGCGCGGACGCCGCGGGCGTCTGCCCGCCGTACCTCTCCAGCGTCGGTGCCGCGTTCGTCATCGTCGTCACGGGCGTGCTGATGGTCTCGGGGATGCGCAACGAGGACGAGGGGCTCCACCTGACGACCGCCGTGAGCCTGATGGTGGCGTACGGCGTCGGCGTGCTCGTCGCCGTCGACGCGGTGCTCCCCGCGACGGTCGTCGCCGTCACGAGCTCCGTCCTGCTGGTGTTCAAGCGCGAACTCCACGGGTTCGCGTGGGGGCTCTCCCGGGAGGAACTGCGCTCGACGTTCGAGTTCGCGATTCTGGCGTTCGTCGTCTACCCGCTGTTGCCAGCCGGCACGGTGTCGCTGGGGTCGGGACGGTACGCTGTCGAAGTCGAGCCCCGCGTCGTCTGGCTGATGGTCGTGTTCGTCGCCGGCATCGGCATCGTGAACTACGTCGTCGTGAAGACGTACGGCGGCCGCGGCATCGCCGTCACGGGCTTCTTCGGCGGGCTGGCGTCCTCGACGGCGGTCGTCGGGACGATGCTCGACCACGTCAGCCAGCGCACGGAGGCGGCGTCGTACGCGGTCGCGGGCGTCCTGCTCGCGAACGCCGCCATGGCGCTGCGGAACCTCCTCATCGTCGTCGTGTTTACGCTCTCGACGGGCGTGCTCGTGGCGGCGACGGTCCCGCTCGTGGTCATCGTCCTCGGCTGCATCGGCGTCGCGGCGGTCACCGCGGACTGGTCGACGCGCGTCGAGATGGAACTGGAGAGCCCGTTCTCGATGCGGAACGCGCTCGCGTTCGGCGCGATGTTCCTCGTCGTCGTGGTCGCGGGCGGGCTCGCGCAGACCCAGTTCGGCTCCGCCGGCCTCTACGCGACCGCCATCCTCTCCGGCTTGGTGTCGAGCGCGGGTGCGACGACGTCCGCCATCGTGCTCTACCGGACGGGCGCGATTTCGGGGACGGCCGCCACCATCGCCGTG
Source organism: Halobacterium noricense (assembly GCF_021233435.1). Classification (NCBI taxonomy): domain Archaea; kingdom Methanobacteriati; phylum Methanobacteriota; class Halobacteria; order Halobacteriales; family Halobacteriaceae; genus Halobacterium; species Halobacterium noricense. The sequence goes on along the minus strand of NZ_CP089468.1, from coordinate 1,913,899 downwards.
CTGTTGGCGACCGCCTCCTCCATCGGCGTGAAGGTCGCGCTCACCGCCGCCAGCGACAACCGGTCGTTCGCGTACCGCGTCGCGGGATACAGCGCAGTCCTGCTCGTCGCCGGCGGCGTCGCGACCGCGGTCGTCGCGTTCTGACGGCCGGTGAAGTTTGCCCCAACCGTAACGAATCGCTTTTGTCGGCGGCCCGGGCAACCAGTACCATGGACAGGGAGACCGCGGAGCCGAGCGTCCGGAGCCTGCCCGGCGAGAAAGCCCAGCAGTGGGTCGACTACCACCACGAGCACGCCGCTCCCAGCACGTACGTCTACGAGTTCGTCTGGGACATCACCGAGGACGCCGCCGGCCCGTTCTGCCGGGACGTCGACGGCAACGTCCTCATGGACTTCACGAGCCACGTCGCGGCCGCGCCGTTCGGCTACAACAACCCCAAAATCATGGATCGCTTGGCGGAGTTCGACGTCGTCGACCCCTCCAAGATTGCGGGCCAGGACTTCTACGCCAGCGGCGGCTGGCCGCCCGGGGACGCCGACCTCCCGACGTCCACACAGCTGCTGCACCGGCTCACCGACATCACCGAGGAGTACGGCCTCGACACGGTCTTCCTCTCGAACACGGGCGCGGAAGCCGTCGAGAACGCCATCAAAATCTGTTACGCGAACGGCGGCCACCGCGCGTTCACGTTCGACGGCGCGTTCCACGGGCGCACGCTCGGCGCGCTCTCGCTGAACCGCTCGAAGGCCGTCCACCGCACCGGCTACCCCGAAATCGGCGGCGTCGTCTCCGCACCCTACTGCGCCTGCGAGGGCGACTGCGAGTGCGGCTGGAAGACCAACGGCCCCGGCGGGAACGCCGTCGCGGACAAACTCCACCCCGACCGCGGCGTCATCGACCCGGAAGAAGTGGCGTACCTCATCCTCGAACCCCAGCAGGGCGAGGGCGGCTACCGCGTCCCCAGCGACGAGTTCGCCGACGACATCGTCGACATCCAGCAGACCCACGACATCCCCGTTATCGCCGACGAGATTCAATCCGGGCTCGGGCGCACGGGCGAACTCTGGGGCGTCGACCACACCAGCATCGACCCCGATGTCATCACGTCCGCGAAGGGCCTGCGCGTCGGCGCGACCGTCGCCGACGAGGACCTCTTCCCGGACGAGACCGGGCGGCTCTCCTCGACGTGGGGCGCGGGCGACCTGCTCGCGGCCGCACAGGGCGTCGCCACCATCGACGCCATCACCAGCGACGGCGTGCTCGACAACGTCACCGAGCGCGGCCGGCAAGTGAAAGAGATTCTCGCCGACGACGCGCCCGGCTTCGTCGCCGACGTGCGCGGGAACGGCCTCATGCTCGGCGTCGAGTTCGACACCAAGGACCGCCGCGAAGCCGTCGTGAAGGCGTGCTTGGAGCGCGGACTGCTGTTGCTCGGCTGTGGCTACAAGACGGTACGCCTGCTCCCGCCGCTGGACGTCACGGCGCGTGAAATCGACGTCGCGATGGACGTCTTCCTCGACGCCCTCGACGACCCGAAAGTCACGAAGGCTGGACCCTCGACGGGCCACAGCGAGGACGTCCAGTAACTACTCCTCGACGACGACTGCGCCGGTCATCCCCTGCGCCTGGTGGGGTGTACAGACGTACTCGTAGCGACCCGGCACCTCGAAGGTGTGCTCGAAGGAGAAGCCGCGCTCCTCGATAGTGTCGTGACCCGACCAGTCGGCGTCCGCGGGCTGACTCGACACGGCGACGTTGTGCGTGCCCGTCAGCCAGACGAACCGCACGGTCGTCCCCGTCGGAATCGTGAGTTCGTCGGGGTCGAAGACGTAGTTGCCGTCGGGACCGACCTTCACGACCTCTGTCCCTTCCGGGGCGTCGAGGGCTTCGACATCCTCGTCGCCGCTGTCGTCGCCGCCGCCGAGGCAGCCGGCGAGCGCGGCCGTCGCGCCGATACCTGCGGTCGCGCGCAGTACGTCGCGTCGCGTTCGGTCTCGCATGTTTCGTCGTCGGTACGTCGGGGATTTAAGTCGGTCGTCTTCCGGCACTGCGGCATCGACCTCTGTGGCACACGCATACATTTAACGCTGCGACCCCTCCCTGAGTACGAAGCATTCGAAGATGACAGACGACACTTCCGCTCCAATAACGGCGGACGGCATCCACCGGGCGACGCTCGACGCGCTCCCGGACCCGGTGTTCGCCTTCGACGCTGGCGGCAGCGTCCAGTACTGGAACGCGGCCGCCAGCGACGCCACCGGCTACGACGAGGACGCGCTCGCGGCCGCGACACGTTCGGACCTGTTCGCCGGGGTCACCGAGGAAGGGGTCGTGAACGCCGCGCGCGACGGCGAGACGGTCGAAGCACTACTCGCGACGGACGGCGGCGAGCGCCTTCCCACGAAAGTCCGCGCGTCCCGGCTGTCAGACGGCAGTCTCGTCGTGACGGCTCGACGGCTGGCTGACTCCGAGCACCCGAACGACGAGGGCCGGGGCATCCTCGACCGGATGACTGACGCGTTCTTCGCGGTCGACGAGGAGTTCCGGCTGACGTACGTCAACGACCACGCACGCGAGCTAATCGTCACCGCGATGGACGGTGATCCGGACGACGACCTGACGGGCTTAGTGCTGTGGGACGTCGTCCCCGAGGCTGTCGACACGACGTTCTACGACAAGTACCAGTCCGCGATGGCGACCCAAGAGCCGGTCTCGTTCGAGGAGTACTACGAGCCGCTGGACGCGTGGCTCGCAGCCCGAGCGTACCCGTCGCCGAGCGGGCTCTCCGTCTACTTTCGGGACGTCACCGACCGGCGGCGGCGCGAGCACGCGCTCGCGGAGCGCGAGCGCGTGCTCCGGGAGATGCAGGACATCACCGCGGACACCGACCGGTCGTTCACGGAGCAAGTGAACGCGCTACTGGACCTCGGCACTGACGTACTCGGCACGTCCACGGGCGTGCTCTCCTGCATCCGCGGCGACACGTACGAGATCGAGGCGATCCGCGGCAATACCGACACCCAGCCCGGGGACACCGTGGCGCTGTCGGCGACGAACTGCGAGCGCACCGCAACCGAGCGGCGGACGCTCGTGATGGCGAACGTCGCCCGCGACGCCCCGGAACTGACGGGAAACGACGGGTACGCCGAGTGGGGCATCGCCTGTTACCTCGGCGCGCCCGTATTCGTCGAGGATGGCGTGTACGGGACGTTCTGTTTCTACGGCGAGGAGCCACGGACCGAGCAGTTCTCCGAATGGGAGGTGACGCTCGTGGACCTGATGAGCCAGTGGGTGGGGTACGAACTCACGCGCCGCCGCGTCCGCGAGCGCCTCGAAGCCCAGAACGAGAAACTCGAACGGTTCGCGTCCATCGTCTCCCACGACCTCCGGAACCCGCTGAACGTCCTCGTGGGCTACCTCGATCTCGCCGAGGAGTCCGGCAAAGCCGAACACTTCCAGCGGTGCCGGGACACTATCGCGCGCATGGAGACGCTCGTCGAGGACCTCCTGTCGCTGGCACAAGCCGGCAAGGGCGTCGACGACGTGGTGCCGACGGACCTCGCCGCCGTCGTCGAGGACGCGTGGACGACAGTCGAGACCGGGAACGCGACGCTCGTCGTCGACGCCGACGTAACGATTCGCGCTGACGGGAGCCGCCTCCGGCAGTTGCTCGTGAACCTCTTTCGGAACGCTGTGGAGCATGGCTCCACAGGCCCTACCTCGCAGGCTCGGCGGGATACTGTCGAACGCGGTTCGACGGCCCCTCGTTCGCACACTCACGAGGACGCCGTAGAGCACGCGGGGGCGGACGTCACCGTGACTGTCGGCGCGCTCGACGGCGGGTTCTACGTCGAAGACGACGGTCCCGGAATTCCCGTGGACGGCCGCGGCGACGTCTTCGACGTGGGCTACTCCATGAATGACGAGGGCACGGGCTTCGGGCTGAACATCGTCGCGGAGGTCGCGGCAGCCCACGGCTGGACGGTCTCGCTGACCGACGCCGACGGCGGCGGCGCGCGCTTCGAGTTCGTGGGCGTCGAGGCCGCGTAGCCCTTCAGAACTGGTAGCGACGGTCGTCGTCGGGCTGCTGGACCGCGGTGCCGCCGGTCATCTCGTCGAACGTCATTCCGGAGAGGTACTCGTCGTAGGTGACGTCGTACGTCGACCGCAGGTGGAAGTCCAGGCGGCCCGACTCGGTCGTCGACTGGAACAGCAGGTGGATCGCGCGCCGCAGCAGCTCGTCCGTGTCGGCGTCCAGCGCCGCGCTCAGCATCGCCAGTTCCTGGCGGCTCTCGCGGTCGAGGAACGCGTAGTCGTCGAGGTCGTCGTACGCCAGTTCGACGTCGGTTTCGAGGTCGTCGAGGCTCATACGCGGGACGTGTGCTGGCGTCGGGATACGCCTTTTCGTTGTTCGGAACGGCGCCTGTCGTCGCCGCCGAACCAGCACCCCTAAGCGCGCGACCGAACAACTGCCGGCCATGACTGAGGGGGACGGGGAGTTCGCACTCCCCAGCGACGTCGACGCCGTCCGGGACGCGCTCGTCGCGTGGTACGAGGACGGCCACCGGGACTTCCCGTGGCGCCGCACCGACGACCCGTACGCGATTCTCGTCTCGGAGGTGATGAGCCAGCAGACCCAGCTCTCCCGCGTCGAGGACGCCTACCACGCGTTCCTCGAACGGTGGCCGACGACCACCGACCTCGCGGCTGCGGACCGCGCGGACGTCGTCGGGTTCTGGTCGGCGAACAGCCTCGGGTACAACAACCGCGCGAAGTACCTCCACGAGGCCGCCCAGCAGGTCGAAAGCGAATATGAGGGCGAGTTCCCGGAGACGCCCGACGAACTCTCCGAACTGATGGGCGTCGGCCCGTACACCGCCAACGCCGTCGCGTCGTTCGCGTTCGACAACGGCGACGCGGTCGTGGACACGAACGTCAAGCGCGTGCTCTACCGCGCGTTTGCAGAAATCCGTAATGCGGACGATCCGGACTACGAAACCGTAGCGAATGCCCTCATGCCGGCCGGAGAGTCCCGAATCTGGAACAATACGATTATGGAACTCGGCGGTGTCGCCTGCGGGAAGAAACCACGGTGTGACGAGGCCAGTTGCCCGTGGCGCGAGTGGTGTCACGCGTACCAGACCGGCGACTTCACCGCACCAGACGTTCCGACACAACCGAGCTTCGAGGGGAGCAGGCGACAGTTCCGCGGGCGGATCGTTCGACTCCTCGGCGAACACGACGAGATGGAGCTGGACACACTTGGCCATCGAATTCGCGTTGACTACACACCTGACGGTGAGCACGGACGGGAGTGGCTTCGAGAGTTACTGTCTGATTTGGCGGAGGATGAATTGGCCGAAGTTGACGAAGCTGGCGACGTGCCTATCGCCCGTCTTCAGAAATAAAACATTAACAGCGCTATTTTACTCCTCAAGAATAGCTATCACCTTCTTGAAAAGTTAGTCTGCCCGTTGAAGATCTGCGCAACGATGACTCAGTATCGATGACGGTAACGATACCAGACGGGATGACTTGAAAATCTGTAGAACCCATGTTAAACAGGCCTTCATTAAGATCAACAAACCGCTCAGATTTCTCAAGGAAGTGGACCACAAGCTGCGTCTTTGAGAACGACGACGAATCATCGAAACCCGGTCCGATCCTCGGAGTTGTAAACCAAAATGCGGAAACAGTTATAACTGTTGAGACAATATAGTTTACAAAGATGCTTACGAAGGCCGGGATCGCTATTCTGGATGTGCTGAGTTCCGGGGGGGACGCGACCGCACAAGAGCTGGCCGCAGAAACCGGATATAGTCGCAAGCAAGTCTACCGCGTCGTTGACGACTTACTCGACATAGGGGTACTGGACGAGTCCCGAGCACAGCACAACCAGCGTGTCCTGCGCGCCTCTGACGATCCTATTGTCGAAGCGTACCGGAATCTGACATCGAACCTCGGGCACGTGGACTGGGAAGACCTCCTCTCACCTGCTACGATACAGGTCTGCTGGTACCTCGATGAGCCACGCCGCATCACCACGATCGCTGACCGATTAGGAATTACGCGACAGGCCGTCCACAAGGCGTTATCCCCTTTGAAGAACCGAGCGATGCTCGCGCCTGACGGACCAGAGTACGCACTCGCCGACGATCTTCACCCCTTACTCGAATTCGCCAACACCGTCGTCAGGCATGACCACCGCAACCGCGTTCGGCGACTAGCACCCAGTGCCACGATTGCGTGGTGTGACCCGAAACGCGCACTTGTCCAAGTACAGAACTCCGAAGACACGGACAAACTCCAGAACGCCGATGACTGGGACGTGACTGGATTAGCGAAATTCCAAGCGTACGGCCTACAGTTCTTTCTCGCAGGACAACCCGCCTTCTGGTACGCCCCAGACGACGATCTCACCCCTGCAGACATCGTTTGCCATACGCTCGTCCTTGAAACGGACTCCCGACGCGTGAGCTATACGATGCTTCTCATCGAACAGGAACGAATTGAACAGGAAATCCTCACCGAGACTGCGACTTGGTACGGTCTAGAATCAACGATACCCCGGATGTATCGTCTTATAGACGGGGGCACCGACGCCGCCGATGAGATGGAGGCGGAGAGTCCCTTGCCGAGCGCTCAAGAATACGCGGTGCTGAAAGACCAGTATGGAGTCGCATAAATGACCGTCTTCACCGGTGAGGAGGCCATCAGGACGTTTCTTACCGAGTTTGATGAGTGGCTCTCAGAATCGGTGGACGTGTACCTCCTTGGCGGGTCTGCAATGACGGTTCACGGTCTGAAAGACCAAACCCAAGATATCGACTTGGCACTGAGCGTGCCAACCGAATTCGAACACGTCTATCACGCCCTTCGAGAACAAGGGTTTCACGTGACAGGCGAGCCGACAGCGTCATTCGAAGGGGTCGGGAAAACAGTTGAACTCCACCATCCCGAGCGCGGGTTCCGGGTCGACTTGTTTGAGCAACAGGTTGTCGGGAAAGTCTGGATCACAACGAGCATGCACGACCGAGCGGACGAGTTCTGGCCAGGGGAGCACGCAACGGCGTACGTGCTCGCTGATGAGGATATGTTCTTGTTGAAGGCAGTGTCCGGCGGCGACTTAGGGGCTGGCAGACGACGCGACATTGAGGATATGCGGACGTACGCGCAGCGTGGACTCGCCTACGAGGTGATCCTAGAAGAGATTGAGGAACAGCGTCCGTTCAATATCGGATCAACTGAAGCGACGCATATCCGAGATCAATCGCACCCGTTGTTCACTATCGAGATGGCTGTTCAGTCGCTTTCTGGGCTCCCTCCCTCGTTTACGGGTCGCGTGTCAGCGTTCGCAACCGGATTCGAAGTTGAGTACGGTATCTTGGAAGCGGTCGATGAGGGTCTCCGGAGTCCACGTGCGATCAGTGAACGTGTTCTTTCGAACGTCCGGGAGTTGTCAGTTGGCGACGAGGAGGCGGTCTCTGCTGGGATAGATCGTCTCGTCGAAAAACAAATTCTTGACCGCGATGGTGATACGGTTCAACCCACGGCCAACTAGTTCGGCGTTTTCGGGTCTCTCAATTGCGGCACCGGGATGGATGGCAAGCGTTCGGCAAATCGTTTTGGCCCGCGACTCGCGTGTTTAATCACCGTTAGCGTCGGTGAATTGCGATTTCCTCACTTTGGCTTGTCTACCGGTACGAAGAACAAGTTCCGCTGGATAAGAACCTTTCCCGACTGCCAAGTGTGTAGAAGGGTGAAACGGTCGGAATCGCCATTTCACTTTCACCTTGAATGGGGAACGAAGACCGCGGCGAGGAGACGGTCGCGCGCCTCGCCACGTAACTACGCTTCTTCGTCCTCTCTGACTGTCAACACGGGTACGTCCGAGGTGCGGACGATGCGCTCGGTGACGCTCCCGAGGAGCGCGCGGTCCAGCCCACGGCGGCCGTGCGTCCCCATCACGACCACGTCGATGCCCTCGTCCTCGACGTACTGGTGGATGGTCTCGTAGGCACCGCCCTTCATCACGACGCCGATGCCCTCGACGTTCCGGTCGGTGGCCTTCTCGACGACTTCGTCGACGACTGACTGGCCCTCCTCGGCCAGCGGATCGACCACGTTGTCCTCGAAGGTGACGGTGCTGTACTCGGTGGTGTCCGCGACGTAGAGGGCGTGCAGGCGCGCGCCGTAGCGGTCCGCGAGTTCGATTGCGTGCGGGACCGCGGCGTCCGCGGCACTGCTCCCGTCGGTCGGCAACAGAACGTCGTCGTACATACGCCGCGAGAGGCAATCCGGCCCAAAATAGGTGCGGGTGGATTCCTGACAGCTGGTAACGGCTCGCCGCCGCAGATGAGCAAGCGTTTTGCCCCGCGACAACCCCCGTTGTGAGCATGCACGCGATTACGAACTCCGGGTGGATCGAGGTCATCACGGGGTCGATGTTCTCCGGGAAGACGGAGGAGCTGTTGCGGCGGCTGCGGCGCGCGGAAATCGCGGGCCAGGAGGTCGCGGCGTTCACGCCGGCCATCGACGACCGGTACGGCGAGGCGACGCTCGGCTCGCACGCCGGCCGCACGTGGGAGGCGACGGTCGTCGACACCACCGCGGAGGGCGTCTCGAAGATACCCAGCTACCTCAACGGCGAGGAGGTCGTCGCCATCGACGAGGCGAACTTCTTCCCCGACGAACTCGTCGAAGTCTGTCAGAATCTCGCTAGCGACGGCCGCCGCGTCGTCGTCTCCGGCACCGACCAGACGTTCCGCGGGGAGCCGTTCGCCCCCATCCCGCAGCTGATGGCGGTCGCCGAGTACGTCGAGAAGTTCCAGGCCATCTGCACGCAGTGCGGGGAGCCCGCGACCCGCAACCAGCGGCTCATCGAGGGGGAGCCAGCCCACTACGACGACCCCACGATTATGGTCGGCGCGGAGGAGTCCTACGAGGCACGGTGCCGGAACTGCCACGTCGTCGAGCGCGACTGAGATGACCACGTGGGTCGAGCCGGAGGGCGGCCGCGAACGCGGGCCGGTCGGGCTCGCGAAGGCGTTCACGCAGGTGCTCGTGAACCCGACGACGTTCTTCGAGGAAGCCGTCTCGCCGGGCGACCAAGCCCCGGGACTGGTGTTCGCGATGGCGGTCGTGCTCGTCTCGCAGGGAACGCGACTCGCGCTCGCCCCCGGGCGTGCGCTGGAGTTTCCGGCACCGTCGTGGCTCGCCGCTACGCTCACGCTCGCGCTCGCCGTGCTCCTGATTGCGCCCGCCGCGTTGCACGCGCTGTCGGCTGTCGAAACACTCGTGCTCGCCGCTGTCATCCCCGACCGCGGCGGCGTCAGCGAAACAGTCCAAGTGCTCGCGTACGCCAGCGCCCCCTGCGCGTTCGTCGGCGTCGGCGTCCCTGTGGTCACGTTCGTCTGCGGGCTGTGGGCGTTCGCGCTGCTCGTGCTCGGGACGCGCATCGTTCACGACACGTCGTTCGCGCGCGCTGCGGTCACCGCGCTCGCACCCGGCGCGCTCGCGTACGGCTCCGGATTCGGCTGGTTCGCCGCGACGACCGCGCTGTTCCCGTGGACTGCCGACTACATGCCCTGGGTCGGGCGTGCGGTCGAGGCCGCCGCAGTGCTCGGAGTTTAGTGGGCGCACTCCCAACGCCGGTGCGTGCTCAACGTCAACTTCTCGGACCTCATGTTCGAACTGAAAGACGGTGCGGTCAAGCACGTCGGCCCGTCGAACACGGCCGCCGACGCGAAGCTCTTCGACGTCGAAGCCGCAGAAGCCCGCGAGTTCGGCGACAAGCGCGTCAAACTCGTCTTCGAGGACGACAGCGGCAACGAAGTACAGGTCGCGCTGTTTCCCGAGGACGTCCGCGACGTCGTCGACGACGTGGAAGCGCTGGAGGCCGACAGCCCCGTCTTCGAGTAGCTCGCGAGCGCGACTGTCACCGCGTGGAACCGACGAGCTTTCGATAATCGTTTACGGCAGCACCCGCTCTTTCGAAGCAAATGGGTACGTGTATCATCTGCGGCTCCTCCACGGACGGCCGTGTCTGTGACACCCACGAGGAGGACGTCGCCTTCGAGTTCCGCGGAGATTCTCCCGACCAACTGACGCCCGGCCGCTACTACAAAGGCACTATCGACGGCTTCGCCGAGTTCGGCGCGTTCGTCGACATCGGTGATTCCGTCACCGGCCTGCTCCACCGCAGCGAAGTGCCCGGCCGCCTCGAATCGCTAGGCTGGGACGCCGGCGACGAAGTGTACGTCCAAGTTACGGACGTCCACGACAACGAGAACGTCGACCTCGGCTGGTCGATTCGACAGGACGACCGCGACTTCCGCGGCCACCTGGTCGACGACCCGAGCGCGGAGTCGGACGCGGAACTCCCGGAGGGCGACGATTCCGACGACGAACAGGACACCGAGACCAGCACCGCGGACGGCGGCACGCCCGTCCCCGAAGACGACGCCGAGTTCGAGTTCGGCGACGAAGCCGAAGACGCCGAAGCGGAGGACGAGTCGGAAGCCGAAACCGAGGCGGACGAGGAAGCCGAAGCCGCCGCCGACGAAGCGGAAGTCGCGGAGAGCGAAGCTGCGGAGACCGAGTCCGAGGAGAGCGAATCGGAGCGCGTTCCGATTGCCGACCTCGACAACTACGTCGACGAACGCGTCACGATCGAGGGCGAGCTCGCGAACGCCCGGCAGACCAGCGGCCCGACAGTGTTCGAACTCGCCGACGAGACCGGTGCCGTGGACTGCGCCGCGTTCGTCGAAGCGGGCGTCCGCGCCTACCCCGACATCGAAGCGGGCGACGTCGTCCGCATCGTCGGCGAAGTCGAGCGCCGCCGCGGCGAACTCCAGGTCGAGACCGAGGACCTCTACGAACTCGAGGGCACGGACGCACAGTCCGTCGAAGCCCGCATGGAGGACGCGCTCACCGAGCGCGCCACGCCCGAGACGACTGAACTGCTCGCCGAGGACGACGCGGTCGAAGCTGTCACCGACGACCTCGTCAACGCCGCGACGGTTATCCGCCGCGCCGTCGTCGAAGCCCGCCCGGTCATCGTCCGCCACACTGCGACCGTGGAAGGCTACGTCGCCGGCACCGCCATCGAGCGCGCGCTCCTCCCGCTCATTCGGGACGAACACGAGCGCGAAGATGCCGAATACCACTACGTCGACCGGCGACCGCTCGACGACGCGTTCTACACCATCGACGACGCCACTGGCGACGTGACGTCGATGCTGGAAGCCGCCGAGCGCCACGACGAGAAACACCCGCTGTTCGTGCTCGTCGGTGCCGGCTCCACCAGCGAGTCCACCGACGCCATCGACCTGCTGGACATCTACGACGCGGATACGGTCGCCATCGACGGTGGCTACACCGACGACGCCGCGGGCGCAGACGTCCTCGTCAGCCCGACGGAAGCCGGCGAGAACCCCGTGAACACGGGTGCGCTCGGCTCGCAGCTCGCCGCGTTCGTCAACGACGACGTCCGCGAGGACCTCTCCCACCTGCCCGCCGTCGCGTACTGGGCCGACACGCCCGACGCGTACGCGGACCTCGCCGCCCAGACCCACTACAGCCCGGACACGCTCGCCGACCTCCGGGACGCTATTGCGCTGGAAGCGTTCTACCAGTCCTACGAGGACAAGCGCGAACTCATCTCGGACCTGCTCTGGGGGGAGGCCGACGACTCGCTCATCGAGCACGTCTCCGAGCAGTTCCGTGAGCGCCTCGAAACGGAAGTTTCGACCGCCGAACCCCACCTCGACGTGCGCGGGCAGGACGGCGTCGCCTTCGAGACGCTGGACGTGGACGCGTACACGCACGAGTACGACTTCCCGCCGGTCGACCTGCTGCTGGACGCGCTCTACCGGCGTCGCGACCGCGCGGACGTGCTCGTCGGCGTGAGCGGCGACGAGATTCGCGTCCGCAGCGACGACGCGGTGGACGTGCGCGCCGTCGGCGAGACGGTCGCCGACGAACTCCCCGAGGCCGGTGTCGAGCCGCGCGGCGCACGCGACGGCCGCATCGAGTTCCTCTCGGGAGAGAAGGACGCGGTCGTCGACGCGGTCGTCGACGCCATCACCGACCAGCTCGCCTAACTGCGACCCGGCAACGACACGCTTTTTCGCTCGCGGCGGCTTCTACGGAGTAATGAGCGCGGACGCCGACACCGCATTCGAGGCTGCCTGCGAGGAGCTCGTCGAACGAATCCTCGACGGGGACGTCGGCAAAGACGACGTCGAGAGCGCGAAGCTCGAAGTGTGCTCCGAGTACTCCGCACCGAAGGTGCCCAAGCACTCCGAGTTGCTGGACTTCGCGCCCGAGGACCGCCGCGACGACCTCGAAGAAGTCCTCCAACGAAAACCTGTGCGGACCGCGTCGGGCGTGACGCCGGTCGCCATCATGACGAGCCCGCACATGTGCCCGCACGGCAAGTGTCTCTACTGCCCGGGCGGGCCTGCCAGCGAGTTCTCGTCGAGCCAGTCGTACACGGGCCACGAGCCCGCCGCCGCCCGCGGCGTGCAGAACGACTACGACCCCTACGGGCAGGTGACGCTGCGGCTCCACCAGCTCCGGGAAATCGGCCACCCCGTCGACAAGGTCGAACTCATCCTGATGGGGGGGACGATGACCGCACGCAGCCACGACTATCAGGAGTGGTTCGCGAAGCGCGCGCTCGAAGCGCTGAACGACTTCGACCCCGAGCAGGAACCGAACCCCTCCGAGACGGAGTCGTTCGCGCAGGCCCCCGAGGCGTACGACTTCTCCTACCTCGAAGACGTCATCTCCGAGAACGAGCACGGTGACATCCGGAACATCGGGACGACCTTCGAGACGAAGCCCGACTGGTGTGACCCCGAGCAGGTGAGTCGGATGCTCGACCTCGGCGGCACCAAAGTGGAGGTCGGCGTGCAGACGACCTACGAGCGCATCAATCGCGAGATGCACCGCGGACACGGCGTGCAGGCGTCCATCGACGCGAACCAGCGGCTCCGGGACGCCGCGTTCAAGGTCGGCTTCCACATGATGCCGGGCCAGCCGGGCATGAGCAAGGAGATGTGCCTGGAGGACTTCCGGCGGCTGTTCGAGGACGAGAAGTGGAAGCCGGACTACCTCAAAATCTACCCGACGCTGGTGGTTCGGGACACCGTCACGTACGACATGTGGCGCAACGAGGAGTTCCAGCCGCTGCGGAACGAGGAAGCCGCCGAGCTCGTCGCGGAAATCAAGGAGATGATTCCGCGGTACACGCGCCTCCAGCGCGTCCAGCGGGACATCCCCGCGGACCACATCGACGCGGGCGTCTGGAAGTCGAATCTCCGCCAGCTCGCCCGCCAGCGCATGGACGAGCACGGCTGGACGTGCGACTGCATCCGCTGCCGGGAGGCCGGGATGAACGACGAGGAGCCCGAGAACGTCGAACTCGACGTCATGACGTACGACGCTGCGGGCGGCACGGAGCACTTCATCAGCTTCGAGGACTTCGAGAAGGACCTCCTCGTCGGGTTCGCGCGCCTGCGCTTCCCGAACGACCCAGTCCGCGACGAACTGGAGAACGCGGCACTCCTCCGCGAACTCCACGTCTACGGCGGCGAAGTCGGCGTCGGCGACGACACCGCGGACGGCCAGCACCAGCACCAGGGCTACGGTCAGCGCCTGATGACGCGCGCCGAGGAGATGGCCGCCGACGCCGGCTTCGGGAAGCTCAGCGTCATCTCGGGCATCGGCGCGCGCCAGTACTACAAGCAGAAGCTCGGCTACCGGCAGGACGGTCCCTACGTCAGCAAACCCCTCTAAGCTTCGCTTACCGAGCGGTTCGAAGTCCTCGTGAACGAAGCGAACAAGGGCACGCGAGAGCTTGCTCTCGCGGCGAACCCGAGGCGACCGATTCACCGCGAACGAACCCGGTAAGTGAGCGGGCCGACGAACGACCGAAGGGAGTGAGGAGTGCTTTTGGCCGAGCTTTTGCCGAGTGAGGCGCATCGCGCCGAACGCAGCGCAAAAGGTCGTCGTGGCATCGGCGCGCGCCAGTACTACAAGCAGAAGCTCGGCTACCGGCAGGACGGTCCCTACGTCAGCAAGCAGCTGTAGGCAGGTTGGGGCTCACAGGCGGCCAGTTCTCGCGGAGCGTTCGCCGCGCTCGCCGTACCGATTGCTCGGCTCGGAGCGCCCCGCGACGAGATTCAGGTCACGCGCAGGGTTGGCTCCGTATTACTATTTGAACCTACGCGGCCAGTAGCGGCGAGCATTCGCGCGGCGGAGCCGCGCGATTCATCGCGAGCCTTCAGCTCGCGGGCCGACGAGCGACTAACGCGAGCGTAGCGAGCGGCAGGAGTGGTTCGAAAGGCGCTTCGCGCCTTTCGTCATCACGAAAGACGGCTCCGCCGTCTTTCGAACGACGAGGAGTGCTTTTTCCGCAAGTTTTTGCCAGGGAGGGCGCCGCAGGCGCCCTCCCACAGCAAAAAGTGCGTTTTAGAAGGTATCGAGTTCGCCGTCGATGACGCGCTGGGTGATGTCGGTGATGTTTGCGAGTTCGGCGTCGACAATCTTCTGGATATCGGGTTCGACGTCGGACACGTCGAGGCCGTCTTCGGTGACGACGTGGACGTCGGCGACGTGGGGTTGGTCGATGGGGCGGCCGATTTGGGAGAGGAGGCGGACGCGGAGGTCGCGGATGCCGTCCACTTCGTCGACGATGCTCTCGGCGATTTCGGTGGACAGGAGGTTGTAGATTTTCCCGATGTGGTTGACGGGGTTCTTCCCGGAGGTGGCTTCCATGCTCATCGAGCGGTTCGGGGTGATGAGGCCGTTCGCGCGGTTGCCGCGGCCGACGCTGCCGTCGTCGCCCTGTTCGGCGCTCGTGCCGGTGGTAGTGAGGTAGATGGAGCCGGATTCGTAGTCGTCGGCGGTGTTGACGTGGACGGTGACGTCGCGGTTGGTGTGGTCGGTAGCGAGGTCGTGGACGTGCTCGCGGAGCGCCTCGACTTCGGCCTCGTAGGCGTCGAGGTCGTCGACGTGGGCGTCGACGAGCGCGGCGGCGACGGTGAGGTCGATGTGGCCGCCTTCGCGTTTGCCCATGACTTTGACGTCCTCGCCGACGGCGGGATTGGCGTCGCCGTAGGGGCCGTTCAGGGACTGTTCGGTCTCGTAGACGATGCGCTCGGTCTCGGTGAGGGGTGCGTGGCCGACGCCGAAGCTGGTGTCGTTGGCCATCGGGACGGCGGGGCCGTCCTCGACGAACACTTCCTGGAGGTCACCGGAGCCTTCGCCGAGTTTGACGTCGACGATGACGTCCGTTTCGAGGTCGAGGTTCGGGAAGTTCTCGCGGAGGTAGTCGCGGGCGGCTTCTAGCGCGATGGACTCGACGGGGATGTTGTACTCGACGCCGTCGTCGTCGACGTAGTGGCTGGTCGCGCGGCCGACGACGAGCACGTAAATCGGGTCGACGACTTCGCCGCCGCCGAACGCGGGCGCGGCGGTGCCGGCGACGAGCTGGGTCTCGTCGGTGTTGAAGTGGAGGACTTCGCCGACGCGGTCGATGTACTCGCGGGCGAGGCGTTCGCAAACGTGTTCGGCGATGCCGTCGCAGATGGAGTCGGGGTGGCCGAGGCCTTTTCGTTCGACGATTTCGACTTCCTCGTCCTCGACGGCCCCGCGGTCGAGAGACTGCACTTGGATGTTCCGCTCGGTCATTACGCAAGTGTTGCCCGGCTCCGCTTCTATAACTTGCGAAAAGCACGAGGAGGAAGAATATGACCTTCGTGCATACTTCTGTCAGGTGTCGGCGAGCTTGAGCCCGAGATACGACGTCCGAATCTGGTCGTCGGGGCCGAGGCCGAGACGCCGGAGGAGGACGTACGCGTCCTCGCGGGCGGCTTCGACCTCGCTGTCCGATTCGACCTCGGTTTCGACTTCGACGTACTCGCCGACGTCCTCGACGGCGTCCAGCAGCACCTCGAAGTCGTCGACGTGGTGAGTCTCGCGGAGCTTGCGCACTGTCGCAGCGGGCTCGAACCCGAGCCGCGAGAGGATTTCGCGCATCTCCGCGCCGCTCCCGACGGCCGTCTCGAACTCCTCGCGGGACTTCGACTCGGTCTCCAACAGCGGGCCCTTGTACGTCACGCGGGACTCGCCCTCGGCGCGGTACTTCCCGTCGATTACCGCGTCGATGGCGGCCGTGAGCCCGTCTTTGACGGCTCCGCGCTCGAACGTCTCGGCTGCGGTGGCGACCCGACGAACGCGTAACGCTTCGTCAGTCTCCGCGAAGTCGCGGTGTGGCGCGTCGAAGTACGTGTCCGCCTGCGCTACCGTCCCGACGCGCTCGGCGTCGACGTCCGCGAGCGCCGCGCGGACCGCCTCGTGGCTCGCCGGCACCTTCACCTCCACTTCGTACATGCACGAGTGCTCGCGGCCACCCCGGAAAAACACGACGCTTCCGAGGCCTCAATAGAGCTACGTGGGGCTCTTAGCAGGCGTTATCCCGGGGTCCTTCGAAGCCCGAACCGACTCACGATGTCCACCGACAGCACCCGTGGTGCCCGGCAGTCACGCGACGATGTCGACCGCACGCCGCTCGACGCGACCGTCGTCCGCTACCAGAACACGCCGGACCGCTGCACGCTCTCGCCGCCGGACGTCGACGGCGACCGCCGGCTCACCGCGTGGCTCTCCGTCGACGCCGACGCCCTCGTCACATTAGCCGAGAACCGGTGACCGCGCGACCGCCGACGCCGCTCACGGCCGCGAAACGTGATTCTTAAGGGTGGAACGGGAGTGCGTACTGGTATGAGCGACGAAACTGAGGCCGAGACGGCCGACGAATCCGAGACAGAACAGGGCGGACTCCAGGAGGGGGACTTCGTTAAGCTCTCCTACACCGCCCACACGGTCGACAGCGGCGAACTCGTCGACACCACCGACGAGGAAGTCGCCGAGGAGGAGGGCGTCGACACCGAAGAGCAGGAGTTCTCCCCGCGCACCATCGTCATCGGCGAGGGCCACATCTTCGACGACGTCGAGCAGGACCTCGTCGGCAAGGAAGTCGGTGACACCGGCGAAGTCGTCGTCGAACAGGCGTTCGGCGAGTACGACGACGAGGAGGTCCGCACGGTCTCCGCGAACAAGATCCCCGAGGACGAGCGCTACCCCGGTGCGCACGTCGACATCGACGGCGAGCACGGCCACGTCGAAGCCGTCATCGGCGGCCGCGCCCGCATCGACTTCAACCACCCGCTCGCCGGCGAAGACGTCGAGTACGAGTACGAGATTCTCGACCAGGTCGAGGACACCGTCGAGAAGGCCCGCGGCCTGCTCCAGATGTACTTCGACGCCGACCTCGACATGCACCTCGAGACCGACGAGGTCGAAGAGGAAGTCACCGAGGAAACCGAGGACGGCGAGACGGAGACCACGACGGAAACCGTCGAGAAGGAGACGCTGTACATCGAGCAGTCCCCCGAGCTCCAGTTCAACCAGCAGTGGATGATGGGCAAAGATCAGATTCTGAACCAGGTCATCGACATGCTGGACGTCGACCGCGTCATCGTCCAGGAAATCATCGACGGCCAGCCCGCTGGCATGCCCGGCATGATGGGCGGCATGGGTGGCATGGGCGGCGGCGAAGGGCTCGGTGACGTCGAGGAAGCCCTCGAAGACGCCGACGTCGACGCCGACGAAATCGTCGAAGAGCTCGACATCGACGAAGACGAAGCCTAACGTCGACTGCCGACTTCCGGCCGCTCGGCCTATTTATTGCAGCGAAAGTACGACGCGATAGCTCGGGGTCCGTCTACGCGATGTCGCGGCTCGTGTCGACCTGGACGCGTTCGCCGAGGTTCAGCTTTATCGAGGAGTCCAGAGCGTTGCCGCCGCGGAACTTCGGGACGGTGAGCCGGGTCTCGACTTCGTCGTTGGTCTCCTCGACGCGCAGTTTGAACACGACGTCGGCCATGTGTTCGGTGGTGCCGCGGAGGTCGGCGTCGTCGTCGGTGTCTAGACAGTGCAGGACGGCGATGCCGCCGACGTTGCGCATGTGGTTGCCGAGTTCGTTGAGGAAGTTCTCGTAGCGGCCGCGGTCGGCGCGCTCTAACGCGTCGGCGGGGTCGATGATGACCGTCGACTCCGGGGGGACGCTACGGAACGCTCGGCGCGCGTTCTCGATGGCGTCGGCGCCCGGGATGTAGCCGACCTCGGGGTCGCCCGTCGGCGCGTCCGTCGCCTCGAAGGCGTCCCGGACGGCCTGCTCGGTGCGGTTCGTGGTGAGGTAGAGCGTGGGCCGCGGGCGCGTGAGTTCGTACAGCAGTAGCTCTCCCTGACTGGCGGGTGGTGCCTCGTAGGCGACCACCGTCCCGGTCGGCACGCCGCCGCCGAGCTCCCGGTCGAGGACGTCCACGCCGGTGGAGAGCCGCTCGCGCATGATTTCACTGTAGGGGACGGACACAGGTTAAGTATTTGGCTCGACGTAGTCGGCGAGCATCGCGTACGCTGCGGCCGTCTCCGGGGCTTCGAGCGGTGCTGCAGCGGCGGGAACCGGCACGGTGTCGGCGGCCGTCGCGTCCGCGAGCCTTGCTGGGGCGGCGGCCACGCGAGTGACGCCGATGGCGCGGACTGGCGTCCCGACCGCGCGCGCCATCGCGGCGGTTTTGACGGCGTCTTCGATGCCTTCCCGGCTATCGGTCGCGACGACCACGCAACCGTCGGCCGCGCGCAGCGGGCGGGCCGCGGCTTCGCTCGCGCCGGCGGGACAGTCCAAGACGATGGGTCGTGAGTCGGGCAGCGCGTCGAGTGCTGCGGCGAGGTCGTCGCCGTTCGCGTCGCCTGCCGGGAGCACGTCCACGCCAGGAACTGTGGACGACTCGTGGGCGGCCGCAGTCGGGCTGTCGGCGTCCACACCGGGGTCTCGCGGGACGCCCGCACGCAGGTGGAGGTTCGGTGCATCGAGGTCGCAGTCCACGACGAGCGGGCGACGCCGCCGCTCGACGAGCGCGCCCGCGAGACCGAGCGCGGTGGTCGTCTTCCCGCTGCCGCCTTTGCCGCCCGCGACTGCCAGCACGCGAGTGAGTGGTTCCGGCTTCGTACTTGAACTTCGGGCCGGGTGTGGGGAGCGGTGGCACACCCCGGAGGCGGGCGTGCTCCGGGACCTTTACGCTCCCGGGGCTCGCGTACTGAACCGATGCGTCACGACCACCTCCTCACCGCCAAACAGCTCTCGCGGGCCGACATCGAGACGGTCCTCGACAGGGCGGCGGCCTTCGACGACAACCCGGCGGCCGCCGGCGAGCGGTACGCCGACGAGCTGCTCGCGCTGTGCTTCTTCGAGCCGAGCACGCGCACGAAGATGAGCTTCGAGACGGCCGCGAAACGCCTCGGCGGCGACGTCGTCGACATGGGCTCCGTGGAGTCCTCGTCGGTGAAGAAGGGCGAGTCGCTGGCCGACACCGTCCGCGTCGTCGAGGGGTACGCCGACGGCATCGTGCTCCGCCACCCCAAGCAGGGCGCTGCGAAGATGGCCAGCGAGCACGTCGACGTCCCCGTCGTGAACGCGGGCGACGGAGCCGGTCACCACCCGAGTCAGACGCTGTTGGACCTCTACACGATTCGCGAGCACGCGGGCCTCGACGACATCTCCATCGGCATCATGGGCGACCTGAAGTACGGCCGAACCGTCCACTCGCTGGCGCACGCGCTCACGAACTTCGACGTCCGCCAGCACTTCGTCAGCCCGGAGAGCCTGCGGCTGCCGCGCTCGGTGCGTTACGACCTCCACGAGGCGGGCGCACAGGTACAGGAACACGACTCCCTCGACGCCGTCCTCCCGAACCTCGACGTGCTGTACGTCACGCGCATCCAGCGCGAGCGCTTCCCCGACGAGGACGAGTACGAGGCCGTCGCCGGCGAGTACAGCATCACGCCCGAAACCCTCGAAGCCGCGAAAGACGACCTCGCGGTGATGCACCCGCTGCCCCGCGTGGACGAAATCGCGGCCGCGGTCGACGAGACGGAGAACGCGACGTACTTCGAACAGGCACACAACGGCGTCCCGGTCCGAATGGCCCTCCTCGACTTGCTCCTCGACGATGACTGACACTGAACTCCGCGTCTCGAAAATCCAGAACGGCACCGTCATCGACCACGTCTCCGCCGGGGAGGCGCTGCACGTGCTCAGCCTGCTGGGCATCGACGGCACCGAAGGCACGCCGATGAGCCTCGGCATGAACGTCCCCTCCGACCGGCTCGGTCGCAAGGACGTCGTGAAAGTCGAGGGCCGCGAACTCAGCGACAGCGAAGCCGAAGTGCTGTCGCTCATCGCGCCCGAAGCCACCATCAACATCATCCGCGACTACGACGTCGTGGACAAGCGCCGCGTCGAGCGCCCGGAGGAGGTCGGCGGCGTGCTCGTCTGCCCGAACCGCGAGTGCATCACGAACGCGGGCGAGCCCGTCGAGCCGACGTTCGCAGTGCTGGAGGACGGCCTGCGCTGCGAGTACTGCGGGGAACTCATCCGCGAGGACATCACCGCACACCTCCGTGACTGACCGCGAGATGTCGGTGGGGAATCACGGATTCGTGCCGACCCCGCAAAGCGTTTAGTGCCGGCCGCCGATAGTGTCAACCATGGCAGGAAAACTCGTGAAAGCCGCCGCCGCACTGCTCGTCATCGCCCTCGTCTGGAAGTTCGTCGTCGGGGGCGACGAAGCGCCCGAACCCCAGGAAGTCGACCGCATCGACTAGTCGGTCCCGCCCCCACTCCCCGCTTTTTCTGCGCGTGCCGAGAGCGAACGACTTAGGCGGCCCGCCGGCCAACTCGCGTCCATGTACGGCGTCGTCACGCGGAACGCCGAGGAAGTCGAGTGGCCGGAGTTCGACCGCACGTTCTACGAGGTCAAAGACGTCACCGGCCGCCACACCGACCCGCTGGAGGACGCCGTCAGCATGGTGTCCTGCTTCGGGGACAACGCCACCGCCGGCACCGAACCCGACCTCGTGCCCGTCGACGACGAGGGCAACGAGGCCACCCGCGACCAGCCGTACTTCGACTGGTCGTACATCTGCCCGCTCGCCGAGGACTACCGCAACGGCCTCCTGACGGTCATCGAGACGTGCGCGGAGGTCAACGGCGACGTTCGCCTCGACGACGTGGGGTTCCCGCGCGGCGAGTACTGCCAGTGCGAGCGCTGTGAGACCGCGTTCGAGGAATGGGTGGAACAGCGTTCCACCGGAGAGTCGAGCGGGCGGAGCCCGCGAGACACCAAATTCGACGACTGGTACGACTGGCGCGCGAGCGTCGTCACGGAGTTCGTCGCGGAGGCCGCCGACCGCATCCCCGGGACGACGTACCTCACCCTCTACCCCGACCCGTACCCGGGCCACCTCTACGAGCGCGCGGGCCTCGACGTCGAGGCGCTCGCCGAGCACGTCGACGAGTTCGTCGTGCCGCTGTACGACACCAACTACGGGACGACCTACTGGCTGGAGACCATCGCCTCGGGCTTCGCGGACCTGCTCGACGCGCCGTTCAGCGTCGAACTGTACGCCGTCGACGTCGAAGTCGAGAATCTGGTTCACGCCACTGAGGTCGTCGAAGAGTACGCGGAAGGCGTGTTCTTCGGCTACGAGGCGAGCAACGCCCGCGCCACGCTCCGCCGGATGGACGCCGAAGAGCGCGATGGCAAGTCGTTCGGGCCCGAGTAATCAGTCGCCGTACGCTTCGCAAGTCACCCGGTAGTACTGGTCGTCGTGTTCGGCGACGAACGACGCGTCCGGGTCGTAGACCGGGTTTCGCGGCGTGTTCACGAACGGACACCTGACTCCGTTAGCCGCGAGCACGCGCGCGGCCTGCCGTTCGTGTTCGTACGACCGGAGGGAGAGCCGGCAGGTCCCGTCGTCGGCGGGGTCGCAGGCGTCCGCCGAGAAGAGGTCGTCGCGGACCGCGGGGGCGTCCGCGAAGTCCGCTGCCGGTCCGTCGACGGCCGACGCGTCGATTGGTTCGGCGACGACGTCGTAGCCGCCACCCCAGCCGAGTCCGACGCCTAACAGGACGAGCAGAAGCGCGAGCACCGGGAGCGAGCCGGCGAACGTGACAGTCGCGCCACGCGAGGCACCGACGCGCCTGAGGCCCGCCGTCGCAGCAGCGGCGACGAGTGCGACGGCAACCGCGACAGTAGGAAACCCGAGCACGTCGACGAACGCGGCGAGAACCGAGACGACGACGAGCACCGCGAACGCGACGGTAGCACCGACTGCGAGCGTACGAAGCCGGTCGCCAGCAGTGTATTCGGCGACGAGCACCGGCGCGGTAACCGCGAGTACGCCGACGGCAGTGATGTGGAGGACGGACGCCAGCTCGGTCGACGACCACGGACCAAGCACGAGGTAGAACGCGTCGTATATCACGGGCTGGAGCGGGGAGAGGCCGCGCGCGAACACGAGTGCGACGACGATGGCCCCGACGACACCGAACAGCCCGTAGCCAGCTGTCCGGACGACTCGGTCCAGCGACAGGTGGTCGAAGTTCATGGTGAGCAATCGGCCGGCGCGCGAGGAGTGCGAACCGGGATACTTCGAGGTTCGATAGGTGACGGAAAAGCTCTTGCGGGGCGAACGAGGCGCGTCAGAGCTGCTGGCGGAGGCTGCGGAACTTCGGTTCGAAGCCGTGGTCCTCGTAGAACGCCATCGCGGCGTGGTTGTCCACGTGCACGGAGAGACTCGCGTACTCGCAGTCGCGCTCCCGGCCCCACGCCTTCATGCGGTCGAGTAGGCGGCCCGCGATGCCCTCGCGGCGGCGCTCGGCGACGATGTAGAGGCCATCGACGTAACAGTTCTTCCCGCGGGTGTACAGCGCCGGCGACGACGTGACGCCGCCGGAGACGACGCCGACGGGCTCGGGGTCGTACGCGACGAACATCGTGCGGTCGGCGTCGTCCAGCCACCGCGAGCAGTCCTCGTCGGCGACGACGTCGTCGTCGAGGTCGCTGAACGCGGGGTCGAGGGCTTCGGCCTCGCGGTACGCCGGCCGGAGCAGCCGGTCGGCGACGGCCGCGCGTTCGCTGTCTGCCGGCACGCGTACGTCCATTATCGTGGAGGACGCGGACGGGCGAGAAAAGCGCTACGAGAGCGCGCGTTCGCGCCAGCGCTGGAGGTCGCGACGGTCGCGGGTGTCCTCGGGGAGGTCGGCGAACCAGGCGGCGTCCGATATTTCGCCGTCCGGGTCCAGTACTTCGAGGCAGGTGTCGTCGGCGCACGCCTCGAAGACGGGAAGGACGCCCCACGCGGAGTAGCCGCTGGACTCGAAGGCGACCGAGGTCACCATCGCGAGGCCGTGGTAGGTAGCATCGACGCCGGCTTCCTCGGCGAGTTCGCGCTCGGCGGCCTCGCGGAACGTCTCACCGTCGTTGACGCCGCCTCCGGGCAGCACCCAGAGGTCGACGTCGTCGTGTCGCACCAACAGCAGGTCGCCGTTCTCCCGGTAAACGACTGTGTGCGCGCCGTACGGCGCACCAGTCCGTTCGACGCGCTCGGCGAGCGTGCGGAAGCGCTGCCGGGAGACAGAGCGCTGCCGCTCGAACTCCAGAAAGTCGTCGTGGGCGTCGGTCAGCGCGTGGTAGGCGCGTTCGGCGCGCTGTTCGGCACGGCTCGCGAGATACCAGAGGTCATCGACTGGCATCGCGGTGCGGTGGCTGCAGGCGATTCGTGGACGCTCCGAGCGCGGCGAGAGCGGGGGTCATAGCCGGTCGTACGGGCGACGCGCACGTTACCGTTTCGGAGCCACGAAACCGGGTCGCTTTTGAATCGGCCGCGGAAACTTCGTGCCATGAGCTTCGAAGAAGACGACGAGGTCGTCCTCCACGACAAGCACAGCGAGTACGACGGCGAGACCGGCACCATCACGCAGGTCGTCGACACGATGTTCGGCGAGCCCAACTACACCGTCAGCTTCGACGACGGCCAGGAAGCCGGCGTGCCCGAGGACAACCTCGAACTCGCCGAGGACGACGAGAGCGAAGAGGACCCCGACGAGGGCGAGGACGAAGCAGTCGACGACGCCTAACGCGAATTCACCGTTCCCTTTTCCGCCGTTCCCCGTCGACCAGCGACCGCCTTAGAGGTAGCCGAGGTCTTCGAGGCGCTCGTTGATTTCCAGCATCTCGACGTCCGTCGGGTCGACGCCGCGCTCCGGGAGGCGTTCGCGGAGTTCGGCTTCGAGGTCGGGGTCGTCGGTGCGTTCGAGTTCTTGAGAATTCGCCTCGATATCGTAGACGCCGGGCTCCCAGTCGCGCTCGGGGTACTCGACGTACTTGGCGTCGTCGTAGCGGACGGCGCGCGCCCAGTTGCGCTCGCGGTGCAGGGACGCGCCGCACGCCCGCATGTACGCGATGCGGTCCTCGACGCCGGGTTCGATGGCGTCGCCGTCCGTCTCGTGGTCGACATCGAGCACGTCCAACAGCGTCGGGAGGATGTCGATTTGCCGGACTTGGGCGTCCACGGTTGCGGGTTCGACGCCGGGGCCGGCGAGCACGAACGGGACGTTCGTCGTGAAGTCGAAGACGTTCTCGCCGTGCCCGTTCTCGACGAAGTGGTCGTCGACGTCCGGGCCGAACTGGTCGCAGTACTGGTTGATACGTTCGACGACGCCGCGAGTGTCCACGCCGCCGTAGTACTTCACGGCGTCCCGCAGGGACTTCACGGCGAGCCGAAGCGGGTTGTTGCGGTGGGTGATGCTCTCGCCGTGGTCGCCGACGACCGCGACGACTGTGTCGTCGGGGACGGCGTCGACGAGTACCCCGAGTTCGCGGTCGAGCGCGGAGAACGCCCGGCCGTACGGCGTCTCGCCATACTCCGAACTATCGTACTCGCGCGGAACGTGGATGTCCTCGTGAATCTCCCAGAGGTGGACGAACGCCGCGAACGGCTCCGGGAGGCCGGTGAGCCTATCGATTCCCTCCTCGCGCCAGTCGCTGAACATCGACTCGTCGCGGTCCCGGCACTCGTAGGCGTCGAATCCGCGGTCGAGGCCGGTTTCGGGGACGAGCGGGCCGGTCGCCATCGCTTCGGTGTGGTAGCCGGCGTCGCCGAGAACTTCCGCCATCGGTTCGACGTCCGCCGAGAGGCTGCCGCGGCGCAGCGACTGGATGCCGTTGCGCTCGCCGTACGCGCCCGTCAGCAGGCTCGCAACCGCGGGCGTCGTCGTGGTCGCGGTGGCGTACAGTTCGGTGCACTCCTGCCCGCGTTCGCGGAGGCCGTCGAGGAACGGCGTGTCGACGGCGTCTCGGTGCAGGAAGTCCTGTCGGAGGCAGTCCACCACGACCAGTAGGAGGTTCGGGGAGTCGGTAGTGTCGTCCATAGTCAGGTTCGGTAGCCGAGGTCTTCGAGGCGTTCTTCGATGACATCGCCGCCCTCGCCGGTGTCGTCGCGGCCCGCGGCGTCGGGGTCGTGGCTGTACGTGTCCGTCGTGGTCGTCTCCCACCACGGCACCTCGCGGAGGACGGGGAGGTCGACGCCACCCGGGTGGCCGTAGACGTGGTGCTCGCCGAACGCGTTGCCGTGGTCGGCGGTGACGACGACGCGTTCGGCGTCCAGATTCTCGAACAGCAGGGCGAGGTCGTCGAGGACGTATTCGAGGTTCTGGCGGTAGGACTTCCAGGCGTCGGCCTCGCTGCGGTGGCCGAAGCGGAGGTCGTCCCAGACGGACATCTCGTCGTCGCCGAACTCGTCCAGTTCGACGCCCTCGCTGCGCTGCTCGCGCTCGACGACCGAGGGGAAGTGGGGCTGCATGTAGTGGACGACCATGCGGTCGGCGGTCGACTCGCGGCCGGTACGGATGGCGGCGTCCGTCACGGGGCGCGGTGGAATCGTGCCGAGGTCGTCGTCCCACGCGTACCGCCACACCTCGTCGACGGTGTGGAAGCGGTCGTGGTCGATTTTCGACGCGGAGTAGGGGTTGCCGGTGACGTACGCGAGGTCCGCGAGCGCGTCGTCACTAGCTCCACCGAACACCGTCTCCAGCCACTCGACGGAGGAACTCGCAGGCGACGTCCGCGACCCCGGCTCCGCGGGGAGGGAGTCGTAGTCGGCGTCCGCGGCGACGTCCGCGAAGAGGTCCGCGCGGCACGCGTCCAGGAGGACGAGGACGTCCCAGTCGGCGTCGAGCACGGGGTCCGGGTCGGTGGTCGACTGCAGCGAGTACGCCACCAGCGACGCGAGTTCGCGGACGGCGTCGACGCCGCGGTAGCGGAGGTTACGGGCGACGTTAGCCACCTGAGCGGGCACGTCAACCATGGGCGGCTGTGGGCATCTTCTCGTACATTTCCGGGAGAGTACTCGGTGACTCGGTTGTGACGGGCGGAGAAAAAACCTCCTATCGGCGGGGAAGGAGGACGCGGCGACCGCCAGCCACGGATTCGATGGATTGATTCACGCCCGCCCGCCACTCGGAGGCGTGCAGCGAGAGGACCTGCTGGCGACGGCGGCCGGACTCGTGGGCGCAGCCCTCGTGTTCGCGGTCATGTTCTGGGTCGTAGACGCTCGCGAGGTGCTCGCGGCGGCCAGCCGTGCGGACCCGGTGTTGCTCGCGGCCGTCGCGGGCGTGATACTGCTGTGGAACGCGTCGTGGGGGCTGGCACTCTGGAACGTCCTGCGCGCGCTCGACATCCGCATCCCCGTCCACACGGCGCTTCTCGTGAACGCTGCCGGTGCGTTCGCCAACCACGTCACGCCGTTCGGACAGGCGGGCGGCGAGCCCGTGACGGCGTGGCTCCTCTCACAGACCGCCGGCGCGGACTACGAGGTGAGCCTCGCGTCCATCACCAGCCTCGACGCCATCAACGTCGTGCCGTCGCTGGCGTTCGCCACAGTCGGCTCGCTCTACTACGTCACCACCGAGACCGACGGCGAACTCGGGGTCTTACCGCTCGCCGTGATTGCGGCGGCAGTCGTCCTCCCGGTCGTCGCGGCGCTCGTGTGGCGCTATCGAACGACCATTCGCGGCCGGGTGGGCGGCACGGTCGCGTCAGTCGTCCACCGCGTCGTCGGCGCGATTCCGCGCGTCTCCCTGCCCGATGCCGACGACCTCGCCGCCCGCATCAGCGGCTTCACGGACGCCGTCGGGCGCGTCGCCGTCTCCCGAGAACGCCTCGCCGCCGCCGTCGGCTGTTCGGCGCTCGGGTGGGCGCTCCAGGCGTTCGCCCTCTGGGTGACGTTCCTCGCCCTCGACTCGTTCGTCCCCCTCTACGTTCCCTTCTTCGTGTTGCCACTGGGGAAAATCGGGTCGCTGCTCCCGACGCCCGGCGGTCTCGGGGCGACGGAAGCCATCAACGTCACGTTGCTCACGCTGCTGACGGCCGTGAGCGCGCCGACCATCGCAGCCGTCGTCACGATTCACAGCGTCGGCGGCTACCTGTTGACGACGACCGTCGGCGCTGCCGCCACCAGCGCGCTCGGCGTGCGCGCTTGAGCCGCCTCGTTCGGAGTGATTTATACCGCTCGCGCTCTGACGGAGACGCACACGTGACTGCGAGATGAACGGGACGCCCTCGAAAGTCGCCGTCGCGCACTACTGCGAGGGGGCCGGCCACGCCACCCGGATGCTGGCAGTCGTCGAAGAGCTGGAGGCTGCCGGCTACGAGACGGTCATCGCGGGTGGTGGCCCCGGCACGAAGTTCGTCGAAGCCAACGGCTACACCGAGTTCGAGCCGACCGTCGTGGACTTCGTCGACGACCTCCAGGACGGGAGCCTGCTCGACGTCGCTCGGAACAGCGTTCCCGCGCTTTACGAGCGCGTCCAGCAGTACCGCGCGTGGTTCGACGACGAAGCCCCCGCGCTGCTCGTGACCGACGACATCGCCGCGGCTATCGCGGCATCCCTGCACGGCCAGCGCTACGTCTACGTCTCGCACGACCCCGCCGCGTTCTACGCGAATCCCGTCGAGCGCGTCGGCGCGTGGGTCCGTAACCGCATCGCGGGCCGCGGCGCAGAGGCGTTCCTGCTCCCGAAGGCGTGGAGCGGCGACCCCTCGATTCCGGCCGCAATCGACGTGCCGCCGATGGCACCCGCCGGCGACGCACCCGACGAGGACGTCGACGTGCTCGTCGTCCCGAGCGAGTTCAGCATCGACCCCGACCGGCTCGCGGACGCGCTGGAGGCGCAGGGCCGGGACGTGACGCTCGTCGGTGGCGACGACTGGGTACTTCAGGAATCCCTGCAGCCGTTCATCGCGGGCGCGAACCTCGTCATCTGTAGCGGCTACTCCACGGTGATGGAGGCCGCGGTCGCCGGCACGCCGTGTATCGTGTTGCCGGCGACGTCAGAACAGCGCGGCGTCGTCGACGCGCTCGCGGACACCCCCGGCTTCTACGCCGCGGATTCGATTGCGGGCGTCGAAGCGCTCCTCGACGGCGTCGAAGCGCCCCAGCCCCGCGAGAACGGCGCGAAACGCGTCGCCGAAATCGCCGCGACGTACCTCCCGGACAGCCCGCAGTAGCGACGCTTTTACCGCCGCGGCCGCTACCGCCACGTAATGAGCGAGGTTCCGTTCCACTACGTCGACCTCCGGGCGTTCTGCTACGGCACGGAGGACGAGGTTCGCGTCGCCGATGCGCTCGGCCACTTCCTCCCCGAGGAGGTCGCACTCGAACGCGCCGAGAGCGCAGGCCACCTCGGCGACCGTATTGTCGTGCTCTCCGCGCGCGTCGAACGCGCCGACGAGATGCGCCACGTGCTCGGTCAACTCCGGGACGGCGCGGATATCGAGCGCATCCACGAGGAGCTCGACCAGCGCGTCGACGACAACTGCTCGCTGTTCGTCCACCTCGACAAACAGGAGGCGTTCCTCGGCGACGCCCAACTGGGGGACGGCATCGCGCTCCGCGCGAAAGTCGAAGCCTACCCC
The DNA here is from genome assembly GCF_021233435.1 of Halobacterium noricense. Lineage (NCBI taxonomy): Archaea > Methanobacteriati > Methanobacteriota > Halobacteria > Halobacteriales > Halobacteriaceae > Halobacterium > Halobacterium noricense. The sequence goes on along the minus strand of NZ_CP089468.1, from coordinate 1,885,010 downwards.
GCCAAGAAGGAGGCCGCCGTTGAGAACGCCCGCGAAGCGCTGTCGTAGACGAGAATAATGATTCAGGACGTCGTCGCGACGCTGTTCGGCGATCCGTTCGCCGTGATGAACACCGTCGGACTGGTCGCGTTCGCTCTCGTCGGTGCCTCGAAGGCGATCCGCGAGGAGTTCGACGTGTTCGGCATCGTCATCGTCGGATTGGCGATGGCGTTCGCCGGCGGCGCGACGCGCGACCTCCTCGTAGCACGAATCCCGTTAGCGCTACAGTCCCCACTGGAAATCAGTCTGGGATTGCTTGGGGTCAGCCTGGCCATCGCGTTGAGCGTCGTGTTGCCGTCGCCGGACACCCATCCGGTCACGCTCGTCTCGGACGCCGTCGGGCTCGGTGCGTTCGCCACGACGGGTGCCATCGTCGCGTCCGACGCCGGCGTTTCGGCGTTCGGCGTCGTCACGATTGCGACAATCAACGCCGTCGGCGGCGGGGCGTTCGCGGACATCCTCCTCGATAGAGCGCCGTTCATCCTCTTCGAGGACTTCTACGCGAGCTGTGCCGTGCTCGGCGGGGTTGCGTACTGGGCTGCGGGAATGCTCGGTGCGGCCGGGAGTACGGCTGCCGTCGCGTGTGCGGCGGTGACCGTCCTGATTCGATTAGTTGCAGTCGTGTACGACTGGCACCTCCCGACAGTACAGAACTTCGGGCTGTTCGGCGAGTGACCGCTGTCCGTTCCCGGACACGCGACAGCGAACGCACGCGTTTTTACGGATTGACGACGAACGAACAGTCGTGTACGAGGCCGTTCACGCCCACCCGGACGGCGACAGCACCGTCGCGCGGTTCGCCGCGACAGCCGCCAGCGTCGGCTACGACGGCGTCGTCGTGCGGAGTCGTTCGGACGCCCACCCGGACGTCGACCACGAAGCCGTCGCCGAGGAGCACGGCATCGACGTGGTGTCGGGCGTCGAACTCGACGCTGAGAACACGTCGCAGGCCAGCGGCGCTATCGCGAACCTCCGCGAGCAGGCGACCGTGTTGGTCGCGCGCGGCGGGACGCCGGAGTTGAACCGGTTCGTCGCCGAATCGCAGCGTGTGGACGTGCTCGCCGGGCCGATGCGGGGGCGCGGCGACGTCAACCACGTCGTCGTGAAGGCCGCCGAGCGGAACGCGGTCCACCTGGAGTTCGACTTCTCGCGGGTGCTGCGCGCGAGCGGCGGGGAGCGCGTGCAGGCGCTGCGCGGCCTGCGGAAGCTCCGCGAACTCGTCGACCACTACGACGCGCCGTACGTCGTCAGCGTCGACCCCGAGTCCCACCTCCACCTGCGCGCACCCCGCGAACTGCTCGCGGTCGGCGAGGCGGTCGGGTTCGATCGCGACCGGATTCGGGCGGGACTGGAAGCGTGGGGCGAACTCGCACAGCGAAACCGCCACCGGATGTCCGAGGAGTTCATCACGAAGGGAGTCGAACGCGGCAGGTATGAAGAAGACAGTTGAGGAGCACGCCGCGCGCTTCGACGACCTCGCGGCCGACTACGACGAGGAGAAGTCCGCGGAGTACAACGAATGCGTCGCGCTCGTCCTCGAACACGCGAACCCGGACAGCGACGACACTGTTCTCGACTTGGGCTGTGGGACGGGTGCCATCGCGCTCGGGCTGGCCGAGGAGGCGGGCCGCGTCGTCGGCCGCGACATCAGCGAGGGAATGATGGACGAGGCGCGACGGAAGGCCGACGAGCGCGGCCTCGACAACGTCGAATTCGGACAGGGGCAGTTCCGCGAGCCGAACTACGACGGCGAGGTCGACATCGTGACCTCGAATTTCGCGATGCACCACCTCAGCGACGAGGAGAAGCGCGAAGCCATCTCGGTCATTACCGGCCTCGGCCCGCGGCGAATCGTGCTCGGGGACCTGATGTTCTTCGGGGGCGGGGCGCTACGCGCCCCGGAAGCGAGCGGCGAGGAGCCGCGAGCACCGAACCCCGAGGGGCCGTTCTACAGCCCCGAGGTCGACGACCCGGCGACAGTCGGCGTGCTCGTGGACGCGTTCACGGACGAAGGGTACGCAATCACGGCCGTCGAGATGGTTCACGAGCAGGTCGGCGTGCTCGTCGCCGAACGCCCGTGAAACACCTCCCGAAGCATCTCCGGCCGCGGTGGCGTTACCTCGCCGTCGAGCTGGAGGCGTGGCCCGACGCGGACGTCTCGCAGGGGGACTTCCAGCGCAGCGTCTGGTTCGCCGCGCAGAATCTCTACGGGGATACAGGGAGCGCTGACGCCGACCTGCGCGTGCTGCAGTTCGCCTTCGAGGATGGTAGCGGGGAGGCGCTGGTGCGCGTGCGCCACGGCGAAGTCGAGCGCGGGCGGGCGGCGCTGGCGTGCGTCGACGACGTTCGCGACGACCCCGTCAGGGTGGCGGTACGCGGCGTCTCCGGCACGATACGGGCCGCTGAAGAAAAGTATTTAGGACGGCCGAGTGAATCCGCAGCCGAAGCCAGCGTCGCGTTTGCGGGCGATACCCGCCCGGCGGTCCGCCGGGGCGACCTCGTCGACGTCGACTCCGAGGACGGGTACGTGGGCGCGACGGACCCCGACTGCTAACCATGCAAGGACAGAACCAACAGCAGGCTTACGACCGCGGTATCACCATCTTCTCGCCGGACGGCCGCCTCTATCAGGTGGAGTACGCCCGAGAGGCCGTCAAGCGAGGGACGCCCAGCATCGGCGTCCGAACGGACGGCGGCGTCGTCCTCCTCGTGGACAAGCGCATCAGTTCGCCGCTGATGGAGGAGGCGTCCGTCGAGAAAATCCACAAGGCCGACAATCACGTCGGCATCGCGAGCGCCGGCCACGTCGCCGACGCCCGCCAACTCGTCGACTTCGCGCGCCGCGACGCGCAGGTCGAGCGCGTGCGCTACGACCAGCCCATCGGCGTGGAGATGCTGACGAAGGACGTCACCGACCACATCCAGCAGTACACGCAGGTCGGCGGCGCGCGCCCGTTCGGCGTCGCCCTGCTCGTTGGCGGCGTCACGGACGGCGAGCCCCGTCTCTTCGAGACGGACCCGTCGGGGACGCCGTACGAGTGGAAGGCCATCGCCATCGGCGAGGACCGCTCGACAGTGCAGGGCTACCTCGAAGACCACTACGACGAGTCGCTCCCCCTCGACGAGGGCGTCGAACTCGCGCTCCGCGCGCTTGGCGAGATTCGGGAGTCCCTGCAGCCGGAGGGCGTCGGCGTCGCGACCATCGACGCGGAGACCGGGGCGTTCATCGAGCTGTCGGACGACGAAATCCGGGAGTACCTCGTGGAACACGACCTGCTCGGCGGTGAGAGCGGAGGGTGACGATGACAGTACCGAGGGCGCTGACGGTGACGTCACGGACGGCGACTCCACCGAGGAGTAGCCGCGTCGTCCTGGTGGGAAAAGCTCTTTTAAGTACACCCGCCGAAGTCACACGCATGATATCACTCGACGAGGCGGTGACCGCGCGCCTCGAAACACACGGGGAACGATTCGAAGTGCTCGTTGACCCGGACGCCGCACTCGCGATGAAGCGCGGCGAGTTCGAGGGCGAACTCGAGAACGTCATCGCGGCCCGCGACGTCTTCGAGAACGCCTCCCGCGGGGACCGTCCCGCCGAAGAGGATTTGGAGGAAGTGTTCGGGACGACCGAACCGATGGAGATTATCCCCGACGTCATCGAGCGCGGGGAGATTCAGATTACCGCCGAGCAGCGCGCGGAGATGCAGGAGCAGAAGCGCCGCAAGCTCGTCAACATCATCACGCGAAACGCGGTGAACCCGCAGATGGACAACGCGCCGCATCCGCCCGAGCGCATCGAGACCGCGCTCGAAGAAGCCGGGTTCACCGTCGACCCGATGGAGCCCGTCGAGAGCCAGGTCGACGACGCGCTCGACGCGCTGCGGCCCGTTATTCCGATTCGCTTCGAGGAGGTCACGGTCGCAGTGAACCTGCCGCCGGACTACGCGGGCAGCGGGCAGGCGAAGATCCGGGAGTTCGGCGAGCTCGACCGCGAGGAGTGGCAGGCCGACGGCTCGTGGGTTGGCGTGCTGACGTTCCCCGCGGGAATGCAGAACGACTTCTACGACCTCGTCAACGAGGTCTCGGAGGGCGAAGGCGAGACGACAATCGTCAAGGAGAAAGGCGAACTCGACACGCGCTGAGCTTCGACGCGACGACCGGCAGTTCCTCCGCTACCCCTTCTTGAAGCCGACGAGGAAACCGCCCGTGAAGCCGGCGCTGACCGACAGCGTCGAGAGGATGGTGTTCATCCAGGATGGCGGGGCGGCGCCGTTGGCGGCCTGCGTGATGTCGAGCATTCCGCCGGTGAGGCGGTCCCAGTCGACGGTGAGGATGCCCCGGGATTCGAGGAACTTGAACAGCGCGAGTTCGAGGCCGACGATGACCGCGATGAGCTTCGCGACTTTCTTCGCCGCGAAGCCGATGATGGCGCCGATGCCGGCGCCACCCCCGAACTCCAGGCCGAGCGACGTGAGATTGAGGTCCGGCATGGTCGCTCATCCGCGAGCGACCGGTAAGTCTCTTTTGTCAGACACGCTGACGCCATCGCGGGTGCGCCCGGGGCTTAAGTATCCTCGGCACCTACGACGTGACAAGTGACCGGAACAACGACGAAGACGGCGATCGTCGCCAAGCGTGTCGACGAGGGCACGGCCGACACCGCCGAAATCAGGGACCTCGTCCGCGCCGCGGGCTACGACGTCGGCGGCGAGGTGACGCAGACGCGCACGGCCGACCCGGCGCTCCAGCTCGGCGAGGGGAAGGTCGAAGAACTCGCGGCGGCCGTCGGGGAGACGGACGCCGAGCGGGTCGTCTTCGACAACCGGCTCGGCCCCTACCAGACGTACAACCTCGGCAAGCAGCTCCCCGAGAACACGGAAGTCGTGGACCGCTTCCGGCTCATCCTCGACATCTTCGGGCAGCGCGCGCACACGCGGAAGGCCCAGCTACAGGTCGAGCTCGCGGAGCTGCGCTACGAGCTGCCGCGCGCGGAAGCGAAGACGAGCCTCGCAAAGCGCGACGAACGCCCCGGCTTCATGGGCCTGGGGGAGTACGACGAGAGCCGCGAGCAGGACATCAAAGCCCAGATCAGCCGCATCCGGGACGAGCTCGCGAGCATCGAGAAGACCGAGCAGCAGCGCCGCGAGACGCGCCGCGAGTCCGGCTTCGAACTGGTGGCGCTGGCGGGCTACACGAACGCCGGGAAGTCGACGCTGCTGCGCCGGCTCGCCGACGACCTCGACGTCGACGAGAACGAAGACCTCCATCCCGACCTCGACACTACCGCCGAGTCCCAGAACCAGCTGTTCACGACGCTGGGGACGACGACGCGCCGGCTGGATATGGACCGCCGGGACGTCCTGTTGACGGACACGGTCGGGTTCATCAGCGACCTCCCGCACTGGCTCGTGGAGTCGTTCAAGTCCACGCTCGAATCTGTCTACCAGGCGGACCTCGTGTTGCTCGTGGTCGACGCCAGCGAGTCCATCGACGAGATTCGCGAGAAGCTCGTGACGAGCCACGACACGCTCTACGAGCGCAACGAAGCGCCCATCGTTACCGTGTTCAACAAGGTGGACAAGGTCGACGACGACGAACTCGCGGAGAAGCAGGAGGCGCTATCCGCGCTCGCGCCGAACCCAATCGCGGTCAGCGGCCGCGACGGTATCAACGTGGACGCGCTGCGAGCCCGCATCGACGCCGAGTTGCCGCCGCGCGAGCGCGAGACGCTCGTGCTCCCGATGACCGACGAGACGATGAGCGTGGTGTCGTGGGTCCACGACCACGCCCACGTCCGCGACGTCGACTACGGCGACGAGCAGGTCGTCGTCGACTTCGAGGCACTTCCGACCGTCGTCGAGAAGTCACGCGCGAAGGCCAGCGAGCTCGTCGCACAAGCGTAGCCGTAGCTTTTTGTTCGAAGACCGGACCAGCGGTGTCGTGTGTCCGTTGACGAACGCGAGGAGGTGCTCCGGAGTTCCAGCGAGGGGCTCCGAGAGACGCTCCGGAACCAACTAGCGGCCCACCGAAACGTCAACCAGCGCGCGATAGACCTCGTCAAAATCGGACTATTGGCGGCCAGTATCGCAGTATCGGATATCTCGCTCTCCGGCGTCGTCGCAGTCGTCCCGTACCTCGCTGCGGCGACGGTCGGATTCCTGTGTGAGTATCTGACGGAGGCGTCGCTGTTCGGCGACGCGGTCTGGGCGTCGGTCGCGGGCGTACTGTTCACGTCTGTGGCCGCCGGCTGTGTCGTTGCGACCCCGCCGCTCGCCCTCGTACCAGTGGTCTACGCCGCCGTTCCGGCCGCCTGCTTGTGGGGGAAAGAACGATACGGCTTCCCGACGAACACAGAACCATGAGTTCCGGCGTAGCTGACGACGAGCAGTTGAGCCGCGAAGAGCGCAGCCGGCGGTGGCGGGAGGAACACGACCTCGAACCGTACGCGCTCGAATACGAGGACGAGGCAGCCGACCTCGACGCGGAGTAGCCGTCAGTCCAGTTTTCGTTTCTCCTTTCGGACCACTTCCACGCCCTCGATAGCCGTGCCGGGGTACTGCCCGTCGTCGTCCTTCTCTGCGGCCTTCACCATGTCCCAGACGACGTTCAAGCCGGTCGTCACACCTTCCAAGGCTTCCATCTCGCAGCCGGTCTTCCCGGTCGTCTCGACGGCGACCTCCAACACCACGCCGTCCTCGCGCACGTCGAAGTCGGTCTCGACGTTCGTAATCGGAATCTGGTGGCACATCGGAATCGTCTCCCACGTGTGCTTGACCGCCTGGACGGCGCCGACGCGCGCGGTCGCGAGCACGTCGCCCTTCCCGATTTCGTCGCCGCGAATCGCCTCGACGGTCGACGCGGAGAGCTGAATCTCGCCGCGCGCGACCGCCCGGCGAGCTGTGTCCGGCTTGTCCCCGACGTCGACCATTTGCACGTCCCCCTCCGCCGTGGTGTGCGTGAGTTCGTCCTCTGGAGCGTCGGCCTCGCGGGTCGCGGATTCGCCGCTCCCTCGTTCCGAGGCCTCCGTCCCGTCGGCCTCGCGGTCACTCATCGCGACCACCCCACAGCGCCGCGGGCAGCGCATCCAGTAAGTCGGTGGCGAGCAGGCCGTAGTCGTGCTCGTCGACCACCTGGTCGCCGGCGTCGCCGTTTGCGTACGCGCCGATACTCGCCGCAGGGACGGGGTCGAGCGTGGAGAACATCGCGGCCGTCGCACCCGCGAGCACGTCGCCGGTGCCGCCGACGGTCATCCCCGGGTTCCCGGTGCGGTTGACGCGCGTCGTCTCGCCGTCCGAGACCACGTCGTACGCGCCCTTCACGAGCAGCGTCTGCCCGAGGTCCGCGGCGAAGTCCTCGACTGCATCGGCGCGCTCACGGGTCGCATCGCTCCCCGCTCGTCGTTCCGCGACCCCCTGACCGTCGGTCGCGCGCTCGCGCCAGTCCTCTTCGCTGCTCGCGGCTCCCGAATCGCCGCTCGCGGATTCCGCGGCATCCTCTCGGTCGGCCGCGCCCGGCCCCCCCATCTTCTCGAGTTCCCCTTGATGGGGCGTGCAAACGAGGTCCGCGTCCGTCTCGACTTCGGGGACGGCTTGGAGCGCGTCGGCGTCGACGACGGCGCGATCGTCGTAGGCCGCGAGGAACTTCCGGACCGCTGCGAGCGTGTCGTCCGAATCTCCGAGGCCCGGCCCCAAGACGACCACGTCGACGTCCGCGGCGCGGTCCAGAATCTCGTCGACGTGCTCGGGGAGCAGGCGCGTGCCGACGTAGGAGTCCACGATGAGGTTCTCGCTGTACCCCTGCACGGTCTCGGCGATGCTGTCGGGGACCGCGAGGTACGCGAGGTCTGCGCCGGCTCGCAGCGCCGCCTGTGCGCTCAGCGCGGGCGCGCCGGTGTAGGGGCCACCCCCGACGACGAGCACGCGCCCGAAGTCGCCCTTGTGGGCGTGCGGGTCGCGTTCGAGCTGCTGGAGGTCGCCCGGGCCGACGAACAGTTCCGCGGCTTCCGGGATGCCGATATCCGCGACCGTGACGTCCTCGCGGTCCGCGAGCGCGGGCTTCACGTCGTGGAACGTCACCACGCAGTCGGCGTCGACAGCGACGCCCGGCGTCTCGCCCGTGTCGGCGTCCATTCCCGAGGGTACGTCCACGGCGACGACTGGCGCGTCCGCCGCGTTGACGGCTTCGATAGCGGAGGCTTCGGGCTCGCGTGGCGCGCCCGAGACGCCAGTTCCGAGTACTGCGTCCACGACGACGTCCGGGTCGCCGAGCGCCAGCGTCTTCGAGTCGTTCACGACCTCTGTGGGGAGTTCGGCCTGTTGGAGCGCGTCCCAGTTCTCCCGACTGATGTCCGTGGTGATGGTCTCGGGCCGTCCGAGCAGGTGGACGGTGACGTCGTACTCGCTCAGGAATCTGGCTGCGACGAACGCGTCCCCGCCGTTGTTCCCGCGACCCGCGACCACAGCGACGCTCGCGCCCGCGGCGGCGGTCTCGCGGACGGCGCGCGCGACGGCGTTCCCGCTGGACTCCATCAACTGCTTGCGCGGCACGCCGACCGCCGCCGCGTTCCGGTCGACGGCGGCCATCCGCTCGCTGGTAATCATGGTTGGACGTTCGACGTGGGCCGCCGTAAAAACTCCGCGTATGGTCCGGCGCTACCGGCGAATCTCGAAGCCGTCGACACCCTCGGGGTCGTCGTACTCGGCTTCGACGTCGTCGACGCGTGCTGCGGGACTGCCTTCGTGGCACCACTCCACCATCGCCTCGACGGTTTCGTCTGGGCCCTCGAAGACCGCTTCGACGCGGCCGTCCCGGAGATTCCGCACCCAGCCGTCGACGCCGCGTTCGCGGGCCTGCTCGCGGGTGTTCGCCCGGAAGTAGACGCCCTGCACTTTCCCGGAGACCAGCACGCGTGCGCGAGTCCGCTCGCTCATGCAGTGGGGTGGGACGGCAATCGCCAAAAAGCTACGCGCGCCTACTCGTCGCCGCCCGACCGGAGATAGTGGAACAAGTACGTCTGCGTGTAGCCGGCGTACGGGCCGAGTTGCTCCCGAATCTCGCAGGAGGTGTCGGCGTAGTTGCCGCGGTCGCAGTCCGGGTAGTGCTCCTCGATGGCCGAACGAATCCACGTGTCCAGTGGGACGGCTTCGAGGTAGCCCAGCGAGAACAACAGCACGCAGTCCGCGACCTTGTCGCCGACGCCGACGAACTCCGTGAGTCGCTCGCGAGCGAGCTCGTACGCGCGGCCCTGCACGTCCCGCTGGGTGAGGTCGCCGGTGGCGACCATCTCGGCGGTGCGCTGGACGTACGGCGCGCGGTAGCCGAGTTTCAGCTCGCGGAGGTCTTCCTCGGTAGCGGCCGCCAGCGCCTCGGGGTCGGGGAACGCGTGGACGGTCTCGCCGTCGTAGTCGATAGGTTCGCCGTAGTGCTCGCGGAGCGACTCCTGCATCGCGAAGATGCGTTCGACGCGCATCTGCGCCGAGCAGATGAACGAAATCAGGCAGCCGAAGAACGGGTCGCGGACGATGCGGAGGCCGTCGTAGGCGTCCCATGCAGCTGTCGTGAGGTCGTCGTCAGTCGCGGCGGCGCGAATCTCGTGGAGGTCGTCGTTCAGGCCGAGCAGCTCGCGGACGAGCGGGTCCGCGTCGGTCGTGGACTGCCACTCGATTGCGGTGTCGGTCTGACGGACTTCCACGACGTCACCGTCGACGACCGTGCGGTACCACGCGCTCCCGCCGGACGCGCCGTCGGTCTCGTAGGTGGTGCCGTCGGGCCGCCACCAGAGGTACGTCTGTCCGCTCTCCAGGGTGGCTTGGACGTCGACCGCGCCGGCAATCTCGTCGGTCGGAATAGCGCCGCGCTCCATCTCGGGCGGGCTTGGCGGCGCTGGGGGAAGACGGGTTCGGTTCCGGGCCAAAGTTCTTCTACGTTGCGCGTGAACGTCTCACGTAGCCATGGATTGTAGGGTGGTCGTCGAGGCCGCAATCCCCGTCTACGACGTCGAGACCCCTGACGACGCGGTGCGCATCGCCATCGCGAAGACCGGCGAGCTCCTGAACCCGGACCTCAACTACGTCGAAATCAGCATGGGCGAGCGGACGTGCCCGCACTGCGGGGACGAACTCGACCCCGCGTTCGTCGCGGCCGACGAGAGTCTGGTCGCGCTCGAACTGGAGATGAGCGTGTTCAACGTCGAACGGAACGAACACGCCTCCCGTATTGCCCGCAAGGAGATCGGCCAGCGCCTGGAGAACATCCCGCTGGAAGTGCTGACCGTCGAGGAGGAAGGCAGCGAGGAGGGGGAGAGCGGGGAGTCCGAAGGCGGGGCGGACGGGGCGTAACGCTGTCGCTGGGGAGGTAGTGGGTGTGAGGAGACGTCGCGTGTCGCTACGTTAGTCAGCTTGGGCGGGGACGGCTTCCTGTTCCTCGGGTTCGTCCATCGCCGAAGTGATGCCGCCCGCGAGCGCGAAAACAGCCGCTTTGTGGTCAGTCTTCGATTTGTGAATCGATGTCGGTCGTACGCCGAGGTCCTCGTACTCGTCGAGGGAAATCTCGTCGGACTTGCACTCCTCGTAGTAGTTCCCGACCTCTGCGAGGAGGCCGTGGAGGTGGATGAGCTCCTGCTTCTTCATGGCAGCCAATTCTAACGGTCACGGGGTTATAGTATTATCCTGAGAGCTGTTACCACGGGTCTCGACTGTACGGGCCGAAATCGGGGCAACCCGGGCTTTTGAAAGGCTTTTGTGCGGGCCGCTACTTCGTTGGGGTATGGATTACGAGGAGCAACTCGACCGCGCGATGCAGGAGAAGCCCGACGTCGCGGGCAGCGAGAGCCGGTTCGAGGTTCCGGAGCCGAACGTCCGCGAGGAAGGCAACGTCACGGTGTACGAGAACTTCCAAGACACGCTCGACCGACTCGGCCGCGAGCAGGACCACGTGCTGAAGTTCATTCAGAACGAGCTCGGGACGAGCGCCCAGATCGACGAGAACGGGCGCGCCCGATTCACTGGCGGGTTCCGTCAGCGCCGCGTCGAGGACGTGCTCGACGAGTACGTCGACACGTACGTCACGTGCCCCGAGTGCGGGCTGCCGGACACGAATCTCGAAATCGAGGACGACACCGAACGCCTCCACTGCGAAGCGTGTGGCGCCCGGTCGGTCGTCTAGAAGGGTTACTGGAGCTGTTTCAAGTTTTCGAGGTCGCGGTCGGTTCGCATGAACTCCGCCGTCCGCCGTGTGGCGTGACAGTTCGAACAGCTGAAGTTCTCGTCGTGGGTGGGCAACTCGCTCGGCGTGCTCTCCCACTGCTTTTGACATTCAGGACAGACCAACTGCACGTACGCCTCGTGCGCCATGCTCACCAGTCGAACGGCTGCCGGGAAAAAGGTTGAGGCCCCGTGTCGGGTGGTGTTCGGATAAGCAGACGAAAGTAGCGGAGACGACGTTGCCTTTTGAAAGGTCGAGCCGCGCGTGGCAGCTTTGCCGCCACGTTTCGCGGCGGTCGGCAGAGCCGCCCGCCCGCTCGACAAAAAGAGACGCGCGAACCTGTTCGCCCACGCGTCCAGGTCCGTGTAGGTGTACCGCTCGCCCGTGGCGTGGTCGACCAGTCCGACCCGCTCCGCGGTCAGCGCGGCGCGCTTCTCGCTCCAGGCACCGACCCAGTCCTGCGGCGTCGCCTCGAACATCGTGGGACGTGATACTCGACAAGCGGGCTTGAAACCACGATCTCCCCCGCCGATCGCCGGTTCGACCCAGTTCGTGCACGGTATTCACACACGTTCGAAAACGAACCGAGAGATCCCGCCCTCGGATAATCTCGGTACACAGACGCTAACGAGACCGATTTGTCCGCTGTTCGGGCGACTCTTCTCGAGAGTGAATCCTCGACGATTACCGATGAAAGACATGTTGTGGGAAAACCGATACGAAACAATCGTATTCAGTACTACTAAGCGATTGTTAGTGCGTAGTAACACTCGAATATGAAGGTATCAGAAGACAATCCGCTCACGAGGAACGGTCGGTCGCTGATTCTGGCCCACGATCACGGCCTGGAGCACGGACCGGCCGCCTTCGAGGACGTGCCTGAACGGCTCGACCCTCGCGAGGTCTTCGAGATGGCGACCCACGACGCGGTGACCGGATTCGCCGTCCACAAGGGCCTCGCCGAGACGTACTACCCGTCCTACGAGGACTCGGTGTCGCTGCTGGCGAAGCTCAACGGCACGTCTGGCCTCTGGTCGGGCGAGCCCTACTCGCCCCAGACCTGTTCCGTCGAGCGCGCGGTCGAGCTAGGCGCTGATGCGGTCGGATACACCGTCTATGCCGGGTCGAATCGCGAACCGGAGATGTTCGAAGAGTTCCGCGACGTCCAGGAGTCCGCCCGGGACCGCGACCTCCCCGTCGCGATGTGGTCGTACCCCCGCGGGCAGGCGATGAAAAACCACCGCAGCCCCGAGGCTATCGCGTACGCGACCCGCATCGGCCTCGAACTCGGTGCCGACCTGGTGAAGGTCAAGTGGCCCCGCAGCCCCGAGGCGATGTCGCGCGCCGTCGACGCCGCCGGCGAGGCGAACGTCGTCCTCAGCGGCGGGTCGAAAACCACCGACTACGAGTTCCTCTCGCTTGTTGAGGCCGCCGTCGACGCCGGCGCGAGCGGCCTCGCCGTCGGTCGAAACGTCTGGCAGCGCGAGGACCCCGAGAGAATCCTCGACGCACTCGAAGGCGTCGTGTTCGAGGGCGAGAGCGCGAGCGACGTCTTGGAGCGGTAATTCAGATGGCCGCACAACGCACCCGACACGCGACCGGACCGCTGGTCCGCGGCAGGTGGACGGCCCCCGAGCGGACGGCGACCATCTCCGATCTCGCCGATGGCGGGACCTTCGAGACAGTCCATCTGGCGGGAGTCGATGACGTTGAGCGTGCGCTCACCGCGGCGGACGCGGCCCGGACGGAACTGCGCGAGACGACCATCCCGGAGCGAGCGAACTGGTGTCACGAGATCGCGGACGGCATCCGCGAGCGGAAGTCGGACTTCGTCGAGACCATCGTCCGCGAGGCCGGCAAACCAATATCGAGCGCGCGCGGCGAGGTCGAGAGCGCCGCCGAGCGCTTCGATCGGGCCGCCGAGGAGATTCGCCATCTCAAGGGCGAGTACCGCGAGGGCACCACCGACGGCCACGAGGACTGGGAGGCCCTCGTCAAGTTCGAACCCATCGGTACCGTCGTCTGCATCTCGCCGTACAACTATCCCCTGGCGACGACCGCCCTGCAGGTCGCGCCAGCGCTCGCGACGGGCAACAGCGTGTTGCTCAAACCGGCGCTGAAAACGCCCGTCAGCGCGGCCATGCTCGCGGAAGTCCTCGACGATGTCGATCTCCCCGAGGGGACGTTCAACTTCCTCCCTGGACGCGGAAGCGAGATCGGCGATGCGCTCGTGGGCGACGACAGGGTCGACGCCGTCGCGATGACCGGCTCGTCCGGCGCGGGGAAACGCGTCGCCGACCAGAGCGGCATCGCCAACCTCCACCTCGAACTGGGCGGGAACGCGCCCGCTATCGTCTTCTCCGACGCGGACCTGACGGACGTCGCGGACCAGTGCGCGAAGGGGTCGTTCAAGTACGCCGGCCAGCGCTGCTCGGCGGTGAGCCGGATCCTCGCTCACGAGGACGTCCACGACGACCTCGTCTCCGACCTCGAAGACAGGGTCCCGGAGTGGCAGCCGGACGACCTCTTCGAGGAGTCGACCAGGGTCGGTCCTCTCATCGACGAAAGCCAGGCCGAGTGGGTCGACGAGCTCGTCACTGACGCTGTTGACCGCGGCGCGAACCTGGTGTGTGGTGGCGAGCGGGACGGCACCGTCTACGAACCGACGCTGCTCTCGGAGATCCCCCACGACGCCCGGATCCTCCGTGAGGAGCAGTTCGGGCCAGTCGCGGCCGTTACGGAAGTCGAGTCCGAGTCGGCCGCCCTAGAGCTGGCAAACGAGAGCGATCTGACCCTTGACGGCTGTGTCTTCACGAGCGACTACGACCGGGCGACATCCGTGGCCAACCGGCTGGAGGCCGGTGCGGTCCGCATCAACGGCGTTCCGAGCCACGGACTCGGCGACATTCCCTTCGGCGGCAACGGGAAGTCCGGCATCGGGCGCGAGGGCCTGGGCGTCACGATCCGAGAGTTCGTCCGGCGCAAGTCAGTAATCCTCTGAGCAGATGGCGGCGTCGATAGCATCCGGCGGGTCGCGGCCGTCGGTGACTGGCGGACCCGCGCGACCGGCGATCGACGAGCGCGCAAATCCCGATATCGTGCATGTTCGGTAAAAAATATTCACAAACAACTATACGTTGGCGCGGACAATTACCGCGCAACGGCTACGCCTCGACCATGCTCCCCGAAGTACGCAAGCGAAAGATCGTCGGCCTCGTCACGGACCAGGGCGGCTGCTCCGTCGACGACCTCTCTGAGGAGCTCGAGTTCTCCAAGGCGACGATCCGACGCGACCTCAACGACCTGGCCGAACAGCAACTGATCGAGCGCTCCCACGGGGGCGCCGTCCCAGCGACCAGCGTCGGCGAAGAACAGACGTACGGCCAGAAGGAAGTCCAGAACCTGGAGGCCAAAATGGCTATTGCCGAGCGGGCTGTAGAGGAGATCCACGAGAACGAGGTGGTGTTTTTCGACGGCGGGACGACGACGATGCAGGTCGCCCAGACGGCCCCCCGAGACGGCTCGTTTATGGCCGTCACGAACTCGCCACCGCTCTCTCTGAAGCTGATACAGCGGGACAACGAGGTGAAGATAACGGGCGGGTCCCTGCGCGAACGGACGCGGTCGCTAGTTGGCCCCAGCGCCGAGCGGTTCATGGAGCAGATGAACTTCGATTTACTCTTTCTCGGGACGAACGCCATCGACCTCGATCAGGGTCTAATGACTCCCAACGAGGACGAGGCGCGGCTCAAGGAGCTAATGATCCAGAAGTCCCAGCGCGTGGTGCTGGTCGCGGACGGGACCAAGCTCGACGAGCAGAGCTTCGTCCGGTTCGCTGAGTTCGAGGACGTCGACACGTTCGTCACCGACGAGCCGCTGTCGGAGGCGGCCCGCGAGCCCTTCCAGTCCGCGGGCGCGGAACTGATCGAGGTGCGCGACAGATGATACTCACAGTCACGCTGAACCCGGCGCTCGATCACACGGTCCAGCTCGATGCGTTCCCCGCTCCGGGAGAGGTTGCCCGGACGGGAGACGCGACCGTCCACCCCGGCGGGAAGGGGATCAACGTCTCGAAGTACCTCGTTCACCTCGACGCGGAGACCGTCGCGACCGGCCTTCTCGGCGGCGCGTTCGGCCAGTTCATCGCCGACGAGCTTGACGAGGAGGGGATCCCCCACGACTTCGTCGAGATCGGCGATCGGACGCGGCTCAACACGACGATCCTGACCGACGGCGAGGAGTACAAGATCAACCACGACGGCCCGACCGTCGACCCGAGCGTCGTCGGCGATGTCGTCGAGACGATCCGGGGTGTCGATCCCGACATCGTGGTCGTGGCCGGGAGCTGCCCGCCGGGTATCGAGCCCCGACACGTCGACCGGATCGCTCTCGCCGGGGCCTGGGACACCGCCGTCGACGTCGACGGGGCGACGCTCCGGGAGCTCGACGCCGAGTACGCGCTCTGTAAGCCAAACGAGACGGAACTGGCGGCCGCGACCGGCGCGGAGACGGGGACCGTAGAGGAGAGCCGGGCCGCGGCGAGTCGCCTCCGTGAGTCGGGGTTCGAGCGCGTGGTCGCGTCCCTCGGCGAGAAGGGAGCCGTCATGGCCACCGCAGACTCGGTGTTGCACGCGCCCGCGCTGAACGTCAATATCGTTGACACCGTCGGCGCCGGCGACTCGCTACTGGCTGGCGTCCTCTCGGAGCTCGTCGCGGGACAATCGGACGCCGCGGCGCTGCGTGCCGGCGTAGCTGTCGCCTCTCGCGTGGTCAGCGTGCCGGGGACCGACATCCCGGCACTCGGCGATATCCAGTCGGATGTCGAGCGCGTGCACGTATCGGCACGGTAGCCCGAGACGGCGGCGCGTTTGATCAGTTATACTCAATTCGGGGACTCGCTCTGAAACGCGTGTGCGAACGTTTTCGAACGATAATTACGGACTATAGCGCACGTACCTCGTGATAATGGCTTTTTCAGTCGTGGTCTGTGTGTGTGTGTCTCGTCTCGCTGAGTGAACGCTAATCCCATAATTTCTCCCCTACCGTTCGAAAACATTCATTTTCGGTAATACTTTTCAACTCCTCACTAGATAATAGTGTAGGTTCCATCCATGTCAGACAAAGCAGAACGCGCGCTCCGGTCTCACGTGACCTCCGTCAAAGAGGACGTCATGACCGGCGTGTCGTTCATGATCCCGTTCGTGACGATCGGCGGTATCTTCCTCGCGCTCGGGTACGCCGCCGCATCGATGGGGCGAATCGAACTCTTCAGCGTCGTCCTGTGGCCGGGCGGCGCGACCGTCGAGAACATATTCGAGGCGTCGGGGTCCTTCTCGTGGTTCCTGGCTCAGATGGGGAATCTCGGGCTCACGATCATGGTCCCGATACTCGGGGCCTACATCGCGTACGCCATCGCTGACCGTCCCGGGCTGGCCCCGGGCTTCCTGCTCTCGTACGTCATCCAGCAGGGCGCAGTCGTCGAACAGGCCGGCCAGGTGATGGGTATCTCTGGGGGCAGCGCGGGCGCCGGCTACCTTGGCGCGCTGGTTGCGGGGCTGGCCGCCGGATACGTCGCGCGCTGGTTCAAGAATCTCGACGTTCCAGAGATGCTTGAACCGATGATGCCCGTCCTGCTCGTTCCGGTCGGGACGACCATGATTCTGTTCCCCATCGTCCTGTTCATCCTGGGCGTCCCGGTTGCCATCGCAAACGCCGGCCTGAGCGGTTTCCTCGAAGGGATGCAGGGCAGCCAGGCGGTCCTCGTGGGCGCGCTGCTGGGCGTGATGATGGCCTTCGACATGGGCGGCCCCGTGAACAAGGTCGCGTACGTCTTCGCGGTCGGACTGCTTGGCACACAGAGCGGCCCCATCACCGAGCCGATGGCCGCGGTGATGATCGCCGGCATGATCCCCCCGATCGGAATGGGGCTGGCGAACCTCATTGCGCCTCACAAGTACGCCGCGGAGATGTACGAGAACGCAAAGAGCGGCATCCTCATGGGCTTTTCCTTCATCACCGAGGGCGCAATCCCTTACGCGGCCGCCGACCCCATCCGCGTCATCCCGAGCATCATGATCGGGAGCGCGACCGGGGCCGCGGCCGCGATGGTGCTAGACGTAACGATGCCCGCGCCCCACGGCGGTATCTTCGTGGTTCCCCTGTCGAACAGCCCGTTCCTGTTTCTCGCCTGTGTCCTCCTCGGCTCGTTCGTGACGGCCGTCGTGGTCACAGTTGTCAAACCCGACTACGAGGACCGCGTCGCCGAGGCGGGCGAGACCGCGGCCCAGACCAGCGATTAAGACCCTTCGGACCCATATGTCAATAATGGATACTAATACGATCGAATCGATACTGACGACGGATCTGACATCCCTTTCGGAACCGCCCGCTGAGAAGGCGGCCTGCATCGAGTTCCTGCTGGACCTCGCGGTCGACGCGGGGCGAGTCACCGACCGCAACGCGGCCCTCGACGCACTCCTCGCTCGCGAGGAGGAGACGACAACGGGCGTGGGAAAGGGGATCGGCATCCCGCACACCCAAACTGAGGCCGTGGACCGGCCGACGGTCGCGTTCGCTCGCTCCGAAGAGGGGATCGACTTCGGCGCGATGGACGGCTCGCTCGCTCACCTGATCTTCATGATCCTTGTGCCCGCCGGGGGTGAGGACGAGCACCTCAGCATCCTGAGTTCGCTCTCGCGGTCGCTCATGCACGACGAGGTTCGGGACTCCCTCTACGAGGCGGAGTCCCCGGAGGAGGTGCGGGAGGTCGTCACGGAGGCTCTGGCATGACCGACCGCGTCGTCACCGTCGTCCCCGAGGCGGGGCTCCACGCCCGGCCGGCCGCTGAGTTCGTCGAGACGGCAAACGAGTACGACTGCAAGATCGAGGCCGGCCTCGCGGACAACGGCGAGCGGGTCGACGCCCGATCAATGCTGGCCGTGACGAGCTTGGGCGCCGGTTGCGGAGACAACGTCGCCCTGAGCGCGGAGGGAGAGGACGCCGAGGACGCGCTCGACGCCCTCGAAGCGGTCCTCTCGACGTCCGAGGGGGACGGCGGATGATGGCCCAACGCGTCCTCTCCGGGGCCGGTGCGGTGCCCAGTTCGGGAGTCGGGATCGTCGCGTGGTACGAGCCGGACGCGGAGCTGCCTGATCCGCCGGACCCCGAGCGCGTCGACGGAGAGGCGGAGCACGAGCGCTATGAGGCCGCCCGCGAGGAGGCCCGCGAGGAACTGCAAGTCGAGCGAGAGCGCCTGCGCGAGCGCGTCGGCGAGGAGGAGGCCGATGTGTTCGGCTCTCACATCCAGTTTCTCGACGACCCCCAACTGATAGAGCCCGTCGAGACCGAGATTGAGGGCGGACTTCCGGCCGAACACGCTGTGGTTGAAGGGTTCAAGGCACCGATATCGCAGTTCGAGTCCATGGAGGGCCGAATGGCCGAGCGGGCCGACGACCTGCGCGACCTGCGTGACCGGCTTGTCCGGATCCTCACCGATAGCGAGCGGACGGACCTCACCGCGCTGCCCAAGGGCACCATCTTGCTCGCCGAGCGGCTCACACCGAGCGACACGGCACAGCTCGATCCGGACCGCATCGCCGGCTTCGTCACCGCGGTGGGCGGTCGGACCTCTCACGCCGCCATCTTCGCCCGGTCGCTCGCCATCCCGGCCGTCGTTGGGGTTGGAGAGGAGCTGCTGGCCGTCGAGAGCGAGAGCGAAGTCGTCGTCGACGGCGACGCGGGCGAAGTGGTTGTCGAACCCGACGAGGAGACCAAAGAGCGGGCCGCGGGCGGCCGTGACGTCGAGATTCTCGAGGGGCCCGTCGAGACGTCCGACGGCCGGCAAATCGAGGTCGCCGCTAACCTCGGGACCGCCGCGGAGCTAGCGGGCGCTGTCGAGCAGGGGGCCGACGGGATCGGCCTCTTCCGGACGGAGTTTCTCTTCCTCGACCGCGAGCGACCGCCCGACGAGGACGAGCAGTACGAGACCTACGCCGAGGCGCTCCGGGCGTTTCCGGACGGACGCGTCGTCGTCCGAACTCTCGACATCGGGGGCGACAAGCCGATCCCGTACCTGGACCTCCCCGACGAGGAGAATCCCTTCCTGGGCCAGCGGGGGATCAGGCGCTCGCTGGGCCCCGACGGAGACCTCTTCGAGACGCAACTGCGCGCGCTGTTGCGGGCCGCGGCCGTCGAGGGCGGGGATCTCGCGGTGATGTTCCCGATGGTTGCGACTGTCTCGGAGCTCGACAACGCGCTCGCGGCGGTCGAGTCGGTTGCGGAGCGTCTCGAAGCCGCGAATGTCTCCCACGGTATCCCTGAGCTCGGCGTGATGGTTGAGACGCCCGGAGCGGCGTTCACGGCCCCAGAGTTCGCCGACCAGGTCGATTTCCTCAGCATCGGGACCAACGATCTCATCCAGTACGTGATGGCCGCGGCCCGCGAGAACGACGCCGTCGCTGACTTGCACGACCCGCGTCACCCGGCCGTGTTGCGGGCGATCAAACGGTGTGTCGAGTCCGCTGAGGCCACCGACGCCTGGGTCGGGATGTGCGGCGAAATGGCCGGCGATCCGGCGCTGACGGAGCTGCTCGTTGGTCTGGGTCTGGACGAGCTCAGCATGAGCGCCATCACGGTGCCGGACGTAAAGCGGACGATTACTGAGACTGACAGCGAGGACGCTGCGGCCCTCGCAGAGAGCGCGCTCGCGGCCGAGACAAAAGCTGAAGTCGACAAAATCCTAAGAGATAAACCATGAACTTCGTCGCAGTAACGTCCTGTCCGACGGGTATCGCACACAGCCAGATGGCGGCCGAGAACCTGGAACAGGTCGCGGCCGACGACGGTCACGACATCAAAGTCGAGATCCAGGGAGCCATGGGCGTGGAGAACGAACTCTCGGCCGACGACGTCGCGAACGCTGACGCGGTCGTCATCGCGGCCGACACCTCGGTCAACCGCGACCGGTTCGAGGGGAAACCCCTCGTCAAGGGAACGGTCAAAGACGCCGTCAACGACGCCGAGGGAATGCTCGAAGACGCGATCGACGCCGCAGAGAGCGAGGCCGAAGCGGTGCCGGCCGACGGTGCCGGGGAGACCGACGACGCCTCCTCGGTGACAACCGAGGACGAGGCCCGGCCACAGCGGCGCGGCGGCGACCGGTCCAAGGGCCTGGTCGCCCGCCTCAAGCGGCTATTCTCCTGAGTGCTCGCGGCGATATTTCCGTCCGAAGACAACGTCGACAGCCGCGAGCCTCTCAAGCGAGCGCGGCCTCTAGCTCCGCGAGAAGATCGGCCGTCCCGAAGAAGGCGGGAACCCGCTGATGGACGCCGTTGGGCATCGCACCGAGGATTGGGATCGAGCCGGTCGAGGCCGCGCCACCGGCCGATTCGAGGATGTACGCCACGGGATTCGCCTCGTACTGGAGTCGGAGGACGCCGTCGGGGATCGACTCGGTCACCGGGTACCCCGGAGTCCTCCGCTGACGAGGATGTGATCGACATGGGCTCCCATCGTGCCGGTGTACCGAAGCTTGGTCTCCCCGCGGAGGTCCTCGACGACAGCGTCAGGACCGCCGTCGAGCGCGCGCATACGAGCGCGGAGTTAAGTGCCAACACTGCTGGAAGTTGACGAAACTCGGCCACATAGTTGGTAATACAATAAGAGCGTGCGTTTGGAGAGCGATTTGAGGCAGTTTCCCCTCGTTGATTCAATCGAAAACACGCATTACAGACTCGTTAAACCCGATATAGCCTCAATTTCAGCCGCTCAGACGAGAGTGAACGCGCGTAGCGAGCCGCGGGAGTGTCGTGAGTGCAACGAACGAGACCACGGGAGACGAGCACTGCGAGTCTCCCGACGGCCGAGACCGCCGAGGGCTTTCAAAAGACAACATCGTCTCCGCTACTCTCGTCTACGTATCTGAACACTACTCCGTCTCGCTCAGTAGTACTCGTCGGTAGCGAGTAGCTCGAAGAGGTCGTCGTAGCCCTCGGGGAGCTGGGCGGTGACGTCCTGGAGTTCGCTCTCGGGCACCGTCTCGTCGACGACGTCCAGCACGACCTGCGCGTAGAACGCGGCGTCGGCGTAGTCGGCGTTCGCGCGCTCGGCGACCCGCTGGACGAAGTCGTCGTAGTCGAATATCTGGCCGGAGTCCGCCTGGTGGAGGAAGATGTCGATTTCCATCGGGAGCGGGCCAGCGAGGTCGGACGCTTCGCCCGGCTGCAGTCGTTCACCGAGCGTGGTGAGGACGGCGCGGGTGACTCGGATTGCTTCGCCACGGGAGGCCAGTTCGGCACGGTTCTGGACCGCACCGACGAACTCGTCGTGCTTCATGAACGTGTGGACGTAGACCGGCCCCTGAAAAATGGCTGGTGGCCGTTCCGCCGATGCTCGCCGGGCCGAATCACCGTGTCGAGCGCGTTACTGCTGTCGAACTGCCAGCAGCGCGGCCCCGAGGAGTGCGACGAGCGCAATACCGATGCCGAAGCCGGGGACGCTCCCGCCGGATCCGTCGTCGGTCGTGTCGCCAGCCTCGGTGGTCTGCATCATCTCAGTCGTTTCCATCGTTTCGGTGGTTTCGGTCGTCATCGCGGGCGCGTCCACCGTCGCGGAACTCATTACGGGTGCGCCGTTGGCGACGTACGGGCCGTCGGCGCTGCCCTCCGATTCGACGAACGTGTACGTCTCGTCGCCGTCGGAGTCCGCGTGCGCCATCGCGAACACCGTCGTCTCGCCGTCGAGTTCGCTGTCCAGCATCACTTCGACGTTCTCGTGGGTGCCGGGTGCGAGGTACGCGGAGGTGCCGCGGACGCTGTCGAAGACCGCGCCGTCGGCGAGGGTGCCGTCGTGAATCGTCACGAACCCGCCGTTCGCGAGCGTCACCGAGTCGACGACGACCGTCGACCCGTCGCTCTCCTGGTCGCTGATGGTCGTGACTGCGTTCACGGACGCGTGGGCGGTGTCGACGACCGCGCCGCCGTTCGCGGTGAACGGCCCGTCGTCGCTGCCCTCGGAGGTGACGAAGTCGTACGACTGGTCCCCGTCAGAGTCCACGTGGGGCATCGCAACGACCGTCTGTGACTCGTTGATCGGGTCGTGGAGGGTGATTTCGACGTCCTCGTGGTGGCCGGCTTCGAGGTACGTCGACGTCCCTGCGACGCTGCCGAGCGACTCGCCGGTGAACAGGGAGGCGTCGTGAATCGTCACGAAGCCGGGTTCGCTGAGGTCGACAGAGTCCACGACGACCGTGTGGCCGTCGGACTGCTGGTGGTCGACGCTGACGGACGCGGAGACGGTCGCGGACGCGGTGTCGACGACTGCGCTACCGTCAGCCGTGTACGGGCCGTCCTCGCTGCCCTCGGATTCCTCGAACGTGTACGCTTCGTCGCCGTTCGTGTCCATGTGCGCCATCGGCACGAGCGTGCCGTCCTCGGTGTACGGGTCGTCGAGGCTCACGCGGACGTTCCGGTGGAGGCCGGGTTCGAGGTACATCGACGTGCCGCGGATGCTCTCGAAGACCGCGCCCTCGGTGACGCTACCGTCGTGGACGGTGACGAACCCGCCGTCGGGCAGGAACACCGAATCGACGGTCGCGGCGTGACCGCCGGTGGTCTGGTTCATCGCGGACACGGACGCCGTGTTCGACTGCGTGACCATCGCGGTGTCGAGGACGGCTTCCCCGTTCATGTCGGTGAACGGGCCGTCGTCGCTGCCCTCGGAGGAGACGAAGTCGTAGGTCTCGTCGCCGTCGGAGTCGACGTGGGGCATCGGAATCACCGTCTCGTTGCCGACCGACTCGTCGAGTTCGACGCGGACGTTCTCGTGGACGCCCGCCGAGAGGTACGCGGAGTGCCCGACGACGCTGCCGAGCGCGTCGCCGTCGAGGAGGCTGTCGTTGTGGACGGCGACGAAGCCGGGCTCGGCCAGCTCGACGCGGTCGACGACGACGGAATTACCGTCGGTCGGCTGGTCGCTCATCGACACGGTTGAGGACGCGGTGACGTTCGCCGCGGCGACGACAGCACCGCCGTCAGCCGTGTACGGGCCGTCGACGGCCGCGTTCGCGGAGACAAACTCGTAGACGCGGTCGCCGTCGGTGTCCATGTGCGGCATCGCGACGAGCGTGTCGTCCTCGGCGAGCGGCTCGTCCAGGTGGACGGTGACGTTGTCGTGCGTGCCGGGTTCGAGGTACGCCGACGACCCGACGACGCTGCCGAGCGTTTCGCCCTCCTGCACGCTGCTGTCGTGAATCGTCACGAACCCGCCGTTCGGGAGCGTGGCGCTGTCGACGGTGACCGTCTGGCCACCGGAAGTCTGTGCGTCGAACGTGACGCTCGCAGCCGCCTGCTGGTCGGCCGTCGCTGCCGCAGGTGCGACGGCGAACAGCGAGCCAACGACGACGGCTGTGAGCACGAGTGCTTGGATGCGTTCCCGCATACCACCGACGACACCCGGTACTTGAAAGAAGATTTCCCGAATTCAGGCCCAATTTCCGCCGGAGATTCGCCAAATTGCGTCCCTAGGCCCCTCTATCGCCGATATCATCGTATTGCCAAGTCTGGCGGAGGAGGGTATCGGGCGCGGTGGCTGCGGCTAGGCTGGTCGTCGTGAGCGAGCCGAAGAAGCGAGGTCAGTGCCAGGTCAGTGCCGAGTCAGTATTGGGTCAGTCCCACGTCACCCACAGCAGGAACGCGATGGCGGCAGTTTCGAGCAGCCGCAGCGCCATCATCGCGGTCGCGGAAATCGACGGCAGGCCGCTGAACCACGCGGTCAACACGTCGTGCATCACGAAGTAGTAGAGCCCGAGCGCGTTCTCCCCGAGCAACAGCAGACCGAACACGAGCAGGCCGAGCGTGTGTTTCGACTGTATCTGCCGGTAGTTGCGAGCCCACACGCCGCAGAGCGCGAGCAGTGCGACGACGTTGACCGCCATCGCCGCTCGCGTCACGTCCGCCCAGACTGTCATCTACACCACCGTTGGCAGGAGCGGTAGTTATACGCTTTCCCAAATTCGGCCGGTATTCCCCTAGAATCGTGCATCATTCGACCTCCTCGATGATTTCCTCGATGGTGTCCCAGTTGTCGCGGGCCGCGTCCGTCGGCAGGTACACCGCGCCGTAGTCGTCGCCGCTGGACTGCACGATGTCGTTCTCGACGAGCACGTCGAGGTGGTGTCGGACCGTCTTGTAGTCGAGGTCCAGGTCCTCCGCGAGCTGGTTCGCGTTTCTCGGACGGTCGGCGAGCGCCCGCAGCAGGCGGACGCGGTTCGGTCCGCCGCGCGTCCCCGTCAACACGTACCAGAGCGCGGCCTCCATCGACTACTCCGAGACGGCGCAGTACCGTAAAACCACCCGACATCGCACGGCGTGCCGGCTCCGGACGCGCGAGCGCCTACACGGTGAACAGGTGACCACTCTCGGGCACGTCGAAGAGCCCGATTCGAGCGCCCGCGTCCAGCCACGCGTGCCCGTAGGAGAACGCCGCGAGCGCGTTCACTGGGTCGTCGTGGTCGCGGAAGTGACGGCCGTCGTCGAGGTACGACTGTGCCATCTCCTCGTACTCGGCAGCGGCCTCGCCCAGCGGCGTGTCCGCGGGTGGAACGGCTTCGGCTTCCGCGAGCGCTTCGGCCAGCAGGCCCTCGTAGCGGTCCATCTTCTCGTGGAGGTCGGCGGGCATACCCGAGTGTGGGGCGACGCGGGGCGTAAGCGCTTGGGTCGCGGGATGTGAAATCGGCAGTGCGAGTCAATCGTCTCCGGGTTTGTACGCGCTACCGCGTTGCTCGATGGTGTACACGTCGAGCAGTTTCGCTTCGTGGTCGCAGACTGCACCGAGGCGGAACGCGCCGATTCGGAGCTTCGAGTGCGGGACGCCAGTCAGCGTTCCAGGTAGTCGTCCGGGTCCCGCCACTGGTCGTTGACGATTTCGTCGAGTTTGTCCGTGATGCGGTCCTGTGCGTGCGGGTCGAGGTCGTCGTACGTTCGTTTCGCTGGCGCGCGGAACTGCCACGTCCACTCGCCGTCACTCGTCATCGCCGAGAATGTCCTCGCGGGAGAACGTCTCGCTGTCGCCGGTGCGTCGCGCGTGTTCGACGGCGGCAATCTCCTTCCAACTCTTGCGGGTCAGGCCGGGATGCCGGACCGCGTCTCGGAGTGCTTCGCGGATGAACTCGCTCCGACTGTTGTAGCCCTCGTCCTGCCACGTGGCGTCGACGTCCGCGAGCAGCGACTCCGTCAGCCGAACGTTGATGTTCGTCTTCTCCGGTTCGCCCCCACCGTTCGTATCTGCATCAGACATACGTACGTGTTACATAAGCTCGTCCAAAAGCGTTCTGCCGTCGTGAACGAGGGGCTCCGATGTGCCGGCACACTTCCCGGCCAACACAACGTACAAACACCGCGGTCACCGACTAGGACGTATGACCGACGAGCCCCGAGTGGAAATCTACACGAAGACAGACTGCTCGTACTGCGAGAAGGCCAAGGACCTCTTCGACGCGAAGGGCGTCGACTACGTGACGTACAACGTTACTACCGGGGAACGAAGTCATCCGAGAGACGGCGACGCCGTCTCTCGTGATGACGAAAATTCCCAGCGGGAATTTTCGAACCATTCCCCGAACCATTCGAGCGGGCAGAGCCCGCGAGAAGAGGGCGACGAGGAGTTGTTCGCGGAGATGAAAGAGCGCGCGAACGGCCGCGAGACCGCCCCCGAGGTGTTCATCGACGACGAGCTCATCGGCGGCTGGGACGACACCCACGAACTCGACCAGACCGGCGAACTCGACGAGAAGCTCGGCATCGCCGACGGCAGCGATAGCGAGACCCCGGCGGGGTCTCGAAACGGAAGCGGTGAAACCGCTGACGACGTCGTCGAGCACCGCAAGCTCATCATCACCGGGACGGGCATCGCGGCGCTGACGGCGGCAATCTACGCGGCGCGCTCGAACAACGATCCGCTGCTGTTCGAGGGCGACGAGCCCGGCGGCCAGCTCACGCTCACGACTGAGGTCGAGAACTACCCGGGCTTCCCGGAGGGCATCTCGGGGCCGGACCTCATCAACAACATGAAAGAGCAGGCCGAGCGCTTCGGCTCGGAGCTCGAACACGGCGTCGTCGAAAACGTCGACGACGCCCAGCGGCCGTTCCGCGTGGAGCTCACGAACGGCGACGTCTACACCGCCGACGCGGTCATCGCGGCGTCCGGTGCGAGCGCGCGGACGCTCGGCATCCCCGGCGAGGACGAGCTCATGGGGTACGGCGTCTCGACGTGTGCGACCTGCGACGGCGCGTTCTTCAAGGGCGAGGACATGGTCGTCGTCGGCGGCGGCGACGCGGCCGCCGAGGAGGCGAGCTTCCTCACGAAGTTCGCGGACACCGTCTACCTGGTCCACCGACGCGAGGAACTCCGCGCGGAGGACTACTGGCAGGAACGCATCCAGGAGCACGTCGACGACGGCGACATGGAAGTCCTCTGGGACACGGAAGCCGTCGAGGTCAACGGCACCCCCGAGGCCGGCGTCGAGGACGTGACGCTCGTGCGCCATCCCGAGGGCCACCCGTCGGCGAAGCTCGACGACGAGGAGACCGAGCAATTCTCGCTGTCGGTTGGCGCGTTCTTCGTCGCCATCGGCCACACGCCGAACACGGACTACCTCGAAGACACGGACGTCGAACTCGACGACGAGGGTTACATCGTCACCCGCGGCGGCAAGGGCGGCGGCCAGACGCGCACCGACGTCGAGGGCATCTTCGGCGCTGGCGACGTCGTCGACTACCACTACCAGCAGGCGGTCACCGCGGCCGGCATGGGCAGCAAGGCCGCGCTGGACGCCGACGAGTACCTCGAAAGCGAAGGGAGCGCGACGGCCGCCGAAGGCAGCGAGGCCGCGCCCGCGGACGACTGAAGCCGGCGGCTCGGTCCCGTAACCACACTCATTTTAGTCGCGGTCCCGTCCGTGCGAGCATGGACGAAGCCACGTTCACCATCGAGGACCCGGACGGCGACACCAACGAGGTCACGATTCCCGCGCGACTCGTGGAAATCTTCAGCGAGGAGGACGACGAGAGCGAGGCACAGGTCGTCGGCGACATCGCGCTGATGGCGTTCGCGCAGCGCGCTCACGCCCTCGTCCACCACGGCCAGGGCGAGCCTACCGAGGAACTGCAGAACGTCGAGGAAGCCGTCCTCGACCAGTTCGAGGAGCGCTTCGGGCAGACGTACGCGGAAGCGACCGGCCACCAGCACTAACTCGTTTTCGACGCGCTGTCGCGGTTCGCGCGCCGCCCGCTTCGGGGAAGCGTATTTGTCCGCCGCCCGAGACTAGCCGCGGGTGTACTCGACGATTCTCGTTCCGACCGACGGCAGTGAGGGGGCCTCGGAGGCGGTGGGCGTCGGCCTCGCCTTAGCCGAACGGTTCGACGCCGAGGTGCATGCGCTGTACGTCGTCGACGAGCGGTTCGTCGCGACGGAGTTCGACCTCGTCGTCGAGGAAGCGCACGCGGAGGCCGAGCGCGCGCTCGACCACGCCGGCCGACAGTGTGAGGACGGCGGCATCATCGTGGAGAAACACCTCCGGACCGGCCTGCCACACGAGGAGATTCTGGACGCGGCCGGGGACTACGACGCGGACCTCGTGGTGATGGGCAAGCACGGCCGCAGCGGCCTCGACCGATTCCTCAGCGTCGGGAGCGTCACCGAGCGCGTCGTCCGGCGGGCGGAGGTGCAGGTCACGACGGTGCCCGTCTCACGGGCCGACGGCGGATAGCGGTCCGGGAACGGCGAGTCAGCAGTCGTATTCGAGGAGGACGCCGTCGTCGATGCGTTCGACGCCCGCCAGGTCGAGTTCCGGGAAGTCGCGGACGAAGCCGTCGCCGTCGGCGAGCGTCGGGGCGTCGCGGCCGCCGATAATCTTGGGCGCGACGAACACCGAGAGATCGTCGACGAGGTCGTCGGCGAACAGCGAGAAGATGAGTTCGCCGCCGCCCTCGACCAGCAGGTCTTCGACGCCGCGGGCTTCCAGTTGGTCGAGCGCGTCGGGAAGTTCGACGCGGTTCTCGCCGGCAACCACGACAGTCGCGCCGGCGTCTTCGAGCGTCTGGCGGTGCTCGCGGGGTTCCTCTTCGGCGACGAGGACGTACGTCTCCGCAGCACCGTCGAGCACGCCGGCGTCCGGCGGCGTACGGGCGTGCGAGTCCGCGACGACGCGAGCGGGCTGGGGGGCGTCGCCGCGCTGGTCGCGTTCGGCGACCAGGTCAGAGTCGTCGACGGTCAGCGATGGGTTGTCCGCGAGTACGGTGCCGACGCCGACCATCACGGCGTCGACGCTCGCGCGCAGCTCGTCCACGCGCCGGAAGTCGGCCTCGCCGCTGATGGCGACCTGTTCGCGGCGGCGCGTCGAGAGCTTGCCGTCCGCGCTCATCGCGGCGTTGACGACGACGTGCATACGCTGGGGAGGGGGCGGCGGTGGGAAACGCGTTTCGTGTTCGGTCCACGCGCGCCCGCTCGCGAGAACCCTTTTACGGCAGGCAGCCCGAACTACGGACGCATGAACATCGACGACCACGCCGAGGAGCTCGCCTCCGACCTCGGTGTAGACAAAGCGGAGGTCAAAGAGAACCTGCAGAACCTCGTGGAGTACAGCGTTCCCGTGGAGGAGGCCAAGCGGAGCCTCCGTCGGAAGTTCGGCGACGAGTCCGGCGGCGACTCGGGCGGCCCGACTGCAGAAAACATCGTGGACGTCAGCCCCGACTCGGGCAGCGTCACCGTGACGGCAAAAGTCCTGACGGCGGGCAAGCGCTCGATTCGCTACCAGGGCGACGACCACGTCATCGGCGAGGGCGAACTCGCCGACGAAACCGGGAAAATCTCGTACACTGCGTGGGAGGACTTCGGCCTCGAACCCGGCGACACCGTCGCCATCGGAAACGCCAGCGTCCGCGAGTACGAGGGGAATCCCGAACTCAACTTCGGGGAATCTTCGACCGTGAGCAAGGCCGAGGACATCGACGTGCCCTACGACGTGGGCGGCGACCGCGATCTCGCCGACCTCGCGCCGGGCGACCGCGGCCGGAACGTCGAGGTCCGCGTGACCGAGGTCGAGACCCGGACCATCGACGGCCGGGACGGCGAGACGGAGATTCTGAGCGGCGTCCTCGGCGACGAGAGCGCGCGCCTCCCGTTCACCGACTGGGACCCGCACACTGAAATCGAGGAGGGCGCGTCCGTCCGCCTCGAAGACGTCTACGTCCGCGAGTTCCGCGGCGTTCCCTCCGTGAACGTCTCGGAGTTCTCGACGGTCACGAGCCTCGACGAACCCGTCGAAGTGGGCGGCCCGACCCGGATGGCGATTCGGGAGGCCGTCGATCGCGGCGGCGCGTACGACGTCGAACTCGTCGGGAACGTCATCGAAGTCCGGGACGGCTCCGGGCTCATCCAGCGTTGTCCCGAGTGCGGCCGCGTCGTCCAGAAGGGGCAGTGCCGCCAGCACGGCGACGTGGAGGGCGAGGACGACCTGCGCGTGAAGGCGATTCTCGACGACGGCACGGACACCGTCACGGTGATTCTCGACCGCGAACTCACCGAGGAGGTGTACGGCGGCGACATCGAGGACGCGCGCCAGCAGGCCCGCGACGCGATGGACCAGACCGTCGTCGCGGACACCATCGCCGAGACGCTCGTCGGCTCCGAGTACACGGTCCGCGGCCACCTCTCGGTGGACGACTACGGCGCGAACCTCGAAACGCTGGAGTTCCGTGAATCCGCCGACGACCCGGCCGAGCGTGCGCAGGCCTTCCTTCAGGAGGTGGAAGCATGAGTCAATCTGAGGACGAGGAGGTCAACCGCCGCGAGGTCGCCTACCGGCTGTTCGCCGCGGAGTTCGACGACGCCGACTACAGTTACGCCGAGAGCGACGAGGAGCGCGCGCCGAACTACGTCGTGACGCCGACCGGCGCGCGCGTCAACCGCGTGTTCGTCGTGGGCGTGCTCACCGAGGTCGAGCAGGTCAGCGACGACGTGGTGCGCGCGCGGGTCGTCGACCCGACGGGCGCGTTCGTCGTCTACGCCGGGCAGTACCAGCCCGAGGCGCTGGCCGCTCTCGAATCCGCAGACACGCCGTCGTTCGTCGCGGTGACGGGGAAGGCCCGGACCTTCCAGCCGGAGGACGCGGACGTCGTCTACACGTCCATCCGCCCGGAGGAAGTCAGCGAGGTCGACGCCGAAACCCGCGACCGCTGGGTCGTCTCGACGGCCGAGCAGACCGTCGACCGCGTGGCGACGATGGCGGCCGCCCACGAGCGCGTCGAGCGCGGCGACAACCTCCGCGAGATTCTGGAAGCCGCGGGCGTCCAGCACGGGCTCGCGGCGGGCATCCCGCTGGCGCTCGACCACTACGGCACGACGCCGGCGTACCTCGACGCGGTCCGCACGCTCACCCTGGACGCGGCGCGCGTCGTCGCCGGCGAGCGCGACGAAGTCGGCGACCTCGCGCTCTCCCCGAGCGACGAGGGCGACGCCGACCTCAGCTTCGCGGCCGACCTCGACAGTGAATCGGCCGACGGGGAAGAGCAGGCAGCCGAGACGACCGAAGCTGAACCCGCCGAACCCACCGAATCCGAAGCCGCCGAGAGCGACGAAGCGCCCGACGCGGGGACGGTAGATGCGGATCTCGGCGAGGGCGACGAGGAGACGGAAGTCGAGACTGCGCCCGCGGTCAGCGAGACCGAGGAAGAACCCGAGCCGGAGACTGAATCCGAACCGGAGACCGAGGAGAGCGTCGAAGCGAGCGAACCGGAGGCCGAGCCGGAGTCGGAACCGGCGTCGGCGACCGGTCCAGCCGCCGAGACGCCCGAACCCGACGAAGTCGCTGCGGAAGCCGCGCCCGAGGAGGGCGAAGCAGCCGCGGACGGCGAGATGTACGAGCTCTCCGAGGAGGAGCGCGAGGAAGTCAAGGAGAACTACGACGTCGGCTTCTCGACGGGGACCGAAGTCCCGGACGCCGGCGAGTCGGACATCGACGTACCCGAATCCGACGAGGAAGCCGGCGGAGACGAAGCCACCGAGGAAGCCACGGACGAAGACGACCTCGGTGACTTCGACGCCGACGACGAGGCGTTCGACGAGTCTCAGGACGAGGACAGCGACGACCTCGACGAATTCACCGCCGAGGAGGACGACGAGCCCGAGTCCGACAGCGAGGACTCCGAAGCCGGAGAGATGGACCTCGACCTCGAAGACTACGTCGTGGAGCTGATGGACGAACTCGACGACGGCGACGGCGCGCTCCGCGAGAACGTCGTCGCGACGGCGGCCGACGAGCGGGACGCCGACGAGGGCGAAATCGAGGACGCCATCCAGGAGGCGCTGATGAGCGGGCGCTGCTACGAGTCCGGCGACGACCACCTGAAAGCCATCTAGATGGCGCTGGTGGAGCCGATTCTCGGCGAACCCGCCGCGGTCGCCGACCTCGAAGGAGAGCGCGCGGCCGACAGCGTGGAGGCCGCGGACGGACGAGCGGGGAGCAGCGCGACCAGCGAAGTCGAAGGTACGGAGACCTCGGAACGAGGGAGCGGCGAAGCCGCGACCCGCGAGCAGGCGCTTGTCGTCGCTGACTACCACGCGGGTATCGAGCGCTCGCTGCGCCGCGAGGGGCTGGAAGTCCAGAGTCGCGCCGAGCACCGCCGCGAGCGCGTGCTCGACCTCGTCAGCGAGACGCAGCCGGATCGCATTATTTTCCTCGGCGACCTCGGGCACGCCATCGGCACGCCCGAGGGCGCTGAACACGACGAACTCGACGCGCTGTTCGACGCGCTCGACGTCCCCGTGACGCTCGTCGTGGGGAACCACGACGGCGGGCTCGCCGACGAGTTCGACCTCGACGCGACACCCCCGGAGGGCGCGCGCTTCGGTGACGTCGGATTCGCGCACGGCCACACGTGGCCCGCGCCCGAAGTGCTGGAGGCGGAGACGGTCTGCGTCGGCCACGAGCATCCGACAGTCCGGCTGGAGGACGAGGTCGGCGGGACGCGCGTCGAGCGCGCGTGGCTGCGCGGCCCGCTCGACGCCGCGCCGTTCGAGGAGTACCACGGCGAGACCATCGACGTGCACGGCGACCTCGCGGTGGTCCCGGCATTCAACGACCTCTCCGGCGGGACGTGGGTGAACGTCGAGGGCCAGGAATTCCTCGCGCCGTTCCTCCCCGAGGCGTGCCCGGACGCCCAACTCTACTTGCTGGACGGGACGCGGCTCGGTCGCTATCGCGACGTCTGAACGGCCGCATATCTTCGCTGTCGCCTCGCCGAGAGGGGCGTCGAGGAGTCGAGTTAGGGGCAGTCGTGTCGCCCGGCAACGCGCTTATTCGGGTTGCGGCCCTACGTTTGAGAGATGAGTGAGACGCGGGGGATGGACGCGTTCTCGCACCTCGGCGGCGAGGTTCGGGCGGCGCTCTCCGAGCGCGGGTTCACGACGCCGACGGAGCCACAGCGCCGCGCGATTCCCGCGCTCGCGGACGGCCGAAACGGCCTCGTGGTCGCGCCCACTGGGACCGGGAAGACGGAGACGGCGATGCTTCCGGTCCTCAATAGCATCGTCGAAGAGGGCGCGCCGGAGGGGTTCGCAGCGCTGTACGTGACCCCGCTACGGGCGCTGAACCGCGACATGCGTGAGCGCCTCGACTGGTGGGGGGAGACGCTCGGCCTCGACGTGGACGTCCGGCACGGCGACACGACGCAGTACCAGCGCAAGAAACAGGCCGACGACCCGCCGGACGTGCTCGTGACGACCCCGGAGACGTTGCAGGCGATGCTCACCGGGGAGAAGCTCCGGAACGGTCTCGCGGACGTGCGCCACGTCGTCGTCGACGAAGTGCACGAACTCGCGGGCGCGAAGCGCGGCGCCCAACTCTCGATTGGGATGGAGCGGCTCGTGGAGCTCGCGGGGGACTTCCAGCGCATCGGGCTGT
Source organism: Halobacterium noricense (assembly GCF_021233435.1). Classification (NCBI taxonomy): domain Archaea; kingdom Methanobacteriati; phylum Methanobacteriota; class Halobacteria; order Halobacteriales; family Halobacteriaceae; genus Halobacterium; species Halobacterium noricense. The sequence continues at coordinate 1,851,814 of NZ_CP089468.1, read as the reverse complement.
CGGCGACCGTCGGCGACCCCAGCGAAGTGGGCGCGTTCCTCACGGGCGGCCGGGGCTGCGAGATTATCGAGGTCGACGTCACGTCGAAAGTCGAGTTCTCGGTGCGCGAGCCGGAGATAACCGAGCGCGACGAACGCCTGAGCAACGAGTTGATGACGTCGCCGTCGATGGCGAGCCACGTGCGCGCCATCCAGGAAATCGTCGACGAGCACGACTCCACGCTGATTTTCGTGAACACGCGCCAGACCGCGGAGGCGCTGGGGTCGCGGTTCAAGGAACTGGACGCCAACATCGGCGTCCACCACGGGTCCCTGTCGAAGGAAGCCCGCATCGAGGTCGAAGACCAGTTCAAGGCCGGCGAACTCGACGGCTTGCTCTGCACGTCCTCGATGGAACTCGGCATCGACGTGGGCCGCATCGACCACGTCGTCCAGTACGCCTCGCCACGGGAGGTCGCACGCCTGCTCCAGCGCGTCGGGCGCGCGGGCCACCGCCGCGACGAGGTCAGCCACGGCACCGTCGTGACGGGCAGCCCGGACGACACGTTCGAGGCGCTGGCCATCGCGCGGCGCGCCGGCGAGGGCGACGTGGAGACGATGCAGATTCACCACGGCAGCCTCGACACCGTAGCGAACCAAATCGTCGGCGTGGTGATGGACTTCGGGGAGACGAGCGCACGCCACGCCTACCAGATCGTGACGCGGGCGTACCCGTTCCACGACCTCGACGAGACAACGTTCCGCGAGGTGGCGATGGAACTGCACAACAACCGCGTCGTCTACGTCGACGAGGACGACGACACCGTCTCGAAATCCGGGGGGACGTGGCAGTACTACTACGCGAACCTCTCGATGATTCCCGACGAGGAGACGTACGCCGTCTACGACATGGCGGCGGGCCGGCAGGTCGGGACGCTGGACGAGCGCTTCGTCGTGAACTTCGCGGAACCCGGCGCGACGTTCGTCCAGCGCGGGGAGATGTGGCGCATCACGAACATCGACGAAGAAGAGGAGGAGGTCAACGTCTCCCCCATCGAGGACCCCGCGGGCGAGGTGCCGTCGTGGACGGGCCAGGAGATTCCCGTGCCTTACGAGGTCGCCCAGGAGGTCGGGGAGATGCGCGAAGTCGCGGCCGACCAGTTCGACGCGGGCGCGACCCTCGAAGGAGTCGCACGTGAGTTCACGGCGCGCTACCCGACGGACGAGTACACCGCGGGCGAGGCGCTCGAACAGGTCGAGTACCACGTCGACAGCGGGAACGCGATGCCCAGCGACGACCGCATCGTCGTCGAACAGGAAGGCAAGACAATCGTCGTGAACGCGGCCCTCGGCCACGAGGCCAACGAGACCGTCGGCCGGCTGCTGTCGGCGTTACTCGGCCAGCGAACCGGCTCCTCGGTGGGGCTCGACGTCGGCCCGTACCGCGTCGAACTGGACGTGCCCGCGCGCATCAGCGCGAACGGCGTCGTGGACCTGCTGCACGAGACGGACTCCGAGCACGTCGAGCCGCTGCTGGAGTTGAGTCTCAAGCAGTCGGAGACGCTGAAGTTCACGCTCGCGCAGGTCGCCGCGAAGTTCGGCGCACTCAAGCGTTGGAAAGGGCGAGATGGCGTCGGGCTGTCGCGGCTGCTGGGCGCGCTCGAAGACACGCCCGTCTACGACGAGGCCGTCCGCGAGGTGTTCCACACCGACCTCGACGTCGAACGCACCAGCGAGGTCCTCGAAGCAATCCAGTCCGGCAACTTGGAAGTCGCCATCGAGGGCGAACGAACGGCCATCGGCGTCGGCGGCCGCTCGTCGGGGTCGGAACTCCTCACACCCGAGAACGCGGACGCCAGCGTCGTGCAGGCGGTCCGCGAGCGCATCCAGGACGACCGCGTGAAACTGTTCTGTACGCACTGCCAGGACTGGGAGCACGAGACGAAAGTCCGGCGCGTCAGCGACCAGCCCGAGTGCCCGTACTGCGGGTCGACGCGCGTCGCCGCGCTGTCGCCGTGGGCCGACGACGCGGTGAAGGCGGTGCGCGCCGACGACAAGGACGACGAGCAGCGCGACCGCACCGAGCGCGTCTTCCGGAACGCGAGCATCGTCCAGAGCCACGGCAAGAAAGCGATTATCGCGCTGTCAGCGCGCGGCGTCGGCCCGCGGAACGCTGCCCGCGTCATCAACCGCCACCGCGAGGACGAGGCCGACTTCTACCGGGACATCCTCGAACGCGAACGTGAGTACGCCCGCACGAAGGCGTTCTGGTAGTCAGAGGTCGCGGAACGCGGCTTCGAGGTCGTCGTCGTCCATCTCGCCGACGACATCGTCGAGTTCGCTGTCGAGTTCGTCGCGGCGCTCGACGAGCTGCTGGTAGGTGTCGCTGTCCTCCAGTTGGGACGCGCGCTTCTCGTCCTCGAGCGCCGCAATCTTCCGGGAGACGGCGAAGAACTGGCGGGACTGGTCGCCGAACGACGACAGCCCGAGGAGGGTCTCGACGGTGTCCCGAATCTCTCCTTGGTCGACGGGCTTGGTGAGGTACGTGTCGAAGGACATCTCCGCGATGTCGAAGTCGGGGTCGACCGCGGTCACCATCGCCACCCGGCAGTCGAGGCCGCGCTCCCGGAGGCGGTCCAGCACTTCGTCGCCGGAGAGGTCCGGCATGTGGCGGTCGAGGAGGACGACGTCGATGTCCTCGTCGGCTGCGTCGAGGGCTTGCGCCCCGTTCGTTGCGGTTCGGACCTCGTACTCGTCGGGGAGCCAGAGCGCGTACGCCTCCGCGACGTTCGCCTCGTCGTCCACGACGAGCACGACCGGCGCATCGTGGTCGAGGCTCCCGTCCGCGGCGCTTTCAGTAGACATCACTCGCCACCTGATTTGGTTCGACGGTACTTGGATGTAGTGGCACGCCGGCGAAGCACCGCCTCAGGGGTGTCAGTCGTCCGAACAATCATTCGGCATCGCCGTTCTCGCTCCGGCGAACGCCCGCGAACTCGAAGCGCGCGCCGCCCGCCTCACTGTCGGTCACGCTCACGGTCCAGCCGTGGGCGTCCGCGATGCTCTCGACGATGTTCAGCCCGAACCCGGTGCCGTCGTCGTCGGTCGTGAACCCGTAGTCGAAGACGTCCGCATGGTCGGCTTCGGGGATGCCGGGGCCGTCGTCGGCGACGTAGAAACCGTCGCCGGCGCTCAGCGGGCCGACTTCGACGGTGACGTCGTCGCCGGCGTGCCGAATCGCGTTCCCGAGCAGGTTCTCGAACAGCGACAACAGGCGCTCGCGGTCGGCCTGCACGACGCCGATGTCCTCGACGTGCAGCGTCGCCTCCGGGCCGCCGACGTTCTGCCACGCTTCCTCGGCGACGGCGGCGGGTGAGACTGGCTCGGGTTCGCCGACGGTGTGGCCCTGTTTCGTGAGCGTGAGCACGTCCTCGATGAGGTCGCCCATGCGTTGGTGGATGTGTTCGAGTTCGTCGAGGTACTCCGTCGGGTCGTCGGCATTCTTCGCCAGCGCGACCTGTGCGCGCGCCGTGTTCAGCGGGTCGCGGAGGTCGTGGCTGAGGATGCCCGCGAACCGCTCCAGTTGCTCGTTCTGTCGTTCGAGTTTGCGCTCGCGCTCCACGCGGTCCGTGACGTCGCGCATGATGCCGGAGAACACGCGCTGGCCGTCGTACTGGTGTTCCTCGAACGTAATCGAGAGCTGGACCTCGTGGCCGTCCTTGTGCTCGCCGGGGAGTTCGATGTCGTTCCAGTCGAGAGTACGCTCGCCCGTTTCGACGTACTCCGCGATGGCAGCGTGGTGGGCCCCCTGGAAGCGCTCGGGCATCACCACGGTGAGTGGTTCGCCGACGAGTTCCGCGGGCTCGTAGCCGAACACGCGCTCGACCGAGCGATTCGCGAACAGAATCGTGCTATCCGCGTCGATGCTGATGATGGCGTCCGAGCCGTGCTCGACGAGCGTCCGGAAGAACGACTCGTCCTCGACGACCCCCGCTGGTTCGGTGTCCGTGCTCATCGCAGTTACGACAGTACGAACGGCGACCATCCGGATTACTCTGGCGCCGACCCGAGCACACACCGCAACGCGTTCCAACTGCGAGCACCGAGCCACGCCCATGAGCGAGGACACGCGCTACTTGCTGTGGCCGGACGGCCTACGACCGCCGGACGTCGACGTGCCGGACGGGTATGCGCTCCGAACGAGCAAGTTAGCCGGTCGGGACCGAGAAGCAATCGAGGAGTTGCTCGAAACGGGCTGCTGGGACGTCGGTATCGAGGCGTTCCGCGACCGCGTGCTGCCGAACGGCTCGTTCGTCGCCGTCGAGCGCGCGACGAACGCCGTCGTCGGGACGTGTTCGGCAATCCACGAGCCGAACGCGGGCGACCACCGCTTCCCGTTCGGCGCCGCGCTGGCGTACCTCGTCGTCGACCCCGTGCACCGCCGCGAGGGACTGGGGCGTGCGCTTTCCGCCGCAGCCACTCGTCGGCTACTGGACGCAGGCTACGACAGCGTGCGCGTCGGCGTCGAACCAGACCGCTACCCGGCGCTCGCGCTCTCCCTGAACGCCGGCTACGCGCCCTGTATCCTCGACGAGAACGACGTCGGCCGGTGGCGCGACGTCTTCGACCACCTCGGGCTGCCGTTCGACCCCGAGCGCTGCCTGCGGCCCTAGTCGCGGTCGAGTGCCGCGAGCACGCCGTTCCGGAGGTTGGCGTCGTCAGCCGCGAGTTCGACGCGAGGGGACGTATGCCTACTGGCGAACCACCCGGTATCGGAGCCGGCGTCGCGACGGGGGCAACGGTTTTTACCTCGGGCGACGGAGACCCACGCATGGTCGAGGAGACTGAGCGCGACGACATGCTCTGGTACCGCTGCGAAGAGTGCGGGCTAATGTTCGACGACCAGGGGGACGCCGAACAGCACGAACAGAACTGCGACGCCGAAGAACCCTCCTATCTCCAGTAACGGGCGGTCAGAGCGCGTTCACTCCTCTGACTCTGCTGCGAACAGCTCGAACGAGCGCTCGCCGAGCTCGTCCTCCTCGAAGACGAACACGCGACCCCGCGCCTCTTCGGGGTCGGCTTCGACTTCCGTCGCGTAGCCGTCCGCGCGCACGGTCACGCCCGGGAACAGTTCCTCTTCCTCGCCGGGGTCGAGCAGGACGCGGCCGACGCCCGTCGATTCGAGAATCTCGTCGTGGGTCTTCAGGTCGTTCACGTAGACGAGGACGCCCTCCGTCTCCGTCGGGTCCGTGACGAGGACGTGGACGTCCTTGCCCGGCCGGCACCGCACCGTCCCGTGGACTTTCTCCGGGACGCCGTTGTAGAACGTGCGGCGGCCGTCCGTGTACTCGACGTAGACGCCCTCCTCTTCGAGGTCGACGCCGAGAGTGCTCGGCGCGATGTCGTTGCGGGCGCTCATGTCCGTGGATTGCGGGTGGGAGAGGAAAAGCCCGCCGTTTGCGTGCCCGAGCGGAGTGAGGGCACGCTGCTCACGGCTCGCGGTGCTCGCCGTTCGCCCTAACGTGGCCTCGCGTTGCTCGGCCACGCTCCCCTTGCCCGAAACGCCAGTGGTAAATACGGGCCGTGACAGGACAACACATGGATGGCCGTGCAGCAGCGCCAGCCGCGGGCACCGTGTTGAACGCGCTCGCGACGGGCATCGGGTCGGCGTTCGCGCTCGATTTCGACGTGACAGCCGAGGTGTCGCTGGACGCGGCCGCCGACGGCGTCACCGGCAGCATCGCCGACCACTCGGACGCCGACACTAAACTCGTGGAGCGCTGCGTATCGCTGGTGACCGACCAGTACGGGCACGGTGAGGGTGGCACCGTCCACACGGACAGCGAGGTGCCGCTGGCGTCCGGCCTGAAGAGTTCGAGCGCGGCCGCGAACGCGACCGTGCTTGCGACGCTGGACGCGCTCGGCGAAGTCGAGAGCGTCTCCCGCGAGCGGGCGGCGCGCCTCGGCGTCGAGGCCGCCCGCGGCGTCGGCGTCACCGTCACGGGCGCGTTCGACGACGCCTCGGCGAGCATGCTCGGCGGGCTCACGATGACGGACAACCGCGAGGACGACCTACTGTTCCGCGAGGAAGTCGAGTGGGCGGCGCTCGTGTGGACGCCGCCCGAGCAGTCCTTCTCCGCGGACGCGGACGTCGAGCGCTGCCAGCGCATCGCGCCGATGGCCGAGCACGTCGCGGACCTCGCCGCCGACGGCGAGTACGGCACCGCGATGACGATTAACGGGCTGGCATTCGCGGCGGCGCTCGGCCACCCGACCGAGCCAATTGTGGACGCCCTCCCGCACGCCGACGGGGCGTCCCTCTCGGGCACCGGCCCGAGCTACGTCGCCGTCGGCGACCACGACGCACTCACGGAGGTGAAACCACTATGGGACGAGAACCCGGGGACAGTCCGGCTGACGACGACGCAGCTGGACGGGGCCCGGACGATATGAGTCTAGAGGAACTGCGCGAGGAAATCGAAGCAATCGATCGCGAAATCGTCGACCTCATCGCGCGACGCACGTACGTCGCCGAGACCATCGCGGAGGTCAAAGACGAGCGCGGCATGGCGACCACCGACGAGAGCCAGGAGCAAGCGGTGATGGACCGCGCCGGCCGGAACGCCGAAGCGTTCGGCGTCGACCCGAACCTCGTGAAGGCCATCTTCCGGCTGCTCATCGAGTTGAACAAGGTCGAGCAACGTAATAAGAGGTAACACACAACATACCGATCTGATAGTAGACATCGGAACTACTACCTCCGTCGTACTTGCTGGCCGTAGCTATTGAGGGAGCAGCTACCGGCTAGTGTCGCTTTTAACTCATATCTAGCGGCGAGTCGTCACTAGTTCTGGTACGTTTCTGAATCGTCCAACCCAGTCATCACACCGCGCGAGACTCGGAACACTCCTATCAGGTTTTACCCGTCAAGCGAGAACGTACGGTATTGTGCGCGAGTTCGTCTTCACGGTCGAATACGAGAAGGGGACTGACGAGGTGATGGATCTCTTCATCGAACACGCAGACTTGTACGCCCGGTCGATGGAAATCAGTGCGACCAGCGAGGCAGTGTGGGGAATCGACAAGGTTGTCGGCCCGGCTGCTGTCCTCACCGAGTTCGACGACCAGCTAGAACGCGTCGCCAGTGATCCGAATACGTCTGGAATGTGTGGTGCGCCCGTGACCGAGTACGAGTACACGACCCTCTCGTCAAACCCGGAGTCACGGAAGATCCACTCGCTTCGCCGGGAAGGCGACGGCCCGCGGTCGATCCCGCTTGTCGCCGCGAACCACGTCGGCGAGGGGCTGATAATGCGATCGGAGCGTCGTGGCGACCAATTCCGGTGGCGCTTACTCATCGACGGGCCTGTAGCAGCGATCCACGAGGAAGTCCGTGAGAACCTTCGTGAGGGGCTGTCGCTGACCGTCGAACGGCTCGGAACGCCGCCATGTTTGCTGGAAGACAGTCGCGTCCAGCAAACCCTCACGCCCGAACAGAAGTCGGCACTTGAGGCTGCAATCGAACGCGGGTACTACGAGGAGCCACGGCAGCAGTCGGTCACCGAGATTGCTGCCGACGTAGACGTGTCGCGTTCGACGTTCCAGTACCGTCTCAACCGAGCGGAGGCGTGGCTGGCACAGCAGTTCGCCGCCGATTCACTCGACATCGACCTCGACGTAGATCTTGATCCTGAGGATATCGAGTTCATTCAGTGAGCGAGTGCGTAAACTACCCCACCCTACTCCCTCGGCGCTCCGCGCCTCGGTTTATTGAGGGAGGGGCTTTGATGTGGACTCCCGGTAATCACGCACCAGCAATACGCTGGTACCCGTCGCCGTTCAACATCCCACCATTTATACACAGGTCTACTTCTGCGTCTCCGCTCCCCGACGTGGGCGAGGAACGGAGTTTGTGTCCCTGTTTCCGAACGTACCGCATACCGACGTTCTTCGCGCTGTTGTAGTCCGCGTTCACTTCGTAGCCGCACTTCTGGCACTCAAAGTGTTCTCCGTGGCGGTTTTCCTCGTGAGTGAACCCACAGTCCGTCCGCGAACAGCGTTGGGACGTGTGGTTCGGCTCGACTTGTTCCACGGAGACCCCCTGTTCGGGGGCCTTGTACTCAACGTACTCGAACAGGCGTCGGAACGCCCACACGTGGTGCCACTTTGCGTGGGGAAGTCGTTCTCGAATATCGGTCAAGTCCTCGAACACGATGACGTCGCAGTCGTAAGAGAGGGCCTCCGTGACGACTTCGTTAGCGACGGTGTGGCTGTACTGTTTGCGCCACGCTTGTTCGCGTTTCCCGAGTCGAAGCAGAGCGTTGTGCGCGGCTTGCGTGCCGCGCTGTTGCATTTCACCACGTCGCTTCTCGAACTCACGACACCAGTGGTCGTAGTCGTCTCCTTGCCAGAATCTGCCAGTTGAAGAGGCGGCAAGACTGTTGACGTCCTCAGAAATCAAAGATTTCTGATGGGCTGCGCAAGAGCTTCGCTCTTGCGAACGCCGAGGTCGATACCGAGGACTGTTTGGTGCCCGGTATCTTCCGAAACCTCTGCGTCATCACCGTCTCCTTCGGGGTCGTACTTTCGCGTGGTGATGTGGAAGTAGAACTCGTCGTCCACTGCGTCGTACTGGAGCGTGCTCGCACGGAACTCAAACTCTTCGGAGAGGACGTACCGTTCGTACGGTGTGGGGCTGTCCGAGGGAAGTTCAAAGTCACACTCGACGCGACCGTTAACGGTCGAGAGCGAGACTTTGTTTCGGTAGAACGTGGCGCTCCGCTTGTCGTAAAGCATACTCCAAGACGTGAACTCCGGTTGACTCACTCGCTTGCCCTGTTTCCACCGTTCGACGCATCCTTTGACGGCTTGGACGGCGCGTCGGATGGCTTCTTGAACGAGGTTCGCGGTGAGGTCGGTTTCGTCGCGGAGGTCGTCGTAGAGCGCGTCCCGCGCGGTGGTATTGGCCGTGATGCACTCGGTGTAGGAGGTGTTGGACCAACAGAACTCGGCGGCACGGTTAGCGCAGTGAAGGAACTGCCGAGCGGATTCGTGGAGGTCGTTGCGTCGCTCGTCGGGAGCGACGAGTTTGACCGGCGCGGTACGCCGAACCTCCATGTTTCAGATGAAAAGCCGACGGTTCTTAAATGTCCGAGAGTCGGTCGGGCGCAGTATGTCGGTTGTGTCGTATCATGCCGGTTTCCTCCCCGACCTACTCGCTCACTTTGTTCGCTCCTTGAAGTCGGGGGCTCCACCTCGAAAATGCTGAACGCCACATCGGTTGGAATATGTCGAAATAAATCCTACCCCGATGGCCCTCATACTGGTACTTGTATGCCAACAACTGGTGCCAACGTGCAGCTGATTCGCAACGCCACGATTCTCGTGGACGTTGGCGACACGACGCTCCTCGTCGATCCGATGTTCACGCCGCAGGGCGAGATGCCGACGGTGACGGACAACCCTGCCGTTCCCGAGTCCCTTACGACAGCGAACCAGAAACGGAACCCGCTCGTTCCATTACCGGACGTGAGTTTATCGTACGACGCCGTGGTCGTCACGCATCGCCACCCCGATCACTGGGACGAGGCGGCCAGAGAGGAACTCGACGCCGACGTGCCACTGTTCTGTCAACCCGAGGAGGCCGAGGCGTTTACCGATGAAGGCTTTGCCGACGTCCGGCCTGTTGACGACGAAACCTCCTTCGACGGTGTCACCATCCACCGAACGCCGGGCCAACACGGACATGGCGAGTTAGCCGAGGGGATGGGTCCGGTCTCGGGCTTCGTCTTCGAGGGCGACGAGACGGTGTACGTCGCTGGCGACACGATCTGGTACGAACCGGTCGAAGAGACCCTCGGCCAGTTCGAGCCCGACATGGTCGTCCTCAACGGCGGCGAAGCACAGTTCGAGCAGGGCGAACCCATCACAATGGGCGTCGAAGACATCTCAGCTGTCCGCGAGGCCACCGATGCGACCGTCGTCGTCGTCCACATGGAGGCGATTAACCACTGCTTGCTGTCGCGTGAGGAACTGCGGGCGGAGACGGAAGACGTACGCGTGCCTGAAGACGGGGAGCAGATCAGCCTGTAACTCGAAAGGGCTCGTTTGACCAGGGGTACGACTTTAGGATAGAATAATCGAATATCGGTAAGTACAGGCAGTCATTTATTGTGGTAGTGGATTATCTGTCATCTATGGAGCAATCCATGAACACGACGTGGAAACGGAGTGGTATCCGAGACACCATCGTCGTGATGGGGGTGCTTCTCGGCTTGCTGACCCTCCAGTTCGTCGTTCCGTTCCAGCCAGCCCAGATACTGGGATACTACCTCCTCATCGGATTTTTCCCGGTTGAAGCAGTGGTTGAGGGCGCGGACAGTGGTATCCTGTTCTACGCGTTGTTCGGAGTGTACGTCCTCGCCCTGAGTCTCATCGGGAGCGTTGCCGCGACTGTTTTTCGACACCGAACGCGTGACTCCGAACTGACGGACTGGCGATTCGGAGTGGCTGGTGGACTCGCCGTGACCGGCGCGATTGCACTTCTGTTTAGCGTGCGCACTCTCTTGAGCGGTACCGAACCGACGCCTGTATTCGTCGGTCTGGTAACTGCACTCGTTCTATTTGGATTGACAGCCATCTCAGCAGATCTTTAGGTTGCATAGCTGGAATCAGAATTCGAAACGGTGCGTAGCCGAACAATATGGGGCTCAGAAGGACCTCAAAGTAGTCGATACACCGTAAAAACACAATATTCTGTATGTACAAAGTTTCCTGTATGCCCAGTATCACAGTCAACGTGGACGACGAGCTCAAAGACCGAATGGAGAGACACCCGGAAATCAATTGGAGTGAGGTCACTCGACAAGCGATCCAGGAGAAAATCGAGACGCTCGAAGTGATGGACGAACTCATCAGCGAAAGCGAGCTCACTGAGAGCGACATTACAGAGATTGCGGATCGAATCAACGAGCATGGGCGCGAGCCCGTCGAAGAACAGTCAGACTAGCTCTTGGATGAAACTGGTTGTCGACGCCTACGTCGTTATCTCCGCGCTCATCGCTGATTCGAAAACGCGTGAGCTCATCGTCACGCTCGAACCGGACTTATTGACACCTGCGTTCGTCCACGACGAAATCGGGAACTACGAAGACCTGATTGTCGAGAAATCCGGAAATCTACTCGTTCGACACCACTAGCCGACCGAGACTGACGGCTACAAGATAGACGGTACGTGGCAAGGACGCGGCTTCAACAGTCGGAGCGAGTTCATCCGCTACACTCTGCGGGATGCGACCGAGTTCCCCGCGTTCGACCGCGACGAGCTCGTCGCGCTCCTCCGAGCAGAGGAGGACATCCACGAGGGGCGGACTATGAGTGCCGAGGAGGCCCGCGAGAAGTTCGGGACGGACGGCGATGAGTGACGACGAGTGGACGTGGGAGCTGACACCGACAGCGCAAAACGACCTCACCGCGCTCGACCCTCACGAACAAGACCGTATTCTCGACAAGCTCGACGAAATTGTCGATTCCCCGTGGCGCGACCCACCCGACTACGGCGAACCACTTCAGAACAGTCCCTGTAAGAAAGTGCGTGTCGGAGAGTTCCGTCTCGCCGTGGCGTTCCGTCAGAACGAACGACGCTAGTTGCCCGAATCAAGCGCCGAGGTGGAGCGTACACTGCTGACGACTGAAAAGACTCCGAAGAAGACGGCAATTTCGACGAAATCTGTAACATCAGTTTGAGGCCTGAACAAGGTCGAACAGCGCGAGAACCGGTAGAAGCCAAACTCACAGTTGAAGTACTCTATCGCGGATGAAACCTCAGTCGAGCGCGAGACTCAGTTTCAGTGCATCGTCTACGTCGTGCATCGTCTCTTCATCGAGGCTGCCCGCAACTGAGTGAATCCGCTTCTCGATAGAGACCACTCGAACTTGGTCGAGACGGATGGACGAATCTTTCTCGAAAGGGGACGTCTCGGCTTCGACGAACACCTCGAACGGGTAGTCCCGGTACGTGCCCGTTGCGGGTGCGACGATAGTCGTGCTCGAATTTCTATTCCCGACGTCGTTCTGGACGACAACCGCCGGTCGAGTTTTCTTCATCTCGTGGCCCTCCGCAGGGTCGAGGCGGACGACAACTACGTCACCACGTCGGATAGCTATCTCCTCGCTCATTCATCGAGCCCAGTCCACGCCTCGTCCGACGTGTCGCCCCACTCTTCGGCCAGCGTCTCTGCGTTCTCTGCGGCGTCACGGTATGCGGCGGCGAGGTCTTCCTCGTCAGGACGGTCAGATTCGACTTCGACGACGGCTACTGTGACGCGCTTGTTCGCGTACTCTGTCCCGAGGTAAATTCGTCCCCGGTCGTCCGTCTCGTTCGTTTGCAGGTCTCTGGCATCGACTTCGGGCATGTCACCCAGTATAACCCACTGCCGAATAACTCTTGCCCACTATTGCCCACGATGAACGTTCCACTGCGGGGCCTGACATCCCCTACGCGGTATATCTGCGGTCGCGCCTCGCTACTACTGTAATGCAAGCCATCGAGCCGAACGAGGTCGAACAGCGAAAGAGCCGCTAACAGGGCAGTACGACGCCGTCTATAGTCCCCAACTGTGGAGTACGGAGCCCTCATATCAACCTCTTTGTGACTGCCGGAGCTGACTTCGAATCGATGTCATCCAAGGGCGCTCCGGAGTTCTCCAGGCAGGTGGTCGAGCAGACCGACGCGTATCTCGACGCCATCAGCGAGTGCGTGGACCTGCTGTCACGACTCGTTGAGGGCTACGAGCCCGGGGACTCGGCCCGGCACCTCGTCGAGGAGATTCGAGCACTCGAGAGCGACTGCGACGCACAGAGCCGACGAATCAGCGCGCTCATCACGAACACGACGGTCAGGGAGTTCGGCATCCGCAACTCCCGCATGCACCTCAACGCCGAACAGGTCGTGCGGCTTTACCAGCTGCTCGACGAGATTCCGAACACGGCCGAGCAGATCGCCGAAGACCTCGTGACAATTGACCCAGAGCGGCGGCTCTCGTGCTTCCGACGATACCGGGAGATGGTCGACCACGCGACGACGGCGATGACCGCGCTCGCCGACGCCGTCCACGAGTTCGTCCGCCTGCTGTGTTCCTCGACCGAGACGGGGTCGATAGCCAGCCACGTGGAGACGGTTCGAGCCACCGAAACCGAGTGCGACGGCGTCCGCAACGCCGTAATCGCCGACGTCTTCGCCGACGACGCCATCCCCCAGCCGATGGTGTACCGGGAGTTCGCGTCCCTGTTCGACCGGCTCGTCGACGCGATGGAGGACGTGACCGACCAGCTCGTGTTGCTCTCCAGTAGCGAGCAGTGGATCACGGCGGAGCCGGAGAACCAGTAACGGACGGGCTAGTCGCTCCGAGCGGGCAAAGAAACTACTCGCAGGGTGCCGTAACGCGACCCATGCCACTCGTGAACGAGGACGACCTCGACTGGACCGACGTCGACGACGGCGGGATGCACGTGCGTCGGAAGCAGTTAGGGGAGGCTGCGGGCGGCGACCAGCTCGGCTGCAGTCTCTACGAACTACCGGCGGGCGAGGCGTCGTGGCCGTACCACTACCACACCGCCAACGAGGAAGCCGTGTACGTGCTCTCGGGGACTGGGATGCTCCGCCTCGCGGGCGAGTCCCAGCCGCTCCGGGCGGGCGACTACGTGACGTTTCCCCCGGACGAGTCAGGCAGCCACAGGGTCGTCAACGACTCCGAGGGGACGTTGCGCTATCTCGCCGTCTCGACCATGCACGAACCCGAGGTGACCGTCTACCCCGACTCCGAGAAGGTCGGCGTGTTCGTGGGGGCGGCTCCGGGCGGCAGGAGCGGACGGACGCACAACGGCTACTACCGCATGGCGGACGACGTCGACTACTGGGACGGCGAGTGACACTGCCGGAGCGGTTATGTCGGCGGCTGCGATACGATTCGGCTAATGAACCGCCGAGACCACTACGTCGACGACCTGTCGGTGAGTATCGAGTCGCGGTGAGTGGCGAGGTGACCGCCGGACGTGCGGGTCAGCCGAAGTTCCTTATGCGCTCGGCGGCGACGTGGGAGGTATGACGGAGTACGAACTCGACGAAACCGACCGAGAAATCCTCTACGCGCTCCAGGAGGACGCGCGCAATCTCTCCTCCGGCGACATCGCCGAGCGCACCGACACGTCGTCGAGCACAGTCCGCAAGCGCATCCAGCGACTGGAGTCGGAGTCGGTCGTCAAGGGGTACAGTGCGGACGTCGATTACCAGGAGTCCGGCTTCCCACTCCGGATGTTGTTGTTCTGCACCGCGCCGATTCCGGAGCGTGGCAACCTCATCGAGGACGTGCTGGACATCCCGGGCGTCGTGTCCGTCCAGGAGCTCGTCACTGGAGAGGAGAACCTGCTCGTGACGGCAGTCGGCGAGACGGACAGCGACATTACGCCGGTGGCACAGGCGCTGTTGGACATGGGGCTGTCCGTCGTCGACGAGGTGCTCGTCCGTAGTCACGAGTCGACGCCGTTCGAGGGGTTCTCTTCGCAGTGAGGGCTGCGGCGGTTCCCGCCCCCGGCCACACGAAACTACATTATCGACCGTGTTGTTACTTCTCGAAGTTGCTACGAACACTTCGTTAGTACAGAAGGATATAATAACCAGTCTGTTCTACCGTGGAGTAGCATCGACCAGTTCGTCTGCGGTGCCGCCGACGAGACGACGCCGCTGGTCGAGCAGAGACTCCGAAAAATGGCTGGCCAACCACAGTCGAACGACACCGCACAGCTCTCCGAGACCGCGACGCCGCCGTCCTCGCCGATTCCGCGAGCCGCGACCTACGCCGTCTGGTCGCTGTTCGTCCTCAGCCTGGCCGCCCTCACGCTGACGGTTCGAGACGGGCGAGAGTGGGCGTTCGCGGACGCGGTCGTCGTGGACGGGCTGACCACCGTCGTGTGGGTCGCAGTCACGTTCTTCAGCGGCATCGTCCACAGTTACGCCCGCCGCTACATGGCCGGCAACCGCGACCTCGACCGCTTCTACGCGCGGACCGTCGCGTTCACGCTGGCCGTCATGACGATGATCGCGGCCGACCACGTGGCGCTGTTCGCGGCAGCGTGGCTGACCATGGGCTTGGTGATGGCGGCGCTCATCGGACACGTCAGCGACTGGACGCAGGCCCAGGCCGCCGCCCGGACCGCTCGCCGGTACTTCCTCGCCAGTAGCGCCCTGCTCGGCGTCGGCCTGACGATTCTGGTCTGGGCGACGGGCACGACGACGATTACCGGCATCCTCGGGCACGTCGAGATGATTCCGCGCCCGGTCGCGCTCGCCACCGTCGGCTGTCTCTTCCTCGCCGCGATAGTTCAGTCGGCGCTGTTCCCGTTTCACACGTGGATGCTGTCGTCGATGACGGGACCGACGCCGGCGTCCGCCCTGATGCACGCGGGATTCGTCAACGCCGGCGGCATCCTCCTGACCCGATTCTCGCCGCTGTTCGTCGACGAACCCGCGGTCATGTCCGGCATCGTCCTCGTCGGCGCGTTCAGCGCCCTGTTCGGGCAGGCGCTGTTGCTCGTCCAGACGGACGTGAAGTCCAAACTCGGCGCCTCCACCGTCGCCCAGATGGGGTTCATGATACTCCAGTGCGGGCTTGGCTTCTTCGCCGCCGCCATCACGCACCTCATCCTCCACGGCTTCTACAAGGCGTACCTGTTCCTGTCGTCGGGTTCCGCCGTCGAACAGACGGTCCCCGGAACGGCGAGGAAACCCCGGCTATCCGTCGCGAGCGTCCTCGTCAGTCTGCTCACGGCTGTCGGGGGCGGTGTCCTGTTCGCCACGCTCACCGGGAAGGGGACGAAGGTCGACAGCGGACTCTTTCTGGCGTTCGTCGTCGTCCTGACGACCATGCACGCCTCGCGGGACATCCTCCGCCGGACGACACTCTCGCCGACGGTCAGACTCGCCAGCACACCGCTGGTCGTCCTGACGGCCATCGGCGGCTACGCCGCGGCGTTCAACGCCGTGTCGACGACCATCGTGGGCGCGTCGGTGGCCGAGTCGGCGACCGAACTGACGGTCGTCCACGTCGTGGCTGGCGCGATGTTCGTGGCCGCGTACTTGGCGACGGAGTTCGACTGGCACCGTCGCAGCGAACGCCTCTACGTCGCACTGCTGAACGCCGCACAGCCGGACCCAGACACCGTACTCACGCGCAAGGAGGACTACGATGACGCGTAACCTGAACGCCATCGAGGACAGCATCGAGCGGGCGGCCGAGTCCGTCGGCTCGGTCTGGCCGCTGCACTCGTTCGTCACGGCCAACCCCCTCTCGGGGTTCGAAGACCAGCCGTTCGCGGACGCGGTCGCGGAGGGCGAGCGGCTGTTCGGCGGCCGTGGCTACCCGCGGCCAGCCATCTTTCGGCAGGCCTGGGAGGACGGCCGCATCGACCCGGACCGCCTCGCCGCGGAACTCGACGCCCACGGCATCTCCGACGACCCCGAATCCCGGCTCGACGAGCTGGAGACGACCGCGTTCCAGCGGGGCGCCGACGCCGACCCGGCGACAGAAGCGGTCGACCGCGTGCTGTCGAAGTGGCTCGCGGCGTTCCTCGACGAGGGACGGGCGGAGTGGCCGATGCCGAACCGCGAGCAGGGGTTCTACGCCGCGTGGCGCGCCCTCGCCCCACACGACGACGAAATCCCGGACTGTCACAGTCCCTCGGACCTCCCCGAGACTTCGAGCGAGGCCCTCGAGGCGGCTCTGAGCGAGTACCCACAGAACCGCTGGGAGTCGCTGTTCGAGCACCACCTCGCCGCGCTGCCCGGCTGGACCGGCTTCGTCAAGCAGCGCGCCGACCGCGGCGGAGCGTGGCAGACCGCAGCGCCCGTGACGCTGCTCGACTACCTCGCGGTGCGGTTGACGCTGGCCGACCTGCTGGACGCGCCCGTCGAACCCGACCGCGACGAGGCGCCCGTCAGCGAGGACGACCCACTGCCCGAAATCTGGCTGACCGCGTGGGAACAGACCTACCGCGACCGCCTCCTCGACGGCATCGACCAGTCGGTGTCGGATTCGCCGTCCACCGAGGAGGGCTCGCGGCCGGCCGCCCAACTCGTGTTCTGCATCGACACGCGCTCGGAAGTCATCCGCCGCCACGTCGAGGCCGCCGGCCCCTACGAGACGCACGGGTACGCGGGCTTCTTCGGCGTCCCGATGCGCTTCCAAGGGTACGACTCGAAGGCCGAGAGCGACGCGTGCCCGCCGATTGTCGACCCCGAGCACCGCGTCACCGACGAGCCGAACGGCAGCCACGAGGACGCACAGGCGACCCACGACCGGTGGACGAATCTGGTGGCCGCGACCCAGAAGCACCTGAAGTCGCTGAAGAGCAACCTCGCCGCCGCGTTCACGTTCGTCGAGGGTGGCGGGGGTGCCTACGGAGCGGCGTTGACAGCCCGGACCCTGCTTCCGTCCGCCGTGGCCAGCGTCTCCAGCGCGGTCGACGACCGCGTCCCGGCACCGGCCGAATTCTGCACCCCCACAGTCGAGCACGAGCCAGGAGCGCAGGGCGACGGCGGCCTCCAGCAGGGGATGACCTTCGAGGAACGGGTCACCTACGCCGCGAACGCCTTCGACCTCATGGGTTGGACGGAGTTCGCGCGCCTCGTCGTCTTCACGGGGCACGCCAGCGAGACGACGAACAACCCATTCGATTCGAGTCTCGACTGCGGGGCGTGCGCCGGGAACCCAGGCGGCCCGAACGCGCGCGTCCTCGCGACCATCTGCAACGACGAGGACGTGCAATCCGCGCTGCGGGACCGCGGGTTCGACGTCCCCGAGGACACCGTGTTCCTCGCCGCCGAACACAACACGACCACCGACGAGATAACGCTGTTCGACGGCGACGTCCCCGAGAGCCACCAGGCGGACCTCGAACGCCTGCGCGAGGACCTCGAAGACGCGCGCGCCGCCGCGGCAGCCGAGCGCGTCGAGTCGATGCCCAGGGGCGGTACCGCGGACGCCGTCAGCGAGACGGAGCGCCGGACGGCCGACTGGGCGGAGACGCGCCCCGAGTGGGGACTGGCCGGCAACGCCTCGTTCGTCGTCGGGCCGCGTGAACTGACCGACGACCAGCACCTCGACGGTCGCGCGTTCCTGCACTCCTACGATTGGACCACGGACCCCGAGGGCGACGCGCTGGAAGCCATCATGACGGGACCGCTGGTCGTCACCCAGTGGATCAACAGCCAGTACTACTTCGCGACCGTGGACAACGCCGTCTACGGGAGCGGGTCGAAGACCACGCAGAACCCCACCGGCAACGTCGGCGTGCTGCAGGGCAACGGCGGGGACCTGATGACGGGACTGCCGCTGCAGTCGCTGAACGTCGACGACGACCAGCCGTACCACCAGCCGCTCCGCCTCACCGCGGTGATTCACGCGCCTGTCGAGCGGGTCACCGACGTCCTCCGCGAGCACGAGGCGGTCGCCGAACTCTTCGACAACGGCTGGCTATCGCTGACGGTGCTTGACCCACAGCACGACGACGAGGCGTTCCACTACCAGGGCGGCCTGGGGTGGGAGCCGACCCTGGCGACACCCGCCGTGCAGTAAACTAGGGTTTGTGCGTGAAGATGATGGCGCGGCCGTCGTCGACGCCGACGCAGAGGTCGAGTTGCCGCGAGAGGTTGAGGCTCGTGGGGTTGTCCTTGCAGACGACGAGGTCGTCGAAGGGGTCGCCGCAGGCGGGACACGACACGGAGACGGTGTTCTGGTAGGATTTGAGCGCGCTGTTCTCCTCACGCGGGGTCAGCGACGAGACGAGTTCGTCGAAGTCAACGTCGTCCATACCGGAGGACTCGTTCACATCCACATAAATGCTGGCTGGGGTCCGGACGCGCGGGAACGGCGCAGGCAGTTCTCAGAGGTACCGCGACATGCGGTGGGCGGCACCCATCGGGTTCACCGTCGAGAAGCCGGCGCGCTGGTAGAGCCGCTGGGCGTCGCGCTTCCACGCTTCGACGGAGAGCCAGACGTACTCGACGCCCTCGCGGCGGGCGTGTTCGAGGCCGGTCGCGAGGAGGTTCGTGCCGATGCCCGCGCGCTGGTAGTCCTGGTGGACGAAGATGGCGAGTTCGTGCCGACCGGTGTCGTCCGGGACGAACATCACGTGCCCGACGACGTCGCCGTCCACGACTGCGACGACGTTCGGGCCGTCGAGGACGCCGTCCAGCCAGTCGCGAATCGCGTCCTCGGCGAGTGGCGGCGTCCCCTGTGCGCGCTGGGCGGGGTCGAAGTCGTCGTACATCGCGACCAGCGATTCGAGGTCGCCGTCCTCGTAGGCGCGCACGACGACCTCGCGGTCCTCGCCATCCGTGAACGTCATCGGCGGCGGCGTGAGCGCGATGCGCTCGGGGCGGAGGCGCGCGACGAGCCGGCGAGCGAACCCCGTGACGCGCGGCAGGACTCCGTCTGGCGGCGACGACATCGCGCGTGTTGTTCCCACGCACGCTATAAATAGCTGGCTGCGGGGGTTACTCAGAGAGAATTCGCGTGTCAGTCAGTCGTAGGTCTCCGCGAGCGCGTCCAGCGCCTCGTGGTGCTCGGTGGTGTGGGGCGCGGTGAGCGGCGAGACGGAGACGTGGCCGTCGACGACGGCGCGGCGGTCCGTGCCGGGCGGGTCGGGGATGTCACCCTCGTTCATGCGGTCCCACATGCGGTCGTGGAGCGTGATGGTGCCGCCGTCGCGGGCGGCGGTCATGTCGTAGCCGTGCGAGGGCCGCGTCACCACCATCTCGTCGGACGCAGCAGCGCCCGGGTGGGGCGCGTTCACGTTCAAGTAGTCGGCGTGCTCGAAGACGCCGGCGTCGACGGCGTGCTCGACGAGGTACGTGGTCGCGTCGACGGCTGCCTCGTAGTCGGACGGCTCGGTGGGTTCGCCGAAGTCTTCCGCGGTGAGGAACAGCGACGACGAGATTGCAGGGACGCCGAAGAACGCGGCCTCGACGGCCGCACTGACGGTACCCGAGCGTCCGAGCACGTACATCCCGAGGTTCGCACCCTCGTTGACGCCCGCGACCACGATGTCCGGGTACGGCCCGAGCGCTTCCAGTCCCGCGACCACGCAGTCCGACGGCGTCCCGTCGATGGCGTACCCGAGTTCGTGCTCCTCGACGGTGACCTCCCGGGACATCGCGCGTCCGGTCGAACTCTTGTCGGTCGTCGGCGCGACGACTGTGACGTTCCCGACCTCGTCTAGCCCCTCCGCGAGCGCTCGGATTCCGGGCGCGTTAATGCCGTCGTCGTTGGTGACGAGGATTTCTGGTTCGTCGCTCATTCGTGAGGACTCCACGAGCGCCCGAATCCCAGGCGCATCGATACCGTCCGCGAACCGCTCGCGGTTCGCGGGCTCGTCGGGCCGCGAAGCGGTCCGACGGTGTCGTCGTTGGTGACGAGGATTTCTGGTTCGTCACTCATCGCGGAATCACCGGCGGGGCGTCTGTCATTAGGCGGGGAGTCACCCCGGTGGGGAAAAAGCGTGTCGGCGTGGGTCAGAACACGAGGCGTTCGACGACCCGCCGCACGAACCCTGGCCGCCGCGACTCCCGGGGGTAGACCGTGACCTCGGTGGAGTCGGCGGCGCTCGGGGAGTAGTCGCCGCGCCCGCCGCGGACGCGGGTCTGCACGCCCGTTCGAATCACGACGTCGGGGTCGAGGTCGCTGCCGTCGGCCGACCGGTCGCGGGTTCGGACCGGTGCAGACAGCAGCCCCGCGAGTTCGTTCTGGTAGGCTCGAATCGTCTCCGTGCGCGTCTCGGGCTGATCGTCGCCCAGCGGGGAGAGGAGTGTGACGTGGCCGTCGGTTTCGCCCGCGATTGTGTCGGTGACGGCGACCGCAGCGGGGTCGAACGGCCCACCGTCCCCTTCGAGGACGACCCGCTCGGGGTCGTCGTAGCCGCGGTTCTCGACGAGTAACACGTCGCAGTGGGCGTGGCGGACGACCCAGTCGATGGGGTCGCCGAGCAGCCGCGACCGCAGGCGGAGGCGCTCGTGTTCGGCGACGATGGCCTCGACGCCGCGGTGCTCGGCGTAGTTCACGATGGCGTGTTTGGTGTCGTGGCTGACGATTTCGCCGTACTCGACGTCGACGTCGAACTCGCCGGCGAGTTCGCCGGTCTGCTCCTCGAAGCGGACGTCGGCGGGCGACTGCACTTCCGCGGCGTGGTCGAGGGGCACCTGGTCGGGCACCTCGTCGAAGCGAACGACGACGACACGGCCGTCTTCCGGGCGAACGAGGTCCGCGGCCAACGTCAGGAGTGCACGCTCCCGCTCGGTGTCGGCTTCCCTCGTGAGCGCGACCAACACCTCCGGCGTGTCCTCGTCGGCGAACTCGCCGTCGACGAACGCCTCGGTTTCCGTGAGCACGTCGCGGCCGAGCCGACGGCGGATGACGTCCGTGGCGGCACCCTCGCGGCGGATGCGCGAGCGAGCGTAGACGAAGTACCACGCGACACTCCCGACGGTGATGACGACCGCGCCGACCAGCGGCACCCACCCCATCTGGCCGAGCAACACGACGCCGCTGAGGACGCCGAACGCCTGCATCCACGGGTACAGCGGCGACTCGAACTCGGGGTCGTAGTTCTCCGTCGAGCCCTCGCGGAACGCGACCAGCGCGAGGTTGATGAGCACGAATACGAGGATTTGGAACGCGCTCGCGAGCTTCGCAATCTCGAGGATGGGGACGAACGCGATGAGCACGAGGACGACCGCCCCCGTGAGCGTGATGGCGGTCGTCGGCGTGCCGAACCGGTCGTGAATCTCCGCGAACGTGGGCGGCGCGAGCTGGTCGCGGCTCATCGCGAACGGGTACCGCGACGACGAGAGGATGCCGGCGTTGGCGGTGGAGACGAGCGCGAGCAGCGCCGCGCCGATGACCGCGTAGACGCCCCAGTCGCCGAGCGTGACCTGCGCGGCGACCGCTACTGGAGTGGCCGAACCGGCGACGCTACCGGCCTCCGTAACGCCGACCATCACCGCGACGATACCGACGTACAGCAGGGTCGTGAACGCCAGCGACCCGAGGATGCCGATGGGGATGTTCTTGCCGGGGTCCTCGACTTCCTCGGCGACGCTGGCGACTTTCGTGACGCCCGCGTAGGAGACGAACACGAGGCCGGTCGCCGCGAGCAGGCCCTCCACGCCGCCGGTGAAGAAGTTCTGGTAGTTCTCGGGCTGGGTCTTGGTGGCGCTGCCGGCGACGAACCAGCCCAACGCTGCGAGCATCACGGAGACGATGACGACCTGCAGGCGGCCGGTCTGTTTCGCGCCGAAGAGGTTCACGAGGATGAGAAACGCTGCGAGCCCGAGTGCGACGGGTTTCACGGGGAGGTCGAACAGCAACACGAGGTAGGGGACGCCGCCGACGAGCGCGAGCGCGCTCTTGAACGACAGCGAGAACCACGTGCCGACGCCCGCGATGGTGCCGAGGACGGGGCCCATGCCGCGCTCGATGTAGAGGTAGGTGCCGCCGGCTTCGGGCATCGCGGTCGCCATCTCGGATTTCGAGAGGGCGGCAGGAACGACGAGCAAGCCCGCCAACAGGTACGCCACTATTACCGCGGGGCCGGCGATTTTGAGCGCGAGAGCCGGGAGGATGAAGATGCCGCTACCGATCATGGCACCGACGCTGATTGCGAAAACCGCGCCGAGGCCGAGGTCTCGTTCGAGTTTTTTCACGAGGGAGTTACTGTGAGACGGGGTGGTCGTCGCGCTGTGCTATCGGTAGGGAGTGTTCTCGCTCGCACGCTACCACCGGTCGGTGACGGCGCGAGCGAGCACCGTGGCGGCGTTGACGGTCTCGACGTCCCCGAGCTCGAAGGCGGATTCTCTGTCGGGGTCGTTCGTTCGGACGAGCACTCGTTCGACGCCGAATTGGGTGCGTGCGAGCTGTGCGACGAGGAGGTTTGTGGCGTCGTCAGGTTCGAGAACGAGCACTGCGGTCGCATCGGCGAGGCCGGCGCCCCGCAGCGAGTGGGCGTCTAGCGCGTCGACGACGTGGGCAGTCTGTCCTGGAGGTGGGTCAGTCGATGGCGACTGGCCGACGTGTGTCACGGTCTCGCCGTCGGCCGCCAGCCGGTCGGCGACGGCGCGCCCGACGGCACCCCCACCGACGACGAACACCACGTCGTCCCGCTGTCGCGTCTGGTCTGTCGTGTGTTTGGTGTAACTCATGGGCGTTAGTAAGCGCACCTGTCGCTTCGAGTGTCGCTCCTTGCCAACTCGTATCGGACGGAACCGCATAAAGTAACCGAACTTTCTGCTGAGTCGTTAAAATATAAGGAATATTATTACGCCTCGTCCGATACGTCGGTGTCGAACCCCTCGTACGGGCCGGAGTGAACACTCCGAATGAGGTCCTCGTCGACGACCTCCAGCCCGAGGTCGTCGAGGTCGCGGCCGATACGGCTCAGGTCGTCGCTATCCGTTCCCACGGCGGACACGTGGACGTTCTCCGCACCCGTCATCACCTCCTCGACGCGCACCACACCCGGCACGCTCAGTGCTTCCGCCGCCAACTCCTCGCGGCGCGTCACTGGCGCCGTACAGACGATGAGTGTGTACAACTGGTAGCCAGCCTGCTCGTAATCGACGTCCGCGTGGTAGCCGCGCAGTATCCCGCGCTCCTCCAGTCGCTGGATACGATTGCGGACCGTACTCGCGGACACGCCCGCGCTGTCGGCGATATTCTGCGAGGACGTGCCGCGGGCGTCCTCCTGAAGCGCGTGCAGTATCTGCTGGTCCAGGTCGTCGAGACCTTCCAGTGTCATACGTCGCCTTCGCGGACGAACCCGCATAAAATACCCCCTCACGCGGCGACCTGTCCGCAGCCGCTACGCCCTGTCGACGACCGTCTCCTCGTCGACGACGAGGTTGTACGCCTCCTCGTCGTCGTTCCAGAGTACGAGCGCGGATTCCACGGAGAGCAGGTCGCCGTACTCGGCGGCTTGGAGGTCGCGGTTGAGACTCGTCGGCCGGACGAGCACCGCGTAACACTCCTCGTTCTCGCTGCCGTCGCTGACCTTGAACAGCGGATTGGCGTCCTCGTCGGCGAGATTCCGCGAGAGCTTCGCGAGCACCGCGTCCACGCGGTCGGTGACGCGGTCGTCGGCGTCCGCGAGCTTCAACAGCCGGTCGGCAGACAGCGAAACGTCGTGCTGGCGGACGCCGTCCGTTCGCAACAGCGAGTACGAGAACCGCACCTCGGTGTGGTAGAACTCGGAGGGGCGTTGGCTGGCCCCCGCGAGTCGCTCCTGGAAGCTCGGCACCTCGACGTCGGGACGCTCGTCGAACGTCCAGCCGCGGTCGCTGGGGCGCTCGCCCGGCCACAGCCGCGGCGTCGGGCCGTAGACGGTCGCACCGCGTTCTTCGAGGTCGCGCTCGACCTCGCGGAGGTGCGTGCTCGTGTGCTTGTCCGCGGGCGCGAGCCCGAGGAACGTCCCGTCGTCGGCGAGCGCGTCGACGTACTTCTGGGCGGTCTCGACCGGCTGGTCGAGTTCACTGAGCACGCTGCACGCCAGCACGAGGTCGTACTCGCCTTCGGGGTCGAACTCCTCTGCGGTCTCCCGGTGAATCGTCGGGTGGACGTTCCGCCCGGTTTCGGCGAGCAGTTCGTCGAGCACGTCCGCGGCGTCGCTGGGTTCGACGGCGTGATACTCCACGAGCGCGTCGTCGGGCAGGAAGTCGACAAGCCCGAGTGCGGGACCGCCGACGCCCGCGCCAACGTCCAGCACGCGGAGGTTGCCGGAGAGCACGTCACCCGCCGCGAGGTCGTCGAGCACGTACTGGACTGCGGCGTAGTACGTCGCGAGGTGGTAGATTGCGTAGCCGAGCGCGACCTCCTCGTCGTACTCGACGGCGTGTTGGCGGTAGTACTGTTCCTTGAATCGTCGAATCGTCTCCCGCAGGCGCTTCCCGGAGTCGCTGCGGTGCCAGTCGGTGCCCCACTGCTCGACGAGCAAGTCCTCGACGACGCGCTCGTACTCCCGGGGGAGTGCGTCAACGCGGTCGAAGTCCGGGTGGACGGGTTCGTCGCTGGCGGGGACGAACGTGCCGTCCTCGCGCTCCACGATGCCGAGGTCGGCTGCGTGCTCGCGCAGCACCTGCCGGACGACCGCCTCGTGGGGCTGGTCGGCGACGTACTCTCGGAGTTCGTCGGGGTCCAGCGGCCGCACGTCGCGGAGGTACTTCGCGGCATCCAGCACTGCCTCCCTATCGACTGGCATCGTCGTACACCTCCTCGAAGGCCTCGCGGTCGGCGTCGGCGAGCCGCTGGGCGGCTGCGGCGACGTCGTCCGCGCCGCCGAACGCGTCCTGAATGTCGGCGTACACGCGGGCGTTCCCGCCGGTCACGCGGTCGGCGAGCGCCGCGAGGTCCTCGTAGACGGGGGTGGCGAGGTCGTCGGGCACGTCGTCGGCCGCGAGCGCGAAGGCCAGCACCGCCGCGTGCGCCCGCCCCTGAATCGTCACCATCGCGTCGTCGTGCTCGGCGGCACCGACGTCCACGAGGTCGTTGCCCGCGGCTTCGAGCCACTCGCGGACGCGGTCGGTCGCCGGTCCGGGCGTGCTCTCCGCGACCGCGATGTGGCCCGGCGCGTGCTCGGGCGCGAACAGCGGGTGGAAACTCACGCGCTCGCGAGCCGGCGCCGTCTCCGCCATCGCCGCCAGCGGGCCGCGCATCTCGCCGGTGAAGTCCACGACCGCCTGTTCGGCGCGGCTGGCGTGGCGCTCGATGGCGTCGACGGCCGCCCCCATCGGCACGGCGACGGCGACGATACCGAACGACTCCTCGGTGTCCAGCGGGACAGCCGCCGCTCGGCGGTCGAGCTCCGTCGCGGCCGCTCGGGCGCGGTCCTCGTCGACATCGGTGAACGTCACCGGCGCGTCGACCAGGCCCGCGAACCAGCGGCCGACGTCGCCGGCCCCCACCACGAGTACGTCCATCGGATTCCGATAGCGTCCGCCCCGGCAAAAGCGGTTCGTTCACGCCACCGTCGCGTCGGCGCTGGCGCTCGCGTCCGGTGCCGTGATTTCCGCTATTGATAATCCGGCGCGTGGGTTTTTGTACCCCAAACGGCTTCCCGCGACCATGCCGCCCGCCGACGTATCGCTCGTCGACCGACAGCCTGCCCGCAACTGGCTCGTCGCCGTGCTCGGCGCAGTCCTCACGGTGGCTGCAATCAGCCACTTCGAGACGCACGGCCACAACGAACCGCTCGTGGTCGCCGCCACCGTGTTGCCGGCGGTCGGAGTGCTCGGATACGGTGTCTGGTTCTGGATGCGCGGCCCGGACGTGGCGCGCGGCGACGCCGTCTTCGCGTGGGCGGTCGCCGGTGCCGGCGTCGTGCTCGCGCTCGACCTCTGGGCCATGTTCGTGGGCGCGTACGGCACCGGCGCCGGCATCGACCACGTGTTCATCCAGCACACGAGCGTCGGGGCGCTCGGCGCGGCCATCGCCGGCACGTACAGCGAGCGCGACCGACTGCGGTCGCACGCACACACCCGCCTCAAGCACGCGCTCGACGCCGCGATGGACGGCATCGCAGTCCTCGACCCGGACCGCCGTGTGGTGTACGCGAACGCGGCATTCCGGGACGCCTACCGCACGGCCGGCGACGAGGGCGTCGTCGGCACCCACTGGACGACGTACTATCCGACCGACGCCGAGGACCGCCTCGCGGCCGTCTTCGAGGAACTCGACGCCAACGGTGACAGCGACGACTACTGGCACGGGACGGTGCTCGCGCACCGCGACGACGGCCGCACGTACCCCCAGGAGTTGTCCGTGACGTCGCTGTCCGGCGGCGGCTACGTCTGGGTGTCCCGGGACGTCACTGCGCGCGAGGAGCGCGACCAGCGCCTGCGTGTGTTGAACCGCGTGCTCCGGCACAACGTCCGGAACTCGCTGAACGTCGTGCTCGGCCGCGCCGAGCGGCTCGCCGACCGCGGCGACGACGGGGACGTCGACAGTATCGTGACCGCCGCCGAAGACCTGCTCGACGTCAGCGAAAAAGCCCGCGTGGTCGAACGCGTACTCGGCGGGGAGGACGCGGGCACCGTCCCCCTCGACAGTCTCCTCGACACGGAACTCCAGCGAGCGCGCTCGCAGTACCCCGACGCCGTCTTCGAGGTGAACAACGAGGTCGACGCCGACGTCGACGCGCGGCTCCGGCTCGCCGTCCGCGAACTCCTGACGAACGCGGTCGAACACAACGACGCCGACCCGCCTCGGGTGACCGTCACAGCCAGCGACGACGACCTCGTCGAAGTCCGGGTGTCGGACAACGGCCCTGGCATCCCCGAGCACGAGCGGCGCGCACTCGGCGGTCTCACCGAGGAGTCGCTCCAGCACGGCTCCGGCATCGGGCTGTGGGTGGTCTACTGGCTCGCCCGCCACTCCGGCGCGGCGGTTGCCGTGCCCGACGAGAACACCGTCAGCATCCGCGTGCCGTCGGGCGATAATTGATACGCACCGGGAAAGAGTTAAACGAACCCACGAACTTGGTCAGACCGAGATGCCTGAACCGGCGACGGTGCTCGTCGTCGAGGACGAGCGCGAACTCGCGGACCTGTTCGCCGACTGGCTGGCCGACAGCTACGACGTGCGGACGGCGTATAATGCCGCGGACGCGCTCGACGAACTCGACGAGGACGTCGACGTCGTCCTGCTCGACCGTCGACTCCCCGAGCGCTCCGGCGACGACGTGCTCGCCGCCATCCGCGAACACGGCTACGACTGCCAGGTCGCGGTGGTGACCGCTGTCGACCCCGACTTCGACACGCTCGAACTCGGCTTCGACACGTACGTCGTCAAGCCCATCGAGCGCGACGAACTCGAATCACTCGTCAAGCGGCTCCTCGCGCGCTCGCTGTACAACGAGGAGGTACAGCAGTACTTCGCACTCGCGTCCAAGCGGGCGACCATCGAAACGACGAAGACCGACGCCGAACTCGCCGCCGACGAACGCTACCAGCAGCTCTGCGAGGACATCCGCGAACTCCGCGTGGAGCTCGACCAGCGTATCACCGACCTCGACGAGGACGACTTCCTCGCGGTGTTCCACGACCTCCAGACCCACGAGGAAGCCACAAGTAACTAATCCGCGGGCTTCCCTACCACCCGAGTAGCTCCCCGATATGGGCGAACTGATGCACGTCCTGTTCGTCAGTGCACACCAGCGGACGCGCGCGGCGGTCGAGCGTGCGCTCCCCGAACACGCGTCGCTGACAGTCACCGCGCTGCCGACCGCGGCGGCCGCCCTCGGCGTGCTCTCCGAACAGGCCGTCGACTGCATCGCCGTCGAACACGCGGCCGGCGGTACCGACGGCCTGCAGCTCCTGCGGCTCGTCCGCGACACCGACCCGGCGGTCCCGGTCGTCGTCTACGAGGCCGCGAACGCCGACTCGATAGCCAGCAGCGCCATCTCCCTGGACGTCACCGCGTACGTTCGACACGGCGATGAGGACGACCCGCTGGCGGCGCTGGCGGACGCATGCCACGACGCCGCGGCGTCCTACCGGGCCGAGCAGGACGTCGCGATGTTGAACGACCTCGCGCGGAACGTCTACGAGCGCATCACTGACGGCTTCTTCGCGCTCGACCGCGACTGGCAGTTCACGTACGTGAACAGCGCCGCCGAGGAGATTCTGGAGGTGAACGCGGAGGACGTCATCGGGGAGAACGTCTGGGACGCGTTCCCCGGGGCCGTCGGGACGAGCTTCTACACGGAGTACCACCGCGCGATGGCCGCCCAGGAGCCGGTGACCTTCCGCGAACACTTCCAGCCACTGGAAAAGACGTTCGAGGTGCGGGCGTTCCCCTCGGAAGACGGGCTCTCCGTGCACTTCCGCACGGTCGTCGACGACGAGGACGACCAGCGCGGCGACCACCTGCTCGAACTGACGAACCTGCTCTCCTCGGACCTCCACGAATCCATCGACGTGCTCCGCGAGGACCTGGAAGCGGCGCGGGCGGCCACCGGCGAGACGCCGGAGTTGGCGTCCGCGATGGAGTCGCTGGACCGCATGGAGGCGCTCGTGAACTACTCGATTCGGCTGGCCAGCGAACGCCCGACAACCCAGGAGCCACAGAGCGAGTGACGGCGTGGCCGGAGTGTTGCCCCCGTCAGTCCGCGAGCGAAATCTCGTAGCCGGTGAGATTCTCGTAGCTGTCCTCGGTGACGACGACGATGTCCTCGATGCGGACGCCGCCGACGTCCGGGTCGTAGAGACCGGGCTCGATAGTGATGACGTGGCCGGGGCGGAGTTCCTCGCCGCCCTGCGAGAGCGACGGCTGCTCGTGAACGTCGAGGCCGACGCCGTGGCCCGTCGAGTGGATGAACCCAGTCTCGGCTTCGGGGTCGGTGTAGACCGTGGGGAAGTCGTGGTCGGTGTAGATGTCGACGACCGCCTGGTTGACTTCCTCGCCAGTCGCTCCGGGTTCGACGACGTCGAGCGCGGCCTGCATGGCCTCGTGGGTGACGTCGTACCACTCCTGTTGGGTTCCGCTGGGAGTGCCGTTGAGGAACGTCCGCGTCATGTCGGCGTGGTACTTCGAGTCCTTGTCCCGCGGGAAGATGTCCACGACGACGAACTCGCCGGCTTCCAGCGGCCCGCTCCCGCGGTTGTGGGGGTCGGCGGCGTCCCGCCCGCACGCGACGATGGTCTCGTCGAGGGCGCAGCCGTGTCGGAGGAGTTCGACTTCGATTTCCTGCTTGACGAACTCGCTGGTGAGCACGTCGCCGTCGTGGACGAGTTCGCCGCCGTCGGTGACGTCTGCACCACGAATTAGTTCCTCCGCGCGCGCCATCGCGGCCTCGTTGGCCGTCTGGGCAGCCCGCACGTGCTCGATTTCCGCGTCGGTCTTCGTCGCGCGCACGTCCGTGACGACGCCGTCTTCGTCGGGTTCGACAGCGATTTGCTGCCCGCGGAGCGCATCCGCGGTGCCGACCGGGAACTCGTTCTGGACGGCCAGCGACTCGCAGCCGACGTCCGCGAGGAACTCCGCGGCCATCAGCGCCTGTGCTTCCCGCTCGCCGTGTTCGGCGTGCTTCGCGCGGTAGTCGTAGTCGGCGTGGCGCTTGACGGTGTCCGCGCGGCTCTCCTGTTTCGCGCGACCGTACTCCAGCGAGGAGACGAGCACGGCGGTCTCCTCGGGCGTGTAGACCGCCAAGTACGGGTCCGGCGCGTCGAAGCCCGTGACGTAGTAGAGGTCGCTGTTCGACGCGTCGTCGTGGAAGGCGTACCCGTCGAGTCCCTGTTCGTCGAGGAACTCGTCGAGACGCGTAAAGTCGGGGTCCATGCACGCGACTCGTCGCGGCCGCTGCAAAATCCTACCGTCTCCGGCTGTTCAGGTCGGGGAAGCGACGAGGTATTCGAACTCGACAAACTGTGGTCTCTCCCCACGGTTCACTCTGTGTCCTGGCGGATTGAAAGGGCGAGACGCGCGTGGCGGCGAAGCCGCCACGTTTTGCGGCGGTCGGCGAAGCCAACCGCCCACTCGACGAACCCCGGCGTTCGGAAGACGCATCGCGTCCTCCGCAGTCGACCGAGAGACGCGTCGCGTCTCTCGGGATGACGAGAGGACTTCGTCCTCTCGAACCACCCATCAGAACGCGCAGCGTTCTGAGGACGACGTAAGCACCGCAGCGGAGCGAGGAGCGCAGCGAGCCGCGGGAGTGTCGTGAGTGCAGCGAACGAGACCGCGGGAGACGAGCGCTGCGAGTCGCCCGACGGTCGAGACCGGCGAGGGCTTTCAGGAAGTCGAGTTGGTATCGTGGGAAGCGTCCACTGACATGCATAGTCGCCGTCGCCGGAACCCTGATACCGGGGCCCGCCGTCGCCGTACGCATGGACGTCACTGTCGGGAACTCCCGGGTGTCGGGAACGGCTCGCGCCCCGCCGTCGAAGAGCTACACACACCGCGCGCTCCTCGCGGCGGGGTACGCGGAGGGCGCACTCGTACGGAACCCGCTCGTGAGCGCGGACACGAAGGCGACCGCGCGCGCCGTCGACCACTTCGGCGGCGACACCGAGCGCATCGACCGCGACTGGTCGGTTACCGGATTCCTCGGCGCGCCCGACGTACCGGCGAACGTCATCGACTGCGCGAACTCCGGGACGACGATGCGACTCGTTTCGGGCGCGGCCGCGCTCGCCGACGGCACGACGGTGCTCACGGGCGACCGGTCGCTGCGCTCGCGCCCGCAGGGACCGTTGCTGGACGCTATCGAGGAACTCGGCGGGAGCGCGCGCTCGACCCGCGAGAACGGGCAGGCACCCCTCATCATCGAGGGACCGATGAACGGCGGACGTGTGGAGATGCCGGGCGACGTCTCCTCGCAGTTCGTCACGTCGCTGCTGATGGCTGGCGCGGTGACCGAGCGCGGCGTCGACATCGAGCTGACGACCGAGCTGAAGTCCGCGCCGTACGTCGACATCACGCTCGACGTGCTGGAGTCGTTCGGCGTCGACGCCGCGGAGCACGGGAACGGCTACCGCGTCCCGGGCGGGCAGACGTACGAACCAGTCGACGGCGAGTACGCGGTCCCCGGCGACTTCTCGTCGGCGTCGTACCTGCTGGCGGCGGGCGCGCTCGCGGGTGGCGACGAAGTCGTCGTCGAGGGCGCACACCCGAGCGAGCAGGGTGACGCCGCCATCGTCTCCATCCTCCGGCAGATGGGCGCGGACGTCGACTGGCGGCGCTCGGAGGGGCGGATTGTCGTGGGTCGCAGCGACCTCGACGGCGTCACTGTCGGCGTCGCGGACACCCCCGACCTCCTACCGACAATTGCGGTGCTGGGCGCGGCTGCGGGCGGCACGACGACGATTACGGACGCCGAGCACGTCCGCTACAAGGAGACCGACCGCGTCGCCGCGATGGCCGCGGAACTCACGAAACTCGGGGCGGACGTCGAGGAGCGGCGGGACGAACTCGTCGTCCACGGCGGCGACAGCGACCTCTCCGGCGCGCGCGTTGACGGCCGCGGCGACCACCGCATCGTGATGGCACTCGCCGTCGCCGCGCTCGTCGCGGACGGCGAGACGGTCATCGAGGGCGCCGAGCACGTCGACGTCTCCTTCCCGGACTTCTTCGACGCGCTCGGCGACCTCGGCGCCGCCGTCGACCTGTAATCGGCGTCGCGGACTTCGCTTGCGCGGACTGCAAGCCATAAGCCCCTCGGGACGTATGCTCCGGTAATGAACGGTAATCGGTTCGGGCGGCTGTTCCAGGTGACGACGTACGGCGAGAGCCACGGCCAGGGAATGGGTGTCGTGGTGTCGGGCTGCCCCGCGGGACTGGAGCTCGACGAGGAGACGATTCAGCGCGAACTCGACCGCCGGAAGCCCGGCCAGTCGATGATTACGACGTCGCGCGGGGAGCCCGACGAGGTGACCATCAACTCCGGGATTCAGGACGGTTACACCACGGGCACGCCCATCGGCATGACCATCCAGAACAAGGACGCCGAGTCCGGGAAGTACGAGCCGTTCGTCACCGCGCCGCGGCCGTCCCACGGCGACTTCACGTACTCCGCGAAGTTCGGCACGCGCAACTGGGGCGGCGGCGGGCGCTCCTCGGCGCGCGAGACCGTGAATTGGGTCGCGGCGGGCGCGATTGCCAAGGAGATTCTGGAGCACGAGGGCGTGCAGGTGAAAGCCCACGTGAACCAGATTGGCGACATCGAGGCACCCGACGTATCCTTCGAGGAGATGCTCGAACACACGGAGGACAACGACGTGCGCTGCGCGCACCCCGAGACCGCCGCGGAGATGCAGGAGCTCATCGAGGACTACCAGGAGCGCGGCGACTCGATTGGCGGCTCCATCTACTTCGAAATCCAGGGCGTGCCGCGCGGGCTCGGTGCACCGCGCTTCGACTCTGTGGAGGCGCGCCTCGGCCAGGCGATGATGTCGGTGCCCGCGAGCACGGCCTTCGAGTTCGGGCGCGGCCGCGACGCCCGGACGATTCCCGGGAAGGAGCACAACGACGATTGGGAGTTCGGGGAAGAAGGAGAGCCCGTTCCCGTCGAGAACGACCACGGCGGCCTGCAGGGCGGCATCACGACTGGGGAGCCGATTTACGGCGAGGTGACCCTGCA
Organism: Halobacterium noricense; assembly: GCF_021233435.1. NCBI lineage: Archaea > Methanobacteriati > Methanobacteriota > Halobacteria > Halobacteriales > Halobacteriaceae > Halobacterium > Halobacterium noricense. The sequence continues at coordinate 1,818,659 of NZ_CP089468.1, read as the reverse complement.
CGCGCCCACGTCGATTCCGAAGAAACAGCAGACAGTCGACTGGGAGACCGGCGAGGAGAAAGAGATTCAGGTCGTCGGCCGCCACGACCCCGTGCTGCCGCCGCGCGGCGTCCCCGTCGTCGAAGCGATGCTCAACGTGACGATTCTGGACTTCATGCTGTTGGGCGGCCGCATCAACCCGGACCGACTGGACGACCAGCCCGGCGAGTACGACACCGACTACCACCCGAGCAGCCCGCGAAACAAGTAACTCTCCGTGGCACGAAACTCCCGAAACAACTGATGGACGCCCACCAGGAAGGCCCGCAGAACCCCTACGGGATGGACGAGAACTGCCGGAACTGTCCCGGCCTCTGTGACGTCCGCGAGCGCGTCGTCCACGGCTACGGCGACGTCGGCGCGGACTTCGTGTTCGTCGGCGAAGCCCCCAGTGAGGGAGCCGAGCGAACGGGCGTCCCGTTCACCGGCGACGAGGCCGGCGAGCGTTTCCAGCACATCCTCGGTAGCATCGGTCTGAACTACTCGCTGCCGTCCAGCGCCGAGCCCGAACTCGACAACGCCTACCTGACGTACCTGACGCGCTGCCGGCACCCCGACCGCGGCCTCAGCGACGAGGAGGTGGTGACCTGCGAACCGTACCTGAACGCCGACATCCGCATCATCAACCCCGAGGTGCTCGTGCCGGTCGGCCAGCGCGCGCTCACGGAACTCGGAAAGGAGTACACGACCACGCCCGCCGACGACCTCGACATCGAGGACCACCACGCGACGTCGATTCGGGGGCGTGGGTTCGAACTCGCGCCGATGGTTCACCCCGCCGACCAGACCGACGACCAGCGAGAGGAGTACGTCGACTTCTTCCTCGACCTGCTCGACACCGACTACCGGCAGACGAAGGGCCGGCGCGGTCGCTGATCGGTGCTGTGGCGACTAGCCGGCGCGGTCGCTGACCGGTGCTGTGGCGACTAGCCGGCGCGGTCGCTGACCGGTGCTGTGGCGACCAGCGGAACGGTTTCGGTCACGGGGCCGCCGTATCGCGGCGTTCAAGCGTCCCCCGGACGGAGGACTACGTATGACTGTCGTCGCCGTCACGGTGGACCCACCGCGGGAAGGACTCGTGCTCCCGGAGCTGGCAGCCACGTCGCCGCTCTCAGAGCAGGAAGCCGTATCGCTGTACGAGGCGATGGCCGCCGACGCGTTCCGTGCGGTGGCCGAGAGCGGCGGCGACCTCCTCGTGAATTACCGGCCCGACGACCTGCTCCCCGACGAGCACGTCCCCGAGGGAGCGGACGCCGAGCAGGAAATCAGGAGTCTCGTCGAGGACGTGCTCGACGAGGAGGCGACCGCGGCCACGCGCGTCGAAGTGCAGGTCGGGTCTTCGAAGCACGCCCGCGTCGGGAACACGGTCACGCACCTGCTGGACACCGAGGGCGTGGCGTCGGTCGCCGTCCTGGAACCCGACGCGCCGCTGGTCGCGCGCAAGCACGTCGATAGCGCGGCGCTGAAGCTCCGCCGGAACCCCGTCGTCGTCGGGCCATCCCGGGGCGGCAGCCTCTACTTCGCGGGCTTCCGCGAGCCAATCGACTTCGAGGGTGCGTGGAGTGCGCCGGAAATCGAGAACGTGACCGCGCGAGCAATCGATGCCGGCCACGACGTCGACTTCCTCCACGAGCAAACCCGCGTCCGGACTGGTGACGACCTCGTTTCGCTGGTCGCGGAACTCCGCGCACGGCGCGCTGCTGGGCGCGTCGTTCCTGCGTACACGACCGCGTACGTCGAAGACCTCGGCCTCCGCATCGAAGCGGAGGACGGCGAGCGCGTGCTCGTCCGGGAGTAGAGCACACAGAGTTCGAGCGGGCCGGAGTGCTGGTGCGCGAATTCGTTCACACGGGGACCCCCATTTGCAAGTGTTGTTCGCGAGTCGGGTGGGTGGCTGCAGAGGGCCCCCACCCCGTTTTGCAAGTGAAGTCGGGAGGAGGTCAGGGGTTAGGGGTGAGAATGACGAGTGAGAGGGTCCCCCACCCCGATTTTCGAATGTTCCAGGGCAGGAGAACGGGAGAGCAAGAGAGCGAGTGGGAGAGTAGGCAGAGCAAGAGAGCGAGTGGGAGAGTAAGGTGGGACAGAAGGCAGAGCAAGAGAGCGAGGAAGGAAGAAGAGTGTGGGAGAAAAGAAAGCGGGAGCGGCGGATTCACTACTCGGTTTCGTCGGCCATCGCTTCCCGAACCATCTCGGCGTCGACGTCGAGTTCGTACTCGAAGAACTGCCCGCCGCCGCGGCCATAGTTGCGGTCGTGCTGGCGGAGGAATCCGAGCATCGAGAGGTCGTTGAGATGGTCGTGGACGCTGCGCTGGCTCAGGGGTTCGGCAGCGTACTCCGCGGCGACCTCCTCGTAGACTTCGTAGAGTTCCTTCGCACGGGCCGGCGTCTCGCCGCTGACGGACATCTGCGTGACCGCGAGCAGGACGTACTGACCGTGGGTCGTGAGGTCTTTGATAGAGTCCTTGATGCGACCACGTTCGACGCGTTCGACCGCGGTGTCGACGTCTTCCTCGGTGACGACTTCGCGTCCGTCCTCGACGGCGACGTTGACGGCCTCGCGGAGCAAGTCGATGGCCTGTCGCGCGCTCCCGCGGTCACGAGCGGCAAGCGCGGCACACTGCGGGATGACACCGTCTTCGAGAACGTCCCCGCGGAGGCCGCGTTCGGCGCGGTCGGTGAGAATCGTGACGAGCTCGTTGGCGTCGTACGGCGGGAACTTGATTTCGCGCTCGCAGAGCGTATCCTGAACTTTCGGCGAGAGGTCGTTGCGGAACGTGTAGTCGTTGGAGATGCCGACGACCGCGACCTGCGAGTCCGAGATGTTGCCGTTCGTCTTCGCGCGCGGGAGCTGGTAGAGCAGCATGTCGTCGTCGCCGAGGTTATCGATTTCGTCGAGCACGATGAGCACGGTGCCCTCGCGCGCTTCGATTTCGTCGAACAACGCGTTGAGCACGTCCGACGTCGACAGCCCGGTCGTGAGCGGGTCACGGTCGGTGTCCCCGCGGAGTTCGTTCACGAGCGCGATGGCGGCCTGGTACGACGAAGGGTGGTGGTGGCAGTTGACCTCGACGCTCACCACGTCGTCGACGCCCTCGCGGTCCTCGGCCTCGTACTCGAGGGCGTCCATCATGTACCGCGTCACCGCGGTCTTCCCGACGCCGGTCTTCCCGTAGACGAAGACGTTGTCCGGCTCCCAGCCGTCCACGACATCCTGGAGGGCGTTGGCGTACTGGTCGATTTCTTCGTCGCGTTCGAGGATTTCCTCCGGCTCGTAGTGGTCCTTGAGGACGTCCTTGTTGGTGAACAGCTCGACGCGGTCTCGGAACGGCGTCTTCATCGCTTGCGAGTCGCTTTCTGCTCATCCACTATAATACCCTCGGTTCTATCGTTTCGGCAGTTTCGCGTGTTCGGTCTGTTTCCCTCGTTCCGTCCCGAAGTTCCTGCCACGTTCCCCTCCTAGCAAACCCACCCCAAAACACACGCAATCGCTGCTCTATCGACCGATTCCAGTGTTGGTACAACTAGCCATTCGTCCACCGCTGGCATCACCGCTCCGATTTCTACGTATAACACTTGCAAAACGGGGTGGGAGGGTTCCCCTCGCGATTCGTTCACCCCCAAGCAGGTCGTCCACCCAACCTCCCCACCGTCTCGCCGTCGAACACTCGAAATTCGGGGGCGGGGCGTCGTCGCCGCGCAGACAACGACAGTTTCAACCGTCCACTCACTGTACGGTCACTCGCGTGGTGAGGTGGCAGAGCGGCCTATTGCGCCGGTCTTGAAAACCGGTGGCGTCAGCCTCCTGGGTTCAAATCCCAGCCTCACCGCTGACATTCTACGCGACCTCGTTGCTCGTGGAGCCGGAAATCTCCTGCGCGGATTGAGAAACGGTTTTGGGGCCGGCGGCGAACGCCGTACGTATGGCAGAGATGGAAGACCCCTCGGGCCGGGACTGGGTCCACGACCCCGACGGCGAGAAAGGCAGCGAGGGCGGCCGCAACTACGACATGGCGGTCCTCTCGAAGATGACCGACGAAGAGGACGACTTCCCGTTGGAGAAATCGGCGTTCGTCGAGGAGTTCGGCGACTGGCCGGTTCGCATCAACCACGAGAAGGTGCTCTCCGTGGCGGAAATCTTCGAACACGTCGAGGAGGACGAGTTCGAGACGAAGGTCGGCTTCCACAAGGCAGTTGGCGACGGCCTGCGGCGCGCGAACGTCTGGGACTACCACCCGCCCGAGCGGTAGTCCGACGATAGTCGATTCGCCCGACGACAGAACCTACGTACCGACGACAGAACTACCGAGCAGTCACGCCTCTCGAGCTACGAACTACTTCGAGTTCTCGGCTGCGTTCGCGTCGACTTCTTCCTCGGCTCCGTCGTCGGGGTCGCTGTCCGCGAACTCGCGCTCGTAGCGCTCCTCGTCGCCGCGCACTGCCCACTCCGCCATCTCCGAGCTCTCGGCCTGGACTTTCTCTTCGAGGAGGTTGACCGCGACCGCGTTCGCGCCCTCCGGGATGATGATGTCGGCGTCCTTCTTCGTGGGCTCGATGAACTGCTCGTGCATCGGCTTGACCGTCGAGAGGTACTGGTCCATCACGCTTTCGAGGTCGCGGCCGCGGTCGACGACGTCGCGCTCGATGCGGCGGAGAATGCGGACGTCGGCGTCGGTCTCGACGTAGATGTGGAGGTCGAGCATGTCGTTGACGTCCTCGTCGTAGAGCGCCAGGATCCCCTCCAGCACGATGACGTCAGTGGGTTCGACGGTGATTCGTTCTTCTTTACGGAGGTGTTCGGTGAAGTCGTACTGAGGCATCTCGACGGGCTGGCCGGAGAGCAGCGCGTCGAGGTGCTCCTGGAGGAGGTCCCACTCGAACGCCGAGGGGTGGTCGTAGTTGACCGTCTTGCGCTCCTCGAAACCCATGTGGCTGAGGTCCTTGTAGTAGTTGTCCAGCGGAATGAGGGTGGCCGCTTCCTCGACGTTGTCGGTAATCTCGCGCGCTACCGTCGTCTTGCCGGCCCCCGTGCCCCCGGCGATACCGATAGCGAACGACGGGATGGTCATTACTACGCGACAGGAGAGGCAGCGGTGTTGAATCCCGCGGTTTGCGGCCGTCACGCGCCGCAGGAACTCCTCACGTGGCGACAGAAGTTTCGCAGCCCGGACACCCACCGAGAACGTTGACCCGCTCGGTTTCGCCCCCAGGAACCTTCGCTTCCGGACACCATACGCGTTTTGGGGATACCTTTTAGCACGGCTGCGTGCTACGTCTTCCCATGACACAGTTAGCGCTCAGGGACGTGCTCTCCCAGGAGTTCGTCGGCGTCAGCGAATCCGACGAACTTCTCGACGCAGTCGAGCTGATGCGGGCCGAGAACACCACCAGCGCGGTCGTCCTCCGCGGCACCGACCCGGTCGGCGTCGTCACCGCCGAGACCGTCATGGACCTCCTGCTGGACGGTCACGACCCGAACGCAGTCGCCGCCGCCGACGTGATGGACGGCCCGCCCGAATCGCTGTCGCTGGACGCCTCCGTGGCGGACGCCGCGGACCTGATGGGCCGGACCGGCGACCCGCGCGTCCTGGTCGCGGACGACGACGGCGTCCACGGCGTCGTGGAAGCGCGCGACGTCGCGCCGACCGTCGAGAAACAGCTCCGCGGCGCGCCCGCAGCACCGTCGGCCCCGCCGACCGGCAGCGAGCAAGCCAACTCCGCCGACAGTTACAGCGAACAGGGCGTCTGTGAGAGCTGTGGCGGACTCGCCCACGAACTCGTGGACGTCAACGGCCAACTGCTCTGCCCGGAGTGCCAGCCGGTCTGACGCCCGACCCGCCGACACTGCTCCGCGACCCGCTCCCTGAGCCCGCGACGACACCGCATATTTACTCGTTCCTGCGTACCCGAATTCGGACGCGTGCTTGGCCGCGGCGGACAGAAACGCCTATGCACGCCGCTTCTCTCGGTCCCACCACATGGCGATACGGACCCTCGACGACCTCGACGCGACGGACACCGCGGTCGGGGTGCGGGTCGACATCAACAGCCCGCTGGCCGAGGACGGAACGCTCGCCGACGACGCGCGGCTGCGGGCTCACGTGGACACGCTCGACGAGCTGCTCGACCGCGGCGCGCGGGTCGCGGTTCTCGCCCACCAGGGGCGGCCGGGTGGCGACGAGTTCGAGCGCCTCGAACCGCACGCCGACCGGCTCGACGAACTCCTCGACAACCCGGTCTCGTACTGCGACGCGACCTTCTCCGCGGACGCGCGGGACGCCGTCGACGCCCTCGACGCGGGCACGGCGGTCCTGCTCGAGAATACGCGCTTCTACAGCGAGGAGTACATGGAGTTCTCCGCCGAGCGCGCCGCGGAGACGTTCCTCGTCGCGCGGCTCTCGCCCGTACTGGATGCGTACGTCAACGACGCGTTCGCGGCCGCGCACCGCTCGCAGCCGTCGCTGGTCGGGTTCCCCGAACGGCTGGAGTCGTACGCGGGCCGCGTGATGGCGACGGAACTGGATGTGCTGGGCTCCATCGAGGAGACGCCGACGCCGCGGACGTACGTCGTCGGCGGCGCGAAGGTCCCGGACTCCGTGACGGTCATCGAGCACGCGCTCGCGAACGACCTCGCAGAGAACGTGCTCGTGACTGGCGTCGTCGCGAACGTCTTCCTCGCAGCGGCCGGCGTGGACATCGGGCGTGCGAGCACGGACTTCGTCCACGACCGCGGCTACGAGACGGAAATCGAGCGCGCGGACGACCTCCTCTACGAGTACGGCAACCACATCCACGTGCCCGAGGACGTTGCCGTCGAGCGCGACGGCGAGCGAGCCGAACTCGGGGTCGAGGAACTTCCACCGGCGCGCAGCGAACCCGTCGAGGACGTCGGCAGCGACACGGTCGCGGCGTACGCCGACATTCTCGAAGAGACAGGGACAGCGGTCCTGAACGGGCCAGCGGGCGTCTTCGAGGACGAGACGTTCGCGGACGGCACGCGCGGCATCTTCGAGGCGGCGACAGCGGCGGAGTACACCATCGTCGGCGGCGGCGACACGGCCGCGGCCATCCGGCAATTCGGCCTCTCGGGGTTCGAGCACGTGAGTACCGGCGGCGGCGCTGCCCTCCGGCTGCTCACGGGCGAGTCACTCCCGGCCGTGGAGGCGCTACGATGACGGTAGCGGGGCTGACGCCGGCTTCGTTGACACTGGCCCCGAGGACGCCGGTCGTGGAGGACCGCTGATGGACGTGGCGGCTGCGACCAGGGACGACGTCGCGGCCGTCACGGAGCTGTGGGTCTCGCTCGCGCGCGAGCAGCGCGCGCACGCCTCACACTTGCTCGCCGAGGAGAACCGCGAGCAGGCCCGCGACCTCGTCGCGCAATACGTCCACACCGGCGACTGCGCACTCGCTCGGAGCGCGGGCCAGCCCGTCGGGTTCGTGATGTTCCACGTCGAGACGGGATTCTTCGAGACAGACGCCACCCGCGGGGTCGTAGACAACGTCTACGTGCTGCCGGACGTCCGCGGCGAGGGCGTCGGGTCGGCGCTCCTCGACTACGCGGAGGGCCAACTGCGCGACGCGGGCGCGGACGTGCTCGCCGTCGAAGCGCTGTGGGACAACGAGGCCGCGCGCCGCCTCTACGACCGCCGCGGCTACGCCCCGCACCGCGTCACGATGGAGAAACCGGCCGATGCGGGTACGGACGACGCGGAGCGAGACGACGATTGACCGGCTGTGCCTGCAGTCAGCATCGAGTGCAGCGCCGAAGTGGTGAGGCGAGTCGGAACGAAGTGGTGATGGGAACGCGAGTGCCGGCGTGACGCCGGCGGGCGGAAGTGGGCACGACGCAGAAGATAGCCTGTCCTACCTTACACCTTGGGCAGTTTCGCGACGAACTCGCTGGGGCCGCGCTGTTCGACCTCGTAGGCGTCCGCGTCGAAGGCCTCGACTTCCGCCTGCATCTCGTAGAACAGAGGCTTGGGCTCGTGGTCGTTGACGAGTTCGAGCGCTTCGCCGCTGTCTAACCCTTCGAACGCGTCGTGTATCTTGGGGTGGCGTTCGGGCGGCGGTACCTCCCGCAAATCGAGTGTTTTCGCTGCCATCGCAGTCGACAGTTGGCCGTCCCGGCGGGAGCGTGTTCTCCCGAATATATTCGCACGAACCGGCGAAATCGCCACAACACTCATAACGAGCGGTGTGTTATGGATTATCATGGCACGCTCGAAGTCAGATCCAGACCTGCGGCTGGGGCAACCAGTACGCGTCACGCGGCAGTCAGCGGACAAGGCGAAGCTCGCGGTCCACGGCTACGACCACCACCAGCACTTCGGCGACGATGGCGTCGTCACCGACGTCCGGCCCGGCAGCGACGACCCACAAATCGTCGTGCGCTTCGACGACTACGGCCGCGACGCCGTCACCTACCGGCCCGACGAACTCGAACTCGTCTAACCACCGGCCAGCGCGCCGACGACAGACTCATCCCTGCCGCGGACCAATTCTACGTGTGGCGAAACCGTTGCGGTTCCGGCGGTCGAACGCGTCGTGGAGTGCCGACCGCGTCCACGACCAGCTCTACCGGGACCTCGACGACAACCTCGGCGCGACGAGTTCGACGCCGTGGTTCAAACCCCCCGCCGGGTACGATGCGCGGCGCTTCGACATGGACAACGGCGACACCGCGCTGTTCTGCTGGAACCACGACGGCGGGTGGTGGCTCGGCAACACCGAGACGCCGGAAGTGCTGTGGCGGACGGACAAACAGTCGTTCGCCGAAGCCCCCGAGGCGGTCTCCGAGTGGGCCCAGCGGGAACTCCTCGAGGAACTCCACGACGAGGACCCGTGGCTCTCGGCGTACCCGACGCTGTCGTGGTTCTTCCTCCCCGTGTTCATGTCGAAGGACGGCCGCGAGACGACGCGCGCGTTCTTCAGCGAGCACGCCGCGGGCTTCCCGGACGCCGACCCCGAAGACGCGCTCGCGTTCTACGAGGAGTTCCTCGACACCGGCGTCCTCGACGACGAGCGACACGTGATGGCGGGCAAACTCGGCACCTCCGAGTTCCTCGATATGGCCCGCGCGAGCGCCGCGATGAGCGAGTTCCACGCCGCGTGGCTGCTCCACGAAGCCGGCTACGAAATCACGCCCGAAATCGAAGTGACGACCGGGCACTCTCTGGACTTCCGCGCGGACCGCGAGGGCGAACACGGCGTCCTCGTGGAGGTGACGCGGCCGGTCCCGACGAACGACCGCGCCGCCAACACGCCGATTCGGGCGGTCAAGGAGACCGCGGAGACGAAGACCAGCGGCCAACTGGAAGCCCACGGCGGCGGTGCCGTCCTGTTCGTGGACTGCTCGTCGTTCCCCGACGACGAGTGGCGTCGCGTCCGCGGCGAACAGCCCGACGTCGGCCACCGGCCCGCGGTCGTCTTCCGCGTGCGGCCGGACGGCTCCGTGGACGGCTACACGAAGGGGTCAGTGCCGCTCTCGCTCCAGCAGTTCTAGCTCGACGACGCCGAATCCCCGGGGTCGTCGCCGACGAGGCGCGCGAATATCTTGTGCTCGGCGGCGCGCAGGTGCTGTGAGAACGTCGGCCCGGAGATATCCAGGGACTCCGCGACCTCCTCACCACTGGTCGCGCGTGGCCACTCGAAGAACCCCGAGAAGTACGCGGTCTCGACGACGGTGCGCTGGCGGTCCGTCAGCGCGTCCGACCAGACGTCGGCGAGGCGACCGGGTCGCTGGTCGCGCTCGGTGACCTGACGGCGCGCCACCGCCTCCGCGGAGTCGTATTCGTTCTGGAGCGCGTCGACGACCTCCCGCACGTCCGTATCCTGCGGGAACTGGGCGGTCATCCGGAGGTCCTCGCCGATGACGACCCGGCGGACCGACCCGCCCAGCGACGCCACCTCCGACATCAGCGGCGGGTCCGAGAGACGGAGTTCGAATCGGACGCCGTCGACGACCTCGCCGACGACGGTGACCGACTCCCAGAACGATACCGTCTCCGCCAGCCGTTCGACCTCGCTGATTCCGTCCGCAGCGACCGTCCCGTAGACGAGGAACTGGTTCTCGTCGACGGAAATCGTCCGTTCCAGCTCTATCGGTATCTCCGGCGCGGTACCGGCACCAATCGCGTCCGCAATCTCCCGAATCCGGAACTCCAGTTCCACGACCGCGTCGCTCATCAGCGCCTGCTTGCGCTCGGCGGCCGCGATGGCGTGCCCGACGAGGTGGCCGAGGTGCTCGACGACGGTCCGCTCCTGCTCGCGGAACGCGTCCGAACGGTCGGCGTACACGTTCAACACGCCGTACGTGGTGTCTTCGTAGCGAATCGGGATGGCGGCCGACGACTGGAAGTCGTAGTCGTCGGCGACGTCGCGCCACTGCTCGTAGTTGCGGTCGTCGTGGACGTCGAGGACGGTCTGCATCTCGCCGGTTCGCAGCGCGCGCCCCGTCGGGCCTTCGCTGGCCGAGTTGTCGGGGTCGACGGACAGCGACACTTCGTCGAGGTAGCCGTCGGTGCCGGCGCTCGCGCGCACGTTCACCGCCTGGGTTTCGGGGTCGGGTTCACCGACCCACGCGAACTCGTAGGACGGCGACTCCGCGAGGCGCTCGCAGGCGATGCGCTCGATTTCCTCGCGTGTGGACTGGTCGACAACCGCGCCCGCGACCCCGTGGACGACGTCGTTCAGCTGGTTCAGCGCAGCGAGGCGCTCGCGTTGGGACTCCAGTTGGCGCTCGTACTCGCGTTGCTCGGTGACGTCACGGGTGTACACGACGAACCCGTCTATCGTGGGCTCGTCGCGGAGGTTGCGGCCGCGCGCGTCCAGGAACACCCACGAGCCGTCCGCAGACTGGAACCGGAAGTCGACGGTCGCACGGTAGTCGGAGTCCCCAGTGAGCCGGTCGAACTCCTCGCGGACCGCGACGCGGTCGTCGGGATGGATGTAGTCGAAGGCGTTCTCGCCGACCAACTCGTCGGGGTCGTATCCGAGCACGTACTCCACGGATGGCGTGACGTACCGAAACGTCCCGTCCGGGTCCGCGATGGCGTTGACGTCCGTGGACTCCTCGATGAGGGTCTCGTAGCGCTTCTGCTCGCGGCGGTGCGCGCGCCGCTCGATGGCGTGGTGAATCGAGCGCACGAGCAACTCGGGGTTGATTTCGTCCTTCACGAGGAACTCCTCGGCACCCCGGCGCAGCGCTTCCCTCCCGACCTCGCGGTCGGTGAGCCCGGTGAGGACGACGACCGGGACCCCTCCTTCGTGGTCGAGCAGCGTCGTGAGCGTTTTCAGGCCTGTGCTGTCCGGGAGCCCGAGGTCGAGGAGGACGACGTCGGCCCCGGCGTCGTCGAGGTGGTCGAGGGCGGCTTCGAGGCGCGTCTCGTGGACGAGCGGGTCCGCCGTCTCCGTGTCGCCACGGTCCACGAGCGTGTCGCCGTCGAACGAGCGCGCTTCCAGCGAGACGGCGTCGTCGAGCAGTTCGCGGATGTAGCGGGCGTCTCCGGGGTTGTCCTCGACCAGCAGGATTCGGGGACGGTCGTCGCTCATGCGTGTCAGTCGAGGCTCGGTGGGAGTTCGACGAGCGTCAACCAGAACCGCTCGAACGAACGAATCACGTCGACGAACTCGTTGGGATCGATGGGTTTCGTGAGGTACGCGTTCGTGTGCTGCTCGTAGCTCTGCAGGACGTCCTCCTCGGCCTCGGAGCTCGTGAGGACGACGACCGGAATCGTCCGCAGGTCGTCGTGGGATTTCACCGCTTCGAGGACGTCGAGGCCGTCCACTTTCGGGAGGTTCAGATCGAGCAGCATCAAGTCGGGGCGGGGGGCGTCAGCGTGGTCGCCGCGCTGGTGGAGGAAGTCGAGCGCAGCTTCGCCGTCGTTGACGTCGTGGAGGTCGTTGTTGATGCGGGCTTCCTCGAAGGCCTCGCGCGTGAGGCGCACGTCGCCGGGGTTGTCTTCGACCAACAGGATGTCGACGGGCTCGCCGTCGCGGTGCTCAATCATCGCGTTGCCCTCTATCTGGGATACTGAAGTAAAACGTTGACCCCTCGCCGGGCGTCGACTCCACCCAGACGTCGCCGCCGTGGCGCTCGACGATGCGCTGGATGAGCGCCAGCCCGACCCCCGTCCCCGGGTGTTCGTCGTGCGTGTGGAGCCGTTGGAACACCTCGAAGATGCGGTCGGCGTGGTCGGGGTCGATGCCGATGCCGTCGTCGCTGACCGCGAACACCCACTCGTTGCCGTCGCGCTCGACGGCCACGCGGACCGTCGGCGGCCCCTCGCTGTACTCGATGGCGTTGCTCAGGAGGTTCCCGAACACCTGTCGGAGTTGGTCTTCGTCGCCGGAGACCGTCGGCAGCGACTCGGCGACAACGGTCGCGTCGTTGTCGTCGATTTTCACCTCGAAGTCCCGGCAGACGTCCGCAAACACCGCGTCGAGGTCGACGGATTCGAACGCCGCGCCGCGCTCCACGCGGGAGTATTCGAGCAGCGCGTCTATCATCTCCTGCATCCGGTCGGCACCGTCGACCGCGTAGTCGAGGAACTCCCGGCCGTCCTCGTCGAGGGCGTCGCCGTACCGGTCCTCGATGAGCGAGAGGTAGCTCGACACCATCCGGAGCGGCTCCTGGAGGTCGTGGGAGGCCGCGTACGCGAACTGTTCGAGGCGCTCGTTAGACTCCGCCAAATCCGCGACGAGCTGTTCGCGCTCGGCGTCGTAGCGCTCGCGCTCGATGGCGTCTGCGAGGATGTTGGCGACGCTCTGCACGAAGTTGACGTCCTCCTCGGAGAACTGCTTGTGGCTGGTGTCGTGGGTGCCGAGGATGCCCCACGGCTCCGCCGGCGACCCGATGATGGTGCTGACGCCGCTCTCGACGTCGTGGGAGGTGAGTAGCTCCGGGCCGCTGAATCGGTCTTCGACGGCGAGGTCGTCCACGACGACGGCTTCCTCGGAGAGCAGCGTGTACCCCGCCTGGGAGTCGTCGTCGGCGTCCACGGTGGCGTTCCCGATGACGCCGTCGTCCCAGCCGACGCCCTGCCGCAACAGCAGTTCGCGCGCGTCGTCGTCGAGGTCCAACACCTTGCAGTAGTCGTTTTCGAGAGCGTCAGCAACTTGCTCGGCGACTTGCGCCATCAGTTCGTCGAGATCATCGGTGTCGAGCGCGCGCTGCCCGAGGTCCGCGACGACCCGCTGTTGGCGCGCGCGGCGTTCGAGCGTCCGGTCGCGTTCGGCGCGCTCGGTGACGTCGGTCATCGTGATGACGCCACGCGCCACCTCGCCGTCGTCGAACACCGGCATCCCGCGCACCTCGATGACGCGCTCGGAGCCGTCCGCGCCCTCGATGTCGTAGACGTCGGGCTCGACGACCGGCTCGCCGTCCAGCACCCGCGCGAGAGCGTATTCGTCGGATTCGACGCGTTCGCCCGAATCCGCCCACCACGCCGTGTACTGGTCGTACTCCTCGACGGACTCGGCGTCGAAGTCCGCGCCACCCCAGATGCGTTTCGCGATACCGTTGGCCTCCACGAGTTCACCGTCGTCGTTCGCCACGACGACGCCGACCGGCAACACCTCGAACAGCGTCTCCAGTTGCTCGCGGTGCTGTTCGATTTCGCGCTCGGCGCGCTTCTGCTCGGTGATGTCCGTAATCGCGCCCGGGAACGTCACCGGCTCGCCGTCCTCGCACTCGACGTGGCCGCGCGCGACGATCCAACGAACGTCGCCGTCCGCGTCGTAGACGCGGTACTCCTCCTCGTAGTCGCCACAGGTTTCGACGGCTTCGTCAATAGCGGCGGCGACGCGCTCGCGGTCGTCCTCGTGAATCGAGCCGACGAATTCGTCCAGCGGCACGCCCTCGCGGGCGCGCTCGGGATCGATGCCGAACAGGCGTGCGAGCGAGGTGCCCGCGACGAACCGGTCCTCGGGGATGTGCCACTCCCACGTGCCGACCGCGCCCGCTTGGGCGGCGGCCTCCATCTGTGCTTTCGCGTCGGCGAGCGCGCGTTCGCGTTCCTTCTGTTCGGTGACGTCCTGTACGACGAGCATCCCGCCGTCAACGTCGCCGCTAGGTCCGCGAATCGGGAGCACGCGCGCGGACAAGTGGTTGCCACGGAACGACGTCTCGAAGTGCTGTGCCTCCCCGGCGAGGGCTGCTTCGAGGTATGGCTCGATCTCCTCGACGAGGTGGTCGGGGTAGATGTCGTGGACGCGGCGGCCGACGCGGTCGGCCGGCGAGATGTCGCCCTCGTCGACGAGTTCGCCGCCGACCGCGGTGTACCGGAGGTCCTCGTCGAAGAGGCCGACCGCGCCGTTCGGGAAGTTCTCCACGAGCGTGCGGTAGCGCCGCTCGCTCTCCTCGATGCGGCGGCGCTGCTCGCGGCGCTCCGTGATGTCGCGGGCTGCCCCGACGAGCTGGCGTTCGCCGTCCCGCGTCTCCAGCGAGGAGAACGTCACCTCGACGGGGACTTCGTCGCCGCCCTTCGTCTCGACGGTCGTCCCCAGCGTCGGCGTCTCGTCGTCGCCCGCTGCCGCCCGAATCTCGGCGGCGCGTTCCAGTGTCGACTCGTCGACGAACTGTGACGCGTGCTCGCCGCGTAGCTCCGCGCGGCTGTACCCCGTGATGTCGGCGAACCGGTCGTTGACCGCCTCGTAGTAGCCGTCCTCGTCGGTGACGTAGATGCCGTCGTTGAGCGTCTCGAAGATGGTCTCGTAGCGCGCGAGCTGCTGTTCGCGCTCCGCGCGCTCGGTGACGTCCTGGGACATCCCCATCGCGGCCGTGACCTCGCCGTCGTCGTACACGGGAAAGACGTGGAACTGGTTGACGCGGTCGCCGATTTCGTGCTCGAACGCGCTCGATTCGCCGTCCAGCGCGGCTCGATACCGCGGCGCGAGCACGTCCGCCAGCTCCCCTGAGAGCGCGTCTTCGACGCGCAGTCCTTCCAAGTCCTCGGCCGTTCTGCCGTCGGCGTCGACCGGCGACCCGCCGACGGTCACGTACCGGAGGTCGTCGTCGACGAGCGCGACCGCGCCGTTCGGGACGTTCGCGACGAGCGTCTCGTAGCGGCGCCGCGACGCTTCGACCGCGTCGTTTCGGCGTTCGAGGCGCTTGCGCGTGCGCTGCTGGGTACGCTCGTAGCTCACCCACTCGGCGACGAGGTCCACGAGCGTCACTTCCCACTCCGAGAACCCGTCGGTGCGTGGTTCGGTGCCGTAGAAGCAGAACGTCCCCCGGACGTCTCCGTCAACGGCCACGGGCGCGCCGAGGTAGCAGGAGACGCCCCAGTCGACGTTTCCCGCGCGGTCCACGAGCTCCGGCGCGTCCTCTGCGAGGTTCCGAAAGACGACGGTCTGCTCGCTGTCGACAACGCGCTCGCAGTTCGTCGCGTCCAGCGGGACGACATCCCCGGATTCGATGTCGACCGCCGAGCGCGTGTCGATGGCCCGGAAAACGTAGTCGTCGCCGTCGACCCGCGAGAGCGCTGCGTACTCGGTGCCAATCGTCTCCCGGACGAGCGCGAGCAACGCATCGACGCGCTGCTCGAAGGACTGAGCCGGGTCCGTCGCCACGTCGTAGACCTCCCGGAGGACGCGCTGCCGCTCCTGGGGTTCGTGTACGCGCTCGTCGGTCCCGTTGGCGGCCGGTGAGAGCACGCCGACGACGCCACTCTCGTCATCCGCACCGACGCCCCGCAACCGCAGTTCGAAGGGCGTGGATTCGCCGGTAGCCGACTCGACTGTGACCGTCAGCGTCGCGTCCGCGGCGCCGAGGCCGTCGAGCGCGCGCTCGATGCGGCCGGCGTCGTCGCCGAACAGCGCCGCGAGCGGTTCACCGCCGGCGTCGTCGCTCGCATACCCCGTCTGCTCGACGAACTCCTCGCCGACGCGGGCGACTCGCCGGTCCGCGTCGAGTTCGAAGACGCCGCCGTCGACGACGGCCGCGAGCGCCTCGTACCGCCGGCGTGGCGTGTTCGCATCCGGCGACGCCTCCCCCTGTTCCATACCATCCCGATGCGTACTTCCACGGAAGAATCCTCCGGCCGTCGCGTTCGGCAATCCGTACGTTCATACCGCGTGGCGCCCCATCCTGTACCGAATGGGCGACGACGACTGGCGCGACTTCTTCGGGTTCGACGAGCCCTACGACCAGCAGGCCGACGCCATCGGCGCGGCCATCGACGCCGGCGAGCGCGGCGGCTACCTCGCGATGGAGGGGCCCTGCGGCACCGGGAAGACGATGGCGGCGCTGACGGCGGCCGCCCAGCTCGTGCGCCGCACCGACGACTACGAGCGCGTGTTCGTCGTCACCCCCGTGAAACAGCAGCTCCAGCAGTTCGTCGCGGACCTCCGGCAGATGAACGCCGGGCTGGACGAGCCGCTGAACGGCGTCGCGCTCGTCGGGAAGCGCGACCTCTGTCCGTACGGCCGCGAGGACGTGTTCCCGCGGGACGCCAGCGTCCACGACCGCTGCGAGGACCTCCGCGAGTCAACCGCGGGCCTCGTGGAGGCCGACGGCGAGGGCGGCAGCTTCGACGGACAGGACGCGGGCGAACTCGTGGACTTGCGTGCCGCGGACGCGCTCGACGACCCGTGGTGGGACCCCGCGAAAGCCCGCGACCTCGCACGGTCGGCGCGCGCGGACGCCAACCACAATCTCTCGGAGAACCCCCTCAGAACTGACGGCGCGGACTCGCCGTACGTGCCCGTGCAGCCGAGCGCACCCGAGGAGTTCGCCGACGGCGACCCGCCGCTGTTCTGCCCGTTCGAGGCCGACTGGTACGGACGGAACAAGGGCTCGCCCGTCGGTTTCGACGTCGGCGACTACAACGTCGTCACGAGCGAGGACTTCCTCCCCGCCGCCGTCGAGTACGGCACCTGCCCGCACCGCGTCCAGCAGGTCATGCTCGACCACGCGGACGTCGTCATCGGGAACTACAACCACCTCTTCGACCCGCAGACGCGCGGGCTCACCGAACACCTGCTCGACGAGCAGACGTTCGTCGTGGTGGACGAAGCCCACCGCCTGGAGGAGCGCGTGCGCGACCTCCTCTCGGACCGCGTAGGCCGACACACGCTCGCTCGCGCACGAAACGACCTCCGGCAGTTGCTCACGACGGCCAAGCAGAGCGAGTCGAACCGCCAACAGGTCCGGGACGAACTGCAGAGCTACGAGGTCACCCTCGACGCCATCGAGGAGGCCGTGGAGTTCCTCGGCGACGTCTCGGAGTGGCTCGACGACCGCGTCGCCGAGTACCTCGCCGAGGAGGGCCACGACCCGAACCGGCCCCGCGACCTCCCGGAGCACGACCACGAGATTCCGCTCCGTGACCCCGAGACCGACGAGCCCGACGACCTCACGCGCTGGGCCGAACAGGAGGGATACACGGGCGGCCTGTGGCGGTCGCTGGCGGACATCGGCACCGCGGTCGCGGCGATTCTGGAGGACGACGGCGACCGCTCGGCGGTCTGTGGCGCAGTCGGCATCACCCTCCAGCGGTGGTGGGAGCGCGACCACGCGACGTACTTCCGGGAAATCGAGCTCGAGCACGCGCCCAAAGAGTCCGGGCGGGCCGGCGCGGCGTGGGCGGAGACGTACACGCCCGCGCTCGTGACGTACAACTGCATGCCGGCGCGCGCGCTCCGCGAAACGTTCGCGGGACTGGGCGGCGGCGTGCTGATGAGCGCGACGCTGGAACCGCTCGACGTCTTCCGCGAGGTGACGGGTCTCGACAGGCTGGAAGCGGGTGCCGGCGACGCGGAAGCCCGGCCGGTCGTGGAGCGCCGCTACGACCTGCGGTTCCCCGAGGAGAACCGCGCGAGCTTCACCGTGGACGCGACGCCGTTTACGGCACGCAACCGCGGCGACCCGACCAGCGAGAACGCCAATCAGACCCGCGAGCAGTACCGCTACGTCCTCCGCACTATCGCGCGCTCGCCGGGGAACGTCCTCGTCTGCATGCCGAACTACCGGGAGGCGGCGTGGGCCGGCGACTACCTAGAGGGAGCCGTTGAGAAGCCCGTGCTCGTCGACGAGTCCTCCTCGAACGAGGATACGGACGCGCTCAAGCGCCAGTTCTTCCGCGGCGACGGCAAAGTCATGGTGACGAGCACTCGCGGCACGCTCACGGAGGGCGTCGACTACGACGGCGACAAACTCGCGGCGTGCGCCGTGGTGGGCGTTCCGCTCGTGAACGTCGGGTCGCCGCGCGTGCGGGCAGTCCGGCGGGCGTACGCGGACGCGTTCGGCGAGGACCACGCCTTCGAGTACGCGCTGACGGTGCCGGCGGTGCGGCGCGCGCGGCAGGCCATCGGGCGCGTGATTCGTGGCCCGGAGGAAGTCGGTGTGCGGGCGTTCGTCGGCCAGCGCTACGTCGAGGGCGCGCGCCACTCCGTCTTCGAGTACCTCGGTCCCGGCGAGCGCGAGGAGTTCACGCGCATGACGCCGGAGTTCCTCGGCGACCAGCTAGACCTGTTCTGGAGCGAGCACGCCTAGAGCGGAATCGTGTCGCCGGTCGCCGACGACTCGTAGATGGCGTCGATGGCGCGCATGTTCGCGACGGCTTCCTCGCCGTCCGTCAGGGGGTCGCGGCCGGCTTCGACGCTGGCCGCGAAGTGCTCGATTTCGAGGCGGTAGGAGTCCACCGGGTCGAACGTCTCCTCGACGGTCTTCTCGTCGGTCCCCCAGCGGAGCGTCGTCTCCGAGCCACCGGGGTTGAACGCGGTGTCGGCCTCCAACCAGCCGTCGGTGCCCTCGACGCGGTACGTCTGATGGTGCGTCGACTCGAAACTCGCCTCAATCGTGGCGGTCGCGCCGTCGTCGAACTCGAACGTGGCCGCGACTTCCGTGTCGACGCCCGCATCGCGGCGGTCGTGCGTGTGCCCGGAGACGAGTGCGGGTTCACCGAGGAACGTGCGGGCCGCGTTGACGGGGTAGCAGCCGACGTCCATGAGCGCGCCGCCGGCGAGGTCGGGGTCGAGGCGGACGTCCGGCCCGTCTCCGAGCCGGAAACTGAAGTCCGCGTGGACGTGGCGGAGGTCGCCGAGTTCCTCGCGGGCAATATCGACTGCACGGACTGTTCGGGGGTGGTATCGGTACATGAATGCCTCCATGAGCGTGATACCGGCGTCCGCGCAGTGCTCGACGACGCCGACAGCTTCGTCGGCGTCCGCGGCGAGCGGTTTCTCGCAGAGCACGTGGAGGCCGGCGTCGGCGGCGCGCTTCGTCCACTCGGCGTGGAGGCCGTTCGGGAGCGGGACGTAGACGGCGTCGATGTCCGCGTCCAGCAGGGCGTCGTAGGAATCGTACGTCTCGGGGATGTCGTGGCGGTCAGCGTACGCGGCCGCGGCGTCCGCGCTCCGGGAGGCAATCGCGCGGACCTCGTGGTCGGTCGACCGAATCGCGGGGGCGACTGACTCGTCGCCGATGTTCGCCGTGGAGAGAATTCCGAACTGCATGCCCGAACCCGGATGCGCCGACGCCGTAACTGTTTGGACCGACGGCTGTCGAACTCGCGGTGTCGTGGACAGAACACTCAAGCCGGCGGGCCGACTGCGTACGCGTGATGGCCGAAATTCGAGCCCCGAAGGAGCGCACGTGCACGCAGTGTGGGCGCTCGGAGCGCTGGGACGACGAGACGGGGAACTGGCGGGTCGACGACGAGGTCGGTGACGTCTACTGCGTCCACTCGTGGGACGTCACGGGGTCGTTCACCCCCGTGGAGGAGTCCTAGAGCGGGCGCGCAGCGACGTAGCTGTCGCCGTCCTGCTCGACGAGCCCGCGGTTGCGCAGCGTCTTCAGCACGCTGTACAGCGTGATGCGTGGGACGTCGAGTTCGCCGTGGAGGTCGTCAAGCGTCGCGCTCTCGTTCGTGGAGAGGTAGAGGTAGACCAGCTTCCCGCGCGGCGACTCCACCCCAGTCGGCAGCTGTCGAGTAGACATTCGTCGTTTGCCGACTATAGTTCGACGATAATAAATCCTACCTTCGACAGTAGTCGTAACCCCGGGAACGGCCGGGAACACGTAGGTTCATGGCGGCCGCCCGCGAACCCGCGAGCGTGTCGCGCCACGACCGCCTCGACCGGAATCCGACGCCCGGCCGCCGCAACTCCCTGTGGCACTGGCCGGACGCCAAACACCCGCTACGGGTCGCGCTCAACTACGTCGTCGTCGTGCTCGCGCGCATCTGTCCGAGCCTCCGCGCGAAGAACTGGCTGCTGCGCCGGCTCGGCGTTACGCTCGGCGCGGGCGCGGCCTGGGGGCTGGAGTCCACGCCCGACGTCTTCTGGCCGGAACTCGTCACCGTCGGCGAGGACGCCGTCGTCGGCTACGACGCCACGCTGCTCTGTCACGAGTTCCTTCAGGACGAGTACCGCACCGGCGCGGTCGTCGTCGGCGACCGCGCGATGGTCGGCGCGGGCGCAATCGTCCTCCCCGGCGTCCGCATCGGCGAAGACGCGCAGATCGCCGCGAACTCGCTGGTCACCGACGACGTACCGCCCGGCGAGACAGTCGCCGGCGTCCCCGCCGAACCGCTCGACTACGACGAGCGCTAGTGCGTCGCGCGAACGCGCTCCGCGGCGTCCTCGTCGTAACCGCCCGGGATGAACACGCCAGTGGCGGCGAGCGCGGTGAGACACGCGAACGCGCCGCCGACCGAGAACGAGCCGACTGTGCGTAGCAGGGGGTCGACGGAGACGCCCGCGACGATGGCGGCCAGCGCGAACGCCAGGAAGGCCAGCGCGAACGCTGCCCGCGTCCCACGGAAGTAGACCGCCGACGCGTACCAGAACGCTCGCACGCGGCGTGCGAACGGTGCACCGTCGTTCGTCGCCGCGTCCGCGAGCCCGGCTGCGCCGGCTGCCGCCGTGGCACCCGCGGTGTAGCCGAGCACGCCGGCGACTGCGAGCAAATAGACGCCCGCCTGCTCCCACACGGAGAACGACCCCGCAGCGACGGCTATCAGCACGCCCGCGAGCGCGCCGAGCCACAGCGTCCACCGCGGCCCGTGCTCGCGTACCCACCGTCGGTCGCTGCTGGCGATCGTCGCGTAGCCACCGACGGTGAGCACCGCCCAGCCCACGACCGCCAAGCCGGAGGCGACCGGACTCATTCGCGCACCACGACGACGCCGCGCTCGAACACGAGGTGATTCGGGAGCACGTACTCCCGCCCGTCGTCCTCGACGCGCGTCACGAACACGTTTACCTCCTGGACGATGCCCTCGTGCTCGCCGATGGCGACGCGGTCGCCGATGCCGTACGGCTGTCGCAACAGGAGGTAGACGCCGGACGCTGCGGACGTCAACAGTTGGTGGGTGGCGACCGCCGTGAACAGGATGAGCGCCCCGATGTACGCCGCCAGCAACACGAGCAGCGCGTCGATTGCGACGCCGACCTGCGAGAGCGCGACCAGCGCCGCGACGAACAGCACGCTGTACTTCACGACCTTCGGAACGACCGACATCTCCGGCACCTTCACGCTCCGCAGTCGCTCGCTGACGAACAGCTCGGCCTTGTCGCCCGCGAGCACGCCGAAGAACAGCACCGCGACCGCAATCACGACCGACGGGAGGAAGCCGACGATGGGGTACCAGACCGCGTCCTGGACGGTGAGCCGCGCGACTTCGAGCGCGACCAGCACCGCAAATGCGTAAATTATCCACGACGTCAACCGCGCCACCAGCCGCACCGTCGACGACCCGACGTCGCGGGCCATCCGCTCGACGCTCGTCCCCTCGACGGCGTCGTCGACGCCCAGCGCCAGCAGCAACCGCTGGTTCACGCGGCCGACGAGGTAGCCGAGCGCGAGCCCCGCGAACAGCACCGCGACGGCGAGCACGTACCGGAAGTCGGGGTCCAGTACCGGACTGAAATCGACTTGCATGTCAGTACTCCTCGGGGTCGAGTTCGAGGACAAGTTCGCCGCTCTTGAACGCCCGCACGAGGCCGTCGGACTCCGAGAGCACGATGGCGACGGCAGTCGTGTCCCGCGTGATTGCGCCCGCGGCCATGTGGCGCGCACCCAGGCCCTTCGGGATGTCCGTGCCCTCCGCGCTGGGTTCGAGGTAGCGGTACGCGGAGACGATCTTCCCCGAGTCGCTGATGACGAACGCGCCGTCCAGCCGGGAGAACTCCTTGAGCATCACGTTCACGATGGGGTCGCCGACGTGGACGTGGCTCTTCTCGAAGGGGTTGTACGAGAGCGGCCGGGAATTGTTCATCACCTTCCCGGCGTCCCCAACGACGAACAGCGCGCCGACGGGCTTGCCCTTCTGGCCCTTCTGCCCGAGTTCGATGGCGACCTCGAAGACGTCCCGGATGACGCCGGGTTCGGCCCGCGAGTTCGCGAACAGGTCGTAGATGCCGGAGTGGCGGGACTCGTCGACTTTCGTGCGCGCGATCATGTCGATGTCGTCGCCGAACAGCGGCGCTGCACAGCCGAGTTCGTCGCCGTCCGCGACGGCCCCCTCCGACAGCGCGCCTTCGATGCCGAACCGGATGCGCTCTTTGACGTCGTCGAACGCCAGCGGCAACTCCACGAACGTCTCCGCGCTGACGGAGTTCTCCGTGGCGACGACCACCACGTCCGCTCCCTCGACGTCCTTCACGCGGTCGTAGTACGCACCGCTCGGCGAGAACACGAGCAACGCGTCGATGCCGTCGAGCACGTCCTCGAGGAGTTCCGGTGGCCTGGCCATTTACTGGAGGAAGCTGCCCCACGCGCAAAAAGGTTAGCGCCCACCGGCCGGCAGTGTTCAGATAAGCAGACGAAAGTAGCGGAGACGACGTTGCGTTTTGAAAGCCCTCGGCAGTCTCGACCGTCGGGAGACTCGCAGTGCTCGTCTCCCGTGGTCTCGTTCGTTGCACTCACGACACTCCCGCGGCTCGCTGCGCGCGTTCGCTCCCGGTGGTCGCTCACGTGCTTGCGTTACCGGGGTTCGTCGAGTGGGCGGTCGGCTGCACCGACCGCCGCAAAACGTGGCGGCTTCGCCGCCACGCGCGCATCGCCCGCGGCGAAGCCGAAGACATCGCCGACCACCTCGCCGGCGACCCCGCCAACTGGATACTCCGCACGGAGGCTGACGGCCCGACGTCGCTGTCGGTCGACGAGTTCGTCGCGTTCGTCGCGTTCGTCGCCGAAGAAGCCAACGCCGACGAGGACGACGCCTGGGACTACGTGGAAGCCGTCCTCGGCGGTCTCAGCGACGTCCTCCCGGAGGTAGAGTTCCGCGGCATCACCTCCCAATTCCCGCCGGAGTACGACCGCCTGCTCGTCGAGACGTGACAGCGGTCAGTCGTCGGTCGCGGCGGCGTCCGGGCTCGCGGCCTCGGACTCCGTGAGGTCGGCGTCGCGCCACGTGCCGCGCCGATACCACAGGTAGGCGATGGTGGCGCCGATGACGTTCGAGACGGCGAACGCCAGCCAGATGCCGGTTTCGCCGATGGACTGCGCGGAGAACCACGCCACCGGCAGCCGGATGACGCCGAGCATCAGCACGGAGATGGCGGCGGCGGTGAGCGTCTTGCCGGCCCCGCGGAAGCTCCCGGTGTACGCCCGCATGATGCCGATGCACCCGAACGTCAGCGCGACGTACCGCAGAAACTCGGTGGTGACCGAGACGACTGCGGGGTCGGTGGTGAACACGTCCGCGATTGCGGACGCGGTGAACCACGTGACGATGCCGGCCGCGGTGAGCACGCCGAATAGGATTTTCGCGGCGATGCCGGCGGCCGCCTCTGCGCGGTCGGGTTTGTCGGCACCGATGTTCTGTCCGGTCATCGTCTCGACGCCGCGCGCGACCGCGATGGCGGGCAGGAAAATGACCGAGAACACGCGCGTCCCGATGCCGTACGCCGCGACGATGGTGTCGGAGAACAGCGCGACGACGACCAACAGCAGGTTCATCGAGAGCGCGCGTCCCGTCCCCTCGATAGTGGCGGGCAGCCCGATGCGGAGCAGGCGGCGCAGGTAGCCGAAGTCCGGTGCCATGTCACGGAGGTGAATTTCGATGCCGCGCGAGCCTTCGAACATGATGGCGAGGCCCACGACCATCGCCAGCGCGCGCGAGAACACCGTCGCGATGGCGGCACCCTGGATGCCCATCTCGGGGAACACCCACCAGCCGAAGATGAGGAACGGGTCGATGACGATGTTGAGGACGACCGACCCAAACATCACCAGCATCGGCGTGATGGTGTCGCCGTACCCGCGCATCAGCGCGATGAACACGAAGAAGCCGAACATGAACGCCAGCCCGAGTGCGATAACCTCCATGTAGCTGGTCGCCAGCGGGAGCACGTCCTGGGACGCGCCGAGCAGCCGCAGGAAGTCCTCGACGAAGAAGTAGCCGATGCCGCCGAGCACGGCGGACGCGATAGCTGCGAATGTCACCGTCTGTCCGGCAGCGTACTCGGCCTCGCGGTCCTCGCCAGCGCCCGTGTGCTGGGCGACCAGTACGCTGCCCGCGACGGAGAGCCCCATGCCCAGCGAGATGAGCAGGAACACCATCGGAAACCCGAAGCTGATAGCGGCGAGCGCGTCCGTGCTGTACTGGCCCAGCCAGAACGTGTCCGCGAGGTTGTACGCCGTCTGGAAGAGGTTCGTCACGACGATGGGGAGCGCGAGGAAGAACAGCGGCTTCCCGACGTCCCCGGAGGTCAGGTCGAACTCCTCCTGGCCCTTGAAAACGGAGTTGAGCCGGCTTCGGAGCCCCATCAGGCGCTCACCTCTGCGCCGTCGGCGACGAGGCGGGTCTCGACGTACTCGGCGAGCGTCTCCCGGATTCGGTCGAGCGGGTGGTTCACGGAGACGCGGCGCGTGTGTGCGCCCTTGATGGTCGTCACGAGGAACTCCGCGGTCGTCTCGGGGTCGACGTCAGCGCGGAACTCGCCAGCCTCGACGCCCGCTTCGACGACTGTCTCGATGCGGTCGGTGAGGTATTGGTCGAAGTCAGTGAGGCGCTTCCGGAACCCCCCGTCGTAGGGCGCTTGGGCCTTGATTTCGAGCATCGCCGTCCGGAAGTCGATGCCGGGGACGTCGCCGCCCTCCGCCAGCGAGAACTCCACGAGCGCGAGCAGGTGCTCCCGGTGGGTCTCGCCGGACACGTCGTCGACGTGGTCGATGTAGTCGTCGTAGAGATACTCGAGGAACGCTTCGAAGAGGTCCTGTTTGCTGTCGTAGTGGTAGTGAATCGTCGCCTTGCTCTTCTCGGAGTTGTCCGCGATGTCCTGCACGGTGAGGTCGGCGAACCCGTGCTCGCAGAGCGCGCGATACGTCGCGTCCAGAATTTCGTCGGTCGGTTGCGCCGCCATACTGGTGTTGCTAGTCCTTACTGACTATTCAGTCAAAAGCGTTCGGAAGGGAGAAGCCGTGTGCCGCTATCCGCGGGTGAGAACGACTAACTCGGGTGGATTGGCTCCACGCAGTCCGGACACTCCGCGTACACCACCCGGTGGCCGTTCCGCTCGTACTCGACGAGCACCGCGCCCGACGGGATGGCCGCACCACACTCCGGGCACACACCGAGGGACTGAGATTCCGTGGACATGGATTCAGGCTCTATCGGAATACAGAACTCGCTATTGCAAAAAGGCGACCCAACCGTAGTGAAAGTGGAACGTTGGTGCGCGGGACCGGATTTGAACCGAAGGAAGACTCGCTACGCTCGTCTTCCAGGGTTCAAATCGGTCCTGCTCTTCGCTCACTTCGTTCGCTCATGCGCGGGACCGGATTTGAACCGGCGGACCCCTACGGGATAGCGTCCTAAGGCCGACCCCCACTCAACCATCGTTAGAGCGATGTAGCGGGGGTTCTTGCCACTTTATCGGTGCTAACATCCCGATTTCAGGGGGATAGTATAAATAATCACCTACGTCACAGGCCTACAGAATATCGTCACTCTCTGGGAGAGAGTTCATCGCCCATACGGGCAACTCATAATTCATGTGCCCGTACTTCGACTCCTTCCGGTTCGCGTCAAGCACCATCTCTTTCGTCGCTACGCCCAGGAAGGTGACTGTCCGTTCATCCTCCAAATGAGCCAGCACGTAGTAATCGGAGTCTACCCGCCACTCCTTCACAAATAGTGCGTACGGGTCCTTCTGACTGGTCTTCACGTCGACTGTCCGCTCATCGCCTTCAATCGTGACCTCGAAGTCTACGCCTTCATCCGTCCACTTAACGAGCTCAGTATCAACCTCAAGATCAGCGTAGATAGCGAACGCCATCTCCCCCATGAGTCCAACTATATTGCGGTCCTCCGGGTCTACACCCCACCTGTTGGCGTCATTATCCCACCCTTCATGTGCCTCAAAAGATTCGTTTCGACCGCTGGCCATCCGGTGCACAGTTCTAACTAAACGAGGAGGAACCTTCACAGACGTAGACATTCAGGAGTGGAAAAATCAGGTCACCGCATAAATATCTGAGGTAACGCTATATTCTGTATGTACATATACACAAGCCCCTATGTACGCACACGAGAATAGAACCCCCAATCTAAGCTGTTCAAATATACCCTCAGTTGTCCTACCGGAAACTCCGAAATTCCGGCATGACCATTTGGCGCTACGGAACGGTTGATGGCATTTCGAACCTATTCTGAACCACATCAATAGCCAGACGACGAAGTGTCAAACGTCACCTGTGACATTAGCCCGGAACCATTCCCCGGGCAATACGACCCTCATAGCATGACAAGTCTTCGTCCTGGCTGACGATGGATTCCAGATACTCGTAAATCCAATCATCGGTGTCCTCGTAGTAGGAGAACAACAGCATCTTCCGGTTTTGACGGAAGGCCACCTCGATATCCTCGTCAGATATTTGCCGCGCCTCAGCGTCCTCCCATGCTGTCTCAACGATGTCCTCAAGCGTATCACGGAGCGCATGGGGCTTCTCATCATC
The DNA here is from genome assembly GCF_021233435.1 of Halobacterium noricense. Classification (NCBI taxonomy): domain Archaea; kingdom Methanobacteriati; phylum Methanobacteriota; class Halobacteria; order Halobacteriales; family Halobacteriaceae; genus Halobacterium; species Halobacterium noricense. The sequence continues at coordinate 1,791,715 of NZ_CP089468.1, read as the reverse complement.
GCGACTGACGCCTGGGCTCCGTCACGCCACCGTTCCAGCATCTCGATGTCGTTCTCAAGGTCAGCCTGAAGCTCGACGGAATCAGTATCCGCCGCCAGTGAGATATTCTCGTCGCTCGTTTCATCAAATACTTTCTCTATCCCCTCGTCACTATCCGTCTCAACCCACGCAACTGGCCCAAACGATATCCCCCTGTTTAGAATAATTGGATATAGTTTATATCTCGTTGGGTATATCCACTGACTAAATGGTGGATCCTGAGTTCAGTGAGTTTCAGTATACTTACGGCTTGACGAGGGAAATCGAGAACCGCTGGGGGCGAGAAATTGTGGGTACTCCATATTACCCTACCCAAAATTATGAAGCTAAAATCGGCTCAGATGTTGTAATCGGCCTCAACCAAGGTGATATACGATTCATCCCATTATTTATGCAATACAAACGGTCAGAGTGGTTGACTACCAGGCGTGCGAAAGAATGGGACGAGTTTAATGAAGGGTATTATCGATTTGACATTCACTCAAAAAACCAACATAATACACTTGTTGACCTTGGGGAAGGTTTAGGAAAGTCCATCTATGTAGCACCTGGGTTTCATACCGTCGATGATTATTCAGAATACCACCAAAACCAGAAGTTGGCGAAAAATTCAATCTGTTTTGATTGTAGCGAAATGAAAAAGGTCTCAGACTCAGACCATGTCGTAATTTATGCTCTTGAGCCCTTACGTGGTGCGTTTAGATCAGAATCTAACAAAATATCTCCTATAGAAAATATATTCACACTTGTTGAAAATATTCAAGAAGAATCAGTATTGTTTGAGGAATTTAAAACTCTAAGAGGAAATTTCCGTGAGACAAAATCTGATCTTGAGACGCCCCAAGTGACTAATGAGCAAAATTTTATAGAAAATCCCGTGAGATGGATCCGTGAGCAACAACAGTTCTTCTTTGAGAATTTTGGTATTGCGGTCTTCTTCATACTTGAGAAGGGAGGATATGAAATTTTTGGAACATCAACTACTATGATATTATAACTATCTTTTACAAACCTCAGCTAATATGATTTCTACAGGGGAATTAAACAAGTGCATCGAGTGGAACCTTTATGAGCACCTCAGTGCCGGCCATGGATTGGCCAAATCTCATTTGTACATATTGTGATACTCAATTCAGGAAAGGAGATTTAGACGCAATCGATAAGAGCGATTATCCCTCTTTTGCGTCGGATTTTTACTGTTCGAATTGCGGTAATGAAATCCATCCCGAAGATGCACTTCTAAAATATTTCAACGAATCATCAACGGATGAACTCCCGGGACGCCCATCGAAAATTGGTGGATTTGCGAGTGTCGGAACGAAATCGTTGGATGTTGGAAAAACGGAAGAGGTCGGATTGCTGGGGGGAGGAAACTTGGAAATAGATTTGAAATTGCTCAGTGAGACCGACCAGAAAGCTGGATTGGGTATCTCTGATTTAGATGGACAGGAGATTGAATGGTTTCCTGGACCGATACTTGTTGATGACGCGGTAGTAGTCGACTTGGTACAAGCCAGTGACACGAAAATTGGATTTGTAACATCTGAACGCCAAAGCTATTCATCCACAGTGACTATCGCATATCACTATCACGCCCATTCAGACGGTGTTCCCCAGCCACCATGGGTAACCTTGCTTAACGAAGCCTTGGCGAGCTATCACCGAGGCCACGGTTTGGCGATGTATTCATTACTGTTTTCGTCGTTTGAGAACCTTCTGAGTCGAGAAATATCTCGCACACTCCGCGCAACCGGCTGGACAGATACCCCTATTGAAGACTTTCTCAACAACCACTGGACGTGGAAGGATCGGTGTAAATCTGGTATAGAGACGATCACAGGAAAACACTTTCCGACTGAAAAGCCCGATTTATATGAGAATCTCCACAACTTGAAAAAGGTGAGAGACAACCAAATAATCCATGTTGACCCAGGAGACTCTGTTGCTGACATCGATGTTTCTGAACTCTTGGACGGATTTGTGACCGTATTGGACTCAATGCTTGCAATTCACTTCTTCTGTTACGATGAAAGACAAAAGTGGTAGTATCTCTAAGGCCAAGTGGTAAAACATCAAACTTCGAAGTGGTCTTAGTGTCGGAACTAACCTACATCCCTCTCATCTTCAGGATCAAATAGAGGTTGATGGCATGCAACGGTCAACCGAATGTTCTCTAAGGTTCATAGTCTTCGTCCCGCTTGAGTATCAGACCACACGTTGCGCCTTTCTTTTCGGATAGCTCCTCAGCCACTTCCCATCCCTTCTTTTCGAGGCGCTGGAGATCGTCCTCAAGGTCGCCCATGATGTCGCCGCGACCGAGGGCGTTCCGCATCCCCTCAACTTTGAGTACCTTATGTTCTACCATACCTACCACCTCCGCTCGGGTTCACCTTAGTACATTCCCACGCTTTCTCAAATATCCGTCTCTGTATCAGGTAATTCTCCATTCTCCATCTACTCACTCTGGCGGATGTATTGTCACTACAGTAGGTACGTGATTATGCGCACATAATACACCAGAATCACCAAACAGTCCAATCCTCCCTCTCCCACAGCTCGCTGGGATTGATGGCATAGGGGAGCATATCGAAAATCCGAACCCAAAGTAGCTTATCCAGCCATGATTCGTTCGACCGCGTCCTCGTAACAGTCGTCACAAACGACTGGTGGTCGCGTGTCGGTACGCCGAGATCGAATTTATTGGCCGCTGGCGCCGACGACCCACAGAAACGTATTCTTCCTTCGTTTGTTCCTTCCCGCACGCTTCACAGTGAGATTCACTCATGCTTGTTCTCCAAGTGTATCCCGACAATCAGAAGCGGGATACCGATGATGGCCCCAACGATGGTCAGGCAACACAGGAGACCCACCATCTGAAGGCTCTTACCGGCGTTCCGAGTCCCGTCCTTCGCGGCTTGCTCCCTTGACTTCCCGAACCGACCATCGTCCCCATCCGATGGAGACAACAGTGAGCTCAGGAAGCCGTCCTCCTCAACTTCGTGCATCTGATACTGAGTTCCGCACTCGTAACACACGTACGCCGCGTTTAGTTCCTCCCCGGACAGTGCGATCTTCGCCTCACCACACCCATCGCACGGCTTGAACTTCCCGAATCGATTAAGAAGTTCCGACGGTAGCTCACTGTCAGGTGCGCCAATCCACTCCTCGCTAAACTGTTCCATCGCATTCGTGTTTGTTTCCCCGCACTTAGTACATTCTCACGTTTGATCGAATATCTGAATCAAGCAACTTGCCGCTCACAGCGCGCCCACTCTGGTGTATGTATTGGAGTTAGAGTGTTGATGCATTATACGACTGGCTGATAGACTCGATAAGCCCACAAGAATGAGCTACTCGCTACTCATCCGCTGTGTCGCGGCATCGATGAAACCGATTCCTCGCCGGCCTTGACCGTACACTCCGCACCAACCGGTGCCGTTGGGTCTCGGTACCCCTGATAGACCGCCGAGGTCCGTTGAGAGCGATCGCGTCGAATCAACTCCTGGGATTCGGGTCGAATACCCTCCTAGTTCATCGGCCCGAAACCTCCTCTATTCGGTCAAGAGCATCTCGGAGCTCGTTAACGGTGTCAGTGAAGTCTTGGGCCTGTGCTTCGAGATCGGCGGCGTTCGATTCGAGATTATCCGCCATCTCGATGATGTTCATTTCAAGCGTCTCGACGTCAACCTGACCGACCTCAATTCGAACCCGCCGAATATGCTTACACTCTTTCACGCTCTGGCGATGTTGGAAATCAGGACAGCTACAGGCTGGTTCTCGTAGGTCCACCGTGTAGGCTGACCCCGACTCCGTCGTCACCTCGAATAAGGCTCGAGCTTCTTCGATGACGGTCATGTGTTCCCTTGCCGCCCGAATCGTGCGTGGCTTGACCGGCGACTGGACTGACTGGGACGACATTATTCACTACCTCCGCCGTCCCGGACGGGCACCCAGTAGGGTTCGTTATTGTCGAATTTCTCGACCCGCTCGAAGTGCGCTTCGTCGTCCGCGATGTCGATAGCTTGCTTCGCCGCCGACAACGTCAAGGTTCCCGTTTGGAACGTGTAGCCTCTTTCGAGCACGCTGGGGTCGGTCGAAAGTCGCACGTCGACGACCGGCCCGAACCGTCGCTTGTTCACACAGCCGGCTCTCGAACTCCACGGGCCTCTGAGCGTGACCTGTTCGCCGTTGACGGTCGTCACCTCGAACGACCGACCGGAGAAACCGCCATCATTCCCGTCACCGCTCCAGGCGAAGTACTCGACGTAACCGTCGTCGATGGCTGTCCAGAGTCCGCTCTCGTGCTCGAAACGAAGTGCGGACCGGTCTGGCGTTTCGTCGACGAGGACCTCCAGTCGGGGATCATTCCCGACGTCCTCCCGCCAGTCGATCTGAGCGTCGACGATCTTCATCGCTGACCTCCGTTGCACTCAACTGGGAAATCATCCTTGCTCAACCTCTCGGCTCCACAGTCCAGACACTCGATGTATCGCTCGGTGTATTCCGTCTGACCATCGGAACGTAGTGATGGATCAGGGTGCTGACCGGGAACTCGTTCTTCCCTGTTGACGACGCGGTGAGCGTCGATATAGCTGATCTCAGTCTCGGTGACCGACAGCGTTTCCACTCCGGAAGTCGTGTTTGACATTAGGTTCTCGTCTCCACGGGCAACCTACAGAATCGGTGCTACCACACCGGCTTCTCCAAACCAGTTGTTTGAAGCTGTAGCTCTGGGGTTTTCCCGTGTTTAGATATATGTGGGAAGATGTGTTAAGTGTTTACTTTCTGTTACTTTGTCTTGGGAGTACTGTGGCCTACTTTACTCGTATATCTTGGTTGATGGCATGTCAGCAAGATCTACTTTTATTAATTGGCGAAGTCGATGTTTCCCTACTATTATTATTGTAGGTATTTTGCGCTTTGCCGAATTAAATAACTGTAGAGCTAAGAACTAATGAGCCGGTATCGTGTGGGATTGTTTCCCCGTCCCTTCGTTGTATCCTCATGAGATTCTGTTACGCCCTGTTTGTTGAGGTGCCGGAGTTCGGACGTAAGCGTAGAATGTCCATATGGTAGTGTTTTCACCATCTGTGTAATTGTCGGATCAGGCGATGAGTCTCGGATGAATTTCTGAATCCGGCTTTGTCGCTCAGCTGTCTCAACCTGTTGAGTAAGCTTAGATCGAATGTCAGGTGTATTGAATCGCTCATATGTGCCGCTGAAATCCGAGCTGAGGTCAACCGCGTTGGTGAACAAGTAAACCCGAGGAGTGGCTTCCATACGGGCTGGGCGGATGCGATGGATTGCATCTCGGAGTTCTCCTTCGCGACCCTCCTGTTGTAAGATTTTTTCCGATACACCGGAGACGACACTACTGGTATCCGTCACGTTGTTAGACAGGCCGGGAGTGCCGAAGCCAACAAAAGCGTCACAGTCCTCAAACCGATTGCTACCCGTCATCCCGTAATAATACCCAAGTTCAAAATCGTCGCCTTCGACAAATCCACTCTCTTGTAGTTGCTCACGCACATCATCTTTGAGGGCTTTTTTCACTCCAATTAGTGTCTTTCTCCCGGTGGCACACTCCCGGCGTAGAGCTAAGCGTGTGAACTCTACCAAGTTTTCGAATGTTTGGTTTCGCTTTCGGAGTCGCGTGATGCCGGCCATTCGTGAATCTAACTGGATAACTTCCGCATCTGGAGAGACGGTATCCTCGACCGTGACAACAGGCAATTCAAATATTGCTTCGACGCTTTCAGTTGGCATCTCTGTAGCGAGGACAAATACTGGCTTTTGGCGAGCGATCTCCATCAGATCGAAGTTGCGCCATCGGAGTTCGAAGCTTGCGTTGTCCTTGGTGCTGTTATCAACTCCCCAGAGTTCGTCCGGTGGAGAGTCACATTCGTCGATTATACCTTGCTCACTCGCCCAGTGAGTGGTTCGCTCAACTTCTTCTAAATTATCCGCAATAGCGACGATTGCGTCAGTATAATCAGTTCCATCAAGCACTCGCTCATCATGAATCTCGGTCAACTCAGTAGATAATTCACTGAAATCAATACCGGTGGCAAGCTTGTAGGCTCGGTTAGACTGTTTTTCACCGCCGTCTTCGTCAGTCAGTGCCGAGGACATCGTATCAAGGAGTAATAATGAGTCCTCGATGGTTTCGCTGTCACTCTTATTTCCTTCATCAAGGTTTCTGAGTGCGCTTCGTGTGTGGGTGATGTCCTGGGCTCCAATTTGAATGGCTTTTTCGAAAATATTGTACCACGGAGTCTCGTCGATCAGTATAACCTCAATTTCATCCCACTGATCGAGAATGTCTGGGAAGATTTCGAGGTAATTGTGAGGGGCCGTTAGGCTACGGGTTTCGTTTTCGATTTGGTTGAACGGCTCAAAATATTCGCACCTGTCTCTCTCTGGGCAACCATCACACCAATCCTTACTGACTTCTTTGCTCACAGAGCTATGCTTGTCTTTGAATCGGTCGTTCGTACAGGCCTTGTCCTTGCCGACAAATCTAATGCTGTATCTCTCTCCGAACCGATCCGCATCCTCGTCAATATCGACGTGTCGCGGGCCAAATGCCGCCGCGGGACCTTTTATTTCGACCGCGTCCATTCCTCCGGTTGTTTTGCCAGTTCCTTGAGTCGTTTTGAAATGAACGAGAAAGGGACTCTCAGTCGACCACTGACGGAGGAGATCATGGATATATCCAGAGACTTCTGATCTGATTGTATCACCTTTCTCTATTATCACATCTTCAGGTATTTGTGTAGGCTTGTCGTCGTCACTGGGGACTGAATGGTCATCCATTAATTATATCAGAGATACGGTATCACGGGATCAAGATCATCCCCAGTAAGAGTAATAACCCATCAAGGGCAACACAATAGTAGGAACGTTTGACCCGGCGTTCCACTGAGGCACCTCCCTCATCCCGTTCTAACCGCGTAGTCTCTACTTTGTCACCTCTCGTAGATAACGAGACACCCTGAGTTAATACCGGTTTTGACGAGCTATTCATTCCCCAATATACCGTGGGAGCAAATTAACGATTTCCAGATCAATTACGACTATGAAATGATAGACAGCATACGGTTGTCTGTGTAAGGAAAACGATTCAAATCTTAGTACATTAAGGAGAATAGTTCCGTGAGATCGTCGTCGTGTTACCAGTCCTTGAATCGAACTGGCATGCCATCACCCGTGTCGGCCAGCTCGCAAGGCCACCGTCTCTTTCTCACCTCAAAGACTTAGGAAATGAGGGGGGTGTCAAGCACGTGGGCGACTTAGGAAATCTGGGGGGTGAGAATTTCTATCCGTTCAGTAGATTACACCCGAATGACTCGGGGACACCAAACCACCTTCCGGTGAAATCGGAGCCGTCTGTAAAATTAGCCGAGGGGGTGTGTCAGGGCATCTATCGGGGTGTTTAGGGGCGTCGAAATTTGGGGCTCAATATTACTTAGAACCAAGTGTGTCCTGTTCAAAATCGGGTTCTCGCCACGGATTTTCTGAATCAACTGTACTTAATGCGTGGTCCATCTCAGTATCGGAGAACTCAGCGTCGGTGTCATCAGCTCGTTCAACCAGTTCCATGTTAATCCGCTTGAAGTGCACTTCCTGATCAGCCACCGAATCTGTTCTTGACGAGTTTACCAGGAAGTGCTTGTAGCCGCGATTCCTCCCCGACCCAGTCGAGGTATGCATATCGTGAATCACATCGTATTGACCATCAATATTGAGCTGGCCGGCGGGGAAGTCGTAGACTGGGTCACGACCTTCCTCAGCGGCGTTGACACGCTCGTCAGCGATCCGCTCAAAGGTGTTGTTGAGATGTCACTCAACCGGCTGGACTCCGCTTGGGCGCATGTGAGGGCCGCCCTGATCGCACAGATACGTCCTCTTTCCTCATCGCCTGACCATCCACTCGTAGCATTCTCCTGGCCGGTTCCGAGCTTGTACAGTGAACGTATCTGTGTAGTCACGTCATCTCTGACGCTAATATCCTCGGTGGCTATTGTGAGTACACGTTTCCAGAACATCGATTCGTAGCCTGATCGGACGAGTTCCCAGGCCGCCCATGCCGCGAGTTCTTCATCTGATCGCCTAACCGATTTTTGGAGTAACGAACTAACGGGGAATATCGAGAATCCACCTTTGGTTTGGAATCTCCCCATAGGATCACCGTCGTCTTTCAGATTGGCTGTTGACTGTGATTCTTCTTCTCTCTCTTTGAGCTCGCCATTTTCACCGAAGCGAAGCTGATCGCTGGACTTGTCAGTCACGGGTGTTCCCGAGTAAAAATAAGAAGTATAGTATAGTAAACCTTTACTAACTGATACAATAGGGTTGGTGTTTCCAGTTCAGAGAGGGGGAACTACCTTGAGTACGTGGTCTGAAAACCAGATAAGATGCCGCTTGCTGATACCCAACAGCTAACTCGCGTCTGGGATGCATTCGAGGAAAATGAATACCGGATGCAAGATAGCCAGGGTGATCATTCGTCTTTAGCTAAGCCTCACACCTCGGTTGCGTAGCGGTAGCGAGCGTCTCTTGCAGTATCGGTCGTTGCTGGTGGATCTTCTGTGCGTCTTCGATCAGCCGCTCCAACAGCGGCGGTGGTGAGTAGCCGAGGAACTCACCGAGTTCGTGAAGAATGAGCTGGGCGTGCGACCGGAAGGTCGCCGCCCAGCGTTCCGGTGGAAACACGATCTCGTCGTCAGCCTGCTCGGTGACCAGATCCAACAACTCACGGCTCACTAGCAGCGACAGCAACGCCGCATACAGCAAAATCTCCACCACAACAGGGTTGCTCGTGTCGAACTCATCTAGTTCGTATTGCGTCTTCAACTCACGAAACAGCGTTTCTACCTCCCATCGACACCGATACAGCGTCCCTAGATCTGCCGGGAGAAACTCTTCTCTCGGTAGATTTGTGATGTACAGATGGTAGTCGTCGGCGTCCTCGTCCCGGACGCCGACGACGCGGAACCGCTTCGTGTCTAGCGACCGTGTTCCCTCGTACTGACCCCGCTTGAACTCCGCTTCGACCTCTACGTCAATGTACTCCCGCGAGAGATCACCGACTACGTCGTGGATCTTCTCCTCTTCCAAGGGAATGGCGCGCCCGCGCCATTCCCGTAACTCCTCTGTTATCACCGGATTCGCGTTCTGCTTCAACCGGCTCACAAAGTAGCCGTCGTTCTCGTCGATCAGCGCAAAGCGGCGGTACTTGAAGTACGCTAGGTCAAACAAAACCAGCCGTCCATGCAGCCACGACCCCGTCTTGAACAACGTGCTGTCGTGCGCTTTTTCATCGGTCACGTCAATCCGTTCAATCGTCTGGTCGGTGGCATTGTGGAGCAGGTGGAGCTTCGCTCCAGCCTGCTCCTCGTGGCGAGCTTGGAACTCGTCGGAAAGGAACTCGTGCAACCGCAGCACCGTTCCATCAGCGATCATCACGTCTCTAAATCGGTCGATATCAGCGTCAACAGCGTCGGGAACAGCGACCTCGTCGAGACCACGCTCGACGAGGTCGCGGAGATACTCTGCAAGTGACGGCGTCAGCCGGTGATAGAAGCCACCGGGAGAGATCGTCTCATCGGCTGTGGAGTTGTAGCTACGTCTGAACCCAGCGAGTGTTCGGCTCTCTCCTGTGGCGAAGCCGAACACGAGCGCCCATACGAGGACGGGAATCTGAAGCTTGCCCTCGCGTTCGACCACGCCGAGTTCCTCGGCGTGCTCTTCGAGGAACTCAGAAGGAAACAGTGTAGTAAGACGACGCATGATTCTCGATGAGGAGGCGTCTTGGTGCACACTTGCCGCCTCCTCGTTCCTCTCAAAAAGTATCCTCGATAAGCCGCTGCTGTCACGCGGTTCCTCGCTTAGCTAAAGACGAATGGCCAGGGTGATATTGTCGACATGGAGACGGCCGACGAGCGCCGACATGATAGACTCCCCCGTCTCCGTGACCTCATAGGCTCTTTCCTCGATGAAGACATGGCGCTGGGCGAGTTCAAGTCGGAGATTGATGGGCAAAATAAGCGATTCCCATACTGGGGGTTCAAAGGTATGAACGGGATGATGTTTTTCAATATGCTCTACAGTTCCGCTGGCGAAGGTCGGCGGGACGAACTTGCTGATCTCCTCCGAAACCTCATCCAACCACCAGAAGACGAGAGTGCGGCCAAAGAGAGGATTCGTACCCTGGAAGGGTTCGTCGAACGTCTTCGCAACGAAGCGGAGGACCTCAGAAAAGCACCTCGTCCAGGGTCAATTCCGTACTTTCTCTCGTACTTCTGGCAAGTACACGACCCTGACCGATACCCCATCTATTACACGTCGATGGTGAATGCGCTCTCCGACCTTGCAATCTGGGAGCCGAAAGACGACCTGGCTGACAGCTATGCTGAGTTCTGGGAGTTAAACGAGGAGATGCGCGAATCGCTGGCTGACTATACTGGGCGAGAAATGCATCTGTGGACCGTTGAGCACGCCTTTTGGTACTGGCAACAGCGCGACGAGTTCGACGAAGATGACGATGATGGGTCAGCGGAGACCACACATCAAACACTCCCAGATAGCTACACACCACCGATTGTGTCTATTCTCCCGGACCTTGCGGATAATACCGAGGAGATGGAGGAACTTGCCGATGAGACTGGGAACGCCGTTGAGACGCTGTTTGAGAACCGCCTCGCGAAATGCCTCCGAATGATCGGATTCGAGGTTGAGGAATTGGGCCAAGGGATGGGTCGAAACCCCGACGGTGTCGCTAAGGATCGGATGCATAACTACGCAATAATCTACGATGCGAAAGTCCGTCGTGACGGGTATAGCATAAACACGGGGGATGAAAGACAGTTTCAAGATTATATCAACAGAGAGGTTCCAACCCTCCGAAACCAAGGGTTCCGGAACATCTACTTCGCGGTTATATCCGGTGGCATTTCTGACGAGAGCCAAGAGGCGGTTCGAACTCTCAAAATCACGACCGACATACAGGAAGTTCGGCTCGTCGAAGCCGACGCACTCCTCGCACTACTTGAGAACAGTTTGCGGGACCCTATGTTTAGTCTCGGTCCTGGGGATGCGACTGGACCAGGAATTCAGGACTTCTTCGCCGAGAGTGGGATACTTTCCGCCGCGGACGTCCGGGAAGATCTTGGTCTCTGATTAGAACTGAAAACAGAGTCATTCCGATTGGGTCCGTTCTACTGTGATTGCAAAAGATATGAACTCAATCTTCACCGAGAGCTTCCAGAAGTAACTCACCATTCTCGGTTAGCTCGTAATACTTCTGTTGCCGCCCACTTTCTCGCTCTTCAGTGACGGCGATCATCCCCTCCTCTTCCAACTCATTCAGGTGCGTATAGATTCCGCCCGATGAAACGCCGATCTCCTCAGAGATTGCGTAGCCGTGAGCGGGACCATTCTTTAGCTCTCGAAGAATGTTGAGTTTCGTCTCACCTATCAGACTCATCTCCGAGAAAATCCTGTCCGGTTTCTTGTAAGGTATATAAAAGAAATTAGAACCGGTTAGAAAATACAACACACCAGAAATATATTGGTGGTTGGCGACGAGAGTTCCATGCGCACTTTTGACCTCGCTCAGAACAACTCGGAGTTTGTGGCTGACGAGTTGGCGAGGTCGGACATTCGAAAGGAGTCCGTGCTTGAATCGATTCTTCACGCAAACCCGCAAGCGATTCTGGACGAGCCGGTGTTTATTTTCGGCCGACAGACACAGGTCGATACAGGCATCCTCGATCTTCTTGCTCTCGACCAATACGGCAACCTCCTCATTATCGAACTGAAAGTCGGACAAAGTGGCTCCGGGAGTGCAAGCGAGGAGACCATCCTAAGCCAACCACAGAACTACGCTCAGTCGCTTGAATCGTACACGTACGATCGCTTGGACGATATTTATCAGGATTACCGAGAAGACATCAAGAGTGGGAAGTGGGCTGTTAGCGACTCCGCTGTACCCGCTAATGATCTCCAATCATCGTTCGAAGCTGTGTTCGGAGAGCCGCTGGAGCCAGATGAGTTCAACCTTGACCAGCGGATGGTTATCATAGCTGAAGACATTACTAAACAGACACATAGTAATGCACGGTACCTTCTTGAGCGGGGCCTTAACTTCCAGTGTGTCGAAGTCCAAAAGTTCGAGACTGGGATAGATCATTTGATCCTTGCCACGAATATGGTACTTGACTATGAGCTCTCGCGTATCCGCCCCGAAGGGACAACCAACCCTACATATCCGGAAGTCGCCACCAATCTCAGTGGGCGGATCATCCCGAAGCTCCAGTCAGAGATTGGGATAAACGTATCCAGTAAGGCGTTCAAGGAGATCGACAGTTATCGTCCACATATTGCGGCTGACAGTCTCGACCAGCCAGCGGGGATCAAGTATACGCTGTATCTTCGTCCAGCCAAGTGGGAGAGCGTACTCGTCGCAATAGACTACATGGGTGAGGACAAAGAGGTACTTACAACTATCCGCGATCAAGCCGACCATTTCGAGAAGCGTGGTTTCACTGTTAGCCAGACGCGATCACGGGATCGAATCGTCCGGATGGACTGGGAAACAGATTCCACGGACGTACTGAGCGATAATGCGTTCCTGGAGGAAGTGGCAAACGAGTTTGTGAACCTCGTCAAGACCGGGCATGAGGTCTTCACAGACAACGGACGGTAGCTGACGACGAGGGCGACGACGGCCCGAAACAACGGTCGGGGTGGTTGGTTGGGCGCATGGCGGGTTAGTCGACCTCTTTGGTGGGATTGTCGCCCCACATTAGGGGAGCCAGCAACGGGCTGGTGGAGTCGGGCTGTCTCTCCCGATGGCCAGGATCGGCCGTCCGAGGGAGAGATCAGAGGCTCCGGCCGGGCCAGCGTGGCTCGCAACTCACTTTCTGATTCCGGAGATTCCTAAAACGGCGCGAGAACATGCCATCAACCGCTCAAGACGAGTATTAGTAGAAGAAAGAACGGAGCACCGGCCCCACAGCCGGTTCACGCTCCGCTGGTCAGCCAAATATCTTGGAACCCTGTCAGGAGGGGTTGGAACCGCAAGACGGCTTCTGTGAGCCCCTTAATGAGGCCCATTTGAAGATAGACTGGTTATTTATATAGTATTTTTGATACTAATTGCGTTTGGATAGTCGAAAGACTGGTTCGGCTCATGACGGTGACAGGCGTGTGACCCGTATAATACGTAGTATACGGGTGATACAAACAGATATGTGTGAACTCCTCAGATATTGGTGATATATGTGTTCAAAGACTGATTCAGACACGGTCGTTCAGCAAACGCTTCAAGAGTTAGCTCGTTTTGTTGATGTTGGACACCGAAATGAACGGCGTGAACTGGCCATCAAAATAAGACAACGCTATTCGGAGAAAACACCTGGAGAAATTACTGCTGATGAACGTCTCCTCCTTCAAGCAATAGCCGTTGTGTACGAACAACAGGCGAATTGGGCGGAATCACAACGCCTCGTTGAGCATATGGTGGAAACCGCCCAGAACGAGGAGTCCAATCTTCCGCCCCGCTGAATCACGCCTTGTTGAAGGGGGGTTTACCCCATTTTGTCAAGAGCGTCTTGGCGGTCCTCGACGGGAACCTGATCGTACTTCATCGTCGTCTTCGCGCTCTTGTGCCTGAGCTGGGCCTTGGTCGCCGCGAGGTCGCGTTCCTTCGTCATGTACGTCCCGACACTGTGTCGGATGGAGTACCACGACATGCTCCGGTTCTCAACCTCGATGCCGGCGTCCTCGCACAGCCGACGGAGGAGTCGCCGAAGGCTCTGGGAGCTGTACGGATTCCCACGGTACGTGAGCCAGAGCGCATCGGTGTCGTCGTAGCGGTCGTACATCTCGCGTTCGGTCAGCCACCGGTCGAGCGCCGTTGACGTGCGTTCCGTGAGGCTCACTGTCCAGTTCCCCTCGTTCTTGCTGGACTCGTCTCTCGGGATGCGGAGGACGTCGTTGGCGGTGTCCACCCAGGAGGTGCGGGCGCGGGCGACCTCGACTGGCCGGAGGCCGGCGTCGAGGCTGGTCCAGACGATGGAGGTGACTTTCCAGCCGTCGATGTCGTCCCAGTCCTCCGTGGTGACGTCGTCGATGGGTTTGTCGAGGAGTTGGGCGATGTAGCCCGCCCACTCCTTGCGTTCGTTCGCGGTGAGGCCGCTTCGTGCGGGGATTGACCCTTCGTTGAGGGCGGCCTGACGGATTTTCCGGCGTTCGTCGACGCTCAGGAAGTCTTGTGGTTGGGCGCTACTCTGGCCGCTCCCGTCGAACGACCACTCGAACTCCCAGGCGTTCTGGCCGTACTTGTGCTGGAGCCATTTGGAGTATCGAAGGAGAGCTTCCTGGATTTTGCCTTTGCACGTCTGGGACTTGTCGCTGAACGCGATATGCTCGAGGTACGCGCTCGCGTCCTTCTGTGTGGGTGGTACTTTGTATTGATCGGCTTGATTCCAGACCCATTCATCGAAGCGGACTTGCCTGTAGCTGTCGGCGTAAACGGTGTAGGGCGAGTACCCTTCGGCTTTATCTTCGTTCTTGCCGACGTTCAACAGGTATGACAGGAAACTCTTTCTATATTCGTGATAGTCGACGAATTGCTGGTCGGTCAGCTTGCTTGCTGGCGATTCCGGAACGATGCGAATGTGCCTATCATCAGCCAACTGGCTATTTGAAATTACGGAACAGTCCTTCAGCGTCGTTTCGAGATCGTCATTCATGCTTGCTCAGTTAGCCCGAAAATAGCAAGACAGCGACGGGGTACGGTAGTGCGCGGGACCGGATTTGAACCGGCGGACCCCTACGGGATAGCGTCCTAAGCGCTACGCCTTTTCCTGGCTTGGCTACCCGCGCGCACCTCGACGTATCCGAGGCAGACAAATGAGAATTGTGTTACGTCCCGGGCACGCCGAGCGCGTCCAGCGACCCGACGCCGACGAGCGTGAGCGCGGCGAGGACGACGGTTGCGACGGCCCATGCGGCGACGCCGATGATGCCGGCACGCGTCCAGCCGACGGGGTAGCGCCACTTGATGACGCCGACCCACGCGACCAGCGCGAGCAGACCGCCGATCAGCGGCACGCCGTCGAGGAGTGCCCACACGATGGCACCGAGGAGCGCGGTGAGGACCGCGTCGCCGTACTCGCCCGCGCCGGCGACGTAGCTCGCAGCGACGTGGATGGCGACGCCGCCGACGAGCAGGCTCCCCGCGAACACGACCACGGAGTCGTCGATGGGGCCGCCAGCCTGCGCGGGCGTCGCCAACCCGGCGAACAGTTCCACGAACGCGACCGCGAACGCGAGTGGTGTCGTCATCTGTAGTCACCACCACGTCCCTCCACCCCTTCAACTGTCGACACCGTCGCCCCGGATTCACTCGACTTGTCCCGAATTCGCCGGCGAAGATTTACGTGCGGCGCGCCGAACCTACGGGTATGTACCGGGCGGGCGACGAGTTCGACCAACAACGGTGGCTCGACGACCTCGACAGCGTCGCTGGCGAGCTCCAGTTGGATGCGGAAGCGAAAACGACCGCGAAGGACCTTTTCCTGTCGGCGGTACCGGGCGAGGAACGGTCGAAGCCCGCGGTCGTCGCGGCCAGCGTCTACGCGGGCGCGCTCATCGCTGGCGACCAGCGCTCACAGACCGCGGTCGCGGACGCCGCGGACGTCTCACGGCTCGCCATCCAGCAGCGCTGGAAGGAACTCCTGGAGGAAGCCGGCTTCCACGCGCCGTCCTGGTAGCGAACTAGCGACCGTCGCGTTCGGGCGTGAGGTTGCCGTGTTCGTCGATTTTGCCCTGCACGATGCGCGTCGAGGAGATGATGTCGCCGTCCTCGGCGCGGACGTGGTCGACGACCTCGATGTCGAGCGGGTCGAGCCCGCGCTCCGCGCGGATGTCGTTGATGCGCTCGCCCGTGGCCTTCGTCTCCGGGGAGACCACGAGCACGTCGAACTCGGGTTCGGTGGCGATACCGGTCGGTGCTTCGAGGTTCCGGATCTCGAACTCGCTGTCGTAGTCGTCGGCGATGGCGTCGAGTTCGGCGTCGAGGTCGCGCTCGCGCTCCTCGAACGGGCGGACCTCGCGGTCGACGCTGCGCGTCTGTGCGGCGAGTTCGTCGCTGGTCAACCCGACGGTGACGTCCCCGAGCTCGAACGCGCGCTCGAAGAGCTTGCGGTGGCCGTCGTGAATCGGGTCGAACGTCCCACCGAGGGCGACGTTCATACGCCGGCGGAGGCACCCGCAGCGTTTACCAGTTTGGGTTCAGGAGCGCTGTTCGTCTTCGTCGGTGTCGTCGGCCGCCTCGACTTCGATGCGGACCGGCTCGTCGGTGGTCTCGGCGTCCTCGTTGCCGAGGTGCGCGTCGAGGTTGAACACGGTGTTGAGTTCGTTCTGGACGCGACCGACGACGCCGCCGACGAGGTCGCTCGGCGCGATGGCGGTGTACTCGTAGGGGTTGTTGCCCGCGCCCTCGCTCTGTCGCTTGCGGCGCTCGACGACATCCTCCTCGGTGAGTTCCGCGAGCGCTTCGCGGACCGTCGACGGGTAGAGACCGGTGCCGTCGGCGACTTCTTCGCTCGTGCTCCACGGGTGCTGGCGGAGGTAGACGAAGATGCGGGCGCGCGTCTCGGTGTCGAGCACCCACGACAGGATGTCGACGACTCCCTGGTCGAAGCCCGCGACGGCGCGCTCTTTCTCCTCCCCGAGCCGGTCCCGTGGCGACTGGTTCTCCCCCGCTGTCTCGTCGGTAGTGTCCTCGGACATGCGTCGTCTCGTTCAGGTCAAAAGCGACGTGTGGGTGAAAAACTCTTCGCCCCCGCGGTCTCACCCGGTACTCGGCTACAGGACCAGCGACTCGTACAGCGCCGCTTCGCCCGCTTCGTCGAGCACCCGGCGCTGCGCGCTCGCGCCCGACTCAGCGTCGTAGACGTCCCGGATGCCCGAGACACCGAGCCGCTCACACTCGCGGTCGACGACCTCGCCCAGCGACACCTCGCCGCTGGCGTCCCGTCGAACGAACGACGCGTCGTGGCCGTGGCGAGTCGCCCGCCACTTGTTCTCGTCCAGCACTTCGCGGCGGAGCGCGCCGCTCGGGTCGCCGTCCCCGAAAACGTCCGTGACCGCGGGGTCGGCGGCGTCCTCGTAGCGCTTCGCGTAGTCCACGACGAGCGCGTGCGTGTACTCCGTGAACGCCTGCACCTTCTCGGGGTCGGCCTGCCCGTCCGGCGCGCGCACCTCGACGGTGCCGTGACCGGAGTGCGGACGCACGTCGTACCAGAGTTCGCCGCGGTCCTCGATAGCGCCGTTCTCGACCATCAGGCGCTCGAACCGGTCGAAGTCCGCGTAGGAGTCGAATTCGGTGGGAATTCCGGTGTTGGGCAGTGCCTCGAAGATTTTCGCGCGTGCCGACGCCAGCCCCGTGTCGAAGCCGTTCCAGAACGGCGAGTTCGCCGACAGCGCCAGCATCACGGGGACGTGCCAGCGCAACTGGTTCGCCACCCAGACCGCTTTGTCCGCGTCGTCCACGCCGACGTGGACGTGCAGGCCGGCGGTCGTGTTCCGGTGCTGTGGGTACTGGATGCGTTCGAGCTGGGAGCGATAGCGCGGCTTCTCGGCGTGCTCGTGTTCGCGCCAGCGCGCCCCCGGGTGGAGGCCCGCGGCCGCGATGCGGTAGCCGTTCGCCTCGGCGTGCGCGACCAGCGCCGCCCGGACGTCACGGACCGCCTCGGCGGCGTCGCCCGGCCCGTCGAGCTTCGGCGTCTGCGTCTCCACGACGAACTTGAACAGCTCGTGGTCGAGCCGCCCCTCCAGCAGCTCCGGCGGCTCGGCCTCGTAGACTAACTGGTCGGTCCCGGCTGTCGGGACGCCGTCCTCACCGACGACGAAGAACTCCTCCTCGACGCCGAGCGTCCCCAGCTCCGCGAACGCCTCCGGCGAACCCACGTCCATGCTGCCGGGAGTTTCCCGCGGCGGCCGTAAATAGTTCTGGAAGTCGGCGGAGTTACCGGGTGTCTCGGCGAACCAGCGTCCGCCTATCGAGCCTATTGTGGCTATTTCGGCGTCGCGACGACTGCGAGGTGGTCGTCGTGGTATGGCTCCAGTCGTTCGGTCTCGAGCACTTCGTAGCCGTCGCGAAGCCGGTCGAGCACGTCCTCGAACACGGCCTCGGGCTCGCGCGTGACGTCCTCGCTGCGCGCCTTGATGGCACCGACGAACCGGCCGTCCTCGGCGAGGAACTGGCGGTTCGACAGCGCGACGTCGGCCTGCCCGCGCGTCGCCACGTCCTGCACGATGGCGTCCAACTCCGCTTCGACGACGTGGGCGTACGTCTCGGGCTTGCGCGCGTCCTTCAGCAGCGGGAAGAGATTCCCGCGGTCCTCGGCGACGTCGAGCAGGTCGCGGACGGGCCGGGGCGCGAACTCGACGGCGTACGTCGGCCCCGCGAAGTCCGCGACGTGACTGACCGTCGTGCCGTTCGCCGCGCCCAGGTAGAGCACGCTGTCGCCGCCCGACAGGCCCGTGTCGAGACCGTGCTCGAACGTCGCACCGAGTTTCGAGCGGTACGCGTCCCAGCGCCGCCAGCCCTCGACAACGGGTTCGCCGTACACTGGTTCGCCCCGCGTCGCGAGTACGTCTTCACTGTCCCCAGAACGCGTTGCTTTCTGGTGGGTTGCGGAAGACGACGCGGTCGTCTTCCGAATGTCGAACGTGCGACGCTGGACGCCGTCGGGGAGACTCATTCCGTATCACGAGCGCGGATGCGCTCGATGCGTTCGTCTAGTTCCTCCCGCAACTCGGGCCGCAGGTCCCCCGAGTAGTGGTCGATGCGCGCAGCGATGGAGAGCTTCCCGGCGAGCGCGCGCGCTCCCGACCCCCGGTTCTCGGGGTGGGTGTTGCGCACGTAGTCGTGCGTGTAGATTGCGCCGTGCTTCGGCGACGGCGCGTGCCCACGGAGGTGTGCGAACAGCGCGTCCTCCGCGCCCAGCACTTGCACGGTGCCGCTGGGTTGTTTCGCGAGGTCGTCGAGCCCGCCCGCCAGCGCGATGAGCCGCGCGGCGAGCATCGGTCCTGCGAGGTTCGAGAGGTTCGGCGCGACCGTCGGGGCCTGCCGCTCGACGTACTCGCGGACGTCGTCGCGCTCGTCGGCGAGGTCGGCGACGCGCTCGCAGAGCGCGACTGCGCGCTCCTCGGTGGCGTTCCCGGAGTCGCGCTCGGCCACGTCGCGCGCGCCCTCGATGCCGCTGTCCACGTCCCCGAAGACGCTGCCCGCCCACTCGGTGCCGCGTTCGGCGAGTTCGTTCGCGGCGTCCGCGAGGTCCGCGGCCGCGCGCACCGCGTGAATCAGTTGTTGGTCGTCGGCGCGCTCGCGCTCGCGGACGGCAGCTCGCGTCCCCGCGAGCGTCGCGCCGTGCAGCAGCTCGTAGTACTCGTCGGTGTCGTCGGCAAACCCCGCGTCGACGGCCTGCTCGGGCCAGTCCGCGGGCGCGTCGGCTTCGCCCTCGCGGACGGCCTCGCCCATCGCGGCGGCGTCGCGGGACTCCACGCCGACGAACCACCCCTGTTCAGTCATGTGCAGGCGTACCGGCCGCGCGGGGTTAAACCCACTCGTGTGGCTCGGAATCGCGGCCGCCTACTCACGTCGGTTGCGGACCGCCGCCCTCGCTGGGCTTGATGCGGCGGACCACGCCCTCGGCACCGGATTTCAGTTTCACGCGGGCACCCTCCGGGTCGGCTTCGCCGAGCACCACGCCGATTTCGCCCTCGATTGGCTCCTTGTCGTGCCCCTGGTCGATGACGACGTACAGTCCCTTCTTGAGTTCGTTCGGGTGCGGGTACTCGGGTGGTTCCCGTTCGGACATACACGAGACCTCTCGCTCGCCCCCCAAGATACTGCTGGCCATTTTAAGTGGTAGGCGGCTCTCACCTCGTCCATGAGCGCGCCACCGCGACCGCCCGAGAGCCAGCGGGACTTCTCGGACCTCTTCGACGAACTCGAAGACCTCGACGACCACGTCGAGGACGACGAAGCCCGCGCACAGCTCCGGGAGGTGAAGGAGCTCGCGACCGACATGCAGCCCGAGGGTTCGTTCGGCCGCGTCGTCTACGGCTTCGACGCCAACGACCTCGCGGAGGCCTTCCTCGGAAGCCTCCTGTTCGGCATCCCGATGGCCGTCGAAGGCGGCACCAACGAAGCCGGCGAGTTCCTCGCCGGCCACCTCCCGCTGCTCGTCGGTAGCGCCGCCGCCACCGTCGTCATCGTCTACGGCCTGCTGTACGTCGCGCAGTTCCAGGACGTCCGCGTCGCGGACCCGATTCTCGGCGTGATTCCGCGCCGCCTCGTCGGCGTGCTCGGCGCGTCCACCGTCACCGCGATACTGCTGTTGACCGCGTGGGGTCGCGTCTCGTGGACGGACCCGACGCTCGCCGCGTCCACCGTCGTCGTCGCGCTCCTCCCGATGGCTATCGGCGCTGCGCTCGGCGACATCCTCCCCGGGAGCTAGCTGTTCCGGCCGGCGATGCCGAAAGACAACGGTTAAAACGCGTCCGGGCGCAAAACAACTTATGAGCGAAACCGAAGCCAAACGGGCGCGCAAATGCGTCTCCTGTGGCATCAACATCTCCGGCACCACCGCCGCCGCGTTCAAATGCCCGGACTGCGGCCAGCAGATTTACCGCTGCGCGAAGTGCCGCAAGCAGAGCAACCTCTACGAGTGCCCCGACTGCGGGTTCCGGGGGCCGTAACGATGGGGAAAGTCGCCGCCGTCCTCAAGGTCATGCCGCAGAGTCCCGACATCGACCTCGACGACCTGCAGGACCGCCTCTCGGAATCCCTCCCCGAAGGCGCGAAAATCAACGGCGTCGAAACCGAGGAAGTCGCGTTCGGCCTCACCGCGCTCCTGACGACGGTCATCGTCCCCGACGACGCCGGCGGCACGGAAGCCGTCGAAGAAGCCTTCTCCAACGTCGACGACGTCGAGAGCGTCGCCGTCGAAGAAGTCGGTCGGATATAGCACTTTTTGCGCTGCGTGGAGCGCGCTTCGCGCGCTCCACTCGGCAAAAACTTGCGGAAAAAGCACTCCTCCTTCGCTTCACTTCGTTCCGCTCAGTCGTCGGCCTGCGCTCGCTCGCTACGCTCCTTCGCGCAGTGAATCGGACGCCTCGGGCTCGTTCGAGCCGCTCGGCGTCCGAATTCTGGCGGCTACCGGCTGTCGAGTCGGTTTTAGCCCTCGTTCTCTGTCCCGGACGCGACGTCCACGCTGAATCCCCAGCCTTCCCCGAGGTAGTTGCTGTCTTCGAAGCGGTACGTTCCCGTCGGATGGCAGTTCTGACTGTCGTGCGCGGCGAGCACGCGGAACTCGCGGCTGACAGTCTCGCCCGGGTCGAGCATCTCCTCGTACATCACGGCGGGGAGCGCGACGCCGTCGGTCGCCTGCCAGCAGTCGGCGCTGGGCTCGTCCGGTGTGACGCCGGCGTTCGGCGAGAGCAGCAGCGACGCCTTGTTATCCTCGTGCGTGCCGCGAATCGCGTCCCACGGGACGAGCGACCCGAACGCGAACGTTCGAGTCTCGTCGCCGTCATTCGTGAATGCGACCTCGAGGCGCGCGGGGTGGTCGGTCGTGAAGTCAGTGGTGACGGTCACGTCGATAGTGACGTTCTCGACTGGCGGGTCGTCCGTCTGGACGTTCGTGAGCGTGTACGGGAACCCGCTCGTCGTTCCAGTAGCGGGGTCGTCACTGGTCGGCGAGCCGACACAGCCGGCGAGCGCCGCGGCCGCCAGCGTCCCGAGATAGGTGCGGCGGTGCATACCCGGAGCCACGAGCGGCGCGGATAAACGCTTTCTCCGGAGTCAAAGAGCCCTTTGAGCGCTTAGAAGACGGCGTCCATCGCCTGCTGGAGGTCCGACTTCAGGTCGTCGACGTGCTCGATGCCGATGCTCGCGCGGATGAGCGGGTCCGTCAGCCCCGCGGCCTCTCGCTCTTCTTTCGGGATGGCGGCGTGGGTCATCGCGGCGGGCTGCTCGATGAGCGACTCGACGCCGCCCAGCGACTCCGCGAGCGTGAACACCTCGGTCTCGCCGACGAAGTCGCTGGCCTCGTCGAGGCTGGCGTCCAGTTCGAACGAGAGCATTCCGCCGAAGCCGTCCATCTGCTCGGCCGCGAGGTCGTGGTCCGGGTGGCTCTCGAGTCCGGGGTAGAAGACGTGTTCGACGTGGTCGTGGGCGTCCAGCCACTCCGCGAGTTCCTGCGCGTTCTCGCAGTGGCGGTCCATGCGCACGCCGAGGCTCTTCGTCCCGCGCAGCACGAGGAAGCAGTCGAACGCGCTCGGCGTCGCGCCGACGGAGTTCTGGTAGAACGCGAGGCGCTCGTCGAGGGCCTCGTCGTCCGTAATCAGTGCGCCCGCAACCAAATCGGAGTGCCCGCCGAGGTACTTCGTGAGGCTGTGGCAGACGACGTCCGCGCCGAAATCGAGCGGCCGCTGGAGGTACGGCGTCGCGAACGTGTTGTCGACGGCGCACAGCGCGTCGTAGTCGTGGGCCACGTCGGCGAGTGCGCCGATGTCGTTGACGTTCATCAGCGGGTTCGTCGGCGTCTCCACCCAGACGAGCTCCGTCGACTCGCGCATCGCGTCCCGAACCTCGTCGTGGTCGGTGGTGTCCACGAAGTCGAATTCGAGGTCGTACTCCTCGTAGACCTGCGTGAAGATGCGGTGCGTGCCGCCGTAGACGTCGTTGCCCGCGACGACGTGGTCGCCGGCTTCGAGGAGGTTCAGCACGGTGTTAATGGCGGCCATCCCCGAGGCGAAACACCGGCCGTAGTCGCCGCCCTCCAGGCTCGCGAGGTTCGCTTCGAGGTCGGTTCGCGTCGGGTTCCCGGTGCGGGAGTACTCGTAGCCGCGGTGCTCGCCGGGCGCGTCCTGTTTGTACGTGGAGTTCGCGTAAATCGGCGTCATCAGCGCGCCCGTCTCCTCGTCGGGTTCCTGCCCGGCGTGGATGGCTCGCGTCTCGAAGTGCTCGTCGTCGTCGCTCATACTCGGAGCGTCGGCCGCCCCCGAGTTAGGTCTGTTCGTTGCGGGGTCCGGGCGCTCTGCGGCGCGTCCGGGAGCGCTGAAACAAGCGTTTATTGCCGTTATCTGTGAGCGGTGAGTCGGCGAAGCAACGCCGGATATTCCGATTGACAGCACCCCGTACAGCGGAATCCGACCGTTCCGGCGCTCTCGAACGCTACTTCGACGTGCGAGCGCGAGACCCGTCGTCGCGGGCGCAGTCCCGGATTCCCGCAGAAATGAGTGCGAAGTCGGCTTTTTTGCCAGTCTGGGCTCTGGCTGTTGGCATGACTGGACCAGTTAGCACCGCGTGGCGGCGGTACCGCTCGGTGCCGCTCATCGCGCGCATCTTCGCCGCGTTCGTCCTCGGGTCGGCCGCGGGCATCGCGTTCGGCGAGCGGATGACCGTCGTACAGCCGCTCGGCGACCTCTTCCTGCGGCTGCTCAACATGCTCGTCATCCCCATCATCGTGTTCACACTCCTGACAGGGGTTCGCCAGCTTTCGCCCGCACGTCTCGGGAAGATTGGCGGCGTGACCGTCGGACTGTACGCCGTCACCACGACCATCGCTGGGCTCATCGGACTAGCCGTTGCGAACGTCCTCCAGCCGGGCCGCGGCGTCGAGTTCACGGGCGGGGAAGCCCAGTCGCAGGCACCGCCGTCGCTGACGGAAGTGGTTCTCGGCATCGTCCCGAACAATCCCGTCGCGGCGATGGCCGAGGGCAACCTCCTCGCGACCGTCTTCTTCGTCATCGTCTTCGGCATCGCGCTGACCTACGTCCGCGCCCAGAACGACGACCTCGCGGACAGCGTCGACTCCGTCTTCGAGGCGTTCGAGGTCGGGGCGGAGGCGATGTTCGTCGTCGTCCGCGGCGTCCTCGAATTCGGCGTCGTCGGCGTGTTCGCGTTGATGGCCGCGGGCATCGGGACGGAGGGCGTCGGCGTGTTCTCCTCGCTGGGCGAACTCGTGCTCGCGGTGGCGATTGCCGTGGTCGTCCACATCGCGTTCACGTACCTGTTCGTGCTGATGCGGCTGGTCGTCGGCGTCTCCCCGCTCTCGTTCCTCTCGGGCGCGAAGGACGCGATGGTCACCGCGTTCGCCACCCGGTCGTCCAGCGGCACGCTCCCCGTGACGATTCGCAACGCCGAGGAAGACCTCCGCATCTCCGAGCGCGTGTACTCGTTCGCGCTCCCGGTCGGTGCCACCGCGAACATGGACGGCGCGGCAATCCGGCAGGCCATCACCGTCGTCTTCGCGGCGAACGTCGTCGGACAGCCACTCGCGCCGACCGAGCAGGTGCTCGTGCTCCTGGTCGCGGTCCTCATCAGCATCGGTACTGCGGGCGTGCCGGGAGCCGGCCTCGTGATGCTGACCGTCGTCCTGAATCAGGTCGGCCTCCCGCTGGAGGTCGTCGGGTTCGTCGCCGGCGTCGACCCGATTCTCGGGCGCATCGCCACGATGAACAACGTCACCGGCGACCTCGCGGTTTCGACCGTCGTCGGAAAGTGGAACGACGCGCTCGACCTCGACGGCGGCGTCTGGGCCAGCGTGGTCGACGAGCAACCCGCGTCAGCCGACGACTAAGTAGGCGCGTCGCCGCCGACGAGTTCGTCGCAGAAATCAGATGACGTCGTCGGGGTCGTGGATCTCCTGCATCCGCTGGGCTTCGGCGGCGTACTGCGCTTTCAGATCCGGGTCGGAGACGTCACCGAGGTTGCCGGGTTCGGCTTCGACGGCGGCAGTAGTGTCCCGGACGTCCGAGAAACTGGTGAGCGCGCGCTCCTTGCGGAAGTACTGCTCGCCGTCCGACGTCGCGTACGTGAGGATGATGATGTTCTGCTCGTCGTCGGAGTACGTCCGCTCGACCAGCCACACCTGCACAGTCTCGTCGCTTTCATCGTCGCTCATGCTCGTAATTTGGCGCTCACGACGAAAGTACGTACTGGCGGAGGGCGGACAGCGACAGGGTTTTTCGCGGTGCTCCCCACACCTCTCCCGTGAACGTACGGGGCGAGGTGACTGATGTCGACGAGGTGCGGTCCGTGAACACGCAGTACGGCGACCGGGACGTGCTCGACGTCCACGTCCGGCCGGATGCGGACAGCGACGCGGCCGCCGACGACTCCGGAGCGTCCGTGCGCGTGACGCTGTGGGGGAAGTGGACGGAGGCCGTCCAGTACCTCGAACCCGGGATGGACCTGCTGGTGACCGAAGCCGAGGAAGACGAGTGGAACGGCGACGTCCAGTACTCGACGAGCAAGGAGTCGTACGTCGTCGTCGAGCCGGACTTCCTCGTGGACGTGACGAACATCCGGTCGTTCGTGCAGTGTCCGCGCCTCTACTACCTGAACAAGCTCTCCGGACTCCCGCTGAAGTACCCGGTGACGAAGGGGACCATCGTCCACGAGGTGTTCGGCGACCTGCTCCGGGGGCGCGACCTCGACGAGTCTGTCGCGGAGCGCGTGGCCGACGCCGGCCTCGAACTCGGCCTGCTTGGCCGCGACCGCGAGGAAGTCGAAGCCGACGTGCGCGCGAACGCCGCCGCCATCGAGGGGTGGCTCCAGCAGGGCCACCTCTCCGGAGACGGCGGCACGACCGAAGAGACCGCAGAGGGCTGGCGCGCGGGTGACGACTGGCGCTCGGAGTACACCCTGATTTCGGAGACGTTCGGCATCAAGGGCCGCTGTGACGCCATCCGGCGCGGGATGCCCGTCGAACTGAAGACGGGGAAGAACACGAACCGCGACCCCCGCTTCCACGACAAGGTGCAGGCGGCGTGTTACGCGCTGATGCTCGACGACCGCGGCGTGAACGCCGACACCGGCACGCTGCTGTACACGAAGAACGCCGCCGTCGACCGCAGCGAGGAGTCGGGCGACCTCTCGCCCGCGAAGGAGTTCTCCATCGGAAAGGGCTTCCTCGACTTCGTCGTCCGCCAGCGCAACCACCTCGCGGCCATCGAGTACGAGGGGAGTCCGCCGACGGGCTTCGAGGCGGACGCGAAGTGCGAGTACTGCTTCGAGCAGGACACCTGCATGGTGGTGTCGGGCCGCCTCGACCAGGAGTCGAAGGCCGGCCAACTCGGCGAACCGCTCCCCGAGGACGAACGCGCGTACTTCGACGACGTCTACGCCGCAATCGAGCGCGAGCGCGACTCCGTCCACGACGAGTACCGCAAGCTCTGGGAGCAGACCGCCGAAGAGCGCGCGGCCGACGACCGCGCAGTCGTGGACCTCGAATCCGCGGGCAACGAGGAGCTGCCGGACGGCCGCTGGCGGCTGACCGCGAAGCGACCGACCGCCGCGGCGTCCAAGATTCGACAGGGCGACCGCGTGCTCGCCTCCGACGGCGACCCCGTGCGGGGGACCGCGGAGATGGCGCGCGTGGAGACGCTCGCACCGGACCGTGTCGTCGTCACCGCCGACGAGCCGGTCGACCTCCGACGGCTCGACGTCTACCCCTCCGAGTTGAGCGTCGACCGGATGCTCACCGCACTCCACGATGGGCTCTTGAAGGGCGACCAGCGCCGCAAAGACGTGCTGTTCGACCGTGCGAGCCCCGAATTCACGGACGACGAGCACAGCGTCGTCGACAACAACGACGCGCAGAACGACGCCGTCAGCACGGCGCTGAACGCCGAGGACTTCGCGCTCGTCCACGGCCCGCCCGGCACCGGGAAGACGTACACCATCGCGACCCTGATTCGGGAGTTCGTCGACCGCGGCGACCGCGTGCTGCTGTCGGCGTTCACGAACCGCGCCGTCGACAACGCTCTTGAGGCCTTGCGGGAACAGGGCCACGAAGATATTGTCCGAGTTGGGACCTCTACGGGCGTCCGCGAGGACATGCAGGACCTCCGGCTGAACCAGTCCGGGGACCCCGCGGAGTGCGCGCGAGCGCTCCAGACCGCCGAGGTCGTCGCCGCGACGACCGCGACGTGTGGCTCTCGCGTGATGCGCGAGCAGGAGTTCGACGTGGTGGTCGTCGACGAGGCCAGCCAGCTCACCGAGCCGGACACGCTCGCGGCAATCAACCGCGGTGATCGATTCGTGCTCGTCGGCGACCACGAACAGCTCCCGCCCGTCGTGCGCTCGGGCGGCCGGCTGTCGACGTCGCTGTTCGAGCGCCTCCACGACACCCACCCGGAGGCGTCGGTGATGCTCGACCAGCAGTACCGGATGAGCCAGCGCATCCAGGCGTTCTCCTCGGAAGAGTTCTACGGCGGCCAACTCCGGCCCGCGACGGCCGAAGTGGCCGCGCAGACGCTGTCGGACCTCGGCGTGGAGACGGGCGGCGCGGTCCGGGATGGAGTCTCGTTCCACGACGTGCCCGGCACGAGCGACGCGCACGTCGACGCCAGAGAGGCCGAGCGCGTCGGCGACATCACCCGGGAGTACGTCGACGCTGGCGTCGACCCCGAGGACGTCGGCGTCATCGCGCCGTTCCGCGCGCAGGTCGCGGCAATCGGGCGGTGCGTCCCCGACGGCGTCGCCGTGGACACGGTCGACCGCTTTCAGGGCTCCTCGAAGGAGGTCATCGTCGTGTCGTTCGTCGCGACTGGGAGCCTCGACGGTCCCATCTTCGAGGACCACCGGCGCGTGAACGTCGCGCTCACCCGCGCGAAGAAGAGCCTCGTGCTCGTCGGCGACGAGACGGCGCTCCGTTCGGAGCCGCTGTACGACCGGATGGTCGAGTGGGCGTCGCTCTCCTGACTACTCGACGTCCAGCACACCGTCCTCGGTGATGTCGCCGCTGACACCCACCGAGACGTCGTACTCACCCGCGGCGTCGGGGTTTTCAATATCCGCGACGTCGAAAACTATCCAATCGCCGGCCTCGATGTCGTGGTCCCCGCCGAAGTCGACTGTCAGCGTGCTGCCGCCGCCGCTCGTCGAAATGTCGTCCATGTCGACCATCGCGTCGGCGTCGAGGACGCCGTCGCCGTCGCTGTCGATGCCGACGCGCTCGACGTCCGAGCCGGTGACGTTGCTGGCGTCGGCAGAACTCGGGTACGCCACGGTCAGGGAGTTCAGGGAGTTGCCGACGGCGTTCGAATCCGCCTCGATGTGGACGCGAACGTAATGGTCGTCCGTCGCGCCGGCGTCACCGTCGGCTGCGCGGATGACCTGCGTCTGTACGCCCGTGTTCGGTTCGTCGTCGCCGTCCGCGAACGACGGCATCTCTACGTCGCCGACGGTCGGCACGGCGATTAGCACCGTTGCCGCCAGCACGACGGTGATGGCTACCATGAGCGCGACCCCGACGACGGGACTGACTGCTCGGCGAGCACGCATCACCGGATGGATTCGCGGCACACAGAAAACGACGACGGCCGTTCCGTCACGCGTTGCGGCCCGCTGGCGCTCGGCGCGACGACGCGGCTCGCTGTTCTCGGCGCGGAACGAGTGGTTTGATGCGGGTTTCGCGGCTCTGTATCGCAGCGACCGGCGTCGGCAGCATTCTCGCGGTCGCCATCGACGTCACGGGTTTCGATGCCGTGCTACAGCCGTACGTCGATTGACGCGGTCACCCGGAACGACCCACGAGCCGCCCCCAGAGCCCGGGCGGTGCTGTCGCGTCGGGCAGTCTGAGCCGGACCGTCGTCCCGTCCGCGTCGTCGGGAAATTCGACGGTGCCGTCCGACTCGCGGACCGTCCAGTAGACCAGCCAGAGGCCGAGCCCGCTGGCGTGCGAGAGCGTCGTCTCCTCGGGCTGGTCGAGGATGTATCGCTCGTGCTTCGGGATTCCGGCACCCGTGTCCGCGACCTCGACGACGACGTCGTCGCCCGGCGGATTCGTCACGGACGCCGAAATACGCACGCCGCCGTCGTTGTGCTCGACGGCGTTCGCGAGCACCTCGTAGACCGCGTCCCCGAGCGCGGGGTGAGCCGACACCACCGCGTCCTCGCTGGCCGCAATTTCGACGTCGACGTCCGGGTAGCGTTCCCGGAGCCGTTCGACGGCATCCACGAGGACGGCGCCGGCGTCCTGCTCGCGGCAGTTGTCGCTCTCCCAGATGTCCAGAATCCGGCGCGTGCGCTCGCTGGTCTCCAGCAGCTCGTCGACGTGGTGGCGTGCGACTGTGACGTCCTCGTCGTCGCTGCCGACCTTCCCTTCGAGGTTCTGGAGGTGACCGTCCACGACCGACAGTTCGTTGCGGAGGTTGTGCCGGAGGACGCGCTGGTTCATCGTGAGCAGCTTCACGAGGTCCGCCAGCCGCGTGCGCTTCTCCTCGGACGCGACCGCGTAGAGGCTCGCCTGCGCGCCGACCGCGAGCCCCAGCCACATCGCGAACACCACCATGAACTCGGTGTCGACGACCGGGTGACCCTCCAGTTGCCAGATGAGCGAGATGGCGACCGCCAGCAGCGCGAAGCTCACGCCCGTGAGCGCGGTCAGGTCGGCCACGTGCCGGAGCCCCGACTGGCTAATCTCCGAGCCACGCGCGTCGACGCCGGAGTACACGAGCGTGGCCGCGAGCGAGAGGAGAATGAACACTTCGAGCCCGACGCCGACGCTCCACCCGACGAAGTAGCCGTAGCCCACGGCGGCGACGAATCCGACGACAGCGTACACGTAGAACCACCAGTGCGCAGCTGCGTCTGTCAGCCGCTCGCAAGTCCGTCCTACCATAGCTCACCTATCGGGGCACGGACCGTTAACGCGTCGGCGGCCCCGTCAGTCGTCGACCTGTTCGCGGACGCGCTCGTGGAACGCCCGGAGCACCGCGTCCTCGTCGTCGGCGAGCACGACGTCGCTCGCGGAGAGCGTCGCCAGCCCGAACGACAGCGGCGACGGTGACTTCAGGGTCGTCTCGGTGACTTCGACGTCACCCGACTGAACCGCCGACAGCACTTCGCGGACGCCCACGAGGTCGAGTTTGTCCTCGACGAGTTCGCGGTACGTCTCGTCCAGCACCGCGAAGTCGGCCAAGTCTTCGGCAAACCCGAGCAGCATCTCGCTGGCGACCTGTTGTTTGCTCGCAGATTTCTCGCGGCCCTTGTAGCGCTTCAACACGAGCAGCGCGCGCGTCGCGTCGATGCGGAAGTACCGCTGTAAGAGGTCAGTGCCGTCCAGCGCGTTCCGGAGGGTCTCACGCGCGTCGTCGGGGTCCGTCTGGCGGAGCAGTTCCGCGACGTCGACCTTCCGGTTCAGCGGCATCGCGAGCGTGAAGCCGTTGTCCGCCACGGAGACGGCGACGTTCGCGTTCGCCTCGTTCGCACAGCGGTACGCCAGCAGCCGCGAGAGCCCGTCGTTGAACCGGCGGCCGTACGGCGTCCGGACGTGGTAGCGTCGCCGGTACTCGTCGCGGTCTTTCACCTCCTCGACGGCGATGCGCACGGTCGTGCTGACGCTCCTCGTGCCCGCGTACTGAATCTGGTCGTCGTACATCCGGGCGAGCGCCCTGACGGCGTTCGCGTCCACCGGGAACTCCCGGAGCCAGCGCCGGACGGCCGGCGCACCCCCTTCGTCGTATTTCGCCAGCAAATCCGACTGGAAGCGCGCGATTTCCCGGCCGAGGTCGTACGACAGCGGGAGGCGCTCGGAGAACCACGACGGCACGGTCGCGCGCTCGCTCGTTCGGTCGACGTACACCTTCGACCCGCGGCGGTAGCGGTACGC
The DNA here is from genome assembly GCF_021233435.1 of Halobacterium noricense. Lineage (NCBI taxonomy): Archaea > Methanobacteriati > Methanobacteriota > Halobacteria > Halobacteriales > Halobacteriaceae > Halobacterium > Halobacterium noricense. The sequence goes on along the minus strand of NZ_CP089468.1, from coordinate 1,760,969 downwards.
GAACCGGTCGCCGCCGAGCACGAACACGTCGCCGGCTTCGAGCGTGTCGAGGTAGCTCTCGTCGAGTTGGCCGACCCACTCGTCGTCGCCGCGCACGTAGACGTTCACCGTGAACGAATCCGGAATCGTCCCGAGGTTCTGGAGGAGAATCGGGCGCGCCAGCCGTCCGCGCTTCCCGATGAGTCGTTCGCCCACCGCGAAGTCGGGGTAGTGGTGCGTGCCCGACGTGGGGTCGTCGGGGTCGCCGTCGTCGCCGCCCGGCGGGTCGTTCTCGTCGCGCCAGATTTTCGCGTACACGTTCCGGTCTTCGAGCCCGTCGTAGTCCGCGGTGAGGTAGCGGAACAGCCGCTCGAAGTCGGCGTCGCTGTACTCGCGGTAGGGGTACGCCGACCGTAGCGTCGCGCGCACGTCGGCCTCCGGGAGCGGGCCCTCGATGGCCATGCCGTAGACGTGCTGGGCGGCGACGTCGTGGGCGCGCTCGGGGATGTGGACGCGGTCGACGAACCCGCGCTCGGCCTGCCGGAGCATCACCGCACACTCCACGAGTTCGTCCCGGTCCAGCGCGATGACGCGGCCCGTGACTGTTCTACCGGGGCGGTGGCCGGCGCGCCCGACGCGCTGGAGCAGGCTGGCGACGGACTTCGGCGACCCGACCTGCACCACGAGGTCGATGTGTGGCATGTCGATGCCGAGTTCGAGGCTCGTCGACGTCGTCGTCACCGACAGCGACCCTTCCTTCAACTGCCGCTCGACTTCGGTGCGTCGGTCCTTCGAGAGGCTGCCGTGGTGGCACGCGGACTCGTCCTCGCTCACGACGCCTCGCTCCCGGAGGTTTTCGAGGACGCGCTCGGCGCCCGACCGCGTGTTCGTGAACACGAGCGTGCTGTCGTTGGCTTCGACGAGATCGCCGAGTTCCGCGTAGAACGCGTCGTTGATGGCTCCCTTCGAGGCGTTCACGAGGTCCGGCGTCGGACACGACAACTGGAGGTCGTAGTCGCGGGCGAACCGCGCGTCCACGATTTCGCACTCGCGGGCGTCGCCGTCGCTGTCTCGCGGGCGCTGCCCGCTCGGCTCGTCAGAGAGGCGTGGCTCCTCGCGTTCAAATCCGACGAGGTAGCGCGCGATGTCCGGAAGCGGCTCGACGGTCGCCGAGCAGCCGATGCGCGTGAACTCCCCGGCGAGCCGCTGGAGCCGTTCGAGGCTCACCGACAGGTGCGTGCCGCGCTTGGAGTCCGCGAGGCTGTGAATCTCGTCGACGACGACGTACTCGACACTCCGCAGCTTCTCCCGGAACTTCGGCGAGTTCAGCAGAATCGCGAGCGTCTCCGGCGTCGTGTTGAGGATGTGTGGCGTCTCTTCGAGCATCTGCTGGCGCTCGTAGTCGGACGTGTCGCCGTGCCGAATCGCCTGCCGCACGTCCGTTTCGACGCCGCGCTCGGCGAGCCGCTCGCTGATGCCGTCCAGCGGCTCCGCGAGGTTGCGCTCGATGTCGTTCGCGAGCGACTTCAGCGGCGACACGTACAGGCAGTAGACCGCGTTATCCAGGCCCTCGGCTTGCTCGCGCTCGAACAGTTCGTTCAGGATGGCCGTAAACGACGCGAGTGTCTTTCCGGAGCCCGTCGGGGCCGCGACGAGCGCGTTCTCGCCCGCGTGAATCAGCGGAATCGCCTCGCGCTGGGGCGGCGTCAAACAGCCGCCGTCCTGCTCGGGACTCCCGAATCGGTCGACCCACCACTCGCTGACCGCTGGGCCGAGTGCGTCCAGAATCTCGCGGTCCGAGGATTGGTGGTCTTCGTCTTCCGACCGCGTCGTCGCCTCCGACTCGGGACCCATCGTTCGCGTGTGCTTGGCTCCCGTACGGCAAGTGTCTGACGCCGCTAGGCAAATCGCGCTGTTCGTGCCTGGTCCGCCTCGCTGTTTCTGGACTGACCGTGGTCTTCGACACCTCGAAAGGGTGGTTACCAACGTTCGCAGGTACGGCGAAATAACGAAGCCACGAACACGCACCCCGAACGGTTAACCGCCTTCCGTCCGCGGCTCCCGGTATGCAACTGACGTTCCTCGGGACGGGGAGCGCGATGCCGACGGGCGACCGGATGCAGACCGGACTCCTGCTTGAAAAACCCGATAGTCGACTGCTCGTGGACTGCGGGAGCGGCGTGCTGCACACGCTCGCGCGGACGGACGTGGGGTACGAGGGCGTGGACACGGTGTTGCTCACGCACCACCACCTCGACCACGTCAGCGACCTGCTGCCGTTGTTAAAGGCGCGCTGGCTCGCCGGCGAAGAACACCTCACCGTCGTCGGACCGACCGGGACGAAAGGGCTCGTAACGGACTTGCTGGACGTCCACGAGTACTTGCAGGACCGCGTGGACCTCACGTTACGCGAGGTCGGCGTGGGGAGCTTCGAGGTGGCGGGGTTCGACGTGGACGCCATCGAGACGCGCCACTCGATGCCGGGGCTGGCGTACAAGTTCGACGGCGAGCTCGCGTTCAGCGCGGACACCGAGGCGTTCGCGGGGATGGGCGAGTTTGCGGACGGCTGCGACGTACTCGTCCACGACTGCTCGTTCCCCGACGCGGTCGACGTCTCCAACCACCCGACGCCGACGCAGCTCGGCGAGTCCCTGGCGGGCGTGAACGTCGACGAACTGTACCTCACGCACCTCTACCCGCACACGGAGGGCAAACACCGCGAGATGCAGGCCGCAATCGAGGAGCACTTCGACGGGCACGTCGCGTTCGCGCGGGACGGGCTCGTCGTCGACGTCGAGTAGTCAGTCGAGCCGGTAGCGCAGAATGGCCGCGACGCCGCCGAGGTTCCGGAGCTGTTCCCCGGGCGCGAACTCGTGGCTGAACACGGTGACGTCGCCGCCCTGCTGTTCGACCTGCGTGACGAGGTCGTTGACGTCGACGTCCCAGTCGCCCTCGCCCGCGCGCTCCTTGCGCAGGCGTTCGTCCAGGATCAGCAGCGTCTCGACCGCGCCGAAGTCGACGGCTTTCTCGACCGCTTCGATGCCGTAGGCAGCCTTCCCGTCGGTGGCTATCTGATCCGTGAGTTCGTCGATGAGTTCGGACTCCTCGGCGATGCGGGTCTCCTCCTGGACGTCCTCGACAGCGCCGCGCTTGAGGACTTCGTGGACGCCGCGGCCGCCCACCGCGCTCGTGTCTACCGTCGTAATCTTGTCCGTGAGACTCCGGTACTCCTCCTGGATGTAGTCGAGGGCGTCCTGCTTCGTGAACCCGGGGCCGGCGAGGATGATGGCATCGGCGTCGAGGTGCGAGAGCGCGCTCGCGACGTCCTCGAACAACTCCTCGCGTGAGCGTGAGTACTCGCCTTTCCCCGTCGTGCCCGTGAACGAGCCGTACTCGTCGACGCCGTACTGCTGGACGACGTGGATGTAGGCCTCGCCCTCCTCGACGGTCGCGATTGCGACGTCCGGCTGGTCCGTGGCTTCGACGGCTTCGTTGAGGCGTTCGAGCTGGTCGGGCTTCCAGATTTTCTCGACCTCGATTTCCTCGCGCTCCTCGACGTTCAGCGTGTGGTGGAGGCCGAGTTGGTCCTCCCGGGAGCAGTCCGCGATGGTGCCAGCGACCCGGAGGCGGTTCGAGAACTTGTGGAACTCCACGTCCTCGACGTCGATGGTGACGTGCATGTGCTCGCGCTCGCCGCCCGTATCCCGCATCTGTTCGTCCTTGCGCTGGATGCGGCGGTGCGTATCCCCCGCGACGAGGTCCCCGGGCTCCAGAATGTACGCGAGGTGCCAGAGGTCGTCGAGGGACTCGGGGACGAGCGTGATGCGCTCGCCGCCGCCTTCGACCTGCCGGCGCTCCTTCAGTTGCATACCCGAACCGAGGCACGGGACGCCCAAGTGTCCTGCTACTCTCGCGCCCTGGATTGAGACACTCCGTGGCGTCCGCGACCCGTACGGCCGTCGTCTGCCAGAAAGCCCCGGCGGGCTCGCGGTCGTTCGCTCGCTGCGCTCCTCGCTTCGCTGCGGTGCTTGCGTCGCGAGACGACCAAGCAAGCGCGAGCCCGCCGCCCCTTTCAGCCCCTCCCAGACCGGTTGGACAGCCGGTAACTGGGCGGACTGAAAGGGGCGAGGCTGTAGACGAAGGCGCGCGACGCAAGCACCGCAGGCCAGAGGCCGAGGAGCGCAGCGAGCGCACCGAGTCTACAGCCTCGGGGATTTCTGGGTGTTCTCGATAACTCACGTCGAAGGCGGATGAGAACTATCGCAAGAGGATTCTAATCTCGAATCCGACTCCCACCGGGCGGCATGTACTTCTGAATCTCGTCCGGGCTGGCGACCTTCCGGACGAACGACTCGTCCGCGAAGCGCTCGCGGAACTCCCGGTAGATGCGCTTGGCGGCGTCACCCTGCGCGTACCGGCCCGGTTCGAGTTCAATCGTCGTCTCCACGTCGTCGACGATGGCGTTGATGGGGCCGCCGAGCACGCGCGTGTGCGGCTCGCAACTGATGCCGACTGCCCACTCCGCGGGCAGGTCCCGGAAGTACGTGCGGTCGCCCCGAATCGCGAACCCGCCCTTCTCCAGGTACTCGCCGCTTTCGGGCGTCTTCGACACCTGGTCCGGCGACACCATGTAGGCGTCACCGGAGCCGCGGCCGTCCTTCCAGACCGAGGAACAACACACCGCGAACTGGGCGGCCTCGCGCTTGCTCGACTCGGGTACCTCGATGTCCTTCGAGGGCTCGCTCGGTTCGGACGTCTTCAGCACCGTGACCGGGCCGCCGTGGGCCTGTGCGTGGAAGAACCGGTCGTAGCGGTCCATGTACTTCTTCACGAGCTCCTCGTTCTGGTCGGCGTCGCGGCCGCCGATGACGAGAAACCCGTCGGAGGTGCGGAACCAGCGGAACCGCTCGTACCACTGCTCCTGCTTGCGAATCGGAATCGATGAGCGAGAGATCCAGTCGATCTCTCGATCTTCTTCCTCCTCGGCCTCCTCGGGTTCTGCCTCCCACTCTTCTCGGCGCTGCTTGGCGGCTTCGAGGTCCTCGCGCGTGTTCTCGATGGCCGCGCGTGCGCCCTCCTGCTTCTCCTCGATGCGCTTGGCTTCCTTGTAGTGCTCGTCGGCGTTCTTCTCGACGCCCCACGCGGGGTCCACCTCGATGGTGTAGTCGTCCAACTGGACGCGGACGGTGCCCTCGGACTCGTTGATGCCCGCGAACGCGTCAGCGCCAGACACGTCGCCCGCAGCCTCCTCGAACGTCTGCGCGATTTCCTGCCAGCCGTGGCCCGCGTCGCGAGCGTCCTGCACCGTCGAGAGAATGTCGTCGACGAGGTCGTAGTTCGCGTACAGCAGTTCGGCCTTCTCGCGCTCGGTCTCGGCCTGCCGCTCGAAGTCCTCGATGGCCTGCTCCTGCTGTTTGATGATGTGTTTTTGCTTCTGAATCTCCTGCTCGAAGTCCGGCTTCGACACCGCCTCCCCGCTCTCCTCCTCCTCGGTGGTGTCGAGGTTCGTGAAGTAGTCGTCGAGGGCGTCGTTGAACCGGTCGAACGCGTCCGAGGGGAGGTCGGCGCGCTCTTCGAGCGCCAGCGGCGTCACGTCCACGCGCTGTCCGCGCGCCGCCTTTCCGTCCTCGTCCTCGCCTTCGCCGGGTTCGAAGTAGACGCGCGGGTCGAGGTCACCGGCCTGAATCGCGTCCAGCAGGCGCTCGCTGGCCTCGTAGAGCGCGCGGAACTCCTCCTCGGTGGCGTCGTCGATGTCCTTGGTCTTCTCGACGCCCGCCCGTGTGCAGAGTTCCTCGCCGTACAGCCCACCGAAGTTCAACTGAGTGGCGAGCGTTCGCACGAGGTCCGTGTTCGACTCGCGCATCTTCGCCGCGAACCCCTCGTAGTCGAGTTCGAGCGGGTTGACGCGCGAACTCGGGAATCCGTACTGGGAGCCTGGCGCGACCGTCCGCGACTGCAAGCGGACGGTGTCCAGGGAGTCCACGACCTCGCCGTTCTGGTCGACGACCGCGATGTTGCCGTCGCCGAACAGCTCCGCGACGATGGTCGTATCCTGGTCCTCGCGGCGGAACTCGAACTCCAGAATCCGGTCGAAGCCGTGCTGGCGCACCTCGTGGAAGTCCGCGCCCGAGAGGCGGTTCCGCAGCATCTTCGCGAAGTTCGGCGGGCGACCCGGAGCCGCCGGAACGTGCTCGGGTGCCGCGACGTGTGCGCGCTTCGTGTCCCCGACTTCGACGAGGAGTTCCACGCGGCCACGGTCGAAGTCCCGCATCTTCAGCCGCAGGAGGTCGTCGCCGTAGAGGTAGGCCTTGTCGACTTTCGCCCCCTTGTAGCCGTTGAGCTCCGCAGTGAGGGCGACGAGGTCGACGCTCGTCAGCTCCCGCTTCTGGTCCATGCTCTACTGGTTGGCGGGGGGAATCCCTCTGCCTTACGGTCTGGGTGGCGCGATAGCGCCACCAGATGCGAACGGCGACTGGAAAGAGCCCCGTCGGGTGGGCCACCGCGACCGGAACCGATACACCCGACGAGCAAGTAGCGACGCGTAATGACCGAGTCGCTGTCCGTGCTCCTCACCAACGACGACGGCATCGACGCCCCCGGCATCCACGCGCTCCGCGACCGCCTCGCCGACGACCACGACGTCACCGTCGTCGCGCCCGCCGCCGAACAGTCCGGCACGGGCCAGACCCGGACGTTCGAGACGCTCGACTACGAGGACCGCGAGGACGGCTACGCCGTCCACGGCACCCCCGCCGACTGCGTCGCTGTCGCCGTCGCCGCGCTCGACTTCACGCCCGACGTCGTCGTCTCCGGCTGTAACGACGGTCCGAACCTCGGTGCGCACATCCTCGCACGCTCGGGCACCGTCGGCGCCGCCATGGAAGCCTCTTTCCTCGGCCTCCCCGCTATCGCCGTCTCCATGTACGACTGGGAGTTCGACCCCACTGGCGACTGGGAACCCACCTACGACCAGTTCCACACCGCCGCCGACGCCATCGCCGACATCCTCCCCGACTTCGTCGTCGGTGACGTCCTCCCCACCGCCGACTACCTCTCCGTGAACGCCCCCGCCACCGAGTACGCCGACAACCCTATCAAGCGCATCACCCGTCCCACCGAAGAGTACGAACTCCAGGCCGAATTCACGGAAGCCGGAATCAACGTCGAAGACCGCTTCTGGCACCAGTTCCTCGACCGCGACATCCCCGACCCCGCCGGCACCGACCGCCACGCCTGCGTCGACAACGAGATTAGTGTCACCCCGCTCACCGTCCCCCACTCCGTCGCCGACGGCGCGACGCCCGGTGGGCTGCTCTAAACGCACTTTTTGCGCTGCGTGAGGCGCGCAAAGCGCGCCTCACTCGGCAAAAACTTGCGGAAAAAGCACTCCTCCCTCACTCCGCGCTAACGCGCTCCGTTCGGTCGTCGGCCTCCACTCGTTCGCTTCGCTCACTCGTGGAGTGAATCGCGCGGCGAAGCCGCGCGAATGCTGGCTGCTACCGGCTGCGTAGATTCAAGTACGGGAACGGGCCCAACCTCGTGGGTGACGTAACGACTGGCGCGGGTCCGGCCGAGGCGGGAGCGTGGCGAGCCGGCTCGCGACGAGGCGCCACCTGTCCGAATCCACCCCGGTCTGCGAGTGTTCTGTCCGCCAGCAGGCGATAGGTGTTTACTGTCGGGTCGGCTTCTTCCTACCATGTTACCGCCCGGTGCGGACGCCGTCGTCGTCAGGCACGGCGACGTCGGCGTGAAGTCGAGCTCGGTGCAGTCCGACATGGAGCGCCGGCTCCGCGAGAACCTCGAAGCCATCCTCGACGACCGCGACATCCCGGGCGAAGTCGAACGCGAGTGGGGACGACTGCTCGTTCGGACGCCCGACCCCGACGCCGCCGCGGACGCCGCTGCGGACACGTTCGGCGTCGTCTCGGCGAGCCCCGCGCTCTCGGTGCCGCCCGAGATGCGCTCGATTCGTGGCGCGCTCGCGCTGACCGCCCGCGAGTGCTACGACGGCGGCGCGTACGCCGTCGACGCCCGCCGCGTCGGCGACCACGAGTTCAGCAGCCACGACGTCAACCGCGAAGGCGGAGACGCCGTCTGGCACGCCGTCGAACAGGACGTCCGCCCGGAAGTCGACCTCGACGACCCCGACGTCACGTTCTTCGTGGAAGTCCGTCAGGACGAAGCGTTCGTCTTCGTGGAGAAACGCGACGGCCCCGGCGGGATGCCGCTTGGCAGCCAGAAGCCGCTGGTCGCGCTCGTCTCCGGCGGCATCGACTCGCCGGTCGCGGCGTGGGAAGCGATGAAGCGCGGGTCGCCGGTCGTGCCGCTGTACCTCGACCTCGGGCCGTACGGCGGCCCCGACCACCGTGCTCGCGCCGAGGAGACCGCGAGACGGCTGTCGGCGTACGCGCCGAACTTCGACCTCCAGTTGCGCGTCGCGCCCGCAGGGGACGCCGTCGAACGCCTCGGTGACGAGGTCGGGCGCACGCGCATGCTCTCCTACCGCCGGTTCATGTACCGGGTTGCCGAACAGCTCGCCGAGCAGGTCGGCGCAGTCGGCATCGTCACCGGCGAATCGCTGGGCCAGAAGTCCAGTCAGACCGCCGCGAACTTCGCAGTCGTCGACCGCGTTACCGACCTCCCGGTCCACCGGCCGCTGTTCGCGCTCGATAAACAGGAGATAATCGCTCGCGCCCGCGACATCGGTACGTACCGAGACTCCACGCTCGATGTCGGCTGCGAGCGGCTCGCGCCGAGCCAGCCGCTGACCTCCGCGTCGATGGAGAGCGTTCGCAAAGACGAACCCGACGACCTCTTCGAGTGGGCGCGTGAAGCCGCCGACCGCATCGAAGTCTCCGGAGGGATGCCGGCGTGACGCGCGTCTGCATCGTCGGGAGCGACGACGCCGACCTCCGCACGGACCTGTTCGCGTACGAGACTGCGCGGCGGGCGTTGGCAACCTACGACATCGGGTCGCCGTACGAGAACACGGTCGCCGTCGACACCGTGAGCCTCGGCGCTGCGGTGTCGCTGTTGAACGACCTGAACTGGTATCTGGTCCGCCTCGCCGAGGAGGCGTTCGTCCTCGAACCGTCGGTCGCCGACGACGAGTGGCTCTCCCGCGACCTCGCCGCGGAAGTTCGGGACGGCGACGTGCGCGCGCCCGAGACGGACGCGCGGCTGAAGGTCTACGGCGTCGAGGACGGACGGCTCGTCGAGCCGATGTACGTCACGCGCGTACAGGGCGAGCGTCCCGAGTACGACCTCCGTGACGTCGAGGAGACCGTCGTCGTGCGCGTGACGGAAAACGAGTTCGAGGCGTAGTTAGGTGTCGAAGACGCCCGCCGAGAGGTAGCGCTCGCCGGAGTCCGGGAACACCGTAACGACCAGCGGGCAGTCGTCGTACTCCGGCGTCCCGCCGTCGGCGAGCGCGTCCTCGTCGAGGCCGGCGTCCGCGAGGTCGCTGGCGTCGAACGCCGTCTCAGGGCAGTTCAGCCCGGGTTCGGCGATGCGCTCGGCGACGCGCTCGGCGGCGACGTAGGCGGCGCCGCTGGACTGGCCGACGAGGATGCCCTGTTCTCGGGCGAGTTCGCGCGCTGTTGCTTCGGCGTCTTCGACGGCGACGGGCTCGACGCTGTCGACGAGGTCGACGTCGAGGAGGTCGCTGACGAACCCCGGGCCCATTCCCTGGAAGTTGTCGTCGCCGGATTCCCCGGACGCGAGCACGGCGTTCTCCTCGGGTTCGACCGCGACGACATCCATGTCGGGGTACTCCTCTTTGAGGCGCGTCGCGGTGCCCGTGATGGTGCCGCCAGTGCCGACGCCGGCGACGAACGCGTCGATTTCGCGGCCCTCTACCTGTTCGATGATTTCCTCGGCAGTCGTCCGGTAGTGCGCCCGCGGGTTCGCGGGGTTCTCGAACTGGGAGACGCGGAATCCACCGTCTTTGGCGGCGATGCGGTCGGCGTGCGCGTTGGCGGTCTCCATGTCGCCTTCGACGAGCTCGAGATCCGCGCCGTACGCGCGGAGGAGGCGCCGCCGCTCCTCGGACATCGACGCTGGCATCACGATGGTGAGGTCGTAGCCGCGCGCTGCGGCGACGACGGCGAGTCCGATGCCCGTGTTCCCGCTGGTGGCCTCCACGAGGCGGTCACCGGGCGAGACGTGTCCCTCGCGCTCGGCAGCCAGCACCATCTCTCGCGCGGGTCGGTCCTTCGCCGACCCACCGGGGTTGAACGCCTCGAGCTTCGCCGCGATGGTCGCGCCCTCGGGAGCGGGGACGCGGACGAGCGGCGACCCGATGGCCTCGAGGATGCTGTCCTTCATTAGCCGTGTCTAGGCAGTCCCCCACTAAACGTGTGACGGGCCGTGACAGTCCCTGCCGCCTTCGACGCCCCGGCTATTCGGCGGTCATCCAAATCAGTCTCCCGGTGGCACCGTCGCCGCGAGCGCGAGCTTTTTGCCCGCGCCACGCCAACGACTGGGTATGAGATTGAGCACGATGGAGCCGAACCCGGCGTGGGACGCGGACTCCTACCCGGAGGTCGTGGCAGCGTTCGAGAACCTCGACGACGACGTGACGGTTCGCGTCTGGGGCGCGGACTGGTGCGGTGACTGCCGCAGCCAGCTCCCGGACTTCGCGGCCGCGTTGGATGCCGCGGGCGTCGAGAACGTCGAACAGTACCCCGTCGAACGCGACGATGGTGAGAAGCACGGGCCGAAAGTCGAGGAGTACGGCATCGAACTCATCCCGACTATCATCATCGAGCGCGACGGGGAGGAGCTCGCGCGCTTCGTCGAGGAGGAGCGCGTCTCGCCGGCGGTCTACCTCGCGGACCAGCTTTAGGCGCGGAACTCCGCGAGCCACTCCGCGATTTCTTCGGTCGTCGTCACGGGCGGCGAGCACGCGCGCCGGCAGACGTACGCCGCGGGATTGCCGTCGACAGCGCCGCGCTGCGCCCAAACTGGCGGCGCGGCCGCCAGTTCGAGGTCGTCCAGCCGCGCTTCTAGCGCGGATTCGGTAGGCGGCCGAACGGTCAGCAGGCGGTGCGGAAGGTAGGACTCCCCGATTGTCTCGCGCCACTCGTCGGGGAGCACGTCGGCAGCGACCGTGACCTCCAGCAGGCCGTGTGCGTGCGTGTCGGCGGCGAGCGCGAGCGTCGCGTGGCTCGTTGGCGTGGTCTCGGCTCGGCCGCCGTACCGTTCGAGCATCGCGCCCGCGGCGTCGCCGTAGCCCGACTCGGGGTCGAACGCGTCCAGCGCGAACAGCGTTTCCGCGGCCACGCCGACCGGCGACGGCGTCGGACCGTCAGCCACGTCCTGCGAGCGCACACCCACGTCCTCGACGGATTCGGGTGTCTCGTAGAGTGCGCCGGTCTCCTCGTCGTAGCACTCCGCGAGGAGGGCGTCCGCGAGGTCGAGTGCGAACTGGAGGTGGGCGTGGTCGCCGGTCGCCTCGTAGGTCGCGAGCGCGCCTGCAGCGAGGTACGCGTAGTCCTCGGCGTATCCCACGCCTGCGACGTCCTCGTCTATCACGCGCCGCGAGAGCCTATCGCCATCCCACAGCGTCTCCCGAACGTACTCGATTGCGTCGGCGGCGCGCTCGGCGTATTCGGTGTCGAGCGTGAGGCCGGCTTCCGCGTACGCTCGCGCCATCAGGCCGTTCCAGCCCGCCAGCACCTTCTCGTCGCGCGCGGGTCGCGGGCGGTTCTCGCGTGCGACCCGGAGACGCTTTTCTGCAGCGTCGAGCGCGCCTGCAACCTCGTCCGCGGAGCGTTCGAAGTCCTCCGCGAGCTCGGACAGCGTTGCAGACACCGTGAGCACCGTCCGCCCGTCCTCGAAGTTCCCCGCGACGTCCACACCGTAGCGCGCACAGAAGACGTCAGTGAGGAAGTCGTCGGATTCGTCGACGGGTGCAACGTCGGCGTATTCGCTGACCGCTGCTTCGACTTCCGCGGGCGTCCACACGTAGAACGCGCCCTCCTCGTGGTCGCCGTCCGGTCGTTCCTCAGTACGTTCGTCACGACCGGACGAGCCCGCGGCTTCGCCGCGGACGCCCTCGGGGTTCTCCGGCGGCGCGCTACGGGCGTCGAGCGTCGCGTAGAACCCGCCGTCGGGGTGGCCGAGTTCGCGGTCGACGAATTCCAGGGTTTCGTCGACGACCTCCGCGTAGCGTTCGTCACCGAACAGCCGGTAGCCGTCGACGTACAACTCGGCGAGCGCGGCCTGGTCGTACAGCATCTTCTCGAAGTGCGGCACCGTCCAATCGGCGTCCGTGCAGTAGCGGTGGAAGCCACCGCCGAGGTGGTCGAAGAGGCCGCCGTCGGCCATCGCGTCGAGCGCGTGTTGGGCGGCGTCGCCGTACCGAGTGTCGGCTGCTGGCTTCCAGTGGTGAGCGCGTAAGAGCGCGCTCACCCGACCGGCCTGCGGGAACTTCGGCGCGCGCCCGAAGCCGCCGTGGTCGCGGTCGGCGGCGCGCGCGAGTTCGTCGGCGGCGTCCAACAGCGGGCTCTCGTCGCTGACGTCGACGGGGTCGGGCAGCGACTCCAGTTCGCCCCGGGCGGTGCTCATCCACTGGTCGGCGCGCTCTTCGAGTTCTTCGCGGTTCTGTTCCCACTCTCGCGCGACGCGCTTCGTCAGCGGGAGGAAGCCGGGCTGGTTGCGCTTGGCCTCCTTCGGGAAGTACGTCCCGACGTAGAACGGCTCCTTCTCGGGTGTGAGGAACGCCGACAACGGCCAGCCGCCGCCACCGCGGACGGCCTGACAGACGGTCATGTACAGCGAGTCGACGTCAGGTCGCTCCTCGCGGTCGACCTTGATTGGGACGAAGTGCTCGTTCAGTACTTCGGCGACCTCCGGGTCGGAAAAGGACTCCTCCTCCATGACGTGACACCAGTGACAGGCCGAGTAGCCGATAGAGAGGAAGATGGGGACGTCGCGCTCGCGGGCGGCCTCGAACGCCGCTTCGTCCCACGGCTGCCAATTCACGGGGTTGTCGGCGTGCTGGCGGAGGTACGGGCTCGCCGTCTCGTCGAGCCGGTTCCGCGCGGTGGGGTCGGACATACCAGAAGGAGAGGTCGCTGGCGGGTAAAACCCACTCTCGCGGCACTCGCCCATCGGGAATACACGAACGCGTACAACACGACAGTCGAGTAGGGGAAGATTTACACTTGCTTGCTCACTCTCCCCGCACATGACCGAACGAGTCCTGCTGGTCGGTGGCGGCGGCCGGGAGCACGCTATCGCCGACGAACTCGCCGACGACTGCGAACTGTACGCTGCTGCGGGCAACCGCAACCCGGGAATCGACGAGTTGGCTGACGGCTTCCGCGAACTCGACACCGAAGACCCCGACGCAGTCGTCGACTACGCGCTCGACGTGGACGCGACGCTCGCCGTCGTCGGTCCGGAGGGCCCGCTGGCGGCTGGCGTCGTGGATGCGCTCGACGACGAGGACGTCTACGCGTTCGGCCCGAAGCAGGCCGACGCCCGCATCGAGACGGACAAGACGTTCCAGCGGGAGTTCATGGCCGAACACGACGTCCCCGGCCAAGCGGAGTTCGAGACGTTCGACGACCCGGACGCGGCCGCCGACTACGTCGAGCGCGTGGACGGTGACGTCGCGGTCAAGCCCGCCGGCCTCACGGGCGGCAAGGGCGTCCGCGTCACGGGCGACCAGGTCTCGAAGCAGGAGGCCGCCGACTACGTGCGGTCCTCCGAGCACGACGAGTGGGTCGTCGAGGAGCGTCTCGTCGGCGAGGAAGTCACCGTGCAGGCGTTCGTCGCGAACCGCGACGTCCGCCCCACGCCGGTCGCGCACGACCACGGCCGCGCGCTCGAAGGCGACGAGGGCGCGAACACGGGCGGCATGGGTAGCTACACCGGTCCGGACTGGACGCTCCCGTTCGTCACTGACGACGAGTACGAGGCCTGCGTGGACACCCTGGAAGCCATCGTCGACGCGCTCCCTTCCTACCGTGGCGTCCTCTACGGCCAGTTCATGCTCACTGACGACGGCCCGAAGGTCGTGGAGTTCAACGCGCGCTTCGGCGACCCCGAGGCGCTCAACACGCTCCCGACGATGGAGACGCCGCTCGTCGACGTGCTCACCGCGGCTCGCGACGACGACCCGCTCCCGGACCCCGAGTTCGCGGACGTCGCGACCGTCTGCAAGTACGTCGTCCCCGAGGGCTACCCCGCGAACCCCGGGGGTGGCACGCGCGTCACTATCGACGCCGACGACCTCGACGACGCCAAACTGTTCTACGCGAGCGTCGACGCCCGCGACGACGGTATCTACACGACGACCTCACGGTCGTACGCCGTCGTCGGGTTCGGCTCCTCGATTCCCGACGCCGAAGCCGAGGCCAGCGCCGCGCTCGGCGACCTCCCAGAGGGGCTGCGCGTGCGCCGCGACATCGGCACGAAGGAGCTCCTCCAGGAGCGCATCGACCACATGAACGCCGTCCACGACGAGTAGCCTTCGGCGCGCCGCGCCACGAACCGCCACCTGGTTCTTTAACATCCCGCTGCGTAGTCGCCGGTATGTCGAGCGAGGAAGTCACGCGACTGCTGCGGAAGGCGTACGGCGACGAAATCGAGACGGTCATGAACTACATGACGAACTCCATCGTCCTCGACGGCGTGCGCGCCGAGGAAATCAAAGAGTCCCTCCAGACGGACATCCAGGAGGAGCTCTCGCACGCCGAACAGCTCGGCGAACGCCTCAAACAGCTCGACGAACAGCCGCCCGCGTCCGCTGAGTTCGAAGCCCACCAGCACTCCCTCCAGCCGCCCGAGGACACCACCGACGTGCTGTCGGTCATCGACGGCGTGCTCGACGCCGAGGAGGACGCCATCGACACGTACCGCGACCTCATCGACGCCGCCGAGGACGCCGACGACCCCGTCACGGAGGACCTCGCGGTGACGATTCTCGCCGACGAGGAAGCCCACCGCACGGAGTTCCGCGGCTACCGCAAGGAGTACCGCTCAGACTAACGGGTTTCGCGCTCCTTTTGCCGCGGCCGACGCGTAGCCACTGCCATGAACGTCGCTTTCGTCGTCGCCGCGACGCTGACCGGTATCGCCGTCGGCGTGGTGTTCGCGTCCCTCCGCATCCCGATTCCCGCGCCGCCGTCGCTGACGGGCGTCATGGGTATCGTCGGCATCTGGCTGGGCGTGTAGAACCGGCAGGCTGGACGCGTTCTCGCCGAGAAAGATTCTGGGAAGCGAAGCGCCGTCAGTACGACCGGATTTTCGGCTCGTAGGTCTGCTCGTCGCCTTCGAGGATGACCGGCCGGTACCAGAGTTCGGGCTCGCCGTCGTTCCACGAGACGAGCGTGTGCTTGAGGTACTCGTCGTCCTTGCGCTCCTGGTGCTCCTTCCGCCAGTGTGCGCCACGGAACTCGTCGCGGGCGAGCGCGCCCATCGTGATGGCTTCCGCGACGTCCAGCAGGTTCCGGGTCTCGATGGTGTGCTGGAGGTCGGTGTTGAACGTCCGGGACTTGTCCGCGACGTAGACGTCCTGGTAGCGCTCGCGGGCGTCCTGAATGTCCCGGAGCGCCTGCTTCAGGCTCCCTTCCTCCCGGAACACGTTGACGTTCTCCGTCATCGATTCCTGGAGGTCCGCGCGCACGTCGGCGTGGTTGACGCCGTCCTCGCGTTCGAGCAGTGTCTCGATGCGCTCGCGCTCCTCTTCGGCGGTCGCTTCGACGACCGCTTCGGGGTCGCTGTCGGGGTTCTCGACCGCGCCGCCGTCCGCGGCGGCTTCCGTCGCGCCGGGCTCGCCGACGGGCACGCCGAGTTCCTCGCGCTCGGCGTCCGGGTCGGGGCCGGTCTGAATCTTCGGCTCGGGCATGTCCGCGCCCGCGGCGTGGCTGCCGGCGCGCGCCCCGAAGACGAGTAGTTCCGGCAGCGCGTTCCCGCCGAGGCGGTTGCCGCCGTGGAGGCTCACACACGCACACTCGCCGGCCGCGTAGAGGCCGTCGATGCACGTCTCGCCGTGCTCGTCGACCTCGATGCCGCCCATCGCGTAGTGCTGGCCGGGCTTGACCGGCATCGGTTCTTCGAGGCCGTCGACGCCCTCGAAGTCGCGCGCGAGGTGGAGGATGTTCTCCAGGCGGTCGGTGATGCGCTCCTCGCCGAGGTGGCGCATGTCGAGGTAGACGTACTCGTCCTCGACGCCACGCCCCTCCTGCACTTCAGTGAGTTCAGCACGCGCGACGACGTCGCGGGACGCGAGTTCGCCGTCGTTGGTCGCGTACCCGTACTCGAACATGAAGCGCTCGCCCTCGGAGTTGTAGAGGATGCCGCCCTCCCCGCGGACGCCCTCGCTGATGAGCACACCAGTCGAGGGGAGCGTCGTCGGGTGGAACTGAATCATCTCCATGTCCTCCATCGGGACGCCGGCGCGGTACGCGATGGCGACGCCGTCACCGGTGTTGGCGACGGCGTTGGTCGTGTGGTCGTACGCCTGACCGAGGCCGCCGGTCGCCAGAATCACGCCGTCGCGGGCGCGGAAGCCCGCGATTTCGCCGGACTGGACGTCCCAGGCGACGACGCCGTGACAGTCGCGCTCGTTGGGGTCGTCCTCGTCGGTGACTGCGACCTGGCTGACGTACCACTCGTCGTACACTTCGATGCCTCGTTTGACCACCTGCTCGTACAGCGTGTGGAGCATGTGGTGGCCGGTCTCGGCACCCGCGTACGTCGTCCGCGGGAAGGAGAGCCCGCCGAACGGTCGCTGACTGACCGTGCCGTCCTCCTCGCGGGAGAACGGCATCCCCCAGTGTTCGAGCTGGATGACTTCCTCGGGTGCGTCCTGCGCGAACGTGTCGACTGCGGGGGCGTCGCCGAGGTAGTCCGACCCCTTCATCGTGTCGTACGCGTGGTCCTCCCACGAGTCGCCCTCCTGCAGGGCGGCGTTGATGCCACCTTCGGCGGCGCCCGTGTGCGAGCGCACCGGGTGGAGTTTCGTGACTATTGCTACGTCTGCGCCTTCCTCGTGGGCGGCGATTGCGGCGCGGAGCCCCGCGCCACCGCCGCCGACTACGATTACGTCGTGCTCGTACATGTTACCAGAATTTGAGGTTCTGCTTGACGGCTTCGCGCTTCAGCTCTTGGATGTGCTCGGTGAGCGGGATGTCCTTCGGACAGACGTTCGTACAGGAGAACTGGGTCTGACACCGCCAGACGCCGTGCTCGGCCTCGATGATTTCGAGGCGCTCCTGGCGCTTGTTCTCGCCCTCGCGCTCGTCCATGTAGAAGCGGTAGGCCTTGTTGATGGCCGCCGGGCCGAGATACTTGTTGTCGCCCGCGGCGATGTTACACGAGGACATGCACGCGCCACACCAGATACACCGCGTGGAGAGTTTGACCTGCTCGCGGTTCTCGCGGTCCTGGCGCTGCTCTTCGAGTTCGTCCTCGGGCGTCTCGTCGGGGTCGAAGAACGGGTCGACGGACTCCATCTGGTCGTAGAAGTGGTCCATCTCCACGACCAGGTCCTTGACGACGTCCTGATGCGGGAGCGGCTCGACGCGCACCGGTCCGTCGAGGTCCGCAATCTGGGTCTGGCAGCCGAGGCGCTGGCTGCCGTTGACGAAGAACGCGTCCGAGCCACAGACGGCCTGCCGGCAGGAGTGCCGGAAGGTGAGACTGGAGTCGTACTCGTCGCGCGCGAAGATGAGCGCGTCGAGGACGGTCATCCCCTTCTCGAAGGGCACGGTAAAGGAGTCGAAGCGTGGCTCCTCCTTGCCCTCGATTTCGGGGTCGTAGCGGAACACCTTCAGCTCCACCGTCTCCCCCTGAATCTCGTTGTCGGCGGCTGCTTCGTCGGCCTCGCGTTGCTCCTTGCGCGCCTGTTTCTCGGCCATCCGCCGCTCCTGTGGCGACGTGGACGAGGGCTGTTCGGTCTCCGAGTCGGTGTCGGGTGTCTGCGTACTCATGTTAGAATCCCGCGAGCGTGTTTGCGACGCGAATCCCTTGCACGACGAGCAACAGCGCGGCAGCGCCCAGAACGACCTGGGCGACGCGCTTCTGGATGCCGTCGATGCCCTGGTTGACGAGCGCGTTGTAGACGCCGTTGACGCCGTGGAACGTCGCGGTCACGAGGAACAACACCATCGTGACGAAGTAGCCGACGTTCTGCATGCGCGCTTGGCTGCCCGCGAACTCGATTTCGTAGGCGTGGGTGACGAAGTGCAACTGGAAGAAGTGGAACGCCAGCACGACCACGAGGAACGCTGCCGTGATGCGCTGGAGCAGCCACGCCGTCGAACCCGAACTGAACGAGGAGTATCGTTGTGCCATCTTAGAATGCCCCCGAGACGAACGTCGGCACGCTCGCGACGACGATGACGCCGGTCAACACGAGCGACGCGTAGAAGCTCTTGTCTTGCGATTCCAGGCCGACGCCGAGGTCGACGAACAGCAGGCGGATGCCGTTCAGGATGTGGAAGACGGCGACCGCCAGCAGGCCGACCTCCAGCAACCGGACGAGTGCGAGACTCTCCAGCCCCTGAATCGTGCTGTTGAACGTCTCCGCGCCCTGCATCGACGTGCTCAGGACGGCGATGTGGGTGAACAGGTAGCCGATGAGCACCCACCCCGTAAACTTGTGAAATACCCAGGCCCACATCCCGGCCGTGAACTCCCGCCACCGGCCGAAGTCCTCGATGAGGCCTCGGTCGTACGACTGACTCATACCATTCGGAGCGTGTGGTCCCTCCGCACATAGAAGTTACTACACGGGCGTGTCGCGCGAGCTTCGACGCGGCGGGCGCGTGACGCTCGCGCTCGCGGCGAAAAAGGGACGACGGGGACGCCTGCGGGCGTCAGGCTTCGATGATGGTGCCGCTAGCGCCGACCGCGATGGTAGTGTCGCCGCGCAGGACCGCCTTCAGGTTCTCGCCGGTCGGCGTGGTGCGGGCCGCCCACTTGCTGCCGTCGTAGGCGTAGAACTTCCCGCCGCCGCCGACCGTCGCGCCGCTGCCGCTGGCGACTTCGACGTCACGGAGCGTGGCGTCGCCGGTGTCCGAGCGCACCCACTCGCTGCCGTTCCAGTGGTAGACGGTGCCGCCGCCGCCGGACACCCAGACGTCGTCGAAGCCGTCCGAGTCGACGCCGTAGAAGTTGTGGTTGGCGTCCGCGATGCCGAGTGTGTCCCACGTGGCGCCGTCACGTGTGTAGAAGACGCTCGTGTTGCCGTCGACGATGTGGCCGCTGCGGTCGTCGAAGAAGTCCACGGCGTTGATTGCGGCACCCGAACCGGGCGTCGTGTAGTCCCACGACCCGGTTTCGCCGTTCTCGTAGGAGTAGTACATCTTCCCGGAGTCGCCGGCGACGTAGACGTTCGCCTCGCCGGCCTTGCCGGTGACGGAGACGTCGTTGAAGTTGTTCGTGACGTCCATCGGCGCGGAGTGGTCGTTCAGGACGCCGGCTTCGACGTCGTACTCGCCGATGGCGCCCGAGGCACCCACGAACCACAGGCGCTTGCCGTCGTCGGTGACGTCCGCGCCGTAGATGTCGTTGCCGTTGCCCGTCGGACCGCCGTCGAGTAGTTTATCCCAGCCGGTCGAGCTGCGTTCGAGCACCACGCCGCCGGTGCCGACGGCGAACGCGCCCGCGGCCGTCGCTTCGACGTCGTAGAGCGTGCTCGCGGTGGGGGATTCCACGACCCCGATTTCGGGTTCGTCGGTGCTGGTCGCGCTCGCCGCGCCCGTGAACAGGCCGGCGGCCGCGGTCGCACCGACCGCCTTGACGATTCTACGTCGGGTGTGAGTCGAGTAGTCGGACATCGCGTTCGGTACATCAGTTCGTGGATAGTTAAAAACCCTACACAGTTAACTCGGGTTTAGTACTCTTTAGACATTTTATCGCTCACTGATAGCGTTTATTTCTGTAAAGAGTTAGGGCATTTTACACACGTCGTTCGTCGGTCGAACACCTTCAACACGACTCGGGGGCGCTACGACGGCGACGTGTGACGACGTCGTACGCTCGTACGCCCGCTGTGTCCCCGCGTCGAGTTCCGCGAGGTGGACCTCGTGGAGGGTCCGGACAGCTGGTACCTCCTCGGAAAGAGTGACTGAAAACAATTACCTGACCCAACCCAGAAAACCGATTTCGGACACGCACCAGCTTCTTGCGTGCGGCAACCATCCCGGTGCACGATGGCATTCTCGGAGCGTATCGCGTCGTGGACGACCACCGTCGAGTTCCCCGGCGACGTTACCGGGGCGGTAGGAGATTCGGTTACGGTCGTCCCAGTCGTGGTCGCGCTCGCGGCGCTCTCGGAGGTGGCGTTGGCTCCCGTGCTCGTCTGGTTTGGCGTCTCGCAGGTCGTGTGGGGTGCCCGCTACGGCGTGCCGGTGTCCGTCGAGCCGATGAAGGCGCTGGCGGCGCTCGCAATCGCGGGCTCGTTGACGGCGAGCGGACTCGCGGCTGCCGGCCTGCTCGCGGGCGGCACACTACTCGTTGCTGGCGCGACCGGCGCGCTCGGCAGCCTCAGTCGCTTCGTCGGCCAACCGGTCGTCCGCGGTGTCCAACTCGCGGTCGCGCTCGTGCTCTTCGAGACCGCCCTCGACCTCGCTGCGACGGACCTCGCGCTCGCCGGCGCTGCGATTGCGGTCGCCGCGCTCGTCGCGGTCCTCTCCGTTCGCGCGAGCGCTCTCGCCGTCGTCGTCATCGGCGCTGCACTCGCTTTCGCCGAAACCGGTGGCATCTCCCCCGCGATACCCGCATTCGCGTTCGCGCTCCCGTCACCCGACGTCTTCTTCGACGCCGGGACCGCGCAGGCCGCGGTCGGCCAACTCGCGATGTCCGTCGGGAACGCCGCCGTCGCCACCGCACTCCTCCTCGACGAGTACTTCGACGCCGACGCCACGGCCGACGACCTCGCGACGAGCATGGGCGCGATGAACCTGCTCGCGGTGCCGCTGGGCGCGATTCCGATGTGCCACGGGAGCGGCGGCGTCGCCGGCAAGTACGCGTTCGGCGCGCGCACCGCCGCAGCGAACGTCGTGCTCGGCGTGCTCTACCTGCTCGCGGCCGTCCTCGCGGTTGGCGTCGTCGCGGCGTTCCCAGTCGCCATGCTCGGCGTCGTCCTCGCTGCCGTCGCCGCGCAACTCGGGCACACCAGCCTCGATACTGACCAGTACGCGCTCACGCTCGGCGTCGGCGTCGTCGGCCTGCTTGCGGGCGTCGGCGTCGCGTTTGTCGCCGGGCTGGTCGCCGACCACGCGTATCGCCGGTTCGCGTGACTATCCTTCGTCGGCGCGCCAGACGTACAGCGACGCGTACGACCGGTAGGGCTGCCAGCGCGCCGCGATGTCGCACATCTCTGCGCGCGTCGTGTCCCCGCCGTACAGCGACTGCATCCCCTTCCGGATGCCGAGGTCGCCGACCGGGAAGACGTCCTCGCGGCCGAGTCCGAACATGAGGAACATCCCCGCGGTCCAGTCGCCGACGCCCGTAATCGACGTGAGCTCGGTACGCACCTCGTCGTCGCTGTGGTCCGCGAAGGACGCGCGGCCCCAGTCGCGCTCTATGAACGCGTCGGCGACGTTCCGCACGTAGTCGGTCTTCTGACTGGAGAGCCCGGCATCCCGCAGCACGTCGGGGTCTGCGCCGGCAACACTCTCGGGCGTGATGTCCACGGCCTCGAAGAGCCGTTCGCGGATGGCGGCCGCGGCGTCCATCGACACCTGCTGGCGGACGATAGAGACGACGAGGCGCTCGAACGGGTCGTCGGCGGGGTCGAGTTCGAGTTCCCCGTGCTCGTCGACGAGCGGCCCCAGGTCTGGGTCGTCGCGGAGTGCGTCGTGTGGGTCGGTCATATCGGGGGGAAGTCGCTGCGGGAATCTACAGGTTTCGCTGCGCGAGCAGGAACCCCGCGAGCGCCGCGACGCCGCTGTACACTGCGGGCGAGACCGCGTTCACGAGGTAGGGGCCGAACAGGCGAATCCCGAGCGCCTCCGCGAACGGCGCACCGACGCTCGCGGCAGTGAGCAGCGGGTAGCTGACGACCACGGCGACGCCCGCGCCGGCACCGACGAGCGTCGCGAGTCGGATTGGCGATTCGTGACTGTCCATCTGCCACGCGCCGTACAGCGCCAGGCCGGGAATTACGGCCAGCGACAGCAGCGTGGAGACGAGCGACTGGAGGATCAACTGTACGGTCGCGGTCGTGAAGCCGACCGTGACCGATTCGAGGACGAACAGCCGCATCGCGGTGTGGGCGAGTCCGACGAGGAGGCCGAGGGCGGCGGCGCGTTGCTGCGTGTTCACGACTGGTTGGTTTTCGGACTGCCGGCAAGTGCGTTGTGCCTCCGCACCGGTCTGTATCTCCTCCTCGAGGTGCCAGTTTCCACGCCTGTAAACCCGTGAGGCGTTCACACCCGACAAATGGGAAAGCTTCAACGGGCCGCCCGGAGGGTGTACTACCATGGACGTTGATGACATCGAGACCATCGCGGTGCTGGGTGCTGGGAACATGGGCCACGGCATCGCCGAGGTGGCGGCGCTGGCGGGCTTCGACGTGAACCTCCGCGACATCAAAGCGGAGTTCGTGCAGAACGGCTACGAGCAAATCGAGTGGTCGCTGGGGAAGCTCGCGGAGAACGACCAAATCGGGGAGGCCGAAGCCGAGGCCGCCCTCGACCGCGTCACCCCTATCGTGGACCTGGAGAAGGCCGTCGAGGACG
Source organism: Halobacterium noricense (assembly GCF_021233435.1). Lineage (NCBI taxonomy): Archaea > Methanobacteriati > Methanobacteriota > Halobacteria > Halobacteriales > Halobacteriaceae > Halobacterium > Halobacterium noricense. Next base: position 1,738,287 of record NZ_CP089468.1, on the reverse strand, counting down.
CGGACTTCGTCGTCGAGGCCGTCCCGGAGAAGATGGACATCAAGCAGAACGTCTATCGGGAACTCGAACAGCACGCGCCCGACCATGCAGTGTTCGCGACGAACACGTCCAGTCTCTCGATTACGGAGCTCTCGGAAGTCACTGAACGCCCCGAGCGGTTCTGCGGGATGCACTTCTTCAACCCGCCCGTGCGGATGCAGCTCGTGGAGGTCATCGCCGGCGAGCACTCTGACGAGAACGTGCTCGACCTCACCGAGAACCTCGCCGAGGAGATGGGGAAGACGCCGGTGCGCGTCCGCAAGGATTCGCCCGGCTTCATCGTCAACCGCGTGCTCGTCCCGCTGCTGAACGAGGCCGCGTGGCTCGTCCACGACGACGTCGCCACCATCGAGGAAGTCGACTCCACGACGAAGTACGACCTCGGGCTGCCGATGGGCGCGTTCGAGCTCGCCGACCAGGTCGGCATCGACGTCTCCTACGACGTCCTCGACTACATGCAGGGCGTGCTCGGCGAGGCCTACGAACCGTGCCCGCTGCTCGTCGAGAAGGTCCAAGCCGAGGACCTCGGAAAGAAGACCGGGCAGGGGTTCTACGACTACGAGGACGGCGGCGCGGACGTTCCGACCGACGAAATCCGCGAGGACGTCGCGGACCGCCTCGTCGCCGTGATGGCCAACGAGGTCGCGAAGCTCGTCGGCAACGACGTCGCCGACCCCGCAGAAATCGACGAAGCCGTCCAGCTCGGCGCGGGCTACCCCGAGGGCCCCGCGAAGATGGCCGATGAAGCTGGCATCGAACACCTCTGCGAGACGCTCGCCGACCGCCACGAGGAGACCAGCGCGGCGCGCTACGAGCCCGCCGACGAACTCGAACGCCTCGCGGAATCCGGCGAGGGGTTCTACGGCGCGGAAGCCGAGGAGGAGGCCGCGTCCTACGAGACCCTCGCTGTGACCGTCGAGGACAACGTCGGGCACGTCGAACTCGACCGCCCGCACCGCATGAACACCATCAGCGAGGACCTCCTCGGCGAACTCGCGGACGCCGTCGACAAACTCGACGCGGACGACGAGGTGCGCGCTATCCTCCTCACGGGTGCCGGCAAGAAGGCGTTCTCCGCGGGCGCGGACGTCACGTCGATGGCGGGCAGCGCCGACCCAATCGACGTGGTCGAACTCTCTCGGAAGGGCCAGCAGACGTTCGGGAAGCTCGAAGCCGCGGACACGCCCGTTGTCGCCGGCATCGACGGCTACTGTCTCGGCGGCGGGATGGAGCTGGCGACCTGTGCGGACCTCCGCGTCGCCAGCGAGCGCAGCGAACTCGGCCAGCCCGAGCACAACTTCGGCCTGATGCCGGGCTGGGGCGGCACCCAGCGCCTCAAGCACATCGTCGGCGAGGGCCGCGCGAAAGAAATCATCTTCACCGCCGAGCGCTACGACGCCGCGGAACTGGAGGCGTACGGCTTCGTGAACGAAGTCGTCGTCAACGACGAACTCGACGACCGTGCGTGGGAGCTCGCCCGCGACCTCGCCGCCGGCCCGCCAATCGCCCAGAAGTACACGAAGCGCGCGATGCTCGCGGGCCGCGACTCCACGGACGCCGGCCTCGAATCCGAGGCGCAGGCGTTCGGCCAACTGATGAACACCCAGGACCTCATGGAGGGCATCGCGGCGTTCACGAGCGACCGCGACCCCGACTTCAAAGGCGAATAATCCAAGAGCGCGTTCAACAAGCACAACCAAATCCAGCGTATGGCCCGCCAGTATCGCGACGAATCCTGGCTACGCAGCCGCTACCACGACGACGGCTGCACACAAGCCGAAATCGCCGATGAATGCGATGTTACCCCGAGCTGCATCCGCAAGTGGATGCAGGAATACGATATCGAGACGCGAGACGTGAAAGGAGAAAACCACGGCCTCTACGGGCAAGAACGCGACGAAGAGACCAAGCGACAGATTGCAACATCGCTCCGAGGCCGGACGTTCGATGCGAGAACGCGTAAGAATGTCGGTCGCTCACGAAGGGAACAGCGTTGACGAGGAAACACGTGCGAAGATTGCAGCGGCGATTCGTGGAACGAGCCGAAGTGAACGGACACGACGACGTATGAGTGAAGCTACGGCTGGCAAAGCGAATCCAAACTGGCGGGGTGGCTACAGTCGGCGCTATGGTAAAGATGGGCAGTGGCGCGGGACGCTGCTCGGGAGCGCGACGAAGTCTGCCAGCAGTGTGGTCACGATGGGTCCGAGCACCGTCTCGAAGTGCACCATATCGTTCCAGTTCGAATCTTTCGTGCTATAGATAGTGTTGAGATCGCTGACGCGCACGTCCTCGAAAATCTCGTAGTCCTTTGCAAGCCGTGTCACGGTAAAGCCGAACACGGCTCCGTCGAGTCCCCCGTGCCACACGACGCCATCCCCGACGAAATTGGAGAGATTTATAAGTAAGCGGGCGTTCGATGCGAATGCGAACGCTCGGTTGGTGTAGTCCGGCCAATCATGCGGGCCTTTCGAGCCCACGACCAGGGTTCAAATCCCTGACCGAGCACTTTTCGAACGAAGTGAGGAAAGCGCGCAGCGAAGGGTTCGAAGCCTACCAGTCGCGCGCAGCGAACGTAGTGAGCGAGCACGTCTGGTATCGGTTCAAATCCCTGACCGAGCACTACTCTACTGCTCACACCGAGCAGCGACGCGCGTGTCGCTGCTCGTGTGGTTCTGTCGTGTACGTCGAAGGCAGGTTTCGAACCTATTCTTCACTCGCGAGGCGGTGTTCAGATAAGGATTCATCTGAACACAGCTTCAGCCGGCGAACCAGCCGATTTCCTGGTGGATTGAAAGGGCGAGGCGGTCTCGACGAACCCCGGCGACGTAAGCACGTGAGCGACCAACGGGAGCGAACGCGCGCAGCGAGCCGCGGGAGTCGAGACCACCGAGGGCTTTCAAAACGCAACGTCGTCTCCGCTACTTTCGTCTGCTTATCTGAACACTGCCATTCCCGAGGAGCGCGACCGCGATGTCCCCGGTCTGGTCGGCTGCGGCGACGAGCACGTGCACGGCGGTGAGCGCGAGCAGGACGCCGAGTGGGAACGCGAGCAGTCGCTCCGCGAGGGTGTCGATGGTCCAGACGTCGAGGATGGTGGCGGTGCCGCCGAGCGGGGCGAGGAGGAGCACGAGCGCGCCGACGCCGGCGAGGAGGACGAACAGCCACGTGAGGAAGCCGACCAGCGACTTCACGACGAGGAAGGCGACGCTGCGCCACGTCGTGTCCGAGCGGACGAGCGCGCTGACAACCTCGAGCACGCCGTCCTCGGGGAGCGACGGCAAGCCGTCGCGGGGGGCGATATCGGTATCGAGGAGCGCGTTCGCGAGCCGGCGTTCTCCCTCCGTGAGCAGGCGTGCGACCAGCAGCGTCGCCAGTAGGATGGGGATGCCGACGACGAACACGGCGAGCGCGACGCCGAACACGAACCCGAACGCGAGGACGACGTAGTAGAGGAAGCCGAGCGGAATCGCCGCGAGCAAGTAGAGAATCCGGCGGTAGGTTCGTCGGTCGCCGAGCACGCCGACGAACGACCGGAGGCGGTCGACGGGCGCGCGAGTCGTACTCATCACGAACCGATTCTGCCCGTGGACACAAAAATGCCGTCCGCGGCTCAATACAGGTGAGCCACCGATTAATTGGCCCCACTAATGAAAGCACATGAACACTTATCCTCCAACAACTCATGGGTGTCGTATATGGCCCTCAGTGTTTGGGAGGTGTTCCTCTCCTTATTCAGAGGAGGTGAGGAATCCGACGAGGAATCAGGTGAAGAATCCGGCGAGGAGGAAGCCGAGGGTCGCTTTGTTCCGTCCCCGTTGGACTTGTCCGTCCGAATCGGCCACGGTGGATCGGACAGCCAGCGAGTCCGTGAACTCACCAAAATAAGCAAGCAAGCAGAAGAAATCGAGGAAGAACGACGCGATAACTGAACCGCATCACCCCGACGCAATCCCACGAAAATACCGCCATCAACACAGGCGCGAAGGGCGTTCGCTCGACTACTGAACGAATCGCCCTTTAGGGCGTGAGACGGCCAACGTAGACCGTATTCGTGAACTGCCGGTCAGATGAACGCCTGATTCGTCGCATCGACAGACGGCCGCTACTGGGTGTTGAGACGGTTTCGAAAGCTGGTGAGTCGGTCCGGAAGTGCAGCCAGGCACGTACTGAGAACCCACACTGGATGTTGATCACCAAACGATACCCCATACCGTTCGGTTCGCCCGCTCGGATATTCTTCCTGGAAGTGTGCCTCGTCAAGTTCGTTGCAGTGATCGTCTTGATGCCAGCCACAACTCAACGTATACCCCTCCGGAAGCGTCGAATTACGGCCATCATCGGAAGACGGTGTCCGCTCCTGCTCGGGCTGCTCAAACCACTGGATAGCAAAGTGGTCGTTCCCGGATGGTCGCGGCGACCACCGAATCGAAAGTGTGGCAACTGGTGTGAGGTATTCCACCCCGAGGAGTTGCGGCGGCTTCACGGCGGCACGGAGTTCGGTTGGGGCAATTGTCCCGGGTTCGAAGCGCGTGTACTCGATGCCGGGTTCACGTTTCAGGCGTTCGTTCAGCTGGCGGAGAATGCCTTTCCGGGTTCGTGGATTCCCGCCATCGAAGGAGACCGGCCACTCGTCGCCAGGCATCGCTACTCGTCCCCAGCGGCTTCCGCTCGCTGCGGGGAGTTCGTCGCGGTGAACTGCTGGAGGTCGTCGTAAAGTCGGATGGCGTGCCGCACCAACATCCGCATCTGTTGGGTGTACTCCCAGTCATCGACGACGTGCTCGCGTTCGCGGCGCTCGGCGACGCTCAGCGACTCGTCGATGGTCGTCCGGAGCTCGTCGGGATCCGCAACGTCGTAGGTCGTTTGCCAGTCTTCGATCCGGTCGCTCATCGCGGCTAGTTCCGCAGTGAGTTCGTCTTTGGTATGCTGGCTGACTAGCTCATCAAGTTCGTCGAAGAACTCCGTCCGAGGATTGGGGTAGTACAGTGTCGTCTGGTCGCGTTCGGTCGTTTGGAGGCGAGCATCGCCGGCGAGTTTTTCGAGGTATTTGCGTGCGGTCTTGTAGTTGACCGCTGCTTGGTCGGCAACCCAGGACGCGCTCCGCGGCTGCGTCAGCGTGTCTGCAACCCTTCGAACACGATCCTCACTGTCTAGGTCATCACTCCAGACGTCGCGCTGTTCGTCAGTCATAGATTCCTGTAACGTCCCCAGTATCGTATACCTTTGGACTGGGTTGGATATAATTCCACTACACTAGCTGCGACGAATCGTGAATATTGCCCCCGACCATTCTAATTGCACCCCTGCTTACCGATTCAGCCCTTCCAGTTTCAGGCATCCACCTGCATAATTGACATCTCCCTCCGCCTTTACGCGGAGGAGGACGTCAACCGAACGGTACCGTTTCCGCGAGTAGACGAACGGCTGCACGACCGTGACTGCTAACACGCGCTCGGGCGAACCCGGTGGTATGAGCTACGAGGCGGTGTTCTTCGACCTCGACGACACCCTCTACTCGTATCCGGAGTGCAACGAGGCGGGGAAGGCGGCGGCGTTTCGGAAGGCCCGCGAGTTGGGCTACGACGTCTCGCGGGAGGCGTTCGACAACCTCTACATGGAGAGCCGTCGCGAGGTGAAACGCGAACTCGCGGGGATGGCTTCGGCCCACGAGCGGTTCCTCTACTTCAAGCGCGCGCTGGAAATCCACACGGGCACCCACCACTCGCGGGACGCGCTCGCGCTCGGGGAGGCGTACTGGGGGACGTACGTCGAGGAGATGGAGCTGTTCGACGGCGTGCGGGAGACGCTCGCGGAACTGCAGACGGGTGGCGTGGACGTCGCCATCGTGAGCAACCTCACGACGCGCATCCAGATGGAGAAAATCGACGCGCTCGGCATCGAGGAGCACGTCGACCTCGTGTTGACCTCCGAGGAAACCGGCCGCGAGAAGCCCGCCAGCGACATGTTCACGCTGCCGCTCGCGCAGCTCGACCGGCGACCGAGCGAGGCCGTGATGGTCGGCAACGACGTCGAATCGGACATCGAGGGCGGGAACGCGGTGGGGCTGACGACGGTGTTGTTCAACGGCGAGGCAGACGGCGAGACCGGCTATCGCCAGCCCGACCACCAGATTGATGCGTTCAGCGAGGTCTTAGCTGTGGTACTGTAATGCTCGCTCGTGAACGCGTCGCGGTCGTCGACCACGCACCGACGCTGGCGGAACTGACTCCCGGGCGCACGGGGAACCTGAGCGTGCGCCGCGGCGACCGGTTCGCCGCGACGCCGACTGGCGTCCCCTACGACGAGTTCGACCCTGCGGACGTCCCGGTGGTGTCCCTGGACGGCGAGGTCGTCGCCGGGGAGATGAAGCCGACTAGCGAGGTGCCGATGCACACCGGCATCTATCAGCGGCTTGACGCGGGCGCAATCGTCCACACGCACTCGACGTGGGCGACGACGCTCGCGGTGCTCGGCGAGGAACTCCCGCCGATTCACTACATGATTACGGCGGTCGGGCGGAAAGTGCCGGTCGCGGACTACGCGCCGTACGGCACCGACGACCTGGCGGAGTTGGTCGTCGAGGAGATGGAGGCTGCCGAGTCACAGGCCTGCATCTTGGCCCACCACGGGCTCGTCGTTACCGGCGACGACCTCGCGTCGGCGGTCGAGAACACGTTCGTCGTGGAGAACCTCTGTCGGGTGTACTTGCAGGCGCGCCAACACGGGACGCCCGAGGAACTCAGCGACGAGCAGCTAGCGGCTGTCGAGGAGAAGTTCCAGTCCTACGGCCAGTAGTGGTCACAGCCGGCCGGTAGAAGCGGTCGGTCGCGGCGGGGTGGACGACCCCGCGGTTCGCAGCTCGTACTCCACCGCTACGCGTTGTTCATCCGGGTTTTGGTGGTGGTGCCGCAGGCCTTACACTCCGAGACCCGGTAGGGCTCGCGCGAGAACTCCGCGTTCTGCTCGTCGTTGCTCTCCGTGAGGATGTCGATAGACACCTCGTGGGGTCGCTCTCGCCCGCACTCCGAGCACTGTTCGACGATGCCGTCGGATTGGATGTTCTTGCTCGCCATCGGACCAGACCTCACCTAAACAATACTACTGTACTCCCTTTGGATGTATGCCTAAGTGATTAGGCGGCTACCGACGTGTGTCATGCACACGTACTACATTCGAACCGCGTCAACCTCGACCGAACGCTTACCCCGGCGGAGTCGCTACCGTCAGGGAATGCACGCGTTCCCGCCGCTCCCGACCGTCGCGGACGCTCCGCCGTCGCTGTTCGACGGCCACCTCTGGATTCAGGAGTGGGTGTGTGGCGGCCCGCTCCGCGTGCAACTCCGTAAATCCGGCCTCCTCCGCTTCGGCGACGCCGACCGCGTCTTCGACCCCGACGACGTGCCGCCGGGCTACCGCCACGCCGTCCGGCACGTCCGCGAGCGCTTCGACCGGGACGCGCTCCGCGCCGCGCTCGACGACGTCGAATCGGCGGTCTTCTACGGCACCGCCACCCGCCAGCAGCCCCTCGACTACGAGTGGGCGACGCTCCCCGGGTTCCTCGGCTTCGACGCCTACCACGCCGGCGACGACCGATTCCTCCCCCCGGACGCCACAGAGACACTCTACGACCGCCTCGGTCTGACGCCACTGCCGGCCGTTGCGAAGGAGGTTCGGGGTACGGACTTCGACCCGGCCGACTACCCCCTTCCCGAGTCGTCGTGGCGCGATGGCTCCGCAGCGGGCGTGCTCGTCCGGAACAAGACCGGCGACCGCGCCGTCCGCCACGCGGACTCGCTGGAGCCGCCGGAGCCAGTTGCGTTCGACGCCGACCCCACGGACCTCGCCGAGCGGTTCGTCACCGACGCTCGCGTCGAGCGTGCCCGCGAGGCCGCTGCCGGCGACCCCGCGGCTGGCATCGACGAGGTCGTGGACCGCGTGCTGGAACTGCTCGCACGCGAGGAGCACGCTCGCCTCTACGGCGACGACGCGCCCATCGACGTCGAGGCGTTCGAGTCAGCCGCGGCGGACCGCGCCCGTCGGCTGCTGGACGCCGCGTAACTCGGATTGCGGACGTGTGGTGTGGAATCCGTGCCCTGAAGCCACGCCGGCCCCTACGCCGGTGTAATGACGCGGCGCTTCCGCTGGACCCGCCCGACTCCGGGCGGCTCCGTCACTGTCACGCGGGTCGCCGGCGACCACGAGCTCGCCGACGGCGACCCCCAGCGTCGCTACACGCTCTCCGTCCCGGCAGCAGCCGATGCTACTGTCTCCACGGCGACGGGCTGCGAAACCACGTGGGAAGACGAAACCCTGTGGGTAACCGTCCACGACGGTGCCGGCCTCGCGCGCGCCCGACTCCGAACTAGTGGGGCTCAGGTCGCCTTCCGCCTTCCCGGCCCGACGTTCGACGACCGACTCACGGCCGCCATCGACGGCGACGAAGCGTCCGCACACGACCTGCTCGCGGCTGCGCACTCCCCGGTCGCGCTCGTGCTCGCCTCTGGACCGTTCCTCGACGTCGAAGGGTTCACCGCGCTCGTGGACGCACTCGCCACCGCGAGCGAGGGTGCGTCCGACGACCTCCACGCGACCCGTTACGACCTCGTGAGAATTGCCGCGACGACCGCCGCGGGCCCGCCGGTCGCTACTGCCGACGAGTTCGAGGCGCTGGTCGAACGACTGGACGCAGTCGACGCCATCGGCGACGTGACCGTATTGGACGCGCTCGCGGACGCGACCGCGGTCGCCCACGACACCGCCGGCGAGATGCGGCGCTTCCTCTCGGACCTCGGCTACGAGTTACCGCTGCTCGCCGAGCGCGACGACGGCAGATTTCTCGCGCACTACCTCGCGCAGGTCGCGCGCACCGTCGGCGTCCGGGACGCGAAACAGGCCGCCGCGCGCCGTGCCGCCAACACCGACCACGCCGACTTCGATGACGCAAAGGCCGCTGCCGAGCGCGCTGACTACTGGGACCGCGGCGCGGCGTGGCGCGACGCGGTCCTCCCGGCAGCCAGCGAGTCGTTCCCGACGTTCGCGTACGTGCTGGCGAACGCGCTCTACTGGACGGGCGAGGTCGGTCGCTCGGACTCGCGCGCGGACGAACTCCTCCACGAGGGCGCTGCTGCGGCCGCCCGAACTATCGACTTGGAGTGGGTCGCGGGTCACGCGGATTACGAGCGCGCCCGCGCGGCAGCCCACCGCCACCGCAGCAAGCGCAACCACGCGCTCGCGCTCGCGCACTTCGAGACCGCCCGCGAGGTCGCCGAATCGCACTCGTTCCTGGACCCGTGGGAGCCGACGTACAGCCACGCAGTCGTGCGGTCGAACATGCTATCGACGACCGGCGACCACGAGCGCGCTGTCGCCGTTCTCGACGACGCGCTCGCGGACCTCCGCGAGCAGGGCGTACCCGACGACCGGTTTGCGGAGATGCACGACCACCTCGCCGGCCAGCGCCACGAGCGCCGCGCCATCGCCGCCGACGACGACAGCGACCGCCTCGCGCACCTCGAAGCCGCACTCGACCACTACGACTCAGTCGAGTTCGAGCGCTCAGTCGCCCGCATCGAAGCCAAACTCGACGACGCCGAGGCTGCCGACGACGAAACTGGCGGCGAAAGTCGCGAGGAGAGCGTTCGCCCACAGCCCGTGCTCCGGCCGGACCCCGAGGCCGGGCCTAGCCTCGAAGACATCCCGAACCTCCACGACTCGCTCACAGAGACGGATCCGGGTGCCGTCGGGAGCGCGGACCCCGGCGTCCTCCCGGACGAACGCGGCGATGCACTTCCAGACGACCCCGGCGTGCCGGGCCGGGACAGCGAGCCCCACTACCGCTGATTCTGGCTTAGCCGTGCTCCAAGACGGGCGTCTCCGCGCCACCCTGTGCGTGGTCGACGCGGACGTGTTCGACCGCGTCGACGCCGAAGCCGTCGGCTAACGCGCCTCGGCCCGCGGCTTCGCTGTCCTCGTCCGCGGGCGTCTCCACGGCGACGGTGACGGTCGCGTCGATTTGGAGGTCGTTCAGTCGCGGCCGGAGGTCGGTGACGTCGACTCCTTCGACGCTGGTGACGACGTCGACACCCTCGACGACGCTCGCTGCGCCGCACTCCAGGTCGCCGGCGGTGTCGCGCGGTACGTGCATGGTGAGGTCCGCGACGAGGCGGACCTGCTGACTGGCAGTTGCCATAGGCTCCCGCCGAGAGTCGAACTCGGTGCCGGCGAGGCCGGCGTCCACGGGCTGTCGGGAGCGACAGCCCGCGCTCACCACTCGACCCACGGAGAAGACACAGTCGTGCCGTAGTTGCGGACGGCAGCCGCGTCCTCCCCGGGGGTTCGGTGCCGCTTCACGCGGCGAGGGTGGACGCGGACTGCGCGTTCGGGCGATAGCCGGCGACCACGAACCCCACGGAGAACCCAGACGACCCGCTAATCGAGCGGGCGTCCGGTGCGTGGAGTGTGGTGGTCATCGGTGTGTCACCCGGTGTGGGCTCGGTCGCTCCGAGCCGCTGTCGATTCGTCAATTTTGCCCCTGTACAATAAGTTTTGTCGAGGTGTGTGTCCTCGCACCAAACTGTCGCCCGGCTCGCAGGCGAACAATTTCGGGGGATACCTTTCGTCATAGACCTGCGAACGGTGTCGTGATGACCGACTACGACGATCTGCCGCTGGTGTACTCGTGTTCGGGCTGTTCGAGCGCCGCCCAGATGGCCAACGACCTCGCGGTGAGACTCGACCGCGAGCGCGTCGCGGAGATGTCCTGTATCGCGGGCGTCGGCAGCGACGTCCCGCCGCTCGTGACCACCGCGACGTCCGGCCGGCCGATGCTCGTCGTCGACGGCTGCCCGCTGGAGTGTGCGCGCAAGAGCCTCGAACAGCACGACGTCACCCCGGACCGCCACGTCAACCTCGCCGAGCGCGGCGTCCCCAAGGAGTACCACACGGACTACGACGACGAGCAAGCCGAGGACCTCTACGACGACCTCGTGCGGGAAGTCGAACAGCTCACCCCGACGCCCTAGGCCAACGTTTCGCATTCGTCGTCGAGCGCGCGCCGCTTCACGTAGACTGCTGTCGCCGTCGTTCCGTGGTCGAGCTCACCACAAGACCCTTGCCGGTGTTGCGTGAAGCTGTCAGCTATGCGCCGGGAACGTGTCTTGGCCGCGGGAATCGCGGTGCTGCTCGTCGCCTCCGCAGTGACGATGGTCGCCGTCCCCGGCGTGTTCGCCGACCGCGAACCCGAGGACGTCCGTCCCGGCCGCGCCAACATTCAGGAAGTGACGTTAGCCACCAACGGCGTCTCCGGGGGAACGGTCACGCTGGGAGTGACGTCGTACCTCCAACACTACGGCGGCACGTCCGAGAACGTCAGCGTTCTCGTGCGCGCCGTCGACCTCGACTCCGGTCTCGTCGAGACGACTCGGAGGGTCGACGTCGATACGATCTCCGGCGACAGGGAGGTCCCCGTCGAGGTCAACGTCTCGGTCGCCCGCGAGGGCGGCTACCGCATCGAGACCGTGCTGTACAGCGACGACCAGCGAGTCGGCACGATTTCGAAGACCGTTCGCGGCGTCAGCACCGTGCAAGCGGGCGGCCGCGCGGCGTTCCACGACTTCGCCGCCGGGCTCCCGTCGATTCAGTACTCCGTCACCGACGCTGGCCCCAATCGGACGGCACTGGACGTCTCGACGTACCTCACGAACAGTGGTGCGGCCTCGTCCGGCCCCGTCACGGTCGAGCTAATCGTGCGGCAGGCCGAGTCGAACATCGTCGCGGCGCGCACGACCATCCCCGTCTCGGAGGTCGCGCCCGGTGAAACCGTCGCCCCGAGCACGACGGTCACCGTGCCCGCCGGCTACAACTACTACCTCGACGCGGTCCTCCGCAAGAACGGCGTTATCGTGGACGCGGCGCGTAGCGCGGCGAACCTCGACCCGCAGGAACGCATCGAGGCCAACACGACCGTCCGCGACGTCGGCCTCCAAGTCGAGGACTTCGAGCAAACGGACGGCCAAGACCAGCCACAGCCGACGCCTGACAGTGAGGGGAGTACCGGTGGTGGCGTCCCCGGGTTCGGGCCCGTGCTTGCGGTCGTCGCGCTCGCAATCGGCGCAGCCATCACTTGGAGGACACGCTCATGACCGACGAACCTGACTCCGCACCGACCGACGAACCGGCCGACGATGGACGCGACGTCCGCGACCTCCTGCTCCGCGGGACACTGCTCGTGTTGGGCGTACTCGCGGTCGTCGCGCTCTTCCAGTTCTACACGAGCGCGAACGCCGCCATCGGCCAGTGGATCGGCCCCGACTTCCGCTCGCTGTTCCGCGCCGCGTTCAACCTCGTCGTCCTGCTCGCGGCCGGGCTCGGCATATCGCTGGTCGTCCGCGAACTCTCCGGTTAGAGGTCCAGTTCCATCTCGTGTTCGGCACCCCCACCGACCGCCGTGAACCCGATCGACCGGTAGAGGTTCAGCGCGACGCGGTTCGTCCGATCGACGGTCAGCCAGACCCCCTCGACGCCGTGGGCGCTCCCGTAGCCCAGCAGCGTCCGGAGGAGCCGGGAGCCGATGCCGGCGAGCTGGTAGCCGGGCGCGACGAAGATAGCCAGTTCCGCCGTCGACTCGTCGATGGGGACGAGCGACGCGTGGCCGACCGGCGCGTCCTCGTGGTACGCGGCGACGTCCCAGCCGTCCGCGAGCAGCGTCTCGAGCCAGTCGCGGCGGCGGCGTTCGTCGACCGGTGGAATCTGCTGGGCGCGGCTCTCGGCGTGGAAGTCGTCGTACATCGCCGCCAGCGCGTCGAAGTCGTCGGCGTCGGCCGTACGAATGGAGATGCGTCGGCCCTCGTCGTCGCGGAACGCGACGGGCGGGACGGGGAATCGGTCGTCGGACCGCGGGGGTTGCTCGGTGCCGATGCGTCCGGCGGGGGCGTCGGCCGTCCGCGTCGTGTTCGGTGGCATGGTGGAGTGTTCGCGGGTGGTCGTGGGCGGCGCTGTACGTCTCCGTCACCTTCGAGTACGCCGGCTACCCTCGGAAAAGCGGGGTACGGTTCCAAATTTCTGGGAAACGCCAGACTGCGGGGCCATCGGGGGCGACACAGCCGGCCAGTGTGGACTCTATCAAAACACACATCCCGTGTTGCTGTGAAGGAGTCGCTATTCAGCCGCTCCCATGACCGAAAAACGCGAGTACACCGGCGACTACGACGACAAGACGCTGTACATCCCGGGGCCGACGGAAGTCCGTGACGAGGTGCTGGACGCCATGTGCGAGCCGATGTTCGGCCACCGCATGGACCAGATGACGGACCTCTACACGACCATCGTCGAGGACACGAAGACGTTCCTCGACACCGACAACGAGGTCATCATCCTCACCGCGTCGGGGACGGAATTCTGGGAGGCCTCGACGCTGAACCTCGTCGACGAGAACATTCTCGTGCCGACCTGTGGGAGTTTCAGCGAGCGCCACGCGAACGTCGCCGAGCGACTCGGGAAGGACGTCGACCGCCTCGAATACGACTGGGGGGAGGCCATCAAGCCCGGCGACATCCGGGACGCGCTCGAATCCAGCGACAAACACTACGACGTCGTCGCCACCGTGATGAACGAGAGTTCCACGGGCGTCCGCAACCCCATCGAGGAAATCGGCGACGTCGTCGCCGACTACCCGGACACGTTCTTCGTCGTCGACGCCGTCTCCGCGCTCGGCGGCGACTACGTCGACATCGACGAGCACGGCATCGACGTCATCTTCGCGTCCACGCAGAAGGCGTTCGCCATGCCGCCGGGGCTGGCGGTCTGTGTCGTCAGCGACGACGCCTACGACCGCGAACTGGAGAACGACTCGGCGTCGTGGTACGGCGGCTTCCAGCGCTCGCTGGACTACTACGATCGGAAGGGACAGACCCACTCGACGCCCGCGATTCCCATCATGCTCGCGTACCGCAAGCAGATGAAGCACATGCTCCAGGAGGGCCATCTCGCGCGCGGCCGGCGCCACCAGGCGATGGCCGAGTACACCCGCGAGTGGGCGCACGAGCACTTCGACGTCTTCCCCGAGGAGGGCTACGAATCCCAGACCGTGAGCTGCATCGAGAACACGCAGGACCTCGACATCGCGGCGGTCATCGAGGAGGTCTCCGAGGAGTACGACATGGCGTTCTCGAACGGCTACGGGTCGACGCTCGGCGGGAAGACGTTCCGCATCGGGCACATGGGCGAGCACACCGTCGAGAGCATCCAGGCGCTGACTGACGCCATCGAGGATGTCGCCGGCCTCTAGCGCCTGCCGCTGCCTTCTCGCTCGCTCCGGAGGAAAGGGTGGTGTTCAGATAAGGGTCGTTTGAATGCAGCTTCAACCGGCGAATCACCCGGTTCCCTGGTGGTCGCCGGGAGAGCAACGCTCTTCCGAGGCCTCGGAAATCGGAGATTTCCGGCGGATTGAAAGGGCGAGGCGCGCGTGGCGGCTTCGCCGCCACGTTTTGCGGCGGTCGGCGCAGCCGACCGCCCACTCGACGAACCCCGGCGTTCGGAAGACGCGGCGCGTCTTCCGCGCCCATCAGAACCCGACGGGTTCTGAGGACGAAGTAAGCACGTGAGCGACCACCGGGAGCGAACGCGCGTGGTCCGAGAGACGCGGAGCGTCTCTCGTCGCAATTCGCGAGGGCGGCGAACGCTTCGCGTTCGCCTGCTCTCGAAAGAGCGCTGTGCGCTCTTTCGGCGACAGAGAGGGAGCAAGCTCCCTCAGGCAGCCGGCGGGCATAGCCCGTCGGCGACAGCGAGCCGCGGGAGTGTCGTGAGTGCAGCGAACGAGACCACGGGAGACGAGCACTGCGAGTCTCCCATCGGTCGAGACCGCCGAGGGCTTTCAAAACGCAACGTCGTCTCCGCTACGTTCGTCTGCTTATCTGAACACTGCCGTGAATGGAGCGTCTCTTCGCCTTGAAGGTAGATTTCTGCTTGTTACGAGCTGACCTTTTCTCTTGGAGTGAGCTCCCCACTCTTGTGGTCAAATGAGTGTATCGAATACTGTGCCATCCAGATAGCTGGTACGGCGATCCACACTATCAGGACTCGGGATCGTCCGTGTCTCTGTGGTTACAACTATTGTAGGTTGTCACCATCGCAGAGGAAGTGTCGACAGAGAGGTTCTCTAGACGCGATGAGATTTGGTCTTGGGTGTCCGCACGAGAGTAAATTAGCCAGTACCTGCCACCAGAAGTAGTTGCGATTTGTCCGGATTTAACTGCGTCGGGGAATGCGTCTTGAATTGCTTGCTGAGATGGAGTGGCGGAGATTTGGATTTTACTTCGAATCTCACAGATTGGTTCTCCTGAGAGCTGTGTCTTCGTTATACTTACCACGTTAAATCCCGCTTCCTCGGCGGTGTCTTGGACTGCTTGATAATCCTTCGTTTCGAAGAAAACCAGCTGTGTGTCGTCGCCAGTCAATATTACAGGAGCCGGAGTATCGAACACTTGGCGGATCTCTGTGGGTGACCCTCCCCTGAGTTCGATCTCCACACCCGTCCAAGGGGATCCTTCACTTCCAAGGTTATTTGCGCCGTCTTCGCTGGTATCTGTTTGCGCTTCGCCGTTAATGACAAGCTGGTCTTCACAGCCACTCTCAACCCCGGATGCAGCAACCAACGAACGCAAGCCTGTCTCCGTCGGTGCCTGAGCGAGGATTAGCCAGTGTTCAAGATGGAGTTTCCCGACAGAGTCATTCTCTACCGTGAAATCCCGTTCAAAAATCTGTTCGGCAGCCGTCGTCGACTCAAACTGATATGCGCCGATTCCAAGTGTATCTCCGCTACTATTGGAGTACCTCGCAAGTGCGCTGTCTTTGATGTCGTCGAAGTCACCCGGGTTAGTATCGATGTTCTCCTGTGTTAGTGAATCGTCAGTAACCTCGACGACATCTGCTGGTGTCCCAGATGGCGGTGAACAGGTGTTCTGGTTGTCCGATGTGATCGTTGATGCACAGCCAGCAAGGCCGACAGTAAGAGCAGCGGTTGTAATGGTTTTTAACGTGTCACGACGGTCCATACAACCGTCCTAATCGCTAGACGTAATAAAACTAGTGTGTATGTTTACGGTGGTGTTCAGATAAGGGTCGTTTGAATGCAGCTTCAACCGGCGAATCACCCGGTTCCCTGGTGGTCGCCGGGAGAGCAACGCTCTCCCGAGGCCTCGGAAATCGGAGATTTCCGGCGGATTGAAAGGGTGAGGCGCGCGTGGCGGCGAAGCCGCCACGTTTTGCGGCGGTCGGTGCAGCCGACCGCCCACTCGACGAACCCCAGTGAAGTAAGCACGTGAGCGACCACCGGGAGCGAACGCGTGTGGTCCGAGAGACGCGGAGCGTCTCTCGTCGCAATTCGCGAGGGCGGCGAACGCTTTGCGTTCGCCTGCTCTCGAAAGAGCGCTGTGCGCTCTTTCGGCGACAGAGAGGGAGCAAGCTCCCTCAGGCAGCCGGCGGGCTATGCCCGCCGGCGACAGCGAGCCGCGGGAGTGTCGTGAGTGCAACGAACGAGACTACGGGAGACGAGCACTGCGAGTCTCCCGACAGTCGAGACCACCGAGGGCTTTCAAAACGCAACGGGTCTCCCCTACTTTCGTCTGCTTATCTGAACACTGCCCTTGCTGGGGCAGTGTTCAGATAAGGACTGAAACTGGCTTGATGTGCTCGCCGATACAGCCGGTAATCCTGGTGGATTGAAAGGGCGAGGCGTCTCGGCGAATCCCGGCGACACAAGCACGTGAGCGACCAGCGGGAGCGAACGCGCGCAGCGAGCCGCGGGAGCCGAGACAGCCGAGGGCTTTCAGCTGTCCCCCACAACTCTGCTGCTGGAAACTGCTTATCTGAACACCACCCTTGCTGGAGGGCGAACGTTTATTCGCGCTAGGCCGTAGGTTTCAACCGATGCCGAGCGACGAGTCCTGGCACAGTGGGGTCGCCGGTGAGTCCGTGGAGCCACCGGCGTCGTTTGTCGACCAAGCGAACGTCACCGACCCCGACGTCCGCGAGCAGTTCGAACGCGAGTGGCCGGCGTGCTGGGAACGCGCCGCCGACCTTCTCGACTGGAGCGACGATTACGACGCCGTCATCGGCGGCGACGGCCCGCCGTTCCGGTGGTTCGACGGCGGGACGCTGAACGCCAGTTACAACTGCATCGACCGCCACCTCGACGACCGCAAGAACCAGGTCGCGTTGACGTGGGAGGGCCGGCTCGGCGAGTCACGGTCGTACTCGTATCTGGACCTCTACCGGGAGGTTAACGAATTCGCGGCCGCGCTCCGCGAGCTGGGCGTCGAGGAGGAGGACGTGGTCACGCTGTACATGCCGGTCGTCCCCGAACTCCCGATTGCGATGCTGGCGTGCGCGCGCATCGGCGCACCCCACTCCGTCGTCTTCGCTGGCTTCTCCGCGGACGCCCTCGCGATGCGCATGGACGACGCCGACTCGGAGTATCTGGTGACCTGCGACGGCTACTACCGCCGCGGCGCGCCCGTCCACCAGAAGAACAAGGCCGATAACGCCGCCATCGCGCTCGACGACGGCATCGAGGCGACCGTCGTCGTCGACCGCCTCGGCGTTCGGAAGACGACTCCGTCGTCTTCCGCAGTCGACAGAGAGACGCAGGGCGTCTCTCGGGATGACGACACGCCGCTGGCCGCCGACGAGTACGACTACGGCGACCTCGTCACCGAGCACCGCGGCGAGACCGTCGACCCCGTGCCCCGCGACGCGACTGACCAGTTGTTCCTCATCTACACGTCCGGAACGACGGGCGAACCCACCGGCGTCCGCCACACGACGGGAGGCTACCTCGCGCACGCGGCGTGGACGAGCCACGCCGTGCTGGACATCCGCCCCGAGGACACGCACTGGTGTTCGGCGGATATTGGCTGGATTACCGGCCACTCCTACACCGTCTACGGGCCACTGGCGCTCGGGTCGACGACGATGCTCTACGAGGGGACGCCCGACCACCCCGAGAAGGACCGCGTCTGGGAGCTCATCGAGCGCAACGCGGTCGACGTCTTCTACACCGCGCCGACCGCCATCCGCGCGTTCATGAAGTGGGGCGAACAACACCCGGACAGCCACGACCTCTCCAGTCTCCGCCTGCTGGGGACGGTCGGCGAACCCATCAACCCGCGCGCGTGGCAGTGGTATCACGAACACATCGGGAACGGGGAGTGCCCGGTGGTAGACACGTGGTGGCAGACCGAGACCGGCGGCATGATGGTCTCCACGCTCCCGGGAGTCGACGAGATGAAGCCGGGTTCGACGGGCCTCCCGCTCCCGGGCATCGACGCGAAGGTCGTCGACGGCGACGGTGACTCCGTCGAGCCGGGTGAGACCGGCTACCTCGTCGTCACGAGCCCGTGGCCGGGGATGCCGCTGTCGATGGTCGAGAACGACGGCTGGTTCACCGACCACACGTCCGTCTTCCCGGACCTCTCCGACTACGACTGGGCGTACTTCACGGAGGACGGCGCGACCGTCGACGAGGACGGCTACGTCACGCTACTCGGGCGGGTGGACGACGTCATCAACGTCTCCGGCCACCGTTTCGGGACCATGGAGATCGAGTCCGCCATCGCTGACGTCGAGGGCGTCGCCGAAGCCGCCGTCGTCAGCGGCCCCCACGACCTCAAAGGGCAAGCCGTCTACGCGTACGTCAGCGCCGCCGAGGAAACCGACTGGGACGCGCTCCGCGAGCGCATCGCCGACGCCGTCGACGCCGCAATCGGCCCTATCGCGGTCCCGGACGTGGTCGTGTTCACGCCCGAACTCCCGAAGACGCGCTCCGGGAAGGTGATGCGCCGCCTCCTCGAAGACATCGCCAACGACGACGACCTCGGGGACACCAGCGCGCTCCGCAACCCCGAGGTCGTGGGCGAACTCGAATCGGCGCTCGGCGAGCGCGACTGACGAGGATTTCGCTTCCTTGAATGAAAGCGAAACAATATTCCGCAGAATCTCCACGATAGCTACCTATCGCTATCAGTGTCCCCATTTCTCGAAAGATTCTTGGTTCGCGTTCGTGATGGTTCACGAAACATGAGCGAGGGTGACCCGGCGGCGCTGTCCGAGGCGTCCTACGAGCGGCTCCGCCGAGCCACGGAGACCTACCGCGAGGAACTCGTCGTCCGGCTCGCCGGGGAAGCCGGGCTCCGGCCCGCGGAAATCGCGCGCGTCCGGCCCGCAGACGTCACGACGCACGACCACGCGGATATCGCCCACAACTTCCTCAGCGTCCGCGACGAGGACGGCGAGGTCGTTCGCGACGCCTACCTGCCCGCGGACGTCGAACACGACCTCCGCCAGTACGCCCGCACGGTCGGTGTCGACGCCGAGGAACGCGTGGTAGCGGTGTCGCCGCGGCGCGTCCAGATGCTCGTCGCCGACGTCGGCGACCGCGCAGCCGACCGCACCGGCGACGACGCGCTCCGGGACGTCTCCACGCGGACGCTCCGCCGGTTCTTCACCCGACAGCTCCTCGACGAGGGCGTCGACCCACGTGCGGTGGCGGCCGTCGGCGGCTGGGAGCGCCTCGCCAGTCTCAGTACATCACAAAGCCGCTTAGTTAGAACGTCTGCTTGCTGAAGGTGTGTCTACGACCCAGCAAGCAGACAGTGAGATTCACGAGGACCAGCTTCTTAACTTTCTCGTCAACACCCTTGAGGAGGAAGTTCCGCTTTCCTTAGCCAATAACGCTGAAATCACTACTGAGGGCATCTATGAGGTCCTCGTCGGCGCTTGCGCCGACGGGACCTCTGTCTCTACGCTCTGTGCGTCGAGTCAGAACGGCCCCGCTGCCAACACGATCCTCTACCATCTCCGGACGAAGTTCGAGCCCAAACGGCTCGAACGAGTCGCTAACACGCTTCTTCGACGAGATATCGTCGAACTGCTTCCTGAGCAGGTGGAGGTCTGCGCAGACCTCCACCTGCGGCCCTACTACGGTGATGAAGACGACACGGAGAACCTCTATCACTCGGAAGCCAAGCGTGGAACCACCGCATTCCACGCCTACGCCACACTCTACGCGCGTGTGAAGAACAAACGATATACGCTGGCGGTGCGCCGTCTCGAAGACGGCGACACCGCCAGCAGTGTCCTCGCTGAGTTTCTTGGTGTACTCGACGGCCTTGACGCCGATGTCAAGGCCGTCTACCTTGATCGCGGATTCTACGACAGCAAGTGTCTCACGCTGTTGCAGGCGCACAACTACGCCTACGTGGTCCCGATCATTCAGTGGGGGAAGACGATTCAGCAGGAACTTGCGGAAGGGTGGAGTCGCGTCATTCAACACGATCTGACGGGGAAACTCGACGGTCACAGCTGGACCGTCGAGTTTCCCGTCTACATCGACTGTACGTACCTGAACGGACGGTACGACGACCACGGTGTGGCGCGTCACGGCTACGCCGCTGACGCGCCGTTTATCGAGACACCACGCCAGGCTCGATACCATTACTCGAAACGCTTCGGTATCGAGTCAAGCTATCGCTTGTCCGAGCAAGCGATAGCGACGACAACGACGCGAAACGCGACGGTGAGACTTCTGTAC
The DNA here is from genome assembly GCF_021233435.1 of Halobacterium noricense. Lineage (NCBI taxonomy): Archaea > Methanobacteriati > Methanobacteriota > Halobacteria > Halobacteriales > Halobacteriaceae > Halobacterium > Halobacterium noricense. The sequence goes on along the minus strand of NZ_CP089468.1, from coordinate 1,717,661 downwards.
GTTGTGGTGAGTCTGCTCTTGCAGAATGCGTGGCGGTATCTGCACTACGAATACGTGGCGACGCCGCGCCGAGGCGGGCGTCGCCTCTGGTGGTGGCCGTACAAGGAGTTCGTGAATATGGTTCGGCGGGCTGCGTGGACGGCCCTCGCGGTGCGTCGGGCCGTCCCCGCGAATCGGCCACCTGACGACCGGTTCCACCGGTAGTCACCGACCGAGCAAGCTCCCTTCAGGAGTGGCAACGCTGTCGCGTCGGCGGCTGACTGCCGCCGACAGCGACAGCTCCCTCTTCGATCAGCGTTGCTCGACCGTTACTGACGACTCATCACAACAGAACAGATGGCTCAGGTCAGGCTAACTGGCGATGCTTTGTGAGGTACTGAGTCTCGACCCGTTCGTCGAGGACGCCGACCGCGGCGACGTCGCCGCAGCGTTCGCCGGCACCGACCTCGCGCCCGCGCACCAGCCCGCTGAAGCCGCCGCGGAGCCGGACCCGCGCTTCGACGCCGCGTTCGACCGCGTGCGCGCCGTCGGGGACACCCTCGCCGAGACGTCCACGCGGGACGGCGTCGAGCAACGAACCTGCGCGGCGCTCGTCGAGGGTGACGCCTACGAGTTCGCGTGGATTGCGCGGCACAGCGGCGGCACACTACACGCTGAGACGCACGCGGGCGCGGCCGACGCGACGGTCGACGTGGCCGCCGACGACGGTGCCGTCGCGCAAGCCCTCGCTTCCGGGGAGGTACGGGCCACGAACGACGTCCACGGTGACGCGGCGTTCGCCGACTGGCGCGCACCCGCCGACGAGGCCGAGTTCAGTGCGGCCGCTACGGTGCCCGTCGACGACGGCGAGACGACCTACGGCGTGCTCGGCGTCGGTGTCGACGGCACCATCAGCGACCGCGAACGCGACCTGCTCGCGGACCTCGGCCAGCGGGTCGGTCGCACCGTCACGGTCGTTCAGCAGCGCCAACTCCTGCTGGCAGACACGGTCCTCGAATTGGCGTTCGAGACGACCGGCGACGAGTCGTTTTTCGCCGCGGTGGCCGCCGAACACGGCTGCACGTTCGAGTTGGACGGCGTCGTGCCCGGCGAGGAGGGCGCGCTCCTCTACTTCGTACGGCTGTCGGGCGCGTCCGCGGAGACAGTACTGTCGTGGGCGGCCGACCAGCCCGCGGTCGTGGACGGGCGCCTCGTCCGAGACTACGGCGACGAGTCGCTACTCGAACTCGGGGTCGCGGGTGCGGACGTGGCGAAGGTGTTGGCCGACCGCGGTGCCTCGGTCCGCAAGGTGACGGCGACGCCCGCTGAACAGCGCGTCGTTGTCGACGTCACGACGGACACGGACGTTCGGTCGCTGGTCGCGGCCGTCACCGACGCGTTCCCGGACGCGGAACTCGTCTCGAAGCGCGAGCGCGACCGGCCCGACGAGACCTCCGCGGCGTTCCGCGCGTCGCTGCACGAGTCGCTGACGGACAAGCAGGCGTCGGTGCTGCGCGCGGCCTACCACGCGGGCTACTTCGAGTGGCCGCGTGGCAGCACCGCAGAGGAACTCGCGGACGCCATCGGCATCACGTCGCCGACACTCCACAATCACCTGCGGCGCGCCCAACAGAAGCTCCTCACCGCGTTCTTCGCGGAGGACGACGTCGGTCGCGGCGGCGTCGAGTGGCCCGACGACTGACTCGCGTCGTCACGTTGCTAACTATTTAGTGAGTGATTTCGACAACGACAGCCGTCGAGTGCTTTGTGGCCGGCAGAATCTCGCGGAGGGACGGCCAATACTGCGCGTTGGCGCTCTCCGGCGGGGTTTCCGCGTCGCTTTCTCACACCGCGGGTGTTGGCATAATTAGCGCCGGTACTTAACACGGATGTCGTGAACGATTGTGATGGATATGCCAGACCAAGACGCTGACCCGGAACTCGAAGCCCGCCTCCCCGAGGGGGAGGTCTTCGAGCCCCCGGAGTCGTTCGTCGAACAGGCGAACGTCTCGGACCCCGACATCTACGACGAGTTCGAGCAGAACTGGCCGGCGTGTTGGGAGCACGCCGCCGACCACCTCTCGTGGGACGAGGAGTACGACACCGTCCTCGACGACTCGAACCCGCCGTTCTACGAGTGGTTCACGGGCGGCGAGCTGAACGCGAGCTACAACTGCATCGACCGGCACGTAGAGGACGGCCGCGGCGACGAGGCGGCCCTCGAATGGGTCGGCGAACCGACCGACGAGACGCGCACGTACACGTACGCCGAACTCCAGCGCGAAGTCGAGGAGTTCGCGGCCGCGCTCCGGGACCGCGGCGTCGAGGAGGACGACATCGTCACCCTCTACATGCCGATGATTCCGGAACTTCCGATTGCGATGCTGGCGTGTGCGCGCATCGGCGCGCCACACTCCGTCGTCTTCGCTGGCTTCTCCGCGGACGCCCTCGCCACGCGGATGAACTCCGCGGACTCGGAGTATCTGGTGACCTGCGACGGCTACTATCGCCGCGGCGACCCGCTCGACCACCTCGAAAAGACCAACGAGGGGCTCGAAGGCGTCGAGCACGAGGTCAGCGACGTGGTCGTCGTCGACCGGCTGGACGACGACGGCTTCGGCCACGACCTCGCGGCCAACCAGACCGACTACGACGACCTCGTCGCGGAGTTCGAGGGCGCCGAAGTCGACCCCGTCCCGCGGGACGCCGAGGACATGCTGTTCCTGATGTATACGTCGGGAACCACCGGCCAGCCCAAGGGCGTCAAACACACGACGGGCGGCTACCTGTCGTACGCGGCGTGGACGAGCCACGCCGTCCTGGACGTCAAGCCCGAGGACACCTACTGGTGTTCGGCTGACATCGGCTGGATCACCGGCCACTCGTACATCGTCTACGGGCCGCTCGCGCTCGGCACCACGTCGGTGATGTACGAGGGGACCCCGGACTACCCGGACAAGGACCGCCTTTGGGAAATCGTCGACGACTACGACGTCACCCAGTTGTACACCGCGCCGACAGCCATTCGCGCATTCATGAAGTGGGGCAAGGAGTACCCCGACCAACACGACCTCTCCAGTCTCCGCCTGCTGGGAACCGTTGGCGAACCCATCAATCCGCGTGCGTGGAAGTGGTACTACACGCACATCGGCGACGAGGACTGCCCGGTGGTGGACACGTGGTGGCAGACCGAGACCGGCGGCATGATGATTACCACGCTGCCCGCCATCAACGACATGAAGCCGGGCTCGGCGGGACCGCCGCTTCCCGGCATCGACGCGAACATCGTCGACACCACGGGTGAAGAAGTGAGCGCCGGCGAAGCCGGCTACCTCACGGTCAACAACCCGTGGCCGGGCATGCTGCGGACGCTGTACGACAACGACGAGCGCTTCATCGAGGAGTACTGGACGGAGTACTCGGACACCGAGAGCAGCGACTCCGAGGACTGGGTCTACTTCCCCGAGGACGGCGCGAAAATCGACGAGGACGGCTACATCACCGTGCTCGGGCGGGTGGACGACGTCATCAACGTCTCCGGCCACCGCCTCGGCACGATGGAAATCGAGTCGGCCATCGTCGGCGTCGAGGGCGTCGCCGAAGCCGCCGTCGTCGGCGGCGACCACGAACTGAAAGGCGAAGCCGTCTACGCGTACGTCATCACCGAGGACGGCTACGAGGGAGACGAGGACCTCCGCGAGCGCATCATCGCCGGTGTCGAGGACGCCATCGGCCCCATCGCGCGCCCGGAGGAAGTCGTGTTCACGACCGAACTCCCGAAGACCCGTTCGGGGAAGATTATGCGGCGGCTCCTGGAGGACATCGCCAACGACGACGACCTCGGCAACACCTCCACGCTGCGGAATCCGGAAGTCGTCGAGGACATCCAGTCGAAAGTCTCCGACGACTAACGCACCCCAACTTTTCACAACCACCACACGGAACGAACTAACAGGTTACTAACTATGACAGACAACGACAACCACGACTCGACGGACGAACCGCCCGCCGAACCGGACGGCGGCGCTGTCGCCGGCGTCGCGCAGTCCGAGGACAGCACCGACTACCTCACGTCGGAGGTGAACCTGCTACGGCCGAGCACGCCGTTCATGCGGGACCACCTCCGCATCATCTGGACGGGATTCGCCATCTGGGCAGTCGTCGTTTTCGGCCCGGTGACGCTGACCGCAATCGCACCGGACGTGATGACGTCGACGATGCCCGTTCTCGGCTTCCCGCTGCACTACTTCCTCGTCTCCATCGGTGCGCCCGGCGGCGCGCTGATTCTGGCGTTCTGGTACGCGCGAAAGCGCGACGCCCTCGACGACAAGTACGGCATCGACCACGCGACTGACGGAGGGGTCTCGGAATGAGCGCCGTCCTCCCGTACGCGGCCGGCGCGGTCGCGCAGTCGAGTCTCCTCCCGGAGGGACTGAACGTCTCGTTCAAGGCGCTGCCAGCCATCCTGGTGACGGCGATGCTGTTGCTGTTCCTCGTCATCGGCTTCGTCTTCAAGGTCGCCGACACCGAGGGCATGTGGGTCGCCGGCCGGTCCATCGGGAACGTCGAAAACGGCATGGCAATCGGTGCGAACTGGATGTCCGCCGCGTCGTACCTCGGCATGGCCGCGCTCATCGCCACCTCCGGCTTCTACGGGCTGGCGTTCATCGTCGGCTGGTCGACCGGCTACTTCGTGCTGCTAATCTTCATGGCCGCCCAGATGCGGCGGTTCGGCAAGTACACCGCACCCGACTTCGTCGGCGACCGGTTCAACTCCGACACCGCCCGCGCCATCGCCGCGCTCACGACGTTCCTCATCGCGTTCGTGTACGCCATCGGGCAAGCCCGCGGCATGGGCCTGGTCGGCCTCTACATCTTCGGCGACCTCGGCATCCTCGGACTCACCGGCTACCAGTCGATGGTCGTGCTCATGATGACCATCACGGTCGGCTACCTCACGCTGTCCGGGATGCTCGGCGCGACGAAGAACATGGCCGTCCAGTACGTCATCCTCATCGTGGCGTTCCTCGCGGGCCTGTACGTCGTCGGGTTCGCTAACGGCTACTCGACGATTCTCCCGCAGATCGAGTACGGCGCGCTGTTCGCCGAACTCGGCAGCGAGTTCAGCGAACCGTTCGTCAACGGCGGCTACTACCTCTGGATCGCCACCGCGTTCTCGCTGGTAGTCGGCACGTGTGGCTTACCGCACGTGCTCGTGCGGTTCTACACCGTCGAGAGCGAGCGCACCGCGCGCTGGTCGACGGTCTGGGGGCTCGGATTCATCCTCCTGCTGTACCTCGGTTCGCCCGCATTCGCGGCGTTCGGCACCGACCTCTACGCGAACAACATCGGTCCCGTCTACGGCGACCCCGGCATGACCGCGGCCGCCGGTGACGTCATCGTCGTGCTCGCGGCGCAGCTCTCGAACCTCCCGACGTGGTTCGTCGGGCTCGTCGCCGCTGGCGGTATCGCGGCCGCCATCGCGACGACCGCCGGCCTGTTCATCACCGGGTCGTCGGCCATCTCCCACGACATCTACAAGAACCTCATCAACCCCGACGCGACCCAGCGCCAGCAGGTGTTCGTCGGCCGCATGAGCATCATCGCGCTCGGCGTCATCACGACGCTCGCCGCGCTCGACCCGGCAGCACCCATCGCGGCGCTCGTGTCGTACGCGTTCTCGCTGGCCGGCGCCGTGCTGTTCCCGATGTTCTTCCTCGGCCTCTGGTGGGAGAACACGAACCGCCAGGGCGCACTCGCCGGCATGACCACCGGGCTCGTCATCTGGACGATTCCGATGATTAACGAAGTCGTGCCCAACTACGGGCTGCTCAGCGGTGCCGCGGGCTCGGACGGCATCATCTCCGCGACGCTCGCGCAGTGGCTGCCCGCCATCGGCTCCGCACTCGTCGCCGTGCCGGTCGTGTTCGCGGTGACCATCGCCGTTTCGATGGTGACCGCCGAACCCGACCTCGAAACGAAGAAGCTCGTGCGGCAGTGCCACAGCCCCGAACCGATGAGCCAACAGCAGAGCGCCGAAGACGTCGTGAGCTCTGACGACTAAATGTACGACAACATCCTCGTTCCGACCGACGGCAGCGAAACCGCCCGCAGTGCGGTCGACCAGGCGGTCGACCTCGCAGCGAAGTACGACGCGACGGTGCACGCGTTGTTCGTCTTCGACGTCGACGCGACGACCCTCGCGCTCGGCACCGAACAGGTCGAACGCATCCGCCGGGGGAAACTCGACGAGATGCCCGAAGTGAAAGCCGAGGCCGACGACGCGACCGGTTACGTCGCTGACGTCGCCGCCGAGCACGGCGTCTCCGTCGAGGAGCACGTCACCGCTGGCGGACCCGCGCGTGCCATCCGAAAGTTCGTCGAGGACAACGACATCGACCTCGTCGTGATGGGGAGCCACGGCCGCTCCGGGCTTTCCCGGGTCGTTCTCGGCAGCGTCGCCGAGAAAGTACTCCGGCGCACCCGGCTGCCGGTGCTCGTCGTCGACGTCCACGGGGAAGACGAATCGTGAGCCTGCTCGACGCTGTCCGCGACCACGTCGTCGAACACCACGACGGCATGCTGTTCGACCTCGCGTTCGCGTTCGCGTGGGTCATCGTCGTCACCCTGCTGTTCGAGACGTTCGGTGCGCCACAGCTGGTGTACTACGGCGCGCTCGCGAGCGGCGTCGTCGCCTACTACGGGTTCGTCTTCTCGCTACAGCACGCGAAAGAATCGCAGTAGCGGTCCCGGACCGCTCCTTCTAGCCGAGCAGGTAGCGCAGCCACGGATAGCGCTCCACCAGCGCCTCGCCGCCGACGTCGTACTGCTCGATGTACTGGTCCAGTCCGAGGACGCGGCCGGCACCGAACGCCGCAATAGGGCATCCATCGAATTCGTCTGCTCGCTCCGGTCGAACTGTTCGGCCGGACCTCCCGGAACGGGTCGCGAGCCGTACCGCGCTGCTCATCGGACGACGGCAGGAACAGAATCACCAGATATATTTAATATGTATTATATTGGTGCGTTCGTCGTGTCGTAGCCAGCGTTACCATGCGCTCGTCGAGCATCACGAATGCCATGAATCGGTTCCCACAATCGCCGCTTCAACGTGAACGGCGGGCCACCGACAGTCAGTGAATGCACGACGGTTGCGGATTGATTCGTGGACACTCAATACCGGGAACGACGAAGAACGGGAGTGCGAGCTAAGAGTGCGCGATTTGAGGAGAGCTGAGGCAGGTTACGGCCGGATTGATGCGTGGACTGTCGAGCATTCGAATCCAGTTACAATAGGTACCTAAGACACCTATTATAAATGTTCCTCGGATGCTGTTACGTCAGTCCATGGTCGTCGGCGTCGTTTCGCTGGCGACCGCGGTCGACGCCCGCCAGTTCCTCCGTTCACGCACACTACTCGAACTCCTGCGGGGAAACATAACCAAATAGGTATTCCGTGAGAACTTCCAAATAAGTTAGGATTAAGGCAGCGGGGTTCGTGCGCTATTCGAGGGACTTCAGCATGCCCTTGAGGTAGCCGATGGTGTACGAGCGCCCGAGCGTGCTCCCGAACTCCCAGTCGGTCTCTCCTTCCATCAGCGGGACGTGGTCGGGCGTCATCACGCCCGAGAAGCCGACCTCGTCGAGCGCCTTCACGACCTCGTACTCGTCGAAGTTGCCGTCCTCGTCGTCGACGAACGTCTCGTAGAACTCGGGGACGGTGCCGACGACGTCCCGGAAGTGAGCGTAGACGATGTCGTCCTCACCGAAGTGCCGAATCACGTTGGGGAGGTCCTCGCCCATCTCCGACCAGCAGCCCATGCCGAGCTTCAGCCCGTGGTTGTCGCTGGGGTGGACGTCGAGCGCGCGCTCGAAGTTCTCGCGGTTCCGGAACAGCAGCGGAATCCCGAACAGCGATTCGACGGGCGGGTCGCTGGGGTGGACGCCGAGTTTCACGCCGGCGTCCTCGGCGACGGGCACGACCTCGTGGAGGAACTCCTCGTAGCGCTCCCACATCTCCGCTTCCGTGACGTCGCGCTGGGGCTCACTACGGGACACAGTGTCGATGTCGGCGATGTCGAACGCCGAGGCCTTCGCGTCGCCGCGAATCGAATGCTCGCGCGTGGTGCGAACCGCGCCGTCCGGCGGGTGGCCGCTGTACCCGAGTACGTGGATGCCCGCTTCGCCCATGTTTCGGATGGTCTCCGTAATGACGTCGAGTTGCGCTTGGCGGTCGCCGTCGTTCAACAGAATCTCGTAGAGGGGAATCGGCATCTTCTCGACGCCGTACAGGCGGAGCCCGGCGTCGTTCGCTCGCGCTCGGAGGTCGACGAGCTCCTGGGCGGACCACGCCTCGCCGAGCGGGAGCGCGGAGTCGAATCCTTCGTGTCGATGTGGTGTGAGCAACACGTCGTCGACGCCCAACTGGGCGGCGAACCGGAGGAAATCCTCGGTTGCGGGCTTGTACGTGCCGATACCGACGCGCATCGTCTCGGGGTCTGCCTGGACCGCTTCGGGGCGCTGCTCGCTGTCGGTTGTGCGTGCCATTAGCTCGCAAAATGGTGGTGGCCTAGTTAAATGTTTAGTTGCCGTCAGTCCGTGTACTCGCTCGAAAACGTCGAACGGTTGGTCGTGGGACGTGGCAGCCAGCGACAGCGAGCGTAACAGAAGTACTTGCGTTATATTCGTATCGCTTGTGGCGAACCTCGACCGACCAGCGGATGGACGCGACGCCTCCAGTGTTCGACTCAATCGAATACAACATTTCGTTCGACTTCGTCGAATGTTCTCGAATCCGGACCAGTTCGGCGTCGTCCGGGCGACGAGTGCGCGGTTACGAGTGCGCGATGTTGAGCTCGAGCTCGTTCGCGGCGCCGAGCAGCAGGTCCGGGAGCTCCGCTTCGAAGCGCTCCCCCTTCAGTCGGTGGCTCGGACCGGTGACGCTGAGTCCGCCGATGACGTCGCCGTCCGGTGCGCAAATGGGGACGCCGACGGCGTGCGTACCGCGCAGCGATTCCTCGCGGTTGAACGCGAACCCGCGCTCGCGGACCGCTTCGAGCTCCGACCGCAGCTCGTCCGGGTCGGTAATCGTGTGCTCGGTCACGGGCTCGAACGACATCTGTTCGAACATATCGGACAGCTCCTGCGGGGGGAGCTCCGACAGAATCGCCTTCCCTGCGGACGCCGCGTACAGGGGGATGCGGCTCCCGATTCCGGGGTCCGTTCGGACCGCGTGCTCGCCGACCGACCGAGCGAGGTACACCACCTTCCCGTGCTCTTCGACGAAGAACTGCGCGCGTTCGCCGGTCTCTTCGGCAATCTCCTCGACTTTCTCCCGGACGAGATTGTAGCCGCGGTAGCTGTTCCGAGCGGTCACCCCGAGCTCGAGGAATCGGAGGCCGACGTGGTAGTTGCCGTCGCGCTTGACCACGTAACCGAGGTCTTCTAGCGTCCGAAGGTGTCGGTGGACTGTGCTCTTCGCGTAGTCGAGTTCGCCAGCCAACGCCGACAGCGGCGCTCCCTCTTCGTCGGAGATGCGTTGGACAATATCGAATAGCGTCCGCGCTGTTTGTACCGAATCGGCGAGGCCGTCGTCGGGGGGTGTGCTCATGTGTCACAGAGTTGGACCGCACTACCAAAAATCGTTCGACTCCATCGAATACCGACGTTCGACACGGCGACCGCTTCGTCGGCCGCGCGCTGACCCGCGCCGCACCTCGATGTCCCGATAGGTAGCTTTAATTCGACCACCCGTGACCCTCACGTGTGGTATCGCCGTCGTCCATCGCCGGAGAAGACACGGAAATTGTGGGGGAGCGCCCGTTCCAGCTGCTGTTGCTCATCAACGTGCTTCCACCACTGGGCACCGCGCTCCTGTCGCCCGTGCTCGGTTCGCTCGTCGAACCCCTCGGCGCATCGACGGCGAACATCGGGCTGTTGATGTCCGCGTTCACCGCTCCCGCCATCTTCGTCATTCCCGTCGCGGGGGTCGTCTCCGACCGGTACGGGCGGCGGCCGGTCCTCATCTTCGGGCTGCTGTGGTTCGGGCTGACCGGCACGGCAATCGCGCTCGTCTCGACGTTCGAAGCCGCACTCGCGCTCCGCCTCCTCCAGGGCATCGGCTTCGCCGCACTCACCCCGATAATCATCACCAGTCTCGGCGACCTCTACACTGGGACGAAAGAGGCGACCGCGCAAGGCCTCCGGTTCACCGGGTCGGGACTCTCGCAGACAGTCTTCCCGCTCGCGGCGGGCGTCCTCGTCGGGATGGCGTGGCAGTACCCGTTCTTGCTGTACGCCATCGCGTTCCCAATCGCGGCTGTCGTCTACGTCTGGTTCGAGGAGCCCGTCGAGACGACCGCCAGCGACGAGTCCGAGGCCGGACTGGGTGCGCAGCTCGCGGACCTCCGGACGCTCGTCGCACACCGGCGCGCGTGGACGATGATTGTCGCCCGCGGCAGCGCGAACCTCGCGTGGTTCGGCTTTCTCACCTACAACTCCATTCTCGTCGTCGACGTGCTCGGTAGCACCCCGACGTACGCGGGACTGCTCGCGGCGCTAGCCAGTCTGACGTACGCGGTCGCGGCGACGCAGGCCGGGCGCATCGCCGACCTGTTCGACGACCGTCTCTATCCGCTCCTCGCCCTGAACGTCTCGATGGGCGGCGGCCTCGCGCTCGTCTTCCTCGCGCCGTCGCTGCCCGTCGCGGCCGTCGGCGTCGTGCTGATGGGCGTCGGCTTCGGGCTCGTGCTCTCGATATACCGGAGCGTCATCACCACGCTAGCGCCGCCGGACCTCCGCGGCGGCCTCGTGAGTCTCAGCGAGGGCAGCGGCCGTGCGGCCGCGACGATGACACCGATTCTGATGGGCGGTGCCATCGCAGTCGCGACGACGCAGTTCGGCTTCGTCGCGGCCGTACGCGCGGTCGGCATCGGAACCGGGCTCCTCGGCGCTGGCACCGGCATCGTCTGCCTGCTCGCGATGAGCGCAGCGCCGCCGATTCGAATGGCCGACTGACCGGGCCCGACCCCGGGAGTTTTGTCGTGGCACCGTATTTCTGGGAGCATGACCACCACGGACGTCGCGGTGCTCGACCACGACGCGCACGGCATCCCGGCCGCCGACTACGCCGACATCCTCCAGCGACGCCTCCCCGACTACACTGTCCGCCTCGCTGCGACGCCCGACGAACGCCAGCAGTGCCTCCGCGAAGCCGGAGTCGTCGCGGGGAAGTTCTTCACCGTCGACGACCTCGACGCCGCCCAGAATCTCCGACTGTTCGCGTGTAACGCCGCGGGCGTCGACCACCTCCCGCTCGAAGCGCTCGCCGAACGCGGCGTCGCGGTGACGAACGCCTCCGGCGTCCACGGTCCGAACATCGCCGAGCACGTGCTCGGGTGGGTTCTCACGTTCACTCGCCGGCTCGACGAAGGTCGGCGCCGCCAGCAGCGCCGCGAGTGGCGCCGCTTCCAGTCGTTCGCCGAACTCACTGAGAGTACTGTCACCGTCGTCGGCCTCGGTGCCATCGGCGAGACGGTCGTCCAGCGCTTCGAGGGTTTCGACGTGTCCACGGTCGGCGTCCGCCACTCCGTCGAGAAGGGCGGCCCCACGGACGAGGTGGTCGGCTTCGACGACCTGCCGGACGTCCTCCCGGCGACCGACGTGCTCGTACTCGCGTGCCCGCTGACGGAGACGACCGAGGGGCTAATCGGCGAGACAGAGTTGGAGGCGCTGCCGACCGACGCGATTCTCGTGAACGTCGCGCGCGGCGGTGTCGTCGACACGGACGCGCTCGTCTCCGCACTCGAATCGAACACCATCCACGGTGCCGGCCTCGACGTCACCGACCCGGAGCCGCTGCCGCGGGACCACGACCTCTGGGGGTTCCAGAACGTCTTCCTCACGCCCCACGTCGCCGGGCACACGCCGAAGTACTGGGAGCGCCGCGCCGATATCCTCGTGGAGAACCTCGCCCGCGCCGCGGAGACGGGCGAGTACGCCGGCCTCCGGAATCAGGTCGCCTGACTACTGGTACGCCTGGATGCCAGTGAGGTCCTCGCCGAGAATCAGCGTGTGGATGTCGTGGGTGCCCTCGTACGTGTAGACGGTCTCCATGTTCGTCATGTGGCGCATCGGCGAGTAGTCCGTGGTGATGCCGTTACCGCCGAGCATCTCGCGGGCGATGCGGGACTGGTCGCGGGCCATTCGGACGTTGTTGCGCTTCGCCATCGAGACGTGTTGGGGGCGCATGTCGCCGCGCTCCTTGAGGTTCGCGAGGCGGTGCGCGAGCAACTGCGCGAGCGTAATCTGGGTCGCCATCTCCGCGAGCTTCTGCTGTTGCATCTGGAAGCCGCCGATGGGTTTCCCGAACTGCTCGCGGTCCGTAGCGTACTCGCGAGCGGTCTCGAAGCAATCCCTGGCCGCACCAATTGCGCCCCACGCGATGCCGTAGCGCGCCTGCGTGAGACACGACAGCGGCCCCTTCATCCCCTCGACGCCCGGCAGCCGGTTTTCCGCCGGAATGCGAACGTTCTGGAGGCTGATTTCGCCCGTGACGGACGCACGGAGGCTGAGCTTGTCGTCGATTTTGTTCGTCGTGACGCCGTCGCGGTCTGTCTCCACGAGGAACCCCCGGACGGGGTTGTCGTCCTCGCTGTGGTCTTTCGCCCAGACGACCGCGACGTCCGCAATCGGGGAGTTCGTAATCCACGTCTTCGAGCCGTTCAGGACGTACTCGTCGCCCGCGTTCCCGCTGGCACGTTCGGCGCGCGTCTCCATCGCGGAGGGGTTCGACCCGTGCTCGGGTTCGGTGAGGCCGAAGCAGCCGACGGCCTCGCCGGCGCCGAGCTTCGGCAGCCACTCCTCTTTTTGCTCGTCGCTGCCGAACGCGTGAATCGGGTACATCACGAGCGCGCCCTGCACGCTCGCCATCGAGCGCAGCCCCGAGTCACACGCCTCTAGCTCCTGCATCAACAGCCCGTATGACTTCTCGCTGACGTTCGGCAGCCCGTACCCTTCCAGGTTCGGCGCGTAGAACCCCATCTCGCCCATCTTCGGGATGAGCTCTTCAGGGAAGGTGCCGTCTATCCAGTGTTGGCCGATATCCTCGACTTCGCCGTCGACGAACTCGCGGGCGGATTCCACCAGCAGTCGCTCCTCCTGGTCGAGGTCTCCCTCGATGCCGAAGTAATCGAGCATATCTCGTCGTACCGTCTCCACCAATAAATACCCCCACGACGCGCCGCTCAGAACCCGGACGTCCCTTCGAGGCGGTGCTCCTCCACGACGTCCTCGTCGAGTTCGATGCCGAGCCCGGGCGCCTCGGGCACGTCGATGTGGCCGTCTTCGATGAGCGGCTCGTCGCGCGCGAGCAGGTCGTCCCACCAGTCGACCTCCAGGGCGTGATACTCCAGGAGGTCGAAGTTCGGCGTCGCCGCGCCGAGGTGGACGCACGCCGTCGTCCCCACGGGACTGCAGACGTTGTGCGGGGACATCGGGATGTAGTTCTCCTCCGCGCGGTCGGCGACCCGCATCGTCTCCGTCAGCCCGCCCACGGTGGTCGGGTCCGGGGTGACGACGTCGACGCCGTGCTCGTAGACGAGCTCCGAGAGTTCGAACACGCGGAAGCGGTTTTCGCCCGTCGCGACGGGCGTCCGCGTGGCCTGCGTCACTTCCTTCTGGGCGTCCATGTTTTCGGGGGGCACGAGGTCTTCGAGCCACATCAGGTCGAACTCCTCGAGCTCGTGTGCGAGCCGCTTGGCGCTCTCGACGGAGTAGTCCCAGTGGCAGTCGAACGCCAGGTCCACGTCGTAGCCGATTTCCTCGCGGACGGCCTCGACGATGTCGCGCTTCTCTCGGATGGCGGCGTTCGTGAGGCGGCCGTTGTACGGGTCGTTCGCGTTGTCCGCGGGGAGGTCGAGGTCGAACTTCAGCGCGTCGAAGCCCATGTCGGTGACGCGCGCGGCCTCGGCAGCGTACGCCTCGGGCGTGTACGCCTCGGCCTCGGCGTAGTCGGTCGCGCCGTCCTCGACGGCGTACGCTTCGCCCGCGTGGCAGTCACAGTACAGGCGCACCTCGTCGCGGTACTTCGACCCGAGCAGTTGGTAGACGGGGAGGCCGAGAATCTTCCCGGCGGCGTCCAGCAGCGCCACCTCGATGCCCGAAGCAGCAGTCACGACCTTCCCGGTGGTGCCGCCGTGCCCGGACATCTCCTGGAAGATGTACCGCACGAGGCGTTCGACGTCGAGGGGGTTCTCGCCGACGAGGAAGCGGTTGGTGTACTCCACGAGCTCGGGGACGCCGCCGCCGCGGTACGCTTCGCCGATGCCGGTGACGCCGGCGTCGGTCTCCACCTTGATGAGGTTCCACTCGAAGTTGCCTTCGACGACGCACGCGTCGATGCTCGTGATTTCGACGTCTCGGTCCGGGTCGCGGGTTTCGATTTGGTCTGAGAAATCTCTCATTCGTCTCTGAACTTCTGGAGGGCGTCCTTGTCGAGGGGAACGCCGTGGCCGGGCCGGTCGGGGAGGTCGATCATGCCGTCGTCGTCGGGCTCCACGGGGTCGGCGACGACGTCGTCGAACGCCTTCACGTCCATGTCGCGGTAGAAGTACTCCACCCAGAGCCCGTTCTCGATGGCGCCCAGAAGCGACGCGTGGATGTTCCAGTTGTAGTGGGGCGCGATGGGGATGTCGTAGGCGGCGGCGTGGTGGGCGATTTTCAGCCACTCCGTGATGCCACCACAGACGGTGACGTCCGGCTGGAGGATGGTCGCGGCGCCCGAGTCGGCGAGGCGCGCGAAGTTGTGCCGCGTCCCCTCTAGTTCGCCGGTGGCGACCGGGTAGTCGAGGGCGTCGTTGACCTCCGCCATCGTATCCACGCGGTCAATCATCACCGGCTCCTCGATGAAGTACGGGTCGTAGGGCGCGAACTCCCGGCAGTTGCGCAGCGCTTCAGTCGTCGACTCCCAGACGCCGTTGGCGTCCAGCAGGAGCGTGCGCTCGTCGCCGATTTCGTCGCGCACGGCGGCGACGCGGTCCGCTTCCTCGTCGGCCGACCGTCGCCCGACTTTCATCTTCACGACGTCGTGGCCCTCGTCGAGGTAGCGCCGCATCTCGCCGCGCAGGCCCTCGTGGCCCTTGTCGTCGCGATAGTAGCCGCCGCTGGCGTACGACGGGACCCGCTCGGCGTGTCCGCCCAGGAGCTTGTGCAGCGGTTCGCCCGCAGCTTTCCCTTTCACGTCCCAGAGCGCGATGTCGACCGTGGAGATGGCGCGCAGCAGCAGGCCGGTTCGGCCGATCTGGACCGTCCCGTTGTACATCTCGTGCCACAGCCGCTCGGTGTCCCGTGGGTCCTCGCCGACGAGCATCGGCTCCAGCAGTGATTCGACGGCGTCGGCGATGAGGCCCGCGCCCTCGTAGCCCAGCGAGTAGCCGACCCCTTCGTGGCCGGTGTCCGTCCGCACGTACGTTATCGCGTGGTCGCGGTACGTGAGCGTGCGATTGGAGAACGACACCGGGGACTCCAGGGGCAACTTGATCGGGAACGACTCGACGTCCGTGATTTCCATGGAAGGAGCCGCGAAGCACGCACACAAGTAGCCCGTTGTATCGGCAACAATTACTCGAACAGTACTCGTGACCGGCGGCGACGCGCGAACGGACCGGGGTGGCAGTCGAGTCGTCGTTCGCCGCTTGCCTTTACGGAAACGTTTTCACCCTCTACTCTGATTGACTGTGACATGGACCTGGAAATCGACGGCAACGCAGCGCTCGTAACCGCGTCGTCCAGCGGCCTCGGCAAGGCCTCTGCGAAGGCGCTCGCCCGCGAGGGTGCCAACGTCGTCATCAACGGCCGCGACGAGGACCGCCTGGAGGAAGCACGCGAGGAAGTCGAGGAAGTCGCGACCGGAGAGGTCGTCGCTCAGCAGGGCGACCTGACCGACGCCGACGACATCACGGCGCTGGTGGAGACGACAGCCGAGGAGTTCGGGACTATCGACCACCTCGTGACCAGCGCCGGCGGCCCGCCGTCCGGCGAGTTCCTCGACACGACCGACGAGGACTGGGAGCACGCCTACGACCTGCTCGTGATGAGTGTCGTGCGACTGGCGCGCGAAGCCGCACCCCACCTGAAGGAAGGCGACGGCGGCACCATCGTCACCATCACCTCCCGTACCGTCAAGGAAGCCAAGGAGAACCTCGTGCTGTCGAACTCGGTTCGCATGGCAGTCATCGGCCTGGAGAAGACGCTCTCGAAGGAGTTCGCCCCCGACGTCCGCGCGAACGCCGTCCTCCCCGGCTCCCACGAGACCTCCCGCATCCAGAACCTCATCGACAGCGCCATCGAGCGCGGCGACTACGAGAACTACGAGGAGGGCCTCGAAGACTGGGCGGGCAACCCGCTCGGCCGCATCGGCGACCCGATAGAGCTCGGCGACACGGTCGCGTTCCTGAGCTCGCCGAAGTCCGGCTACATCAACGGCGCTGCGCTCCCGATTGACGGCGGTTCCACGGAGTCCAACCTATGAAGCCCGTGAAGTTCGACGAGGCGGAGAGCTACGAGCCCGACGAGGGCTGGCGGCGCGTCTCGATGGCAGGCAGCGACCAGTTCTCCTTCGAGTGGTTCGAGAAGCCGCCGGGCCACAGCTCGCCGATGCACGACCACGAGAACGAGCAGGTGTGTCTCTGCCTCGAAGGCGAACTCACCGTCGCCACCGAGGACCGCGAGGTCACGCTCCAGCCGAACGACTCGGTGCTGCTGGAGTCCAACGAGGCCCACCGCGTGGAGAACACCGGCGACGAGCGCGCCGTCGGCCTCGACGTGTTCGCACCCGGGCGCTCGTTCGACTTCTGGACGGACCGCGAAGAATGAAGTACCTCGCACGCACCGCGACCGGCGACCCGCTGCTCGGCGACGAGGACGGCTACGTCCCGCTCGACGCGGTCGAGCCCGACCTCGACAGCGTCCGCGACGCGCTCCCGCGAGCGGCCGACGGAACGCTCGGTGACGTAGCGGACGCACCAGCCGACCCCGTGCCGGCTGCGGACATCACGTTCGGCGCGCCCCTCGAGGAATTCGGGAAGCTCTGGGGCATCGGCCTGAACTACGAGGAGCACGCCGGCGACCTCGACGAGCAGCGCCCCGAGGAGCCCGCGAGCTTCATGAAGCCCTCGACGGTGCCGACTGGGCCGGGCGGCCCGATTCGGCTCCCCCCGGAATCCCAGAGCGAGCGCGTGACCGCCGAAGCCGAACTCGGCGTCGTGATGGGGCGAACCTGTCGGAACGTCGACGAGGCCGACTTCGAGGACGTCGTCGCGGGCTTCCTCCCGGTCATCGACATGACCGCCGAGGACGTCCTCCAGCGGAACCCGCGGTTCCTGACTCGCGCGAAGAGCTACGACACGTTTCTCGTGCCCGGCGCCGCGCTCGCGGTGCCCGAGGAGCCCCTCGATCTCACGTCGCTGTCGGTGCAGACGGAGGTCAACGGCACCATAGAGGCCGAGAACGAGATTCGGAACATGTTGTTCCCGCCCGAGGAAATTGTCTCGTTCCACTCCGACGTGATGACACTCGAACCCGGCGACCTGTTCAGCACGGGGACGCCCGGCGCGGCGCACATCGAGCCGGGCGACGACGTCCGCGCGGTCGTGGAGTCCATCGGCGTCGCTGAGGCGCCAGTGACGCGGTAGGCGCCCTGCCAGCGGGAATTTTTATTACGCGAGACTGTGTGTGTCGCTACCGTGTACCGAGTACTACTGCCCGTCAGCGACAACGCGGACCGCGCGATGAACGCCGCAGAAGCCGTCGGTGACTTCCCGAACGCCGACGAGGATGTCGAGGTCGTCGTCCTCAACGTCTTCGAGGAGTTCGACGTCACGGGCGAGGCCGGCAAAGTCAAATCTGAGGACGTCTGGAACGAGAGCAACTTCCCCGAGAGCGTCACCGCGGTCGAACAGTACCTCGAATCGCGGGTCGCGGCGGTGTCGAAGCGACGCGAGCACGGCGGGGTCGCCGAGAAGATACTCGCAGTCGCCGCCGAGATCGACGCCGACAACATCTCGATGGGGGGCCGCAAGCGGAGTCCGACCGGGAAGGTGTTGTTCGGGAGCACGACGCAGTCGGTGATGCTCTCGGCGGAGTGCCCGGTCACAGTGTCGTTCACCGAGTGAGCTGCGCGGAGCCGTACCGTAGTCTACCACGTTCCGTTTTTGCATGCCTATATAGGTGAAACAAACAGATAGATTGTTAATGATAGACCGGGTTGACAGGGATGAACATGGTCGACGACAGGATGAAGCGACGCAAGTTCTTGTACGGCACAGCTGCAGCGGGCATCGCGGGACTCGCGGGATGTACCGGTGGCGACGGCGACAGTGGCGGCGACGGCACCACTGAAAACGGCGGTGGCAGCGGTACCACCGAGGACGGCAACGGTGGCGGCAGCGAGAGCCTCTCGCTGCGCGTCGGCACGTCTGCCGGTGGGACCCAGGACGTCGGGCTCGCAGTAGAGCGCGCCGTCAGCCAGGAGAGCGACACTCTCGACTACTCGACCATCGAGAGCCCGGGCTACATCGGGACCATCTACCGGATGGCCCAGAATCAGTTCAACGCCGGCATCACCGACAACAACTCCCTCAACAAGGCCCTCGACGACCGCGGCCAGTTCTCCGAGCAGTCGGTCTCCCGCATCCCCCAGTACGGGTTCGGCGCGTTCCCGTACAGCATCTACGTCGTCGCCCGCGACGGTACGGGCATCGAGACGTTCGCCGACCTCGCTGGGAAGAACGTCTACCCCGCCGAGCCGGGCTACTCGACGCGTGCGACGACGCTCGACGTCTGGTCGCAGGACCCGACCGCGGACATCTACGACCAGATGAACATCCAGAACATGGGCGTCGGTGACGCACCGGGCGCGATGGAGGAGGGCTCCATCGACGCGTCCATCGCGTACGGCGCGCCTGGCGTCCGGTACACCGGCTTCGTTCAGGAGATGGCCTCCCGCGTCGACCTCCACTACGTCGAACCGACGGACGCACTCATCGAGTCCGCGGAGTCGTACTCCGGGGCCGGCACCACCCGGACGCCTTACAGCGAGTGGCCAATCGCGAACGCCGACATCGGCACCGACGAAGTGTTCACCTGGGACCTCGAGGTCAACTACACGTTCAACCCCGAGGCAAATCCCGACGCCGTCTACGAACTCTGCCGGGTCGCCCACGAGCACAACGACGTCGTCAATAACGGCGAAGAGCAGTTCAACGACTACAGCTCCGCCGAGGAGATGCTCGCGTACGCGCAGGAACGCATCCCGGTCCACCCCGGCGCGGTGCAGTACTACAAGGACAACGACGCCTGGGACGACAGCCTCCAAGAGGGCGACACGGCGTAACCCCCGTCACACAGCGACGTCCGCATTCGCGAACCGGACCCCAACCAATATTTTACTACAAGCAAACCACACCAACACATGGATACACAATCCGAACGAGAAACTGGTCCCACTGGGTGGCTACGCGGCCTCGACCTTAGCGTCACGCTCGTCGCCGTTCTGTTCTGGGGCGTCGTCCTCTGGTGGGCCTACACCCAGACGTGGTCGACAGTCAAGTACGCTGTCCTGTTCGTGGGCGGCATCATGACGGTCTACGCCCTCAACGAGACGCGCGAATCACTCGAGGAAGGGAGCTGGATAGACGCCCTGGTGTTGCTCCCGGCGGCGGGCGTGCTCATCACGGCGTCGTTTTACTTCTTCCTGAACTTCGAGACCGTCTACCTCCTGCGCCAGGGCTTCGCCGCCCAGCACGAGTACATGCTCGCGCGGCTCATCATCATCTCGCTGCTGTACCTCACGTGGCGCGAGTTCGGGAACCTGTTCCTGGGGCTCGTCATCGGCGTGATGCTGTACGCGATGTTCGGCGACGCCGTTCCCGGTGTCCTCGGGCACGCGGGAATGTCCCAGTTGACCCTCCTACAGGCGACGGTCACGGACCTGTACGGGTTCTACGGCTCACTCACACAGCTGACCGCGTCCTGGATTGCGCCGTTCCTCCTGTACGCCGGGCTGCTGTTCGCGTACGGTGCGTTCGACTTGATTCTCCGGCTCGCCATCGTCGCGGCCGGACGCATCCGGTCGGGCGTCGCACAGACGGCCGTGTTCTCCTCGGCGGTCATCGGCTCCATCAACGGCTCGTACACGGCGAACGCCGCGATGACGGGGTCGTTCACGATTCCGACGATGCAAGAGAGCGGGATGTCCGGCCACCGCGCGGCCGGCATCGAAGCCGTCGCCTCGACTGCGGGACAGGTTCTCCCGCCGGTCATGGGTGCCTCCGCGTTCGTGATGGCGTCGTACCTCGGCGTCGCGTACCTCAACATCGTCGTCGCGGGGTTGGTTCCCGCAGCGATTCTGGTCGCGTCCATCGCCATCGCGGTCCACTACACCGCGATTAGCGACTCCAGCGACCAGGACATGGAGTTCTCGGAGTTCTTCGACGAACCACTCTCGCGCAACGAGAAAATCGCGGAAGCACTCCGCTTCGGCATCCCGTTCGGCGTCCTCATCTACTACCTCGGCTTCGCCCAGTTCACGGTGATGACGTCCGCGATGTACACCGTGTTCGCGATGATTCTCACGGGCGTCCTGATGCCGCCGCTCCAGCGGCTCGTAGACGGCTCGGACACCGGACCGGTCTCGGAGTTCGTCACGCAGGTCAAGAACACGATTCACGGCTTCCGCCGGGGCGCCATCATCCTCGCGCCCATCGCCATCATCCTCGTGGTCATCAGCGGCGTCGTGAACCTGTTCTCGACGACCGGTGTCCCCGCGAAGATTGCGCTGCTGATGATCAACCTCTCCGGCGGCATTCTGCTGTTCGCAGTGCTGCTCGGTATGGCCGTCGCCATCGTGATGGGTGTCGGGATGCCGACGGTGGCCGCATACGTCATCGTGGCTATCCTCATCGTGCCGACGTTCGTCTCCGAGTTCGGTGTCGCACAGATCACGGCTCACTACACGATGTTCTACGCCGCCATCCTGGCGGGCATCACGCCACCGGTGGCGACAGCGGCCGTCGTCGCCGCTGGCATCGCGGAAGCGAACTTCTGGCGGACCTGCGGGGCGGCGCTGAAAATCGCTGCGCCGCTGTTCGTGCTCCCCATCGCGTTCGTCTACAACCCCGCGATGATTTCGATGTCCCCGGGGCTCGGGACGCTCTGGGTCGGCTTCATGGTGGTGATGGGCGCTATCTCCATCATCTACGGCCTGAACTACCCGTTCGAACTGTCCCTCGGACGCCTGCTGCTCACCCGGACCGCGCTCGCGGTGCTCGGCGTTCTCATCATGGCGTACCCGATGGCGCTCGCGAAGCTCGCCGGAATCGCCGTCTTCGTCGCCGTCTTCGTCGCCGAGAAGGTGATGGTCCGTGGTCTCGACCTTCCGTTCACTAAGGAGGTGAAACAATGAGCCCGAGCAGGGAAGCCCCCGAAGACCAGGTCGACACGTCCGACGTCGGCGGCCTCGACGAAGTCGTTCCGGAGCCGCTGATGCCGGTCTGGCGACAGATAGAGCGGATTCAGTCGTTCCGGGAGACACACGGCGACACCTACGTCACGGCGTTAGAGATTCTGACGGCCATCGCGCTGGCCGTCGGCTACGTCTGGTGGGTGTACCTCTACTTCTACGGCGGCGGCATCAGCCTGTAGGCCCGCCCGACTGCTTCTTCCGGCACTCGTCCGCGGCGCTTCTCGCTACTGCTTCCACCGCAGAAAGGGGCGTCCACCGAGCGCTACTCGTGCCACTCCGCGGCGCGCTGGACGTCGTGTGGGATGTGGTTGTCCTGCTCGCGCACGTCGTCGAGGTACGAGCGCAGCTCCGGCGCGAACTCCGGGTGTGCGCAGTGCTCGATTATCAGTTCCGCGCGCTCGACCGGCGAGCGCCCGCGGACGTCCGCGACGCCCTGTTCGGTGACGAACACGTCGACGTCGTGTTCGGTGTGGTCGACGTGGAACGCCATCGGGACGATGCGGGAGACGTCGCCGCCGTTCAGCGTCGACGGGAGCGCGCAGACCGTGACCAGGGAGTTCCGGTTGAAGTCCGCGGAGCCGCCGACGCCGTTTATCATCCGCTTGCCGCCGACGTGCGTCGAATTGACGTTGCCGTAGACGTCGACCTCGATGGCGCTGTTGACGCCGACGACGCCGAACTGGTCGATGACGCCCGGGTGGTTCGAGACGTCCGCCGGCCGGAGCACGACGTCCTCGGCGTACCGCTCGACGTCGTCGAAGAGCCGCTGTTGGCCCTCGTCAGTGAGCGCCATCGACGTGGCGCTGGCGCACTCCAGCTGGCCGTCGTCGAGCATGTCCAGCAAGCCGTCCTGGATGAGTTCGCCGAAGTAGACGACGTCGCGGTCGCCGAAGTCCAGCTCCTTCAGTTCGCCCATCAGCGCGTTCCCGAGCGACCCGACGCCGAACTGGAGGTGGATCGCGTCCTCGAACACCGGCGAGCGCTCCATCTCCGCGTCGAGAAACTTCCCGAGGTTCTCGGCGATTGAGAGGTCGTCGTCGGTCGGGTCGCGGAACGTGTACGTCGAGTCCGCGACGTCCGTTTCGACGACGCCCGCGAGCTTCGCTGGGTCGAAGCTGACGTACGTGGTGCCGATGCGCTCGCCGGGGTCGGTGAGCGGAACCGGCTCCCGGTTCGGCGGCGCGTCCGGCCGATAGATGTCGTGTAGTGACTGCAGTTCGAGCGGTTGCCGGCGGTTCAACTCCACGTACAGCCGGTCGGCGGCTTCCACGAACGCGGGTACTTGGCCGAGCGACGTCGACGGAACGAACCATCCCTCGCCCACCGCGACGGCTTCGACGACCGCGACGTCCGGGTCGACGAGGCCGCCGTGCTGTACTTCGTCGCCGATGGAGGAGGCGTTCCGGTCGCTGAACGCGATTTCTCGGCGATTCGTCGCCTCGCGGGCGACCCGGGAGGACTGGTAGGAGAACCGCCGCTCGATTGCCCCGGCTTCCACGAGGTCGACGTCGATTTCGTCGCCGACGTTCCCGCTGTGAACGACGGTCAGCGAAAGGTCGCGCTCGGAGTCCGCCAGCGCTAGCGGAATCGCCTTCGGGTAGCCGACGCTCCCGAAGCCGCTCGTGAGCACCGTCGCGTCCGCGTCGATGGACGCGGCGGCGGCTTCCACGTCGACTATCGGTACATCACCGTGGAGTCGCCCTTCGACCGGCTGCTCGTCCGGGCTGGACGTCATCGGCCTCCTCGTTCGTCCGGCCACCGAGGTCGGTCGTTCGACGCGATACAGCCGTCTGTGGCGGCCGCCCACCGGCCGCGGTTCCTGAGACCTTGCATAGTCTGTGAGTGGCGACACGCGGTGTCGGAGTGCAGTCCGTCCCGCGTGCTACTCGTCGCTCGTCGTGCCGGAGGTTCTACCGCTGCGGTAATAAAGCGTCGGGTCGCGGACAGCGGGACGGCGAGCGATTCGCCCGCGAGACTGGCTACGTCTGTGCGTACGCCTCGATTCGTGGCGTGAACGTATCTAGGAGCTGTGACTCCTCGGCGACGCCGCGGACACCGTGGCGGACACCCGGCCCGACGATGAACGAGTCCCCTGCCTCCAGCACGGTCTCACGGTCGCCGAACAGTTCGACCGCGCCGCTGACGACGTAGACGGTCTGCTTGGTCTCCTCGTGGCTGTGCTCGGGGAAGACTGCGCCTTCGTCGACGGTGTAGTGGACCTGCATCGTCTCGTCGTCGAAGCAGAGTACGCGCCGCTCGATACCGTCGTAGGCTTCCTCGACGAGGAACGGGTCGTCCCACGAGCCGACAGTGAGGTTCTCGGGTGGTTCCATACTGGCTTCTGGTCGGGTGACGACGTAACTCCCGGGGTCGGCTACACCTTCTCGGCGAGCACCTCGGCGATGTGTTCGCCGAACGGCAGCGAGGAGGTGAATCCCGGAGAGACCGCGTTGAGGATGTGAACGGCGTCGTCGCGCTCGACGAACAGCGGGTCTTTGACGAGTTCGCCGTCGTCGCTGACGAGCTGGGCGCGGATACCGGCGTAGCTCTTGTGGAGGTCTTCGGCGCGTACCTCGGGGACGAGCCGCTGGGAGGCCGCCGTGAACTTCTCCTTGCGGTAGGACTTGTTCAGTTCGTTCCACGCGACCTTCACCATCATCTTCGAGGACAACAGCTTCCGGAACCCCTCGTACGTGAGCGTCTCGTAGAGGTCACGGGGGTTCACGTCGGTGTTGTCGTAGGCCTCGCGGCCGAACGCCAGCACTGCGTTCGGCCCGACGATGACTTTCCCGTCCGCTCGTCGCGTGTAGTGGACGCCCAGGAACGGGAGTTCGGGGTCGGGCGTCGGGTAAATCATCGTCTGGCAGAGCTCCGCGCGTTCCGGTCGGACCTCGTAGTACTCCCCGCGGAAGGGAACAACCTGGTACTGTTCGCCGACGCCAACCTGGTGCGCAAGCGTGTCTGCGTGCAGGCCAGCGGCGTTGACCAGGTACGACACTTCGAAGCGGCCGTTGCTCGTCGCGAGAGAGTAGCCGTCCGCGGCGTGGTCGATTTCCGTGACCTCGTAGCCAGTGTACAGCGACACGCCGGCCTCCTGGACTTCCTTTGCGAGCTCGTAGACGTACTGCTGGGAGTCGACGGACGCAGCCTCGGGCGCGTAGAGTGCCGCCTGTCCGACTGCGTGTGGCTCGTGCGCCTGAATGTCCGCCTGCGAGTCGAGGAGTTCGTACTCGACGCCGTTGGCTTCGGCCTGCTCGGCGAGCTCCTCGAGGCGCGCTTCCTCGCTGTCGTCCTGTGCTACCACGAGCACGCCCAGTTCCTCACAGGGGATGTCGTGTTCGGCACAGTACGCCTTCATTCGGGCGGTCCCCTCCGTAGCGAACTGCGCCTTCTTCGAGTCCGGTGGGTAGTTGAATCCGGGGTGGAGGACGCCCGAGTTCCGCCCGCTCTGGTGGGCCGCAAGGTGGTGCTCTTTCTCTAGGACGGCGACGTCGAGGTCGGTCTCCTCAGCGAGGTGTTTCGCGACCGACAGCCCGACGCAGCCGCCGCCCACGATGGCGACGTCGTGACGCATCATTAGTAGCTCGTCACACGGGTTCAGGCGGCGACTGTTTATAGGTGGTGCTCCCTACAGTTCGGCGACAGATAGCGAGCGTGCGTCGACGAGCGCACACCGCCGGCTCGATTCGGCCATCTCGGGGAAGCCCCGACGCCGAAACGTACCAGATATATATGGTAGTTTGGAAATTTATAGGTCTATATTAATACACCGACGACCCATCCCGGATCAGGGTGAAGAAAATAGGAGAATACAGCATACGAGAGGAATATCGGCCGAAGATTCACGATGACTGTTCCGCTGCTAACAGTTCTCGATAAGGGATACGTGTTTAGGAAGATACTATGGGAAATAAGTGTGATTCTATTGCTATACACCATCGAAGACACTAATAAGATTGTATTATCCGCATATTTTGCACAATCTTGGTATTCGAATCCATATCTAATAATTTATCACTAGATGACTATGATTACGTATATCTATGATATCGAATAGTTGGAGTGTTTGGTCACACATCACGCCCCATCCGAGAATGTCGACTGTTGGACCCCGGGTCGGTATCCGGAGTACGACGACGACCCATCTCGAACCGCCGTGAGGTCGGCGCGCAGGAATAAGTATAACCGTCCGCGATTGCGTACAGGACGTATGGGCGACGCAGAGCACGACACTGGTGGCCGCCGAAGTAAGGTCGCGCGGCTCGTCGACGAGTACGACCTCGACGGCGTTGGCGCGGAGTTGGAGGCGCGCTGGACGGCGACGGGAGAGGACCACTGGAGCTTGCGGGACCTCGCGACGCAGTTTAATCACGAACTCGTTCGCGAACGGCTCTACGAGGCCGGAATGCACCCCTCCGAGGCGGAGGTCGAGACCGTCGTTCGCTCGCTGACCGGCGACGGCACGGGTGTCGCCGAGCAGACCCAGCTTCGCCGCCGCCTCGAACGAGAGGGCGTCGACATCGACGACCTGGCCGGTGACGTGGTGACGTATCAGGCTGTGCGGAGCTACCTCCAGGACTACCGCGGCGCGGAGTACGAACGCGACACCGGCGACCGCCTCGACACCGTCTCGAACGCCGTCCAGAAGCTCCGCGGGCGGCTGGTATCGGTGACCGAGACGAAGCTCGACCAGCTCCGGAACACGTCCCACCTGAAACTCGGGGAGTTCCGTGTGATGGTCGACGTGCGCATCTTCTGCACGGAGTGTGACTCCCAGTACGGCGTCTCCGAGTTGCTCACCGCGGGCGGCTGCGACTGTGACGAGACGTAAATGGATAACAGAGGTAACGTTGTTATTCGAGGTGGTATGGCGCTGATTTCCGAGCTCGTTTCGTTTTCATTAGGAAAACGTACGGATCACGGCACGGCCCGGCGCGCGGCCGAACCTATTTGTCGGTGCGGGTGGCTGTTCTCGCTGTGCAACTCGACGACGCGACCCGCGACCGACTCGCTGAATCGCTGTACGAGGCGCTGGAATCGCAGTCACCCGTCGACCCGCTCACCGACGAGTACGACCTCACTATCGAGGACGCCTACGACGTCCAGTCCCGGCTCGTCGACCGGCGACTCGCCGACGGCGCGGAAGTGGTCGGCCACAAGGTCGGGCTGACCAGCGACGCCATCCAGGAGCAACTCGGCGTCGACGAACCGGACTTCGGCCGGCTGCTCGACACCATGTTCGTGGAGGAGGCGACGATTCCGACCGACGAACTCGTCGCGCCGCGCGTCGAACCCGAAATCGCGTTCCTCGTCGGCGAACGCCTCGACCCGCCGGTCTCGTATCTCGACGTGCTCGAGGCGACGCGCAGCGTCGTTCCCGTCCTCGAAATCATCGACAGCCGCGTGCGCGACTGGAACATCCAAATCGAGGACACCATCGCGGACAACGCCTCCTCGGCGCTGTACCTCACGGGCGAAGCCGTCCACGACGTCGACGGCCGCGACCTCTCGCTGGAGGGCGTCAAGCTCCACCGGAACGGCGAACTTGCGGCATCCGGTGTTGGCGCTGCGGTCCTCGACCACCCGGCGCGCTCGGTGGCGTGGCTCGCGAACACGCTCGCTGACCTCGACGCGACCCTCGAACCCGGCCACATCGTGTTGAGTGGCTCGCTCACACCTGCGGTCGACGTCGAACCCGGCGACGTGCTCGGCGTGGAGTTCACGACGCTGGGCTCGATGCACGCTCGCGTCGGCGACCAGTAGGCCGCCGATTACTTCCCGTTTTCTCTTGCTAAACGCCGTGGTTTGGATGTCGAGCGAATTCGGCCAGGATGACGAACGGATTCGGGCTGTTTCGACTGCCTGTGGTCGAGCGCGAACGGAAAGCCCTCGAAAGAGGCCGCTATACAGCGATTCTCTGGTGATGAGCGACTGCTGTGGCTGCGATGAGCGTCTGCACTCGACTCAGTCGTTTTGGGATTGAAAACAATTATACGGCGGGCCGTGGTATGCGAGTCCATGGAACGAGAAGCCAATCACCCGGTGCGGACGACCGAGAAGTCGCTGGCAGTCGTCGAGCACCTCGACGCCACCGACGGGGCGCGCATCCGCGACCTCGAAGCCGAACTCGACATGACGAAGGGCGCGATACACAACCACCTCAGCACCCTCCGCGAGCACGGCTACGTGGTCAAGAGCGGCAACGAGTACCGTCTGAGCTTCGAGTTCCTCACGCTCGGCGGGCGCGTCCGCAGCCGCACGCCGCTGTACGAGTTCGGCCGCGAGAAGGCCGACCAGTTAGCCGCGGACACGGACATGCTGGCGAACCTCATGACCGAGGAGGACGGCCGCGGCGTCTACCTCTACCAAGCCCGCGGCGACTACGCGGTGAACCTCGACACCCACGTCGGCTACCGGATTCCCCTCCACAACATCGCCATCGGGAAGGCGATTCTCGCCTACCTCCCCGACGAGCGCGTCGACGAGATTATCGACCGCTGGGGCCTGCCCGCAGCCACCGAGAAGACGACCACCGACCGCGACGAGCTGTTCGCGGAACTCGAAACCGTCCGCGAGCAGGGGTACGCGACCGAACACGGCGAGCGCACCGAGAGCCTCGCGTGCATCGGCGCACCGGTCCGCGTCGACGGCGAGCTCCTCGGCGCAATCAGCATCTCCGCGCCGACGCACCGCCTCGGCACCGACGGCTTCGACGAGGACATCATCGGCGAGGTACAGAGCACGGCTAACGAGCTCGCGCTCGACATCAAGTACAAGTAGGATTCTCGGTCTATTCTGCGCGCACGTCGATGGACCCGATGTTTCCGAATTCGACGTGGTAGACGTCGCCGGGTTCCATGTCGTCGGCGGCGGTGATGCCGCCCGTCATCACGAGTTCACCCGCTTCCAAGCCGTCGTCGACGTCTTCCAGGCGGTCGCCGAGCCACGCGACGGCCCGCGCGGGGTTGCCCATGATGTCCGCACCGGTGCCCGAGGAGACGACCTCGCCGTTCTTCGAGACGACGACGCTCTCCATCCGGAGGTCTACGTCGGTCACGTCGCTGTGGGTTTCTCCGACGATGACCTTCCCCGCAGACGTATTGTCAGCGATGACGTCCTGTGCGCTCGGAATCTCCCAGCCCGCGAACCGGCTCTCCAGAATCTCGACGACTGGAACGACGGCGCTGGTCGCGGAGAGCACGTCCGTCACGGAGACGGGTGCTGGGACGTCCTCGTCGAGCACGAGGCCGATTTCGGCCTCCAGCCGCGGTGCGATGAGGTCGTCGGTCTGGACGACCGGTTCGTCCAGAATCCCGCCCTCGGTGAAGTAGCCGAAGATGGGTTCGTCGATGCCGAGCTGTTCCTGTTTGGCCGCGCTCACGAGCCCGAGTTTGTGGCCCGCAATCTCGTCGCCGTCGTCGAGGATGCGGTCGACCACGCGGGACTGAATCTCGTAGGCGTCGGCGGTGTCGAACTCTGTGTCGTTGGTTATCGGCTCGACGGGCGTCTTCGTGGCCCACGCGTCGTACAGTTGCTCCGCGAACGACTGTAGCTCGGACTCGTCTAAGCTCATACACGCCGTATTCCGAGAAACGACACTTAACGCTATCGTTAGTCAATCAAGTGACACACCCCTACGTATTTGTGGGCGCGGCCGGAACCACTGAGTGAAGCAGTCATGAGCCAGCACACGAGTTCGTCACGAGAGACGCACCTATCCATCGACGCGGACTGGGACGCACTGTACATCGACGGCGAGTGGCGCGACGCCGAGCACGGCGACGTGACGCCGGTCGAGAACCCGGCGACCCGGGAAGTCGTCGCGGAGGTACCCGAGGGGACAGAAGCCGACGTCGACGACGCTTACGCGGCTGCGACCGCCGCACAGGAGGAGTGGGCGAACACGACGCCGGACGAGCGCGCCCGCGTCGTCCGCACAGTCGCGCAACTGCTCGACGACTACGAGGACGAAATCTGCGACCTCCTCGCTATCGAGAGCGGCGGCGCGCCGTCCCGGCAGGCCATCGAGCACGGCGGTGCCGTCACGTTCGTCCACGACGCCGCGTCGTTCGCGTTCCGGATGTCCGGCCGCCACAACCAGTCCAAAATTCCCGGCAAGGAGAACATCGTCCAGCGCGACCCCGTCGGGACGGTCGGCGTCATCTCGCCGTGGAACGTCCCGCTGAAGCTCTCGATTCGCGCCGTTGCGCCTGCCATCGCAACCGGGAACACGGTCGTACTCAAGCCCGCCGGCGAGACGCCGATTACGGGCGGCCTCCTCATCGCGAAGCTGTTCGAGATGGCGGGGCTCCCTGAAGGCGTGTTGAACGTCGTCACCGGGCCGGGTTCGACTGCGGGCGACCGCACCGCAGCCCACCCCGACAGCGACGTCATCGCGTTCACGGGCTCGACGGAGGTCGGTCGCCTCGTCGGGCAGAACGCCATCGACCACTTCGCGCTGCCGGCGCTGGAACTCGGCGGCAACAACCCCCACGTCGTGCTGGAGGATGCCGACCTCGACGACGCGGTGAACGCCGGCGTCTTCGGCTCGTTCTGGAACCAGGGGCAGGTCTGCATCTCCATCAACCGCCACCTCGTCCACGAATCCCTCTACGACGAGTACGCCGAGCGCCTCGCCGAGCGCGCCGCCGAACTCCCCGTCGGCAACCCGCTGGACGACGACGTGGTCATCGGCCCCATCATCAACGAGGCCCAGCGCGACCAAATCGTCGACTACGTCGAGCGCACCGTCGAGGAGGGCGCAACCCTCGAAACCGGCGGCGACTACGACGGCCTGTTCGTGGAACCTACCGTCCTCACCGGCGTCACCAACGACATGACCGCGGCGTGCAACGAGCACTTCGGCCCGGTCGCACCCATCATCCCGTTCAGCAGTGACGAGGAGGCCATCGAACTCGCGAACGCCACCGAATACGGGCTCGCGGGCTCCGTCCACTCCGCGGACCGCGGGCGTGCCCGCGACGTCGCCGACCAAATCGAGGTCGGGATGATGCACGTCAACGACCAGACGGTCAACGTCGAACCCCACGTGCCGTTCGGCGGGAAGAAGGACTCCGGGATGGGTCGCTACAACGGCGACTGGATTCTCCAGGAGTTCACCGAACTGAAGTGGACGTCGGTGCAGCGCGAGTCCCGGCAGTACCCGTTCTGACCGGAACACGCGCTCCACAGTCGCTAGCCGAAATCCGCCACGCCGAGCCGTCTGTATCGGGAATTTGGCGGTCTGACTACCCGTAACTTTAACTGGCTGTCCGTGCTGACTGCTGGCATGGGTGTTAGCGCAGCCATCGTCGGCCCCGGCAACATCGGGACCGATCTGATGTACAAGATACTGGACCGCAGCGACTCCATCGACCTCGAACGGATGATCGGCATCTTCCCCGTCGGGGAGTCCGACGGCCTCCAAGCCGCCGTCGAGGAAGGCATCGACGTCGGCACGGAGGGTATCGACAGCGTCCGCGACCACGCCGAGGAGTTCGACCTCGTCTTCGACGCGACGAGCGCGCACGTCCACGAGCAACAGGCCCCCGTCTACGACGACCTCGGGCTGTTCGCCATCGACCTCACGCCCGCGGCGGTCGGGCCGTACGCGGTGCCGGTGGTGAACCTCGACGACGTGGTTGGGGAGACACGCAACGTCAACATGGTCACGTGCGGCGGCCAAGCGACCATCCCCATCGTCCACGCGGTCGACCGCGTCGCGGACGTCGAGTACGCGGAGATGGTCTCACACATCGCGTCGAAGAGCGCCGGCCCCGGCACCCGGCAGAACATCGACAAATTCACGCAGACGACCGCTGCCGGGCTCGAAGTCGTCGGTGGCGCGGACGAGGGGAAAGCCATCATCACGCTCAACCCCGCGGAGCCGCCGATTATGATGCGCAACACCGTTCACACGAAGGTCCCGGACACCGCCGACGTCGACGCCGTCCGCGACTCGGTCGCGCGCATCGCCGACGAGATTCGGTCCTACGTCCCCGGCTACGAGGTCACGCTCGAACCCGCCGTCAAGGACAGCGACGACGTCGGCTTCGACCTCGACGGCTCGCGCATCCTCACGACGCAACTGGAAGTCGAAGGCGAAGGCCACCACCTCCCGCCGTACGCGGGTAACCTCGACATCATGACCAGCGCCGCACTCGGCACCGCCGAACGCATCGCCGCCCAACCAACTGAAGTCGCCGCCGTCGGAGGTGAGACGGATGACTGACTCGCCGCGGCTCGTGGACATGACGCTGCGGGACGGCATGCACGCCGTCGACCACCAGTTCACGCCCGCCCAGATGGCCGACGTCGCGAGCGCGCTCGACGCCGCCGAGATGGACGTCGTGGAAGTCTCGCACGGCGACGGCATGGGTGGGTCGTCCATCAACTACGGCGTCTCCGCGGCGGACACCGAGGCGTATCTCGAAGCCGTCGCGCCCGAACTCACGGATACCGAACTCTCGGTGTTGTTGCTGCCCGGCATCGGCACAGTCGAACACATCGACCTCGCCGCCGACCACGGCGCCGACATCTGTCGCATCGCCACGCACGTCACGGAAGCCGACATCTCCGAGGAGCACTTCGAGTACGTCACCGAGCGCGGGCTGGAGGCCAACGGCCTGCTGATGCTCTCGCACATGGCACCGCCCGAGACAGTGCTCGAACAGGCCCAACTCATGGCGGAGTACGGCGCAGAAGCCGTCTACGTGATGGATTCGGCGGGTGCGCTCCTCCCGCAGGACGTCCGCGACCGCGTCGGCCTGCTCACCGACGAACTCGACATCGACGTCGGGTTCCACGCGCACAACAACCTCGGGCTCGCCATCGGGAACACGCTCGCAGCGCTCGACGAGGGCGCGGTCACCGTCGACGGCTGCCTTCGCGGGCTCGGCGCGGGCTCCGGAAACGCTCAGATGGAGGTCCTCGTTGGCGCGCTGGACCGCGCGGGCTACGACGTCGGCCCGGACCTCTACGGCGTGATGGACGCCGCCGAGGACGTCCTGTTGCCGATGCTCGACGACGACACGATGCCCGAGCTGGACAACGACTCGCTACTGTTGGGGTACGCGGGCGTCTACTCGTCGTTCCTCCGGCACGCCCGGCGCGCCGGCGAACAGTATGGCGTCGACCCCCGCGACATCCTCGTGGAACTCGGGGAGATGGAAGTCGTCGGCGGCCAGGAAGACCTCATCACGGACGTCGCCGACCGGCTCGCCAGCGAAGGCGCGGCAGAAGCGGACGACTGACTACTCGAGCTCTTCGACCAGTTCGATGCCGTAGCCGTCCGGGTCCTCGATGAACGCGACGCGCGCGTTCGCGCCCTCCGAGGTCAACGGCCCGCGGCGCAGCGTGCAGCCGACCTCCTCCACGAGGCGCTCGGTCGTCGCGTCCGTGTCCTCGACGCCGAGCGCGACGTGGTCGAACCCGGACGGGTCCACGTCGACGTCGTGGTCGGGGTGGTGTTTGAACTGGATCTCGACGCCGTTGTCGCCGGCGACGTAGACGTTCGTCGCGCCGTCCCCGCTGACGAACTCGTTGGTCTTCTCCAGGCCGAGCTCGTCCACGTAGAACGACAGCGTTCGGTCGAGGTCCGACACCCACAGCGCGCTGTGAATCACGTCCATGTCTCGTGCTCCCACGGATTCGACATAAAGTCCCCGTTTCGCGCAGCCCGCTGCGAGGGTAGTTTTATGGCCCCGCCTGTCCCGTGTTGTCGTAGCGCGACACTATGATAATCGACGCCTACACGCACGCACTCACCGAACGGTTCTACGAGACGCTGCTCGACGACTACGCGTTCAACGGGCTGACCGGCGACCCGTCGTTCCTCTGGGACGTGGAACAGCGCCTGACCGACATGGACGAGTACGGCATCGACAAGCAGGTGCTCACCATCGCGTTGCCGCCGCTGTGGCGGGAGATGGACCGCGCGGATGCCCTCGAACTCACGAGACTTGCCAACGACGAGATTCGCCGGCTCGCCGACGAACACCCCGACGAGTTCATCCCCGTCGGCACGATTCCGTTCGTCGACGACGACTTCATGGCGGAGTTCGACCGCTGCGTCGAGGACCTCGACATGGCGGGCATCCAGATTTTCTCCACCATCGAGGGCGAACCCCTCGACCGGCCGCGCTTCGACCCGCTGTTCGCGAAGGCCGACCAGACTGACACGCCGCTGTGGATGCACCCACAGCTCCACGAGTGGTACGACTGGGCCAGCGAGTACATGGAACACCGCCTGTTCGGGTGGCCCTTCGACACGACACTGGCGCTCTCCCGGCTCGTGTTCGCGGGCACCACCCAGCGCCACGACTTCGACCTCGTCTCCCACCACGGCGGCGGCATGGTGCCGTACTACCGCGGCCGCATCGACGGCTTCTACGAGACCCGCCAGCAGTACCCCGAGAACTACGCGGACACCGAACTGCCCGACTTCGACCAGCCGCCCAGCGAGGAGTTCGCGTCCTTCCACGCCGACACCGCTGTCGGCGGCTCCGTGCCGACCTACGAGTGCGCCCACGACCTCTTCGGCGACAACCTCGTCTGGGGGACCGACTACCCGTTCGGCCCGGGCCGCGGCCGCGCCGGCATCGAGAACGAACTCCTCGCGGTCGACGAGATGGACCTCGGCGCGAACGCGCGCGAGAAACTGCTCGCCGGGAACCTCCGCGACCTCGTGTCGTAGCTGCCGCGAAAATCCGAAGCCGGCCGCTTATTCGTCGGGGTACGCGAGTCCTTCCCAGCCGGGACCCTCTCCGATCCACTGGTGGCTGGTCTCGCCGCCGATTTCGTCCTCGGTCCATTCGATGGGCTCCCAGTCGGGCTCGAAGTTGAGGTAGCCCGGCCCCGCGAAGAACTCGATGCAGAGCCCGCTGGCGGGGTCCGAGACGTAGAGGAAGTCCGCGCTCGTAATCGCGTGCTTGCCCGGGCCGCCGTCGGGCTCGATGCCGTGCTCGGCGAGCACGCTCGCGGCCTCCCAGAGGTCCTGGAGGCTGTCGAGGTGGTACGAGACGTGGTCGAACATCGGCGACTCACCCTCCGGCAGCCGGTGGATGGCGATGTCGTGGGGCAGCGGCGTCACGGAGAACCACCACCCCCAGAGTTCGTCGTCGTTCGTCCGGTACTGTTCGTTCACTTGGAAGCCGAGCACGTCCTGCAGCCACTCGGCGTGCGCCGGCGAGACGGAGTCCTGGACGTGCGTGTGGTCGATGCGCCGGGGCGCGACGCGGCTCCGCGCGGCCTCACTGTACACGCGGTTCTTCAGCCGGGACCGCTCCTCTTTGGGCGCGTTGGGCTTCTCGACGTCGTAGTAGAACTCGTAGGGGTGGCCGAACTTCTCGACGCGAATCGCCTCGCCCTGCCCGGGCTCCTCGCCGGCTTCGACGTACGTTACGTCGTCGCCGGCCGCCTCGAACTGCTCGGCCAGCTCGTCGAGCGCTTCGGGGCTGGACGTCCGAAACGCGATGTGGTCGACGCCCGTCTTCCCGGTGTCGAGGACCGCTAGCGTGTGATGCTCCCAGTCGCGCAGCCCCCGGAAGTACGCGCCGTCGTCGGTTCGCTCCGTGAGCTTGAAGCCGAGCACGTCCCGGAAGAACCAGATGGACTCCTCGATGTCCGGCGTGTGCGCGACGACGTGCCCGAGCTTCGCGATGGGTGCGCCAGTACGGGTCATCGACGCCCTCCGAGCGCGTGCGGGGTTGTTGGTCGATTGCAGGCTACACTCGTGTCTCTGTCCGCATGGGTCGCGTGGCTCATCCGCGGTCACAAGCAACTGTCTCATCGACCGTGATATACGTTTGGGTGATTCTCTCGCCCAGGGAGCTGCCGCCGCGAATCGGATTACACTCTTTGCTCAACACGGCATCTCAGTAGTGGCTGTGAGATTGAGTGTACATTCTACATTACAGCCAGTCCCGTTCCCTGACAACGAACGACCTCGAATCATCCCTTGAATTTTATTCCCTTTACAAAAACATCGAATAGATATCCTTTTGTGAGTCTCATCCGCGAGTGGAACTGGAACCGCTGGCCTCGTGCGTCGTTACCGAACCGGACACGAGTCGAAGTGGGGACGACCGACCCCACCGCGGACGAGTGCTCCTCGTGGGCGGTCGTTTCCACGCTTCGGCCACAGACACGAAATCGATTTAGCAGCCGATATACGCCCGTTAATCTCTTCACACTCCGCACTACCAGAGTAGTCGAACTCCGTTCTGTGCCACCGAACGCATCTTCGAGCACTAATAAATAGATCCCGTTCGCTCGCGGGACTGAACACGCACGGCTGCTCGTCATTCGAGCCAAAACGGACGAATACGCGCATCTCGGCCTGTATACGTAGACGCGTGACGTAGCCGAAGTCATTCTTCCCCAGCCATCAGAACTGTTCGGCTAGAGGGAATACCAGCGTAAAAGCACTCAAACCCGCGTTCACGGGGCGAGCGTGACGCTGTTCGCGCTCAAAACGGAAAATCGAAGAGCCGCAGAACCGGCTGTGCCTCGTTCGGCCCGTGTGGGCCGCTCAGTACTGTCCGACGGTCACCGGCGGCCCGCCGTGCGGGCCGTACGGCGCGTCGTCGAGCCACTCGCCGGCGGGCTCGTAGTACGGTGCGGCCTTCGCGGCGAGCCACTTCTTCGCTCGCGTGACGGAGCTGTCGCCCTGCAGGTATTCGAGGGCCTGCCCGGCGGCGTTCTTGTTGTACCTCGCGGCCTTCAGGCGCGTGATGCCGTACTGCGTGATTTCGGCGGCTCGCGCTTCCTCGACGTCCGCGTTCAGCGCGACCGTGATGGCGCTGGCGGCGGCCTCGGCGTCGGCGACGCCGGAGTTCATCCCGCGCGCGCCGAACGGCGCGAACAGGTGGCCGGACTCCCCGGCGAGCAGCACGCGGTTCTCGTCGTCGACCATCCGGTCGGCGATGACCTGCTTGAACTTGTACTGGGAGACCCACTCGACGCGGTCGCGGTAGCGCTCGCCCAGCGTCTTCGCGACGAGTTCGCTAATCTCCTCGTCCTCGGTCATCTGCTGGGGATTGTCGTCTTCCTTGCACTGGATGTCGACGCGCCAACCGCCCTGGAACGGCACCAGCAGGACGTTGCGGCCGTCCACGCGCGGGTGGTCGTAGTGGAATACGCGTTCCTGGAACAGCTGCTCGTCCTCGTCGTCGAACTCGTCGATGTCCGCGATGATAAAGGAGTTCTCGGACTCGGTGCCGTCGAACTGGCCGCCGATTTCCTTGCGGACCGTCGAGCCTGCGCCGTCCGCGCCGACGACGTACTCGGCGTGGTACTCCTCGCCGCTCTCGGTTTCGACGCGGACGACGTCCTCGCCGGCGTCGACGGTTTCGACGCCGTCGCCCCAGTGAACGTCGATGCCCGCGTCCTCGATGGCGTCGAGCATGTACTTTTCCGTCCAGACCTGGGGGATGCTGGTGAAGTGCGGGAGGTCGCCGTCGCCGCCGGGGTCGGGGTAGGTGCGTTCGAACACTTCCGTCCCGCGGAACAGCGTCCGTCGCGTCGACCAAATCATGCCGTTGTCGACCAGCCGGTGGCCGAGGCCGGGCGACGCGTTCTCCAGCGTGCGAAGCGTGTCCTTGTGGACGTAGATGGCCCGGCTGCCGGGCCGCTCTCGGTCCTTGGGGTCGGCTTCGAGGATGGTGACGTCGACGCCTCTTGCGTGCAACGCGAGCGCGGTCGTCATGCCGGTCGGCCCCGCTCCGGCGACGACGACGGGCACGTCTACTTGAGCTTCTGAGCCGCTCATCGTATTACAACCAACGTGGAACGGGGGTATAGATGTTTCCCTGCTCGATAACACGGACCAATAGTGAACAGTACACGACTAGCTTCGGGTCACGAATATGTTCGCACCGAATTTCTTCGCCCCCGTACCCTAGCGTGTTCGTATGGCAGCACCAGAGACGAGCGACCGACCCCTGCGTGGCGTCGCCATGGACGAGACCGAACGCGACGAATTCCTCCGGGAGCGCGGCATCGGCGTGCTCTCGCTGGCTAGCGAGGACGTCGCCTACGGCTTCCCGATTTCGTTCGGGTGGGACGGCGACCACCTCTACTTCATCCTGCTCCAGTTCGGCGAGGGCAGCGAGAAACTGGACTACGCCGCTACCACGGAGCGAGCGACGTTCTCGACGTACAACTTCGAGGACGAGCACCACTGGCGCAGCGTCGTCGCGCGCGGCCCCATCGAGGCGGTTTCGGCAGACGAGACCGACGACGTCACCGAGACGATGTTCGAGAACGCGCAGTTTGCGAGCCTGTTCCCGCACGGCGAGCCCATCACCGACCAGCCCCGTTACCGGCTCGTCCCCGAAGAACTGACCGGACAGAAGGGGCAGGGCCACGACGCCTAACTCTCAAACCCATTTCCGGGTTCACGCGTCGCGCGGCAAACACGAATCTTAACATCGTTTGGAGTGACAACCCGGTATGGCCAACGACACACCGGCGTACGACTTCAAGGACCGCGACGTGGTCATCCTCCGAGAGCTCGCCAAAGACCCCGGGGTCTCCTCGCGGGACCTCGCGGACATTCTCGAAGACGAATACGGCATCGACGTTTCCTACGTCACCGTCAACGAGTCCATCCGCAACATGCGCGAAGCCGGCGTGTTCCGCGAAGCCATCGTCCCCAACGAGGAGTACTTCGTCTTCGAGCTGTTCGAGTTCAAGTTCAACCCCGAGTACTTCGCCGACGAGTGGCGAGAGACGATGGAACACATCCGCGACTCCGAGCACACGCTGATGTACTTCCTCTCGGACGGCGAGTACCAGTGGAAGTCCATCATGCTGTTCCCCACGCGAGAGGTCGGCGAGCGCTGGCTCCACGAGTTCTACAAGAACCACGGCAAGACCGTGCTGAACGTCCGCACGTCGGTGATGACGAACGTCTTGGAGTTCGGCGCGAGCCCCGACCTCTTCGACAACCTCGACGCTGAGAACGGAACGACGCTGTAGCGAGGGCTACTCCTCGATCGGCAGCGAGCCGTACCGCTCCTCGAACTCCTCGGTGAGTGCGAGCTTGTCGAACTTCCCGGTGGACGTCTTCGGCACTTCCTCGACGAACTCGAAGCGGTCCGGCAGCCACCACTTCGGGAACTGGTCGAGCAGGTGCTCGCGGAGGTCGTCGGTAGTCACGTCCCCGTTCGTCACGACGTACGCGACCGGGCGTTCCTGCCACTTCTCGTGGGGCACACCGATGACGGACGCTTCCTCGACGCCCTCGTGGCCGATGAGCGCGTTCTCCAACTCGATGGAGGAGATCCACTCGCCGCCGCTCTTGATGACGTCGTCGAGGCGGTCGACCACGTCGATGTAGCCGTACTCGTCGATGGTGGCGACGTCGCCGCTCCGGAAGTAGCCGTCCTCGGTCCACGACGCCTCCGAGGCCTCGGGGCGCTTGTAGTACTCGTCCGCGAGCCACGGCGCGCGCGCCTGCACCTCGCCCGGCGTCTCGCCGTCGTGGGGCACTTGGTTACCATCTTCGTCGCGCAGCCGAATCTTCACGCCCGGCGCAGGCACCCCCGCCTTCATGCGGAGGCGGTCCTGTTCGTCCTCCGGCAGCTGCTTGACTTCGGTCGTCATCAGCGTGTTCGCGAGATGTGGAGAGGCTTCGGTCATCCCGTAGCCCTGCCCGATGGGGGCTTCGTACACCTCGTCGAATTTCCGGATGAGCGACTCCGGCGGCGAACTCCCGCCGATGAGCACGTCCTGAAGCGCCTCCAAGACGTCGGGGCCGAGGTCGTCGGACTCCTCGATGATGCGGTCGGCCTCCATCCAGACGGTGGGGACGGCGGCCGCAATCGTGACGTCCTCGTCTTCTATCATCGGAAGGAGTTCGTCCGGGTCGGTGTGCTGGTTCGGCAGCACAATTTTCGCGCCCGTGAACGTCGTCGTGTACGGGAACCCCCAGCCGTTGACGTGGAACATCGGCACGACCGGCATCACCACGTCGGACTCGCTGACGCCGAAGACGTCCACGTGGCTGTGCATCATCGTGTGGAGGAACTGGCCGCGGTGGGTGTACTGAACGCCCTTCGGGAGGCCCGTCGTCCCGGACGTGTAACAGAGCGCGCTCTCGGCCTCCTCGTCGACGTCCGGCCAGTCGTAGTCCGTCTCGTAGCCCGCGATGAACGACTCGTAGTCCGTCACGGGTTCGAGGCTCGTCTCCGGGATGTCGTCCTCGTCGCCGAGCACGACGTACTGCTCGACGGTGTCGAGTTCGTCCGCGATGGGTTCGATGGTGTCGACGAACTGCGGGTCGAGGAAGAGCAGCCGGTCCCCGGCCTCGTTGATTATCTTCACGAGGTGGTGCTCGGGCAGCCGGTGGTTCACCATGTGGATGGAGCGCTCGCTACAGGACGGCCCGAAGTACAGTTCGTAGTGCCGGAAGTGGTTGAGCGCCATCACGCCCGAGCGCTCCCCGGGTGCCATCCCGTAGTCGTCCAGAGCGTGCGCGAGCTGGCTGATACGCTCGTAGGCGTCGCCGTACGTGTAGCGGTGCGTGCTGCCGTCCGGGAGCGCGGTCACGATCTCCTTGTGGGCGAAGAGGTCGCGGGCGCGCTCCAGGAACGTCGTTATCGTCAGGTCGTAGTCCATCGTCATCGTGTGTCACCCCGTGGCTCGAAGCGGTAAAATACCCGTTGCTGGTCCGTTGGACCGTCGATTTCCGTGACCACCAGCGACACCGGGTCGCCGATGGCGAGGTCGTCGTACTCCGCGCCGTCGATGCGCGCGGACAACTGCACGTCCACGCCGTCGAGGTCCACGACGCCCGTGACGAACGGCGTGTCCATCCCGATTGGGCTCCCGCGGACCGTCGAGAACGCGTGCAGCGTCCCCTCGTGGGGCAGCGAGACGTATTCGAGGTCGTCGCTCGTACACTCCGGGCAGACCACCCGGGGCGGAAAGTGCAGTTCCCCGCAGTCGGCGCACTGCGTCGTGGACAGCGACCCCTCGCGGAGTCGGTCGTAGAACTCGTGGATACGCGTGTGTTCGGCGTCCTGCAGGTCGTAGAAGTCCAGCAGGCGCGGCAGTTCGATGCGTTTCGGAATCGTGACGGTGCGCCGGGGCACCTCGTCGTCGGTGTCTGTCATTGTGGGTCCCTCGCGAGGGTCATCACGCTGTGGACGGAGCCGCTGCCGCTGAGGTTGTGGATGAGCCCGGTCTCGGGGCTGTCCGGCACCTGGCGGGCGGACTCCACCTCGCCGGTGAACTGCTTGTACACCTCCAGCGCCTGCGAGACGCCGGTCGCGCCGAGCGGGTGTCCACAGCCCAGGAGGCCGCCCCTGGGATTCACGGCGATGTCGCCGTCGAGCTCGCTGCGGCCGTCCTCGATGAACTGGCCGCCCTCGCCCTTCTGTACCCAGCCGAGGTCCTCGTACTCGATGATTTCGCTGACGGAGAAGCAGTCGTGGACTTCCGCGACGTCCAACTCCTCGACGGGGTCGTCGATACCCGCCTGCTCGTAGGCCGTCTCCGCCGCCTGCGTGGCCTGCGGCCACGCTGACATCGACGGGAGGTTGTTGATGGAGTTGCTCGCCATGCAGGACTGCCCGCTGCCCGTGACGTACGCCGCGGTGTCCGTGAGTTCGCGGGCCTTCTCCTCGCTGACGAGCAGGAGGCCGGCGGCACCGTCCGTGATGCCGCTGCAGTCCAGCAGGCACAGCGGCGGTGCGACCGGGTACGAATCCAGCACGTCGTCGACGTCGATGTCCTGCTGGAACTGCGCGTACGGGTTGTTCGCGGCGTGGCGCTTGTTCTTCACGCTCACCTTCGCGAGCTGCTCGCGCGTGGTGTCGTACTCGTGCATGTGCCGCTGGGCGTACATCGAGAAGAACGACGGCGCGTTCAGGCCGTTGACGCCGTCGAACTCGCGGTCGAGCACGTTCGTCATGCTCGCTTGCATCTCCCCCATGTACTCGTCGCCGAGGTTCATCTTCTCGACGCCCAGCACGAGTGCGACGTCGAGTTGGCCCGCGGCGATGGCGAGCCACGCGTACCGTAGCGCGGCCTGCCCGCTCGCGCACGCCAGCTCCGTCCGGGCGATCATCTTCGAGGCGTTCACGCCCAGCAGCTCCGCGGCCAGCGGTGCGACGTGGCTCTGGAACGCGAACCGTTCGGGCTGGACCGCGCCCACGAACAGGCCCTCGACGTCGTCGGGCCCGAGACCGTCCACGTCGTCGAAGGTAGCCTTCCCGGCCTCCTGGGCGAGGTCTTTCCACGTCGCTTCGCGCTTGCCCCAGTCCGCGTGCCCGCCGCCGACGATTGCAGCGTTCCGGGGCATCACTCGAACTCCGGTTCGCGGTCGTCACGGAACGCCGTGACGCCCTCGACCATGTCCTCGGTCGTCGTCAGCAGCCCGAACGCCTGGCTCTCGGAGTCGAGGCCGGCCTGCAGGCTGGCGTCCTGTCCGTCGTCGATGACGCGCTTGGCGACTTTCAGCGCCGTCTTCGGCCCGTCAGCGAGGTCGTCGACGAACTCGCCGACGACGTCGTCGAATTCGTCTTCGGGCACCGCGCGGTTGAGCAGCCCCCAGTCGGCGGCGCGCTCGGCGGAAATCTGCTCGCCGCGGAAGACCAACTCCTTCGCGCGGCCCTCGCCGACGATGCGCGTGAGCCGCTGCGTGCCGCCGCC
The DNA here is from genome assembly GCF_021233435.1 of Halobacterium noricense. Classification (NCBI taxonomy): domain Archaea; kingdom Methanobacteriati; phylum Methanobacteriota; class Halobacteria; order Halobacteriales; family Halobacteriaceae; genus Halobacterium; species Halobacterium noricense. Next base: position 1,675,504 of record NZ_CP089468.1, on the reverse strand, counting down.
GCCCGGGATGAGCCCGAGGTTGATTTCGGGCGCGCCCAGCGAGGAGTCCTCGGTGGCGATGCGGAGGTCGCACGCGAGCGCGATTTCGAAGCCCGCGCCCAGACAGAAGCCGTCGATGCGCGCGAGCGTCGGACGCTCGAACTGGTCGATGGCCTGAATCGTCTCGTCGACGTCCATCAGTTCCGTCGGTTCGGCGGCCATGAAGGCCGTGATGTCCGCGCCGGAGCTGAACGCCTGCCCCGCGCCGGAGAAGACCACGCAGGACACCTCGTCGGTGTCGGCGTTGTCGAGCGCCTCCTCGACCTCGCCGAACATCGTCTCGGAGAACGCGTTCAGGCGCTCCGGGCGGTCGAACTCGATTTCGAGGACGCCGCGTTCGGTGAGTTCCTTGTTGATGTACTGGTAGGGACCGTCACCGGCGTAATCGTGGAACCCGCGACCGGCGTCCACGCCCGTGTGGCCGGCGTTCACGAGTTCGACGAGGTAGTCCGCGGGCGCGAAGCGTTCCGAGCCCGTTTCCTCGTGGAGCGTCTGGAGTTTGTCGAGCACCTTGTCGAGGCCGATTTGGTCGCCGAGCCGGCAGACGCCCTCGGGGAAGCGCGCGCCGAGGCGGCTCCCGAGGTCCACGTCGTCGGGTGTGGCGACGTCGCCGCCGACGAGCTTCGCGGCCTCGTTGACCATTCGTGCCTCCACGCGCAGCCAGTCGAAGTCTTCGCCGTCGCCGGGCTCGTAGTTCGGCCCCTCGGCTTCCCAGTCGTAGAAGCCCTGCCCCGTCTTCTTCCCGAGGTTCTCGTTCTCGACCTTCTCCGCGATTGCCGGCGGGGAGTCGAGGTCCGTGCCCTCGCGGAAGTGGGAGGCGATGTCGATGCCCGTGTAGTCAGCGAGTTCGAACGGGCCCATCGGGTAGCCGCGCTGGTAGACCATCGCGGCGTCGGCCTGCTGAACCGTCGTCTCGTCGTCGCCGAGCATCCACGCGGCCTCCTCGATGAACGGCAGCATCACGTTGTTCACGATGAAGCCGTGGACGTCGCGCTTGACGTCGATGGCGCGCTTGTCGAGGTCGTCGACGAACGCGTGGATGGCCTCGAGCGTCGCCTCGCTGGTCTCCTCGCCGTGAACGACCTCCACGAGGTCCATCTTCACGGGCGGGTTGAAGAAGTGCGCGCCGACGACCTGTTCGGGTCGGTCGGTCGCCGCGCCGATGGCGGTGATACTGAGCCCGGAGGTGTTCGACGCGAGAATCGCGTGGTCGGGGGCGTAGTCGTCGACTTCGGCGAAGGTGTCCTTCTTGAGGTCGAGGTCTTCGGGAATCGCCTCGACGACGAGGTCCGCCGATTCGGTGGCGGTTTCGAGGTCGACTGCGCCCTCGATGCGGGCGCGCACGTCGTCGGCCGTCTCGCCGATGCGGCCCTTCTCTTCGAGTTTGCCGAGGCTCCACTCGATCTGTTCGAGGCCGTCGTCGACGTACTCGCGTTCGACGTCGCGGAGCACGACGTCGTAGCCCGCGACGGCTGCGATTTCCGCGATGCCGTGGCCCATGCTTCCCGCGCCGAGCACGGTCACGCGCTGTATGTCACTTTCTCCCATCGTTCGAGTACAAGTTAACCTCGATATTTAAAGTGTCGGTTATTCTGTTTCGTGATATGCCCATTTTAGTTAACTACTGATGCGGTGCGCGCACTCCCAAAGCTTTGCATGCCGGGTCGTCGAATTCCGCGACATGCGCTCTCGACGCGTTCACACCTGCAATCCGACCGACCACAAATCGACCAACGACCGCGCTCCCGCGCGGATGGAGGGACAGCGATGACGAGCCTCGACGAGAAGGTCTGCATCGTCGGTGGCGGCGGCAACGGCCTCGGCGAAGCGACCGCGCGAGCGCTCGCCGACCACGGCGCGACTGTCGTCGTCAACGACCTCGGCACCTCCGTCCACGGAGAAGGCAGCGACCCAGACGTCGCCGAACGCATCGCCGAATCCATCCGCGAGAACGGCGGCGATGCGACCGCACACGCCGGCGACCTCACGGAGTTCGCGTACGCCGACGACCTCGTCGCCGACACCGTCGCCGAGCACGGGCGCGTAGACAGCGTGCTCAACTTCGCGGGCATCCTCCGGGACGACCTCAGTTACAAGCTCGACGCCGAGGACTGGCAGGCCGTCGTCGAGACGAACCTCACCGGCCAGTTCACGCTCCTGCAGGCCGCCTGCAAGCACTGGCGAGACGCCGCAGGCGATGGCGGCTTCGACAGCCAGCGGTCGTATCTCGCCGCGAGCGCGCACTCCGCGCGCGGCAACGTCGGCCAGGTGAACTACGCCGCCGCGAAGGCCGGCATCCTGGGGATGATGCGCACCGTCTCCTCGGAGATGCACCGCCACGGCGTCCGCGTGAACGCGCTCGTCCCGAACGCCTACACGCGGATGACCGAGACCGTCTCCGAAGAACACCGCCCGTACACGCGCGAGGAGATGCCGCCCGAGCGCGTCGCTGCGTTCGCCGCGTTCCTCGCGAGCGACCACGCGGTCGACGTCACCGGCTGCGCGCTGTACGCGGGCGGCGACCGCGTCGGCGTCTTCTCCGAACCCACGCTGGACCGCGTCGGCGTCCAGCCCGGCGGTTGGAGCGTCGAAGCCCTCGCCGAACACTTCGAAGACGACGTCGCCGGCGACGTCGACCTCACGAGAACGGAGCGCTTCTTCTAGTCGATGGTGGCTTCGAGTTCGGCTTCCACGTCGTGGACGCGCTCCCGGACGCTGCGCGCCAGCTCGGTCTGTTCGTCGTTCTCGTCGGCGAGCTCCCCGATTTCTTCGACCACGTCTTCGAGGCTCTCCAGCGCGTCGTTGAGCATCGTCGTGACCTCCTCGGCGCTGACCGCCTGCTCGTCGGTCGCCTCCGCGATCTCCGCCATCCCCGTGGAGGTCTCCTCGGCGGCGGCGTGAATCTCGCTCTGGCGCTCCCGAATCGTCTCCACGCGCTCGACGGTCTGTTCGATGCCGTCGGTCGTGCGTTCGACGCCCTCCGTGGTCTCGTCGACGATGTCGGTCACCCGCTCGATGGTGGACTCGATGGCGTCCACTTCGTCTTTCGACTGGTCGGCGAGTTCCTTGATTTCGTCCGCGACGACCGCGAAGCCGTCGTTGTTCCCGGCCGTGCGCGCGGCCTCGATGTTCGCGTTCAGCGCGAGCAGATTAATCTGGGAGACGATGTCGCTGATGACGTCCACGACGGACTCGATTTCCTCGACCTGCGAGTCCAACTCGACGGCGGTCGTGTCGAGGTCGGTCGCGGCGTTCTCGACGTCGTCCAAGAGCGCTTGCGCCTCGTCGGTCGCGTCCACGGACGCCGCCGCGTTCTCCGCGACGTTCCGTGCGCGACTGTCGACCTCGTCGGTCTGGGAGGCGATTTCCTCGACGGTCGCGGACAGCGACTCCACCTCGTTGCGCACCTCCGCCAGCGACTCCACCTGCTCGCGGGCGGTTGCCTCGATGAACTGGCTGTTCTCCGCGACCGTCTCCGAGGACTCCAGCAGCTCCTCGACGGTCGAATCGACCTCCGAGGTAATCTGCTCCTGGGCGTCCTCGACGGCGTGGCGCTGCTCCACGAGGTCGGTCACCCGCGACACCATCTCGAACGAGCCGACAACGTCGCCGTCGGGGTCGTACAGCGGCAGCGCTGCGGCGCTGACGTGCCACTCGCTGCCGTCCTCGTTCGTGCCCGAGCGCACCCGGTCCTCGTTGACGGTTTCCTCGGTGCGGACGACCTCCTCGGCGAGCGTGTCGGTGACGTCGTCGGTGCCGATGACGTCGTGGGCGACCTCCCCGAGCACGTCCTCGGCGGGCGTGTTCTGGATGTCCTCCTGCTCGCGGTTCCAGTGGGCGACCCGGCCGTCGTCGTCGACCACCAGCGCGGGCTCGGGGAACCGCTCGGTGAGGTCCTCGAAGAGGTGTTTCCAGAAGTTCCGCTCGTGGCGCAGTCGCTCGACCTCGCTGGCGTCGTTCGGCGGGTCGTACAGCGAGGCGGCCGTAGTGTCGTGCTCGCGGTGTCGTGAGGCCATGATGGTCTTTACTCTGTGATTATGCGTAATAAGCGTTCACCGCGATTATCGAAAGCGAAACTGGCGGTGTCGGGGACCCCGGCTAGTCTGTGGGCGAACGCGATGTTTTATGAGGATGCTCGCCCCACGACGACACATGCGATTCGTTCGCTTCAACGAGGACCGACTGGGCTTGCTCACCGACGACGACGGCGTCGTCGACCTCACCGACCGCCTCGGCATCGACGCCGCCGACCCGCTCGTCGAGTACATCAACGGCGACTACGACGCCAGCGAGTACGCCGACGCGGAACCGGACTACGACCGCGACGAGGTCGAACTCGGCTCCCCCGTCGAGCGCCCCGGGAAGGTCATCGCAGCGCCGCTGAACTACGAGAACCACATCGAGGAGGCGCTGGCCGACCGCGACATCACCACCGAGGAGTGGTTCAGCATCGAGGACAAGGGCTACTTCCTGAAAGCGCCCTCCAGCGTCGTCGGCTCCGACCACGGCGTCGAACTGCCGTTCTCGGACCGCCGCGTCGACCACGAAATCGAGCTCGCGTTCGTCATGGGCGAGGACGTCAAAGACGTCGACGCCGAGGACGCCTGGGACCACATCTTCGGGTACACGATTCTGCTGGACATCTCCGTGCGCGGCGACCAGGACCGCTCGAATCGGAAATCCTACGACACGTTCACGGTCATCGGCCCGGCGGTCGTCACGGCCGACGAAATCGAGGACCCGCAGGACCTCCAGATGGAGCTCGAACTGAACGGCGACCGCGAGCAGTACGAGAACACCGGTGACATGGTGTACACGTGCGCGGACATCGTCGAGTACGCCTCGCTGGGCGCGACCATCGAAGCCGGCGACGTCATCACCACGGGCACCCCCGAGGGCGTCAGCGAACTCTCCGACGGCGACACCATCGACGCCGAAATCGAGGACGTCGGCCGGATGCTCGTCGACGTCACCGAGCGCGACGTGCGCTTCGAGGACGTTCACGTGACGAAGGGCGGCCAGGAGTAGTCGCAGTTCCCCGACACGCACATTTTTGCCGGTCGCTCGCACAATCCGGAGTATGTCGACCGATCCGCCAGACCTGCAGGAGTACGTCGAGCAGTTGCTCGTCCGCGACGCAGACGCACACGCCGACGCCGTCGACGCGCTCGCCGAGCACGGCGACGAGCGCGTCGTCCCGCATCTGCTGGAAGTGCTCGTCATCGACGCTATCGGCAACGACTGGGCGCAGTTCGGCTTCCCGGAAGTCCTCCGGAGCCGCGACCCGCCGCGCTACCTCGACCTCCCCGACGTCCGGTGGTCGGGCGTCCGTGATGCGCTCGCCGACCTCGCGGAGCCGAGTTTCGACTCCGACCACGCGTGGGTCGAGTGGGAGTCGTGGTACTCACAGCAGGACATCGAGCCCCTGGCGGGCTTCGACGAGTGGAAGCTCCGCCTCTACAAGTCCTACCTGCCGCCCGTTGGCGGCCTGCTCGACGCCGAACCACGGAACTTCGACCTCCAGGCGATTCGCTGGGGGAACTGCGACCGCTCGTTCCTCGCGGCGCTGAACGCCCCCGACTTCCTGCCCGCTGCCGAGGGCAGCTACCTCGACGACGAGGACACCGTCTTCGGCTTCGAAATCGAGGGCACGCAGTACGCCGTCCCGCGAGAGGTGCTGTTCCCGCACGAACTGCTGAACGTCACCCTCGACGGCACTCCCGTGAGCCTGACGTACTGCACGCTGTGCAACGCGCCGATTCTGTATGACCGGAGAGTCGACGTCGGCGACCACGACGTGCTCACGTTCGGGAGTACGGGGATGCTCGCATCCGGGAACAAGGTGATGTACGACGAGGAGACCGAGACGCTGTGGGACCAGCACGCTGGCGTGCCGACCGCGGGACAGTACCTCGAAGAGCACCCGGACCTCGCGCTCGACCAGTTCGCCGTCACGCAGACGACGTACGGCGAGTGGCGCGCCGAGTACCCCGAGACGCGCGTGCTCGACCCTGACACCGGCTACGACTACGACTACAGCCACTACGACGACCACATCGGGTTCTTCCGACATTACTGGAACAACGAGGACGTCGTTCAGCCCGGCGTCCAGCAAGTCGACGGCGAACTCCCGGAGAAGGCCGACGTCTACGGCCTCGTCTCCGAGGACGCCAGCGAAGTCTGGGTAATTCCCGTCGACGAGTTCGACGACCCGCTCGTCAGTACGGTCGACGGCCGCGAGGTCGTCGTCATTCGGGACGCGACCGGCGACGTCGCCGTCTACGAGGCACCGCCGACGCCGGTCGAACGCGACGAGGGTGTGCTCGTCGACGCCGACGGCACAGCGTGGACGGTCACGCGCAACGAACTCCGCGCCGACGGAGCGACGCGCGAACGGATTCCCGGCCGCCACGGCCTCTGGTTCGCGTTCCGAACGCATTACGACGACGCACACGTCCTCCGGTAGCCCTCACCGACGGTGGGCCGCTGTCGTTTGCGGACGGAGATACTCTTTTATGGAGGACCTGTGTACGGTGGCGCAATGACCCTGCTCGAAGTAGACGGTATCGACGTCGCGTACGGTGACGTGCAGGTCGTCTGGGACGTCAGCTTCTCGGTGACGGAAGGCGAAACCGTCGCGCTGCTGGGCGCGAACGGAGCCGGGAAGACGACCGTGCTGAAGACAATCTGTGGCCCGCTCACCCCCAGCGACGGCGAAATAACGTTTCAGGGCGAGTCCGTCGGCCACCTCCAGCAGGACGAGGTCGTCCCCGAGGGCGTCACGCACATCCCCGAAGGCCGGGAAATCTTCTCGGACAGCACCGTCCGCGAGAATCTCCGGCTGGGCGCGTACACGAACCGCGACGGCATGAGCGAGCACCTCGAACGCGTGTACGAAATCTTCCCGCGCCTCGAGGAGCGGAAAGGCCAGAAGGCGGGGACGCTCTCCGGCGGCGAACAGCAGATGCTCGCCATCGGCCGCGGGCTGATGAGCGACCCGGACCTCATCCTGCTCGACGAGGCCAGTCTCGGGCTCGCGCCCGTGCTCGTCGAGGACGTCTTCGACGCCATCGAACGCATCAACGAGGAAGGGACGACGGTGTTGCTCGTCGAGCAGGACGTCAACAACGCGCTCCGCATCGCCGACCGCGGCTACGTTCTCGAATCCGGCCGGATGACGCTCTCGGGCGACGCCGAAGAGCTCGCGACCGACGACCGCGTCGCGGCGTCGTACCTCGGCGGCTAAACGCGGACTGACGACTCACTTCTCCGGAAGCCGAAGTGTCGACAGAAAAGTCGGCACCGAAGCGGTTCGCCGACGTTACTCGGCTCGTTCGGCTGCGGCTTCTCCCTCAGTCTCCCGGGATTCGTCGCCGCCCGAGCGGTTCGTGATGAGCTTGTAGAGGCCGCCCGGCACGAAGATGACGAAGATGATGATGAGCGCGCCCTCGATGGTGGTGGCGAACTCGCCGGCCGTCTCGCGCAGGACCGTGTCCAGCGTCAGGAACAGGCCCGCGCCGAGCAGCGGTCCGGCCATCGTCCCCATGCCGCCGAGGACGACCACGACGAGCGTGTCCACCATCCACGTGACGCCGAGCGTCGAGTCGGGGTTGACGTACAGCGAGAACTGCGCGTAGAACCCGCCAGCCAGCCCTGCCATCGCGGAGGCGACAGCGAACGCGAGCAGCTTGTACCGCAGCGGGTTGACGCCGAGGCTGCTAGCCGCGTCCTCGTCGTCGTGGATGGCACGCATGCCCAGCCCGGAGCGGCTGTTCACGATAGCGTACGTGACGAGAACGACGCCGACAGTCGCGGCCAGCATCAGCAGGAACACTGTCGGCTCGCTGAGGTTGTTCTGGACGTAGTAGCCCGTCGACCCGCCGGAGAACCGGCGCTGGTCGAGCAACACGAGCTGGATGATTGCCGCGACCGCGAGCGTCCCGATGGCGAAGTAGTGGCCGGTCAGGCGGAACAGAATCGGCCCGAGTACGAGCGCGAGCAGGCCTGCGGCGAGCGTCCCGCCGGCGACGGCGACCAGCGCCGGCGACTGGATTGCTTCCGGGAGCCCTGCTCGCGCCGGCGTGGTCAACCACGCGGAGACGAACGCGCCGAGCCCGAAGAACGCGTGGTGACCGAGCGAGACCTGGCCGGCGTAGCCGGCGACGAGGTTCCACGACACGCCCAACACGACGAAGACGAGCCCGGTGAACACGAGGTCGGTGACGTACGCCGTCGTCGAGAACGGGATGACGGCGAGTGCGAGCAAGCCGATAATGGCGACGGCGAGGCGGCGGCGGTTCCCGAACAGGCCCTCGAAAGGCTCAGTGAGTGACACCATCACTCACCACCCCCGGAGCTGCCGAACAGGCCGTGTGGCCGCACGAGCAACACCAGCACGAAGATACTGAAGCTGATGATGTCCCGGAAGCCGCCGCCGAGGTAGAGCACGCCGACGTTCTCGGAGACGCCGAGGATGAGCCCGCCGACGAGCGTGCCGGCGACGCTGCCGACGCCGCCGAGGACGACCACGGCGAACGCCTTCAGGAGGTACGACCAGCCGACGAACGGCGTAATCGGGAACAGCATCGAGAGGAGCGCGCCCGCCGCGCCGGCGAGCCCGGTGCCGATGCCGAGCGTGAGCACGTAGATGTTGTCCGTGTCGATGCCCATGTACTGGGCAGCGGAGCTGTTCTGGGCGGTCGCGCGGATCGCCAGTCCGGTGGTCGTGTACTTCAGGAACGCCCACGTTCCGAGGATGAGGACGATAGAGAGCACGAACGTCACGACGCGGGGGAACGACAGCGTCGCCGCGCCGATGGTGATGGCTTCGCCGGGGATGCCGATGTCCGTCGCCTGTGCGTCGCTCCCGACGACGATACGGCCGATGCTCTGGAGCATCAGTGCCAGCCCGAATAGGACGATAATCGGTTGTTCCATGCCTTCGCCGACGACGGGTTCGAGGACGAATCGCTGGAGCGCCATGCCGAGCACGAACAGCACGGCGAACGCGACGACCATCCCGACGATGGGCGTGAGGCCGAGCGCCGTGAACAGGACGATGGCGACGTACGCGCCGACCATCAGCATGTGGCCGTGGGCGAGATTGACGATGTCCATGATGCCGAACACGAGCGAGAGCCCGAGCGCGGCGACGGCGTAAATCCCGCCGAGGAGGAGGCCGTTGAGCAGCGACTGAACGAGTAGGTCGGTTGCTACCATGTGTGGATATGTGTACCGAGAGAGTGGGGGGCTAAGAGATTACCGTTCGCTCCACGGCGGAATCGGGTACTGGAAGTCGATGGCCCCGCGGCCGTCCGCATCGGGGTAGACCGTGTGCTGGTTGCCTTCCCACCACTGACCGGTCGGTGCCGTGAGGTCGCCTTCGGAGGGCAGGCCGTTGTTCTCGAAGCCGAACGAGCCGATGACCGTCTCGAACTCCGCGGAGCGCAGCGTCTCCTGGAGCGCGCCCGGGTCCGTGGAACTCGAGCCCTCGATTGCCTGGAGCGCGGTCTGGGCGACGTTGTACGCGCCGCCGACGGGCGTCCGGATGAGTTCGCCGTCGTCGAGCCCGTACTCCTCCTCGTAGGCCGACCACATCGCCTCGTTGCCGCCGCCGGTGAGGCCGGGCACCCAGCCGGGGCACATGCAGGCGTACGCGCCCGACTCGCCGAGTGCGGACCACCACGCCGTCGGGTCCGCGGCGCGGACGAACTTCAGCACGTCCGGCGACCAGTTGTTCTCCTGCATCTGGTTGACGGCGGTGATGCCGCCGGGCGGCGTCGGCGTCGACAGCAGCGCCTCGACGTTCGCGCTCTCGGACTGGGAGATGAGCGTCGCGAAGTCCTGGTTGCCCAGCGAGAACGTCTCCCGGAGCACGACGTCGTAACCGGCGTCCGTGAGCGTCTGCTCCCAGTAGTCGGCCTGCTCTTCGCCCCAGCCGCTGTTGGGCTCCCAGAGGCCGACGTTGCTCGGGCGCTCGCTCTCGGGGATGAGGTCGAGCAGGCCCGCCGTCGAGCGCGCGACGTCGCGGGACTTCGGGAACGGCGAGTACGTCCACTCGTATCCTTCGTTGCGGTGCGGGGCCTCGTAGGCGAAGAACGCGCCGATGAACGGGATTCCTTGTCCCTCCGCGAACGCGGAGCCGGCAGTCACGAGGAGGCTGGAGAAGCTCCCCCAGATCATGTCGACTTCGTTGTTGCTCGTAATCTGGGTGAGGCTCTGCCGGACGACTTCGGGGTCGCTCTCGTCGTCCTGCATGATGAGCTCGACGTCTTGGTCGAGCGCTTCGTCCATCATGGCGACGCCGAGTTCGTACCCGCGCTTGACCGCCGCGCCCAGCGAGGAGAACTGGCCGGATTCGGGGATCGTTGCTGCTATCGTGACGGTCTCGCCGCCTCCACCACTGCCGCCGAGGAGGGTACAGCCAGCGAGTCCGGACATGCCGACGGTGCCGGCTGCGCCGAGTGTTTTGAGATACGTACGCCTGCTCTGGGACCTGTCACTGTCCACCATGCTATACCCACACCTACATCACTCACATCATAAAACATGCGGTAACTCTACAAATACTGACACTACTGGACAGGCTCACGGCTCCTTCCTCCTCCCAGCGAGTGAAAGAAAACGAACGCGAGTCGAGATGCGGGTTACGAGGACGGCTCGGCTTCGGCGTAGAAGTTGAGCGCGCGCAGCACCGGCTCGTCGGTGATGCCGAGCAGGATGGCTTCCTCGCTGTCCGGTTCGTGGTGGTGAATCTCGTCCGGCGGCACGACGAAGATGTCCTTCTCGCCCCACTCCAGGGCCTCGTCGCCGACGTGGGTGACGCCTTCGCCCTCGATGACGAAGTACACCTCCGTGGAGTTGTGGAAGTGGCGGTCGGTGGCCTCCTGGAGGAGTTGCGCGCGGAACGACATCGTCGGCGTCGCCGGTGGCTCACCCGTCGCCGGGTTGACGTACGCGAGACTGTGGCCGTCGTACGGGTCCGGGTCGTCGTTGTCCGCGTGCTGGCGCAGCGTCTCCAGCATCTCGTCCCAGCCGAACCGGTACGGGGGCGTCGCCTCTCGGTTGCCCTCGAAGGGGCCGGGGATGGAACCGTCGTCGTCCTCGTTGGTCGGGCGGCCGCGGCCGTACTGGGAGTCCCAGTAGCCCTGCGTCTTCGTCACCGGCTGGCGTTCGAGTTCGTGGTTCTCGAAGACGTGGGAGTTGTTCAGCGTGTCCAGGAACAGCGGCAGGTCGAGGATGTCCAGCCACGCCGCCGTCTCGTCGGAGTCGTTGACGTGGTCGTGCCACTCCCACTGCGGGGTGGTGATGAGGTCGTGGTCGTGCATCGGGAACTCCTCGCCCGCGACGACCGTCTTCATGTCCTCGTGGCCGTCGATGGTGAACCGGAGCGCGCTCGACGCGTGGCGGTGCGCGGGCGCAGTCTCACCGGGGGACACCGTCTGGACGCCCACGTAGATGGTGTTCGAAATCGCGTGGGGCGCGTTGATGGGGACGGCGACCCGGCGCTGGAAGCCCGGCGGCAGGTCCTCGATAGGCACGTCTTCCTCGATGCCGTCGATGGCGGCCTGGATGTCGTCCCACTTCCAGATGTTCGCCCCGATGTCGTCGAGGAGGTCGCCCATGTCGTTCTCGACCTCCCACAACGGGACGAGGTCGTGTTCGTCGAGAAGCCCCCTCGTGTCCGCACTCATCTCTAGGAGGTCCTCTGGCTCTTGCGTTGCCATAGTGTTACATTAGCATAGAAATCTCATAAGTGTACTGGACCCGGCGTCCAGCGGAGACGAACGTGTTAGGCTCCTTCCGCGATCTGCTCGGCGAAGACGTCCTTCGAGCGGAACATCGCACGGCAGTCCTCGCAGACCATCGCCCCCTGGATGGCGTACTCCCAGAGCTTCCCGCCGCAGTTCAGGCAGTCGAAGTGCGCTTCCACGAACGGGTCGGCCTCCGCGTACGGGTTCGTGAACTCGGCCATGTCAGTACCTCGCGCACCGAACAGCAAAAACGTACCGTCAACGGAACCGCCTGCTCAGTCTTCGGCGTACGCCTCGAACGCCGCGCGCAAGTCGTCGGGGAGTTCCATCGACCCGCCGCCGCCGTGGTGCGCGCAGACCCGCTGCTCGTACCCCGAGAACGCCACCTCGCCGTCACAACGCGCGACGTACTCGAAGCGCACACTCCGTCCGCCGGGATTCGGCGTGAGTTCGATGGTCACCTCGTCGCCGGCTTCGACAGGATTCTCGAACTCGAAGTTCATCTCCACGAGCGGCAGCCCGAACCCGTGCTCCTGGGAGATCTCCCAGAACGGGAACCCGAGTTCCTGCATGAACATGTCCGAGGTCTCGTGGAGCGCGTCCACGATGCGCGGGTAGTGCGCGATGCCGAACGGGTCCGTGTCCGAGAATCGCACGGTCCACTCGCGCTCGTAGCCCGCCATCTCACTCACCCCCCAGCACGACGAGCGCGTCAAGCGCCACAGCGCCCTCCTCGGTCGCCAGCACCGGGTTCACGTCCACTTCCGAAATCGCCTCGTGCTCGTCGACGAGGTCGCCGACCGCCGCCACGACCTCGGCGAGCGCGCCGACGTCAGCGGGCTCGCGGCCGCGGTATCCCTCCAGCAGTTCGATGGCGGTCAACTCCTCGATGGCCTCGCGGGCCTCCGCCGCGTCGATTGGCGCGATGCGGTGGCTGGTGTCCTCGTAGACCTCCGTGAAGATACCACCCAAGCCGGTCAGCACGACCGGGCCGAACGACGGGTCGCGCAGCCCGCCGACGATGACTTCCGTGCCGGCGTCCACGTCCCGCGCCTCCTCCACGAGCACGTCGGCGTCGATGTCGCGTGCGTCCGCCGCGTCGAAGATGGCGTCCGCAGCAGCCCGGACTGCTTCCGCCGAGTCCAGCCCGACCGCGACGCCCGCGCCGCCCGCCCACTCGCTCTTGTGCGTGACCGAGGGCGAGGACACCTTCACGACGACCGGGAAGCCGATGTCCGCGGCGGCGTCGACGGCCGCGTCCGAATCTGCGGTGACCGAGAATGCGGGCGTTTCGATGCCCGCGTCCGCGAGCAGCGACTTCGCCTCCGCTTCCGTGAGCGTGGTGCGGCCATCGGCCTGCGCGGCCGCGATGGGGCCCTCAGACATCGGCGCTCACCTCCTCGTCCGCGGCAGCGTCGTCCAGTGTCGCGTACCGCGCGAGCACCGCAGCGGCGTCCGCACCGCGCTCCGGCGACGTGAACACGGGCACGTCGGCCGCTCTGAGTGCGTCGAGGTCGCCGGACATCGACTCGACTGGGCCTTCGGTCGCGAACAGGACGGGCTTGTCCACGCGCTCGGCGAGGCCGTCCAGGGTCTCCTGCGGGAAGCCCAGCGCTTCCTCGAACAGTTCGTAGACGAGCACGGCGTCGACGTGCTCGTCCTCCGCGACGGCCTCCACGACGTCACCGAACTCGGGCATCGGGCGCCCGGTATCGACGGGGTTCTCCGCGTACGTGATGCCGGGGAGAATCTCCCCGACCTCGTCCTGCGTGTCCGCGGCGAGGTCGGGGAGCGTCGCGCCCGCTCGCTGCAGGCGGTCCGCGATGATGATGCCCGGGCCGGCCTGCGCGGTGACGACGCCGACGTTCGCGCCGTCGGGCTCCGGGGAGTTCGCGAGCGCCTGTCCGCCGTCGAACAGTTCGGTCGTGGATTCGACTGTGGGTACGCCGTACTGCGCGAAGCCGGCGGTGTAGAGCGCGTGGTCGCCAGTGAGCGCGCCCGTGTGGGACTCCGCGAAGTCGCCGACGTCGGCCTGCCCGACCTTGTACGCGACGACCGGCGTGTCGGACTCGCGGCACGCTTCGAGGAGCGCGCGGCCGTCGTCGGTCCCCTCGACGTGGAGGACGATGGCGTCCGTGTTCGGGTCCGAGTCGAAGTACGGGATGGCCTCCTCGAAGCCGACGTTCGCGCGGTTCCCGAGGCCGACCATCGTCGCGACGCCGCGTCCCTCGCGGTGCGCGCTGAACGCCAACTGGTGGGCGACCCCGCCGCTCTGCGCGAGAATCGTCACGCCGCCCGGGCGGAGGCGCTCGACGCCGCCCGCAAACGACGCCAGTAGATTGCTGGCGGGCGCGACGAACCCACTGGTGTTCGGCCCGAGCAGCGCGACGTCGTGTTCGTCGGCCGCCGCGACGACGGCGTCCTGGAGTTCCTCGCCCTCACCGCCGGCCTCCGCGAAGCCGCCGGCGTAGATGACCGCGCCGCCGACGCCGGCCTCGCCGCACTCCTCGACGACGTCCGGGACGACGTGCGCGGGGACCGCCAGCAGCGCGAGGTCGACGGTCTCCTCGATGTCGGTGACGGACTCTACGAACGGCTCGCCGAACACTTCGCCCTCGCCGGACGGGTTCACCGGGTAGACAGTTCCCTCGAACTCGACGGCGTTCGCCATCGCCTCGTAGCCGAGCTTCCCTTCCGTGGCGGAAGCACCGACGACTGCGATACGCTCGGGACGGAACAGGCGCTGTAAGTTCACGTCCCACAGTACACCGAATGCCACTAAAACGGTTTTCCCTGCGTCAATCGCTGGCCATCGTGTCGCTCTCGCTGCACTCGCGTCTCGTCCTCATTCCGGGAGTACGGGACCGTCCTCGACGACGCGCGTCGTTCCGGCGTACTCCTTCGCGAGTTCTGCGTACCGGTCGCCCGTGCCCGCCCAGAAGTCGCCCGCCAACTCTCGGCGGCCTTCGGCGGGCGTCCCGACGGCGAGCACGCCACCGGGAATCTCGGTCTCCTCGGTGACCGTACTGTTCGCGCCGACGACGCTCCTCGGCCCGATTTCGGCGTCGTCGAGGACGACCGCGCCGATGCCGACGACGCTGCGCTCGCCGACGGTCGCGTCGTGGACGACTGCGTTGTGGCCGATGGTCGCACCGGCCTCCAGCACCGCGTGCTCGTGCAGCGTCGCGTTGTCCTGGACGTTCGCGCGCTCCCCGAGCACGATACGACCGTGGTCGCCGCGCAACACCGCGCCCGGCCACACGCTCGCTTCCGGCCCGATTTCCACGTTCCCGATGACGGTCGCGCGCTCGTCGACGTACGCCGACTCCGCGACCGTCGGCGTCACGCCGTCGTAAGCTCGAAGCATCGTCTCCGTAGTCGACGCCGCCGGTTACATGCTTTTGGGACACTCGGCGGCGAGGGCTACATTTATGCGGGTGGGTAGGGAACGGCTACCAAGATGACCGTACTCGAAGGCGAGCACCTCACGAAGAACTTCGGCGGTATCGTCGCCGTCGACGACGTCTCCTTCTCCATCGACAAGGGGGAGACCGTGGGACTCATCGGGCCGAACGGTGCCGGGAAGTCGACGCTGTTCCGGCTCATCTCCGGCGTTCAGGAGCCGACCGAGGGGACCGTCTACCTCGACGGCGAGGACATCACGGGGATGACGCCGCACGAAATCTGTCACCGTGGACTCGTCCGTACGCACCAGATTGTCCACCCGTTCGAGAACCTCACGCTCGTCGAGAACGCCGCCGTCGGCGCGGAGTTCGGCGGCCGGAACACCGGCGAGCCGAAAGAGCGCGCGTACGAAGCGCTCGAATTCGTCGGGCTCGACGACATGGCACACACCACGCCCGACGAACTCAGCGTCGGCGCGCTCAAACGCCTCGAAATCGCTCGCGCGCTCGCAACGGACCCGGAAGTCCTGCTGTTCGACGAGGTCGCGGGCGGCCTCGACACCGACGAGACGGAGGCCATCGTCGACCTCATCCGCGACATCGGTGACCGCGGCAAGACCGTCTTCCTCATCGACCACGTGATGCGCGCGCTGATGTCCGTCAGCGAGCGCGTGTTCGTCCTCGACAACGCGAACCTCATCGCCACCGGCACGCCCGACGAGATTCAGAACGACCGCCGGGTCATCGAAGCCTACCTCGGCGAGAACGCGGGCGAAGCCATCGGCGACACCGCGGACGCCGGCGCGGACTGACTACGCCGGTTTCCCGGCGAAGTTCACGAACCGATCAAGTTTCTCGCTGGCGTTCTCTGTGACGCTCTCCCCGTGGTAGACGAGGCCGACGTCGAAGTCGTACGCCAACAGTTTCGCCAGCGACTCGTCGGCGGCGTGGAGGTCCGCCGAGTAGTACCCCGTCGGTAGCACGAAGTAGCCTTCCGGGAGGCCGCGGGCGTCCGCCCCGAACACCGCGTCACCGATGACCGCCACGCCGCTGTCCTCGTCGACGAGCGAGTGGTGTTCGGGCGCGTGGCCGGGCGTGTGGACGGCCGTGAACTGGCCGACCTCGTCGCCGTCGCCGAAGCGGTGGTCGGGCTCGTGCCCTTCGACGTCGAGGACTTCGGGGAGCCACGTTTCGAGGTCGTAGCGTTCGACGAGATCGGGGAGGCCGCCGACGTGGTCGCCGTCGCCGTGCGTGACGACGAGGCGTTCGGGCTCGATACCGAGGTCCGCGAGGGCGTCCGCGACCGCGTCCGTCGTGCCTTCGAGGCCCGCGTCCACGAGTGTCGGCACGTCGCCGCCGAAGACGAACACCCGGTAGCGGCCGCCGTTCAACTCCGCGAGTGTGACGTCGTAGACGTCGGTGGCTAGCTCCGTAATCATCGCTTCGACGGTGGCGGTGGGAGACCCAAACATCTTCCGCCACACTCCACTGTTCCGGAAGACAGATTAGGCCGGTTTCCCTGCGTCCGTGCAAACGGTGTTCCAACGTGACGACTGAATCGACGTGGTCCGACGTGCTCCGCGGGGAGTTCGACCCCGCGTGGCTCTCGCTGCCGGTCGGCGGCGCGGCCGCCGCGGCCGTCTTCCTGTACGCACCCGTCGCCCCCGACATGGCGACGATGCTCGCCATCACCGTCTTCTCCATCAGTCTCTGGGTCGGTTCGCCCGTCGACCCGTGGCTCACCGGCCTGCTCGCAATCGGGCTGGTCGGTGTCGCGTTCTCGACGGAGCTCGCGCTCACCGGGTTCGGGTCGGCCGCCACGTGGCTGGTCGTCCTCGGCATCCTGCTCGGGGAAGCCACTCGGCAGAGCGGGCTCGCTGCCGCCGTCGAACGCGCCGCACTCGGCGTGATACCCGGGGACGCCACCACGAACGCGACGACCACGTACCGGAATCTGCTGGTCGTGCTGTGTGCCGCCGCGCTCGGGTTCGTCGTGCTCGTGCCGTCCTCGCTCGTGCGCGTGCTCATCCTCGGCCCCATCCTCATCTCCGTCGGCAAGCGCTTCACCGAGCGCCGCACCCGGGTCGGCCTGTTCCTCGGGCCGCTGTTCGTCACCTACTACGCCGGCACCGGCATTCTCACCGGGTCGCTGGCGAACATCATCATCACGGGACTGGTCGAGACGAACGCCGGCGTCTCCATCGGCTGGGTGGAGTGGGCGGTCTGGCTCGGCCCCGTGATGGCCGTCGGCCGCGCTGCCACGATCACCGCCATCGCGTACCTCCGCTACCGACCGACGGACCCCGACGCCATCGACGCGAGCGACCGCGCCGAGGACGCCACCGCGACGTCGCCGGAAGCGCGCCGCATGATGGCGTTCCTCCTCGTGGGCGTCGCCATCTGGGCGACCGACTCCATCCACGGCCTCCACCCGCTGTACGGCGCGCTCGTCGTCGCCATCCTCGCGTTCACGCCGCGCATCGGCGTCGTCGGCCCGGACGCCGTCGGGAAAGCCAACTTCTCCATCGTGTTCTTCCTCGGGGCTATCTTCGCCATCGCCGCGGGCCTTCAGCAGACCGGGTTCACGGATGTCGCCACCGACGCCATCCTCGCGGCGTTCCCGCAGGACGCGTCGCTGGCGGTCGCGCTCGGATTTCTCGCCGTCGCGTCGATTTCGCTGACGTTCCTCATGGAAGGGCTGGCGGTCGCGAGCGTGCTGACGCCCGTGCTCGTGGCGTTCGCCCAGGGCGCGGGCCTCCCGCTGGTCCCCGTCGCGATGACCGAAGCGGTCGCGCTCAACACGTACTTCTTCCCCTACCAGTCGGCGGTCCTCGTCGCGATTCTCGGCCTCGACGTCGTGGACTCGATGGAACTCATCAAGATGGCGGCGCTGTGCTCGCTGGCGACGCTGCTCGTCCTGCTCCCGATTCAAATCGGCGTCTTCGCGCTCGCGTTCTGAAACCCGAAAATTTCGAGAAGAGCGACGGCCGCGTCAGTCGAAGTGCTGGTCGATGGCCTGCTGGCGCTGGACCGTGCCGGTGTCCGTGCGCGGCAGCGGCTCCTCGCAGACGACGTACTCGCGGGGACGCTTGTAGTTCGCCAGTCCGTCGTGCTTGCAGCAGAAGTTGTCGAGCTCGTCGGCGTCGACCTCGCCCTCGGCGACGACGATGGCGGTGACCTTCTGCCCCCACTCCTCGTCGTCGCGGCCGAATACGAGCGTCTCCGCGACCGCGGGGTGGCCGTCGATGGCGCGCTCGACCTCCGCGGGGTAGATGTTCTCCCCGCCGCTGATGAACATGTTGTCCACGCGGTCCGTGATGTAGAGGAAGCCGTCCTCGTCGACTTCGGCGACGTCGCGGGTGCGCAGCCACTCGTCGAAGAAGGACTTCTCCTCGGCTTCGGGGTTGTCGATGTAGCCGTCCGGGACGCCCGGCCCGCGAGCGATGATTTCGCCCTGCTCGCCGGGCCCGACTTCCGCCTCGGGGTCGGGGTGTTCGGTGATGGGTGCGGTCTCGACGACGCGCAGCTCCCACGAGAACGACTCCTTGCCGATGGTGCCCGGGTGCTCGTCCTGCACTGAGGGGTGTGCGAACGTGAAGTTCGGGCCGCCCTCGGTCATCCCGTACGTGTTGTAGAGGTTCTCCGAGAGGAACTCCGAGGTGCGCTCGACGAGTTCCTCGGTAACGACCGACCCACCGGTCCGGATGTACGATAGCGTGCTCGTGTCGTAGGGGTCGGCCCCGTTCTCCTGGACGTCGGTGAGCAGCGAGAGCTGCGTGGGCACCGCCAGCAGGCCAGTCGCGGCGTTGTCCTCGACGAGTTCGAGCGCCTCGACGGGGTCGAACTCGGCGTGTAGGAGGACGGTCGCGCCCGCAAGCCAGTGGGGGTACAGCCACGCGTCCGAGGTGACCATGTGGTACCACGGCGTCGTCACGATGGCGAGGTCGGTCTGGTCGATGCCGTGCTCCATGACGCCCTGGTACGCGCCGGTCCACATCTGCTCGCCGTCGAACGCGACGGCCTTCGGCGTGGACGTGGTGCCGCTCGTGTAGAAGACGTTCGTCTTGCCGTCCGCGGGGAGGCGGTCGGGGAGCGTGGACGCGGCGGCGTCCAGCGTTTCCTCGTAGTCGAGGACGTCAGGGTGGTCGACGTTCTTCGACCCGGCGTGGAAGCCGACCGAGAGGTCCGCGCCGTCGATGACGTCGACGGCGGTGTCGGCGTTGGCGTCGTCGAAGAGGAGGGCGTCGGCACCCGCGGTCTCGACCATGTCGACGAGTTCGCCGGCCGTCCCGCGGAACGACAGCTGGACGGTCGGCGAGCCGCGCTTGTGACCGGTAATCATCGCTTCGGCGGCGGCCGGTCCGTTCAGCGCGAGAACCGCGAGTGGGGAGTCACCGACGCGGTCGGTGACTGCGTTCGTGAGTTCGGTGCTCCGGCGGTCGAACTCGTCGTACGTGAACGACCGACCGTCGTCGGTGACGATTGCGGTGTCGTCGCCGTGGACGCGGACACTCCGCTCGAATGCTTCCAAATAATGCATGCGTTACTGTGCTGTGTGACTCAAGCTCACACCAGATAATAACAGTGTCGGTTAATCGTTCGGGATGCCGTCGGCGGAATTTTCCAGTGGACGGCTACTTTTTCCGGGAGGTCAACGAACGGTCGACATGGTCGCCGACTCGACCAGGGTGCGCCGCGGATTCCTCGCCGGCGTCAAGCCGACGTTCATGCTCCCCGCAGTCGCCCTGGCGCTCGCCGGCAGCGCGCTCGCGCCCACCATCTCGCTCCTGCTCGCCGTCGCTCACGCGGCAGCTGTCGGCACCGCCCTCTACACAGCGCACGTCGTCGACGAGTACGTCGACGCCCACGTGCGTGGCGAGCACGACCCGGTTCTCTCGGCGGCCGCCGCCACGGCTGCTGCGGTCGCGTCAACGCTCGCGTTCGCCGTGCTGGCCACGGCCCTGTGGGTCGCTGGCGCCCGTGCTGCTGTCGCCGCAACGCTCCCGCTGTGGGCGCTCGCCGTCCTCCACGCACCCGTGCTCGACAAACACCCGGTGACCGTCACTGTCGACTACCCGGTCGGCGTCGCGCTCGCGTTCGCTGGCGGCTATCTCGCCCAAACGGGCCACCTCGCGCCCGGTATCGCCGCTGTCGCCGTCGTCCTCGTCGTCTCACTCTCCGGGCTGAAAATCTCCATCGACCGATTGGACCAGGCGTTCGACCGCACCATCCACAAGCACACGCTCCCCGTCCTGCTTGGGGACCGCACGAGTGCGCGCGTCGCCGCTGCTGTCCACGTGCTTGCAGCGGTACTCGTCGCCGGCTTCGTCGCGGCATCTATCCTTCCCACGCTCGCGCTGATTGCCGCCGCGGCCGCCCTCGCCGACGCGGTGCTCGCGGTTGCCGTCGCGCCGCGCTGGTCGGTCCGCGCGCAGATGGCGCTGGCGTACCCGTTCACGGCAGCGCTGCTCGCGGCGCAGTGTGCGAGCACAGGGTGTGCGGCGGCAGAAGTCGCGGGACTCGCGGGCTGACTACGAATACGCGAGATTGAGCTCGATGTCGTTCGAGGACGCGCGCAGTTGGTCGAGGAGTTCGGTCTCGCAGCGCTCGCGGCTCACGCGGTGGGCCGGCCCCGCGACCGCCAGCGACCCTACGAGTTCGTCCTCGTAGCGTAGCGGCACCGCGAGCGCGTGGATGCCTTCGAGGTCCTCGCCGAGGTTCAACGCGTACTCCTGCTCGCGGACCGTCTCTAGTTCCGCGCCCAGTTCCTCGCGGTCCGTGACCGTGTTCGGGGTGCGTGCGGGCAGCCCGTGGCGCTCGACGACCGCGTCGACTTCTTCCTCGGAGTAGTACGCCAGAATCGCCTTCCCGCCGGACGTGCAGTGCATGTAGTCCCACGAGCCGAGTATCGTGTCCACGTCGATGCCCGTCTCGCCGGCACCGCCGTAGAGGTACATCACGCGCCCGCTCTCGGGAGTGAACAGCCACACCATCTCCCCAGTCGTCTCGACGAGGTCGTCGACGACGGGGCGCGCCGCTCGGTAGACGTCGCGGCCGTTGCGGACCGCCTGTCCGTAGTCGAACAGCTCCAGCCCGAGGTGGTACTTCCCGTCGCGCTTGACGACGAACCCGTGCTCGCGCATCGTCGCGAGGTGGTTGTGGACGGTGCTCTTCGCGACGTCGAGGCGGTCGGCGAGTTCGGTGACGCCTGCGCCGTCGGCCTCCCGTAGCGCCGCTAACACCGCGAACAGCGTCTCGTCGGACTTCACCCCCGTTCGCGTCGTGGGCCCGTTTGGCATACGTTTCCCTTCGCGCGGAGCCACTAAACTGTTTCACGAACGCGCGACGGGACCAAAGTTCGACGCATCCGAAAACACAAGGAGGGTGTCCGCCGTAGTCGCTTGCAACCAGATGGCTTCCAACGAACACGGAGTCCCGGGGCGCGACGCGACGCCCCCGGCGGCGGACGACCGGTCGGAGTACGACTACGTTAGTGGCGACGTCGAGCGACCCGGACTCGTCGACGACCTGGAGGACCGCGTCGCCGGCGACGTGCGCTTCGACACGTACACGCGCCAACTGTACGCGACCGACGCGTCCGCCTACGAGGTGACGCCGGTCGGCGTCGTCTTCCCCACCGGCACCGAGGACGTCGCGGCGGTCGTCGACTACTGCGCCACGCGCGAGATTCCCGTGCTGCCCCGCGGCGGCGGCACGAGCCTCGCGGGCCAGGCGGTCAACGAGGCCATCGTCCTCGACTTCACGCGGTACATGGACGGCATCATCGACGTCGACCCCGAGGGCCGGGAGGCCCACGTGCAGGCGGGCACCGTCCTCGAAGACCTGAACCAACGGCTCGCCCCACACGACCTGAAGTTCGCGCCCGACCCCGCAGCCGGCAACCGGAGCGCCGTCGGCGGCGCTATCGGGAACAACTCCACGGGCGCGCACTCCCTGAAGTACGGGAAGACCGACGCCTACGTCGAGGAGTGTGAGGTCGTGCTCGCGGACGGGTCGACCGCGACGCTCGGCGAGATGGACGTCGAGGAACTCCGCGAGCAGGCCGACGCGGACGCCGACGACCTCCTGCCGCGCGTCTACGCGGGCGTCGTCGCCATCCTCGACGATCACGCCGACGAGGTCGAAGCGCGCTTCCCGGACATGAAGCGCAACGTCTCCGGCTACAACCTCGACCGGCTCGTCGACGAAGCCAACGACGGCACCGTGAACCTCGCACGCCTGCTCGCGGGCAGCGAGGGCACGCTGGCCATCGTCACCGAGGCGACCGTCTCCCTCGAACCGGTTCCGGAGACGAAGTCGGTCACGCTGTTGACCTACGAGAGCGTCGTCGACGCCGTCACCGACGTCCAGCACGTCCTCGACCACGACCCCGCGGCGGTCGAACTCATCGACGACACGCTCATCGACCTCGCCAGCAACACCGCGGAGTTCGAGGACGTCACCGCGTTGCTCCCCGAAGGAACGCGCGCCGCACTGCTCGTGGAGTTCTACGCCGAGGACGACGAGGACGGCCAGGAGAAGACCGCCAGCCTCGTCGCCGATCGCGTGGCGGGCGGCCACGACGGCGGCGAACCCGACGTCGCTGGCGGCGGCGACCGGTACGCCTTCGACGCCCTCGAAGCCCACGACGACGAGGAGCGCGCGACCTACTGGAAGCTCCGCAAGGCCGGGATGCCGATTCTGCTGGGCCGTACGAGCGACGGGAAACACATCTCGTTCATCGAGGACTGCGCGATTCCGCCCGAACACCTCCCGGAGTTCGTCACGCGCTTCCAGGAGATTCTCGGCGACAACGACACGTTCGCGTCGTTCTACGCGCACGCCGGCCCGGGCGTCCTCCACGTCCGCCCGCTCATCAACACCAAATCCGAGACCGATCTCGCGGCGATGGAGGACATCGCCGACCGCGTCACCGACATGGTCGTGGAGTTCGGCGGGAGCGTCTCCGGCGAGCACGGCGACGGCCGCGCGCGCACCCAGTGGAACCGCAAACTCTACGGCGACCAGCTCTGGGGCGCGTTCCGAGACCTCAAGACCGCCTTCGACCCGGACTGGCTGCTCAACCCCGGGCAGGTCTGCGGGGACGTCGACATGACCGAGAACCTCCGGTTCAGCCCCGACTACGAGTTCGACGCGGGCTTCGACGCGGAACTCAACTGGGACAACGAGAACGGCCTCCGCGGCATGGTCGAACTCTGCCACGGCTGTGGCGGCTGCCGCACCGAGCAGGACACCACGGGCGGCGTGATGTGCCCGACCTACCGCGCCGCCGACGAGGAAATCACGTCGACGCGGGGCCGCGCGAACATGCTCCGGCAGGCGATGAGCGGCGACCTCCCGGACGACCCGACCGGCGACGAGTTCGCCGAGGAAGTGCTGGACCTCTGTGTCGGCTGTAAGGGCTGTGCGAAAGACTGCCCTAGCGAGGTCGACATGGCGAAGATGAAAGCCGAGGTCACCCACGAGCGCCACCAGCGCGAGGGGGCCAGCGTCCGCGACAAACTGTTCGCCAACGTCGACACGCTCGCCGCGCTCGGCAGCGCGACCGCGCCCGTCTCGAACCTCGTCTCGAAGGTGCCGGGCGCTCGCACGGTGATGGAGAAGACCGTGGGTATCGCCAGCGAGCGCACGCTCCCGAGCTTCGAGCGCGAGACCCTCAAGGACTGGTTCGACGCGCGCGGCGGCACGACCGTCCCGGCCGGCGACGCCGACCGGAAGGCCGTGCTGTTCCCGGACACCTACACGAACTACGCGCACCCCGAAATCGGGAAGGCTGCCGTCCAGGTGCTCGAAGCCGCGGGCGTCCACGTCGACCTCGCCGACCGCACCGACAGCGGCCGGCCCGCTCACTCGAAGGGCTTCCTCGACAAGTCCCGCGAGACCGCTCGGCAGAACGTCGCGGCGCTCGAACCGCGGGTCGCCGACGGCTGGGACGTCGTGCTCGTCGAGCCCTCCGACGCCGTGATGTTCCAGTCGGACTACCTCGACTTGCTCTCGGGTGACACCGTCGAGACGCTCGCCGCGAACACGTACGGCGTCTGCGAGTATCTGGACGTGTTCCGGCTGGGCGAGGAAGTCGAGTGGAGCGCGCCCGAGGCGTCGCTGTCCTACCACGGCCACTGTCACCAGAAGGCGACGAAGAAAGACCACCACGCGGTCGGCGTGCTGCGCCGCGCGGGCTACGCGACCGACCCCGTGGACTCGACGTGCTGTGGGATGGCCGGGACGTTCGGTTACGAGGCCGAACACCACGCCATGAGCGAAGCAATCGGCGACATCCTCGTCGACCAGCTCGACGACAGCGACGGCGAACTCGCGGTCGCGCCCGGCGCGTCCTGCCGCACCCAGCTCGGCGACATGCTCGACGAGGACGCCCGTGACGCCGCGGACCTCGTCCCCGAGGACCGCGAGAGCCCGCCGACGCCCGTCGAACTGCTCGCCGCAGCCGTCCAGAACTAGCTCTCAGTCCTCTCGTTCTCCGCGAGATACTGTCGGCCTTCCTCGGTTTCGCGCAGCATCTCGTCGAACACCGCGGCGTCCGTCTGGAACTTGTGGACCTGATGGAGGACGGTGTTGTGGAACCCCGAGATGAACCCGCCGAACTCCTTGAAGAACTCGTGAATCCAGCGCTGCATGTGGTCGTTGTCGCGGAACTGCGTGATGAACTGCCAGTGGTACTCCGAGTCCGCGTTGAAGAACATCAACACGTGTGGGTCGTCACGGAGCGCCCAGTAGCAGTCCTCCCACTGGTCGGCGAAGTTCGGGTAGTGGAAGGACAGCCGGAACAGGTAGTGGTTGAAGATGCTCTGGTCGGGGATGACCGTCTCCCGGTAGAGGCCGTCTTCGCCCATCTCGCGGAGAATTTCGCTGATGCGATTGTGGGAGAGTTCGATGCCGTACTCGTCGGCGAGAATCCCGCTGAGTTCGCGCGTCGACGCGGTCGGGTTCGCGACGCGCACCTTCAGAATGACGATGTTTCGGGGGGAGACTGAGTCGTCTGGCCCGTTCGCTGGCATGCCCGTGAGTCGGGCGGGGGCCGTGAAATTCCTACTGGTTGGCGGCCCCGACCCCGCTAGAAGGGGTACTCGCGGGGTTCGTGCTGGACGCTAATCCACTTCTGCTCGGTGACTTCGTCGAGGAAGTCCGTGGTGTTGTAGCCGCCGACGCCGGACGCGTTCGTCCCGCTGAACGGCACGTGGGCTTCGTCGTTGATGGGCTGGTCGTTGACGTGGACCATCCCGGTGTCCATCCGGTCGGCAATCTCCCGACCCGTTCCGAGGTCGCCCGCGTGCACGCTCCCGGAGAGACCGTACTCCGTATCGTTGGCGAGTTCGACGGCCTCGTCGACGTCCGAGAACGGGATGACCGGCGCGATGGGGCCGAAGTGCTCGAAGCACGCCGCGGACATGTCGTTCGTCACGTCCGAGAGCACGGTCGGCTCGACGACCAGCGAGTCGGAGACGCCCTCCACGCCGAGGGTTTCGCCGCCGGTTTCGAGGGTTGCGCCGGCGTCGATAGTTTCCTCGACGTATTCGAGCATCTCGTCGCGCTGGGACTCGTCGATGATGGGCCCGACGACCGTCTCCGGGTCGTGGGCGCTCCCGACGGGCAGCGATTCCGCGCGCTCGGTGAGCTTCTGGACGTACTCGTCGTAGATGTCCTCGTGGACGAGGTGGCGATTGATGGAGATACAGACCTGGCCCTGGTGGACGAACGACCCGAAGACTGCCGCATCGATGGCCTGGTCGAGGTCCGCGTCCGCAGTCACGATGTGGGCGTTGTTGCCGCCGAGCTCCATCGCCGGGACGGCGAGGTTCTCGCCGGCGAGCCCCGCGACGTGGCGGCCGACGGGCGTCGAACCGGTGAACGCGACGACGGAGCTCTCGGGGTGGCTGGCGACGCGGTCGCCGATTTCGGAGCCGCGGCCGGTGACGACGTTCAGCACGCCCTCGGGAAGGCCGGCTTCCTCGAAGAGCTTCGCGAGCAGGAGCCCGCCCACGATGGGGGTGTTCGTGGAGGGCTTGAGCACGACGCTGTTGCCGGCGGCGATGGCGGGCGCGACGGCGCGCATCGAGAGGTTCAGCGGGAAGTTCCACGGCGAGATGACCGTGACGACGCCTTTCGGCTGGCGTTCGACGATGTTCTCCTTGCCCGGGATGTTCGAGGCGGCGTGCTCGCCTTTCATCCGCCGCGGCAGGGTCGCCGCCTCGTTCGTCTGGTCGCTGGCGAGGTGGACGGACGTCCCGCCCATGACGGCGGAGCCGCCGGCCTCGCGGCCGAGCAGGCCGACGATGTCCTCCTCGTGTTCTTCGAGGAGGTGGAGGACGTTCTCCAGGACTTCCTGTCGTTGCGCAGGCGGCGCTTGTGCCCACTCTTCTTGTGCTTCGGCGGCGGCCTCGTAGGCGGCGTCGACGTCGGCTTCGGTCCCCTCGGGAACTTCGGCGACCGTTTCGCGCGTCGAAGGGTCCTCGACGGCGATGGTCTCCCCGCTGTCGGCGGCCACCCACTCGCCGCCGATGAACTGCTCGCTCCAGTCCGCGTCGATCGAAAGTTCCAGTGACATCGTCTACTGATTGTGAGCCGTCTCAGATAAAAGTACGCGCGCGGGCGTGGACTACCGCATCTTACCGGCTGTTCCTGCTATCGCTACTCGATGGGGAAGCGCAGGTCCGCGGCGTTCTCCGTCTGCGGGTAGACGAGCTGCTGGTCGCCGTTCCACCACTGCGCGCTCGCGGCCGATAGCTGGCCCGGCTCGGGCATGCCGTACTCGTCGAAGCTGAACTCGCCGATGACGGTCTGGAACTCCGATTCGTCGAGTGTCGACCGAATCGCGTCCGGCTCCGTGGACTCGGCCCCGGAGAGCGCCTGCTGGGCGGTCTGTACGAGGTTGTAGCCGACGCCGACCATCACGCGCGGCACGGCGTTTTCGCCCGCGTCCTCCGTGTTCGCACGGTAGGTGTCCAGCAGCGTCTGGTTGCCGTTCCCGGTCATCCCGGGGGCCCAGCCGGGGCACATCGTCACGTAGTTGCCCGATTCGCCGAGCGCCGACCACCACGCCTGCGGGTCCGACGCCCGCACGAACTCGATGAAGTCGGGCGTGTAGCCGCTGTTGTTGATCTGGGTCATCGCCGTGATGCCGTCCGGGGGCTGCGGGCACGCAACCAGCGCCTCGACGTTCGCGCTCTCGGACTGGGAGATGAGCGTCGAGAAGTCCTGGTTGCCCGTGTTGTACGTCTCCCGCATCGCGACTTCGTAGCCGGCCTCCGAGAGCTTCGTCTCCCAGGCTTCGGCCATCTCCTCGCCCCAGCCGGAGTTCTCCTCCCAGATGCCGACCCGCTCGGGGCGGTCGGCTTCCGGGACCAGCTCTAGCATGCCGGTGGTCGCGCGCGTCACGTCCCGCGTCTTCGGGAACGGCGTGTACGTCCACTCCTTGCCTTCGTCGGTCAGTGGCGCCTCGTAGCAGGTGGCGACCGCGAGGAACGGCAGCCCCTCGTTCTCGGCGAGCGCGCTGCCCGCCATCACGAGCGGGCTGGAGAAGCTCCCCCAAATCATGTCGACGTCGTTGTTGCTGAGGGTCTCCTGCATGACCTGGCGCAGCGTCGTGGGGTCGCTCTCGTCGTCTTTCACGATAAGTTCGACCTCTTGGCCGTCGATGCCGCCGTTCTCGTTGATGACGTCGACGCCGAGTTCGTAGCCGCGCAGCATCTCGGTCCCGACCGAGGAGAGCCGCCCCGTCTCCGGAACCGCGGCCGCGACGGTAATCGTATCGTTGCTCCCGCCGCCACCGAAGGCTGTACAGCCTGCCAGTCCAGTGATGCCGAGCGCGCCGGCTGCGCCGGCCGACTTCAGGTACGACCGCCGCGTCTGGCCTTTGTCAAACGTGCCCATACACCCTACTCGACAATCATTATGTTAAATGTTTCCGTTAGAATTGAATTGTATGTGAGCTAACCTCGCCCGAACGCTTACCAGTATATGACCTCCCGCAGGTGCCGCGATTTTCGTCGCTCGTTCATCGACGGATTCTACACCAGTAATCACTCCTCATCTCGGCGCAGTATCCAAACTACTCGGAAGTACAGACTACTATTACGATTGAAAACTCGGGTCGAGACAGCGGTCGTTCAGTCTCGTCAGTCGTACACAACAGTCACGCCACTCCATATCGAATGCCAAACCGTCAGCGCGGCTTTCCCAACAAGTATAGATATTTACTTGCTACACTGCCCTATTATTTGGCGTATATTTGTATATAATGGGTATATAAGGACTATCATCGACTACTCTTCCGGTGTCAGGTGTCCTCGGTGTCACTCCCTGCGGTTAGCTAGTACGACTCGCGGCGGTGGTTTGACGACCACACTATGTATTTCAACGTTTGTATCATTTTTGGATACACTCAGAAGAGTGAGTGTTTTGCCACCACACGACGCGTCTCTCGCGCACGACTCGGTCGCTGGTCAGGCGACGCGGTACACTGCCAGTTTCACGCCGTACGGCTGGCGGACGCCGGTCGCGACGAACACGCTCTGGGTCAGCCAGTCGAGCTCCGGGTCGGCGGTCTCGAACTCCGGCACCGAGCGGAAGTAGACGTCCTCGGGGTCGACTTCCTCCCCGTCGCGCAGTCGGCGGCTGTCCTCGGGGGATGCGTACCGGATGCCGCGATTCTCCACGTAGACGCGCGAGCCGCTGTCCGTCTCGAAGGCGTACTTCGCCACTAGTTCCGTGGGGCGCTCGGTGCGGTAGAGTTGGTAGTCCGCGCCGCCGGGGAGCACGTGCCCGTCGATGCGACCCGACACTGTCCCGTCGGTAATTTGGATGATGCGGCGCTCGCCGTTCCCGGTCTCCCCGATTTCGATGGGGTCGGCGACCTCGATGTCGAGGTCGAGAACGTGCTCCAGCGACGGTGTGAGGTGCTCGTTGCTGTGTTCGTCGATAACTCCTGGCATACCCCCGTGTTCGCCTCGGGATACATAATTGCTACTCAGGGGCCTATCCGAGAGCCACGGGGCCGCCGATTTCGGGGTGTACTTTTTGGTCCCCCACTGTGAACCGCCGTGCATGGCCATCGTCGCAGCAGTCGACGGCGAACAGATTCCAGACCGGGTCGTCGAGGTCGGTGCCGACCTCGCCACGCAGTACGACGAAGAACTCGTCGTCGTCCACGTGATGCCACAGGACACCTACGAGGAGCGCGCCAGCGGCGGGAAGACGCCGGATTTCGGCTTCCCGACCGCGTCCGGCACCGAGTACGGCGGCAACGACGGCGAGTCGTACTCCATCGACCAGGCGCGCCGGGATGCCGGCGGCGTCGCTCGCGACGTCGCGACAGAGACGCTCGACGACTCTCCGACGGACGTCTCGTACGTCGGGCGCGTCAGCGAAGTGGTCTCGGAGGTGCTCGGTGTCGTCGACGACCGCGACCCGACGTATCTCGTCGTCGGCGGCCGGAAGCGTACGCCCGTCGGCAAGGCCGTCTTCGGGAGTTCCACCCAGTCGTTCCTCCTCAACGCGTCGGTTCCGGTCGTGACGGTCATGACCGAAGAGTGACCGGTAGACATAAGCCCGGTCTGGGAGGATGTACGTGACATGCGAACGGACACCATAGACCAGTTCGCGTCCTCGCTAGCGGCCGCCGACGTCGCCTGCACCCGCGTCGAGGCTGCGGAGTTCTCCGCGGCGCTCGACGACGTCGTCGATGCACCGGCCGTCGGCGTCCCACTCGGCATTGACGGCGTCTCACTGGACGATACTGCCGTCGAGTTGCCGCCGACGCCACGCCTGCTCCGGGAGGCCGAAACTGGCGTGACACGCGTCCACGGCATCGTCGACCACGGGAGCTTCGTGATTCAGGCCGACGCCGCGGGCACCGAACCGGTGAGCCTCTACCCGCGGACACACGTCGGCGTCGTCCGCGCCAGCGACCTCCACGCGGATGTCGAGGAGACCGCGTCGTGGCTCGGCGAGGAGTTCGACGCCGGCCGCGACGCCGCGGTGTTGGCGACGGGTGCCAGCGCCACCGCCGACATGGGCGAACTCGTCCACGGTGTCCACGGCCCGCAGTCGGTGCACGCAGTGGTGGTGACGGACCGATGAGCGCCGACCGCGAGCGCAAGGCCGCGAAGATTCGCCACCTGCTCGAAACCGAGGGCGACGCCGTCTTCGAGAACACTACGCACGTCAACGCGGGTCGCTACGAGACCAACAGCCACCGCGACGACATCGACGAGCTGCGGGACGCGGCCCGCGCCATCAAGGAGGACGCCATCGAGCGCCTCCCCGAACTCGTCGAGACGGTCAAGGAGTCCGTGGAGGCCAACGGCGGCGAAGTGTACGTCGCCGACGACGCCGCCGACGCGAACCGCTACATCACGGAGGTCACCGAGTCCAAGGGCGCGGAGACGTTGGCGAAGTCGAAGTCGATGACGACCGAGGAAATCGACGTGAACGACGCGCTGGCGGACGCAGGCGTCGACGTCACGGAGACGGACCTCGGGGAGTTCGTCGTGCAGGTCGCCGACGAAGCGCCCTCCCACCTCGTCGGGCCGGCGTTCCACAAGTCCACCGAGGACATCGCGGAGCTGTTCAACGCTCACTTCGACCCCGACGAGCCATTCGAAACCGCCGAGGACCTGACGCAGTTCGCGCGCGACCACGTCGGCGAGAAGATAGTGGACGCCGACGTGGGGATGACCGGCGCGAACTTCGTGTTCGCCGAGTCGGGCACCGTCGCGCTCGTCACCAACGAGGGCAACGCCCGGAAGTGCGCGGTCACGCCGGACACGCACGTCGCGGTCGCGGGCATCGAGAAACTGATTCCGAGCGTCGACGACTTCCCGCCGTTCGCGGAACTCATCGCGCGCGCCGCCGGCGGCCAGGACATCGCGACGTACCTCTCGCTGCTCTCCCCGCCCGTCGACTCGCCGGTCGTGGACTTCGACGAGCCGGACGAACCACTGGACGCGAGTACGGACGACCGCGAGTTCCACCTCGTGTTGCTGGACAACGGCCGCACGGAGATGCGCGAGGACGACGACCTCCGGGAGACCCTGTACTGCATCCGCTGTGGCGCGTGCGCGAATTCGTGTGCGAACTTCCAGCACGTCGGCGGGCACGCGTTCGGCGGCGAGACGTACACTGGTGGCATCGCGACCGGCTGGGAGGCCGGCGTCCACGGCCTCGACTCGGCGGCGGAGTTCAACGACCTCTGCACGGGCTGTTCGCGCTGTGTCGACGCCTGCCCGGTGAAAATCGACATTCCGTGGATCAACACGGTCGTCCGCGACCGCATCAACCGCGGCGCAGACGCGGAGTTCGACTGGCTCGTCGAGGGGCTCACGCCGGACGCCGACCCGGGTGGCGTGGACCTCCAGAAGCGCCTGTTCGGGAATTTCGGGACGCTCGCGAAGCTCGGCTCCGCGACCGCGCCGGTCTCGAACTGGCTCGCCGACTGGGGGCCGACGCGCGCGGTGATGGAGCGCGTCGCGGGCGTAGACCGCCGCCGCGACCTCCCGGAGTTCCAGCGCGAAACGCTCGTGGACTGGTTCGAGGCCCGAGACCCGCTCCCGGCTGCCGGCGACGCCGACCGCGAGGTCGTCCTCTACCCGGACGCCTACACCAACTACGTGCTCGTCGACCGCGGGAAGGCCGCCGTCCGGACGCTGGAAGCGCTCGGCGTGGACGTGGCCGTCGCACCGTGCCACGAGAGTGGGCGCGCACCGCTCTCCCAGGGGATGATTGCAACCGCGCGCGAGAACGCCGAACGCGTCGCCGACAGTCTCGACCCGCACCTCGATTCGGGACGCGACGTGGTCGTTGTCGAACCCTCGGACCTGGCGGCGTTCCGCCGCGAGTACGAGCACCTCCTCGACGACGACCGCGCCGAGCGCCTCGCCGAGCACAGCTACGAGGTCATGGAGTACGTCTACGGCCTCTTGGAGAACGGCGCGGACGCCGACCTGCTCGCCTCGGGCGGCGAGGTGGCGTTCCACAGCCACTGCCAGCAGCGCACGCTCGACGTCGACGTCTACACGGAGGCGGTGTTCGAGCGCCTCGGCTACGACGTCGTCACGTCGGACGTGGAGTGTTGTGGGATGGCGGGGAGCTTCGGCTACAAGTCCGAGTACTACGAGCTCAGCGTCGACGTCGGGGAGACGCTCGCCGACCAGTTCGAGGCTCAGGACGTCGCCCAGCGCGAGCTCGTCGCCAGTGGCGCGTCCTGCCACGAGCAACTCGGGTCGCTGCTCCCGCAGGCGTCGACACACCCCGTCGAACTCGTCGCGCCGGAGTAGCCGGCGAGCCAGCCGAATCGGGGCGGCTCACCGGCCGTGCGTACGCGCTGAAACGACGCCGCAGCGCGCCCGATGCCCGCGTTACGGGAAAATTTTTTATACGGTTACTACTTCAAGTGCAGTGTGACACTCCACCACAGTGAGCGTGGGTTGCAGTCCCACGACCACGTCCGCACACCACCGCGCACAGGCCCGACACGGTCCCATCCAGCCGAAGGCACAGACCCCGAGCGAACGACGGTTCGCCCGCGGAAACGAGCGTTGAACTGAACTCATGGACGGAAACGTCACGATATCCAACCTCGAAAAAGTGTACGACGACGGCTCCGAGCGGACCATCGCCGTCGAGGACCTCTCTTTCGACATCGACGGCGGCGAGTTCGTCAGCGTCGTCGGGCCGTCCGGGTGTGGGAAGAGCACGCTGCTGTACCTCGTCGCCGGCTTCCTCGACGAGACCTCCGGCACCATCGACATCGACGGGACGCCCATCGACGGTCCCGGAACCGACCGCGGTGTCGTCTTCCAGGACTACGCGCTGTTCCCGTGGCGGACGGTCATGGAGAACGTGACCTACGGGCTCGAAGAACAGGACATGCCCGAGGAGGAGCGCCGCTCGACCGCCCAGAAGTACATCGACATGATGGACCTCTCGGGCTTCGAGGACAACTACCCGAAGGAGCTCTCCGGCGGGATGAAACAGCGCGTCGGGCTCGCGCGCACCCTGGCCTACGACCCGAAGATTCTGTTGATGGACGAGCCGTTCGGCGCGCTCGACCAACCGCTGCGCGAGGACCTCCAGGACCAACTCATCGACATCTGGGGTGACCTCGACAAGACCGTCATCTTCGTCACCCACGACGTCGAGGAAGCCGTCTACCTCTCGGACACAGTGATGGTGATGACCCGCCACCCCGGCACGAAGAAGACCGTCACGGAGGTCGACATCGACCGCTCGCAGTCCCGCGAGGACATTATCACCAGCGACGCGTTCACCGAGACGAAAAACGAGGTCTGGAAGTCGCTCAGGGAGGAGACCCAACCGGAGGTGCAACCGTAACCGTGAGCAACGCCACCGTCCAGTCGACGGACAGCGTCCCGGAATCCGTCCGGCGCGCCGGGAAGTTCGTCTTCGACTGGATTCCGCTCGCCGTCCTCGCGCTCCTGTGGGAGTACGCCAGCGGGACCGTCGTTCCCGCGGAAGTGCTGCCATCGCCGAGCATCGTTGCCGGCGAAATACAGGTGCTCATCGTGGAGGGCACGATGTTCTCGCACCTGTTCGTCTCACTGTACCGTATCGGCGTCGGCCTCGGACTGAGCATCGCCGCCGGCGTGCTGCTCGGCATCGGGATGGCCCGCCTCGACCCCGTCGAGAACTTCTTCGAGGTGCTGCTCGCGCTCACGTACCCGATTCCGAAGACCGCGTTGGTCCCGCTCGCGATTCTCTGGCTGGGCGTCGGTACCGAGACCGCGGTCCTCATCGTGTTCCTCGCGTGCCTGCTCCCCATCGTGATGAACGCGTACAACGCCGCCGAGAACGTCGACCAGAACCTCGTGTGGGCGGCGAAGATGATGGGGACCGAGGGCCGCCGGTTGTTCGTCAAGGTCATCATCCCGGCCACGATTCCCGACATAATGACCGGCATCCGGCAGGCGGTTCCCATCGCGTTCATCGCGCTGGTGAGCGCGGAACTCATCGCCTCCGACCAGGGCATCGGCTACCTCATCCTGACGGCCGGCCAGATCGGCAACTACCCGACGATGTTCGCGAATATCGTCGTCATCTCCGCGGTCGCGTACTTCGCCGTCCGTGGATTCGAAATCCTCCGTGAACGGGTGTTAGTATGGACGTGAACGTCCGCCGGTTCGACCTCGTCAGCGCGCTGAAGTCCGTCTACTCGCTGGTCATCATCCTCGTGCTCTGGGAGGTCGTCACCCAGCTCGGGATGATTCACTACTACTTCCTGCCGCCGCTGTCGGACGTCCTCGCGAGATTCTACGAACTAACTGCGTCCGGCGAGATGCTGGAGAACGCCTACCTCACGCTGAAACGCGCGTTCGTCGGGCTCGCCATCGCCGTGGTGTTCGGCGTGGTCGTCGGCGTGCTCAGCGCGCGGAACCGAGTCGCCGACTGGTTCTTCGACCCCATCATCAAAATCGGCTATCCGGTGCCGATTATCGCGCTCATCCCGGTGTTCATGCTGTGGTTCGGCATCGGCGACATGTCCAAGATAATCATGGTCGCCGTGGGGACGTTCTGGCCCATCGCGGTGAACGCCAGAGAGGCGACCAAGCAGGTCGAGAAGAACCTCGTGTGGGCGGCGCGCATGATGGGGACCAGCGACACGCGGCTGCTGTGGCGGGTCGTCCTCCCCGCGGCCGCTCCGGGCATCGTCACCGGCATCCAGATTGCGCTGCCGCTGTCGCTCATCATCACGTTCGTCTTCGAGATGATTGCGGGCGGCGGCGGCCTCGGCGCGCTCGAAATCGAGGGCGTGCGGTCGTTCCAGTCGACGCAGACGTACGCCGCCATCATCGCCATCATGCTCGTCGGGCTGTTCCTCGACCGGCTGCTCCGACTCGCTCGGAGCCGGCTGCTTCGCTGGACGTAGCGTTCTCTCTTTTCCTCCCGGCGCGCGCAAAAAGTGTCTATCGGGTCGAAACCGGCTGTGCCTCGGTCTCAGTTGATCGACGGGACGTAGTCGTTGGTGGCGTACTCGGTGACGTCGAAGGTGTCCTCGAGGAAGCCCATCTCGACGAGCTCGTCCATCGTGCTCTGGAGGCGGTCCATGTTGACGTTGATGTCCTGTCGGTAGTAGTCGTTGTTGTTCAGGAAGAAGCCGTCGACGACCGGCTCGGGGAGTTCGAAGTGCTCGGCGGCCAGCGAGACGACCTCCGAGCGGTTGTCGTAGCTGTACTCGACGAGCTCCGCGAGGTCCTCGCCGAACAGCTCGATGGCCTCGGACTTGTTGTCGAGGGAGTCGTTGGACGCGACAGTGTACGCGAACGGGTACGCCTCGTCCCAGAGGTCCTGGCTCGCGACGACCTCGTTGAACCCTTCGGCGCGCGCGCCGCCCGCGAACAGCGCCGGGTAGATGCCGGCGTCGACACGGCCGTCGTTGATGGCCGACGTAATCGACGGGAACGGAATCTCGACGATGTTGACGTCGTTCTCGGGGTCAAGCCCCGCGCTCGTGATAGCCTTGCGGACGACCGCGTGGACCCCAGTCCCCTGCGAGTTCAGCGCGACGTTCGCGCCCTCGAGGTCGGCCGGTTCGGTGACGCCGGTGTCCGGCCCGGAGAAAATCGTGAAGCCGTACCATTCGGAGTGGGCGTCCCAGAAGTCCGTCGAAATCATCGAGATGTTTCCGGGGACCGCCTCCTCGCGCACCGCGGACCCGTAGCTCACGGTGGTGAGCAGCGCGAGGTCGACCTCGCCGGCCGCCATCGAGTTCAGCGAGTCGGGCGTGCTCTCGTTGCGCGTGACGCTGAGTTCGTAGGCGTCGCCCGCGTTCGACACCTGGTCGCGGATGTCCGGGATGTCGAACAGCGACCCGAGGTTCTCGACCGGGACGGTGAACGCGAGGGTGAGACTCGACGTGCCGCCCCCACCGCCACCGAGGCAACCCGTGATTCCCGTGAGACCGACCGCCGCGGCAGCCGTGCCACTCTTCAGAAACGTGCGCCTGTTAGTGCTCCTCTGTGTCATCGTACCATGCACCACACTCAAATTACAAAAAGATGTCTGTATGTTGGATAATCAACACGAACGTCGGTGGATAAACCGGAACCCGGGAACGCGCCCGAAGAAGCCCCAGAACGGAACTTCCCGTAGACGGAGCGGACCGCGAGCGGTGTTACTCGTCGTTCACGTAGACGAGTCCATCCTCGACGACGACGTCGTACATCGGGAGGATGTAGCGGTCGTCGCCGATGTGCTCGCCCGTCTCGACGTCGAACGACCAGCCGTGCCACGGACACGAGACGATGCACTGGTCGTCGTCGTAGTGCTGGTCGACGCGCTCGCCGGGGCCGCCCCACTCGCCGACGAGTCGCGGCTCGACTTTCCCCTCACAGACCGGACCGCCGTCGTGGGGGCACTCGTTGCGCAGCGCGTAGAACTCGCCGTCCGCTTTGATGACGCCGACGTCCACGCGACCGACCTGCACGATGGCGGCGTCGCCGTCCTCGAACTCCGACGCGGGGCCGACTTCGACGCGGTCGTCGGCGCTCATAGGTCGAACACCTCCACGGCGTTCTGGCCGAGAATGTTCTTCCGGTCCTCGTCGCTGAGCATCGGGAGGTCAGTGATGACGCTCGGGCTGTCGAAGTCCCAGTGAGGATAGTCCGACGCGTACAGCATCCTGTCGGTGCCGATCATGTCGAAACACAGCTCCAGCAGGTCCGGGCGCGCCGAGACCTCCAGGGGCTGCGTGCCGAAGTAGAAGTCCGTGATGTAGTCGCCGGGCTTCTTCTCCAGCATCGGAGCCTCCTCGGAGCGCTTGAGGTACTCCTCGTTGATGCGGCTGACCAGCCCCGGGATGTAGGTCACGCCGGACTCCATGAACACGATTTCGAGGTCCGGGAACTTCTCGGCGACGCCCTGACACGCCACGCTGACGATTTGGGACATGTTCGATTCGAGGAAGCCCAGCGTGTGCGTCTCGATCATGTCCTGGTAGCCCGCGCGGACGTAGTCGTCCAGCCCGGAGCCGCCGGTGTGGTAGACGACGGGGTAGCCTTCCTCCTCGCAGCGCTCGTAGATGGGGTCGTACTTGCGGTTGCCCAGCGGCGGGCTCGCGCCCGCGGTGACCATCACGACGCCCACGAACGCTTCCTCGTCCTCGATGCGGTCGAGCACGTCGATGGAGGCGTCGATGTCGTGGTACGGCATCGGCGCGAGCCCGTAGATGCCCTCGTCGGGGTCGAGCACTTCTTCGAGCATGTAGTCGATGTACCCCTTGACGAACGACTCGACGCGGCGGTCGTCGGCGCTGATGCCGCCCATCGCGAGGATGAGGTGCGAAATCTGGAGGGTGACGTCGATGTCGAGGTGGTCCATGCCCTCGACGACGTCCTGTTTGTCGTCGCCGCCGTCAGGGTACTCGGAGAACTCGCGTTCGATTTTCCCGTAGTTGAAGCGGTTCCCCGTGGAGGCGGGGAAGAACGCCGAGAGGTTCTGTTTGACGCCGGTGCCACCCCAGCCGCTCTTCTGGAACTTCGTCTTCCACGGTTCTGGCATGTACGGCGCGACCTGTTCGAAGGTGTCCGCGTAGTGCCAGTCGCAGTCGACGACGAGGTGCTCGCTGGGGTCTATCATCGACTCACCACCGCTGTGTGAACGGGCGGCATACGCAGTCGGTCGGCGTGATTTGTAATAAATCTTTACTCGGGTCGAATTTGTTCGGTCCTGTCAGCGAACCCCACCCCCTAATTTATTTAGTCCCGCTCACAACGTCGTATCCGTCGAATGACCGAGAACGTTCCAACCGACCACCCAGCCAACGCTGCCGTTAGCGCTGGCGAACCCCGGTTCCTCACGCAGGACGACCTCACGGTCGACACCCACCAGATAGTGGGACCGGACGGGTCTTACGACGCCGACGACGTCCCCGACCTCGACGCCGAGCAGTTCCGGGACCTCTACCGGTGGATGCTGACCGACCGCGTGTTCAGCCGACGCATGGTGAGCATCCAGCGCCGCGGCGAACTCGGGACCTTCGGGTCCACCCGCGGCCAGGAAGCAAGCATCATCGGGAGCGCGTACACCCTCGATCCCGACGACTGGCTGTACGTCGGCCGCGCGTGGACGCCGATGTTCATGCGCGGCGTCCCGATGAAGGACATGATTCTGTTCTGGCGCGGCATCGAGGAGGGCCAGCAGTCGTTCGCCGAGCACAACTCCCAGATCGCCATCTCCATCGGCAGCCACCTGCCGCTGGTCGCGGGGCTGGCGTGGGGGATGGACCTCAGCGACGACGACGCCATCGCCACCGCGTACCTCGGGGACGGCGCGACTTCGACGGGCGCCGCCCACGAGGCCATCAACTTCGCGGGCGCGCTCGGCGTCCCCGCGTTGTTCTACTGCCAGAACAACCAGTACGCCATCTCACTGTCCGCGGACGAACAGACCGGCGCCAGCACGATCGCGCAGAAAGCGCTGGCGTACGGCATGGATGCCATCCGCGTCGACGGCCAAGACGTGCTCGCCGTCTACGAAGCCGTCGAGGAGGCCCGAGAGCGCGTCCGCGAGGGCGAACCCGTCTTCGTCGAGTCCGTCACGTACCGTCTGGACGCCCACACCACCAGCGACGACCCGACGCGCTATCGTAGCGACGAGGAAGTCGAAGCGTGGGAGAGGCAGGACCCACTGGAGCGTTACCGCGAGTTCCTGAAAGCCGAGGACCTGTGGGCGGACATCGACCACGACGCCATCGTCGACGAAATCGAGGCGGAGTTCGACGCCGCGCTCGATGCCGCCAACGAGTTCGCCGAGCGCGAAATCGTCGAAATCTTCGCGCACGTCTACGAGGAGATGCCGCCCGAACTCCAGCGCCAGTACGAGGAGTTCGTCGACCTCCTCGAACGCCGCCCGGAGATGTACGACTACATCGAGCAGCGGCCCAAAGGGTGACTCATGCAGGCAACTATCGTAGAAGCAGTCAACGACGCATTACACACGGAGATGGACGCCGACGACGACGTAGTCGTCTTCGGCGAGGACGTCGCTGAGAGCGGCGGCGTGTTCCGCGCGACCGACGAACTCCTCGAAGCGTTCGGCGAGAACCGCGTGGTCGACACGCCGCTGTCCGAGATTGCCATCGTCGGTGCCGCGACGGGGCTGGCGATGTACGGCCTGCGGCCGGTCGCCGAGATTCAGTTCTCGGGGTTCCTGCCGCCGGCGTTCGACCAGCTCGTGACGAACGCCAGCCGCATCCGCTGGCGCACCCGCGGCGAACTCACCGCGCCGATGGTCGTCCGGATGCCGTACGGCGCTGGCGTGCGCGCGCTCGAACACCACTCCGAGAGCATGGAGGGCGCGTACGCCCACATTCCGGGCCTGAAGGTGGTCGCGCCGAGCACCCCACACGACACGAAGGGGCTGTTGCTCGCGTCGATTCGCGACCCCGACCCGGTGCTGTTCATGGAACCCAAGCGCATCTACCGGTCGTTCCGCGAGGAAGTCCCCGACGAGGACTACGAGGTCCCCCTCGGCGAGGCCGCAATCCGGCAGGAAGGCGAGGACGTCACGGTGATTAGCTGGGGGTCGATGATGCCCGCGACGCTGGAGGCTGTCGACGAACTCGACGCCGACGCGGAAGTCGTGGACCTCCGCACCATCTCGCCGCTGGACACCGAGACGGTCGTCGAGTCCGTGAAGAAGACTGGACGCGCGGTCGTCGTCCACGAGGGGCCGCGGAGCAACGGCGTCGGCGCGGACGTCGTCGCGCGCATCAACGACGAGGCGCTGATGTACCTCGAAGCTCCCGTCGAGCGCGTCACTGGCTTCGACACGCCCGTGCCGCTGCTGTCGATGGAGGACTACTACTTCCCGCACCCGCCGCGCATCCTCGACGCCATCGAGCGCGCACTCGCCGTCTAACCACTCTGTTTTCTGATAGACGGAAATACTGAAAGGGGCAGCCGACGCGTACAACGTATGGCCGAGCAGACGTTCGAGCTACCGGACCTCGGAGAAGGCATCGCTGAGGGCGAACTCGTTTCCTGGCTCGTCGAGCCCGGTGACGTCGTAGAAGCCGACCAGACGATAGCGGAGGTCGAGACCGACAAGGCACTCGTGGAGGTGCCGTCACCCTACGACGGCACCGTGAAAGAACTCCACGCGGCGGAGGGCGAGACGGTTCCCGTGGACTCCGTCATCGTCGCGTTCGAGGTTGAAGACGATGAGGGTGAAGCAGCGGAGGAAGTGCAGTCCGCGGTCGAACCCGTCGAAGAAGGCGAAGCAAGCGAGACGGGCGAGTCCGGGGGGCGCGTGTTCGCAGCACCGAGCACGCGGACGCTGGCGCGCGAACTCGACGCCGACCTCGCCGACGTTTCGGGTAGCGGGCCGGGCGGCCGCATCACCGCTGCCGACGTCCGAGCCCACGTCGAATCCAGCGGTGAGGCCGCCGAGCCTGCGCAGACCGCAGACGCGACCGAGAGTGAGTCCACGGAAGCGGAGGAGCCTGTGCTCGTGGAGAGCGACGGTGCGGCACGCGACCGCACGCTCGCCATGCCAGCGACCCGGCAACTCGCCCGCGAGAAAGGCGTCGACATCAACGACGTGCCCACGAGCGAGGAGCGCGACGGCGAGGCGTTCGTCACGCAGTCGGACGTGCGCGCGTACGTCGAATCCGGCGGGAAAGCAGCTGAGCCCGCGGAAGCAGAGACTGCGGGAGTCGGGCCGACGTCGGGCGAGCGCGTGCCGTACAGCGGGGTTCGCCGGACCATCGGCGAGCAGATGGCGCGCTCGAAGTACACCGCACCCCACGTCGCCCACCACGACGAATTCGACGCTACGGACCTCGTGGCGGTCCGCGAAGACCTCCGTGACCCCGCAGAGGCGGAGGGTGTGAACCTCACGTACCTGCCATTCGTCGTGAAGGCGGTCACGCGCGCACTCCAGGAGTTCCCCTTCTTGAACTCCAGCCTCGACGAGGACGCCGAGGAGATCGTACTCCACGACGAGTACAACATCGGCATCGCCGTCGCCACCGACGCCGGGTTAATGGTACCGGTGGTAGAGCACGCCGACGAGAAGAGCCTCGTCGAACTCGCGGCGGAAATCGACGACCTCGCGACCCGTGCGCGCAATCGCGAGCTCTCCCGCGAGGAGATGCAGGGCGGGACGTTCACCATCACGAACATCGGCGTCATCG
Source organism: Halobacterium noricense (assembly GCF_021233435.1). Taxonomy (NCBI): domain Archaea; kingdom Methanobacteriati; phylum Methanobacteriota; class Halobacteria; order Halobacteriales; family Halobacteriaceae; genus Halobacterium; species Halobacterium noricense. The sequence goes on along the minus strand of NZ_CP089468.1, from coordinate 1,634,120 downwards.
GCGGGGAGTTCTCCGCGCCCATCATCAACCATCCCGAAGCTGCTATCCTCGCGATGGGGCCGATTGCGAAGCGCCCGTGGGTCGTCGACGACGAGGTCGTCGCCCGCGAGACGATGCGGCTGTCGATGTCCGTCGACCACCGGCTCGTCGACGGCGCGGAGGCTGCGCAGTTCACGAACCGCGTGCAGGAACTGCTCGGGCAGCCCGCGCGCCTGCTGCTGTAAGTCGCGGCGGCAAACGGCCGCCGAACACGTGGACTTTTGACAGGGGACCGCGAAGCGAGTAGTATGGTAATGGGCGACATAGCGACCGGGACGGACGTCCTCGTCGTCGGCGGCGGTCCCGGCGGATACGTTGCGGCGATTCGTGCGGCACAACACGACCTCGACACGACGCTCGTCGAACGCGACGCGTACGGCGGGACGTGCCTGAACTACGGCTGCATCCCCTCGAAGGCGTTCATCACGGCGACGGACCTCGCACACGACGCGGGTAACGCCGAGGCGATGGGCGTCAGCGCGAACCCCGAAATCGACGTGGCAGCGATGGCCGACTGGAAAGACGACGTCGTCGACCAACTCACCGGCGGCGTCGAGAAGCTCTGCAAGGCCAACGGCGTCAACCTCGTCGACGGTACGGCGGCGTTCGAGGACGAACACACCGCCCGCATCGCGCACGACGGCAGCGGGCAAGGCATGGAAACCATCGAATTCGAGCACGCCATCGTCGCGACCGGCTCCCGACCCATCGAGGTGCCGGGCTTCGAGTACGCCGACGACCCGGTGTGGTCCTCGCGGGATGCGCTCGCGACGGACGAACTCCCGGAGGAGATCGTCGTCGTGGGCGCGGGCTACATCGGCATGGAACTCTCGACGACGTTTGCGAAAGCCGGCGCTGACGTCACCGTCGTGGAGATGCTCGACGACGTGCTCCCCGGCTACGACAGCCGCCTCACGGACGTCGTGAAAGCGCGCGCGAAGGACCTCGGTATCGACTTCCAGTTCGGCGAGGGCGCGGCCGGCTGGGAGGGCGAGGACGGCGACATCACCGTCACCACGGAGACGGAGGATGGTGCAGAGTCGACGTACGACGCCGAGAAGGTGCTCGTGGCGGTCGGTCGCGAGCCGGTGACGGACACGCTCGAACTCGACGCAATCGGACTCGAACCCGACGAGAACGGCTTCCTCGCGACGGACGACCAGGCGCGCACGGCCGTCGAGAACATCTTCGCCGTCGGCGATGTCGCGGGCGAACCGATGCTCGCGCACAAAGCCAGCAAGGAGGGTATCGTCGCGGCGGAGGTCGTTGCGGGCGAGCCAGCGGCCCTCGATTCTCAGGCCGTCCCGAAAGTCGTGTTCACCGACCCCGAAATCGCGACCGTCGGTATGACCGAGGCAGACGCCGCGGAGGCGGGCTTCGACCCGGTCGTCGGCGAGATGCCGTTCCGTGCGAACGGCCGGTCGCTGACAACTGGCAACGACGATGGGTTCGTGCGAATCGTCGCAGGTGGGGACGCCGGCTTCGTGCTCGGCGCACAGATCGTCGGCCCGGAGGCCAGCGAACTCGTCGCTGAAGTGACCCTCGCCATCGAGATGGGTGCCACGCTCGCCGACGTCGCCTCCACGATTCACACGCATCCGACGCTCTCGGAGGCCGTGATGGAGGCCGCCGAGCACGCACAGGGTCAGGCGATTCACACGCTGAACCGGTAACCGTGCAGCCGCGGCCAGCGGCGGTGACAAGCTAGGGACCTCCCGGATTCGTATTTCCCGAACACTTTTCTCGGCGTCCCGCCTCTACGTAGGTATGGTACAGCAGAACACGGGTCCACAAGCCCCCGTGAAGACGGCCGAGCGCACGTTCGAGCTCGTAGAGTTCCTCAAGGACGTCGACGGCGCGACGCTGACGGAAGCGACGGATGCGCTCGACCTCCCGAAGAGCAGCGTCCACAACTACCTGAAGACGCTCGAACACTGCGGCTACGTCGTGGAGACCGACGGCGTTTACGAGGTCGGCCTCCGCTTTCTCGACCTGGGCGCGTACGCCCGTACCAACGTCCCGCTGTACCCTGTCGCCGAACCCGAACTGGAGACCATCGCCGAGGAGACCGGCGAGCTCGCGAACCTCCTCGTCGAACAGGACGGCCGCGGCACGTTCATCTACCGGAAGAAAGGCGAGAACGCCGTGAAAATCGACTCCTACAACGGCCAGCAGATACACCTCCATACGACCGCCGTCGGCAAGGCGATTCTCGCGAACCTGCCCGAGGAGCGCGTCGAAGCCATCCTCGCGCGCCACGGACTCCCCGAGAAGACCGACCGGACGATTACCGACCGCGAGGCGCTCTACGACGCGCTCGACGACATCCGTAAGGAAGGATTCTCCTACGACCGCGAGGAGCGGATTCACGGCCTGAAGTGCATCGCGACGCCGGTGTTCAACGACGGCGACGTCGCCGGTGGCATCAGCATCACGGGTCCGACCAGCCGGATGTCCGAGGAGCGAATCGAGGGCGAACTCAAGCAGCAGCTCCGAAACGCCAAGAACATCGTCGAACTCAACCTCTCGCATTCGTAGCTCCACGCTCACCGCCCGATTCCCGAAATACGACTTGGAATTTCTGAAATACGAACGGGGGATTGTATTTCTGTGCCTGCTTGGCCTAACAACGTGAAATATGACGGATTCACTCCCTCAGAGCTTCTTCGGGAGTCGAAATATTCGTATTTCGGAAATAGAGAACGAGACGAGTAATGACCATCTGCTGGTACGTGTCGCTGTGAACTAATCACTAATCCACGGACTCGACGCCACGAACTCGAATCTCTACCCGATTACACCGAACGAACCGAGAGTCCGCGGCGTACACCGGTGGTTCGCACGAAACTGACCGCCAGAAACTCGTTCGTATTTGCCGAAGTCTGTGGCGGACCACCCGTCCGGAACAAGAATAACACGATTACTCTTGTTATTTTAATCGGCATCGCACTGATGGTCATCGTCGGCTACCAGGCGCTGCTGTCCGGGACGCTTGTGTTCCCACTCGAGCTGCTGGTCGTCGTCATCGTCTCCTTTCAGGGGTCTGCGTACGCGACGTGGCCCCCACAAGAGTTCACGTTCTCCCACCACGCGGCGCTCCCGGAGCAACTAGGCTTCCTCGGCGTCGAAGCGGCGGGGACGACCAAAGAGTGCGCGAAGTGTGGTGTGGAGACAGCGAAACCTATCTGGGCTCGAGAACACTCCTGCGTCTCGTGTGGATTCGAAGCAAACTGGGAGGCGAATGCGGTGATGAGCGTTCTACAGGCGGGTTTGTTGTGTTAGGGCTGGGATGGCCTGAAAAGACGCCTTTGGAGACTGCCTCCCTACGCACGCTACTCAGGTGTCTGCAAAGCGCGTTATCAAAACAGGAAGCCCAACCCTCAACGAAGCCGCACCAGCGGCTGAGTAGGTGGGTAGTTCACAGATACTTCTCCCAAGCTAACGGATCTTGGAGCCGATATCCTCATCGTCGAACGAAGCGCCACATTCTTCGCGTCCTTTTAAGTCTACAAACGAAACTAGGAATTCTGGGAGTTGGTGAGTCCGCAAGCAGCTCGAAAACCGGACGAGATCGACTTACCGACTGACCATCGCTCGAACTACTGACAGATACCGCGAAAATACGGGAAAATGAACAGCGCAGCCGCTACTGAATCGATGAACCCGGCGTGAGAAAAGCGTTACCCGAACTCCCGTAGGAAGTCACCTAACGCCCGTACGAACGTCTTCGCCGTGATCACTGGCGGCGACCGAATCGGTTTATCGAGTGCGACCTTGATCAGATAGTCTGTGAGCCGCCACAGATTATATATCAATGTCGACAACGCGAAGTTACACAGGCGCAGCCGGTAGTCCGTCGACGATGTCTTCGGCAGAAAGTCCTTGATCGACTTGTACTGGTTCTCGATGTCCCACCGCCGACTATACCCATTCACCACGCTCCCAATCTCCTCCGGCTCGACGTGGTCCTGGTTCGTCACGAACACTGCGTACTTCCCGTCAGCATCATCGCTCGTGCTTGGCGTGTAGAGGAACTCCGCCTCGTGATGAACGTCGCCGTCGATCCCTAGCGGGACATCGTGTTTGACGGCCTTGTCTGCTGTCGGATGCGCTTGGACATCCTGGATCGCTGCTAAATCGTCTTCGTATCGAGGGACCGGCGACAGGTACGTGAGCCCGCGCTCGTCAACATTTGCGTACACGCGATTGGCGTAGAACCCACGGTCGAACATCACCATGTCCAGGTCGACGAACTGCTCCGCTCGGTCGAGCAATCGACTCACCAGGTCAGCTTTCGAGTACGACGGCGAACCGTCGGGCTCCCACGTAGAGTCTTCTTTGACTGGCTCAATACCAAGGATGAGTGGTGCGTGGTCGCCAACCAGCGTGATGGTCGCGTACTTGTAGCCGCGTTTGTACTCGCCGTCCTTTTTGTAGCCGCTCACCATCTTCGGATAGTCCGGCTTCGCGACACCTGCTTCCTTGTCTTCCCACGGCCAGACGTGAAACTGCTCGTGGGTGATGTCTATCGCTGCAACAGTCTCCCGTGAGTCGAAGGGATCATCACCGCGAATTGAGTTGATGATGTTCTCCGTGGCGGCGTTGAACGCCGTCATAATCGCGTCCCGAATCTGGTCGATTTCGGGCATCGAATCATCGTCCTCGAAATCCTCGAACGTGAGCTGCCCGTCTGACTCCTCGAGCGTGGCGATTTTCTTGATTGCCCGCAGGAACGTTGAGTCGTCGCAGGTGAGGTCGTCGTCGGTGAGCCAGCCGTACTCCGCTTCTGAATGAGCACTCCCGTTGTTTGCACAAATACTCGCGAACATATCCAAGATCACCTCGTCGGAGTACGTCTTGTGGGCCGCTCGGTGGGTGTCGAACTCGGGGATGACGTGTTTGCGAGCAAGCGTCAGCGTCTTCTGGGCCTTCTCCTTCTTGTACTCGCTCGTGCTCTGTGACTCCTCTTCATCGGTTTTGGTTGGGACGGACGGCACGAGGCCTTCCGTGACAACATTATGGTCGAGCGCAACTTGCCGGACGCCAGCCACAGTCCGGTTGAGGACTTCTTGGGTGTCCTCGCTGAATTTTCCGTGCGTGTACGAGAGTTGCTGTTGGGTCGGCGTCTTCTCGAGGTCAGTAATATCGAAGTGGAAGCTCTTGACAAGACTTGGCTCTCGTCCGAGTCGTTGCGCTAATTCGTTCTGTGAGATCCCGCGAATGCCTTTGAATAGGAGCGTGCGAAACATTTCGTCGGTTCCGAAGTTGACGCGGTTCTGGTCGCGGGCGTCCTCGAGATCGTTAACTGGAATCGAGAGCTGGCGAATGACATCCCAGAGGTGGTCTTCGCGCTCACAGAGCGTCTCCGCGTGAACGACGATTGACTGGGCGACCGCCGACGGGTCACTCATCATTATCCTGCCTCCGAGCCGCGCTACTGCACTGGTAGCGTGATGCTAGCCAGATTGTGGAGTGGTTCAGTCCCAGTGTAGCCCTGCTGGGATGACGAATATCGGTATAGAATAGAGTAAAATCGGGGTCAGCCATTAGCGTTGGTAGTCTGTCTGGGGCTTGTCACTGCGGATGTATGAAAGGGTATGCAGGCTGTAGTTGCAGAATTGGTTGTGGCTAAAATACGGTATAGACCAAATATCGGTGTGAGTTATATATTGGTTGGATTTATAGTGCGTGATGGCGAATGCGTGGATACGATGGGATTAGACGACTTAGAGGGGTTTCTCCGGCAGAAGGGCGCACCGGAACTCGTCACGGAGATCGGGACGAGAACAGCGACGTTTAACGCACTCGTCGACGCGGTTGCAGTGAGTTCCTCAACAGTGTCCTCACGGTTATCTGAGGGTGTTGAACGTGATATTTTCACAGTGAGTCACAGTCCGACTGAGCATGGAACCGAAAAGCGGTATAAGCTCACACTGCTTGGTCGTCGGATCTATGATTGGGCAGAACAGACGGAGTTCGAGCGGAAGGTTCGAAAACTGCGTCGGCTGCGTCACGAGCGTGATACGTCGTTCGAGCAGCTGATTGGGAAGCTCAATCGGGATATAGAAATCCGCAAGATGGTAGCCGACTCAGACCCACTGGAGGAAGAGGACATGGATTTACCCGAAGGAGAATCTCTTGTGCAGAAAGAGCCGTCGGAAGAAGCGCTTCGCGAAGCGAAATTCCAACAGATGGAAGAAGACCTCATACCCATCTCAGACGACGAAACCGAAGAGATGAATCGGTGAAGGAATCGCATTCGTGTGCTAGTCTACAAAATCATCTGCCTACATGTTATGAATTGACCCATGAGTTAGAGATGTAATAATCTAACACATAAATAGATTTCGCCGTTATTCAGGTGGATAAAATCCTATTTTGGGTTGATGGTGTCCAATTATTAATCTGAATACGATGATGAAATCTGGTGTCTGGTTGACTACATACCCAACTCAGTGGCTAAATGAGGAGTTAGGATGTCAAACCCATGTCTGAAGGCAATAACATGCTCAAAACTGTCCTCAGGCGTGCCGAAGTCCTCCATCTGGTCTGTAACGAGATGCCGGAGAAACGGAACTTAGAAGATGAGGTAGCCAAGTCACGCCCAACTATTGATCGAGCAATCCGCGAACTAGAAGAAGAACATCTCGTATGCCGGGACAACGGGCTCTGCAAGCCCACTTCCGCCGGTCAACTAGCGAATGAACTATACGAACAGTTTGAGCAATCTTTCGGCAGGCTTTCCAAAATTGAACAGGAGTTAGCAGCACTCCCAGTCGAAACAACGCTCCCAGGAACGATTCTGGAAGGTGCTTCGTTATTTCAAACACCCGACCACGCTCCCTACACAACAATCGATCCTTTAGTTGATGATCTCTTGCAAGCTGACAATATTGTTGTGATGACTCCTGTGCTCATATCTCCATACCTGGAAGAAATCAGTAACCAACGTAACGCAAGCCAGATCGAAATTAGCCTGATAACTACAGAAACGGTCGCTGAGACGTTTAATACCGGTGCCGCGAATTCGCTAACCGATGATTCCAGACTGATAGATCAATTAGTTGTTTCCGATGCCCTTCCCCAGTATGGACTTATTTTGGTTGATGGGGCTGTCTCGTATACGTTAATTTTCACAGATACGAATCACCTCTCAGCGGTAATTCGGAATACACGCCCAGATACTGTAGAATGGACAAGAAAGAAAATAGTCCAATCTAAGCAGCATGGTCGTAGCTGAACTCGTGGTCTTGGAAGTCCTGAAGCACGTCGAACCGCTAAGTGGAATTGCCTACTTACCGATTTAGCCATTCCAGTTTCACACATCCCGCTAAATAAAGAAACAGCGCTAGCAACTCCTGTTAGGTTTCACATCTTGGTTCGTTCCTCGACGGTGACGTTGTAGGTTCGCGTCATTTGCTTTTCATCGACGCTAAGTGTGACAGTTACATCCTTGGGGATGTTTTCGCGGAGGGTCTCTTGGGAGAGGCGTGGCGTTTGGGCGGTGTCACCGACCTTGTTGCGCGTCCAGACGACCGCGACGTGCACGGTTGGCTTAGAGACTGATTCAACTGTGATACCGTCTAAGGTTTGATTAGATACATTCGCAGTGAGTTCTTGACGAACTGCTTGGGCTGCAACCGATGCACCCATGTGCTTCAGCCAAACGTCTGCGGGGGAAGTCCCGTAGACTGGTTTTCTGGTTACATTCCCAGTCGTTTCGTTAACTGAAACCCGGTATTCCTCGATGTACTCGATAGTATTGTTCTTTGCGTGGTACGTGTGGTTGGTAGTGAATTCTTTGTTGACCTCGAGGTGGTTGGGCATTTCCGAGATGGTGGCCGATGGATTCTCTGTCGATGTTGAACTGGGAGACGTTGGATTCCCCAAACAGCCTGCCGTGATCATGGTGAGGGCCAACAGGCAGAGAGGAAGCTTTGACTTATACACGGGGGCCATAATGTCTAATAATAATGGTGTGATTAAACGCTTTGTGGCTTATGCTACGGAACTAGACCGAGACGGTCGTTGAGACCTGCGATAGCATTCCCACCAGCTTGCTGGGGAGTGGAGGTACTCCAGAGCATCATTCCGACCAGTTTGATTTTCCCGTCTTCCACGATGTAGGACGGACCTCCAGAGTCGCCACCATTCATCGAAGCTTCCATCCAGAATGTCCAGTTACTCTTGTCCGCCGCGTAGACCGAACCGGAGGTTTCGCCAGTTCGTGCTCCTTGCTTGGTGATGTCTGTCGTCTTACCGTCAGTGCTGAGCCATTGCCAATCTTTGAAGTATGACACGTAGTTGTCCGTCTTCGAGCCATCCTGGTTGGCCATCTTGTTGATGTAGCCAGGATCGACTGATTGCGGTTCAACGAAGCCAGCTTCGAAATTGTCTTCGTAGACGCAAGCGCTTCGCTTTGTTGAACCAATCCCATCCGAGTAGGGCTGATAGACTCGGGTACTGTACTCTGGATTTTCTTGGGTACCGCCATCAGCTAACACGTGCGATGCGGTGATGTGGAACCGCGCACTGGAATCTGGCTCCCAGAAACTGTGGCAGAGTGTCCCGTGTGAGCCGTTCGTGTTTGGTGTGGTGATGTGGCAGCCACCTGGAACAGGCCGATATTCACTGTCGTACTTCCAGTCGATATCGGCTGTAGATGGAGTTGTGGCTGGCTTCTTTTCGATAGTATCCACGATGACGTCGAAAGACCGGGAGATGGTCTTTCCTTCGTCTTCGATACGGCCCTCTGCTTTCTTTGGGACGTTGCTCTTGATGGATTCAATCTCAGCTTGCTTACTGCTGATTGCTTCGGTCTGGGGGAGCGTCTTGGCTGCGTTGTAATCGACCGAGATTGTCGGATCGATGAGTTCTTGACGAGAGTTTTCTGTTTTGACCGAAACAGTCGCCCGTTGATCGAGTCCGTTCTGAGCGAGAGTTTGACGAACTTGAGCAGCGGCTGCTTCAGCTGCCATCATTTCTTGCCAGTAACCACGGTCGACAGTTCCCGTGATTGGCTCTATCGTGGGCTGGCTATTCATCCCGTTCGGGTACGTGACTTTGTACTCTTCGATGTATTGCTTCTTTTTTGAGCTGCCGGATTCTTGTTGGCCTGTGACGGAACCAGTAACCGCCCCGAATGTGGCCGCTGAAAGACCGATTCCGCTGATACCTTTCAGGACTCGACGCCGACTGACATGTCTGGGTGAATCAGACATACGAATCACTGATGGTGTTAGTACCTTCACATTAAGGTGTGAGGATTTGTTCAGAGATTGATTTTAATTCAGACGGTGAGTCTATCAACAAGACTTTCAAGCCCATGTTGCGTAATTCTCGAAATACCGTTGATACCGATAATGGACTTGTTATCGGCTCCTACGGCACACTTCTAATTCGTTACGAACCCCTCGCCACTATGTGCTACGGTATTTCGTTCGTCGTGAGTCGGCTCACCATTCTCGCCGTCTTCTACCACGACATTCAACGCCACACGCTAGGTGAGTAATCGGCCAGTCGCGTCCACTCATTTACCTGTACTTAGCGACTGTTCCAGCTCTCACTCTGAATAAAGAAACCGTATTCGCAACTACTGATAAAGAAGCCGTATTGGGAACTACTGCTACACCAGCATTTTGGACGGTGATGGGGCTGCGTTTGAGAGGTTACGGTGACTCGACGATTGCGCGGATTTCAGTTGCTCGGTAGACCTTCCCGCGTTCTTTTCCCGTGATCTCATCGATGACCCCATCATTATGGTGTGAAGTATGCTGTTCTTGTCGGGCATACGACGCACGCGACGAATCTCTCGGATTCAACGTCTTGTGTCGGAGAGGACCGGGATGTCGGGCGAAAAGCAGCTGACCATGCTTGGTTCCACAAGAATAACGAATACGATATTGCGATCTGAACAGTTCGTTTAAGGCTATTTCAGCCAGTGTCTGAAACGATTCGATCTACTGTATTGGATATCGGCTAAATCTGAGCCTGGGATTGCTGATCCTGATGCACCAACTCAAGCAGGGGTAGTAACGTTTGATAATACTTTTAAATTCCATACAGATGATGCTTCGGACTGGTATCCAGAAGGATACGGCTACGCACAAATGGTCGTTCGTAAACAGAATACTTCAACTCAGGGAATCGTTTCTGGACTGTTCACACACTTGGAGTGTCGGAAATGTTTCGAAATGGAATATTCTCGAAAGTGTGAGTGTTTCTATTCCGGGAACTGGAGTCTCAGTCGATCTTCCTTCTGGTTTTAATGGGTGGGAACTTCCGGGTGATGACGCCAGGGACCAAGATCTCTAACAGCTAATTTCACCACCAATAACATTTTGTCTGAATAGACAGAACCAGTAATTAGCTACGATGAACTATAGTTCAGCCACTATCGAAAGTACGGTTGGCCTCCTAATACTAGCTATTACAGTGTATACGACACTCAAGACGTTGCTACTTAAGCCATCGCCAAACACAATAACTATCCAACAACGGGGACGCTGGAGCCATATTCGCATTACTTCTGTTTATTGCTGGTTCATCGCTCCTAGTTCATCGTCTGTTCCGTGGAATTGAACAGGCCGTTTCGGATTCATCTCCGTCCTGAAGGCGGATCTCTCTCCTTGATTTCCGTAAATATAGAGTGTACACTGCCTACAGCAAAACGGTTAACTGACAGTCAGTAAATGTGGGCGGCGAATGGACGGTCAAGCCCGCCAAGACAGGATGCCGAATGGTTACGAATCTGCTCAGGCAGGGGATGTGGTTGTCTCTTCTTCGATTACTAATGCCTGTATTTCCAGTCCCTCTTGGGGCCGAATGGGCAACCGCCACGACCTCGGGTGCCTCCCGTAATGAGACTGTTGCGTCATACTCGTAATAGCGTGTACACGACGCACACTCGTTGTCATTCAGTAGAATGACCTCGACAATAACTCGGTCGGATTCTTGGCTGTAGGCGTACGTAATATCGAGCGGCCCATACGCTGTTGTCCCCTGTAAGTGATCGCTGTTTCCAATCCCCTGAGTGTAGAAGGAGGGGAACCTACTCGGTTCCAACCACATCCTGCTACAAAACGTCCGAGAACCCGAGATTTACCGATTTAATCTTGAGTGACGGGTATCGACCGATTCTTATCAAGCGCTTAATTCGGTCGGGATCTATGGGAAGTATCGTCTAATTGGTGGTTTGTAGAAATTTAAACGCGGAATCTGTGAAGCGCTGTAGTAACAACTCTATATCCTAGAATACGGTTTATAGATACGATTTAGCTTTTTGCAGGCGCTAAGCCCCACCCTCAACGAGCACCGGGTAGGCCCGAGCGCGGTAGGTCGGGGTAGTTCACGACGTATCAGTCGTATCGTGCGCACGCACGAGTTCCCCGCACCTGCCGATTTCGAAGAGTACGATGCCGAATTCGGTGATTTCAGCGCAGCTGGATGTTCTCGGGAACTGAATTGCCGTGTTCGCTGACTGTTGAAGGAGGCGTCTGGTCGTTGACTTACGGCCTTACGAGGGTCAACCGCCGGTTTCTTCGAGGGCTTCGACTACCCTTACGCCAGCGTCTAGATACTGACGGTCGATCTCACCTACGGTATGCAGTAGCGAAATCGTAGGGTCGAACACTCGTGGGTCGACGGCACTGTTTTGAATTATCAAGTAGTCTCCGGGGACGTTGAACAGCTCCTAGTGTGCTTGCGGAAGCTTAGGCTGGGCGGAAGTGATTGGCTTATCTGGCCTTTGGGTGTGATAGAAAAATATGTCTCACTGGCTCAAAAGTGGTCGGTGAGACGGGCAGTCTGTCAGCCTGCCTTCGAAGTCGGGGGCGCTGAACGAGTCCCTTCCGACTTCCCGACTGTGGTCTCCGAGGAAGCCCCGCGTTAGAATTACAAGTCGGAGGTTTTCAGCCGTGGAGCGCGAAACTCGTGATTCCACCGACAAGCCACCCGTTTACGGGTGGCGCTGACTTGTCTCGTTTTCGAGTATCGGTCTCAGCTATCGGGTTTGACGCTGCTTTTCGAACGCAATCTCGCTGTTTCGACGGGAGATAAACCATATTCCACGATATAAAATACGCTTCCGGTTGGGATTCAGTGGTCATCGGTGAATGCCGACATCAGGCCCTAGCCCTACACGTCGTGCCGAGCAGCCGTGTGTGCTCTCTTTGCCTCCGATTCTCTTTTTGTGAGGTTCGCCGTTCAAGCAGGCAGTGTTCAGATAAGCAGACGAACCTAGCGGAGACGACGTTGCGTTTTGAAGGCCCTCAGCGGTCTCGACTGTCGGGAGACTCGCAGTGCTCGTCTCCCGTGGTCTCGCTCGTTGCACTCACGACACTCCCGCGGCTCGCTGTCGCCGACGGGCATACCCGCCGGCTGCCTGAGGGAGCTTGCTCTCTCTCTGTCGCCGAAAGAGCGCACAGCGCTTCCGACTGATGCACGAGGCGTGGTTACCGCAATCGGTCTCGCCTCGCCACGCATCAACGACCCCTATCGGAGGTAGGATTCGTGCGCGGACGTTATCGACGAAATTCGAGCGAAGGTAGCTAAGTCGCCTCAGGTGCCTATTTCAACTAAGCTAGTTGGCGTAGGTAGTTCACCTTGCTTAGCTTCCTAGTTTACCTATTCTGCTGTTCTATGCTGTATTATGCGGAATTACCGCCTGGTTCAGCGAAGTCACCACATCTACAATAGGTATCTGTAGTTGGGGTGCCTTAGCTACCTATTGTAGCTAAGTTAGGTGGTGTAGCTTGTGCACCTTGCTTAGCTACCTCGTCTACCTATTCCCGTTGATTTATGCCGGATGACGCGGAATCACTACCTGATTCAGCGTAGGCACCACATCCACAATAGGTGCCTATTCCTGACGAGGTAAATAATGCAAACGGAACCACGCGCTGTCAGTGTCGGCATCCTGAAGGGTGGATTCGCGAAAACGACCACCGCGCTCAACCTCGCACGCGAACTCGCGCACCGCAACGAGCGCGCGCTCGTCGTCGACCTCGACGACAACGGACACATGACGCTCAACCTCGGATTCGAGGACAGGTACAACAGCACCGACGACGACGGCAGCAACCACGCCGAGGCCGTCCTACTCGAAGGCGAGGACCCCCGCGAGTACGTCGTCAACGTCGCGGAGGGCCTGGACCTCTTCCCCGCACACGAGGACTTGGAGAGCGTGCAGTCCGCACTCAAGGAGGCGACGATGGGGACGACGCGGCTGAAACGAGACCTCGTCGACCCGCTGCTCGGCGAGGAGTACGACTACGTCGTCATCGATTGTCCCGCCAACCGCGGGAAGCTCAACGACAACGCGATGTACGCCACCGGCAACCTCATCATCCCGCTGCGGCCGGAGAACGGCTACGAGACCGGGCTGACAAACACGCTCGACCGGCTCGTCCAGGAAGCCCGCGAGTACTTCGAGTTGAACATCCTCGCGGTCGTTCCCTCCGACCTCCGCAAGCGCATCGACCAGTCCACCCGGGACCGCAAACTCCTCCGCGAGATTACGACCCGAGACGCCATCGACCACCTCGTCCCGAACTTCGCGTATCTCTCCGAGGGGGACTGGGCAGCCATCGACGCCGGCGACTACAACGGCGACCTCCCGGGCATCCGGTATCGTGCGGCCATCGACGACGCCCACCAGGAGGGCGTGCCGCTGCGCGACTACGACCCCGAATGCGACCAACTCGGAGCGTACGACGAACTCGCGGCCATCGTCGAGCGTGGGGAGGTGACCCGCTGATGGGCTTCGACGACCTCGAAGCCGCCGAACAGGACCGGACCGGTCACGACGAACCGGTGAGCGAGCGCGGAGACGACCTAGAAGTGTCCGAGACGGACGCCGACCAGACGGCGGACTCCGCGACCGACACCGTGACTGACTCGGACACGGAGCAGGACGCAACGTCCGAGGCCACGACTAGCGAGGGGCCGGCGTTCGAGTACGGCGACGTCAAGCAGGCACCGATGTACGCACGGTCGGAGGCGTGGACGGCCCTCGAAGACACCCTCGACTTGGACGTCGTGCGCACGTTGCGCGAGGCAGGCGTCCGCAACGAGGAGAAGCGCGAACTCCACGACGCCGTGCTCCGGGTGGCCGCCGACCATCCCGACGAAATCGCCGAGGCCGTCCAGGAAGCGCGCCGCGAGGACTGAATCTGCCAGAACACACAAGCCACGGCCGTCGGTAGCGAACGTATGGCGTCCCTGCCGGCGGAGTGGCACGAGGTAGAGAACCCCGACTACATCACCGAGAAGTACCGCGCGACGAACCCGACGCTGTTCGTGCGGGAGAACCACGACGTCGGCGTGCACGTGCTCCCGGTGTCGACGTCGTCGCCCCACGACGCCGAGCAGTATCGGGCCGGCGCGATTCGCGGGAACCGCGACGAGTTCGACCGCGAGGAGCCAATCGAGACGTTCGACGAGCAGGAGCCAGCGTTCGAGCGTGCGCTGGAATTCGCAAACCGCTACGAGACCGCCTACGACGACCTCGATGACGAGGGGGCGGCGATGGAAGCTGCCGTCGAAGCCGTACAGTAGTCGCTCGTCCATTTTCGCAGTCACAGTTCGATACTTCGCAATCCCGTGGCGTGCCCCTTCACAAAACCATATGTCGCTCACTGAATAATATTGAAGCTAACATGGACGTACTCCTCCTCGGTGCGAGCGGTCGAATCGGCCAGCGAATCGCGAACGAACTCCTCGACCGCGGGCACGTGGTCACCGGCATCTCCCGGAGCGGGCAGGTCGACGGCATCGACGACCCTGACTTCGAGGCGGTCGCCGGCGACGCGACCAACCACATCGACATCGCGGACCTCGCGGAGGGCCACGACGCAGTCGCGTCCGCCCTCGGTCCCAGCGAGGGCGAGAACCCCGAGGTGCTCGTCGAGATGGCGGAAGCCGTCGTCGAAGGAATGCGGGAGGCGGGCGTCGACCGCCTCGTCTGGACGGGCGGTGCGGGCGGCCTCCACGTCGCCCCCGACACCCGCCTCATCGAGACCGAGGAATTCCCCGAGGAGTGGGAGCCAGTGGCTCGTGCGGCCATCGAGGCCTACGAGGTTTTCGAGGCTGTCGACGATCTCGACTGGACGTACGTCGCGCCCGCGGCGCTCATCGAACCCGGCGAACGCACCGGCGAGTACCGGACCGCCAAGGGCGAACTCGTCGCCGACGAGGACGGCGAGAGCTACATCTCCATGGAGGATTTCGCGGTGGCGTTCGTCGACGAACTCGAATCCCGCGAGGCGATGCACACCTACCTCGGCACCGGCTACTGACGACGGCAGAAATCGACCGCTATCGAGGTGTCGGCCGGCCGGCTCAGAGCCCGGCGTACGGGCCTTCCTTGGCTTCGGTGAGTCGGTCGACCTGCTCGTCGGAGAGATTGATGGCCGCGGCCGCGAGATTCTCCTCCAGTTGGTCGACGGTGCGCGCGCCGACGATAGGTGCAGTGACACCGTCGCGATGAGTCAGCCACGCGAGCGAGACCTGCGCGGGCGACGCGTCGACTTCGTCGGCAACCTCGTCGAGCACGTCGTGGACTGCGAAGTTCTCCTCGGTGAGGTAGTTCTCCTCGAATCGCGAGGATTCACTGGCCCGTGATTCCCCGGTGAGTCCGTCCTCGCGGTCGTACTTCCCGGTGAGGAAGCCCTGGCCGAGCGGGCTCCACGGGCAGACTGCTAGCCCCTCGCTGCGGGCCATCTCCAGGTAGTCTCCCTCGATTTCGCGGTCGACGAGGTTGTACCGCGGCTGGAGCACCGTGAACGGCTCCCAGCCCTCGCTGCGCGCGAGTTCGTTCGCCTGCGCGACTTTCCACGCGTTCGGGCGCAGCGTCGACGCGCCGATGTAGTGGACCTTCCCGGCCTCGACGAGACCGTTCAGCGTCCGCATCAGTTCCCGCGTCGGCGTCTGGTCGTCCCAGCGGTGGATGTACAGCACGTCGATGTAGTCCGTGTCGAGGCGGTCGAGGATGGCGTCCACGCGGTCACGAATGTTCTTTCGGTTGTTCCCGCGGCTGTTCGGGTCACCTTCTCGAATCTGCCAGTAAATCTTGGAGGCGATGGTGTAGCGCTCGCGGTCGCGGTCGGCGAGCCAGTCGCCGATCCACTCCTCGCTCTTCCCGCCGCCGTAGACGTCCGCCGTGTCGATGTAGCGCCCGCCCGCGTCGGCGTACGCGTCCAGCAGTTTCTTCGCGCGCTTCTCGCCGATTTCGACGTTCCCCTCCTCAGTTTCCTTGCCGAATCGCCACGTCCCGAACTGCAACTCGCTGGTCTGGAGGCCGGTGTCGCCGAACTGCACGAACCCGAGCCCGTCGTCGGAGTCACTCATATTCGTTCGGCGATACGTCCACCGGCCGAAAAAGCGTGCGGCAAGCGGCAAGCCCGCTCGTCGCCTAGAACTCCGTGACGAGTTCGATACCGCTGGTTTCGTACTCGGTCATCGCCGCCAACCGGTCAGAGACAGCTTCGAGGGAAACCCGCTCGGTGACGAGTTTGCCGGGATGGAGCCGTCCCGAGGCAATCATCCGCAGGAGTTCGTCGTACCGCGAGGGCGGCATTCCGCGCGACCCGAGCACGGAGACGTCCCAGCGCGTGATCTCGTCGACGGGGAGCGAAACTTCGCCCTTCTCGGCTTCGGTCGTCAACCCGACCTGGACGTGCGTGCCGCGCGTGCGGAGGCAGTCGACGCTGTTCCGGCAGGTCTCCGCACGCCCGAGCGCGTCCATCGAGACGTGCGCGCCGCCGTCGGTCAACTCCGCGATGCGCTTGGGCACCGACTCGACGCGGTCCGAGCGCACGGTCTCTACAGCGCCGACCTGTTCGGCGAGCGCGAGCGGTTCCTCCCGCACGTCGACGGCGACCACGCCGGCTCCGAGTGCAGTCGCAATCTGGATCCCAGCGAGTCCGAGGCCGCCGCAGCCGTGGACGGCCACCCAGTCGCCGCCCGCGACATCCGCACGGTGGGCGAGCGCGTGGAACGCCGTGGCGTACCGGCAGCCCAACGCCGCCACCGCCTCCATCGGCACGTCTTCGGGGACGGCGGTGGCGTTGAAGTCCGCGTGTGGTACGTGGACGCGCTCGGCGAACGCGCCCTGTGCGTCGTGTTCGAACCCGAGCGCGTAGCCGTCCTCGCAGACGTTCCCGTGGCCGCGCCGGCACTGCGGACACGCTCCCTCACCGAGGTTGAAGGGAACCGCGACGCGGTCGCCGACGGCGATGCTGTCCACGTCGTCGCCGACTTCGACGACCGTGCCCGCGGGTTCGTGGCCGAGAATCTGCCCGCGGTCGACCTGGTCGTCGGCCCACTCGCCGTGCCCCTTCCAGGCGTGCCAGTCACTCCGACAGATACCACACGCGTCGACTGAGACGACGACCCCGTGGGGGTCCAAATCGGGGTCCGGCACCTCCTCGACCACCAACGGCTCCCCGTACTCCTGTAGGACTGCTGCGCGCATACGTTTCGTACGCGGCGTCCAGACCTTAACAGTAGTCGTCGCCGCGATTCAGCTCGGGTAGTACCCGACGCCCGAGGCGGCGTGTACGTGCGATGTCTTAATGGTTGGAAGCGACTCCCGGAACCGGGTTTCTCGGTACGTTTCAGTCCGTCGTTTACCACTTGGTCAACGGACGTATCCGTCCCACGGCCCCAGTAACGGTATGACGACGAACCCTCCGCACGGTTCCGCTGATAGTGTACGCCGAACACCGACACGGGTGAGCGCCTGATGGCGCTCGCACTCGACACGGCCCTCCTAATCGTCGGCCGCATCCTCTTCGGTGGCGTCCTCGCGTTCACCGGCTTCGGTCACTTCACGCAGACCGAACAGATGGCCAGCTACGCCGAGTACAAGGGCCTCCCCGCGCCGAAGCTCTCGGTCCTCACCTCCGGCGCACTCCTCGTCCTCGGCGGCTTGGGCGTCATCGTCGGCATCTTCCCGGTCGTCGCCGCAATCGCGCTCGCGGCGTTCCTCGTCGTCTCGGCGGTCGTCATGCACGACTTCTGGGCGGTCCCCGAGGACCAGCGACAGGACGAAGTGAACAGTTTCCTGAAGAACGTCTCCCTCGCGGGCGGGTCGCTCGTCGTCGCAGCGGTCGCCAGCGGCGGCTGGACGCTCAGCATCGGCGTCGGACTCTTCTAAGGGCTCCACTTGGCCGCTCGTTCCGCGGGAGGCCGTAGTCTTATCCCCCCGTGTATCGTGGCCACGCAGTATGCGAGCAGTCCGCTTACAGGAACACGGCGACCCGGATGTCATGCACGTCGAGGACGTCGACCGACCATCTCCCGACGCAGGGGAACTCCGCATCGAGGTGGCAGCTGCGGGGGTCAACCCCGTGGACACGTACTACCGTGAGGGGTCGTACGAGCCGGTCGGACTCCCGTTCACGCCGGGCGTCGACTACGCCGGCACCGTCGCCGAGGTCGGTGAGGGCGTCGACGCGTTCGAAGTCGGCGACCGCGTCTACGGCACGGGTATCGGGAACAGCGCACATCAGGGCGCGTACGCGGAGTACGCGACCGTCCCGACGGACCGCACTGTCGCGCTGCCGGACGGCGCGGACATCGTCGAAGCGGGCGCGGCGGGTGTCGCGGCTGTCACGGCGTGGCGCGCGCTCGTCGACCACGCTGCTCTCGACCCCGCCGAGTACGCGCTCGTCCACGGCGGCTCCGGTGGTGTCGGGCACGCTGCCGTCCAGATTGCGGACGCGGTGAGCGCGCGCGTGCTCACGACGGCGCGACCGGAGTACCACGACGACGTCAGTGCGCTCGGTGCCGACACTGTCCTCGACTACACGCGCCACGACCTCGAAGACGCCGTCGTGTCGGCCTCCGAGGGCGGCGTCGACGTCGTCCTCGACCACCGCCTCGACGACTACCTCCAGTTCGACGCGGACGTCGCCGCGCACGACGCTCGCGTCATCGGCATCGGCGAGAACAGTCCCGACCCCGGGTTCACGAACGACACCGCGGCCCGCAAGAAGGACGTCACCTACCAGTTCATGAGCATGTTCAACACGCCGGACCTGCGCGTGCCGTTGCGCGGCGTCGCGCACCTCATGGCGACCGACGAACTCTCCATCGAGCTCGCGGAGACGTACGACCTCGACGAGGCCGCCGACGCCCACCGCGACATGCTCACCGAGAGCTACCTCGGGAAGCTCGTCGTCACGCCCTGACCGCGAGAACGAAACCAGTACCTCAGCGGCTGAGGCTACGCTACCCCAGCCACTCTCTCGATTCAACGGTCTACCCAGACTGAGGTAGTCACGAGTGACCCGATACGGGTGTCCTCGCTACGGCTCGACGGCTGTCAGTTTGGCATGATGGAGGTAGAAGGAGTAGCCGGCGAGACAGATGAGGCCGGTCAACAGAGCGTAGATTCCGAGGAGGCCGCTTCGTGTAAGTCCGATGGCGAGGACTTCGATTCCGGTCGGTGGCCAGACGACGTAGGCCACGTAGATACTGCCGAGATATCCGAGTGCAGCCAGAACCAGGATGATGAGCTGAGGGACACTCGACCAGTCAATTCCCCACCGAACGACAGTTCGATCGGTGCCAGCGATGCCGTACCGGTGCTCCCACTCGAATAGCGGGTACTCGTCCGTGTGCGCGTGTTCGATTCGACTCAGGTGTCGAGTGATGAAGTAGAGGTTGTTGAGGTACTGTGCGGTTTGGATGGCGACGAATCCGACGACGATTGGAATGACCGCGAGAAAGACGAATTCGCCGGAGAGGAGCGCGTAGGCGATGATGACGCCGATGACTGAAAGCCCACTTAGAAGCCGCTGTTGGTGTTGTGCAGTCCGGGACTGCGTTTCGTCGCGGAGGGTGCGGTAAAGCAGTAGCTGCGGGTTACTCTCCTCTGATGTCTCGTTGGCTGCATCTCGCGGGGAGTCGGTGACGAGATCGTCCCCGCTGATCGGATCTTCGCTCATTCCATGGTAAGAAATAACATCCAACGATGTTAATTGTGGCCTTCAGTCGGGGGTCCTCCGACGAAGCGACGATGTGAAACCGCTACTGAAAGAATTTTGTCGATACGTGGACTGTTATGCCGATTCGACCGCGTCGATGATTGCTTCGTAGTCGGGTTCGTTGGTGGGGTCGTCTGCGACCCACGAGTACACCACATCGCCCTCGTCATCAAGCACGAACACCGCGCGGTTGGCGATGCCGTAGAGTCCGAGGTCGGGGATGTCCATTTCGAGGTCGTACGCGCGAATCGCGTCGCCGGCCATGTCGCTAACGAGGTCGAACTCGATGCCGTGCTCCTCGCGGAACGCGCCCTGCGAGAACGGCGAGTCCGCGCTCACGCCGAAGACGGTCGCGCCCGCGTCCTCGAAGTCGTCGAGGCGGTCCTGCAGCGCGACCATCTCGTTCGTGCACGGCGGCGTGAACGCGCCCGGGAAGAACGCCAACACGACCGGGCCGTCACCGAGCTGGTCTTCGAGCGCGAAGTCCTCGTGATCGCTCGTTCCGAACGTCGCTTCGAACTGCGGTGCGGAGTCGCCAGTAGATACCATGTCACTCGATACGTCGCCCTCACACAATAAGTTAGGTTCGAACACTGCCGGGCAGGCGCTCACGATGGTAGGGGCCCCACTATTCAATAGTTGACTTAGGTAAAATAGGTGCCTATTGTAGTCGCCGGGTAGTCGTCGATTCCGTCACCTGCCTCGTTGGCCGCCCTCCGAACCGGCGGCGTGTCAGTATCTGCCGAGGGTGAGAAATCCTTTTGTCGTGATGCCGTGGAAGGTATCTATGAGCAATCGCGAGAAGATACTCCCGTTGTTGCGCGAGAACGCGCGCTACTCTACCGAAGACCTGGCCCGGCAGACCGGCCTCGACGTCGAGGAGGTCGAAGCGACCATCCGGGAGTTAGAGAGCGACGGCGTCGTGCGCGGCTATCGCGCCATCGTCGACCGGAACCAAATCGAGCCCGAGCGCGTGCGTGCGTCCGTCGAGTTGAACGTCACGCTCGACCGCGAGACGGGCTACGACGACATCGCCGAGCGCCTCGCGAAGTTCCCCGAAGTGGAGGGATTGCGGTTGGTCAGTGGTGATTACGACTTCGCGATGGACGTCGAGGGCGACTCGATGAGCGAGGTGTCGAATTTCATCAGCGAGCAGGTCGCGCCCGTCCCCGAGATCACGCAGACGGTCACCCACTACATCATGGAGACGTACAAGGAGGGTGGCGTGGAATTCGAGGACGGCGACGACGACGACCGGCTCTCAGTCTCGCCATGAGCTTCGAGGAGTCCGAACGCCTCGAAACCGTCCCGCCCAGCGGCATCCGGCGGTACTTCGAACTCGCCGAGGAACAGGACGACATCATCTCGCTGGGCGTCGGCGAACCCGACTTCGCGCCGCCGTGGGCGGCCCGCGACGCCGCCATCACGTCGCTGGAGCGCGGGCAGACCTCGTACACGCCGAACCGCGGGCTGCGCGAACTCCGCGAGGAAATCGTCGAGCACGTCGACGACAACTACGACCTCGACTACGACGCCGACGAGGAGGTGCTGGTCACCGCCGGCGCGAGCGAAGCCGTCGACCTCGCGTTCCGTGCGTTCCACGACCCCGGCGACACGGTCGCGGTCGCGCAGCCGTCGTATCTCTCCTACGTGCCGGCGGCCCGGCTTGCAGGCGCTGACGTCCTCGACGTACCGACGCGCCGCGAGGACGAATTCAAGCTCACGCGCGACGTGCTCGAAGCGTCGGGTGCCGCCGACGCGGACACGCTGGTGCTGTGCTACCCGAACAATCCAACCGGCGCAACGATGACCCGTGAGGAACTCGAACCGGTTGCCGAATTCGTTCGCGAGCACGACCTGCGCGTGTTCGCCGACGAAATCTACGCCGCGCTGTCCTACGAGCACGACCACACGTCCATCGCGACGCTGCCCGGGATGCGCGAGCGCACGGTCGTGTTCAACGGCTTCTCGAAGGCGTACGCGATGACTGGGCTGCGGCTGGGCTACGCGCTCGCGCCGCCGGAAGCCATCGAGTCGATGAACCGCATCCACCAGTACACGATGCTGTCCGCGCCCACGACCGCCCAGCACGCCGCCATCGAGGCGCTGCGCAACTGCGAGGACGAGGTCGTGGAGATGCGCGAGCAGTACGACCGCCGCCGCAACTTCGTGCTCTCGCGCTTCGAGGAGATGGGCATCGACTGCTTCTCCGCGTCGGGCGCGTTCTACGTCTTCCCCGAGTGCCCGTGGGACGACAGCGGCGAGTTCGCCGAAGCGCTCATCGAGGAACAGGGCGTCGCGGTCGTCCCGGGCGACGTCTTCGGCACGGGCGGCGAAGGGCATCTGCGCGTCACGTACGCGACGGGACTGGGCGACCTCAAGGAAGCGCTCGCGCGCATCGAAGAATTCATCGATTAATCGGGACGCGGGCCGCGTGCCGCGCTACTCGGATTCCGAGTCGGCGACGCCGACGACTTGCTTGCCGACGTTGTCCCCGGAGAACAGGCCGAGGAACGCGTCGGGCGCGTTTTCGAGGCCGTCGACGACGGTCTCCCGGTGGGCGATGTCGCCAGACGCGACCCACTCGCCGAGTTGCTCGCTGGCCTCACCGAATCGCGTGGCGTAGTCCCCGACGAGCAGCCCCTGCACCTTCGCGCGGGGCGCGATGAGCTGTGGGAGCTTCCGCGGGCCGGTCGGCACGTCCTCGTCGTTGTAGTGGGCAATCTGCCCGCAGACGGCGACGCGTGCGTCGAGGTTCAGCTTCGTGAACACGGCGTCGGTAATCGGGCCGCCGACGTTGTCGAAGTAGACGTCCACACCTCCGGGTGCGGCGTCGTCGAGCGCACCGCGGTAGTCGTCGACGTCCTTGTAGTTGATTGCGGCGTCGAAGCCGAGGTCGTCGGTGAGCCACGCGACCTTCTCGTCGGTCCCCGCGAACCCGACGACGCGACAGCCGTTGAGCTTCGCGATTTGACCGACGACGGAGCCGACCGCGCCCGCCGCTCCGGAGACGACGACCGTGTCGCCGGGCTTGGGCTCGCCGACTTCCAGCAGTCCGAAGTAGGCAGTCCGGCCGGGCATCCCGAGGACGCCCAGATACGCCGGCAGATCCGCAACCGAGGGGTCGACGGGGGCGACGCTGTCGGCGTCGAGGACGCTGTAGTCCGCCCACGTCCCGTTGCCCGTTACGAGGTCGCCGGTCTCGTACGCGTCGCTCTCGCTCTCGACGACTTCGCCGACGACAGCGCCCTCCATCGGGTCGCCGACGATCCACGGCTCGGCGTACGATTCGGCGTCACGCATCCGGCCTCGCATGTAGGGGTCCACGGAGAGGTAGTGGACGCGCACGAGCAGTTCGCCGTGCTTCGGATTCGGCACGTCGCGCTCGCGGAGTTCGAAGCTGTCCATGTCCGGCTCGCCCTCGGGGCGTTCGGCGAACACCCACTCGCGGTTCGAATCACGCATACCCCGTCTTCTCGCTCGCCCCGGAGGATGGTTGCGCTTCCAGCAGGGCGTTCCGGTGCAGCGATTCGCTCCGGGCTCGTCGCACGCAGGGCACACGAATTCACCGCCTCCGCCGTCACGGAGTCTCCGTCGGTCACAGGTCGCCGCAACCACCAGCCGTAAGCCGTCGGGTGGTGTCGGTGCGAGCATGCCCGACGTCACGGAGCGGGTGCGGGGCGTCGAACGCTCGCGCATCCGCATGATGTTCGACCGCGCGGAGCAACACGACGGCGACCTCGTCCGACTGGAAGTTGGCGAGCCGGACTTCGACACGCCCGAGCACATCGTCGAAGCGGCCGCCGAGGCAGCCCGGCGCGGCGAGACGCACTACACGCCGAACGCGGGGACGCTGAAACTCCGTGAGGCCGTCGCGGAGAGATTCGAGCGCGAGCGCGGCGTGAGCTTCGACCCCGAGTCCGAAATCATGGCGACGGTCGGCGGGATGGAGGCGCTGCACCTGGCGCTGCTCGCGACCGCGGAGGACGGCGAGGAGGTCGTCATCCCGTCGCCAGTCTACCCGAATTACGAGGCGCAGGCGAAGCTGGCGGATGCGACGCCGGTCAACGTCCCGCTCGACGAGGAAGCGGGATATGCGCTCGACGTGGACGTCGTCCGCGACGCCATCACCGAGGACACCGCGGCGGTCGTGCTGAATTCGCCGGCGAACCCGACCAGCCAGGTGTTCGACCGCGACGCTGCGCTGGCGGTCGTCGAGGCTGCCGCCGAACACGACGCGTGGGTCGTCTCCGACGAAGTCTACATGGGACTGACGTACGACGGCCCGACGTGCAGTCTCGCTGCCGACGCGGAGACGGACAACGTGCTCGTCGTCGACTCCGTCTCCAAGCAGTACGCGATGACCGGGTGGCGCGTCGGCTGGCTCGCTGGCCCCGAAGGCCTGATTTCGGAGACGACGAAGATTCACGAGGCGACGACCGCTTCGCCGTCCAGCGTCGGGCAGGCGGCAGCCAGGGAAGCGCTCACCGGCAACCAAGAACCGATCGAGGAGATGTACGACGCGTTCCTCGAACGCCGCAACTACGTCGCCGACCGCATCGCCGACATCGACGGCGTCACCGCGCCTACGCCCGACGGCGCGTTCTACGCGTTCATCGACGTCTCCGAGCTCGGCGACGACTTCGAAATCGCCAAAGAGCTCTGTGACGACTACGGCGTCGTCCTCACGCCCGGCAGCGGCTTCGGCCCGGGTGGCGCGGGCAAGCTCCGGCTCTCGTTCGCCAACAGCCTCGAGAACCTCGAAGAAGGCCTGGACCGCTTCGAGACGTTCGTCGCCGACAATCGGTAGTCCGCTCGGCGCCGCTCAACACCGAATTGCGTTCGGTGTCCGCTCCGCAACGAACGCCCGTAGCGACGACACATCGGTGATCGACGCGAGCCAGTCGAGTTCGCTCTCTGCGTCTCCCAACCGTTGTGCACCGTACCGACGGAGTTCCTGCTCGTCGATGTCGAGGGGGATAAGCGAATACCGTTCCGGACGAGTTGAGGACGTGCTGGACGTAGCGTGCGGCGCTGTATCCACGGCCAAAGTCCGCGAACTGCTCGTGGTGGGAGCCGTCTGCGTCCGCGAGCGTCGCGCCGACGACCGCCACGTCCTCGCTGCGGTCGGTTAGGAGGTCGGTCCGCAGGCGGCAGTATCCACGGAGCAATTCGACGGCCGTCGCTGCGGGCAGGACTGCATCCGAGTCGGGTGTGTCTGCGTCTGTGTTGTAGGAAAGCGCAGCGAGTTGCCAAACCACCGGTCGGGGTATTCCAGTACGGTCGACCGCGCCAGCGACAGGCTACTCGCGTCCGTGGACGCCAGTATCGCTCCGAGACGGCGGTCGAGTTCAGTTCGGCGTTCGGAGGGCGAGCGTTCGGTGGCACTGTCTAGTTTAGGACCTCGTCAGCTGGCGTTCGATCACCAAGCGATTGATGCGGTCTGAGGCGGTTGTAGTAATGTGCAAATAACGCAAGACACTAGCGAACGCTCCGCCGACTGCTCACCCACGAGATATGGAAACGGTCGAGCCACATTTTCAGTGTGTGAAACCATTTTTCGATGAGGTTTCGGTCGGTGTAGTCAACCCGACCGTTCAGTCCTAATCGTTTAAGGGCAGTCCGATAGCCGAACTGATCGACGAGAAACGTGGTGTCTGAGAGATCGTGTTTCTTCGCTAGTCCAGACAGGAACGCAGCCGCTGGATCAGTACCATGCCGCCCAAACAACGCGACGTCAAGAATCAACTTTGAGTCGAGATCTATTGCAGCATATAGACAAGACCACTCACCGTTAATTTTGACAGCGGTCTCGTCAACCGCGACCCGCTTCGGCTGCGCCTCAGGCGGGTCGGGAACGCTATCAGACAGCCGATGTACCCACTGCCAAACTGCTTGGTGAGAGCGTTCCACACCTAATTCAGCTAAAATTGTTGTTGTCTCCCTGAGCGAACAACCGGTCGCGTGAAGGCGGACGGCGAACGCCCTGACGGGCGTTGCTGTCCGCTCACGGTGGTGTTCAGATAAGGATTGGTCTGAACACAGCTTCAGCCGGCGAACCAGCCGATTTCCGGCGGATTGAAAGGGCGAGGCGCGCGTGGCGGCGAAGCCGCCACGTTTTGCGGCGGTCGGCTGCGCCGACCGCCCACTCGACGAACCCCGGCGTTCGGAAGACGCGACGCGTCTTCCGCAGTCGACCGAGAGACGCCATCGGCGTCTCTCGGGATGACGAGAGGACTTCGTCCTCTCGAACCACCCATCAGAACGCGCAGCGTTCTGAGGACGAAGTAAGCACGTGAGCGACCACCGGGAGCGAACGCGCGTGGTCCGAGAGACGCGGAGCGTCTCTCGTCGCAATTCGCGAGGGCGGCGAACGCTTCGCGTTCGCCTGCTCTCGAAAGAGCGCTGTGCGCTCTTTCGGCGACAGAGAGGGAGCAAGCTCCCTCAGGCAGCCGGCGGGCATAGCCCGTCGGCGACAGCGAGCCGCGGGAGTGTCGTGAGTGCAACGAACGAGACCACGGGAGACGAGCACTGCGAGTCTCCCGACGGTCGAGACCACCGAGGGCGTTCAAAACGCAACGGCATCTCTCCTACTTTCGTCTGCTTATCTGAACACTGCCAAGGCGAGGAGGGCAATCGCTTCCGCGACCTCATCGCCGAGCTCGACGTCGAGTGTTACGTCATCAACACGGGCGCTGTCGGCACCGACAACCCCGCCGCCGTCGGCGTCGAGGAAACCGTCGCCATCCTCGAAGGCGTCGCCCGCGACAGCATCGACTGGCAACACGACGACGAACTCGGCCTCACTGTGCCCAGCAACGTGCCGGGCATCGACGCCGAGCAGTTCAGCGTCCCCGATCGCGTCGACGACTTCGACGCCGCGCTCCGCGAAGAACGCCTGACCTACCTCGATCAGTTCGACGACCTCGACGACGACATCGTCGACGCCACCTACTGATATCCGCGACATTCCAATTTTGGCTTGGACAGTGGGGTACGCCGAAGACGTGGAAGCAGTCCGCGGCCTCGTGCTGGGTTCTGCGACCTGCAGCGCAGCGAGAGCATCTTGCGGTAGAGGGAACTATTTTAGCTACGCAAGCAGCGAACGTACATAATGAGAGGTCGGAACGATACCGGCCCCGACGTGTTGCTTCTAACGTCAAGCATCTGGTTTCTCGCAAAGTTTCTACGCTACGCGTTCCCACCGCTGTTCCCCCAGTTTCAGGTTCTCTACGGCGTCTCGAATAGCGTGCTCGGTGGTGCGTTCACTGCTATGATGTTAGTGTACGCGCTGTTGCAGTTCCCCGCTGGTGTCGTTGCTGACCGTTTTGGGACAGCACGCGTCGTTACGTCCGGTGTCATCGTCACGGGAGTCGCATCACTGACACTAGCGATGCCGGTCCCGCTAGCCGTACTCATCGGCGGCATGATGCTCATGGGCTTCGGTACGGGTGTCCACAAGACTGTTGCAGTTGATTTGCTCTCGACACTCTACCCGGAACGCCGCGGCCGCGCACTGGGCGTCCACGATACATTCGGCGCTTTTGGCGGCGTCGTCGCCCCCGCCGTCGTCGTTGCAGTTATGAGCGGATCCGGATGGCGCACACTCTTCTTTGGTAGCGGCGTTGTTGCGGTCGTTCTCGCGAGTGTATTCTGGATGCGAACGCCCGACGTTGTCTCGACTGGGCAGACGACAGTAGGTGACAATCCATCCCTCGACGACTATCGCGGCCTCCTCGGTGACTATCGATTTGACGCATTCCTCCTCGTCACGGTTGGGTTCTCCTTCGCATATAACGGCCTTACTGCGTTCCTTCCCCTATACCTCACTAGTGCTGCGGGCCTCAGTAGTGCTACCGCGAGCCTGCTGTACAGCGTGCTGTTCGCAGTAAGTCTCGTCCAGCTAATCACCGGCGAGTTGAGCGATCGGTTCAGCCTGCTCGCAGTCGTCGTCGGCACGCTTGCGCTCGCGACAATCGGCTTGTTCGGCTTGCTCGTCGGTAGCTCACCGTTCGTGCTCGGCGCCGCTGTCGTCGTGATCGGGCTCGGGAGCCATGGATTCCGTCCCATCCGCGGCATCCATCTCGTCAACTTGATTCCAGACTCACTGGCGGGTGGTGGGCTCGGCGTCGCACGGACAGTTCTGATGGGAGCAGGTGCTGTCGCCCCCGCAGTCGTCGGGTACGTCTCCGAGTATGCAGACTTTCGGGCGGCGTTCGGTCTCCTTGTAGCTGCCAACACTGTTGCTACCCTCATCGCGGTCTGGTTACTCGTCACAGATCCCGGCGGAAATCACTGAGATTCAGTTCCGTTTTTACGGAGTTTGTATCATTCCTACCGAACTTAGTCGTCGCGGAACCTCCAGGTTCCTCTAGAAAATGTGCGAAAATACCCGGGCCAATACACAATCCGGGAAATAGTGACCCTTATCACAGCGAAATTCGTCGTTTGTTCGCATGGAATCGTCTGTCCAACGGACGTCCGGACCGACCGAACAGCTCTGTGAGTTTGTCGCGGATACCGAGTACGACGACATCCCAGATGACGTTGTCGCACACGCGAAGCTGATGATTCGCGACGCCATCGGCGTCTCGCTCGCTGCGACGGAGACCGAGCCCTTCGAACGCGCACGAGCGGCGAAGGTCAGGGAACCTGAATCAGAACACGGCGTTGCTCGAGTACCCGGAACATCGATCGAAGGAACGCTCGGCGACGTTGGACTGCTTGACGGCATCCTTGCACACGCCCTCGACTTTGATGACGTTCATCCAGATATGGGAGGACATCCATCATCACCGGTACTCAGCGCGTTACTGCCGACTGCAGAATACCTGAACGCGTCCGGAAAGGAGTTTCTCCGAGCGTTCGTACTCGGAACTGAGGCCGAAATCTCGCTCGCAGACGTGCTCAATCCCGGCCACTACGAGCGCGGTTGGCATCCGACTGCAATCCTCGGAACGGTTGGTGCTGCGGTCGCTGTTAGCGCTCTATACGACCACGATAGCGAAACCCTCCAACAGACAGTCGGCATCGCATCATCCCAAGCAAGTGGTATCAAGGCGAACTTCGGAACGATGACGAAATCCTACCACGTCGGCCGTGCCGCATCCTCAGCGATTGAGGCGGCACGCCTCGCTGCTGAAGGATTCACGTCGAACCCTGACGCTCTCGAGGCCGAATTTGGTGGGTTCTGCGATCTATTCCGGGGAACCTCCGAGTACGAGTTCGCGGATCATTTCGAGACACTTGGCGATCCTTGGAAGATCGTCACCCCACGGGTCGGTTTCAAGCCCTATCCATGCTGTGGGAGTACACATGGGGCGATTGACGCCGCGCTCGAAGTTCGCAAAAACTTGAATGATAATGTTAGCGTCCAAGATATCGCATCTATCGAAATCGAAGAACATCCACGGCGTCTCGGCCATACGAATCGGCCAGATCCACAAACACAGCTTGACGCCAAATTCAGCGTCCAATACTGTGTCATCGCAGCCCTTCAGGATGGCGACATTTGGTTCGACGACTTCGCCATGGATG
The DNA here is from genome assembly GCF_021233435.1 of Halobacterium noricense. NCBI lineage: Archaea > Methanobacteriati > Methanobacteriota > Halobacteria > Halobacteriales > Halobacteriaceae > Halobacterium > Halobacterium noricense. Next base: position 1,604,553 of record NZ_CP089468.1, on the reverse strand, counting down.
CTGTTGAGGACGACCAGCGACGGGCTTGTTTGAGCGGCGTTACTGTTCAGGAACGCGCCGGGGAGTTTGCCGAGGACGAATGGGGTGCGCGGGTAACGGTCACGCTGGGCGACGGTATCGAAGAATCTGCGAGAGTCGCTTGCCCGAAAGGTTCTGCAGAGAACCCCATGAGTAGCGCCGAACTCAAGCGCAAGTATCATCGCTGTGCGACTCGCTTGCTTTCGGCTGACCGGGCCGATGAATCAGCAGACGTGCTCGACCGTCTCGAGGAGGTCGAGGACATCACGGAACTAATTGACAGTATTGTATCAGGAAGCCCCAGCCTCAAGCGCGAGCCGTCAGGCGAGCGGTAGGGTGGGGTAGTTCACTCGAGAGCTTCGGGATTCAGCACGGTCTCTGGAACCCCACCCTCATAAACTGTCCGTACGTTTGCTGCAACCGCCTGGCTCACGTTTTCGAGGGCTTCGACCGCCACACCTGCAGTGTGTTGGGTGAAAATCGCTGTCTCACAATCGAGGAGTGGATTATCAGGATTGGGTGGCTCAGACTCGAATACGTCAATTCCTGCGCCTGCAATTGTTCCTTCTCGAAGCACAACTGCGAGCGCTTCTTCGTCGATGACACCACCACGTGCTGTGTTCACGACGACGGCGTCTTCCGGCAGGGATTCAAGCTGTTCCTTGCCGACGGCATGATGTGTCTCGTCGGTAAGTGGGGTGTGGACGCTCACGTCATCGACACACTCGAATAGCTCAGGCGTGGTCTCGACGAGCGAGACGTTCTCCGGGAGGACTTCAGGGTCCACGTATGGATCGTATGCCACGCACGACACATCGAACCCGGAAAGGAATTCGGCCACTCGCTGACCAGCGTTCCCCGCACCGAATAACCCCAGAGTGCGGTCGCTTAGCTGGTGACCGCGAAAGTCCTGCCGTCGCCAGTCGGCATTCCTGGTTGCGCGGTCTGCCCGAACGACCTTCCGCTTCGCCGCGAGCAACAACATCACTGCGTGTTCCGCAACCGATGTCGTATTCTCACCGGGAGTGTTCGACACGATGACACCGTGTTCAGTCGCAGCCTCAATGTCGATGTTGTCGACGCCTGCACCGTGTTTCGTTATCACTTTAAGACGGTCTGAAGCTGCGATCAGTTCAGCAGTCACTGGCTGCGTCCGAGTGATGATTGCATCGTACTGATTGATCTCTGCGAGGAGCGCATCTTCGTCCTCGTATTCCGCGCGGCTTTTGGAGTCCGCGATGTCGGAAAGGGAATCCGGACCGGTTGGATCGATTGTCGGCGGGAGCAACACATTCCACTGTCGTGTCATGATCAGAACCGTCTTCGGAGAGGCATATATAGGAACTCTTTCCGGCGATTCTACGTATTCCGTCACGATATCTCGCCTAGCGTGAACGACGACGATCCCGATGTCCAAATGGTAGAACACTCACCTGCACAGTCGGTGTGCATGTGAGATCTGGCCGAAGATCCACATAGCCTTTTGAACACACGGATTCTACGCTGTGTATGGACTTAGGTCTCTCCGAGAAGCGTGCATTTGTCCTAGCAGCAAGTCAGGGTCTCGGGAAGGCAGTTGCGACAGAACTCGTACGCGATGGCGCTTCCGTTATCATCGCCTCACGAAATACGGACCGACTTACAACTGCTGTCAAGGAGATTCGACAAGAGACGGGTTGTGAAGCAGACGCCATCGATTACGTCGTCTGTGATCTTGATGACGAGGACGGGATTCGAACCGCCTCACGCGAAGCAATCGATCAACTTGGCGGCCTTGATATTCTGGTCACGAATCACGGTGGACCCCAAACGTCGCGCTTTCCTGACCTTTCAATCGAAGAGTTCGATAATGGCTATCAGAGCGTCCTCCGCAGCACGATCATCGCGTGTGAAGAGTGCCTTCCAGAACTCCAAAAAGCAGAAGGGACGATCACGAATCTCGTCGCGGCATCTGCGCTCGAACCGTCCGCCAGCGGTGTCATCGGGAACGTCTTCCGCCCCGGCATATACGGCCTCTCGAAGGTCCTCGCTGAAGAATACGGAGACGATGGCATCCGAGTCAACTGTGTTGCTCCTCGTGGCGTGACGTCCAATCGTATTGAGGAGAAAATCGAAGCACTCGCCGAACGTGAAGGGATTACGGAGACACAAGCGTTGGAACGCCGGACTGACGAACTGGCACTTGACGAACTCGGACAGCCCGAGGAGTTCGCCCGAACAGCAGTGTACGTGGCATCACCCGCCGCAGACTACCTCACCGGTGCAGTAATTCCAATTGACGGCGGCTGGCATCGCCATGCTTTCTAAGCCACTTGAGCAGCGTTAGTCACCGAGCATACGCGCTTCCTCCTACCGCTAAAGGAGTGGGTTTCCGCGCTGTTACCACTGTGTCATCCTCGACGTCCTCGGTGCGAGCCGAGGGTTCGAAGACCTCGTCTTAGGCGAGAGCTTTGATGCGTTCGACGACTTCCTGGGCGTACTCGGAGGTGGAGAGCTTGACGCCGCCTTCGACCTGGCGTTCGAGGTCGTAGGTGACGCGGTGCTCGCTAATCTGGTTCTCGACGGCTTCGTGGACGAGGTCGGCGGCGTCGTCCCAGCCGATGGACTCAAGCATGAGTTTGCCGGAGAGAATCAGCGCGGTCGGGTTCGCCTTGTCCTTGCCGGCGTGCTTGGGCGCGGAGCCGTGGACGGGTTCGGCGAGCACGCGGCCGTCGCCGAAGTTCGCGCCGGGCGCGATGCCGAGGCCGCCGATCTGGGCGCCCGCGGCGTCGCTGAGGTAGTCGCCGTTGAGGTTCGGCATCGCGAGGACGTCGTAGTTGTCCGTGCGCGTCAGGAGCTGCTGGAGCATGTTGTCCGCGATGCGGTCCTTGACGACGACCGTGTCCTCGGGGGCGTCGCCGTCGTACTCCTCCCAGAGGGTGTCCTCGTCGATGGTTTCCTCGGGGAAGTCCTCGGCGGCGACCTCGTAGCCCCAGTCGCGGAACGCGCCCTCGGTGAACTTCATGATGTTGCCCTTGTGGATGAGCGTCACCGAGTCACGGTCGTTTTCGATGGCGTACTCGATGGCGCGGCGAACGAGGCGCTTCGTGCCGAACTCCGAGATGGGCTTGATGCCGATTCCAACCGGGCCGTCGTGAATCACATCATCAACACCCATCTCGTCCTCGACGAAGTCGCGGGCCGCCTCGACGTCGTCGGTGCCGGCCTCCCATTCGATGCCGGCGTAGACGTCCTCGGTGTTCTCCCGGAAGTTCACCATGTCCATCGCCTCGGGGTTCTTGACGGGGGAGGGGACGCCGTCGAGGTAGTAGGTGGGGCGGACGTTCGCGTAGAGGTCGAGTTTCTTGCGGAGCGCGACGTTGAGGCTGCGGAAGCCGGCACCGACGGGGGTCGTCAGCGGGCCCTTGATGGCGACGCGGTGGTCGCGGATGGCCTCGACGGTCTCTTCGGGGAGGTTCTCGTCGTACTCCTCGCGTGCGGATTCGCCGGCGAGGACGCGCGCCCACTCGATGTTGCGGCCGGTCGCTTCGGCGGCGGCGTCGAGTACGTTCTGTGCGGCGGGGGCGACGTCGTTCCCGATGCCGTCCCCGAAGATGATGGGGATGATCGGGGTGTCCGGAACCTGGATTTCGTCGGCGTCCTCGTCGTAGGTAATCTTCTCCCCGCTCTCGGGGATGTCGACGTTCTCGTAGCTCATAATCGTATCAACGTCACGGCGAACGCAGTAAAATAGCAGCCTTTCAGGTAAACCGTTCCGGGACTATCGGACAGTAACACGAATAGAAGCATCAACCATCGTATTTTTTCCATCTTCACTGAGAAACCAACGTTCTACGAGCGGGATTGCAGCGGGATACGGCGGCGATAAATCAAGGGATTACCGCTTGCACAGATTGAACAGAGGGGTGATTAGTCACCCATGACTGCAACGACCGGACTTTCGGCGTCAAGCAGTATCGATTGCGTAACACTCCCGAAGATTGCCTTCCCGACGGCAGATCGCTTTCGTCCACCGACTACCAGGTAGGACGCGTCGTGTTTTGTAGCGTACTTCACTATTTCATCCGCAGGTTTGCCAACGAGGCCGACTGCGGTTCCATCGACATCTGCGTCCTCGATGGCGTCCGAGGAAATTTCGCGCGCCATGGCACGAACGTTGTCCAAACTCACGGTTTTCCCGGTCTCTTCGACGCTCTCCTCTTCGAGCTCACGGAATGTTTCGCGTTTCATCACGTGAACAACCTCCAGTTCTTCGTCGAAAGCATTAGCTAACTTTGCGCCCTCCGTGACGAGTTCTGTCACAGATTGATCTCTGTCAACAGCTACAATAACTGGCATCGTTCAGTACGATGGGCCATGAGATAATAAGTATATGGCCCAAATCAGATAAACAGAGGCCAGTAAACGGTCCACGCGAAGATGATGACGAAGACAGCATAAACCATCGTCACCAGTCCAAACGCGGCAACGTCACTGTTTGAGAGGGGGCCGCGGTCGAATGAGAGTAGAACTGACGTTGTGTTGAACGGGAGTATTGTTGTCGAGCCAACAATCAATAGCACTGAAAATGCGAGATAGAGCTGGTTTACACCGAGTGATTCGCCGAACTGTAGAATGATCGGAAGAACGACGATGATAGCTGCTGATGCGGTTGAGAAGAATATCCGGATGAAGACAGCGAGCGCGAGAAGGACTGCGATTATTTGCCAGTGAGTAAGGGACGCAAATGGGATGATAGCGGTTATCGAATCCACGATGTAGGTGAGAGTTCCGGAAGTTTCCATCGCATCGAGGATGGAAAACATCGTCCCGATGACGAAGAGGATCCCCCAACTCACTTCGGTTATATCCTCGGCTGTAATGATGTCAATCCCAGGAAGCGATAGGAATCCGACCGCGAGTGCCGCTGGAACTATCGTTGGCACCCCGATAAACGAACCAACGACCCACAGCCCGACGGAAGCAACCATTACCGCTCCAACAATAGCCTGGTCTCGAGTGAATTCGAAGTCCGCGGCTGCCTCCGAGTCGTCGGAAAGCAGCAGTTCGTCGTCCGCCTCGTCGATAGCTAAGTCGAGTTCAGACTGGGCGCCATAAAACCGCTCAGCAGTAAACGCAGCCAGGCTGTATAGAATCACAACTGGTGGAATCATCAAAACCGCCCATTCGACCCACGTAATTGGTCGAATCTCGCTTTGGATGAGTTCGGACGTGATGATCGCCATCCCGCCCCCAGTCATAAGTGACATTGACGCGATTGGATTTATGTGCCCAAGAACGAGGAACGACGTTCGTTCGAAGTCACTGTCGTGTCCAAGTCCGTAGGAATCCGTTATCTGTCGAACAACTGGGATGAACGTGACTGCACGAGCGACAGCCGACGGCATAACGAACGAGAGGGCAAGCATGTGCCTGGACAGAGATCGAATCGGACGCGAAGACCGCGTTCCCGCTGAGAGAAGGCGGGCCGCAAACCACGCGTCGAGTTCCACCTTAGCGATAGCCTGCCCGAGGAGTAACAACAACAAGAGGAAAAAGACGAGTGAAGAAGCGAACCCGATCGTCGCCGCTTGAAAACTCTCAACACCACCTAACGCAACTAAGAGAACGACCGAAACAACTGCCGAGACAACGTAAGGGACCGCCTTACTGAGCCAGAGAACGAGTGAAAATGCGAAGACTGCGAGAACACTTTGCATTTCGGGAGTGAGTCCCATCGGCGGCTGTGTGAAGTGGCTCCAGAGAATAACTGCGATGGCAGTTGCCACTCCACTAATCTGGATAAGAGCATCGAGGCGTTCTCCGTCGCTACCGTTAGTGCTATTTTCCATGAATGTTCGTTGTATGTTCCGATGAAAATTACGTGGAGGACTATGACGGGGTGTTAAGATATTAGCCGTTCTAGGCGTGGCTTGACAACCGGCCCGAACAGGATGACGAGAATCGCGGCCACGATGAGCAACGAAAGTGGCTTCGTCACGAAGATCGAATAGGAGCCACCGGATAGCTGCAGTGACCGGATGAGATTCTCTTCTGCGATTGGCCCGAGTACAACCCCGAGAACAAATGCGATAACTGAGTAGTTGTACTTGACCATGAGGTAGCCAAATACGCCGAGACCGACAACCGTCGCGACGTCCATCCAATTCGTACGGAGGGTGTATCCACCAATCATCGACAGCACGATGACAGTCGGGACGATGTAGTGCGTGTCAATCTGCGTGAGTACGCCGAGACGAGTGACGAGAGTTACACCCACGAACAGGATGAAGAGGTTTCCAACCAGAAGTGCGAGCATGAAGGTGTAGGTCGTCGCAAGCTCAGCTTCGAACAGCTGCGGACCGGGACGCAGACCGTGCATCAGTAGGCCACCCAGGAGAACCGCAGTCGAGCCGCTTCCAGGGATTCCGAATGAGATTGTCGGGATGAGAGAGCCACCGACTGTCCCGTTGTTGGAAGCTTCCGCGGCAATCACGCCGTCCGGTTCACCGCTGCCGAAGTCATCCGGATTATCGGAACTCCGCATGGCTTCACCGTACGAGATGAAGTTCGAGACGGTAGCACCCGAACCAGGGACGGCACCAATAAACATCCCGATAAAGCTGGACTTAATCATCGTAACCGGACGACTGAGCACCGTTCGAACGCCGTCAAGAACGTTCCCGCCAAGCTCGATGCCAGTCTCGGCAATACCGCCCCGTTGGGCGGATAGTTTGATCATCTCGGCGATTGCGAACATACCGATAAGTGCTGCGATGAAGTCGATCCCGTCATATAGTGACAGGGAGCCGAACGTGTATCGGAGCTCAGGAGAATTCGGTGCAATACCGATTGTAGTCAGCAGCATGCCGAATGCGCCAGCAACAATTGCCTTGATGACCGACCCGCGAGCAACAACGCCGATCATCGAGAGGCCCAGGACAGCCATCAAGAAATACTCGGGCGTCCCAAACAAGAGGACGGCCTCGATGAGGATCGGTGAAATTGCAATAAGCGTGAGTACAGTAAGGAACCCACCGAGTGCGGAGGACGTCGCAGAGATTGTTAGAGCCTCTACTGCCCGTCCATCCTTCGACATCGGATAACCGTCGAACGTTGTTGCGGCTGCAGCACCTGTCCCCGGAACATTCACGAGAATGGCAGCGATACTGCCGCCGTACATCGCCCCGCTGTACATACTCACGAGAAGGACGAGAGCACTTATTGGACTAAGTGGGAGCGTGAGAGGGAGGACAATCGCCATCCCAAGTGAGGAACCGACACCAGGGAGGGCCCCGGCGATCATGCCGAGGATAAGCCCCACGACTACCCAGAGCGGCGTTGGCCACGAGAGGAGCGTGGAAGCAGCCTCTGTAAGTGGACCGACTATGGCAGCCATGGTGCACCTCCGGTAAGGACGACTTTACCAGCATCTATTGGCACGTTGAGGACGACCATGAAGCTGTACGCGATGGCGAAACCGATTACTGCCAAGACAACTGTCCGAAGTGGGTCAATACGGAACCAACGCGCGTAGGTGATAACGAACAGCGGTGTAGCCCAGAGGAGCCCAATTGCGTAGCCCATTAGCGCATAGCCGATGACCGCGAGCGCTGTGAACATCGAGTCATGTATGGGCCTGTCGACCGCAGAGACCCCGCCTTCGGCTTCAGCGGCAATTTCCTCCTCCATTTCTTCTTTGCGCTCGGTGAACTCTTCGTCTGCTTCGAACGCTGCTCCCTCGCTAACAATTGCTTGCTCAATTGGGTCCGGGAGGTATTCTCGGGCCAGGAGAAGGATTGACCCAATAAAAACCACTGATGCGGTAAGTCTGGGGAATCGAGCGGCGCTAGTAATGTCGAACTGCGTAGTTCCCCAGAGCATGTATCCTGACATGATTGTCATTACGGTTAGCAGTGCCTTTTCAGGATCTATAACGTCTTCGACGAGGTGCTGATACAATTCTTGTACGGTCATTATGGACACCAATACATCGGGTGTAAGTGTATTTTATGAAACTACGTACTAAACATTATGCTTCCCCCAGTACCTACGAGGGCGTTCCTAGTAGGGGGAGGACCTGGGTTTAGTTGGAGTTTCGGATGGCCTCAAGATCGACGTTTTTCGGGACTTTTTCGAAGGCGTTCGCAACAGCGTTCTCAGCCGCCTCAGGCGGGCCGTACTCGATAACGTTCCCGGTGTTTTCGGACCACTCTTGAACGCGGTCGGTCTGGAGAGCCGTCTCGAGCGCGCCACTGAGCGTCTCAACAACATTATCTGGCGTCTCGGGAGGCAGGAACATTCCCCGACGAAGTTGACCAAGGTAGTCGATGTTCGGGAGGCCCTCGTCAGTGACGGACTGGAGGTCCGGGAAGACACTGGTACCCTCGCTGGAAAGACACGCAACAGTGTTGACACTGTTGTCAGAAGCAGCGGCTGCGGCGGCGGTGTCCGTACTAATCGATGCCGGGATTTCATCGGAGATAACTGCCTGCACTGCAGGCCCAGACCCTGCATATCCGACGTACTGCTCAAAGGAAAGGTTGTACTCGGAGTTCCCCTTCATCAAGAGAGCGAGAACGTGGTCCACGCCACCTCGCTCTTTCCCGCCGAAGGTGGTGAGTTCCCCGCTCTGGTAGCGGCTGAGCAGGTCATTCATGTTCTCAATTTCGTATTTGGGGTTCGAGACGATGACGAAGGGTGTACGTGCGTACGCGCCAACACCAACCAGATCTTGGAGGTCGAACTCTGGTGGGTTGACCATCGCAGAGACTGGCGTTGATGGCGGATTGAATCCGCCGAACGTACTGCCGTCCGAGTCGGAGTTGTAGAGCTGGCCGGTGCCACGAAGGGACGCTGCCCCGGGAAGGTTCTCGATTGCGATATTAACGCCGAGTTCGTTACCCATCTCAGGGATGATCTGACGGGCGTAGGTGTCCGTACCCCCACCTTCCGAGAACGGGACGATATATCGGAGGTCACCAGATGGATAGGAGTCATCCCCAGAGTCGCCCCCGCCAGAACAGCCGGCTAGGCCGGACAGAGCAGCTACCGATGCTGCTCCGGAGTATTTAAGGAACGATCGCCGATCTACCGAGTGCCTATTGCCTTCACTTGGCATGCAACTGCACCCTGACAGTGATTAACTATGAATGTTATGGAATGTGGATGATGTTTCAGCCCGAAACAAGGTACTATTTATAGCTGTTGGAGGAAAGAAAATGCGGGGGGAAGGCAATAAGGGCCCTAGAAAAACGTGAATTCGCCGTCATCAAGGACGACTTCACCATCAAGTTCAAGTGTAGGTTCAGCCATCATCGCGTCGAAGTGAACGGGGGCACGAGTCGTCCCACCGAGGTTGCTGCTCGTTCCGATTCCGAAATGAACGTTTCCATACCGGCCATGATCATTCGAGAACCATCCGTTGAATTCAGGGCACTCAGGATTCATGCCGACTGCAAGTTGCGCGATGTTGTAAACTGCCGGGTCATCATGTTCTTCCCAAACATCAGCGATACGCTGTGCTTCGGCTCCACCTTCAACCGAAGTGACCGATCCATCCTCGATTTCCATTTCTACCGGAGACTCTAAGACGCCAATATCGAGGTTCGGGATTGCGCCGTCGAACACGACCGTCCCGTTTGTCGTACCCTCAACTGGCGCGATATTTGCCTCAATATGAACGAGTGCGGTGAATTCACCGGGCTCATCAGCGATGCCAGGGTGCGCATTTCCGTCTCGACCTTCAAGACCGACAGTGACGTCTGTTCCCTGGGGGGAGGTAATTCGAGCTTCACTGGCCTCAGAAAACTTTTCCGCCATCTCTTCACAATACGGACGCATTCCTTCGTAGTCAGCATACAGTCCACCACGGACGAGCTGTTCACCGGTGAACTTCACCATGCTAACGACGCGAGCACCCTCGTCTTTCGCAGCGGCGACGGCACTGGAGTGTGTAATTGACCGGTGGACCGGCGTGATGATGACGTCTGCTTCCATCATTGCAGCGGCAACAGTTTCCTCCGGCTCATTACCGTCATACTCCCGTGGGTCCATCATCGTCATTGTGACGTTCGCGTCACGTTCATTAGCAGCGGCGGCGACACGCTCAGCCACGTCCGCAACCTTCCAGTCCGTAACGACGAGTACATCCTCGCCAGGTTCAACGGCAGCACAGGTTTCCACAACGATACTGGCACCCTTCATCTCTTGAACAGAGTCCATATCGTATTCGTCGAATCGTCACATACATTTATACATTACTTACCGTGCCAAGATTCACCATCATTATTGATGCCCTCCTCCACGTTCACGCAACCCCCAAACAGTTGCAGGTCTACAACCACGGAAATCGCCACTTCACCCGATACCGCACGCCAGCTACCCACAGCTAAAGCCAGGGGGCTTCGCTAGTACCACTGTAAACTACGGCACCCGACTCACTATGGGTTCGTTAAGGGTGCGGCTTCCTGACTCAACGACGCAACTTGCTTCCACCACAGCGAAGGACGTCCTTCGGTGACGGACGTAGCGATCGCAGTCGACGCAGGCGCTGCTTCGGAGTGAACTACTCATAGTTGTTCTGATCACGCTTGAGTACGTTCGCAGCGGAGTTCACGTCCCGATCAGCCACGAGCCCGATATGTTGGACACGCGTATTCGCGCATCGTACAACATTTACGGAAACGCCTGAGCGTGCGGATCATTCCCTTCCTCTTTATTACAGGCACACTTCGACAGGTTAGGTTCCCGCAAGCTTGAGTGAGCTACGAAACAAATATGTGCACCAAGTTAGTCTGGTACAATTGAGCAATGCGAATCATCAACAATCACGATGTAATTGTCGTGGGTTGTGGAATGGCTGGTCTCTCTGCATCAAACCGTGCTGCGCAATTAGGGTTCGATGTCGGGGTATTGGAGAAATCCCCGAAAGAGCGTCGTGGTGGCCACACACGATTCAGCGAGTCGTTCCGTGTTCCATCCGCAGATGCTGATCTGGAGGAATACGGTTACGAATTCGCAATTTCGGACTACACTGCGGATGAGTTTTATGACGACATCATGAAGCAGACGGAGGGGCGGGCTGACCCCGACCTCGTACGCACGCTCGTAGATAATGCAGGTCAAACCGTTGAGTGGCTCACCGAGCGTGGCGTCTCGTGGGATATGGAACCCCTGAACGTCGGATACACTGTTGCCCGGACATTCTTCGAAGGGGAGGAACTCGTTGCTGATCTCGTTGAGGCTGCCGAGGAGGACGGCGCAACGTTCTATTACAAGAACGAGGCCCGCGAACTCATCTTCGACGACGATGGTCAAGTTTCCGGTGTGCGGGCCCGGACTGATGACGGTCCTGTTGAATACCAGGCTGATGCCGTTATCGTTGGTGCTGGCGGCTACGAATCCAGCCCGGAGAAGCGTACGAAGTATTATGGTAGTGACTACGACGCGATGAAGGTCCGTGGTAGTCGATATAATACTGGTGAAGCCATCGAAATGGTCGAGGATGCGGGCGGTAATCCCGTTGGCCAGTGGGGCGGTGCACACATGGCACTTATTGATAGTGAATCACCTGATGTCGAAGGTGGTGCAAACCGTGTCGACGGGTATCAATACGGACTCCTGATTAACAATAACGGCGAACGGTTCTTCGACGAGGGGGAGGACGCTCGCGCGCATACGTACGCAAAACTCGGACGTATTATCTTTGAACAACCCGGGCATACAGCATACATCGTCGTGGACGAACCGTTGAAGGATCTCATGCGTGCCACCGGCCCGGGTGAGCGAGCAGAGGCTGACAGCGTCGAGGAACTCCTCAATAAACTAGGCTGTGAAAATCCCGAACAAGGAGAAGAGACGGTCACAGAGTTCAATAAAGCCTGTGACCCGGGTGAGTTCGATCCTGATAGCCTTGATGGGAATAGTACGGAAGGGCTTGATCTCAACAAGTCGAATTGGGCTCTTCCGATCGACGAACCGCCGTACTATGGCTACAGCGTCACTGGCGGTATCACGTTTGGCTTCGGTGGCATCGAAACCGATACCAACGGACGTGCTATTGATACGGTCGGCCGTCCCATCCCTGGCCTATATGTTGCAGGCAACACAACCGGTGGCTTGTTCTACGAGAATTACCCCGGTGGGACTGGCCTCCAGAATGCCGCAGTGTACGGGAAGTTGGCGGCTGAACACACTAACGAATATCTGGGGGAGAAATAATGGACCAGCAGACGCTTCGATGCGCTATCGTCCGTGGTGGGACGAGTAAGGGCGTATTTCTCCCTCGTTCGGAAGTCCCCGAAGAAGATACTGATGCGGCGATTCTATCATTATTCGGTAGTCCTGATGATCGCCAAATCGATGGTCTTGGCGGTGCGACGTCCACGACATCGAAGCTCATGATTATCGGTACGCCAGATCAGGAGTCAGTCCCTGATGAGGTTGAGACAGCCGATATCCCGGATGACGTTGACATTTCATACACGTTCGGTCAGGTGGCCATCGACGAACCCGTTATTGACTACGGTGGTAACTGTGGAAATCTCACGTGTGCAATCGGCTCATTTGCCGTCGACGAGGAAATGGTAGATATACCCACGGGTGCTGATTCAGTCGATCTTCGTCTCTATAACACTAATACCGATTCGGTCATCGATCAACGTGTCCCTCTCCACGGAGAGAAATCCGCGACCAAGGGCGACTTCAAAATTCATGGTGTCCCGGGAACGGGAGCGCGTGTCGACACAACGTTCCGTGATCCAGCGGGATCCGTAACAGGTGAACTCTATCCATTAGGTGGGCCAACTACCGAGATAGAAGTTGATGGTGAGCTCGTCGAAATGACGGTACTCGACGTTACAACACCAATTGCATTCGTTCGGGCATCTGATCTCGGTCTAACGGCAACTGAAGGAAGAGAAGAGATTGATAGCAACCCGGAACTCCTCGAACGTCTTGAGCGTATCCGCGGTACTGTCTGTGCGGAACTTGGGCTTGTTGATGACCCTGACCAGGCGTCTGTCGAATCACCAGGTTACCCGAAGCTTGTCTTTGTTGCACCGCCAACAGATTATACGACGCCTGAGGGAGGCGATGTTTCCGCAAACGAAGTGAATCTTGTTGCACGGTACATGAGTATGCAAAAGCTTCATCCGGTCTATGCGGTTACCGGTGTCTCGTGTACGTCTGCAGCTGCCCTTCTGCCAGGAACGATTCCAAATGAAGTTGCTGAATTGGATGGAGATACTGTGACACTCGGCCATCCCAAGGGGACGATGTCCGCAACAGCGGATGTAGATCCAGACGAAGAGTATGTCTCTGCTGTCACGGTTTATCGGACACAGCGTCGTCTGATGGATGGAACTGGCTACTACACGCTCTAGAGTAGCCACGCCTCATTTATCAGTATCGATTACTGAAGATATATACCACAGGAGGTAAGACAGTGGTACGATGGCACAAGATTTAGTCGATCTAGAGATGGCCAGCGCCTCGCAGGCCATCGTGGAGAAATGCCTCAGTGTTGAGCCAGATGAAGAAGTTCTAGTGATCGCTGATCCGAAAACGTTCGCTGTCGGTCGTAGCATCGCGACAGCAGCGAACGGGATCGGAGCAGATGTCGTGACGTCAGTCATGCCGCTACTCGAGAGCCACGGTAACGAACCACTCGACATTATTGCAGATGGAATGGCGACAGCAGATGTCGCATTCACGTGCACTACGCACGCAATTACCCACACACGCGCACGCCTTCGCGCCGCTGAGGAAGGAACCCGAATCGGCGTCCTCCGCGGCGTCACTGAAGATATGATGATTGAGGGCGCGATGACTGTGGACTTCGAAGTGCTTCGACGGCGCACAGAAGCACTCGCAGAACTCGTTACAGAGGCTGATCGTGCACACGTCACCTCAGAGCAGGGGACGGACGTTGAGTTTAGTATTGAGGGTTGCCAGTCCTTCTCGCTCGACGGTTACTTCCACGAAGAGTATGGCTTCGCGACGCTCCCACCTGGTGAGGCACCCACCCACCCGAAAGAGGGAACAGCAAATGGAACGATCGTCATCGATGTGTCGATGGACAACCTTGGTCAACTTGACGAACCTATTGAACTCACGCTCAACGACGGGTTCGTCACAGAGGTTTCTGGAGGTGCGCAGGCTGAGGAACTAGAGGAAATTTTCGAGCAGCACGGTAAGAGTGCACGGAACCTCGCGGAGTTCGCAATGGGCACTAACCCCAAAGCAAAACTGATCGGAAACCTCGCGGAAGACAAGAAACAAGAGGGAACCGTTCATTTCGCTGTCGGCGATAACGAGTCCCTTGGTGGAACAACGAAGAGCGACATCCACCTTGATGGTGTTCTTCGGCAACCGACAGTCAAACTTGATGATACAGTTGTAGTCGAAAACGGTTCACTCCGCCGGGAACTGCTCGAATAGGCCCTCAGTTTGCTCTTGGACGTCACCCAGATATTCGGGAAGCGTATTTTTGAGAAGGAGACTCCTGGAAGGCCGGGTACTACGTAGGGACCACGGGGATGGTGTCAGATACGGAAAACCCCCTCAAGCGGAGTCCGACAGGCGATCAGTAAGATAGCCCACTAACTATGGATATAGTAAGAATATTTTACCGTTTTCTAGAAATCCCGTATATTCGGAAATGGGAAACACTCCCCCAAATATGGGAGTTAAGCTATCTACAGGTGGAAAATTCGGTTATATATTGTGGTATACGAGATTATAGGGGATATTACTAAACGATCTGCTTTCAGGTGACGTTTTAGGTGTGATTTTCCCCCCGAACTCATGGATACTCTTCTGCTACGATATATACTACATTAACGATTCAACTATTATGCAGTCCACACTGGAGGCCATATGCGCGGATCCGATAATACGGGATTTTAAATAACACTGGAATGTTGTATGAGTATGAACTGGGCCACAAGCAAATCAACGGTATCGACACTCGACACAACTCTGGCAATCGTCCACTCTCTCGAAGAAAAGGAGACTGCGTCTATTGATGAACTCGCGGAGGAACTTGACCTTGCGCCAAGTACGGTACATCGCCACCTCCTCACGCTTCGTAAACAGGGCTATATTGTGAAGAATCAAGAATATCAACTTGGCATGCGCTTTCTCACCCTCGGCGGGCACGTCCAAAACAATCATCACGGATACGATCTCGCCAAACAAAAAGTCGACCAACTGGCAGCAGAGACCGAAGAGCGCGTACAGTTTATCGTTGAAGAACACGGACGCCGGTACTACCTCTACACTCAGACAGGGGAGAACGCAGTGCAGACTGACGCAAATCTTGGAAAACAGGGTCATCTTCATTCTAGTGCGTCCGGGAAAGCAATCCTAGCCGCGCTACCGGACGACCGTGTGCACGAAATTATCGATGAATATGGGTTATCGGCGTCAACCCCCAATACGATTACGGACCAGGAGTCACTCTTCGACGAGCTTGAAGACATACGTGAATCCGGAGTTGCGTTTAACGAAGAGGAATCAACTGTCGGTTTACGCGCTGTCGGTACGGCAGTGTGTGGAAACGATGGTCTCCCGGTTGGCGCTCTTAGCATCTCGGGACCAGCGCGCCGGTTCAAAGGAGAGAAATTTCGGCAGGAACTTCCAGATTTGATCCTTGCATCTGCAAATGAACTGGAATTGAAAATCCAATTCGAATAGGGCCGTCAGAATCTATTGAGTTTGAAAACACACATCTGTACAATCCCATCTATTTGTGTCGTTACACCTATACTCAGTACTTCACAAAGCCGGTTAGTTAGAACGTCTGCTTGCTGAGGATGTGTACTCCAACAAGCAAGCAGACGGTGAGATTCACGAGGACCAACTTCTTAACTTTCTCGTCAACCGCCTTGACGAGGAAGTTCCAATCTCTTTAGCAAATAACGCTGAAATCGCTGCTGAGGACATCTATGAGGTCCTCGTCGGCGCTTGCGCCGACGGGACCTCTGTCTCTACGCTCTGTGCGTCGAGCCAGAATACACCCACTGCGAACACGATCCTCTACCATCTTCGGACGAAGTTCGAGCCGGAACGGCTCGAACGAGTCGCTAACACGCTCCTTCGGAAGGATATCGATGAACTGCTCCCCAAGCAGGTGGAGGTCTGCGCAGACCTCCACCTGCGACCCTACTACGGTGACAAAGCCGACACAGACGGTCTCTATCACTCGGTAGCGAAGCGTGGAACCACCGCGTTCCACGCCTACGCCACACTCTACGCGCGTGTGACGAACAAACGCTACACGCTGGCGGTGCGCCGTCTCGAAGACGGCGACACCGCCAGCAGCGTCCTCGCTGAGTTCCTCGGTATTCTCGACGGCCTTGACACCGAGATCAAGGCCGTCTACCTTGATCGCGGATTCTACGACAGCAAGTGCCTCACGCTGCTTCAGACGCACGACTACGCGTACGTGATCCCAATCATCCGGTGGGGTGAGACGATTCAGCAAGAGCTCTCGGAAGGGTGGAGTCGTGTCATTCAGCACGATCTGACAGGGAAACTCGACGGCCACAGCTGGACCGTCGAGTTTCCCGTCTACATCGACTGTACGTACCTAAACGGGAAGTATGACGAGAACGGTGTGGCGCGTCACGGCTACGCCGCTGACGCGCCGTTCATCGACTCACCACGCGACGCTCGATACCACTACACCAAGCGGTTCGGTATCGAGTCGAGCTATCGATTGTTTGAACAAGCGATAGCGACAACAACCACACGAGATCCAACGGTACGGCTGCTGTACGTCGTGGTGAGTCTGCTATTACAGAACGTCTGGCGGTACCTTCACTACGAGTATGTGGCGACGCCCCGCCGAGGCGGGCGTCGCCTCTGGTGGTGGCCGTACAAGGAGTTCGTCAATATGGTTCGACGAGCTGCGTGGACGGCCCTCGCGGTGCGTCGGGCCGTCCCCGCGAATCGGCCACCTGACGACCGGTTCCACCGCTAACCACCGACCGAGCAAGCCAGCAAAGTGAGTGGCAACGCTGTCGCGTCGGCGGCTGACCGCCGCCGACAGCGACAGCTCTCCGTCGATCCGTCCGTAATCATCTCATCGAGACCATCAGTACAACCGCTTCGAGACAGAACTTAGGCCGCAGAAACAGCTAGCTGTGGATGCTTTGTGAGGTACTGATACTGATGTAATCTTAATGTGGGTGTGAGCACTATGACTGGCACTACGTCGCAATCGAGCAGTAAAGTTGCACCGTGATCGAGGAGTACGATCTGGGTGGCATGGGCGAACAACTCGAAGTCGCGTGAACTGACGAACACGGCGAGCGACCCGTCAGGGTTGAGAACCCAGGTAGCGGCGCGGGTGTCGTGGAAGATAGCGTCAAACTGGCGGGTGCGTTCGCGTTGTGTCGCCGTTCGTTGGGCCATCCGAATTGCCCGTTCGATGCGTCCACGATATCATCGAGAATTTCGTCAACCGGATCCGAACAGCAAGATGATCGGTGATACTTGCTCTGATAGCCTCGCTCACAATCGTTTCGATCCCGTTCGCAGACCCCAACAGAACGGGCAAAGTCGCGTTCGTCTCGCAAATTGTCTCAACCAACTCGATACCTGTCCCCTCCTGCAAGTCGTATTCAGCGATGACACACTCGAAATCCACCTCAACGACGGTATCGTGTGCCTTTGCGACCGTTCGTGCGATACTGACTGTTGCGATTGTGCGTTCTCGGAGAACGTCCGATACTGCAGTTGTCTATAGTAGCCGTTAGAAGTAATTGCTTACTTTAGGGGTTGAAAGTTGGTCGAGAGCGGTGTCGATCACCGTTGTCAGCTCGTCGAGTGAGTCGAAAAAGCGATTGCTCAGAGCGGCTTGTAGCTGTCGCCAGCATTCCTCGACCGGATTCAACTCCGGCGAATACGATGGAAGCGTCACGAAGGCGAGGTCGTCACGGGCCGCCAGGTCTGTGACGGCCGACGCCTGAAAATACGGCGCCCCATCTAGCACCACGAGCAAGTCATCTTCGAACTCTTCACATAATGCAAGAATGAAATGTTTCGCATGTTCGGCGGTGACGTACTCTTCGAAGCGGGAGAAGAAGCAATCACCGTCCTCGGTGATCGCGCCCAGCAAACACGTCCACTTGCGTTGGCCAGAGAGTTCCACGGAGGGCCGCGTGCCGCGCGGAAACCATGCGGCACGCGGCTCAACTTGCACAGATTTCTTCGTTTGATCGATGCAGACTACGGTGGCGTCCAGCTCCCGGTGCTTTTTTTGAACTCTTCGTGGAACTGTTCTTGTTCATCTTCGTCGGCTTCAGCGGCTGTACGGCGTGGTTTTTGATAGCTCAATCCCGCTTCTTTCAACAGCCGCCGACAGCTCGGGATTGAATACTCGACGCCGTACGTGTCTTCGAGATGCTGTTGAGCGAGCGCCGGCGTCCACGCCGGCGCATCCAACCCGACCTCCTCGGGTGAGTCGTGGACCGTTGCTTCGAACTGTTGTTGCTGTGTTTCTGAGAGTTTTCGATTTCTTCCAGAACAGTGAGTGTTAGAGACAGCGTGCTCAAGCGAGTCGTCGGTGTCGAGTCGGTTGAGCCAGTTGTAGATTGTTTTCCGGTGAACGTCGTACCACTGGGCTAGCTCGGCTTTCGTGACACCGTTTTTGTACGCGATCGCGGCTAACAACCGCTCTGTTGGCTTCTTTCCCTCCACGTTCTCGAGAGCATCTTGCAGCTCTTCGATGGAGATTTCGTCGAGGTGCTCCACTACCTATTGCAACAACCTTATTGCAAATAATTCTACCGACTACTATAGTTGAGTTAGTTTGAGAAGTGAGCAGGTCGTTGAGTAAGTTGGTCAAGATGCTCGCAGACCTGCTCAGCGAGAGGTATGAACCGGATTTAGAAGAAACTTGGGAGCGTGAGCGGGGTAGTGTTTAGTTTGGAGTATTGTGCCAGCGAGCGAAGCTCTGCAACCAATTCTCGGCTGTTTCCGGTTCGACGTGGCTGAAGCAGGTCGAAAATGAGGAGGTTCGGCGCTTCAGCTCTCGAAAAATGCGCTCGATTGCGTTCCGATTTCCGTGGCGACGCATCTGAAATCGGAGGCCAGCTCGGGAGAGTGCAGTTTGGAGGTGTTTCGCGCCATCGACGAGAAATTCGGCCGTTTCAACATCGTGTTTTTGTCGCAGTTCACGCAGGAAAATTTCCGTTAGAGCGGTCGTAGTCGTTGAAAATAGTCGGACGTGAAGCAGTTCGTTCGTCGCTGGATCAGCGGCGGCGTACAGCCAGAATTGCTGATCGTTGATTCGAATCACTGTTTCGTCCAGCGCGATCTGATTCGGTGATTTCCCAGATTCGGGCTGTAGATCAGCTTTCCGCACCCAATCGTGGATTGCTTTGCGGCTCCGGTGGACACCCAGCGCATCGAGCAATTCGACGGTATTCGCCAACGACAGCCCGGCAATATGCGATTGAATACCCAGCGCCATCGCGGGCTCGGGTGTCCGTTCGCGCTCCACAAAATCCAAATCAATCCAGTCTCTATGACCGGTGAGGCGGGCGATTTCTGGCATAGATCACCGAGAAATTTTCCCGCCTCACTTTTCACGCTTAACTAAACACCGCCCTTGAATCTGACCTGCTAATGAATGGCCGAAAGCCCCTGATCCAGATTTAATATATAATTTGTTAGGAGTGTTCTCTCGCGTTGGTAAGGAGGTATACAGGAGCAACAGGCCGAGTGCCTCGGGGTTTTACCCCGAAGCGGTTCACATAGGAGGACTATATGGATGGTGTCACATCGACACCATTACAAGCATAACTCTGTAATACCCAATATCACGAGAAGGAGTGATTGAGCTCAAACTCCTTGACGGTCCCTTTGAGATATTCGGGAAGGCCTTGTTCGAACCACTCTCCATGCATGCGATGTGTTGGGCCGGCAACGAGGATGGCGCCTGCGACCTGATCTGTTCGGTCGTGAACTGGGACGCCAACTGCCCAGAGTCCATCTGTATGTTCATCGCGTGCATACGCGTATCGGCGGTTACGGATGGTTGCTAATTCCTCTTTGAGATGGTCTCTGTCAGTGATTGTTTCTGGAGTTTTGGCTGGAAGTCCATGTTCGTCGATGATTTCCTCGACGCGTTGTTCCGGGAGTGAACCAAGAATCGCCTTGCCGGCGGCGGATTGGTGAAGGTGGACATGACGGCCAATTCGGACATCGTTTTGCACTCCCTTGTTCCCCATCTCACCATGTAAGTAGACACCCAGACCGTCTTCTTCGACGAGAAACCCCACGAATTCGCCCGTCTCTTCTGCGATATTTTTGAGGGTGGGTTTGATGTCCCCGAACACTGTATTCTGCTCTCTAGCGTAGCCACCTAAGTCCAGGAATCGAAGGCTAAGATCGTAGGTGCCGTTCTGCTTCGTGACTAACCGATGATCGTGGAGTGTCGTAAGGTGTCTGTAGGCTGTGCTTTTGGATACCCCCACAATATCTGCTATCTCGGAGGCTGTTGCACCTCTTGTATCCTGAATCGCTTCCAGAATTGAGACCAGGGTATCGTCGGCCTGCACTCGTTTGGTCTGATCGTTGTTCATACATCCATAATGCGTGGTTGGTATCATAGTGGTTTCCCCTCCTCATACGGTGGTGTTCAGATAAGGATTGGTCTGACTGCAGCTTCAGCCGGCGAATCAGCCGATTTCCTGGTGGATTGAAAGGGCGAGGTGGTCTCGACGAACCCCGGCGAAGTAAGCACGTGAGCGACCAGCGGGAGCGAACGCGCGCAGCGAGCCGCGGGAGTCGAGACTGCCGAGGGCTTTCAAAAGGCAACGTCGCATTCGTCTTTAGCTAAGCGAGGAACCGCGTGACAGCAGCGGCTTATCGAGGATACTTTTTGAGAGGAACGAGGAGGCGGCAAGTGTGCACCAAGACGCCTCCTCATCGAGAATCATGCGTCGTCTTACTACACTGTTTCCTTCTGAGTTCCTCGAAGAGCACGCCGAGGAACTCGGCGTGGTCGAACGCGAGGGCAAGCTTCAGATTCCCGTCCTCGTATGGGCGCTCGTGTTCGGCTTCGCCACAGGAGAGAGCCGAACACTCGCTGGGTTCAGACGTAGCTACAACTCCACAGCCGATGAGACGATCTCTCCCGGTGGCTTCTATCACCGGCTGACGCCGTCACTTGCAGAGTATCTCCGCGACCTCGTCGAGCGTGGTCTCGACGAGGTCGCTGTTCCCGACGCTGTTGACGCTGATATCGACCGATTTAGAGACGTGATGATCGCTGATGGAACGGTGCTGCGGTTGCACGAGTTCCTTTCCGACGAGTTCCAAGCTCGCCACGAGGAGCAGGCTGGAGCGAAGCTCCACCTGCTCCACAATGCCACCGACCAGACGATTGAACGGATTGACGTGACCGATGAAAAAGCGCACGACAGCACGTTGTTCAAGACGGGGTCGTGGCTGCATGGACGGCTGGTTTTGTTTGACCTAGCGTACTTCAAGTACCGCCGCTTTGCGCTGATCGACGAGAACGACGGCTACTTTGTGAGCCGGTTGAAGCAGAACGCGAATCCGGTGATAACAGAGGAGTTACGGGAATGGCGCGGGCGCGCCATTCCCTTGGAAGAGGAGAAGATCCACGACGTAGTCGGTGATCTCTCGCGGGAGTACATTGACGTAGAGGTCGAAGCGGAGTTCAAGCGGGGTCAGTACGAGGGAACACGGTCGCTAGACACGAAGCGGTTCCGCGTCGTCGGCGTCCGGGACGAGGACGCCGACGACTACCATCTGTACATCACAAATCTACCGAGAGAAGAGTTTCTCCCGGCAGATCTAGGGACGCTGTATCGGTGTCGATGGGAGGTAGAAACGCTGTTTCGTGAGTTGAAGACGCAATACGAACTAGATGAGTTCGACACGAGCAACCCTGTTGTGGTGGAGATTTTGCTGTATGCGGCGTTGCTGTCGCTGCTAGTGAGCCGTGAGTTGTTGGATCTGGTCACCGAGCAGGCTGACGACGAGATCGTGTTTCCACCGGAACGCTGGGCGGCGACCTTCCGGTCGCACGCCCAGCTCATTCTTCACGAACTCGGTGAGTTCCTCGGCTACTCACCACCGCCGCTGTTGGAGCGGCTGATCGAAGACGCACAGAAGATCCACCAGCAACGACCGATACTGCAAGAGACGCTCGCTACCGCTACGCAACCGAGGTGTGAGGCTTAGCTAAAGACGAATGGGCAACGTCGTCTCCGCTACTTTCGTCTGCTTATCTGAACACTACCCCTCATACGGTGGTGTTCAGATAAGGATTGGTCTGACTGCAGCTTCAGCCGGCGAATCAGCCGATTTCCTGGTGGATTGAAAGGGCGAGGCGCGCGTGGCGGCGAAGCCGCCACGTTTTGCGGCGGTCGGCACAGCCGACCGCCCACTCAACGAACCCCGGCGTTCGGAAGACGCGACGCGTCTTCCGCAGTCGACCGAGAGACGCCGACGGCGTCTCTCGGGATGACGAGAGGACTTCGTCCTCTCGAACCACCCATCAGAACCCGACGGGTTCTGAGGACGAAGTAAGCACGTGAGCGACCAGCGGGAGTCTCGTGAGTGCAACGAGCGAGACCACGGGAGACGAGCATAGCGAGTCTCCCGACGGTCGAGACCACCGAGGGCTTTCAAAAGGCAACGTCGTCTCCGCTACTTTCGTCTGCTTATCTGAACACTGCCCCTCATACCCTATATCGGTTCCAATTCCGTAATACGGAAAAAATCCCCGTCTATTATAAGTGGTCTTCCGGAGGTTTGAATTGATTTTTCGTTATGCGGAACCAAACTGATAACTCCAATTAGGTTGTGAATTGACCACGATATACGCGGACAACGCGAACAAGTTCGGACATAATCAGATAATATGGTTCATTTGGGCGAACATATTTTGCATAAAATACTTATACAGTTCGAAATCTCATTCCGCATTAATATTCATGCACCACTATCAAACGACGTACAAAGTATAATCCAGGCATCAAATACAGTCAATCAGGGGCGGTGTTCAGATAAGGACTGAAACTGGCTTGATGTGCTCGCCGATACAGCCGGTAATCCTGGTGGTCGCCGGGAGAGCAACGCGCTCCCGAGGCCTCGGAAATCGGAGATTTCCGGCGGATTGAAAGCGCGAGGCGCGCGTGGCGGCGAAGCCGCCACGTTTTGCGGCGGTCGGCGCAGCCGACCGCCCACTCGACGAACCCCGGCAACGCAAGCACGTGAGCGACCACCGGGAGCGAACGCGCGTGGTCCGAGAGAGCAGAGCTCTCTCGTCACTGAGCGAATCGAAGATTCGCGAGGGCGGCGAACGCTTTGCGTTCGCCTGCTCTCGAAAGAGCGCTGTGCGCTCTTTCGGCGACAGAGAGGGAGCAAGCTCTCTCAGGCAGCCGGCGGGCATAGCCCGTCGGCGACAGCGAGCCGCGGGAGTGTCGTGAGTGCAACGAACGAGACCACGGGAGACGAGCATAGCGAGTCTCCCGACGGTCGAGACTGCCGAGGGCTTTCATTACGCAACGGCATCTCCGCTACTTTCGTCTGCTTATCTGAACACTGCCCCAATCAGGACACCGATGATTTATGAGAGCCGTTCCCTATTGTGGTATTGAAGCCCATGAGTGACGATCTCTCACCCGCATCCCTAGAGGGGTACGTTCCCTTCCCACAGGAACGCATCGACCGCTACCGTGACGCAGGTTACTGGCGCGATTTGACGTTCCACGAGCTGCTTGACCAACGCGCAGACGAAACACCAGAGAAGGTCGCCGTCACAGGCCCAAACCGGGAACTAACTTACGCTGAACTTGCAAAACGCTCCCGGAGCCTAGCCACTGCCCTCAACGCAAACGACGTCACCGCCGGCGAACGAGTTATCTTCCAATTGCCGAACTCAGTCGAGTTCCTTGAAGCGTTCTTCGGCTGCTCCCGAGTCGGCGCAATCCCTGTACAAGCACTTCCTCGCCATCGTGAAGCCGAAGTCCGGCATCTCCTAGATAACTTCGATACAACGGCCTACCTTACTGCCGGCGATCGGTACGAGATGGGATTCGACTTTGTTTCGCTCGTCGACAATATCGAGTCGGAATACCCCCACCTCGAGACACTCATCGGCGTCGCCGACGATGCTAATTCACTCCCAGGAGGCTGGGAGGACTTCGACTCACTGTGCGAAACCACGCCGGACGACGAGCGACTCGATTCCCTCGAAATCTCACCAACTGAACCCGGAGTGATGCTGCTTTCTGGTGGGACTACCGGAATGCCGAAAGGAATCCCGCGCACCCATAATGATTATCTGTACCAGTGGGAGCACATGGCTGACGTCGCTGGTGTCGACAGCGACTGGGTCGCCTTCCCTAGCGTTCCGATTGGTCACAATGCCTCCCTAAACTGTATTGTCGGCGCCGCTATTTGGGAAGGCGCGACTGTCGCAGTCGAGCCGACGCTCAAACCCGAAGCCTTGATGGATCTCATCGAACGGGAGGGCGGGATGTACTCGCTGTTCATCCCCACCCAACTCATCGACATTCTCGAACACCCCGACCTAGACGAATACGACCTCTCCAGCCTCGAAGTCATTATTAGCGGCGGCCAGAAAGTCCTACCACACGTCGTTCGCGATAGCGTGGACGCATGGGACGTCGGATTCTGCAACATCTTCGGGATGGCAGAAGGCCCACTCATTTGTACCCGCCCCGAAGACGACGTAGATATCCAAGCCGAAACAGTTGGCCGTCCAATTTCCGACGGTGCTGAGGTTCGAATCGTTGGTTTCGACCGCGAGGAAACCGTCCCACAGGGGGAGACAGGAGAACTCTCTGTTCGCGGTCCGGGATACTTCACTGGGTACTTCCGGAATGACGAAGAGAATGCCGATAATTTCGATGACGACGGGTGGCTCTACACCGAAGACGTGCTCTCCCATCGAGAAGACGGGAACTACGCTGTCTTCGGGCGAATCAAGAATACGATCATCCGTGGCGGCGAGAACATCTACGCACCAGGAGTGGAGGACATCGTGGCTGAACACCCCGATATCGCGAACGTGGCGATTGTAGCGATGCCGGACGAACGCCTCGGGGAACGGCCGTGTGCATTCGTCGAACTTACTGAAGACGCAACACCCCTCACCTTAGATGACCTCACCGAGTTCCTCGAAGAGCGTGGGGTTGCCGTGTTCAAACGCCCGGAACGACTGGAAGTGATGCGAGACCTCCCGCGTACTGAAGTCGGCAAGTTAGACAAGAAGCGCCTGGAAGAATTGGCTGCAGAGAACGCAAACTAACGCCGCTTACTCCGTTTCTATCGACGGGCCGTAGTACGTACAGAGATCCGCGCGTCCAGTTGCGACAAGTGTGTCCACTTCGTCCTGAGTAGTGGCATGAACCGTCGCAATTGTCGATACATCAAGTTCATTCCGCAGATGGTCACTGTAGTTTGCTAGGCCTTCAACCTGGTCTGGGCTCTCATCGGCAACGACCCCACCTGCAACTGGCGCGAGGACATCAACACCAGCATCGACCAGCTCTTCCCCGACTTCGATCGCGTCGCTCAGCGTGAATCCATCGGCTGCCCAATCGTCTGCCTGAATCGCCACGCCGAGTGTCCGATCGGCCGGCCAGACCTCACTCACAGCTTCAACGACACTTAATGGGAACCGCAAGCGATCCGTAAGACTTCCCCCAAACTGATCCTCACGGGAATTCGTCACCGGCGACAAGTAGGAGCCGAGCAGATATCCATTCCCAAGGTGAAGCTGGAGATAATCGAATCCTGCAGCTACTGCCCGCTCAGTCGCGGCTTCGAAATCGTCGCGAACGCGCGCACGGAGCTCCTCGTCCATCGATTCTGGGGCAAACGCTTCCGGCCGTGTCGGATACTGATCGGTCAACCGTGGGGCCCAGGCCTCGTTTCGTGACGTTGGCCGATCGAGCGCGAACGCGCGTGGCTGTCCAGCACCACGGCTGCCCGCATGCACGAGTTGGGTCCCGACGGGCGTATCGCTCTCCGAGACGATCCGTTCCCAAGTGCCACGATGTTCGTCTGTGTAGAGTCCCGGGCTTCCCGCTGTTGGCCGGCCATCTTGGGAGACGGCGAGCGGTTCGGTGAGCGTAAGTCCATCGTGGGAGGTTGCGAGTTCACGGTACGCTGTCGCCTTGTGACTGGGGAGCTGGCCATCGGATGCAGACACCGTTGGTTCGCTTGCGCGAACCGTCCGCTGGTTGAGCTCAAGCCCATCCAAGTCGAGTGACTGCAGGCTCGGTGACGAGTAGTCTCCTCCCCCTGCTGTTTTACTCTGGAACCAGTCTTCGAACTCCGCGACTAGTTCCGGGTCACGGCGCTGCATGCTGTCGTAGGAGAGTCGCCCTGAACGCGTCAGGTGGTGGAGCGCGAACTGGACGCCCTCAAACCCATAGAAGCGACGGATGTGTTCGAAGTGCAGTCGACTCCGTTCCGCCGCTCGCTGCAGCGATTCTGAGCTCGGTCGACGATTCGACTCATACGTAGCGAGCGCTTCCTCGAGATCGCCATCGTAGTTTTCGAAGACGTTCGCGAGACTGATGGCGTCTTCAAGCGCCATGGTCGTCCCAGACCCGACGGAGTAATGGGCGGTGTGGGCGGCGTCTCCGAGGAGAACGAGGTTGTCATGGTGCCAGCGGTCGTTTTTGACCGTTGTGAACGTTCGCCACTTGTCCGTCTGCGAAAGCAGTTCGTGGCCGTCGAGATGCTCGGCGAATACGTCCTCGAGGTAGGCGAGGTATTCCGATTCAGAGCGTTCGTCTAAACGCGCGTTCGCCCACGTTTCCGCGTCGCAGTCAACGATGAAGGTACTGGTCGGTCCAGGATATGTGTGCGCACACCAGATTCCGTCCTCATTCTCGACGAAGATGTGGCTGAGTGCATCGAAGTCTGCATCGGTACCGAACCAAGAGAATCGCGTTGATCCCGTAATCATTTCCGCGCCTAATTCGTCTGCATACTCGCGTCGGGTGTTGCTGTGAATCCCGTCAGCGGCGATGACGAGGTCGGCTTCGGCTGTCAACTCGCGTGGATTCTCGATTGGGTGGTCGAACACGAGGTCGACTCCTAGTTCGTCACACCGCTTCTGTAGGAGGTCCAGGAGGTCCGTTCGTTGGAGACTCATGAATCCATGACCCTCCGAGCGGTAGCGCTCGCCTTGGTAGTAGAGATCGAATGGATCCCAGCGGGTTGCGGTCTCCTGAATCGCTTCGTGGGAGGGGGCATCAGTATCCTCGAGCTTGGAGAGCGTGCGGTTCGGAAGGACGATCCCCCACCCATAGGTGACCCCACGAGGATTTCGTTCGTAAACGGTGATGTTCCAGTCTGGGTTTGCTTCTTTCAGGAGGAGGCTCGCGTAGAGGCCGCCAGGACCGCCACCGATTGTGGTGACGTCCATTATTCATCCACCTCGTGGCGTGAGCGCGGGTTGTACTGGTAGCTACTGGCTGCTAGCGCGGTCTCTGCCATCACATCACAAACTTATTCCCGGTCCTAATAACGGTTACCCTCACCGACGTTCAACTCGCCACACACACCTATCAATAAATATTCATACGGAACATTTATGGAAGGGGGCGATAACCTGGCAGGTGCACATGTTCCGTGGTAGCATATGGTACCCAAACTCACTTCGGGGTATCTCGTTCCTCGGAGTGATCGTACTCATGATCGGCGTCCATCAAAGCCAATTCCTCGGCCTGGTGGATTCAACAACACTGGTCTTCGGCTGGTTACCGATGCAAATCGCATACGATGCATTATTCAACGTCATCGGAATCGCGATCCTCTACGTTCTGTACCGTGCAGCGCCAGAACCCCCAGAAACCCTTGACACCAACAAGGAGGGATAACACATGGTATCAACAGCAAACCTAATCATCCTCGGAATCACGGGAGTCTACCTCTTAATCGTCCTCGGCATCGGACAATTCGCGTCACGAGTAACCGGATCCGACCGAGAGGACTTCCTCATGGCGGACCGATCGTTCAACACCATCGTCCTGCTCGCCGCCCTCTTCGCGACCAACATGACAGCAGTCGTCATGATCGGGGCACCAGGACTTGCATATGGTGCCGGTGCCGGAGCGTATGGGTTCTTCGTGTCCCTGTTCGCGTTCCTCTTCCCGGTGTTCATCATGACCATCGGCTACCGCATCTGGCTGGTCGGAAAACGATTCGAACATATTACCCCCGGCCAGATTATGAATCATCGCTGGGATGCAAAATATCTCGGCCTCGTCCTCTTGGCGCTGTTCACCGTCTGGACAATTCCGTACGTCCTTGTCGGCGTGCAGGGAGCAGGCATTACGCTTGAAGCAATCACCAACGGCCTTGTCCCCTACTGGGCGGGCGCATTAGTCACGTTAGCCGTCGTCGCATTCTATGTGTACCAAGGTGGCATGCGTGGAACAGGCTGGACGAACACCTTCCAAGGCGCCGTCTTCATCCTGTTCTTACTCGCGATCTTCATCTGGATTCCACTCAAACTTGGCGGGTTCGCTGAAGCAACTCAGGCCGTCGCTGAAATCAAGAATGGCGTGTTCTTGAACCGCGGAGGAATCCCGCCCTTCGGTCCGAAAACATGGTTCTCGCAGGGACTGATCGTCGCCTTTGGCGCGTTCGTGTACCCACACCTCTTCATTCGGTACATGACCGCCAACTCCATCAAGACTCTGAAGAACACGTCCGTCCTCTATCCGGTCGCAGTGCTTCTCGTTTGGACTCCGGCCGTTATCCTCGGCTTCTGGGGAATCGCGCAATTCCCCAATCTGGCTAACCCCGACTTCATCCTCCCGACGATGGTCGGCGAACTACTCCCCGTGTGGGCAATTGGCTTCGCACTGGCCGGCATCCTCGCGGCACTGATGTCCAGCCTTGACGGCCAAGTACTCACACTCAGCACGATGTTCTCTGAAGACGTCGTGCGCGAGTTCTTCGACACCACCGAACAGAACGAGATCTGGTTCACGCGTGCCTTCCTCATCCTCATCTTCATCGCCGCATACGTCGGGGCACTCCTGACGAAAGATTCTATCATCGACACAGCAACATTCGCCTTCTCCGGGTATGCGTTGATGTTCTTCCCCATCATCACCGCCTTCTATTGGAAACGGTCCACCAAGTATACCGCGTACACGGGACTGATCTGGGGCTTTGTTGGTATCTGGGCGTTCGAACTCGGATACCTCCCCGGTAGCCTAACGTTCGGCTTCCTCCCGTTCATCCCAGTCCTTGTCAGCCAGCTCGTCGTGATGGTCCTGGCGACGTACTCGACGTCTGTGCCCGATGATGCCCCACTCGAGGAGTACGAGGATCTCTTCTCGGATGTCTGGTAGCTGACAAACCTTCTCTTCCGCGATGAACTTTGATATTGTTTTGAGCTAGCTATGATCCACTTTCAACCACGATTCGTAGCCTGACTCGACGCAACCTGGAAATATCACTAAAAGGGCACTGTCTAGTTGAGTCAGTTTGAGAAGCGAGCAGGTCTGCGAGCATCTTTACCAACTTACTCAACGACCTGCTCACTTCTCAAACTGACTCAACTAGACAGTGCCCGTTCGGTCATCGTATCAACCGGCGTTCATTCCCGTTGGTGTGCGAGCGTACTGGATAGTTAGTCAAAATCTTTTGGGAAGAACGCCGCTGGTGTTCAGATTAGCTGTTCCCATGCGAAGGCGTATGCTTGCAGGTGATTTCTGACGGGGTTTGCGTCAGCGTGGCTAAAACAGTTTGTAAACTGGTTGGTTTGATATTTTAACACTCGAAAAACATGTTTGACGATGTTCCAATACCCGTAGCGTTCGTACTGGAATCGGAGGTCGTGTCAGTGACGTGCGATTTGCAGTCACGGTACAGAATCGACGACAATCAGCGCGTCGTCGACGACATAGTTCTTGCGAAGTTCAGAAAGGATACGTCCCGGTGATTGCTTGATTGGCACTGTCTAGTTTAGGACCTCGTCAGCTGGCGTTCGATCACCAAGCGATTGATGCGGTCTGAGGCGGTTGTAGTAATGCGCAAATAACGCAAGCTACTGGCGAACGCTCCGCCGACTGCCCACCCACGAGATATGGAAACGGTCGAGCCGCATTTTCAGTGTGTGAAACCATTTTTCGATGAGGTTTCGGTCGGTGTAGTCAACCCGACCGTTCAGTCCTAATCGTCCAAGTGCAGTCCGGTAGCGAACTGATAGACGAGAAACGTTGCGTCGGAGAGATCGTGTTTCTTCACCAGTCCAGCGAGGAACGCAGCCGCCGGATCGGTACCATGGCGTCCGAACAACGCAACGTCAAGAATGAGCTTTGTGTCGAGGTATATTGCAGCGTACAACCAAGACTACTCACCGTTAATTTTGACAGCAGTTTCGTCAACCGCGACCCGCTTCGGCTGCGCCTCAGGCGGGTCGGGAACGCTATCAGACAGCCGATGTACCCACTGCCAAACTGCTTGTGAGAGCGTTCCACGCCCAATTCCGCGAGAATCGTTGTTGTCTCTCTGAGTGAACAACCGGTCGCGTGAAGGCGGACGGCGAACGCCCTGACGGGCGTCCTCAGAACCCAACGGTTCTGATGTGCGAACGAGACGCGGAGCGCCTCGTCACGTCGCCGTCCGCTCACGGCAGTGTTCAGATAAGCAGACGAAAGTAGCGGAGACGACGTTGCCTTTTGAACGCCCTCGGCAGTCTCGACCGTCGGGAGACTCGCTATGCTCGTCTCCCGTGGTCTCGCTCGTTGCACTCACGACACTCCCGCGGCTCGCTGTCGCCGACGGGCATACCCGCCGGCTGCCTGAGGGAGCTTGCTCCCTCTCTGTCGCCGAAAGAGCGCACAGCGCTCTTTCGAGAGCAGGCGAACGCAAAGCGTTCGCCGCCCTCGCGAATTGCGACGAGAGACGCGTCGCGTCTTCCGAACGCCGGGGTTCGTTGAGTGGGCGGTCGGCTACGCCGACCGCCGCAAAACGTGGCGGCTTCGCCGCCACGCGCGCCTCGCCCTTTCAATCCGCCGGAAATCTCCGATTTCCGAGGCCTCGGGAGAGCGTTGCTCTCCCGGCGACCACCAGGAAATCGGCTGATTCGACGGCTGAAGCTGCAGTCAGACCAATCCTTATCTGAACACTACCGTGAGCAGGGTCGTGTTTAGTTAAGGCTGAAAAGTGAGGCGAGAGTGATTTCTGCCGCCCATGGCTGAAATCACTCGCCTCAGCGGCTGTAGCGACTGGCTTGAGTTAGAGTTTGTGGAGCGAGAGCGGACACCGAGCGAGCGGATGCGGCTTGGTATTCGACTTCATTTGGCTGGACTCTCACTTTCGAACACAGTCAAAGAACTTGAGAAGTTCGGTGTCCAGCGCTCTCGGAAAGCCGTTCATGATTGGGTGCAGAAAGCTGATCTACAGCCGGTCAGCGATACCAGTCCGGATCAGATTGCGGTTGACGAAACCGTGATCCGACTCAATAACGAGCAGTACTGGCTGTACGCTGCTGTCGATCCCGAAATGAACGAATTACTTCATACAAAGCTTGAACCGACGCGTACGAACGTGATTGCTCGCTCGTTTTTCGCCAAACTCCGCGAGAAACACGACGTCGATACTGCTGTGTTTCTCGTTGATGGCGCACCCACGCTGAAAGACGCCTGCAACCGACACGGCCTCCAATTCCAGTATGAAAAACATGGGAATCGGAATGCTGTCGAACGTGTCTTTCGAGAGATAAAACGACGAACCTCATCGTTCTCAAACTGTTTCAGCAACGCCGACGCAGCCACCGCCGACGATTGGCTCAGATCCTTCAGCTTCGCATGGAATCAGCTTATCTGAACACTACCACTAGACAGTGCCCCAAAAGTGATGGTGAGTCGAGATGGAGCTGGATACCGAATTTCATCGCTGGCTTGGGTGTCGCCTCACGGTCCAGAAAATCAAACTCGACGTAGTCGTTACCACGGTTGAAGCGGCTGATTTTAAGCCTTGACCACCCAAACGACCGCTCCGACTCGCCTCTCCCTTGTCGTAACACCGCTCAATACGACTCGGAGACATCTCGTACGACGAACGTCGTGTGGAACGACACCACAGCGGTGAGCGTAACCCTCGGCCGACCAAATTTAAGAGGATGCGCGCGGTCTTACGGACAACTGATGTCCGGTGTCTATTCAATTCCGTTGCATACCTGCACGGTGGCGACGAACGGTCGACGTTCTGACGACGGCGCTGACTGCCGATGACGGTCGAACAGCGTCTCGACGCGTATCTGGCGTCGAACGACTACGAAGCAGTGTGGTTCGCGCGACCGAACTCGTTCGCGTGGCTCACCGAGGGCGGAGACAACATCGTCGACCGAACGGCGGACGTCGGCGAGGCGGCTGTGGGCTACGATGGCGACGCGGTGACCGTCATCACAAACAACATCGAAGCGCCGCGACTGCGCGCTGAGGAACTCTCGGACGACGTTACAATCCAGACGTACCAGTGGTACGAGGACGACCTCGCGGACGCCGTCGCCGCCGGCAGCCCGACACCGGCGGCCGCGGACTTCCCCGTCGACGGGTTCGCAGCCGTCGACGCGTCGCCGCTCAGGCAGCCGCTGACGGCCGACCAAATCGAGACGTACCGCGCCCTCGCTCGCGACGTGGCGGACGCGGTCGAATCGGTCGCTCGCTCCCTCTCGCCGGAGACGACCGAGCGCGGCGCGGCAACGACGCTACGGACCCGACTCGAATCGCAGGGTCTCGCGGCTCCGGTGGTCCTCGTCGGGGGCAGCGAGCGCGCGCAGGCCTACCGGCACTACACCCCGAAGGACGAACCACTCGGCGGCTACGCGCTCGTCTCGGTCACTGCTCACCGCGACGGCCTGTTCAGTAGCTGCACGCGAACCGTCGCGTTCGACGACGCGCCGGCGTGGCTCACGGAACGCACCCACGACGCGATGCGCGTGGAAGCCAGTGCGCTCGCCGCGACCCAGGAAGTGGGCCGCGTGGGTGGCACGGCCGGCGACGTCTTCGAGGCGATTCAGGACGCGTATGCGGCGCTCGGCTGGGACGGCGAGTGGGAACACCACCACCAAGGAGGTGCCGCTGGGTTCGCCGGCCGCGAGTGGATTGCGACGCCGGAGAGCCGTGAACCGGTCGAGCTGCCGATGGCGTACGCTTGGAACCCGACGGTGCAGGGCGCGAAGAGCGAAGACCTCTACCTCGTGACGGCCGAGGAGATAGACCCGTTGACCGTCACGGGTGACTGGCCGACGACGACGGTTTCGGCCGTCGACTCCTCGATGACGCTCGAACGCCACGCAGTCCTCGAACGGTAGTCACTCGTCCGTCGATGAAAGGGATTATCGGTGCGTCGATACTTTTTCGAGTATGACAATCGCTACCGGCGATTCTGTGACCCTGGAGTACACTGGCCGAATGGACGACGGCACAGTCTTCGACACCTCGCGTGAAGCCGTCGCCGAGGACGCTGGCCTGACCGAGGCCGAGGGCGAGCGCGAGTACGCGCCGCTGACGCTCGACGTCGGCGAACAGCAAGTCATCGAGGGGATGGAAGAAGGCCTCGTCGGCCTCGAGCAGGGCGAGTCGACGACCATCGAAATCCCGCCCGAGAAGGGGTACGGCGAGTGGGACGAGGAGAACGTCCAGTCCTTCGAGACGGCCGAACTCCGCGAGATGCTCGGCGGACAGACGCCCGAAGAGGGCGCGTATCTGGAAGCCCAGAACGGCCAGGTTGGCGAAATCGTTCACGCCGACGAGGAGGAGATTCGCGTGGATTTCAACCACGAACTCGCCGGCAAGACGCTGGAGTTCGACGTCGAAATCGTCGACGTCAACTGAACGCCAAACGCGCCAGCGTTCGAGTAGTGCTGCCCCTTCTCAGCGACCGACCGTCCCCTGTCGCGTGACGGGGGCGTCGGGGTCGACGAGGAACGCGACGAGGACTGCGTCGGTTTCTGCCGTGAGTGCGGGGGGCCTTGTGGAGGCTGGCGGAGTCCGAGTGCAAGATACGTCGTCTGAGGTGCCGCAGCCACATATACGCGCGGCGTCGACGGGTGGATGCACGCGGTCCAAAGAGTCTTATCGGACTGTCGCCATCTTCCGCGCATCGGTGTTCCGAATTCCATGAACAACGTTGCGATAGCCCTCCTGACCGCACTGCTCGGCGCGATTGCGTTCGTGCTCGCGCTCGCCGTGCGTCGCAGGAACGTCGCAGCGGCCGTCAACGCCGTCGTCTCGCTCGGCATCGCCGGGGTCGCGGTCGCGGCTGCTGCCGGATTCGAGTTCGGCCAGCGTGGCTTCGTCGCCCCGGAACTCGCGTTCTGGACGGCAGTTGCTGGGCTCATTCACTCTATCGGGATGCTCGGTCCCTACGACTCGATTTGGTGGTGGGATCACCTGACCCACACGCTCTCCGCGGCGCTCTTGACCGCACTCGTGTACGCCGGCCTCCTCGTCACAGTCGGTAGCTCGGTTTCCATTACTGTCGTCGCGGTCGCCGCTGTCAGCTACACCGTCGTTGCCGGCGTGTGCTGGGAATTCGGCGAGCTGGTCGCGCGCGCCGTCGGCGAGCATTACGACGTCGACCCCGTGCTGGTGTACTACGGCTGGCAGGATACTGCCTACGACCTCGTCTTCGACGTCGTGGGCGCGGCGCTCGTCGTGGCGCTCGACGTCCGAGTGTTCGTCGACCTCGCCGCCACTGCTCCCGGCACGACGCGACAACTACTCGTCTGGTCCAGCGCCACTATCGTCGCCGGGTCCGTGCTGATGGCGCTCGCGTTGTTCGCACGGCCCGACGGGCAGTCTTAAGGAAAAGAAATACCAGATTTATGTATATTCTCTTTTCCTGATTTTTCTATGGTGTATGGAGCCGAGATTGAAATTTATGAATTCTTTCCGTTATTTGTCGGCGAGGGGTGGTTTCTCACCCGAGAAGAAATTAGAAAAGAGGCTTTGAGGGCCTATAGATGTATTTCAGGTAAATATTGGGGAATTCACTTGCTCTCGGTATCGAACGCTATCACGAACTCACGACGAAACCAAGACTGTTGAAGTACTGGCTTAACGGTCCGTTATACCGTCTTCTCGCACGATACTGCTCTGCCGGCAACTCCAACCGCATTCCCGAACTATCGTCTAGAATATGGGGGTATAATCCGAAGTCGAGAAGATAATAAATCGGATAGGGGAAGAAAAATATCAGATTCTCGAATCTCTTTGGCCAGTTCAAATAGTGACGTTCGAACGGGCGACGGCAGCAGATTCACCGTCCTGATAGCAAAGCCGTCGAACGGGGACGCGACCGTCAGTCGATCTGCTCGACGTAGGCGTAGTCGTCGTCGAGCGCCTGGGCGTCCTCGGGGAGCAGGGCGACGGTGAGATAGTCAGCGTAGTCGCTGAAGTACTCTACGACGCGCGCGATGCGGTCAGAGTCGATGGCTTCCAGGGAGTCCAGCACCATGAACGGGACGTCCTCGTACACTTCGTGGACGAGGTAGCCCGCCAGCGCGAACACGAGTCCGGTCACTTCGCGCTCGCTTTCGGAGAGGTGGTCGATGGTGTCCCGGTAGGACGTGCCGTCGTCAGTCGCGCGGATGATGTGGAGGTCGAAGGTGGTCTTCTCGACCTTGCGGCGGCCCTCGCGAACCTCGCGCTCGCGGCGTTCCACCCAGATGCGTTCGATGTTGTCGTACTCCAGCACTGCGAGCACGGACTCCATGTGGTCGTTGAACTCCTCGACGGCTTCGGCCTCGATGCGGTCGACTTTCGTCCGGAGGTCGGTGAGTTCGTCGTCGATTTCGTCGCGGCGCTCGGCCAGTTCGTCGCGCTCGCCGAGCGTCTCCTCGTGCTCTTTGATATCGGCTTCGACGTCCTCGAGGTCGCTCTCCAGGCGCTCGACGCGGAGTTCGACTTCGTTGGACTTGCGGTGGAGTTCCAGCACTTCGTCGTAGTCGCCGCCCGTACCGGCGTCCTCGGTCTCGGCTTCGAGACGCTGGACTTCTTCGCGCTGCTCTTCGAGGGAGTCCTCGAGGGAGTCGATGCGCTGCTCGGTGGCCTCGATTTCGTTCTCGACCTCCGAGAGGCGTCGTTCCGTGCGCTCGCGCTCGCGCTGCTGTCGCTGAATCTCCGAGCGGGTCGACGAGAGCTCGTCGATCTGGTTGTCGAGGT
Source organism: Halobacterium noricense (assembly GCF_021233435.1). Taxonomy (NCBI): domain Archaea; kingdom Methanobacteriati; phylum Methanobacteriota; class Halobacteria; order Halobacteriales; family Halobacteriaceae; genus Halobacterium; species Halobacterium noricense. Next base: position 1,568,335 of record NZ_CP089468.1, on the reverse strand, counting down.
CGCTGCGCTCGTCGAGTTTCTCCGCACGGAGGTCGCGGAGGTGGTCGACAGTCCCCTCGATGTGGTCGCGCTCGACCTCGGAGCCACACGTCCAGCAGACGACGTCCTCGGCCTCGCCGAGGAGCTGTTGGGTCGGGTCGGCATCGGTGTCGGTGTCGTCACCGAACTCGTCGAGGTCCAGGCCTTCGCCCTCAAGCATTTCCTCGTTGAAGCTGATGACGCTGCCGAGCTGGCTAATCGTGTCGTCGAGTGCGCGCTTGCGCTCGCGGAGTTCGTCGATGCGGCCGGCAAGCCGGTCCGGGTTCTCGTCGTGCTCGTCGACGTCGTCGAGTTCGGCTTCGAGCTGGTCGCGCTCGTCGCGGAGGTCTTCGAGGGTCTGCTGTTCGGTTTCGAGTTCGAACTCGACGTCTTCGAGGTCGGATTGGGCGTCCCGCAGCGCCTCGAAGGCGTCCTCGATGGCCTCCTTCTGGGAGCGGCTCTGTTCGAGGCTAACGTCTTTTTCCTCGATTTCGGCTTCGACCTCGGCGAGCTCCTCGCGGGCGGCCTCGAGGTCGTCTTCGAGGGTTTGTTTTTCGGCTTCGAGTTCCGGGAGCTCGTGCTCGATTCGCTCGAGCTCCTTGATCTGATTGTCGAGGTCGCGTTTCTCGTTTTCGAGTTGGCGAATCTGGGACTCGATTTCCTCGGTGTCGACCGGGTCCATGATGATTTCCCGGAGGTCGTCGCCGCGCGCGACGGCGCGCCGGACTTCGGTGTTTTCGAGGAGGAACGCGAACTGGTCGGCGAGGAGGGGGTCGTCGAGGTAGGGGTCGCCGCCGTAGACGACGGTGTCGCCGCTTCGGGTGAGTGTGCGGGTGTAGGTTTCGTCGCCAACTTGGAGTTCGACTTCGCCCTCGTCGGCGTCGCCTTTCAGCGAGGCGCGCTCGCTCCCCAGGCCCGCCATAATCGCTTGCAGGAACGACGTTCGGTTGGTGGCGTTCCGGCCGGTGAGCACGGTCACGCCCGGGGGGAGCGAGACTTCGGCCTCGTCGATGCCGCCGACGTTTTGAGCGTGAACACGCACGTCACGTTCGACAGGCTGCTGTGATGCCATTAGTTACGTTTGACGAGGGGCTACGGCTTAAATGTTGTCACCCTCTGTTTTCCTCACGCCTCGCTACAGTCGCAGCCGCCCTGCCGGAGCAGTTCGCCGGCGGCGTAGTCGGTTCCACAGTCCCCACAGATTACGCGCACGTCGACGATGACGTCGTAGTCGCGCTCGCTGAGTTCGCCGCTGGACACCAAGCCTTCGATGGTCGAGTCGGTGACGGCGGAGGTGCGGCCCTGGAGGCGTTCGAGCATCTCGGCTTTCTGGTCGGGGTCGCCGGACTGGTCGGGGAGTTCGGCCTCGCGGTACTCCGTGAGGTACGTGTGGATTGCCTGGTGTGTGACGAAGTCGGACTGGACGGCATCGGCGTCGACGCCCATCGCTTCGAGTTCGCGCTGCTTGCGCATGCGATCGGCGCTGGAGACGTCGTCGCCGGTGAGCGTCTGGTAGGCGCTCTGGAGGTCGGTCTCGGAGATGCCGCCGTCCGAGCGCCGGATGGCTGCGTCCAGTACCGCGCGGTTGAACTCGTCGGCGAGGTCTCGCAGGCTCGTTCGATCGCCGTGTTCGCCCGTCCAAGCGACTTCGAGTTGTTCGCCCATACCACTAAGGTCGTACTTCTCGATGACGCGTGCGACCTTGCTGTTTGGTCGCGACGGAGACTCACTCATGTCGTCAGCTACTCGCTCCATCATTACAAATATATCGGTGTAATCTTATGGTGGCTGCCTATCGCGTGAATCGCGCTCGTATATCTCCGGAGGAGCTACCTGTCTGAGTAAGTTTTAGTGTGTGATATACCGTGGAATTGGTTTAGGGTAATATTGAAAGCTTGCTTTGTAAGGGATATGGCACTGGTTTAGAAGGCCCTCGGGCAAATGACTGGATCAGAATGCTTCGACGGACATCACTATCCACCTGCACCAGCCGGTTGTTCGATTCAGGCGACAACAAAAGCCCCCTCATATCTGGGTTTAAACGTTCTCATGGCGTATCTGGGACAGGTTTCATCGGTTTACCGACAGCCAATACGACGCGCCTGAGTTAAAACCGAAGCAGGTCATCGTTGACGAGACAGCTGTCACGATTCGGGGGCGCAGTATGATGAATGGCGAAGGTACCGGCCGACGAATTACTTCGTTCCTATCGAAGCCTCAAGTTCACCAACCGCGTTCTGGAGTAGGCCGGCCAATTCCTCGTCGGGAGGAAGTCGGTATGGCGGTCCGGAGACGTCCAGCGATCCGAATACGTCTCCGTCCGGACTTTTGACCGCGACACCCACCGAACGGAGTCCTTCCAGGGCCTCCTGATCGTTGACGGCATAGCCGCGCTTTCGAACACGTTCGAGCTCAGTGTGGAGTTCGTCCCGGTCGACGATGGTGTTCTCCGTCTCCCGTGGCATTCCCCATCGATCTAGGACCTCTTCACGGTACTCCGCATCGAATTCAGCGAGCATAGCCTTGCCGCTGGCGGAGTTGTGCATATAAAAATACCGACCTACCTGGTACCCCTCCCTCGAAGGGGCGTTGGTTTCGTCGAAGAGGATGATGCTGCGACCGTTTTCCTCGACTGCGAAGCTGACCTCCTCGTTCGTCATATTCGCGAGTTCGAAGGCCTTCTCCTTCGCTAACCTGTACCGATCATCCCGATAACGAGATATTTCCCCAAGGTGGAAAAGCTTCAATCCGAGACAGTACCTTTCACCGATCTTCGTGACGTACCCGAGCTCCTCCAAGGTGTTGAGGTGCGTGTACAGCGTGCTTGAGGAAAGCCTCATGTGTTCCGAAATTTCCGAGAGGGTCGCACCGTCGAGCTCCTCGATGGCATCAACGATGCGCAGCGACGTCGCTGTAGTCTTCCGCCATTCTCCGTCGTTGGTCCGTGTCATACTTCATCACTGTCGGGGAAGGGTGTTAAATCTGGGTTCCCCCGACATCTTTCCCCAATATGGGGAACTATATACCATGCTATTCAGACAGAATCTATTGTATTGCAATCTGGTCTCGCACCTAACGTTTGGAATCATAACTCTCGATTAATATCTCCGCCGATTCACCCGTCGATAGACTCTGATCCCTCTCTTAGACCGGCGTAGCAGGGTACAGTTACCCATATCCTGAATCTCGAAGGATGCCAAAGGACACATGGACCCAAGTTCCGGCCACCAGTATCTATAAATCGGGTCACGCGATTAATACGGATGATCGGTACGCTACCGTCCGGTTCGCTGATGGGACCCACCCGGAAGCCAACCACCGGTCCAGGAGAACCATGGCCATAGAACTTGATGACATTCAGCGAGCGCAAGGCCGCCTTGATAGCGAATCGGTTGCCAGAGAAACACCGGTTGAGACGAGTCGCACGTTAGACTCCGACACCGACGCTCAGGTCTTCCTGAAGATGGAACACCTGCAGCGAACGGGCTCGTTCAAGACACGGGGAGCGTACAACAAACTTACCCAAGTCGAAGATGACGACCAACGGTCGATCGACAGGGCGATTGCCGCCAGCGCTGGCAATCACGCGCAGGGCGTCGCGCTCGCTGCTGCGAAAACCGGCCTCGAAGCAACCATCGTCATGCCGACGAACGCGCCGCAGTCAAAGGTTGACGCGACGCGGGGCTACGGTGCCGATGTTGAACTCCACGGAAAGAATTTCCAGACGGCGATGGACTACGCTCAGTCATTAGTTGACGAGAACACTGTCTTCGTGCATGCGTACGATGACCCAGACATCGTTGCTGGGCAGGGGACACTCGGCCTCGAAGTTCTCGACCAAGTCCCGGATGTCGATACGATCGTGGTGCCGGTTGGCGGAGGCGGGCTCATCGGTGGTGTCGCGACGGCCGTCGCAGAACTGGCTCCATCCGTCCGTGTCATCGGCGTCCAAGCTGAAGACGCAGCGACCGTTCCACAAAGCCTCCAGAAGGGCGCCCCACAGACTATCGATTCGGTCCAGACGATCGCCGACGGAATCGCGACAGGCGGCATCTCGGAACTCACGTACGACCTCATCGACCGGTACGTCGACGAGGTTGTGACGGTCTCGGACACAGAGATCGCGCATAGCATCCGCTATCTCCTCGAACGGACCAAACAGATGGTCGAGGGAGCCGGAGCTGCCACTGTCGCGGGGCTCTTAAACGACCAACTCGACGTCACCGACGAGACGGTCGTTCCAGTTCTCAGCGGCGGGAATCTCAGCGCGACGATGCTCCAACGGACACTCACGCACGAACTCACCTACCGACAGCAACTTGTCCAGCTCCGGGTTCGAATCATCGACGAACCCGGAAAAATGGGGGACATCTCGAACATCATCGCCGACCAGAACGCCAACATCCGAACCGTCAATCACGAACGAGCCGTCGACGAACTGAAAGTCGGCGAGGCGTACCTCGACATTCGGATCGAAACCAGTGGCGACCGACACACCCGCCAAATCAGCCGAGCAATCGAAGACGCGGGCTACGAAATCACCCGCCTCAACTGATGTGCGGCACGCAGTCTCGCGACTGAACGATAGTGTCACACAACCGGGATTGTGCCCACGGTAAGCTATATACTGTTGCAGGAAAGCAACCAAAGCGTGTCGATCAGAAGGCCACCACTCCACGAGAAGCATTTGCAGTCCGGGGCCGACTTCACCGATTTTGGCGGCTGGGACATGCCGGTCTCGTTCGACTCGATTACGGCTGAGCACGCGGCGGTCCGCAACTCAGCCGGCATCTTCGACGTCAGTCATATGGGTGAAGTCACCGTAGGCGGTCCGGATGCGACAGATCTGATGAATCGGCTCACGACCAACGACGTGACCGAGCTCGACCCGGGCGACGCTCAGTACGCCTGCATCCTAGCAGCGGACGGAACGATCATCGACGACACCGTCGTCTACTTCCAGCCCGGCGGCGATGAATATCTCTTCGTTCCCAACGCCGGGAACGACGAGATGATGACCGACCGCTGGATCGACCACGCGGCGGCACACGACCTCGACGCAACTGTTTCAAATCGGACCGCGGCTCTCGGAATGTTCGCCGTGCAGGGCCCAAACGCGGTCGAGAACGTCCAGGCGGCTGCGGCCGATCCCCTCGAGGATATGGCTCCGTTCAGCGCCCGCGAGACGACAATCGACGGCGCCGACTGCCTCGCCGCTCGGACTGGCTACACCGGCGAGGACGGTTTCGAACTGATCTTCGACGCCGACGACTCCGAGACAGTCTGGGATGCGTTCGACGGTGTGCAATCCTGCGGGCTCGGGGCACGCGACACACTCCGGCTCGAAGCTGGACTGCTGCTCTCCGGGCAGGACTTCCACCCGGATGACGAACCGCGCACACCCTACGAGGCGCGGCTGAGCTTCGTCGTCGACAGTTCGAAGCCCGTCTTCGTCGGACAGGAGTCGCTCCGAGATGCTGACCATCCGAACGAACTGCTCGTCGGACTGGAGTTGGACGAACGGGCCGTCCCACGCCACGGGTATCCGATCCTACGCGACGGCGAGCAGGTCGGCCACGTGACCAGCGGGACGATGAGCCCGACGCTCGAGGTGCCGATCGCGCTCGGCTACGTCGATGCCGCGCACGTTGATGAGGGGACCTCACTGGGCGTCGAGGTACGGAACCAGACGGTAGCGGCGACAGTCGCGAACCACCGCTTCCTCCAGGAGCATCGTGATTGAACTACCAGCGAACGAGGAATACCACTAATGGAATTTGACGTACCCGACGGACCGTACTACACCGAATCGCACGAGTGGATCGACCCGAACGGAGACACGGCGAAGATCGGGATCACCGACTTCGCCCAGGACGAACTCGGCGACATCGTCTTCGTGGAATTGCCGGCGACCGGAACCGAACTCGACGGCGGCGACGAGCTCGCCGTCATCGAGAGTATCAAGGCCGTTTCCGACGTCTACGTCCCCGCTGCTGGCGTCGTCGGAGACGCTAACGAGGCTGTGGAGTCCGAGCCCGAACTCGTCAACGAGGACCCCTTTGGTGACGGCTGGCTGATCGAACTGGAGCTCGATGGCGATCTCGATACGGAATCGCTCCTGTCCGCCGACGAGTATCGAGAGCAGATCGAATAATCATGCGGGGCGAGCAATAATGACACAGCAAATACAGGACACGAGACGCGAGCATCGATCCGAGGGAACCCCCTTCGCACCGCACACCGAAGCAGACGTCGAGGCGATGCTCGACGCCATCAACACCGAGTCTATCGAGGCTCTATTTGACGTTCCGCGGTCCGTTCAGTTCGACGGATCGTTCGGGATTGAGTCCGCGTCGGAACAGGCGGTCGTCCGAGACGTATCGGACACGCTTGCGCGGAACGACCAGCTTACGGAGTTCCTCGGACGCGGCCGGTACGACCACTACGTGCCCTCGCTCATCGATACTCTCTCGTTGCGCTCGGAATTCCTGACGAGTTACACACAGTACCAGCCTGAGATCGCTCAAGGGTTCCTGCAGGCGTTGTTCGAGTATCAGTCGATGCTGGTCGAACTCACCGGCCTCGAAGTCGCAAACTGTTCGATGTACGATGCGGCGACGGCGCTGGGCGAGGCAGCGCTGTTGGCCGATCGCGTCCGCGGAACCAGCGGGTCGCAGGTGCTGGTCTCGGATCTCGTCCGCGAAGAACGGCTGTCGGTCCTCGAGAACTACCTTACCGGTACCGAGCTGACGATCGAGACGTATCCGACTGCGGGCGGGACAACTGATCCGACAGCGCTCGCTGACCACGTCACCGACGAGACGGTGATGGTGTACGTCGAGAATCCCACGTCGGTCGGCACTGTTGAGGGGGACCTCTCGGCGGCCGGCGATGTCGCCGACGAGCACGACGCCACCTTCTGCTTGGGGACCGACCCTGTCGCGCTCGCGCTGCTCGAGGAACCGGCCACCGTCGGCGCGGACGTCGTCGTCGGCGATGCGAGCGTCCTCGGATTGTCACCGGCCTATGGGCTGGGCCTCGGTCTCTTCGCCTGCCGTGAGGACTACCTCCGGCAAGTACCGGGACGGCTCGTCGGCGTGAGCGAGGACGCAAACGACAACCGCGCCTACACACTGACACTGCAGACCCGTGAACAGCACATCCGCCGAGAGCGAGCCACCTCCAATATCTGCACGAATCAGGCGTGGGTCGCTTTGCGGACCGCGATCCACGTCACCTGGCTCGGCGCGACCGGGCTGGTCGACCTGGCCGAAGAGTGCGTTGAACTCCCCCGGGAACTGGCGGCTGACCTCGATGACATCGAGGGGGTTACGGCACCGGTCCACGATCAGCACCATCTCCGCGAGTTCCTCGCAGAGACTCGCCAGGATGCCGAGCGGGTTGTCGCTGACCTCGAGAGTGCCGGGTTCGCGGTTCATGCCGTCGATGACCACCGAATCCAGGTCTGCATTACTGACGCGAACCGCTCCGAACGGGACGAGTTCGTCCAGGCAGTTACTGAGGTGGTGGCCTGATGCAGCAGTACGATCAGGCCGTCTGGAGCGAGACCGATGGCCCTCGGTACGAGCCCCTACTCGCGGAAAAGAACGAACGGACAGTCAACGTCGAGGAACGGACTGCGCTCCCCGACGATTTGACTCGCGAATCGGTGACGCTTCCGGAGCTCTCGGAACCCGAAATTGCGCGACACTATACGCGCCTCTCCCAGATGAACTACGGGGTCGAGAGCGGCCCATTCCCGCTGGGGTCCTGCACGATGAAGTATAATCCCAAGTTCACCGAGGAGGTCGCCGCGCTCGCCGACGCGGCCGTTCATCCGGACCGGTCGGCCGAGAGCACGCAGGGCACGCTCGCGGTCTATGCACGCCTGCAGGATTACCTCGCGCGCATCGGCGGGATGGACGCGGTGACGCTCCAGCCGCCCGCCGGCGCGTCCGGCGAGTTCACCGGTATCCTCGTCGCCAGAGCGTACCACGAGCACAACGGCGAGGGCGACCGTAGCGAGGTGATTGTTCCGTCGAGCGCGCATGGAACGAACTTCGCGAGCGCGGTGATGGCGGGCTACGAGGTCGTCGAACTCCCGCCAGGCGAGGACGGCCGCGTCGACCTCGACGCGCTGGAAGGGGCTGTCAGCGACGACACGGCGGCGTTGATGCTCACGAACCCGAACACGCTCGGGCTCTTCGAGCGCGACATCGAGGAGATCGCCGAAATTGTCCACGACGCGGGCGGCCTGCTCTACTACGACGGCGCGAACCTCAACGCCTTACTGGGTCAGGCCCGACCGGGCGACATGGGGTTCGACATCATGCACTTCAACCTCCACAAGACGTTCGCGACGCCCCACGGCGGCGGTGGCCCCGGAGCCGGCCCGATCGGCGTCACCGAGGACCTCGCGGAATTCCTCCCTTCACCACAGGTGCGAGCCGACAGCGACGAGTACGAACTGTACGAGCCAGAACACTCCATCGGCAAGGTTCACGGCGCGATGGGGAACTGGCTCGTCCTTCTGAAAGCCTACGCCTACATCGAACGGCTCGGTGACGAGGGACTGGCGGACACGAGCGCGAAGGCGGTACTGAACGCGAACTATCTCGGATCGCAGATCGACCTCGACATTCCGTTCGGTCCGTTCCATCACGAGTTCGTCGCCAGCGCCGGCGACCGTGACGCCGCCGACTTCGCGAAGCGGATGCTCGACTACGGCGTCCACCCGCCAACGACGAAGTGGCCCGAGATCGTATCCGAGGCCCTCATGACCGAACCGACGGAAATCGAAGGGAAAGCGACCCTCGACCAGCTCGCCGAGGCGTTTAATGCGGTGGCCGGAGAGGATGAAGAGTCGCTGTCGACGGCACCGACATCGACGGCGGCCCGTCGCATCGACCAGACGAGCGCGGCTCGAAATCCCCGTCTCTCCTGGCACGCGCTGGAGTGAGGGAGTGGCGCGCCGGCTACGAACAGTCACTCTCCGCGCTCTATCAGGTGAACCGGGAGTCGGATATCTACACGAAAACGAGTCTGATGTTGGGGGTCGGCGAGTACGCTCACGAGATCTATCAGACGCTGTCGGATCTCCGGGAGGTCGGGGTTGACATCGTGACGTTGGGACAGTACCTTCAGCCCTCCCGATCGCACCTCGATGTTACCGAGTACGTCCACCCCCAACGCCTTCGATACCTGGCAGCGCGTCGCCGAAGAGGAACTGAACTTCCGCTACTGTGCCGCCGGCCCGATGGTTCGGTCCTCCTACCGTGCCGGTGAACTGTTCGTCGACGCAGTACTCGACGGCGAAGATATCGAACGGGCACGCGAGCGAGTACGGACCAAGTAGTAAACAGACGCAGAAGCCGGATACGAGGTCGAACGACCCACGGCTGAAGCCGTGGATTTTCGCCTCGAACCTTCTATTCACCTGGTTACGTCTATACGGTCACGGCCTTCTAAGGTCACCACTGGTTTTATATATTTGTTCGTATATTGGGGATATGCCATGGTATGGCATACATTAGCACCGATAGCACCAGCGTATATGGATATTGCCAATAGTCGTTGGTTGTGGCTGTCGACGCTACCAGTTGTTTCAGTCGTACTGTTGCAAGCTGTCATCTTCCTCCGTCGTGCGTGGCATGACGGGAAAGAGATGGGGCTATCAGAAGAGAAACTGAAGACGGGATTTAAGACGGGGGTGATATCGTCTATCGGCCCTTCCGTCGCGGTGTTAGCTGGGATGTTGGCCCTGATTGCGACTGTCGGTGGTCCTGTTGCATGGATGCGTCTTTCAGTGATCGGATCGGTGGCGTTTGAGCTCCCAGCTGCTGAGCTAGGCGTCAGCCAGTTCGGATACAGCCTTGGTGATGGGGACATCACTGAGACGGCGTACGCAACGGCTGTCTGGTCGATGACACTCGGTGGGACTGGTTGGTTACTCGTTTCAGCCTTTGGCACGCGGCATATGGAGGCAGTCAGAACGAAGATCAGCAACGGCGACGAAAAACTCATACCGATCATCAGCGCCGCAGCGATGCTTGGGGCGTTCGCGTACTTTCTGAGTGGTGAAGTCACTGCTGGGACTCCGGAGACTGGTTCCATCGCGGCCGGGGGTCTTGTGATGCTCATGCTGTTGGAACTCGCCGAAAGACGAGGCATTCAGTGGCTCAGAGAGTGGGCACTAGGGGCGGCGATGTTCGTTGGCCTCCTAGTCGGTGTCGCAATCCAAGTGACCGTCGGGGGTTGGTGGTAAGATGTCTAAAGGTCAGAGCGAACAAGTCAACAAGTCTCAAACGACAGACAGTAGTGACATTTATCAGGATAATTTCGTTCCGTATATCAATAAATGGGGGAGGAGGACCAACCTGCTTGCGGTCGTACTCTCGTTGGGGCCAGGAGTCACTCTGCTGGCCGTCTTCGGTATCCTTCCCCCCTCAGCGGCGATTGTCGGAGCGTTCACATCGGTCGCGATCACGTTCGGTTGGGCTTGGGTTATCGAACCGCTGTCGTATTATCCGGTGTTGGGGATTCCTGGGACGTATATGGCGTTCCTGTCGGGGAATATCTCAAATCTTCGACTACCCTGTGCCGCAGCGGCCCAGGAAGCGTCAGACGTCGAGGCAGGAACGCCGCAGGCGAGTATCATCTCGACGGTAGCAATCGCTGCTTCGATTTTCGTTAACACGGTGGTCTTGGGAATTGGTGCGGTCGCACTCGTATCAGCGTTCCAGGCACTCCCCGAAATCTGGAGAAGCGCGCTCGAATCGTACCTAGTACCCGCAGTCTTCGGTGCGATCTTCGCACAGTTCGGGAGAGACTACCCGAAGGTTGCGGGTATCGGGTTCACGATCGCGTTGACCATGACGCTGTTATTGGAACTTGGTTACTTAGCTTTCCTGCCGAGCTATCCCCTGTATGCAGTGATAATCGTCTCTGTATTCGGTACAACGCTTATCGCTCGCTGGATGTGGCAACGCGATATGATATCACCGCCCGACGAGGCAAGCGAGTAACAAAGATATTTGCACTACGAACGATCACACATTACAAGCACCCATGACAACGAACATGAACCTACCAACGGAGCAGGAACTCATCGCTCTCCGGCGTGAATTCCACGAATTCCCGGAACCCGGGTGGCGTGAGTTCTGGACAACGACCCGAATCGTCGAAGAACTCGAAAGCCTGGATGTTGACCAGATTCACATCGGGGCTGAAGCGCTCGATCCCGACGAGCGATTAGGGGTTCCAGACGAACAGGCACAATCCGAATGGCTCGAACGAGCGGCAGCTCGGACGGACCGAGACGACATCCTCGAACAGGTTGCAGGCGGGCATACTGGGGTTGTCGCAGTTGTCGATCGCGGTGACGGTCCGACGGTAGGGCTTCGCGTTGATATCGATGCTCTCCCGATCACCGAGTCGGCCAACGAGAGCCATAAGCCGACCGGCGCTGGCTACCGCTCCGAGAATGAGGGGTTTATGCACGCATGCGGCCATGACGCACACATCACGTTCGGCTTGGGAACGCTTCAAACAGTCCTCGAAAGCGATTTCAGCGGGACGTTCAAGGTCTTTTTCCAACCTTCGGAGGAGCTCCTCGGGGGCGGCAAAGCGATGGCTGCCGGGTCGCACATCGATGATGTGGACTACCTGGTCGGTACACACGTCGGACTCGACCACCCGACCGGAACCGTGGTTGCGGGCCTCGACGAAGTACTTGCCTTCTCGCGCTTCGATGTCACGTTCACTGGCGAATCTGCCCACGCCGGGTTAGCCCCGAATCAGGGCCAGAATGCGGTCCAAGCACTTGTGGATGCCACGAGCAATATCTACGGCATTCCGCGTCACAGAGATGGAGCCACTCGGGTAAACGTCGGGGAGATAAATTCCGACAACGCCGCTAATGTAATCGCCAGCAAAGCGACTGCAACGGTAGAAGTGCGCGGGGATTCGGATGAATTGATGGAGTATATGCGCGATTCAGTTCTCCGGCACATCGATTCAGCGGCGGAAGCGCAGGGCTGTGAGGCCGAGACCTCGCTTATTGGAGAAGCGATCCGTGAAGACAGCGACGAAGAGCTGGTTGATCTCGTCGACGGGATTGCAGGCGATGTCGACGAGGTCTCTTCAGTACATCGACGCGGTAGTACAGGTGCTAGCGAGGATGTGACCTACCTTATGCGAGCCGTTAAAGAGAACGGCGGGAAAGCAACGTATGTCGGAATTGGTGGCGGTAATCCTAGTGGACACCACACCCCAACGTTTGATATTGACGAAGATTGTCTGTTGATCGGTGTTTCGGTTCTCTCAGGAGCCATCCTCGACCTCTTGTCGTGAACCTCCCGCCCGCTGAGGCGCAGCCGAAGCGGGTCGCCGTTGACGAAACTACTATCAAGATTAATGATGAATGGTCTTGATAATATAATGCAATATAACCCGATGCAAAGTTGACCCCCGATGTCCAGTTGTTCGGACGACATGGCAGTAATCCAGTGGCTGCATTCTTGGCTGGATTCGGCGAGGAACACGATAGCTCTGATGCTGTGCTTGTCGTTGATCAGCCCATCTATCGAACTATCATCCCTTGATTAGGATTGAACGGTCGAGTAGACTATCCCGACCGAACCCTCGCCGAAAAATGGTTTCACTCCCCCAAAATGCGGCTCGACAGTTTCCATAACTCGTGGGTGGGCAGTCGGGCGAGCGCATGCAAATGACTTGAACAGTTCGTACATTACTACAACCATCAGAGACCGCATCAATCGCTCGATGGAAGAGCGCCCGCTCAAGAGTGCTAAACCAGCCCGTGCCACGGTTCTCATTAGGTCACTCTACAATCATCTGATCTCCCTGTCTTGGCGACTTTCCTGCCCACGAACTAGCTTACCGGACAGTCAACCCCGGTCGATGCCGGTCAGTGGAGACCGTGGAGCAGATTCGGAATGGCTACTACCACTACCGTAGATTTATACTAGCAGGAAAGTAAGGTATGGGTATGTCAGGAATAGTCTCACACCGTGGTGGTGGAAAATGAGTACGACGTACATTACTTCGGAGGATCACGTCCCTGAGGACACAGATGGTGAGGTCACGATCCAGGTCACAGATCAGGAGACAAAAGAGATTTTCCAGACGCGTGCTCGTTTGTCTCGTCAGGCGGACGAGCTTGATGACCCAGATATGCTGACAATTATGCGTGGCCCCCACGAGAACACTGAAGAACAGTGGTACATCGAGGTCATCGAAACGGAGCCGAGCACGCGTCCGATCGACGAAGCTGTGCTCCGTAAGTGTATCAGGGAGAGTCAGTCGAAATCTAATGTGGTCACAGTTCGCAGTGAAGAAGTGAGGGCGCTCGCGACGTATCTCGTAGAAGTTGGTGAATACGACTCCGTCTCGGAAGTTGTCCGTACGGTATTTCTGAACCACCTCTCGGAGACACAGTCAGACCTGCTTGATCAGTATGTTAGCCAGCGAATGGATCTCAAGCACGAACAAATGTCACAACGGCTCGTCGGAGATGATGAATAAATGACTGATATGTCGGTATCAAAACCTGTCAGTGGGTTCCGAGAGTATTTGGACCGCCTCGACGACTACGAAGTTCTGAACCGCATTCAAACACCTATCTCGTGGGACTTGGAGGCAAGCGCAGTCACGATGCTCGCGAACCGTCGGGATGACAAGATCCCCGTGTTTGAAACTGTCGAAGGTTCGGAAGTCGACGCCCGGCTCGTTGGAGACCCATACCGGGGTAGCCGGGAGCGTCCATGGGACCACATCGCAGTTGCGCTTGGACTTCCCGCTGACCTTTCCGCAGACGACTACTACGAGGAGATCATCGACCGATTACAACATCCGATCGAATCGAAAGTTGTGGATCGTGACGAGGCGGCCTGTAAATCGGTCGTACATCGCGGAGACGACGCCGATTTGCTCACATTACCGTGGCCATACATCCATGCTGGCGATGGCGGCCGGTATTCAAATTTGCATACGATGGTGGTTGATGATCCGGATTCGACGTGGACGGACTGGTCGGCCCATCGGGCGATGATCCACGACGGCGACCGCGCGAGTCTCCTCCTACTAGCAGGTGAACAAACTCCGAATATTTACTACTACAAATACGAGCGCAGGAACGAACCGATGCCGGTCGCCCTCGTCGTCGGAGGGGAACCGGTGACGCAGATGACGTCGTCGATGTGGATCCCGACCGGCCGCGACGAAGCAGCGTTCGCTGGAGGCCTCAAAGGCGACCCAGTTGAGCTCGTCGAGTGTGAGACGAACGACCTCAAAGTGCCCGCGACTGCTGAAGTCGTTATCGAAGGACGGATTAAACCAGATGAGCGACTCGATGAAGGTCCATTCGGCGACTACTTCGGTTATATGCACGGCCCTCGACGCTCGATGCCGGCGCTCCAAGTCGACGCAATCACACATCGAAAACAGCCCTACATACCGTTTTGCGTCGAAGGGTCAGGTGTCGGACACACACTCAACACCAGTGCATCGACCGAGGTCGCGTGCGTTGGGCCGGACGCAACGCTTGGCCTACGTAAAGCAGGATACGATGTCGAGAAGTGTGTGCCGTGGCGTTTCACTCCTCGAACAGTATACGTCATTTCGACGGACATCTCTCACTCTGGACACCTCCACGAACTTGCCAATTTCATCTTCACGACGTGGGGAATGCTCCATATTGACGCGTTCATCTTCGTCGACGAGGAAGTGGATGCCCTCGACACTAGAGCTGTCTTAGAGTCCGTCGCGCTCCACGCCGATCCGGACCAAGATTTCCACCAATTCGGAGTGGAGACGATGCCAAAAGTGCCACTCAACATCTACCAGACCCCAGAGGAAAAAGGGAACGCAGAAACGGGGACGTCGAAGGCGAAGACATCGAAGGCATACATCGATGCAACGAGCGAGGGCGAAAGCCGGCCAGATTGGGAGGGTGAAAAAATACGTGAAGAGGCCAGAGACATTCTCCGCCGAGCAGACGTTGACTTTGATATCACGGAGACCGAAGCATGAGTTCGTTCCGCAGCCACCTCGACGGGCTACGCGAGAAAAATGACTGTATCACCATCGAAGAACACGTACATTGGGCTAACGAAGCGACTGCCGTAGGTGCGGAGGTACTACACGCGAATGGCCCGGCAGTCCAGCTCACCGATACCGGTGGAATCGTTAACCTCGTTAGCGGGGCGTACGGGGGGCCGGACCGCTTGGCAATCCGGGAACGCGAACCGTGGTCGCGCATTACGTCTGCTCTCGGTTTGAGCCAGGACAGCTCCTATCAAGACGTCATCACTGAGCTTATCGCCGCTACGTCGGGTGAGCCGGGGAATATCGAATGGACCAACACGTTAGCAACCGCCGAGGATGTTGTCGATCTACCCTCTCTGGGCCTCCCGGCCGTGCACTCGGACGGAATTCCAACATTTACGTTGGGTATTGCAGCAGTACCGGATACCCCAGACATCCCTGGGAGAATACAGTCCGCTGACATGAGGGGTGAGGCCGTATCGGAGCCCGCGTGCTGGGCGCCAGTGCGGGGTTCTGTACACGGTGGTGATCAGCTCCGATTGAGTCTTCCTCGTGAAGTCGCTACCAGTCTCAAGCCCGGATCGCCAGTAACCATCGCACTTGGAGTTCCCCCGGCAGCACTTATCGGGACGCTGATCGATTGGCGGGGTGGAGCGAGAACGAGTGACGCGATGGCCATCGCTGCAGCGTTTGCGGACCTCGAGGTCGCCGAGAGTGTTGCAGGCCCGATTCCTTCGTCGAGCGAGGTGCTCATCGAGACCACTGTTGATACAGTCACCACAGATGTGATCCCAGCTGGACCGCCGACCCCGTGGGAGGGATTTATTGATACCGTCGGTGTGTCTGTATCCGCGACCGAACTCGCACTCAGAAACGACCCCACGGTCCCGTTCTCTCCGACGGGAGCACCGATGGCAGATGGGATTCAACTCACGGGCACTATCGAGAGTGCCCATCTGTTCAATCGACTCGACAACTACTGGGGGGTAACTCCTGTCGAATGGATCGCTCTCCCGGCAGAAGCAGGCCTCGGTATTTGTTTGATTGCCTCGGAGATTCTTTACGCGGGCTTCGAATGGCAGCTCGCGAATACGCTCTTTTCATTTTCCTCGCTATTCGACAAGGTGATCGTTCTGGAAAGTGAAACAAAGCCGGTAGACCTCGCTCGCGCGTTTGACGACATGTGGGTGAAAGCGAACCCAGCGAATGACTGGGAATTCTCCGAACCGAATGCATCCGCAGCGAGCGTCCCCTACTACCGAGATGATGGTGCGACTGGGTCGAACCTCTACGTGGATGCAACGTGGGATCCGCGGTGGGATACAGAGTACATCGCGCCACGGGTAACATTCGAAAATATGTACCCCGAAGAGCTTCGACGCGTCGTCGAAACGACGTGGGAAGAGATGGGTTTTGATCACGGACCGGAGAACGAGCCGGAGAGCTGATGGCAGTACATCACATCAGTCACGACGACAGTAGTCCCGAAGGATCGAATAGCACGTATTTCGTCCCGGAGTCCAGGCTCATCGTTGATCCTGGGCCGCCGACCGAGGGGTCGTGGCACACACTCATAGATGGGATCGAAGCTACTGAGTTCTCTATCACTGATGTCGACCATATTGTTGTCACCCACTGGCACGTCGACCACGCAGGACTTGCGCCACGACTCGCGGATGTTGCGGGTGCACAAATACACATGCATGAAGACGATGCACCACTCGTTGCGGACTACGACAACGCACGCGAGACGCGGCTTAGCCGGGACGCCGATCACCTTCGTAAATGGGGAGTACCTGACGACGTCGTGGCGGCGATTCGTGAAAACGATACAACGTCGCCGATGCCCGCGGAATATCTTGTCGTGACCCACACGTCGGGGGACCGAATTGCAGACTACACTGTTTATTCGGCACCTGGCCACACGAAGGGGCACCTCGTTATCGCGAACGGCACCTATTGCTTCGTAGGTGACGCGGTACTCCCGACGTACACTCCTAACGTTGGTGGGAGTGACACCCGGCTAGACAACGCTCTAGCCACCTACTTCGAGACGCTCGAACAGCTCGAGACAATCCTCGAAGAACACCAGACGACTCAGCCAGGGCATGGAATCAGTGTCGCTATCCCCAGTCGACTCGACGAGATACGCCAACACCACGATGATCGCGTCGAAACGATGGTGGCCACACTTGACGAAGAGGTAGCGAAAACGCCCTGGGGCGTCGCCTGCGCGTGCTTCGGGGAGATATCCGGCATCCACGCGAAGATGGGCGCAGGCGAAGCAGCCGCTCATCTTGCCTACGCAGAAGCGAATGATGACGTACAGCGCGTCGGTCTTCACCCCGTACGATACGTCCGAGCGACGTGATCTACCTCGCCTACTCGCTGACGTGAACTGAAGCACGTTAAATCTAAGGGGCAGGCTACTGGAGTTGAAGCCATGGCACTCATCGAGCAGGCCGTATCTGCCGAACAGCGCGCAGTCCGTGAACGCGCCGAGAAATTCGCGACCGAAGTTGTCGCCGAGCGCGCCGAAGAAATCGAGCAAACCGGTGACTTCCCCCGCGACGTGATTGAGGAGGCGGGCGATCGCGGACTGCTGGGAATCCTTGTGCCTGAGGAATACGGGGGTCTCGGTTCCGATTTCGTGGCGTACTGTCTTGCTATCGAGCGAATCGCCGCGGAGAGTGGTGCCGTCGCCGAGACGATTCAGGGACATACCTTCGCGGCGTTACCGGTCTTGAACTTCGGAACTGAAGCCCAGCGTGAGCGGCTTCTCGCGGATATGGTAAATGGGGAACGGGTCGCATCGATGCTCCTCACGGAACCTAACGCTGGATCTTCCCCGACAGAACTTGAGACCGTCGCGGAAACGATGGAGAATGGCTATCGGATTAACGGCGAGAAGACGTTCGGTACGAATGCCGGCGTCGCAGATATTCATCTCGTCGTTGCACGTAAGCGACCGGTGCCCGAGAATGGTCACGGGGTCAGTGTCTTCATCGTGCCAAGTCCTGACGAAGTAGACGGCTTCACCTTCGAGCGCGGCGAGTACCTCGGTATGCACGGGCACGTCACTGGAGATTCAACCTTCGATGACGTTGTTATTGACGACGACGCGATCCTCGGGAGCGTCGGAGAAGGGTTCCGGATCGCTATGGGCACCATCGACAAGGCACGTACCGGTTTGGGTGCTATTGGGACTGGTATTGCCGATGCCGCGTTCGAGAGCGCCGTCGATTACGCGGGCGATCGTGAACAAGGTGGACAGGCAGTCGGTGAGTATCAAGCGGTTCAGGTTCTCGTCGCGGAGATGGACGCGAAGCTCGCGTCAGCGCGCCATCTCGTTTACGACTCCGCGACCCAGATTGTGGAGGGCGACGGCGATACTCGATCGTCCTCGAGGGCAAAGTTCACTGCGAGCGAAGCTGCCGAGTTCGTCACTCGAAACGCGATGCAAGTGTATGGCGGCAAGGGATACCGGACAGAGTATGCTCTCGAACGGTACTACCGCGACGCCCGAATTCTCTCCATAATCGGTGGCACTGATGAGATTCAGAAGACGACCGTAGCGACGGAGCTTCTCGGGTTATAAGGAACCAGAAGGATACCCCGTTTCTCGGCATCCCCGGAGCGTGAAGCGTTCGCGTGTACGAGCGAGACGCGTCGCGTCTCGTTACGGTAGGATAAATCCGACAATTCCGACACGCCCCACCGCCGACAGCAGGCCCGGATATTCCACTCCCCTATTTGGACTTTTGCAGTCGGTGAAGGCGAATGGCCCCGGGCTTGACCCGAAGCGACTCACCGTGAGCCGTCGTGTTCGCGGCCAGTGCTTGGCGTCGTTCCGTCGAACTTGATGCGCTCGAAAATCGTTCGACACGCCTGACAGTAGTACTGGCTCTTCGAAACCTCGGAGCCGAACGTCGATTCCAGTTCGGTATCGTCGGATTCACAGAACGGACACACCGCGACTGGTGAGTCCACGTCGTCGCGGTCGGCGTCCGTTTCAGTATCCCGTGTCATCCGTGAGATGGTCTGTGAGCTCATTCAATCACGTATTCCTTGTTCGAAATCCCCTGGAGTTCGCGAACAACGTCAGATTCGACGTGGCCGCCATTACGACGTCGTCGCGTCTCGTTCCACGTGCTCGGATCGGGGACGCTGTCATCAAGCGATGGGACGGCGACGTTAGTCCCTTCGAAGAGCGCGACGTAATGCTCGTGGAATGCACCGCGTATCTCCGCAACTGCTCTATCCGTGAAACCCGCCGCGGTCAGCGGATCGTCGTCTGAGCCGTAGGTTGCTGGCCCGATGAACGCGAGTGCTCCCGGGAGGTACGTCTCCAGAGCGGCCTCGACAGCTTTGGGCTGGGAGTTAGCGAGGGACTCCAACCGTGCATCGTGGTGTTCGAGGTGGAAGTATTCGTCCTCGCCCATCTTCTGGACCATCCCCGTGAAATCCGGATGGTCGATGGCGTCCAGTAGGAGCCACGCTGCACGGTCCGTGAGTGCGACCTGAACCATGAACGAAGGCCACGTGGTTGCACGCTCGTCAAGCGTCTCTGCGTTCGCGTACTCGTCCGGTTCACGCTCGCTCTCGAGCCAGTCGCTGTCACGACCCTGATCTTCGAGCTTGCGGAAGAGCTGGCGAACTTGCCCGATTTCGTCTTGGGCGTTGCTAGCTCCTGAAATATCGTCTTCGAGACTCGGGCCCTGTAGCATCCATTCTGCATAGCGCTGCCCGAGCAGAGCTTTCGTGTCAGCAATTGCCTGAATGTAGTCGACAGCCGACTCGGGCCAGTTATCGTCGCTCATGGCTTTCCTCCTTCAATTACGGAGTGTTCCTCGACGGGGATCAGGTTGTCGTCACTAACGACAGCCATGTAGTCCCAGTCCTCTTCGTCGTAGGTTCGATAGGCGTACGTTTTCGCGAGTCGTGGGGAATCTGCGTTCACAGTTCCGACGTGCATTATGTCGTCACCAGCGCTCAATCGCGTAAAGACGTGGTATTTCGTACTCATAGACCAATCCCTGCCTCGCGGAGTTCCTCGTGGGCGTGTTCGCTGAGCATGTCCTTCGACCAAACTGGGTCCCACGTCACGTCGATGGAGACGGACGTTACGCCGTCAACGACGCGTAATACCGCACGAACGTCCTCCTGGATCATGTCGTAGGCGGGACAGCCCATACACGGATAGGTCATCGTTACGGTGACATCGCCGTCATCCACGGTGACGTCGTATATCATCGCCATCTCGACCAAACTAACCGGAATATGTGGGTCGGGCACTTCGTCCAACGTGTTCCAGAGTTCCTGCTCGAACTCATCGACGTCGTCCGGTGCGGGATGTGCCGAGTTAGGCGCAGCCGTGTTGGCGCTCATCAGGTTTCGACCTCAATTTGACCAGATTGGATCATATTGACGTACTTCTCGTTAGCCGGCCCGCGCGAGCGCCACCGGTCGATGACGTCGTCCCACGAAATGGGCTCGTCAAAGTGCCACTCTTTGTTCTCCTCGTCGAAGGCGACCGGCATGTCGTATTCGAGCACGTACTCGTCGCTCTCGTCGTCGTAGTGTGCGGGCACGTCGAGGCCCAGTTCCTCGGACAGAGGGACGATATGGCTCAGCCATTCCTGGCGGAGTTCGTCGTTCGACTTCCCCTTGATACGATACTCAAGCTGGTCGTCGTTGTGCTTTTTGTCGTCTGGGAGGCCGAACCACTCAATTCCCATCGGGAACATCCAATCGACGGCATCCTGCACGCGACTCTCCATTTTGTCCGATTTGCCGACTAAGCGGCGCATCCAGGTTTCACCGTGACGGAGGTGGAACTGCTCTTCCTTGCCGACCTTGCGGAGTGCGCGCTTCCACGGCGCGTAGGAAGTGTTCTCTTCGATGTCGCTGAGGAGAACCATTCCGGCACGGTCGAACAGTCCGTGGCCACAGACGAGTTCCGCGAACGTTTCGAGGTGCTGGTCGAATCCGTACGTATTCCGGAACTCGTGTGGTTCGCGGTCGTAGATGAGTTCTTCCCGATCCTCGCCGAGGTCCTCGAGGAGCCGGTACGCGATGTGACCGTGGCCGAGCTCATCTTGAATGACGCTCACGCAGGACGCACGAGCGTCGAGTGTCGGCGCGTTCATCGACTGCTCGTAGTATGCAGGCGCACTCATCAGCTCAGTGTCACCGGACACTTTGAGCGTGGTCTTCAGTGCGTCCCGGTACCCCTCAGTCATCTCGTCTTCCGACTCGATCATCCGCCCGTTCTGCAACTGCTTTTTAAACTCTTTCTCGCTAGGCATGGTCTGTTAGTTGTACCCAATACCCACTTGTGAACGAAGCGTAATAGAACTTTCTCTACAGTATTGGAATAGGCACCGACACGAACTATTTTAGTAGTCCCCGATGAAAGCATAGCATATGGGAGTTCAAATACGGCATGCAACTACGGAAGACGGCGAACAAATCCTCAATCTGTGGCACGGCTTCACCGACCACCTCGCCCAATACGACGACCGCTACCGACACAAAGAGCAAGCGAACGACCGGTGGCTGTCCTACTTCGAAAACCAACTCGTCGACTCGAAGTACGGAACGGTAGTTCTCGCTGAAGAGGAAAACGAACTCATCGGCGTTCTCGAAGCACGTATCGTCGGGAATCACCCAATCTTCCGACTCGCGAATCACGGTTACGTCAACGGGCTCTACGTGAAAGAAGCCCACCGTGGGCAGGGAATCGGAGCGGATCTCCTCGACAAAGCCGGCGAATGGTTCTCAACGTCGCCACGTGATGCTGATTTCTATCGCATCGATGTTTTGGCAGGCGACGAGGAGGCCACCGAGAAGCTGGAAGAGTATGGGCTCGAGCCGGTCGAACATGTCTACGAAAAAGACATCTAACATGGCCACAACATACCAAGTCGAGTTTGTCGACGAAGGTCGGACCATCGAAATCCCGGAAAACAAGCCAATTCTTGAAGCAGCTGAAGAAGCAGGTCTCGACGTGCCTTACCAATGCCGAATGGGGGTCTGTGGCGTGTGTTCAGCCATCCGTGTTGAAGAGGGAGACGTCGAACAAGTCGAAGGAATGTTCCTTTCTGGTGGGGAGAAGGAGGAAGGATATGTCCTTACTTGCGTGGCGACACCGCGCTCAGACCTCCGCCTTCGAACTAACGAGAGCCCGTAACTTCGGCTTCAAGTCGACGCGAAGAGGAACGCGGCGTCGTTCGTTCTTCCATCGTTGCTCGATCGCTCAACATCCCTGGTTTCGACCATCCCAGTATACATTTACTGAATACAAATGTGTGTCTCCAGTCTCGACCCCCTGAGGTAGTAGCCATTACGGAAATACAGTCGTAAGCGAATACGGGAATGGATTACATTTATACAACTGTAAAGCATAGGCGAGAAGTTGCCAACACTAGATGCGAATACAAATTCGTATACTAGAATAATCGCCGGATTCGCCGCCTAAAAACCTTCTATGGGGGCTGCTCGTTGCTTCCGGCGGGGACTGCCCACTCGGTGTCAGCCGGGTCGGTCAATCCTGAAGGGTGAGACGCTACGCTTTGTGACCGGCAGAACTGGCATCGCCACGAAGTCGGCACTCGTACCCTGTGAGGCTTCGATGGATTTGGTTCGTGTCGGTCGGCGCGGCTGGCTCGCTTGTTTGATTTGCGAGGAACGCTCGCCGCGATAGACACCGAATCAACTGCCAGGTTTCCGCGTCAGGACTCGCGAACAAGCGGTTAGTCAATCACGAGTACAAGCGCGTTCCGCAACCAATATTTTGCAGGCCCATACCGTCCAAAATATTGTCTCGTCGCACTCTAAAAATGTGTTCTACTGATTCGCTTCTGGATTCGTTGAGAAGTGGGGAAAGAATTCGTCGAGGTCCGGGTCCGAGTCGCGAAGAGCGTAGACGCCGTCGGTCGCTGAAACTACATCGTGTGTCTCCAGATGCTCGAGGTGGACGTGAGCTTCACCCGGTCCGTGAAGGATGTGAATTTCGTGAAGTTCCCCGAAGAGCCTGTGGCTCACGGACCACGTATCGAGAGGACCGAATTCACGCAACACGTTTACGACGTGTCTTGTACGATCGCGGTGATGATGATAGATCTCTCTTGCCCGTTCGCTTGGGTCATCGATACGCTCACGATGGCCTGGCCAGACTGCCGCCAGGTCGAGGGAAACAAGCTCGGCGAGCGTATCGAGATACGTTGCAAGAGCATCGTCGAGACGGACATCCGCCCCACCAATATTTGGTGTATAATGCGGGAGTAAAACGTCCCCTCCCCAGAGGAGACGTTCATCAGAACTCAAATAGCCAACGTGGCCGGCAGTGTGACCCGGAAGGTGGCAAGCAGTAAGTTCGTACGGGCCAGCGCGCACCGTTTCGCCGTCTGAAATGGGCTCGACAGTCAGCGTGCCAGTACTCAAGTCAATCTCACGTTCGAATTCAGCACGTAGCTCCTCACGTTTCGCTTCCGGCATTCCCCAGTCAGCGAAGGAGCTCTCCTGTCGATCACGAAGTTCCTGAATAGCGCCACTTTCGTGGGCCGCGAGGTGAGCATCGGTCGGATGCATACGGACAGTAGCATCACTTTTCTGTTGAATCCAACCTGCGAGGCCAGCATGATCTCCGTGGTAATGTGTTAGCAGGATCTGGTCAATATCTGCAACGGAGTATCCGACGCTAGCCAGACCGTCTTCTACTTGTGCTCGTATTTTCTGGTCATCGAAGCCTGAATCAAGAAGGGTAAGCGGCCCTTCGGCGCCTTCACCCAGCAGATAGATGGTGTTCTCACCTTCAAAGACTGCGTTTTGCAGACTAATCGACTGCATAGTTGATGATACGGTATGGCCACGCGTTTACAAATCTACCGGTTAGATCCCTGGGCGTTGTGTCTGAATCGAGTTGGTCTTCTTTCAGCCAGTCGGAAACGTATACCAAATAGGCTGAAGCAATCGGATTCCATACCACAAATAGAATCGAGGGCCGGTTATCCTTCTGCCCGAGCTTGATCCCCGCTGTTACCTCCACCCATCGAGATATCTCGTTTCTCGAGGAACTCTTCGACCGCTACGATGACCCCGCTACGGAAGTACAGGAATAGCACGATGAGCAGCAGGCCGAAAATCGCGGTTCGCCAGCTCGATGCGTACGTCCCGAGCGCAGCTTCGATGAGTTCGACGATGACCGCACCGACAATTGGTCCGTAGGTCCGTCGAATTCCTCCGACGATGAGGGCGATCAAGGCGATGAAGTCGACTGCGAGGAACGTGAACACCGAGGGGGTAATGTACGACGCCTCACGGGCCAGCATCGTCCCGGCGACTGCGATGAGAACGCCGGCGACGAACCCTGCGATTGCCTTGTATCGGACGACGTTGATGCCGATAGATTCGGCCGCAGTTTCGTCTTCACGGATCGCCTCAAACGCGACTCCGTAGCGTGAGGACTCAATTAGCCACAGGTACATGACCATTCCAGCGAGCAGGAACGCTAGTGTGATGTAGTAGATTACGACCCCCGTTGATACGCCTGCGGCGTCCGCGATACTGCTTAGCGAGAACAGTTCGTAGGGGAATCCAGTCGATCCGCCTGTGAAGCCGCGAGCGCCGATGAACACTTCCTCGAAAACCAACTGGAGGTTCAACGTCAGGATCGAAATGAGGATGACGGTGAAACGCTGTCGGGCGGAGATCCAACTGACTGAGAAACCGATAATTCCACATAGAAGCGCGGCGACTGGGAGTCCAATCCACGGTGAAACACCGACGCTGTCGGCAATCAGAGCCGTGGTGTAAGCCCCGAAGCCACCGAGACCACCCATGAAGAGGAACAGCTGGTCGTTGTGTCCGAACACGATATTCAGCGCGAGCGCGAACAGAGCGAACAGGACGATTCGGGAGAGCACGCCGATATAGTAGCCGCTTTCCAGTATCGGGAGCGGAGCGATGACGAACAGGAGACCAACGAATGCGAGTTTGCGTGCGCCCGGGAGAACGTCGCTGTTCATGACGACATCACCTCCGGTCGGATGAGCAGGAAAACGATTGCGGCGCTGAAGAGGACAACTGTTGCGAAGTACGATCCGATGAAGAAGTTCGCATATGTGTTAACCAGCCCGAGTAGAAGACCGGCGATGACGGCGCCGATGATGCTCCGGACTCCACCGACAATCGAGACGATGAGTGCGAACGTCGTGTACTGGAAGCTGGTCGAGACGCTGACGTTTGACCGTGCGGCTGCGAGAATGCCGGCTAGCCCCGCGACCAGTGCCGAGAGGACGAATACTAGGGTTCGAATCTGTCGCGGGTCAATTCCGACTAGACGAGCGCCACGCTCGTCTTGGAAGATTGTTCGCGTCGCCTTTCCGAGAAACGTCTGGTTCAGGAAGAGGAATAGAACGGCTAAGACCACCGCTGCGACGATGATGCTCACTACAGATGTCCCGGTGACGACGGAGCTCCCGACGCGAATCGGCGAAATATTCAGCGGGAGCGAGTACTGTGAGGAGACGTAGTTGATCATGATACCTTCCAGTAGGACTGAAAGCCCTAATGTCGTAAAAATGCCAAGTAGGATGCGTTCCTCGCCTTCGGAGCGGTATACGAGTGAGAGAAGTGTCCGATCGACGAGTAAACTGAAAACGCCGACCAGCGCGAGGCCTCCAAAAACGGCCGCTGGAAGCGGAGCTCCCGCGTCAACTAATAGCGCGGAACTGATAGCTGCGATTACTGCGAATGCCCCGATTGCTAGATTCAGCACTTCTCCGAGCCCATACACAAGCGTGATACCCACGCCGAGCAGCGCTAAGGACGCGCCGAACGCAAGCCCGTCAATAGCGAGCGCCGCGAGTGTGCTAACTGATACCATTTATGGCTTTAATTCACAGGTTCTATTAAATACTTTACGACTGCCCAGACTTATGATGTGTTCTTGTGTCATTTTGTGAATGGGCGGGCTGCCGCCCGCAAGCACTACGGGCAGCGTAGAGGGGCGGAAGTGCCTTCCCACACCGCAGGCAGTCTCAATTCCCGGGATCCAGCGCAGGGAGCGGTTCGGTCCGGTACTCCTCCCGAAGACTGTAGTTGCCCGACGGATGGTACGGCGGTGCTTCCGTCGAAAGAGTACTGTACAGCTGAACCTGATTCTTGAGTTCGCCGTACTCGGAGTACTGGATCGGTTCAGGGAACAACGTTTCGAACTCGATGTTGCGGATCGCCTCGGTAACCGCTTCAGGGTTCGACTCACCCGCATTTTCGATTGCTTGTGCAATCATTTTGCCGGTGATGTACCCGTAGGAAGTGTGCGTGTCGAACTGCTCTCCTACTTGCTCTCCGAAGCGCTGTGCAACCTCTGCGAATTTGTCGGTGTACACGTCCGTCATGTGAACGTGCGTAAAGCCACGAGTTGCGTTGTCACCCAACGCGGATCGGATGACTGTCGGCGGCAGTCCGGGACCGGTGATCACGTCAGGGTTGTAGCCGAGTTCATAGAGCTGTTGCGAGATCGATAGCGAACCCGGCGGGTGCCCACTCGCAATCACCAACTCGACGTCCTGTGAAATCTGTCGGATGTACGAACTGAAGTCGCTTGCCCCAACAGGTGCAACTTGGATGTTTACGTCAACGTCGAAGTGTTCGTTTATAGCGGATTTGACTGACCGCCCCCACGCATAGTCACCAACGATGGCTGCAACGTTCTGATAGTTAGCATCGCTGACGAACTCTGCCTGCGCCTGCATGGTCGTTGCCGCGGGTAGCAGGCCGAGACGAAATGAGTGGCGCGTCTCCGAGGTGATTGTCTCGTCGGAACCGGCCATGTGCATCACCATCGGAATGCCAAGTTCCTGCGCGGTTCGTGATGTCCGAATTCCGACGTCGGAGCTCACGGGCCCCGTGGCGGCCACGATGTCGTTCTGCTCGGCAAACCGGTCAAAGATGGACGAGGCCTCCGCAGGATCGCTCTCTGAATTCGCCTCGACGATGTTCAGATTCCGGCCGTCAAGGACGCCCCCATTACTGTTAATCTCGTCGACTGCGAAGGATAGGCCAGCCGAATGGGCCTGTCCCCATGGGGCGAACCCACCGGAGAGCGGCTGTACTGACCCGATGTTGATGGAGTTTGAACCGCTGCTACCACCGCCGTTACCACTGGTGCTAGTTGTGCTGCCTCCGTCGTCTCCGTCGGTGCCGTTCCCGTCTCCCCCGCCCAAGCAGCCTGCGAGGAGTCCGAGCGTTGCTGCGCCACCGGTGGCTTTCAAAACTGCGCGCCTGTCGTAGGATTCTCGCGACATTATCATTATCAATCACACAACTCGGGGTTTTTAATTTGGCGGATGTTAACAGCCACAAATAGCATTATTATTATAATTAAATAGAACGGATATATCCAACAGGAACGGCAACCTTCCCGGGGGATATTACGAAAAACAGGTCTCAAATCGTCGAAATTGCCGTATCTGAGAAAATCATTCGACGCACTGTTCGAAGGCGTGAGCAGTCCGTAGCACGGTTGCATCGTCGAAGTGCTGACCGACGAACATCACGCCAACTGGAAGCCCGTTGCTCGTTCCGGCCGGAACCGAAATAGCGGGATGGCCGGTCACGTCGAACGGAGACGTGTTGGCGAGCATGTCTACTGCACGATCGATGATCTGCAGGTTGGAGGGGTTCTCGATCCGTTCGTGGGCTGTTTGTGGCGTCGTTGGCATCGCCAGTACATCGACATCTTTGAGGGCGTCATCGTACGCAGCGGCGAGATCGCGCGACAGGTTCTGCGCCTTGGCGTAGTAGTGGCTGTGGTACTCCTCAGCGAGGTACTCTCCAAGCGTCGCTACGAGTTTGATCGTCGGAGGATACTCGTCGGCGTTCTTCCGGCGAGCCTCGGCAAACGCTTCCATCAAGTCAGTATCGTAATACCCGTTTCCGAAATGACCGAAGCCCTCACCAGCGATGGTCGCGGTCGTCCCCTCGTTGGCGACTCCGTTCCAAATCGGCAGTCCATCGAGGTGCATCGGGATTGAGACAGCAGTGGTCTCCGCACCCGCCTCAGCAAAGGCGTCAAGCGCGCCCCGAACCGTGTTATCGACGTCCGGCTCGCTCTCCTCGTGGCCGAAACCTTGCTCTAGAACGCCGATCGTGAGATCGCCAGGAGTCGGGTCTTTGTCGGTCACGTCGGTGTAGGACTGGGTTGTGATCGTCCCCTGTCGAGGGTCTAGCGGATCCTTGCCAGCGATTACTTCGAGGACGCGGGCACAGTCGACGACGTTCCGCGCGAGCGGGCCAGTGTGGTCGAATGAACGTCCTAGGCCAAGGATGCCCGTATACGGAACTAACCCGTACGTCGGTTTATGACCGACACAGCCGCACCATGCGGCCGGAATACGTATCGAGCCGGCCTGGTCACCACCGATTGCGACGTCGACGTCTTCGGTTACGACGGCTGCAGCCGATCCGCTCGACGAGCCTCCTGCTAAGTGGTCTGTGTCGTGGGGGTTTTTGACGGGACCGAACGCGGACATCTCTCCGCTGCCGGAAAACGCGAGATTTTCCATGTTCAGCTTCCCCGTAATCGATGCTCCGGAGTCGAGCAACCGTGTGACGATGGTTGCGTCGATTGAGGGCACGTATCCCGGAACGACAGTAGACCCAAATGTCATTTCGACGTCGGCCAGGGAGACGTTATCCTTCAGGCCGACGTCGTATCCAGAGAGCAGTCCCGAGTCGGCCCCTGAGACTTCACAGGTTCGGATAAATGCATTAAGTGGGTCGTCCTCGGTCGATGGTTTGACACCCGCACGCCCGTCCGGATACTTGACTTCCGGCTTTGACGGCGACAGTTCTTCCAAGCGCTCGTATGCACCGAGTAGCTCCGGGATGACTGCCGCCATCTCTTCGATTTCTTCTTCGGACAGTTCCATGTGATGAACTGCAGCATACTGTTCGATTTCATCGGCAGTCGGTGGCCGTGGATTGGACATGCCTTGTCAGTGTGGGTACCGATAACATATAGAAGTATTGTCCACGTTTGGCGTTTCGCAGCACAGGTACGAGTCTGATGAAAGGCCGCCAAAACATAGGACATATGACATACAAAACCATTATAATACCCTGGTTCCGTGTATGTACGTGCCATGCTTACGGCCGCGAACATACGCAAGACGTTCGGCGGTCTCGTCGCCATCGACGGGGTTGATCTCGAGATCGGACGCGGCGAGATTGTCGGGCTTATTGGTCCAAATGGCGCTGGCAAAACGACCTTGTTCAACACCATTACCGGTATGCTTGAACCCGAGGAAGGGACTGATATCACCTTCAACGGGGAGGACCTGGTCTCGCTCGAAACTCATGAAATCGCGCGCACTGGGTTACTGCGAACGTTCCAGATCGTGCGGGTGTTTGATGAGATGACTGTCTTCGAGAACGCGGTCGCCGGAGCGATGTTCGGTACTGAAGAATCCATTTCCCGAGAACAGGCCGAAGAGCGGGCCCGCGAGGTGCTGGCGTTTGTCGGGCTTGAGGACAAATCTGAGATGAAGGCAGGGAGCCTCCCGATTGCCCAGCAGAAGCAACTTGAGCTCGCTCGGACAGTAGCATCAGACCCTGATCTCGTCCTGCTTGACGAGATCGCGAGTGGTCTGACACCGGGTGAAATTGAGGAGCTTTCCGATACTATACGGCGGCTCCGGGACGACCGAGGTATCTCCGTCTTCTGGATTGAACATATTATGGACGCGATTATGGGTACCGCCGATCGGATCATAGTCCTCAAAAGTGGACAAAAGATCGCAGAAGGGACGCCCGAAGACATCAGGAACAACAAGGCTGTTACTGAAGCCTACTTAGGGGCTGATGATGCATGATAAAGCTTGACAATATTGACGTCTCCTACGACAATATCCAAGTCATCTGGGATCTCAAATTTCAGATAGCCGAAGACGATGGCGTCGTTTCGATTGTGGGTCCGAATGGCGCTGGGAAATCAACCCTCCTCCGGGTAATGTCGGGACTACACCCCGTTGATGCGGGGACCGTGTCAGTCTGGGGTGAAGACGTCAGCAATCTCGATCCATCCGACATCGTCCGACGTGGATTCGTGCACGTCTCGGAGGAGCGGAATCTCTTCGGGGACATGACCGTCAAGGAAAACCTCGAAATGGGTGCGTATACCACCCGTGATGACCTCGAAGAGACAATTCAGGAAGTCTACGATCTCTTCCCGATACTCGAGGAACGATCTGACCAACGAGCAGGGTCGATGAGCGGTGGCCAACAGCAAATGCTCGTAATCGGTCGTGGACTGATGGCCAAGCCGAAGATTCTCGCACTTGACGAGCCTTCAGAGGGGCTGGCTCCCCAAATCACCGATCGTGTCTTCGAGAAGATTGACGAGATTAGCGAAGACATCACTGTGTTACTCGTCGAACAACACGTCAACCGCGCGCTCAAGATGGCTAACCGAGCATATCTTTTGGAAAATGGCCGTATAGTCCGCGAAGATACTGGAATGGAGCTTCTGGAAAGCGACCACGTTGAAAACGCATACCTCTGAATAGATGGTTCGCTATTTTGAGGACATCGAGGTCGGCGAGTCGTACGATCTCGGCTCTTATGTAGCTGAGAAAGAGGAGGTACTATCGTTCGCACGACGATACGACCCGCAACCGATCCATACCAATCCCGAAGTTGCACGGGAAACAATATTCGGCGGTCTTATCGCCAGTGGATGGCATACAGCTAGTTCGTGCATGGCTCTCATGGTCGATGGGTTCTTGTCCGAGACGGCGACTCTCGGCTCCTTTGGGCTGGACGAGCTTCGTTGGCGCAACCCGGTCTATCCCGGTGACACCATCGACGTCGAGGTTGAAATACTGGAAACGACGGCATCCGAGAGCCACGACGATCGTGGATATGTTCAGAACGCGGTTCGGGGTGAAAACGACGACAGTGAGGAGGTCATCTATTGGCGAGCGACGAATATCCTCGTTACTGATGTCGCAGCGAATGAATGGCCCGTACACGAGATGTGAAGGTGTGTACGGTCTGTGAACTACCCCACCCTGTTCACCGCCTGTGGCGGTTCACTGAGGTGGGCCCCCCTGTTCTTCGACGCGCTTTTTACGACGAAGTCGCACGGGGACCGCAGTCTCCGAGGGCGTTGGGTTCGGACCGTCCCCTTCCTACCTGTTCGACGGTCCCATTATCGGGAGTGGCTGACTGCGCATCCGTGTTTTCGGATTTGAACGCAGGGCCAACTGACTACCGTCTTACTACCCTATTCGACCGCACGGGTAGTAAGGATACCGATTCGCACGGTTGCACAGATGATGACGGACACTGTATCCCCCTACTCGCTCCCTCGCTTCGCTCGGTCGCTCCTTGAGGGGGGAGCCTTAGCGCCCTGCATTTCAGTAAATCGCTGGTTTTCACCTCTCGAACGGATTGGTCATCTCGGTAGTGAACGTCGTTGGGTTGCCGCCGCGGTCGAAACAGCCGTATTCGGAAGTTCCCTGAATCCGGATCTCGCCGTCAGTTCGGAACGTGTGGGCGATTTGAATTCTCTCCGTGGAGACGGATTTGATATCGCTCGTCACGTCGAGTATCGAGTCGAAATGGACCGGAGATTTGAATTCCCAGTGCCAATCGCGGAGGCGGAACGGCTGTCGGTCGCCCGCGAGTTCGCTCAGTTGACAACCGGAATCGGCGAGAAACGACTCGAGTGCGAGATCAGCGAAGCGAGGGTACTCCTCGAAGTACGCCAGCTCCGCCCCTTCGATATGTGGGCTGTTCACAGAATAGCTCTGATTGAACGTCGGATACTCCCCACTCGACTCGTCTTGAAGAGAGAGATTTACGTCGACATTCTCTCGACGGTCTTCGAGTCGACTCTGAACAGCTTGTGGGAAGGGTAGCGCACCGCCCTCAGGGGCGATCGTAACGTGTGTCATTTGAGCTGTCGAAACGGGGTCGCCATCGCTGTCGACCACTTCATAGACCAGCTCGACGCTGGAGTCACCTACGTGTGTCGGCGTCACTTCGGTCGAGATGACGTCGTCGAACGTTGGATATCGATGGACTGTGGTATCCACCTTAACGGGGGCATACGGAATTGCATCTTCGGCGACGAGATCCTCGAAGGGGTATTCGACTGCGTGAGCAAGTTCTTGGGTCGAGATTAACTGCCAGTCGAAGAACTTCGCACCGTGGACTAGTGGCCCAGCGAGTTCACCAAACCTAACCGGGTGTTCGTCAATAGCTCGCATACACCCAAGCTATCTGCTGGAATTAACTTAGTTCAGGTGGCGGCAAAAATCGTAACGCGTTCGTGGTGACTCGGATAGTAGCGGGTACTCGAACATGTTCGCCCCATTCACAAAGTGTTTACGACACCTCTGTCATACTATGACTGCGAATGCAGAGGACACCGACTCGGTCTGTACGGGGTGGAAAAACTCGTCGTGCGAGGGGACCGAACACTGTCCGCCGCGCTGTCCGCGGTTCTTCGACGATGACGGGACAGCCCGGATCGCTCGACGGTTCGAACCCACCGATTTCGACGCCGTCGTAGACATGTACGATGATCTCGACGCTTACAGCCGAACCCAGGGAATTCCGCCGACTACCCGGTCAAAGATAATCGATTGGATCGAATCCCTCTTTGAGGAGGGCTGGAACCTCGTCGTTGACGGGGATGGCGAACAAATAATCGCTCACACTGCGGCGATCCCGGATTCCGCCCCACGCCCCGAACTCGTGATATTCGTCCACCAATCGGTCAGAAATCGCGGCATCGGAACGGAACTACTCAAACACCTTGTCGCCCACGCAGGCGCACGAGAACACGAGGGGCTCAAGCTTCACGTTTCGCGGGGTAACAAACACGCTATCACCGTCTATGAGAACATCGGATTCGACGTCGCCAAGCGAGAAGCGTCCGATCTCGAGATGGAGCTCCCGATGAGCCATCCGATAGCGGATCGCGTACAGTTACCTCCGGCAGAGCGAGAGGAATAGTTCATATTTCGAACCATTTAGACCGGGGGCGAACTTTGGTAGTCACTCTGTCGGCGGACTGATTTGCCATGACCATTAATTATATTTTATGAGGGTCATAGATTGGACATACCATGCAACCAGCCATCCCTTCAGAGTACCTCCCAGAGGCATCCGAAGCACCCGATTACATCTACTCTCTCCCAGAACTACACTACCCAAAGAAGATCAACGCTGCCGAGGAGTTAGTCGATAAGCACGTCCAGGAAGGCAAGAGCAGTAACGTCGCGATCTATTTTCAGGATCAAGAAATCACTTACGCCGAACTTCAGGAACGAGTGAATCGGATGGCGAACGCACTTCGAAACCACGGGGTGGAGGCAGGTGATCGGGTTGTCGTCAGATTCCCAAATCGGCCGGAAGCGATCGTTAGCTGCCTCGCGACACAGAAGATTGGTGCCGTCGCACTCCCCTCGATGAAGCTCCTCCGGGCGAAGGAGTTGGAGTACATAATCAATAACGCCGAGGCTCACACGGTCGTTGTGTATGATGACTTGCTTAACGAGATCGAGAATGCACTTCCGGAACTCGATACAGTTGAACAGGTGATTGTCGCAGAGCGGAATGGGATTGAACATGATCACCTGAGCTACGATACGCTCCTCACCGAGGCAGACACCGATGTTGAGGGATACGATACGAATCGTGATGACCCCGCGCTGATGCTATACACGAGCGGGACAACTGGCCGCCCGAAAGGGGCGATACACACGCACAGGGGGATATTGGCTACTGCAGACTCATATGCCAAATACTGCCTTGAGCCAACCGAAGCGGATGTTTTCGGTGGCAATCCTCCACTTCCCTTCGCGTACGGATATGGTGACTTAGTCACATTCCCGCTGCGCTTCGGCGCAAGTACCAGCCTCGTCGAAGACGCGAGTCCCGGTGATTTACTTGAAGCGATTGAAGACCACAGGATCTCGGTCCTGTGCTCGATTCCCACGGGCTTCAATCAAATTCTATCCAAGTATCCCAACGGCCCGGACGAGTACGATGTCAGTTCACTGCGCGTTGGACTAAGTGCTGGTGAACCGCTCACACCAGCAACGTACGGTGAATTTTCGTCCGAGTATGGCATCAAGCTGCTGGATGGAATTGGCACGACGGAGATGCTCCACATCTTCGTCAGCCACCGGCATGATGAGGAAATTGACCCCAGCGCGACTGGATATTCGGTACCCGGATACGAATGTAAGATTATCGACCCGGAAACTGGTGACGAACTCGATCGAGGTGAATCTGGACTGCTCGCTGTTCGTGGCCCGACTGGGATCGAATACTGGAATCGTCCACAGAAGCAGGCAGAATCCGTCAAAGACGGGTGGTCCATCCCCGGAGATATCTTTGTTCAGCGCGAAGACGGCCGTCTCGAATACAAATCTCGTGAGGATGACCTCATCATTTCCAGTGGTTATAACATTCCTGGGCCCGAAGTTGAGGCTGTAATCGAGGGGCACGACGATGTTGCCGAAGTTGCCGTTGTCGGCGTCCCCGATGAGGAACGGGGCGAGATTG
Source organism: Halobacterium noricense (assembly GCF_021233435.1). Classification (NCBI taxonomy): domain Archaea; kingdom Methanobacteriati; phylum Methanobacteriota; class Halobacteria; order Halobacteriales; family Halobacteriaceae; genus Halobacterium; species Halobacterium noricense. The sequence continues at coordinate 1,533,664 of NZ_CP089468.1, read as the reverse complement.
TCAAAGCGTACGTGGTTCCTTCTGAGGACGTAACTCGAGGAGATGACCTCGTTGACAGCATCCAGAACCTCGTCAAGAACACGCTGGCACCGTATAAGTATCCTCGAGATGTTGAGTTTATGGACGAACTGCCTCGTACCGAAACCGGGAAAATCAGGAGAAAAGAGCTGCGTGAATAAATACACGGGTGACGGTTGAGCTAGTCCATTCGCCCCGGCGTGAACAGGAATTCAAAGGGACTGAATGCGGCACTGATTAGCATCTCCGCTCAGTCACAACCTCCAATTCGGGGGAATCGCCAGCTGCGTCGCCTGTAAGGAGGAAACTGTAATACCCTTCGTCGTTTGGAGCGATGGCATTCGTCGCGGTCTGAGTGATACTCTCTCCCAAACTGATTGTGTCCCTGCGTTTGATTTTGAACACATCCTCGATCAGCCTGCCCCTTCGGTAGTGTTCAGATAAGCAGTTTCCAGCAGCAGAGTCGTGGGGAACAGCTGAAAGCCCTCGGCTGTCTCGGCGAGCACATCAAGCCAGTTTCAGTCCTTATCTGAACACCGCCGCCCCTTCTTGGGATGGAATATAAATATTCGCAGTATACAATCCACCAGCGACAAGTTTCTAAGATGCGGGACTCTGTTCGTCCTCGTTCTCAACCAGTACTGAATGAGCATCATATTGCTGTGAGAATTGTTCGATGGTTCTGGGGCGTATACCTATTAGTATACATGGATGCCTGTCTAACGTACGCTATTCAATAACATTACCCACATCCTCAACTTGGCCATTTCCATTACAAGCATAGGGGCGTAATCTCCACAACAAGACGCCACTAGCTACGAGACAGATTGCGTTAGTATACAATATTGTATACTGACGATTGCCAATCGCCCCTCCATTAATTATATATGGGTCGGCGGAAAATCTGAGCGTGATGTCAGACACTAATTTCGAGACTATCGAGTGGTCCTTTGACGAGGAAACTGGTCTCGGTCACATCACGCTAGATCGCCCGAACGCGATGAACGCGATAAACATCCAGATGCAACACGACCTCATCGAGGCCTTTGATGCCTTTCAGGCGCTCGACGATGAGGCCGACGGAGTTGCAGTTCGGGCTGTAATTCTTGATGCGGCCGGTGAGAAAGCCTTCTGTTCTGGTCTCGACGTCGGGGAGATGAGTGATTTCTCGACCTACCACGAAAAGAAACGCGTCCCGGACCTCTTCTGTGAGATGTGTGCAGCCTTCGAGGGGTACGATGCACCAGTAATCGCGGCCGTAGATGGCCTCTGTTTGGGTGGCGGATTTGAGATTGTCATGTCCTCGGATTTCCGATTTGCGGTCGAGGACGGTACCTTCGGTCAGCCGGAGGTCAACTTTGGGGTCTTACCGGGTGGCGCCGCAGCACAACGGCTGACGACTATCGTCGGTGCAAGTCGCGCGAAGGAACTTACCATGACGGGAGAGCGGATCGGTGCCACCGAAGCTGCCGAGGAAGGCATCTTAACTGAAGTCGTCGACGATGAGGAAGAGCTCGAAGAGCGTGTCGACGAATTAGCCACCGAACTAGCAAATAAGCCCCCGCTAGCGGTCCGCTCGATTAAACAGGCATCCAACATTACCCGCAACGTTGGCTATGATGCTGGTATCGAGTACGCTAGCCACGCTTGGCCTGCACTGGCACAATCGGAGGATTACGCCAAAGCGATCGAAGCGTTCGGTACGGACGAGGAGCCCGAGTTCGAGGGGAAGTGAGTATTCGTGTCAGCTAGTCACTCCAACGTCCTCGAGGCCTTCAATTTCGAGGGGCAGACTGTATGCATAACGGGCGCCGGAAAAGGGATCGGGGCATCCGTGGCGGAGGCCTTCGGTTCGCTTGGCGCCAACGTTGTCGTTACAGACCACCACGGTGAACGCGCGGAAGCCGTCGCTGAGCGCATCTCGGACGAATATGATGGACGGGCAATCGGTCATGAGACCGATGTCACGGATTACGACGCTGCCGTGGCTATGGTTGAAGCGACCGTGGAAGAATTTGGTCGTCTCGACGTACTCGTCAATAATGCCGGCAAGGCTGGCAGCCAGGACTTCGTAGACTCTGAACCTGAAGACTGGGACGAGAAGCTTCAGGTCTCACTGTACGGAACGCTCAACTGTACGCATGCCGCCCTTCCGGGGATGATTGAGCGTGGCGAAGGCAGCATCATCAATTACGCCAGTTCATCCTATCGCGGTAACGATCCCGGATTATCGGTGTATGGCGCCTCCAAGGCTGCTAACCGGTCATTTACGAAGACACTCGCCGCCGAGGTCGGCGATTCGGGTGTTCGAGTCAACTGCGTCTGTCCCGGGACCGTGGAAACGGAATCGACGAAAGATTTCGTCGAGAAGTATCGTGAGAAACTCGGCGAATCATACGCACTCGGCCGTGTCGGACAGCCTGAAGAAGTCGCGGATGGCGTGGTTTTTCTCGCAAGTGACGCCGCAAGTTGGATAACCGGAGAGACACTCCACGTCGACGGTGGATACATGCGTCGCTAGTTCTTGTACGTCACTAAACGGCCTCTCTGATTGCATCTAGTTTTCAAAATTGGGGGCGTTGTGTCGGAAATGTTCAGATAAGGATTGACCGGTGACGCGGAGCATTTCTTGAATAATTCATCCCGATAGCGCTCGCCTCAGCGGGAGTATCGACCAGAACGACTTAGCGTTTGTTGAACGAGAAGCGATATCGCAGCTGCTGATGGCGCTCAGTATCCAGCTACATCTTGGTGGACTCTCGCTTTCGAGTACTGTCTCTATTCTTGAGGTATTCGGTATCGAGCTGTCGAGCGTGTATGGTCCCCCGCTGAGAACTGCTGCACAAATCCGGTCCCCACGACGCTGGACGGAATCCGAATCACGTCGGGGTTGACGGAATTGTGATCCGACTCGAACCAACGTTATTGCTCGCTCGTTTTTCGCACAACTCTGCGAGAAACACGATGTCGATAATGCCGTATTTCTCGATGATGGCGCAACACCGCTGAAAGAAGCCTGTCGTCGATACGGATTTCGATTCCAGTATGAACGCCACGGAAAGTGGAATGCTGTCGAACGTGTCTCCCAAGAAATAAAACGACAAACCTCCTTGTTCTCGAACTATTTCAGCAACGCCGACGCAGCCACCGCCGATGATCGAATCCTTCACCTTCGCATGGAATCAGCTAATCTGAACACCGCCCTATTCGTGGGCGTAGCGGTGGAACGTGAGGTACAACCGAGAACGTTCTGAGGCCAGCAACGAACACTCACGGGCCCAGTAAATCAGGGAGTGGGAGGTCGAGCCGAGAGGGGCGTGACGGGCAGGTCAGATCCCGACGTACACGTCTCCATCAGCTACTTCGACGTCGAAAGTACCGATGCGCTTCCCGGATGCTTCGTGTTCGCCGGTCTCGAGGTCCCACTCCCAGAGATGCCATGGACAGCTTACAGTGCAAGCGTCTTCGTTAACCCCTCCACGCGTGTCTGTCCACGTGTCGTCGGCGTTGATCTTCTGTTCACCCGCCTTGTCGAGCGGGGCGCACTGATGAGCACACACGTTACTAATCGCGTAGAACTCACCGTTGACGTTGAACACGGCGACTTCAATCCCATTCACGTCTACAGCGATTCCGTCTCCTCGTTCGATTTCATCAGTTTCGGCGACTTTGGTGAAGCGATCGTCGAATGGTGATTTTGTACTCATAATTATGAGAGCCGGAGGATCTCTTCGGCGTTTTTGTGGAGGATTGACTCTCGGGTGTTCTCGTCGAAGGCACGCGACGTGTAGAACCACGTCGGCGGGTCAAGCGTCTGGTGTGGCCAGTCGCTGGAATAGATGAACATGTCTTCCGCGAGGCTGAGATTCAACATATCCTCTGCGTCGCCCGCATTCCGGGGTAATGCGAACGGCTGTGTGCAGAGGTAGAAGTTGTCGCGGAGATATTCGCTGGGGGTTCTGTCGAGATACTGCTCGCCGGAGTTGTGCTTTCGCGGCGTGATTTTGATGTCTTCCGGATGCATCTCGTAGAATTCGTCCATCCGATAGCGGACGAACGGCACCCACCAGTGTCCGGCTTCCTGAAGGACGACGTTCAGATCGGGGAATCGGTCGAAGACGCCACGCATGATCATATTGACCACGTTGACCATGCCATGTATCGGCCAATCGAATCCGAGCACTTCGGTCCAGGTCAGCATCTCGTCCCCGATGTAGGACTGCTGCGGCCAGTACGCGAGCGACCCATGAAGCAACAGCGGGAGGTCGTTTTCAACCAGTGCTTCGAAGACGGGGTCGAACTGCTCGCTCCCCCACGGGACTTTCGGGTCGAACCAGGAGTACGCCGCCACGATGTTGTCCTCGCTGCCAACCCGTTCGATTTCCTCGACGGCGTATTCAGGATCCCACTTCGGGACCATCATCGACGTCGCCACTCCTTCGTCGGCGAAGTGGTCCAGCATATAGTCGTTCGCCGCCTGTGCGACGCCGTTTTTCAATACGGGGTTGTGCTGGAGATTGAGGTTGTTAATCCCGGGATTGACGATGGGCTCGTCGATAGCGAATTTCTCGCAGGCTTCACGAACGTCATCAGCGTATTTGGCCCGTCCTTGCGTGAATAGCCCTTCGGTCCCTTCTTTGATCGCGAATGCGGCGTCCCACTTGCCTTTGACCGGTGTGGCACCGAACTCGGTCGAGAGTTTGTCTCGAACCACGCTGTCGTCGACGTACGACAGTAACTCCTCTTCCATGGGGTTGACGTGGAAGTCGAGGTCGATGATGTGGTCCTCGAACGCTTGTTCAGGGACCTCACGGTCCGGATCTAACTGGTCGGTAGACGTTCCCATGCATAGCCAATTGTGAGAGACGATTGATATAGTTTACTGTTGTTTGGAATGGAGCCACGCTGATACTGATTAGGAGGGGCGAAGAGCCCGCTCTAGAATAGATACTTGCAGTTCTCCCAAGGCTTATCCTGGTAAGCAAAGAATCTCTGACTGCGCTATGACAGACAACTTCCGGATTGGGATGATCGTCCCAAGCTCGAACGTCACGATGGAGACAGAAGTTCCTGCGATGTTAGACAATCGCCCCGAGATCTACGAGGAGAGCTTCACCTTCCATTCTAGCCGGATGCGGATGCAGAGTGTAACTGCGGAGGAGTTAGAGCGAATGGACGAACAGTCCGAAAAATGTGCGACACTGCTTTCGGACGCTCGTTGCGACGTAATCGCGTACGCCTGCCTGATCGGGATTATGGCTCAGGGCCCAGGATACCACGAAGAGAGCGAGGCCAAACTCCACCAGAAAACCGTCGAAAATGGTGGGGGTGCACCCGTTGTGACCAGTGCTGGCGCGCTCGTGCGGTCGCTTGAACGGTTGGAGGCTGAGAAGGTGGTACTGATCGCTCCGTATATGGAGGAACTCGTGGAGACGATGATCGAGTACTTCGAGGAAACTGGTGTCGACGTCATCGATTATGAGGCACTCGAATGTCCGGACAATCTCGAGGTTGCGCAGCTCGATCAACGGAATCTACTCTCTATTGCGGAGGACCTAGATACGGCGGATGCTGATGCACTCGTTCTCTCATCCTGTGTTCAGATGCCGTCCCTAGCGTCGATTCAGGCCGCAGAAGACAAGTTCGGCCTGCCAGTGTTCTCTGCTGCGACTGCAACGACGTACGAAATACTGGACCATCTCAATCTTAGCACACAGGTCCCTGGTGCAGGCCGAGTGCTCGGTGGCAACAACCTAGAATAAATATTCGCCCGTAGTGAGTCAGCTGCTGTGAGGACGGAATTAGGCCTAGTTACAGCTGTTCGTTGGTCGTTGCTGATGATCCGACACTAATTTCGATATAATCGAACCTAGTTCAGATCAAGTAGTGCCGCCACGAGGATTACAACTATGGGCGCGTGATACTGTCTGGCCGAGAGGTGGTGTTCAGATAAGGATACGTCTGAACACAGCTTCAGCCGGCGAATCAGCCGGTAATCCTGGCGGTCGCCGGGAGAGCAACGCTCTCCCGAGGCCTCGGAAATCGGAGATTTCCGGCGGATTGAAGGGGCGAGGCGCGCGTGGCGGCTTCGCCGCCACGTTTTGCGCCGGTCGGCGTAGCCGACCGCCCACTCAACGAACCCCGGCGTTCGGAAGACGCGACGCGTCTTCCGCAGTCGACCGAGAGACGCCGACGGCGTCTCTCGTCGCAATTTGCGAGGGCGGCGAACGCTTTGCGTTCGCCTGCTCTCGAAAGAGCGCTGTGCGCTCTTTCGGCGACAGAGAGGGAGCAAGCTCTCTCAGGCAGCCGGCGGGCTATGCCCGTCGGCGACAGCGAGCCGCGGGAGTGTCGTGAGTGCAACGAACGAGACCACGGGAGACGAGCACTGCGAGTCTCCCGACGGTCGAGACTGCCGAGGGCTTTCAGCTGTTCCCCACAACTCTGCTGCTGGAAACTGCTTATCTGAACACTACCTGGTTGGCGGTGATGGACTCACTCGCAGAAGATTACCCCCCATCACATTTCTTGCCTGTAGTATAGAAGAGCGTCAGCTTCCCCCCTGGACTAGATAGGAGAAGAGACCTGTACCTTCAGGAGGAAGGCATCAATACGCTTAGTTGGCGTCGTTCTCTTCCGTGGGTAGTGATCCGAACTCCTGTTTAAACGAGGAGCGGATTGCCTGCTTGTCGTACTTCCCCGTGCTCGTCCGGGGGAGTTCGTCAGTGAACACGAAAAGGTCTGGAAGCCACCATTTCGGGAATGTCTCCAGTAAATATTTGCGGAGTGCGGTTTCATTGAGGTCGTCGGTCGTGACTACATAGGCAACCGGCCGCTCCTGCCATCGCTCGTGGTCGACACCAACGACGGAGGCTTCCGCTACGGTGTCGTGGGCGATGATTTCGTTCTCAAGCTCTACTGAGGAGATCCACTCGCCACCGCTTTTAATAATGTCGTCGACGCGGTCGACAACGTCGAGGTATCCATACTCACCGATGGTCCCGATGTCACCAGTCTTGAACCAACCATCATCGGTAAAGGAACTCTTCGTAGCGTCAGGGCGTTTGTAGTATTCCTCGATTATCCAGGGGCCTCTCGCCTGGATTTCTCCCTTAGCCTCACCGTCGTGCGGTACTAGTTCACCGCCTTCGTCTCGAAGCCGGAGTTCGACTCCCGGAACCGGCATCCCGGGCTTGGTCTTGAGATCGTACTGTTCTTCTTCGGGAAGCTCCTGAACTTCCGTCGTGACGAGCGTGTTCACCAGATGCGGGGATGCTTCGGTCATCCCATAGCCCTGAATGATCGGCGCATCGAATTCCTGTTCGAACCGCCGCATGATTGCTGGGGGCGGCGAGCTACCGCCGGTCAGAATACGGTCGAGCGAACTAATATCGGCATCAGGTGTCTCGTCGAGATAGTTCGCCATGTCCGTCCAGATTGTCGGGACGGCCGCCGCGACAGTCACTGATTCTGCCCGAATCATCCCCTCAACGTCCCCAAGTTCGGTGTGCTGGCCAGGCAGGACAAATGAGGACCCGTAGAACGTGCCGCTATACGGAAGGCACCAGCCGTTGACATGAAACATCGGCACGACGGGCAAGATGACGTCTGATTCGCAAATCCCGAATGTATCTTTTGCGCCGTAATTCATGCTCAGGAGATAGAGGCCACGATGGGAGTAGGTCGCACCCTTCGGGAGGCCCGTTGTCCCTGACGTATAGCAAATCCCACATTCAGTCTCCTCGTCAAGGTCCGGCCAGTCGTAGTCGGTCTGATATCCTGAGATGAACGACTCATAGTCGGTGACGGGCTCAAGGGACGTTTCAGGTACCTCGTCGTCCAGCACGACGAATTCTTCGACAGTATCCAGGTCCGGTGCAATAGACTCAGCCGTGTCCAGAAATGCCGGGTCGACGAAGAGCAGTCGGTCCTCGGCCTCGTTGATGATTTTCACGAGGTGCGACCGTGGAAGTCGGTGGTTCGTCATGTGGATGCTACGGCCGCTGCAGGACGGGCCGTAGTAGAGCTCGTAGTGGCGGTAGTGATTGGCTGCCATGACCGACACACGGTTCCCTTGATCAAGGCCGAATTCGTCGAGTGCGTGCGCCAACTGGCAGATCCGGTCGTACGCGTCCGCGTACGTGTATCGATGGTAGCTTCCGTCGGGTAGTTTAGTGGCGATTTCCTTGTGTGGGAACTGGGTAACGGCCCGCTGCAGTGTTTTCGTGAGGGTGAGGTCGTAGTCCATCATGGCGTGGTAATGTTGTGCATACACTCTGGCCTTGTTGATTTACCGGTTGGAACAGGTCACCGTCCTTCGAAGTGGGGGTCGCGGTCTTCACGGAACGCAGTGACGCCCTCGACCATGTCGTCGGTGGTCATGAGAGTGCTGAAGCCCTGTTTCTCGAGTTTGAGACCGGATTCAAGGTCGACATCACGGCCAGTGTTGATGACGTCCTTGGCAACTTTGAGCGCAATCGGCGGCCCCTGAACCATGTCGGAGATGTATGACCCGACGGCTTCGTCAAGGTCATCACTTGCAACGGCCTGGTGGACGAGGTTCCAGTCGTCCGCTTTCGATGCCGGAATATGCTTGCCTCGAAGAATGAGTTCTTTTGCAAGCGGTTCACCGACTAACCGAACGAGCCGTTGTGTACCGCCGCCACCTGGGATCAACCCTAAGTCGATCTCAGGTGCGCCGAGAGTGGAGTCTTCTGTCGCAATACGGAAGTCACAGGCTAGGGAGAGTTCCAGTCCAGCACCGAGGCAGTGCCCGTCTATTTTCGCGATTGTCGGCCGGTCGAATTCCGCTACTGCGACCATAGATTCATCAACATCCATCATCTCGGCCGGTTCCATCGTCGGGAACGCCGAAACGTCGGCCCCGGCGCTGAATGTGTCCCCAGCGCCCGCGAAGACCACACATTGAACCTCGTCCGTATCGACTGACGTCAGCAGGGTTTCCACTTCCGCGAACATGTCGTCGTTGAACGCGTTGAGCCGTTCCTGACGGTCGAGCGTGACGTGGAGGACGCCCCTGTCGTCGAGTTCGTGGTTCACGTAGAAGTACGGCCCATCGCCGGTGTAGTCGTAGAATCCTTCCCCTGCCTCTTCGCCGGTCTGACCGTTCTCGACGAGCTCCACGAGATAGTCTGCGGGCTCGTATCGGTCAGCTCCGGTCTCGTCGTGCAACGATTCGAGTTTCTCAAGCACGCGATCCAGACCGACTTTGTCGCCGGTTCGGCACGTCCCTTCCGGGAAGCGGCCACCGAGACGCATCCCGATGTCGATCGCTTCCGGAGAGGCGACACTCTCTCCGACGAGCCGAGCAGCGGCGTTCACCATCCGTGCCTCGATGCGGAGCGTGTCGACGCCCTCCGCGTCTTCGGGGACGTAGGAAACACCGTCGCCGTCTTCGTAGTCGTAAAACCCCTGCCCGGTTTTGCGGCCGAGTTCCTCGGCCTCGAACCGCTGGTGAACCGACTCGGGAATCGGATTTTTCCACTGTTCGCGCGTATGGACGAGCACGTCCAACCCACCAAAGTCGTTGAGCTCGCAGGGCCCCATCGGGTAGCCTCGTTCGTACACCATCGCCGCATCAACGCCCTCAATAGACGCGGAACCATCGTCGAGCATCCAGCCGGCTTCCTCCATAAACGGCGTGAGGACGTTGTTGACAACGAACTCCGGAACGTCCTTTTGGACACGAATCGGCGTCTTATCGAGTGACTCGGCGAACTCGTACGCTGCCTCTGCAACCGATTCGGCGGTCGCTTCACCAGAGACGACCTCAACAAGATCCATCTTTACGGGTGGATTGAAGAAGTGGAGTCCGCAACAACGAGCAGGCCGTTCCGTCTCACTGGCGATGTCGGAAACGCGGAGACTCGAAGTATTTGTCGCGATAATAGTATTCTCATCCGTCGCAGCTTCGATGTTACTGAAAATATCCTGTTTCAGGTCGAGGTTCTCAGGGGCCGCCTCAATAACGATGTCAGCGTCAGCGACGGCGTCGTCGAGATCCGTCGTGGTCTCGATCCGGTTGAGAATCGTTCCCGCGTCTTCCTCGACCTGCCCCTTCTCGGCGAGTTTTTCGACGCTCCATTCAAGTTGCTCGTAACCGTCTTGGACGTATTCTTCCTTGACGTCGCGAAGGACGACATCGTAGCCGGCGATTGAGGCGACTTCCGCAATCCCGTGCCCCATGCTACCTGCACCCAATACCGTGACCGCTGAGATATCCAATTGACTAACCGTCATGCACTATTCTCCATGCGACCCGACGCATTAAATGTATCCCCGATAGCCAAAAGAGACCGGTTCCTCGCTCTTCAGACTAGGCAGATAGCGAGCCCTTATGTCTCAGTCAGCGAGTGGGCACGTTACAGGTCGAAGAGACGTTCAGCGTTCTCATGAAGGATTTTCTCCCGGGTTTCGTCGTCGAAGTCCATTTCTTCGAAATCGGACAGCCAGACATCCGGCGTGACCATCGGGTAGTCCGACCCGAAGAGGACCTTATCGGAGATGCGGGACTTCGCGTAGTGAATGACTTCGTCGGGGATGTACTTTGGCCGCCATCCTGAGAGATCCATGTAAACGTTACTCTTGTGTGTCACGATGGAGAGTTGTTCCTGGTGGTAGGGCCACGCGGGGTGCGCGATGATGATGTCGAGGTCGGGGTATCGGGCGGCAACCTCGTCGATATGGAGTGGGCGCGTGTGCTTGAGCATGAGGCCGTCTCCACCGGGGCTGCCGGCGCCAATACCTGTGTGGCCGCCGTGGAATAGGACCGGCTTTCCGAGGTCTTCGAGGGTCGCCCAGAGCTCGTCGTACTGTCGGTCACTGGGCGAGAAGCCTTGCACTGCCTGCTGGAATTTGAAACCATCCAGATCGAGGTCTTCAATAGCTCTTACAGCCTCCTGTCTCGCCGATTCCCCCTTGTGAGGGTCAACGCTCGCGAAGCCGCGGAACAGGTCATAGTCATCTTTGACTTCAGCAACCCAGTCGTTCGGAATTGCTGGGGTGCCAGTATTTGATTCACTGTCGAGCGCGAACAGTATGGCAGTGTCAACGCCCGCAGCACGTAATTTCTCGCCAGTTTCTTCGATTGGCTCCGGCGAGAAGTCTTTCCCGAAGTAGTCCAAGGCATGTTGAAGCGATTCTCCGCCCTGCTCGACGAATAGGTCGTTCGCTGGATGGACGTGCGTATCGATAATCGTTGCCATCACCGGATGTTTGGCACCACCTTGCAAAAAGGTACTCCCTCACAACAAGTAACTCACGACTCCCCTCTCTTTCCGACGGTACTACCGCTCATAATTGGCGCAGGATGAATTCAAATACTGTGAGGGAAGATGGATTGGTTACCTGCCGAGGTACGCTTCCTGAATTTCCTCGTTGTCTTCGAGTTCGTCTCCCGTCCCGTCCCACTGAATTGTACCGTTCTCAAGTAGGAGGATTCTGTCGGCGTGTTGCAATGCGAACGTCACGTTCTGCTCACACAGGAGGATCGTCACATCCTCGTCGCGGATTTGTTCAAGGCCCTCACTGATGGCATCGAGAATGACGGGTGCGAGTCCCAGCGTTGCCTCGTCGAGGATGAGGAAGTCCGGATCAGCCATGAGCGTGCGTCCGATTGCGAGCATCTGCTGTTCCCCGCCACTCATCGTGCGCGCCATCTGGTCGCGGCGGTCGGCGAGTTGCGGAAACAGGTCGAAGACGAACTCGCGCCGCTCGTCGATAGCAACGTTCGTCTGGGCGAACGCCCCCAGTTCGAGGTTGTCGTCGACGCTCAGATGACCGTAGAGGTCGCGGTTCTCGGTACAGTACGCCATTCCCCGAGCGACGAGTGTGCTGGGAGCGAACTCGCGAATTTCCTGGCCGCGGAATCGAATCGACCCCTCGTAGGATTTGTACCCGGTGATGGCCTCAGACAGCGACGTCTTGCCGGCGCCATTCGGCCCGATGACACTCACGAGCGTGTCGTCCGCGACGTCGAAACTAATGTCGTCGATGGCGGTCACTTTTCCGTAATAGACTTCGAGGTCGCTGACGCTGAGGAGTGGGGCATCGGTCATGCGATATCACCGCCCAGATAGGCTTCCTGAACGTCAGGGTTCGACCGGATCGCCTCGGGTGGGCCTGACGCGAGTTTCGCCCCTGAGTCGATCACGACCGTCCGGTCGACGAGGGAAAGTAGTCCGCGCATGTTGTGGTCGATGACGACGAGCGTCAGGCCGTCGTCTCTGAGCGAACTGAGTAGCGCCGCGATTTCGTCGACCTCCGATCTGGTAAGACCCGCAAACGGCTCGTCGACGAGGAATAACGTCGGGTCGGTAGCGAGCCCACGAGCAATTTCGAGGCGGAGTAACCCAGCGTGAGGGAGTTCGTCTGGGAAGCGATGGACGTCGTCTCCGAGACCAACACGATTACAGATGTCGACAGCCTGCTCGTACGCCTCATTCCGTAGACTCGCCATAGATACGATGCGGTTCGGTACTAACGCGAGTGCGACGTTCTGGACGACGTTTCGGTCCGGGAGCGGCCGGAAGTCCTGGAAGGTCAACGTGACGCCCTTGTCGACCATCTGGTAGAGCGGAGTCTCAGTGACGTCTTCGCCCTGATACCAGATGTGGCCACTCGTCGGGGTATATCGGCCAGTGACACAACTGAACGTTGTCGACTTCCCGGCACCGTTCGGGCCGATGAAGCCGACAATCTCCTCCTCCTGAATCGAGAAGGAGAGGGAATCGACTGCCAAGAGTCCACCGAACTGTTTGGTCATATCGTCGACGACGAGCACGCCGTCGTCCGGGTCGTACTGGGATTCAGTCTCAGTCATTAGTGTTCACGTCATCATCCTCGCTTGTATTGGATTGTGGATTCGACACCTCGAATGGATCAAGTCGTGCCCCCCACCGAACGATTCTCGGTAGGACTCCGTCGGGGAGGTAGAAGAGGACACCAATCGCCAATAGCATGAATATCACCATATCTAGCTCGCTTATGGGAGTATTGAGCACTGGCAGAACGACACTCGAGGACCGAAGCGCGTCCCGGATGAACCAGTAGAGGAAACCACCGAGAGCAGCTCCGGTGATGGTTCCGATGCCCCCGACGAGGGTCGCAATAACGACTTCAATACTCAACATCAGTGAGATCACCTGGCTGGGCGACGCGGTACCCACCGGCGTGTGGACGTAGAACGCGCCTGCGAGCCCGCCCACAGTGCCGCTCAAGACGAATGAGAACAGTTTGAACTTTCGACTGTTGATGCCGACTGCGTCGACGACCTCCGAGTCCGTCTTGATCGCCGTGAACACTTTGCCGGCGTCGGAGCGCGTTACGGCTATGAAGATGGCGAGGGAGATCAGGAAGATGACGACGGCGATGTAGTAATTAGCGATTACGCCGTCGACGATGGTGTCAAGGCCGAGGAGGCCGAGCTCGCCGCCTGTCACGTCACTGAAGATCACGAAGATCTGGACCAGAATGAGCGGTGCAACCAGAGTTATCAGTCCCAGATACGGCCCTTCGAGTCGGAGCGCTGGAACGCCAATAAGGACGCCAGCGAGGGCTGCGACAACAACCCCGGCGGGGATAGTGAGGGAGACCGGGAGTCCGAGATGGACGTTCAGTAGACCGGACGTGTACGCGCCAACACCATAGAAGAGTGCATGCCCGAGGCTGATCTGACCGGTGTATCCCGAGACTGCGTCCCAACACATGACGAATACGGCGAAGAACAACGCGGCAGTCGCTTTGTATACCAGAATCTGGGGAAGGACAGCAGGAGCCAGAAGAATTCCGACGATGGCAAGTAGGCCGACTTGGTGACGTCGTGCGAGGTTCGCCGGGAGGAGGTTTTGTGCGTTCATGTTATGCCTCCGTGAATTCGCGGCCGAACAGACCCTCTGGTCGAACGAGCATGACGAGCGCCAGCACGGCGAAGGACGCGAGTCCCGCCAGACGTGTGTTTACCATGGTAATTACGAATACTTCGAGGAATCCGATGATGTACGCGGCGATGATGCTGCCACGGACCGAGCCGATTCCGCCGAGGATCACAATCCCGAACGAGAGTAGGAGCGGTGACTCCCACATGTTGTACACAACGTTCTGGAAGGATCCGAGGAAGAGCCCGGCGAGGCCAGCTAACCCCCCTGCGATAAGCCAGATGACGAGATTGATGTGCTCGTGATTGATGCCGGAGAGACTGGCGCCCTTGGTCGTCATTCCGGTTGCCTTGATTGCTTTCCCGTATCTGGTGTGGTTCACGAAGTAGTAGACCACGCCTATAATGACCCACGACAGCACGAAGATTGCGATTCGGTTCTTGCTGACGCCTTGGCCAAGAATGGCCGTCTGGCCACCAACGAGTGACGGGATCGTTTTGGGAACTGTTCCCTCCAGGACGTAGAATATTTCGTGAGCTAACAGCGTGATCGCCAGCGTGAGGATGATCTGGTTGATTGAGTTCGTCTCGAGTTTTCGAACGACGCCACGGTAAAGAACTGCATTCAGTACCGCTGGGAGTACGAACGCGGCTGCGGCTCCAATCCAAATACTGAAGCCCAAATTTGTCACGTAGTAGGCGCTAAACGCGCCGATGACGATCGATGCTCCGTGGCCGAGGTTGAGCATGCCCGCGATTCCAAAGAGGAGTGTCAACCCGATCGCGACGAGGGCGTACAGCGCGCTCAACAGCAGCCAGTTTGTGACGAGACTGATTCCATTAACCATGAGTAGTGTTTATCGTTGGGTCGTATCCGGCAACGTTACAGCCACGAGGGCGAAGTGTACTCGCTCGTTGCTGTGTCTCCTGGCCAGATTACTTCCATGTTCTCGTCCTGCCACTGCATCGTCACACCCTTGACGTACTCTTCGCCGTACTTGACATCGTGGGCGAACTCGTGGTTGTTCGGGTAAAACTCGAGTTGACCTTGCGTACCCGTCGTGGAAATTGACTCGAGGGCTGAAATAAGAGGGTCCGTCTCGAACGAGCCCGCCTCTTCGGCTGCGGTCTGCAGCATCGTGAAAGCGTCTCGCGTCGGATAGACCGAATCAGCCCCGTAATTGCCGTACTCGGATTTATACGCTTCTGCCCACGGAACCGTTTTTTCCGTAATTTGGCTCTGCGGGGTCGCGGGCGTGTGCGAGAACACGGACTCTGGAGCACCCGACGTTGATTGGTAGAACGGTGGGAAGATCGCTTGTGCGTGCATGCCACCGAAGCCGAAGTCACGTTGCTGGTCCTTCCATTGGGTCAGGGCAGTCGCACCGATGTGGCCGAAGATGACGAACGCACCGTCGACGTCGTTCGATTCAACTTCGTCGTAAATCGGAGTGAAATCAGACGTTCCCTTTGCAACGCGTTTGGTTACGGGAACTGTTGCGATGTCGTCTAGGTTCTCGTTCAGGATGTCGTAGATTGGCTGGGTCCACGCGTAGTCCTCGGCAAGTAACGCGACGCGGTCCCATCCCATGGCGGAGAATTGCTCTTCCGCGTATGAGAGCATGTGTTCGCCGATGAAGTGGGAGTTGACTGCGCCCGCTCGGAAGACGTATTTGTATTTCTCGTAGTTGTCCGACACCATGCGTGGTACTTCTGGCGACTTTGATGCCGTCGACATGTGGATGGTCTGTTTGTCCGCGATTTGGGGCATGAGTGAAAGCAGCGCCTCACTTGAGAAGATCCCCATCGTCGCATCAACGTTTTGTGCCCCCGTGAGTTCTTGATACACTGACTTCGTCGTTCCAGGGTCGCCTTTCGTGTCTTTCGTGATCACCTCGATGTCTCTGTCGAGGATTCCGCCGTTATTGTTGAGCTGCTTGGCAGCGAGTTTCGCGGCATTCAGAACGCCTCGGCCGACGGGATGTTGCTTCTGCCCCATCGCACCGATTGTGATGGTGGACGATCCTGAACTGGAGCTACCGAGGCAGCCAGCGAGACCGAATGCGCCTGTGGCACCGAGCGTTGAAAGGACTTGCCGACGGCTTGCGATACTCTGGCCACTGCTATTGTGTGGCATACCACGCCAATTACCCCTTACCCTCATAGTTGTTTCGGACGGTTTAGCTGGGACCGTTATGGAAAAATCGAGATTACGCTGTCTTCCTCAACTGAACTGCGTTTCAGCTTGATTTTCCGTGGGACCAACGAAGAGTTCAGTGGAATACGAGCTTGGATCGGTTGATGCGGTTCCAAAGAATAACAGAGTACGTCTGATAATGTTGTACGCTTTAAGGACCGCTCAGAGTGGGATTCGAACTCCCCATTACAGATATAGGGATGTGAGGAAGTCACCTAGATACTGCTATCTGAACGGGAACAATCGGAAAACGGCATGCAAAGCAACGCTACGTGTTCGTCTAATATTATTGAACGATGCCCCTTAGGAGGCATTTACGCGAAAATATACTCGTTGAGGGTCAGACCAACTCGAAATGGCACCTAGTTGCCGTACTGGAACTTGATACTAATCGTATCGACAGCACCCTGAAGTTTCTGCCGTAACTCGTCCCGATACTTCTCCTCCTGTAAGCGGCCTGTTGGACAGGCGACGGAGAGTACTCCTTCAAGTTCGTCCTCTACGACAATCGGTTGCGCGATGACACCCATTCCACGGACCTGCTGATCCCAATCATACGCGTATCCAGCGTCCCGAATCTGTTCTAGTTCGGCCAAGAGTGTATTCCGATCCGTAATCGTCGCTTCTGTCACTGGCTCAAGCCCATGCCGATCGAAAACCTCCTCCCGCCGCTCCTCAGACATATGTGTCAAGAATAGCTTCCCGGACGCGTGCGAGTGAAGTGGAATCGTGAGTCCAGGATACATCCCCAGTTCCAGAGCTTGATCTCCGTGTTCCTGATGGATGAGCACAGACTCTCCGGCCTGCTCGATGACCAACGTCACCAGTTCTCCAGTGTCACGAGCGAGTTGGTTCATCTCCGCTTCAGAAACCTGAAACAGCCGGTTCCGGTACTTCAGCTGTGAGCCAACAGTCAAGAACTGGTAGCTGAGTTCGTACTCACCGTTGTGGTTCACGACGTAGCCGGTTTCCTCAAGAGATCGGAGATACACGTGAGCTGTACTCTTCGAGAGATCGAGATATGAGGCCAATTCAGATGGGCCAGCGCTCTGTAGCTCCCAGAGTGCGTGAAATACTCTGAAGGCCCGTTGCACGGACTTGATTGGCGGCGTGTCGTTCCCCATTACTCACAGTAGTGCGCCCGCTCCACAATAAGTCGTCCGGATATCTTAGACGCACCGTGGAGCACGAATCATCCCCGTGAACGTCAACACGCGTATTCAGTTGTCTATAGCCGAATCGTCGTCAGAACGCACTAACCCAGAGCCGGTTTCGAAGGACGGTGGTGCAGACGGCCCCCAAGCTGTCGTGGCGCTCTCGTAGTCCTCGACGTGATTCACCGTTTCCGTCCGGACAGCCGCCATCTCCGCACACAGCTCGAACCGGTTTCCGCCAGGTTCCCAGATATATGCGTAGAGATTGTTCCCAGCAAAATGCCGGCCAATTCCCCGTTCAAATTCACTTCCACGATTTGTGACCGTATCTAGGAACACCTTCATGTGTTCGAGACTGTCGAAGCCCCATGCGAAGTGATGGAGACTAGTGTGGGATAGCTCCGGTTTCGCCTTCAGGGCGATATCGTGGTGGAAAGTGTTACAGCGTGTGAAGGCGATTTCTGGGTCGTCACGAGGGCCGGCGATATCCGAGACAGCCAGACCGACAGTGTCGCGCAGGAAGGATAGATCTGCCGGGAGGTCGGGCGTGAAGAACTGAATGTGGTCGATCGCAGAAGGCGCATGGCCTGCCCGCCCCAAATCCGAAACGTCAGCATGCGAATATTCCGGTTCTTCGATCGAGACAATCTCAACCGGTACTCCCGATGGTAACTTGAATCGAACACTCTCCTGGATGCCCGGCCCAGTGCCCCCGGTACGAGTAATATCGAGATCGTGCGAAGACAACCGCTCGGCAAATTGATTCACGACGGCTTCGTTAGTTGCACGCAGTGCAACGTGCTCGACACCAGTGCCACCTTCAGCGACAGCAAGGTCGAAGGATCCTTCGAGGCCCGTACTGAGATACGCTGTCCTGTTACGACGACTCAGCTCTACGAGCCCCATCGCGCTCGTATAGAAGTCAACGGCTGTATCCAAGTCCTGTACATGCAGCTTTGCATGGTCGATCCGCTCTAACCCCGTCATAGCTGCTGTAATGAGAACCGCCTACTTAATAATTCCCTCCGACTCACCGATCGCCCCCTGATTGAGAATCAGCAGACGGATGCGGAACCATCATGATGACCCTACAATCGCAGATTGGACGAATCGTTGCTCGGCAAGCGAGCAGATGACAGTACCCAGAGCTACCGCCAACCGAGAATATTAGTGGCAAGCGCAGAGACACCACGTATGGAGCTACTTTCCGAAAATTCGGTACCAGCAGAAGCTAGAGCTATCAAACAACAGGCCCGAGAATTCGCCAGCAAAGAAATCAAGCCCGCCGCCCCAGAACATTTCAAGTCAGGCGAATATCCCGCTGCCGTCGTCGAGGCAGCGCAAAACGCTGGCTTTGTTGGCCAAGAAATCAGTCAGGAGTACGGCGGTCAAGGCCGGTCTCTTGCACAGGTAGTCGGGACGATCGAAGAGTTCTTCCGGGCCGATGCTGGAATTGGACTTGCTATCCTCGGCCAGAGCTTCGGTACCGGAATTCTTGAGGAATTCGGCACCCACTCGCAAAAAGAAGAATTCCTCAGGTCTGTTGCAACTGGTGACGCGACGACAGGGATGGCGATTTCCGAACCAGAGACAGGAAGCGACCTAGCTGGCGTCGCCACACGCGCTCGGAAAGACGGTGATGGGTGGGTCATCAACGGCGAGAAGTATTGGATCGGTCACGGTGTGTCGGCTGACTGGATCACTGTATATGCTAGAACCGAAGATACGGATGACCGTCACAGCAACCATTCACTGTTCATCGTCCCGACAGATATTGCGGGCTACGAGGCAGAACACATCCCCGAGAAGATGGGAATGCGAGCGTCTGAACAGGCCCATATCACGTTCGACGGCTGCCGAATTCCCGCCGAATATCTCGTCGGGAATCGAGGAGACGGCTTTCGGATGCTTGCGAAGTTTTTCAACCACGGCCGGACGCGTGTTGCGGGGCAAGGTATTGGACTTGCTGCTGCGGCCATCGAGGAGGCTTGGGAGTTCGTCCACGACCGAGAAGAGTTCGGCCAGAGCGTGGCGGACTTCCAGTCGGTACAACACGATCTCGCTGAAATGCGCACGGAGTTTGAAAGCGCACGAGCACTCCTCTGGCAGGCTATCGATCGGGTAGAGAGCGGCGACAGTTCTGAACGATGGGCATCGATGGCGAAGCTGAAAGCGACGGAAACCGCCACCGATTGTGCGGAAACTGCGATTCAACTGCACGGCGGACGTGGGATTATCGACGACAGTCGGATTTCGCGAGTCTATAGGGACGCCCGGAACCCGGTAATCTACGAGGGCGTGAGCGCCATCCATCGAGATATCATCTATCAGAATTTCTAAGGTGAGGGGGATACTTATACCAATAGATCGCGCGCCGAAGTACTGATTAGCATTAGCATGTCGAATATCAAGTACTGTTCAGATGAGGTCTATGAAGCCGCTAATGACGCTCAATCTTCAATTTTGTGACGCGGCACTGTCTAGTTCTGGACCTCCTCGATCGGCGTTTTTCCATCGAGAGCTTGATGCGGTCTGTGGCGGTTGTAGTAATGCATAAATTGTTCAAGCCACTCTCGAACGCTCGATCGACTGCCCACCCACGAGTTATGGAAGCGGCCGACCCGCATTTTGAGCGTGTGAAACCACTTTTCGATGAGGTTTCGCTCGGTATAGTTGACCCGGCCGCTCAATCCTACTCGAGCAAGGGCAGTCCGGTAGCCGAACTGATCGACGAGAAACTCAGCCTCCGAGAGATCATGTTTCTCCTGGAGTTTCTGCAGAAACGCAGCGGCCGGATCAGTGCCATGCCGACCAAACAACGCGACATCGAGAATCAACTTTGTGTCGATGTCTATTGCAGCATACAGCCAAGACCACTCACCGTTAATTTTGACAGCGGTCTCGTCGACGGCGACCCTTGACGGCTGGGCCTCAGGCGGGTCGCGTCCGCTGTCAGATAGCCGATGCACCCAGTTCCAAACCGCACCATGAGAGCGTTGCATGCCTAATTCAGCTAAAATTGTTGTTGTTTCTCGAAGAAAACAACCGGTCTGATGGAGGCGGACGGCGAACGCCCTAACGGGCGTCCTCAGAACCCAACGGGTTCTGATGTGCGAACGAGACGCAGAGCGTCTCGTCACGTCGCCGTCCGCTCATTCTCCCAAGTTTCTTCTAAATCCGGTTCATCTCTCGTTGAGCAGGTCTGCGAGCATCTTGACCAACTTACTCAACGACCTGCTCACTTCTCAAACTGACTCAACTAGACAGTGCCCGAAAATGAAATGTTTCGCGTGTTCGGCCGTGACGTACTCGGTGAATCGAGAGAAGAAGCGAGCACCGTTCTCGGTGCGCGCGGAAACCACGCGGCCCGCGGCTCGACTTGCACGGATTGCTTCGTTTGGTCGATACAGACTACGGTGGCGTTCATCTCCCGCCGCTTTTTGAGTTCGTCATAGAGCCCCCTCTTGCTCGCTTTCGTCAGATTCGGCGGCTGAACGGCGTAGTTTCTGATAGCTCAATCCCGCCTCTTTCAACAGCAGCCGGCAACTCGGGATTGAGTACTCCACGTCGTACGTTTCTTCGAGGAATTGCTGGGCGAGCGCCGGCGCCCATGCCGGCGCGTCGATTCCTGCCTTTTCAGGTGGTTCGTGAATTGGTTGTTCAGATTCTTCTTGCTGTGTTTCTGAGAGTTTTCGCTTCCTCTCAGCTCGTTTATTATTAGATGCAGCCTGCTCAAGCGACTCGTCGGTGTCGAGTCGCTCGAGCCAGCTGTAGACCGTCCGCTGCTGAACATCGTACCACTCGGCTAACTCGATCTGCGTCACACCGTTCTTGTACGCAATTGTCGCTAAGAGCCGTTATGTCGGCTTCTTTCCGTCCACGTTGTCTGAGGCATTTTGTAATTCCTCGGCGGAAATTTCGTCGAGATGATTCACTACCCTCTGCAACAGTCCCTGAATGAGAAGCGACAGGTCGTAGCCCGTATAGACTTGTTTCACAGCGAATAATCGCGGTCTAGAAATCCTCGTACGGGTGTACCCGATAGTATCCTAAAGTAATGAAAACCCCTCGTACTGATGCAAGGCTAACTCAGAATCATTAGGGTAATCCAACAATCGCAACGTATCCATGGCCACGGAGTCACCCGTCGTTCTACGCTCTGGTGTCGTCGCTGATGTCGTTACCGGCCTGAGTGGTGCGACTTGCTGTTGGGCCGCGACGGTGAGTCATGCATGCGACGAGCCACTCACCAAAGAATTACAAAGGTATTGGTGTAATCCCGACTGCGAAATTGGGACCCCATCTCGTCGTCTGTGGTCGTCCACTAACTCCAATCAATAATAATTTTACACATGGGATTACCGGCAGATGACGTCATTTTCGCATTAGTTTCGTTCTATGGGCAGTGTTCAGATAAGCAGACGAAAGTAGCGGAGACGATGTTGCGTTTTGAAAGCCCTCGGCAGTCTCGACCGTCGGGAGACTCGCAGTGCTCGTCTCCCGTGGTCTCGTTCGTTGCACTCACGAGACTCCCGTGGCTCGCTGTCGCCGGCGGGCATAGCCCGCCGGCTGCCTGAGGGAGCTTGCTCCCTCTCTGTCGCCGAAAGAGCGCACAGCGCTCTTTCGAGAGCAGGCGAACGCGAAGCGTTCGCCGCCCTCACGAATTGCGACGAGAGACGCTCCGCGTCTCTCGGACCACGCGCGTTCGCTCCCGGTGGTCGCTCACGTGCTTACTTCGCTGGGGTTCGTCGAGTGGGCGGTCGGCTGCACCGACCGCTGCAAAACGTGGCGGCTTCGCCGCCACGTGCGCCTCGCGCTTTCAATCCGCCGGAAATCTCCGATTTCCGAGGCCTCGGGAGCGCGTTGCTCTCCCGGCGACCGCCAGGATTACCGGCTGGTCCGCCGGCTGAAGCTGTGTTCAGACGAGTCCCTATCTGAACACCACCGTTCTATGATAGCGAACCATTATGCGTGTCCGTTCCGGTGGCCGTCGGACCAAGCACTCCCGAGAAACCGATTCAGCTCCGGCCGTGCTAACTGAACAGAAGCGAAGTGACGCTCGGCGTCGGACGATTCCGTGCGTTACCGTCCGTACTCGCCGATTTTTGCCGGTGGTAGTTTGCCACCGATTGCAGCCCCGTTCCGGTGTGTCGGTGATAGTGGCCACAACCCTCAAACAGCGTTCTCTATAGTAGAATCAACCAATATTTTAGATTGCCGAGGTGGTGACCAGCAATAAACGATATTACCGCCCAGCAGGCCTCTGGAATCATTTTCTTCGAGATGGTTCCTGTTCCCTCTACTAGATAGGGTGTTCTCTATTCGAGAAAATACCGTTCGGGGTCGGGACGGTCCTCACGATGAGTCAGACGTTCCCATATCCGAATTATTAATATCGGGGATTGCGACGATTCCGTTGATGCGAACTGGCTCAGACGGTGGTGTCGCCGAGACACCGACCGACCGACGCGTAGAGCAGCTCCTCGATCGGATGGCCGTCGAGGAGAAGGCTGCACAACTCGGCTCCGTGAACGCCGAGAAGCTCCTGAACGAGGACGGCACGCTCGACGAGGCGGCCGTCGACGAACACCTCTCGAACGGTATCGGCCACCTCACCCGTATTGGCGGCGAGGGGAGTCTCGCGCCACAGGAAGCGGCCGAACGGACGAACGAACTCCAGGAATACCTCCGCAAGGAGACACGACTCGGTGTTCCTGCTATCCCTCACGAGGAGTGTCTGAGCGGCTACATGGGTCCGGAAGCCACGACCTTCCCGCAGATGATCGGGATGGCGAGCACGTGGTCGCCGGAGCTCCTCGAAACGGTCACGGACACCATCCGCGACCAACTCGAAGCTATCGGCACCGTGCACGCGCTCTCCCCAGTCTTGGACATCGCCCGCGACCTCCGCTGGGGGCGCGTTGAGGAGACGTTCGGCGAAGACCCCTACCTGGTCGCCGCGATGGCCTGCGGATACGTCGACGGCCTGCAGGGCGACGGTGACGGCATCACCGCGACGCTCAAGCACTTCGCCGGTCACGGCGCTGGCGAGGGCGGGAAGAACCGGAGTTCCGTCAACATCGGCCGACGGGAACTCCGCGAGACCCACCTGTTTCCGTTCGAGGCTGCCATTCGCACGGCGGACGCCGAGTCCGTGATGAACGCCTACCACGACATCGACGGTATTCCGTGCGCCAGCGACGAGTGGCTGCTGACCGACGTGCTCCGCGGCGAGTGGGGCTTCGACGGGACCGTCGTCTCGGACTACTACAGCGTCGAGTTCCTCCGCAGCGAACACGGCGTCGCCGCCGACGAGCGCGAAGCCGGCATCACCGCCGTCGAAGCCGGCATCGACGTCGAACTTCCGTACACGGACTGCTACGGCGAACACCTCGCAGACGCCGTCGAAGCCGGCGAACTCTCGGAGGCGACGCTCGACCGTGCGGTCCGTCGCGTGCTACGTGCGAAAGCCGAGAAGGGCGTCCTCGACGACCCGACCGTCGACGCCGACGCCGCGACCGAGCCGTTCGGCACCGAGGAAGCCCGCGAACTCACGACGCGCGCCGCGCGCGAGTCGATGACGCTGCTGAAGAACGAAGACGACCTGCTCCCCCTGGTCGGCGAGGACACGGACGCCGTCGCGGTCGTCGGCCCGAAAGCCGACGACGCCCAGGAGCTCATGGGCGACTACGCGTACCCCGCCCACTACCCCGAAGAAGAGGTCGAACTCGACGCCACGACGCCGCTGGACGCGGTTCGCGAACGCGGCGACGAGCACGGCTTCGACGTCCACTACGAGCAGGGCTGCACGACGACCGGACCCGACACGGACGACTTCGACGCGGCCGCCGAGGCCGCCGAAGACGCCGACGTCGTGCTCGCGTTCGTCGGCGCGCGCTCGGCGGTCGACTTCTCGGACTCGGACCGCGAGCGCGTCAACATGCCCAGCGTCGCCACCAGTGGCGAGGGCTGTGACGTCGTTGACCTGAGCCTCCCCGGCGTGCAGCGCGCGCTCGTCGAGCACGTCGACGAGACTGGGACGCCGGTCGTGACGGTCGTCGTCAGCGGGAAACCCCACTCCATCGAGGCCATCGCCGAGTCGGTGCCCGCGGTCCTGCAGGCGTGGCTCCCCGGCGAGCGCGGTGGTGAGGGCGTCGCCGAGGTGCTGTTCGGCGAGCACAACCCCGGTGGCCACCTCCCGGTGTCGATTCCGCGGTCGGTCGGGCAGCTCCCGGTCCACTACAGCCGGAAGTCCAACACCGCTAACGAGGAGTACGTCTACACGGAGAGCGACCCGCTGTTTCCGTTCGGCCACGGGCTCAGCTACACGGACTTCGAGTACGACGACCTCTCGCTGTCAACGACTGAACTCGCGCCCGCAGGCACCATCACTGCCGAGGTGACCGTCGAGAACACGGGCGACACCGCGGGCCACGACGTCGTCCAACTGTACGGGAGCGCACAGAACCCCGACCAGGCACGTCCCGTACAGGAGCTGGTCGCGTTCGAGCGCGTCGCCCTCGACCCGGGTGAGGCCAAGCGCGTCAGCTTCGAAGTCGACGCCTCCCAGTTGGCGTACCACGACCGCGACATGAACCTCGCGGTCGAAGAAGGCCCCTACGAGTTCCGCGTCGGCCACTCCGCCGCGGACATCGTCTCGACGGCGGCCTTCGAGGTCACCGGCACGAAGGAAGTTCCCGAAGGCGGACGGACGTACTTCACGGAGACCGACGTCGGAAACGCAGAATAGCGAGCGAGCAGCCGTTTTTTCGCCGCGTCGTACGCAGCGCCGGGATTACTTCCGCTCGTTCGTCGCTCAGCGCACTTGTTGTGCTTCGGTCCGTTCGCGCTCAGACGACGACGGTGTCGTTGACGAGTTCGCCGATGTGGTCGATGTCGATAGTGACCTCGTCGCCCTCGTTGAGGGTGAACGTATCCGGCGGCACGAGCGCGGTACCGGTGAGCAACACTAGCGTCTCCGGGAGGTCGTTGTGGCGGCGCAGGTACTTCACGAGCGTCTCGCAGGTCGTCGCCATCTCCGCGGTCGTGGTCTCGTCCTCGAAGACTACCTCGCCGTCGCGTTCGATGGTCAGCGACATCCCGAGGTCGTGTGGGTCCTCGATGACGTCGCCGGTTGCGACGCAGGGGCCCAGCGAGCAGCAACGGTCGTACACCTTCGCCTGCGGGAGGTACAGTGGGTTTTCCCCTTCGATATCCCGGCTGGACACGTCGTTGCCGATGGTGTAGCCGACGACTTCCTCGCGGTGCAGGACGACGCCGAGTTCGGGCTCGGGGACGTTCCAGTCGGAGTCACCGCGCACGCCGATGGCGTCGTTCGGGCCGACGGTCCGGGAGGGTGTCGCCTTCAGGAACAGCTCCGGGCGGTCGCTGTCGTAGACGTCGATGTACACCTCGGGTTTCCCGCTCTCGGCCTTCCGGGCTTCCTCGCTGATGCTGTACGTGACGCCCGCCGCCCAGACCTCGTCGGGGACGACCGGGAGGAGCGCGTCCCGCTCGGCGCGGTCGGGTTCGAACTGGTCGGCGTCGGGAATCCGGTCGCGCGCGATGGCGTCGATGGTTCGGTTGCTGGCGTTCGCCGCGCGAGCGAGTTCAGTGAACGAACCGAGGTCGTCGGACGCCGTCGTCAGGTTGTAGGCGTCGTCTTCCCCGTCGACGACGACGAGCGAGTCCGTTCCCTGCTCTCTACTAGGGAGTCGGTAGTACCGCATACTCGTTGATACACCGATGTAGTTAAAAGAGTATCGCCGCCCTGCCCGTGAACCCACTCATAATACCCGGTTGTCGGACAGACACGACCGCACAGCGAAGAAGTGGCCTGTTGCGAAGCCCGCGACACGGGCTTTGCCGCGTTGCCGACCCGAGACGTGGGCCGGGCGGCGCGAGCCAGAGGGTTACGTATCGGCCGTCCGGGACTTGTGTCCCGTGCTCGTCGGAGTTAGGCTTCGTCGAACAGCGTCTCGCCTTCGACCATGTGCTCCTCGATGGCGTCGAAGTTGAGGGTCAGGCCGAGGCCCGGCTCCTCGGGAATCTCCATGCGGCCCTCCTCGATGAGGTCGTCCTGCTCGACCAGGTCCTCCCACCAGCCGAGCTCGTAGGAGTGGTACTCCAGCGCCAGCGAGTTCGGGATGGCGGCACCGACGTGCGCGGACGCCATCGTCCCGATGGGCGAGGAGACGTTGTGCATCGCCACGGGGATGTAGTACATGTCGGCGAGGTCCGCGATTTTGCGGGTCTCGCGCATCCCGCCGACGCGGGGCAGGTCCGGCGCGACGATGTCGACGGCCTGCGGCTCCAGCAGCGTCCGCTGGCCGTGCTTCCGGTAGACGTTCTCGCCGACCGCGATGGGCGTCGTCGTGGACTTCGTCACCTGCTCCTGCACCTCGTGGTTCTCCGGGGGGACGGGGTCTTCGAGCCACCAGACGTCGTACTCCTCGAGTTCGCTGGCGAGGCGCTTCGCGGAGCCACCGGTGAACGACCAGTGGCAGTCGAAGGCGACGTCCGCCTTGTCGCCGACGGCCTCGGTGGTCGCTTTGACGATTTCGACCTTGTGGTCGATTTCGGGATTGCGGAGGTGGCGGTTCGCGCGGTCCTTCTCGTGGCCGCTGGGCACGTCGAGGTCGAACTTGATGGCGTCGTAACCGAAGTTCTCGACGACGCGCTCGGCCTCGGCGGCGCAGGCCTGCGGGTCGGCCTCGTTCTCGGTGTGGAGGTCACAGTAGACACGGACCTCGTCGCGGTACTTCCCACCGACGAGCTGGTAGGCCGGAACGTCGAGGAGCTTGCCAGCGGCGTCGTGGAGCGCGATTTCGATGCCGGAGATGGCGGAGACGACTTTTCCGGAGATAGAACCCTCGCCGCTCATCTTCTGGATGAGGTGTTCGTAGAGCCGGTCGATGTCGAGGGGGTTCTCCCCGACGAGGAACGGCTTCATCCGCTCGATGATGGCGGTGTCGCCGCCGCCCCAGTAGGATTCACCGGTGCCGACGACGCCCGCGTCGGTGTAGACGCGGACCAGAATCCACGGGTAGTTGCCGTCGACCATCGTCGTCTGTACGTCCGTAATCTCCGCGTCGCGGACACCGCCGCGCTCGTTGGAGATGCCCATCGTTTCTGCGGAGAGGTCCCGCATGGTATACTCCGCGTTCGGGTCGCGGAGCTTCGCGTGATCGACCATTTGCGTCCGTATATTCCGCAACCCGATAGTAAAACTTTGGATGTGCTACTGGGTCCCACCCCATCCCATACCCTGCGATTCCGGGCACTCGGTCGTCGTAGCCAACGACCCGCTCGTCGCGGCTGACGCGGCTCTGCTGGTGAATTACGGTGGCGACCCGCACGTATTTACACCGCGACACACATCGTACGTCCATGGCTACGAACTCGACAGACCCGCTCGACGGAGTCGAACCCGGCTCGGTCTCGGCCGGCGACGTCGATATCACGGAGGTGCGGGCGGCGCTGGACTCTACGAGCCCGCTGGTCCGCCAGCGCGGCATCGACGTCTGCGAATCGCTCGCCGAGGACGACGTCGACGCCGTGCGTCCGTTGCTCGACAATATCGCGGCGCTGCCCGACGACAGCAACGCCGCGATTGGGTTGAGCGCCATCTCAGTGCTCGACGCCGTCGCGACCGCCGACCCGGAAGCGCTCGACGGCCGTCTCGACGCACTCGTCGCCGCCACCGGCAGCACCATCGTCGACGTCCAGTTGACCGCTGCGATGGTTCTCGGCAAGCTCGTCGTCGAACGCCCCGACCTCGTCGCCCCGCACGCGCGAGCTATCGCCGAGGGCGTTCACGCTACCGAACCCGCCGACGAACCGACGGACGTCAGCGAGTTCGTCGACCACCCCGGGACCCGGGAGACGATTGCCGAACACGAGCGCGAGGAGCGCGAACGTCGGGTCTCCGCGCGCCAGACGCTCGTCAACGTCGTCGTCGCCGTCACGGAGGAAACGCCGGGGTCGGCGCTCGACGCGGTCGAAGCGCTCGCGGCGCTGCTGGACGACGTCGACGCGAGTGTCGTCAGTCCCGCCATCGACGCACTCGGAGAGGTGGCCGTCGCGGACCAGACGGCTGTCGCGCCCGTCAGCGACCAGTTGCGGGACTGTCTCGACCACGACAATCCCTCCGTGCGTGCACGAGCAATCGGTGCGATTGGCCGTCTCGGCGACGTGAGCGCCGTGCCGAAACTCCGCACGCTTGCAGACACAGACGAAAACGAGGACGTCCAGGAGCTCGCAGCCGAGACGGCGGACTTCCTCACCGACGCCTAGGCCGACTCGTCCATCGCGCGCTTCGTGCAGTACCAGTACGTTCCTGCGAAGAAGACGATGCCACCGCCGACGAGGACGCCGTCGATGACGAGGATGGGCCACGCGTCGTCCCCGGGTGAGACGACGAGCGCGGAGAGTCCGAGGAGTAACCCACACGCGATCAGCACGGCGAGTGCGACCTTCATCTGCGGCCGGTGCGCGCAGACGAGGTCGAGCAGCGTCGATGTCTTCGACATACTGGCAGCGTAGCGGACGAACGGCAAAAATCCAGCGGTGACCTCGCTCGCTGTGCGGCCCGCCGGGGAGGGTCGGATTTCGGTGCGCTACTCGGCGGGGATGCGGCCCTGCTCGTCGGGGATGCCCGAGTACTCGTAGAAGTACTCCGTGAGCACGTCCCGCCACTGCTCGGCCTGCGCGACCTGCTCGTCGAAGCGCTCGCTGACGTGGCGGAAGCGCCGCTCGTCGACGCTGCCTTCGAGGTCCTGCCACAGCGCGCGGAGCCGACGGGCTTCCTCGACGCCCGCGAAGCAGTTGTCGTAGAGGCGCTGGACGACGGTGGTCCCGTCGGCGAGTTCGTGGTCCCACGGGAGGTGGTGGAAGAACAGGAGGTACTGCTCGGGGCAGTCCTCGACGGACGCGAACCGCTCGGCGACCGGGTCGCGGTACTGTTCTGTGTACCCGCTCCCGCTCTCGGTGCGGTCGACGCCGATGCCGTCCTCGGTGGCACCGTGGTAGCCCGGCCATTCTCCCGGCGATGGGTAGTAGTGGTTTTCGAGGTACTCCTCGCCGTTGTGCATCATGTGCATCAGGCCGAGGCCGCCAGTCTCGTAGTCGATGCAGGCCTCCCAGGAGTCGTGCAGGATGTCGGCGACGGTTTCGATGACTGCCTCGTCGGCACCGAACGTCTGTCGCACCCACTCCTCGGTCACCGCGTCCGTGTCAGCCTCGGGATTCCACGCGACGCGCCCGAACGCGTACAGGTTCGCCTGTGCGAGATAGTGTCCCGTCCAGTTGTAGTCCTCGCCGACGTTCCCGACGCCGACGACGCCCTCGCCGCTCTCGCGGAACAGGTCGCTCACGGGCGTCCCCGGGCCGTCCGCGTGCGTGTCGAAGTCGAAGACCTCCGCCCACATCGGGAGGTGGTAGGTCGCGTGGACGCCCTGGCCGGTGTACTCCTGGGTAATCTGGAGTTCGAGGCCGAGGTCGGTCTCGGGCATCGCGCCGAACAGCGTCGACACCGGCTCGCGGGGCTGGAAGTCGATGGGGCCGTTCTTCACCTGGACGGTGACGTTGTCCGCGAACTCGCCGTCCAGCGGCTCGAACGTGTCGTAGGCCTGCACCGCGCGGTCCTCGTGGGTGCCGTAGACGAACGCCCGCCACCAGACGCGGCCACCGTGGGGTTCCAGTGCCTGCGCGATGGCGTTCGCGCCGTCGACGTGGTTGCGGTCGTAGTCGTAGGGGCCAGCCTGACCCTCCGAGTCCGCTTTGACGAGGAAGCCGCCGAAGTCCGGAATCAGGTCGTACACTTCGTCGGCCTTCTGTCGCCACCACTCGCGGACGTCCTCGTCGAGCGGGTCGGCAGTGTCGAGGTCGCCGACGAGCATCGGCGCCGCGAAGTTCACCGAGAGGTACGTCCGGATGCCGTACCGCCGGAACGTCGACGCGAGTCCCGTGAGGTCTTCGAGTCGGCCGGATTCGAGCAGTTGCCAGCCCTCGAAGGCGTCGAACGCTTCGTTCGCGCTCTCCCGCGGGGGCTTCGTCGTGTTGACGTTGTTGAGGACGATGCCGTTGACGCCGACGGACGCCAGCAGGCGCGCGTAGTCCTCGTAGCGTTCACGGAGGTCGGGCAGGCGCTCCCAATCGAAGATGGATTCGCCGCCGTACCCGCGCTCGACGGAGCGGTGGAAGGGTGTGTCCCACTGGTTCAGCAGGCGGTGTTCGTGGGCGGGCTCCTCGCGGACGTCGAGGTCGTCGATTGGCTCGCGCGTGCTCAGCAGGCGCAGGAGGTGGAACGTCCCGTAGACGAGGCCGCGGTCGGTCGGCGCGGTGACGACGAGGCAGTCCGCGTCGTTCCACGTGACCGAGCGCAGCAGATAGCCGCCGTCGGTGAGCGATTCGACCTCGTTGCGGGAGACGGTGTCGGCAACCATCGCCATGTCGTCGGGCGTGCCGATTGCGAGGAAGCCGTCGGTGGTCTCGGGCGGGTGCTGCCAGAGGTGGGGGTCTCGCCCGAGGAGGTCCGGGAGCGCGCGGCGGAGTTCGTCCCTGACCGCGTTACACTCGGGCGACTTTTCGGCGACGTACGCGTGGCTGCACCGCTGTCGATACGCGGCGCGTCGGTCGTCGTCGGCGACGCGCTCGTATCGGAGCCAGCAGTCGTCGTACTGATTCATCGGTGTCGCTCGGACGGTCGGCGGCAGCCGGTAAAATGGTAGTGGTCGTGCCAGCGGTTCACCAGCGGTTCGGCGGTAGACATATGTCCCTGTAATACGCGGGTACTGCAAGCGCAGTCGTTCCGGGTGTTCGTCCAACGGGTCGTGAGGACGACGACGCTATTCTCCCCAATATTTATGACCTATTACGGTAATTGATGCTACGCTATGTCAGCCGACGATGGGAGCGACAGATACGACCACGCAGTTAGCCGCCGAAAAATACTATCCGTGGCCGGGGCGTCCGGGCTCGCGGCGCTAGCCGGGTGTAGCAGCGGCGGTGACAGCGGCTCCAATTCAACCACTGAGGACTCCGGAAGTCCCGGGACGTCCGGAACGACCGGGAGCGGTGACACGGTCCACGAGGCCACGTACACCAACGCCTACACCGGCAATCCGGCCGACCTGCACTTCAACACGTCGGGGATTCAGAACTACCGGTGGCCGGCGGGCCGCTCGGTGTTCGCGCCGTTCATGAAGTACTCGTTCACCACCAACGAGTTCATTCTCGGCGCGCTCAGCGACCTGACGATCGATGGGCAGGAGGTCACGCTGACGTTCCGCGACGACCTGGCGTGGGACAACGGCGACGAGTGGACTACCGAGGACCTCGACGTGCAGCTCCAGCTCGCGGAGAAGACGGGAAGTTCGCTGTGGGGATATCTCGACGACTACGAAATCGTCGACGACAAGACCGCGCGGCTCATGCTCTCCGGGCCGACCAATTCGCGGATTCTCAAGTTCGAGCTGACGAACTTCCTCGTGGACACGAAGGCCGAAACCCACGAGCAGTTCCTCGACAAGGATGCCTCCGAGTTCCTGCGGTGGGCGTGGGAGGACCCGGTTGCCAGCGGGATGTGGTCGTTCGTCAACAAGGACCGGCAGGCATTCGAATTCGAACGCAACTCGGAGTTCTACAACGCCGACAGCGTCAACTTCGATCGCTTCATGATCGAGAGCTTCGGCGGGAACACGGCCCAGCAGCAGGCGCTGATGTCCGCCGATCACGTAGACGGCTCTCCGAGCCTCTTCTGCCCGCCGGAAATCGTCGACCAGTTCCCCGACCACGTCGAGCAGGTCAACATTCCGGCCAAATGGGGGTACGGCATCGTCTTCAACCACAACGACGAGCACTTCGGCAAACGGAACGTTCGCCAGGCCGTCGCCCACGTCATCAACCGCCAATCACTCGTCGAGAACGCGGGTCCGCGCTCGAAGTTCGTGACCAATACCCCGTGTGGTATCGCGCCGAAAGACCAGGAGTACTGGCTGGACGACATGCAGGACTCCTTCGAAACGTACGGCCCCGAGTCCCAGAACACGGAGGAAGCCACTCAGCTCCTCGAAGACGCCGGCTACTCCAAGCAGGGCGGGACGTGGAAAGACGACAGCGGCAACACCATCGGCGGCGACTACTTCTCGCCGGCCGGCTGGACTGACTGGACGACGATGACGCAGACGGTGGTCAGTCAGCTCAACGACTTCGGCTTCGACTTCTCGATTAGCACCCTCCCCACGAACGACTGGTTCAGTCAGTACTCGGACAGCAACTTCGCGATGGGGTCGCTGTACTGGCTGCCGGGCGGGTCGCGGTCGTCGTTCCCGTACTTCCCGCTGTACTACCAGCTCTGGGAGTCGGAGATCGGCGGCGGTCACAACTACCGCGAACCAGCCCAGACTGAGCAGACGATTCCGGGGCCCGACGGCGGCGAAATGACGATTACGCCGCTGGACGAGGTCGAGCAGATCGCCCAACAGCCCGACGACGAATCTGCCCGTGAGTACGTCCAGCGGGCGGCGTGGCACAACCACATCGAGTTGCCGTTCCTGGGACTGGTCTCGAAGTACGAGCAGTCGTGGACGACCGACGACGAGTGGACGGTCGCCAGCGAGGACAATCCGAATCGGAAGGTGAAGTGGCCGCAGTTCTGGTGGGTCCACGAGGGCGACCTCCAGTACAACGGCTGAGCTAGGCGATAGTTCCCTTTCCAACATTTATCAACATGAACTACTACCTCAGACGGACGCTCCGCATCCCCGCGACGATACTTGCAGTAGCGACGCTCACGTTCGGGCTGATTCGACTGCTTCCCGGCGGACCGTTCACGCAGCTTCGAATACAACTCCTCCAGCGCGGGGTCCCGGCTGAACAGGTCAACGCGCGCATCGAGGTGCTGCAGAACATCAGACCGGACGCACCGCTCTGGCAACAGTACATCGACTACATCATCGGCGTCGTCCAGTTGGATCTCGGACAGTCCATCTCACTGGGCAAGCCCGTGATAGACGTGCTCGCACGTGCGCTCCCGTGGACCGTCTTCCTCGTGGTGACGTCCACGATTCTGATGTTCGTCATCGGCGTGCTCATCGGCGCGCTCCAGGCGTACTACGAGGGGTCCCGGTTCGACCAGTTCGCCTCCGGCGGGTCCATCTTCCTGATGTCGGTCCCGTACTACATCTTCGCAGTGCTGGGGCTGTTCTTCCTGGCGTTCCAGTGGGGCTGGTTACCGACCGGGAACGCATCCGCGCGCAGTATTGAGGCGGGCTTCACCGTCGCGTACCTCAAGAGTGTCCTCTACCACGGAGCGCTCCCGATAGCGGCGTTCACTATCGGCGGCATCGGGTCGACAGCACTCAACATGCGCGGCAACAGCATCCAGGTGCTCGGCGAGGAGTTCGTCGAGGTCGCGCGGCTACGCGGCCTCTCGGACAACCGCATCGCGACCAGCTACGTCGCGAAGAACGCGATTCTCCCGATGTACACGGGACTGCTCCTGCAGGTCGGCTTCCGGCTCGGGGGCACCGTCGTCCTCGAGGAGATTTTCTCGTATCCGGGGCTCGGCTACTACCTGATTCAGGCCGTCAACGCCAACGACTACCCCCTCATGATGGGGTGTTTCCTCGTGATTACAGTGACACTCGTCGTCGCCGTCTACATCGCCGACCTGACGTACGGGCTCATCGACCCACGCATCAGCGCGGGTGATTCGAATGCCTACTGACGCGGACGCCAACGCCTCGTCGGACGACCTCGACTGGCGCTCGGCCGCGTCGGAGGAGGAAGTGAGCACTCGCGACCGTCTGGCGGAGTTCTACCGTCGGTCGGTTCGAGAACCCGCGCTCGTCGCGTGGTCGGACAACCGCACGCGCGCCGGCATCGTCATCCTGAGCGCCTACGTGGCCATGGCGCTGGTCGACGTCTTCGGGCTCTGGCGGGACGCCAGTCCGAACCAGTCCACCGAGCGGCTGCTCGCGCCGTTCCAGTCGCTGAAGTACCCGCTGGGGACGACCCAGTCCGGCGTCGACCTGCTGGCGCTCATTATCGACTCGACGCCGTTCATCCTGCTGATGGTGCTGGCGGGCGGCGTCTGGGCGACCAGTCTCGCCGTCTTCGTCGGCACCATCTCGGGATACAAGGGCGGCCGCGTCGACACCGTCATCACGTCCATCTCGGACTTCTTCATGGCGGTTCCGGGGCTGCCGCTGGTCATCGTGCTCGCGATTACGCTCAGCCCGGAGAACCCGCTGTTGCTCGGCGTCATCCTCACCATCAACTACTGGGCCGGCCTCGGCCGCTCCATACGCTCGCAGGTGCTGTCCATACGCGAGGAGAGCTACGTCGAAGCGTCGCGCACGATGGGGACCGGGACGCTGCGGATTATCCGCAAGGACGTCCTCCCGAACATCATGCCGTACGTGATGGTGAACTTCGTGCTCGCCGCCCGCTACACCATCTTCGCGTCCGTCGGGCTCTACTTCATCGGCGTGTTGCCGTACAGCGGGCAGAACTGGGGCGTCACATTAAACAACGCGTACAGTCAAGGTGGCCTGTTCACGATGCAGGCGCTCCACTGGCTGCTCGTCCCGATTGTCGCCATCGTCGGGCTGGCGTTCGGACTCATCCTCCTGAGTCAGGGGATGGACCGAATCTTCAACCCCCGGGTGCGCACCCGCTTCTCCGGGGAGTCCGAATCGGTCGAAGAAACGGACGACGAGACGACGACGGGGCTGATGTAAATGAGTACTGAACACAACCAAACTCGGACGCCCGCGATGGACCACTCCGTCGGGGACCCGATTATCGAAGTCGAAGACACGAACGTCACATTCAACGACGGACACACGTACGTCCTCGACGACGCCAACGTCAGCATCGAGCGACACGAGGTGCTGGGCATCGTCGGGGAGAGTGGCAGCGGGAAGTCGATGTTCGCGTCCGCGCTGCTGGACGCCATCCCGGACCCCGGCGTGCTCAGCGGGAAGATTCACTACCACCGCGACGACGGGGAGACCATCGACATCCTCGAGTTGAGCGACGAGGAACTCCGGCAGTTCCGCTGGGAGGAAGTGTCGATGGTGTTCCAGGGTGCGATGAGTTCGTTCAACCCGACGATGAAAGTCGGCGCGCATTTCGAGGAGACGCTGAAAGCACACGACAAGAACGTCTCGGAAGGCTTGGAGTTCGCACGCGAACTCCTCGAGAACCTCTACCTCGAACCCGAGCGCGTACTCGACGCCTACCCCCACGAACTCTCCGGAGGGATGCAGCAGCGCGCGCTCATCGCGTTGAGCATGGTGCTCGACCCGGAGGTGTTGGTGATGGACGAGCCGACCGCGGCGCTGGACTTGCTGATGCAGCGCTCGATTCTCTCGCTGCTCGAGGAACTCCAGGAGGAGTACGACCTCACCATCGTCTTCATCACGCACGACCTCCCGCTGGTCGCGTCGCTGGCCGACCGCATGGCCATCATCTACGCGTTCCAGTTCGCGGAAATCGGGCCGCGCGACGACATCATCCAGAACTCCGCGCACCCGTACACGAGAAAGCTGTTGAACGCGACACCCAACCTGGACGCGCCGTTGTCGGAGATGCAGCCCATCGAGGGCGAAGGTCCGGCACCGGTGAACGTTCCGTCGGGGTGTCGGTTCCACCCGCGGTGTGACCTCGCGACCGCGGAGTGCCGGACGGACGACCCGCCGCTGGTCTCCCACGACGGCAACGAGCACCGGTCGGCGTGCCACCACTGGGCGGAAGCCCGCGAGGAGATACCCCTCAACTTCGGGGAGGACAGCGTCGACCCCGAAGCCGTCGAGACCACCGGTGACAGCGAACCCGTCGAAGTCGCTACTGCCAGCGACGAGGAGCCGCTGCTCTCGCTGAACGACGTCGAAGTCCACTTCGAGGAGGAGCAGGGCCTCGTCGAGCAGTTCTTCAGCGACTCCCAGACGGTGCGCGCCGTCGACGGCGTCTCGCTGGACATCGACGAACAGGACCTCGTCTGCCTGCTCGGGGAGAGCGGCTGCGGGAAGACGACGCTCGGAAAGACGATGATCGGCCTCCAGGAGCCGACCGGCGGCTCCATCGAGTTCCGCGGCCAGGACATCTGGGAGGCCAAGCGCGGGGGCGGCGACATCGACTACCAGGAGATTCGCCAAGCCCTCCAAATTATCCACCAGGACCCGGGCAGCGCGCTCAACCCGAACGAGCGCGTCGTCAACATCCTCTCGGAGGCGCTCCGGCACACGCACCCGGACAGCGACCGCACGGAGCGGCGCGCACGTATGCGCTCGCTGCTGGAGCGCGTGGGGATGTCGCCGGCCGACGACTTCCTCGACGGGTACCCACACCAGCTCTCCGGCGGGGAGAAACAGCGCGTCGCGTTGGCGCGTGCACTGCTGATGAATCCGGAGGCGATTCTCGCCGACGAGGCCATCAGCGCGGTCGACGTCTCGCTGCGCATCGAGATTATGGACCTCATGCTCGAACTCCAGGAGGAGTTCGAGACGTCGTTCCTGTTCATCTCCCACGACCTCTCGAACGCGCGGTACTTCGCCGAGCACGGCGACGGCCGTATTGCAGTGATGTACCTCGGCGAGGTCGTCGAGATTGCGTCCGCCGAGCGGCTCATTCACGACCCACGCCACCCCTACACGGAGGTGCTACGGTGGGCGACGCCGAACCTCGACCTCGAAGAGATGGACGAGTCGGGGCCGCCGCTGCGTGAAGTGGACGTTCCGGACCCGGTCGACCCGCCGTCGGGCTGCCGGTTCCACACGCGGTGTCCGGTCGCCCGCGAGGCGTGCCGCCAGGAGAAGCCCCCGTTGAACGACATCGACGGCGGTGACGGGAAGGCGGCGTGCTTCCGCGAGGACCCCGACCACGAGTACTGGGAGAGCGACCCCCTCGAAGGGGCCGAAGAGGACCCAGCCGTGATGAAGCAGTAGCCACGGGTCTGCGAACTCCTTCACTCGCGGCTGTCGACAGCGGCAACAGGATTATTACGCGAGCAGGCTAACGTCGGGATATGACACGCTACGAGCCGGTCGTCGAGGGCGACGCGCTCTTTCTCGTCGCCGAGGACGACGCCGACCGCGTCGAAATCGGCACTGTCGAGGACGTCGTCGCCGCGATGGGTGGCGACACGCATCCAATCGAGTACGACCAGAAGCAGCGCAAGCAGCCGTGGCTGGACACGGACGACGGCGTGCTCGAAATCGACGTCCGCGAGACAGTGACGACGCTCCCGCACACGCCGGAGACGGTCGCGGAACTACGCGACTACGACATGGGCACGGAGCGCTACGGGCTCCCACGGCGGACCGTCGAATTTGCGAACGAGCTCGTAGACATCCTCGAGCAGCAAGGCAAACACGACCCCGAAACGCCCGAGTGAGAACGAGTTCCGGTTCGGCTTACAGCGAGACTGTTTCGTCGGTTTCTGCGGCCTCGTAGATTGCTTCGAGCGCCCGCATGTCGACGAGTGCGTGATCGCCGTCGGGGTGAATCGGTTCCTCGCGGAGCACCCGGTCGGCGAAGTAGTCGAACTCCTGGGTCATCTCGTCGCCGAACACGTTCCGGCGGCCGTCGTCGATCTCCATCTCCTTGTCGTCGACGCGCAGCGTCAGCGTCTGCGGGGACTCCCCGAGGAACGTCGGTTCGAGGCAGAGTTCACCGTCGGTGCCGACGACGCGGAGGTGGCCCGAGCGAGCGCCGTGCTGGCTGGCCGTGCAGGCGGCGTACGTGCCGTCGTCGAACTGCATGGTGAACGCGGCGTGCTGGTCGGGAACGTCGCGGAACGCCTCGTCCTCGGAGTGCATCTGTGCGGTGACGCTGACGGGGTCGGCGTCGAGCACGAACCGTGCGGTGTTGATGGGGTAGATGCCGAGGTCCATCACGGTCGCGCCGTAGCCGACGAGGTCGGTGTCGAGACGCCACTGGTCGGTGTCGCTGGAAACGACGTCGAGCATCTGTTGGCTCATGTTCCCGTGGACGGCAACGGGGTCGCCGATAGCGCCGTCCGCGACGAGTTCGCGCATCCGGCGGACCTGCGGGTCGGTCTGCATCCGGTAGGCGACCATCAGCGGGACGTCCTCGGTGGCGTCGACGAGCGCTTGCGCGCGCTCACGGGTCGCCTCGATGGGTTTCTCGCAGAGGATTGCCTTCCCGTGGTCGGCGGCGGCTTCCGCGTACGGCAGGTGGAGTGCGTTCGGCGTGCAGACGTAGACGGCGTCGTACTCGTCCGTCGCGTCGCCGGCCTCGAACTCCTCGTAGGTGAGCGCGGCTTCGACGGTCGGCGTCTCGGCGGCGACCTTCTCGGCTTTCTCGTGGCTGCTGCTGACGACGACGGTGGTCTCGCAGAACTCGGAGTCGTCGACGGCGGGCATCGCCTGTTCGCGGGTCCACCACCCGAGGCTAATCATCGCGACGCGGAGCGTCCCGGAGTCCAGTTGCTCCCAGTCGCGGTCGCGAACGGTGCTCAGATAGTCGGCGGCTGACATGGTAGTGAGGTTCGTGGCTCCATGCAAAAGTGTACTGGACGCCGAATCGGGGAGTGCCGGAATCGTAAGAATGGTATGGCTGACTTGCGACGTTTCGAGTGTGACTGAGACCAAGCAGAACTACGTCAACGGAGAGTGGGTCTCTTCGGAGACGGGCGAGACCTTCGACGTCGAGAACCCGGCGAACCCCAGCGAGACGGTCGTAACTTACCAGCAGTCCAGCGCCGACGACGCCACCGCGGCCGTCGAGGCCGCCGTCGCCGCCGAGGACGAATGGGCGAACACACCGGGTCCGGAGCGCGGCCGCATCCTCCGGCAGGCCGGGTCGATTCTGGCCGACCGCAAAGACGAACTCACCGACCAGCTCGTCGAAGAGGAGGGGAAGGCTCGCCCGGAGGCAGCGGGCGAGGTACAGCGGGCAATCGACATCTTCCACTACTTCGCCGGGAAGGCCTCCGACCTCGGTGGCACCGTCAAAGGCTCCAGCAGCCGGGATACGACGCTGTACACGCGCAAGGAACCGGTCGGCGTCGCCGCACTCGTCACGCCGTGGAACTATCCCATCGCCATTCCGGCGTGGAAGCTCGCGCCCGCCCTGACAGCCGGCAACACGGTCGTCCTCAAGCCGGCGAGTGCAGCGCCTGGCGTGGTGCTGGCTATCGCGCAAGCCCTTGACGAAGCCGGTCTCCCGGACGGCGTGTTCAACGTCGTGACTGGTCCCGGAAGCTCGGTCGGCAGCGAATTCATCGAGAATGAGGGTACTGATGCCGTCTCGTTCACGGGCAGCAGCCAAGTCGGTGAGATGGTCTACGAGCAGGCGACCGACCAGGGCAAGCGCGTCCAGACCGAACTCGGCGGCAAAAATCCGACGCTGGTCGCAGACTCCGCGGACCCCGCAGAAGCCGCAGAAATCGTCGCTTCTGGTGGCTTCGGGACGACCGGCCAGTCCTGTACGGCGTGTTCTCGGGCGATTGTTCACGAGGATGTTTACGACGAGTTCGTCGACGAACTCGTCGCCCAAGCTGAGGCCATCGACATCGGTCCCGGTCTCGACCACGAGATGGGCCCCCAAGTCAGCGAGAGCGAACTTGAGTCGACACTCGAGTACATCGACATCGCTCAGGAAGAGGGAGCGACGTTGGCGGCTGGCGGGAACACGCCCGAAGGTATCGAGGACGGCTACTTCGTGGAGCCGACGGTGTTCGCGGACGTCGACAACGACATGCGCATCGCCCAGGAGGAAGTGTTCGGGCCGGTCGTCGCCGTCATCAAAGTCAGTGACTTCGAGGAAGGCCTCGAAACCGCCAACGACGTCGAGTACGGCCTTTCGGCGAGCGTCGTGACCGACGACCACACCGAAGCCAACCGCTTCATCGACGAGGCAGAAGCGGGTGTCGTGAAGGTCAACGAGAAAACGACCGGGCTGGAACTGCACGTTCCGTTCGGCGGGTTCAAGCGCTCCTCCTCGGAAACCTGGCGCGAGCAAGGGGATGCCGGACTAGAGTTCTACACCATCGAGAAAACCGTCTACGACAACTACTGACGGCGCTCGCGGTTCATCCGCGGTCCGTCTCTAGCCGTCCATCGAGAGCCGACTTTTATACGGGATGAGTTCGTGGCGATACCCATGGACGATGCACTCGTAGTCATCGACGACAGGGAGAGTACCGCTGGCGTGCTCCGCGAAGCCGCTGCGTACGCGACTGGTGCGGACACGGAACTCGTGCTCTACGTGCCGCTAAGCGAGGACGAGTTCGAGGAGTCGCTGGCCGCGCTCGACGAAATCGGCCGCGTGGAGAACAAGGATTACAGCGACGAGGACGCGCTGAGCGTCGCCCAGCAGTACGCCGAGGACGTCACCGCGGAGGCGCTGGAAGGCTTCGACGTGGCGTACAGCGTCGTCACCGACGTCACCGAGGAAGTCGAGGCCGAACGGGTCATCGAAATCGCGGACGAACGAGACTGCGACCACGTCTTCACGGTCGGCCGGCAGCGCTCCCCGACGGGAAAAGCGGTGTTCGGCGACACCACCCAGCGACTCGTCCTCAACTTCCCGGGGTACGTCACCGTCCAGATGGCCTGACGCCGCCGCGACGGTGTCGACTGCTTACTGAGCGTTCTTCGCGCCCTTGCCGTTTCCGTTGCTGGGCGTGGACAGTTCGACGGTGACCGTATCGGTCTCGTCGTCGACCGTCACGGTCGTCTCGCCGGAGAGCGCGCCTTTCTCCGCGGCGACGCGGTAGTCGCCCTTGAAGCCGCGCGTGGCGTAGACGCCGTCGGCGTCGGTCTGACCGGTTTCGTCGGTCCACCACTCCTCGAAGACGAGGTCCAGGAATTGCTCGCCGTTCTCCCGGAGCGTCCAATCGGAGTCGTAGTACGCGCCGGTCGGCCGCCAGTGGTCGTCCTCCCAGAAGCCCCACGAGAGGACGCCCTCGACGGACTCCTTGCTGAACAGCGCGGTCAGGAAGTCCCGCGTGTAGTCCGTCTGGACGTCGACGTCCTGTGCGTTCCGGCGGTCGAATATCTCGATGTCGAACTCGGTGACTAGCAGCGGGAGGTCGTACTGCGCGAACTGGTCGATGCCAGAGAGGAGGTTCCCCATGTCCAGCATCTGGCCCCACTGCTGCTGGTGGTGGCCCATGAAGCCGATGCCGTCGATGGGGTAGTCGTTCTCCACGAGGTGATCGATGTAGTCGAGGTACTGGCTGCGCTGCCACTGTCCGCCGAGCGCACCCATCTCGTTGGTGTACAGTTCGGTGTCCGTGGCTTCGTCCGCGGCTGCCCACCACTTGTCGACGGCGTCCCAGCCGAGTTCGGGGTCGTCGCGGTAATTATTCTGCCAGACGGGGTGGTTGTGCATGTCCCACTCCGTGACGTCGCCCTCGAACTCCGTGGCGTGCTCGGCGATCTTCTCGGAGATGACCTCGCGCTTCTCCTCGTCGGAGAGTTCGGGGTCGACGTTCATCCCGCCGCCGCCATCGGTCTGGTCTTCCTCCCAGAGGAGGTAGTGGCCGCGAGTCGGGACGTCGCGCTCGTTCAGCCAGTCGAGGGTTGCGCGCGTGGACTCGTTGTCGGTGCCCCAGACGCCCTCCCACGCGGGATACTTGAGGCCGTTCTCGACGACGGCCTTGTTGAAGTTCTCCAGGAACGTCTCCCGGTAGATTTCGTCGTCCTCGCTGTCGCCGGTGACGTGTTCGACGGAGACCGCGCTCCCGAAGTCGAACTCGTGTTCGGCCATCTCGACGTCGACGCTCGCACCGTTCATCGGGTCGCCGCCGGGGTTCAGTACTTCGACGTCGAAGTCGGTTTTCCGGTGCTGTTCGATGCGCTCGTGGGCGGCCTGCCGCCACTCGGCGTCCTCCGCGCGCCCGTCGTAGTGATAGGGCGGGAGCGTGCCGAGGCCGACGTCGGTCCCGCTGTAGTCGAACAGCGCGACGCCACCGATGTCGATGGTCTGGTCGGCGTATCCCGTCTGGAGTTCCAGCGCGGGGACGTCGGCACCGCTGGGTTTCGCGCCGATTTCGACGGGGAAGAAGTATCGGAGCCACTCGCCCTGCGGGTCGACGTGTTCGCCGCGCTGGACGAAGTTCTCGCCGACCTGGTTGCCGTCGCTGTCGACGTACCCGAACCGCGCGCTCGCTTCGGCTGCGTCGTCGTCGCTTCGCACCCACGCCACGCCGAGGAGCAGGTCGCCCTGCTCGACGGCGTGGTCGGTGATGGGGCCGCGATACGCGACTGCTGCGGGGTCGTCGGCGCTCGGAACGTCGAGGCGTTCGGCCTGCGTGTACGGCACGGCCTCAGTGTCGACGCTAATCGTCGATTCCGAGCCGCTGCCTACGAGGGAGAACGTTTCGATGGTCGCTTCCTCCGTGGTGTCGTAGACATACTCGCCCGCGGGGAGTTGCTTTGCTTGCCTGCTCGATGCTGTGAGTTCTGCTCGTAGCGACTCGTGGTAGTCCGCGGCTTCGTCGGCCGCGGCCTGCCCGGCTACGGCGGGGCCTGCTGCCGCCATCGCGCCGAGCGCGCCGAGTGCTTTGAGGAACGTACGCCGCCTGCTCTCGTAGCTGGGAAAGTCTTCTGACATGGAGTGTGTTCACTCCAACAACACTCACGATTTATTATTATTTAATTGTAGGGGTGTGTTGGATTTTCTCACGGGGTGGTCCCCGTAACTCGACGGCTCGTCGCGCAACCACTATTGTGGGGGTCCACGAAGACAGCGTATGGACACGACGACGATGCTCCCGCCCCACCCCGACCGACGGTGGACGCTCGCCCGACAACTCGGCCTCTCGACTGCCGTCGTCCGCTTCTGGGGCGAAGACGAGTGGTGGACGTACGACTCGCTGCTGCAGACGAAGAATCGGTTCGACGACCACGGCCTCTCGCTGGACGTCGTCGAGGACCGGCCGCCGATGACGAAGACGGTGCTCGGGCGCGAGGGCCGCGACGAGGAAATTGAGACGGTCAAACAGCTCCTTCGGAACATGGGCCGCGCCGGCATCGACGTCTACTGCTGGGTGTGGACGGAGAACCCAGTCGGCGTCCTCCGAACCGCCGACGAAGTCCCGCTACGCGGGGACTCCCGGACGACGGCGTACGACCACGAGCAAGCCGAGCGCGCGCCCGACTACCCCGTCGACATCACGGCGGACGAGCTCTGGGCGAACCTCGAATACTTCCTCGACGAAATCGTCCCGGTCGCCGAGGAAGCGGGCGTGAAGCTCGCGCTCCACCCCGACGACCCACCCACGGAGTCAGTTCGGGGCGTCCCGCGGCTCGTCAACTCCGTCGAGAACGTCCAGCGCATCCTGAACCTCCACGACAGCCCGAACCACGGGCTGACGTTCTGCCAGGGGAACTACGCGGCGATGGGTGCCGACGTCCCCGAGACGATTCGGCAGTTCGGGGACCGCATCCACTTCGTGCACTTCCGGGACGTCGACGGCTCCTCCGAGTCGTTCGTCGAGACGTGGCAGGACGACGGCCCGACGGACATGCTCGCGGCGATGGAGGCGTACCGCGAGGTCGGCTTCGACGGCCCGATTCGCCCCGACCACGTTCCGCGCATGCTCGACGAGGGCCACCGCGACGACGCCCAAGCCGGCTACACGGACATGGGTCGGCTGTTCGCCGTCGGGTACATGAAGGGGTTGCTGGAGCAGACTAACGCCTAGGTACGAACTTCATTTGTCCAAGCTTTATTGTCGACCTCCGAGCAACTACGTCCATGAGCTTCCTCGACGAGCACTACCTGCTCGGTTCGGAGACGGCAGTCGATCTCTACGAGTCGATTGCCGACCTGCCAGTCGTCGACCCGCACAACCACATCGACCTCGCGGAGGTCGTCGAGAACGAGCCCTGGGACGACATCTGGGCGGTCGAGGGCGCGACCGACCACTACGTCTGGCAGTTGATGCGCAAGCGCGGCGTCCCCGAAGCGAAAATCACGGGCGACGCCACCAACCGCGAGAAGTGGGACGCGCTCGCGGACGTGTTCCCGGACTTCGCGGGCAACCCGACGTACGACTGGGTACACCTCGACCTGAAGCGCCGATTCGGTATCGACAAGCCGCTGAACGCCGACACCGCCGACGAAATCTGGGCGGAGACGAAGCGCCAGCTCGCCGACGACGAGATGCGCCCGCAGCAGGTGCTGCGGGACATGAACGTCGAGGTGCTGTGCAGCAGCGACGACCCGACCTCCCGACTCGAGTACCACGAGCGTGCCGAAACCGAGGTGGAGGCTGTCGACGTCCGGCCGACGTGGCGGCCCGACCGCGCGTTGAAGGTCGAGAACGCGGCCTGGGAGACGTTCGTCGCCGAACTCGACGACGTCACGGCGGCCGACCTCAGTGACTTCGAGGGGTTCCTCGACGCGCTCGCGGAGACCCACGACTACTTCGCGGACCACGGCTGCGTCGCTTGCGACGTCGGAATGGGCACGGATCCGGTCTCCAAGCCCGTGAGCGACGAGCGCGCCGGCGACGTGTACGCGAAGGCGCGCCGGGGCGCGAGCCTCTCGGACGCGGAGATACGCGACTACAAGGCGTACCTGCTGGAGTTCGTCGGCGAGTTGAACAGCGAGGCGGGCTGGACGACCCAACTGCACGTCGGCGCGGTGCGGGACTACCGCGAGTCCCTCTACGAGGACCTCGGGAAGAACGCGGGCGGGGACGTGTCCACGCCGGACGTCGACCTCGTGGACGGACTGGACTACTTCTTCGACT
This sequence comes from Halobacterium noricense, assembly GCF_021233435.1. Classification (NCBI taxonomy): domain Archaea; kingdom Methanobacteriati; phylum Methanobacteriota; class Halobacteria; order Halobacteriales; family Halobacteriaceae; genus Halobacterium; species Halobacterium noricense. The sequence goes on along the minus strand of NZ_CP089468.1, from coordinate 1,488,668 downwards.
GTTTCGACGGCGAGACCGAAATCGTCCTCTACACGCTCGACCCGACGCACTACCCGAGCGCGACGGTCGTCGCGCGCGCCTATCCGAACGTGAGCATCGGTCCAGCGTGGTGGTTCAACGACAGCCCGATGGGCATCGAGAACCAGTTGGAGCGCGTGGCAGCCGTCGACTTGCTCGCGAACCACGCTGGGATGGTCAGCGACTCACGGAAGCTCGTCTCCTACGGGTCGCGCTTCGAGATGTTCCGGCGGACGCTCGCGGACGTGGTCGGTGAGATGGTCGAACGCGGCCGGATTCCCTACGACAACGCAGAGCGCCTCGTCGAGCACGTCGCCTACGACCGCCCGAAGGAGCTGTACGGCCTGTCGGCGTCATCGACACAGTAAAGTGGCACTCGTGGGTCGTCTGGCGTACGTATGACCGGACGACTCAGCGGAGACACCGCCATCATCACGGGGTCCAGTCAGGGAATCGGGAAGGGCATCGCGGAGCACTTCGCCGCCGAGGGCGCGAACGTCGTCGTGAACTCGCGCTCGCAGGAGCGTGCCGAGGAGGCCGCCGCCGCCATCGAAGCCGACGGTGGGACTGCCATCGGTGTCGAGGCCGACGTCACCGACGAGGACGAGATGGAAGCCCTGGTGCAGACGACCGTCGAGGAGTTCGGGAGCCTCGACGTGTTCGTGAACAACGCCGGCGTCACGACGCTCGGGCCCGCCGAGGAGTTCGATATCGACGACTGGCGGGAGGTCGTGAACGTCGACCTCGTGGGGACGTTCGTCGGCTGTCAGGCCGCGGGCCGACAGATGATAGCGCAGGACGAGGGCGGTGCGATTCTCAACATGTCCTCGCTGATGGGCGGTCGCGGCCTCCAGCTGCGGTCGCCGTACTGCGCGTCGAAGGCCGGCGTGAACAACCTCACGCAGACGCTGGCTGTCGAGTGGGCCGAACACGACATCCACGTCAACGCGCTCGCGCCGGGGTTCATCTGGACGGAGATTACCGAGCAGACCCAGGGGTCGGCGGGGTACACCAACGACGACATCCGCGACCGGACGCCGCTGGGGCGCTTCGGGACCGTCGACGAGATGGCCGAGTGTGCGCTGTTCCTCGTGAGCCGGAACAACTTCGTGACGGGCGAAGTGCTGTACGCCGACGGCGGCTGGCAGGCGTACGGCTGGGGCGCGGGCGACCAGTAACGGCATCACGCGGGGCCGTTCGAAATTCCGAAAGAATTGTGTAGAGTCGGTACTGGGTACTACTCGGCTCGCCGGGCAGAGATTGCACGCGGCGTCCAGAGTATCGTCTGTACTCCGGAGCGTTGTCCCACGCGATGCCGCCCGTCTCGCCGGGCGAGTGCGTCCTCGTACGCACCGCTGCGCGCTCGCGACGAGTAGCGATGCGGCTGTTCGTCTGCCGGCAGAATCAAATTCTGACATACAGAACGACACATTCCAAACGGGCCACGCCACTATTACATACGTAGAGGTGTAATTCCCCCATCGCTCGAATCTCTTTAGGTATTATACCACGGTAGAACGGACGAATTCAGGAACTTCGACCGGTGTAGTCGCGGAACAGAATGTGTTCTACTATTCAGAACAATTGTTCAGTAGTTGATGTTGAGTTCGATGACGTTCGCCGCGCTGAGCACGCGCTCGGGGAGTTCCCCGTGGAGGTCCTCGTCGCTGACGCGGCTCGCTGGCGCGGAGACGCTGATGGCACCGAGCACCTCGTCCGAGGAGTCCTTGACTGGGGCCGCGATACAGCGCAGTCCTTCGAGACGTTCGCCGTCGTCGATGGCGTACCCACGGTCGCGGACCCCGTCCAGCACCTCGTCCAGCTCCTCACGCGACCCGATACTGCGCGGCGTCATCCGTTCGAGGCCCCGGTGCTCGATGATTTCCTCGACGCGCTCCTCGGGGAGGTGAGCGAGAATCGCCTTCCCCAGCGCGGTCGTGTGGAGATGCGTCCGGAGCCCGGCGTAAGTGTCGAGGTCGACGGCTTCCTCGCCCTTCGACCGCATCAGGTAGACGCCCATCCCCTGCTCCTCGACGAGCAGGTTCGCGAGCTCGCCCGTCTCGTTCCCGAGCGCCTTCACCTCGGGCTCGGCGACCTGATAGAACTCCATGGACTTCCGCGTCGAGCCACCGACTTCGAGGAATTTCAGGCCGAGCTGGTACTCGTCGCCGGTCTTGAGGACGTAGCCGTGCTTCTGGAGGGTCGTGAGGTGGTTGTGGACCGCGCTCTTCCCCATGTCGAGGCCCTGAGTGAGCTCTGTCACGCCGCAGGGTCCCCGGTCCATCAGCTCTTCGACCAGAGCGAGAGTCTTCTCGGTCGTCCGCACCGGATGTTTGGCGTCCATGCTAGATACTCACTACGTACGACGGCTAAAGTGTTCTGGATTGGAGAACGAACTACCGAATTCTCGTCGGATAAATCCGAATCGACACCCCGTTTCGCGGCAGCGTAGAATCGGACTGAGCGCGACGGCAGGAGTTCCGAACCCCGATGTAGTAGTATGAATTGTGCGTGTCTCCGAAAATTTTAAATTATAATCGTCTATACTGTGGGACGTCATGCCAAATGACGATGCGAGCGACCGCTCTCGTGAGCGGCTGAGCCGTCGAAAAGTGCTGGCCGTCGCTGGCGCTTCCGGCGTCGCTGCCCTCGCAGGCTGCAGTGGCAGCGGGGCCGAAAGCGACGACGAACCGACCAGTACCAGTGGTACCGACAGTACGACGACCGAGGACAGCGGGCCCGAAGTGTACGACAGGATGTACCGGAACGGGTTCCCGAACAATCCCGTCGACCTCCACGCCAACTCCTACAGTTCACAGAACTTCTCCGAACTCGCCGGGCGACTCCTCCACGACCGGTACGTGGCGTACTCGTTCGCCACCAGCGAGTTCCAGCCCGTCGCCCTCGAAGAGATGAACTTCGACGGGACGACGGTCACGCTGAAGCTCCGCGAGAGCCTCAGTTGGGACAACGGCACCGACGTCACGACCCGCGACATCCAGACCCAACTGGAGCTGTCGAAGAAGACGAACGGCGAGATATGGGGCTACCTCGACGACTACTCCGTCGTCGACGACAAGACGCTCGAACTCGAACTCACCGAGCCGACGAATCCGAAGATAATCAAATTCACCTTCAACAACATGCGGGTGGACACGCCTCACGACGTCTTCGGGGAGTTCCTCGAACAGCCGGCTTCGGAGGTCCAGCAGTTCTTGTGGGAGGACGACATCGTCGCGAGCGGTCCGTGGTCGCACGTGGGCAAGGACCGGCAGGGCTGGGAGTTCGAACGCAACGAGGAGTTCTACGCCGCCGAGAACGTCAACTTCACGAGCTTCCTGCTGGAGTCCTACGGTGGTAACAACGCGCTCCAGCAAGCCCTAATCGCCGGGGATTCCATCGACGGCGTGTCGAGCCTGTTCGTGCCGCCGCAGGTTGTCGACCAGCTCGCGGACAACGTGGTAGAGAACAGGATGCCCTCGAAGTGGGGGTACGGCATCATCTTCAACCACGAGGACGAGCACTTCGGCAAGCGCAACGTCCGGCAGGCGGTGGCGAACCTGCTCGACCGCCAGCAAATCGTCGACAACGGCGGTCGCCGGACGAAGTTCCCCGCGCCGGTGCCGTGTGGCATCGCGCCGAAAGACCAAGAGGAGTGGCTGGGCGACTCGATGAGCAACTTCGACACCTACGGGGTCGACGAATCCCGCGAGGAGGAAGCCACGCAGTTGCTGCAGGACGCCGGCTACAGCAAGCAGAACGGCAGTTGGCAGGACGACAGCGGCAACACCATCGGCGGCGACTACTTCTCCCCCGCGGGATGGAGTGACTGGACGACGATGACCCAGACGGTGGTCAGTCAGCTCAACGACTTCGGCTTCGACTTCTCCATCAGCACGAAGCCGACCAACGACTGGTTCACCCAGTACGCCGACAGCAACTTCGCGATGGGGTCGCTGTACTGGCTCCCGGGCGGAGCGCGGTCGGCGTTCCCGTACTTCCCGCTGCGCTACCAGCTGCTCAACACGCACGTCAACGGTGGCCACCAGTACGAGGCCGACACCGAGTACACCCTCCGCGGGATGGACGGGTCCGGCGAGATGACCATCAACCCGCTCCAGGAGGTCAACAGCATCTCGCAGATGTCCTCGGACGAGGAAGCGACGCCGATTGTGAAGCGGGCTGCCTGGCACAACCACATCGAGTTGCCGATGCTGTCGATAGTGGGGACGAACGGCCAGCAGTGGCTCACGAGCGACGAGTGGAACCTCCCGGCGGAGGACGACCCCTCCCGGAAGGTGCCGCGGCCGCCGATGTGGCCGATTCACGAGGGTGAACTGACCGCGAAGCCGCCGTAACGACGAGGACTTCGAGTCGAGTGGCGTGCAGTCGCGACGAACGCCGGGTCACTGCTCGCACGTAGCTGTGAGGGTGCAGAGACCGACGCTTTCGGGACTTCTATCCCGCTCTGAGGAGGCCTGCTTTCCCTCCTGGCTCCGGTACGGTTTTGTACCGAGAGTCGGAGTCGGGTGGTATGAGCCACGTTCACAGAGACGACAGTTCGTCGTCCGTGAATGCGGAGGCGGCGGCTGGAAAAGCACTCGACAGCGAAGACGTGACTATCGCGTACGTCGGCGGCGGCAGCCGACAGTGGGTCCCGAACCTCGTACAGGACCTCGCGCTCTCCTCGTTCGACGGCGAAGTCCGCCTCTACGACGTGAACGTCGAGGCGGCCGAGCGGAACGCCGAGTTCGGCAACCGGGTGCAGGACGACGAGGACGCCACCGCCGAGTGGACCTACACCGCGACCGGCGACCTCGACGCCGCGCTCGACGGCGCGGACGTCGTGTTGCTGTCCACCCAGTACGACCCGACGGAGACGTTCGTCCACGACCTCGACATCCCCGAGTCGTACGGCATCTACGGCGCTGTCTCCGCGACTATCGGCCCCGGCGGCATCTTCCGCGCGATGCGAACGATTCCGCTCTACCGGCGCTTCGCAGCCGCCATCCGCGAACACTGCCCGGATGCGTGGGTGTTCAACTTCACGAATCCAGTCCACTTCGTGACGCGCGCGCTCTACGACGAGTACCCCGGCATCAACGCGGTCGGCATGTGCCACGAAGTGCTGCACGCCCGCGACAAACTTGCGGCGTTCGCCAACGACCACCTGGGGATGGACGCCGACCGCGCGGACGTCTCGGCGAACGTCAAGGGCATCAACCACTTCACGTGGATCGACGAAGCGTACGTCGACGGCGTCGACCTCTGGCCGCTGCTCGACGACCTCGCGCACGGCGAGGAAGGCACTCGCACGTACGAGCCGGCGGACCTCGAAGACGGGAGTCCGTTCACGGACCCGTGGCAGGTCTCCTGGGAGCTCTACCGGAACTTCGGGCTGCTCCCGTTCGCGGGCGACCGGCACATCGTCGAGTACGCGACGTGGTTCCTGCAGGGCGGCAAGGAGGGCCTGAACCGCTGGGGCGTCAAGCGCACGGGCAGCGACTTCCGCGCGAAACACTGGACGCCCGCCGAATCCGAACAGACCACCGACGTCGAGGCGTGGCTCTCCGGCGACCGCGCGTTCGACCTCGAATCGTCGGGTGAGGTGCTGTTGGACGTGTTGGGCGCGCTCGCGGGCGGCGAGGAGTTCGTCACGAACGTCAACCTCCCGAACCGCGGGCAGGTCGAGGGGCTGGAGTCGGGCGCGGTCGTGGAGACGAACGCGCTCGTCTCCGCCAGCGAAATCCGGCCGCTGAGTGCGGGCGGGTTCCCGCGGCCCGTGCGCTCGCTGCTCTCCACGCACGTCGACACCATCGAAACCGTCGTCGCGGCGGCCCGCGACGGCGACGTCGACCACGCGTTCCAGGCGTTCCTCCTGGATCCGCAGGTGCGCACACTCCAGACCGAGGACGCCCGCGAGATGTTCGCCGAACTCGTCGACTCTCAAGAAGCGTATCTCGACGACTGGGCCCTCGACGACGCGGACGTGCTCGCGGCGGCAGACTCGTACTGAACCGAGCAGCGCGTCTCCCCGTGTTTCATTAGGACGCGCACTCTCGCAACAGCCATGTGTTCAGCATCATCGAGTGTCGTCGTCACCGGCGCGCTCGGCGGCGTCGGACAGTGGGTAGTCGACAGGCTCGTCGCCGACGGCCACGACGTCGTCGGACTCGACCAACGCCTTCCCGCGGAGGGCGGCCCCGAGGGCGCGTCGTTCTTCGAGGTGGACCTGACTGACCAAGGCGAGACAAACGAACTGATTTCGGATGCTGACCCGGACGCAGTTGTCCACCTTGCGGCGATTCCGGACCCGACCAACCACGCCGGGTCACGAGTGTTCACGAACAACGTCGAGAGCGCGTACAACGTCCTCGACGCCGGCGGGCGCGTCGGGGCGGACATCGTGTGGGCGAGTTCGGAGTCGGCGTACGGCTTCCCGTTCGCCGACAGCGTGCTGAAACCCGAGTACGTTCCCATCGACGAGGCCCACCCGTTCCGTCCCGAGGACCCATACGGCGTCTCGAAAGTCTCGGGCGAAGCCGTTGCGAAGGCGACTGCGCGGCGACACGACGTCTCCGTCGTCTCCATCCGCCCGTCGTGGGTGCAGTACCCCGGTGGGTACCTCACCGAACAGAACCGCGAGGCCTTCGACGTCGACGGGCTGGCCGCGCGGTCGACCGAGGACCCGCCGGACGGCGGCATCGGAAACTTCTGGTCGTACATCGACGTCCGGGACTTCGCGTCGATGGTCACGGCCGCGCTGGACGCCGACGTCTCCGGGCACGAGGCGTACCTCTGTCACGCCGACGAGAACTATCTCGACGTCGACACTGCCGCCCTGTTCGACGCGCTCTTCGAGGACGCGCCGCCCTGCGACACCGAGGGCAACGAGGCTGCGTTCACCACCGCGAAAGCCGAACGCGACCTCGGCTGGACGCCCGAACACACGTGGCGGGACGCCGCCGACGAAGACGCCGACGGCCCGGACTTCGCCTAGCTACGCCTCGATCGCGTCGACGACCGCGTCGTAGGCGGGCTTTCGCTCGAACTCCTCGTCGAACAGCAGCGGCGCTTCGCCGAAGCCATTCGGTGAGAGCCACGACTGGCCGTCGTCTACGCCTCACGTGACGACTGTGTCGACACCAGCGTCCACGGCAGCGGCGACGACGTCGTGGTAGTATTCGGCCTGTTCCTCGCAGTCGTCGGCAGCGTCGCCGATGCCGACGTCGAGTTCGGTGATGTGGACGTCCAGCCCGAGGTCCGTGAGCCGTTCGACGTTCGCGGCCACGTCCGCGGGCGGCACGAGGTCGTCGAAGACGTGGAGCTGGAGGCCGACGCCGTCGATGGGAACGCCGCGCGCGACGAGGTCGTACACCTCGTCGGATTTCGCGGAGAAACCGTCGGCACCGTAGTCGTTGTAGAAGAGGTCGGCGTCGGAGACGTCAGCGGCGTCCGTGAAGTCGTAGCCGCGTTCACCGTCGGCCAGTGGCCCCCACTTCATCGCGTTCTCGGCCGTAACGGCGTCGAATTCGCGAGCGAGCGTCTCCCGGTAGTCGGTGTCAGTGCGGAGCGAATCGACGTCGACGGCAGCGCCGACGTGTACGTCTGCGTCTGTGGCAGCGTCTCGGAGCGTTCGCATAGTTGCCCTTCACCAGGCCGAGTCTTGAAAGCACCAGCCGCGACCGCTCGCGGGAACAACACTTATTGGGTCGGTGTGAGTTGCCGCGGCGTACGGTGGTTCGCCTTCGGAACCCGATTCGGCTGCTCCTGTTTGGCATCGGCGCGGCACTCGCTCGCCTCGGCCTCATCTCCGGCGAGCGGGCGCGAGAGACGACGGACCTCGCGTGGCCGCGCATCGTCACCGGGCTCGCCCGCATGTCGAAGGGCGTCGCGGATGTCGCGATGGTCGGCGTGACGCTCGGGCCGACAGCCATCGCCGGGATGGGGTTCGCGGGGCCGTACTGGGGGATGACGTTCGCCATCGGCGGCGGGATGGCGGCGGGAACCATCGCGCTCGTCTCCCAGCGCTACGGCGCACAAGCGTACGACGAACTCGGGCAGGTCGTCCGGTCGAGCGCGGCGGTCGTCACCGCGATGGCGCTCCCGATAGCCGTGCTCTTCTGGGTGTTCCCGAGCCAGCTGGTCACGCTGCTGAGCGACGACCCTGTTGCGGTCGCGTACGGTGCCGATTACCTCCGCGTGCTCGCCGTCGGCGTCCCGTTCGCCATCCTCAACCAGATTGGGAGTCGCGCGCTCGTCGGTGCCGACGACGCGTGGACCCCGATGGTCGTCCGCTCCAGCGGCGCTGTCACGAACGTCGCGCTCAACGCGGTGTTCATCTTCGTGCTCGACATGGGCGTCGTCGGTGCGGCGCTCGGCACCGTCGTCGCGGGCGTGCTCGTCACGACCGCGTTCGCAATCGGGCTGGCGTTCGGCCGCCTCCCGCTGGTCGGTGAATTCCCGATTCAGGTGCAGTGGTTCGACCGGTACGTCCAGTGGGAGCTGTGCCGCGACCTCGTCTCCATCGGCGTCCCGGTCGTCGGGCGGAGTTCGGTGTGGACGGTCGCGCGGTTCCCGATTCTCGCGTTCGTCGGCATGTTCGGATCGCACGTCGTCGCGGCGTACGTCATTAGCCGGCGCATCTGGGGATTGATGAACACGCCCGGCTGGGGGTTCGGCCTCGCCGCGTCCAGCCTCGTCGGCCAGTCGTTAGGCGCTGACGACGAGTCCACCGCAGAACTGTACGGCCGCGAAATCACCACGTTCACTGTCGCCGTCTACGTGTTCGCGGCCGTCGTCGTCGCGCTCTTCGCGGAGCCAATCGTGCGGCTGTTCGTCGACGACCCAACGTCGCAGGCCGTCCCGGTCGCCGTCACGCTCGTCTACGCGGCCTGCATCGCGGTCGTCCCGCAGGGTGTCACGAGCGCGGTGGCGGGCGCGCTCGACGCCACCGGCGACACGAACTGGCCGTTCTACAGCCGCGCAATCGGGATGTTCGGGCTCGCCATCCCGCTGGTCTACCTCGGTGCGACGACGCCGCTGGGCATCATCGGGATTCACCTCTCGTTCCTCGCGGAGAGCGTGCCGGGCGCCGCCATCAACTACTATCGATTCCGCTCCGGGAAGTGGAAGGCCATCAGCCGGGGGTATCGCCCGGAGGCCGCGACCGACGACTGACGGCTCCGAGCGGCCTGCTCACCGAATCAGGTCGAGCGGGTCCGCGAGGTCGAGGTCGCTGTCGTCGAGCCAGCCGACGAACGCCTCGAACAGTTCGGGCGAGTTCCCGGCGTCGTGGAACAGGACGATTTCGTCCCCGTCGCCGGCTTCGCTGAGAGCGGTCTCGAAGCGCGCTCGCAGCTCCGCGACGTCGTCGGTTTCCCAGTCTTCGGCGTCGAGGGTCCACGACCAGTCGAAGCGCGGACGTTCTCCGGTCGCGGCCCCGTTTGGACCCGTGAATCCGTAGTCGTCGAGGATTTGCTGGAAGAGTTCGGCGTGGTCGCCGCCGTCGTCTCCGTAGGGGAAGCGGAACAGGCGCGCGGGGCGCGTGACGCTCGTGCGGTCGTAGACGGCGTCGATGCGTCGCTCGGTGCGCGCGAGCTCCTGCTCGAACGCCTCGACGGAGCTGTCGGACGCGTACGGGTGCGAGTACGTGTGGTTGCCGAGGTGGTAGCCGGCTTCGACGGCGCGCTCGGCGAGCGCCGGGTAGTCGTCGAGTCGCCGCCCCTCACAGAAGAGCACTGCGGGGACGTCGTGTGCGTCCAGTGCGTCGAGTTTCGCGCCCAGCGTCTCCGAGGGCGCATCGTCGATGGTGAGGTATGCGTTCATGGGTGTGGTTGCGGGCAGCTAGTGCCAGTTACTCCGTGTGACGGTGGCGTCGAGGGTAAGCGTGGCGGTCCCCTGTATCAGGTCGGTGTCGTGCGTTTCCCTCGACGCCGCACCTATCTACGAACTGGGTCGGGCGGAATAACTCGGAGTTATCGACAATCAACGATAACGTATAAGGTGGATGTCGAACAACCGGCACACATGCGTTGGAAGTGCCCTCAGTGCAACAGTGGCGTGACACGAGAACACGGCTCATTCGTCTGCCGAGACTGCGGTCACGCTCCCCGACACGGCGCGGACTGACCACCAAGAACACCGAGCCGAGTAGGAAGCGAGAAGATAGCCGACAGAACACAGATACGCCAGCAGTATTGCCAGCCGACATCGGCAGGAATCGAACCGGAGCCGACAGCGCCGTCAGTAGGTTGCGTCGCGGATGTCGTCGTCGAGGTCGTCGAACTGGTCGAGGTAGGTCAGCCGTTCCTCGCGTAGGTTGGCCTGCGCAGCGTCGAAGTCCTCGACGCGATCGGGAACGCTGAACTGCTTGATGTCCATGCCCGGCACGCTACCGGGGACAGTGAGGTCGAGCGCCTCGTCGTACGTCCAGTCGATGTTGCCGCGAGCGACGCCCTCGAGGATTGAAACGGTTTCCTCGACGCCGACGTCGGCAGGGTCGTCAGTGCCGACGGCGCCGGTGTTGATGACGTAGCACTCGACGTCGAGGTCCGCGATGAGGTCGCGGAAGCGGTTGCCCTCCTTGCCTTCGGAGCCGACGATGAATGGGTTGGTGCCGACGACGCGGATGGATTCCCCTGCTTTGGTGGGGTCGCCGGCGCTGGTTTCGATGGATTCGCCGAGCATGAACGCGACGGCGGCCTGCTCGTTGCTGAGGCGGGCGACCGGCGGCATCAGCGGATTCCGCGTGATGAAGAATACTTGGTCGACGCTCTCGAGGTCGATGTCGTCCGCGGAGCTTTCGAGATGGTCGCGCTGGACGACGGCGCGTGCGTTGCGGCCGTGGCGCGGTTCGTCGAAGTGGACCGTACCGTCGTCGTCGACAGCCACGTTCTCCAAGACAGCGCTCTCGTCGGTTGCTGCATCGTAGAGTTCGGGCTGCTCGTCGCCGTCGAGGCCGATGGTTTTGATGTAGAGCCCACCGCCCTCACTGCCGGCGACAGTCCCCGAAGGCAGAAGTGCGCAGACGTCGTCCTGAATCATCTCGACCCCTTCAGGATCGTCAAGCCAGAGGCCGTGGCTGGTCAGCGTCGATTTTCCGGTTCCAGAGAGGCCGAGGAAGAGTTGGCCGACGTCGCGGTGGCCCTGGTCGTCGTGGAGGGTGACGCGTTTGCTGCCGGCGTGGAGGCCGAGCCCGCCCTGCTCTTTCGCGCGCAGCATGAACAAGCGGAGGAACGACTTCTTCGCCTCGCCCGTGTAGTCGCTACCCAGCACGGTCGTGACGCCTGTTTCAGGGTGGACGCGAATCTTCGGCTCGTCGGTGGCATCGGGAAGTTGAACGGTAACGAAGTCGGGCTCTGTGCCCTCGGCTGGTTCGAGGAGTTTTGCCCAGGAGAGTGCGATACGGCCGTACGCCTTGGGGAGGTAGAGCCGGCAGACGTACGAGGAGTCGGGGTGGCGGCCGACGACGCGGTCGACACAAATCACGTCGTTGCTGGGGTCGGTCACCCAGTCCAGGCCCTCCTCGAAGACGGTGAAGTCCTCACCGTCGAAGTCGGCGTCAACGGCATTCTCGGTTCGGTCGGCGCTGCGCGAGCGGTGCTCGCTGACGTACGCTGGGGCACCGAATTCGGTCGTCGTCTCCAGCGCCGAGGAGAACTCGCGGAGCGCGTCCAGTGACGGGTTGTACGTGACGTGCTCGGCTGTTTCGGGGTCCGGATACTCTGTCGGCTTCGGGACGCTTTTGAGACCTACCATTTTGCATCGTAGTCGGCGTGAGAGTCTAATAAGGCTGTTGAAGATGAGGATATCGACGAAAAACATTAACTCAGATTCCGGTACGGGCTCGCACCTCGCACCCCTGACGTGTGCCGACAGTAGATTTTTGTGCTATGTTACTGTAAAACACATACATGAGCAACACGGGCAGCGAACGGAACCCGCAGTACTTCGTGCACTCCCTCCAGCAGCACGTGCTCGCGCCGCTGTCGACGGCCGAGCGCCGCCTCGAACGGGAGCGTGCCGAAGTGAACGCCGAACAGGACGCATTCGAGGCGTTCCGCGAGCGCCTGGAGGGCATCGACCCGGCACCGTCGACCCCACCGGACCGGGCGACGCGAATCGCGAATCGCGCGTCGACGACCGACAGGGTCGACTGCGTTCGTACTGCCTACCGCGAGACCGTCCTGAGCATGCCACACTACGACGACGCGTACGACGAGTCGCTCGCGGAGCACCTCGCCGGCGAGTTCGGCCCGGAAGTCGCTGAGGGCGTTCGGCCCGAGTCGTCGGTGTCGTTCACTGCGGCGTACAAGCACGCGCTCGTGGGGGCAGCGGCGGAAGCCGTGCGCAGACGCGAGCACTTCCTTGCAACGCTCCAGAGGGAAGCGCGGTCACTTGAGTCGGCGCGGACGGACCTCGAGGACGTCTTCGCCGCGCTGGACACGACGATAATTCCGGACTGGCACTGTGAGTCGTTCACGGAACAGCTCGACGCCGTCGCGCAGTGCCGCCAGCAGACGATTCAGCGACGGGACTCTGTTCCCCGCTTCGACGAGCACTCCCTGTGTACGTACCTCTACGATGACGAACCGTGGACGTACCCGGTGTTGACGGCGGTCGCGCGGACGCGGGAAGCCGTTAGTCTCGAACGCTCGACCGGCCCGGGAACCACGAACTCCGCCCGCGGCTGACCTACGTTCGGGGTGTCGGTGAGTGGGAGCAAACCCCGGGTCGGAGTACTCGGTGGGACACGGTGACCAGCGGAAGCGGCCCGGTGTTCTCTGACGTGTGGCTTCGACGAACTGACGCAGCTCCGGAGATATCATTCCAAATATTTATGAAGTATTACGGTAACCCATGCTACGCTATGTCAGCAGACGACGGAAGCGACAGATATAACCACGCGGTCAGCCGACGAAAGATACTATCCGTGGCCGGAGCGTCCGGGCTCGCGGCACTCGCCGGGTGTAGCGGTGGCGGTGCCGAATCCGACCCAACCGAGGAACCGGGGTCGGGAAGCACAGACTCGTCCGATTCGGACGGCCCGCAGGTCTACGATGCCACGTACAACGACGCGTACAACGGTAACCCAGCCGACCTGCACTTCAACACGTCCGGGATTCAGAACTACCGGTGGCCGGCGGGCCGCTCGGTGTTCGCACCGTTCCTGAAATACTCGTTCACCACCAACGAATTCCTCCTGGGTGCACTCTCCGACCTGAACGTCGACGGTACGGAGGTCACACTGACGTTCCGCGACGACCTGATGTGGGACAACGGCGACGAGTGGACCACCGAAGACTTCGACGTCCAGCTCCAGTTAGGGAAGAAGACGGGGAGTTCGATCTGGGGCTACCTCGACGACTACGAAATCGTCGACGACAAGACGGCCGTACTACACCTCACGGATGCCACGAACCCGCGGATCATCAAATTCGAACTGACGAACTACCTCGTGGACACGAAGGCCGAAACCCACGAGCAGTTCCTCGACAAGGACGCCTCGGAGTTCCTGCAGTGGGCGTGGGAGGAACCCGTCGCGAGCGGCATGTTCTCGTTCGTCAACAAGGACCGGCAGGCCTTCGAGTTCGAGCGCAACGAGGACTTCTACAACGCCGACAACGTCAACTTCCAGACGCACCTCATCGAGAACACCGGCGGTGCGACGGCGCAACACCAGGCGCTCATGGCCGGCGACCACATCGACGGCGCGATGAGCGCGTTCGCCCCACAGGAGATTGCCGAACAGTTCGCGGACAACGTCGTCGAGGTCAACATTCCGGCGAAGTGGGGGTACGGCATCGTCTTCAACCACAACGACGAGCACTTCGGCAAACGGAACGTTCGCCAGGCCGTCGCCCACGTCATCAACCGCCAGTCGCTGGTCAAAAACGCCGGCCCGCGCACGAAATTCGTGACGGAGACGCCGTGCGGTATCGCGCCGAAAGACCAGGAGTACTGGCTGGACGACATGCAGGACTCCTTCGAAACGTACGGCCCCGAGTCCCAGAACACCGAAGAGGCCACTCAGCTCCTCGAAGACGCCGGCTACTCCAAGCAGGGCGGGACGTGGAAAGACGACAGCGGCAACACCATCGGCGGCGACTACTTCTCCCCCGCGGGATGGAGTGACTGGACGACGATGACCCAGACGGTGGTCAGTCAGCTCAACGACTTCGGCTTCGACTTCTCCATCAGTACGCTGCCGACCAACGACTGGTTCAGTCAGTACTCGGACAGCAACTTCGCGATGGGGTCGCTGTACTGGCTGCCGGGCGGGTCGCGGTCGTCGTTCCCGTACTTCCCACTGTACTACCAGCTCTGGGAGTCGGAGATCGGCGGCGGTCACAACTACCGCGAGGCTGCTCAATCCGAGCAGACGATTCCGGGGCCCGACGGCGGCGAAATGTCCCTGACACCGCTGGACGAGGTCGAGCAGATCGCCCAACAGCCCGACGACGAATCTGCCCGTGAGTACGTCCAGCGGGCGGCGTGGCACAACCACATCGAGCTACCGTTCCTGGGACTGGTCTCGAAGTACGAGCAGTCGTGGACGACCGACGACGAGTGGACGGTCGCCAGCGAGGACAACCCGAACCGGAAAGTGAAGTGGCCGCAGTTCTGGTGGGTCCACGAGGGCGACCTCCAGTACAACGGCTGAACAGGCACCGGTCGTTGCAGTAGCGACGCTCCCCTCCGACCACACCCGTCTCTGCAGTTCGTCGTACACGTCTCGCAATCGCCGTACGGTCCGCAACCACGGGGCTCGCCGTTCAGTTGACGTCGAGAATCTCTACGTCGAAGGCGAGTGGTTTCCCGGCGAGTTCGTGATTGAAGTCCACGCGCGTGGTTTCGTCGTCGACGTGGACGATTTCTCCCTGCCGGCCGTTCTCCGCTTCGAGATAGCCACCCTCCTCGGGCGTCTGCCCGCCGATCATTTCTTCGAGTTCGGCGGTGTCGAACTCCTGAACGTCCGCCTCGTCCCACTTGCCGTACGCTTCTTCGGGCGGGATTTCGATAGTCGCAGCCTCTCCCTCTTCCAATCCAATCAGCCCATTCTCCATCCCTTCGATGACCTGGTGGGTTCCGACGTCGATTGTCAGCGGTGTGTACTCGCGGTCCAGTTCCGCATCGGTGAGTCCGGCTTCCTCGGCGACGACTTCCCGTGAGGTGTCGAAGACGGTGCCGTCTTCGAGGCGGCCAGTGTACTCGAACGTCACGGCGTCTCCGGTGGCGATTGGCATAGTGGAACGAGTCGTTCCATTCCAATAATCCCTGTTATCGACGGCGAATGTCTCAGTACACACCCCGGATTATTATTGACAACAATTAGAACGTGAATACAACCGTCGAAGCTATTGTCCCCAACGACGCGGTTGTTGACAACGATGGACGGGAACGTAGACAGCGTAGCTATCGTGGGCGGCGGCGACGTCGGACTGCTGACCGCGCTCAGCATCCGCCAGATGAACCCGGACGTGGACGTCTCGGTCGTCGACGACTTCCGGCAGGAGATCCCGCAGGTCGGCAAGAGCACGTACCGGGAGATTCAGAACATCCTCCACGGCTCGCTCGACATCGACGAACACCAGTTCATCTCGGAGGTGAAGCCGATCTGGAAGGCGTCGGTGTTCTTCCGCGACTGGTGTGACCGGCCGTCCTTCCAGTACCCCTTCGACCCGCCGGACAAGTACCCCAACGCGGACACGCCCAACGCCGTCGAACACTACTACCACCACTACGACGAGCTCTACGACAGCCCCGACCACCTGACGCGGGACGAGCAAATCGTCGCGCAGGGCAAGTCGCCGTGGTACTACGGGCCCGACGGCGACCTCGACAGATACGACAAGGTCGCCTACCACCTCGACACGAAACGGTTCAACACGTTCCTCCGGAAACTCTGCCACTCCCGCGACATCTCGCTCGTCGACGACGAAATCACCGCCGTCGAGACGACCGGCCAGCGAATCGACGGTGTCCGCAGCACCCAACACCGGTACGACGCGGACCTCTACGTCGACGCGACGGGGTTCAACCGTGTCCTCCGGCGCGAGCAGGACGTCGAATTCCGCGAGTTCGAGTTCCCACTCGACGCGGCGCTCAACGTCCGCATCGACCGGCCGCTGTCGGACGTCGTCCCCGCAACCGTCATCGAGACGGGCGACCACGGGTGGTTCTGGCAAATCGACACCTACGACGACCGCGACCTCGGGTACGTATTCGCCTCCGAGTACGTCGACGAGGAGACCGCCATGACCGAGTTCCGTGAGTTCATCACCGAAGTGTCCCCCACGGGCGCTAGGAGTGGGGCAGACGTCGCGGAGGCGGACGTCGACAGGTACGACTTCGAGTCCGGGTACTACGACCGGGCGTGGGTAGCTAACTGTCTGACCATCGGGAACGCCGAGGGGTTCGTCGAGCCGTTGCAGTCGACCGCGCTCACCGCCAACGCCTCGCTCGCGGTGCAGTTCTCGAATCTGTTGTCCTCGCACGGCCGAGTCGTCGACGACGCGATTCGGGACGCATTCAACGCGTCGGTCCGCCGTACCTGGGAGTCCATCCACGACTTCATCGGCATCCACTACGAGTACGCCTCGGGCGACACGGAGTTCTGGGAGGCGATGCAGTCGCTGGACGTCAGCCCACGTATCGACCAGATTACCGAGGAGTTCGACCGGTACGGCTACAACTGGAACGTCGACGTCGAGGACGCCTCCCACCTCGCGGAGCTCAAGGTCTTCGCGCTCCCCGACTTCTACACGGTCATGCGTAACATGGGCGCGACCTCGGAGTTCTACGAGACGAACGACTTCGAAGTGAGCGACGACGTCGTCGACGAGCGCGACCGGTTCTACCGGCAGACGAAACGGCAAGCCGCGAACGACCACCTGACGGTCGAGGAACTGTACCGCGGCATCATGGACTTCTAGACTGGCCGCGGCGACGTCGTCTGCGGCTCCGGACTATTCGACGTCCCGGACCAGCGCGACGACGTCGAGGGATGTGTCATACGCCGAGACAGTGAGGGAAAATATCACGGGATGGGGCGCGTCCCCGCCAATATCGGCTTCATGGCGGCTCTATAGAAACGAGCTCGTGTTTGCGACGCGTGACTGGATACCGAAGCCGTTGATGTGGGCTGGTCCCCGCCTTACACAGCCACATTATCAATCTCGTATGATAGTAAAAATATTGTCCTATTTGGTATTAGACATTCCCAAAGAATAGCCCTCAACTGGACGCAGAGAGCTAACCTATATCTCGTCAGCGACGCGAACTCGTAGCACACGGTCTCAATTTACCTCGGGAAAACCCGTATATGCACACTCAAGGCGATAATACCGAAATTAGCTAACAACCACGTAGGAAATATACGAGAAACACCACATTAGGCTTCTTGCCGATACTGTCCTGAATCCCGGTCAGCTAGACTGTGGGGCTGTCACTAACCTGGGTCGGTATCTCCGAAGAAAGGAGTTTTCTCCGATAATATAATTTTGAGCAAAGTACCCGGAATGTTACTGAATTATGACATCTCATGTTAAGCATATTTGATGATTACAGAAAAGTATCAGTATACATTTATGTGGATTGCCCACGATCAATCGGGAGAGGGTTCTGGGGTTTACCTTGAAACCAAATAGTAGAGTTGGGGTTCATAATTAAACGATGGGGCTTTCATCGTTCCGGCTGTACGTTCAGTTATCAGGCCATCGCTGGACTGGCCGTTTCCACTCTGAATGGTCTCCCGTTCCATGAACTCATCAACGAAACCCGTGCTCGATACGTCGAGAATCGTTGTCGTCGGTGACACGGACTGGACAACTGTAGTGGCGGAATCGCTACGAGAACAAACGAACGCATCTGTCAGCGTCGTGCGAACGCTGGCAGCCGCACACGATGCTGTCGTCGGGACGAATGTCGATTGTATCATCACTGAGTACGACCTGCAGGATGCGACAGGCATCGATCTAGTCGAAACAATCCGAAAGAGAAACGCGACCGTCCCCATCATGCTGGGGTCGGCCAACGGTAGCGAAACGATCGCAAGCGAGGCAATCAAGGCAGGTATCACCGATTATATCGCTGTCCGAGAGCCAGTTGAGGAATTCCTTGATGACGTAATCGGACGCATCGAACAGTCGATTCGGACGGCCCAACGAACGACGATGCAACGCGAGCGCGCCCGTCAATTCGATGCCATCTTCCACGATACTCGGGCCGCAACCTGGGTCCTCAATCCCGATGGGACACTCGTTCGAGTGAACGAGACCGCGCGAGAGATGGCCAATATCGACGTCGACGAAGTAATCGGCGACGTATTCTGGACACTGCCGTGGTGGGCGACCGAATCGGATGCCAGCGCAGATATGCATCGTCTCGTGGATGCAGCTCGAAGCGGCGAGTTCGGCCATGCGGTTGTCACCCGCGATGGTGTCACAAGTGACCATGTCATCGAGCTATCCGTCCAACCGGTTACTGACGAGCACGGCAGCCTCGTCTCCATCGTCGTCGACGGGGTGGACATCTCCGATCGCGTCGACCTCGAACGTGAACTCCGTCGGTCCGAGGAACTCCATCGCGTCACCCTCAACAACATGACCGACACCGTCCTCATCACTGACGAGGACGGCGACTACACGTACGTCTGCCCGAACGTTCATTTCATCTTCGGCTACACCGCCGGCGAAATCCAGGACCTCGGAACGATCGAGGAACTGCTCGGAGATGACCTCTTCGACCGTGAGGAACTCGCTGAGAACGGCGTCCTGAAGAACATCGAATGTACCGCAACCGACAAAGCTGGCCGCGAGCACACGCTGCTAGTCAACGTTCGAGAGGTCTCCATTCAGGATGGGGAACTCCTGTACAGTTGCCGGGACATCACAAAGCGCAAGCAGCGTGAACAAGCCCTCGCCACACTTCAGGAGACCGCACGAGACTTCCTCTACGCCGAAACCCATCAGGAGATCGCCCAACACGTCGTCGACGACACGCAAGAAGTACTGGGCCTCGATGCAAGCGCAGTCTACCTCTTTGACGCCGACGACAACCACCTCCAGCCGGCTGCTCACTCGCAAGCGATGCGAGACGCCCACGGACCACTCCCGACTGTACATGCCAACGGCCAGGACCTCACGAGTTACAGCTTCGTCGAGGACGAACCCCTGTTCTTCGGCGATATCCACGATGCTGACCGACTCAAGAATCCTGCGACTGGCCTCCGCAGCGCGGCGTACATCCCGTTGGGGAACCACGGCGTATTCTTTGTTGGGTCGACGGAAGTCGGCGTCTTCGACGACGTGACGAAGGAACTTGCGGACTTGCTCGCCGCGACCGCGGAGGCAGCGCTGGACCGCGTCAGCCGCGAATCCCGGCTCCGCGAGCAGGACCGTGAGCTCCAACAACAGAACGACCAGCTCACTACTCTCAACCGAATCAACGAGACGATTCGCGAAATCGACCAGGCGCTCCTCCGGGCGGAAACCCGTGAGGAAATCGACCATACAGTCTGTGAGCGGCTCACTGCCGGCGACCGCTTCCAGTTCGCGTGGGTTGGGACAGTCGACGAAACAACTGACGCGGTCACCCCGCAGGCATGGGCGGGCGTCGATCATGGCTATCTCGACAGTCAGTCCTTCCCTATCCAGCCCAAACACGTCGAACCAGCCGGGCAGGCCGCAGCGACCGGCGAGGTCACGTTGGTGTCGAACGTCGCTGCCGACCTCCGGGACGCGTCGTGGCGCAAAGACGCTCTCGCTCGTGACTTCCTGTCCGTGTTGAGCATCCCGCTCGTGTATAATGACCTCACGTACGGCGTCTTAACGGTTTACGCGGAAACACCCGATGCGTTCGACGAAACAGTCCGTACCGTGTTAGGAGAACTCGGCGAAACAATTGCTGCAGCCATCAGCGCAAGCGAGCGCAAACGTGCGTTACTCACGACGTCGCTGACACGAGCAGAGTACACCGTCGATGCACCGGCGTTCGTACTCTCACAGCTTGCAGCTGCTGCCGAATGTACGATCATCTACGAGGGCGGCGTCCAACAGACTGCCGACGGGAATCACGTCTTCGTTACTGTTGAGAATGCGTCCGTCGAAGCCGTCGTCGATGCAGCCGGGGAACTTGTCGTCATCGACGACGTCGAGCGGATTCGTGGTGGTGAAACTGGTGGTGTGATTCGACTTCGGCTCTCGCAACCGTTCCTCGCGACAGAGTTAGCTGACCACGGTGCAATTCTCCGAACAGCGACGGTGTCGCCGCAAGCGACGTCACTGGTCGTCGACGTGCCGGGAAGCGTCGATACCAGACATATCACACAGTTCATTACGGATCGCTACGGTGAGGTCGCGCTCACGTCGAAGCAGACCCGCGAGCAAGCTTCCGAACACGGGTTCTACGCGTCCGTTCTCGACCAAGTTACTGACCGACAACTGGAGGTCTTGGAGACTGCGTACTACAGCGGGTTCTTCGAGACGCCACGGCAAGCCACCGGCGAGGACGTTGCTGATTCTCTGGGAATTTCGCCGCAGGCGTTCTACCAGCACATCCGGTCGGTCCAAGGGAAGCTCTTCGCGGCGCTTGTCGACGACCACGTTCCGGTTGCGTCAGCGCACGGTGATCGCTGATTTGAATGCTCGTTTCCGGTGAGCGGGTTGAATAGTAAACGCCGGAATTGATGTGGGGTTCGGTAATCAACTGGGGAATATTCCCTTAGACACCTATTACGGATTGGTAGAGCATCTTGGTCTCCGACTGGTGCTCGCTTGACCATGAGAGACGTAACCCAGAATTCCGGCGAAGAGTCGCCCTACGAGTGCTTCGACTGCGGGAACGTCATCGTGTCCGAAAACAATCCTGGGAAGTGCCCAGACTGTGCCGGAGCGATGAGAAATCGACAAACACCACTCGAATAATGGCTACTTCATCGACACCGTCCTCTGACGAACCCGCCGAAGACGAGGCCGAACCGGAGTCGGCGTTGGAGACAGCGCGTCGGCAACTCCAGCACGCTGCCGACCACCTCGACATCGATCCGAACATCGTCGAGCGGCTCAAACACCCACGAGGCGTGCACGAAGTCACGGTTCCGATCGAGCGCGACGACGGCACAGTCGACGTCTTCACGGGGTATCGAGCCCAACATGATAGCGTCCGTGGCCCGTTCAAAGGCGGTCTCCGGTATCATCCTGAAGTCACGCGAGACGAGTGTGTCGGCCTTGGGATGTGGATGACCTGGAAGTGCGCGGTTATGGACCTCCCGTTCGGCGGCGCGAAAGGCGGTATCGCCGTCAACCCCAAGGAGCTTAGCGACGACGAGAAAGAACAGCTCACGCGACGATTCACCGAAGAAATCCGGGACGTTATCGGCCCGACGGTCGACATCCCGGCACCTGATATGGGAACGGACCCGCAGACGATGGCGTGGCTGATGGACGCCTACTCCATGCAGGAGGGTGAAACAATCCCTGGCGTCGTCACCGGGAAACCACCAATCGTCGGCGGCAGCAAAGGCCGTGATGGCGCGCCCGGTCGCAGCGTCGCTATCATCGTCCGCGAAGCAATCGACTACTACGACAAGGACATCAAAGTGACCGATGTCGCCATCCAAGGCTACGGCAGCGTCGGGTCAAACGCCGCTCGTCTCCTCGACGAGTGGGGCGCAAATATCGTCGCGGTGAGCGACGTAAACGGCGGCGTCTACGACACGAACGGCCTCGACACCCACTCGATCCCATCACATCACGAGGAGCCGGAAGCAGTTCTCGGCCATGACGCTCCTGAGACCGTCACCAACGACGAGTTGCTCGAACTCGACGTCGATGTACTTGTCCCGGCAGCTATCGGGAACGTGCTCACTGCGGACAACGCCGGCGAGATCGACGCAGACCTCATTATCGAAGGGGCTAACGGCCCAACGACGAGCACGGCTAGCGAAATCTTCGCGGAACGCGGGATTCCTGTCATCCCGGATATTCTCGCGAACGCGGGCGGTGTCACTGTCTCCTATTTCGAGTGGCTACAGGATATCAACCGGCGGGCGTGGTCGCTGGAACGAGTGAACGACGAACTCGAAACGGAGATGCTCACTGCCTGGAAAGCCGTTCGTGAGGAGTTCGAGGCTCGTGAGGTGACCTGGCGCGACGCTGCGTACATCGTCGCTCTCTCCCGTATTGCCGAAGCCCACGACACACGCGGACTCTGGCCCTAAGAAACCAGCTACCGGTCGGCAATTGTAGCGGGGCTTGTCGTGGTTTTGTGGCTAGGCGAGTGTGTACACTTGTTTCCGGGCGTCGGAGAACGAGAAGCGGGATTCGACGATGTCCTGTTCTTCGAGGCGAGTGAGTGCGTACCGGACGGTACGGTCGGGGAGCAGCGTTTTCTCGGCGAGTTCGCTCTGGGTGAGGGTGTCGTTGTATTCGAGGACTTTCGCGACAAGTTTTGCGCTCGGTGGGAGGTCTTCGAGTGCGTCAATCGTCTCTTCGCCCATGCCAGTTGTGCTCATACCACTATTAATAGAATGCAGCAAAATAATTCCTACGTTTGTAAAAATATCCGATGATTATTAACACAGTTTTGATTTGGCAACCATAGACCGACACAAAGCCAAAGAGAACCACGCAGACTAACCGAAACCGACCATACCCTCACAAATCGGCTCGACCTTCGTGGAAATGACTACCGCCGCACGAAGAGGCGGCCACAGAATACTTTCCTCTACGTCGATAACCATCAGCAGTGAGATGCCTGAGCGCACCCGCCGCACGTTCCTCCGCCTGACGAGTGTGGCCGTCGCTCCGACAGCACTCAGTCGGGGAAGCACACAGCCACATGCGCCCGATACGGACGATTGGGAAGCCGTTGATCCACCGACACAGCGAACGTTACACGACGCCGTCCATGCCGAGGCAGGGGCGTTCGCGGTCGGTTCTGGCGGAGTCATTCTCGAACGAACTGAGGACGGCTGGTCGTTCGTCACCGAATCTGGGCCAGCAGGAAACGGAAATAATCTCTCGAGTACCGCGACGACGTCGAACGGAGACCGCCTATGGGTCGCCGGTGCGAGCGGAACCGTCGGCGAATACGACCCGTCGGCGGAGTCGGTAACCTCACGGAGCGCTCCCGACGACGTGACGAACACGTTCACCGACATCGCCGTTACTGGGCCGGCAGGGGACGCGACCGTCTACCTCGTGGACGCGTCCGGGAACGTCCACGTCTCCGAAGAGAACGGGGAACCCGGCACGTGGACGCACACGACCCCTGGGAGCGGGGCAGAAATCTCTGCCGTGGCCGTGTCTGATTCGACCGGCTTCCTCGTCGACCAAAACGGCTCAATATTCAAGACAACCGACGGCGAGACGTGGACTGAACTGGACACCCCTTCCTTCGACGAGACACTCACTGACGTCGGGATGCGGAGTTCCGAGACTGTCGTGCTCGCAGGGTCCAGTGGAACGGTCGTTATTGGTTCGAACGGTGAATGGGAGCAGGAATCAGCGGCGAATGCAGCGCTACACGACGTCGAAGTCGAGGAGTGTGGCTGTGTCCATGCAGTCGGCGCGAGTGGAACAATCTTACACCGGACGGGCTACGACACACCGCCGCTCCGGACGCTTTCACGCTGGTTCGACTGGTGGACGCAAACCTCGCCCACCGGCCAAAACCTCCACGCAGTCGCACTTGGACACCCGCACATCGCAGTCGGCGCGAGCGGAACGATCCTTGAACGCTAGGCTGAAGCGTGGCTGGACTCCGTAGGGGTTCAGTGTATAGAGCGCGTAACGGATAGACACCATCACACGGCCAAATACCATAAATTAAAATACACTGAAATGGTCTTTTGTCTGAGTAGTTGACTGCTTTGCGGATCGGGAATGTGGATGGATGGTTTAGAGAGTATCTAGTTTAGGACCTCGTCAGCTGGCGTTCGATCACCAAGCGATTGATGCGGTCTGAGGCGGTTGTAGTAATGCGTAAATAATGCAAGATACTAGCGAACAATCAGCCGACTTCCCACTCATGAGTTATGGAAACGGTCGAGCCGCATTTTCAGTGTGTAAAACCATTTTTCGATGAGGTTTCAGTCGATATATTCAACCCGATCGTTCAATCATAATCGTGCAAGGGCAGTCCGGTAGCCGAACTGATCGACGAGAAACGTGGTGTCTGAGAGATCGTGTTTCTCCGCCAGTCCAGACAGGAACGCAGCCACCGGATCGGTGCCATGGCGTCCGAACAACGCAACGTCAAGAATGAGCTTTGTGTCGAGGTCTATTGCAGCGTACAACCAAGACCACTCATCGTTAATTTTGACAGCGGTTTCGTCAACCGCGACCCGCTTCAGCTGCGCTTCAGGCGGGTCGGGAACGATGTCATACAGACAATATGTTCACTACCAAACTGCTTGACGAGAGCGTTCCACGACCAATTCCGCGAGAATTATTGTTGTCTCTCTGAGCGAACAACCGGTCGTGTGAAGGCGGACAGCAAACGCCCTGACGGGCGTTTCTGTCCGCTTACGGTAGTGTTCAGATAAGCTGATTCCATGCGAAGCTGAATGATCTGAGCCAATCGTCGGCGGTGGCTGCGTCGGCGTTGCTGAAACAGTTTGAGAACGATGAAGTTCGTCGTTTTATCTCTCGAAAGACACGTTCGACAACATTCCGATTCCCATGTTTTTCATACTGGAATCGGAGGCCGTATCGTTGACAGGCGTCTTTCAGCGTGGGTGCACAATCAACGAGAAACACGGCATCATCGACGTCGTGTTTCTCGCGGAGTTTGGCGAAAAACGGGCGCGCAATCACGTTCGTACGCGTCGGTTCAAGCTTCGTATGGAGTAATTCGTTTGTGTCGGGATCAACATCGGCGTACAGCCAGTATTACTCGTTATTGAGTCGGATCACGGTTTCGTCAACCGCGACGTGATCCGGATTCCGTCCAGACTCGGGCTGTAGGTCGGCTTTATGGACCCAATTATGAACGGTGGATCGAGCTCGATTGACACCGAATAGCTCAAGAATTGAGACAGTATTCGAAAGCGAGAGTCCAGCAAGATGGAGCTGAATACTGAGCTTCATCAGCAGCTGCGGTGTCACTTCTCGTTCAACAAACTCTAAGTCGATCTGGTTGATATTCCCGTTGAGGCGGGTGTTTTCGGGCATAGACACTCAGAAAACGCTCCGCCTCACCTTTCAATCCTTATCTGAACACCGCCACTCCATTACACCGAACGGATATCATCCGGCATGATGATTTACACGATGCTGTTCGACGAACTGGATGGGCTCGGCGCGACGGAATAGCTTCTCGTCCTCGATGAGATTGACCCCATCGGATGGCATTATACAGATTCGCGCGTGCATCATGGAATGAGAACGTAGAGATGCTTGAACAGACCATCCTAATCTTGTTGAAGGGGTTAAGTACAATTCATGGTGAAGAGAGCTGGCTTGCTGAAACACCAGGCCGCGCTGACACCCTGATCAGGAAGCAATAAATTTCTGCAGAGTTATGCCAGGATAGCTCTTAACGAGGGGTCGTGTAGTTACCGAAATTCAAAGACATCAAGTCCGGTTTGCTTATCACGTTGGTGGTTGAGTGGAGTCCCGCCAATTAAAATCACAATTTCGAACGTCCCGGAGACGCGGGCGCCGGAACAGTGACCAACAAGTGTATCGAACGACTCTGTACCTAGTTCAATATGCGCGTGGATTTTGTCTGGACCGATATTCCCATTAAAGGCTGTCACTTCGAACTGATCCGTGAATGTCTCCTCTGAGTACGACTGTGAATCGACATTATAGTGGCCCAGTGTCGCGCGATCCACAGCGCGGATCCCTATAAAGAATCCATTCTCGATCTGGAATTCGTCTCGGAGCGAACGTAGGGATTCAAGGACTTCATCACCTGGGTCAAGGCGTACGACAATTTGGTTAGACTCGTGAGTGTACTCGGCACTGTCTAGTTTAGGACCTCGTCGGCTGGTGTTCGATCATCGAGCGATTGGTGCGGCCTGAGCGGTTGTAGTAATGTGCAAATAACGCAAGCCACTGGCGAACGCTCCGCCGACTGCCCACCCACGAATTATGGAAACGGTGGAGTCGCATTTTCAGCGTGTGAAACCATTTTTCGATGAGGTTTCGGTCGGTGTAGTCAACCCGACCGTTCAGCCCTAACCGAGCAAGGGCAGTCCGGTAGCCGAACTGATCGACGAGAAACGTGGTGTCTGAAAGATCGTGTTTCTCCGCCAGTCCAGACAGGAACGCAGCCGCCGGATCCGTGCCATGGCGTCCGAACAACGCAACGTCAAGAATGAGTTTCGTGTTAAGGTCTATTGCAGCGTACAACCAAGACCACTCACCGTTAATTTTGACAGCAGTTTCGTCAACCGCGACCCGCAACGGCGAAGCCGCCGGCGGGTCGGGAACGCTGTCAGCCAGCCGATGTACCCACTGCCAAACGGCTTGATGAGAGCGTTCAACACCTAATTCCGCGAGAATCGTTGTTGTCTCTCTGAGCGAACAACCAGTCGCGTGAAGGCGGACAGCAAACGCCCTGACGGGCGTTGCTGTCCGCTCACGCTCCCAAGTTTCTTCTAAATCCGCCCCAAAGCACTTACTGAGCAGGTCTGCGAGCTTCATCCCAAACTCACTCAACGACCTGCTCACTTCTCAAACTGGCTTAACTAGACAGTGCCGTATGACTGAAGACGAATCGAACTCCGAGGGCTTAATGCAGCGCCAGACCACACGGGGGAAGACCGAATGCGGATGGCTGCTCGGCAGCTTTCGGAGCCTCAGACGGCCAACTGGATCGCTTCCGAAGCAGACTGGTCACACGAGCCGACCAAGCGTGTTCTCGAACGGCTCGTCGTCGATGGCATCCTCCACCGTGACGAAAGCGGCCCGCACACGACGTACTACCCTGATTACCGCCGTCAGGCGATGCAAGAGGCGATGCGCCTGCGGGACAGCGGGCATTCTGTCGAGGAACTCACGGACCGTCTCGCGGATATGAAGACCCAAATTCGGGACTGGGAGGACGAATTCGACGTTGAGTCACCGAACCAGCTTCGCGGCACGCTCGCTGACGAGTCTCTCGACGCCGAGGAGGAAGACCGGCGCCGTGAGATCGCCCGCGAGTGGGAGCATCTCCAGCGCCGCATCAAAATCGTCGGCTTCGCCATCCGCGAATGGACTTCCTTGCCCCAACAGATTCCGCTGAGGCCAGTAGCTGACGGATGTCGGTTCCACATCCAGGTGGTGACCTGAACGCGAATTTCTACGCACAGCTAAAGCGCGATGTCTTCGACCGTGTGCCGCAAATTACGGCAATTGAGTCCATCCTTGATGATATCGAGGCCAAGAGCTCCGAGCAGTATTCGATCCGAACCGTCTTACCCCACCGACAGGACCGGAGTCACCGGAATTAACCGTCAAATGATATCGCCAAGACCCACACGATTGGTTCCGTATCAACTACACCGACCCAAATACTGGATTTCACGCAGGCTGGCATCAGGACGAAGACCACCCTAATCCCGGTCGGGCACACTTCCAGTACTCCGCTGCAATACGGAGGGCCGTCGGGGCGTCACATTTGAACACGAGACTCCATCGTTGATCCTCTGGGGAATCGTCGAAGAACTCCTCGAGGACGTTCGTCGAATTATCAGTCCCTGGACGAGGAATTATGACTCCCGATAAATCACTGAGAGAGCGCGCCGATCAGTCACTGGGGGCCTCCTTCGAGCGCTACCTGCAAGACAAGGGCAAAAGCCGTGGTGGGGATGGCGGGAACTATCGACGCAACGCCGGCGGCGAGCTCGACCGATTCGCCGAGTGGCCCGCCGGCGACCGCAGTGACGACGATTGGACCGGAATCGTCCCCGACAACGTCGACCGTGCCCCAACATTCGAGGACCCCGATGAACGTGTGTTCCGAGAGTACGCCCTGCCTTGTCGGCGATCGTGGACTTAAACAGAATACTGTATGAACCAATCATCGCTATATATTTGTGTGATATGGCTGATTCGTCAACGAGGGCTACCTTGAGCGCACTTCACCCAGCGCGCCAGCGCGATGGACCCCCTTCCTGAGGACGACGGCCGCAAGCCCGGAACGCCATCGGGGCGTACACGACACTCACAGAGGATGTCGACCCACTCGATAGGCAACGATCTCGCTACGAGGCGCTGAAGGCCGCTCGTGATCGCGCACTCGTGTTCGTTCTCTCGTACACTGCTGTCCGTGTTGGGGAACTGCTCCGTGACCCAAACGGCCCACGCCGGCGTGGCGTACGCTGGGAGGAACCCTCCCTTGAGGAAGACAGTATTGCATGTCGATCGAAAGAAGCAGCAGTGGGATGCGGCGAGTCTCCCCGATCCGGCGATCTCTCCGCTTCGGAGCTACCGCAAGTTGATAGACCACCCAACAGAGCAGTAGCCAGTATTCCCGACGTTCAACCAGTAGACGCTTGCAACGCTCGTGCAGAATGAACTGGCTGACCGCGGGGGAACGCCCGGATGTAATCGACGAGTGACGAGTACGCTCGTGCCTCTTGCTGGCGCTCGACGAAGACTTTCGACCGCCGTCAATCACGACGGATGGGGCACGGTCGATTCTCCAGCACTTCAGACGACGCTGAGATCGACATCAACCATCCTAAACACGATTATCTCGCACCCACGGTGGTCGACGCGGAATGGGGGAAGTCCCTGTTCGAGCATTCGGGACAGGTTGCAGCCCGATACTTGGATAACTCTGAAGAGATTGTTCGCGTACGTTATTCACATATCGAGGCCGGGGGACTAGGTGATGTCGCTACCGAGGCCTTAGAGGAGGTTGACAGTACGTCGAACTGGAACCTTCTGAATAGTCGCGACAGGTGACGAACAACCGAAATCGCTGTCTGCTATTACGAGCTTGAGCGGATTACATCGATATTGGTGTAATTCCCATATCAGGTATAGCTCTGGTTTCGATATGTGTGTTCGTCAAGTGATACGCAGAACCAGAATCAGAACCACTGTCACTGTTTCCCTATAAGGAACGCTATGAATATTCGAGGTTCATTTCGATAACCCTCACAGCCCGACGCACCTGTTCGGGGATGGTTTCTTTGAACCTGTTCCCCTGTAATCGTTTAGCTGGACCGGAGACGCTAATAGCTCCACATACCTGGTCGTTGTGCATTATGGGGGCAGCAATACATCGGAGTCCCTCTATTCGTTCTTCATCGTCAAACGCATACCCGCGTTCACGGATGGTTTCCAGCTCCGTTCGTAACGTTTCACGGGATGTGATCGTATTCTCCGTGGATTTTGGCAATCCGTGACGGTCAATAATTCCGTCAACTCGCTCCCCGGAGCAGTGTGCGAGTATCGACTTTCCGAGTGCGGTGCAGTGTGGATAGACGCGCGTTCCCGTCTGTGAGTCCGTCGTGATCGCTTGTTCGCCACGTGCTTGGTAGAGATATATGATTCGTCCATATTCTTCCGTCGCGACGCACGCTGATTCACTGGTTTCCTCAACTAACCAATTGATCTCTGGTTTGGCAACAGGGTGTAAATTTGACCGTTCCCGGGCTCTTCCACCTAGTGTGAGAAACTGATATCCCAGTACGTAGTGACCAGACTTGTCCTTCCTGATATATTCGCGCTGTTCGAGCGTCTTGAGGTGGTTGTGGACTGTACTCTTTGACACTCCAATTTCGTTCGCGATCTCGGTCACGCCTGCTTCTGAATTCTGCGAAATATATTCAACGATGGTGAACACAGTATCAACTGATTGTATTGTCTTGGCGATGTTCTCGTCATTTGAGTTCGACATACACGGCCTATCATATGGGAATAGTAAAAAGAATGCGATTCGTTCTATTGTGGTGAACAAACACCGATGCCAACTGAGGGCTGGTCCGATTCTTCATACGGAATTATTGCTTGAGCCAACACAATCAGAATTTGAGGGACTGTCTCTTAGATACTTCCTGCCCGCCAGAACCACTCAAAGAAAAGCGTGCCCCTCGGAATAGACGGTTTCTCTGGGATAGAATCAGAACCTCCGAGGGAAGATTTAACTATCACGTCTGTGTGGGATTGTGTGCACCATGAGCTTTGCCGCTCTCAAAGAGAAACTTCGCGGTGTAGCTTTTACGACAGCTACCCCGTTTAGTCAAGACCAGAAAGAAGTACAGTACGAGCGCCTTCAAGAACACATTCAAAGTCTTTCCAGCGTGGGAGGTGGGGTTTTCATTCCATGTGGGAATACTGGTGAGTACTATTCGTTGACTGACGACGAACGAGTCGGTGTGGTGCGTGCTACTGTTCAGGGCGCTAGTGAAGATGATGCTGTTGTTGGTGGCGCTGCTGGGAGCACGAAAACTGTGCTTGACCTTGCCGACCGCTATCAAGAAGCGGGTGTTGATGCGATCATGGTCATGCATCCTGATCACACGTACATCCATGAGCAGGGTCTTCTCGACTATTACGAGCGAATTGCTGATGCCGTTGATTGCGGTGTCGTCCTCTACAAGAGAGGGCCTGAACTCAGCGACGAAGTGATTTCGGAACTCACTCTGCTGGATAACGTTGTTGCAGTTAAATACGCAGTTAATGATATCGAGGCCTTCTCCGATCTTGTTGAGTCATCCCCTGGTGATGTGGTCTGGTCTAACGGAATTGCTGAACGATTTGCGCCCGCATACGCACTTGAAGGTGCGGAGGGGTTCACGACTGGAATTGGAAACTTTGTTCCTGAAGCCACGCTTGCCCTTATGGAAGCGATTTGTGAGGAAGATTGGGGTCGCGCGAAGCAGATACGGGAGGTGCTCCGTCCGTACGAAAAGCTCCGTGACGGGACGGGCGATGAGAACCGCTTGAGCGCCGCAAATAATGTTCCTGCAGTCAAATATGGGATGGAGCTTACAGACCGTTACGGAGGGCCTGTTCGAGAACCACTTACTGAACTCTCTAAAGCTGACCGAAAACGTGCTAAAAAGTACTATGAGGAGATCCAGAGTGCGAATCTTGAGCCCATCGCCTCCGCAGATTAGTCGGTAGAAGCTGCTCCGGTAGGCTCGCGAAACTGCGTCCGCTGATTCCGATTTTATTATTGTAATGTTAACCATGAATCGGGTGATTAATGTTGGTTGGTTGTGTTGCCAGACACTGATGACATCGACTGATGTAGACGCCCTCGAAGCCTTTGCTACGCGTGCCATCGAGGCATACGGAGCATCAAAAGACGTCGCTCAAACCGTCTCAAACTCCCTGGTCTCGGCAGACCTGGTAGGCCACTCTTCACATGGAGTTGTCAGAATTCCATACTACGAAGCACAAGCTAATGATGGGTCACTTGACCCAACAGCGACACCAACGATCGAATCAGCAGGCCCCTTCACTCAAGTTGTGGGTGGCGCAGCTTTCGGACAAATTACTGGCCGGTACGCCGTTGAAGAATTAATTGAAACAGCTAATTCACATGGTGTTGGCATCGTCGGGATTCGCGATTCAGGCCATCTTGGTCGCATCGGAGAATGGGCTAACCGAGTTACGGAGGAAGGCCTGCTGTTCATGTCCTGGGTTAATCTCCAAGGCGGAGCACAACGGATCGCCCCTCCTGGAACTGCTGACCGGCGGCTTGGAACCAACCCGATTACATTCGGTGTCCCGACGTTCGATGCGCTACCGTTCGACTTGCTATATGACGGAGCAACCAGCCAGGTAGCGCACGGAAAAATTATTGAGCGCGATGGCTCCGGGGAGACGCTTCCTGTAGACTGGACAACGACGGGCTCAGGTGACCCTGTCGAATACGCAGCTGACTTCGAAGAGGGGATCGGTGCTCTCCTTCCGCTTGGAGGTCGTGAAACCGGGTATAAGGGATTTGATCTTGCAGTCATGACGGAGCTATTTGCCAGCATAATTGGAGATGGCCCCGTCTCCGCCAAGGAAGATCAAAACTGGCAGGGGAATGGCGCCGCGTTCATCGCAATCGATCCCGAGATATTCACGACACGGGAAGAACTGTCGATCCGCGTCAAGGCCCTGTCGGAGTATATTCGCTCGGCAGAACCGATCGAGGATTCTCTCGAGGTTCTTCTCCCAGGCGAACCTGAATACCGGACTTCGGAGGAACGACGACAAAATGGAATCCCAATCGAAGACGCTGTCGCAGACGGCCTCCGCAATCTCGCCAACGAACTCAATATCGAACATGAACTCCCTACCTCACTTCGGTAATCACTCTCAACCATCGTGACTCAATCCTGATCCCTGGATCGTGCCGAGGCTGACCTCGTCTTGACATCAAGAACAGCAGCTCTTCCGGGATAAGTGGGACGACTATAATTCCTCGAAATATAGCTTCGATTCGTACGTACTCGCGTCGACTACTGATTGCTCGTCGGCTGGTACGTCGACGTTGATGACCGTCGGTACATCAGCATCCATACCCTCCTTGACGGCAGTGCGGAGTTCACTCTGTGAGTCGACATCAACCCCGCGACAACCGAATCCCTCGGCGATCGCCGTGAAATCTGGGGACGCCCATTCAAATTGACTTCCATCCGTGTACTCATCGATTTTCGAGGATTTACTGATGATCCCGTAGTCACTGTTGTTGAATACCACTAGGACGATGCTGAGGTTGCTTTCGACGGCGGTATGGAGTTCGGTCAGACACATCATTAGTCCGCCATCGCCGTGAAGTGAGACGACTGGGCGCTCCGGGTGTGCAGCCTTCGCACCTAATGCAGCGGGGAGGCCGACACCCATTCCCGCCCAAGAACCGGCAGTGATGTAGCACGCCTGATCATACGCTGAAAATACTTGTTTTGACCAGAGACGAAAGCCGCCAATATCGGTCGTGACGATTCCGCCACGTGGAAGAGCCTCACGGACTGTCCGAAGTCCGCTTGGCGTCGAGATATCCGTGTCGTCGAGTAGCCCTTCTGCTTCCAAATGTGAAATATACTCGTCCTGAATATCCGATCCGATCACCGTTCCGTTCCAGCCCGAAACTCGGTCACTCGCTATCCGCATCCTCGACAGGATTTCCTCTCCGGCGTGTCCGACATCGTCGATAATGGGAATGTCTGCCTGATAGCCGGCGTTAATGTCGTCGACGTCGAGATTCACGTGAACAACCGTGTCTCCCATCGGGAGACTCCAGTTTGAAGTAGTGACGCCGTCGAAATCTGTGCCGAGTGCCAGCACGACATCTGCGGATTCGAGCATCTTTACTGCTCCTTGGGGGAGGTGTTTCGCAGTTACGCCCGCAAAT
This sequence comes from Halobacterium noricense, assembly GCF_021233435.1. NCBI lineage: Archaea > Methanobacteriati > Methanobacteriota > Halobacteria > Halobacteriales > Halobacteriaceae > Halobacterium > Halobacterium noricense. The sequence goes on along the minus strand of NZ_CP089468.1, from coordinate 1,455,350 downwards.
CGGGGATTATCTTCCGGGAAAACACCCTTCCCCTTATATGAGGTCACAACTGGTGCATCAAGCGCCTTTGCCAGTCGCATAACGATATCTTGGCCGTTAGATGATCGCCGTGCTCCACCGCCGACATAGACAACTGGCCGTTCCGCTGCAGCTAGCTCTCTGGCTGCCGCGGCGTAATTTTCGGTGTTATCGTATTGGACTGTCTCTGGAGAAATGGTGACGGGTGTCGCTTCGAATGTCGCTTGGAGGATCCCGCTTGGAACACCTAACCGGACTGGACCATAGGGTTCCGTTAGTGCGGCTTCGATAGCTTGTTCCACTTTCCTCGTGAGCTCAACTTGCTTCTCGACGTTTATATTCGCCTTTACGACGTTATCATACGTATCGGGCTCAATCTCGTGGATTGGGGCTTTTCCACGATCCTCTGGGTCGGCGTCAGCTGAGATGTGGACCAACGGCACGCAGTCGTTATAGGCGTTCTTGAGGCCATGCATCGTATTCGTATCACCTGGCCCTGGGACGGTCAACGTAGCTGCTGGTCGCTCTGAAGCTTCATAATACCCCCACGCGAGATGCGGAATGGAGGTTTCGTGCCGCGCCATGATGTAGTCCATCTCGTCACGATCTGCAACGACACGGTCAAGCGGAAGCGTTTGGGTTCCGGGGAGGCCGACAAGCAATTCGATACCAGCATCCACCAACGCATCGTAGATGTATTCGCCACCGCGCTTGGCTTCGGGATTTTCACTATCCGTGACCATGGAGTATCCTTTGGAGTTGAGAGGTTATAATTTGGGATGCAATCCGAGTGGTCGAGCAGGCGGCAGCCACACTTCCGGATGCGCAACGACAGCTGAAACGCTCGCCTCGAGGTCGCAACCTTCGTGAAGAGGCGTGTTTCAGTCTTCAGAGTACACGATTGATGAACTCCTCATAATTCTGTTCGAGATACCGGGCGTAATTAGTCGAGAAAATCTCTGCACAACGCTCCCAGTAGTGTGGCGTCGACCCTGCCATATGAGGCGTGATAATGACGTTCGAGAGCTCCCAAAGCGGTGAGTCTTCAGGGAGTGGCTCGGGGTCAGTCACGTCTAGAGCTGCTCCCCGAATTTTTGACTTCTGAATTGCAGTGATGAGATCATCCTGGTCGACGACGGCGCCACGTCCAATATTGATGACAACCGAATCATGTTTCATCGACGCGAACTCGGGTAAGCCAATCGATCCACGTGTACTCTCATTAAGCGGGCACGCCACGACAACGTAATCACACCGTCCAAGTACTGTATGAGTCTCCTGTGGTGGAAAAATTTCGTCGACGCTGTCTGGTATCTCGTTGGTATCCCGTTTTGTCCCGAGAACACGCATGTCCAGCGCCGATCCTAATTGAGCGATTCGACTTCCAATTTTCCCAACGCCAAGAACGCCAAGCGTCTGTCTTCGAAGTTCGCCACCGCCGTAGTGGTTCCATTCACGACGGCGTTGTTGTTCGAGACCCTGATTGAGGTTTCGCTCGAACATCAGCATATATCCCAACACCTGTTCGGCGATGGGATTGGCGTGGACCCCCGATGCATTAGTGAGGGTGATATTCATATCCCCAATTCGATCGAGATCGTAGCTGTCGACTCCCGCGTTAAGTGCTTGTATCCAGTCAAGGTTCTCTGCCTGGCCTAAGAGTTCATTCGTCAACTTGCGTGTGATAACGATATCTGCAGTTTTGATGTGCTGTAGGGCGTCGTCATAATTTTGTGCACGAACAAGGCCGAGATCCGCAGTTTGTTCTTTGAGCTCAGCGGCAAGGGAATCTGGATCGCCGCCATGCGGTGCTTCGTGTAAGAGCAGCGTCTTTGGGTGGCTCACAATACATATCGGAGTCAGGGGACGAGCATAAATATGGGGGAAACTACCGACGTCTGGCCCTTCGATAAAGAACAACCTGCCCGCAAAGTTGGGTAGGTCCTACGGCGATGTCGGCAAAACGCTCGGACAGAGAAACCAGCGGCCTGTTGGAGGCCCTCGTCGGTAGCTATGGGTTACCGACTGACGGACTGAACGAGCGAATCTCCCGTCTTCGTGTCGAATAGGTGGATCCGATCCAGATCGAAGCTGAGGCTGATCGTGTCGTTTCGATGAATCTCAGTGTTCGGCTCGACAATCGCCTGATATTCAACGCCATTATTCTCCAGCGTGAGGAAGAAGTCAGACCCCATCTCTTCGACGACGACCACATCAGCCGTCGCGTGGCTCTCCGCTGTTGAATCGTGAGAGATTGCTTGGACGGCGATATCTTCCGGACGAATACCAAACCGGGCATCAAATTCGTCGTCCCGGTCGATCTGCTCTTGCATCCAGTCCGGATATGGGAGGCTGAACGCATCCGTCTTAATGACGCCTTCTGTCGGATCAACAGTTGCGTTGAAGAAATTCATTTGCGGGCTGCCGATGAAGCCGGCAACGAATTCGTTCGTCGGGTGATCGTACACCTCTTGGGGGGGTGCAACTTGCTGCACCTCGCCTTCATCCATAACAACAATTCGATCGCCAAGCGTCATCGCTTCTGCCTGGTCGTGGGTGACGTAGATGGATGTCTTCCCAATCTTGTTGTGGAGGCGATTCAGCTCCGTCCGCATGTGGACACGCAATTTCGCGTCTAGGTTCGACAGCGGCTCGTCGAACAAGAAGACGCGGGGCTCACGGACGATAGCGCGACCGAGCGCAACACGCTGCTGTTGGCCGCCCGAGAGATCCTTTGGCTGCCGATCAAGTAGCTCTTCAATCTCGAGCAGCTCGGCGCTCTCTTGCACGCGTCGCTCGCGTTCGGCTTTCTCCATGCCCCGTACTTTCAACGGGTATTCCATGTTCTCGTAGACACTCATGTGCGGGTAGAGTGCATACGTCTGGAAGACCATGGCAACATCCCGTTCCCGAGGAGCCTGCCCGTTAACATTCTCTCCGTCGATGATCAGGTCGCCCTCGGTGATCTCTTCGAGGCCTGCAATTGAACGGAGGGTCGTCGTCTTCCCGCAACCACTTGGGCCGACGAACACGAGGAATTCTCCATCGGCTACGTCGATGTTCATATCATCGACAGCAACGACGCCGTCACCCCCGTCATCATACACCTTGGTTAGATTGTTAATCTCGAGGTACGCGTCGTCTTCCGTGTTATTACTCGTGGTGGTCATGGTTTCCTCACCGGCGTCGTTAGTCGTGGTATTCGTTGTCTCGGGATCGCCTGCCTCGTTCTTTGTCTTGCTCATTATAATGAATCCTCGTTGAATCTGAGTAGGTCTTTGGTATCACTGTACATAATTATTGGGCTACCCCTTCACTGCACCTGCGGTGAGGCCGCTGACGATGTGGCGCTGGAAGAATATCACGAAGAGCAGAGCCGGAAGCATCGCGATGAACCCACCAGCAGCAAGGTAGTTCCAGAGGACGACAACGTCCTCGATCATCATCATTGCACCGACCGGGAGCGTCTTTGCGCTCGGCGTGAACGTGAGTGAGAACGCAAAGAGGAACTCGCGCCACGAGAACAGGAACGTGAGGATGGAACACGCGGCCACTCCCGGCTTTGCGAGTGGAAGGATGATATCCTTGAACGTCTGGAAGCGGGTCGCGCCGTCGATGTACGATGCTTCGTCCAGATCTGCGGGAATCGAGATGAAGTAATTCCGCATGAGCCAGATGACCAGCGGGAGGTTCATGTACGTGTACACGACGATGAGGGCGATTCGCGTGTCAATTAGGCTCAGTTCGCCGAAGAGCCGGTAGAACGGCACTAGCATTCCGATTGGTGGCAAGAGACGCGCACCCAGAATCCCAATAAAGACGTAATCATCGTACGGGAACCGGAAACGAGAGAACCCGTACCCTGCAAGCGTACCGAAGGTCACGACGATGATGGTCGTCGCGATCGCTACGAGTAGACTGTTCAACGTAAACATGTTGAACGACTTCTCGAACAGTAGCGTGGCGTAGTTCCCCCAGATAGGGTCGACGATTTCGCTTCCGCTCGGGATGAGAGTCGGCGGGAAAGCGTGAATCCCGTCGAGGGTTTTCACACTCGAGACAGCGGTCCAGTAGATTGGGAAGGTGAAGTACAGAACCAACGCCGTGAGGAGCGCCGTAATGGTGTACTTACTGGTGAGTAGACTCCCGATTGTTTGGCTAATCCGGTACTGCTGGTCCGTGTCCATGATGCGATTGGTAATTGACATTATATTGTTATGCTGTGTCAAGTGCGTCTTCCTGAATCTGGAGGACGTAAAACGTCACGAACACCATCGTCATCAGAATCATAATGACCGATAGTGCGGACGCATATCCGATGTTCCCCTGGTTGATCCCTGCTTGGTAAATGTACGTCGCTAGGACCCGTGTACTGTTCGCCGGACCACCACCAGTGAGTGCGAAGACGATGGAGAATGTCCGGAACGCGAACATCGTCATAATCACCAGTGCAATAGCTGCTTGCGGCTTCAAGTGGGGAATAGTGATATCGCGGAATTTCTGGAAGAAGTTCGCTCCATCCACCTTGGCGGCTTCATAAAGGTCATCGGGGATTGTTTGGAGGCCGGCTAGGAGGAGAATTGCCGCGAATGGGGCGCGTGCCCACGCGTCTACCACGACTACTGAAATGAAGGCTAGTGCTGGATCTGAAACAAATCCAAGCTTCGTGGAGATCAGTCCGGCTTGCATCAGGAGGGCGTTGACAATCCCGTAGTCTGCGTGGAGCATGAAGCGCCAGATGAGCCCCGTAACGACGAGCGGGACTGCCCATGCAAGAAGGATGAGCACAGTAAATGAGCTTCTTACTCGCTTAGACGCGACCTGATTAATTGCGAGAGCCGCTGTTAGCCCTAGAACGAATGCGAGCGATACGGACCCGAGCACATACATGACGGAATGTTTTAATGACAGGAAGAACATCGGGTCCTGGAAAATTGCGATGTAATTCTCCAGGCCGACGAAAACGTCGGGCCCCCATGATCGTGCCTCGTGAACACTTGACCAAACGAGGTAGCTCGACGGGAGTATCACCAACGTACCCAACACCAGCAGTGGTGGTGTGAGCACGAAGAACATGAAGTGGTCATTTATGAACTCCCGGATCGGTCCGATATCACCGGTGTCTTTTCCGTCAGGGTGATCGAAAATCACCTCGCGGACGGAACTCAATAGATTTTCTGATGCCATCTGCTTATGTCGAGTACAATTGGTTGCTTAAAACTTTTGTTATCATTCAGACACGATTTGGTTATGTATCCCGCCGTACGGAACCCCGGGCTGAAACCGGAACCAGATTTAACTGGGTGTGTCTGAACAGCTCTACAATTGCCATCTTGCCTTTAGTTTTGCTCTAGGATGTTATCCACCTGCGACTGTGCTTCGTCGAGTGCAGCCTGAGCAGATTTTTGACCGAGCCATGCTCCTTGGAGCTTCGTGACCAGTGCGTCGTATGTCTCAATCTGTTTGGGCCACAGTTCCACTTTCGCTGTTTCACCGATCCGCTGTGCCGTTTCCTTGTATTTTGCGTCCGAGAGCAGTTCGTGTTCCCAAGCCTGGGTGTTCGCGGGATAATTCCCCTCCTGATCATACTCATTTGCACTCGCAATCGCGCTGCGCCCACCATCCATGTACACCATCGCCGCGCGTTTCTTCTCCGGGGGCGCGAACCGATTAATCGTCAGGAAATCCGTGTTCATGTAGCTAACGTGCTCTTCCTGGCTCTCTCCTTTCGGGAGAAGTGACACGTTATATTGGTCGGTGTCTTCGCCCCATTCTTCGTGGGCGAGTGCCATCAATCCGAGACCCCCGCCGAAGCCAGCCAGCCCGCCACCGAGGAAGAGGTCTGCGGGACCACCTTCGCCGTACTGCATGACGTCTGGAAGGAGCCCGTCAGCAAGCATCTGACTCTGCCATTCCAGGGTGGTGACAGCCGCATCATTATTAACAACGACTGTGCCATCGTCTTGAACGAAGGTTCCACCTCTCGACCATGCTTGTCGAAGGAATGGGTACACAGGGTAGCGATTCCCGCTGCCGTACCAAACCCATCCGTGGAGATTACCACTTTGTGAGGTGGCCTCTTCACATACCTCACGTACATCTGCCCACGTAGCATCATCGTAGAAATCGGGATCGAAGCCCAATTCCTCGAGTACGGTGGGGTTATAATTGAGACCGTGTGCTTCGGAAAGCCCCACGCTCATGTACGTGTGTTCCCCATCTAGTGACTGGTCAATACCAGTCATCAGCTGGTCTTGGAAGTATGGTGGGAACTGTCCATACGCCTCTTCCGTCCAGAGGTCATCAACAGGCTCCAGCCAGCCTTGTTCCACGAAGTCCATGAAGAACTCCTGTGAAATCTGCATGAGCGCAGGACTCTCCGAGCGAGAAGACAGTAACGTCCGCATCTTCGAAACGGCGTCTGCTGACGGGACTGTGACCGCTTTCGGCGTAATCCCTGTCTTCTCATTATAGTAGTCCTGGAACCAGGCCGTAGCCGGGTCATTTTCCATTCCCCCGAGGTTCATGCGCTCGAACCCGCTTGCAACCTCTGATTCGTCGTATTCTGGCGGGATCCACTCGTTACCACTGATACGTTCGGTTACCGGGTTGGGAGAGTTAATGTCTAGGCTCCATTCGCCGAGGGTGCCTGACGGACCACCTTCACCGCTGTCACCGTCGCTACCGCCGCCACCGCCGCCGAGACATCCCGTGAGAGAGGTCGCCCCGGCAGCTGCAGCTAATTTCATCACTCTTCGCCGCGACAGATTGGAATCTGTTGCCATGCATCATACCCATATTTACCATACTATATTAAGATTTGGGATGGCGCAGAGGTGGTGTTCAGATAAGGATTCGTCTGAACACAGATTCAGCCGGCAAACCAGCCGCTTCCCTGGTGGTCGCCGGGAGAGCAACGCGCTCCCGAGGCCTCGGAAATCGGGGATTTCCGGCGGATTGAAGGAGCGAGGCGCGCGTGGCGGCGAAGCCGCCACGTTTTGCGGCGGTTGGCGTAGCCGACCGCCCACTCGACGAACCCCGGCAACGCAAGCACGTGAGCGACCAACGGGAGCGAACGCGCGCATCGAGCCGCGGGAGTGTCGTGAGTGCAACGAACGAGACCACGGGAGACGAGCACTGCGAGTCTCCCAACGGTCGAGATCACCGAGGGCTTTCAAAACGCAACGGCATCTCCCCTACTTTCGTCTGCTTATCTGAACACTACCGGCGCAGAATTGTTATGATGTTTATCGTCTCTCTGGATCCGAAATACTCGTCCTGAGTACTGGGGGTTCCAGTTGGGGTGAGTAGATGCTGGTGACTCCCTGGGGCGCAAGTAAATCTGGTCTTTGGGTGCCCGTGCGGAACAACACATTAGACTCGTTCAAAATAGCCATAAATTCGCCTCCTCTCCCGCCTAGTCGGTGGATTTATCTTTGTCCCTCTATAGCGTCCGTTCATGGTATTGTCAGCCAACGAGGTGCAGGAACACCTTCGTGGTGTAGCTGCTGGGCTCCTGACTCCTTTCGATGACGACCTCCAAATCGAACACGACAAAATCGAAGCGAACGCGAAGAGCCTCTACAGTGATGGAATCCGGACCTTCCTCGCAACTGCAAACATCAGCGAGTACCACTCCCTCTCGCAGGAGGAGCGAATCGCGGTCGCACAATCGTCGATTGAGGCGCTTCCGGAGGATGCTTGCGTACTTGCTGGCGTCGGGGGCAGCACTTCGGACGCGAAAGAGCTCATTCATGCGTACGAATCGATTGGGGCAGATGCGATGATGATTATGCCACCAGATCATTCGTACTTGCACGAGCAAGGCCTTCTACGATATTACGAGAAACTCGACGATGCCTCTGACCGCCCCCTTGTCCCGTATGTTCGTGGATTTGACCCATCTGTGGAGTATCTCAAACAGCTCACACAGATTGACGGAGTGGCAGGCATCAAATACGCGCTGAAAGACCCTGTCAAGCTCGGCCACGGAGTCGACGCTGGTGACGACGATGTCGTTTGGGTAGATGGCCTCGCCGAACCGTTCGCTGTTTCATTCTGGGCAGAGGGCGCCGAAGGGTTCTCTGCTGGAGTCAGCAACTTCCGTCCCGAAGTCGGCCTCGAACTGTTCGATGCGCTCTCTGCAGGTAAGTGGGAACGGGCACGAAAGATCCGGAATGCTTGTCTGCCGTTCCAGAACTTCCGAGATGAGACCGGAGAAGATAACGAGATTGAAGCAGCAATCAGCATTCCCGCGGTCAAAGAAGGCCTAGAGCTATCCGGGCTTCATGGTGGCCAGGTCCGCGAACCGATTCGGCCACTTTCCCCGTCCGACGAGAATCGAGCAAAGGAGCTGTACAGCCAGCTTGAGAAGGACCTCGAACGCCTCCGAATCACCGGCGCGGTTCAGTGAGTCCATACCCGCCGTTCGATATGTAGATTGAGCGTCTTCGATTTTGACGCCAGGGTAAATCGACAGGGCCAGAATTCCAACGAAGGTCTCTTCGAGCGGGAGACGTACGGTCTCAGTCAGGAAAATTTTGTATTGAGTTCGATGATGTTGGCCGCTCGCTGGACGGTTTCTGCCAGTTCTCCGTGAAGGCGATCATCGGTAACTCGACTCGAGGGACCAGTGATGCTGATTGCGCCAAGTACGGTTTCACCATCTCTAACTGGGGCTGCAATACAACGGAGTCCTTTGATATTCTCCTCGTCATCAATTGCGTAGCCGTTGTCTTCGATTCGATCGAGCTCCTCGTATAACTCAGTTGAAGACGTGATCGTCTCGCTCGTTTTGGCTTCGAAGTCCATCGATTGGATGATCTCTTCGATCCGGCCTTCAGGCAAGTACGTGAGGATTGCCTTCCCGAGAGATGTCGAGTACATCGGTTGTCGCATACCGACTCGCGAAACCGTTTCGACGGACTGTTCGCCAGTAGCCTTGTACAGATACGATACCTTCCCGTGCTCCTCGATGCCGAACTGTACGATTTCTCCCGTCTCCTCAACTAGCTCGTCAACTTGGCTCTTTATAACGTCGTAATTCCCGACCTGGTCTCGGACGTTCTTTGCCATATTGAGAATCTGGAGGCTCAGTCGGTACCCATCGTTTTCTTTAACGATCAGTTTTCGGTCCTCCAGCGTTTGGAGGTGGCTGTGAATGGTGCTTTTCGAGTGGTCGAGACGGTCGGCAATTTCTGTGACACCCAGCTGCCCCTCGCTCTGTAGTACATTAATGAGATTGAGCGTGATCTCGACCGCTTGTATCCGCCTGCCGCCATCTCCCGTGGGTGCGTTTGCCATAATGGTGTAGTTAGGGTCCACCCTCATAAGATTGTTCCCGTGTTGGGAACCCTCCACAATCGGATGGATGACCCTCATTCGCTAAAGTTGCTTTTCGCCGGTTGTGTCGTCCAAATAGTGGGAATATCGATGTATAAGAATAGGATGGGACCACACAACTCGGTCATGTTGTTCCTCTCTCGGGAACATCATGTATCGCATAGAATCGCTATGGATGAGGGCCAATAACACGATTCCTTGATGTACGAGGGCTGGTGTTGGACGACTCTATCGAGGGGATTACACCACTACGTCCGTAATATCGATGTCGCTCGATATTACAAATATATGGACGTAATGATTCGCAACACGGGAATTCTCTTGCGCAGAAAGCACCGAAATCATCTCGATGCTGACCATCGAAATTACTTGAAGTAGTAAACAACACAACCCTAACCAAAGAAGATATATGGCTACGAATACCGCTCAACGTATGCGCATTACAGAAGTTAAAGCATTCGCGCTTTCGTCACCAATTGACCCGCCACAAGAACGTTCCTTCCATGGCGGCACGCGACGTCTACTGAAACGCGACGTTGTACTTGCAATCGTAGAAACCGCTGACGGTCTCCGAGGAGCTGCGACTGCAGGTGCGACTAGCTCGTCGATGCGAGAGTATTTTGAAGGAGACTCTCAGGGAACCTTTGCCGATGTTCTGGAAAATGAGGCCGCTGATGCGTTGGAAGGTGAATCCATCGAGCAGATCACCGATGCTCACGAATTAATCGAGGAGACAAACCTATCGGATCGACTGAAGACAAAGGCCATTTCAGCTCTCGACGTCGCGCTTTACGATATTCGCGGAAAAGAGCTAGGCACTCCAGTATACGAACTTCTCCACGATCAATACGAGAATCCGCCAGAGCTAACGACGGAACTGCCACTCTATGCCAGTTCTGGGATGTACATGGAGCCGGAAGGCTTCGCCGAGCAAGCACATTACGTTGAAGAAGCCGGCTTTTTCGGATACAAATACCGACCAGGAATAGGGCCTGACGAGGACCGTCGAACGATCGATCTTGTTTCGGATGCGCTCGATGAAACCGAGATGATGCTCGACTCTCATACGTGGTGGAAACTAGAGGATTCCTACAGTAAGGCGGAAGTTGACGATATCGTCGCCTGTGCCGATGAGAACGGGGCCTATTGGGTTGAAGAACCCGTCGCCCCTGACGACTACAGTGGATACGAACGCCTAGCTGAAACCGGAGCAGCTCTGGCAGGTGGCGAAAGCGAGGAGTCCCCGGAAGGCCTGCTTGCACTCGGGAAAACTGGTGCTGTCGACTTTCTTCAGGGCGACGTTCGTCATCATCGGGGCTTCACCGGCTGTCATAGAGCAATTGAATTCTGTCGAGGGCGGGATATCGAATTTGTCCCGCATAACTTTGGAACGTGGCTGGGCCTACTTGCAAACGCGCATCTCGTTGCTGCTGCACCGGAAGTCTCCCTCGTAGAATATCCGATCTTCGAGGATGACCCACTCGTGGATGCATCTGGTGACCCGGGAATGTATCCGTTTGACCTCGCCTTCGATCTCGTGAAGGGGCAACCACCGATGCAAAACGGCCAGCTCACTGTACCCGACGATCCCGGACTTGGAATTGAAGTTGATCTGGACGCAATTGAGGAATATTCCTTCATCGAAGGACCGTGGACTGAATTCCACTACGACGAATAGCGACGATTGCCACCTCCGATTTCACCCTGTCAACTAGGCTGCAAGTAGAAGTCGCAGGGCGAGCAATAGTTTCTCCTCGCGATGTGTCATCTCCCTGTCTACGCTTAGTCAGAACCCTGTGCCGGCACGTACCCACACTGTTCGCACATGAATTGCGGATATTCGTACGGTGCAACCAACGTACAGCCGCAGTTGTCGCATCGCATCGTACGTGGCATCCACGATACAACGATTAATAAAATCTCCGACGACAATTGACGAACTCCGTTAATTGAAAGGGGACTAACCGTCTGACTTGGCTCCACGAACTACGACTCGGTAATCACCTCGCAAAATAAGTGGACAGACGCGGGGAATGGCCCCAGAGATTAGTTTCCCTGATACTCACCGGCCTTCTCTTGGTGGGATGTCTGAACTGTGTCGATGACACCGCGGAGATACCCGACAGTAAACCCGCGTGCACGGTGCCGCCAGTCGTCATCCCCCTCCATTTTCGGCACGTGGTCCGGAATCACCGGGCCATCGTACCCGACATCATAAAGCGTTCTGATGACTGCGGTAGTATCGAAGTTCCCTCTGTCGACGAAGGTTTCGTGGAATCGTGGGACAGTGCCGATCACATCCCGGAAGTGGATAAAGACAATCTCGTCGCGCTCGCCAAACCGACGAATTACGTCGGGAATATCTTCGCCCATCTGAGAGAAACACCCCAGACAGAGCTTCAATCCATGGTTGTCGCTCGGCACAAGGTCCATGGCCTTCTCGAAGTTTTCGACGTTACGGAACAGCCGGGGGATTCCCCCGAGCAACTCCAACACGGGTGGATCAACGGGATGTAGTGCAAGATCCACGCCAGCTTCCTCTGTGACCGGAAGAATTTCCTCAAGGAACCGTTGATAGTAGTCCCAGAACTCCTCCTCCGTGTACGCTCGATCGATACCGGGTGCGAGCTTGTCTGGATTCTCGAGCTCGTCATAATCGAAGGCCGTGGCTTCGGCACCACCACGCGTCTCAACCGGGGAGGTCCGCATCGGAACTACACTCCGAGGATTCCACTGGTAGCCCAGAATCGGAATCCCGGCCTCCCCAAGATTCCTGATTAGGGTCTTGATTTGTTCAAGTGCTTCGCCGGCGCCTTCACGGTCGAACATGATATCGCCGTACATCGAATACGGCAGAGATTGGATGCCAGTGAACGAGAGTCCTGCATCCTCGATACGGCTTCTCGCAGCTTCGAGCTCGGAAACGGACGGAATTTGATCTGGACCGACTGCAATCGTATCAGTCCCATCCCGATCGTTAAACTCGTCGGGTTCTTCTTCCGTATCCGCATGGTCGACGAAGATGTCTGTCGCACCGAGTTGCTTGATGTAGCGCAGTCTCGGCTCTGCGAGTGATCGCGTTCGAACGCCTACTCGAACGCCAGTATTGTCATTTTGGCTCACACCTATCGCCAATTTTTCTAACTACTAAATCATTCCGGAGCATTTTCTCTCGCGGTCCTCCCTGAAATCTGGTTATCCCGCTTCAACGGTAGCAGAGTGAACAGCCAGGGGTGCAAACGCCACTCACGATATATCTGGTAACAAGCGACAAAATCGTAAGAATGGTATGGGAGTGCAGAGATTCACTCCATATGCCGAATGGCAAACAGAACTACGTGAACGGAGAGTGGGTCGCTTCGGAGACGGGCGAGACTTTCGACGTCGAGAACCCGGCGAACCCCAGCGAGACGGTCGCAACTTACCAGCAGTCCAGCGCCGACGACGCCACCGCGGCCGTCGAGGCCGCCGTCGCCGCCGAGGACGAGTGGGCGAACACACCGGGTCCGGAGCGCGGCCGCATCCTCCGGCAGGCTGGCTCGATTCTGGCCGACCGCAAAGACGAGCTCACGGAACTCCTCGTCGAAGAGGAGGGGAAAGCTCGCCCGGAGGCAGCGGGCGAGGTACAGCGGGCAATCGACATCTTCCACTACTTCGCCGGGAAGGCCTCCGACCTCGGTGGCACTGTCAAAGGCTCTAGTAGCCGGGATACGACGCTGTACACGCGCAAAGAGCCGGTCGGCGTCGCCGCGCTGGTCACGCCGTGGAACTATCCCATCGCCATTCCGGCGTGGAAGCTCGCGCCCGCCCTGACAGCCGGCAACACGGTCGTCCTCAAGCCCGCCAGCGCCGCGCCTGGCGTGGTGCTGGCTATCGCGCAAGCCCTTGACGAAGCCGGTCTCCCGGACGGCGTGTTCAACGTCGTGACTGGTCCCGGAAGCTCGGTCGGCAGCGAATTCATCGAGCACGAAGGTACTGATGCCGTCTCGTTCACGGGCAGCAGCCAAGTCGGTGAGATGGTCTACGACCAAGCGACCGACCAGGGCAAGCGCGTCCAGACCGAACTCGGCGGCAAAAATCCGACGCTGGTCGCGGACTCCGCAAATCCCGCGGAAGCCGCCGAAATCGTCGCTTCTGGTGGCTTCGGGACGACTGGCCAGTCCTGTACGGCGTGTTCTCGGGCGATTGTTCACGAGGATGTTTACGACGAGTTCGTCGACGAACTCGTGGACGAGGCTGAGGCCATCGACATCGGTCCCGGTCTCGACCACGAGATGGGCCCCCAAGTCAGCGAGAGCGAACTCGACTCCACGCTGGACTACATCGACATCGCCCAGGAGGAGGGCGCGACGTTGGCGGCTGGCGGGAACACGCCCGAAGGTGAAGACGTGGAGGACGGTTACTTCGTGGAGCCGACGGTGTTCGTGGACGTCGACAACGACATGCGCATCGCCCAGGAGGAGGTGTTCGGGCCGGTCGTCGCCGTCATCAAAGTCAGCGACTTCGACGAAGGCCTCGAAACCGCCAACGACGTCGAGTACGGCCTTTCGGCGAGCGTCGTGACCGACGACCACACCGAAGCCAATCGCTTCATCGACGACGCCGAGGCTGGTGTCGTCAAAGTCAACGAGAAAACGACCGGGCTGGAACTGCACGTTCCGTTCGGCGGGTTCAAGCGCTCCTCCTCGGAAACCTGGCGCGAGCAAGGGGATGCCGGACTAGAGTTCTACACCATCGAGAAAACCGTCTACGACAACTACTGACGGCGTAGCGAAGACGGAAGGTGGTTTTCGCCAGGGGTTTAGTTCCCGGGCAATTTGTTCTTCGCGTCCGGACATCTCTTCAGTTGCCGGAGATGGACCGATGGTCGAGTGAGATCGGCACCAGCCAAGGCGACCTCGACGCCGCCACCTACGACGACGTACGCGAAGAGATCAACTTCACTCGAACCACGTCCAATCTACTCGTAGCTTCGCCGTCGACGTACTGTCAAACTGCCAAGACCGCAGTTTCGGCGGAAGGAACGCGACCAAGTCTACAGGCTGAGCAGGCCGAGTGCCTCGGGGCTTGACCCCGAGGGTGAAGGCCGTACGCTCCGCTAAACGTGTTCCGTGCGCTCGATATACTGCTCAATCGTGTCTGTCGAAACGTCGCCTGCCGTCCCCACGTAGTATGATTCCTCCCAGAACCCACCGCCCCACAGATACTCCTCCAAGAGTGGTTCGTGTTGTTCCCACATCTCCCGCGCCGTGATGCTCTTGACCGTCCGCACAATCTCTCTCGGCGCGTGCTTCGGATGGGCTGACAGGAACAGGTGTACGTGGTCGGGCGAGATGTGCAACGACAGTATCTCGTAGCGGACGGTGCGTACCCGCTTCGTGCGAACTACGAGGAAGGGTACAACCTGTCGCTCACCGACGACGGTGACGTTGCGTTCCGCATCAGCGCGAAACCGTACAAGCACGTCAAGGGTGTTCTCGAAGGGAGTGACGCTCACCTCGACATTCTCAAGACCGCCCTCGAAAGCGACGAGTGGAAGATTGGGACAGCTGAAGCCCTGCTCCACAACGACAACGCCGAGTTGCACGTCAACGTCACCAATACCGAGCAGACTGTTCGAGACAAGCAGGACTCGCGGACGGTCGTCGGTGTGGACGTGAACGAAGACAACGTGGCCCTCACCGCACTCTCCGAGGGTGGCGTCGAAGACACGCTCGTCATCGACTTCCCCGAAATCAAGTTCGAGCGCCACCGCTATTTCACGATGCGAAAGCGCGTCCAGAACGCGGGGAAGTCGAGTATGCACGACACGCTGGAAGGACGTGAGGAACGGTTCGTCCGCGACCGACTCCACAAAGTGAGCCGTCACATCGTGGAGTGGAGCCAGCAGTTCGAGAAGCCGTGCATCGTCTTTGAAGACCTCAAAGAGATGCGCGACAGTATCGACTACGGCACGCGAATGAACCGACGCTTGCACCACCTCCCGTTCCGCGCCCTTCAGTTCTATACGTCGTACAAGGCGTCGTTCGAGGGCATCCCGACTGCGTGGATTAACCCCGAATACACGAGTCAACGGTGTCCGATGTGCGGGCATACGGAGCGTGCGAATCGACATAAGAAGCGGTTCAAGTGTCGGTCGTGCGGGCATCAAGACCACAGTGACCGTGGTGCAAGCGTCAATATCGCCGTGAAAGGCATAAAGAAACTCGATTGGAATGTGCCTGCTCTCAACAACCTTCCCGTTGTTCGGAAGGTGCGACGGCAGGCATCGGGGGCCGTGGACGCCCCGACCGTGACCCACCCGACCGCCCGAGGCTATCAGGCCGATGGTCGGATGGGAGTGTCCGACTAACCCTCGGGAAGCCTCGGGGTCGTCCGAGAGAGCGAAGCTCTCTCGTGATGACGAGACGCCTTCGGCGTCTTGAACCACTTGACCCCGAGGCGGTTCACGTTCCGTGGCAAAGGCGTCGTGTACGGGGCCCGCACCACAGACAACGACGACTGCTCCACACTCGCCACCGTCGATGGTCGTGTCTGTCCCGATTACGTCACGCCAGAAGACGACGATGGCACACACCTTCGCAGGTATCGGGGGAGCAGCGAGTGGGAACGTACAGTTTGAGCTTCGTTATCAGTAATTACAGTCTATGTAAGGTATGTTTCCGTGCCTACTCGAAACCTGTATACTAGCCACATTTCATGTATTCAAACCCACAATATCTTTTTGTCGGTTGTTACCGTATCTATCACTATGGCGGGTGCACAGACTGAAGAGCATCCTCTATACTTTCTCCAGTCCTTACGCAGTTACACGTTTTCTCCTCTCTCGACAGCAACCACTCTCGTAGAACAGGAGTATTCGGAAACAGCAGACGAACGCGATGCTTACAAACCACTGTCTGAGCGAATCGCAGCAATCACACCAACGCAGGCTCTGCGCTCTCCAGCGCCATCGACAGTACTCACGGATTACAGTCCTTCAGATGGCAAGATAGACCGGGTTTGTACTACGTATCGTGAAACTGTGATGGACCTCCCACATTATGACGACGTGTACGGGGAGTCTCTCGAGGAGCACGTTGCCAAAGAGTTCGGGGTCGAGTTTGCCGATCGGCTCACCGATTCTGGAACAGCCTTTACGGCGTCATTCAAAGCTATGTTCCAGGCACGCCTCAAGCACGCAATACACAGCCGACAGCATTTCCTCACGACGCTCACTGAAGAATCTCAGTCGATTACTGAGGCCCGGAATTCCCTGAATACACTCTTCGTACAGCTGGACACGACGATTCTCCCGGATTGGTACCACGAAAACTTCGCCGGAGAGCTAAATACAATCGCAGAAAATCGACAGCAGACGCTGCGGAACAGGCCGTTAGAGACATACCTCGACGATCACTCCCTCTGTACGTACCTCTACGGGGAGCAATCTTGGACCTATCCAGTACTGACGGCGATAGCGCGACTTCGTGAAGCTGTCACAATAGAGGGGTCCAACGAAGACCGCTCTGCGGGCGACGAGTAAGCGGATAATCGACGTGGAAATGAAGGGGCGATCGGAGATGTTCCGACTACTCCCCGCGGACGAACGTCACTGGGCACGGTGCGGAGAGCATAACCTCCTGTGCGGTTGACCCGAAAACAGCTTTGCCTGTGGGTGATCGCTTTCGCCCGCCGACAACGACGAGGCCGGAGTCGTCCTCTGCCGCAAGCCGAATGATTTCGTCACCGTGCGGGCCAATCGTGCCTCGTATCTCATGGTTCACCCCAGCATCGTCGAGCGCTTTCGAGATTGCGCGTGTCGTGCTGTGACGTCGTGCCACCTCGTCTGGTGTTACTTCCGTGGGGCTTTCGATTCCTAGTTGTTCCGTCGCAGACGTGTACTCCTCCTCGGTGAACACGTGTGCGAGGACGACTGTGGAATCCGCGGGCGCGGCAATATCGACAGCAAAATCTGCGAGTTTCTCTGCTCGGTCGCTATCCTTGGGACCGACCGCTAGTAGGATGGGTTCTAATGCCACATCCACGAATCAGACTGCTCCATCTTAAAATTTGTAGCACGCTTCAACCGATTTGCCGCGCGAAGACACCGAAACACGAGAACCATCAATAAGATAGTCATATCAAAGATATGTCTGATATTGGTTTGTGGGGGGAGTGTATACTCACAAGAGACAGTTCCATAGAACCTCGACTAGAGAGGTAATTCTACAGTATAACGTCAAAATAATGGGTAATACTGTAGAAAAGGGAAATTAATAAGGCACCAGTTCAGAAAATATAATTTCTTGGGTGGGGTATATTTTAGTAAGCAGATGAGGAATTGTAGAGATGCAACCAGGACCGTTGAAGGACGAATATACTCTTTAAAACCAATAGGAGGCGGGATCATCGATAATCCATGGATATCATATCGGATGTATTTCGTCGTTAAACCTTCTGGCTCGAAATAGGAGTATGCTATTCCGGAATCACTTTTACCATAGTATATTTGGTTGGAGTTAGAAATGAACATTTTACAAACTATTTCTCCAGGCGCTGTAGTGCTTCTGTACAGGGGTCGCTGAATTCCGGTTTCGGTACCACACCCTCGACGCGGACGCAAGAGTCGGAGAATGACTGCTCTCCGAACGTCATCCGGACGCCGGCAGGACAGTCAGAAGTCACCAGCACCGTCGACGGTGAGACGACAGCAACCGAGAGCACGAACTAATCTCGTACCTATTGATCGACTTCGCACCGATTCTGCCGAAATATCATCCCAATCCAGATATCAGCCTGCAGACAAACTCGAACAGCCAGCCCGCCAGGGTGAATCACTGGCTGTATTGTTGCCAGCCGGCGTAGAGCAGTCCGGCTGCGATGAAGATGGCACTGAGGACGCGGGCGGCGACAGTAGCGAGCTCGGCGAGGGAGGCAGCGATGTTGAATCCGGGGGCGTCGCGCTGGGTGTGTAACGAGTACACCTCGTCCTCGTACGCAATAGCGTACACACCTTCCCCGAGGGCGACGTGATCAGTCGCGTACTCGAAGTCTGGCGCAGTTGCGGACTGATTCGTGACCACGTACGGTGACCCAGCACGAGCACGGTCGAAGACGGTCTGCCCGCGCTCGGAGAGATTTTCGTACGCCCGAACGTCGCTCGTCTCGTACTCGATTCCGTATGCCAGCGTTCCGTTATCGGCGGGATCGACACGGTGGACGAACTCGACTGGCTCGGACGACGCCCCCACGGGAATCATCGAGGCGATCAGCGAGAGAACGCCAATCACGGCTAATGCTGTCGAAGTGGAGGCTTTGACACCATACCAGAAACTCAGTATCCGAAGTCTCGTAGAGGTTACGACCCCTTCGATGTCAGAACTACGGGGTCGTCAGCCCAGTTATGCAGTAGCTATCGACGGTACCCGGATAGCAGCTATCGAGTATGCCACAGTCGGTATCGCTTGATTCTGCATCATTCCGCTCGCGCTCATCAGTGAGCCGCTGATAGCCGTGTTCTTCGGAACAGACCGTACTCGGATAGAACGGGCGCTAAACAGAGGTTAGCACTTATGCGTGTCCCGAGTCACTGGTCAGTATGAGCCGACGTATCCTCGTGCCAGTCGATGGGTCACCGCAATCAGAGGCAGCGCTCGACTACGTGCTGGACAACCACCCCGACGCGCAGGTGCTGCTGCTCCACGTCCTCAATCCCGCGAGCACGTACACTTACGGCGACGACGAATACTTCGACTTCGAAGGGTATCAAGCGGAAGCGAAGCGACAGCACGAGCACGCCGAGCAACTACTCGGAGAATACGGTGAGACGGCGAGCGAGCGCGGCGTCGATTTCGAAACCAGACTTGAAACAGGAAAGCCGGCCGCAAAGATCATCGAAACAGTCGAAGCCGAAGATATCGACCACATCGTAATGGGGAGTCGTGGGCGCTCGGGCGTCGGTCGGGTACTGTTCGGAAGCGTCGCCGAAACCGTCACTCGACGCGCGCCCGTCCCGGTCACCATCCTCCGATAGTTGTCCGCTTCCACGGCGAAAGCCGTGGCTCCGCTATGGGTTGTTTTTGAGATCTACAGTTCAACGCGGGGTTGAATAGTAAATAGGAGTGGTTTTGCATGTCTGGTGAGTGGTCGAGAGTATCAACGCGTACAGAATCGTATTCTGTGGTTGGTACTGGCCACCCTCCCCATGAATTCGCAACCACATCATGTCCTTGACTCGTCTGTGATTGTCGCTGTTGGCGACACAGCGTGGCTAACCACATATGTTGATGCGCTCCAAGAACGGTAGTGTTCAGATAAGCTGATTCCATGCGAAGCTGAAGGATCTGAGCCAATCGTCGGCGGTATCTGCTGCGGCGTTGCTGAAACAGTTTGAGAACGATGAGGTTCGACGTTTTATCTCTCGAAAGACACGTTCGACAGCATTCCGATTCCCATGTTTTTCATACTGGAATCGGAGGCCGTGTCGGTTGCAGGCGTCTTTCAGCGTGGGTGCGCCATCCACGAGAACCACGGCATCATCGACGTCGTGTTTCTCCCGGAGCTGTGCGAAAAACGAGCGAGCAATCACGTTCGTACGCGTCGATTCAAGCTTCGTATGGAGTAATTTGTTTGTGTCGGGATCGACAGCAGCGTACAGCCAGTACTGCTCGTTATTGAGTCGGATCACGGTTTCGTCAACCCCGACGTGATCCGGATTCCGTCCAGACTCGGGCTGTAGGTCGGCTTTATGGACCCAATTATGAACGGTGGATTGAGCTCGATTGATACCGAATAGCTCAAGAATTGAGACAGTATTCGAAAGCGAGAGTCCAGCAAGATGGAGTTGAACACTGAGCTTCATCAGCAGCTGCGGTGTCGCTTCTCGTTCAACAAACTCTAAGTCGATCTAGTCTAAACAACCGCTGAGGCGGGCGTTTTCTGGCATGGACACCCGAAAAACCGCACCGCCTCGCCTTTCAATCCTTATCTGAACACTGCCGTTACAGCTGGCTAGTACGACCGTAGGAAATTTGTTAGTGTGGCGGAATTGTGGGTTAACTACGGTATTCAGTGATGTTGAGTGATACATTCCGAACGGTGTTTGCGGTGGTTTCGGTGGTGTTGCTCCTGTCAGCACCGGTGGCTGGTGCCGTCTCGTTCGAACGTGGTGGGGGTATGACTACTGAGCGAGCGGTTGGTAGTCATGCAGGGGCGCAGCCACAGGTAGGGGCAGCTGCAGCGAGTGCTCGGATTTTGAATTTTAATCAGGACTCCGGGAGTTTTGAAGCGGGGGAGCGCGTGACTGCTGAGGTTGAAGTCCGGAATACCGGCAGTAGTGACCAGACGTTTTTCGTCGGCTACAGTATGGTTGGCCCGAATGGGAATTGGCATGATAATGACGGGCAGACTGGGACGACGGTCACGCTTAGTCCGAACGAGCGAGAGTGGGTGAGTGTTAGTTGGACCGTCAGTAATGATGTGCCGGTTGGCGAATATGATGCTGTAACGTCTGTGTGGGCGGAGAGCGATCGCGATAATCTGCAGACGCGACTTGATAGTGCTCGGCAGAATGGTGCGTTTGAGGTGGTTGAACCAGCGGAGGTTGACGCCGCGATTCGGGATGTGTCTGTGGATGGAGGAACGTATGACCGCGGTGAAACGGTAGATGCGACGGTAGTCGTTGAAAATACTGGTGACGAATCCCATGCGTTTTTCGCGGGGTACTCGGCGGTCGGCCCGAACGGTGAGCTGTACGATAATAATGGTGAGACAGGGCAAGTCGTCACGCTTGACCCCGGTGAACGTCGATCAGTGCAGGTTGAGTGGACCGTTGAAGACGGAGTTTCGAGTGGGGAATTCGGTAGTCGAATCTCTGTGTGGGCGGAGCAAGACCGAGACAATGTGCGAACGCGGTTAGATGACGTGCACCGGGAGAACGTGTTTACTGTGACTGAGCCGGCGGATATCTCGGCGCAAGTGGTGGAAGCCTCTGTGGCATCAGGTGAGTATACGCCGGGTGACGCCGTTGATGCGACGGCTGTCATCGAGAATACGGGGAACACCGAGCACACATTCTTCGTCGGATATTCAGTGATTGGCCCTGACAGCGAGTCGTACGATAATAACGAAGCAACAGGACAAACAGTCACGTTACAGCCCGGTGAACAGCGAACGGTTTCGCTGGAGTGGACCGTCCAGAGCACTGCAGTGACGGGGGACTACGATGCACGGATTTCAGTTTGGAAAGAGCGTGACCGGGATAACTTGCGGACGCGATTGGACGACGTACGTCGTGCGGATCAGTTCTCAGTGACAGAGGAAACGGAAGTGGCCGCGGAAGTCGTTTCGGTTGATATCGCGTCGGGTGAGTTCCAAAGTGGTAGTTCGGTGGATGCGACGGCGATTGTAGAAAATACGGGAAATACAGAGCACACGTTTTTCGTCGGGTACTCCGCACTTGGACCGGATGGTGGTGTCTACGATAACGATGGACAGACCGGGCGGACGGTGACGTTGGCTGCTGGTGAACGTCGATCGGTTTCGCTGGAGTGGACAGTTGAAGACGGTACCCCAGCGGGCAGTTATGGTGCGGAGATTTCGGTGTGGGCGGAGCAGAATCGAGACAATTTGCAGACGCGTGTTGATTCTGTTCGTCGGTCTAGTTCGTTTAGTGTGGTTGAGTCAACAGCTCAATCGGTGAAGATTGTGGAGCTAGACGGTGCATCTGGTGAGTTCCAACCGGATGAAGAAGTCATGGCAACTGCCGTCGTGGAAAATACTGGGAACACAGAAGCATCGTTCTTCGTTGGGTATTCGGTAATTGGCCCGGAGGGCGATTCGTACTCGAATAATGACCAGACGGGAACACCGATAACACTCGGTTCGGGGGAAAGACGAGCGATTACGGTAGAGTGGACGGTCCCTGAGTCGGTACCCAGTGGTGAGTATTACGGTCGCGTCTCCATCTGGCGAGAGACCGATCGGGATAACCTCCAAACCCGCTTGGATGACGCTGTGCAGGAGACAGCGTTCGAAGTAGTGGGGGAATCCACGTCAGCGATGCACGTGAATGCGGTTGATGTTGACTCTGGCAAATACTACGAGGATGGAGTGGTAGACGCGAGTGCCGTGATTGAGAATCGCGGCGAGGAAGAACGCACAGTATACGTGAGCTATGGTATCCCTCGTGGTGATAGTGGAGCTGATGGTGTTGAGATCACGATTGGTCCGGGTGAACGTCGATCGATCGCACTTAGTACGGAGGTCTCCGGTTCCCTTTCGGCTGGGGCGTATGCGACTCGAGTTGCAGTCTGGGATTCGCCAGCTGAGCAAACACTGCTCACAGAGTCCGTCCAGTCCGGGGTGCTCACTGTTGTAGATAGCCCGGCAGGGAGCATCGAGGACATGACGTTCTCATCCGGTGACGGCGAGGATTCGGCGACGGTCAGCGTTCGACTGCATAATCCAACGACGACCGAACGGTCGTACGAGCTTGTTCCAGCAGAGCAGAGTGGCGTTCGTATCATAGCGGAGTCTCCTCGGGAAGTTACACTTGGAGCGGGCGAGCTTCGGACGGTCTCGATTCCAGTGAGTGTGAATGCTGAGGAGACGCAGCGGACGCTTGAACTCGCGCTTGCAGCGTCAGATGGGACCGTACTGGATTCAGCGTCGGTGGATGCGTCGCCGGCGCAGACGGTGCTTGAGGTATATGCCATCGATCAAGATGGGGATCCAATTTCCGGGGTGCCAGTCGAGCCGTACGTCCCAGACCTAGAGCGAAAAGCCACCGACGAGACGGGGCTGGTCAAGTACACGAATTTGTCTGGGAGTAGTGATGCGTTGGTGTTCGTGGAGAACTTGCGCGATCGTGGGTTTGTGACCGCGAAGCCAACGGGGTCGTATACCTCAACGATTGAAGAAGGAAAGCGAACCAGGATTATCGCCGAATTTGAGCGCGCGACAACAGTCACCGGAACGGTCACGGACAGTAATGGAGCCGCGATTACTGACGCAACGATCCGTGTTGCCGGGAACGGTACAGAAGTCCCCGT
The DNA here is from genome assembly GCF_021233435.1 of Halobacterium noricense. Lineage (NCBI taxonomy): Archaea > Methanobacteriati > Methanobacteriota > Halobacteria > Halobacteriales > Halobacteriaceae > Halobacterium > Halobacterium noricense. The sequence continues at coordinate 1,431,957 of NZ_CP089468.1, read as the reverse complement.
CGGTTCGAACGGTAATTTCGAACTCCGTCGAATGGAGTCAAACGATGAGTATACGATCGAGGTATGGCAGGGCGCCGATAAGCTAGCGAGTATACAACGAGAGTTCGTGCAGGGGACACAGACTGTGAACTTCGAGATTCCTGACGAGGAACTCGAAGGCGCTGCGAGTATTCGTGATCGGCTCTCGCATGCTGCGGCGAACCTCTTCGAGGATTCGACGGAAGCGCAGAAATCCCAGATCTTCCCCGAAAACAGCGCCGTTGTTGGATCTGACCCATCGGTGGATCGTGCTGAAACAGGTCCAAACTACTTCATGGCCGATGACGACACTTACCGAACATCCGGCCCGTGTGCGTGGTATAACAGCCGGGAAACGTGTAAGTCATACCGGATGACGACCGCGGAGGGAATTGCCTCAAGCCAGGGGATGGTCGATGGAGTGAGTGCTGGCCTTCAAGATTCAATCGAGGGACTTGAAGCGCTCGGCGAACCGGTGAAATCCGCGAAATCGATGGTTAATCTAGTGGTGACCGTGATGGGAGATATCGGATTACTCGACGACCTGATCGCGCAACTCCCACAACAAATTCAGGAACAACAGCGAGCCGATAACCCGCATTCCAAAACACATCAGCCGCAGCAATACGAGGCGTACAAGCATAGCTGGTACGCTGGCTATATGACGTATCTCGTGATGACCTCGTATCTCGGGACGGGTATCACGAACTACGTCAAAAGCTCGGACCGGCTCGCAGATGCTGCTGACCATCTTCGGGATACGTCGGTGCCTGAAGTGAAGCAGGCTGTGAAGTTCGAGGCGTCGCTCCGGAGTGGAATCGGGAAAGCACAGTACCACGTCAAGACACCTGGTGAGGTCTCCGCACGTGCGTGGCGGGACAGTATCGACCAATTCCGCCGGAACAGTAACGTGCCGACTAGCCAACTGAAACGGTATCTCCGAAACGTGAAGGCTGCCCGGAATACAGAGGCGATTCAAGGCTCTGCAGGGTACTTCAAAGACATCTCCGAGCAAGGGGCGTCGAAGCTCACTGGAACAGTCCTGGAAGCCGAGCGTGCGGTTGACCTCGCGAATCAGCAATCCGTACGGGAGGTGATTGTCGAACCGACAGACGGTGGTGTGTTCGACTTACTGGTTCGGAAAACCGATGGGGAAACGGAGTACATCGAAGTGAAAAACCGGGATCCGACCAAACCGGCACTTGACACTCGGAAACTCCGGAGCGAGCTGAGTGGTGTGCAAGGTCAAATTCGGAAGAGTTCAGTTGAAACCAGTGATGGAACGTCCGTGGCGACAATCGGCGCTCGGAAAGTCAGTGCGGATCTCGCCTCCCGTGAGAACCTCCGTCAGGTCCTCGGACAGTGGCTGGCTGACAGCGCAAACCCACCCCGGTTCGATCGTGTTCGTATCGTCGCTGGCAGTGGCACGGACCGCCAAGTCCATACGTTCGACGTCGAGGACTTCGATATCACATACCCGGGCGCAGAACACTCCCGCACCCCAATACAGGAGCCATCGATCCGCTCACCACAGGTAGCATCCATAGCGCCAGTTCGTTCACCAGGTCTGGGTTAGTTCGCGTCGGCTGCGAGCCCCTCTGCGTCCCGGTACATCGTGATGAACTGGTCGAGGGTGTTATTCGTATAGTATTGGTTGGGATCGCTGCCTGCGATATACATGACGAGATTATCGATGCGCGCCACTGTCACGACGGTTCGATAGCCGTTCTCGTTAGTAAACTGGATTCGCTGCGCTGTGATTGCGTTACCGTATTCGACGGTGTTGACCGTGCCGTTCGCTGCCAGTGAGTCAATAACCGACTCTATGTACTCTGTTGCCGCTTCAGGAGACTCAAAGATGGTTGTTGAGAACAGGATGAGTTCAGGCCCATTTACATCTGTCCCGGAACGGGCGTAGGCGCGTTCATGGAGTTTGATGATGTTTCGTTCAGCAAACGTTTCGGCAGTCGCATTCTCTACGGTGCGGCGAGTTTCCTCCGTTTCCCCATCGAGCAGGTACCCGCTAGGTAATTCAGATGACTGAAGGAGGATTTCTCCAGTCGCCGTTGATTCCGTAAACGTCGTGTCAGTACGGTCTATTGTCGATGTCGAAGTTTCTGTGTCCGCTATCACCGTGGTTGGTGGGACATTCTCAGTCTCCGCTGGCGCAGGTTGGCTATTCGAACCAGGGAACGCAGAACACCCCGTCAAAACTAGCAGGGCCACGAACCCAATCAGCACACGGTGTCGCATACCCACGCTTCATCAATCAATTCGCATAAAATCGCCGGTATATCTACTCGGCACCGTACTATTGTCCGCTGTCAGCACCTTCGTTCTCACTGCCCAATATCGGACGTCGTCGGGATCCCTCTTCTCGCGCACGGAGCAAATCTCAACGGCGAGTCCAGTTAATCACCTATTCGGTCGACGGGGCCCTGCGACGGCGCCGTCAGTGCGCGCTTCAGCACGCTCACGCAGAATATTGTTTTGCCGACAGACGAATCCTCCCAACCGTCGGTGAATGAGACCGCTGTCCAGAAATACTCCCCGCCTCGGCGCTGTACAAATTCGACGAGGTGCTGGTACGAACGCGCTTGGATGCACCAGGACACTGCTACCTCCCGGATAGCTCTCACGGCTCCCTCAACAACTTCGACCGTTCAGCGGTGACGCAAGGAATTGTTCGAAGACATGGAATCCAGCTACTGGAGATCTCCTCGACACCGAGAGTGTCATCACGAGCGGGCCAAACCCGGGAACGCCGAAGGCGAGTGGCTGTCTGTCTGTAGAAAGTATTAGAGTGGTCGAAAAAGATACATTACACGAGTTCTCATCAACGCATGTGTCGTCGACACGGCGCCAGAATTGAGACCGCTGTCGCCATATTGTCTGTCACCACCCCGCTTCCTCTAACCCCTGTAGAGGAAGACCGGCGACACACCTTTTCACATAGCTTTGCAGAGCCGACGGCCAGTTTGGAGAGTTCTTCGGCAACGATCAGCTACCGCTCGAATACGTGGTCTCGTTACTATACTACGTTCGCCGATGCAAACGCGATGATAGAGCCATATCGCGAAAAGTATGAGTTGGCTAGAGGCCGAGGTAGGTTTCGATGAGGTCATCTTCCTCGGCGAGGCTCTCTGGTTCGCCGTGGAATTGCATGTTTCCTTCTGCGAGAATGTAGACGTAGTCGGCGATGCGAAGGGCGGCCCTGACGTTCTGTTCGATGAGAATGACTCGGGCGCCGCGGTCGACTAACCGTTCGACGAGATCGAAGGCGTCTTCGACGAGTGCGGGTGAGAGGCCGGCACTGGGTTCGTCCATGAGGAAGGTATCAGCACCGGTCATCATCGCGCGGCCGAGACTAACCATCATTTGCTGGCCGCCGGATAGCGAGCCAGCGCGCTCGTCTAGTTTCTCCTGGAGTGCGGGGAATGCATCCAAGACTTCGGTACGACGGTCTTGATAGACGCTTTCGTCGTCAACGGTGAAGCCGCCGATGCGGAGATTTTCTTCAACAGTAAGCGAGGAGAGGACGCCCCCACCCTGTGGGACCGTTGCGATGTCTGCTTTGACAGTCTCTTCGGGTGTTGCGTCTGTGAGATCGACGTCACCGTACGTGATCGAGCCGGACCAGACTGGGACGGTCCCATTAAGCGTTTTCAGGAGAGTGGACTTCCCACTGCCGTTGGGGCCGAACAGGCAGGTGATGCCTTCGTGGGACTCGATGGAGACGCCGTGCAGGACTTCGTGATCTCCGTAGCCGGCGACGATGTCAGTCGCGCGGAGTGTTGGCGTCTCGGAATTCATATTGGGACCTCCTCGTCGTCGGCAGAGCCAAGGTAGGCTTCGCGAACGCGTTCGTCGTTGGTGACTTCATCGAAGCTTCCTTCGACGATGTGTTGGCCTTGGTCGAATACGGAGACACGGTCGACGACGTCTCGAATGACGTTCATGTCGTGCTCGACGATGAGGAACGACGTACCGTTGTTATTGATCTCTTCGAGATGATCGAGAATCCGTTGTTCGAGCGCCGGGTTGACGCCGGCAGTCGGTTCGTCCAACAGGATGCAGTCCGGATCAAGCATGAGGACACGACCGAGTTCGAGCAGTTTCTTCTGCCCGCCGCTCATGTCGCTGGCTTCGTCGTCGGCGAGATGATCGATTTCGAGGAACTCGAGGATTTCGTCGGCTCGTGCCCGTTTGTTGTTCCCGCCTGTTTTCGCGGCGAGGAGATTTTGCCGGACGGTCATGTTCTTGAACGGGGAGACGATCTGGAACGTCCGGCCAAGCCCCCTGCGGGCAATCCGGTGTGGCTTCCATCCAGTAATGTCCGTTCCATCGAAGGTGACCGTCCCTCCGTCCGGCTGGTGCATTCCCGTGAGTGTATTGAAGAACGTCGTTTTGCCGCTGCCGTTCGGCCCGATGATGCCATGAATGGACCCACGCTCAACACTGAGTGTGATCTCGTCGTTGGCGGTCAACGCCCCGAACTGCTTCGTCAGGCTTTCTGTTTCAATAATGTGTTCAGGCATGGCTATCTGGTGAAGTTGAATTTGTCAGCAAGTTCACTCACGTTGTCCTTGATTTCGGTTAGACCGACTTCACCCCGGAGAATTCCGATAATCCCACTGGGTGCGAACAGGACAGTCAGCATGATCAGGAGGCCGATCATCGGCAGGTACAACGTCGACGTGCCGAGGAACAACGACGACATGCGGTCAAGCATGAAGATGGAGATCCCACCAACGATGGGGCCGGCAATCGTTCCGAGGCCACCCAGCAAAGCCATGATGATCATCTGGTCAGTGAGGATGGATGCCAGCACGTCGTTCGGGTGAATGAAGGTAATATAGAACGCGTTCGCAGCCCCGAAGAGGCCGGCAATCGAGCAGGAAAGCACGTACACCTGACGCTTGATGCGCTCAGCATTAATCCCGAGCGTTTGGGCAGCGTCCTCGTTGTCCCGGATCGCCTTCACGCGGAATCCGAATTCGCTGCGTTCGAAGAGGACGTACGCCAGAACCGTCGTTCCTACGGCGAGGGCCAACATCACATAATAGAAGAACATCTCCGTGGGCGGCCCCGAGAGCGGGAGGATGATGGCGTCCGCACCAGTCGGGAGGCTCATCCCGAACGTTCCGCCGGTGATATCTAAGATGAGTGCGAGCTCATGCATCGATTCCGCGAATGCCCACGTGGCAATCGCAAAGTACGCTCCCTTCAGTCGGAGGGTGGGAATACCGACGCCGAGTGCGACGATGGCGCAGACGATCGCTGCGACGGAGAGTCCGGCGATAAACGGTAATCCGTACGTCGTCATGGTAATGCCGGCGGCGAACGCGCCAATCCCGAAGTAGGCCCCATGGCCGAAGTCCAGGTAGCCCGCATAGCCACCGATCATGTTCCACGATTGGGCAAGCCCGATCCACATCAACGCCCCGACGGCGATACGCGTCCAGAAGGCGTTCAACGCCGCTGGCAAGAGGAGGAGGACGACGATTAGTCCGCCAGCGACGACGCGATTGTTCGCTTGGTCGAGGAGCAGGCGGAAGCGATCACGGGTCGTTTTGGAGTCTGTATCCGACATTATGCCACCTCTCCCTTGCCGAGAAGGCCGGTCGGCCGAACAAGCAATAGCACCCAGATGAGGCCGAAGAGGATGAAGAAGACGTACTCGGACCCCAGGTAAACCGCGGTTAGTGATTGTACGATACCGAGTACGAGCCCGCTAAGGATGATTCCAGGAAGGTAGCCCATTCCGGCGAGCACGATCATGAAGAATGCGAAGCCAGTATACTGCATGCCCATGCCGACGCTTGCCGAGTACACCATCCCGATGAAGACGCCTGCAGACGCGGTCATCGCCGCATATGCGCCGTAGGACAGCGATTGATACCGATTAATGTTTACACCCATCAGCCGGGAGATGTCACGATCCTCTGCAACAGAACGAATCGCCGTCCCGCCCTCAGTCCGGTAGAGGTAGTACAGGAACCCGGCGAGCGCGGCGACGCCGAACAGCGCCGTCGCCACGCGAACCATCGGGAACGTGCCGATCGAGGGGATCGAGAACGATCCGACAGCGATGCTCGTCGGTACGTCACGACTGTTCGGTCCGGCAATCGTAAGGACGGACCCGCGGATGAAGCGCGCGAGCCCGAACGTGAAGACGAGCCCCATCAACAGCGGCATGGGGCGGTCACCAGTCGTGACGTGGTGGATGAGCGGTTGGACGAAAACACCGACAACGAAGAATGCCGCGAAGACGAATGGCACGGCGAGTAGTGCTTCGCTGCCGAGTATCGGTGCTAAGGCCGCGCCGGCGAAAGCACCGACCATGACGTATTGACCGACGGCGAAGTCGATGATCTCGAGCACGCCGAAGATCAACGAGAAGCCGACGCCAACGGCCATGTAAATCCCTGCGAGTAGCAGGCCGTTGATCAGCGTCTGCGTGAGTAGTCCTGTCGAGACCATCGCTTACCGATCACTCCACGATGGGATCGGATACGTGGGTTCCGTTTCGGCGACGTCCGCGGGCGCTACAATTTCGGGATCGAGGTCTTCGTTGAGCTGGATAGCGAGCGGATTCGTTGTGATGTTGTTGTGGTAGTTTTCACCCTCGGATTCGTAGTCGATCGTTCCCCAGAACGTGTCCACGGTGATTTCCTCCAGGATGCTGATGAGTTGCGTTTGTTCGTCGCCGGTGAGTGGTGGCTCGGCGCCGAGTTCTGCGAGTGCTTCCTGGTAGACAACGCCGGTTGCGCTGGACGCTGCCTCGGTGTATTCGGGGAGTTTGTCGTATTCTGCTTGGAACTGGTCGGCGTATGTCTGGGAATCCCCCCAGAGCTGACCACCGGACCGACCGGCCTGCGGCAGCCAGAGGGTTGCCCCGAAGGTGTACGCGGCAGCGTCGCCGGCATTCTTGTATCCGGGTGTGTTGATACCGTAGTGCTGGAAGACCCCGTTCGGCTCGTATGATAGCTCTTGGGCGGAGGCCATGAACGTCGCATTACTGTCGATGTTCCCGGAGTTCAGATGCACATCCGGTTCAGCCGACTGCGCCTCACTGATAATGCTCGACCGGTCAGCATCAGCCGGGTACAGTTCGTAGCCCAGCACTTCGACGCCAGCGGCTTCGGCGCCAGCCCGCATCCCTTGCGCTGCGCTCTTCGAGAACGGCCCGTTCACGCCCGTGATGTACGCCGTTTCAGCGGACGGGTCGAACGAGAGGAGCATCTCGACGACGTCGCCGACGAACACGTTCACCGACGGGATGGTGCCAAACAAGTATTCGTGCTGGTTGCGCCATAGCTCCGGTGACTCGGAGCTGCCCGTGATACAGGGCATCTGGTTCTGGTCGAGAATCGGCCCCATGGACAACGGGACCTGGCTGGAGTATGGGCCCAGCATCGCGTCAACATCCTCGTTGTCGATCATTTTCTGGGTAGCGTCGGCACCAGTACTGGGATCTGACTGGGCGTCAGCGTAGGTGAACTCGACCTCGTAGCGGTTGCCGTTGACTTCGATACCGCCGTCCTCGTTGATGCGGTTCTTCCAGAGGTCGTAGCCACGCTTCGTGACTTGCCCTCCGTAGCGGAGCGGGCCCGAGAGCGACGTGACGATACCGAATCGGAACGTTTCCCGGTCGCTGTTGGACCCACTTCCACCGGTACAGCCTGTGAGGCTTGCCATCCCTAGGGCGCTTCCTGTTTTCAGTAGGTTCCGCCGGCCGAGTGTAATCCGGCTAGTCGATTGGCTGCTCTGTGCGTCGTCAGTCGTGGATTTCGTGTTATCGTTCGCCATGATGTTAGTCCTCCGTTGCGAGTGGGAGGCGGCGATCGTCGAGATATGTGAGTGTTTTGTGCGTCGATTGGTCGAGCGGAATGTCCGCGGTGAGTTCCACCTCGGCGTCAGTCTCAGTGCTGGCCAGCAGGTTACCGCGAGCATCACTAATCCGGCTATTGCCCAGGAAGTCGAGATCGCGTTCGCTCCCGACGCGATTGCAGAGCACGTGGGGTCGGCCGTTTTCCATCGCCCGGCTGCGGTGATACGTCCGGTGGTACGTCTCGAACGGTTGCATGTTGGCCGAGATTGTGACTATCACGTCAGCAGAATTAAGGGTTAGTTGGCGCGCAACCTCCGGAAATTCGAGATCGTAACAGATCTCGACACCGAGCGTCCCGACGGACGTATCGAATGTTGGATACGTATCACCCGTCTCGAAGATGGCTGCCTCTTCGTCGTAGAGATGGGTTTTCTGGTAGGTCCCCACCCGCTCGCCATCGTCGTAGAGGATGGCGGTGTTCTCGAAGCCGTCGTCGCCCTCGAAGGCGGTTCCGACGACGAGAACGAGGCCGATGCTCGCGTCGGCGACTCGCGGAAGTACGTTCTCCGCTGCGGCGACGGTCGAAGCTGCGTCATCGGTATCGAGATAATACCCAGTCAGGAACAGCTCGGGGAAAACGAGCAGATCGACGTCTGCAGCACGAGCGCGCTCTGCGGCCGCTTCGAGTTGGCGCACGTTCTCCCGCGGAGCGCCGTGTTCTGGGTCGGCTTGGACAGTTCGGACGTTCATATCTCACTTGGGTATGGGAGCGGATGGGCAGCGTTTCTCTCGAGGGTCGTCGTGTTATTCGACGGGATAGTTCGCTTCTCCAGCGGATTCACCACCCACGATTACGGGGTCGAGATTCTCCTGCAGTTGAATCGCGCGCGGCGTGGTTTTGGCGTTGTTGTGGTAGTACTCACCATCCGTCTCGAAGGCCACTGGCCCGTAGAACGTATCGATGTTGACACTTTCGAGAATGGATACCATCTCACGCTTGTCCTCGTCGGAGAGCGGCGGCGCGGAGCCAAGTTCCCCGAGTGCTTCCTGGTAGACGATTCCAGCCGCCGTCGACGCCGCTTGCGTGTAGTCCGGCATCGTGTCGAACGTGCTCTGTGATGCCTCGACGTAGTCCGCCGATGAATCGAAGAGCGTGCCACCTTCCCGTTCGATCGAGGGGAGCCAGACGGTTGCTCCGAACGTGTTCTGTGCGTTGCCGCCGGCGCCGTCCTTGAAGTCGCTGGTATTGACACCGTAATGGCAGTAGAACCCGTTCGGGCTGTAGTTGAGTTGCTCCGCAGCGTTGAGGAGACTGATGTGGCTGCCGACGTGCCCCCCGTGGAAGTGGAGGTCAGGATCAGCGGACTGTGCGCTACTGACGATATTCGTGTAGTCCGCGTCGGAGGGGTTGAGCTCGAAGCCTGCCACTTCGACCCCAGCGGCTTCGGCAGCCGTTCGCATCGCTTCGGCCGTCGATTCCGAGAACGGCTCGCTGACACCAGTGATGTACACCGATTCGGCTTCCGGCTCGAGGGAAAGAATTTGGCTACCCGCTTCTTCGGCGATGATGCTGACAGTTGGAACTGTGCCGAAGGTGTACGAAAATTCTTGGTTTTCCCACAGCCGAGGCGTCTCCGCACTGCCAGTAATGTGGGGGATCTCGTTTTGCTCGGTAATCGGGGCAACTGCCAGCGAGACGTTGCTGGAGTACGGCCCAAGGAGTGCGTCGACGTTCTCATCGGAGATCATCCGTGAGGCGGCGTCGGCGCCGGTGCTTGGGTCGGATTGGGCGTCGTTGTAGACGAGTTCGACTTCGTAGCGCTCGCCGTCAACTTCGATACCGCCTTGCTCGTTGATGCGGTTCTTCCAGAGGTCGTACCCGCGTTGGGTGACTTGGCCACCGAAGCGAAGGCTTCCGGAGAGGGAAGTGACGACACCAAATTTGAACGTGTCGCGTGAGCTTCCGTCCGGGTCACCTGTACAGCCTGCGAGGCCGGCCATTCCGAGGGCGCTTGCCGTGCCGGTCATTTTCAGCCACTCCCGGCGGCTGAACGACCGACTGATATTATCACTCATGGTCTGGATGCCCGTTCTTACTAATGGTTAATAAAACCTTGCACAGGAGTTGGATTACATCTATGAAAATCCGGTTTTCCCAGACTCTGTACAAGGCATTAATATATTATTGAACAACGTGTCCCAGGCGAAATTCGAGAAGGTGCACGGCCGAAGCTCACCCCTCAAGACAAGGATGCGCACGAGAACACGAATCCGAAACGCCCTGAGTCAGAACCTACTCGTCGATAAGAGCGTCAATAAGCGTGTCGTACTCGAAATCGTTGATCGGATGCGACTCGTCTTTGACTCTGGTAATGGCGAATCGAGAACTAGTCCGCGTGATCTCGTCGATCGCCTCGTAATCTCCGATTAGCGACTCGGCCATCTTTCGATCCACAACGTGGGAAATCACGATGAAATCAGTGTCTCCAATCGTGAAATACACTTGATTGACGCCCTCGATATCGGCCAGTTTCTCGCCGACCGTCTCGTGGTAGCCTTCTCCAAATTCCGCGTACACCTCACTGATGAGCGTGATCGACAAGCCCAACTCCTCAAGGTTCATATCCGACAGGTCATTCTCCAGGGGTCCGTCCTCTCGGAGTTTATTCAACCGATAGTGGACCGTCGACTTCGGGATATCGGTGTGCTTCTCGATCTTCTCCGGACTGTTGATGCCCTCTTCTGCGATTGTCGTCAGGATCTGGATGTCTTTCTCGTCCATGGGTTTCCTCGTGTTTCGAACTGCGCTCGGTGTAGAAAACTACTACCTACTCACTGTTATATCTTTAGCAACTCTTGAACGGTGTTCAGGAAATAACCTATATATAGAACCGGAGTCAACACAGGCGCTTCTGTACCAACAGCGGCAGCCACTCTCTCGCCAACAACACGCGTACCGGCTAGCAACCCAAATTAGTTGAACATAATACCACTATACGCCAAGGTTATGAATTCTGATTAAGATTTATTGTATTAGAGAAACAGTATCCAGTTATGCTCCATAGCCGAGGGCCGCTCCTCACCACTAACCTGACCGAACAGACTACCACAGAAACGGACATCAACGCAACCCTCCAGCAATACATCGGCGGGCGTGGGGTGGGGACGAAACTGGTCTACGACCGGACACCCTTCGACGCGGACCCGCTCGGGCCGCAGAACCGCCTCGTGTTCACCACGGGGCCGATGCAGGTCTCGAACATGAGCTTTACCGGCCGGATGAACGCAACGGCCGTCTCCCCGCTGACTGACGGCTTGCTCTCCTCGAACGCAGGCGGATTCATGTCCCGACACCTTGCGGAGACGGGCTACGGCGCTATCGAACTCACCGGAGCCAGCGACAACCTCGTCATCGTGCACGTCCGCGACGACGGCGTCACCTTCGAGGAAGTGCCGGACCTAGTTGGTGCGACGGTCCCGGAGACGTGCGCGCACATCGAGGCCGAACACGGCCTCGAATCCGAACACGTCGCCTGTATCGGCCCGGCCGGCGAGAATCTCGTCCGTTTTGCCTCGGTCATGACGACCGAGGAACGCGCGTTCGGTCGTGGTGGGCTCGGTGCCGTCCTCGGCTCGAAGAATGTGAAAGCCCTCACCTTCGACGGTGATTCCCGTCCCGACATCGACGTGCCAACGGGCCAGATGGAAATACACCGCGAGGCGGCCACCGACGACCACATCATGAAAGAACAGGGGACGGTGTCCGTGATGGATCTCGCCAACGAAATGGACGGCCTCCCTTCCTATTATTTCTCCGAGCAGTCCTTCGAGGGCGTCGAAGGCATCAACGGCGACGCCATCGCCGAGAAAAAATACGAGAAAGGAACGTGCTCGGCGTGCGCGTTCGCCTGCAAACTCCCAACCCGCGACGAGGCCCGCGGCGTCGAAACCGAGGGGCCGGAGTTCGAGGTGGCGATGGCCTTTGGCTCCAACTCCGGGGTCGACGACATCGTGGACGTGATGAAGTCCAACCAGCTCTGCGATGAATACGGCCTTGACGCGATTTCGGCGGGGAACACGGTCGCGGCCTACCTGGCGGCCAACGACGAGTTCGGCAACGAGGACCTCGTCTGGGAACTCGTCGAACAGATCGCCCACCGCGAGGGTGTCGGCGACGAACTCGCGGAGGGAATTGGGCGCGTCCACGACGAGTTGGGCGTCGAGAATTGGTCGGTCAAGAATATGGATTTCGCTGCCCACGAGGGTCGCATCCTCCACGGCCAAGGCCTCTCCTACGCTGTTTCGAATCGCGGTGCGGACCACATGTACGCCACCTTCTACTCCGTGGAGTATCCGCTCGTCCCCGACGACGAGGCGATGGCTCCCCGTGGGTTCGACGGGAAGGCTCAGCGGCTGGTCGAACGCGAGAACCTGATGGCGCTCACCGACAGCGGCGTCGTCTGCAAATTCTCTAGGGACTACATGACTCCCGAACGCTACGAGATGCTGTTCGGCGCGGATTTCGAGGAACTGCTGGACGTCGGCAGTCGAATCGTGACACTGGAGCGTCACTTCAACAATCAGCGCGGCCTCGACCGCGACGACGACCGCCTCCCCTACGAAGACCAACTCCCCGGCTTCGAGGACGCCCTCGACGCCTACTACGACGCCAGAGGCTGGCATCACGACGGTACAGTCCCGGACAGTGCGCTCTCTATGAAGGGATCCCTCAACGCCTAGTTTTCGGAATTAATTGAGAGACGACACCCCCATCTATTGCGACGTTTTCGTGGTGGTCAGCGGGAGCGCGTTCGTTGGATGGATGAAGTTCACTGTCTGTTGTGGACGCCACCCTCTACGGTCGGAAGGAGAAAGAACGGACAGTTAGCGAGTTTCTCTGTCGAGCGCGTCTTCGATGGTGGTGACGGTGCGTTCGAGTTGCTCTCGGGAAATCGGGAGTGGGGGCTGGAAGCGGAGGACGTTCGAGTAGAACCCACCAACGCCCATCACAATCCCGTCTTCACGGAGTTGGTTGCCGACGCGTTTTGCGAGTTTGGCGTCTGGTGCTGGTGCAACGTCCATCGGCCCCGTCTCCGATGGGTCGACTAATTCGACGCCTTGCATCAGCCCGAGGCCTCGGGTATCCCCGACGACCTCGTAGGCTGCTTCGAGGTCAGCTAACCGATCACCGAGCCAGGCACCCTGTTCGCGTGCATTCGCAACTAAGCCATCCTGTAACTCCTTGATGGTTGCTTGGGCTGCTGCACAGGCAACTGGGTTCCCGCCGAATGTTGAGAGGTGATCGCCGGATTCGAAGGCGTTGGCGATTTCCTCGCGGGCAGTAAATGCGCCGAGTGGCAGGCCGTTTGCAATCCCTTTTGCTTGCGGCATGATGTCTGGGACAACATCGAAATGGTCGCTAGCCCACATTTCCCCTGTCCGTCCGTAGCCCGTCTGTACCTCGTCAACGATCAGCAAGCCACCGTGCTCGTGTGTGATTTCCTGAATTCGTTCAAGCCACCCCTCCGGCGGAACGATAATCCCGCCCTCACCCATGATTGGCTCGACAATAACGGCAGCGAGATCACCGGACGTATGCGTTTCAATAATGCGCTCGAGCTGGTTTGCGCAATCCGCCGTACAGGAGTCGCCATCACAGCGTGGACATCGGTAGCTGTACGGCGGAGCTACGTGTGCGACGTCATTCAGCGTCGGCGCCATCTCGTCCTTGTAGGCCTTGTTCCCAGTAAGAGATAGAGAGCCAAGCGTACGCCCGTGGAAGGACATCTCCAGGGCGACCACTTCCTTCGAGCCAGTGTACTTCCGGGCGAGTTTCACAGCACCTTCCACGGCTTCTGTCCCCGAATTCGCGAAGAAGGTTTTCTGCAGGTCCCCCGGTGTTACTTCGGCTAATTTCTCGGCGAGGTCCGCGGCTGGTTGATGTGGGTGCAGGTACGTACAGCCGTGGATGAATTCATCGAGCTGGTCTTTGGCGGCCTCAACGACAGCTTCGTTTCGATGTCCGGCGTTTGTAACGGAAATGCCGGAGAAGACGTCGAGGTATTCGTTGCCATCGAAGTCCTCGACGGTACAGCCTTCAGCGCGTTTAATTGGGACGTTGAGGCTTTTCCAGATTGGCATGAGGTACTGCTCGTATCGCTCCTCAATTGCCGCGTTTCCCGCGGGCATGGATTGTTCTTGGGTCATAGTCTCCTCTATGTAGGTGGATTAAATCCTATAACTTAACCTTTTCCCAGACAATATTCGACTTTTGCTGAATTAAGAATACCTTGTTCGAATACGGGTGTCGAAGAGAATTGATCAGAAACCGTAAAGAGCACCCCCAACCTCAGCCAACGACGAAAGCCGTGGGTTTTCGCGCTGGATAGCTTTGAGCCCTCTACTTGTCCCAACTGGCAGCAGCGAACTCTCGAAGGTGGCTGCAAACAAGGTCACACACCGCCATCGCGCCACCACCGATCAGGCAAACCGTAAGTGGATCAGACAGCCCATCTGCAATTCGCTGGAACTCGTTCTCGATGTGCTCACAGCCGAATGTTGGTCTTATGGTAGACTCACCTCGTAGTCAGCTGCCGACTCCTGGAACTCGTCCCACTCGGGAGGTGTTCGTCGTCAATTCCACCGTGCGTTTCGAGATACCGGGGCAAGGCGTCGATTTCGTCTTCGAGGCCGTACTTCGTCGCTCGGTCTTGAGGCTCTCTCGTCGATGTCGACGTGGCTGAGCAGTAGGAGACAGTACGAGCGGTGGCGGGTTGTCGTCATCAATCAGTAGCGTGTGACGACAGAGGTCAGCCGTCGAGACATCCGCTACGGCCTCGGAGTAGAGGTAGTAGCACTGGCGAATCAGCAGAGACTGGAGGTCGAACACCACGAATCGAGCGAGGCCGGTCTCGTTGAAATGCTCCGCTTCGACTAACGAAGGTGGCGTGACTGTGTCGGAACGAACGCATCAGATCACCTAGTAATAGACTGCGTTCGGTCAGTAAGGGTATTCCAGAGGGTGGGAAACGGCCACGCTAGACGTTGTTCATGCGGGTTTTGGTAGTGGTGCCGCAGGCCTGGCATTCAGCAACTCGGTAGGGTTCCCGAGAGAACGACGCGTTCTCGTCTTTGTCGCTTTCGGTGAGAATATCGATTGTAACGCTGTGTGGCTGCTCGCGGCCACAGGCTGTGCACTCTTCCGTGATTCCATCGGATTGGACGTTTTTACTGGCCATCGGATTCACCATTCTCTACAATACCCAGCCACCCTCTTCCAGGGTATGCCTATACAGTTAGGCTGGGCGCCGTCTCCACAAAACCCGAACACACAGCACCACCTGAAGCTGATCGAACCAAACGTGAGTTGTACGATCTGTAATAAAACACCCAGAGTCGAGCGTTGAGGCACTCGGTTGGCTGTTGCTGGCCGATGTGGGTTGTAGAGAAGTGCTCCGTCAGGGATTCGAACCGGACCCAGACGTGCTCGCTCACGCCGTTCGCTGCGCGCGACTGGTAGGATTCGAATCCCTTCCGTGCGCTTCCTTCTTCGTCACTTCGTTCCTCAGAAGAGTGCTCCGTCAGGGATTCGAACCCTGGTCCTTGCCGTGAGAGGGCAAGATGATTGGCCGGACTACACCAACGGAGCGCGTCCACTCTTTCGTAGCCGAGGTGTACAAATAACGGTTTCGTCTCGGCTGCACGCTGCGAGAGTGACACACACGTAGTCTCGGGAATCCATCGAGGGACGGCGACGCTACCGAACTACTCGGAGAGCGTTAGGCCGACGTGGTGTCGGCGACTTCGAGCAGTTCCTGGTAGCGGTTGCGGATAGTGACCGTGCTGATGTCGGCGGCTGCGGCGACGTCGTCCTGCGTGGAGCGGGTGGCGGTCAGGCGGCCGGCAGCGTAGATGGCTGCGGCGGCGAGGCCGACTGGGGATTTACCGTTAAACACGCCCGTGCCGTCGGCGGTGTCGAGCAGCTGGCGGGCGCGGCGTTCGACGTGGTCTTCGACGTCGAGCTCAGAGGCGATGCGGCCGACGTAGCTGGTGGGGTCGGCAGGCTTGACGGCGAGGCCGAGTTCGCGGACGATGTAGCGGTACGTCCGCTTGAACTCCATGTCGTCGACGCGGCTGACGTTCGCGACTTCCTTGATGCTGCGCGGGTGGTTGGCCTGCCGGCCGGCAGCGTAGATGGCCGCGGATGCGACGCCTTCGATGCTGCGGCCGGGGAGGAGGTCGTCGCTGAGGGCGCGGCGGTAGATGACCGAGGCGGTCTCACGGACGTCCTCCGGGAGGCCGAGCGCGCTCCCCATGCGTTCGATTTCTGCGAGCGCCTGCTTGAGGTTGCGCTCCTTGCTGTCGCGGGTGCGGAAGCGCTCGTTCCACTTGCGGAGGCGCTGCATCTTCTGGCGCTGGCTGGACGAGAGGCTGTTGCCGTAGGCGTCTTTGTCCTGCCAGCCGATGTTCGTCGACAGCCCCTTGTCGTGCATCAGCTTCGTCGTGGGGGCACCGACGCGGGATTTCTCGTCCTGCTCGCTGGAGTCGAACGCGCGCCACTCGGGGCCGCGGTCGATGTCGTCCTCTTCGACGACGAGGCCACAGTCGACACAGATGGTCTCGCCGTGAGTTTCGTCCTGTTCGAGGGATCCGCCACATTCGGGGCAGGTGTGGGTCTGCGCGTGTTCGGTTTCGGTCGTGTCCGTCTCGTGCTGTGCCGTTCCGCTGTACTGTTGGATTGTCTTCGTACTCATGTTGAATTCCGGTCCGGGATGCCGGCCACAGTGGGCTCCCGGGGACCCGTCTATAACTATAGGTAAGGGCCAGTGATACTTAAAGTTTGCGCTGGACTTAACTGTGACAATCGATATTTCCGGAAGGCCCTTGAACGACGAGCAGGCCAAAACAGCAATAAATCGACTCGCAACCGAGCGTGCACGCTCACTCGCCGTCCCGCAACACCACGTTCGTCGCCTCGTAGTCCTCGAGGAACGCACCGACCGCACCAACAGTCACCGACCGGTCGCCAGTGTCGACGGAGAGCATGTTCTCCATCCCGAAATCGCTAGTCCTGGGAGCGACGAGCCCCTGTTTCGTCCCGGTAATCGTCCCCGTAATCGTCTGTGGGTCCTCGCTGGTCTCGGTCGGCCGGACTGACAGCATCGCATCGACGCTACGGCCGGCACGGCGGAGGAGGGTGGCGTCGTAGAGTGCGCGCCGAAAGTTGTCGCCGTAATCGTGGGGGAGCGCAGCGGGACGGCGAACGGACAGCGGTTCGGAGGCTGCCCAGACGGTGCCGAGGAACGCGCTCTCGATGGCGACCGCGGTGGAGTAGTTCTGGAACGTGACGGCGCTGGCGTCGCCGTGGTCCCAGCCGAGGAGGGTGGCTGGCGCGATGACGCCACGCTGCTGGTCGATACAGAGGTACATGGACTCGTCTTTCGACCACGACTTGACGACAGTGGCCACGTCGCCGTATCGAGCGTCCAAGGTGGCCTCGTCGAGCCCACTGACAGCGACGAGGACGAGACAGCCCCGTTCGACGGCACCCCGGATTACGGTCGCGAGTTCGTCGAAGGCGTCTGCCGGGAGCGTCACGAATACTTCGTCGTCGGCGGCCTCGACGAACGACCGGACGCGCCGCAGTAGCGTCTGGCGCGACCGGATTAGTTCGAGCGTGTCGAAGTCGTCGTCGGGGCGCTCGTACTGTTCGTCGAGTTCGCGCATCGTCTCGGTCATGGTGTGGACGCGCTCTTCGAGTGCCTCCGAGGGCGGTGTCGCACGGATTTGCGTGGGTGTCTGGTGGTCGTCGACAGTGACCAGTCCTTCTCGTTCGAGGTCGTCACAGACGTCGTAGACGTAGCTGGTGGAGACGCCGGCGTCCGTGGCGAGGTCGCTCGGCGTGCCGCGGCCGCGTTCGACGGCTTCGAGGTAGACGCTGGCTTCCTTCTCGGAGAACCCGAACTGTTGGAGCCGGGAGACGAGGCGCGCGTCGTCGGTCATTAGGCCATCCGATGATGTCGCCACTCAAGAAGGCACGGAGTGGGACAGCGTGTGGTTCGCGGCGCTCGCACAGCGGCCACGTATTCCTCGGTAGCTGTATTGGGAGAAAATGTTTCACAACGAGTGGAAAATTATTTCCAAAAATACACTCAATAGCTGTACAAACATTTATTTAATTCCGTGTATGTTCTCGATTGGATGCCAGACGACACACACGGTAACGGTGAGCACACGACTGGCGCGACACGACGAATGTTCCTCAAGGCCGCGGGCGGAACCGCCGCCGTCCCGCTGCTCACAGCAACCGACCTCGCCGCCGCCCAAGCAACCGACACCAGAGACGTCGCGGACATCGTCGCCGAGATGACCCTCGACGAGAAAGTCCGACGCACCCGTGGCGGCAGCGGCGGCCCGGACGGCGTCGCCGGCACACTCCCCGGAGTCGAACGCCTCGACGTCCCCAGCATCGTGATGGCCGACGGGCCGACGGGAGCCTCACTCGGCGACCCGACAACCGCGTTCCCGCACCCGATTGCGGCCACAGCCACCTTCGACCCGGACCTCGTGGACGAGCAAGCCCGCGCCATCGCCCGCGAAGCGAAATCCGGCGGCGTACAGATGCTGCTCGGCCCCTCGATGGACCTGTTCCGCGTGCCCCTCCACGCACGCAACGCCGAGACGCTCGGCGAAGACCCGTTCCTCGCGTCCACCATCGCCGCCGCCTACACGGGCGCGGTCCAATCAGAGGGCGTCATCGCGACACCCAAGCACTTCGCGTGCTACAACCAGGCGAGTTCGACGGGCGACGTCCTGGACTACTTCTCGTACTCCGAGCACAACGTCGTCGTCGGAGAACGCGCACTCCGCGAACTCTACCTCCGACCGTTCGAGGCCGCCGTCGCCGACGGCGACGCGGGCGCAATCATGACCGCGTACAACCGCATCAACGGCATCTTCTCCAGCGAGCACGACGACCTGCTCGACGACATCCTCAAAGAGGGAGTTCGACGGGCTCGTCGTCTCCGACTGGGGCGGCACCCACAGTACCGTCCACGCGGCCGTCAACGGCCTCGACGTCGAGATGCCCAGCGGGACGTACTTCGGGGACGCGCTCGCGGACGCCGTCGAAGCCGACCGCGTCAACGAGACGACGGTCGTCGACGACATGGTCCAGCGAGGACTGCACTCCCAACAGCAGACCGGCGCGCTCGCCGGCGAACAGGCCGGCAGCGACCCCGCTCGCGGCACCGACGAGCACTACCAGACCGCCCAACACGTCGCCGAGGAGGGCACCGTCCTGTTGAAAAACGACGACCTGCTCCCGCTGGACGCGGACTCGCTGGACGAACTCGCGCTCGTCGGCCCGAACGTCGAGTCGTTCAAGCCCAGCGTCGGCGGGAGCGACCACATCGACGCGATTCGACGCATCAGTCCTGCCGACGGCATTCGAGAGGTCGCCGGCGACGTCACCGTGACCACCGTCGCGACCGACCCGCGCGAACTCGTCGGCCCGGACGCGTTCACGCCGGCGTCGGGGAACGGCGCTGGCCTCACTGCAAAGTACTACCCGAACGCCGATTGGTCGGGGTCGCCCACGCGCACTCGCGTCGAGGACAACGTGGCGTTGACCGAAGACGACCTCTCGGGCATCGACGCCGAGAACGTCTCCGTTCGCTGGACCGGGACCGTCACGCCGTCGGAGTCGGGGACGTACGCGCTCGCGTTGACGAGCCAAGCGCCCAGTCGCCTCTACGTCGACGGTGAGGAAGTCGTCACGAACGAAGGTGGCGGCTTCATGGGGCCGAAGACCGAGGAGTACACGCTCGAACTGGAGGCCGGGCAGTCTCACGAAATTCGCGTGGACGCCGTCGGCACGCCGCCCGTCAACCTCGAATGGACGCCACCAGCGGCCGTCCAGGAGGCTGCGGATGCCGCCGCGAGCGCGGACACAGCCATCGTGCTCGCGAAGACGGACACGTTCTACGGCGACGACCGCCACGAGTTCGCGCTCCCCGGCAACCAGAACGCAGTCATCTCCGCGGTTGCGGACGCCAACGCCGACACCGCCGTCGTCTCGAACGCGGAGTCGCCGGTCGCGATGCCGTGGCTGGCTGCCGTGACGGCCGTCCTCCAGCTCTGGTTCCCAGGCCAGGAAGGCGGTCGCGCACTCGCAAACGTCCTGTTCGGGGAGACGAACCCCTCCGGGAAGACGCCGGTCACGTTCGCCGAGTCCCTCGGCGACTACCTCCCGCAGGCAGTTGATTCGCTACCGAACGGCGCGCGCGGCTACCCGGGCATCGACGGAACCGCGTACTACGACGAGGGCGTGTTCGTCGGCTACCGTCACTTCGACGAGCACGACATCGAGCCGCTGTTCCCGTTCGGGCACGGCGAGTCCTACACGGCCTTCGAGTACGAGAACGCGTCCGTCTCGCGGGCCGCGACGACGCCCGTGGATGGCCTGACCGTGAGCGTCGACGTGACGAACACCGGCGACCGGGACGGCGCGGAAGCCGTCCAAGTGTACGTCGGCGCGGTCGACCCAAGCGTCGAGCGACCGCCGAAGGAACTCGCAGGCATCGCAAAGACCGACGTCGCCGCCGGCGAGACCGAGACGGTTTCCGTGAAACTCGACCGCGAGGCGTTCCGGTACTGGGACGACGAGGCCGACGAGTGGGCCGTCGACTACGGCGAGTACGACGTCTCCGTCGCGGCGTCCTCCCGGGACGTCCGCGCGACCGAGCGCATCGAACTCCGAGAATCAGTCCAGCAGTCCGAATCCACTACCAGCGGGACGGGAACGCAGTCGGAAACAGCGACAGCATCGGGGTCGACGGGCGGTAATGCGCCTGGGTTCGGCGCGGCCGCGGCAGCCGTCGCGTTCACCGCGGGCGTCGTCCAGCGGTTCCGGGACGACGACTAACGGCCACACCCAGTCTCAGGGTGCGAGGCGGTTCTTCCGGTGTTTCATCTCCGCTTCGTAGTAGTCGAACGTGTGCGGACACCACTCCGCAGCGAGGTCCAGCAGCTGCTCGGTGAGGTCCCGGATCTCCCACTGGGCGTCCGCGGCCGCCCGCATGTCCGCGATGTGCATCAGCGACCGCGGATTCAGCGTGACGACGACGTTCACTTCGGTCCCAATCGGCAGGACGAATCGCGCGTCCTCTGGCGGCATCCCGAGTTCCAGCAACTCCTGGTAGTCCTCGACGGACTGCCGGACGGACTGCTGGAAGATTTCCTCGCGCTGCTCGATAGTCTCTTCGTCGACGTCCGCGTTCTTCTGATTGCGGCCGATCCAATCCGGGTCGGTCGCCGACGGCGGCGTCACCACCATCTCACCCTCCTCGACGTCCGCGGGGTCGACCTCGTCGAAGGCGACGTACCGCATCGACTGCACGTCGAAGCTCGCGTGCCGATGCCGAGTGAGCTGGGCCATACACGACCGACTCATCCCCTCGATGGCGAACGTCGCGCTCGGGTGCTCGAAAGGCCCGTAGTGCCCGCGCTTGAGGAGCTTCGCGAGGAAGTTCGCTTTCTGGTCCTCAATATTATCGCCCTCGACGCCGTCCATCGCTTCCTCGAAGTCCTGTTCGGCGACCCAGCCGCTCATGTAGTCGTTGCGCGCGCCCCGGCAGATGAGTTCTTCCGGGTCGTCGGTCGTGTCGAGAAGACGGACTCGCATGTTGGACGTGGATGCTCGCGCCGTGGACAAAAGCGCTCCGAAGGCAACGGCCACTAACCAGAAGTACCGGCCTGCCCCAGTTCCCGGTATGCCGTACCAGAAGGCGACGATAGCTGACGCCGAATCGGCGCTGCCGGACGACGCCCGCGCGAAGATGTTCCGAATGAAAGACGCCCTCGACACCGAGGAGGTGGCGTTCACGCTGTTCACGATGGAACCCAACGCCGAGGGCATGGAACACGACCACCGCGACTCCGGCCAGGAAGAGGTCTACTACGTTGTCGAGGGTGGTGTCGACGTGGAGTTCGGGGACGCGACTGTTTCCCTAGACGAACGCGAAGCCATCCGCATCGACGCCGAGGAGTCCCGCCAGATTCGCAACCGCGACCACTACTCCGAACTCGTCCTCGTCGGCGCACCGCGCTAGCGACCGACAGCCGCCGCACACGCTTCTCCTCGCATTCGCGTCCCGCCAACGCCTAAGTGTCGGACAGCGTAGCCAGCGTATGGCCACCAATCTCGCTGCCGGCGTCGACGCGTTCACGAGCAACGCCTTCCTCGTGGAGGGCGACCGCACGGCGCTCGTGGACCCAGGTGCGAACTTCGATGTCGGCAGTCCCGTCCGCGAGCACGTCGACGATCTCGACGCAGTACTTGTCACACACCCCCACCCCGACCACGTCGGCAACCTCGACGACGTGAAAGCCGCCTTCGACGTCGATGCCTGGGGCTTCGACGCCAGCGACGATGGCATCGACCACGAACTCGCGGACGGCGACACCGTCGCTATCGGCGACCACGACTACGAGGCCCTGCACACACCCGGCCACGAGCCACACCACTTGGCCTTCTACTCGCAGGACGCGAGCGTGTTGTTCGCCGCGGACCTCGTGTTCGCCAACGGCGCGTTCGGCCGCACCGACCTGGAGGGTGGCGACCGTGACACACTCCTGAGAAGCATCGACCGCGTGCTCGACGTCGTCGACGACCTCGACGTGATGCACGCAGGCCACGGCCCGAGCGTCACGACTGGCGCAATCGAGAACATCGAGTTGGCGGCGCGGGCCGCCCGACAGCGGTAACTATTCGGTATCGATGGTCCGCAAAACGCTGCGCGTTTTGACGGGCCGCGGAAGACGCCTCAGGCGTCTTCCGCAACGCCGTAGTAGCCGGGCTCTTCCTCCTCGCGGGGTTCGGCGACGACGAGGTCGTCGCTGTGGTTCATAATCCACGGAATCGCCCAATCGAGGAGCACGTTCTCCGTGTTCGGGTCCAGTTCCGCGTCGGCCGCCAAGTCCTGGAGGAGGCGCGCAATCTCGTAGACGGTGTACATCTCGTCCTCGTCGAGGAGCTCCGCCGGCGTGTAGAAGTCACACGGGTGGAATGTCTCGAAGTCGTCCTTCGGAACGGGCATACTCGACGTGCGTGCGTCGCGACGAAAAAACCCCCGGTGGCGCGCCGGTCGTGGGGAACGCTTATCTGAGCGTCCGTCGCAACCACGGACGAACGGTCCGTATGACAACGTACGACACGCAGCCCCAGTCGGGTCTCGACGACGGGAAGGCCGCGCTGGTCGACGCCCTCCACGACGCGCTCGGCGACCCTCTCCGAGACGTCTGGGTACTCGACCAACGCACCCAACAGCCGCTGTACCTCCGCGATGACGTCGCCGAACGCATCGAAGACGTCGCTGTCGAGAAACACCTCGACAACGAACGTTACGGCTTCGTCACACGCCAGACGTACAACCGCCTCCACTACTCGGAGTTCCGGTACACGCACCGCGGGTTCGACACGTGGGAGCTGTTCCGGACGTTCGTCACGGACGACGACGCCCAGGTCGGCGTCGTCGTCGGCCTGGATTCGGACGGCACCAGCTACGACTTCGGCACGCTCACCGACGTCGTCCACGGCCTCGCCGACGAGTACGGTGCCGGCGCGTTCGCACCAGTCGCTCCCGACGACGCGTAGCGCGAAGAAAAACGGCGGATGTGTAACGCTACTCGAAGCGCGCAGCGACGTCCTCGTAGCGGTCCGCGACGTCGTCCCAGTCGACGACGTCGAAGAAGTTGTCGACGAAGTCGCCACGGGCGGGACCGTAGTCGTAGTAGTAGGAGTGCTCCCAGACGTCGAGGGCCAGAATCGGATGGGAGCCCCAGAGCGCGCCCTTGTCGTGCTTGTCGACGACGACGTTGCGCAGCTGCTCGGAGTGGCTGTCGTAGACCAGCAGCGCCCAGCCACCCGCCGCGGAGGCTGCGGCCTCGAATTCGCCCTTCCAGGCCTCGTAGGAGCCGAAGTCCTCCTCGATTTGCGCGGCGAGCGCGCCGGCGGGTTCGCCGCCGCCGTTCGGGCTCATGTTGTTCCAGAAGATGGAGTGCAGGATGTGCCCGGAGCCGTTGTGGGTTACGTTCCCGATAGCGCCCGGCGACGACGAGAAGTTACCCTCCTCGCGGTTTTCCTCGAGGGTTTCCTCGGCGCTGTTCCAGCCGTTGACGTAGCCCTGGTGGTGCGTGTCGTGGTGCCACGTCAGCACTTGCTCGGAGATGTGCGGTTCGAGTGCGTCGTAGTCGTACGGAAGCGGTGGAAGTTCGTAGTCACTCATGGTGCGGTCACCCGGGAGAACCATCGTAGCGGTTCGTGTTAAACGTTTGTGGCATCTTTGCTAGCACGCACCACGAAAACCGGCGAGTAACGCCGCTTGCTCGCGGTTTGGATGGTCACTCACATACGTCCGGAGCTTCGACCACCGCGTATGCGTTCGTGGCGCGGCGTCGGCCTCGTGACCGGCTGGCAGTTCACCGCGAGCCTCGCGTTCTACGCCATCTTCGCGTCGACAGCGTTCGTCCGCGGCGACTTCGGAATCTCCCGCGCGCTCACCGGCACCGTCGTCACCGCCATCATGCTCGGCTACACCGTCCTCCTCTTCGGAACGGGCGCTGCGGTCGACGGCTACGGCGAACGCCCCGTGATGATCGTCGGGCTGCTCGGCATGGCCGTCGGGTGCATCGGCGTCGCGTACGCGCCGACGTTCCCACTGTTGCTCGCCGCGCTCGTCGTCCTCGGATTCGCGTACGCCACCGCGATGCCCGCAACCAACCGCGCCATCGTCGCCGTCTCCCCGAAGGGCAGCCGCAACCTCGCGATGAACGTCAAACAGGTCGGCGTCACCGGCGGCTCCGGTCTCGGTGCGCTCCTCGTCACAGGCATCGCCGCCACCCGCTTCGGCTGGCGCGCGGGCTTCCTCGTCATCGCTGGCATCGCCGTCGTCGTCGCCGCAGCGTTCGCCGCCGGCTACGAGGGAACGGCCGGCTCCGGAACACTCTCGATGCCGGACGTCCGCGGGCTCCTCGACGACCCCGCGTACCGAGGGCTCGTCGTTGCCGGCCTGTTCCTCGGCGCGACGGTGTTCACGACCACGGGCTACGTCGTCCTCCACATGACCGAATCCGTCGCCGTCGCCGCCGGCTTCGCGGGTGCCGTGCTCGCGAGCGTGCAGGTCGCGGGCAGCGTCGGCCGGCTCGTCGGCGGCGCACTCTCCGACCGGCTCGGTGGCTCGCCGGCCCGCGGCCCCGCACTCGTGCTAACCGCACAGGGCGTCCTCGCCGCCGTCTGCTTCCTCGGTGTCACCGTCGCGGAGACCCCATGGACGTCGGCCGTCGCGTTCGCGCTGCTAGGGCTGTTCATTCTCGGGTTCCCCGGCGTCTACTACGCGACGATGACCGCCATCGTCGACGACGACGAAGTCGGAGCCGCCACCGCGGGCGGCCAGACCATGCTGAACCTCGGCGGCATCACCGCGCCGCCGCTGTTCGGGTTCGTCGTCGACGGCTTCAGTTACGACGTCGCGTGGACGCTCGCCGCCGCCGTCACGGCAATCGGGGCAATCGTCGTCTGGACGCAGGTCGCCCGGCAGGCTTCAGAGTAGTTGCTAGCGAAATTTCTTCGCTCAGACTGGTGCTCGGAATTCAAACGACCGAACTGGGACGCGGATACACACACTCAGGAACGAAGTGTTCCATAAACCGACCACACGCTGGCTGCCGGGAGGTACGTACAAACAGCGCCGACGACGACGAGGGACAGGAAGGTATTGAGCCCCCACCAGCCGGTCACACCATACACCGCAAGGAAGGAAACGACCCCACTCAGGTGTGCGAGTAGGGCACGGGTCGTCGACCCGTGTTCGAAACTGCCCCAGACCCCGACGATAGCTCCGAGGACGACGAACGCGTACCCGAGCAACGACGACGACGCGGCAGAGTTCATCGGCTGTCGAATCGTGAATTCGTAGTAGCTCTCCTGATACTCGACGTAGTAGCGCCCGTACCCGGGCTGTGCGGTGGTATCACTTGCGCTCGTTAATTCCGTGACTTGGTGTTCCAGGCCTCGAATCGTGGTTCTGTTGTCCGGGGCTTCGAGTGCTTGGCGGAAGGCGTCCTGTGCGGTTGCTGGCAGCTCTGTGAACTGGTAGATGACGTCGACGCCGGGGTCTGACGCTTGGGCGGCTTCGGTTGCGGCGGCCCGTGTTGTCGCCTCCACACTGTACGTGAACTCGGGCAAATTCGCAAAGTGCGTGGCTTGCCCACCGAAAACCACCATTCCGAGGCCGATACCGACTAGCAGAATTGGCCAGCACTGAGCGTGATTCTCTGCCACTGCTAGTCACCCGTCGTATCGCGCCACAAAATGTTGTGCCTGTCTCGATCGAGCCATGCCATCACAACTAGGGGGAGTAGTGCGAATGCGGTGGTTGCGAGGATTGCCCCAGCGAATATGAATTGGGTGAAGCCGGGTGCACTTCCTCGGGCTAACGAAATCCACGTTCCACCGGCGAATCCGACGACCATCGCGGTGAGCAAGAGGCCTGCCGCTTCGAGATTTGTTCGTTCTCGCACGAGGATTCCTGCGAGGTAGCCTGCTGGAACCGGGAGCGTGACGAGCAGTAGTTCCATCTGTGTGCCGACCAGCCGGCGGAGAGTCAGGGGCGTGCCATATTCGGGCGGGTAAACTCCTAAATCGAGATACATGACTATGACACCGGTGACGAAGACGACGGCGAGCGTCGCTATCGCGTTCAACACCCGCTTTCGTACCGTGTTCGGACGCAAGATGCCGGTTAGTATGCCGAGTGCAGCGTATGCTATTCCGACGCGGAGAAGTACCGATGCTCGACCGAGCCCATAGCCCGTTGAGAGCCCTCCCATACGAACCGCGATCCATAGTAGAATCACCCCGGAAACAGCCAATACAATACTTCACCGGTTCACAGCAAAGCTAGATAACGACTGTGCGAAGTGTCTTGTGGAGATCTGTACTGAGTGGTGGTGCAACTGTACTTCCAGAAACAACGCACCACATCGAGGCATGTGCTCACGGACTTGATTTGGCGTGGAACAGCCGCTCGAGAGGATTGCGACTGCTACACTCCCAAACGAGAGACGTGGAGCTGGCCGACATCGTTCCGAACAGTTACCACAGGAAGTATTTATGGGAGGCACGCCAAAGACTCACACATGAATGACCCCGGTAGCGCCATGGGTGATTCCCCTCCAGGGTCTCTACAACCCTCGGACGACGACTCGACTGGGTCGAGCTGGTGGGGCGTGGTCTGGATCCTCCTTCCGTTCCTGCTCTTCGTCATCCTGCTCGCCGCGACAATCTTCCTGGCCTCCTGAGCGTCGGCCGTTTCGGACCGTCAGAGAGTGAGGCCACAGGTAGTCCAGGCGCGACTATCCCAAGTAGTTCGAGAAGCAGTACCGCCACTGTACGCAACGATGGGTAGGTCGTCTGTACTTAGCGATTCATCGAACACCGAGGAAGCTGGTTTTCACCAGCTGGTTCAGAGTGGAACAGCCGCCCAAGCGGTGTATATCGAGTATTGGTGAAGTGAACCAGGCACAAGATATTTTCTCGGTATGCCACATGTCTAGGGTATGCCCTCCCGCCGGAAGTTTCTCGCAGGAGTGAGTACTGCGAGTGCTGTCGGGGTGATTGGCTGCCTTGGTACGTCCGACACGACGACAGGACTCGTTTTGAGGAAATCAATCGACGTCGAGGTGACCAGTGCTGATGGGAACCCGGTCAGGACTGACCTGCTCAACGTGATTTTCGAGCAGGATGAAAATATCCTCCACGGGTCCTACGATCCGGAGTACATAGCGTCTGCTATCGATGAACGGTTCGTTACCGTTTCCGACGATCTCCACGAGGCACTAAGAAATCAGTTCCAGGACGTGCGGTATCTTGCTAATGTAGAATCGACTGAGGGAGATAAGACCCCAGTCAATACAGCGGCCACACAAACCGCCTTTAACGAACTTACCCTCGGTGGTGTCGCATCGGTCAGTACCACATGGGGAGATGATGGATTCGGCTATCTCCGAGTCCACAATACTGAGCCCCGGAATCAGGCAGTCTCTGACAGCAATATTACACCCTTTGACCTTGACGCGAGGGTTAACTCAGAATAATTAGTTGTACACCCGTACGTAACGAAAGTACTCAACCTATCGAGGCGGGTTCTCACCAGCTGATTCAGAGTGAAACAGCCGCTCAGTAGAGTGGTGGTAGTTACTTTGCTAATGACTATGGTGAGTAACCCGGAGAACTACGACAACTGGCAGAGCGAAGACAGCCACAACGACAATCGCAAAGAGCGGAATTTCAATAATAACACTCAATCGCTGACGGATGATATATAAGAGACCGACAGCCAGTAAACCAACCAACAATGCAAGTGGATACCGCATCTCCCGCTGCCGAAACCAGAAATAGCCACTCAGACTTAGCCCGATACCGGGAATAACGAACAGACCAGTAGAAACGAAAAATAGACCGGCGGCCATCCCAGTGTACTGCCACGGCTGAAACACGACAAGACTCCCGACGATACCCGTGATACCGACCAGACTAATAACGACCGCTGGAACCTGCTCGTACCGACTTTGACCGGGTGCAGACTCTCGGAACCAGAACCAACCAGTTACGACAAATCCGAGATTAATCAGAAGGAGAAGAATAGTGGCCAATTCCGGAAGGTCAGCATTTAACGGCCCATATTCAGGCCAAAGACCAACGATGGTAAGAAGACTACTGATGAGTCCTAAAATGATGAGTGATTTAGCCTCTGTCGTAGCCATACGGGTAGAATCCTTCGAACGTGTAAATGTCTTGTCTGCACTTAACGAAATGCCGCACCACATCGGGATGGGTTCTCCCGAACTGGATTTGGCGTCGAACAGTCGATCAGTAGGGGTGTGAACTAAGCTCGAAAGTTGTGGCTCCGTTCTGGCTCTGTTGCGTGCTTCATCTAGCAAGAAGGCTCTCTGAAATCGACTACCGGTTTTCCCCCTTCATATCGCTTCATAATTCGGATTCTGACGAATTCACTATCCTTGCAGTCAATCGTAATATATCTCGTCGCTGTTTTTTCGATTGAGTCAACATCGACTTCAATCCGGAATTTGGAACCTATCTCGACGGATTGTAAGGCGTTTACTGTGTTGACAGATGGGGCCTCGTTAGGTGGTGCAGCAGGTAGTTCTGCTTGTTGCTCCCAAACTTTGGAATCATTAGCATCGAAAATTTGAATAACTACTGCCTGTTTACTATCCAACAGATTTGAGAGGTATACCGTTGCGTCGGTGCGTTGCTGAGAGGAAGAGCATCCCGCTATACCTAACATAGAGAGTGTCGTAACGGTGGAGAGGAATTTTCGGCGGGAAGAGGATGACTTCATGTGTTTGGTTTCAACTAAAAGTTGGGGGATATTATATTTGTGGATGGGCCTACAATATGGTGGGCGCTGTACGTATCGGAGCTACTCATCACGTTGAGGCGGGTTCTCACCAGCTAGATTTGGCGTGGAACAGTCCCTCAGTCGATAGATGGACTGTCAATCTATCTTATAAAGGCCCCAATAGAGAATGGCGGCCAGCGTCACGATTAAGATGACTACGATTCCCCTTCCCGTGCGTAGAACTGGCCATAGTTCCATCGCAATAAGGATGGATAGAAGCCAGATGATGAGGTTGAGTCGAAAAATCACTCTTTTTCGTGCCATAAATCACACATGGTAATCTGCATACAAGTATCTAATTACAGAAGACTATGATGAAAACTCAATAAACGCCCTGTACTTAGCGAGACCTCTCGTGTCTATACCAATTAAAAGCAAATGGGCGAATCTCTCAGGTGAGTCGGGCACGGTCGATCACTCAAATACGCCGGCTTTCATCGCACTCGTGTACACAAATCCAAGGAGGAGCCCGGGAACCATCGCCCACGTGTGCAGGACGACTCGGTTCAGCAGGTCGCCGCGAAGATAGAACGCCAAACCTAGCGATACCACAACGAATACACTACCAAACAGCAGTTCATCTCTATATGACCCTACTGCGAGCGCTCCGCCGGTTGCAGCGGGTATCGTTCCCAAGCCGAACACTAAGAAGAGAATCTCCTTGTCCAGCAACCACAGGCTGAACTCAGTGAGTCCAAGCGCAGCTCCACCATACATGAGCGTGACGACACTCGCGGCCTCTAGGATTGATTCTGGGCCGTATTTCTCCGTGATTGTAACGTAACTAGCCACTCCAAAAACGATTCCTGTTACTCCGATTGCTGGGGCAGACCCGAGGGGCGAGAGGGCGGTCGCATTTGGCCGCCCCTCAATTGTGGCGAGAACGTACAGGATGCCGAGTGTAAGCACAGTAATGAGGCCTGCTTGAACCCGGTTATTCACGTTAATTATAACTGCCGTTGTAGCAATAAGTTTTCTGTGAGTACATAACAATTAGAGAACCCTGCACATACCGAAGCTACTCGCCACTTCGAGACAGGTTCTCACCAACTGCATTTGGTGTAAAACAAATGCTCAGTAGAGATGCATCTATATTGAGTACTGACTTGCTACTGGACTGGCTCCGCGCGCACTTCCTCGCCCCAGTAATCACCGTATCCGATGCTTAGTTCATAATATTGTTCACCGTCTCGGATATAATCGACACCGTCTAACTCGTCAGGTAACGCATTCCATTTCCCAAACGTCGTCTCGTACCGTCCGTTCTCAATCGCCTTTTCGACGGCCTCTCGAACGTCCGGCGTGAAATTTCCGAGAGACACGACAGTGGCATTCTCAGGCGGTGCTTGCTCTCGTTCAGAGACCTCGATTATATGCTGTGCCACGATTGGTCCGACATGCCACGTGAGGCGATAGTACGTCCCGTTCTTCAGGACGTACTCGTGATTCTGGAAAACGTCCTGAGCGTCAGTGGGGAAGTACGTTCGATTGACGTATGGTGACTCACGGATAGCGTCGGGAGCGAACCCGACTTGTCGCTGCTGGGCGGTATCGAACGCTCGTTGCTCGGTGTCCGAGAGTTCGGTGTAGTTGACAGTGTTACTCGGCGTTGCATTCGACGGGCTGGACGTAGTTGTTGGGTCCGGGGACGTCGTCTCTGTTGGTTGCGTGGAGGGAGCGCCGCCGTTCAGCCCGCTACAGCCAGCGAGCAGCACGAGGAGGACGACCATCAATTCACGGCGCATACTGTCAGTTCCCAAACCAGCAATAAAGTGTTTTGTGGGTAGACAGAAAACACAATCAAGTCACTTCGAGACTGACCGATACCACGATCCCGCGTACTTAGAGAAGCTACGCATCACACCGAGGCAAATTCTTCCCAGCGAACCCGGAGTGAAATAGCCGCTCAGTAGGGGTGCAAACCGCGAAGTTGGGGCGACTTATTCAGTTGTTTCGTGAATGATGTGGTGGTGGAGCTGGCGGAACAACAGCAGAGCAGATACCGGGAATGTGAGTAGAGTACCAATTCTTCCCAATACGAATTGGAGGATAACCCCGATGATAATGACCTGAACTGTCCAGATAATCGCTCTGACGTGCCAGCCGATGTATCCGTGGAATATCGTCTCCCGGGATTGCTCTATCGCTTCACTCATTTTCCTTACAAGGATTTCACAACAACATAAACATAGGTTTTGTGACCGCCTGCAGTTGTACTAACCGTGAATCGGCTTGTCTGTACCTTACGAAACGCCGAACCGCATCGAGGCGGGTTCTCACCAGCTGATTTGACGTGAAACAGCCGCTCAGTAGGTGTGCGAATATAACGCACGGGTAAGCTCAGCCGTCGTCTCTACGGCAATTAGGAGACGTTGCCATAGTAGTATAACGCGTTTCTCGGTTCAATTCGATTCGTCCCACAACTCGTGTTCGACAGAAATCTCGAACTCTCCGCCAGAGGAAACATCGAGAGTGTAGGTGAGTTCAACGCTCTGCTCTCGATCGCCGAACTCTATCTCGGCCATCGTCTCATAGGTGTCGGCCGGGAAACAGTAGGAGTCCGGCCCTCGATAATAGGCTTCGTGGAGGACACTGTACGTTTCATCTGGCGCAATTTCTTTCTCTTTTGCCAGATTCTGTCCCTTGAGATAGGGGCCTCGTTCACCCTCCGCACTCGTATCAATCACCCGCCAACAGCCGTTGACGGGGTCCTCCGGAAATTCACCCTGCGCAAGACTCACACGGGGCGAATCCGGGTACAACAATACGGCACCGCGCTCCCCACTCAGTGGCTGCAGAAACTCGAAGGCGTACGTTCCCAAGCTCACCGGGGAGACCGATATCGACTCATCGTGTGTGTGAGCAAGCGTCAGTGCTATCTCGGCCGGTGATTCCTCCGATGGTTGCGTGACGACAGCTGCACCAAGATTCAGGTCTTCGATTGTGGCTTGCTCAATTGTTGTCGGTGATGTCGTCTCCGTTGCTGTCTCCGAGCCTGGTGTTGTAGTTCCAGAGATTCCATCGGAGTCTGTTGGAGAGGCACTATCGCCCGAGGAACAGCCCGCCATTCCCGCTAAGGCGGCTGTCGCTCCCAGAAGAACGTGCCGTCGATTCATACCTGAACACTCGCACGGCTCCGGTAAGTGCCTTGTCTGTACTAACCGTATTTCCGACTCCGGTTAGCCGTCGCCGCGTGCCCGCTCGAACATCGATATTGCTTCCTCGCGGCGCTCGCCGTGGTCCACAATCGGATCCGGGTAGTCGGGCGCGAGTTCCGCGCGCTCGTCGGCGTCCAACTCCGGCCACGCGTGAATCTTCTCGGCAGCCACGTCCCGTAGCTCCGGGACGTACTCGGTGATGTACTCGGCGTCCGGGTCGTAGCGCTCGCCCTGCGTCGTCGGATTGAAGATGCGGAAGTACGGCTGTGCGTCGGTGCCCGTGGAGGCCGCCCACTGCCAGCCGCCGTTGTCGTTGGCGGTGTCGTGGTCGACGAGGTGCCCGCGGAAGTGGTCGTACCCCTCGCGCCAATCCACCAGGAGGTCCTTCGTCAGGAACGAGGCGACAATCATCCGCACGCGATTGTGCATGTACGCCTCCTCGCGGAGTTGACGCATTCCCGCATCGACGATTGGGTACCCCGTCTCCCCACGCTTCCACGCCGCGAGTTCGGCATCGTCGTCGCGCCACTCGATTGGGTTCGCGTACTCCTTGTAGTTCTGCGAGACGACTTCCGGATTGAAGTACAGTACTTGTGCGTAGAACTCCCGCCACGCGAGTTGCCCCTGATACTCCTCGACGCCCTCACGCTCCGCCTCGCCGTCCGCCTCGGCCATCGCGTCCTCCGTTCGCTCGTACAGTTCGCGGACGCCAATCGTCCCGAATTTGAGGTCCTGGGAGAGCCGCGACGTCGCCGCTTGCGCGGGGTAGTCGCGGGCCTCCTCGTAGCGGAAGATGTCGTCCTCGCAGAAGGCCGCGAGGCGCTCGCGAGCTGCGTCCGTCCCTGCGGCTGGCAGTTTTGCGTCGGGCTCCGCGAATCCGAGGTCCGCCACTGTCGGCAACTCCTCGCCCGACACGTCCGCGAGGTCTCCCTCGGCTGGTTCGGGGACTGGCTCCGGTTTCTCGCGGTCCTGCCACTTCTTCCAGAAGTACGTGTACACGGAGTAGGGGTCGCCGGCGTTCGTGCGAATCGCGCCGGGCTCGTGGAAGACCGCGTCGTGGACCTGCTCGTGGGAGACGCTAGCGTCGTCGAGCGCGGCGCGGACGGCCTCGTCGCGCTCGCGGGCGAGCCCCGAGTAGTCGTGGTTCCAGACGACGCGGTCGACATCGTACTCCTCGGCGAGCGCGGGCAGCGCCGCCGACGCGTCGCCGCGACGGACGAGGAGGTCGCTGCCGAGGTCGCGGTAGCGCGCCCGCAGGTCGGCGAGCGCGTCCAGCATGAACGCCACTCGTGGCGGGCTCGCGTGGTCGAGGACGACGTCGTCGAAGCAGAACACGGGGACGACCTCGCCCGAATCGGTGGCCGCGGCGAGCCCGCGGTTGTCGGCCGTGCGGAGGTCGCGGCGGTGCCAGAACAGCTGCATGCCCGACTCGTGGGACGGGGACTGCGAAAAAGTACCGCTACTCGAACACGCGGAACGACCCGCGGCCGACCGCAACTTCGACGCGTTCTCCCTCGTCGTCTTCGCAGGTGACTGTAACCTCAGCAACGCCGACCGTGGAGCCGACGCGGATGACTTCGGCTTCGGCAACGAGGTCGCCGCGGGCAGGCCGGAGGTAGGAGACGTTCAGGTCGATGGTGGCGACGCCAGCGGTGACGGGTTCGTCGAGGGTCGTGCGGATGGCGAGTCCGCCTGCGGTGTCGATGATGGTCGCGGCGATGCCGCCGTGGACGTTCCCTTCGCCTGCGCCGTGGTTGGTGAGCTTCCCGTCGTAGGGGATGCGCAGCGTCATTTCGCCGTCGTCGACGGCCTCCACCTGGAGGTCCAGAAAGGAGAGGAAGCCGTGGTCGTCGACGTACGATTGGATGAACGCCTGCACGTCCTCGGCGTCGAACGCTGTCATGCGTTCGGATGCGTGGTCACCCGGCAAAAGGCCACCGGGTCGATGCGACCCCAGCGAACACCAGTATTATTGATGGTAGACTTCCTTGGGCGGAGTAGCCGTGACGAATCTAGTCCGCCACATCGAGTCCGTCGTCGACGAGCAGCCAGCGCGACCCGCCGTCGTCTACGAGGACGCCGAGCTATCCTACGGGGAGCTCTGGGCCCAAACCGGGCAGTTCGCCGCCGCGCTCCGCGACGCGGGTGTCGAAGCCGGCGACGCGGTCGGCATCTACCTCCCGAACCTCCCGCAATTCGTCGTCGCGTTCCACGGCGCGCTCCGCGCGGGGTGTACGGTCGTGCCGATGAACCCCCAGTACAAGAGCCGCGAAATCCGACACCTGCTCTCGGACTCCGGGGCCGAAACGGTCGTCGCGCTCGCCGACGTCGTCCCGTTCGTCGAGCAGGTACGCGACGACACGAGCGTCGAGCGCGTCGTCACCGTCGGCGGCGACGCCGACACGGGAACGCCGTTCCGGGAGTTCCTCACCAGCGGCGACGACAGCGTCGCCGAGCGCGCGGACGACGACGTCGCCGTCCAGCCGTACACCTCCGGCACCACCGGGAAGCCGAAGGGGGTCCAGCTCACCCACCACAACCTCGCGTCGAACGCCGACCAGTCCATCGACATCGTCCCCGATGGCGTGCGGCCGTCGGACCGCAAACTCGGCGTGCTCCCGCTGTTCCACATCTACGGGATGACCGTCGGGATGAACGCCGCGCTGTTCGCGGGTGCGTCGTTCTACCCGCTGCCCGCGTGGGACGCCCAGGAGGCGATGAGCCTCGTCGCGGACGCCGACCTGACGCTGTTCGACGGCGTGCCCGCGATGTACAACGACGTCATCAACCAACCCAACGCCGAGGCGTTCGACCTCTCCTCGCTGCGCCAGTGTACAGTGGGTGGCTCCGGCATCCCCGTCGAGGTGCTGCGGCGCTTCGAAGAGCTCTACCCGGTGAAAATCTACGAGGGGTACGGGCTCACGGAGACCAGCCCCGTCACCCACTTCAACAGCCCGAACTGGGGGCGGCGCGTCGGTTCCATCGGGAAACCATTAGAGGGCATCGACGCGCGCATCGTCACCGCCGACTTCGAGGACGTCCCACCAATCGAGGTAGGGCCGATAGACGAAGATGACGTCGAGATGGACGACATCACGGGTGAGCTCGTCGTCTCTGGTCCGAACGTGATGAAGGAATACTCGGGACTTCCGGACGCCAACGAAGAAGCGTTCACCGAAGCAGAGGGAAAGCGCTGGTTCCACACGGGCGACCTCGGCTACCACGACGAGGACGGCTACTTCTACGTCGTCGACCGGAAGAAGCACATGATAAACACGGCGGGCTACAACGTCTACCCCCGCGAAGTCGAGGAACTGCTCTTCGAGCACGACGCCGTCGCCGACGTAGCTATCGTCGGGATTCCGGACGACCGCCGCGGCGAGACGGTGAAGGCGTTCGTCGTGAAAGCCCCGGACGCCGACGTGAGCGCCGACGACCTCAAGCAGTTCTGTCTGGACCGCCTCGCGGAGTACAAACACCCCCGCGAGGTCGAGTTCGTGGACGAACTCCCGCGCACGACCACGGGGAAAGTCCAGAAGTTCGAACTCGTCGAGGAGTAGGCCAACCCACCGCGGGTTGTCACGAGTTGACACAGATTTATGCGGCGAGGTGCGAAACCCGGAGTCGTGACCGCCCGCACCGTCCACCTGCCGGTCGCCGCACAGGATTCGCTGTCCGACGTCGTCGGCATCGGCGAACGTGCCGAAGAACTCGGCTACGACCGCGTCTGGTTCCCGGAGACGTGGGGCCGGGACGCCGTCACCACGCTGGCCGCGCTCGCCGACCGCACCGACACCATCGGCGTCGGCACCAGCATCGTGAACACGTACTCCCGGAGCGCCGCGCTCCTCGGGCAGACCGCCGCCACACTTCAGGAGCAGTCCGGTGGCCGGTTCCGCCTCGGCCTCGGCCCGAGCGGCCCCGCAGTCGTCGAGGGCTGGCACGGCCAAGAGTTCGGTAACCCCCTGAAGCGAACGCGCGAGTACGTCGAAGCCGTTCGACAAGTGCTGTCGGGCGAACAAGTCGACTACGACGGCGACGTCGTCCAGACCCGCGGCTTCAGGCTGCGACAGGACCCGCCGGAGCCCGTCCCCGAAATCGACATCACCGGCATGGGCCCGAAAGCCGTCGAACTCGCGGGCCGGTTCGCCGACGGCTGGCACGCGCTCATGTTCACGCAGGCGGGCTTCGAGGACCGCTACGCGGACCTCCGGCGCGGCGCGAGCCTCGGCAACCGCGACGCCGAGGACGTCCACACGACGTTCATGCTGCCGTGCTGTGCGCTGCCCGACAGCGACGCCGCCCGCGACCTCGCGCGCCAGCATCTCGCGTTCTACGTCGGCGGCATGGGGACGTTCTACCGGGATGCGGTCGCCCGGCAGGGCTACGAGGACGCCGCCGAGACCATCCACGGCGCGTGGCAGGACGGCGACCGCGAGCGCGCCGTCGCCAGCGTCTCCGACGACCTGCTGGACGCGCTGGCGGCCGCCGGCACGCCCGAGACGGTCCGCCAGCGCGTCGCCAAGTTCGCGGCCGTCGACGGTATCGACGCCATCGCCGTCTCGTTCCCACGCGCCGCCGACCGCGAGGTCATCGACCAGACGCTGGCGGCCGTGGCACCCGAATAACGCCTCGCACGCAGTCGAAGAGTTCGACCGTTCTTTGAGCTATCCGGCGTTCTTTACGTTCACTCTGTCAGGGGTGGGTATGGACAGTCGGAGCAAGCAGGTCGTGCTGATCGCGCTCGTCGGCGTCCTCGTCGCCACCGCCGGCTGTAGCGCACTCGGATTCGGGAGTTCGGCGACGACGAACGTCCTGCTCGTCAACAACGACGAGACGAGCCACGACGTCACCGTGGAAGTGCTGAACGACGGCGACAGCGTGTACAGCGAGGACGTGACTGTCGACGCCGAAACCGACGAGGAGCTACCGGCGTTCGAGGGGAGCGGCGAGTACGTCGTCGCCGTCACCGTCGACGGGGAGACGACCGAGCAGACCTACGAGTTCACCGGCGACGACACTGTCTCCATCGGCATCGCCAACGACGCGACCGTCACCGTAGGCGGGTAGCTACGGGAGCGCGTCGATGCCGTCGCGTCGTCCGTCGAGCACGCCGAACCGGTCGCCACGCCGGCGTTCGAGCCAGGACAGGAGGCGTTCGGCCCACGCCAGTTTCTGCGCTTTCTGGTCGCCGACCGACGGGTCCTCGAAGTCCCAGCCGGGGAAGGTCAGTTCCGCGGCGCCGAAGTGGTCCGCGAGGAACGCCGCGCGGTCGCCGTCCGTGAACCCCCCGAAGTTGTAGACCGCGTCCACGGGTTCGGCTTGCGTCGTGCCGAGGACGTGCGCGAGGTCGAATTTCGGGACGTGCTCGCGGACGGCGGGAACGTTGTCGCCGTGGGCGTGCGCCGCGACCGGCGTCCCCGATTCGGTGAGCCGGCGCGCAGTGTCGGGGTTCTTGTCGAGGTCGGTCACCATCAGGTCGACGTCGACGCCCGCATCGTCGAGCACGTCGACGGCGGTCGACGCGGCGAACACGACGTCTGCATCGGCTGCAACCGCGGTCTCGCCGGCCAGTGACGCTGCGCCACCGGCGATAGCGACCCGCTGGCCCGTGCAGTCGAGGCGCGTCAGGTCGAACGGCTCGGCGTACTCCGCGAGCACGTCTCGCGCGTGCTCGTCGGCGGCTCTGTCGAACCCGAAGTCGGCGAGTACCTCCTCGTAGACCGGCGCCCAGTCGGTGAAGTCCATGGCTGTCGCTACGAAGTCGAATAAATGAAAGGATTCCTGGTTCGAGCCGAGACGCCCCGCGAAGTACCCCTACCCAGCGGGGGTCCGGCTTCCAACCTCGGATTTAGGCCCCGCCGGTATAAGTTTTCCCGTTACGTGCGAGTCGACCACGCCGCTGTGAGTTCCCCCAGCACGCCGTCCGGGGATTCGAGCGCATCCGCGGCAGCCCGAAGCACGCTGATAGGGGCTGCGACGAACGCCGGGTCGTCCCCCGTGACGGCGACACCTTTGGCCGCCAGCACCGCGCGGTCGTCGCCGTCGAGGCCGTGTACCTCGTACGCGCGAGCGGCCGCGTCGCCGGCAGCATCGAGGTCGCCGTCCAGCCGCTTCACGTGGCGCTCAGCCTCCGCAACGGTCGTCACGTCCAATTCCTCGACGTGCTCAGCCTCGTAACGGTCGCGGCGGAACTCGTAGCCGATGAGCGCAGCGTCCCGCGTTTCGGCGACGTCGTGCGTACGGACGATGTGTGCGCCGCGCTCGACGGCCATCGACGTCGCCGCCAGCGAGACGGGCAGCGCCTCCTCCGTGGAGCGGTCGGCAACCTCGCGGAGGAAGTTCTTCCGATTGATTGAGACGAGGATGGGGTAGCCGTGCCCGCGGAACTCTCGGAGCCGGTCGAACGTCTCGCGATCGTCTGCGAGCGTCTTGTCCTCGCTCCACCCGCCGAACGCCGGGTCGACGATGGTCTTGTCCGTGAAGCCGTTCAGCGTGAGCGCGTCGTAGATGTCGTCCGCGTAGCTGCGGCTACGCTCTGGATTGGCGGCGCTTCGCGCCGCCCAGTCCACGTCCTCGATTGCACCGGGACGTTCGAGGTCCGGCGGGCTCGCCATCTTCACGACGGCCGCGTCGTGGGCCTCACAGACCTCGGGCATCTCGGGGTCGGCGAACCCGCAGATGTCGTTGACCATGTCGAAGCCACGCGAGAGCGCTTCGTCGGCGACCTCCGCGTACCGCGTCTCGATAGAGAATACGGCGTCGCTCCCGACGCGCTGGATGGTCTCGACGGCGGTGTCCAGCCGGTCGAGCTCCTGCTCGGGGGAGAGCACGTCGAACTTCTTGTTCGCGGATTCGAGGCCGACGTCGACGATGTCCGCGCCCTCGCCGACGAGCTCCTCGTCGACGTACGCGGCCGCCTCGTCGGGGTCGTCGAAGACGCTGGGGTCGTACGGCGATTCCTTCGAGACGTTCAACACGCCCATAATGCGGGGCGGGTGGTCGTCTCCAATCGGGAGCCCGGCGGCGTCGACCGTCTGCATGCCTCGAAGGCGGAACCCCTCGCCCAAAGGCGAATCGGTTCCGGGGCTCGCGGCCGCCTCCCGCGTGGCGGGAGCCTTCAGGCGACTTTTGTACGTCGGTCGCCTACGCGCCGCTAATGAGCAAGGTGAGCATCGGCTTCCGGGGGTGGCGCTTCGACGAGGACGAGGTCTTCGACGAGCACGGCGACTACCGGGACTTCGACGAGATGCCCGACGACGCCAGCGCGCGCCTGCAGCGGCTGCCGGCGCTGATGGACCGGCCGTGTGACGCCTGCTATCTCCTCCACGGTGACGACGACACGTCGCGGAACACGCCCGCTGCGGTGTACGGCGAACCCCGCGCGGAAGTCCTGCTGTGCGCCGAACACGAGGTCGACTTCTACTACTGGTTCCTCGAAGCCGGCGGCGAGCAGTACCGCGGCACCGAGGAATTCCAAGAGGCGTTCCGCGAGTGGTTCGCGGACGGCGAGCGCGCGCCGGAGTGGTACGACGGCCCCGAGCACGTCGCTACCGACCCAGAGCAGACGCCGAATCCGGACATCCCTGATCCCGAGATTCACAACGTCGAGTTGCCCGAGGACGAACAGGCCGGCATCGACCTTCGGCCGGAAATCGAGGACGCCGACGAGCTCGACCTCGACCTGGACGCCGACTACCCCACGAGCGATGAGTAAGCCAGACGTCGCCGTCGTGGACGCCAAGACCTCCGGCAACGTCGGCACCATCGCACGAGCGATGAAGAATTTCGGCTTCGAGGACCTCCTGCTCGTGGACCCGCCGTACCTCGGCCGGGACTCGGAAGCCTACGGCTTCGCGGGACAGGCCCGCGAGGACGTGCTCCCGAACGCCCGCGAACTCTCCTTCGAGGACCTCACCTCGGAGTTCCACACCGTCGGCTTCACCGCCATCACGAACGAGGACGCCACCAAGCACGTGCGGTTCCCGTTCCGCACGCCCGCGGAGCTCTCCGAGAGCCTCGCGGACGTCGAGTCGAACACGGCGCTGGTGTTCGGCCGCGAGCGCGTCGGCCTGACGAACGACGAACTCGCGCAAATCGACGAAGTGGCGTCGATTCCCGCCTCCCACGACTACCCGGTGATGAACCTCGGGCAGGCCGCCACCGTCGCGCTGTACGAACTCCGGGACCTCGCGATGAACGAGACCCAGTTGCCGGACGTCGAGCGCCACCGCGCCGAGGAAGAATCCATCGAGCGCTTCCACGACCACGCCGAGGACTTCCTCGCGGAAATCGACTACCCCGAGGAGAAACGCGACAAGGCGATGCGGATGCTCCGCCGCATGGTCGGCCGCACCCACCCGACGGGCCGGGAAATCAACACCGTCCTCGGGCTGCTGCGGCGCGCCGAGAACCAGATGGAGTAGGTAGCTACGCTACATATTGCGCCTATTCTTCGTTGTAGCGGTCGTCACCCGCTGTTCCGGCACGCGTACATCACGGTCGGCCGCATCTCCAGTTTGACCTCGCTGGCCTGGTTGGTGACGGTGTGGTTGAGCGTGACGAGGCCACGGGTAGGGTCGCTTTCGGAGCGCCGCATCTCCAGGATTTCGACGGTGACTGACAGCGAATCACCCGGGACCGTGGGGTTCGGCCAGCGGAGTTGCTCGATGCCGAGCGCGCCGAGGCCGGCGGCGTCGACGTAGTGGCCGTCGACGACGAGTCGCATCGCTATCGCGCACGTGTGCCAGCCAGACGCCGCGAGGTCGTCGAAATGCGACTCTTCGCGGGCGCGCTCGGGCTGGGTGTGGAACCACTGCGGGTCGTAGCGCTCGGCGAACTCCACAATTTCGTCCTCGGTGACGTCGTACGTGCCGAATTCGAGGACGTCACCCTCGTCGAGGTCTTCGAAGTAAACGGTCACGTCGGAGGGGTTCGAAATGGACCGCGTTAGCTGTTGGGGACGCTGCCAGCTAGTGGGAACGGACGGCATCGGCGGTGGTGACGGCCGCTTCGAAGAGGACGTCGCGTTCGAGCAGCGCGAACCCGAGGAAGATAGCCGCGAAGCCGGCGAGCGCCTGCGAGTCGACGACCTGCCCGAGCAGCGCCCACGCCATCAGCGCGGCGACGACGGGTTCGAGGTAACCGACGAGGTGGAGTTCCGCCGCGCCGATGCGGTCGAGCAGCTCGAAGTACAGCAGGAAGCCGACGCAGCCCGCGACCAGCGTGAGGTACGCGAGGCTGGCGAGCGCGGGGAGCGTCCACTCGACGCCCGCGAGGGATTCGCCGCGAGCGCCCGCGCCAATCCAGAGGACGCCGGCGCCGAGCAGCATCGCCCACGCTTCCATCGTCTCGACGGGGAGGTCGGTGGACAGCGGGCGCGCGAGGACGGCACCGAGCGCGAACGCGACGGCACCGCCGAACACGAGTGCGACGCCGAACAGGTCGGTGCCACCGCCGCCGGGGGAGGCGACGATGACGACGCCGGCGAATCCGGCGAGCAGGCCGAGGCCTTCGACGAGGTCGACGTCGCTGTCGAGGAGCACGCTCGCGAGACCGGCCGTGAGGACGGGCGAGAGGCTGACGACGATGGCGGCGATTGCGCCGGAGACGCGGAGCTCGCCGAGGTACAGCAACCCGTGGTAGACGGCGATGACGAGGAGGCCGGCGACGCTGACCGCGAGCCACTCCTCGGTGCCGCGGGGCCGCCAGCGGTCGGTGGCGTAGACGGCGTAGCCGAGAATGATGAGGCCTGCGAGGCTGTACCTGATGGCGGCGAACGAGAGGGCTGGCACGGTGTGCAGCCCGATTTCGATGGCTGGGAACGAAGTCCCCCAGATGGCGGCGAGCGCGATGAACATCAGGGCCGCAGGGGAGACGCCCAACCGGGGACGTCGGTAGCTCATGTTTCTACAAATAGCCGTAGATATATTAGAGTTTTCTTCAAAGAAGTCTGCGTTGATGAGTTACAAGGCAATATAACGGTCGTTCATTAGTGTCGATGTCAAACCTCTGCCGGGGAGGTTGTAGCCGACTCCCACAGGCTTATCCTCGCGCCTGTCGATGCCGACAGGCATGGACGAACGCGACGTACGCCTCCTGAAAGCCATCTCCGACCTCGGGACCGGCAGCCCCGAGGAACTCCACGAGGAGACCGACATCCCCGTCTCCACGATTCACTACCGCCTCAACAATCTCCGCGAGCAAGGCATCGTCGAGGACGACCTCTACGACCTCGACCTCGACGAACTCGGCCTCGGCGTGACTGTCGTCCTCGAAGTCCTGACCTCCTACGAGGGGAGCTACGAGGACGTCGGCGAGAAAATCAGCGGCGTCGAAGGCGTCACGCAGACGTTCTTCACGATGGGCGAGACCGACTTCATGGTGCTCGCACGCCTCCCGCACTCCGACGACGTCGAACGCCTCATCTCCGACTTCGAAGCCATCCCCGAAGTCGACCGCACGAACTCCACGTTCGTCATCGCCCGGCAGAAAGACACCCAGCGCCCGCTCCAGAGCTACGAACTGGAGACGCTTCTCGAAGAGTTAGCCGACGAGTAGCTACGCGCGCTTCTGAATCTCCTCGCGCAGCACCTCGCTGACGAGGTCGCCGTCCGCCTTCCCGCGGAGCGCGCCCATGCACTCGCCCATCAGCCCGGAGAACGCACCCATTCCTTCCTCCTCGACCTGTCCGCTGTTCCGCTCGACGACTTCCACGACTGCCTCGCGGACCTCGTCCTCGCCCGCGGAGCCGAGCCCGAGGTCCTCGGCGAGGTCGGCGGCCTCCCGGTCGGGCTGCTCGGCCAGCGCCGCCAGCAGCTCCGGAACCCCCTCCTGGGCGAGTTCCCCCTCCGCCACGAGGTCGAGCACGCCGCGGAAGTGGTCGTCGGTGAGATTCTCGACGGGTACGTCGTCGCGGCGCAACTCCGTCACCGTCGACTCCAGCGTCTGCGCAGCAAGCGTCGCATCCACGCCGGCCTCGACCCGCTCCTCGAACAGCGGCCACCGCCGACCGTACGCAACCTGCTCGGCGAGCCCCGCATCGAGGTCGTAGTCCTCCTGGTACCGCTCGACCTTCTCGGTCAACAACTCCGGCGGTTCGACCTCCGAGGGGTCGGGGTCGACGGGCGGCACGTCCGTCTCGGGGTACATCCGCGCCGCGCCCGGCAGCGGCCGCAGGTACTCCGACGTGCCGTCGTCGTTCGCGCCGCGCGTCTCCTCGGGGACGCCCTCGATGGCCGTCTCCGCGCGCTCCGCGACCGCGTCGATAGCGCCCGTCGCCACCGACGGCTCGTCCGCCACGATAGCGACCGCATCGTTCTCGCCCGCGCCGACTGCCTCGCGGAGGGCTTCGACTTCGTCCTCGGTGACGCCGTACGCCGGGAGTTCGTCAGTGTGGAAGATGCCGCCCGCGCCGTGGCGCTTGGCGTGGTCGGAGAACTCCGTGCCGAGCCGGCGGTCCGCCTGCAGTTCGCGGCCGACCAGCCCGTCGAAGCCGTACAGGGGGACCGCGTAGACGACGCCGTCGGCGTCCAGCGCACCCCGGATGACGCCCGACCCCGTCTCCGCGAAGACGTCGGAGACGTCCTGCGTGTCGCCGACGCTGGCGTCACGGTCCTGGAGTTCGTCGGCGACGTCCACGAGTTCGACCTGCCGCCGGACCTCCTCGCGCACGAGGTCGTCGATGTCGTCGAGGCTCTGGACGCCTTTCATTTCCACGCGCGCGCCCTCCGCGATGGAGACGTTGACGTCCTGGCGAATCGTCCCGAGCCCGCGCTTGACCTTCCCCGTCGAGCGCAGCAACATCCCGATGCGCTCGGCGGCCTCCAGCGCCTGCTCGGGCGTCGAGATGTCCGGCTTCGTGCCAATCTCGACGAGGGGGATGCCCAGCCGGTCCAGTGAGAACTGCACGCCGCCCTCGCGCTCCTCG
Source organism: Halobacterium noricense (assembly GCF_021233435.1). NCBI lineage: Archaea > Methanobacteriati > Methanobacteriota > Halobacteria > Halobacteriales > Halobacteriaceae > Halobacterium > Halobacterium noricense. Next base: position 1,387,536 of record NZ_CP089468.1, on the reverse strand, counting down.
ACGCGCTGGGCGGACTCCTCTTCGAGCATCAGGTCCTCGATGCCGACGCTGCCCTCGCTGGTCTCGATTTCGCCGTCGTGGGCGACCAGCGTCGACCGCTGGAAGCCCGACGTGTTCGACCCGTCGATGACGACCTTCCGCATCACGTGCGCGCGGTCGACCGGGTCCATGTCCAGCAGTTGCGTGATTTCCAGCGCCGTGCCGAGGGCTTCCTCGTCGAGGCGGTGGGGTGGCTCGTCGTCCTCCTCGACGAGACACGTCGTGTCGTACGCGAGGTACTCGAACTCCCGTTCGACCTTGCTCTCTTCGAGGGCGGCCTCGTCAATCTCCCCGAGCTCCGAGCGCGTCGGGTGGAGGTAGCGCGTGAACGTCCGCTCGGCCGCCTCGGGCTCGCGGCGCTCTGTCGGGCACTCGCAGAACAGCTTCGTCGCCGTGTCCAGTTGCTGGTGGATTTCCAGCCCGGCGACGAGTCCCAGCTCGTCGTAGTCGAACTCGGTCATTACGTGGTCGTGTGCGGGCGAACGATAAAAAACCGTTCAGTCTGTCGTCCCGACTACTCCCGGTCACGCTCGTAGATGACGTCGAGGACGCGGTCGCGGACGGCCACCGCGATGCTGTCGGCGTCGTCCTCGTCGCGGTCCAGCGCCGCGGCGTCACCCGCCGATATCGAGCGCGAGCCGGCGGTGTCGAAGACGACCGTCGCGAGCCGCCAGCGCTGCTGGAAGACGGTCCGTCGCCGGATGACCGTCTGGATGCGGCGGTAGGGAACGATGCGCGTGCTGCGGTTCCAGAATCCGCCCTGCGTGACGACGTGGTCCGGGCCGACTTCGTAGCCGCGATGGCGGTGCGTGAGCCGCGCGGCGGGCCACGCGAGCGGGAGCAACACACTGGCGGCGTACCACGGGACGCTCGTGAGGAACTGGTCGACGAGGAACCCCGCGGCGACCACCGCGAGACCCACGAGCAGGTACCGGCGGACGTAGCGCTTGCGGGCGCGCTCGGGCGGCCGTTCGACCTCGAAGTCGTGGAACGGTTCGAGCGTCTGCGCCAGCGAGAGCACGTCCTCGCGGGGCGCAATCGGGATGGCTGCCTCCGAGCCGCCGCTGGGCTGGCTGCCGGGCGCGTAGCCCGCGGTCTCGACGGCCAGCGACGCGAAGCCGAAGCGCCGCATCAGGACGTTCTCCTCGACGGCGACGGTCTGGAGCTTCGACAGCGGAATAGTGCCGTCGTGCCGCGAGAGCAGGCCGCGCTCGTAGCGCAGGTCGTCGCCGACGCGGCGCAGCCGGAAGCCGTAGAACTGGACGATGCGCGCGACCGCCGACGCCGCCCACAGCGCGAGCGCAGCGACGAGAGCGAAGCCGACGACGGCGGCGATGCCGAGCCCGGACAGCGAGATGCGGTCCCCGAACGTGGGCGCGAGGAACGTCGCGAGCGCGACCACGCCCGAGGCCAGCCGCGGGTCGAACGAGAGCGCGCCGTACAGCACGAGGTCGCGGTCCGAGAGCTCGAACAGCGTCTCGCCGCCCGCCGACGCCGCGGCTTCCGCTTCCTCGGATTCGGCCTCTGCGCCCGCCTCCCGCTGTAGCGCGGCGCGCTTCGCCCGAATCGCTTCCTGCAGGCGGTCGGCTTCCTCGCCGCCGACGAACCGCAGGTTCGCCTCGGTGCCGCCGCCGCCCGCCGTCTCCACGTCGACCACCGCGATGCCGAGCAGGCGCGCGACGAACGACCGCGTGACGTCGACGTTCTGCACGCGGCGCAGCGGAATCTCGCGCTCGCGCCGCGAGAACACCCCCGAGGAAATGTCGAGGCTCTCGCCGGTGAGTTCGTAGTCGAAGCGGCGGTAGTAGGCCACCTCGTAGCCCGCGAGCCCGGCGAGCACCACGACCGCGAGCACGACGACGCCGCTGAGCAACACCGGATCGCCGCCCGCGAACGCGAAGCCGGCGAAGATGAACGCCCACACGATGCCGACGGCGCGCGAGACGACGCGGACGGGAATCGACAGCGGGTGGAGTTTCACACTGCATCCCCGGCGTCGCCGGTCTCGGGCTCGCTCTCGATTGCGAGGCGACGCAACGTCTCCTGGACGTCGTCGGCGCGCTCGGCGACCAGCCCGGGAATCGAGACGTCCGCCCCGCGCGACCCGGCGGTGTAGACGACGACGCTACTCAACCCGAGCACCCGCTCGATCGGGCCGCGGCGCGCGTCGACGTGCTGGACGCGCACGAACGGGACGGCCGTGCGGACGTTCACGAGCACGCCGCGCTCGATGTAGAGGGTGTCCTCGCGGACTTCGAACCGCCACGCTCGGTACCGGAGGACGGTGTGGACGGCACCGAGCACGAGGAAGGCGACGAACACGCCGCCGCCGGCGAGGAGCGGCGAGACGGCCACGCGGTCGACGACCCCCGTCACGACGGCCGCGACGGCGCCGGCGACGACGGAACCGACGAACACGCGGAGGAACCAGATGAGGCGGACGCGGGAGTCGAGTCGTTCCATGCGTCGGTCATCGAAACGCGGGTACAAGAAGGTGGGCGAGCCGAATCGACGAGACGGGACTCCGACACACTCACGTGAACCCCTCCAGACGAGGACCACATGGAGGGAGCGAACTATCCGTCCGTCTCACTGCACAACGTCACGGAGACGGTCCCCGCGGAGTGGGCCGACGGCGGCCACCGCCTCTGCCGCGTTCCCACGGCGGTGGGCGACGGCTTGAACGACATGGCCCGCGACCGCGTTCGCCACCCGACCGGCAGCGAGGTCAGGTTCGTCCCACACGCCGACGACGCCGAAGTCGAGGTGACGCTGTCCGCGTCCGAACCGACCGAGATTCACACGTTCTGGGGGGAGTTTCAGCCGTGGAAGCCGACCGACGTCGGCACCGAGCCCGAGACGCTGACGTTCAGCGTGCCCGAGCGACTCCGGGAACTCGCGTCCGACGACGAGACGGGTCGGTTCGACCCGCGCGTCTGCCGCATCCGATTCGACCGCCACCAGGCCATCGCCGTCCACGACGTCACCGGCGACTGCCGGCCACCCACATCTGACGAGCTCCCCGACCAGCGGTATCTCGCGTACGGAACGTCGATTACCGAGGGTGCAGCGGCGTCGGTCCCTCACACGGACTACGTCACGCACGTCGCGCGGAACTGCGGGTTCGACGCGCTGAACCTCGGCTGCTCCGGGTCCGCGTACTGCGAGACTGCGATGGCCGAACACATCGCCGCCCGCGACGACTGGGACGTGGCGACGCTCACCATCTCGGTGAACATGGCGGCCTCCGGTGGGTTCTCTCCAGGGGAGTTCCACGAACGCGCCGACACGTTCGTCGACACCATCGCGGCCGCCCACCCCGAGAAGCCGATTACGTGCGTGACGCTGTTCCCGTACTTCGACGACGTGACCGAATCGGGCGATGCCGAGCACGCCACGGCGTACCGGGAGACGTTGCGCTCCATCGTCGAGGAATCACCCCACGACAACCTCTCGCTCGTCGAGGGTCCCGAACTGCTGCCACTCTCCGGGCTGGCCGCCGACCTACTCCACCCCGGAGACCACGGCATGAAACGCATCGGCGACGCGCTCTCCCAGCGGCTCGAATACTGACACGGGTCCCGCCCAACTCACTTCGAAAAAATTTCGTTCGCGGTTCGCTGCCGTCCCGTGTCGTCAGTCGTCGCCCGAGAGGATGCCGCGGTGGGTCATCTTCTCGGGGTCGAGGACGTCCTCGGCTTCCGACTCGGAGAGGTAGCCCTTCTCGACGACGACCCCCTTGACCGACTTCCCCTCCTTGAGCGCGGCCTTCGCGACCTCGCTGGCCTTGTCGTAGCCGATGGCGGGGTTGAGCGCGGTCGCCAGCGCCATCGAGCGCTCGACCTGCTCCTCGCAGTACTCCTCGTTGGCTTCGAGCTTCGCCACGAACTTCTCCGCGAACGCGACGCTGGCGTTCGCGATGACCTTCGAGGATTCGAGGAAGTTGTGCGCCAGCACGGGCTTGTAGAGGTTGAGGTCGAGCTGGCCCTCGACGGCACCCGCGTTCACGGCGGCGTCGTTGCCGACGACCTGCTTGTGGACCTGATTGACGGCTTCCGCCACGACGGGGTTGATTTTCCCGGGCATGATGGAGGAGCCGGGCTGGTTCTCGGGCTGCTCGATCTCCCCGAGGCCGTTGCGCGGCCCGGACGCGAGCAGGCGGAGGTCGTTGGCGATCTTGTTCAGCGAGCCCGCGACCGTGCGGAGCGCGCCGTGGGCCTCGTTCATCGCGTCGTGGGCGGCTTGGGCCTCGAAGTGGTCGTCGGCCTCGCGGAAGGAGACGCCGGTCTCCTCGGAGATGTACGCGGCAGCCTTCTCGGGGAACTCGGGGTGCGTGTTGAGCCCGGTGCCGACCGCGGTGCCGCCGAGCGCGAGCTCCGAGAGGTGGGCTTTCACGTCGCGCACGCGCTCGATGCCTTTCTCGACCTGCGTCCGGTAGCCGCCGAACTCCTGGCCGAGGCGCACGGGCGTGGCGTCCTGGAGGTGCGTGCGGCCGGTCTTGACGACGCCGTCGAACTCGTCGGCCTTCTGGTCGAGGGCGTCGGCGAGCAGTTCGAGCGCGGGCTCGACGTCCTTCTCGACGGCTTCCAGCGCGGCGACGTGCATCGCGGTCGGAATGACGTCGTTGCTGGACTGGCCGTAGTTGACGTGGTCGTTGGGGTGGACGACGCGCGCGCCGACTTCCTCACCGAGAATTTCGGCTGCGCGGTTCGCGATGACCTCGTTGGCGTTCATGTTCGAGGACGTCCCGCTTCCGGTCTGGAAGACGTCGACGGGGAACTGGTCGTCGTGCTCACCCTCGATGACTTCGTCGGCGGCCTCGACGATAGCGTCGGCTTTCTCGTCGTCGACCAAACCGAGGTCGTTGTTCGCCTGCGCGGCGGCCTTCTTCACGACGCCGAGCGCGCGCACGAAGCGCCGCCCGAACGTGGCGTCCGAGATGGGGAAGTTCTCGACGGCGCGCTGGGTCTGTGCGCCCCAGTACGCGTCCGCTGGAACTTCGATTTCGCCGAGACTGTCGCGTTCGGTTCGGTAGTCGTCTCCCATACTCGGGGGGACGAAGTGCCGGCGCGTAAAACCCACCGAATCGGTTCCGCAGGGTAGACGGGGAACGTCACTTTGGTGCCCTGCGACCAGTCTTCTCCGGAGAGACAGGCAGCACGAACCGGAGAATCACCAGATTGATATAATAGATATAAAAATTATGTGTTCGGGATTCGCGGATATGCTGATGACTACGTTGAGACACTACCACCACGCCCCAATATTCGGATTTTAGCGAGTATTAGGCCATAGTTCTCAGTTATTGGGGGGTTCGGTAGCAGAACGAGAGCCAACCTCGAACGCCACCTCGAACCGAACCTCTCCATTCGTGATTCGGTGTTTTAGTAGGCCTAATGGCCCTATATTGTGCTGTTTCATCGTTCCTATTCCAAGTGATAGCAGTCGATTGTGCGGCAATCGATAGAAACTATTTGTATTTAGGTAGGTCCAGAGAAACATCAAAACTCATTCTCTAATCTACGTCGGTTCGCGTGCGCTATCGAGTGCGCGTGGCCGACAGAAGCGAAGCCAGTGAACTACCCCACCCTACTCGCTCGCCGCTGATGCGGCTCGTTCCTTGAGGGTGGGGCTTCCTGTGTCAACGACGGCACTTGCAGGAACCACGTCCCGGTGACGGGTTCCCACAGCGGCGCCAGTCTCAGCAGGCGTTGATTCGGCCAGTTCCTGACCTAATCCAGCAGAATCCGTAACCACTCCCAGCTCAAGCAATCCAAGTCGCTGCACCTCAAGCGCAGCGTTCTCGTCACGATCCGTCTCAAATCCACACGACGGACACGAGTGCTCGCGCACCCACAACGGTTTCTCGGATTCCACACCACACCGCACGCAGCGCTTCGTCGTTCCCTCCGGTGGGACTAGGACAACGTGACAGCCGTTCTTCTCGCCGAACCGTTCGAACGCTTGCATTGTTTCGTACCACGACATCGCGGCGATGTTCCGACTGTTCCCGGTCTGCTGCAGCATGCTGCCAACATCAAGGTCTTCGAGGAACACTGCGTCGAACTGTTGCGTGTACGCGTTAGCGAGCGCTTCCCGGTATGCTCGCCGCCTGTTCGACAACCGTTCGTACGCTCGCGCTAACCGCTGCCGCGCCGTGTTCCAATTGTTTGAGTCGTATTCTTTCCGCGAGACAGCCTGGTGCTGTTTCTCGACACGCTCGCGGTCTGCTTGCTCATCTATGGGAGCGAACGCTCGACCGTCTGAGTCGTGAATGAACTTCGTTATACCGAGGTCAATCCCAACCGTCTCTTTGACGTCGATGTCTTCGACGGCGGGTTTCTCGGGGTAGTCGGCATCATATTCAACCATGATGCTGACTGTCCAGTCGCCCGTTTTCTGCTTTTTTAGGATGACCTCTTTGATTGTGGCGTCGGCTGGGAGTGGCCGATGATACGTCAAGTGGAATGTGCCGATTTTCGAGAGTGCAACCGTTGCGTGGTCAGTCCGGCCCGTGTTATGATCCACGTCGAAGCCTTTCTGGTTGTACGTGATGCTGCGGTACTCTCGCGGCGATTTCCACTTGAGTTCACCAACATCGAAGCCGCGTTCCGTTAGCGAGTCGAGAACACGTTCGCTGTGTTTGATGCGGCGGACAGCCATCTGCAAGCACTTCGAGTACACCTCGCTCCACGCCGGCCAGTTCCGTTTCCAGTCCGGCAGTTTGTTCTGCATCGTTCGATACGATGGTTTATCACCGTCAGAGGCGGGTTTGTACACTTGTGTGAGTGCGTGGTTGTAGACTTCACGGCACGTCTGAATGTGACTCCACGCACTCTCAGCAGTGGCCGCATCCGCAGGTTCGGCAGCGTATTGGAACGCTTCTTCGACCACTACCACACGATACGTGAATACGTAACTTGAAGATTCGGAAATCACTACTTGAGCAGACGGCTGTATCCCCGCCCTACTACGCTCCTCGTTTACTGCGGTGCTCGTTGAGGACGGGGACTTAGCCTCCAAACTATTAACACCGCGGTTGTGAGTGAATGACGTATGCGAAGAGGTGACTCTCCAGTACGCGTCGGTATCGTCGGCCTCGGCAACATCGGCCACCACCACGCTGAACGACTGACGGACCTCGGCGAGACGCTCGTCGGCGGCGTCGACGTCGTCGAGGAGGCGCGCGAGCGCTTCGCGGACGAGTACGGTGTGCCGACGTTCGAGACCTTTGACGAACTCGACGACGCGGGCGTCGACGCAGTCATCGTCACGACGCCGAACGCGTACCACGAGCAGTACGCCGTGGCAGCGCTGGAGGCCGGCGCGGACGTGTTCTGCGAGAAGCCGCTGGCGGACACGCTCGACAGCGCCGAGCGCATCGCGGACGCCGCGCGGGACGCCGACGGTTTCTGCATGGTCGGGTTCAACAACCGCTTCCTCCCGGCCGCCGAGGTGCTCAAGGAGTCCATCGACGACGGCCAACTCGGCGACGTGACCCACGTCGAAGCCAACTACGTCCGGCGGCGCGGCGTCCCCGGTCGCGGCGGCTGGTTCACGACGAAGGACGTCTCCGGCGGCGGCGCGCTGGTCGACATCGGCGTGCACGCAATCGACCTCGCGTTGCACTTCCTGGACTTCCCCGAAATCGTCGAGGTGTCTGGGCAGACGCGCTCGGAGTTCGGCACGCGCGAGGACTACACCTACCTCAGCATGTGGGGCGACGACGCCGAGGAGGTCGCGTTCGACGTCGACGACCACGCGACCGCGTTCGTCCGCACCGCAGACGGGCGGACGCTGTCCTTGGAAGTGGCGTGGGCGGCGAACCGCCCGCCGAACAACGACTTCGTCGTCGAAGGGACGGAGGGCGGGGCGACCTTCGACCGGAACGACAACGCCCTCACGCTCCACGAGGTCGGCGACGGCGGCGCGGACCACTTCCGCGATACCAGCGTCGAGACGCGCGACGAGGACGCCCACGCGCTCGAACAGGAGTACTTCTTCGACGCCGTCCGGGAGAGCGAGCCGGTCGAACGCAACACGGTCGAACAGGCGCTTTCGGTACAGCGCGTCATCGACGCAATCTACCGCTCGGCCGAAGCCGGACACGCGATAGCACTCTAATCATGGACATCGGCGTACTCACCGTTCCGTTGCACGACGAATCGCTCGACGACGCCCTCGACTACGTTGCGGACCTCGGGGTCGACGCAGTCGAATTGGGCTGCGGCGGGAGTCCCGGCGACGCCCACCTGCCGCGCGAGCAGTACCTCGACGACCAGGCCGCACAGGCCGAGTTGCAGTCGACGCTCGACGACCACGGCCTCCGCGTCTCCGCGCTCGCGACGCACAACAACCCGCTCCACCCCGACGACGACCACGCCGCAACAGCCGACCGAGAGCTCCGCGAAGCCATCGAGCTCGCGGCCCAACTCGGCGTGGACACGGTGACGACGTTCTCGGGGCTGCCGGCCGGCGGCCCCGACGATTCGGTTCCGAACTGGATTACGGCACCGTGGCCCACCGAGCACGCCGACGCCCACGAGTACCAGTGGGAGGACGTCGCGATTCCCTACTGGACCGAGATTGCGGCGTTCGCGACCGACCGCGGCGTCGACGTTGCCATCGAGATGCACCCGAACATGCTCGTCTACGAGCCCCACGGCATGCTCGAACTCCGCGAGCGGACCGGCGACGCCATCGGCGCGAACTTCGACCCGTCGCACCTCTACTGGCAGGACGTCGACGTGCTCGAAGCCATCCGCTTCCTCGGCGAGCACGACGCGATTCACCACGTCCACGCCAAGGACACGAAGGTGTACGACGCGAACGCACGGACCAAAGGCGTCCTCGACACGACGCCCTACGACGAGGTCGAAGAGCGCTCGTGGCTGTTCCGCTCCATCGGCTACGGCCACGGTGAGGACCACTGGAAAGACGTCGTGTCGACGCTCCGGATGGTGGGCTACGACGGCGCGCTCTCCATCGAACACGAGGACGCGCTGACGAGCAGCCGCGAGGGCCTCGAGAAGGCCGTCGACGTGCTCCAGCGCGCCGTCTTCGAGACCCAGCCCGGCGACGCCTACTGGGCTGAATAGGGCCTACCAGTAGGTGTCGACGACGTCGGCGGCGTAGTCGAGTGTCGCGTACGAGTCCGGGTGCTCTTCTGCCTCGTAGACGAGCCAGTCGACGTCGGCGTCCCGGACGGCATCGACGGTCGCGGCGATGTCGAGGTCGCCCTCACCGACTTTGACCGTCTTGCCGGCGGCCGCGTCGTAATCCTTGAGGTGCACGAGGTCGATGCGGTCGGCGTACGTCTCGAAGACGTCCAGGGGTTCGTAGCCTGCGGCGCCGACCCACCCGAGGTCGATTTGGTAGCCGACGCCGTCGGCCGCGTCGAGGAGCGCGTCGATTGCGGGTGCGCCGTCGAGGTCGGTAAACTCCTGGTCGTGGTTGTGGTAGTGGAGGTCCAGACCGTGCTCGGCGAGGTCGTCCGCGGCAGCCGCGAGCCGTTCGCTCGCGACAGTCGCGGCGTCGTCGGACGCGAAGTGCTCGGGGTCGAGCCACGAGACGGCGACGGCCTCGCAGCCGAGGTCCCGGTACGTCTGTGCGACGCCCTCCGGGTCGGTTTCGAGGTCGCCGAGCCCGACGTGCGCACCAGCAGCGTCGATGCCAGCGCTGTCGAGGGCCGCGTTCAGTTCGTCAGTGGTCGCGTCGTCCAGCCCGGCGAATTCGACGCCGTCGAAGGGCGTCTCGCCGACGCGTTCGACGACGGCCGGCAACGGGTCGTCGACGGCGTGCAGGCTGTACAGTTGGAAGCCGAACTGTGTCACGTCCCGACGGTGTCAGCCGACCACCATAAGCTTCGGGCATCACCAGCCGGTGGTGTTCAGATAAGGATTCATCTGAACACAGCTTCAGCCGGCGAATCAGCCGGTTCCCTGGTGGTCGCCGGGAGAGCAACGCGCTCCCGAGGCCTCGGAAATCGGGGATTTCCGGCGGATTGAAAGGGCGAGGCGCGCGTGGCGGCTTCGCCGCCACGTTTTGCGGCGGTCGGTACAGCCGACCGCCCACTCGGCGAACCCCGGCGTTCGGAAGACGCGACGCGTCTTCCGCAGTCGACCGAGAGACGCCGACGGCGTCTCTCGGGATGACGAGAGGACTTCGTCCTCTCGAACCACCCATCAGAACCCGACGGGTTCTGAGGACGAAGTAAGCACGTGAGCGACCAGCGGGAGCGAACGCGCGCAGCGAGCCGCGGGAGTGTCGTGAGTGCAACGAACGAGACCACGGGAGACGAGCATAGCGAGTCTCCCGACGGTCGAGACCACCGAGGGCGTTCAAAACGCAACGTCGTCTCCGCTACTTTCGTCTGCTTATCTGAACACCGCCGGTGCTTCGACCCCGCGTTTTTTGTAGCGGAGGGGGAAACTGTGTTGTCGATGAACGCCGACGACGAGCGACCCCCGTACCGACAGCCGGAGCTATCGGTCGAGGAACGCGTCACCGACCTGCTCGAACGGATGACCCTCGAAGAGAAAGCCGGCCAAGTCGTCGGGACGTGGTGTGGCCACCTCGACGACGAACCGACCGACCTCGCGGACGTCAAGCGGATGATTCGGGACTACCACGTCGGCGTCGCCGCGCCGTTCGGGTGGGGTGACGCGCTCAACGAGCAACTCGACGACGTGGTCGACGCCGTCAACGAACTCCAGGAGTACGCCATCGAGGAGACGCGACTCGGCATCCCGCTGCTGTTGAACGTCGACGCCGTCCACGGGAACGCCTACGTCGCGGGGTCGACGGTGTTCCCGAACGCGCTCGGCGCGGCCGCGACGTGGGACACGGACGGCGTCGAAGCCGCAGCGGACGTGACTGCGACGGAGGTGCGCGGCGTCGGCGCCCACCAGAACTACTCGCCGACCTGCGACGTGGCACGCGACCCGCGCTGGGGCCGTACGTTCGAGACGTTCGGCGAGAGCCCGCGGCTGGTCGCGGAACTGGCGGCCGCGAAGGTCCGCGGCTATCAGGGCGACGGTATCGGCGACGAGGATTCGGTCGTCGCGACGGCCAAACACTTCCCGGCGTACGGCGAGCCCGTGCGCGGCGAGGACGCCTCCCCCGTGGACGTCTCAGAGTACACGCTCCGGAACGTCTTCCTGCCGCCGTTCGAGGCGGCCATCGACGCCGGCGTCGAGTCCATCATGCCGTCGTACAGCTCGATTAACGGCGCGCCGGCCCACGGCTCCCGTGGGTACTTGACCGACCTCCTGCGCGACGAACTCGGGTTCGACGGGCACGTCGTCTCCGACTGGAACGGCGTGCGACACCTCCCCGACGACCACAGCACCGCGGCCGACCGCCGCGACGCAGTCCGGCAGTCCCGCGAGGCCGGCGTCGACGTCGCGTCCGTCGGGCACACCGGCCACGCCGAACACCTCGTCGACCTCGTGCGGGACGGCGACGTCGACGAGCAGCGACTCGACGAGAGCGTCCGCCGGGTGCTCGGCGTCAAGTTCGAGCTGGGCGTCTTCGAGGACCCGTTCGTCGACGAAGCAGACGCGCGCGACACGGTCGGCAGCGACGACCACCGTGACGCTGCTCGGGACGCTGCACGGGACAGCATGACGCTGCTGAAAAACGACGGCCTGCTCCCACTGGACGGCGACGAGGACGTGTTCGTCGGCGGTCCGAACGCCGACGACATCGTCCACCAACTGGGTGGCTGGAGCATCGCGAACGACGAGAACGTGCTGGGCGAGACGGTGCTCGACGCCGTCGCGGAGCGCACGGACGGCGACGTCACCTACGAGCAGGGCGCGACGCTCGACGAGGCGTTGGACGTCGACGCCGCCGTCGAGAAGGCCGCCGACGCGGACGTCGCCGTGCTCGCGCTCGGCGAGGGCTGGTACCTCCACGAGTTCGGGCCGCAAGCGCAGGCCGGAATCGAGACGGGTGAGTGGCCGACGCGCTCGGAACTCGGGCTCTCCGACGCCCAGCAGGAGCTCGCGCGCCGCGTGCACGAAACCGGGACGCCGGTCGTCGGCGTGCTGATTACGGGACGCCCGCTCGCCGTCGACTGGCTGGACGACAACGTGCCCGCAATTATGCTGGCGTACTTCCCCGGGACTGAGGGCGGGCACGCCGTCGCGGAGACGCTGTTCGGCGACAACGACCCGAGCGGCCGGCTCCCAATTTCGGTGCCCGAGTCCGCGGCGGACCTCCCCCAGCGGTTCAATTTCCTCGCGCACCCCCGGCCAATCGGCGACGACGAGCACCCCGACTCCTACGACCCGCTGTACGAGTTCGGCCACGGCCTGAGCTACACGTCCTTCGAGTACGACGACCTGCGCGTCGACGCCGCCGAACGCGAGGGCGACGTGGACGTGTCCGTGACAGTCCGGAATACGGGCGACCGCACCGCGACGGAGACGGTGCAGGTGTTCGCGCGCCAGGAGACGAGTTCGCGCGTCCAGCCCGACCGGAAACTCGTCGGCTTCGAGCGCGTCGACGTCGACCCCGGCGAAGCCATCGAGGTCGCGCTCTCCGTGCCCGCCGAACACTTCGGGTTCTACCAGCCCCACGGCGGCCACGTCGTCGAAGCCGGCACCTACCACGTGTTCGTCGACTCGCTCTCGACCTCGTTCGACCTCGACTGAACCGCTCGCCCTCGTCTCGGTCGCGGGCCCGTTTTCGAGTCGATTCTTCGTTCTTCCGACGATTGCTACAGCGTTTCCAGTAGTAATTCTATGTAAGCACACTACTACGATATAGAAATACTCTCCAAAGCTGTTGTGTAGGCAGATACTGAAGTCGTCTCTAAACAGGATAGCTGCTCAATTACGCTGGTTTTGTGGTATGATAGACAAACATTCTATGTGATTGAATATTTACCTTCGGCTTTTAATAGTTCTCGAATAGAGCACGAATACGGACACATCGACTAGCTACCTTGCTGCTTCGCCCGGATAGAATAACACGAGTACAGTTGTTACGAACGGGGGTGGACTGCGCGGGTCGGTTCTGTTCCAGGTCGAACGCCGACTCCGCGCTGGCAAGCTCGATTCGTTACCCCATCAATCATTCGTGCCAACCAGTATTCCATCGGATAACAGCCCACCAGCCCCAAGTATTTTACATCAAAATATTGTCGATTATTTATTTCTATTTGATTCTCTATCATTCTGGAGCGGTAGTCTTTAGCACTATCGGAATATCTCGGCTCAAACACCCTCAGACGTGCTATTTCGGAAAATTCCAGCGTGGTCAATTCTGTACCATTCAAGAAGCAGGGAATTTGATAAGGCCCACTCAAACAAACCAATAGAGCCTATAACAGGATTTTAGATGCTATTATCGTAATTCGCATAGACTGAGCGTAAATAGATATATCAGGGCTCTAGATACCTACTTAGCCAGGTAAGTCTTCCCCCATCTGTCGTAGAATGACCGCCCTGGTAGAGAGCGACACTCGACCTGAGAGACCGGACGCCGCGCCGCGGCTCCGACCCTACTCGAACTGTTCGTAGGTCACGTCGAGGACGTCGATGCGACGCAACTCGACGTCCTCGAACACCGCCCCCCATCCACCGATCGACACCGGACCGTCCTCAGTCTCGACGTTCAAGGTCGTGACGCTCGCGAGGTCCGCGAGCCTCGGCGAGGCCCTACTGTCCGCGCCGAGGTAGTGGATGCCCGACACCGTGCCGGTGACGGTCCGGTCGTCGTGCGAGTCGACGTCGACACCGTGGACGGCAACCCGGAGCCGGTAGTCGTCGGTCCAGTAGTCGTACCAGTCCCTGATGAACTCCTCGACGGTGACGTACGTAATCGCGGTGTCGTCCGCGCGGTAGAGACTCGGATAAGTGTTCCACAGGCACGTCAGGAAGTACCAGTGGACGATAAAGGGGAGAATGCGGTCCCGAATCAGGACGCCGTAGCTCTCGTCGGCGCGCGCGTTCGGCGCGAAACACGTGCGGTCGCGGTCGATGACGACGAGAAACGGCCCGGAAATCGGGCAGCCGCGGAGTTCCGAGACGGCACCGCTCGGGTCGAACCCCTCGCTCGAATCCGCGTCCGTGGCGGTGTACACCGATGCGCGGACGACGGCGCCGCGCTCGCGGGCGGCTTCGAGCGCGGGCTGGAGGTGTGCCAACTGGTCCTCCCGCGCGGCGACTTCGACGACGTGGTCGGCTTCCTCGACGAGGTCGACGGCGTGGTCGACAGCGGTCTGCGCGCGAGCGGTGACGGCCACCTTGTGGTCCATCAACTGCGGTTGCTCGTAGCGGTCCTCGATGGTTTCGGCGGCGTCCGCGAGTTGCTCGCTGTGCGTCTGGAGGTCCGCCGTGATGGCGTCCGGGTCCGTCGGGCGCGCGTACAGTTTCTCCCGGTCCATGGTCTCGACGTACCCCGCCTCTTCGAGGTCGCGGAGCACGTCGTAGATCTGGGAGACGGGCACCGAGCAGTTCCGCCCGACCTCGACGGCCGGCGCGGTTCCAACCTCCAGTAGCGTGAGGTACGCCTCCACTTGGTACGTCGTCAGGCCGGCGCGTTCGAGCGCACGGTGGAGAGCGGCTTCGTCCATACGTCCGCAATACTGACACCGGCATATGAATCGTTTGACGACGACTCCCACCGCTCCGAGGGCGCGATCTGGTCGAAATCTCTGGTCTACCGTGAACAGGCGAACCCGCTGGCGAGCAGTCCTGGTCGGCGAAATGCTATAGTTGCACCCCTTGGAAGGGACGATGATGCAACGGTCTTGGCGGATTAATCGACCCCACGCTATTTAAATTAAATACACCCATCCAGTTGACAGTAACGCTGTTTTCCAAACTTTTATTATAGTTGTGGTTAATTCGTGAATGCATGCCACACAAAGGCAACGACGAACGGTCAGGCGGCAGCGGACGGTCCAGAAGGACCTTCATCCGAGGCGCCAGTATTGCGGCTCTCGCCGGAATAGCTGGCTGTACCGGAGGCGGCGACAGCGGGAGCGGAACGACGAACGACGGCACCGCGAGCGGAACGACGAGCGGTGGCGAAGTTAGCGGCCCGGTCGAAGTGCTCCACGGCTGGACGGGCGGCGACGGTGCCCGTGCCGCCGAAGCGTTGACCACCGCGTTCGAAGAGGCACATCCCGACATCGGACTCAACATGAGCCCCATCGGTGGCGGTGGGAATCAGAACCTCGACGCAGTCGTGGCCAACCGACTCCAGAGCAACGACCCGCCCGGGTCGTTCGCGAACTGGCCCGGCCCCAACCTCCGTCGCTACGAGGGCGTCCTCGGCAGCGTCGACGACGTCTGGGAGGAGAACAACTTCGAGGACGTGATGGTTCAGGAGGCAATCGACCTCCACCAGATGAACGACAGCTACCGAGCCGTCCCGCTCGGCTCGCACCGCCTCAACTGCCTGTTCTACAACACTTCGGTCGTCGAAGAGGCAGGCGTCGACGTGGACTCGCTGACCAGCCTCTCGGCGCTCCTGGACGCCTTCGAGACGGTCGCCACCGAGACCGACGCGGTGCCGATGACCCACGCGATGTCCGGTACGTGGACGACGACCCAGCTGTGGGCCGCCGTGATGCTCGGACAGGAAGGGTACCAGCCGTACATAGACTTCGTCGAGGGTAACGGCTCAGAGAGCGCCGTCCGGGCGGCCTTCGAGACGACCGCGGAGATCCTGGAGAACTACATCAGCGACGACGCGGCCTCGCTCAACCTGACCGCGTCGAATCAGAACATCATCAAGGGCAACGCCGCCTTCATCCACCAGGGCAACTGGTCCGCTGGCGCGTTCCGGAACGCCGAAAACTTCGACTACGACGACGACTGGGGATTCAAGACGTTCCCGGGAACGGAGAACATGTACACGGTCCACTTCGATTCGTTCCTCTACCCCGCGAACAATCCGACCCCGGAAGCCTCGAAAATCTGGAAGGGATTCGTCGGCAGCAAGGACGCCCAGATCGCGTTCAACCAGTACAAGGGGTCCATCCCGACCCGAACCGACGTGAGTATGGACGAATTCGGTCCGTACCTCCAGGAGACGGCCGAGGACTTCGCGAACGCGGAACACCGGCCACCGACCCTCCAGCACGGGCTCGCAGTCTCGTCCCAGAAGATGAGCCAACTCAACGAGGTCATCTCCTCGGAATTCACTGGCCCGTACAACGTCGACGCGGCCACGCAGGGGTTCCTGGACGCCGTATCGAACTAACCGCCGCATGTTCGACAATCTCCGTCGGTTGTGCGCCGCTCTCAGCCCGACGTCCCGGGCCGACGAGGAGGTCCGTCCCGACGGCGGCGTCGTGAGCGAAGAATCCCCTCGGCAGCCGGACTCGGGGTCGGACCCGGGACCCGTCGGCCGGGTCACCGAGGCCCTGAATAGCCGCTTCGGTAGCGACTTCACCGAGTCCTCCGTATTCTGGCTGCTGCCGTTCCTGCTGATGGCGCTGTTCGTCTACGGGGCGATCATCTGGAACCTGCTCATCTCGCTGACCGACTACCAGGGGTTCGCGAACGCACCGGACTACTCGAACCTCGACTTCGAGATGTACGCGCGGGCGCTCGGTGACCCAGGATTCGTCGACGCCGCGATCAACACCTTCGTCCTGCTCATCGGGTTCACCGGAGTGACGCTCGCGGTTGGGCTCGTACTGGCGATTCTCATCGACAGGGGAATCCGGTTCGAGAACTCGTTCCGGACGATCTACCTCCTGCCGATGAGCCTCTCGTTCGTGGTGACCGCGCAGTTCTGGTTGTGGATGTACAACTACAACAACGGTATCGTCAACAGCGTCATCGGCGTGTTCGGGTTTGGCCCAGTGAGCTGGTTGGGGAATCAGGCAGTCGTCCTCCCAGCGATCATCTTCGCGCTGATGTGGCAGTTCTCGGGGTACGCGATGGTCGTGTATCTCGCGGGCCTCCGCGCGATTCCCAGCGAGCACTACGAGGCTGCGAAGGTCGACGGCGCGTCGACCCTGAAGATGTACTGGCGCGTCATCATCCCACAGTTGAAGGGCGCGACCATCAGCGCCGCCGTCGTGCTGATGGTGTTCGCGATGAAGGCCTTCGACTTCCTCTACTCGCTGGTCGGCGGCTATCGACCGCCGAACGGTGCGGACATTCTGGCGACGAAGATGGTTCGTGAAGCGTACGCGAATCTCAACTGGGCGTACGGGTCCGCGATTGCCATCGTCCTGTTCGCGATGGCGCTCAGCGTCATCGGCCCGTACCTCGTCTACGAATACCGGAGGGACAACCTATGAGCGACACCGAATCTCGAACGAACGGCGACGCGGCGGTGGCGGCCCAAATCCGCCGGACCCTCGACCAGACGACGGTAGAAGACGTCGGACTGTACGTCGTGCTGCTCGTGATGGCGGTCTTCTACCTCGTCCCCATCGAGTCCGGACTAGTCACCTCGTTCAAGACCGGGACTGCGGTCATCGAGACCGCGCCGTTCGCTCCCCCGGGACCGAGCGGGTTCACGCTGGCGAAGTGGCAGGCGTCCGTCGACGCGCTGCTGCGCGGGATGGGCAACAGCCTGCTGTACGCCGTGCCGGCGACGGTCATCTCGGCCGTCGTCGGGAGTCTGATGGCGTACGGGCTCACGATTCCCAACTGGAAGCAGGCGTACAAGGCCCCGCTGCTCGCGATCATCATCGCGGGCATCTTCATCCCGTACCAGGCCGTGCTGGTGCCGCTGACCCAGTTCTGGTCGCAGTGGGTCGGACTCACGAACCTGCTGTCGTTCGTCTGGGCGCTGGGCATCCCCAACGACTACGCCGGCATCATCGAACTGATTGTCACGCACGTCGCGTACGGGATTCCCATGTGTACGCTCCTGTTCCGGACGTACTACACGAACCTGAGTGAGGAGATGATCGAGTCGGCGCGACTCGACGGGGCGTCGCTCCGTCGGGTCTACCGCCGCATCGTGCTCCCGCTGTCGGGGCCGATGTTCGCGGTCGTCCTCATCTACCAATTCACGCAGATCTGGAACGACCTGCTGTTCACGCTGGTACTAGTCGCGACAGAGTCGAGCCCGGCCGCGCCGGTCGTGTTGATTCTCGCCGGCCTCGGGTCCTCGCTGGAGGGCCAGGACTTCGCGCTCCGGATGGCTGGAGCGTTCCTCGCGGCGTTGCCGACTCTCGCGGTCTACATCTTCTTCGGCGACGAGTTCGCCGAGGGGGTGGCGGCGTGAGCCGTTCCGCCGCCGCTCGCGGCTTCGGCGACCTCGCGGAAGAGATAGGTGTGTGGCGCGCGAACGACCTTTCCATCACAACTCACAGATATGGCAACGCTTGAACTCGACTCGGTAACGAAGGTATTCCAGGACGGGAACGACGAAATCGTCGCTGTCGACGACGTCTCGGCGTCGGTCGACGACGGCGAGTTCCTCGTCGTGGTCGGCCCCTCGGGCTGCGGCAAGTCGACGATGCTGCGGATGATTGCGGGCCTGGAGTCGATTACCTCCGGGACGCTCTCGCTGGCAGACCGCGTCATCAACGACGTGAAATCACAGGACCGGAACATCGCGATGGTGTTCCAGTCGTACGCACTGTACCCCCACATGTCCGTCCGCGAGAACATGTCGTTCGGGCTGGAGGAGTCCACCGATATTCCTGACGACGAGATTCAGCAGATGGTCTCCGAGACGGGCGAACTGCTCGGCATCTCCGAGCTGCTTGACCGAAAGCCGAGCGAACTCTCGGGCGGCCAGCAGCAGCGCGTCGCCCTCGGTCGCGCAATCGTGCGCGACCCGGAAGTGTTCCTGATGGACGAGCCGCTGTCGAACCTCGACGCGAAGCTCCGCGCGCAGATGCGCACCGAGCTCCAGCGGCTCCAGGACGACCTCGGCGTGACGACCATCTACGTGACCCACGACCAGACCGAGGCGATGACGATGGGCGACCGCATCGCCATCCTCAACGACGGTCGACTCCAGCAGATTAGCACGCCGTTGGAGTGCTACCACAAGCCAGCGAACAAATTCGTCGCGGGCTTCCTCGGCGAACCGTCGATGAATTTCTTCGACGTGACGCTGCAGGACGGCGTCCTGCACGGGGACTCCTTCGAGTACCCCATCAGTGCCGACGTGCAGGCGAACCTCGGCGACACGACCGACCTCGTCTTCGGTATCCGTCCCGAAGACATCGAACTCGTCGAGAGCGCGAGCGACGACCACGACTTCGAGACGGTCGTCGACGTCATCGAACCGATGGGCGACGAGAACACGGTCTACCTCCAGTTCGACCCCGACGCCGGCGAGGACGCCGAGACGCTCATCGCGTCGACTGACGGCTTCACTCGCGTCCCCGAAGGCGACGAGGTCGTCGCGCGGATTCCCGAAGACGCGATTCACATCTTCGACCGTGCGACCGGCGACGCGCTGCACAACCGCTCGCTGGACGACGCCGAGACAATCGACCTCGAATAGCCGCTCTTCTCCCGTTCACCGCTGCCAGTACCGCGTTCGCTCGACACCCTCGGCGAGGAGTGCCGCGGCGGCGACGTGCGCGTACGAGAACCACGCGAGGGCCACGACGGCGACGAGACTCCGCGCGGCCACCGTCGCGACCACGCTCCACGAGAGGACGACGAGTACCATCGCACCGACCCACGCGAGGAAGTACGCTCCCGACGCAGTCCCTCGGAGCGCTTCCCGTCGGAGCCCCGCACGGACGCCCTCCTCGATACCGGTCACGGCCGCCGCGGGCAGCAGGTAACTGCAGACGATGGTGAGCAGTAGGGCGACCGTCGACAGCGTCGCCGCCGTGATGCCGCCGATTGCGGCGGGGACAGCTCCGCTCCCGATGACGTAGCCCGTCGCGACGATAGCGAGCACCGGCAGGAGGAGGTAGACGGCCGAGACGGCGAGCAGTCGCCAAGCGAACGTCGCCGTCGAACGCGTCAGGAGGTCGGGGAACCCCGCTCCCGAGAGGACACCGCCGACGAGGCCGAAGAACCCAACCGCCGGGACGATGGCGAGCACGAGCGGGCCCAGAAACGCCCAGTCCGGCCAGATGCGACTCGCGATTCGGAGGAGGATTCCGGCGAGCAGGAGGCAGACGAGACACTTGGCTGTCCCGTCCAACTGCGTCCGGTCCCGGATTGGGTATCGGAGCGCGTCGACGAACAACTCATTCACCCCGCCCGTTGCCGCGAACGTCGAGGGCATCGAGGAAGTCGACGTCCACACCTGTCGCCGCCCGGAAAGTTGTCCGTACCCGCGTTTCGCCCACGTCGCGACGGTCGCCACCCATCTTCCAGGTTCCGGGCCTGATTTCCGTCGTGCCCGCGCGTGTTGGTTCGAGTGGTCGAGTCTCCATACCGGACCCTATCAACCTATCCTCCTAACGCTTCGGAAGCAGCTGTCGTCCGGGTACAGTGGTTCAGTAGCGCGTTCCCCTGCGCACAATTACTGGCGCGGAGGCATGCGGCGAGCAAGTAGTCCCGCTGGACGGCGTAGTCACCGACCTCAGGCGTGCTCTTCGTACTCCTCGGGCGTGTACGTCGACAGTTCCAGCGCGTGAATCTCCTCGGTCATGTGTTCGTCGAGGGCGTCGTAGACGAGCTGGTGTTGCTGGACGAGGCGCTTGCCTTCGAAGGCGGGCGAGACGACGGTGGCCGCGAGGTGGTCGTCGTCGTGCTCGCCGCGCATCCGCGAGATAGTCGCCTCGGCGTCCGGAATCTCGTCCTCGATGATGGCTTCGATGTCCGCGAACGTCAGGTCCATACCTCCAGTTCGGTGAGCCGGCGAGAAAAGCCCGTGGGTCCCGGCGTCAGGTCCACTGGTCGAGGCCGGTCTGGACGACGCTGTCCTCGATGCGAGAGAACCCACGTTCGAGTTCCGCGGCGTCGACCTCCCACTCCTCGATTACGTACTCGCGGGCTGCGTCGATGTCCGGCGACGGCTCTAGGTCGAGGTCGTAGTCGTCGGTGACGTCCGGGTTTAAGAACATCTCGCGGATGCGGTCGGCGTACTCGACGTGCTCGCCCTCGGCATCGAGGACGCCCCAGAGGTCGCCGTGCTCGTGGATGGCCTTCAGCGCGGTCTTCGGACCGAAGCCCGTGATGCCCTCGTTGAAGTCCGTGCCACAGAGGATGCCGACGTCGACGAGTTGTTCCCACGTCAGGTCGTGCTCGTCGAGCGTCGCTTCGAAGTCCATGCGCTCGGGCGCACCCTTGCTCGTGAGTTGGCGGAGCGTCACGGGCGCGCCGAGCAACAGGCAGTCGTAGTCGTCGCTGCCCGCGTAGTCGACGTCGTCGTCCACGCGCGCCATGTGCGCTGCCTGCGCCTCGCCCTCCGCGGGCGCCTCGACCTGCGGCACGTCCAGCAGGTCCAGGAGTTCCCGGGAGGTTTCGTGGATGGTCTCCGTGAGTCGCTGCGTGCGAGCTTCCAGGCGCGCGGCCTCGATTGCCTCGCCCGCTTCGCGTGCTTCTTCGAGTTCCTCCTCGTAGCGCTCGCGCTGCTCGCGGCGCGCCTCGACCTCCTCGTCTTTGAGTTCCGTGACGCCGCCGTCCCAGACGAAAATCGGCGTGAGGTCGTTCTCGAAGAACTTCGGCAGGCCCTGCACGATGCCCACCAGGTTCGCGACCTCGATGCCCTCGCTGGTCGTGTAGATGCTCTCGCTGGTCCACTGGACCGTCGTCGTGAGGTACTTGTACAGCCAGTTGTGCGCGTCCACGGCCACCACGTCCCCCTCCAATTCGTCGAAGGGAACCTCCTCGATGACCGCGAGCTGCCGGAGGTCCGCGTTACCCATTACGCGCCCGTAGGCGGCCCCCGGATTTAACGGTTGAGCTACGACGCGATGCCGTTCCCAACGAGGAGCAAGGAGATGCCGATACTGGTCACACCCGCACCGAAGCCACGCCACTCGCCGCGGTCGCCAACCGCCTCGGCGTACCGCTCCGGGAGGCTGGTACGCACGAATCCGGGAGCGACCAGGAGTGGAATCCCAGCAGCGAGGTGGACTGCACCGAGCGCGAGCAGGGCCGTCGAGAGCAGCGTCACGAGATGGGGTCCGAGCCGGACCCGGAAAAAGCTACGAGTCGATTCGCGCGGGCGGCCCGCTGCCAGCCTTCCGGTCGAGGAACGCCGCTTCTTCCTCGGAAAGGTCGCGTTCGCGGTAGACGTCGAGGCCGTCCTGATAGCGCGCCGCGCGGTCCGCGCAGGGACGCTCCAGCACTAACTCCGCGATGCCGGTTTCCTCGCCCGTGAACCCGAAGTCGGCCTTGTGGAGCGCTTCGTACGCGAAGGGGTTGTTCACCGCAATCTTGACGCGCTCGTGGTCGGCGAGCAGGTGGTCCGCGGCGAACGCGCAGAGGCGCGCGCCGATGCCGTCGCTGCGGCGGTCCTCGCGCACCGTGACGTACCGCAGCCACGCCGTCCCCGAGTCGGTGCGGTCGTCGTTGAACGAGACAGCACCCACAATATCCGCAACCGGATCGTCGGCGTCGCGGGCCGCCGGCGGCCAGTCCGCGCGCTCGGCCAGCGGCGCGCCCTCGAACGCTATCGCTTTCCCGGTGTTCGACATTACGAACTTCCCGGCGTAGCTGAACGCCCGCCAGTCGAGGCGGAGCGTCGGGCCGTCGTCGGGACCACCGAGTACCGCGTACTGCACGCCCGACGATTGGGTGGCGAGGGCAAAGAATTGCGTGCCTGCGGGCCGAAGGCAGGTGTATGCACGACGTCCAGTACTTCGAGTGGTTCGCGCCGGTGTACGACCTCGTGATGCCGGCCGCGGACCGCGGCGACCTCGTAGCAGGGCTGGCAGCGGCCGAACGCTCGGTCGACCGCGTGCTCGACGTCGGCGGTGGCACTGGGCGCGCGGCCCGTGCGCTCGCTCGGGACACCACCGAGGTCGCAGGACGGGACGTCACGGTCGTCGACGCCAGCGCGCGGATGCTGGCGGAAGCCCGCGAGAGCGGACTGCCAGCAGTTCGCGGCGACGCCGCCGCACTCCCGTACCGCGACGACAGCGTGGACGCGATTACTATCGTGGACGCGCTCCACCACTTCCCCGACCGAGACGGTGCGCTCGCGGAAGCAAAGCGCGTTCTTCGACCCGGTGGCGTGCTCGTCGTCCGCGACTTCAATCCAGAGACGCTGCGAGGCCGCCTGCTTGTCGCTGCCGAGCACGCCGTCGCGTTCCACTCGTCGTTCGACGCGCCCGACGACCTCGCCGCGCGGATGGAGAAGACAGGACTGGACGCTCGCGTGCTCAACCGCGGGTTCGCGTACACCGTCGTCGGCGTCGAACCGGGACCAACATAGTCCCTCGTTCCGAAGGCTCCGATATGGACCTCTACGACGCCGACCCGCGCGCAGTCGTTCGATTCCTGCCGGGCGACCTGCTGGCCATCTTCGCGTTCGTGCTCGTGGGGACGCTCTCACACGGCTCACTGACGCCGCAGCGGTACGCCGGCGTGCTCGTTCCGTTCGTCGTCGGCTGGGTGGTCGTCGCGCCGTTCGCGGGCGGCTACGACGCCAGCGTCCGCGAGTCCACGCGCGCCGCGCTGCTGTACGGCGCGGCGTCGTGGCTGGGCGCAGACTTCCTCGCGCAACTGCTGCGCGGCACACCGTTCTTCCCGGGGAACGCCGACCCCCAGTTCTTCATCGTCGCGCTCGTGTTCGGCACGATAGCGCTCACCGTCGCGCGATTCCTCACGCTCGTCATCGTCGACTACCGTAGCTAGAAGAGCCGCTACCGGGCGGCGAGCACGGCCGCGATGCTCGCACCGCCGAGCGCGAGCACCGCGAGCACGCCGAACAGCACGGTCGCGTTCGAGTATTCGAGGATGCTCCCCGCCATCGCGGAGCCGGCAGAGCCGACGCCGAACACGCCGAGGTAGGTGTACCCGTAGGAGAGCCCGCGCGTCCCCGAGGGCGTGTACTGGGCGACGGTCGCCTGGTACATCGGCTGGATGACGAACAGCGTGAACCCGAGGAGTGCGCCGACCACCAGCAGCGGCAGGAGTCCGGCGTTCGCGGCCGGGAGGAAGACGACGGCGAGCACCGCGAGCGCGGCGAACGTGATGCCGATGCCGCGCTCGGTCGGGATGAGGTCAGTGAGCTTCCCGCCGGCGTACTGCCCGGCGACGCCGACCATCAGCAGGCCGGCGTACGCGTAGCGGTACGGCTCGAGTTCGCGGCCGGCGAACTGAACGGGCGCGAACGCTGGCAGCTCGGAGAGCAGGTCGGGGAGGAACGTGAGGATGCCACGGTAGTAGAGCCCGCTCAGCATGACGATGGCGAAGACGGCGACGAACGGCCCGGCGAGTAGGAGTTTCGACTCCGAGAGGAACTCGCTCACCGAGGAGACGCCGACGCTGGCTTTCGAGTCGCCACCGTCTGTAGCAGCGACGGCGGCGTGTTCGTCGAAGCGAACGCGGAGAGCAACGAGTCCCGCAATAACGGCGGGCACGGCGAGCAGTGCGGTGACGACCCGCCAGTCCGCTACGAGCAACAGGAGCGTGACCGCGAGCGGGCCGGCGGCGGTGCCGACGTTGCCGGCGATGCCGTGGTACGCGAAGGCGTCGCCGCGGTCCTCGACGCCCGTGGAGATGAGCGACAGCCCCGAAGGGTGGTAGACGCTGGCGGCGACCCCCCAGCAGACGAGTGCGAGCGCGACGACGAGGATGGAGGGTGCGACCGACAGCAGGGCGAACGACGCGGCCATGCCGAACAGGCAGCCCGCGATGAGCCGGCGCGAGCCGACAGTGTCCGAGAGGATGCCGCCGGGGAGCGCGCCGAGGCCGAACAGCGCGTAGCCGGCAGCGACGACGAGGCCGATCGTGCCCTGGCCGACCGGGAACGTGTCCAGCCACAGCGGGATGAGAATCGGGATGGAGAGTTCGTACGTGTGGACCATAGCGTGTGCGAGCGCCACGAGTCCGACGATAGAGCGGTCGTTCCGGTTCACTGTGTACAGGCGCAGAATCGCCTGTCAGCGTTATAGGCGTGTGCCCTCCGGCAGCCGAGCGCTATAACTTATGCAGATAATATGTAAAACCTGCACCAAACTATTATGTGGCTGCACGCAGACGTACCAGGTGACCATGAACCGTTACTACGACGCCCTGCTCGCGGCGCTTCCGCTCTCGCTGGTCGGGCTCGCGGGCGGCCTCTACGCGGTGGGCGTCGACCTCACCGTGGCGCTCACGCTCGGCGCGGTCGTGGCGACCGCGCTGACCGCGCACGGGCTGTTCGTCAACGACCCCGCGTCGGTGACCGAGCGGCACGCCGACTCCGGCTACGAGTCCGCGGACTGACTCCCACGAGTCTTTTCTACGCGACCGCCGAAACGGCGCGTATGACCGAGACGCTGTTCCTCTCCGACGACGACGTCGCAGGGCTCGCCGACCCCGCCGACTACGTTGAGGCCGTTCGCGACGCGTACCGACAACGCGGCGAGGGCGCGCCCGCCGAGCCGCGCACGAAACTCCTCAACGAGTCCCCACCCGGCATGTTCACCGCGTACGCCGCCGTCCTCCCCGAGACCGGCGCGATGGGCGGCTACATGTACAGCGCGGGCTTCGCAGACGCCGACGCGTGGTTCGTCACGCCGCTGTTCGACGCCGACACCGGCGAGCCGCTCGCCATCGTCGACGGCGCGCGCATGAACCCGTTCAAGACGGGCGCAGCGGGCGCGGTCGGCGTCGATGCGCTCGCCCGCGAGGACGCCAGCACGCTCGCCGTCGTCGGGAGTGGCGCACAAGCCCGCGGCCAACTCCGCGCGACCGCCACAGTCCGAGACTTCGACGAAGTGCGCGTGTTCTCGCCGACTGAAGCCAACCGCGAAGCGTTCGCCGCAGAGATGGACGACGACCTCGCCGTCTCCGTCGAGGCCGTTTCGTCCAGTACCGCGGCCGTCGAGGGCGCAGACGTCGTCGTCACCGCGACGAACGCGAGTGAACCCGTCTTCGACAGCGCGGACCTCGCGGACGGCGCACACGTCACTGCGATGGGCCAGTACAACCCCGAGAAGCACGAACTCGACGCCGAAACCATCGAGCGCGCGGTCTACGTCCCCGACCTCCGCGACCGCGTCACGCAGGACGCCGGCTCGTTCATCCACGCGCTTGAGGAGGGCGACGTCACGGAGGACCACGTCCACGCTGAACTCGGCGACGTGGTCGCCGGGAACGCGCCCGGGCGCGTCTCCGACGACGACGTGACCGTCTTCGACAGTGGCGGCACGGGCATCGAGACCGCCGCGGCCGCATACATGCTCTACGAGCGCGCGAGCGAGCTCGACCTCGGCACCGAAATCGAGTTCGCGCCCGCGAGCGAGGCGCTCACCGGCGAGTAGGACGAAGGTTGAGGTACGAGAGCGGGACCACCGGGTCCCGTGACCTGACGAGTCGCGCGGAGCGGTTCGGCGGGAGTGTGGCGGCCCGCTCCGCAACTCCATTTCGCCACCTGTTCGCCCCGACTAGTCCCAACTCCAGCGCGCTTAGACGTACGGCGCGAGCCCCAGGGCTTCCACGAGCGGGATGCCCGCCGCGACCGCACCCACTAGGTAGCCTGCGATAGCGCCACCGTTCAGCAGCGGGAGACCGGCGTGTGCGCGCCCCGCGAACACCATTCGCATCAAGACGAGGAGCCCGATCAGCGTCCCGACAATCGCGGTCAGCGCCGCCAACTCCACGCCGAACACGACGGGCGTGTCGAGGAAGTGCGCCGCGCTCGCGACGAGAATCGTCGGCATCACGGCGTCCCCGAGCCCGATGAAGTACGCCTCGCGTTCCTCCTCGTCAACGCCTTCGAGTTGGCGCTCCTCGGATTCGCTCTCCTCGTCACCCTCGATGTCTTCCTCCTTGACGACTTCGGCGTCGCCGTCGGCTTCTTCGAGGAACGAGTAGCCGCGCGTCGCCGGCACAACCAACACGATGGGGAGCCGGAGTTCCATCACGCCCTCCGCGAGCGTGAGCATGTGCTCGGTGCCGTAGACGCTAATGGCGTCGTAGACGGCCAGCGCCGTCAGCAGCACGAGCGCCGGCAGAATCCCGAAACTGATGCCGAACAGCGCCGCCGCGCCCATCCCGAGGATGGCGCCCGCGCTGTCGATGACCCACCACTCCGGGTAGACGTACAGCGCGACGACGAGCGCGACTGCCGGCCCGTAGGTCGCGAGGTCCACCCCTGCGAGTTCGACCGTCGGGAGCACGACGCCGAACACGTACGTCGCGATGAACCCGCTCGTGAACAGGATGAACCCGCGCAAAATCCACTGCTGGTCGTACTTGATGACCAGCAGAATACCAGCTGTCGCGACCAGCAGAAACGCGACGTAGAAGATGCTGTTCAGCGGGTTCTGGGGGTTCTCGGTGGACTGGAGGCCGGCGCTCTCGAACGGTTCGAGGAGCGCGAGCGCGCCGAACTGCACGACGAGAAACAGCGCGACGACGCCCACGAGCACCGGGACGCCGCGCAGCGAATCCTTCATGCCCGGGCAGTCGGCCCGCCCGTGCTTTGGCTTTGCGACTCGCCGACCTACCGAACGTACAGTGTCTGGCCGACCAGCACCGGGAGGTGGACGCCCTCGTTGGGCGTGACCGAGAGGTACGGTCGCTCGACCGGCCCGAAGACGTCGACGACGCGCCCGACTTCGTCGAGGTTTTGGTCGACGACTACAGCCCCGATGTCGGGGTGGTCGTCGCTCTCGCAGCGTACGACTGCGACGTTCTGCGCAGTACGGACGACGTCGCCGGCGCGCTCCATTATTCGCGCAGCGCCGTCACGTACGCCGCGACGGCCTGCAGGAGATCGGACTTCCCGGCGTCGTCGGCACCCTTCACGAGGACGCGCCCGGAGTCCTCCCAGTGCTGGCGCGGGTACGCGACGTCGCGTTCGACGACCGCGTCGTAGCCGACCTGTTGGACGGCGGTCGCGACCTCGTCGACCGTCGGGTCTTCGACGGAGAGGGATTCGGGGACGCGGCGGCCCTCGCGACGCGACAGCGTCGCGTCGAAGTACGCGGGCCAGATGACGTTCTCGACCATACGTCGGCTAGCAGGTCGCGCCCTTAAACGGTATCGGACGCGTGGCCGAACAAAGTGAGGCAACGAAACGAGCGAGTGGAGCGTCCTCAGCAGCCAGTAATGCTACTCGAAGCGCCGCGCGAGTAGGCTGGCGACGAGCAGCGCGAGGACCGCTACCGGGATGCCGAAGCCGGGAATACCCGTGCCAGTTCCGAGGTCACCGGCAGACACGGTAACCGACTTGTCGCCGGCTGCGAGCGTGTACTGGCCCGCTTCCGGAAGCGTCACGTTCAGCGTTCGTGTGGCGGTCGCGCCCGGAGCGAGCGACGCGTCGACGGTCGCGACTTCCTCGCCGTCGAGCGTCACCGCGACCGGTCCCGTCGCGGGCACGTCGTTGGGATTCGAGAGCGTGACGGTCGCGGTCACGTCGCTGCCCGGTTGGACCCGCGACTCGGCGACGGAGAGGTCGCTCACGGAGAGGTTCCCCGGCGTTCGTACGTCGAGGGCGACCGTGGTCCGGCCGGCAGTTACGTTGTACGTGCCGGCAGCACCCACCTCCTCGCGGAGCGCGACTTCGGTGGTTTCGCCCGACGCGAGTTCGCCGCGCGTCTCCACGAGCACGTCGCCCTCGAACTCGACAGTAGCGACGTACTCGCCAGTCTGACCACCGGCGTTGGTCACAGAGCCGACGACGGTGACGGTCTCGCCGACGTACAGCGTCGGCAGCTGCGCGAACGTCTCGTTGCGGAACGGCCCGCTGACGCGGTACTCGCGCACCGCGAACTCCATGCGCGCGGGCTGCGTGCTGAACGCGTCGGCGTGCTGGCTGCGCGTCCACATCTCGGGCGTTTCGCGGGTGTTCGTGTACTGGTTCGCGCGCTCCTCAACCGACGGCGAGGAGACGTCCAGCACCGCAGCCAGCACGTTCGCGTTCGTCACAGGATCGGAGCGCTGATTCAACCGGTAGAGGACGTCAGCCATCGTCGCGGTGCTGTTCGTCGCGAGGCGTATGCGCCGGTCGATCGCCCCCCAGACGAGGCTGCCTTTCACGTAGTTTGCGCCGACGGGCCACGTCGACGGCTGCGAGAGGATAGCGTCCCGCCATGGGTCGCGCTCGCCGTACGAGATGTGCGTCTCGAACGCCGAGAAGCTGACGTAGTCAGTCTGTAACGCCAGAAGAGCGGCGTAGTACTCGGCGCCGGCTTCCATTGTCCACCGGCCGCTCTCCGCCGTGCTGAACGACTGCCTGGTGTGGACGTACTCGTGGAACCAGACGTTACTGGCTCTGTCGATCCGGGCATCGGCGACCACCCACGCGTCGTTGCCGCCGTACTCGACGCCACGAACGCCCCAGTCGGCGCTCGTTGGCGCAGCGACGAACCAAACGTCGTCGTCCCGCGCGCCGACATGGAGCTGGCTCGACGCCGCGCCGAGCGCGTCCAGGACCTCGCCGGACGACTCGACCATCGACGCGTGCTCGGGGACGGCAAGCGTGAACTGCTGGCCGTTCGCCGTCTGCGTGTACTCCTCGACGGGCCCGAGGTACGCGATTTCGCCGCCCGTCGAGCCCTCATCAGCGACGGTGACGTCCTC
This sequence comes from Halobacterium noricense, assembly GCF_021233435.1. Taxonomy (NCBI): domain Archaea; kingdom Methanobacteriati; phylum Methanobacteriota; class Halobacteria; order Halobacteriales; family Halobacteriaceae; genus Halobacterium; species Halobacterium noricense. The sequence continues at coordinate 1,357,906 of NZ_CP089468.1, read as the reverse complement.
CGTGATAGTTACTGACCCCTCCGGCCCGCGGTAGCTCCACCCCGTCCGAAGTTGGGGGACCGTAATGAGCGCCCACTCGCCGGTGTCGACAAATGAGTAGTCGCCGCCGGCTTGCACAGTCGGTCCGCGTGAGCCGCTGGCGGTCTGGTTCGCGGGCAGCGTGAATCGCAGATTCGCGGGGTCGGTAGTCTCGTCCCACTCGTAGCCGTCGGGCGTCTGCGTGAACGACTCCGAGTCGACGTTCTCAGCGCCCGAGGGAAGCGTCACGCTCAGCGCTGTCACAGCATCCGGAACGTCGTACGTGGCCACGACGTCGACGGAACCTGGTTCGGACGGCGTGAGGTGGAGTTCGATGTCCTTCTGAATCGTCGACGATTGTGCGGTCGCGGCGTCGACCGTCCCGCGGGCGGGCTCGGTCGCCACTTGCACGTTCGAGGACTGCGCGTCCACGTCAACTGGTCCCTGTACGGCGGCAGCGCCGACAGCCTGTGTTGCGAGGATGACGACGAGTGCGACGGCCACGCGTCTCATAATTGCAGCTGTGTCGGCGACACACAAAGGCGACCCGGCTACCCCTCAATCGTCCGCCACGTTGCCGCCGTCGGCGACCGCGAACGAATCGGGTTCGACGTCGAGCGCCGCGAGTGCGTCCACGAGCGAGCCGAGTTCGACGCACGCACCAGCGACAGTTCGCGGGCCAGCGTCGCCGATGACGACGGCTGCGTCGGCGGCGTCGCAAAGCGTCTCGTTAGCCCCCCACGAAACGGCGTCGCCAGCCACGACGACCGCGTCAGCCGCGCCGACGAGGTCACGGGCGCGAGAAACCGCAGCATCGTCGGGCGTCGAGAACGGTGGGACGGTGACAGCCTCGAACCCGAATCGAGTCGCGGTCTCGTGGTCCAGCGACCCCTCACTGACAGGGCCGACAGTTACGGTCGCGCCGACGCCAGCGAGTTCGCGGAGGACGGGCGTCGCGGCGTCCCCGCCGCCGAGCACGTGGACGCGCTCGGCAAGGTCACCCTCGGCGTCCGGGAGCGGCGTAACTGTCGGGTCGCCGGTCGCAGGGTCGGTGCCGACCGCGACGCGGGCGTCGAACGCTTCGCGGACCTGCTCTGGCGTGAGTACGTCTTCGGGGCGGCCGGAGTCGAGCACGCGGCCGTCCGCGACGAGCACGAGTTCGTCGCAGTACCGGGCCGCCAGGTCGAGGTCGTGGATGGCCGCGACGACGGCGCGCTCAGCGTCGTCGGCGAGCCCGCGGACGAGTTCGAGCGTACGCACTTGGTGGTTGACGTCGAGGCTCGCGGTCGGCTCGTCCAACAGCAGGACGGGCGCTTGCTGGGCGAGCGCGCGCGCCAACAGCACGCGCTGTTTCTCGCCGCCCGACAGCGAGGTAACCTCGCGGTCCGCGAACTGTGCGACCTCCGCACGCTCCATCGCCCGCTCGACGGCATCTGGGTCGGGGTCGGAGCCGAACCGTGGGACGTGGGCGTGGCGCCCCATCTCGACGGTCTCGCGGACGGTGAATTCGAAGCCGAGGCTCGTATCCTGGGGGACGCTGGCGATGCGGCGGCTCGCGGCCTTCGAGGGGAGTTCGTGGACGGCTTCGTCGTCGACGAGGACAGTGCCGGCAACGGGTTCGACGACGCCGTTCATCGCGCGCAACAGCGTCGACTTCCCTGCCCCGTTTGGGCCGACGACGCCGACGAGCCGACCGTCGCCGACGTCTGCGCTCACTTCGTTCAGAATCTGCGTGCCGCCGAGTTCCACGTCGACGTCGCGGACGTCAAGGGTCACAGCGCGTGCACCTCCCGATTCCGGAGCAAGTAGAGGAAGAACGGCGCGCCGACGAACGCCGTCACGATGCCCACCGGGAGTTCGGCGGGGCCAGCACGCGCGAACGTGTCCGCGGCGACGAGGAACGCGCCCCCGGCGAATGCCGACGTGGGCAGCAGGATGCGGTGGTCGGGGCCGACGAGCAGGCGCATCACGTGGGGGACGATGAGCCCGACGAACCCGATGACGCCAGCGACGGAGACGGCGGCCGCGGTGACGACGCTGGACACCGCGAGCAGCACGCGCTTGGTGCGCTCGACTTCGACACCGAGCGTGTGCGCGTCCTCCTCGCCGGCGAGCAGGACGTTCAGGTCGCGGGCGTACGCCAGCAGGACGACACTGCCGACGGCGACGATGGGGAGCGTGAGTTCGACGTCTGCCCAGTTGGCGAGGTGGAGGTGACCCATCAGCCAGTACATCGCCTCGCGGATGCTGTCCCCGGAGTGGACGATGACGTAGGAGGTGATGGCACCCAGGAACGTCTGTACGGCCACACCAGCGAGCAGGAGGGTTGCGACGGGCGTGCGGCCGCCGTCGGTGGCGAGTAGGTAGACGCCGAATGCGGCGACGAGCGCGCCCGCAAACGCCGACACTTGGATGCCGAATGGGAGCAGGAGGGGGAAAGCGATGGCAGTAACGGCGCCGACTGCCGCGCCCGAGGAGACGCCGATGATGGAGGGGTCGGCCATCGGGTTTCGGAAGAACCCCTGCATGACTGTGCCGGCGACGGCGAGTGCGGCCCCGACGACGGCTCCGAGGACGATGCGGGGTAGCCGAATTTCGCCGACGATGAGTTGCTGCTGGTCGGGAACGGCGAAGTCCAGCGGCGAGGTGTAGGCGAGGTCAACGGTGAGCCACGGCACGTCGCCGACGGCGGGAAAGGCGACGGAGGTGACGTAGAACGTGGCGGCGGAGGGGACCGCGAAGGCGTCCAGCGCCGCGAGCGCGACTCGGTCGAGGGGGATATCGACCGGGCCGATGGTGGCGCTGGTGAGCATGACGGCGACGAGCGCGAGAAACGTGCCGACGGTCCACGCGCTCGCCCGGGTGTAGGCGCGCATCTGGACAATCATAGTTTCTTTAGGCAAATATTTATTGCGTTAGGCCTGTCCTCCCCGCATGCATCAGGCTGCAACCGTATTTGGAGTGGTACTACTGCTGTTGTCCGCCGTTGCGCCAGCCGCTGGCGTTGCGGATGCGCCCGCTGGTGACGCCGTCACGAACGCCAGCGCACAGGACCTTGACTGCTCGTTCCCGGTCACTAAGGAGGACGCGAGCGGGCACAACGTCACTGTCGTGGAAGAGCCCGAGCGCGTCGTCACGCTCAACCCGAGCGCCGCCCAGACCATGTGGGAGCTCGGTGCCAGCGACAAAGTCGTCGGCGTCTCGCAGTTCGCCGGCTTCCTCGATGGCGCCGAAGACCGGGAAGTCGTGACCTCCGGCGCCCCTTCCTCCGTGGACGTCGAGCAGGTCATCAGCCTTGACCCCGACCTCGTGCTCGCGCCCAACACCATTAACAACGAGACGGTCGCCCAGCTCCGGGACGCCAACGTCACCGTCTATCGCTTCGCCGCGGCGTCCTCCATCGAGGACATCTACCGGAAGACCGAGACCATCGGCCAGCTCGCCGGCGAGTGCGACAGCGCCGAGTCCACTGTCACGGAGATGCGCGATCGCGTCGAGACCGTCGAAGCGGCCGTCGAGGGCGAGGAGAAGCCGAGCGTCTTCTACGATATGGGCGACCGCTACACCGCGGGCCCGAACACGTTCATCGGCCAGATTATCTCGCGGGCGGGCGGCCACAACATCGCTGCTGACGCGAACGCCACCACCGCGTACCCGCAACTCTCCGCGGAGTTCGTTGTCGAACAGGACCCCGACTTCCTCGTCGTGAGCGCGCAGCCCAGCCAACTCGGCAACGACAGCCGGTCGTACATCGCCGAGGACTCCATCCTCCGGAACACGACCGCCTTCGAGGAGGGCAACATCGTCGTGGTGAACACCAACCACATCAGCCAGCCTGCGCCCCGCGTCGTCGAACCGATGACGCAGATGGCGCAGGCGTTCCACCCCGAAGCGTACGCGGAAGCGAACACGACCACGCAGGAACCCACCGCAACTGAGACCGCGACCGCCACCCAGACGACGACCGAGACCACGGGCACGACCATCCCCGGCTTCGGCATCCCTGCCGCAGTCGTCGCCGCCCTCGGCGCGGCGCTGCTCGCGCGGCGTTCCTCCTAACCCCACGCTGGTCCACTCTTCTCGAGCGAGCACGTAGCCGTTAACACACGTCGGCGAGAACCCTACCTGTGAATCGACGCGCACTCGCTGCGCTCGCTGTGGTCGCACTCTTCGCCAGCGCTGGCTGCGTCGGCCCGCTCGCCGGTGACCAGCAGTCCGCGGAGAGCCGGAACGCCACGGTCATCGGCGTCGTGGACGGCGACACGGTGGATGTTTTGTTCGCGGACGGCACGGAGGAGCGCGTCCGCCTGCTCGGCGTTGACACGCCCGAAGTCCACGCGGACATCTCCGCCGGCGAGTTCGAGGGCGTCCCGGACACGGAAGCCGGCCGGTCGTGTCTGCGGTCGTGGGGCGAGCGCGCCAGCGAGTACGCCATCGAGCGGCTCGCCGGCGAATCCGTGACCGTCGAATTCGACGCGGAGAGCGACCGCCGCGGCGGCTACGACAGACTACTCGCGTACGTCATCGTAGAGAATGAGTCGTTCAACCGCGCGCTGCTCGCGAACGGCTACGCCCGGCTCTACGACAGCGACTTCACGCAACGCGACGACTACGCCGCCGTCGAACAGCAGGCGCGCGAAAACGGAACTGGCCTCTGGTCGTGCGCGAGCTAGCCCCCGCGGCCACGGAAGGCTTATTCGCTGCGCGCCGGCAGTCCCGAACGTGACAGCACGTCTCCGCGCTGCCGTCGCGCGTCGGTTCGGCGTCGACACGCGCGCACTCGCCGCGCTCCGCGTGTCGCTGGCAGCGCTCGTGCTCGTCGACCTCTGCCTCCGTGCACGCTTCCTCACCGCGTTCTACACCGACGCGGGCTTGCTTCCGCGGTCGCTGTTGTTCGAGCAGTACGGCACCATCTCCCGGCTGTCGATACACGCCGTCTCCGGAGCGGCGTGGGTGCAAGCAGTGCTGTTCCTCGTGACCGCGCTCGCCGCGCTGGCGATGCTCGCGGGCTACCGGACGACGCTGGCGACAGTCGTCACCGGCGTCCTGCTGGCGTCGCTGCACTACCGCAACCCGCTCGTGTTGAACAGCGGGGACACCCTCCTCCGCATGCTGTTCCTCTGGGGCGTCTTCCTCCCGCTGGGCGAGCGCTGGTCCGTGGACGCGCTTCGCGACGGCGAGACTGACTCGCGCCGCGTGGCGAGCGTGGCGACCGCTGGCGTGCTCGTGCAGGTCGTCGTCGTGTACTCCACGAACGCGCTGCTGAAGCTCCGCGGGGAGCGCTGGCTCGCCGGCGACGCCATCCGCTACGTCCTTGAACTCGACATGTTCACCGTTCTGCTCGGGGACGTGCTCGCCGACTTCCCGGCGCTACTCGTCGCGTTCGACCGGCTCTGGCTCGCGATGCTGGTCGCGTCCGTCCTCTTGCTCGTGCTCACCGGGTGTCTGCGCGCGGCGTTCGCGGGGCTGTTCGTCGCGATGCACGCCGGCATGCTCGCGTCGATGCAACTTGGGCTGTTCCCGCTGGTCTCGATTGCCGCACTCCTCCCGTTCCTCCCGGGTGCCGTCTGGGACCGCATTCCCGGCTGGCAGCACGTGCCCGGCCTCCGTTCGCTTCCCGCCTCACGGTACGCGAGGCGCGTCGAGGGAGCGCTCCCACTCGTCGCGCTGCCAGCGATGCCGAGCACCGTAGTGCGCTGGACGCGCCGCGTCGTGCCGGTCGTGCTCGTCGTGTTGCTCGCCGGCATGCTCGTGTGGAACGCCGCGTCTGTCGGCGTGGTCGACGCCACCGCGGCCGGCCCCGTGACCGAGTCGCCCGAGCCGCGCTGGTCGATGTTCGCCCCAGTCCCCGCGAGCACAGACTACTGGGTCGTCGCGCCCGGGCAACTCGCCTCCGGGGGGAGCGTGGACGCGTTCCACGGCGAGGCGGTGTCGTGGGACGAACCGCCCGACGTCGCCGGGAGCTACCCGAGTGCGCGCTGGCGCAAGTACGTCGCCAATCTGCGCGGCGCGGACCCGGCGGTCGCCGGCGGGTTCGCCGACTATCTCTGTACACGGTGGAACGGCGGCCACGACGTCGAAGTCACGTCCGTGGCGGTGTTCGTCGTCGAACAGCAGGTGCGTCTCGACGGCCCGAACCCGACCGAGCGCGTCGAACTGGCGGCGAAAAATTGTTCGAGTCAGTAGGGAAGCACGTACAGCGCGACGGCGAGGAACGGAACCAACAACAGCAGCATCGCGACCGCGTACCCGAACATCTCGCGGGCCTTGACGCCCGTGATGGCGAGCAGCGGGAGCGCCCAGAACGGGTTCAGGAGGTTCGTGTGCGCGTCACCGACGGCGTACGCGATAGTGGCCTTCCCGACAGGCACGCCGAGGTCCTGGGCCGCAGCGATAATCGAGGGGCCGAGGACGATCCACTCGCCGCCACCGGACGGAACGAAGAGGTTGACGACGGAGCCGACGAGCCACGCGACGACCGGGAACGTCGCCTGCGTGGAGACGTCCAGCAGCGTCTGCGCGAACGTCTCAGAGAGCCCGGAGGCGTTCATCATGCCTTGGATGCCCGCGAAGAACGGGAACAGCAGGATGATGCCGGCCGCGGACTCGGCGGCCTCCCCAAACCGCTCGCGGTACAGCGACGGGCGCTGGTAGATGGCGAGACCGGCGAACAGGAAGCCGAAGTTTACGACGTTCAGCGTGAGCGCGTCGAGGCCGTCGGTCGCGAACAGGTACGCGACGTACGCGACGCCGGTCAGTGCGATGATGGCGCCGAGAAGTCGGCTGTTGTCGATACGCTCGGCGGGGCTCACCGTCCCGCCGTCGGGAGTAGGTTCCGGGGACTCGCCGTGTTCTTCAGTCGCCGAGTCGGTCAATTCGCTCTCGTCAACGTAGTCCGTGATGGGGCGGGCGCGCTTCGGCGACGGCGACAGCAGGTAGAGCATCGCCGCCGCGAACAGAATGGAGAGGACGGTCAGCGAGAGTGCGTACGAGCTGAAGATGGTCTGCGTGGTCGGGACGACGCCGTCGATGACGCCGGCCTCGATGAAGTCGTTGCCGGGCGTCGCGAGCGCGAGCGGTGCCGACCCGGACAGCCCCCAGTGCCACGTCAGCCCGAGGCCCATGTAGCCCGCGACCGCCAGCAGAGGGTAGTGGACGTCGATGTCGTTCTCGAGGGCAGTCTTGCCCATCTCGCGGGCGAAGATGGCGCCGAGGATGAGGCTGAAGCCCCAGTGTACCCACGCGATGGCCATCGAGAACACGCCGACGAGCACGACGGCCTGCCCGGGCGAAGACGGGAACTCCGTGAGCTTCTGGAGCACACCGTTCACGCGCGGGTGGTACGCGATGACGAACCCGGTCATGAGGATGAGCGTCATCTGCATCGCGAAGCTCAGGAACGCCCAGAAGCCGTCGAACCAGAAGCCGACCATCTGACCGGGGCCGGTTCCCTCGACGGCGATGCCGACGACGAAGACGACGTAGCTCAGCAGGATTGCGAACAGGAACGGGCTCGGCATCCAGCGCTCGACGACGCCGGCGAGCCGGTGGCCCATTCGTTCGAAGGCGTTGCCGCCCGACTGCGATGCTGTGTCTCGTGATGACATACCGGGAGCAACCACGACGGAGGAGTATAATAAATTAAGGGATATAATGGCAGGATACTCACCTGAACCCACACCACCGAGACGCGACTTACCAGGCTCCTGTCCCCCTCTCTACGCATACTAGTCCAGGAATCATACGCGAAGCAGTACGTTCGGTGGCATGCCAGGCTGGAGCCGTTCGGACCAACACCTATGAGTCGGCCTGCCCTCCGTTCCGACGATGCCACGAGTCGACCGATTGCGCGTCTACCCCGTGAAGGGACTGGACGGCATCGACGTCGAAGCAGCCGATGTCACGGAGGGCGGCACACTCGCCGACGACCGCACGTACGCACTGTTCGACAGCGACGGCGACGTCGTCAACGGGAAGCGTACCGCGCGGGTACATGACCTCGACACGGACTTCGACCGCGACACCCACGAGTTCGTCGTCGAGACCCCTAGCGGAGCAGTCGAGCGATTCGACCTCGACGACGCCCCCAAGCGGGCCGAGGTGTGGTTCTCGGACTTCTTCGACGAGGACCTCACGCTCGAACGCGACGACCGTCTCGGCTACGTGGACCGCCGCGAGATGGGGCCGTCGGTCGTTAGCACCGCCACACTGCGGGAAGTCGCGTCGTGGTTCGACGACCTCACCGTCGACAGCGTGCGTCGGCGGCTCCGCGCGAACGTCGAAATTGCCGACGTCCCCGCGTTCTGGGAGGATCGCTTCGTCGGCGAGGACGCCCCCGGCTTCGACGCCGGCGGCGTGCGCTTCGAAGGGGTCACCCCCTGCGGCCGCTGTGTCGTTCCGACCCGCGACCCGGACACGGGGGAGGGCACGCCTGACTTCCGGGAGACCTTCGTCCAGCGGCGACAAGAGACGTTCCCCGACTTCGCCGACGAGGCCGCCTTCGACCACTTCTACACACTCATGCTCATCGCGGACATTCCCGAACCGAGTCGCGGGCAAACGCTGCGCGTCGGCGACGACGTACGGGAAGACTGACGCTCACGCGCCCGATCCGGCTAGCTCCGCGGGGTTCGCCATGCCTTCCTTGACACCGACGCGGAGGAGCGCCACGTTCACCGGGAATGCCGCCACGAAGCCGACGGATAGCGAGAACGCGAGCGCACCCCAGAACAGCGGTTCGCCGATGGTCGCGCCACCCGCCAACAGGAGGTCCGTGCCGATGGCGGTGACTTCCATCACGGTAATCGAGGGTGTCTCCGTGTATAACGCGTCGGCGAGCGCGGTGGTGAGCGTCTCGCCATCCTGGAGCAGTGGCCCGACGGTCAACGCGTACCCGAACGTGTACGCGAACGCGAACGTCCCGAGCGTGGTTACGAGTGAGTTCCCGATGGCGAGCACGCCGACCAGCAGGACGACCCCCGTCACTTCGCCGGCACCACATCCCGAGTAACAGTGTGCAGTCGAGCGCACGCCTCGGCGCCACAGCGAATCCTGGGATATCTGCGTTCGACCCGCGTACCAGTACAGCGCCAGTCCTGCCGGACCCGAGTACACCACGACGAGCGACCAAACTGCCCGCATCAGCGACGGTATCGCCTCGTTGTTCCGCCGCAGGTCCCACCACAGCACGCCAACCGACGCCGCGACTAGCACCGCCCACGCGGCGAGGACGCGGTGGTCCGAGACGACCGGCCGAACGACCTCACGAGCCGGCGCGAGCGCTTCCTCTATCGAGTGCAGGAGACTAGCGACGGACATGCACGCACCTCGTGCCTCGACGCCTTAGGGACTGGTGGCGGCGTCCCGTTCACGGCTCGCCCTCTCTGACGCCATCGACGGTGAGCGGAGTTTCCGAAGTGATGCGTTCGAGGTGAGTCTCGGGTCAGTGAAATCCCGCGGATCGGCCCTCAGATTTGGGCTTCCACCCACTCGCGAGCGTCCGCAATCGAATCCGGCAGCTCGTCGACGTCGAGCACGTAGCACTCGCAGAACGGCTCCCCGCGATAGTACCGACTGATCTTATCCGAGACGACGTCCTTCGTGGGATTGGTCTCGACCTCGACCGCGAACGGTGGCTCGTCGAGTCCGTACGCGACGACGTCGATTTCCCCGACGCCGTCCTTGACGACCTCGGTGTCGATGCGGTAGCCCCGGTCCCGCAGCACTTTCGCGACCAGCGTCTTCGCGACGAGGTGTCTGTCCGTCTCACTCCCGGAGTTGAACGCCACGGCGTCTCGCTTCTCGACCTGCCAGCCGGCGTCCTGGAGGGCCTTACGGCCGCCATACTCGTCGTGGTGGCGCTTGTTGTTCACTGGTGGCCTCCCCAGACGTCGCCGAACTGTGGGCCACGTGAGTCGGTCGCCAAGTCGGAGATTTCCCAGGAAACGGTCGTGTACACAACTCTCCGATAGTTGTGCAGCCGCTATCCCGGTTCCGGTCCGACGACCGCCACGGTTGGACGACGCTAACGCTCGGACGTTAGCACTTGGAAAATGTGGGTGCAGGCTTCGAGCCTGCGACGTAGAGCCGGTAAAGGGATTTGAACCCTTGGCCTATTCCTTACGAAGGAATCGCTCTACCAGTCTGAGCTATACCGGCACGACCTGTGCACTTCTCCGTAACCGGATTCAAGAAATAAGCCTTGCGAATCACCGGCGCGTCAGTCGGGCGTCCACGACGACGTTGAACTCGTGGGGCGCGTACGACCGCACGGTGCGCTCAGTCTCGATTGTGACGTCGTACTCGGGCTCGGCGGCCTCGCGGATGGCGGCTTCACAGGGCCCGAAGCGGTCGTCCTCGTGCTGGAAGTCGTAGAAGTGAATTACGCAGTCGTCGCCAGCGAGCGCGACGGCGGTGTCGAGGAACTCGTCGGCGGTGTGGGGGAGATTCATCACGATGCGATCCGCCCAGTTCTCGTACTCGTCGGCGGTCTCGCGCACGTCCCCCGCGATGGCCGTCACGCGCTCGCTCACGTCGTTGCGCTCGGCGTTCCGTCGGAGATACTCGATGGCGTCCTCGTTGATGTCCGTCGCGACGACCTCCGCGCCTTCCTTCGCCATCGGAACGGCGTACGGGCCGACACCCGCGAACATGTCGAAGGCATGCTCGCCCGCCTCGACTTGTTCGACGACGCGGTGGCGCTCGGTCGCGAGCCGTGGCGAGAAGTACACCGTCGCGAGGTCGAGTTCGAACTCGCAGCCGTACTCCGTGTGCACCGTCTCGGTGTCGTCCCCGGCGACGACGTCCCAGTCGCGGACGCGCTCGGTGCCCTTCACCTTGGACGCGCGGTTGACGACTGTTTTCGCGCGGACGTCCGACTCCATCACCGCCTCGGCGATTTCGCGGGCGCGTTCGGGTGAATCCTCGTCAAGGATGACGACGTCGCCCAGTCGCTCGTACGTCGGTTCGAAGCCGAGCAGTTCGGCGGGCGTCGTCGGCGTCTCGCGCTCGGGCGCGTCGAACTCCACGACCGTGAGATCCTCTGGAACTGCGTCTGGGTCGCTGACGGGGATGTAGAGGTCGCCGTCGCTGGCCGTGATGGCGTACTCGTCGACGAGGAGGTCTTCCTCGGCGAGCCGGCGGCGCGTGGCTTCGCCCTCGTCCGTGGAGACGCGGACGCACGGCACTGACATGCCCGGGAGTCAGGCGGGCGCGGCCTTACTCGTGTCGCTTGCGTCCCGAAACCCATAGGGCGGCGCGCGCGCTACCGTGGGTATGCTCACGTTCGTCGGGCTCGGCCTCTACGACGAGCGCTCGGTCACGGTCGCTGGCGCCGACGCCATCGCGGCTTCCGACCGCGCGTTCGCGGAGTTCTACACCAGCAAACTCGTCGGCGCGGACGTCGCTGACCTCGAAGCCTACCACAACACCGACATCGAGGTGCGGGACCGCGCGGGCGTCGAACAGGACCCCGAGCCGATTCTTTCGGCCGCCGAATCCGGCGATTGTGTCTTCCTCACGGCCGGGGACACGATGATTTCCACAACGCACGTCGACCTCCGGCTGCGCGCCGAGAAGCGCGGCATCGACACGCGCGTGATTCACGCCCCCACCGCGGAGTCCGCAGCGTCGAGTCTCACGGGCCTCCAGAACTACCGCTTCGGGAAGGCGACCACGCTTCCCTTCGAGTGGGCGCACGGCGCCGACGGCGTACCGAGTTCGGTCGTCGACACCATCGAGGCGAACCGCGAGCGCGGCCTCCACACGCTCTGTTATCTGGACATCAAGGTCGACCACCCGCGCGTCGAGGGCGACGAGTACATGACAGCGAGCCACGCCGCAGGCCTGCTCGCAGACAACTGGAATCCGGACGCGCTCGGCGTCGTCGTCGCCCGCGCCGGCGCCCCCGACGCAACCGTGCGCGCTGACCGCCTCGGCGCGCTCGCTGAGATGGACTTCGGCGAGCCCCTGCACCTGCTCGTGATTCCGGGCGACCTCCACCACGTCGAGACGGACGCGCTCGCTGGGCTCGCGGACGCGCCCGACGCCGTCCTCGACGAGTACCGAGAGTGACTGGCCGGCGGGCTAGTTACGCGAACATCGGGTCGTAGGTCTCGGGAAGCTGGGCCTGCATCCGGTCGAGTTCTTCCTCGCCGACGGCGTCCGCGAGCACGTCAGTGACCGCTTCCGCGTGCTCGATGGCGAGTTCGCGCGTGACGTTCTCCTGGTTGGCGACCTCGGCGACGAGTTCGTCGAAATCGTAGTCGAGCGCGCGTGCCGGCTCGTCGGGCACCAGCCACTCCGCGGCGTCCTCCGGGAGGTACTCGGCAACGTCCTCGGCTTCGCCCTTCGAGAGGCGTTCCCCGAGCGTGGCGAGGACGACCTCGCTCGCGCGCCGGGCGTGCGCTCGTGAGAGGTCGCCGTGGTCGGCGACGGCCTCCACGAACGACTCGCTGCCCAGCGCCTCCCCAGGCTCGAACACCACCTCGTACTCAGGTGGGAGCTGGGCGCGCGCGTCCTCCACTTCCTCAACCCCGACCGTCTCGGAGAGCGCCGCGACAGCCGCCTGCGAGCGCGCTTTGGCCTCGTGCTCGGAGACGTCGAGGCGGTCGCCCACACGCGAGACGAACTCCTCGAACGCCGGTGGTTCCGCGCGGCCGCGTTCGGTCTCCCGGAGCACGCGCGCGTACGGCTCGGGCAGCGGCGCCGCGAGGTCCGCCGCCTCGCCGTGCGAGATACCCTCTGAGAGCGTCTTCAGGACGGCTTCCGCGGTGTCTTCGGCTTCCGGTGTCGATACATCCGCTCGCTCGGCGACGATATCGAGGAACCCAGTCATGAGGACTCGTGGCGCTCGTACACCACGGCCGACGCGTCGACCAGCAGCCGCTTGAAGGAATTGGCCGATTCGCGCGCTACGCCCGCTCGAAGAACGACTCGTAGGCAACGGGGAGTTGTTCGAGCGCGCGGTCGAGTTCCTCGTCGTCGGCGACCTCTGCGAGCCGACCAAGCACGACGTTGGCGTACTCGTGGGCGGTCGGGTCGTCGACGTCCGCGCGCTCGCCGACCCGCAGCACGAACTCGCTACGCGAGTAGTCGGTCGCTTCCGCCGGATCGTCGACGACAATGGCGTCCTCGACGTCCGCGGGGAGGTAGACCGCGAGGTCTTCGGTTTCGCCCTTCGGGAGGCGTTCCCCGAGCGCGCCCAGCACCGCTTCGCTGGCCTCCTGAGCTTCCGGGTCTGAGTCGAGGTCGAGGCGGCGCCGCACGGTCTCGGCGAACGGCTCGCGGCGCACCGCGGGCGGCTCGAATAGTTCCTCGTACGCTGGCGGGAGTTGTGCGCGAGCGTTCGCCAGTTCGTCGCCGACGGATTCGGCGATGGCGACGCCGACGGCCTGGGCCTTCTGTGGTGTGGCCGCTCGGTCGAGGTTCGCGCGTTCGGCGACGCGGTCGTAGAACTCGTCCAGCGGCGGGGATTCGGGCTCTTCGGCGTCCGCCGACGCGTCCAGTAGCGTCTCCGAGACGTCCTCGGGGAGGTGTTCGGCGAGGTCGACTGTCTCCCCACGAGAGAGGCTCTCTCCGAGCGTCTCGGCGACCGCGTCGACGGTCGCGTCGACCTCCGCGTCGGTGTCGAACGCGTCGTTCGTGCGGGCCAGCGAGTAGAAGCCTTCCGTGACCATGTGTGGCCCCCCGAGCGGAGACAGGTTGAATCCGACGGCCGAAGTCATGCCCGCTCGTCGCTCTCGAGGGCGTACTTCAAATCCAGAACGGAGGTCCCGTCGACCATATCCACGCCAGAAACGTCGACCGTTCCCGTCGCCCGGTTTACGTCAAGCACGTCGCAGGTCGTCACGCAGACCGGGTTGGGGCGTGCCTGCGACCGCGTCGTGAACACGCCCCGGTCGCCGTCGCGGACGCGGAGGACCGAGCGGTCGGCGTCGTCGGCCCACCACACGACGTCTATCGTGTGCCCGGCGTCGAGACCGGCCAGCCCTGCGTGGTACGGCTCGGCGACGTGGACGGTGCCGGTCGCGTCGTCGAGGAATCCCTGACGGGGCGCGTCGGCGGCTTCCGCGAACGGCGTCTCGACGCGACCGATGGGCGCACATTCCATGCTGGCGGCTTCCGCGCGCGGCAAGAAAAACGGGCGGGCACGAACCCGCGGCGTGAGAACGTCAGTCCTCGCGGTCGACCGGGGACTCCGCGGGGTTCAGCACCTCGATTTCGTGGCCGTCGGGGTCCTTCGTGAACGCATAGTTGTAGTCACAGGACTCGGGGTCGCGATAGTCCTCGGCCTCGCGCTCCATCAGGGTCTCCCAGTCCTCGACGAGGTTGTCCGTGCGAACCGCGAGGTGGCCCCAGGCGTCCCCGAAGTCGTAGGTGCGGCCGTCGTAGTTGTACGTGAGTTCGACCGCCATCGCCTCCTCGGCGCTCCCCTCGGGCTTCATGAAGTAGTTCGCGAACGTATCCGCCTCCCAGCGGCCCGTGTGCTCGTACTCGAACTTCCGCGTCCAGAACCCGAGCTGTTCGTCGGCGTCCTCGACGCGAATCATCGTGTGGTCAAGGCTCCACTTCGCGCCGTGGTCGCGCTCGACGATTTCGACCTCGTGGCCGTCCGGGTCCTTGACGAAGGCGTACGACCCGCCGCAGGAGTCGGGGTCGCGGTAGTCCTCGACGCCCTCGTCCATGAGTTGCTCGTAGGCGTCGTCGACGTCCTCGACGCGCACGGCGATGTGGCCCCACGCATCGCCGACGTCGTACTCGTCGGTGTCGTGGTTGTACGTGAGTTCCAGGAGCGCGCCCTCCTCGTGGACGTTCTCGGGGCCGAGGTAGACGATGTCGAACGTGTCGGCCTCCCAGCGGCCGTATTCGACGTAGTCGAGGTGGGTCTTGTACCAGTCGAGGCTCGCGTCGAGGTCGCCGACGCGCATCATCACGTGGTCGAGTACGAACTCGCTCATGTCCGGGGGATTGTCGGGCGCGTCGAAAAGCGTACCGAACGCGGAAGCACCCGCTCCCGTTCAGTCGCCGAGCAAGGCGTCGCCGTACCCCACCCAGACGGCCGCCCACAGCCAGAGCGCGCCGACAGGGAACGCAAGAATCGTCGGCTGGCGGGACAACGAGAGCGCGAGCAAGCCGACGTCGACGCCCGCGAGGAAGAGCAAGCCAGCGGGGATGCGCGCGTCGAGCGAGGAGACGTAGTCGAAGAGTGCCGTGGCGAGCGCTGCCACGTACAGCAGTGTCGCCATCGGCCACGCGGTCAGGCGCGGTGGGACGGTCCCGACGCGGGAGACGTACGCCGGGAGCGAGGTGAACGAGAAGGGGTCGAGGTGGAGGAAGCCGAAGGAGAAGACGGGATACCAGCCGCCGTTGAACGTGACGACCGTCCACGGGAGCGCGCCCGCGAGCACGACCACTGCGAGGCGTCGCTGGGGACTGGCCACGCTACCGCCGCGCGATGACGCGCAGAACGTCTTCGTCTTCGAGCACGTGGTCGCGGCCGACCTGCTGGTCGTCGTGTTGCGCGGACGGCCCCGAGACGCGCGCGAACCGGAAGCGCTCGTCGAGCGTGCCGCCGAGCTTCTGGAGGGCGTCGTCGACGGTGTCGCCTCGTCGGATGACCAGCGGTTCCTCGTAGTCGACGCCGCGGCCGGGCTTGTCCATGTAGATGCGGATGAGCCCGAGTTCCTCCCACATCTTCTCTTTGAGAGCGTCCAGGCCCTTCTCCTCCACCGCGGAGATGAAGATGGCTTCCTCGGGGTCGATGTCGTGTTCGCGGAGATTGGCCTTCATCGTCTCCGCGTACGAGGGCTCGATGAGGTCGACCTTGTTGACGGCGACCAGCGACGGCATGTAGACGCGGTTGTTCATCACGCCGTCGATGAGTTTGTCCACGGAGGGGTTCCCGCGGATGGTGACGTCGGCGTTGATAAATCCGCGCTCGCGGAGAATCTCCTTGACCGTATCGTGGTCGAGTTCGAGGTCGCCAGACGTGTTGACGTCGATGCCGTCCTTGCCCTTCCGGCGCACCGTCACCGATGGGGGCTCTTCGTCGACGCGGATGTTGACGTTGTAGAGTTCCTGGTAGAGTCGCTCGTACTGCTCGATTTCGAACGCAGACAGCATGAAGATGACGAGGTCTGCGGCCCGAATGACCGACAGGATCTCTTTCCCGCCGCCGCGGCCGCCGGCCGCACCCTCGATGAGCCCTGGCACGTCCAGGAGTTGGATGTTTGCGCCGCGGTACTCCAGCATCCCGGGGTTGACGTCGAGCGTCGTGAACTCGTAGGAGCCGACCTCGCTGTCGGCGTTCGTCATCGCGTTGATAAGCGAGGACTTGCCGACCGAGGGGAACCCGACGAGCGCGACTGTCGCATCACCGTGCTGTTCGACGGCGTAGCCGCCACCGCCGCTGCCGCCGGACTGCTGTTTCTCCAGTTTCTCCTTCTTCTCGGCGAGCTTCGCCTTCAGGCGGCCGATGTGCGCCTCTGTGGACTTGTTGTACGGCGTCTCCGAGATTTCTTCTTCGAGCTGTTCGATTTCCTCCTCCAGACCCATTACTCTGCAGTAGGCTACTGCCGCCGAAAAGCGCTTTCCCTCCCGCCCGACAGGGATTGTTTTCGACACGTTCATACTTCATCTCAAGAGAGTGCCGGGTGATGCCTGACCCCTCCAGCCTGCGCGACAGCACGCAGATTGTTCTTCCTGTCTCCACGGTGGAGGGGTACCGCGAGGACATCGACGAGAAGTTTACGGTGAGTTTTCTCGAACACGAGGAGATGGTGCGCATCATCGGTAGCCCTGTCGTCATTAAGAACGTCAGCGAGTATCTCGCTCGGCAGGGCGTGAACGTCCCGTAGCCCGACTCGGCGACGCCGCCAGCGCCTCCGGAGAAAGAAAGGGTTAAAGCCGCGGCGACGGTTCGTTCGGGTATGGCTGAGACGATAGAAGTGCTCGTGGCAGGCGGCCAGGCCGACCCCGGCCCGCCGCTCGGTCCCGAGCTCGGACCGACACCCGTCGACGTGCAGGCTGTTGTACAGGAAATCAACGAACAGACCGCCGCCTTCGACGGTACGGAGGTTCCGGTCACCATCGAGTACGAGGAAGATGGTTCGTTCAGCATCGAGGTCGGTGTCCCGCCGACGGCCGCCCTCATCAAGGACGAGGCTGGCTTCGAGACCGGTTCCGGCGAACCCAACGAGGAGTTCGTCGCGGATCTCTCCATCGAGCAGCTGAAGACTATCGCGGAGCAGAAGAAGCCCGACCTGCTGGCGTACGACACGCGTAACGCCGCCAAGGAAGTCGCGGGCACCTGTGCTTCCATGGGCGTCACCATCGAGGGCGAGGACGCGCGGACGTTCAACGAGCGCGTCGCGTCCGGCGAGTACGACGAGGTCCTCGGCGCGGAAGAAGCAGCGGCGTAACGCAGCAGTTTCAGTTCCTTTCGTGCGTCCGTATTTTCCGGCTCTGTAGCCGTAAGACCGTCTCTTGGCGCTCGTCGCGGGAAGCGTGGTTCGACGGTTTTAAGGGCGCGATGCCCTTCTCTCGAAGCGAGACAGGCTTCGCCTGTTTCACTGACCCGTAGGAGATCCGACCTTCACAGGGTCAACGCACTACGGAGGTGAAAGATGGCAGACAACGATATTGAAGAGGCCGTAGCTCGCGCACTCGAGGAGGCCCCAGAGCGGAATTTCCGTGAGACGGTGGACCTCGCGATCAACCTGCGCGACCTCGACCTCAACGACCCGTCGAATCGTGTCGACGAGGGCGTCGTGCTGCCGTCGGGCACCGGACAGGAGACACAGATTGTGGTTTTCGCAGAGGGCGAAACCGCAGTTCGAGCCGAGGAAGTCGCGGACGAGGTCTACGGTGGCGACGAAGTCGCCGATCTCGCCGACGACACCGACGCCGCGAAGGACCTCGCTGACGCGACGGACTTCTTCGTGGCCGAAGCATCCATGATGCAGGACATCGCGGGTGCGCTCGGTCAAGTGCTCGGTCCGCGCGGCAAGATGCCGACGCCGCTCCAGCCCGACGACGACGTCGTCGAGACAGTCAACCGAATGAAAAACACCGTGCAGCTTCGCAGCCGCGACCGTCGCACGTTCCACACGCGCGTCGGCGCGGAAGACATGTCCGCCGAAAACATCGCGGACAACATCGACGTCATTCTGCGCCGCCTGCACGCGGACCTCGAAAAGGGCCCGCTCAACATCGACGCAGTCTACGTGAAGACCACGATGGGGCCCGCCGTGGAGGTGGCTTAGATGTCCGCTGAAGAACGCACCACCGAAACTGTCCCCGAGTGGAAGCGCGAAGAAGTCGACGAGCTCGTCGACCTGCTCGAGAAGTACGACAGCGTCGGTGTCGTGAGCGTCACCGGCATCCCGAGCAAGCAGCTCCAGGACATGCGCCGCGGCCTGCACGGCAGCGCCGCGCTCCGCATGAGCCGGAACACGCTCCTCGTTCGTGCGCTCGAAGAGGTCGACGACGGCCTCGAAGACCTCACCCAGTACATCTCGGGTGAGGTCGGCCTCGTCGCCACGAACGACAACCCGTTCGGACTCTTCCAGCAGCTCGAAGAGTCGAAGACGCCCGCGCCCATCAACGCTGGCGAGGTCGCGCCCAACGACATCGTGATTCCCGAGGGCGACACCGGTATCGACCCGGGTCCGTTCGTCGGCGAACTCCAGCAGATTGGCGCGAACGCGCGCATCCAGGAAGGCTCCATCCAGGTCATGGAGGACTCCGTCGTCGTCGAGGAAGGCGAGACCGTCTCCACGGACGTCGCGAACGTCCTGACCGAGCTCGGCATCGAGCCGAAGGAAGTCGGCCTGGACCTCCGCGGCGTCTACTCCGAGGGCGTCCTGTTCACGCCGGACGAACTCGAAATCGACGTCGAGGAGTACCGCGCGGACATCCAGTCCGCAGCCGCGTCCGCACGGAACCTCTCCGTGAACGCGGAGTACCCGACGACGCAGACCGCTCCGACGCTCATCCGGAAGGCCCAGGGCGAGGCAAAGAGCCTCGGTCTGCAGGCGTCCATCGAGAGCCCGGACCTCGCGGACGACCTCGTCAGCAAGGCGGACGCGCAGGTTCGCGCGCTCGCCTCGCAGATCGACGACGAGGAGGCGCTCCCCGAGGAGCTCCAGGACGTCGAGGCCCCCGCCGCCGCGGCGGAGCCGGAAGCCGAAGCGGACAGCGAAGACGAACAGAGCGACGAACAAGAACCTGAATCCGAGGCAGACACCGACGACTCCGACGACGACGAAGACGGAGGCGACGGTGCCGAAGGCCTCGGGGAGATGTTCGGTTAACAATGGAGTACGTTTACGCAGCACTCATCCTGAACGAATCTGGCGAAGAGATCAACGAAGACAACATCACCGGCGTCCTCGAGGCCGCCGGCGTCGACGTCGAGGAATCCCGCGTCAAGGCGCTCGTCGCGGCCCTCGAAGACGTCGACATCGAGGAAGCCGTCGCCGAGGCGGCTGCCGCTCCTGCTGCGCCCGCCGCGGGCGCCGCTGGCGGTGAGGAAGCTGAGGAAGCGGAAGAAGCCGAAGCCGAGGAAGAGGCCGAGGCTGAGGAAGAAGAGGAAGCCGCCGAAGAAGAGGAAGAAGAGGCCAGCGGCGAAGGTCTCGGCGACCTCTTCGGTTAATCCGGTTCCACGATCATCCGTTTTCTTTCGCGCACAGTACGGACAGCCAGTGGCTTGCCACGCACACGGAAGTCCTTGGCAGCGACGCGTCGCTTGAGCTGTGAGCGCGGGACCGACTCGCTGCAATAGACATCGTCGCCGGGCGACCACTCATCGCTCCGAGTGCATCAGCGGTGGCGCTGGTCGCGGCTTGTCCGGGTGCGATGCTCGTTCTGATAGTCGTGTTCGCGCGCCGTTGGCGCTATCTTGACTCAGCGAGAGAATCTCGCCGTTTACGGCGGGCGTGAATCGCGTAAGCCCGGTGCCACAGTCCACACAGGTCTGCCGGACTGAATACCAACGCACAAGAGTTATTGAAATTGGGTGTCTCGTATTTGGTGAGGCCAAATGGAGTATCATCTGCAATCCGGGTCGCATACGGTCTACGCGCTCCAATATCACTTCGTGACCGTCACGAAGTCCCGCGCCGATATCCTTACCGATGAGCGCCTGGAGCGCGTCGCCGAAGTCACTCACGAGATTGCAGACGACTTCGAGGCCGAAATCAAAAACGTGGACGGCGGCACCGACCACGTTCACATCCTGTTCACGACCAAACCCACTACCGACCTCACCAAGTTCATCAACTCGCTCAAGGGAGTTACCTCGCGTCGGATTCGTAAGGAGTATCCCGAGGTAAAAGACCGCCTCGAAGATGCGTTCTGGCAATCGGGATATTTTCTCGCCACGACCGGTCAAGTGAGCATCGACGTGCTGATGGACTACGTGGACGACCAGTAGTATGACCGCGACAACCACGAAAACGCTGGAGGCAACACTCGCGCCGCCGACAACCCACAAAGAGCGCAAACTGTGCGACCTGCTCGACACCTACCGGGCAGGACTTCACGAGGCGTTCGAGGCTGGGTGTGAGACGATGACTGCTACCAGCGACGTGGTGACGCCCTACGACCTGCCGTATCAGGCGAAGGCGGCCCTGTGCAACTACGTCCCGCAACTGCACGGCACCTACGATGCACAGGAGTTGGACGACGACCACCCGGTTCGACTCACCAACCAAGCCGCCGAGTTCGACCACTCGCCGGAACGGGACTACGCGTTTACGTGGTGGGTGCCACAGCCCGGTCGCGGGACGAACTTCTGGATACCGCTTCGGATTAACCCAGCCCAAGAGGGGTTGTGGCACGATCTCGTGGACGGCGAGGCGTCGGCAGGCCAACTCCGCCTGCAACGCCACCGCACGTCGTGGACGCTCCACGTCACTGTCGAGTTCCCGGTCGAACAACCGGACTACGAACCGACCGACGAGGATGTGACGCCAGTCGGCTTTGATATTGGCGAAGCGCACCTGCTCGCGGGCTGTGCCTGCAAGCAGGGCACTCCGACCGACCCACTACTCATCAACGGTGGCCGCGCTCGTCACCTCCGCAAAGAGATGTACACGACGCTGAAGCGACTCCAAGAGCGCGAGGCCGCCGCATGGCGGATTGACGAACGATTCGATCACTACCAGAACGCACTCACAGACATCATCGAGAAGGCGTCTCGGCGTGCCGTTGAGTACGCAAGCCGCTTCGGGAAGCCTGTGGTCGTGCTGGAAGACCTCTCGGACATCCGCGAAGACCTCGATTACGGCCAGTGGATGAACCGACGCCTTCACGCATGGGCGTTCGCCCGCCTCCAACAACGTATCGAGGACAAAGCACGAGAGGCCGGGCTTCCGGTCGAATACATCCGTCCGGAGTACACGAGCCAGACGTGTCACGAGTGCGGCCACGTCGGGCACCGGAACGGCGATGAGTTCCGGTGTCAGAACGACGAGTGTTGGGTGTCGGAGTACCATGCAGACATCAACGCGGCGGTCAACATCGCTGATCGCCACGACCCGTGGGGTGAGAGCCTGCCGCTGAAACCGGCGGGCGATGACATCTCACGGGATGGGAGCGCCTGTGACAGCGCCGCGACCCCCACCGAGCAGAGCCAACCACGGCAGATGACGCTCGGAGAGGTCGGGTCGGAACCCACTGCCGGTAGTTAACCGGTATTCCCATGCAAGGAAGCCGCGCCGTTCACGGCGCGGAGGATGTCACTCCCGTGGTACTGCCACGTTCCGCACTCGTTCGCCGCACTCCGGGCAATTTACGAGGTGCGACTCGCGTTCGAAACGGCTGAGACAGCCGGTGCACTCGTAGCGGCTAGTCGACGGCGGCGTGTACGAATCCATTCGAACCATGTGCATAGGTACCACCCCATCCACTTGTAAGGGTGACCATAATACTGGTTTAGGGGAACTATATTGCTAGTACTTCGTGCTTTACCCAGTTCTATCGGACGCTTGGTCGATTTATGCGGCTAGAAAAATACATAAGGACGAATGAAGTCGTTCGTGAGCAGCGTCCTCGAACGCACGTCACACTTCGACCGCGTGAGCCCGAAAACGAGGGGGTTACCGTATCAGTGCTCGAGGCCGGTCAGGAGCGTCTCGACGCGCTCTTGCTCGCCGTCAAGGTCCTGGGGGTAGATGGCGACCGCGACGACGTAGTCGCCGTCGTGTTTGACCCTCGTAACGTGAACGTAGACGTCCACGGACTGCCCGCTAATCTCGGCTGTGCCCTCGAACTTCGTAACCTCCGTGGACTCGTTGAGCACGGTCATTTCACTGGTGTTGATGGCCTGCCCGACGGAGAGACCATCGTACTGCTGTTGGGCGAGTTCGGCGAGTTCGCGATCCGAGTAGTCTTTGATGGGGTTGAACGACTGGCCAAGCACGCTCACCTCAGGGCTGGAGAACGCGCCGAAGACTGCGGCGCGCTGCTCGCCGAGGACGGGTACGTCAACGGTGCGTTCGTACATTGCTATCCAGTTCGTAACGGTGACATTCCGCGACTGACCCGCCACGGAGTACTCTCGGGTGACTTCCGATTCGTTCACGCGAACCTCCTCGTACCCGGTCTCTTGGAGGGCGTTCTCGGAAACGGTAGCCTTCGACGCCGAGACTTCCACGCCGCCCCCGCCAAGGATGCCGAGACAGCCGCTGGTCGCGATTAGTGCGGCAAACGCTACGGCGACCGCCGTTCGTCGGTGCATGGAGAACAGAACCTGGCCGGCAGGAATAAGCTTGGTGGCTTTCGTGTCAATCGGACAACTTCGGTTCGATGGAGGGTTAGAGCCGGTAGGTCGAACCCTCGTCGGTGTCCTCGACGGTGACGCCGAGGGATTCGAGGCGGTCGCGAAGTTCGTCGGCGCGCTCGTAGTTGCCTTCCTCGCGGGCTTCCTCTCGGATATCCAAGACGAGGTCGACGAGGTCGCCGGCGATTTCGACCTCGCCACCGTCGACGGTCACGAATTGGAAGCCGAGTACGTCGCTGCCCAGTTCTTCGAACGTCTCGATGGCGTCCACGAGCCCGCGGTAGTCGTACTGCTCGGTCGCGTCGACGTACCGGTGGACGGCCGACGCGAGTTCCAGCAGCGCGCTCACCGCCGCGCGCGTGTTGAAGTCGTCGTTCATCGCCGCCTCGAAGTCCTCGCGGGCTTCCGTGACTGCGTCGCGGAGGTCCTCGGCTTCGACTTTCGCGTACGCATCCGGGCTGTCGGCGGCGTCGGTCGCGCGCTCGTACGCCCGTTCGAGGCGCTCCCAGCGCTGCTGGGCCTCCTGAATCGTCTCCTCGGAGTACGTCTGGCGCTGCGTGTACGACGTCGACACGAGGAACATCCGGACGACGTTCGGGCCGAACTCCTCGATGGCGTTCTTCGTCGTGAAGAAGTTCCCGAGACTGGAGCTCATCTTCTCGCCCTCGGTTTCGAGGAGGCGGACGTGCAGCCAGTACTTCGCGAACGGCTCGCCCGCGGCGGCCTCGCTCTGCGCGACCTCGTTCTCGTGGTGGGGGAAGACGAGGTCCTGCCCGCCGACGTGGATGTCGATGTGGTCGTCGAGGTGGGTCATGCTCATCGCCGAGCACTCGATGTGCCAGCCCGGACGGCCCTCGCTCCACGGCGACTCCCACGTCTGTCCCGCGGGCTCCTCCAAGGGCGGTAGGTCCTCGCTACGGTGTTCGTTGGCGTCCTCGGGAGCGACCGCGCCCGCCTTCCAGAGCGCGAAGTCCGCGGGGTGGCGCTTCTCGCCGCGCTCGGACTCTGGGCCTTGAGCTTCCATCTCTTCGACCTGCTGGCCGGAGAGTTTCCCGTAGTCCTCGAAGGCGGTGACGTCGAAGTAGACCGAGCCGTCGGCTTCGTAGGCGTACCCCTCCTCGACGAGCGTCTCCACGAGCTCGATGATTTCGGGGACGTGCTCGGAGACCCGCGGGTACACGTCCGCGCGCTGGAGGTTGAGGTCGCGCATGTCCTCGATGACGGAGTCGATGTAGTGGCGCGCGACCGCCTGTTCGGTGTCGCCGAGGTCGGCCTCGCCGGTGCGCGCGACGATTTTCTCGTTGACGTCCGTGAAGTTCTGGACGTGGCGGACGTCGTAGCCGACGTGGGAGAGCCACCGCGCCATCACGTCCGACTGCACCCAGAGGCGAGCGTGGCCGAGGTGGGCGTCGTCGGAGACCGTGAGCCCACAGGTGTACACGAGCGCTTGCTCGGGGTCGTGGGGCTCGAACGCTTCCCGCTCGCCGGAGCGGGTGTTCGACACGTAGAGAGTCATACAGCGGTACGTACGCGCGCCGGCGTTTCAAAGCGTCGGAACTGACGGCGTCTGTCGCGGTCAGACCGGTACCGCGCCGAGCGCGTTCTCGACGACGCGCAGCGCGTCCGCGCCGTCCCGCCGTTCGACGACCACCGCGAGCGTGTCCTCGGCGACGCCCGCAGCCACCGGATCGACGTCTGCGGCGTGGAGACGTTCTAGCGCCGACGCGAGCGTCTGGGTGTCCACGTCGCCGCTCGCGAGCAGCGCCGTCAAATCCCCCTCCCCGGGTTCGAACCCGCAGCCTGCGACGACCAGCAGGCCGTCGTCGCTGGGGCCGAGCCCGGACTGCATCGAGACGTGCGCGTCCCGCGCGTCGGCGTCGAACTCGGGAAGGTCCTCGCTGTACCGCCGAATTGCCGCCGCGACCGCGTCCTCGTCGCCGTCGACGTCGAGGAAGCGCGCGGCCGCCGCGTGGTTCACGACGCCTGCGCGGAGCGCTCGCCGCAGGAACGGGTGTTCGTCGACCGCTGCGCGCGTCACCGCCGCCTGAGTCATACCTCGATTTCGTCGCCGCGGGGGCATAAGTCTCAGCGACTGCGAGCACTCCACCATTTTAAACCCCCGTGGCGAGTACGACGCGCCGTGAGCGAGGACAGCGACCCGACATCGGTGCTCTCGTTGCTCGACGACGAGCACGCCCGCGCCATCCTCGCAGCGGCGAGCACGGAACCCATGTCCGCGAGCCAACTGAGCGAGGCCTGTGACGCGTCGACCGCGACGGTGTATCGGCGAATCGACGACCTGACCGACCACGAGTTGCTGGAGGAGTCCATCAACGTCCGGTCGGACGGCAACCACCACCGCGTCTACCGCGCGACGTTCCGCCGGTTCACTCTCGAACTCAACGACGGCGAGTACACTACCGAGGTCGAGTGCGAATCCGAGGACGTCGCCGACCGCTTCACGAGAATGTGGGAGGGACTGTAATGAACGCACTCTACGTCGTCAACGTCGCCGCGTCGTTCGCCGCGACCGCCGTCGGACTGTTCATCGGCTACCACGCCTACCGGGGGTTCCGTCGCCACCAGAGCGTGCCGATGCAGTACCTCTCGGCGGGGCTGGTGCTCCTGACGGCGGTGACGTACACCGCGACGTTCGTCGGCTCCGCGATGCTCCGGTACGGCGTCCTCGACACGACTCTCGAAGCGCCGTTCCGGCTCGTTGTCCGGATGCTCCAGCTCGCGGGCTTGCTCTGCATCGCGTACTCGCTGTACCGCCGACCGTCGTAGCTATTCGCAGCCGACGGAGTCGGCGACCGCCAACAGCGACTCCTTTTCGAGGTCGGTGGCGACCACGGCGTACCGGGTATCGCCGCACGACCACGACACGAAGTTGCTTCGCGGCGTCGTGAGGTACTGGCTGTCGTGGCCCGCGACGGTGACGTTCTCACCGGAGGTAAACCACCCGTTCGCGTTCGGCCCGGACGTCGTCTTGGTGACCGTGAGTTGCTCGCCGTCCGCCGTGACGTACTGGAGGCTGGCCTGCGTCACATTTCCGCTGACGTACTGTGCTTCGTCGAACTCGTACGCCGCGGGCACCTCTGGGTCGGGAACGGAGAAGTCGACGTGCTCCCGGAGCGCGCTCGCCGAGTCGAACGTCTGCGTGGAGACGTTCAGCGTCTCCCCTGTCGCGTCCTCGGGGACGTCAAAGTGGAACGCGTCCGCCGGGAGGTCGGCGTCGAACGTGACTGTTTTTAGACGCGACGTCGCCTCGATAGTGCGGTTCCGGTAGTCGATGCGGCGGCTGGTCTTTAGTGGGTAGTAGTACTCGCTGTCCAGCCACAGCGTCTGGTTCGCGGTCAACGCCGCCTCCGAGACCGCGGTCAACTCGAAGCCGTGGGCGGTCCGCCCGGCGACGCGCTGCGTCCCGAGATACTCGACCTCGAAGCCCTCAATAGCGTCCTCGGGAATCGACGGTCCGCTCCGGGTCGTTGGGATGATGGGAAGCGGCGAGACGCCGTCCGACACCTCGGCCACGCCATCGCCGTGCGCGGCCGCGACGATTCGTGCGAGGTACGCGGACTGGTTTCTGGTCGTCCATCCATCGATCCGTGGGACGCGCCTCACTGTATTCTCGTCAGCGTCGTACAGCAGTGCCCCGGACTCGTTGAGCACCGTCACGTCTCCCGCACGGGATTCGGGCGCGAGCGTTCGCTGGTACCGGCGGGGCGGGTCGGTCGTGAAGTCGACGCGGACGAGCGCGCGAGTTTCGTTGGTGGTGTTCCCGTCGTCGACGGTGGTCACCCGGGTGGCTTCGAGGGTGTCGAGGGAGTCGTAGCGCTGGGCGACGTCGACGTCCGACGGCGTCGCCGCGTCGTCCGCGAGGACGTCGAGGCCGGTGCAGCCGCTCGTGACGAGGAGGGCAGCGACCGCGACCGCCAGCAGCGTCTGTCGCCCCATCGATAGGACGTGATTCTCGCACAACAGGATAAAAGGGGCGAATTTGTCCGCTACTCGGGTCGTTGGCCGCCGGTTGCGAAGCCACTAAGGACGCATCTCCCCAACGAGAGAGCATGCAAGCGCTGGTCATCGTCGGCCACGGTTCACACCTCAACCCGGGTTCCTCGGACCCGGCGTTCACACACGCGGACACAATCCGCGCGTCGGGTGCATTCGACGAGGTCCGGGAGGCGTTCTGGAAGGAAGAGCCGTCGTTCCGCGAAGTGCTGCGCACGCTCGAATCCGAGGAGGTGTTCGTCGTCCCGCTGTTCATCTCCGAGGGCTACTTCACGGAGCAAGTCATCCCCCGGGAACTCCGCCTCAACGAGTGGGATCCCGAGGACTGGGACTCGGACGGCACGGACGCCGATCACGTCACCGTGCGGGCCGAGGACGTCGACAAGACCGTCCACTACTGCGGGCCGGTCGGCACCCACGACTCGATGAGCGACGTCATCGTCGAACGCGCGAAGTCCATCACCGACGATCCCGGCGTCGGCGAGGGCTTTGGGCTCGCGGTCGTCGGCCACGGCACCGAGCGCAACGAGAACTCCGCGAAAGCTATCCATTACCACGCCGACCGCATCCGCGACACCGGCCGCTTCGAGGAAGTGAAGGCGGTGTTCATGGACGAGGACCCGGAGGTGGACGACGTCACGGAGTTCTTCGACGCGGAGGACATCGTCGTCGTCCCGCTGTTCGTCGCCGACGGCTTCCACACCCAGGAGGACATCCCCGAAGACATGGGCCTCACCGACGACTACCGCACGGGCTACGACGTCCCGGCGGAAGTCGACGGCCACCGCATCTGGTACTCTGGCGCCGTGGGAACTGAGCCGCTGGTCGCAGACGTGATCCTCGAGCGCGCCGACGACGCGGGCGCCGACCTCGCGGACGCCATCGAGCGCGTGCGCCAGCAGACCGAGAGTGACAGCGCCACGAGCGCGGGAGACTGATGTCCGCAGCCGACACCCTCGACGACGTCGAAGCGGCGCTCGTCGAGCACGCCGACGACGGCATCGACTTCGACGGCCTCGTCGTCGAACCCGCGAACGGCGGCTACCGCTGGGAGACGCCCGGCGAACAGCTCACGGTCAGCGAAGACCTGCTCCGGGAGCGCGCCGGCGACCCGTACGCGACCAACTGGTACTACTGGGAGTGCGTCGTCGATGGCCACGACACGCCCCGACGCGCGTTCCTGCGGTGGCTCGAAGGTGCAGACGCCCTCGACGTTCCCGAGCGCTACGACGAACTCCGCGGCGGCCACACGACTTCGTGGGGCGAACTCGCGGTCACCGCCGTCCTCAACGAGGGCGGGCGGCGCCGCTACGAGGTCCGCCACGAGGACGACGTCGGCGAGGACGTCGACGCCTACACGGACCCGCTGGAAGCCCGCCACCTCGTGAAACACGACGACGAGGGACGCTACCGCCCGCTCTCGACGGCCCCGTCGCTTCCGCACGGCTGGGCGTTCGTCGACTTAGATGGTTCTGACCTGGTGCAGACGGTCGACTACGTCTACCCCGCGACGGTGTCGAACTGGCACCGGGAGCGCGTTGGCGAGCGAAGCGAACCAACGAATGGAGCGAGCGGCGACGACGGAGCCACGAGCCGCGAAGGCGACCTCGACGTCGACCACTGGAGCGAGGTCGCGGGCCGCCAGTCCGGCATCTACAGCATCGTCGAACAGCTCGACGACGACGCGCTCGAGTGGGCGGCTGAAGCCTGCTGCGTGGACTCGCAGTGCGTGAAGCGCCGCGAGTGGGACAAAAACGAGGACGAAGAACTCGACGTGCCGCGTGGCGACGGCGAGTTCCCGTGCCGGGAGCCGTGTTCGCTGTTCGTCGCCGCAGCGCGGAAGTTCACGACGCTCGAACGCGAGGAGACGCGGGAGTACACCTTCGAGTTGACGCCCGCGGAGAAAGAACAAGTCGAGGACATCGTGGACGCGGTCGCGGACGGGCGCGTCGACGAGGTTCGGGAAGCCGACGTCAACGAGGGCGCGAACCGCTACCGCGCCCGGTTCCTGCGCGCCAAGCGCATGGACGAACACGGGCTCTCGGGGACGCCGACGTACCCCGAAGACCACGAGTAGTTCTCACGTCGCCAGCACGTAGGCGGCGACCCCGACGCCGCCGAGGAGCGCGAGCACGCCGATGAGCATCGCGACCGAATCCGAAATCGAGAGGGTGAGCGCCGCGGCGACAACGACGACGGCGGCCGCGGCGGCCGTCGGGAGCGCGACGTCCGCCAGCGCGACTGACTCCTCGTCGCCCACGGGCTCGGACTTCTCGGAGAGCGACTCGTCGACGGCGACGTCCGGGCCGCCGTCTTTTCGTTTGTCGGTGACCGTGACGTTCACGCGCGCCTGCTCCGCGCCGTAGCCGGTGGACAGTTCGACGTAGCCCTTCGTCGGCGGGTGGTCGGACGGAATCGAGATTTCGACGCCGCGGGTTTCGCCTTCGTCGACGTAGACCTGCGTGGCCGCGATGTCCGCGACTGCGGCGAGCGCGTCGTCCAAGTGCAGGTGGACGTGGACGGGGCCGCCGTGGTTCTCGAAGACGAGGACGAACGACCGGTCCGTCTCCAGCGACGCCGCTTCCGGCTGGAGGTCGCGCGGGTGGTCGCGGTTGAGGTGGACGGACAGCCGTTCGGGCACGCCCGATGGATTGTCGCGGGGTAAGAAAAAGCTTCCCGAGGGTCAGGCAGGGGCTTCCTCGCGCATGTCCGGCGGCAGCAGGTTCGGGATGCCGTCCTCGATGGGGTAGGTTTCGCCACACTCCGTGCAGGTGAGCGTCCCGGAGCGGATTTCGTCGTCCGCGCGCTCTTCGACGTCGAGGTCGAGGTCGTGTTTGTCCAGCGGGCAGCAGACGATGTCCACGAGGTCTTCTTTCATGCGCGAACCGACGAGGGCGCGGACAAAAAGCGTGCGGGTTGGCGAGCGCTACTGCTCGAAGGGGTTCTGCTGGACGACGGTCTCCTCGCGGCCGGGGCCGACGCCGAGCGCGTAGGCGGCCGTGTCGAGTTCGTCCTCGACGTACTCGACGTACTTCTGTGCCTGCTCGGGGAGCGCGTCGTAGCCCTCGGCGGCGACCGCTTCGGGGTCGAACTCCGGCCAGCCGTCGAAGCTCCGGAAGACGGGCTCGCAGTCGCCCCAGCGTTCGGTCGTCGCGGGCATCGAGTAGATGGTCTCGCCGTCCAGTTCGTAGGCGTGCCCGACTTTCACTTCGTCGAGGCCGGCGAGCACGTCGAGGTGGTTGATGGCGAGGCCGGTGAAGCCGTTGGCGCGCGCGGCGTGGCGCAGCATCGGGAGGTCGAGCCAGCCGACGCGGCGCGGGCGCCCCGTGACAGTCCCGTACTCGCCGCCCTCCTCACGGATGTACTCCGCGAGGTCCTCGTCGTCGCCCGTGAGCTCGGTCGGGAGCGGGCCGGTGCCGACGCGGGAGAGGTACGCCTTCACGACGCCGACGACTTCGCCCTGGCCGACGGTGGTCGGGCCGAGGCCGGTGCCGGTGGCGGCGTAGCCCGCAGTCGGGTTCGAGGACGTGACGTAGGGGTAGACGCCGTGGTCGATGTCGAGGCTGGTGCCCTGCGCGCCCTCCAGCATCACGCTATCGCCGTCGTCGATGCGGTCGGCGAGGTAGTCGCCGGCGTTGACGTCCATTCCTTCGTTCTGGATGCGTTCGCCGAACGCGCGGTACTGCTCGAACAGCGCGTCGACGTCGAACTCCTCGCCGGCGT
Source organism: Halobacterium noricense (assembly GCF_021233435.1). Lineage (NCBI taxonomy): Archaea > Methanobacteriati > Methanobacteriota > Halobacteria > Halobacteriales > Halobacteriaceae > Halobacterium > Halobacterium noricense. Next base: position 1,327,368 of record NZ_CP089468.1, on the reverse strand, counting down.
CGCCGCCGTAGACGTCCTCGTAGAGCGCGCGCTTCTGCGGGACGGCGTACTCGAGTCGGTCGCGGAGGACCTCGGGGTCGAGCAGGTCGCCGATGCGGACGCCGCGGCGGCCGGCCTTGTCCTCGTACGTGGGGCCGATACCGCGGCCCGTGGTCCCGGCGTCGAGGTCCGAGTCGGATTTGACGTCCTCCTCGATGCCGTCGAGCACGCGGTGGTACGGCAGGATGACGTGGGCACGGCGGGCGACCCGGACGTCGGGGTCGAGGCCGCGCTCGCGGAGCGCGTCGATTTCGTCGAACAGCGTCTCGGGGTTGACGACGCAGCCGTTCCCGAGGACGCCGGTCTTCCCGCGGACGGCCCCGGAGGGGACCAGCGAGAGCTTGTACTCGTCGCCGCCGACGACGACGGTGTGGCCGGCGTTGTCTCCGCCCTGGTACCGGACGACGACGTCGGCCGCGTCGCCGAACAGGTCGACGACGCCGCCTTTGCCTTCGTCGCCGAGTTGCGATCCGACGATGGTGACGGTCATACCTCTGCGTTCCACCAGCGTCGTCAAACCGGTTACGGTCTCGTCGCCGGAAGTGAGCACGAGCGTGTGTATTGGAGCGGATTATCAGTCAAGATGTTGGACGAACGGGCAGGATAGGGGCGCTGCCGGCGCTGGGCGCAAGCGTTAACTGTTGTCAATTGCAAGCGAATACTGTCACTTTCTCGCCCGAGCCCTACGACAACCTTTAAACCCCCGCCAAGACAAGTTAACAAATGCCATGATAGACCGGCTTGAGAAGGAAGTCGATATGCTGGAGCGCCATCTGCAGGTCCTCCGCATGGTCATCGAGAACGAACCCATCGGTATCGTGAAGATGTCCAACGAGACCGGCTACCCACACCACAAGGTCCGGTACTCCCTCCGCGTGCTCGAAGAGGAGAACCTCATCGAGCCGTCCTCGCAGGGAGCCATCACGACCGAGCGCACCAGCGAGTTCGTCGACGAACTCGACGGCAAAGTCGACGGCCTCGTCGACAAGATGGAAGCGATGAAAATCGACGCCGCCGCCGAAGCCGAATAACGCCGTCACGTCCCGTCTACAGCTCTGGGACGGTCAGGTGGAACGCGTCGTTTCGGTCCTCGATTAGACAGAGGTGGTAGCCGGATTTCCGGCCCACTTTCACGAAACTCTCCTTGTCGTTGCGGCTGAGGAAGCCGCCGCCGCCCGTCTCCTCGCTCGCGGTCTCTAATGCTGCGGGCTCGAAGAACGACGACGTGACGTACATCGCCGCGCTGAGTTCGTCGACGCCCTCGCGGACCGCGGTCGCGTCGTCGACGAGCGCGCCCATCTCCTCGCCAGTCACGGGCTCGCGCTCGGCGTTCAACTCCGCGACCACCAGCGGCTCGCCCATCCGGTCGCGCAACACCACGTCGAACGTCCGCGACGTCGTGCCCTCCTCGGTGTCGACCGAGACCGTGCCGTCGAGTTCCGCGCGGTCGACGTTCGGCAGCGCCTCGTAGAGGTCCGCGAGTCCGTCCGTGTGGCCGGCGTCCCGAATCTCGAAGGGGAGCTCCCGGACCGCCCACGAAACGAACCGGTAGGCCGCCGAGGCTTCGAGAAACGACTCGTACTCTTCGCCGTCGACGGTCGCGTCCGCGGCCTCGAACTGCGTGTGGTGGTCGATGCGGAGGTTCTCGTTCACCGCCTCGAGGTCCGTGTCCGGCCCGAGGTCGCCGAGCGTCGGCTTCCCCTTCGAGCCGTACCGCACGAAGAGGTTCGTGCCCGACAGCGCCGCCGCGGGCGTGAGGTCGGTCTCGGACGGTGTTGCTTCCTCGCCGCCGGCTGCGGCAGCCTCCTCCAGTTGGGCTTCGAGGTCGTCCGCACGCGCCTGTAGTTCGTCGCGCTCGGCCTCCAGCGTCTCCACGCGCTCGCGGAGCGACGACCGCTCGGATTCGAGGTTGTCGATGCGCTCGGCGGCCTCTTCGAGTTTCGCGTCGCGCTGCTTGACCGCGCGCTTGAGTTTCTCGACGGTCGAACGCGGCTTCCCGCCCTTGCTCTTCGAGGCGTTACTCGACGTAGACTTCGACTTCGCGCTCGTGGACTTCGACTGCTCGGTACGCTCCGTGCTCGCGCTCTTCGACGCCGCTTTCGAGCGCGTCGCGCCGCCGTCGGTGGACTCGCTCTTCTCGGGGTCGATGGTGGGCACCGACCGAGCGTTGCGCCACTCCTCTTCCTGGTCGAAGACACCCTCCTCGTTGCCCGCGCGCGCCGCGGCAACCTCCGCGTCGGTCGGCTCGTCGCCGCTCGCGTCCGACTGCTTCGCTGCTGCTTCAGCGCGCGGGTCGGCCGCGTCGTCAGCGCCCGCCGACGACTTGGTCGCGTCAGCCGTCTCGTTCGGCGAGTCTGACGGCGTCGCAGTATCGTTGGCCGCCTCAGCTGCCGGTGCCGACTGGGGGCTTCGGGCGGCCGTCGGCTCGGATTCCGCGGACTCACTGTCGGACTCGCTCGGCTGCGTTCGGGATTCCTCGCGCTCGTCGGCCGCCGCTTCGTCGGACTCTGCGTCGTCGGCGCTCCCTGCAGCGGCCGCGGAAGCCGACTCGTCTTCGGCTTCCGGGAGCTCCGTCACGTTCACGGGGGATTTCTCGACCTCGTAGACGCCGACCTCGTCGTCGGCGAGCTCGAAGGCCTCGTCGCCCGTGACGAGCTCCTCGCTGGCCCCGACGAACGCCGCGCTCATCGAGCGCCCGCCGTAGTAGACGACGTAGTAATCCCCGGAGAGGACGTTCTCGGAGAGCTCGATGTAGCCCGTGAAGCTCGCGTTCTTCAGGGTGTCGGAGGCCTCCGACAGCGGCGTGTCGTTGGTGTAGTACTTCGCCTGCGTCTCGCCGCCGCGCTCCTGCATCGAGAACAACAGCGCGACGCTGGGGTGGGGGGCCTCGTACACCGTCCCCGAAGCGTCCCCGAAGTCCTCGACGTCACCCTCGTAGACGCCGATGACGCGGCCGTTCAACATGAACAACCACGTGCCGTCGGCGACGACCGCTCCCGAGAACTCCCGGTCCGCGAGCTCGTGGAGCTCGCGGAATCCACCCGAGAACGGTCGGGAGCCCCAGGACTCCACCCGCTCGACCGTGTGTGCCTGCATACCCACTGGAAGGCAAGGGGCGCGTATAAGACTTTCCGGGCGGACGAACGCCATACGCGCGTCTGACGGCGACGAGCCCGCGAGAAGAGCCGTTACAGTTTGCTGGAGGCGTCGTCGGCGAGCTCCTTCATCCGCTTGCTGAGCCGGCCGGCGTTCGAGAACTCGTCCTCGCTCATCGCCGCGGCCAGCGCGTTCCCGAGCAGGAACACGGCGTGCTTGTGCTCGCTCTTGGACTTGTGGACGTGAGACGGCTCGACTTCGAGTTCCTCGTACGCCCGGAAGGCGTCGTCGTCGACGTTGTCGAACTGGAGGAACTGGTCTTTGATCTGCACCATCTGTTCGTGGAGGTCGAGGAGCTCGTCCTTGTGCATGCTTGGTTACAGTAGGAAATTCGGGCGTTTAAGCGTTGTCTGCGACAGCGTACCACGCCCGTCACGTCGACGACACGACGGGGTGGAGTGCGGGCGCGCCGGCCGCCCGCTCGGTCGGTTTAGAAGACGTACTCGTCCTCGTGGCCCATCATGCCGCCCTCGCTTTCGAGGCCGGCGCCCTCCTCTTCCTCCGAGGGTCCGCTGGTCTTGTACGCGCGAATTCCCGACGACAGCAGCTGTTCGACGGCCTCCTCGCGGCTGACGAACTCCCCCTGTTCGACGAGCTGTGCAATCTGCATCTCGATCTGGTCCGGGATGTTGACTTCGATCTGGGGCATCGTTCTGGGCGGGGCTTCGCCGCCACCGTTCTTAAGCCTGACGGGGGGCGGATTCGGGGGCGTTTTCCGGGCTGAGCCCGCGATACCTACGATTCTCGAAGGCAGCGGGGCGGCCCCAAGTCGGTAGGAATACGTGGCCGCGGCCCCTACTGGAGGCTATGACTGTCGTGGACGTCACGGACCTCTACGAGGAGTTCGGCGACGACCGGCTGCCACCCGGCCAGCGCGAGACGTCGAAGTTCCCCGTGCTGTCGAAAGGCGGCACGCCGAACTGGGACCACGAAGAGTGGACGTTCACGGTAACAGGGGCCGTCGAGAACGAACTATCCTTGTCCTACGACGAATTTCGGGACCTCGACAGCGTCACGCAGCGCCAGGACTTCCACTGCGTCACCGGCTGGTCGAAACTCGACTGCGAGTTCACGGGCGTCACGTTCCCCCGTCTGGCGAACCTCGCGGGCGTCCACGAGGACGTGACGACGGTGATGTTCCACGCCCTCGACGGCTACACGACGAACCTCCCCCTGGAGGACTGCATGCGCGAGGAAGTCCTGTTCACGTGGGCGTTCGACGGCGACGACCTCCCCCGCGAGCACGGCGGCCCGCTGCGCGTCGTCACCCCACACAAGTACGCCTACAAGGGCGCGAAGTGGGTCGACGGCGTGGAGTTCCTCACGGAGCCCGAGCGCGGCTACTGGGAGAAGCGCGGCTACTCGAACACCGCCGACCCGTGGGCCGAAGACCGCTACAGCTAGCGGCCGTCGCTGCCGAAGGAGAGGCTATTTAGTCGCAGCGTCCCGAACCTCGAATAATGAGTTCTCTGTCCGGCGAAGCGGCCGCCCGCGGGGCGGTCGTGAGCAGGAGCTGCCGGGTGGCCGACGTCTCCTATCGGGCGTTCCTGGCGGCCCGGGACGCGCCCCGCATCCACTGGGCGGACCCGGACGGCCTCGAACTGTCCGGCGTCGGCACCGCCGCCACGGTGACGACGTCCGGCGACGACCGCTTCGACGCCGTCCGCGAGTGGGCGACCGCGCTGTTCGACGACACGGACCACGACGGCCCTGCGGTCGCCCGCCCCCGATTACTGGGTGGGTTCGCGTTCCACAACGACCACGCCCCCGGCGGCACGTGGACCGGGTTCCCCGCTGCGCAGTTCGTGCTCCCCGAGGTCCAGTTGGCGAGCGCGGGCGAGGAGACGTGGCTGACTGTCACGCGAGCGGGCGAGGATGTCGACCCCGCCGACGTCGAGGCGGCGCTCGAGGATGCCCGCGAGGAAATCGAGTCGCTGCCCGCGATGCAGCCGAGCGGCCCCCGGCCCGGCGTCGAATCGACTACTCCCACGAGCGACGAGGCGTCGTGGCGCGAGCAGGTCGAGCACGCCGTCGCCCGCATCGAAGCCGGCGACCTCCAGAAGGTCGTACTCGCGACCGCACTGCGCGCGGACCTCGCGGGCGACCTCGACCCCCGCGACCTGCTGGAGCGCCTGCGCCAGTCGTACCCGTCGTGTTTCCGCTTCCTCGTGGAGCCGACCGGCGACGCCGCGTTCCTCGGCGCGACCCCCGAACGCCTCGTGACACTCCAGGACACCAGCGTGGAGACGGTCGGGCTCGCGGGCTCGGTCGGCCGCGGCGACACGCCCGAGGAGGACGCCGAACTCGCCGCACGGCTCCGGGATAGCGAGAAAATCAGCCACGAACAGCGCCTCGTCACCGACACCATCGCCGCCCAACTCGGCGCGTTCGGCGACGTCTCCGTGGGCGAGCGCAGCGTCCGCAAGCTCTCGAACATCCAGCACCTGAGCACGCCGATTACCGCGGACGTGAGCGAGGACACGCACGTGCTCGACGTCGCCGAAGCCCTGCACCCGACACCTGCCGTCGGCGGGCTGCCGCCGGACGCGGCCTTGGACGTGATTCGGGAGACCGAGACGTTCGACCGCGGCTGGTACGCCGCGCCCGTCGGCTGGTTCGACGGCGACGGCGACGGCACGTTCGCGGTCGGCCTGCGGTCGGCGGTCGCCCGCGACCAGACGGTGACGATGTTCGCAGGCAACGGCATCGTCGCGGACAGCGACCCCAGCGAGGAGTACGAGGAAGTCCAACTCAAGTACCAGCCGATTCTGGACGAGCTCCGCCGATGAGCGCGCCGAACCGCAACACGCTGTGGGCTCGGGCCGTCGTCGAGGAACTCGTCCGCGCGGGCGTGGACGCCGCCTGCGTCTGTCCGGGCAGCCGGTCGACGCCGCTGACCGTCGCGCTCGCCGAACACGACGACGTCCAGGTGTTCTCGCACCTCGACGAGCGGTCGGCGGCGTTCTTCGCACTCGGCCGCGGGAAGCGAACCGGCAAGCCCACGCCCGTCGTCTCGACGTCCGGCACCGCGACTGCGAACTTCCACCCCGCCGTGATGGAGGCCAATCAGGCGCGCGTGCCGCTACTCGTCCTCACGGCCGACCGCCCGCCGGAGCTCCGGGACTCGGGCGCGAACCAGACCGTCGACCAGACCAAGCTCTACGGGGACGCCGTCCGCCACTTCCGCGAACTCCCGGAACCCGAGGCCGACGACCGCAAACTCCGCTCGCTGCGGACCTCGATATGTCGGGCCGTCGGCGAGACGACCGGCGCGAACCCCGGACCCGTCCACCTCAACGTCCCGTTCGAGAAACCCCTCGAACCCGTGGAAGTGCCGGGCGACGTACCCGAGGGCTTCGCCGACGAGCACCCGCTGGCCGTCGAGGGCCGCGACGGGCCGTTCGCCGACGTCCATCAGAATCCCACGACACCCGACGACGCGACGCTCGACGCGCTCGCGAGGGCCGTCGAATCCGCGGACCGCGGGCTCGTCGTCGCGGGGCCGGACGACGCGCACGGCTTGACTGCAGAGGCCGCTGCAGCGCTGGCGGACGCGACCGGCTTCCCGGTGTTCGCGGACCCACTCTCGGGGATTCGATTCGGCGACCACGTCTCCGACTCTCGCGTCGTCGGCGGCTACGACGGCTTCCTCGCCGCGGACGACGCACCCCTCCCCGAGCCGGACGTCGTCCTCCGCTTCGGTGCGTCGCCGACGTCGAAGCCGCTCCGCAACTACCTCCGTGACAGCGACGCCCGCCAGTTCCTCGTCGACCGCGCAGGCAGGTGGCGCGAAGCCACGTTCACCGCGTCTGACCTCGTCGTCGCGGACCCGACCGAGACGGCACGCGCGCTCGCCGAGCGCGTGGACCGCTCCCCGGGCGACTGGGCCGACCGCATCGCGGAACTCGAAGCCGACTACTGGAACGCCGTCGACGCCGTCGAGCGCGAGGCGCTGCTGGAGGGCGACGTGGTCGCAGCGGCGGCCGACGACGCGCCAGACCCCGCTACTGTGATGGTCTCGAACAGCATGCCCGTCCGCGACCTCGACCGGTTCGCACGACCGCGGAGTGCCGAGCTGACCGTGCTCGGGAATCGGGGTGCTTCCGGCATCGACGGCATCACGTCGACGGGACTCGGCGCCGGCAGCGCCACCGACGACCCGCTGGTGGTGATTACGGGCGACCTCGCGTACTACCACGACGCGAACGGCTTGCTCGCGCTCGACCGCTGCGAGGTTAACGAGACGCGAGGCGTCTCGTTCGCACGCCAGAAATCTTCGATTTCTGGGGGCGTGGACGCGACTATCGTGCTCGTGAACAACGACGGCGGCGGCATCTTCCACATGCTCCCCATCGAGGCGTACGACCCGCCGTTCACGAGCCAGTTCAAGACGCCCCACGGCCTCGACTTCGAGCCGACCGGCGACGTCTACGGCTTCGAGTTCGCGCGCGTGGAGACCCTCGACGGCTTCCGGGACGCCTACCGGGAGTCCGTCGGCTCGCCGGGCACGCAGGTCGTCGAAGTGCGGACGGACGCCGAGGCCAGCCACCGCGAGCGCGAACGCCTCGCTGCCGCCGTCACACAGGACCTCAAGGACTAAGGGACTCCCCACGGCAGTTCGGTTCGATGCCCTCCACCACGACGCACCTCGCCGTCATCGCCGCGCTCGCTGGCGTGCTCGGACTGCTGTACGTCGGCGCAATCGCCAACGAAATCGTCGTCGGCCTCGCCGTCGCGCTCGGCTGCGCGGTCGTCGCCGTTCTCCTGTACGCCGGCGGCACGAACCGCGAGACCGTCGCCGCCGTGACGATGGGCGCGACCGTCGTCTACGGCGTGTTCACGCTCCAGTTCCCGACCGCCGTCGTCGCGGCCTGCGTCGTCTACCTGACGCTGTGGGTGACCGACCCCGACGGCCCCTTCGATGCGACGCCGCCGTCGGTCATCCCCGAGCGCGTGCTCGACGACGAGCCCGCCGAACCCGACGAGGCCGCCAAGTAAGGAACCTTTTTGCGCCGTCCGCGCCCGATTTCGGGCATGGTCTCGGACATCTTCGACGCCGACCAGTGGGAGCCGGTCGCGGACTGCGACTTCGAGGACATCACCTACCACCGCGGCGTGGACGTCGACGCGGTCCGCATCGCGTTCGACCGCCCCGCGGTCCGAAACGCGTTCCGCCCGGGCACCGTCGACGAACTCCACGAGGCGCTCGACCACGCGAAACGCCAGACCGACGTCGGGTGTGTGCTCCTCACGGGGAACGGCCCGAGCCCGAAGGACGGCGGCTGGGCGTTCTGCTCTGGCGGCGACCAGTCGGTGCGCGGCGAGTCCGGCTACGAGTATCGCGGCGAAGACGAAGCCGCCACCGAGGAGGACGAGACGGTCCAGAAGGCGAAGGCCGGCCGCCTCCACATCCTAGAGGTCCAGCGTGCGATTCGATTCATGCCCAAGCCAGTCGTCGCGGTCGTCCCCGGGTGGGCGGTCGGCGGCGGGCACTCGCTGCACGTCGTCTGCGACATGACGCTGGCGAGCGACGAGCACGCGAAGTTCCTCCAGACGGACCCCGACGTCGCCTCCTTCGACGCCGGGTTCGGGTCGGCGTACCTCGCCAAGCAGGTCGGCCAGAAGAAGGCCCGCGAGATCTTCTTCCGGGGGAAGACGTACTCCGCCGCGGAAGCCGAGGACATGGGAATGGTCAACGAAGTCGTCCCCCACGAGGACCTGGAGGACGTCGCACTGGAGTGGGCCGACGAGATGGCGTCGAAGTCCCCCACGGCGATGCGGATGCTGAAGTACGCGTTCAACATGGCCGACGACGGTCTCGTCGACCAACAGGTGTTCGCCGGCGAAGCCACCCGCCTCGGCTACATGACTGAGGAAGCGGAGGAAGGCCGCGAGGCGTTCATGGAGAGCCGCGACCCCGACTTCTCGGACTACCCCTGGTACTACTGACCGTCCCCGTCACGCTCGGGCTGTTCGGCTCGCTCGTCGCTGAACGGGTCGACGAACGGTGACGCAGTGGCTTCTTCCGGCGGCTCGCGGGGGAGCGTGATGCGGAACGTCGACCCTTCTGGCCCAGTTTCGACCAGTTCGACGGTCCCGCAGTAGTGCTTGACGAGTCGCGCGACCAGATACAGCCCGAGGCCGTGGTCGGCGGCCCGGCGCGACGGCCGCTCGAACAGCGTCGGCACGTCCTCCTCGGGGACGCCCGGACCGTTGTCCTCGACGTCGATGCTGACGGTGTCCTCGTTCACGCGCCCGCGAACCCACACCTTGGGCGGGTCGCTGTCGTTGTGCTCGACGGCGTTCGCGAGCACGTTCCCGAACACGCGCGGGAGCAGCGCGTCCGCGTAGACGACCGCCGACTCCGGGAGGTCCGTCTCGACGACCACGGCCTCGTCGAGGTCCGCGAGCTTCTCGACCTCGTCGCGGAGAATCGGGACGACGTCGACGCGCTCGAAGTCCGTGCGCTCCTCGGTGGCGTGCAACAGCACGCGGACGTCCTGCACCACTCGCGTCACCTCCTCGCTCTTGCGGCGTATCGTCTCGCTGTGCTCGTACCCGGGCGTCCCCTCCTCGTGTTCGGCGCGCAGGAGGTCGGCGTACCCCGAGATGACGTTCGAGGCATTCAACACCTCGTGGCGCAGCAGGCTGTTGAGGTAGTCGAGGAGATCCCGCTGGACTTCGAGGTGTTCGGCGCGGACGGCGTTGCGCTCGGCTTCCGTCGCCTGCTGGATGGCCCGCGCCTCGGTCACGCCGATGGCGACCCCGAGGCCGGCACCGACCGCGACGGCCCAGCGCAGCCACGCGACCGCCAGCAGCGTCGATTCGACCGGGAGGACGGCCATCAGCGCGACGTTCAGCACGAGGGAGGCAGCGGTGCCGACGACCGTCCACCACCAGACGCGAGTGTAGGCGCTGGGCTCGATGGTACTCCGATCGAGCCAGTACCCCGCGTACGCGATGCCCACGACGAACGGCACCATCGTGAGTACACCCACGAGGAACTCGCCCGCGAACAGGAGTTGCGCCCCGTCCGCGAGCCCGCCGTCCAGCAGGCGGACGACGCCCTCTGCGACGACGAGCAGGCTCAACGCGACTGCAGTGACGACTAACCGCTCCGGGACCGAGTCCGCCGAACGGAGCGGCAGCACGCTCATTCTCTGTAGCCAGGGACCTGCGTGGCCATAAATTCACGGTCCCGACAAAACTACCGCGGTGAGCGCGGCATTCGTTGACAAACGACCACACCCAACCCGGGTTTCGGCCGGGTGCCGAGACGACGAGTTTTTCAGTGAAACCCCGCTCGGCTTGGCCAAGATGTACGGAGCCGTGCTACGACGACCGAGCGACAGCGCTCGCCGTCGCGCACACGATTGCCGCGAAGCCGACGCCGCGACTGCTGCATCGCTCACATGACTGCTGGCTTCTGGTACCTGCTCGGCCTCGACGAGGCGACGTGGCCCGAGCGCGCGCTCTTCGGCGTCACGATGGCCGCGATGGTCGCGCTCGCGGCCTTCGGGTTCGCCCGCCCGAGCGCGCTCAGCACGGCGCTCAACGGGGCCTTCGAGTGGGTTCTCACGTACTTCGGCTGGTGGTTCATCCTGCTCGGGTTCGTGCTGTTGTTGCTCGTGCTCGGGGTCACGTTCTCCCGGTACGGCCGCCTGCGCATCGGTGGCCCGGACGCCGAACCGGAGTTCGACACGCTCTCGTGGCTCTCGATGGTGTTCACCGTCGGGTTCGGCGCGTCCATCCTCATCTGGGGCGTCGGCGAACCCATCTCCATCGTCCAGAACCCCCCGCCACAGCCCTACCCGGTGGAGGGCGCGTCCATCGAGTCGCTGGCGCTGGCGTTCATGTTCGTCCACGAGGCGTTCCCCGGCCTGGCGATGTGGTACCTCCCCGTCGCGCTCGCGTTCGGCGTCATCGTCTACACGCAGGGCGTCGGCGAGTACAAGGTCTCCTCGATGCTGTCGGGCATTATCGACCCCGACTCGTATCCGGGCTTCCACTGGGCGGTCGACCTCGCTGCCATCGTCGCCAGCATCGGCGGCATCGCCACCACGCTCGGGTTCAGCTCGCAGACGATGGCCGCCATCCTCGGCGGCGTCTTCGGGCTGGAGGCGAACGTCCTCACGTACGGCATCTTCGCGCTCATCGGCGCGGTGTTCCTCACGGACGTCTGGCTCGGCCTCCGCAAGGGCATCCGGAACGCCGCCCGCGCGACCATGCTGTTCATCGTCGCCGCGATGGCGCTGTTGGTGGTCGTCGGGCCGACGCTGTTCATCTTCGAACTCGGGCTCGACGCCACCGGCGTCTGGCTCGGCAACATGACGCGGCTGATGCTGTACACCGACCCGATGTCCGCCGGCAACTGGGCCGCCAACTGGACCGGCTTCTGGTGGGCGTGGTGGGCGGCGTGGAGCATCTTCGTCGGGAGCTTCGTCGCGCGCGTCTCGAAGGGCCGCACCATCCGCGAAATGTTCGCCGTGCTCGTCGTCGCGCCCGCGTTCCTCTCGTGGCTGCAACACCTCATCATCGGCGGCTGGGTGCTCTCCCCGGAGTACGTCGGCCCCGTCAGCGAGGCGTGGGCCGCCAACGGCATCCCCGCCGCCATCGTCACCGCGCTGAACAGCACGCCATACGGCACGGTGCTGGCGGTGCTGTTCGTGTTCGTCATCGCGGGCTACATCATCACGTCGCTGGACTCGGCGGTGTTCATGATTTCCGCCATCACGCTCGGCGACGAGGACCCCAACGCCCGGAACCGCGCGTGGTGGGGCGCGCTGCTCGCCGGCTTCGGGATGATGGCGCTGGAACTGGAGAGCTTCCAGGCCATCGAGGCGCTGTCGCCGATACTCGCGCTCCCGTTCACGGTCTTCCTCGTGGCGGTCGTCTACGCGAGCTACGTCGCCGCCCGCGACTACGCCGAGGGCCACGACCGCGTGGACGTCGACCCCGGGTCGCTGCTCTCCGAGCAGGACCGCGCGAGTGACGTCCAGCCCGCCGACGACGACTGACGACGGACGCCACAACGACCCGCGACCGCCACCGCTATGGGCGCGCTCGCCCAATCCCGGGACATGACCGATACGGCTGACGTCTCCCGGCGGGAAGCGTGGCTCATCGCCGCGCGCCCGCACACGCTGCCCGTCGCCGCCGCCCCAATCCTGGTCGCGGTCGGACTCGCGGTCCGCGACGGCGTGTTCGCGCCGCTGCCCGCGTTCGCCGCGTTCGTCGGCGCCGCACTCATCCAGATCGGCACGAACTTCGCGAACGACTACTACGACGCCGTGCAGGGTGCCGACACCGAGGAACGCGAGGGATTCACGCGCGTGACCGCCGGCGGCCTCATCGAGCCCGGCGAAGTGAAGCGCGCGATGTACCTCACGTTCGCCGCGGCTATCCTCGTCGGCACCTACCTCGTCTGGGTAGGCGGCGTCCCCATCCTCGTCGTCGGCCTCGTGAGCGTCGCCTCCGGCATCGCGTACACGGGCGGCCCGTACCCGCTGGGCTACCACGGCCTCGGCGACCTCTTCGTGTTCATTTTCTTCGGCGTCGTCGCAGTCACGGGCGCATACTACGTGCAGGCCGCCAGTTTCGTGGCCGAAATCCCGGTCGGCATCCCCGAGGGCTCGGTGACGCTGGCGTCGGTCGTCGCGAGCCTCCCCATCGCCGCCATCGCGACGAACGTCCTCGTCGTGAACAACGTCCGCGACCGCGAGGAGGACAGGAAAACGGGCAAGCGCACGCTCGCCGTCCGCTTCGGCTACACGTTCTCCCGCGTCCAGTTCGCGGCGATGCTCGTGCTCGCGTACGCCGTGCCGGTGTGGTTCTTCGCGCGCACCGGCGAACTCGCGGTGTTCCTGCCGTACCTCTCGCTCCCGCTCGCCGCGCGCGTCACGAAGACCATCTTCACCCGGACCGACGGCGACGCGCTCAACCCCGCGCTCACGCGCACCGGGCAACTGCTCGCGCTGTACGCGCTCCTGTTCGGCGTCGGGCTTGCAGTATGATTCGCGCGTTCGCACTCCCGTTGGCCCACCCGCTGGAGACCGCTCGCGGCACTATCGACGAGCGCCGCGGCTTCCTGTTCGCTCGAAACGGCGGCATCGGCGAAGCCACGCCGCTTCCGGGCTGGACTGAATCGCTAGGCGCCTGCGAGCAAGCGCTGGAAGCAGCGGAGAGCGCCGACGGTTGGAACGACGCGCTCGCTGCCTGCGAGGACGCGCCCGCCGCACGCCACGCCGTCTCGCTGGCGAAACTCGACGCCGAGGCGCGCGACGCGAACGTCTCGTTCGCCCACCATCTCGCAGAAAACCCTGCAGAGTCCGTCCCGGTGAATGCCACCGTCGGTGACGCGTCCGTCGAAGACACAGTAGACGAAGTGCGAGCCGCCGTCGAACGCGGCTTCGACACGGTAAAAGTCAAGGTCGGCGCGCGCTCCGTCGAAGCCGATGTCGAACGCCTCCGTGCAGTCCGAGACGCGACTGACGTAACACTTCGCGCGGACGCGAACGGCACGTGGACGCGCGAGCAAGCCCGCGAGGCGTTTGACGCGTTCGCCGACCTCGGCGTCGAGTACGTCGAACAGCCGCTTCCCGCGGACGACCTCGCGGGGCACGCCGACCTCCGTGGCGGCGAGGTCGGCGTCGCGCTCGACGAGTCGCTGACCGAGCACGCGCTCGGCGACGTCCTCGACGCCGCGGATTACGTCGTCCTGAAGCCGATGGCGCTCGGGGGCGTGGACCGCGCACTCGACGCCGTTCGGGACGCTCGTAGAGCAGGAGTCCAACCCGTCGTGACGACGACGGTCGACGCCGTCGTCGCGCGAACTGCCGCCGTCCACCTCGCTGCTGCGATTCCGGACGTGCCGGCGTGCGGGCTCGCGACGTCCGACCGACTCGCCGACGACCTCGCGGACGACCCAGCGCCGGTCGAGGACGGACGGATTCGCGTGCCCGAGACGCCCGGCCACGGCGTCAGCGTCGACCTCGCGGAGGTGAACGCGGATGCGTGATGCCGTCGCGCTCCAGACGCGCAGTAATCCCGCCGCGACCGCGCTGGTCGACGCCGCGACCGATTCGTCGTGGACGTTCCGCGACCTCGACGCCGACATCGAGGCGACGGCGGGACGGCTCGCCGCGTGCGGCGTCCAGCGCGGCGACCGCGTCGCGGTATTGATGGAGAACCGCCCCGCGTTCGTCCGGCTGGTGTTCGCCTGCGCTCGATTCGGTGCAGTGCTCGTACCACTGAACGCGCGGCTCGCGTCGCCCGAACTTCGCGCGCAGGCTGAGCGCGTCGGTCCCGCGCTCGTCGTCTGTGAGGCGGACACCGTGGACGCGGCACGTGCGCTCCCTGTGCCGGCCGTGAGCGTGGACGCGGCGGAGGACGTCGAGCACTTCGGCGCGCGCTCGCCGGACGGCTTCGAGCCCGCGAATCTGTCGTGGACGGACACGCGCGCCGTCATGTTCACCTCGGGGACGACGGGCGACCCGAAGGCCGTCCGGCTGACGTACGCGAACTTCGCCGCGAGCGCCGTCGCGTCGTCGTTCCGGCTCGGCGTGCTCCCCGAGGATAGCTGGCTGTGCCCGCTCTCGCTGTACCACATGGGCGGGCTTTCAGTCGTGCTGCGCTCGGCACTGTACGGGACGACGGCAGTGCTCACGCGCGGGTTCGACGCCGACGACGTGCGCGATGCGCTCGCGACGTACGACTGCACGGGCGTCTCGCTCGTCCCGACGATGCTCTCTCGGCTGCTCGACGCGGGCGAGGTCGCCGACAGCCTGCGGTTCGCGCTCGTCGGCGGCGCGCCCACGCCGCCCGAACTCGTGGAGCGCGCGCTCGACGCCAGTGTTCCCGTCTGCCCGACGTTCGGGATGACCGAGACCACCTCGCAGGTCGCGACCCTGCACGCGACGGAGGCCCGCGACCGCCCGGACAGCGCGGGGCGGCCGCTTCTCGGCACCGAGGTAACCGTCGTCGGCGAGGACGGCGAGGTGCTGCCAGCGGGCGAGACGGGCGAACTCGTCGTCTCCGGGCCGACAGTCACACCCGGCTACCTCTCCGCGGACGCGAACCGCGAGCGGTTCTGCGAGCACGGCCTCCGCACGGGCGACTTCGGGTTCGTGGATTCGTCCGGGTTCCTCCACGTCGGCGGCCGGCAGACCGACCAAATCGTCACGGGCGGCGAGAACGTCCACCCCGAGGAAGTCGCGGCCGTCCTCCGCGACCACCCGGACGTCGCGGATGTCGCCGTCGTCGGCGTGTCTGACGAGGAGTGGGGCGAGTGCGTCGGTGCACTCGTCGTCCCCGGTGAAGAGGGTATGACAGCCGACGACCTCCGGGTGTTCTGCGAGGACCGCCTCGCGGGCTACAAGCGCCCGCGCACGATTGCGTTCGCCGAGGAAGTGCCACGGACCGCGTCGGGAACCGTGGATCGCGAGGCGGTGCGGCGCGAACTCGAGACCGAGTAGGCGAGACTGGATAGCAGTGCGCAAACGACTCGCACCGGAGTGGTAGCCACGTCGAGCCGAGTTCCCGCTCGCTCACAACAGTATCCACCCAATATATTGGGGTCGTCCCCAGAGTATATGGGCTTCTACTGCATATTCGCTATCATGGTCGAATCGTGGACCGAGTCGATGACGGCCCGAGAGCGCGTCGAGACGATTGCGACGACGCTCTCGGAGCCACGGACTGCGAACTGGATCGCGGAGCAGGCAGACGTCAAGTGGGACACCGCGAAGAAGCACCTTGACAACCTCGCCGAGACGGGCGTCATCCTCGTGACTGAGGACGACACGTACGTCCCGGATCCGACCCAGGCCTACTTCGACCACCTTCGAGAACTCATCCTGACCAACGACCGAGCGGAACTCCGGGGGGAACTCGAAGCCATCGCAGACCGAATCGAAGACTGGAAAACGACATACGAAGTGGACTCCCCCGAGGACCTCGAAGCGACGCTCGCAGACGACCTGTCTGCTGACGAGATTCGAGAACGGCGACAGGCGCTCCGTCGCTGGGAGAACAGCCTTCGTTCGCGCGATACCATTCAAACTGCGCTCCAGCTCTACGACGATGTCCAGTCACTCACTGACGACGTCCCTGCGAATATCCGTCTCGAAGGCGCGGGGTGACTCGTTGTGGCCCCAATTTTCGGCGTGTGGCGACCCGTCGAGCCGAAGCTCCTTCGCCGTGTTCACGACCGGCTCTCACGGACAGGTGGCTGTGTAACTGTCTGGTACGAACCGTCCCAACGGGACGCCAACGAAGTCGTCGCAGAGATCGACCCCGTCGCGTTCCTCGAACGAGAATACTCGGCTTCGAACGTTCGTCTCCGGGTTGAATTCGACCTCGAGGGGGAGCGCCCACACTACTGGATTCAGTGGTGGAACCCGGAGTCCGGTCGTGGGTTTGGGTGGCACGCAGACGAGACAGAACCGGAATATGGTCCTGTTCATCTCCAGATCGAGTACGCAGATGGAACGACCGAGCGACGAGCTGCCGACCACATCGAAGACGAGCATCCGTATCCCACCTTTGAACGTCGCCTGACCAGCATTCCGGACCAACTCTCGGAGATTACGTGGAACCGATGAACACTGCCCCGACGAACGCCGACGAGAACTAAGTGCGCGCGGGTCGTAGCCCGGGGCGTGTGTACGCTGGCATTCGCGTGGCAGGGTTACGACGACGCGCCGCTCGTGGTCGGGGCGAATCGCGACGAAGCAGTCGGCCGGCCGTCCTCCCCGCCCGCCGTCCGCGGCGCGAACCCCGCGATTTTGATGCCCAGAGACGAGGAAGCCGGCGGGACGTGGCTCGGCGTGAACGAGCACCGCGTGTTCGTCGGCGTGACGAACCGAGATGCGGACATCGAGGGCGAGCGTTCCCGTGGCCTCCTCGTCACTGACGCGCTCGCTGCGGGGTCCGCCGACGACGCTATTGGAACTGTGGAGCGCGAGGTCGCCAACCGCGAGTACGCGGGATTCAACCTCGTTATCGCGGACGAATACGAGTGCGTGCTCCTGGAGTGGGACGGCGTGTTGCGGACGCACGCCTTCGACCCCGGGACGCACGTCGTCGTGAACGCCGGCTTCGACGACGGCACCGAGAAGTCCCGCGCGGTCCGCGACGCACTCCGTGGTCACGACAGTCCCGACGCGTGGCGCGAGGCTGCCCGCGACGCGCTCCGCGACCACGAGACTGGGGCGTGCGTCCACCGCGACGGCTTCGGGACGCGGTCGTCGTCGCTCGTGACGGTTCGCGCGGACGGCGAGGTGGCCTACGAGTTCGCCGACGGCCCGCCCTGCGAGACCGACTACCGGCGCGTAGACAACCAAGTTTAAACCGCGCGCACACCCTGTTTCGTACATGAGCGCCGAAGTCACCGAGTCGGACCTCTCGGAGGACGAGCGACACGGGCTGGAACTCGTTCGAGAGACGCGGGGCGTCCACCAGAGCGAGTTCTGGAAGGAACTCGACGTCTCCTCGCGGAAGGGCAGCCGCATCGCGTCGAAACTCGAAGAGAAAGGGTTCGTCGAACGCGAGGAGACGGTCCACGAGGGCAACACCACCTACCTCATCACGCCCGTCATCGACGAGCGCGCACTCGACTTCTCGCTGCTGATGGCCGGGGAGATGCTGTCGCCGTTCGTCGGCGAGGAGGAGGTCGACGCCCAGAGCGACGCCTTCTCGCAGTGGATCATGAACCTCGCGTACGAGGAGCCAATCGAGACCGAACCCGAGCCCGAGCGCGAACCGGAAGGCGAACTCTAAGCCGGCCGTCTCCGTTCTCCGCTATTCGCTAGCCGAGTCACGCGCAATCACCATCACGACGCCATCTGCTTTTCCGTCCGTTTCCGTCGCGTACAGCGTCGTGAGTGTATCTTCGACGTCGTCCGGGACGTCCGCCCGCTCGCGGACGTCCACCCACACGCGCTCGGGAACGCGGAGTATCCACGCGTCGGGTCGGCGTTCGACCAGCGGGTCGTCGCGGAACGCCTGTCGCCACTCGTAGACGAGGCCGTCGATAGACCGACCGGGGTAGTCGGCGAGGGTCGCCTGCACGGAAGTCGCGGCTTCGCGGAGTTTGGCCTCGGTGACGCCGCTGTCGGCGGCGACGCGCGCGACCGTCTCGTCGTCGAACGGGAGCATGGCTGTGCGTTCGATGGCTGCGAGGAAAATGCCACCCCATCCGGCGAGAACCGTCGGCAGTGGTCAGTAATCGAGGTCGTCGGTCGTCGCGTCGAGGACGAGCACGACCGCCGCGCCGAGGACTGCCGCGACGAGGACGCTACCCGCGCTCGCCGCGGTCCACTCGGGGTTCGCGTCGTTGATCTGGATGGCCGGGGCGCGGAGCGCGCCCGCCATCAGCGCGACGAGGAAGGTCAGCGTCGCCGCGCGGTAGTGGTCGAGCGCCCACTCGACGACGCGCGCGAACGACAGCAACCCGACGACCGCGCCCAGCATGAACACGACGAGCGTCGTCAGCGGCTCGATACTCGCAGCGAGGTCGCCGCCGAACGCGGCGTCGGTCGCCTCGCTGACGGCCGACGTCATCGTGTCGTACAACCCGAGCGTCAACAGCAGGAGCGACCCCGAAACGCCGGGCAGCACCATCGCGCAGATGGCGATAGCGCCCGCGAGGAAGACGACCGGGAGTACTTCGGGGAGCGCGCCGGCCTGCGCTTGCGCGCTCAGGACGAACGCGAGCACGAAGCCGACGACGGCCGCCGCGACCCTACCCGGGGTGTCGACAGAGACCTCGCCGAGCAGTGCGACGACGGAGGCCGCGATGAGTCCGAAGAAGAACGCGAACGTCACGCCCGGGAAGTCGTTGATGGCGACGTGGACGACGTTCGCAACCGTGACGACGGCGGTCAGGACGCCGACACCCAGCAACGCGAGGAACGGGACGTCCATCCGGACGAGCGTCTCCACGAACTCCTCGCGGGCGTCGGCGCTGCCGAGCCGTGGCACGAGCGCGAGCAAGCCCAGCGCTTCCACGGGGTCCAGCGCCGCGATAGCGCCGACGAGGCGCTCGTAGATGCCCGTGATGAGCGCGATGGTGCCGCCGGAGACGCCCGGGACGGCGTCGGCAGCGCCCATCGCGGCTCCCTTCAGGTAGACCGCCAGCCAGGCGCGGCCGTCCATTATGCGTAGCGACGGCCGAGCGCGCCAGCGACCGCGGGCACGGCGAACGCTGCGGCCGCGCCGAACGGCGACTGCACGTCGACGGGGCCGCTACTCGCCGAGTCCGTGGACGCGGTCGCGGTCTCAGTCGTCACCGTGTCCGGCGACGCGAGCGACTGCGTCTCGTTGCTCGTGTCGTTCTGCTCGGCACCCTCCGGGCGGTCGACGACGTGGCGCTCCAGGTCGACCTCGGTCGCGGACTCCTCCGCGCCGACGACTTGGCCTTCCGAAATCTGCGCGGTCGCGTTCCACTCCACGGTCGTCAGGTTCGCCGACGTCAGCTTGCCCGTCGTGAACTCGTAGGGGCCCGCGCCGCGAACGGACGTGTTCGTGTGGCCGTTCTCCGGCCCGTACGCGTCGTAGCCGGTCGTCGAGTACGGGAGCGTCATCGTGAACTCGCCGTCCGGCCCGGTCTCGGCTCGCTGCGTGTACGTGAACTGCGGCGTCTGGTTGCCCTGCGAGAGGTGCGTCATGTTCAGCGTGACCGACGCGGTCACCGTCGTGTTCGCGGGCCCGGTGCCCTCGACGGTCGCGCCTTCGACGCGCTCGAAGAGCTTCACGCCGCGGTCGTCACTCGACCCGATCAGGCGGTAATGTTCGACTGCCTCGACGTACTCCGGGGGAATCCCGTTGAATCCCCCAATCTGGGCCGTCGTGTCGTTAGCGACGTACTGCTCGGCCGCGGTCATGTTGTCGAACGACTGCACCGGGGACGCCGACTGGTCGAAGCTGTACAGGTCCGAACCCGTCGTCGTCTGCAGCGTATCCTGCCAGTCGGCGACGATGGGCTGGGGCTGCTGGGCGCTGCCGTGGTACTGGTAGAGCCGCACCATCAGCGACTCGTAGTACGCCTGGTGGTTCAGCGTCGGGAGCTGGCTGAACGACCGGTAGTTCGTAATCTGGCCCTCCTGGTACTGCGAGAGGATGTTCTGCGTGTAGAACGTCCCCGTGGTGAAGTTCCGCGGGCCGTCGTAGAACACCGTCGGCGCACCGAACTTCTGCTGGGGCGAGACCATCTGGGAGTCCACCGCGACGTAGCGCGTCTTCGCGTCGTCCTCCTCGACGGCCGCGAGCGCGTTCGCGGCCTCGGTCTCGTTCTGCGCGAGCAGGAAGTTCGCGGCTTTGTCTGCGTTTTGCTGGAACGGGTTCGCGACCGGAATCGTCTCGCCCTCGACGGTCATCCAGTGGCCGTAGTCCCACCACGACATCACGCCGTACGCGCCCGCGGGGTAGTCGTAGTCGTCGGTCTGGCTGTACGTCCCGTAGTAGTCCAACTGGTCGGCGTTGCCCGCGCCGCCGAAGTTGCCCTGATCGGGCGTGTGCGTCTGCATCCACTCCATCGCGTCGTCCCACACCGTCACCGCACCGGGGCCGTTCGCCGCGCCGACGGTCGTCGCCGACTGCAGGGGCACCTGCTGGCCCTGATTGTTCGTCAACTGAATCGGGCTCGTACCGTCGCCGGTTGCGGATGCGGCCACGGGCGCTGCGATTGGCACGAGCACGAGCATCACGACGGCGACGACCGTGCCCACCTGATACCAGTCGACGTCCTCGACCTGTGAGGCCGGTTTGTCGAGGCTCACGAACCCGAGCACGACCTTGAGCACGTACGCGTTCAGCACGACGACCGGCACGACGAGGTAGTAGTTGAACCGCACCTGCGTGAACGCCGCCGAGGTGATGAACGCGCCCCAGACCACTACGAGTAGTTTCTCCGCGTCGTAGTCGCCGGTCACCGTGACTGCGAGGAGCGTGACGCCCACGATGGCGAGCGAGCCGAGCTGGCCGTCGACGCCGAGGATTGTGCCGACCGCGTCTCCAATACCCGGTGCCGCGAACACGAGCCCGACCACGAGGACTGCGGCCGCCGCGCCGCCGATGCGCCGCGGGTTGCCGCTGCGGAAGTGCGGCCGAAGCAGAATCCACGCCGCGCCGAGGAGGGCGGTGAAGAACGCCAGTCCGTATTCGAGGAAGATGACGCCGAACATTCCCAGCCCGTAGCGGCCCGTCCGAGAGAGAAGTGGTTGCGCCTCGCCGATGGTGCGGGTGGCTGCGCCAGCGCTGAAGCCGACGAAGCGGAGGAGATTCGACTGCATCATCCCCCAGAATTCGGGGAGGACGACTGTCGTCGCACCGAGCGCGACGACGAGAATGCCGAACACGGCGAGCGGGTACGAAGTGGCGTCGAGTTCACGGTCGTCGAACTCGCGGGCGAGCCACGCGAGGAATACCGCGCCGACGCCGACGGCGATGGAAAACAGTGGCTGAAGGATTGAGAACTGCGATGGCGAGAACGAGAGAGTCGACATCGGGACCAGCATCAGTAGGCCGGTCGTCACCGAACTGACGGCAGCGACGACGGCGACGTGGTCTGGACTCGTGCCGCTGTAGTAGTCGCTGGTCAGCTTCACGAGGTAGAACACGCCGAAGATGCCGACCAGCAGGATGCCGGGCGGCCACATCCACATGTAGGCCGCCGTGGAGGCACCGGCGACGACGCTCCAGCCGACCACGCGGCGGAGGCCTGCGACGTCGCGGTCGAGGAACTGCTCGTAGACGGGTTTCTCCCGCTGTGCGACGGTGAGCGCAATCATCGTCGCGAGCACTGCAAGCGACTGGAACAGCGGCTCCGCGCCGTTGTGGTCCGCAGCACCGACGAGGCTCCGCGAGAGGAAGTAGCCCGGGAGGAGACCGAGAATGACTGCGGCGAACACGCCACCCAGCCGGCCGCCGAGCCGCTTCCCGATGAAGTACGTCGGAATTGTGAGTAGTGCACCGAAGACGGCCGGTGCGAACAGCAGCGTCATCGAAATCGTCTCCTGGGAGGGACTGCCGAGACCGACGACGAGTGCTGCGGTCGCCACGATTTGGTCGAACAGCGTGCCGAACTGACCGACACCTACTCCCGTCGGAAAGCCGGACCAGACGTCGTACGGCATCGTCGACGGCCAATTCTGGACCGTGTACATCACTTCCCGGAAGTGGTAGTACGCGTCGTTCCCGGAGAAGTACACTTCGCCGCTTTGCGTGAAATTCTCCCACGCCTGCACGCGCACCCAGAACATGAACGCGAGGACAGCGCCCAGCACGGGTACGTGGTACCAATTTTCGAGAGTGTCGAGAGCTGAACCGGTCGATATGGAGGACGCTCTCGACTCCTCGTTCTTCTCGCTCATTAGGGGTAGGGACTGACAGCGCGCGAATAAGCCTTGTGAAGTTCGTAGGCGATGCCAGCCTCATGAACAGAACGTGGCGTTCTTTTGGTCAACGAAAGAAGACGACTACTGGCTGTCCCAGCTTGGGTTCTCGTCTTGGTTGCCAGGCTACCTAAAACAGCGAGAGAGTCCTGCCGTTTACGGCGGTGACGAGACGCGTTGCGTCTCGTTCGCACACCAGAACGCTCCGCGTTCTGGGGACGGGCGTGAATCGCGTCACTCGACGACGCGAACCACCGGTTACTCCCCGGCCGGAGTCTCCAAGTCGTCGGCGGCGTGGATCAACATCCCGCGCCACGTCAGCCCGTATTCGTTTTTCACGCGCTTCAACCGCTCGTACTGTTCGTCGTCGGGCACTTCGACCGTTCAACAGATCGAGCGCAAGAACCGCGAAGCGTGGCAGTCGTTCTTCGCACTCCGAGAGAAGGGCGAAGCAAATGGCAAGCCCGGCTTCTGGGGGAACCAAGACGAGGGCCGCGAACTGCGGACGTATATCCGCAACACGTCGTACTCGGTTGAATGGGGCGAACACTCTCGTCTCGAGATTCTTGTCGGGCAAGACCTGAAAGAGGAGTACGGTCTTGGATACCGCGAGCGTCTCCGTCTTGAGGTTCGCGGCGAACCCAACTGGAAAGAGTACGACAAGCAGGGCCGGTTGGAACTGTATTACGACGATGTGAGCGAGACATTCAGGGCCTTTCAGCCAGTCACTATCGACAATTC
Source organism: Halobacterium noricense (assembly GCF_021233435.1). Classification (NCBI taxonomy): domain Archaea; kingdom Methanobacteriati; phylum Methanobacteriota; class Halobacteria; order Halobacteriales; family Halobacteriaceae; genus Halobacterium; species Halobacterium noricense. The sequence continues at coordinate 1,304,041 of NZ_CP089468.1, read as the reverse complement.
TCGACTGGCACAACCACTGGCGGACGAATCCGCCGCTCTGGACATCGGCGCGAACAATATCGTCGCCTGTACGACCACGACCGGCGAGCAGCACCTCTACGAAGGACGCGACCTGTTCGAACGGTTCCGCGAGACCACGCAACGAATTGCCGAACTCCAGTCGAAGCTCGAGGATGGCCGGTACAGTTCGAAGCGAATCGACTCACTGTACCGTCGTCAAACGCGGCGGCGCGACCACGCGATGGACGCACTCTGTCGGGATCTGGTCGAACGGCTGCACGACGAGGGTGTTTCGACGGTGTACGTCGGCGACTTAACCGACGTACCCGAGACGCACTGGTCGGTTCGGACGAACGCCAAGCTGCACAACTTCTGGGCGTTCCGGCGGTTCATCGACCGTCTCGTGTATACTGCCGAGGAGTTCGGCATCACCGTCGAAGTCCGCACGGAAGCGTGGACCTCGCAGACGTGTCCGAACTGCAGTTCGACCGAGGACACGACGCGACATCAGGACACGCTGACGTGTACCTGCGGCTTCGAAGGCCCGCGGACCTCGCCGCGAGCGAGACGTTCCTGAGGCGGCACGAAACGGTAGCACGGCCGATGGCACGGCCTGTGTGCCTCAAGTGGGATAGTCACGATTGGCTGGAGTTATCACGCTCTCCCCGTCCCAACGAGGAGCACACGAACCCGCAAGTTGCCTCCGTGGACTCGGCATAGCCGAGACTCCCAGCGTGAGGAAACCCCGGCGTTCACGCCGGGGAGGATGTTATTGGCTGTTCGTGTCGGTCTGCTCGCTATCGGCGTCCACCGTGATGTACCATGTGGCGCCATCGGACTGGCCGCCCCACTGACGGATTTCCAACCGGGTTTCCGCGGTCTGTAATGCGGCCATTACTGTGCCAACGCGCTTTACTGACGCATCTAATGCATCCGCAATATGGCGACTTTTCGTGAAGGCTGACCCATTTTCGAGGCGCGATTCGAGATGCTCAACAATCCGCTGTGTCAGATCCTCATAGCTTCGTACAGCCACAATATCGCTGGGAAGCCGCGATGTAGTCATCAACTTTTCGGGCTCCCACTCAAGTCAACCAGCAGAACGGGTTGTTCGCTCGCAGAACCACTCCCTCAGGGATGGAGAGGCGGCAAAAGGTTCCCGGTGCGGTAGCGCGCCCAGGTTGTCACGGGAGTTGACGCCACTCCTGTCCACACTCCGGGCAGGCACGAATCGACCCAACCTCATCTGGCTCGTTCTTGGTTACCAGTTGCTCGCCACACTCCGCACATTCCAGCCGCTCATACATGTCCTTCTTAATTTCTCCTTCCCGGAGCGCACGCCGAACAGAGTCCATATAGTGAGGCGTGAATCTCTGCGACGTAAACTCTGTTGGTCGTATCAGGGTAGTGTTCAGATAAGCTGATTCCATGCGAAGCTGAAGGATCTGAGCCAATCGTCGGCGGTATCTGCTGCGGCGTTGCTAAAACAGTTTGAGAACAATAAGGTTCGACGTTTCATCTCTCGAAAGACACGTTCGACAGCATTCCGATTCCCATGTTTTTCATACTGGAATCGGAGGCCGTGTCGGTTGCAGGCGTCTTTCAGCGTGGGTGCGCCATCCACGAGAACCACGGCATCATCGACGTCGTGTTTCTCCCGGAGTTTGGCGAAAAACGAGCGAGCAATCACGTTCGTACGCGTCGGTTCAAGCTTTGTATGGAGTAATTTGTTTGTGTCGGGATCGACAGCAGCGTACAGCCAGTATTGCTCGTTATTGAGTCGGATCACGGTTTCGTCAACCGCGACGTGATCCGGAGTCCGTCCAGACTCTGGCTGTAGGTCGGCTTTATGGACCCAATTATGAACGGTGGATCGAGCTCGATTGACACCGAATAGCTCAAGAATTGAGACAGTATTCGAAAGCGAGAGCCCAGCAAGATGGAGCTGAATACTGAGCTTCATCAGCAGCTGCGGTGTCGCTTCTCGTTCAACAAACTCTAAGTCGATCTGGTTGATATTCCCGTTGAGGCGGGTGTTTTCGGGCATAGATCACTCAGAAAACGCTCCGCCTCACCTTTCAATCCTTATCTGAACACCGCCCGTATCAGACCCCCATCACTGAAGAGGTGGGCTTCCACGCCGTTACCATTATGAGACGAAAGTTATCAGATCGTTGTGCAGCGACCCACTCTCACGGACGTAGCCCGGCATTTAGGAGTTAGTTCGGAGGCATCGGTCATAGGAACCCCCCCTCGCCTCCAAGGGGTGAGCGGATGTCAAAGGGCGACTCACCGTCGCGGAGTGGGAGAAGGGCAACAGCCGCCCACTCCCCTCGTTCGATGAACCGTCTGCCGTCTACGACAAGCGCACCCTGACAATCAAAGACGAGTACGCCACGCCCTCGACCGTCAACGGGCGCGTCGAAGCCGACTTCGTACTCGGAGAGTACCAGCGGTCGTGTCTGGAAAACAACAACTACGAGAAGCGGATAGGCACGCTCCACTACTGTCCCGGGGAGGATACGTTCTACCTCCACGTCGTCCAGAAAGAGGTAGACAAGCGTGACGGTGACCGTGTTCTCGGCGTGGATTTGAATCTCAAGAACGTCGCCGTGACGAGTACGGGGCGGTTCTTCGACGGCGGCGAGCTACTGTGGGGGCAGAACCACTACTTCCGCGTGCGACGAAGCCTTCAGGACAAAGGCACACGCTCCGCTCGGCAGGCGTTGCGGCGACTGTCGGGGCGTGAAAACCGCTTCGTCCTGAACCGCCTGCACACCATCTCGCGTGGAATTGTGGACGAAGCCCTACAACACGACTGCTCGTATATCGCCGTTGAAGACCTGACCGACATCCTCGAACGGATGGACGCCTATGATAGCCGCCTGAAACGGCAGATGCACAACTGGGCGTTTCGGGAACTGCAAGAGCAAATCGAGTACAAGACCGCCGAATACGGCATTCGGGTCGAATCGGTCAACCCTGCCTTTTCCTCGCAGACTTGCTCAAAGTGTGGCCACCAGTCCAGTACGAACCGCGACAAGGAGACGGAGTGGTTCGATTGTAACGAGTGTGGGTACGAGGTAGATGGCGACTACAACGCGGCGAAAAACGTTGGCCTTCGGTTGTTAGCTTTACCACCGGGCAAACGTCCCGATGGGTTGGGCAACGGTCAGCTTGCCTTGAAGTCGGGGATGTTGAACGTAAGCAACACATCTAGTGTCCACTCCAGCTTGGAGTTTGAACGGGAGCCCACCGACAAGCCCACCGCTTCAGCGGTGGGTCGCTGACATATTACACCTACCTCAACCAATTTGATGGAAAGCGGCTTTGCCGATTGAATACGTACGGTAGAGTAATGCCAACCTACTCTGATGAGGAACTCTTAACCGAAATCGACCGATTAGCGGAAAAGTTCGGCCGCCCACCGACACTACAGGAGATTCGTGAGGAAGCTGAATACAGTGCCCGTGTGTACTTTTCGCATTTCGGGTCGTGGCAATCGGCACTCGAAACTGCGGGATACGAGCCCCGGCCGCCTCAATCAGAAATTCCAAAAGAAGCACTCATTACAGAACTTAAGCGACTGGGCGAAGAACTTGGTCGGCCACCCACAATCACTGAGATGAATGAACAAGGAGAGTACTGGGGATCAACGTACAAGAACCATTTTGAATCATGGGCAGCTGCTATTGATGCCGCGGGCTATGATCCGGATAACGTGGGACAACGAATATCCAGCGACAAATTACGCACCGAACTCACACGACTCGGTGACAAGCTCAACAAGCGACCAACCTTCCGTGAGGTGGAAGAACAAGGAAAATATGACCCGACGACGTATATTCGTCGGTACGGATCCTGGAGTGCTGCAGTTGAAGCGGCGGGGTTCGAACCACCATCCGACTTAACAAAAGACGCATTATGTACGGAATTACAGCGTCTCGCTAACAAGTTAGACAAACAACCCACACAGCGAGACATGAATGAACATGGAAAGCACAGCCATACGACGTATGTCCGGCATTTCGGCTCTTGGACGAACGCTATCGAAGCCGCATTCGACTAGAACAACACCAGATGTTGATCCCGGAGTACTTCATCCCAAGGGACTCAAGATGGTCCGCCGGCAGTGTTCAGATAAGCAGACGAAAGTAGCGGAGACGATGTTGCTTTTTGAAAGCCCTCGGTGGTCTCGACTCCCGCGGCTCGCTGCGCGCGTTCGCTCCCGTTGGTCGCTCACGTGCTTACTTCGCCGGGATTCGTCGAGACCGCCTCGCCGTTTCAATCCAGCAGGAAATCTCCGATTTCCGAGGCCTCGGGAGCGCGTTGCTCTCCCGGCGACCACCAGGAAATCGGCTGGTTCGCCGGCTGAAGCTGTGTTCAGACGAATCCTTATCTGAACACCACCGTCCGCCTGTAGAAAGATAGTTCAAGCCGGCTACCGGCATGCATAGTATGCGCGTCGTAGCTATCGGCGTTGGCGGTGCTGGCGGCCGCATCGTCGATGCACTCTACCAAGATGATGCCAACCGGCCAGCATCGTATCTCGCCGGCGGCTGTGTGCTGGACACTGACGGCGTCGATCTCGCGGCGTTAACGGCCGTCCCAGAGGATGCACGCCAGCTGTTCGGCCAAGCGGAAACAAACGGGAACGGCACTGGCGGGGACCGCGAAGTGGCTGCAGCAGCCCTTGAGGAGGATCTCGTGGAGATGCAGCGAGTGGTCGATTCAGCAGTCACCTCGGACGCGGCCGCAATAATTCTGGTTACTGGGCTCGGCGGCGGAACCGGCTCTGTTGCAACCCCAAAACTCGCCGACGAGCTGCAGGCGGTGTACAACCGGCCTGTGTACTCGGTTTCAGTGTTACCGGCTGCCCACGAGGATATCCCCGCGGAGAATCCCGCGCGCGCCTTGCAGTCCCTAGATAGCGTGGTGGATGCACAGATCGTCTTCGATAATGACGTGTGGCTCAACGCCGAGCACGACGTTCTGGAGGTGGCCGATGAACTAAACCAGACCCTTGCTGAGCATCTTGGCGCGATCTTCAGTGCTGGCGAAGCCGCGAGCGCGGATTCAGTCGGGCAACGGGTCGTCGACGCCAGCGAAATTATCGCGACGCTCAACGAAGGTGGCTTGGCGACAATCGGCTACGCACAACAGACGCTCGACAGCCAGGCAGACTCAGCGTCGCTGCTCGGCCGCGTTCGCGGACTCGTCGGGGCACGCGACGAAACGGTCGATGAAGTCGCAGCGATCAAGGCAGTCGAAACAACGCTTCGCCGTGCGACTCGCGGGCGATTGACGCTCAACTATCCGCTCAACGCAGCAACAAGCGGCCTGCTAGTCGTGTCCGGGCCGCCAGCCTGGCTCCACCAGTCGGCGATCTCTGACGGTCAGACGTGGCTGTCAGAAGAAATCGGTTCAGTACAATTGCGGACCGGTGACAATCCGATCCCAAACGGCGATTCACTTGCAATCCTCGTTCTCTTCGCTGGCATCCGTGACGCACCTCGGATTGATGAACTCCGGACGACGAACAGTTGACCGGTCGTCCGAGCGAAACACGTACGGGTCGTGGTCCTCACGAATTTCTGATTGGGGAACGCTGTATTACGCAAATCGAATCCGCCATGGAACCCTCCAAAACATCGCCGATGCAGTTGTTGAGGCCTCACAGAGCATCCAAGAGGTCTCCGACGCCACCAGCGACCAAGCAGCTTCCGCAAAAGAAGTCGGCAGCATGGTTGACGAACTCGTCGATCAAGCTGACCAAGTCGCCACTAAAATCGAAGCCGTCGCCGCCGCCAACGAAGAACAAACTACCCAAGTCCACGAAATCAACACCGCCATCCAACAACTCACGCACTCCCAACAGCCCGAATCCAACAACACCCAGTCACAGTGTCCCCTTGGGAACGACTTTAGCTGAATTGAGGGGGGTTCGCTTGAAACGCAGCCTACGATTCTCTCTGGTCGGAGTACTCCTCGTCGAGAAATGAGACGGCAATTGTGGTGTTTGCTCTGGCGAACGCGTTCAGTATATGTAGCGATACAACATTATATCACCAGGCTCGGCAATCGCCGTGCCGAGCAGCCGATTCTCAAGCCGGCAGTTAAACGCCGAATATACCGTGCGCCGTTCACTGACAAGTCCACCCCCCTTGGGGTGGGAGCCTGACAATATACTCCGCTTGGCACTGTCTAGTTCTGGACCTCCTCGATCGGCGTTTTTCCATCGAGAGCTTGATGCGGTCTGTGGCGGGTGTAGTAATGCATAAATTGTTCAAGCAACTCTTGGACGCTCGACCGACTGCCCACCCACGAGTTATGGAAGCGGTCGACCCGCATTTGAGGGTGTGAAACCACTTTTCAATCAGGTTTCGGTCGGTATAGTTGACCCGGCCGCTCAACCCTAATCGAGCGAGGGCAGTCCGATAGCCGAACTGATCGACGAGAAACTCAGCCTCTGAGATATCATGTTTTTCCTGGAGTTTCTGCAGAAACGCAGCCGCTGGATCGGTGCCATGCCGCTCAAACAACGCGACATCGAGGATCAACTTTGTGTCGATGTCTATTGCAGCATACAGCCAAGACCACTCACCGTTAATTTTGACAGCAGTCTCGTCAACGGCGACCCGCTTCGGCTGCGCCTCAGGCGGGTCGCAGCCGCTGTCAGATAGTCGACGCACCCAGTTCCAAACCGCTCCATGAGAACGTTGCACGCCTAATTCAGCTAAGATCGTTGTTGTTTCTCGAAGGGAACAACCGGTTTGGTGGAGGCGGACGGCGAACGCCCTAACGGGCGTCCTCAGAACCCAACGGGTTCTGATGTGCGAACGAGACGCGGAGCGTCTCGTCACGTCGCCGTCCGCTCATTCTCCCAAGATTCTTCTAAATACGGGTCATAGCTCTCGCTGAGCAGGTCTGAGAGCATCTTTACCAACTTACTCCGACCTGCTCACTTCTCAAACTGACTCAACTAGACAGTGCCGTCCGCTTGAAAGGCGTGAGAGTGTCTCACTGTGAGTCCGTGTACAGATAGAGCGAGCAGAAGATGAGGAGGACTTCTGCTGTTTTCGCTCCGACCGCGTTCCAGTTGAGCGAGCCACGCATATAGAACGCGGAGACGAAGCCCTCGAAGCCACCGTACACGAAGAACGCGATGAACGTAACGAGGGCGTATCCCGCGGCGACGAGGTAAAGTTCTCGCCGCCAGTAGTTCGTCAGATAGAGTGCAATCCCACCCAAGAATCCGAGTCCGTTGAGGAGGAACAGCGTGCCGAGCGTCTGGCTAAAGTTGATGAACTGTGGTGCAAGTAACAGGTGGATGATTCCGGTGATGATCGCGAGATCGTTTGCGACGTATCCGGCTACACTGTCGGGCAGGCGTACGCTCGACTCAGTTCGTGTCATTTATAGACTACAAATTTGGTGGGAGTAAAAACTTTTTCCTGAATCCCATTTGCCGAGATACCTCGGTCTGATTAAGTCGGGACCATGCTCCCGTATCGAGCAAAGAGTAGCGGCTATGTTAATCGAGACGGAAAGATAAAAACCCGTTTTCAGGGTGGAACAGATGTTAACACCGGGTGTTCTCTCTTGTCCTCGATCGGTCCGGTGCCAGTCCTCCCTCGCTTCCCGACCGGTCTCCAGATGGGGCTGCGGTCACCGCAGATGGAAACTCAGCGTACGCGAGATACGGAGTCCCTTGATACGCGACCAGCCACGTGCCGTAGGAATTACTCGTCTCGTCACCTGAATGGTGTAGCCTGTTCGCTCCCAGCTCGCACCCGCATGGATACCTCATAGTAGTGATCCTCCAATCGAATGGGCTCATCAGGGCGAATCGATGGGACGGTTCTAGCGACAGTCGCATATCCATTCACGACAGCCTCTGTGATCGTCTCGCACCCTTGTGAGTGGGGCGAGAGTGTTTGAGACATCTTCTCGCTCAGCGCTTGTGGTGTCGCTTCTCGCATATCGAGTACGTTTGGGGGATGCGCACAGCCGGCAAGTGGAACCGTAAGGAGGGCTGTTGTCCCAGCGAGGAATTTTCGACGGCGCACAGTCCTACTGTCACGTTGTCCAAGAAAACGCTTGCGAGGCGTTACACGACCAGTAACACCAACTCCCCTCTGGGGACGTCGAGGTCGTCACGAACGAATTCACTAGCCTGGGCAGAAGGGCGTCGTTGACCAGCCAAACGGCAAGAACATACTTCCTGATGGCAGCGCCACATAGTAATATGGTTTTCCAACAGCTTACGCCGCAGGAACTCAGTACAGTTCTGCTGATCGCCCTCTTTCTGGGTGTTATCCGGTACTTCCGATACGACGTTCGTGGCGGTCACTCAGTTATTGATATAACTTTTAGTATCGGCTTGGCCTTCGTTACCGCTACAATCGGCCTGCTCATCGCCAAGCGTCTTGGGTGGCTCCCAACTAGCACCGGCAGGTCAGCGACCCACCGCTGAAGGGGTGGGCTTGTCGGTGGACTCCCGGTGTCGCGCTCCCGCAGGAAAGCCCTACGCCCGCTCGCTTTCTAACGAGGTGCTTTCTCAGGTAGCTCCCAATACGGGAGTCGGAGGGACTCGTTCAGCGTCCCCAACTTCGAGGGCTGGCTGATAGACTGCCCGTCCACCAACCGCTTCTGGACCCGTGGGACGTGCATCCCGGTTAGTCTCGAAGTTAGATCAAGCTTACGCGCTTCCTCCCACGGCTGGAGCCGTGGACTTCCGCGCTGTTACCGCTGTGAAAGCGGGTATCGCCGGCCCTATGTAGCGCCCATGCCGGTGGACATTACGGCGTGTAGCGCAGGTTTGGATGACAACCTCTCCTAGGGCCGGCGACATTACAGTAGGTCGGTCTTGAGTATCATATGTGTTGTGTTATGGCCCATTATTGCGGTCATTTTGAGGGACTGATATCGGTCGAGAATACGACCAAGATAGATAATAACACCACCCAACTAAATATATTTGATGGTGGCTATAGTTAGTCGTTTTTCACGAATGTTAGCCGCCGGTATCGGCCATTCAGGCACTGTCTATAGTAGTCGGTAGAATTATTTGCAATAAAGTTGTTGCAATAGGTAGTGGAGCACCTCGACGAAATCTCCGTCGAAGAGCTGCAAGATGCTCTCGAGAACGTGGAGGGAAAGAAGCCAACAGAGCGGTTGTTAGCCGCGATCGCGTACAAAAACGGTGTCACGAAAGCCGAGCTAGCCCAGTGGTACGACGTTCACCGGAAAACAATCTACAACTGGCTCAACCGACTCGACACCGACGACTCGCTTGAGCACGCTGTCTCTAACACTCACCGTTCTGGAAGAAATCGAAAACTCTCAGAAACACAGCAACAACAGTTCGAAGCAACGGTCCACGACTCACCCGAGGAGGTCGGGTTGGATGCGCCGGCGTGGACGCCGGCGCTTGCTCAACAGCATCTCGAAGACACGTACGGCGTCGAGTATTCAATCCCGAGCTGTCGGCGGCTGTTGAAAGAAGCGGGATTGAGCTATCAAAAACCACGCTGTACAGCCGCTGAAGCCGACGAAGATGAACAAGAACAGTTCCACGAAGAGTTCAAAAAAAGCACCGGGAGCTGGACGCCACCGTAGTCTGCATCGATCAAACGAAGAAATCTGTGCAAGTTGAGCCGCGTGCCGCATGGTTTCCGCGCGGCACGCGGCCCTCCGTGGAACTCTCTGGCCAACGCAAGTGGACGTGTTTGCTGGGCGCGATCACCGAGGACGGTGATTGCTTCTTCTCCCGCTTCGAAGAGTACGTCACCGCCGAACATGCGAAACATTTCATTCTTGCATTATGTAAAGGGTTCGAAGATGACTTGCTCGTGGTGCTAGATGGGGCGCCGTATTTTCAGGCGTCGGCCGTCACAGGCCTGGCGGCCCGTGACGACCTCGCCTTCGTGACGCTTCCATCGTATTCGCCGGAGTTGAATCCGGTCGAGGAATGCTGGCGACAGCTGCAAGCCGCTCTGAGCAATCGCTTTTTCGACTCGCTCGACGAAACAACGGCGATCGACACCGCTCTCGACCAACTTTCAATCCCTAAAGTAAGCAATTACTTCTAACGGCTACTATAAGGTGTTGTTTCAAGGATGTGATTGGTGAAAAATACTAGGGCTGGTGACCTGTCTACGGAGGGTGAAGACTCGCGGGTTTTAAATAGCCTTGACGGGATAGAATGACCGTCATGAAGCTCGCCACAATCGGCGTCGGGAACGCCGGGAGCAAGATCGTCGATCGGATGCTCGAGTTCGAATCACGCACCGATCGCAACCTCTGTCAGCACGTCCACGCGATTAACACGGCACGGACGGACCTCGCCAAGCCCGACTACATTCCCGAGGACCGACGAATCCTGATCGGTGACACGAATCAGAAAGCCAAAGGCCACGGGGTCGGCGGCGACGTGGAAGTTGGCGCGGAAGTCGCCTCGGCGGACATCGAAGAGATCCGGCGGGCGTTCGACGATATCGAAATTCACGAAGTCGACGCGATGCTCGTAGTGGCAGGCCTCGGCGGCGGCACCGGTAGCGGTGGCGGTCCGGTCGTCATCGACGCGCTCCAAAAGATGTACGACGAACCCGTGTACGGCCTCGGCGTGCTGCCCGGCGAGTTCGAAGGCGGGCGCCCGGCGTTGAACGCCGCGCGATCGCTGCAGTCGTTCGTCACGAAGGTCGACAACTTCATCGGCTTCGACAACGACGCCTGGCGGGCTCGCGAACAGACGATCGAGGAGGGCTACGAGCAGATGAACCGCGAGCTGGCAGCCCGACTGGTCACGCTGCTCGCGGCCGGCGAAACGGACGACTCGGAAGTCGCCGAGAACGCGATGGACTCCAGCGACATCATCCGTACCCTCGACACGGGTGGGGTGTCGACGATCGGGTACGCTGCGACCCAAGTCGATAACGACGCGGGCGAAGGTCTCCTCGACCGGTGGAGCGGCGACCAGACCACCCAACAGGATGACGGGAGTAACGCGACGAAAATCCAGGGGCTCGTGCGTCGCGCCGTCAACTCCCGGCTCACGGTGCCCGCCGAAATCTCCAGCGCCGACCGCGTCCTCGTCGTGGTGTCGGGGCCGCCGAGCGAGTTCTCCCGGAAAGGCATCGAAAGCGCGCGCCAGTGGCTCGAACAGGAAGCCGACACGGTGGAAGTGCTCGTGGGTGACGACCCGCGCAAGCAGTCGCCACAGCTCGCCGTGGCCGTCCTGCTCTCGAACGTCACGGAAACCCCGCGAATCGACGCAATCCAGAATCAGGCTGTCGACGCCCAGGAGAAGATCGCCGAGCAGGAAGCCGTCCGCGAGGAGGAGATTAACAACCTGATTACCGACGAAAACGACGATCTCGACCCGGTCGTCTAATGGAACTCGCACTCGTTGGGATCGGCGAGGCCGGGAGTCGGATCGTCAATCGCATCCTCGCAGTGGAAGCGGAGACGGAGCGGACGTTCAGCCACGGCAACGCGCTCGTCTGCGAGATCTCTCAGACGATCCCCGACGACCTGGACATGATCCCCGAGGCGCAACGGTTCCTGATCGGCGACACCCACCATGCAGTCGACGAGCAGGGCGTCGACGGGGACCCCGACCTCGCTGTCGACGTCACGCGAAATGACTTGCCCGAGATACGGCGGGCGTTCGACTCGATCCCGATCCACGAATGCGACGGCATCCTCGTCGTTGCCGGGCTCGGCAGTGGCACCGGCAGCGGTGCCGGATCGGTCATTATCGAAGACCTGCAGGCTACGTACGACGAGCCGGTGTACGCGCTGGGCGTCCTCCCGGCCGAATCCGAGGGCGGGCAAGCGGCAGTTAATGCGGGTCGCGCGCTCCGCTCGATCGTGCCCGCAGCAGACAGCATGCTCACGTTCGACCGCGAAACCTGGCAGCCCCGGGTAGATGAAGATGGCCACAACGAGGCGACGCATGCGCTCGTGGCACGCGTCGTGACGCTGTTCGCGGCAGGCGAGCTCGATTCGTCGACGGTCGCGGAGAACGCGGTCGACTCGAGTGACATCATTCGCACGCTCGCCCCCGGCGGTCTCTCGTCGATCGGGCACGCCGCGACCAAACTTGACTGGGATTCATCCGGCGTCCTTGCTCGGTTGCTGACGTGGCTTGGTGTTCGCGACGAGGCGGAGCCCCAAACGACTGACGCCGCGAAGGTCAAATCGCTCGTCCGGCAGGCCGCCAACTCGCGGCTTACCGTCCCATGTGATATTGCGAGCGCGGAACGAGCGCTGGTCGTGCTCTCAGGACCGCCAGAGGAACTCTCGCGGCGCGGGTTCGAAAGCGCGCGCCAGTGGCTCGAACAGGAGACTGACACCGTCGAAATTCTCGCCGGTGACGACCCCCGAAACGGTTCATCTACCCTCGAAGCGGTCGTCCTCTTCTCGAATGTGACCGACGTCCCCCGGATCGACGCCCTCCAGCAACAGGCTGTCGACTACCAGGAAGACGCTGGTGGGGACCGCGACGAAGCGGCGATGTCACCAGAAAATCAGGACTAGCGTCGATCACCGACTTCTTTGACCACACGATTTCGGCGGGCCGCTGATGCCGTTCGTGAGTGGCTTCGTGGGCTGTTTCGCCGTGCTTCAGCGCCCTGAGTTCGTGCGGGTGCGCGGGCGGATCAGATTGGCGAGGGAGACGAGGAGCGCGAGCGTCCAGCCGACCGGGATGGCGAAGCCAAACCACATAGCGATGAAGGCGACGCCGGCAAGTTCGAACTGCTGGCGGATGGTCGTGCTGAGATCGCCGATGATGACGACGTTGTTGAGGAGCCATTCGGCGAACAGCTCGCTCTCCGAGAGAATGCCGGCGCCGATCGTTGGCGAGAACAGTGCGGCCGTGACTGGCGGAACGAAGATGGCTGCGACCGCGAACGGGTACGCGAGGGTGAGCGTGAGGCGGCGCGACCCGCGGCGGGCGAACACCCAGCTAAGGCCAACTGAGGCTGTTGCAACGACGCTTGCGGCGAGCACGGCACGGAAGCCGGTTGTTGGCAGGCGGTCCCAGGCGAGTGCTGTGAGGCCACCCCAGAGGACGGCCATCGCGGCGATGATGACGAGGACGCCGAGGCCGGCGACGAGCCGGTCGATTTGTCGGCCGACGTAGCGCGTCCAGAAGCCGAGTGCGGCGAACGGGTAGATGACGGTGATGAGGATGGCGCCGAGCAGGCTCCACGCCCAGAACGCGAGTTGCTCGACGGGAGAGTCGAGGTGCCAGCGGTCCTGAATCGAATACTCATTGGCCTGTCGAGAGAACGCGATGTCACGCCACGCGCCCAACAGCCGTGTCAGGTCAATCTTGGCGGCGGTAAGGAGATCTCGCAGCGTACCCATTATTCGGACCAACCACCGGCTCTGTAATAAGGACTGTGAGGGAACTTCCCTTGGCAGCCGAAACTGAGACCACCCCGGGGTTGGGCGGAAGGCTACCGTCAGTTCTCAGGCGGTTCTTGTCGCGAGGATGTCGGTGATGCGTTGGGTAGTAGTTGTGAGTTGGTCGCTGATGGTGGCGACGGGGTCAAGGATGGGATGCGTGGTTTCCAGAGATTCGTAGAAGTACTTAGTTCGCCGAAGGGTGTTCTTGAGGCCAGCGCCAACTGAGCGAAGTTCCAGATCACTGGTTTGGCGGCGAGTGGCGAGCTCTTCGCACTGCGCGGAGAGCTGGTCAATATCAGCGCGGAGGTGCTGGAGTTCAGCCGTTGTACAGTCGTGAAACGGTCGCGACCGGATCGCGTTGGTTTCTTCAGCGATCGTATACAGGTCCGCGTGCGCTTCCTCTAGTGCGGAGGCTTCCCGGTTGAGTGTCGAGATCAGCTGTTTTCGTTGTTCTTTCGACTGCTGTGCTGCTGTCAGCACGTGGTCTTTCAACGCTGGAGTGATCACTGCTGCCTGATCGAGCATCATCGCGAATTCGTTCCCGAACTCTGCAGTGATGCTCTCCCAGTACGAATCCGCATACTCTCGTTCATAATGTGGCGTGTCCATTACGGTCTCGACGTACGCATCCCGAATTGGCGTGTCTCCTTGGGGCGGGACTGGGTCGCTGTGGAAGGCGACGGTATCGTGTCTGGCTGAGGTTGAAGTGACTGCCTCCCGGGGTTTGGTTTCGCAGTCTATTCCGTCAAGGCGGGCACAGAAATCGCTGAAGGCGTTTGCTTCCGTACGTAGAAGCTCTTGTTCTTCGGCGACTTTCTGGTGTGCTTCCTGCAGGCAATCGATGCGCGTGTGCGAACCCGGGTTCCCGACGTTCAGCGTGATCGGCTGGAGCATGAGTCTGATTTTCGTTGAAACTGAGTAAACTATTACTAATAGAAATATATAGGCGTGTTGCCTATTTCCCACATACAGAGAATCCAACTGGTTCCCGCGGTGCCGAGATGTCGTTCGTCTCGTCCACACAGTGGGCGGTTTTCGTAGCGGGCGAGGGCTTTGCACGGGGATCGCAGCTGCTAATATCCCCTACCCAATCAAGCAATCCGCAAGCAGTACGCTATGAGTCGAGACCAAGAAAACGACGGGGAAACGGCCGAATCGCTCCAAGCAGAGATCGCCGCACAACACGCGGAGTTTCAGGACACGTTGGATGATCCCGCGGACCCACCCGAACGCGCTGAGGAATCCGAGCACTCCAGCGACCAAGAGTAGCGGCCACGTTCACCATACATAGGCCTCGGCTTGTCAGCTACCCCCCCGCTAAAGGGGTTAGATTCTGCGCGGTGCCCGCTGTGAAACACCCAGCGCTTCTGCTGGCGCGGCGTTATACTTGAGTAGGAAAGCCTGGAAGAGATTGTGACGCCGCCCTCAACAGCGTCGGCCTCAATCTTCCAAGCGTTGGCCGGCCTCCATGGCCAGAACCAACAGTATAGAGTATTGCGCTGAGCAACGATAAATCTACTGGGGTGCATTCTCGAGTGGGTAACTGCGCAATCCGCGATACGGAAGGTATGGACATTCGTGTCCCGCGGGAAAAGCTCGAAGAGGTAGGACTTTCGAAGTATGCTACGGAGACGTTGATTACCCTCCAAGAAGTTGGGCTGCAAGAGTCGGTGACCAGATGAGTGATATAACTCCGTGAACTCTCCAGTTATTGTATCATGCCCGTAAAACAACGCATAGTCTGGACAAGCGTAGGGATTAATATCGTTCGCACAAGACTGGTGAGCATGAGTACGACAAGCATGGACGACACCACCGCTGAGGCAATCGAAGATCTGCCGCCCAGCGCGAAACTCGTCGCAAAAGTCCTCGAACACAACGACACCCTCACGCAGAGTGAGCTCGCTGACGAAACCCTCCTCCCCGCCCGCACCGTCCGATACGCACTCACCCGCCTCGAAGAAGCAAACGCCATTACCGCTAGATTCTCATTCACTGACGCCCGCAAACAAGTCTACTCGCTCAACTAAACCGAAAGCGGGTATCGACACACACGTGAACCGATTCCGCTACTTTCCAGCAATAGCGTCTTTTCGTTCTTGGGCGGCTTCGTGAAGGTGCTAAGGGAGAGCAAGGAGAATACCTGCGTCTTTAGGGGTGGGTGCCTGAGACAAGGATAGTCTCGTCGTCGAAGGCCCTAGAATGACTACAACAGAGAACGGCCACCGTGTGACACCTCTGAAACGGTATGTGCCGGGGTTATTGGTGCTTGTCGGCCTCGCGTTAGTCGCACAAGTTCTGGGAACGCAAATCCCCTACGTGACACCGCTCGTGCTTGCTGTTGTGCTTGGCCTGCTCGTCGGGAATACGGTGTCACTACCAGCACGCATCATCCCTGGCATAGGAACACACAATCTCTGGCTCGCAGCCGGGATTGTCCTCATGGGCGCTCGGATATCGCTTGAAACACTGCTTGGGAACGGCCTGGTGTTGCTCGCGGTGACGATTTGTGCCGTTACTGTAACGATCGTGGTTGTTGAGGTGCTTAGCCGGACTGTCTTTGATATCCCGGAAAAGCTTGGGTCGCTGTTGGCTGCTGGTGCAGGGGTGTGTGGTGTCTCCGCAGTGGTTGGCGTTGCCGGAAGCATTCGCGCCAACGACGAACATATCGCGTACGCAGCCGCAACAATCCTCCTCTTCGATATTCTCACGCTGTTTGTCTATCCGGCACTGGGGGCGTTCCTCGGGTTGAGTGATCAGGTGTTTGGGATCTGGGCGGGGATCACGATGTTCAGTACCGGGCCGGTGACCGCAGCCGGGTTCACGTTCTCAGAAACCGCCGGGCAGTGGGCGACAATTACGAAACTCACGCGAAACATCCTCCTTGGCGTCATCGTCGGCGGGTACTCGCTGGCCTACGCTGACTCCGCCCACAACGAGAGGATTTCTCTGCGAGTCCTCTGGGATTCCTTCCCGAAATTCGTGCTTGGATTCTTAGCGGTGATGCTACTAACCTCAACATCGCTGATCCCAGACTCTGTAACTCAAGGATTGAGTGCTGCCTACCGCTGGCTATTCTTGGTTGCGTTTGCCGGACTTGGCCTGAGCATCAACATCTCGAAACTCCGAACAACAGGCATCCAACCAGTTGCAATAGTGTTGACCACGCTTGTCCTGGTTAGCGCGGGTACACTAGCCGTCCTCAAACTCGGGATTTGAGCTACCCCACCGGATTAACGGAAGGTTAGATTACAGTGGTGCGAAGCGAAAGTCTACGGTTTCAGCTGTGGGTCGCTGACGTGCCGCCAGTTTCATTTGTCAACAGCGTCAACACGCTAGTATGGGAACGAAGCAAGTTCGGGTGAGTGAGCGGCTGTACGCTCGCGTTGAAGACGAAAAACGCGAGGGAGAGTCGTTCAGTGACGCGCTCGAACGGATGGTTGACGACTACGGCCTGCTCGATTTCGCGGAAGACGTCGAGGAAGCCAGCGATGCGTGGGACACGGAAGCGCTTGAAGCCGACTTCGAGGCTGACGACGGCGCAAATCGCAAGGCTCTCGACGAGGAGCTTCCGTCAGTGACCCACCCCTAAAGGGGTGGGCTTGTCAGTGGACTCCCGTTCTGCCGACACTGGGGTGTCGGACGCCACTTCAGTAGCGCTCACGGTCATCACCCCCGACTTCAGGGCGTACTGACAGAACGCCCCTCCAGCGGGGGACTTCTGCCCCCGCTGGAGTTTGAGTGCAAGTTTCCGCGCAACATTCTTCGCCGCATTATAATCCGCATTCACCGAGTACGAGCAGTCCAAGCACTCGAACTGTTGGCCGTTGCGGTTTTCCTCGAGCGTACAGCCGCATTTCGAGCACTGCTGGCTCGTGTACGACGGTTCGACTGTCTCGACAACGATTCCAGCCAGTTCTGCTTTATTCGCTGTTTGTTCCTGCAGTTTGCGGAACGCCCACTGCTGGAACTTCTTCCCATCACTGATACGATCGCGAATCTGCTCGAGATCCTCGAACGCGATGTGCGTGCAGCCATGGCGTTGGGCTTCTACAACGAGTTGTTTGGAGCACTGATGCAGGTAATCCTCACTCCAGCGACCGAACCTGCCACCGATGCGCTGATACGTCACGTGCGCGCTGCGCGTGCCAGTCTGTTGGAGGCTGGCACGACGCTTCTCGAACTCGCGGCGTTGGTGGTTGAGGTAGTCGGCGTTGCCGATGAACGCACCGGTGCTGGTGGCGGCGATGTGGTCGTTGACGTTGCAGTCCACGCCCAGGACTCTCGAATCCTGGGCTTTCTCAGGACTGCTCGCGTCGACCTCTTGCTCCATCGCCGCATGCAGGTAGAACTCATCTGCCTCACTATCGTAATGTACGGTACTCGTCGAAAATGAGTAGTCGTCGTTGAGGAGGTACTGACCGTGTGGTGTGCCGTCTGGATTCTCCGGGAGGTCGTAGTCGCATTCGACACGGCCGTTGACGGTGGCGAGGCTCACTTTGTCACGGTAGTAGGTGGCGGCTCGCTTGTCGTAGACGATGCTGAAGGTGTCGTATTCGGGCTGGCTGGTGTTCTCACCCTCGGCCAGCCTGTCTACGCAGTTGTCGATGTCGTCGGTGGCGCGTTTGATCGCTTTTTGGACGAGATTGGCGTGGAGGGAGTCGGTTTCTTCGCGGAGGTCGTCGTAGATGGCGGCTTCAGCTTTGTTTTTGCTGGTGACGCAGTCTTCGTCGAGATAGCGCCACGCCCACTCACTAGTACGGTTGGCACAGTATTGGAATTTCTTGTTGGTGGCGTGGAGGTCGCTCTTCCGGTCGTCGGGCACGTCAAGGCGAACCCGCACCGTTCGCGTTACCTCCCACACCATGTACATCACAAGAATCGCTATACCTTATTAATATCTTTGAAGTAGGGAGAGTCGGAAATGCCGGTATCGGTGGATTGTCGCACGACGCTTACGCGCTTCCTCCCACCCCTGAAGGGATGGGCTTCCGCGCTGCTACCGCTGTGATCCACCGCGTCCCCTCAACGCTGTGGCTCATGAAATCCTAGAGGGTGAGAGTACGTTTCGTCTGTCTTTGGCTACGAGAGTGAACGGGGAAAGTCGATGGCTGCAGTTGCAGGAGTCTGTTAGGGTAGTTGTTCGTCGATGTCGCGTCTGATGTCGAGGATGATTTCGGGGTCAAGATCGAGGCCGTATTCGTAGTATCGGCCACCGCCTTCCCCGTGATTTTGGCCATCTCGATGGAGGAAGCCGAGCATGTGAAGGTCTGATAAGTGGTTTTGAATGCTTTTGAGCGTGGTGAGTGGGTCTGCTGCGTGGGATTGTGCAACCTCTTCATACTGGTTTTTAATTGTCTTTGATCGAGTGGGGGTCTCTCCACGTTGTTCGAGGTAGGCGACAGTTTCGAGGAGGAGTTGGGCGTGTTGGGTTTGGTCGCGAATGCGATTGCTGAGGCGGCCTCGCTGGACGAGTTCTTGGGCTTCCGTAATGTGGGTGTCGTCGACGAAGTCGTCTCCCTGTCGCTTTGCAACTTCTCCGCCAACTCGAAGCAGGTCGATTGCTTGGCGTGCATTGCCGCGGTCTTTTGCGGCGATCGCTGCTGCTTTTGCTATCGCTGATTCGTCACAAACACCGTCAACAAATGCTTGTTCGGCACGTTCGGTGAGAATCGTTCGAAGCTCGATCGCGTTATACGGACTGAACGAGATCTCAGTCTCCATCAGGGTGTCTTTGACTTTCGGGGAGAGCGATTGCCGGAACGTGTAGTTGTTACTGATGCCGATGACGCCGACCTTCGAATTCGTAATATGCCCGATTGATCGTGCACGCGGCAACTCGTACAGGAGCGTATCGACATTATCGAGATGATCAATTTCGTCGAAGACGATGAGATGGGTGCCGCCGAGTCGATCAAGTTGCGTATAGAGTTCCTCGAAGGCATCGCCTGTGCCAAGCCCTCGTTTCGGGAAGTCACTGGCAGTGTCTGGAAGTAACTCGTTGACGAGGTTGCGAACAACGGTATACACTGTTTTCCCGTTGCAATTCCGCTGGTGGACGTGGAGTTCGTCGGCGTCCGGTCGGTCTTTGACCTCGCTTTGCAGCGCCTCCATCATGTATTTCGTCACTGCGGTTTTCCCGAGGCCTGCTTTCCCGTACAGCATTACGTTCTGGGGAGTGCGGCCAAAGAGGACGTCCTGGAGGGCGTATCGGTAGTCGTCGATCTCCTCGTCGCGTTCGAGAATTTGATCTGGTTGGTGGTCTTCAGAAAGAACTTCTTTGGCAGCAAAAATCGTCTGCTCGACGTCACTGAATGGCCCAGCCATGCGTCTACCATCGGCGAACCACCATACCTAGTTAAAACCTTCTTTCGCTAGTTTCGTCTGACTCGGGAATAGAGACCACTCCCCCGTTTCAGTCGCTCAATTCTATACGGTGAAGACACACGAAATCCACTCCCTACATCTAAATACAAACCCGGCTTCCCAGCCACCATCCGACTGATCCAAAGACAGACGAAACGTACTCTCACTCTACGACCAAGCAACACCCCATCAAAGACACACGAAATGTACCCTCCCGAATCGAGAGTCCCCGCGCTCTCACGAGAAACGCCAAGAAACCACTCACACGTAAGTGAATACTCGACCCTTTCACTCGTTTTCAGATGTGTCTATGGTCGCATAACAGTGAAGCAAACGACTGGCAGCACTAATTGCTGTTTCCGAATTGGGTCTATCGGGCCTCCCCAGAGGGTTGGGAAGACAGACGAAATGTACTCTCTCACTTCAAGGAGTTCCAGCCGAAGACAGACGAAACGTACTCCCTATCGGTGGGAACAACGCCTCACAGGAGGCGTCGGGAATGAACGGTGCGCAGGGTAACGTAGCCTTTCACTCGTCGTCCGGTGTGTCTGTGATCGTGTGAGCGTACGCGATTGGTGGTGTTGATCGGTGTCTCTGGGTTACGATTCACTTAGATTGGGCGGGGTGTGGGAAGACAGACGAAATGTACTCTCTCACTCCACGCAATGGCAACCGAAGACAGACGAAATGTACTCTCTCACTCCACGCAATGGCAACCGAAGACAGACGAAACGTACTCTCCACGGTGGTACAAAACCCGGTTGAGACTCGATTAAAGACCACTACTTCATCACCTAGATTAAGCGGATATGGTAAGGTCTCTATTCCGGTGGTTCATGATGTCCGGGAGATGTGGTTCGAGATTCGCGTTGAGTTGCTGATGGAGCAGGGTTCGATGGCGGCGAGTTTGCGCCGCCACTGTTCCGCTGGCGGAGTGAAATCTCGGGCACAGCCGGAAAGATCCTGATTGCGAACGCTCGCTCGCTACTGGGGAATCAGAATACTTAGGTGGCTGCCAAGCCCAGCAATCGGTGTCGCCGATCGCCCTTGAACACAACCTACGAGTGCGTCGTCGCAGACAACTCGGCCTGTGTTCTCGCCCATTACGTGGTCGGCGACATCCCGCCAACTAATCGATAATTAACGAGGAAAGTCTGCAACGACACGCGGTGTGTGCTGGCTGCGAACCGCACCTGAGGCGCCCAGATTATCCGAAGAGACACAATGAGGACGGCCCACAGCCAGCAACACTCGCTTTTACCTCGCCCGCGGCACCGATGAGAACCGTGGTTGGTGACAACTGCACGACTCCATACCTTTAGGTGTCTGGTTAACTAACCGAGGAAATGTCGCCGGTCGCAGCGATGGCGGGTAGCCTGAGGACTGCCCGGCCATCACAGCATGCTAGTTGAGCGCACCCGAGACTACTGTGCGACCAGCGACACACCAGTTGCGGCACATTTGCCTTTGCGAGCCGGCGCAGGCCACCCCGGCCTGCACCGCTACGATGAGTGAGTACCGTGGCTCGTTGTTTTCGGTATTATCCCACGGCCCGACGCGTACTACTGATACCAGAGCCATACCTGCGTAACTGTTCCATCGCGTCGGCGGATTTCGTCTTTCCACGACAGGCCGGCAGGACGAGCAACGACTCGTTATCGCCCGAGTCAAGCGTCGCGGGGACGTATATGCAGTCGACGACTGAGTGTCCCTTGTGCTGCGTGCGTTCCCTGTACGGGACGGCGGGTCCACTGCGACCACTGTTCAAAACCGATTGCTAACGCCCACGAGTTAGCGCGGTTCAGCTGTTTACGAGCGCGTCTGCAGCCCATTCAGGCGGCTGAACAACCGTCTTTCCTCGGGCAGTGAACTGCACTGCAGTACTGACAGTAACTGTCTGGCCACCCCGGGTTTCGGCATAGGAGATGGTGTACTCGTGGACGAGCCCATCGGGGCCAACGAGCGCAGTCATGGTGTAATTGGAGACGCCTGCGTACGCCGATGAATTCGTCGGTGGACCAGTTGACATCACGCGGTAGCGCGTCGTGCCGTTGTGTGCGACTGCCTCTTCGACGGTTGTGGGACTCGCGCTTAGCACCGCGTAGACGTTCCCATAGCGATCTGTCGCGGGCGTCGCGGCCGCCTCGGGGCCGCTATACGCGACGGTGCCATTATCGTAGGCTGTCCGTTGTACGAGCGTCGAATCGTTGCGAAATACGGTCAGATTCGGGAACAAGGCGGCCGTACCGTGAGCGTAACGCTCGTAGACGTACCGGTCACCCTGTCCTTGCCGGAGTGTCGTTGTCACCGCTCGGCGGAGCGTGCCATTCGCTCGTACGGTGTGCTGGCTACGTTCAGTGTATGTGGTGTTGGCGAGGCTGTCGCGATGGGCTTGTGCCAGCGCCCACGCGTCAGTCACACCGGACTCGGTAAGGCCGGGTGCGAGGGTCGACTGAGGTGTGTCGTGGTCGGTGGTTGTGCTGGTTGCTGCGTCCGGCACATCGGTTGTCCCGGACGTGATCGGTTGCCCACTACACCCCGCGAGCACGACGAAGAGGACAATCAGAATGAATGGGGACCGATTCAGATTCAGCATCTAATGACTGATTATATCACGTGTCATTAGAAATGCGGGGGTGGTTCTCACGGGAAGCAGCGGTGTGCGATCGTTGCTCCGCGCGCTGGCAATCTTCCGACAATTCAGCCATCAGACAGTGGTTCGCTGGGAATCAGTCAACAGGCGGCTTGCAGGGGAATGCTAGTGTTCGAGGCTGGCTGCGATTGCATTTGTTGCGTTAGCGTCCGACAGGCAGCGGTGGAGAAGCGGAAGGCCGGGTGTCCGATCGGTCAGTCAAGCCGGGTCGTCGAGAAGCTCTCGGGCCGCCGCTGCGGAGATTGTCACTGTTCGGCCGGAGTGGGTGACGGGTTCACTAGCGGCTGACTGCAGCACGGCGGCTAGCTCGCTGAGATACGGCGCAGGGCGTTGTTCGCGGATTGTCAGCGTCGCTTTGTCCGCGTGGGTGGCGCCACGGTTCAACACATAGATGCGGGCGAATGCTTCGAGCAGTGTCTCATCGAGATCGATGACGAACGCGGGGAGGCTCGTGGCGGTCTGTTTCGCGGTCGCATCAGCCGGCACCCCCATCGCGACGAGCACACGCGCGAGGACGGCACCATCAGTTGTGGGGCGGGCCTCGGTTGCCCGGTCCGGAGTGGCGTCGTTGACGACGTCGTAATCGAAGCCGGCCGCGGCAGCAAGCGTCGCGAAGTGGCCGTCGTCGTGGTCGAGCGAGAAGTACACGTGTGGGCTATCACCGATGTGGATGCTGCCGCCGCTGAGCACCCACGCAGCCAGTTGGACGAGCGCACGTTCGGTCTCTGCGGTGGCGTGCTCGGCGAGCCAGCCGTTCGCTTCGGCAGTCTGGATGCCGCGAACCGCGTCTGGACGGCTGCCGTTCATCCAGGCTCGAAGGCGGCTGCGCGGGAGGTCTAGCCGACTGGAAACGGCGCTACTACCGAGGTCTGGATGGGCGGCCGTGTATTCGAGCACGCGCTGGTAGTCCTCGACGGCTGCCCACGGGTCATCGTAGCTGGGCGTGTTGTACGTTCGCGCGAGGGCGTGGGGTGTGGGGAGGGGCATGGTGAAACGTGTTGGTAGTTGGGGGACTAGTTAGGAGAGGAGTACTTGGCGGTGGAGTTTAAGTACGCGGGAGGGATATACTTGGTTACGCACGAATTCAGAACCGGGGAAAACGGAGGGGCGAGCTCCACGAAGCGGTTTGTGGAGAACCACCGTATTCCTTTGGGATGCGTGCACACCAAACATATGAAGAAGATAACACTAGAGATCCCGGACCGCGACGAACGTGGCGTATCACCAGTCATCGGCGTCATCTTGATGGTCGCCATCACTGTTATTTTGGCCGCCGTTATCGCCAGCTTCGTGCTCGGCTTCGGCGACTCCGTGAGCGAGAACGTCCAAGCCGGCGCTGACATCAGCGAGAATGACGACGGAACTGCGAGTGCAACGTGGATTAGCGAGGGGAATGCCGAGGAACTCAACGTCACTGCTGCTGGAAGTGATGCAGTAGTTCTTGATGATGTTGGCCAATCAGCCACAATTGAATTAGGTAATGTAACCGGCGGGGACACCGAGGTAGTTGACAATACAATTACAGTCGATGGTACCGGAAGTGAGACTGTTCAGGTAACAGTCACCGCGATTGGTAGTGGTGGTTCGAAAACAGTTGTCGCTCAAGAGGAAGTTACTATTGACGACGGTAGCTAATCTCTGAGGCGCTTCCTTCGATATTCCCGTCTTTTGCCTGATTCCTTGGGTTAAGTAGCAGATGCGCGTCGGACAACGCGCAGCATGGCAACCTCAAATGTGCTCAACTTCCATACGGAGGGTGGGCTTGACCTACAAGACGTAAGCGACGAATTTGCCAGGAGGGGGAAGAATAAACGATGTCCCGAAGGACCATGTTCCTCTACACCGTGCGTTTCCATACGAACGACCGAAACCCGCCAGCCGAGTTTGCAGACGTCAACGAGGCGGCTGGCGAGGAGTGGGAGGCCGAAACGACGCCCTACGAGCGCATTCGACATGTTGTTGCGCATACGTACAGCCCGGTGTCAGCTAATGCGGTGGCCATTCGTCTTTAGCTAAGACTCACACCTCGGTTGTGTAGCGGTAGCGAGCGTCTCCTGTAAGACCGGTCGTTGCTGGTGAATCTTCTGAGCATCCTCGATCAGCCGCTCCAGCAACGGCGGTGGTGAGTAACCGAGATACTCACCGAGTTCGTGGAGGATGAGCTGGGCGTGCGACCGGAAGGTCGCCGCCCAGCGTTCTGGCGGAAACACGATCTCGTCATCAGCCTGCTCGGTCACCAGATCCAACAGCTCACGACTCACCAGCAGCGACAGCAACGCCGCATACAGCAGAATTCTCACGATATCCGGGTCGCTTGTGTCGAACTCGTCCAACTCGTACTGCGTCTTCAGTTCACGAAACAGCGTTTCTACCTCCCACCGACACCGATACAGCGTTGCTAAATCCTCCGGGAAGAACTCCTCTCGCGATAGATTCGTGATATACAGATGGTAGTCGTCGGCGTCCTCGTCACGGACGCCGACGACGCGGAACCGCTTCGTGTCCAGCGACCGCGTTCCTTCGTACTGGCCTCGCTTGAACTCCGCTTCGACCTCAACGTCGATGTACTTCCGAGAGAGATCATCGACCACATCGTGGATCTGCTTGCCCTCTAAGGGAATGGCGCGCCCGCGCCATTCCCGTAATTCCTCCGTTATCACCGGATTCGCGTTCTGCTTCAGCCGACTCACGAAGTAGCCGTCGTTCTCGTCGATTAACGCGAACCGGCGGTACTTGAAGTACGCTAGATCGAACAGAACGAGCCGTCCTTGGAGCCACGAGCCCGTTTTGAACAGCGTGCTGTCGTGCGCTTTTTCGTCGGTCACGTCGAGTCGTTCAATCGTCTGCTCGGTGGCGTTGTGGAGCAGGTGGAGCTTCGCTCCAGCCTGCTCCTCGTGACGGGCTTGGAACTCATCAGAGAGGAATTCGTGCAACCGCAACACCGTTCCATCAGCGATCATCACGTCTCTGAATCGGTCGATATCAGCGTCAACAGCGTTGGGAACAGCGACCTCGTCGAGACCACGCTCGACGAGGTCGCGGAGATACTCTGCCAACGTCGGCGTCAGCCGCTGATGGAATCCACCGGGAGAGATCGTTTCATCAGCTGTGGAGTTGTAGCAGCGTCTGAACCCGGCGAGTGTTCGGCTCTCGCCTGCGGCGAAGCCGAACACGAGCGCCCACACGAGGACGGGAATCTGAAGCTTGCCCTCTCGCTCGACCACGCCGAGTTCCTCGGCGTGCTCTTCGAGGAACTCGGAGGGAAAGAGAGTAGTGAGCCGACGCATAATTCTCGATGAGGAGGCTCTGTTGGACACAGCTACGCCTCCTCATTCCTCCCGAAAAGTAGCCTCGATAAGTCGCTGCTGTCACGCGGTTTCTGGCTTAGCTAAAGACGGATGATGCGGTGGCTGACGGTGTATGGACCGTTCCAAAGACCGCGCGCAAACACCTGAACACACTCGCTGACGAAGGATTCGTCGAGACGATCTCCGGTGAACAGGGCGGCACGCTCTATTGCCGCTCACCCGAAGACTTGGCCGTTAACCAGACGATATCTCCACGCTGAGATCCTATTTTTCAGTTTCGGTCTGGGGTGGTAGTTGTCTCCGCAGTTCAAACTGGGTTGAGCGAGTGATCTCTACGCCAGTTTCGAGAGTGCCCGTTACCGAGAATTTGTAGTGTCCCTCGGCGAGATTCACGAAGAGGTACGTCGTCTTACGGCCAGGTGGCGTTGGATGTTCGAAGAGTGCGAGATGCCATGTGTGTTTCTCGCTACAGTCTAGCGTCCGCGTTTCACCGTCCGCGACACCGCCCTTAGTCGCGACTTGCGCCCAGCCATCGGCTGTGCGTCTCTGGATTTCCCACGCCTTCGTCCGCGTGATCGTCAGCGAAGCAGTCGTCTGATTGTGGAGCGTAAACTCGAACCCGTCGTATTTCTCATCAACGGTGAACACCTCGGATTCAGCGGTTAGAGCCACCTCGCCAGATCCTGCACACGACGACGAGAACGTAGCAGACGTAGTTGAGTTTGGGACGTCCTGTGTGGTTGTCTCAGTCGGTGAGCTGCCGCTACAGCCGGTAAGTAGGACGCTTCCGAGACTCGCAAGGATGGCACGGCGAGATCCATCAGGGGGCATGCCTAGCCGTTCATAACATGTTGGATAAGTGTCTTCTGGGCGGCTCACAGCGCTACTGAGCGGCTGTACCATGGTAAGGCAGCTGGTGAGCACCTGCCGCACGTGGGTCATCGATTCGGGAAAGTACAGACGAACGCCTGCCCGCTACTACAGTGGAGACTGTGGCCAGATGCTGTCGGAGCGTTCAATGAAAGCCAGCAGGCCGGCCAGCACGAAGAGTAGCGGCCACCCGAAGATGAACACCATGGAGTACGCGCCAGGGCTGGACGTACCTCCGTCGACGCCACCAGTCGGCATCACTCCAACCAACAGGACGAGGAGGGCGAGCGAAACCGGGGTGACTAACCGCTCTCGTCCCAGGGCGAAGCCCGCTAGACCACCCAGCGCAAGTCCACCGAACGCAATCCAGAGATAGAACGTAATCGGCGAACCCGAACCGAACACTGCCAGCCAGACGCCCGCGTAGAGGACAGCTCCGAGTACGAGCCCGATCGTGCCACCGTTCACTGCAGGTATCCGTTCCTGCACAAGGCCGGAGTCCGAGCGTGAGCGTCATAAGCTTTCTGCGTGCCTCTCGAAGCAGTGGGCACGTTCACGGGCCAGTCTGGGCTGTCGTTCCCGCGGGGCCTTACTGTGGCTGTCCCACGGCAAATCAGCCGGTGAGAAACCACACCGAGATGGGGGAGTAGCTTCGGTCAAGACTGGAAGTGAACTCCCTTTTGCGAATGAGCGTAGCTGGGCTCCCGAACGGTTATGTTCGCAGAATAACGTGTCCTATGGTATGGATCGCCGCTCGTATCTCGCTACAGCCGTCGCTACCTTGGCTGGGCTCGCCGGCTGCATGAACAGCAACACTACCAGCCAACCCACAAACACCGCCGCTACACCGCCCACGACCGACACCACCACGGCGGAGATAACTACGAGTCCACAAACCGAAACCGCCACGGAAACTGAGGCCGCGACAGAGACCACCTCGCAAGCACAACCGGATGCCGCGACCGCAATCAAACGCGCTCGAAACGCCCTCGGGAACGCCCTCCACGAGTACACGGGCAGCGAAGACCCCGATATCACAACCGTGGCGGCTACCTCCACCTCGTTCAAACAGCAACCAGTTAACACTGCCCTCGCGACCGCGCAGGACGCACTTACGACCGCCCAAGAAGCTGATGCCACCGACGAGCAAGCGCAAACCATCCGTAAGCTCACCGGCGTTCATTCGTTCCTCTCGCATTCGACGACCGCGCAGACGCACTTGATTACGGCGTACACTACGCTCAAAACGGCGCGGACGAACCTCCAGAATGAGAACCCCCGCAAGGCGCAATCGACATCGCTGTCGATGCGATCCGCAGTGACAAGTGCACTGAACCCGGTGAGCGCGCTCCAACGGGAACGTGAGTCGAGTGACGCAACTGCCTTAGGGGGATTGTCGGAGTCCGAGTATGCGAGAAAAATCACGCAGTTGGCGGACGAACGCCAGGCACTCAACGACACCGAGGGACTGGTTGGAAAGGTGATTCGTGGTATGAGAGCGCTGGTTGCGGCTCGCGAGTACTACCAGTTGGAGTCGTACTCAGATGCAGTTCCAAAGGCGGATCGGGCGGAGCGAATCTTGAGTGAGGCGGGTGATGAGTTATCGCTGCATTCGGCGGGGGTGTCGTCTTCGGTTTCCAACGAGGTGTCAGCGTTGGCGAGGACGGCGTCCTCGAAGGCTGATGCTGCAGCGGCTGTTCGTGAGAAGAGTTCTTCCAAAGCCAACGACGAATAGCACATTCCTTGAAGTTGCTATGACTTCTACCGCCTAAATATGTCAGACGAAGGGAGAGTGGGTGCCGCGATAGAATGGTTCCTACTGGCAGTAGGGACGGTCTCTGTGATATCCCTCCTGAGCTACGGGTCGTTATCAGCATCTGCTGCAGCCGATGTCGTCAATATGTTTCCACATCCACGAGACTTCGGAATCGGAGGGCGGTCAATATACACGATTATCGCTATTTTCGCGTGGCTCGGTGCACTAATTCACCGACTGAGACGGACTTTGCGGTAAGGATGGGAGTTGTCGTCGGCTGGTCCGCTGGGGGAAGGGAGAGGTCTGGTGCGATAGTTCGTGCGGGGGGTAGGGCTGGTGCGACATGTCAGCCATGAGCCGACGACAAACGCTGGCTTTCACGCAATCAAACTTATTCACTTTGATTGTGGGTTCGCTCGCTAATGGGGTGAGAATGCCGTCGGCCACGGGAGGGGCGTATGAACCAACGCAGCTCCTCGCCGGCCGGGGGGACAACCGGATGTGGCCGACGGCACCACAACCACTGTCCAGGACTCGGAAGGGGGTGTCGCTAACCTACACAGACAGAAATCCCGCCCACTATTTTATGCCGGTCAACCGCCTCGGGGTCAAGTCCCGTGGCATCCGCCTCGTGCCGCCTGTGAATGCATCGGCTGCTGCGAGCCGCTCCCCGATATCTTGTGCCGAGCGCCTAAGCTGGCGCTAACCGTGAGCCCACGACTACCGCCTCAACCGCGTGGCCGGATTACGCTGGCTCCACTGGTAGCGATCGATGTCAATAATCCCCAACTATTTTGATGATATGTCTGCATCATGTTGATGTGTCTAAATGATGGCGGTGCCTGATACGGGACTCACGCTAACCGGGCCACACGACGCCCTCGATGATGCGCTTGACGCGTGTCACAGTGAAATCGCCGAAATCGAACCATCGCTTTTGGACGCCTGCACCGAGCAGACCGACGACCTCGTCGCAGACATCCGCAAGGACAGGAAGGGGATACCTGGCGCGGCCCTAACTGACGAGGAGGATCGCACAGCTCTCCGTGAACACATTGCGACTCGGCTGGCGGAGTCGTGGTTTCCGGAGTTGAATGGGCGTGGCAGCGACCTCGGGCTCAACTGGACCGCGTTCAAAACCGCCGTCCAGCGCTACACCGAATGTCTCTACCTTCGTGCGTTCGACGCTTATGGGACCGCGTCGGAGGCGTTCACGGCGATCGAGCGATGCCGAACGACGGCGAAGCGGCTGTTCGATGATATCGAAACACGACTCCAGCGTGACCAGCCAGATACGATGACCGAAAACGAGGACTCACTACAATCGCTGTTCGTCGATGCTGAGGATTGTGTCACCGACGCCAAGCAGTACCTCGCCGACGCCAAGACCGCGGTCGATCGCGTACACGCCTACTATACGATCGGTGAAGCGTATCGATCAGAATTCGAGTTCGAACCCACCAACTTCTCGTACGTCGCTCTGAGTGACGACCCCGACTGGTTTCTGCAAGATCTCCGCCATCGCCGCGACCGCCTCGACACCCGGGTCGACTGGCTCCAAACCGATTTCGCGAGCCTCAGGCAACGCAGCTAACCAGCCGGACGCCACCAACATCACCCGTCATGGTGCGGACCAGTCTCCCTGTATGTCGAAGCAATGAACGTCCGGCGACGCCAGCCCTCGATAGCCAAGCGAATCGGCCACGAGTCCATTAGCGCCGATAGAGCGACCAGCGGCGGGGACTCTATCCGCGACCCACCGCTGAGGCGGTTGGCGTGTCGGTAGGTTGTCGCAAGTGGCTGACGCGCGTCCTCCAACCCTCCGAGACCGGCATCCGCATTGGACCTCTGTGAGTGAACCTGGACTCAGTCTCGACAACCACGGTCCGTCACGGGAGGGAACGGCATACAGTACTCGTGACGTCGGAGACGAGTCTGAGAGGCGACGCAACTTTACGCCGTCGTTTTACCGTCCGGTCAACAGCCGTATACGGCCCCCACGCTACGTTGTACATATGCTGAACTACGACCAATCACGGCTACTGCGGAGTACTATCGAGCAAACGTGTCTGCGGGTGGCTGCGTGATGGCGGTGCTTGACACCGCCATAATCGTCATCGGTCGCCTCCTCTTCGGTGGCGTCCTCGCGTTCACCGGCGTTAGCCACTTTACGCAGACCGACCAGATGGCCGACTACGCCGAGTATAAGGGCCTCCCCGTGCCTCGGTTCTCCGTGCTCGCCTCCGGCGCACTCCTCGTTCTCGGTGGGCTGGGCGTCATCGTGGGCGTCTTTCCCGTCGTCGCCGCAATCGCACTTGCGGCGTTCCTCATCGTCTCCGCAGTCATGATGCACGATTTCTGGGCGGTTCCCGACGACCAACGGCAGGATGAGCTCAACAGCTTCCTGAAGAACATCTCGCTGGCAGGTGGCTCACTTGTCATCGCGAGCGTCGCAAGCAACGGCTGGACGCTCAGTCTCGGCGTCACCCTCTTCTGAGCAGGCTAGTTTCGCGACGACAACGCAGCACCTCGTGACTAACCCAAGGGGCGTCTCACCTCTGCAACGACGGCTATTGCTGTCCCCGAGCGCTCGTTACCGCTGCTAGTTTGAGAGCACTCCCGCGACAGGGCGTCGATTTGACCTCTTGACCGGGCGTGCCTTGGATGGGAGCGATAGTTATTTGCGACCGCCCTCGTCCTGTCATCGTATGGACTCGTCGACGGCGCGCGACCGCGTGGGGGACGTACTTGAGGAAGTACAAGCTGCGGTAATTGCTGACGACGACTTCCTCGAGAGCGTGATGACCGCCTTCCTCGCGGACGGGCACGCACTCCTTGAGGACGTCCCAGGGACCGGGAAGACGCTGACCGCGCAGAGTTTCGCGACAGCGCTCGGCTTGGAGTTCTCCCGCATCCAGTTTACGCCGGATTTGTTGCCGGCGGACATCACTGGGTCGAACATCTATAATGAGGCTGATGGGACGTTCGAGTTCCAGCCCGGGCCAGTGTTCGCGAACGTCGTGCTCGCTGACGAGATCAATCGCGCACCCCCGAAAACACAGGCCGCGCTGCTCGAAGCGATGGGGGAAGGGCAAGTGAGTGTGAACGGCACCACTCACGAGTTGCCGAGTCCGTTTTTCGTGATTGCGACGCAGAATCCCGTCGAGCAGGAGGGGACGTTCGGGCTGCCGGAAGCCCAGCGCGACCGGTTCATGGTGAAAACGAGTATGGGGTATCCCGGGCTGGACGGCGAACTCGAGCTAATTGATCGGCGCGCGAATCGGTTCGAACACGTCCCCAGCGTCACGCCAGTCTTGGATGGCGCCGAAACGGTCGCCGACCTGCAACACGTGCCGGAGACCGTTGACGTCGAGACGCGGCTGCGTGAGTATCTCGTTCGGATCGGCCGCCGGACGCGTGAGGACGACCGTGTCGACGTTGGTGTGAGTCCGCGCGGCATCCAGAAGCTCTTCGAGGCGTCACGGGCCCGCGCGACGCTTGCCGGCCGCGACTACGTGGTACCGGACGATATCAAGACCACCGCGATCCCTGCCCTCCAGCATCGCCTCGTGTTGACCGCGGAAGCGGATGCCAAGGGCGTCGATCGTGAGGCGATCATCGAGGATGTCCTCGAGCAGCTTGCGGTGCCGGGCGTCACTGAAGAGGAGTGACAACGAGCACAGGTGTCCCGGAGTGTGATTTAAATCTGACAACACTTTTAATGGTTGCCTCAGCATATCACGCTATCAGCATGCCCGGATGGGGGACGGCCAGGGGGCTATACAACACGAATGAGTGATCGTCAGCAAACGCCACTCGTTGACTCCGGCCGGTCACGGCAGTGGAGGAGCGTCGCGCTCACGGGCTTACTCATCATCGCGGTCGTTCTGGCGACTGGGTTGACGCCCGCGCTGGGCTCGCTCGCGAATGACACGCCCGCCAGTTCTGTCGTTCCTGTCCCTGGTGGCGGGTCGGAGCCACTCCAAGGCAGTGGTGGGGGTGGCAGCGCTGGGAATGGAACCGGTGGTGGCGCAGCAGCTGGTGGTGGGAGCCAACTCGGCGCGCTGTCTCCCGGCCAGGAGACGAGCGTCGGGGGGAGCCTGGCGTCGGAAAATTCGTCCGGGTTCCAGTCTCAGAATGACGAAATTCATTTTGTCGTGAACGCTGACCGGCCGGCGTACTGGCGGACGAACGCGTACGACCGCTACACCGGTAGCGGCTGGCAACAGACCGGTACGCCGAGCGCGTATTCGGCGCCGATTCACACCGAACGGAGTGACCGACAGCTCACGTACAGCGTCCAGCTGAAGACGGCGGC
The DNA here is from genome assembly GCF_021233435.1 of Halobacterium noricense. Lineage (NCBI taxonomy): Archaea > Methanobacteriati > Methanobacteriota > Halobacteria > Halobacteriales > Halobacteriaceae > Halobacterium > Halobacterium noricense. Next base: position 1,271,351 of record NZ_CP089468.1, on the reverse strand, counting down.
GACGGCGCTCCCGACGGCGTGGCGGCCACACCGCGTGCGTAGTGGGGCCACCCTGCAGGTGACGCCTACGCGGGCCGTGCATGCCGCCGAGACACTCCCCGCGGGGACGACGTACACTGCGCGGAGTTCGCGGCCACCACGCGACCCAGCCGTCCTGAAAGCGACCAGTGGGAGTGCGTCCGGGGACGTGGCCGACAAGTACACGCAGTTACCGCGCGAGGAACGCGAAGCACTCACACCGGCCGTCGAAACGATCACTGCTGGCGCTACGTCGCGATATGCCGCGGCCAAGCGGGTCGAGGCCTGGCTGGAGACGAACAAGAACTACTCGCTGTCCGTCTCGGAGCCACCATCCGATGGTGTCGCCAGCCAGTTCGTCCACGACATGGAGGCGGGGTACTGTGAGTACTTCGCGACGAGCATGACCGCGCTGCTGCGCGCCCACGACATTCCTGCACGCTACGTGGTCGGGTATGCGCCGGGCGAACAGTCGGGCCCCAACCAGTACACGGTTCGCGCGCTGCACGCTCACGCGTGGGTTGAAGTCTACTTCAGCGACGTTGGCTGGGTGCGCTTCGACCCGACTCCCGCCAGCGAGCGCCAGACCCAGGAAGCCCAATCGATCGGCACGGGCAGCGGGAGCGCCGCGGGCTCGCAAAGCGAGTACACCCCTGCCGGCGTCCCTGGATCTCCGGGGGAGACGCCACCGACCAACAATCAACAGTCGCCGAACGGCACCCAGTCCGGGAGCGCCACGGGTGGAAGCGGCCAGCCACAACCCGGTCCAGCAGGTACGACCGCGGGGCCAGCGGGCGCACCCAGCGATGGGAGTCCCACGAGCAGTACTGGACAGAACAGCTCGACCAGTAGTGGGGAGCCGTCGTCGGGAGACGGCGACTCCCAGTCCAACGAACCCACACAGAACGACTCGGAGACTGGTTCAGAATCCAGCCCGCTGAATGTGACGCTGAATCGTGATCCAGTCCCCGGCAGCACCGTACTTGTGACGGTTACTCGGCAGGATACTGCCGTTTCGGGGGCTCGCGTCTCGTTCAACGGCGAGTCAGTCGGCGTGACGAACGAGACTGGCAACGTGACTGGGACAGTGCCGTACACCGCCACCTTGAACATCTCCGTCACAGCGCCGACCGACTCCGCGACGGCACAACGCACATCGCAACTGGCGACGCCACAGCAGAGTTATCGACCGCTAACCCTCCGCAGCGCCCAGCCCGCACGCGACGAGCGAATTGCCCCACGGAGCAGCACGCAGACGCACGCCCAACCACCTGAGTCGGGGAACAACACGACGAAGAGCTATTCGTTGGCGACGAACGCGTCCGTCTCGATTCTCGGGCGGACGGTCACGGGGAATACGGTGCGAGTGGTGGCGGCCGTCGATAACGTTTCTCTCCGGAATGCGTCGGTCAGCCTCGATGGCGAGGCAGTCGCCAGGACGAACAATTCGGGTATGACGACGCTCACGCTGCCGAGTGTCCCCGGCAACGCGACGATCCGCGTCGAGCGCGGCGAGGTCGCCGGGACGAGGTCGGTTCGATTGCCGGAACTCACGGTGAATGCGTCATCTGTGGCGCCGCTTGCACTCCCGTTCACCCGCGTCGAGGTCATGGCCACCCTGAATGGGTCGGCTGTACCCGGTGCCCCAGTCCGACTCAACGGTAACGAGGTTGGCGTCACCGGGCCGGATGGCACGCTCACAACGCGCCTCCCGGTCGCCGACGCGGCCGCACTCGAAGTCCGCAAGTTCGAACAGACCACCACGACGAGCATCCAGGGGATCTACCAGAATACCGCGATTGCCGTTGGTGCGGTCGTCCTCGTGGTGGGCGTGCTCGGGTACACCAAACGCCGGTCCGGGGTTCGCGCTCGGGGAGTGCTCGCACGCCTGACCGCATTCCTCGTTGGGGCTGTGCGGTGGCTCAGTAACACGCTCGTCTACGTCGCCACTACGATGGCCGGATGGGTCGCGCGTAGTATTCGGACGCTCCACGCAGCACTCCGTGCGGTACTCGCGACTCTCCGTGGGAAGCTCTCGCCGCGGGTGCTCGCCACGCGGCTCGCGCGGTGGTTGCAGCGGGTGCGCCGGCGACTCACCAGCCAGACGTCGTCGATTGCGGACGACATCACGAACCGCGCCCGCGCCGTGCAGCGCGGCGACACAGCCACGCCACAGTCGGATTATCGGACGTTCCGGGAGGCCTGGGAGACGCTGCTCACGCATGTGTCCATTCGTCGGCCCGACAACTACACGCCGGGCGAGCTTGCGGCACACGCCGTCAGCCGTGACGAGTTGCCGGCCGACGCGGTTGCCACGCTGCGCAACGAGTTCCGCGCCGTCGAATACGGCCATCGGGAGCCGTCAGCGCGACTGGAACGCGTCGAGACCGCAAGTCAGGCGATCGAAGCGGCAGCCCGTGATGAGGCAACTCAAGCGGAGGACAGTTCGGAGACTGGGGGTGCGGACTAATGCGGATGCGTACCGCTGTCAGTGGTGGGTTGGGCGTGCTGGCGCTCGCGCTCGGCACAGTCTACACCTTCGAACCGGGGCTCGCGACACAGCTCCCCGGCCTCTCCCTCGTCGAAACCAGACTCGGCGACACGGACCCGAATCACCTGCTGACGGCCGTTGGCGGCGTCCTCTCGCTGTACGCGCTCCTCGGGGCGTGGGGTGGGAGCATAACCCCGTCGAACCCGGCTGCAGGCAGTACGTCCCGGTATGATGGCGCACAGGAGCGCGCGCCGGAACGCGTTATCGACGACGACCGAACGCCAGTTACTGAAGCCGTTCCCAGTACGCTTGACGCCACTTCACTCACGGAAGACGAGACCGCGGAAGCACGCACGCTCCTGCGGGACACAACGGAGGCGTTGATCGCGACGGCAGACGCCACCCCCGAGGACGCGCTCGCGGATGGGGCGTGGACGGAGTCGCAGCTTGCAGCAGCGTTCCTCTCAGACGCCGGGGACGTCGAGTATTCCGTCTGGAGTCGGCTGCGTCGGTGGCTGGATCCGGAGCGGGAACGCGCTCGCCGCGTCCGCGTCACCGCTCGGGAAGTCGAAGCTTTCGCTGCACACCGCACGGAGGCGGATGGCGAATGACGGCCGTGAGGCGGACGTACCGCTGGCAGATGGCGGGGATTGCGGCCCTGCTTCTCGTCGCGGTTGGCTTCCTGTACGCCAGCGCGATGGTCGTCGCTGCAGCCGCGATCCCCGTCGCGTTCGCCGCCTACGACGCACTCTCCGTGGTTCCAGCCGACGCTGAGCTTCAGGCGGACCGAGAAATTGGTATGACCGCCGCCAGTCCCGGTGAGCGCGTCCCAGTCACGCTCACTGTGACGAACACTGGGGACGCGGCGGTACCGGATCTGCGCGTGATCGACGGTGTCCCCGGGGAGCTTGCAGTGGTCTCGGGAACTCCGCGGGTGAGCGCGCCACTGCGAGCCGGCGACACCGCGTCGACCACCTACGAGGTGGTGGCCAAACGCGGCCAGCACGAGTTCGATGCGCCCGTCGCCCGTGGCCGGTCTTTTGCCGGGAGTGAGCAGGCGACGACCACCCTCGAGCCGGGCGGCGACACCAGCTTCGAGGGGCTTCGCGCGATCGACTCCCCACCAACGAAGACGCCCATTCATCGCGCAGGCACGCAGCCAACCGACCAGGGTGGCCCGGGGCTCGAGTTCCACCGCACACGCGACTACCAACCGAATGACCCACTGAATCGCTTGAACTGGCGCCAGTACGCCAAAACCGGCGAGCTCTCGACGGTCGAATTCCGGGAGGAACATGCCACTCGGACGGCCATCATCGTGGATGCGCGCAAAGCGACGCGTGTGAGTCCGGCACCAGGCCATCCGACAGCCCCGGAACTCAACGCGTACGTGAGCGCACGCTTGCACGACGCCCTCGCGACGGCCGACGTCGACACGCTCCTCACCGCGGTCGGCTTACCCGACGACGCGACGCTTACTGTCGGCCCGCATGATCTGCCGTGGGTGACCGCTGAGACGCCGACTGACGCCGCCGACCTCCTCGATGCCGTCGAGGACACCGCAACGAATGGGCCGAATCGCCACTCGGTGACGCCAACCCCACCGCGTGCGGACGTCTTCGATCTCTCGATGCCGGCAGCGGGCGAGGCGATTCGCCGCCGCCTCCCACCACGCGCCGAGGTTGTGGTTGTCACGCCCTTGCTCGACGACTGGCCGCTCGAGCTCGCGGGGGGACTGCGGCCGTACGACTACCCGGTTACGGTGGTCAGTCCGGACGTGACCGACCGCACAACGAGTGCGGGCAATCTCGTCGCGCTCCACCGCGACCTCCGACAGACGCGGCTGACGGATGCCGGCTTCGCGGTCGTTGACTGGCAGCTCGACACGCCGATTGATACAGCGCTCGCCCGCTCACTCACCCACCTCACTCACTAAGATGTCCTCACAGCCAACGACCGTCGACGAGTCCACGTGGCGACCGACGAGACAGGCCACCCTCATTAGCGTCCTCGTCACGATCGCCGTAACGTCGCTGATCGCCGCCTGGCTTGACTTGCTGCTCCCGCTTGCGACTGCATGGGTCGCCGCGCTCTCGCTCGCTGGCGGGCTGTGGCTGGCGACGCACTCCTCGTGGCGCGTCATCACGCAGTATCTTGCCGGCCTGCTCGTCGCCCCGCTCGGGCTCGCAGCGACGGGCGGGCTCGCGTACGCCGCGCTGTCGCTGTCCGGAACACGATTCCCACAGCCGACACCCGCGCAGGGCGCGACAGCCATCCTTGAGGTGGTTGCCCAACTCATCGTCGTCGCGAGTCTCATGCTGGCGGTGGTTGGCGCCTGCGTCGCCATCGCGGACCTCCTCACGCGGGCGTCACTCCGCGCGCTCTCCAGCGTCACGTACCGAACACTCGTCAGTCCAGTACTCGCGACAACAGTGCTGGCAGCGGCGGCAGTCATCGGCACGGCCACGCTTGCCCGCCAGAATCAGACGGTTGGCAGCACCGTCAGCGACGGCCTCTCCGTGGTGACGACGTATTTCCTCACGCCCGCCGCGGCTGCGCCCCAAGTGGCCTCGCTCGTCCTCCTGCTCTTCGGGACAACCGCTACACTCGGGATGGCGCTTCGCGCCCTTCCAATTGTCGCGCTCTTCGGCCGCGAGCACGAGGCCGCACTCCACACAATTCAGGGGCACCTCACCAAACTCACCTGGGGTCTCATACTCCTCATCCCGATCGGCGTAATTACCGACGTGCTGCTTCGGCGCCCACAGTTCCGGTCGGAACTGAGTGGTTCGACCTATCGATTGCTGATCGGCGCGACCCAACTGGAACCACTCCGGTTCCTACTCGCCATCAGTATCGGCGTGAGCCTCGGCTTAGTTGTGGTGAGTTCCGTGCTCAAGCGGCTTGCACAGGCCTCGGCGGCGCTCTCAGTTGCACGGTACAGTGCGGCGCTCAGCGGCGTCACGCTCACCGTCGTCGGGGTCGTTGTCGCCGACCCGCTCGTCAACACAGTCCAGGCGTTCATCGTGACATCACTGCCGTCAACGATGGCGCCGACCTACCGCCAGCTCTCCGGGAGCGTTATCACATTCTACGGCCCGGCCACCATTACGCTCGCCGCGCTGACAGCCGTTCTCCTCAGTACCGCCGGGATGATCGCGGGCTTCCGGCTGGCGATGTGGATCAAGCTCCTGCCAGCCAAAACCGTCGGCCCTGCACTGTCTGGGGCAGGGCTCTTCGTTGCCTCCGCCTTCGGCGGTGTCGAGGCACTCCCGGGATGGGTGTTGTTCGCTGGTATCATCGGCAGTTTCGTCGCCTGGGATAGTGGCCACTTCGCCTGGCAACTCGGCCAAGAAGTTGGCCGCCACACCCCCACGCGAAATACTGAAGCTGTCCACCTCGCTGGCACCCTCGCCGTCGGTATTGTCGCCAGCGCCATCGCCGTTGCCGCGCTCACCTACGCTACGGCGATTTCATTTATCGACCCGACCACCATCCCGGTCGCCCTGGTCGGTGCCGCTATTGCCATCTTCCTCCTCGTCTTCGCACTCCGGTCAGCGACCACCGCCTGAGGCCGTCGGCGTCTCGACATCGAGGCCGACGACAAACTCCGCTGGCACGTCGACGATGAGGACTGTCCTTCGATGCGTGGGGCACCGTATTGGTCGAATGCTTCTTCGACCGTTCGTGTGAGCCTCTCTGGACGCAGACGTTTCGACTGTTGGGGAGTCAGCGGCTCCGCCTCGAATTGGTGACGCCACGCTTATTTGTGTGTAGACCCTACACATAGAGTGTGATGTCGGAGGAAAAAACGCGCGTCGACTTTAACGCGCCACGGTCGCTCGTCGAGCGTGCTGATCGGGCCGCCGACCTCCTCGATATCTCCCGAACGCAGCTGCTCATCGACGCCCTACAGGACGAACTCGCGGAACTGACGGACAACGACGAGTTCCGGGCTCGCATCAAGCAAGCCTACTACGACGGCCGAGCGGACTACCAGACGATCGAGGACCTCCTCGGAACGGAAGCGGCGATGCGGCTGAAACTCCTCCGTGACTCCATCGATCGCGCGCCACCCGAGCCAGTCCTCGACGACGAGCTTCCCAGTGACGACGAGTTCTACGAGGGGAACGTCGAGACGTGGTCGGACAGCGACGAGTCGGACGCGTAATAAATGGCGGGCCAATCGACGATTGTTATTGATGCGAATTCGTTGCTGAATCTCGCGATAACTCGCGTCGACGCCAGCGACCGCGCGCCGACGGGCGCAGATCCACTCAAAGCACTGCTCGCGACATACGACGTCCACGTTCCGGACGTGGTGATGGGGGAGATTGGAGAGGCTGCTGTGGGCGACGACCTCCTCGCCAGGGCCGCCGACCTCGTGCTCCAAGCAGCCCACCACCTGACGACGCACGATGTCGAAGCGGCACTCGAAGCGCCGCTGACCTATGGACTTGACACAGGCGAATCACACGCGATCTGGCTCGCAAACGACCTCCAAGCCGCGATGTTTCTTACCGACGAATTCAACACCACGAACTATCTCCTCGTCTCTCTCAGCCTCAATGACCGAAACACGCTCTTCACTACGCCGCACGTCCTCTGTTCGCTCGCACGTGATGGAATTCTCTCGACAGCCTACGTCGACGCCGTGCTGACGTACTTTGTTGAGACGAAACACTGGGACAGAGCCTATGTCGAGCGACTCCGAACCGAATATCTCTGAGTCGCTCCCAGCGTACGGTCAGGGACCCACCGCTAAAGCGGTGGGCTTGTCAGTGGACTCGCGCTCTGGCCGATACTCTCGGCAGGCGAATAGTCGCCGTTCGCGTTCAGCGTCCCTGACTTCAGCGCCACCTGACAGTTGGCGCGTCCAGCACCAGACTTGAGCCAGTGCTGGACAAGCCGCCACCCAATATTCCGCGCGGCATTATAGTCGGCGTGGAGTTCCTTCCCACAGTTCAGGCACTCGAAGTCGTCACCGTTTCGGTTCTTGTCGTGTGTGAAGCCGCACGCTGCGTGGCTGCACCGCTGACTCGTGTATGCGGGTTCAACTGTCTCCACCAGTATTCCGTGCTCTTCGGCTTTGTACTCGGTGTACTCCTGGATCGTGCGGAACGCCCACTGCTGGAATTTACTGGCGTTCGAGATGCGGTCGCAAATCTGCTCGAGGTCCTCGAACGCGATAGCCGAACAGTCATGGCGGCGCGCTTCTTGCACGATGGCTTTCGAGACACGGTGGAGGTAGTCGTCACTCCAGCGTGAGAACCGTGATCCAATATGCTGGATGGTGAGGTGGGCGGATCGAGTGCCAGTCTGTTGCAGACGACCACGCCGTCGTTCGTACTCGCTGCGCTTGTGGTTGAGGGAGTCCGCATTCCCGAGGAACGAGCCCGTGCTGGTGACGGCGAGGTAGCCATCAACGTTGAGGTCAACGCCGAGAACCGCTCCGTTCTCGACTGTCGACGCATCCGTCTCTAGGTCTTTCTCCACGGCAACGTGGAGGTAGTACTCGCCGTCACGCTTGTGGAGGGTCGCCTCGTTGCGCTCCCACTCCCCACTATTCCAATATTCGGCGAACGGCGTCCCTTCGTCGTCTTCGGGCGTCACGTATTCAGCGCGAATGCGGCCATCGACGGTAGCGAGCGTACAGTGGTCGTCGTTGTACGTAATTGTACGGACGCCGTACACGAGGCTGTCCCGCGGAAGGTGGGCTCGCTTGCGGTTTCTCCCTCGAAGATGCGATCTTGGCAGTTCGAAAGAGCGTTAGCCGCGAGGCTTCGCGCTGACTGAACATGGTTGGAGTGCAGCTCCGTGTCCTCGCGCACGTCGTCATAGGTGGCGGCGTTGAGGTCACTTTGGTCAGTAATAATCTCGGTTGGGTCGTCGGCCCAGCCATACTCTGCGACGGACTGGGCGGCGTAGCGAAACTGCTCGAACGTCTCGTCGAGGACGCTGTGAGCGGCGTCTGGCACGTCGAGTTTCACTTGGATGTTCCGAACGACCGCCACACCTCATATGGGCATCTGGAATCACGTAAAAATTTAAGTCCGAGTTGGGGGAGTCAGCCGGGCTATCGTCGGTGGACTGCTGAGTAAAGCGGACGCGATTCCTCCCACCCCTAAAGGGGTGGGTTTCCGCGCTACTTCCGCTATGAGTTACGGTCGTTTCAGGAGTGGAAAGCGTCAGAAAGTTCTTCGATGACGTTCTGACTGGATTGTGCATTCAGGTCTTTCCAGCACGACTGGTTGTTCATATACGCTTTCAGCACGCCTTCATCTGGAATTTCGCCTGTTGCATCCCAGATGCGGTCGGCTGTCCAGCGGGCGACGTTCCAGAGTTTCGAGGCGGAGTCTCCGAGCGAGTCAAGGCCATCGCAGACCTGCCGGTGGTTCTGGATGGACCCACGTAGGTGCGCGTGACCTCAATCACCATACATAGCCTATGTATTCAAGCCAACTTAAACGGATGATTAGCGTTGAATATCCAGCCTGCCATCGACGGTGGTCTGTGTAGGAGTTGTCGGACTCACTCCCGCCCTGAAGGGCGGGATTCTCTCCTCGAAACAAGATAGAAATCAGCAGCCACCAAAACGGCTTCTCCCGCCGGCTTCAATCAGTCATATCGTCATCCTGAAACACCGTATTCCTCTCGACTTCCCCACCGAGCAACGACGAACGACCCTGGGTAGTCGGATCGAAGTCGATGACCTGCTTCTCCTTGGGCATCGCTTCGACCGTAATCCCACGCCACTCACCATCAACACCAACCAATGCCTCCGCAAACCCAGCCTCCTCATTTCCTGGGACAGCGTCCTGCACGAACCGCATCTGTGCGTAGTTCAGCCCGAACTCCTCGGCCCACTGCTCGTCCATCCCATCCAATCGGTGGAACTGCTTCACCGCACACTGATCCAAGATCGCTTCGCTTTCGGCATGCTCGAAGAACTCATCAACCGTCTGCGTCACCAAGCGAATCGAGAGGTTGTGATGCCGGTGATGACGAAACACCGTTTCCAGAAATGCGAGGCTCGCGGCGTCCTGCATGAGATAGCGTGCTTCGTCGATGTAGAACACGACCTCCTGCTCCGAGACTTTCGCGCGCTCGTACACCAACGAGATCAACAGCTGCATCGTCAGCGCCGTGCTGCTGTCCACGCTCCCCTCCTGCTGGGCTAAATCAAGGTAGATCACTTTCTCGTCGCGAATGTCAAACGCCGATGGCCGCCCGAGATTCGAATACCGGCCGCCTTCCTCGAAGGGACGGAGCTGGTCGAGCAGCCACGTCGCATCCCCAGCGAGCTTCCCGGCCTCCTCGTCAGTCCGTACAACGAATTCCTCGGGCTCCTCAACCATCGTTTCGAGCACGTCCATTACGTCCCGAATCGTCGGACTGGGATTGTCGTGGGTCGAAATATCGTCCGTAATTCCCTGTTCGTTGTACGCTCGCGTGAGCGCGAGTTCCAGCGTCGTCCGTCGATCCCCAAGCGAAACCCCGCGTAACGCGAAGAAGTTCGTGAGGAAGCTCATCGCGTCGTCGAGCTTCTCGTTGAACGGGCTCGCATCCTCGCCCATCGCACGCTGGACACGTTCAGGGGTCTCCCGTAGTTCGAGGGGATTCAGCCCGAGCGTCCCACCGACCGTAATTCGTTCCGCATCAAGCGCCTCGGCGACGCCAGCCCAGTCGTTCAGCGGCTCGAGAATCACGCCAATCCGGTCCTTGCTCTGCTCGATCGAACGGATGAAGTTCTGCTTGGAACTAAACGACTTCCCGGAACCAGGGTCACCGATGGTGAACATCGCATAGCCGTTCTCCCTGCTGAACGGGTCAATCACGACGGGGCTGCGCGTATCCTTGTGAATCCCGAACTCGACACCACCTTCCTCGAGGATCGTCGCCTGCTGGGGAGACGCCAACAGCGCACCTATGGCACCACCGAGCGCGATTGACGTCCGCCCGAACTCGTCGCGTCCAATCGGCGCAGCCGACTGTAGGGCGAGGTCCTGGCGACAGATCGCCGTTTTCGGCGTGAGGTTCGCCGGGTCGTCGCGGAGCGTACTCTTCACCGTCTGCACGGCGTCCCGAAGGTCGTCTTTCTCGTCGGCGCGTACCGTCACGAACATGCTCTGGTCGAACACACTGGCACCGTTCTCGACTGCTGTGTACGTCGCCGCCGCTTCATTCGCGCGCTCCTGGAGGTACGCGCTGCGCACGCTCTGTTCGAGGTCAGCGTCGACTTGGAGGTCGTCCGCGATATCCTGCAGCTCATCGCGCGCACGTTCCTGATTTCGGGGCGTCACGTGCGCCGTCAGATCGAACTGGACGTCGGTGAGCTCGAAAAGTTCGCTGAGATACCCATCGCTCGGATAATCCGGGTAGTCAGCGATGTACAGCGTCGACGTCCACTGCTCCCCAACTCGGGCAGCGCGCGTCTCCCACTCGATGGCATCCGGGGCCGTCACGGTCTGCTGGGACTCCGCAACGTCGTCAAGGATCTGGCCCTCCACGCGACCCTCCTCAAGTGTCTCCTCGTCGAGCACGTCCGCGAACGCAACCTGTGGCTCGTCGTCCTCGGCGTACCAGTTCCAGAGCTGTACCACGATGAGAACAGCCATCACAGCGAGGACTACGTATAGGACAGCGCCCTCGATCGATGTTGGCGCTGGTAGCCACTCCTCGAGCTGGCGATCGATTCCGCCGGCCTGGAGGAAAGCATTACATATCATGGTCGACCTCTCGGCGCGAGCGGTCGATGATGGGGTGGTCGCGGACGACGCGTTCAGCGTCGCCGTAGTCGTGCTCGCGGCCGTTCCAGAACGCCAGATTCAACACGAACAGCTCGACCGTGCTGAGCCGGCGCGCTGACCACCCTGACGCCTGCTGGAGGAACTCGGCGCGAACGTCGTTGACTCGCTGATCGAGTTTCTCGAACATTTTGGCGCGACGCTCAACAGCAGTGAGGTCCTCGCGACGCGTCACGAACGGCCGAAACAGGACGCCAACAATCGGGAACTGCGTCAGTTTCTCCGCGGGTGTCGCTTCGTCGCGGAACCGGTCGTAGACTTCCAGCGGCGTGACCTCAACACCGATGTAGTAGTGCACCTGCTGGCTGCCGCGCTCACGCATCTCCTTCGGGCGCGTCTCCCGGTACTCCTCGAGGAGTTTCCGAAAGATCGGGTTCTGTTTGACGTCCTCGTCAGTCAGGCGCTCCTCGATGGTCTCCGTGATCTGTTCGACGGGGAACGACCGGGTCGTGGCGTGGAACTTCAGCTGCCAGTCCAACTCCTTGTTGGCGAACGCCGCCCCCGCCTCCTGGAGTTGCGCCCAGTCGTCGGACATCGCGAAATCCATATTCCCGGGATTTACTTCGAGGAATGCTTCCATCGCGCCATCCTGGCGTTGGATCGCGCCCGCGCCCGGCCATGCCCGTTCGACGTTCGTGAGGTCTTGCGTGCGCTCGTCCGGTTTGAACGGCGTGTAGTTCGCGAGGCCGCCCTCGTTACGTGTTGTTCTAGTGGACTCAGTCTCGTCTTCGGGCGCGCTGAACGTTACCCGAGGCCGCTTCACGTACCGGTAGACGTCTTTCGTCCACGTCCACGCGTTCAGGTGGTCAGGCGACACGTAGAGGACGGCTACCCCAAACCCGAAGCCACCAGCAACGAGCGGAAGCGCGAGCGACTCCACGCCCGTGAGCCCCGCAACGAGCAGCCCAACAATTGGGAACGCGATAAGGACGCCAACGTCGCCCTCGTCAATATTGAGGATGGGGATGCGGCCTTCCTCGCCGAACTGGTCCATAATGCGCCGTGCAGCCGCATTCTGGTCGACCATCGTTAGTGGATCCCCCGGTCGAATTCCATCCCATGTTCGTCACTCGACTCCGTACGCTCGCTGGGGTCGTTCTCCGTCCGTCGATACGACGGGGACGAATTGTCGTCGGTGTGCCCGCCACGCGCTGCGGCCTTCTGGGCGACCGCGTGGCCGGCCGCGGCTTTCGGCCCCCAGCGAGCCGCCGTCGTCGCGATGCCAGCACCACCGACGTACGCGCCAGCAGCAACACCACCGATGAGTGCCGCGCCCTTCGTCGCGCCACCGAGAACCTTGGCTGTGAGCGGCGTCGCGAACGTGAACGTCTTCCACGTGATGTAGAGTGCGACTAGTGGGAGTGTGGTGGCAACGAGATACTTGAGGAATGCCGTCCCAGGTGTGAGTGTCCCACTACCGTAGAGGAGGTCGTATCCCTTGAAGACGATCGCAGCGGGGAGTGGAAGGATCGCTAACGGAACGAACCGTTTGCTGAAGTTTGATGCAATATTGGAGAGCACGGGGACGTTTCCGTAAGCCAGAGCGATCGCTATCGGCATCCCATATAGGTAGACGAAGAGCAGAACTTTGCGGATGTAGAAGAGGGCTTCAAGCGCCCAAATTCCAAGACCGCCAATAATAGCGAAGAGGATCGACAAAACGGGATTTGTGATAGTGGCTCCCAAGAGGCGGAGCATCGCTGACGCTAGGGACGATATATCTGGTATGAGAGCGATGGTAAATCCATTAACGAGATAGAGGGTGAGCGACCCAACCCAGTACCATGTAATTATTAGGAAAGCACCGACCCACGCGGTCTTCTTGGTTTTCCTGGCCTCGTATGCACTTCCGATATTGAAGATTCGGATAGTGTGTCGCCCCTGAACACTCATCACGAGAAGAAGAAGGGATATCAACATTATTTCACCACCAATAAGCCCGTCCTGAATCGTTTGCCAGGGGGCGTTGGTTGCTTCACCAAATATGAACGCTCCATCTGTCTCTGGGGTCGGTGTCCCGAATATCTCCTCAGTCAAGTTCCGATACCGAGACTGAAGCCCCTCCATGAATAAGCTGATGAGCCAATCAACGACCGCCTTGAATCCTTCAAGTACGACATCTATGAGGTCAACCATGGTCAGGCCTCCGTGATCGAAACCTCGCAGTCAACCATATCATTAGAGCCAGAGTATTGCACATCGAACGTGTTTGAAGCTGGGCCATCACTGTGCTGGGTCTTGACAGTCACCGTGAATTGCCCGCTATTTCCGCTGGGAGAACAACCCATTCCTGACTCTGACTCCGAACCGAACGGGAATGAACCGCTAAACAGGTCGACTGTTTCTCCCGGAGGAACAACAACCCGTTCAGTTTCGTACATCCCATTACCGCGAGGGTTCTCAAGTGGATTCGGGACGTCGCCTAAGAATATTAACTCAACTACTGCTTCAGGGCCAGTCCCGGTATTTTCGACTGTGACGAATGCCTCCCCGTTCTTCAGCCGATCTGTCTCAGACTCACCGTACACCTCGTCCCAGGGCTTCTCCGGATGGTTTCGGAAGAGACCGACAGCCCGAATATGAATCTCCGGCTGGAGTTGGAACGAGTGCTCGGTGACAGTCTCCTCGCCTTGGAGGGCAACGATGTCGTACTCACCTGGTGGGTAGGTCGCCCCAATCTCGAACGAGACTTGCTGGACACCAGCCGCGACCGCTTGTTGGGCGAAGAGTTCGCCGTTTGGCTGGATGAGATTGATTCGATCCACGTCCGCCTCCGAGGCAAGGCCGACGACGACCGCGGTGCCGTCGACCGTGACTTGCTGGAGCGGCCCGTCGACAGCACTCGATCCATTACCGGGAGACGAGTCTTGAGAGAGGCAGCCAGCGATACCGGCAAGCGCAGCACTAGCAACTGTTCGGAGGGCGGTCCGCCGATCAAGGTCTTGGAGGTGTCTGGTCATGATTACTGGAAGCGGGTGGTGAAGCCGAGCAGTCGGAGGAGCCGCGTGCCGGCGTAGAACACGACAACGAACGGGAGGAGCTGCCAGCCAACCTCGACGAGGAGCGCGAACCAGCCCTGAATCGTGGTGAGTGGATGCCAGCGCGCCGTCGCCGTCGCGGGAACGTACGCAGGGTTGTGGCTGAGCCATGAGCCAGGCTGGTAGCGCGCCGTATATACGCCGGGGTTGTCGACAGTGACGGTCGCAACGCCAGAACGATTCGTTTCGACACGCTGGCCGTTGATGGTAATCGCGCCGGTTCGCGTCTCGCCACCAATCAGATGCAGGCGGTCACGGTCCGCCAACTGAATCGGCGCACCAGTACGCGAATCGCGGAGTTCGACACGGAGCACGGCTGCCGTCTGATTCTGGCGAACGACGTCAACGGAGAGATTGCTCCGACGAAGCTGGCGGTCAGCGCCAGCTGCCGGCTTGACGGTCTCGTTGACGCCACGGACGATTCCTGCAACGTGGAGTGACTCCCGCTCAAGACTGTCTGTCCGGGCAGCGACCCCGTACGTCGCTTGGTAGGACTGGTTCACGACGTCGATGGAGACGTTCTCCCCAATCGTCCCCGCGGGTGTTGCTTGGTCGCCACCCCACGTCGAGAGCAACTCGGGGCCACCTCGGACGGGTTCGTCACGTGGCCCAATCTGGGACGGGTAGGCGTGCACGCCCACCGGGAGCGCGGGTGACTCGACTACCGACTGCCCCGTCGCGTTCGTAGTGATGAGCGTCTCCCAGTCCGAATTGCGGGCGGTGTAGAACCGCCAAATGCCACGGACTCGCGCGCCGCGCTCGGGAAGCGTGAAGCCCTGCCACGGCCGCGACTGGAAGACCGCGACGCCAGCGTCGCCGTTCGGATACGACGCGTAGTGGGCGGTCGCCGACAGGTTGTAGAACGCGACATCGAGCGTATCCGAGACGGTCACCGAGTCCGCGTGAAAGGTGATATCCACGCTGGTCGTGTTCCCGTGATCGATGCGCGTCGTCTGCCGCACGCGAACGTCGATTTCGGCGGTAAACGAGAGCGTCGCACTCCCATTTCGGGTCGTCTGATAGTCGAGGACGGGCGTGTGGGAGCCATTCTGTTCGGCAAGCGGCACCCCGTCTGCCTGCAGCCGGACGGTGTCGACCGAATGGTCAACGAGCGACCACTCACTCGTCGCATTCCCCTCCGGGAGGCGGACGCGATAATCCACGAACCCACGGAGGGTGCCGTTCGGTGCAATATACAGTGGCCTCGTCCCCGCAGCGAGGTGGGCGCGCGTCGACGGCTGCACCGCGAACACTGTGGCGTGGGCGTTCTCGATGAAGACGCTATCCGTGAGGTTCGCGTGTGGTGGATGCACGGACGTGTTCGAGCCGCCCGCATCGAGATCCTGGAAGTCGTTGCGTGTCCACGTGGCGGCGGTTGCGGGCGGCCGCGTGAACGTGACGTCCGTCCCGTTCGCAACCTGCTGGACGGCCGTCCGGTTCTCGCCGTATCGCTCGCGGTACGTCGTCTGGTTGATGTAGTCGTCAGTGTCCCGCGACCACAGCGTCGCAGATTCGTTCTCGGTGAGCCCGTTGGCTTCGGTCCCCGGCCGTGGTGGGGTAGCAGCAACGACGCTGGTGATGCCGCCAGCGACGACCAGCGCAGCCACGACAACGCGCGCTCGGTAGTGCATGAACAGAACGCTACCAGGGGACGAGATCGACGCACGTCGCGAGTGGCAGGTTCATCATCGAGCCGGCGACCGTGTACAGCGGGCCGAGCACGACGAGGACGACCGCCGACTTCATCGCCGAGCGCTTGTGCCGCTTCAACCCCTTCTTGCGCTCCGGGCTGAGCGTGAACATCTCGATGAGTGAGTCGGCCTGCCAGACGACGGCGAGGCCGACGATGCCCAGCGCGGTCGTCAGCTGGAAGAACCCCTCAATCATGCTCGGGAGGTTGTCCGCGCTACAGACCGCGCTACTCTGGGCGGCCGCCGGCTGGACCATGAGTAAGCTGACGAGGACGATGGTGGTAGCGACCTTGCGCGGGAGGTGGCTGACTGATGGTGCGTCGGCGTCACTGGCAGTGGATTTGGAGGGGACGTATCGGGCCATGATGCAGTAGTCTGCTCTTTGGGGACGTTACCGGGGGCGCTCTGGTGTGCTACTTGTCAACACGCAGTCGAAAAGTGACAGAGGGAGGTGGTATATATTTTCTCCTAGTATTTCAAAAAATAACCTAGAACAGAACCAGTCAACATCTAAGGAGGTGTGGGGTGACGGTGCCCCGCGAAGAACGTACTCGGGTCTATCCGTGGGCTATGAGCAGCGACACTGCCAGTAGAATGTCCATTCGCTGGGTTCGTATCGCGATCGCCATTAACAAGAATTATACAGTTTGGCAGTTTCAGCCAAACTATGTACGATCTCACCGGCTTCCAGCGAGACCTCCTGTATGTGGTCGCTGGTCTGGACGAACCGCACGGCCTCGCCGTGAAAGACGAACTCGAAGAGTACTACGAGTCCGAAGTCCACCACGGCCGGCTCTACCCCAACCTCGACACGCTCGTCGACAAGGGTCTCATCGACAAAGGTGAACTCGACCAGCGCACCAACTACTACACGATCACCGACCGCGGCCGCCGCGAAATCGCCGCGCGCCGCGAATGGGAACAGCAGTACGTCGACCTCGAAGAGGAAGCAGAATAAACGTCTCAGAGCAAGCAGGCGTCAGTCATCCGGATTGACGGGTCCTTTGTACACCGAGCGGACGTGCTCGCCGTCCCGCCACTGCCAGTAGTAGTAGCGGTTGTCGTTGATCTCCTTGACCGTGATCGACGCCTTCGCAGGGACCGCATCCGGCCGGTCGTCCTCGGAGTCCGCAACTGTCTCCGCGGGTTCTTTGTCTCGATACGTCGCGAGCTCGTCGGCGTACGTCGCAATCTGTCGTAGCTGTTCGGGCGAGCACGCCTCCAACGAGTCGACGAGCTCGCCGGGCGGTCCTGTCGGTGGGGTTGGTGGCTCTGGCATGATGACTCATGGTTAACCAACAGAACCTCGCTTACGGGGCGTTCTGTTGGTTAAGCCTCGTGCGCGCCTGGTCCGGCAGTCGACCATCCGGCCGGGGAACCCGACCAAGTTTGAGTTCGACGTCGACGCGCCGTAGATGCTTGCAACCACCCTCGGGCGTGCGATACTCCCAATCCGGGCAGGTGCACGTCTCGGCGACGACGTCGACTTCGTACCAGTTTCCGGACGCGGACCGCACCTCGTAACGGCCGCCCTTTTCGAGCAAAGAGACGGCCATCGCCTCCTCGAGCGCTCGCCTCGTTCGTGGGTCGAGATCAGCCCGAGCGATGCCCTGTGGGACCGATTCTGGAATTACTCTGAGTTGCTGGGAAGACATGGTTCGATGAAGGCGCGAGTGCGCCTCCACCGCTCCGCGGGCGCAGACAAACACGACCGCGACCGAGCGCATATGCTTTGAGCGGTTTGAACGGTCAGCTATCACCACGTGCTTCCCACTCTGGGCGTGGTGTCGGGGACGGGAGTTCGGCAACCAGTGTTCGAAGTTCGTTCTCTGTCGTCCACGGGAAGCACCGATCGTGGAGTTCGAATTTGCGGAACTTGTTGAGATGGACCCAACTGTACGTTGCCGGCTCTTCGCCCTCATCTGCCCGGTCGTCGATCACCTCCCAAACCTCCTGTTCGTCGATATCGAGCCCGCTCTCTTGGGCACGATCAACGAGCGACTCGACTTTTGCTTGGACTTCATCCGTCGACAACTCGTCTGCGAACGCGATCCCGAGGGCGGCTTGGATGACGTGCTGTTTCGAGTCAAGGTTTGCGTCAGTCACCCACGCGTAATCCCGCGGGAACACGTATGATTTGTCGAAATAAGGCGAGTCATCGATCTCGCCCAATTCAGGGGCCTCCCCGCCACTCTCCTTCTCGAAGACCCCGACGATGTAGTCGCTGTAGGTCGCAAGCAACGAAAACATGATATCGAACGTATTGAGCCGATCAGTCGGCAGTTCGAGGAGGTCTCCCATGATGAACGGATAGGCACCGAGCTGCTTCGTGAGTTCGTTCTGGACGGCGCGAAGTCGGCGGAGATAGGGGTCGCGATAGCTCCCCAAGATGAAATACGATGTCCGCTGACTCCAGAGATACGGCAATTCACGCTGCGTGAACCGCCAGATTTCCCGTTTCTCTGCAGGATCAAGTTCGATGCCCCCGACGGCCTCGTGAACAACGGTCATAATCTCTCCAGCATCCGGTGGCGGGCTTGGATCGGTCATTAGTCGCTCTTTCAAATCACACCACCTTACTCCTTCTGAATCACTTTGGCTGTTCTTGATTTAACCAACTTGGATGACCCGAACTGTTATAGCGCCCCGCTTCGTACCAGCACGTATGAGCGAAACCGGCACTAGCGCAGCCGATGCGGGGCCATTCGCGGAACAGCAGCGGCTGTTCAAGCTGCTGTCCCAGGATACGCGCCATCTCATCATCCAGGAGCTGCTGGGCCACCCCGCCCACCTGATGTCGCTCGCCGAACTCGAGTATATGACCGGGAAGAGCCAAGCGGCCATCAAAGACCAGCTGGAGACGCTGATCGACGCCGGGCTCCTCGCACGCTACACGTACGAACCGAGCAAGGGAACACGTGATCTTCCCGCTCAGTTCTACGGCTTCACTGAGCGAGGCGTCGAGATCCTCCACGACTACAAGTACCTCCGTGGCCTCCCGGTCGCACGCGCCTTCTACGAAAACACGCGGAAAACCGAGAAAATCGAGCGCCACGAATCGGCGCCCCGCCCGGATCTTCCGGACGCTGTCGCGGACGCACTCGACTTTGACGAGCCCGAACTCGATGCCGTTGTTAGTGATACATAGCGAGCGAGAACCCACCCCTAAGGGGGTGAGTTTCCGCGCTGTCCCGCTGTGAGGTCCTCAAACCGCGTGGCTGCACGAGGCGCGAACATCCACGCCCACTCGTTGTTGCTACTCGCCATCCGTGTCGTCGTCCATCATCGCCAGAACGTCTTCACGGGAGACAAGTTCGGCCTCGCCGGTCCGGAGGTCGTGTTCACTCGCGGCAATCTGCTTCCAGCCCTCGCGCGAGAATTCGGGGTGCTTGACCGCGTCCCGTGCCGCGTACCGCAGGAACTCACTGCGAGAGTTGAACCCCTGTTCCTCCCAGGTAGTGTCGATATCGTCCAGGAACGCCTGTGTGAGTCGGAGATTGATCTGGACGGTTTCCGGGCCGTCGTCACCCGTCGAGGTCTCAGCGTCGGACATGATATGCTAGTGCTTTACGCCTGCATATCAAATAAACGGTCGCCGAGGAAGCGTGCCTGATGTCCACGTTGTGGTTTTTCGATGGTACTCCGCGTGTGTTTCTGCATAGAATCTACCCTCTGCTCAGCTTCAGCTATGCTGCCTCGGTTATGGGGATAAACAATCTTAACCAACAAAGGCGCGGGTCGGCAGCAGATGTTGGTTAATAATTCAGGTATCGGCTTCCAGCGTCTCGATGAGCTGCTCGGCCGTCCGACTGATGCGGTCAAGCCGGTCACGAACGACCTCAGCGTCGTCTGCTTCCCACGCGGCGAGGTAGAACGCCGACCGACTCGTGTCTAGCCCGCAGTACCGCCCGACGATGTACGCAACTGATTCCGCCTCGACTTCACGCTTCGACCGTTCAGCCGTCTCGGTCACGCCAGCATGCAGCAACGCGTGCGCGTACTCGTGGATCAGCGTCCGTGCGAGGTCCGCGTCGTTCTCCCGGTCACGAACCTCCACAACCGGCTGCGCATCCATGGGGCTGAGCCGTTCACAGACGCCCTTCGCGTCGCCATGCGTCCATTCGTCCGCAGGAACGATGCGCGCCGTCACCTCAAGCTCGTCCGCGATGTCCAAGAGTCGTGGCGCGAGCTCGCCAGCCTCCCCAGTCGCTGCAGTGTCGAGTTCGGGAAGCGGCTCGCCCTCCGTCTGGGAGATGTCGAAGACGGGCGCGGGGTTGAATCCGACCAGGCCTTTCGACCACTCCTCGGGCGGCGTCTCGTCGTACTCACAGTCGCTGTCGTCGTGGTAGCTCGGCGAATTCTCGCACTCCGGGCACCGCTTGGCGATGATTGGCGCCCAGATCCAGATGGCTGACTCGCCCTTCTGGACGTGGCGGTCGAACTCCTCCTGCCACGTCCGGTAGCCCGCAACCTTGGTCGCCTCCGGGCACTGGCGCTTGATGAGCAGCGTGTTCCGATACGAGTAGTCGTGGAACCGACTCTGGACGTCCAACCATTCCTGGAATTCGTCGCTGGCTTGCGCGTCGTCGACGCCAGCCACGAGCTCGTCAATCCACGCTTCGATGGTGCTGTGCATCTCGTCTGATCGCGTGTCGGTCTCAGCGAAGGAGACCGACGAGGAACTAGCCTTGACATCCTCCCACCCCTGAAGGGGTGGGATTCCTCCGGTGGGGGTGTTGGCTATGCCGCACCCACGGAGGCAAGTTTCCCCTTGCGGGTACTCCGGTTTGTGCGCTCCTCGTTGGGACTTACCCTCTCGGGAGAGTATGGTATCTCCGACCAGTTATGGTCGTCCCACTTGAGGCGCACGGGCCGTGCCATCGACCCGACTTCGGATTCGCCAGCCTGTCGTTCGAGGAACGTCCGCGACGCGTCGAGGTCGGCGTGCCCCTCGTAGCCACACAGACAGCGGAACACATCGCCGTCCCGCTCTGTATCATCGCGTTCGCCACACTCGGGGCACTCCGCCGTCGTGTATGCTTCTGACTTTACTTCGACCGTGATGCCGTACTCTTCGGCGGTCGTGGCGAGCCGGTCGATGAACGAGCGATACGCCCAGAACTGGTGCGTTTTCTCGTTCACCTCTGCCGACCAGTGCTCCGACAAGACATCGGTGAGGTCGCCCACGTACACCGTGGCAACGCCCTTGTCGTACAGTCGTTCCATCAGGTCGCGCACGAGCGCGTCCTGTGCGTGGTCGCGCCGTCGCGTCCGCTTGCGATAGAGGCGTCGAATCAGCCGGCTACTGTACCGGCCCTCGCAGAGTTTGGACTGCAAGCGGGCAATCTCCTCGGTGGTTTCCCGGAAGCGGGCGAACAGGTCGCGGCCCTCGTAAAGGTACTGCTGGCCGGTGGTGGTGGTACAGGCGACGAGGTTGTTCGCGCCCACGTCCAGCGCGGCTTCTTCCGAAGCCAGTGGTGAATCCCGTCGAGAATCAGGCACGGTGACGGGTTGAATGGCCCTGAACGTGTCGGCCACCTCGTCGTAGTACAGTTCCAACCGGCCCTGTTCGCCCTCCCAATTGGGGTTGCCAGCGACTTCGAGGCGCAGACGGTCGTGGTAGCCAAGCCTGTATTCATCTTTCAGGTCTTGTCCCACAGGGATTTCGAGGCGGCTCCGCCCGCCGGTTTCGAGGGTGTACTGGTCGTTGCGGATGTACGTCCGCAACTCCCGGCCCTCGGCCTCGTTGCCCCAGTAGCCGGGCGGGGCGGTGTCCTCGCCATCCTCTCGGGCAGAGAAGAACGACCGCCACGCCTCGCTGTTCTTGCGGATGACCTGTTGAGCGGTGGCAGAGCCGAGGACACCGACGTACTGCTTGCGGTAGTCGGCGGTATCCCACACACTCTCGCCGTCGAAGAAGTTCTGGCGACGTTCGTAGGTGAGTTCGTTCCAGAGGCTGGCGGAGGCGTCCAACAACTCGCGGAGCAGTTGCTCGTCCTTGGGGGAGAGCGGCCGAACCGCGAACGTGTTGGTTCGCCGCACGACAACAGACATTTGTAGTTCTACGTCTATATGTCTTTTGGACATAAACGATGCGACCGAACATCGACATCTCACACACGCTGAACGGGCGGGTGAAAGACTACGCTGAACAGCAGGACGCGAGCCTCGAAGACGCCTATCGAGAGATTATCGAAGCGGGGTTGGAAGCGGTTGAACATCCAGACGAGTCGTAGCGCGTGGACTGGTGGGCGATGCTGTCGCTTACACCCACCCCTAAAGGGGTGGGCTTCCGCTCGCTACGTGTCACCACGACCCGCCTCTCAGGAGGCGCGCCGCACCCCTCGCGGCGCACGAAAAACCGCTGTGTCGTGGACGAGGGATAACCGTCACCGAATCACGTGAGGACGCGACGGTAGTGCTCGCGCTGTCACCGTGCGCAGACGTGTCCCTCAGCAGTAGTTGGTAGTCCGATTTCTTTAGTCAGGAGTATTCATGGCAGTAGATCGTTCGGGAGATACTGCGAGCAATCGACCGGGATCGCTTCCCATGCTGCCTGAATCGCTTGATACCCTGTCCAGCCTTCTCCTCGAAGCATCTCGCCACAGGCCTGACAAAACTCAGCTACAGTGCACGCCCCCTCGTCTAGTAACAGATACAGCAAAAACGTGGGAGCAACCGCCTTCCCAGTCGTCTCTTCTGCGTCGTCGAATACTCGATTAATCGCCCGACGTCCGTGCTTATCCATCAAAATAGCGAACCGGTACAGCGCTGTATTCTGTTCGATTTCCGTCTTCACGGACTTCTCCCCAGCATCCTCGCCATGCGGTCGGGGAACACACGGGACCGTCGTAAACGGCTGATCCTCGTCGTCGAACGACTCAATTGCCCTCTTGCTCCCATCGTGCATCCACCGTTCTCTCGTCCCTTCAGGCGCGTACTCAGACATCTCGCGAACGTGGCGCTTCAGCTCGTGATAACAGACGTTCGTCGTTGTCAGCTGTAGATTGTCCGAAATTCGAGACCAGAGATTCGTGTTCGCTACGGCGATCACTGCGTCCGTATCAACGATGACTGGATGGCGCACAGCATCGTCCACCATCTTCACTTCTGGAAAACTCCGGTCGTATCAAGCTCTGCAGCCTCCTCGAAGGCCTCCCGCTCGCGCTCAATTTCGTCTAAGCCATCACCAAGAAGGATCTCTGCAACTTCTTCAGAGAGCTCTCCCTGCTTGTATCGCTGGTGGAGGGTGATCTTCTCCTCGTCCGAGAGGACTTCTCGGAGTTTCTCTTGAAGGCCCTGTCGAGCAAGCTCACTGATGTTGATCCCACCAAGACGCATCTGATCGACAATCTGAGTCGCCTTCTTCTCAGTTTCACCCCGAAACTGGATTTTGTCGTTGTTTGTGGCCATCTTACTCTACTTTCCCTCTCCATCGCAATAGATGTTGTGACGCGCCATCCGTGTCAGTACAACCTCTCGCAACAGACACGAACACAGCGTTTCGGAGAACGTTTTGAGTAAAAACTGACGCGGCCGAAGTGAGTCATCCTGGGGCTTACCGAAGTTGTGCGTCGCGCTCGACGACCGTATACCCCTGCGCTTCGAGGGCTTCGTCTCTGTAGTGCCGGAGCACGAGCTGCTGTGGCAGGCGTCGCAGACCGAAGCCGCGCTCGGCGACGTATGCAACGTCGACGACAGTCTCGTCGCTATCGTCCCGAATCGTCGCAGTGTACGTCGCCCACGGGTGGCCGTTGATCGTGACGTCGAGTGTTACGCGGGTGTCACCGCCTGCTGTCGGCGCCGTGTCCGTTTGGACGGTCACCTCGTTCGTTCGCAGGCCGAACAGATACGACACGACGTAGGTTGGCACGCCGTTCGCAGTCGTCACAGCATCCGCGATTCCCCACTGGAACGCGAGGACGGGCGGTGTCAGCCCCGTAAACGCAGCACGCACCGTTTCCACATCGTCGTCACTCCGGAGCCGTATCGTTCCGTGCGGTCGAAGCACTGGAGCACGGATGACAACGACCAGCGCCGCGCCAACGAGGACCGCAGCCAGCAGCCCCCTCAGCAGGTATGTCGCCAGGAACACCGAGGCAACGACCACGCCAACAAGCGTACTGAGCGGTCGTTCATAGCTGAGATACCGCTGGGCGACGGTGACCGCGTCCGTTGGTCGTTCACCGTCAGTCGGAGACGCCATCGTCTGCATGCGCTACTGCAAGAAGGTTAGTTCTGCTGGACGACGTGCTCCCGAGAGTAGGCACACGCTGCACTGAGTAGGATTCACTGGTTGACGTCCGAACGTGACTGTCGCCAGCGCGCAACGGCACGCGCGCCAACAGCACCAACGACACCACCAGCGAGGGCTGGTCCGGCCCAGCTAGGTGGGGACGGCAGTGAGACATTCGGCCCGCCATTCGATCCGGGCGCTGGCTCGCCACCGAACTTCCCGAGCCAGCCAGCGTTCCGCTCACGGGCATCCGTGGCGCGCTCCCCGGCGACCAGGATCCCACCGTCGGGGAGTGCGTGAGCGGTCTGTGCGTCCGTCCCGGTCGCCGCCTGCAGATCCCAGACCACGCGCCCGTCAGCGTCGACACGGAGCAGCCACGCCCCACGCGCGTCCGTCTCCGCGTCCATCTCACGTGTCCCGACGAGCACGTACCCACCATCGACGGAGACGACGTCCTGATGCCAGTTCCACGACTCCTGCGGGTACGTCCGTGCCCAGCGCCGATTCCCCGCCGCGTCGAGGGCGACCAGCCAGCCGACGCCCCGGTTCTCCGTCGCGAAGCCACGACGCCCGACCGCGACCACACCGCCATCGGGGTGTGGGGCCAGCGCCTCGATGCGCGCCCCGTTCTCGGGGTTGACGCGCCACTGCCAGTCGAGACTTCCGTCGGCAGCGAGTCGCACGATCCACGCGGCCTCCTGGCGAGCACGCGGCGCTGGCGAGTCCGCGCCCGCTGGCCACGTCGACCCGGCAACGACCGCGCCACTGTCACGCCCGAGCGCAGCGTTCACCGAGCCAGCCTCGTCGTGGTGGTACGTCCACTGCTGCGTGCCGTCACCGGTAATCCGGGCCGCCCACGGGTGCGTGCTATCATCGCCGCCGCTGCCGACGAGGACGAACCCGTCAGGAACGCTCGCGAGCGTGTCCGCGCCGCCATGTGGGAGGGTTGGCTGATACGTTTTCGTCCACGATAGCTCGCCTGCGAGATTCGCTCGTACAACATACGGGTCGCTGTAGTCCGGGGTCCATGGGCCCTGGCCGACGTTGGTGACGCCCGTCGCTACGAGGCCAGCAGGCTCACCGGCTTCCGGCGCGCCAGCGAGGAACGACCCGTCAGTCGGCCCCGCGAGCGTGTGCCACTGCGAGCGGCCAGCCACATTTACGCGACTCAGCCAGCCGGTGTACTCGTGCAGCGTCCCGCTGAGTCCGACGAGCCCGAACCCCGACTCCAGGGGGACGATATCGTGGACGAGGGTCTGTCGGTTCCCCTTGGGCTCGTACGTGCGGGACCACGTCTGGGCCGGTGGACTGGCCGCGCTAGCGGGCGACGCCAGCGTCGTCGCGGCGAGGCCGGCGACTCCGGTGAGGAACGCGTGTCTGGAGGGCATCACCGCCGTGTTTCGGGGGGAACTGGTTAAGCACTGGGCCGCCAGCGGTTCGAGCAGCGAGCGGGCAGCCAACCGATACGCCAGCGACCTGTGCAGCCTCGAGGTAGCGACCGGCAACTGTGCGAGGAAGAGGCGGGATTACTCCAGGGAGCCGGAGTCGAATCCAACCGGTCGGCCCTGCTCCCACTCGACCGCACGGACCACGGTTCCAAGCGAGGCGAGTCGGCGTTCGACAACCGCCAGCGGGTGTGCGTCGATGAACTGCGCGGACTGGTGGGCGACAGTCGTCGTGCCGTCGTTCACCTGCAGGTGAACTGGGCCGAGTGAATCGTGTGTATCGTCTTGGTGCCAGCCTACCAGCAGACTCCGATCTGGTTCAACCCAGTTGACCCAGTAGTACTCGTGGGTCGCCCCAGACTGTAGCTGAAACCCGATCTCAACCCGTGCATTCGTCACCGGGTACGCAGCGTCGTCCAGAAACTGCCGCGGGTTCACAGCGCTGACGACACGATACGGGCCGGCTTCGCGTGGCTCGGCACGCCGCCGCCGAACGTCGTCAAACGCACCACTGAGTCGGTTCCGAATGCGGTCGTGGAGCCGCTTGCTCTGCAAGTTTACTCGGTTTGCGAGGAAGACGACCATAAGGCGAATGTCGAGGGGGAATCAGTCCGCGGTGACGAGAGTTCGAGAACGTCATCGTACAGCTGGAGGGCGTGTTTCACCAGCCCGAGTTCCGTATCGATCGCCTCCCACGTAGCGGCGACATTCCGTCGCTCACGAAGCTCCGCAGCCGAGAGTTCTTCGGCAGCGAGTTGTTCCCGGAACTCGTCGAGTGAACTGACGTTGTACTCCGTCGCTAATGCTTCCTGTTCGTCTTTCAGCGCTGTGAGCTGACGCTCTAGCTCGTCGCGCGAGTTCGCCTCGATCAGGTCCGTCACTTCGTCGAAGAGCATTCGCACGGGGTTCAGGTCGTAGGCTTTCGTTCCGTCGACGGTCGTTTCAGTGACCCAGTCGTCACTCTGCAGTCGCTGAAGCTCATCGTCAGCTGTCGCGCGCGAGACATCTGCCCGGTCCGCGATCTCCTGGACCGGCGTTGGCTCGTCCAGCAGCTCCACAACGTGGCGGACACGCTCACGCCCGCTCATGTCCGCCCACGACTCCGGGTTCGATTCAGCCATCATCCTATCTCTTGCTCCGCGCGATTCAAATAATTTCCCCTCACTCAAATATTCAAAGGGGAAGCCGCTGTGGCGGGTGACGCTACTGTCGACACGCTACGCCGAGTCGTCTTGCTCCGCGAGAATGTCCGCGGCAACGTCCGCGACGTGCTGTTGGTGGGCTACCGATACGGCAGCCTCCTGTGCGGCCTCGAGTTGACTATTAACAACCGCGTTCTGCTGTGGCCCCCACACGTCGACGGGCTCCGACTTGATGTATTCGACCCAGCGTTTGACGCCCTCGATGCGCCGCTCGCGGACGCGCTCGTGCTTCTCGTCGAGCTGCTTACGCTCGTCTGTGTCGGTCATTTGGCTTCGGCGTTGCGGGCTTACCTACCATTCTCGGATGGATAGCTGATGGCCTGACTACTCGCCGCCAACGTTGTTGAGCGCGCTGTTCAGCTCGAAGAGTTCGCGAACAACGTCACTGTCTGCGACGCGGTACCGGCGTGGGGACGTGTGCGGAACTTCCTCGATGAGTTCGACCTCGATTAGCAGGTTAGTGTAGTTCCCGACCGTCTGACGCGTGACACCAGCATGCTCTGCGAGTTCGGTTTTATTGAACTCGCGGTTGGGCGGGAGGTCAAGCAGGGCGTCTACAAGGATGGGAATCGCGTCGTGCTGCGTGAGGTAGAGCCATCCGCTCGGATGTTCCTTGCGGAGCTCCTTCTTCTGGCCACGGTCGGCCGCGTCCTCCATGCTGCTCATACAGCGAAACAACACCTCCGCCTGGATAAGCGTCCCCACCCATGTTAACAGCCATTAACAGGGTTTATCCGTATATAATCTATCTATCCGAGCATCGAGAAGCCGTCGGTAAAATGCGCCCTTCTGGCGACGATGATCGCGAAACACAAGTAGGGGACGCCGATTCCAGAAGACACGCTCCTAAACCTCTCATCAATCGATGGAGACTATCCGACCGCTCGGGAGATCTACACCGAGCTTCGAAGCGAACCGTGCCTCAGCTACCGTGGGAACCGCGGTATTGAGCTGGACAAAAGCAACTTCGACCAACTCGCCGATATTCTCTACCACGAGTGCGGCTGGGAGGCCTGGGAGATCGATAGCCGTCTGAAACATTACGAGGGCATCGACGATCACAACTGGGCATAGCCCCTCTCAGAACGACCGTCGAGGACTACTCTGCGGTGAGGCTGATGATTGTCTGTTGATGCGTCCGAACCGTCGACACACAGACGTCCGCCACCTCCGCGACCCTCGTCTTCAACGGGTGGCGTCCACACTCGCATAGCGCCTCGTAGAGGCACGCCGCCGCGAAGCCAGCGGGATGCACACCGTCAGTCACGCCAGCCGCTTCTGCACGTTCCGCGAGCATCCGCGCCTGTCGGCGAACCTCGTCCGGACACGCGAGCTCGGAGACGAGCCGCGGCACGAACGCGCTCGGTTGCACTGGCTTCGCCGGTAAGCCAAGCTCTGCGTTCAGTGTCTGATACGCGTTCTTCACGCGGGACTGCGCGACGCGCGCCGGGACCGCCACATCGTCCAGCGTCTGCGACCGGCCAGTACAGCGACACGCGCCGTAGACACTCGCCGCGGCGATCGCTTCGATCGACCGCCCTCGCAGGAGGTCCTCGTTCTGCGCACTCCGGAACAGCTGACACGCTTGGTCACGGAGCGTCTCCGAGAGGCCCAGCGCGCTACTGATTCGCCGCACTTCTCCCAGGCCGTGTGCGAGGTTCCGCTCGGCTTTCGACTGAAACCGTCCCCGGGACTGCTCGCGGCGCAGCCGAGCGAGTTGTCGGCGCTTCCGCCCCGAGAGCGTGTTCCCCGCCGCGTCAGTGTGTTTCCCGATTTCCGTCGACAGCCCACGGTCGTGGCGCGCCACCATGAGTGGCCCGCCAGTCCGCTTTTTGTCGTCCGCGTCGCTCGGTCGCCACTCCGGCCCGTGGTCGATGCGCTGCTCGTCGACGATGAGCCCACAGTCCTTACAGACCGTCTCCTGGACGTTCGTTGCGACGCGGCCACCGCACTCCGGGCACTGGTTGCCATCAGTCTGTACGTCCTCGTCGAAGCCACGCGCGTAGATGTCACTCGTTGGCATCGGTCGTTCACCGAATTCGAGGCGTCCGCCATCCTGGCGAACCCCTCACCCATCCCCGGGGGTCGAAAAACACGGACTGCGGAGCGAACGCTGAACTAATGGCTATTCACCCGTAGGGACGCTATACAACGCATACGCAGAGGGTGTTGTGGGAGTTCTGCTACGCCAGATGCGACACCTCGTCCGGCTCCTCGACGTCGTCGAACTCCCCACGTTCGACCGGCTCCCACTCGTCGTCCGGCTCTGGACTCCACCAGTCGACCTTGTAGGCGCCCGGTGCGCCGAGGATCTTCACGCGCGCCGACCCATCAGGCAGATCGCGACGCAGTTTCTCGTCGACGTGGAGATTCCAGGTTGAGTCCGTGTCGAAGCAGGCGAGGACGGCCTCCTCGTAGCCACGTGTCTCCCGGGATTCCTGGAGTTCGACCTGGGTGTTGCAGTGCTTGCAGAACACCCCCTCGAAGGGGATGTGGGTGAAGACCTCCTGCCCGCAGACGGGGCACCAGAGGAACTCGAACAGTGCTTTACTGTGTCGGTCACGTACTTCGAGACTCATTGTTGGACTGACCCGACTGACTCGGGTCACCCCTTCGTGCCCGGCAAAAAAACAGCGCCCAGCACGGGCTCACCCACTCAGCGTTCGGCGCCGTAGACGATGCGTGAGGGGGCTTCGTATCCGCAGTCAGGGCAGTTGTACCACCGCTGGACTTTCGCTCTATCTGCTGTTTTCTCGCCGACGCGAACGTCGTTGTTCGGACACTCCGGGCAGCTGAGGTCCGGGGCCGGCCGCTCCCGGAGTTCGTCACGGAACGACGTCGCGTCCTTCGTCTCGTACCCCCGCGACCATACCGGGTAGCCGTCGACGAGGATTGCCCCACGCCATTTGTACCGGTAGGAGTCCGGGGCTCGATGCATGACAGCCCGAGCGCCGATCTCGGTGTTCCGATACGCGAGCGTCGGCGAGCGGCTCTCGCGTCGCCAGTTGGTAATCCTGGGCATTCTTAGAAGTGGACGTCAGCGGGCACGATCCAGAGCGCTTCACTCTCCTCGAGGAGTCGGTTCAACTGTTTTCGGTGGCGAATGCCGGTTCCGTGTTCGGTGTACAGGAAGATCGTCGGGCCGTCGTACGCACCGACTTGGTGGAAGGCGTGCCGGGCGAGGTCCTCGTCGCGCATGATTTCCTCCGCAGAGAGCTCCTCGATGGCCTCTTTCACCCGATCTAGGTTGCGTTCGAATTCCTCCTTCGTTGCCTCCCAGCCACGCTCAAGCAGGGCTTGGCCATCATCAGAGTCGACGGGGGCTGCAGTCGGGAGTTCACCCCACCGCGCCTTCCCCGCAACCGACGTGCCCTCGTCGAAGGGCACAGAATAGTCGAAGACGGCGCAAGAATGTGGCTTCGATCCGACTAATCGATTGAACACCGTTTCCCTGTAGCTACTGCTTCGTTTTCTGTCGATGCCTCTACCAGTGCGTAAATCACCATATGCATCTCGAACACCTCGAAACGCCGACGCACCGGGGGTCGTTGCTCGCTCCAGCTGCGCCGGCACCCATCGCCGGCGCTCGAAAAACTCTCCTCGTGACGGCGGATTCTCAGGATTCGTCCGCTCGTTCGACAGTGATGGTCAGGTCGCCCGATTCGTAGTCGGCCTCGAAGTCGACCGCGAACGCGTCCGACTCGTAAGCGGCGTGGTAAGCACGGTGGCGTGCGAGCGAGCCTGTCGCCTTGAAGTGGAAGAACGCGGCCGCCGTGTAGGGCTTGCTCTGTGTTTCGACCTGCGACTCGACGGATGCGGGGAGCGCGATCTGGGGCGTCTCCGTGTCGATACTGGCAGCGAACACCTTCGCTTCCTCGAGGGTTGCTTGCGAATGTGCCGGTGTCTCGCCGGTGAGCACGTTCACCGGGGTTTTCGTGTCGTCGGTGAACAGGACGTCTTCGAAGGTGTGTGTCCCGAGAATCGCTTCGGGGTCTAATTCGCAGTCGTTGAATGGATCCTCAGCTGGGTCTTTGGTCATCAAACCACGAGCCCATGTGGGGCTCACCCCTTCGTGCCCCAGAAAAACAGGGCTGTCAGTAACCGTCAGGTGTCGAGGGAGACGACTGAATATCCGCCTGAGAGATAGCGACCTTCTTACCGGGCAGATTCATAGCAATCCGGTGATGAATCCGAGGCCCATAATGATGAGCACAGCCGCAGAGAACGCCGGCAGATACGGGGTGTACTGTTCGACCTTCTCTTCGTGGTGCTGATAGCCGGCGATCAACAGCATCGTCAGTCCGACGATGCCGATGATGACGGTGATAGCGTAGGCGCTCATCAGTTCGAGGCAGTAGTTCGACCCGGCACACAGCGCGATGATCTCGAACTCTTCCTCGTGGGCAAACCCAAGTACGAACGCGAACCATGCGATGCCGAAGAGCCCACGTTCTGCAGCCTGATCGACGTCGTCGTGTGAATGGGAGTGGCCTCCCACGAACGGAATCACGCCCTTCACTCGAGCGAGAAGGCCATCTTCTCCGTGGTCATGTGAATGGTCGTGGTCGTGCCCGTGCGAGTGGTCGTGATCGTGGTCGTCGTCGTGGTTATGTCCGTGACCCTCACCGTGGGTGCCGTGTGAGTGGCCGTGGACGTATTCGCGGATTCCGAGCGCGATCAGCAACACGCCGGCGACGAGGCTAACCGGCCCGCCGATGAAAATTGTCGCTGAGAACAGATCGACTGGGATTGGCTCGTTGACCTGTGTGAGATTGAAGTATCCCTTCGCGTAGAAGAACACCGCCACCATCGCAATACTACTGACGAGGTGGCCCAGGCCGAGAATGAAACTCGCCGCAAACCCGTAGACCCACTTGTTCGTCTGATCGAGGGCATACGAAGCGGCCACGGGCCAGCCGTGGCCTGGCTCGATCCCGTGGACTGCACCGAGTAGAACGGCCCCGATCAGGAGCCCGAGCGCTTCACCGTGTAACATCGTAGGAGACACTCGGCTAACGAGGTGAATAACGGTTGTTAATACCGAACTCGGGGATTCGTCATACGGGACGGGGAACTATTGTGGGCTGGTGGCGAGAGAGAACACATGCGAACGAGTTTCAACATCCCAGACGAGGTGGTCGCAGAGTTCGATCGCGTCTGGCAAGACGAGGGCCTCGAGAATCGCTCCCGGGCCGTTCGGGAGGCGATGCTCGAATATATCGAAGCCCACTCTCGGCTCGAGGATACGTCCGGCGAGATCGTCGCGCTCGTCGGATTCGATTATCGACACCACGACGTTATCCAGGAACTCCACGCCGTCCAACACGACTACCAGGACGTGATTCTCAACACGAGTCACACGCACCAAGGGGAGTGGTGTCTTGAGTCGCTCTTCTGCCGCGGGTCAGCTGAGCGGGTTCGTGACCTCACCTACCGCCTCCGGGATTTCGACGGCGTTCGGCGTGTGAAGGTGATGGTCATTCGAGATGAGGAGGAGGTGTAGCGGCCGGTAAGCTTCTCTCACCGTGGTACACCGTCAACTCAGTCCGCTTGGATTACCTGCGACTCGCAGGTCGGAATGAGCAGCTCCTGGCGGTCTCCAACTCGCTCGGCCAGCTTCCGTTTCAGGTACTGTCTCGCCGTCGACGGCGTGAAGACGCCCTTGTCGAGCATATCGCCGACGACGTCTTTGAGGGCCGCGAACTGGCCCTGCAGGTGGCCGTCGCCGACCGGCTCGCCGTCGTACCAGCGCACCGTCGCGAGCGCGCCGTTCCCGACTGTCTCTCCCTGTCCGACTGTCTCTCCCTGTCCGACAGTCTCCGAGTCGTACTGGAGCCCGAACCACAGCGTCCGATAGGCGGTCACCTCGAACGTCGTCGACACCACGAAGAACGCCTCGTGGTGGAGATAGTCGAGATGGTCAGCGACGATCTCGTCGAGGGTGAGCCCGGTGGCGCGGGACTTCGGCTCGACGACCGTCGACGGTCGATCCTCGCCGGCGAGGTAGCCGTTGACGGCTTCTGCCTCGAGGCCATCGGCAAGCTCTGCGAGGAGCTGTTTCGCCCACTTGGAGTCGGTGTCGTCGCCACCGAACGGCGACTCAACCGAGATTCGGTGCTTGAGCTTCAGGCTCGCTGCCCCCCCAATGAGAGTAATGGAGCGTGTGCTACCACTCAGGTTTGCTACAGCCCTCTTGCCACACTGTATTCGTCCACAATCAGTAGGTACAGGGAGTTTGGTGAACACACCCCACTTGCGAAATATAGAACAAGTCGTCACTAGATTCTAGCTGCATACTCAACGCTACTATGTAGTATGCTGTCTACGTTAACCTCACTTCCCGGCTAGGAAATCGTGACAAACTGGGGGTGACGGGCATCGTGAGACACCGACTTGACTCCATTCTGGACGAGAATGGGAAGACATCGGACACACCTCCAAAACCACTACACCGGCAGGGTTACTCTGAAACAAATGAACGAAACAGATGATCAGAACAATCACACTATAATTGATGCCTGAGCGATTACCCCAAGACGACTGCTTTGGCAAAGCCGCCGAATTCATCGGCGAACGTTGGCTTGAGGAGCAAGTCGAAAAGTACCGGGACGCCGATTCGCACAAAACAGCCCCTCAACTCGTGCAGAATTATCGACGCGCCCAGAAAGAACTCGGGTACGTCGAAGATGAATTCGAATCGCATTTCCCGGAGTTATCGATGCCGACGTTGGAATTCCTCGACCTCGGTCGGTGTGTCATACAGTTAACCGAGTCCGATGCAACCGTCGTCGATCCGGCCACGTTCGAACCAATTGACGTTACTCTCGGAGAGCAATTCAGAGACGGGATTCGGAACTCACGGCACTATGAACGCACACTGTACGAGCTCCGAACCGGGTACTTCTACGACCGCCGCGGGCACACCGTGCAGTTCCTCGCCGAGGACCGCTCCGATTCGAAAACGCCGGATATCCTACTTAGAACACCGTTCAAAGTTTTCGTTGAATGCAAACGTGTTGATGCGGTGAGCGAATCAGTTGAGAAAGCGAAAAGCATCGCTAATGAACTCAACAACCGGACCGTCCAGCACTTAGACCCGGGTCACGCGGCCGTCTACGAGTACTCGTCTGAGCCGGAGATGAGCGATCTTACCGGTGTAACTGACAATCTCCCGGAGCGTGTACGGAACGGGTCGGTATCAGTATCGTTGCCATTCGGAACCGTGACGGTGTTTAACATCGAAAAACGGCACGAGGAAGGGGTGTGGGTGATCGATACTGGGCAGGATGCGCTTGCGAAGCATGATGAGGTGTATGAAACGTACCTGCAACCACTCGTGAAGATGGCCGTCGGGGACGATCTCGGTGTGAATGATGTCGAATCGTGTTTCAACGCAGATTTAATTGACACGCCTGCCCGGACTTTGTTCACGGGCTTGAAATTCTCTTGTGTGCCGTCGCGTTTCGAGAGAAACCGGGTGTCTCGCGTCGCCGGGCAAGTAGATAAGGCGCGTCGGAAATTCGGGAAGGAACACCCGAATATCCTGCATATTGACGCGCCGTTCGGGGCTGACGTCGCCGAGGAGCTCGTTGACGACATTCGTACCGAAGTTGGCCGGCAGCTCGCATCGACCCGTCGAGTGACAGCCGTCACAGTATCCTTGCATTTGAAACAACGGAACGAATCGGGTGCTGAAGCGATTCGGAACCCGGCGATTTCAATCAAACACCTTGACCCGTACTCGGAGTTACCGCGGAGTTTCGACGTGTTAGGGACAGATATCACGTAAGAAGAACCGCGTTCAGTGGTGACGACCGAGCCACCACAACTTCGCAGTTCGCACACGTATTGAGCAGCTGTTTCATCGCCTGTAGTATCTCACAAAACTCCGACGTCCACTGGAAAGCACCGCTCGGTATATCGCTCGGAAAGAGTGCGCGATGTCCCTTGACCTCCGCCCACACCAGTTTGGTGTGGAAATCCCGCCACGGGATTTCAAGCTGAGCGGTTGCTCAGCTATACGGTTTCAAGACGCATACGTTCCAAGCGTCGCCTGCTGGGTTTCAGCATCGGCCTGGCTGTCTTGTGGCCCGGTCAACGAGGCCCCATCCTCAGCCGAGTCATCGTCGTTCTCGTGTTCTCTGGAACGACTCTCTCCGCTGAGGTAGCGATCTGCGATGTTGAGTGCGGCGTTGATGTCTGCCTGGTACTCTTCGATCCAACAAGCGTCGTTGGAGCACTTGAACGTCGCCTGTTGGGGCCGGGTTCCTCCCTCACCGCACGCATGGCACTCTTGGGAGGTATTCCGCGGATCGACTGTTGCAACGGGGATCCCCCTTTCTACGGCTTTGTACGTGATCTGGGCGTGGAGTTTCGCGAATCCCCAGCCGTGAAGCCGGCGATTCATGTAGTCCCCGTAGTCCATCGACTCCTGGATGTAGGTGAGATCCTCGAGCACGAGAACCGGCGCCTCGACTGACTCAGCGTACTCCACCACTCCCCTGGTGACGGTGTGGAGGATATCGTCGATTTGCGCCCACAACTCGTCGCCGAAGGTGTCTGCAATCCGTTCGCTCTCGCGACTTTGGAGTCGCCGCATCGTGGTGAAGTAGCGCTTGCGGAGGCGACGAACAGTCCTCCCCTCATCCGTCCAGAGCTCAGGGTTTGTCGGGGACCCATGCTCGTCGCGGTGACACACCGTGACGAGACTTGCCTCCCCGATATCGACGCCGATGGGTGTACGTTGTTCGGGAGGAACCTCGGAGTTGAGCGGGATGTCACGGGTCGCGATGAGATGGAAATACCACGTTCCCTCCCGCTTGAGCAAACGACCTTCCCCCACGTCTGCGTCACCAGCGATTACGGCTTCAAGCCAGTCCCGTTGCTCGGGGTTCGGCTGTGCTGGTACCCAGAGGTGGTAATCCTCGTGGTGTGGGATTTTGACGTACCACTCGATTGTGTTTTCGGGCTTGTGGTCGATCTTCACCCCCTCGTTGGTGAAGCGGACAGGGTGATCGTCACTGAGTTCATTTGCCCCATAGGTCGTCGTTAGCTGCGGGACATACCGCTTCAGGGCATTCTTTGCGTAACCGCTCAGCTGATAGTCACCCACGATGTCGTTCGCTTCCCCCAGAGTGGTACAGTCGGCGTCGAAGGCCTCTTGGAGCGCCTGCTGGTAGGCCGCCCGCGTCTCACGGAACTTCTCCCGTTTGTGAGCGTTCGGGTCTACCAGCTTCAGTTCCAGCGTTTTTGTGAGTTCAGTCACGACTCATCACCCTCTGATACTGACTGGTCGTCTTGGTCGCCCCACCAGCGCGCTGTCGAACGCGCCCGCATCTGGTTTGCCCCACCGAAACCGTCCACGACTGGTCCGCCCCGCACCCTTCTTGGGGCCGATAAACACTCTCCGAGGCGATCCAGCCAAATCCCGCGCTGCGACGCCGCTCAGGACTCGACCTGCGTATTGGCGTCCCCGCTGTCTTCCGGCTGGGAGAGCAGACTCACGTCTTGCAGGAGAGCTCTCGCTGCCTCGATCCGCTCCTGATCTGCGTTGTCGAGTCCGGCCGTCTCGATGCGTTTGAGATTGGTGAGTGAGCGATGCAGTCGATATCCGGGTGTGTTGCGTGGATCCATTTGAAGCGCCTCGCCGATTCACGGCGCAGAGAAACCTCTCCGGCTGCGGGTAGCTGTCGGACGGGGCCTGCTCGTTAACCAACATTGGTGTGTTTCTGTGTCGCTATGTTGGTTAAGACGAGTCCTGACCCGCTTTGCTGGGGCCGTAGCGAGCCGAGCCACACACCCGACACTCCCAGATCGGTTGTCCCGTCCACGCCTCATCCGGGACCGACTCGTGGGTCTTGAACTGATGGTCGGTCGCCCGTCCACAGGTTTGACACTCGAGTTCCTGCGTCGTCGGTACCGACATCGCCTGGCGATCAGCTGCAGCCTCGCCAGTAGATTCGGTCAGCGCTATCGCTGGAACCAGCCACACCGCGTCGTCGGCGTCGTCGAGGACCGCGTCGAGACGCGACGCGTCGCGGATGCCGTCCCCACGCTGGTCGTAGAGCCGCGTCGGGGCCTGCTCCTGACGCTCCGACGCTTCCTGCCCGTTCCATCCAGTTCGGTCACGGGCGGCACTGAGAAGCCGCTCTCCCTCTGCTGACGCCACCTGTACCGCGCCGGGGAGTGAGGGCCATTGCTCGACCAGCTGGCGCGCCGGCGCCTCGTCGAGATCGTAGATGAGCGTGTAGTCGTCGACGGCCGGCTCCGCGTCGTTGGCGGAGAGGAGGTTCGCCGCGGCGCCGCCCTTCGCGACGGCGCCGTAGAACGTGGTCGACTCGACGACCAGGTGGACGATGCCGAGGCACGTCGTCGACGCTGTCTCGTTCGTGCTAGTGGCGTCACTCCCGAGATGGTTGCTGAGACAGAACCGGCATTTCGTCTGGCCGGCTGGGACTGACGCCCCACAGGACCGGCACTCGCCATCGGCGGCCGTCGGCGCATCAGGGTAGTCACCAGCGCTCGTCGCGACGCGTTGCCGCCGAGGGTCACTTTCACACCCGTCGTCCAGCCTCGTGTCCGGAATGTGGGACGCCTCACCGGTCGGCCGCAGTTCCTCGAAATCCAGATAGCGATCACGCATCGGTTGGTGTGGTTTGTCCCGGATTCGTATTTCAACGTCAGGGCCAGTAGTCCGCCCTGTCTCCCGTTTGAGTATGAGCCATGAACTATCTTATGCGAACATCTTATACTTCATGAGCAAGTAGATGGGAGTAGCAACTGGGGTCCCTATGAGCAGCAACGACACCAAGCACGTGCAAACAGAACTGAACGAGGACGAATACGAACGCTTCCGGGAGTTCGCGCGAGAGCACGGCCTCTCGCTCAAGGAAGCCGGCCACGAGGCGCTTCTCGAGTGGATCGAACGCCAGCAGCAGGCTGACCCGAACGACCCGGCGTTCACAGTCCTCGACGACCTCGAGGACGAATCGCTCCCAGCGTCGGCGGCGACGGACGCCCGCGAAGAAGAGGATCTCGTCGACGAGTGGCATGGGAGCGACGAATCGTTCACGCTCGCCGACGACCCGTCGGCACAATCCTGAATTCGGATGGCTGAACCAGTCGAAACCCCGATCGGCACGGTCACAGCCGAGCATTTTCGCCCGGGGCACGTCCGTCACCAGGTCGTCGTCGGGCCGAAGTTCCTGTACGCATTGTTCAACCCACAAGATCAGATGCACGCAGTCTCGCGGGCGTTCATGACCTTTGTCCGCGACGGTGACCTCCCCTATCGTCGCCTCATCGTCAACGATCACATCGTCGACGAGGCCGCCACGCGGCTGAAAAAACAGGCGTCGATGCGGAACGCAGCCTCGTTCCTGACGACGCTCGATGAGAGCACGCTCTATCAGTTCGAATCCGTCTCCAAGGACGTTTTCGATGACGCCAAAGCAACGTTCGTTGAGTGGACGGATCTGGATGCGTCACTCACCGATTTCACTGTTGCAGCCCATATGGACGCCTTAGGGGTCGATCACATCCTTACGTACGACCGCCACTACGATGCGTTCGACGTGACAACACTCCCGTATCGCAGTCAGGACTAGGGTGCCAAGCATGCCTGAATCCCCACGGAATAGCGTCCAGTCGTGGACTGAGTCGATGAGTGCCCGCGACCGCATTCGGGCGGTCGCCGAGACGCTTCGCGAACCACGGTCAGTCAACTGGATCAGCGAGCAAGCTGATGCGGCTTGGAGTACGAGCAACAAGGAACTCCAGGATCTCGTCGACCAGGGCCAGCTGCGCCGCGTCGAGGCCGGCGAAACCACGCGCTACCAGCCGGACTACACCCGACTGCTCTTCGAGGAGATCCGGACGCTCATCGAGGAGAACACGCGCGAGGAGCTGCGCAACGAATTGGCCGCGATCACCGAGGAGATCGAGGAGTGGCAGGCGACCTACGACGTCGAGACGTGGGAGGATCTCGAACAGTCGCTCGCCGACGGCGACCTCGCAAGTGCCGAGGTCCGGGACCGCCGTGACGTGATTACGCGGTGGGAGGAGAATCTGGATGATCGTCGACTCATCAAGCACGCGTTGGCGCTCTACTCGGATGTCGAAGCCGCCCGCGACCACATGAGGGACGACAGCAGTTCTCGTCGGCGGTAGCGGCGATTCGCTGGAAAGCGGGTCTCTCCAATCCCAACGTGGCCGGGTTAATCGAGCAGTCCGAGTTCGGAAAGCCGGTCCTGCACGTGCGTGAGCGCCTGTTGGGCCTCGTCCGTTTCTGTCCCACCAGTAATGACGAGCTTCCCACTGCCAAAGAGAAGGACGACGACGTCGGGGTCATCGAGCCGATAGACGAGCCCAGGGAACTGTTCGGGCTCGTACTCGATTTGCTCTAGGCCGAGCCCGATTGCGATCGCGTTCAAGTTCAGCGACTGCTCGAGGCTGGCACTCGAAACGATGTTTTGCACCTCGATCGATGGCTTACTGTCGACGTCGATGCCTAACTCGCGGAGGTCATCGAAGACGATGTCGAGGGCGTCGTGGACGTCGTCGACGCTTTTCGCGCCGGTGCAGACGACTTTCCCCGAGCGGAAGATTAGCGTGGCTGACTTCGGCTCCTGAAGGCGGTAGACGACCCCAGGGAAGTCTTCAGGGTTGTACTCGGCACCGTCGAGATCAGTGGCAAGCTGGTCGAGGGAGAGCTCTTGGCCGATATCACTGGACGCAACGACGTTCTCGATGTGAATCGTCTCCGTGGGTACGCTCATATGGTAACTACATGTCGGACACCGCATTTAAAATACGGCAGGTGGAGTGCCAGTCTTCCATGTCGACGGATGCGTCGAGAACGACTGGATGTCAGTCGCAAAGACTGTCGTCTGGGTAAACGCATTTGTTTCAGACGACGTGGTAGCAGTTCGGTCGTCGCTGTCAGAAAGCCTATGGTCGATGGTCTGGCTGCTACTGGTATGGCGGAATGCCAGAACTGCGGGAGTCATGTCACGGAGGTCTACGTTCGTGTATTCACGCCGGATTCGGTCGACGAACCTCAGGTGTGTCCGAACTGTGAGGATATGACTCGTGGCCGTGAAGGCGTCCGTGAGAAACGAACGTAGCGGGCCAGCCCGCTCCAAGGAAAACTGGCCTTGTTGAAATCATATTGATTTGCTATCTTCCCTGGTGAATCAGCCGCTCAGTAGGGATGTTTACTTATCGAGGGTAAACGCTACTGTGAGGAGGCTAATTCCACCAAGAAGGGTCAAGAATGTGCCTATCGCGGGGCTAAAGCCGGAAACGTTCATCATTCGGACGATCCAAGCGACGCTGAGCACAACAACGAGTCCTGCAACCCCTATTGAAGCGATACGAATACCCCGAGTGCCCGCCGATTGCCCGCCTAGTGCGAACGCTCCGACGCCAGCGATGAGCGTATACTGGCCATACACCGCAAGCCCAGACTCCAACCCCGGGAAATACATGAAATTGAAGACTCCTGCTGGAATCCTCGTCCACGGAAGAAGTGACCCAACGACAACGACGATTGCACAAACTGACTGAATCCGTGGCCGAGTCAGGAGTGAGGAAGTGTACTCGGAGACGCTCAGGCCCATACGAAGGCTACGTTCATCTGATAAATAATGATTCTGCTACCGTTAGCGTTCCAGTAGTTCCTCTGAATGTACCGAGTAGACGGAAGCGAGAACGCCTGAATTTGGTTTTCAGGAACGGAGGTGTTCTCCGAGGAGATTTGAGAGATTGTACACAGTGTAAAGACCATACCCCATGACGAGGACGGTGACAACAAGGAGGAGGCCCCAACTCAAGTCCATATGTCTCAGAACCCTTTCTTGTAGAATAATCTTTGTCCCCTGTGACACAACGAATTTTCACTAGCCGATTATACTGTTCCCCTATACTTAGCGAATGAAGTAGAAAACCAGCAACTGATGAATATTTCTACAGAGCTGAAAAACTGGACTGCTGTACGTGGACGACGATTCTACGGATCTATTCGGTGGCGAGTTCGTCGTAGATCTCCTCGTGCTCGTCGAGGTCCTGGCGGCCAAGGAACCAAATGAGATACTGCCGTGCCTCCTCGGGGGACATCTCATCCAGACTCTCGGGAGGATCACTTTCAGTGGGCATCCTTACGGAGGATTCGATGCGCTATTCAGTCGATCCAGATCCCGCTTCTCGTACGCTGCCCGCCACATCGCGTGAACGGCACGAGTCACGAGTGACACATCGGTTACGTCGATACAGGACGGCTCGGCCTCCATAGTCGTGGCCTCGGGCGGCGAATGGAAATGAATCTCGGGAGAGTGCGTGTTCGGGTGACGGTCGAAGCGCCAGTTGACGTCGTCGCTATCGACGTAGTGAAACGAGTACATCCCGAGCTCGCTCCACTGAATATCGAGCCGAGCGCTCTGGGCATCGGCGAGCCCGTCGCTGAGACTAATCTGTAGTTCCGTGGGTGCGACGACGTCGTCGTACCCTGTTTCGTCGACGAGCGGCTCAAGCTCGAGCCAGAGATCACGGATCCGCTGCAGCGCCGGGAGATAGATCGGGCCGAACTCGCCGGCACGGTCGTCACCACTCATACGGCGAGCTGGTGGCTGGCCTCGTCGTAGGC
The DNA here is from genome assembly GCF_021233435.1 of Halobacterium noricense. Classification (NCBI taxonomy): domain Archaea; kingdom Methanobacteriati; phylum Methanobacteriota; class Halobacteria; order Halobacteriales; family Halobacteriaceae; genus Halobacterium; species Halobacterium noricense. The sequence continues at coordinate 1,229,782 of NZ_CP089468.1, read as the reverse complement.
GAGGGCGGCTTGTGCGACGGCGAGATTCTGCCGCGTCGTCCGCCACGCCGTCAGGTCGTCCCAGCCGTCCGTCTCGTTGGCGTCGAGTTGCTGGGCGAGTTCTTCCGGCGACACCACGTCGTAGCGGTCCTCGTAGCGCCGGATTTCGGCCTTCATGTCTTGAATACTGTCGAGTAACTCCGGGCGATCGACTTCCTCACGCAGCTCACGGATCCGGGACATCAACACCCGGTCGCTGTTGCGCTTGTACAGCGTCGTTTGGCCGTCCTGTTCCGTCTCGGCGAACCCTGTGTTCACCAGCGTCTTACAGTGGCGACGTGCCGTCGGCTCGCTCACGAGGGCCCGGTCGGCGATCTCGGCCGCCGACTGCCCATCGTGGGTTTGTTCGACGATTTCGTACACTCGCTCGAACGGCGTGGTGTCGTCCTTCCAGTCCGCTTTGACCTGCTCGTTGACGTCGTCCCACGTCTCGGTCATACTGAGTGCTACGCAGTCGAGAAACAAATAGTTTCCCGAGAAAACTATCTAACAGTAGAACTTGTCGATAGGTGTTGTCAGGCGACCTGTTCCTCCAACGTATCCCGGTGTGCCCGAACAGTCGCCTTCGAGGCGTTCGCCACGTCCGCGGCCTCGGATTGCGTCAGCCATCGCCCCTCTTCGCGACCGGCCTTGTAGAGGCAGGCCGCGGCGAACCCGTCCGGATGGACGCCCGTCATGACGCCTCGCTCCTCGGCCTGCTCCGCGAGCGCTCGGGCACGCTGTCGGATCTCGTCCGCACACTCGAGGTCCGAGGCGAGGCGCGGCACGAACATGCTGGGGGAGACGGGCTCAGTGGGGAGGCCCAGCTCTTCGTTCAGCGTCTTGTACGCGTTCGTGACCCGTGATCCCGCCGAGTCCTGCGATCGCGGCCTGCCAGTGAAACCTCCGAATGTGGAATCTTAGGCTGCACCACAACAGTGGGTTGTTGCCCGGAGTGACGGCGCGTATCCACGGCCTGAACGCCGTGGGATTGCCCCTGTGCAGCGTATAACTAATGGATGCGCGTCTCGAGTACTCTTATATGAAACTCACCGAAGATCGGCTTCAAGTCTCCCGCGAGTTGTCTGAACTCGATGAGGAGGTCGTCGAGTTTGTTGGCGTTCTCGAAGACTGTAATATCGAGTATGTCATCGTGAGTGGGTATGTCGCAATCCTCACTGGCCGCTCTCGTGCGACGGAAGATATTGATATCGTTCTGGAACCATTGGACCAACAGACGACCAAAGAGCTGGTGGAGACGCTCAAAGAGCGAGGGTATTGGGGAATGGCGATGCCGCTCGACGAGATGTACACGATGCTAAGTAGTGGTGACCGCATCCGCGTAGCCGAGGAAGGGGAAATGATTCCCAACTTCGAAATGTGGTTTGCGAAAAATGAGGTCGAACGTGAAGCGCTCGACAAGGCGATCGCCGCAGAACTCGGTGCTGCCCAACTGAACATCAGCCCGCTCGAACTCCAAATTGCGTACAAGCTCCGTCTCGCCCAACATGCCGGCAGTACATCGGGGAAGGATTTCGAAGATGCACTCCACCTCTACGAGACGTTCGAGGAATCCCTTAATAGGGAGCAGCTCGAAGAATACGTTACAGACCTCGGGGTCGAGGATTACTATGATCAGCTCAAGCGAGCTTGAGGACGATATTGAGCAGAATATCGAAGATCGGCAGTCGTTCATCAAGCAATGGGCCGCCTACATCCGCGAGCACGACGATGAAGAGTGGTCACGCCAGCAGAACAAACTCATTAACTCCCAGATCAAGCGCGCAAACGAACTTGCTAAAGACGGCGAGATTGACCCCACAGAGTAGTCTCTGGAACCTGGTACTTTCGTGCTGACTTCCTCCCACGGCTTCAGGTCGAGGAATCCTGAGCGTCGGTACCGCGACCGATCTCCGTCGACAGGCCTCGATCGTGGCGAGCCGCAGTGAGTGGGGCGCCCGTTCGCTCGCGCTCCTCGCCGTCGTACGCCCGCCACTCCGGCCCATGATCGATACGCTGTTCATCGATGACCAGCCCACAGTCCTCGCAGACCGTTTCGACCGCGTTCGTGGTGACTCGGCCGTCGCACTCGGGACACTGGTTCGCACTCGATTCCGTTCGGACGTCTTCGTCGAATCCGCTCTCGTAGATATCTCTAGTTGCCATCGTTCTCACCGTATACAGGAAACTCGCCAGTACAGCGATCCCCTCACCTATTGAGCGGACGAAAGACTCTGTGCAGGACTGTCGCATCAACTTCGATTTAGCGGGTTGAATTACGGTGTTGTAGTCCTTTACAACGAATGGCGCAGCCACTTCATCGAAACCGGGACAAATCAGCGTACTTTGTTGTAGTAGTCCCACCAGAGGGTTAGTATGGATATGGAACGGGGTTGGCGGGGTGATGCGTCCGAAGCCTTAGTCGCCGCAGATATCCTTCGAAACGGGCATGGTGTAGCTTATCCCCATGGTCACGAGCAAAAATACGACCTGATAATCGACGTTGAGTGGGGACTGTTACGAGTTCAGGTAAAGACCGCGAGCGAGTATGATAACTATCGGTACGAACTGGAAATTGATCCAGAACGGTACCCCGATGGGACCGTCGACATATTCGCTGGTGCCATCCACGAAGAAGGTACGGCGATATACGTGCCTGCTCACGAAATGGGAAAAACGCAACGTGTGAATTTTAATCCTCCCGAGGAAATGCCCAGTGACTGGCATCGGGAAGAGGCGAACTTACCCGGAGAGTTCTCGCTAGATGAAGCCCTCCTCGAAATTCAGGAGGGGGGCGCCTCTCAGTAACGTCATTCGCTGGTTGGTCTGTTATTGAGGTTGTGGCTGCGCGCGCAGCGGAGCGAGCACGGAGCGGAGGGCGGGGTGGCGGGGTCTGGGTCGGTCCGGTGCGTGAGAAAAGAAGAGTGCGTCAGGTGGCTATGCTTCCCACCAGCGGCCACGCTTCGGGAAGTGGATATCCGACCACCCGGTCAGCGCGATCGAGCACCGGCCTTCGTACCAGTTCTTCGCTGCTGCCCGGAACCGGACTGTCTGTCCTTCACGCACCATCGTCTGCCCGGATTTCTCCCAGCAGGTGAACTTGATTTTCCCGCTGTCATCCGCCAGCAGCCCGACTTGCTGAATCGCGCTACTGCTCGGTTTCCAAAGGGTCTGCACAGTTCCTTGAACTGTCACCTCCTCGACCGGGACGTCCGGCACCTCCGCGATCGGCACGACCGCACCCGGCACCGCCTGCAACTCCTCGACCAGTTCCAACACCGCCGACGTCACGTCCTGGCCGGCACGAACCTTCTCGGCTAACTGCCGTGCGATCGCCGCACTCGTCCAGCCGCAATCCACCTCGTCCTGAATGCGTATCGCCTCCCTATTCACAGCCGCAAGTTCCTCCCGTGAAAGCTGCTCGCGTGGGTCCATCCGTGCCGGCTCATCACGACCACACTGCTTGGTGACCACGTCACGCGTCCGCGCTTCCCGGCCCTCCTGCCGACCCAAGTCAGCACGGGCACTGATGTGTTCGAGCTCGGCTTCCCGGCCCAGGATGCGTTCCTCCTGTTCGAGGGTGACGCCGTGAATCCGCTCGCCGCTCGTCTCCTTGATGCCATCCGGGTGGTTCGCATCCACCTTCGCCTGTGTTTCCTGCTCGACCGCCGCCTCGAAGGTCGGCGTCTCGTCGACGACCGCTAGACCGTCTTCAGCGTCCGTCTGCTCGTCGGGGTGCTCGAATGCCTGTGCATCGACCGAAACTACATTACTGGAACCGTTGGTACTAGACATCGGAACTTCACCAGGTTCCGAAGGCGCTCACGCGCCACTACCGCGACCTCACTCGCGGTTTTCCGACGACAACGACCGATAGACTCGTCTGCGCGCTCTCGCTCGCGCCTTCGCGAGCGCCCCCTGGGGCGCGAGCGAGAGCGCGTCCACACGGAGGGACCCAACCAGCCGCGCGCGCTGACCCGCCCGGAGCGAGCGGCCAGCGCACAAGCCGGTTTCGCGTCCGTCGACCGAGCGACCACCGGGAGCGAGGGCGACGCAACCGAAAGCGCGCTTGGTGCTGGCGTCGAGGGCACATGCACTTTAGCCCGGAACGCAGTCGAGTGACGAAGGAACGAGACTGCGCCAGCCCGGAATGGTCGGTCGCGAGCGAAGCGCGGCGCGACCGCAAGGAGCGCCGCGACGCGAACGGCGACCGAAGGGAGCCGTGAGCAAGCGGAGGGCGACAGCGGCGAGCGGGGCGGGCCGTCCACACTCCAAGTAGCCACGAGAGTGCTGCCCGCCCGGATTGAGAAGACAGATCGGCTCGGCCGTCGAACGCTGCCAGCGGAAACTCAAAGTATATTATTTTGGCTGTAGAAAATATTATATTCTTGCGTGGCGTGGTGTCGGGTATGGCCGACTCACGTGAGGATAGCGAACCAGCATACGTCTCGCGGTGGAAGGAGGCAACGACGGGATTCGACCGAGTACGGTCGGTCGCGTCGTCGCTCGAGGAGCCGCGGACAGCGGGCTGGATCGCCGATGAAGCACACGTCTCCGAGCCGACCACGCGGAATCATCTCGAGCGGCTCGTCGACCTCGGCGTGCTCGTCACCGACGAATCAGCCCGGGGCAAGACGTACTATCCGGACCCCGTCTACACGCGCCTGACCGCGATCCAGGAACTCGTCGCAGAGAACTCCGAAACCGACCTCACCCAACAGGCAACAGCCATCCAAGCAGATATCGAGACCTGGAAAGCGGAATACGATGTCGAGTCACCGCGCTCGCTCCGTGCATCCGTCACGGACGACATCTCGGTCGAGGACGCCCAACAGCGGCTGCGGACCGCCGCAGATTGGGAGTCCGCGCAGTACCAACTCTCGCTACTTCGGGACGCCATCGACCACTACGAGACGTACACTGCCCGGCCGCCCGCCTCGGTATGACTGCTGCGGACGAAACTGATGACGGTCGTGAGCAGGCTGCCGTCGATAATGGGCTCGGCCGCCAGCCACAGCGACCGGATGGCGGCCGGGAGTCAACCCAAGAAGACGTTGCGAAACGCCACCGGATTCTCCGATCGCTGCGCAAGCAACTCGAACGCCATCCAGCCATCATCTCCGCGCGCGGGAGCCCGGACGGACAGTATGCTGCACTTGCAGCGGACGTCGACCCGGCACAGTTCGAGCGCAATAGTGACTCGGCGTCACTACGAGTGACGTGGCAGCCCAATCCACACCTGCCACCGGCGACGAGCCTCGACGACCGCCGTCGCACATCACTCACGTCCAACTTCAAAATCCACTATAGCGAGTCGTCGGGGTTCGACTGTGGCGTCCATCTCGAACCGAACCCACACGTCGACGGCCACCTCCACTATCAAGAACGTGCCTCACCGACCGACGAGTACGACTACGACGACGTCTCGCTGGCGGCGACAGCGCCGGTTGGTGTGCTCTGGGAAACCCTCGAACTCATCGCCGATCGGCTGCAGCACGCCTGAGTTGGGTCCCGCGATTCAGACGGTGAGAGTGCCACGAAGGAGCATCGGGGGCCCGTTCTCCGCGAGCCGGTCGCTCGCCCAGACGACGTCACCACGTTCCAGGGCTTCGAACACCGTCACTGTACGTCTTCCAGCTACTCAGTCTGGCGGTCCTTGAAACGCGCGTCCAGTACGCCACGAGCCTGTACGGACTACCGCGGGCGCACAAGTGACGAGTCGGTATCTGCAAGCGAAGTATGAACCAGACCGAGCTGGGTGAATCCAGTAGTCAGGGCGCTAGATGCGCACTCATCGGCCATCCACACCGACATTGGCCGTTGCCTACGGCGATCCCTGTTGGGAGATCACCGTGTCCAACTGTTCCCAGACCAGCTCGAACGCTGGCGGCTCACCTGTCAGGTCCGGCAGCGTGGTCTCCCACTGGTGTCGGATCGTTTCTTGCTGCTCGTCCGGGAGTCCGTCCGTCAGATCAACGGTGAGTCCATCGTGGTTGCACTTTGCCTCGAAGGCGGGGCCCACGTCGGCAAAGTTGATCGTGACCGAATCGGTTTCGAGCAGCTGATAGAGGTCGTAGTAATCACGAGCAGCCCCGCGCTGGTGGATCGCCCGGAGCTTTTCGGCGAAGATTTCCTCGACACTGTACGCCTGGAGGTCGACCTCGGGCACGTCTTCGTACGCGTGGGTATGCTGAACGGGGTCGAAGGCGACGTGCTCGTCGACCATCACGTCGATGCTGGTCGTATTGGGGTGGTTGAGGACGGCCTGGTACTGAATGCTGATGTCGACGTAGTGTGTCGGGTAGTGGTCCTGCTGGGATTCGTGGTGCTCTCGAATCTCGAATTCGATACCAGAGCGGTCGGCAATCGTATCGAGGACCGTTCGGAGCTCTCGTTTGGATCCCTGATACTCCCCTTCGACGCCGAAATCGAGATCCTCCGAGAATCGCCACGACTGCGGGAAATACAGTTTCGATAGCGCCGTTCCGCCTGTCAACTGCCCTGCCCACGGTGGCTCGGGGCTTGTCAGTGAACTCTGCCTCTACCGACCGTGGTTAGTCGGACGGGACGAATCCCCGGTTCGGCGTCACTGTTCCTGACTTGAGGGCGAGTTGACTGTCGCCCGTCCGTCGTGACGACTGTAGGCCGCGACGGACATACCGCCATCCAACGTTTTTCGCTCCAACATAGTCTGCGTTCGCCGTTGCACCACACTTCTCGCACTCGAACTCCGCCTGCGTAACACGATTGCCTTCGCTTGTGTGGCCGCATTCGGGACACCGCCGACTCGTGTTCTCCGGATCAACGTACTCAACACTGATGCCTTCCGTGTCAGCCTTGTACTCCACGAGGTCAACGAGCTGGCGGTGCGCCCACTGGTGGAACTCTTTCACCGGCGGCGCACGTTCCCTGATGTGTCTCAGGTTCTCAACCGCGATGTACTCGCAGTTATGCTCCAGTGCTTCCTCGATGATGTCGTTGGCCACGCGGTGGAGGATGTCTCGAACGTACCGTGATTCCCTGCCGCTCATCTGCTGAATCGTCCGGTGTGCGGATTGTGTCCCAATCTGCTGAAGGTTGCCACGTATCCGCTCGAACTCCCGGTGTCGATGGATGAGTTCTCTGCCGGATGCGAAGTAGGCCGTCGAGGTGGTGGCGATGTTGACGATGCCGAGGTCGACGCCGAGAACTGTCCTGTCCTCGTCGTCGCTCTGTTGTTCAACCTGTTTCTCGGGCTTCGGTTTGCGAAAGCCGAGGTGCAGGTAGTAGTCGCCATCACGCCGAGAAAGCGTGGATTCGGTCAGTTCCCAGCCCTCACCGTTGAGATACTGGTGTTGGTAGCCATCTTCGTCGTCCGGCAACGCGAGATCACACCGAATGCGGTCGTCAACCGTTGAGAGTGAAACTGTTCCGTCGTCGAATAGTGTCATCGTCCGCGTGTCGTATTTCACTGTCTCGGCGGTGAACTCCGGACGTGAGGTCTTATACTCCTCGTCCAGTTCTTTGATTTCTTCGACGCCGGAGAGTGCGGCTGCGGCTTGGTGGGTGGCGAGGATTGCGTGCTGGCTCCCGAGACGCGTCTCCTCCAACACTCTATCATAGGCGAGGTCTTGGAGGTAGGTTTTCCGCGTTTCACCGTGTTCCCATCCGGTCTGGCTGCTGATGTTGCAGGCAGTTTTCCACTCGTTGATAGTGGTATCGAGGAGTTGTTGTTGCTCGTCGGTAAGGATGGGGCGGGTGATTGCGGTGCGTCTCAGGTAGTCGTCCGCCACGATTTTCAATAGATGATAAAGGTACTTAGTAGTTGGTGGGTTTGTGGCAGCGGGCGTCGGCTTCCTCCCCGCCCACGGTGGGGCGAGGAATCCGCCTTACTACCTAATTTTCAACAGGAGGTTGTCGCCGTAGTCGCTCGTGAAGATGCCCCAGAGGAGCCACGAATTAACGTAGTTCTTTTCGGCGTACCCTTGCCGAACGCCCAGTTCGCGAGCGAGAATTCGGAGCCGGTCCTGGCTGATCATCGCATCAGGACTCCGTTGGCTCCAGCGTGGCTGGCTCGACGTTGATTCGGAGGCGATACGTACTGTCGGTCGATCCGGTGTCGGGCCGCGTCGGGTCCAGCAACGAGTACCCACTCGTGAACGACGCGACGAGTTCTTCACGAGCGGGGAGGTCGATGCCGAGTTGGTCGGCGAGGTAGACGATTCGCTTGGTCGCAGCGCCGTTGTCGAGACGCTCGAGGTACTCGCCGACCGTGTCCCAGTCGCAACCCCGTTCGTCGGCGGTGCGCATCGCGGTTGCGAGCTCTCGAAGGCCACCGCAGAATTCGGGGTGGTCCGCACAGTCGACCAGCGTCTTCTCCGGGTCGCTGACCTGCAGAGTCGTACCCTCGATCGATGTCGGCTCAAAGCCGAAGAATTTTCGCTCGGTGACTGTCGTGACGCGGTACGGGACGCCGTGGATCTCGCGACTTTGCGCTCGGGTCGGCGTGACGACGTACACCGTCCGGGGGACCTGTTCGGTCAGTCCGTGGTGGCTGAGGGCGCTGTAGTAGCCGATGTACATCGGCTCGGCGACGTGGGCGGCGATGAGGTACTCGTGGGTTGTGTACACGGCCGCCTCGCCGGCAGCAAGTGGAATGATGAGATACGTGCCCGGGAAGAGCCGGTCGAGCCAGCCCTTTTTGGTGAGCCGAGCGGCGATCTCGCGAGCGGTGTTCGAGGGGACCTCCAGCGTCGTCTTGATGTCGTCGACGGAGATAATCTGGTGCCCCGCGCCAGCCAGTCGCGAAAGGAGCCGACTTTCCCGAGTCGAGAGGCCTTGGCGTATATTTTCCGATTGTTCTATTGCACTCATACCTGCGTTTCGTACATAGAGCATAAAGTCGAACTTGCTTTAGCCTTGCGACTGTCACAGACGACGGAGACGAGCAGGCTTAACCAACGAAATTGGGGGCTTAGCACCGAGCGTTGGTTAAAGATGCAACTGCCGGCTACGAGCACGCCGATGTGCTCTGCTGGTGTGGAACTGATCCGGTCGAGACGGTCGCGAACGATATCGGGATCGTCCGACTCCCACGTAGCGAGGTAGAACGCCGACCCACTGGTGTCCGGCCCACAGTACTGCTCGAGGATACTGGCCGACGAGCTGAGGCGACCGACCGAAAGCTGGTCCACCCGCGCGATTTGTACTTGACACGCTGTGCTCAGTGCAGCCGGAGCGGCGTGGGAATCCCGTTTGCACTGACATCCTCCCACGGCTAAAGCCGTGGGGTTCCCCCACTGGGGGTTGAACCCACGGATACGGAGAGGTTCGCAGGTTCGTCGTCACGGTCGACGATGACCTGCGTTTCGGGCTGTGCCAGTTCGGCCCCCGCCTCGGACAGCGGTTTCGAGAACTTGCCCAAGGCTCGTTTGCCGATGTTGAGCGCACCGTTCTTGTCGGCGTTGTCGTCCAGCCCACACTCGGGGCACTCGAAGCGTCCCTGCGTTGCTCGGACGCCCTCGCAGGCACAGCGGTTGCACATCTGTGAGGTGTCGTATTCGTCAACCAACTGCACGTCGATGCCCGCGTCGTGGGCTTTGTACTCGATGTAGTTGAGCAGGCGGGCGAACGGCATCTTGTGCGTCTTGTCGTTGACGTACCGGCCCTTGTCGTTGTCCTTGCGAATCCCACCGAGGTCGCCCACAACGATGACCGCATTCCGTTCTTCGGCGTCCTCCACGATTTGCCGAGCAATCTTGTGGAGGCGATCGTCGACCTTCCGCGCTTCGGCGTCCCCGATACGCTCGACAACCTGCTGTCCGTGTCGAGGTTTGGCTTTCCCGATGGACTTCCGCAACTGCTTGTAGTGTTCACGGATACGGCGAACCTCCTCACCGTAGAAGGTAGTCTTTCGGTCGGAGAGGAACGCCGTTGTAGCGACCCAGCGTGCGCCCATGTCGATAGCCAGTACGTCGTCGTACTCGTCTTGGACGGTCACAGACCGCTTCACGACGAGATGCACGTACCACTCACCGTCACGACGCACCAGTTCGCTGTCCCGAATATCGTCCTCACGGACGAGTTGTTCGTCTTTCTGTGGGACGTTGGCGGGACACCAGATGGAGTTACCCCGTCCCTGTTCGGGGTCGTAGACCGGGACTTTGACCCACCACGACGAGAGAACGGTGTCCTCGTCGTGGGCCACGTCGAACACGTCGTTGCGGAGGACGACGGGTTGTTCGGTGTCGGGGTTCGGGTCTTTCTGTCGCTGGACTTTCGACGCCTGCTGGTCGGTCGCGGAGTAGAGGTTGGAGTTTCCGCCGTGTACCTCGGTCTGGAACGCCTCGTACTCACGGGCGAGCAGGTCAGCCTTCCTGTTGGTCAGCGAGTGGAGTTTTACCCGCACCGTGGTCGAGACGTTCCGTTGCATGACTACTCACCGGCTTGGGCGTCGATGTACTCCTCGATGACTTCGCTGGATACGTCGCCCGCACTGGAGACGAAGTACGAGCGTGTCCACAGCGAAGGGAGGCCAAAATCGAACTCGTCGCGGAGGTGGCGCGAGGAGTAGCCCTTGACCTGTTGCATGATCTTGTTCGGAGCGAGCGTCGGGTCGCCCGTGATGAACAGGTGTACGTGGTCGGGGCGAATCGTCAACTCCAGTATCTCTAAGCCGAGTTCGTCGGCTTTCTCCTCGATGAGTGCTTCGAGACGGTCGCGTACCTCGCTCTCAAGTACCGATTTGCGGTACTTCGGACACCAGATGAAGTGGTACTGGAGTTTGTGGACGGTGGTACGTTCCCTGTCGAACCCACGAGGCATCACCAGTATATAGAAACGCCACATCTAAAGATATTACGCAAGCATCCAACCCCAGCCGTGGCTACGAGCGTGGAGAGATTCTCAGTTGTCGGCTTCATCCCACCCCTGAAGGGGTGGGCTTTCGCCTCGTTACCGCTGTAAAGCGAGCGACTGCTCCGCAGCTGGGACACTCGTCGACGAACGCACAGACGCGAAGCGAGATTTCTACCGTACGAACGCCACCGCACACGGCACACGCGTACGCGATGCGATACCGGATTGACGGGCCGTGTTGTTGCCGTCGTGCGCGGGAATTCGATGCCGCTGTCGTCTTCCCGTGAGACGTTGGTGTCGGGGCTTGTTCCCGGTTCGTCGAGAACTGGTCGTGATCGAGCTGCCAGGCCGAATCGGGAAGCGTGTCGTAGGTGCGATCTGGCTTGCTGATGCCCACATCGAGAGCAGCAGGCTCGGCTGAGTCGCGTGCGTCATCTGATCGGAGCTCATCGACTGAGCTCCCGCCGACGTGTGATGTGTCTCGGTAACCCGGAGGATCCGTCTGTGCCCATACACCGAGTTCGACGGCCTCTGCCTGCTCGTAGAGCACGCCATCGATGGCGGCCGCCAGTTCGGCGAGCGGTTCGGAGATGTCGGACTCTCCGTGTTTTTCGACGGCTTTCTCGAACAGCCATTCTCGGAGCGTCGCTGCGGTCTCTCTATCGACGGTATATGATGGAACAGCCTTCATTTGTTTCTCACTCCGCCCCTCTTGGATGCAACAAACCACACACCGTCTCCACCCCTGTTGATGAGACTCCATTCTGGTGTTAGTGAGGTTGTGGCTGCGCGCGCAGCGACCCCAGGGAGCGAGCACGGAGCGGTGGGTGGGGCGGTGGGGCGTCCACGGGCGGTGGTCGCAACTAAAAAACGGGGGCGTGCCCCGCTCAGCGCAGGGTGTCCCGTTCCTCCTCGAGGCCGATACTCGGGTCGTCGGTGCCGTGTTCGGCTTCGTAGGCGTCGACGAGCTCCCGACTGTACCGCGCGATCCGGTTTCGGGACGTCGCCACGATCGTGCTCGCCGCCGCGGCGACCTGCTCCTGGGTGAGGTGCTTGCGCGACAGCAGCCGATCCGCCGCGTACAGCGCCGACGCCGCGACGGTGCACCGTGGCGTCCCCGGCCCGACCGGCACCTGGTCACCGAGTTGCATCAGGTGTTGAGCCAGCCGCCACGTCCGCACGGCTCGCGCCCCGGGGATGGCGTCGTCAGCGAGCGCATCGACGACCGCCATCACGGCGTTGGGCCTGATGAGTGGTGCATCGAACCCGCATTCACACCGAATCTTCCGCGCCGCAGCGCACACCCGCTCGTGGGGCGCCTTGGTGTGCGTCGCGACCGCGACGTCGATTTCGTCCCGGTCGACCGATGAGGCCCGCGCGGCCAACAGGACGGCGCCGCCAGCGAGTGCCTCCCAGGCCATCCGCCCGCCCGGCAGCCACGCTTCCGAAGCGCTCCGGAGATGTTGCGCCGCCTGCTTGATGACGTGGTCCGGCAGCCCCAGGTTCCCGCCGATCATCTCGACGTCACGCAGCCCCTCGTTGAGCCGCTTCGTCCGCTTGCGACTCTCCCCGAACTGCATCCGCTTGTGCCACTTCCGCAACCGCTGGACCTTCTCCCACTGCTCGTTGCTCAGGGGATTGCCGTGCCCGTCAGTGTTCCTTCCGATCTTCGTGTGCAGGCCCTTGTCCGTCCGCAGCGGGTCTACCGTCTCGATGCTCTGGTCAGCGCCCCCGACCAGGCCCAGGTCGTTCAGCGTCGGGCTCCGGTCCACCCACTCGTCGGCGACGATCAGCCCGCAGTCCGTGCAGAACGACTGCTCGTCTTCGGTGATCACCTGGCCCTCACATTCCGGACAGGCCGACCGCCCCGACGGGTCGTGTTCGACCGTCAGTTCGGGATCGCGTTCCTCGGTCGTATGCTGTACGTCCGAAACCGTCTTTTCGCTCGCGTTGGTACTCGACATTGGAGTTCCAAGCTCCTGAAGGCGCTCACCACAGCGCCCGACACCGCGGCCCCAACCGCGGTTTCCTCGACGACTACGACCGACAGAGCCGTCTGTGCGCTCTCGCTCGCGCCTTCGCGAGCGCCCTCCTGGGCGCGAGCGAGAGCGCGTCCGAACGGAGGGACTCAACCAGCCGCGCGCGCCGACCCGCCCGGAGCGAGCGGCCAGCGCATTCCCCGTTCGCCGCGACGCAACTACGTCCGTCGCGGTCGGCTTCGCCGAGGTCCGGAGGACCCGAACGGGTGAAGCGCTGGCGTCGAGGGCACATTCACTTTAGCCCGGAACGGCGACTGAGCGGTGCGTGGCCGACCGCAGGGAGGCCACGGCCTAGCGAGCGGGGAGCAACGCGACCCGCGAGCAGCGAGGGCGCCGCACGCCCGGAATGGTCGGTCGCGAGCGAAGCGCGGCGCGAACGGCGTGAGCGCCGCGATGGCGAGCGGCGACCGCAGGGAGCCGTAAGCCAAGCGGCGGGTGGCAGCGGCGCGCGGGGCGAGCCGGGACGGACACACCGGAACCAGAATCGGTCAGAAGAGATTTCGAAGCTGCTCTTTCGACGGCTTATACTGCCACCCTCACCGTTGACGACGCTGACGGGCTATCAGGTCCTTGAGTGCCCGAATGCCGTATTGCTCGGCTTGTACGCTCGCCTCGAGATGCGGGACTGCGCGTTGCAAGTGTTCGTCCGAGGTGCTAAACGAGGGCAGCGGCGGTGTGTACGGCAGGACGGTGGCAAGGATCATCGCGTTCGACAACGGTGGTTCGTCGCAGACCGTACGGCCTTCACCCTCGGGGTCAAGCCCCGAGGCACTCGGCCTGCTCCGCCTGTAGACAGGCTTCGTACTTCAGTGGGCCAGCTGTTAGCCAGCGCTGGATCCGCTCGCGCTGGATACAACCGACTCGCACACGAAACAGTCGCAGAACGCTCCCTTACTCGTCTTCGAGGGCTGCGTAGATCTCCGCGTGGCGGCGCCCGTCGAGTTCCCCCATTTCGAGGGCGATCTCGTGGCGTTCAGCCTCGGTCTCGGCGGCCTGATACCGCTCATATAGCTGGCGGACCTCGTCGTCGACCGCCGTTGAGGACTCGGTACTGGACGCCATTCTCTACTGCACGTACTCAGCGTATCCATTTATCAGCTGCGCCGAGCGCACGCGCGGAAGTAGATGACTGCAGTCTCAATATCGACCGCCGCTTCCTCGGTTGCAAAGCGGTGCAAGAGGGCCCGAATTTCATAGCGGTAACAGCGCGGAAACCCACCCGTTTACGGGTGGGAGGAAGTGCGTTCGCTCCGTGCAACAACCCACCGACAATGGCAGGGTCGACTCCCTAACACTTTTGAACTGTCAAACACACATATGAAGTATGGAGAAGCGGCGTACTGTCCCCGTGAAACTTGACGTGGACAGCCATAGCGCCGCACTTCTCCGCGACACCGTCGACGAGTTCCTGTGGGCTGCTAACTACGTGACGTGTCACGCCTTCAGCGGCGAATACGTCACGACGAGCAAGACAACGCTCCACGACGACACCTACGAGGACGTGCGCGGCGAGACATCGTTACACAGCAATCACGTCCAAGCGGCGCGAAACAAGGCCGCTGACGCCGCCAAGAGCGTCCTCGCGAAGTGGAAGCAAGGCAAGAAGGCGTCGATGCCCCACTTCACTAGCCCACACCTCGTCTACGACCACCGCACTGCGACGTTCCACGACGACTACGTGTCGCTGGCAACAGTTGACGGTCGCATCGAAGCCGACTACGTGCTTCCTTCCGATGAGCGAGAGACACCCCACGCTGAATACTTCTTCTCCGAGGAGTACGAAACCACGGGGGCAGAACTGCATTACACGAACGGCAACTGGATGCTCCACATCCACTGCAAAACGGACGTGGAGTCTAATACGCCGGACCAAGCCACCGAGAACGGAACGGTTCTCGGGGTTGACCTTGGCGTGACCAATCTTGCAGTTGCTTCAACTGGTACGTTCTGGACGGGTGAGGAGTTCGACCACTGGCGGCGCGAATACGAGAACCGGCGTGGTGACTTCCAGGAACACGGCACACGGTGGGCGCACGAGAATATCCAGGCTGTCGGGCAGAAAGAGACAGGTCGATTCAAACTCACACTCCACCGCATCAGTAACGAACTCGTCGCAGAAGCTCGTGAAAACGAGTGTTCGGTGATCGCATTCGAGGACTTGACCGATATTCGGGAACGCACCGGGGGGTCGTGGGGGCACAAATGGGCGTTCAACCGCCTCTACGACTACGTCGAATACAAAGCCGCTGAATACGGCATCGACGTCGAGCAGGTTGATCCGGAGAACACGAGTCGGCGGTGCTCAACGTGTGGGTTCACGCACCCGGATAATCGCGAGAGTGAGGACTTCGAGTGCCTGAAATGCGGGTACGAGAATCACGCTGACTACAACGCAGCGAAAAACATCGGACTACGGTATCTCCGTCGTAACCAAACCGGGGACGGTGGAGGCGCACCCGTAGGCGTGCGCTTGAACAGCGGGACGCTGAACGCGAACGGAGCGTATGAACCTCCTGCCACCACGAGTGGCCAGAGCGCGAGTCCACGCTGAAAGCCCACGGCTTTAGCCGTGGGTTAGCTTACCACTCCGCGAGGCGTTGGAGTAGTTGCGTGACGTAGGGACTATTCTCCCAGCTCCGCTGCGGGCTGATCGTCGTGACCAGCCGTCGAGCCTCCTCGGCCGTCAGATGGCCGTTTCGGGCGTAATCCACGATGAGCCGCGGCGTCGGGACGATCCGCGGGCCCTGCAGCACAGCGTGAATCAGCGGGAAGTTCGTCCCGCCGAACTCGTCGGTCAGGAAGCCGTCGACGTCGCGTGCGTTCGCGAGGACGATTCCGTCGGTTTCCCCGTCGTCGAGCCCGAACGTCGGCCGTGCGTCCGGCGTGTCGGCACGGTCGTAGGGGTCCTCGACGGCGTAGTAGTCGCGGGCCGCGAGGACGTTCGTCGCTGCGGCGCCGTGGATATCCTGATACTGCGTGAGCTCTTGGAGCTCTGTCCCAACTTCCCGTGGGACGAAGACGTCACACGAAGTGAGCAGGTACTGCAGCGGGTCCGGAGCTGCGTCAGTGTCGTACGCGCTATCAGCACGCGGGACGGCCAGACTGACGAGTGCGCTGGTGTCGGCGACGACCGTCCGTAGTCGTGGGCCGGTCATCGCTCGTCGGCGGCGGTGTCGACCTCCGTCGCGTCGTCATCATAGATGTCGACGTCGGCGGGCGCGCCAAGTTCCAGTGGCTCGTCGTCGAGATCCGCTTTGAGGATGCGGAGTCGCTGGGCGGTTTCGGTGCCGACCAGTTGTTTGACCGTCTCGAACTCGAGCTGGTCGTCGTAGTACTTCGTCGCGACCAACTCCTGGAACGTCTCGCTGTCCGCGGTCTCTTCGAGGTACTCGCGGATCGCTTCGACGAGCAGGTCCGTCCGATCGGTGTCGAAGAGCTCGGCGACCGCGTCGAGCCGTTCGACGAGATACTCCGGGGACTGGAAGTGGACGCGTCGCGGCTCGTCGCTTGCGTCCATACTATGTGCCTCTTCTGCACATCAGCTGATAATCGTTTCGGCGCATCCACATGGCTTGCACATCGATACGCAGGCGGAGGCCGCAGTCGCGTTTGGTTGTATGGGGTTCGCACGACACCAGACGCCGTTATTGACGACGAGGCTGCATCGGAATGCGTACACTCCTGTGCTTAACCAACAAACGACGGTTCTGCCCCTTTCTGTTGGTTAAGACGCCAACAGCCAAAATTCCACCAACCACCAACTTACAACTAGGAGCGTGCCACATGACCACACGCCCGATAGCTCGCAAACCAGTCCCCGCGCTCGCCACGCATGTCCCCCGAGCAGTTCACAACCGACCGCCAGTACCTCCACGTCCAGCCGAGCACCGACCCGCTCCAACCGACCGACGTCGCGCGCTCGATCACGCGCCTCCACCGCACCACGAACGAGACGCCGACCTACGAGTGGCTGTTCGTCGCGACCGGTGACACCGGTCCCACGGGCGACCGCCACATCGACTGGTACGTCGGTAGCGACGACCTCCAGCCAGTCAAACGCACACTCCGCCAATCGCTCCCGACGTCCGTGGACCTTGTCGAAACCACCACCTCCTACCACGACGCACTCGACGTCGACGATCCACTTGAGTCCGACGCCGACGACACCGATGACTACGCGGTCGCAGGCGTCGAGTGGCAGGGCGTCGGCGACCGCCCCGACGACTGGCAGACCCCACTCCCCGCCCTCGAATCGTTCGCCGGCGAACACGAAGGAAATTGGCCGCTCGCCGACCTCCTCGATGGCCTCGCCACGACCGACGCCCCCGCACTCGTCCAGGTACTTCTGACGCCGAAGCCCGACTGGACCGCCACGAAAGAGAATCGCATCGTCGACCTCGAACTAAACGGGGACTTGCGCCGCCATGAACTCGGCCAGGCGATCTTCGGATCGGCCGCCGACGCTATCACCGAGCCCGCCGACGACCATGACACGACGCGGGCCACAGCGCGCCGCGACGACGACACGCCCACAGGACGGAATGCACGCCGTCGTCCCGACGAGTCGACCGTGCATCCGTCGAACGCCCGCCGCATCGAAGCCATCCATACCGTCGACACGCGCCAGTCGTTCGTCGTGAACGCGCGTGCGGTGGCAGTCGATACTGATTCGGCGACCACTAACACGACCATTGACGCGATTGCGTCGGGCTTCCAATCGATCCGCGGCGACCACTACCGCGTCACGCCCACCACGTACCCACCAGACAGCGACGACGCCCGAGACCTCCTCGACGCCATCTGCACGCGAACGACCAAAACCAACCCGAACCGCCGCAAACACGTCCTGCCGTGGGTCGAGAATGCGAGCCCGGCGATCGTCGCCGACCCCGCCGCCGTGGGGGCGTTCTGCGTCGTCGACGGGCCTTCGTTGAGCCCTGCAGCGAGTCGCGCGCTCGAACCCACACCTGAAGATCGCACGGGCATCGAACTCCCACCCCGCACCATCCTCGACCGCTACCTCGACGAACCCGGCATGACCGTCGGCCACCCCAAGACCGCCGACCGCACGACACTGGACGCGATGCTCTCGCTCCCACCAACAGTGCAGCCGCTCCATACGGCAATCTTTGGGTCGACCGGTGCCGGCAAAACGGCGGTCGGCCAGCGCATGCAGCTCGCCAATCACGCCGCTACGGACGGCGCCACCGTCTATATTGACGCGAAAGGCGACGACGCCCCCGAACAGTACACCAAAACCCACTACGCCCGCTACGACACCCTCAAGGACGTCTACTACTTCGACTGCACCGAGTACCTCCCCGCGCTCCCCTTCCTCACGATTGAGCCGCTCCTCGAGGCAGGATTGGACCGGGAGTGGGCCGTCAACGCGATCGCCGAACATTATATTGATCTCCTGGCGGCCGCCATGGGTCCCGAGCAGTTCTACAGCGCCGAAGCCGCCGTCGAAGTCATCCAGCAACTGATTCGGGCGCTGTTCGACCCCGTGCATGGATCGGATAGCATCAGCCAGCAGGAACTGTTGGCGGCGGCCGCCCAGTTTCACGAAACGAGGAACCCGCCACCAGTTTCGGACGACACGCTCCACCAGAAACTCGCCAGCACTGCGGCGAACAACCCCAACACGTTCGACAGCATCATGAGCGCCGCCACTCGTCGTATTGGGAGTGCCACGAACGACGCCCGCCTCGCCCCACTGTTCGAAGCGCGAGCCGACGACCAGTTCGATCTTCGGACGGCGCTTGACGAGGACTGCGTCATCGTCTTCGACCTCCAAGGGTACGGTGAACGCTCCCGGACGCTGCTCGCCGTCGCGATCCTCTCACAGCTGTGGCGCGCGCTCCAACGCCGCCAGACAACCACCCACGAACAGAACCTCCCGCTCGTCAACTGCTACATCGAGGAGGCCGCCGACCTCGCCACGACCGGCATTCTGGACACGCTCCTGTCACAGGGTCGCGCGTTCGACCTCGGCGTGACGCTGGCGATGCAGTTCCCCGAACAGCTCCGCGACTCCCACCCCCGCGTCTACGCTGAACTTCTGAACGACGTCGGCACCATCATCACCGGTCAGATCGGCGTCGACCGCCGGCTCACCGAACGACTTGCGACGAGCGAGTACGACGCCGACCGCATCGAGACGCGGCTGCACGACATCCAGCGCGGCGAGTGGTTAGTTAGTCCTGCCGCGCCGTTCGCCGAACGCCAGCCACGCCCCTTCCACGTCACCTCGCCACCACTTCCGCCTGGCCACCCAGAGGGCAGCAAACCGTTGACTGGCCGCACTCAGCGGGAGTTCGAGCGCGCGTTCCAGGCGGCGAAAACCCACACGCATGACGAGTACGGCGTTCCTGTCGGCCGGGCCGCCAGCGGGAGTACGGAACCAGCGGCCGTCGATGCCGGCGACGCGAGCGGCTCGACGCTCCCCGCTGCGACCGCTACCATCCCGCATACGGAGCGCTTCCCGGACTGTCTCACCTACATCGACGAACCGCCGTACCCGCTCGTCAGCGAGAGCAGCGAGACCGACGACACGAGATACGCATCGACGCCCGACGGCATGCGCCGCGCGATTCAGTCCCACCACTCCCTCGCGGAGGTCGACCGCGCGAACATCCCCATCTGTTCGTTGGACCTCACGCTCACCGCTGCCGAGCGCGCCGCCAGCGACTACAGTGATGCGCAGCTGCGGTTCCTCACGGCCGTCTACATGGCTCACCAGCAGCGCTTCGACCGGGAACTGGAGTACGACATCGTCTGGGACTCGATGACGCATCTGGAGGCGTACGTCGGCATCGACACGGACGGCGTGCAGGCGCTGGTCGACGACGGCCTCCTGCGCGTGGACTGCCGCCGCCCCCACAAACTGTACACGGTCACACCCGAGGGCCGCGACGTGATCGACGTCGGCCACCGTGAGGGGATCGCGCACGGCGATGGCACGGGTGATCTTTCCGAATCGAGTCTCCACGTTGCGATGGTCGAACTGGGTGCTCGCCTCCTCGAACAGGAACTAGTTGGTGCCGACCAGCCCGGCGACCGCGTCCAACGCTACTGCGGCGTGGCGGATGGTCGGCTTGATGCGGCTGTCCTCGCAGACGACGAGACGATTGTGGCGACGTTAGAAGCCGAGCGCATCAATAACGACCGCAGCGAGGCGATTCCCCGCGACTTCGATCAGATGGCCGCCTGCAACCCCGACCAGGCGTGGTGGCTCGTCAAAACCCGCAGTGATGCCGCCAACCTCCTCCGCGCCCTCCACAACCCACCGGATGACGATCCACGCGTCCCCCGCACGTACAGCGAGAACATGGCGCCCCGCGAATACCGCCTCGACACCCCCGGGTTGACCGACGTCTACACGTTCGAATACGCCCGCGACACCTACCTTGACGAAACCCGTCCCGAATAACCGACCACCCAGTCACGCACCCGGGCACGCTCGCGTGGCTACGACCATGCCTGGTGACTGGGGGTTGGCGGACTACAGAGACGCGCTCGTCCGCAAGAACACTGCCAAACACTGTGCGGACCAACACTTTTGGACGGAGAGTTATGGCGTGATGCATTCGGCGAGCGATAGGGGTGCAGAGTCGGTGGTTCGCGGGCTGTAGCGGCGGTCTAGAACCACCTGGAGAGTTCTTCTTTGCGAACGAATAGATTTCGGTGAAGCAGGGAAATCGCCCGACATACTGGCTCTGTACAATCGCTGTAGTGCGGTGCTATCGCGGAATGTATCCGACACGTATCATCTTCGTGGCGTGCCAAGATGTGGCCCGTGATCGCCAAAAGTCGGGGACGGCAAGTCGATTCGTACAAGCATGTGGCTATCGACGACGTCCGGCCCACTCGATAGCGGCAACTCGAAAATCCCCAGATGGCGCGACTCTGTACAACAATTTGAGGGAGAAGCGCGTGCCACCGCTGATTGCGATCGCTCACCGTGCCCACCGTCAAGCCTGGCTCGCCGGTTGTAATGCTGGCCATATTGGAGCCCCACTCACGGCAACGCCAACACCCGAATCACTCCGTAAGGCCGATCTTAGTTCCTATATCGGCCGTTGTCGATTATCGCGCTGACACGGTGATCCCCGCGTCGAACCGCTCCGATCACCCCAAGTACATCAGTCGGGCGTCATATGGCCACGCGCCTCATCCAGTTCCGAATTTCATAAATGCCGACGAACTGGCCGGCTGTTTACCCCCGCAGAACTACAGACGATTCAATACAGGGTTCTTTGCGGAGGAATCCTCTCTGTAGTTGCTGTGGCCGCTCGGCGACTGTTACCTTCGTCTGCGTGGAGTGTGTCCGAAATATCGTTGGCGACAACTGAATCGGCGGGCGGTACGGAGAGATATTAAGCCGGTAAGTGGATGGCACCAAACTCTCACTGGAACGGCACTAGTGACCCAGCAAGGCTCAGTACCTCACAAAGCATCGCCAGTTAGCCTGACCTGAGCCATCTGTTCTGTTGTGATGAGTCGTCAGTAACGGTCGAGCAACGCTGATCGAAGAGGGAGCTGTCGCTGTCGGCGGCAGTCAGCCGCCGACGCGACAGCGTTGCCACTCCTGAAGGGAGCTTGCTCGGTCGGTGACTACCGGTGGAACCGGTCGTCAGGTGGCCGATTCGCGGGGACGGCCCGACGCACCGCGAGGGCCGTCCACGCAGCCCGCCGAACCATATTCACGAACTCCTTGTACGGCCACCACCAGAGGCGACGCCCGCCTCGGCGCGGCGTCGCCACGTATTCGTAGTGCAGATACCGCCACGCATTCTGCAAGAGCAGACTCACCACAACGTACAGAAGTCTCACCGTCGCGTTTCGCGTCGTTGTCGTCGCTATCGCTTGCTCGGACAAGCGATAGCTTGACTCGATACCGAAGCGTTTCGAGTAATGGTATCGAGCCTGGCGTGGTGTCTCGATAAACGGCGCGTCAGCGGCGTAGCCGTGACGCGCCACACCGTGGTCGTCGTACCGTCCGTTCAGGTACGTACAGTCGATGTAGACGGGAAACTCGACGGTCCAGCTGTGACCGTCGAGTTTCCCCGTCAGATCGTGTTGAATGACGCGACTCCACCCTTCCGCAAGTTCCTGCTGAATCGTCTTCCCCCACTGAATGATCGGGACCACGTAGGCGTAGTTGTGCGCCTGCAACAGCGTGAGACACTTGCTGTCGTAGAATCCGCGATCAAGGTAGACGGCCTTGACATCGGCGTCAAGGCCGTCGAGTACACCAAGAAACTCAGCGAGGACACTGCTGGCGGTGTCGCCGTCTTCGAGACGGCGCACCGCCAGCGTATATCGTTTGTTCTTCACACGCGCGTAGAGTGTGGCGTAGGCGTGGAATGCGGTGGTTCCACGCTTGGCTTCCGAGTGATAGAGGTTCTCCGTGTCGTCTTCATCACCGTAGTAGGGCCGCAGGTGGAGGTCTGCGCAGACCTCCACCTGCTCAGGAAGCAGTTCGACGATATCTCGTCGAAGAAGCGTGTTAGCGACTCGTTCGAGCCGTTTGGGCTCGAACTTCGTCCGGAGATGGTAGAGGATCGTGTTGGCAGCGGGGCCGTTCTGACTCGACGCACAGAGCGTAGAGACAGAGGTCCCGTCGGCGCAAGCGCCGACGAGGACCTCATAGATGCCCTCAGTAGTGATTTCAGCGTTATTGGCTAAGGAAAGCGGAACTTCCTCCTCAAGGGTGTTGACGAGAAAGTTAAGAAGCTGGTCCTCGTGAATCTCACTGTCTGCTTGCTGGGTCGTAGACACACCTTCAGCAAGCAGACGTTCTAACTAAGCGGCTTTGTGATGTACTGAGGCTACGTCGTGCCTACCAGCTGAACGGTCATCGGAATACACTTGCGAGCGTAGCGACCACGTCGGGTATGGCTCGGTCACTGCTGGTAGCCATCGTCGTCGGTGTCCTGCAGGGCATCTTCGAGTGGCTTCCAATCTCTAGCGAGGGCAACATCACGGTCGCGCTCTCGTGGCTCGGGGAGAGTCCCGAGCAGGCAGTCGCGTTCGCGTTATTCTTGCATCTCGGCACCGCGCTCTCCGCGACAGTGTACTATCGCTCCGAAATCCGCGAGGAATTGGCGTTGCTACGGACATGGCGGCCACGACATGCAACCGGGAAGACACACGCGTCGACGACGTTTCTCGGCGTGGCAACACTCGTTTCGGGCGTTGTAGGGATCGCATCATACGCGGTGCTTGAGGAGGTCGTCTCCGCGCTGACGGGTGGGATGGTCGTCGTCGCGATCGGCGTCTTGCTCGTCGCAACCGGCGGGTTCCAGCGACTGTCCACAGCCGTCGATCGCACGCCAACGAAGCAGCCCGGACTAGTTGATGCGGTGCTCGTGGGTGTTGCGCAGGGCGTCGCGATTCTCCCCGGTGTGTCGCGATCAGGCTCGACGACGGGCGTGTTGTTGTTGCGCGGCCACGAGGGACCGGCGTCGTTCCGCCTCTCGTTCCTCTTGTCGATTCCCGCGGCCGTCGGCGGTGGACTTCTCGCTGCCCTCGACACCGGGTTGGGTGGCGTGACGCTCGCCAGTGGGGCTGCAGCGCTGGCGAGTGCGGCGGTCGTTGGGTATCTGACGATTGACGCGCTGATGCGTGTCGTTGAGCGGGTGCCGTTCTGGGGCGTCTGCGTCGGGCTTGGTGCGGTCGCTATTGCCGGCGGTGCGCTTCTACTCTGAGTACTCGACCGGCTCGTCGTTGAGCGGGCGTACGTACCGTAGATGACGCTCGACGAGGAACCACGTACTCGCGAGTAGCGCGCCGACGATGTTCGCGAGCGCGTCATTAAGTGAAGCGTACCGGTTCGGCTGCGTTGCCTGTATCCCTTCGATGAGGAGGCCGTAACCAACGGCGAGTGCAAGGACGAGCGCGATGCGCGTCCAAAAGCGGTCACGGAGGTCGACAGTAGCGTACGCCAGCGCAAGCCCAAGCCCGAGGTACGCGGCGACGTGGAGTTTCTTATCCCACCATGGGCCGGGGCTTGGTGGGTTCACGGGCGGCGCCGACAGCACCGAATAGTAGAGAAGGAAACCAGCGACGCCGAGCACGCCAACGTATCGCAGCCAGCGCGGAACGAGCGGGAACGGAATGCTGCGCACGAACGGAGATTCGTGACCGGGAAGAAAATGGTGGTGGTCCTTACTCGTCGTCGCGGTCGTGACGGTCGTCGCGCGGTTCGTCACGGCCTTCAGGCGGTTCCGGTGGCTCGAAGAGCGCGACAAGCAGCCGACCGGGCCGCGTATCTGCGGCGCGGGCTGCGTGTGCAGCGAGTCCGTCGACGCCGCGCTTGAGCAGTGATTGCCGGTAGTAGGGGACGAGCGTTTCGACGACGCGATCAAGGATGGCGATGAAGGGCCCGACTGTGTACGTCTCCCGGAGGTCGATGACGATAACTTCTGGGTCGGGTTCGGCGGTGAGCCACCGGTAGAGGAACGATCCCTGCACGACGCGCGTGAGTCGTTCGGTTGTGGCGTTCAGCCAGCGCTTGGCGGTCGTTGACAGTCGCTGGACCGCGTCGACGATACGAGACCCATCGAGGATGCGCTCGATGGTGGAGCGTGCGTCGGTGGCGTTCGGACTGGAGTTGGTGGGCATCTACGTTGAAACGACGGTTGCGTGGACGGTCGTCGTTCCAAGGTCGAGTGTGACGTTACTCCCTTGCTGAATCGTCCGGCCTTTGAACGTCACGCCGGTGGCGGTTTCGCGGATGGTGAGGTCGGCGGTGAGCGTGAGGTCCTGGTTCACGGGGTGGTTGCGCTCGTAGATGTTGCCGTCGCGGCTCGTGAGGATGACCGTCGCAGCCTCGCGGTCGACGTCCGTGATGTCGGCGATGGTGGTGCCGCGGACGGTTTCGGTCAGCCCCGTGTGGATGCTGTCTGCTTTGGCTGGCGGGACGTCCTCCAACTGGAGGGTCATCGTGCGTGTTGCCGTCTCCCCCTGGGGGTTGGTGGCTCCAACGCGTTGGATGGAGCCGGTGAGCGAGTACTCGCTCGTCTGGAAGGGAATTGTCGTTCCCTCACGGACAGTAGTGCCGCCAAAGCGTACGTCGCCGTCGTCCTGGAGCGTGGCAAGGGAGAGACCGACGAGTACGCGCTTGCGGTCGGGGTTGTCCGTACCGTAGGCGGTGACAGATTCGACGGTTGCGATATCGGTGCCGCCAAGCGTGTACGTGTCGCCCGTCTGGATGGCGGTCGCTGTCTCGGTGCTCACGGTGTCTTCAACGACCACGTCGGTCGTGGTTGTTTCAGGACCAGAGCCGAGGTCGCGGAGCGTTCCCGAAACCTGGTAGATCGAGGTCTGGATGGTGAGACTGCGGCCGACGCGTGGCGGCGCGCCGTTGTAGTCAATCGTGTCACCGGAGACGGTACCGCGGAGATTGACGCCGAGGATGACGCGCGTGTCGCCGTTCTGTGGCGTGAGGTGGACGTCAGTGATTCGGAGGTCGGTGTTCCCGGCCGGCGAGTACGTGTCGCCGGCTTCGATTTCCTCGACGATGTAGCTCGGTTGCGTGCCGAGGTCCAGGGTTGCGTTCGTCGTTGCGAGCTCTGGTTCGGGTGCGGGTTCGGGGTCGGGTTGGAGGACGAACGCGGCGCCCGCGGCGACCACCGCGAGGACGAAGAGGACGACGAGCGCGTCGACGACGTTGACGACGCCGAAGAGATTGCCGTCGTCGTCAAGCAACTCCATAGAGACCACCAATCATGTTGTTCTCGATTGGTCGACAGACCGACTAAACGATTCCGGAAAGCAGCGTTCGTCGGCGGCGATGGTACGGCGTGGGGGCTGCTGGAGCGGTTGTCCCGACTACGACTTTGGAATTACACCGACTCGCTTCGCAACCAGTTGGTTAGAAGTTACCACGACGAAGGTGAGTCTGATGCTGAGCAGTATGTCGATGATGGGGAGACCATCCTTGACATCGTCTCAGAAGTACCGCAATACGCCCAGCACGACGGCGATCACTAACATCGCGCTGAGTTCCTGTACGGTAAGTTGGATGGAGCTCCCGTAACTGGCTGCGGCGTTGAGGGAGAAATAGCTTCTCGACACTCTCTCGAACCTGCCGTGCCGATTCTTACTTTAACCAACAGAAGCGGGAGAAATGCGGGGTGTGTTGGTTAACACCTAGCGGTAGTACGGAATCGTTGCCTCAAGCCCGTCCGCAAAGCCGACGTCCGGGTCGTACCCCAGGAGTTCTTCGGCTTTCGAGATGTCGGCGTGGGAGTGTCGAACGTCGCCCGGGCGTGGGTCGTCGTAGACGGGGTCGATGTCAGTGCCGAGAATGTCGTTGAGCGCGTCGACGAGTTCGTTGATTGTAACGCGGCCGCCGGT
Organism: Halobacterium noricense; assembly: GCF_021233435.1. Lineage (NCBI taxonomy): Archaea > Methanobacteriati > Methanobacteriota > Halobacteria > Halobacteriales > Halobacteriaceae > Halobacterium > Halobacterium noricense. Next base: position 1,203,524 of record NZ_CP089468.1, on the reverse strand, counting down.
GCCGACGTTGAACGCTTCGCCAGTCACGTCGCTCTCCGCGGCGAGAATATTCGCTTGAACGGCGTTGTCGATGAACGTGAAGTCACGGGACTGTTCGCCGTCACCGTAGATGACGGGACGTTCACCATCCAGCAGCAGCGAGATGAACTTCGGGATGACTGCAGCGTACTCGCCGTTGGGGTCCTGGCGTGGGCCGAAGATGTTGAAATAGCGGAGTGCGGCCGTATCAATGTCGTAGAGGTCGCTGAACTGGAGCGCGAGCTTCTCCGTGTAGTACTTCGAAAGGGCGTACGGGGACTCGGGCTGTTCGGTCATCGCTTCAACTTTCGGGAGCTGTTCTGTCGAGCCATAGATCGACGAGGAGGACGCAACGACAGCGGTGTCGACGTCGGCCTTGCGGGCAGCATCTAGGACCGTTGCCGTTCCCGTACAGTTGGCGTCCGTACTGGTGACGGGGTCCTCGACGCTGCGCGGGACCGATGGAACGGCTGCCTGATGGAACACGTAGTCGACGCCCTCGGTGACGTCGGCGATAGTTTCGGCGTCTCGGATATCTGCCTCATGGAAGGTGAAGTCGTCGTCCGCATGCAGGGATTCGAGATTCTGTTCGCGGCCGGTTTCGAAGTTGTCGATGCCGCGAACGTCGTAGCCGCGGTCGAGTAGCGCGTCAGCGAGGTTCGGCCCGATGAACCCCGCGACGCCGGTAACGAGTGCGGTGGGCATACGTCACCATCTCCACGAGTCGAAATGGGTCTGTCGACTTCGAACAGGTGACTGCTGGGGCGCGCACTAAAGCATTCTCGATCGGGCGATAGTTCTTTGACCGTGTAGCTCACAACGTACACACATGAGTTCGGAGAGGGGAGAGAAACAGCGCGTCCAGTTCCGGGCGCCTGAGAGTGTCGTTCAACAGGCGGATACGCTGGCGACAGTACTCGAAACGGACCGCACGTCGGTTATCCTGTCGGCGCTCCAGGAGTACGTACGAGACGCTAGCCACGACGACGACCTCAAACAGGAGCTTGCAGACGCGTACTACGACGACGACATCACTTTTGACGAGCTCAAGGCTGTCGTTGGCCACGAGGAGGCGGCGAACTTCCGCGTGCTCAAGGAGCAACTCGACGAGGGGTTCGTCGACGCGACCGCCGACGAGCTCGCGGACTCGTAGATGCAGGTCGTCGCAGATACGTCCGCGCTCGTGAGTTTGGGGGCGGTCGCCGACCACGAGTGGAACCCACTTGACTACCTCCTCGACCAACACACCGTGCTCGTCCCAAAACTCGTGGTTGATGAGCTCACAGAGACTGCGACGTACGACGACACGTCGGGTCAGGGAGCACTGCGCGTGCTCGACCGGCAACAAGCACTCGACGTGCGCGACATCACCCTCGACGAATCGTTCCCGCTCGACGACGGTGAGAACGCGGCCGTCACGCTCGCCAACGACTGTGGCGCTGCACAGCTGCTCTGTGACGAGTTCAACCAGCTCGCGCTCGTGCACGCGTCGCTCGTCGATACCCGACTCGTGACGACGCCGACGTTATTGCTCGCGCTCACTCGGAACGACGCGGTCACGCCAAAGACAGCGCGGTCACTACTGGCGCTAATGCGTGAGGCTCGTAGCTGGACGAACAACCGGTATGTCGAACGCGCCGAGATAGTTCTCACAGACGCCAACGAGTCTTCGTAGTGAGGAGGACGTCGAAGAGGTTCTTCAAAGCCGGACGACGTGGTCGTCGTCCCGGTGGCTGGTCGCATTCCGGGCGTCGAACAGGAGCGTCGACTCGTCGACGAGTCGGTCGACATCCAGCGTTGAGTGATCCGTGACGATGATAACGCAATCCGCATCGTTGAGGCGGCCGTCAGTCAAGGGGACCGATTCGTAGGTCGCTGCACCGATGTCGAGTTCGGGCACGTGCGGGTCGTGGTAGTCGACAGTTGCGTTCCAGTCGTCGAGTTCGGTAATGATGTCGATTGCCGGGGACTCGCGGACGTCCGAGACATCGGGCTTGTAGGCGGCGCCGATAACGAGGACATTCGCGTTCGACAGCGCGGTGCCGCGGTCGTTGAGTTGTTCGACGACACGTTGGACGACGTGCTGGGGCATCTCGCGGTTGACTGTGTCCGCGAGGTCGATAAAGCGCGTGTCGACGCCGTGCTGGTCGGCCTTCCAGGAGAGGTAGAATGGGTCGATGGGGATGCAGTGGCCGCCCAGGCCGGGGCCGGGGTAGAACGGCATGAAGCCGAACGGCTTCGTCTCGGCGGCTTCGATGGCGTTCCAGATGTCGACGTCGAGTTCGTGGGCGATTTGCGCGAGTTCGTTGATGAGGCCGATGTTCACCGCGCGGAACGTGTTTTCGAGGAGTTTGACGAGTTCGGCTTCCGTTGAGGAATCGACGCGGACGACCTTGTCGAAGACGGGCGCGTAGAGCGCTTCCGCACGGTCACCACACTCCGGCGTGACGCCGCCGAGGACTTTCGGGATGTCCGTGGGGCCGTACTCCTCGTTGCCGGGGTCGATGCGCTCAGGTGAGAACGCGAGATAGATGTCCTCACCGATGTCCGTCCCGTTCTCGGCGAGTACGTCGGCGACGGCCTCCTTGGTTGCGCCCGGGTAGACGGTGCTTTCGAGGACGACCGTGCAGTCGTCGACGACTGGTGCGAGTCGTTCGGCAGCGTCGAGGACATACGAGAGATCTGGCGTGTCCGTCTTCCGGAGCGGCGTCGGCACGCAGATCGAGACGCCGTCGGCGTCCGCGAGCTGGTCGTAGTCGGTAGTGAACGTCAGGCCATTGAGCGAGGCTTCGGCGACTTCGTCGTCAGTGATGTCGTTGACCGTTGATTCGCCACTGCGGAGTCGTTCGACCTTGTCCGGGTCGACGTCGACGCCGACGACATCGTAGCCTGCGTCGTGCATCGCAAGCGCCAGCGGGAGGCCGACGTATCCGAGGCCGACTACGCCGACACGCGTCTGCTTGCCTTCCATATGGGCTGTCAGATACGCTACAGGGGTTTTAGGGTGTCGTTACTCGAAACGGTGATCGGTGTCGACTTGGAGAATGAGGCTTAAGGCACCGAGGGACGTCGCTGGACGTGTGACTGCTCGATGACCGGTAGCGAGCGGCCGCGAGTCTTCCATCTGATTACGCGCCTGCTGAAGGGTGGTGCCGAAGCGAAGACCATCGCGACCGTACAGGGACTCGACGACTACGAGTTCACCGTCGGGTACGGCGCGGAGTACGACCAAGCGCAGGTCGACTTACTGGAGCGCGACGGCGTCGAGACGAAGCGCTTCCCGCTGATTCGCCACTACAATCCCGTGACGACAGTCCCCGCTGTGCTGTCGCTGGCGCGGTACCTCCGACGCGAGAACTTCGACATCGTGCACACGCACAGCACAGAAGCCGGCATCATCGGGCGCTTCGCGGCGGCACTGGCTGGCGTGCCGAACATCGTACATACTGTACATGGTGTGCCGTTCGCCGACGACCGCAGCAGCTCGTTGAATCGCTTCGTGCTTGCCTGTGAGCGGCAGGCTGCGACGTACACGGACTGTATCGTCACGAACGCGGACGTCATCGCTGACGACTATCTGGAGCGCGGCATCGGTCGGCCAAAGCAGTACACGACCGTCTACAGCGGCGTGGACCTGGACGCGTTCGCGGACGCACAGCCTGCGGATGATTTACCCGGGGAGCGGCCGCGCATCGTCATGGTCGGGCGGCTCGCCGGCGGCAAAGGTCACGAGGTATTACTGGACGCCGTAGAGTCGTTGGGTGACTTCCAGGGGTCAGTCTGCATCGTCGGCGACGGGCCGCTGTACGACTCGCTGGCCGCGGCGGTCGAGGACCGTGGGTTGGCCAATCAGGTGTTCCTCACCGGCTTCCGGGACGACGTCCCGCGCGTGCTCGCGGCGAGCGACGTGCTCGTGTTGCCGTCGTTCCGCGAAGGGACGCCCCGAGTGATTACGGAAGCGATGGCGAGCGGGTTGCCCGTCGTGGCTACTGACATCGCAGGGATTCCCGAGCAAGTTGCGGACGGTGAGAACGGGTATCTGATTCCGACTGGAGATTCAGAGGCGTTAGCCGACCGGCTGGAGCGGCTGCTGGCGGACGAGGAATTGCGTGAACAGATGGGTGCGCGTGGACTAGAGCGTGCTGACCGGTTCTCCGTCGCGACGATGGTCGAGGAGCTGGACGGGCTGTACGAGGAGTTGCTGGCAGAATAGCAGGTTCGGAACCGCCGAGAAGAGAGTCACGACAGGCGGACTTCGTGAGGAACGCAGACCATTTAGTCGTCGGCTGCCGAGTACGAGGAAATGACGACGGTCGTACTCGGGCTAGACGGGGGCTGTTTCGAGTTGATCCAGCCGTGGATCGGCGACGGGTCACTCTCCAACTTCGCTACGCTGACCACAGACGGCACGTCGACGGACATGCAGAGCTGCCTCCCGCCGGTGACGTGTCCGAACTGGCAGTGCTACGCGACCGGGACGAACCCAGGGAAGCTCGGCGTGTTCTGGTGGGAAGCCGTCGACGAGGACGAACGGAAGATAGAGAACCGGAGTGCAGCTGGCGACTTCGACGGTACGCACTACTGGCGCTTCCTCGACGGCGACGCCGCGGTCGTGAACCTCCCCACGTCGTACCCGCCCCTAGAGGTCGACGGGATTCACGTCGCCGGTGGCCCTGGCGCCGAACAGACCGGCTACACGTACCCCGAATCGCTGGAGGAAAACCTGGAAGAGAAGTACGACTACGCCGTCCACCCGGAGAAGATGTCGCTGCTGTCCGGCGACGACCCGGACAATGACTGCGTCCCCGAAATCTACAACCTGATCGACTCGCGGTTCGATGTCCTCGAAGACGAACTCGAGAGTGGCGAGTACGAGCTCGTCCACGTGACCGTGTTCTACCTGAACGTGCTCCAGCACTTCTACTGGGACATGGACGTCGTGAAGCAGGCGTGGGAGAAAATCGACGAGCGCGTCGGCCGGCTGCTGGAGATGGACGAGGTCGATCACTTCGTCGTGATGTCCGACCACGGCTCAAACGAAATCGAGACGACCTTCCGCATCAATACGTGGCTGGAACAGCACGGCTACCTGCAGACAGAGTCGGGTGTCAGCGACTACCTCCACAAGGCGGGGATTACGCAGGAACGCGTCCGGCCGGTGCTCGCGAAGCTCGGTGTGGAGTGGTGGACCCGGCGACTGCTCCCGGAGCGCGTACAGATGCTGCTTCCCGACGAGGAAGGTTCGGTCGACAAGAGCGCGAAAGGCGACGTCATCGACTGGGAGCGCTCGCAGGCGGTCGCGAGCGGCCAGGGACCCGTGTACGTGCTCGCCGACGACCCCACAGAGCGCGAGCAAATCGTCAACGAGCTGATTGCCGACCTAGAAGGGCTCACTGACGAGGCCGGGAACGCGGTGTTCGACCAAGTGCTGCGCGGCGAGGACGTGTACAACGGCCCACACACTGGCCGCGGTCCGGACGTGGTGCTCGACCAGGCTGCCGGCGTCCACATCGAGGGGAAGATTGGGAACGACGACGTGTTCGGCGAGCCGAGCAAGTGGCACGGCGAGAACAAGGACACGGGGATGTTCATCGGATACGGGCCGGACATCGACGAGACGGCGGCGCTATCGGACATGCACATTCTCGACATCGCGCCGACACTGCTCCACCTCCACGGCGAGGACGTACCGGAGCGAATGGATGGCGAGGTCCGTCGTAACCTCTTCGACGCGGAGTCGGAGCCGGCAAACCGAGACGTCTCGCGCGTCGACGTGGACGTGGGCAGCGCTGATTCACAGACTGTCGAGCGCGACGTGACCGACCGACTGGAAGACCTCGGGTACATGGAATAGCATGAGCGACGACACGGGCGTGTTCACGATCTCGCTGGACACCGAACTCGCGTGGGGAACGTTCGACAAGGGGAACGTCGAGCGGTACGAGGAAGCGTATCGGAACATGCCGGAGGTCATCGACCGGCTCTGCGACTTGTTCGACAAGTACGAGATTCCCGCGACGTGGGCGGTCGTCTCCCACCTGCTGGAGGACTGTGACGGCGACCACAGCGACCGGACGTCGCCGGACTTCGAGTGGGTCGACGACTGGTTCGGCGAGCTGCCGTGCGCGAGTGGGATGGACAAAGACCTGTGGTACGCGCCGTGGCTGATTGACCGAATTCAGGACTGCGAGACGGAGCAGGAAATCGGGCTGCACGGGTCGACGCACATGCAACTGGGCGCCGACGGCTGTTCGCGGCAGCACGCCGAAGAGGAGATTGGAGCTGCCGTGGAGACGCTTCGCGCGCACGGCGTGGAGTCGAAGAGCTTCGTGTTCCCGCGGAACGACGTCGGACACGTGGACGTGCTCCGCGAGCACGGAATCGAGGCTTATCGCGGCGTGGACGCGCGCTGGTACGAGCGTGCGTCTGTGCCGAGTGCGGTGAAGCCGCCACTACGGTTCGCCGACGAAGCAATTCGGGGAACACCTCCCGTGGTCGAGCCAGTGGAACGCGATGGCGTGGTCGAGGTCCCAGGGTCGCAAGTGTTCCGGCCCTCGTACGACGGCTGGCAGTACGCGCCAGGCGAGAGTAGTGTTGCGCGAGCGAAAAAGGGGCTTCGGCGTGCGGCTCGTACGGGTGGCGTGTTCCACCTGTGGTTCCACCCGTTCAATCTGGGGCACGAACCCGAGCAGGACCTGGAACGGTTAGAGCGCGTATTAGCGGGAGTGCGTGACTTCGTCGATAGGGGGGAACTGGAATGTCGACCGTTGAAGAGTGTATCGCCGGGCCGTCAGTAGCGATAGCGACGACTCACTTGTATCCGAGTGCCTTGAGACGTTCTTCTACGGCTTCGTCGTCGTCGATGTCCGGAACTTCGACGTCCTCAGAGGTCTCTTTTATCCTCTCGAATCGGTCGTTCAAGCGTTCGCGGAATCGCTCTACTGTTTCCGGATGCTGATCTGCCACATCGTTCGTTTCTTTCGGATCGTCCGCGAGGTCGTAGAGATACTGATCGTCGGTTTTGCCGTCGTAGAGGTACTTCCAGCGGTCGGTCCGGAACCCGATACGGAGGTAGTCCTCGCCCCGGACCTCTTTCTCCGTGACGGCGGCGTCGTAAGTCGGACTCTCTCCGTTAATGACCGGGAGGAGTGATTCGCCTTCGAGACGTTCGGCCATCTCAGTCGAGTAGTCGGCGTCGGCGAGATCGAGCAACGTCGGGAGGATGTCGATGGTGCGGACCATCGAATCGACAGTCGTCGGCTGGTCGATGGGAGCTGAATCCGGGAACCGAATCAGCAGCGGGACTCGCGTGAGTTCGTCGTACGGGAGATTCTTGTGCCCGTACAGGCCGTGCTCGTCGAACTCGTCCCCGTGGTCGCCGACGACGACGATGGCAGTGTCTTCGAGCTCGCCGCGTTCTTCGAGCGTGTCGAGGAAGTTCCCGATTTCCCGGTCGAGATACTCGACTTCCTTGCGATAGTTCGTCCAGAGTTCGTCGTGCTCGTCAGGTGTAATCTCGTCCGGAGCATTCACGGCGGCTTTCCGCCAGAGGCGCTCGGCGCGGAACTTGTTCCGGTACCCGAAGTCGCCGCCCGGGAGATACGGACCGTGGACGTCCATGTACTGCGTCCAGAGGAACCAGGGCTCGTCGGTCGAACCGATCCACTCCGCGAGACTCCGGTTCACTTTCTCCGCCGGGAGGTACGGCGTGCGTCGAAGGATGCGAGCGGCCTTGTTCGCGTATCGGAGCAGCGAGTCCGGCGCGTTGTCCACGAGTCCGTCCGGGTCGTAGGGAAGGATGTTCTCCTCGAACGTGTCGAACCCGCGGTCGAAGTTCCGCAGGCGAGAGACGTTGGGGTTCGAGTGGATCGCGCCCGTGGTGTAGCCGTTCCGCTGGAACTGTTCGGCCATCGTCGGCTGCGATTCCTCGAGGTACCAGTGGCCGCCGTAGTCGAGCGGGTAGCGGCCGGTGAGCATCGCCGTCATCGACGGCGCGGTGCTGATTCCTTGGGCGAAACACCGCGAGAACGAGACGCCCTCCTCGGCGAGCGCGTCGAGGGTCTGCGTGTCGAACTCGTTGGCGGCGACGGCGTCGTAGCGTAAGGAATCGACGACGAGAAAGAGGACGTTGGTCATGTAGTGTGGTCTAGCTAGACTGCAGTAAAATGGCTTGTGTCATCGTGTCGGCCATCGAACGTCGAATTCGACGTTTGAGAGTCCGACGACGGCGAGGAGGAGGAGGATCGGGATGAACTGAATTCGTCGACGGACAGCAGCGCCGTAGTTCATCTCGATGATCGAGTACGTGACGACGCCGGTCAGGAAGTATGAGAGAAGGAGTCCGAGGTAGTACGGCCTGTCGTGGAGTATCGCGATACCTCGCCGGACGAACAGGGTCGCGACGAGGAGTGCGAGAGCGCTCATGCCGACGAACAGTTCTGTGACGCTCTGGATATGCCACGGGAACGGCGTGAACAGGAAGTACAGAACCTTCATTGGTGCGTAAAGGATAATGTCCAGCCAAGTGTCGTAGTGGAGTCCCATCAGGTACACGGCGTCACCGTGAGCACGGCCGTACGCGAACGATTCGAGTGCCGCAGGGGAGAGCGTGGAGCCGTGGCCGGTGAACGTCTCGAAATTGAGGGCGAAGAACGCGAGGAACGGGACGGAAAGGAGTGTGAGTCCTGTGAGGTAGGGCTTATCGCGGCTCTTGACGAGGCTGACGAACCCGACCATCGCGACGATCAGGACGAGGTTTTCCCTGCGGAGCGCAAAGGTAGCCGCAGTCGCGAGGAATGCGATTGCGGCGGTCCGGAGTGTAACGGAGTCGAGCCATTGTACTGCGGCCCACAGGAACGTCAGCATCACGACGACGAGAACGACCTCGCGCTGAATCACGACCGATCGATAGACAATCGTCGGCCAGAAGAGGACGATCGAGGCGGCGAGTACGGAGGTCCGGTAGTCGGTAACGTGGCGTGCGAGCTTGAAGACGAGATACCCGACGAGGAGACTGACGAGCGCGATACCGATACGGCCAACGACGGGTGAGTGACCTAGGACGACGTAAAACGGTGCGAGCAAATGCGCCATCACGATGCGCATCGTCGTTACGTCGCCGAGAGCGCCGACGAACTGGCCGTTCGACCACGCGGTTGCGAGGTCGATTGCACGTCGGTTATGACCTGAAGAGATTGGGACAGTCGGGAGAAACCCGACAACGGAATCAACGATAATAAACGCGAGTCGGAATAGGAACGCTCCTGTGATGGTAGTCAGGAGGTAGTTCTGTAGTTGGTAGGAGACGACGCTGATTCCAGCAGTGAGTACGGCGATTAGTGGGATTGACACCTCTGCTGGAAGGAGTACGAGGAGAACAAGCGTACAAGCGCCTGGCGTAATAAACGATGTGAGCTTACGGCGACGGGGATGGAGATGAGCACTACTCATTTACGAGACTTTGGGACAGGTCTTGTGCTCCTGAACTGTTTGTTTCATTAAGAATGTTTCGATAACGCGTTCATAATTCTTTTGCTGTGAGCTAGTTGAGGCTCCGGATGTTCGAATGCGAAGCGGTTGCAGTCGCCGGTTCTGTCGCGTGTTTCGGTTGACGAGTACACCCATCTTCGATCGCTTTTCGAACGGGAAGATATCTCTCCCGACAACCAGATATTTATCAGCCATAGATTTAACTGACATCGCTCTTGCGTAGCATATTGTTGATTTCAGAGCGTTGCTTTGATAGCGTGTTTGAGAGCGTCTCGACCGGGTTTCCGAAACAGTTCCCGACGTAGTTGGAACGCTCTGAGATACTGCGTCAACTTGTCTTTCGAGACCCCTCGATGCGGCGAGAGCCACCGTCGCGTCAGCGACGCGTGGCTCTCGCAGGTGTTGACGTGTACTTCCTCATCGGCGTATTCGCCGTCGCCGTGGACGACGTATTTGCGGTCGAATACGTCGACCGCTTCGAGCGGTTCGTACGCTCGAAAGCCGTCGGTATAGACCGTGAGCAACTCCTCTTTGCGGTCAGCAAGCAGGAGTCGAATTGTCGATTCGTCGGCGGCTTTCGCTGGAACCACGTACCGCTGTCCGGTCCCGCGATCAGCGAGAATGAACACGGGTGGCTTGTCGCCGCTATACAAGAACCACGCCCGCGCGTGGACAGGCCACGCGAGCGCGACTCCTGGTCGCGCTCGCGGCCTTCTTCCCCGCGTTGACGTAGACCTCGTCGATTTCGACCGGGCCGACGAGATCGAGGGAAGGCGCATCGAGCGCGCTGGCGAAGAGCTCGATGCGCCGGTGCATCGTCTTGTGTGTCACCTCGATTTCGCACTGTAGTTGGCGGAGACTCGTGTTAAAGCGGAGAAATGCGTAGATCGAGAACAGCCACCGCCGGAGCGCAATTTTCGAGTGAGCGAAGATTGTGCCGGTTTTGTCGTTGAACGTGCGGTCGCAATTCTTACAGAGATACCGTTGAAACTCTCTGTAGCTGCCGTTTCTGACCGTCCGGTCAGAACGGCAGCGAGGACAGGTAACACCGTCACGCCAGCGAACCTGCGCCAACAGGTCCGCTGCGACCGATTCCGACCCAAACACATCTAGCGGAATCATTCGTGTCGGGCACCGCTGACGCGGTGCCCTTGTCCTCTTCGACTCCACAGCGACCGCTCAGCAGTATCAACAATCTCCTACGCAAGAGCGAACTGACATAAGAGAGATTCAGATACCTTGGAGAGTCCAGCAAATATCAAATAAGAGTTGTGTTGCCCCCATGCTCCTATTCAGGCCCTGCAACAACTACGAAACCGATTCCTTCAGTTAAGCACAGCATCATATGCTTCTAGCGTCTTTTCTGCTGTAGTTTCCCACGTGAATTGTTGATACCGATATTTAGATTTCTTTGACAGTTCCGCTCTCCACGATTGCGAGCTCAGTATTTCATCAATAGTATCTGCCATATTCTCCGAATCTGTGGGGTCAAAATAGACACCTGCATCCCCGACAACCTCGGGAATTGATGTCCGGTTGGAGACGGCGACAGGAACGCCGTAGCCCATTGCCTCGAGTGGGGGTAATCCGAACCCTTCGTACAACGATGGATACACGAATACTCGGGTATGGGTGTACCAGACTGCGAGTTCTCGGTCACTTATTTTTCCGATAAAATGAACCTTCTCTTGCTGCTGGCTTGATAATCCCGATTGCAATTCTTGCGTGTGGCCGTTGTAATCACCCCCTGCGATCACTAATTGAAGATCGTCGTGACTATAGGTGCGTGACAACATTTCAAAGGCTTCAAGTAGTGCATCGAGGTTTTTATGTGGACGAATAGATCCTATAAAGAATAAATATGGTGAGTCAATCGGGGGCTTCTCATCAACTTTCAGAACCTCATTCCCTGGTCCGAGCGGAGAGACAGTTATTGACTCGGAGGGGATATTCGCGATATCTTGTATGTCGGACTTCGTATGCTCAGACACTGCAAGGATTTGGTCCGAGCGCTTCATACTCTGTTTCATCACAGTTTTTATATATTTATTCTTAGTATTACTAAATCCCTTTAGAAAAGTTCCGCCGTTAAAATGTTTGAGGTCATGAATCGTCGTTACCATTTTTCCTCGCATGAACAGCGGAGCCAGAGACGAGAGGGAATGAAACAAGTCATAATCGAACGAGGAGAGTGCATAACTCAGTTGTCGCTTCGGCCCCACACTCGTCTCATTCATCTTCACAAACGTAACTCGTTCATACCGGTCCCAGTGATTGATATCCCACGATCGATCCTTCTCGTCGGGGACTATAAGTTGAAATTCGAACTCACTATCCATCGAAACCAGTACATCTAGTAGCTCGTACGCATATCTTCCAGCACCAGTAATCCCGCCACTAAGCGGACTTGCATCGATGAGAATAGTGTTGGCCATATCTAATTCTTATTGGTGTGGGAAAGTAAGTTCTGCGTTACTCCTTCCACCGTCTGTTGTCAATATAGTATCTAAAACTACCATCCATGGGGCGAATTTTCACGGCCGTATTCCTTCTTTACCGAATATATATACAACCAATTGGCGGGCGGTGTTCAGATAAGGATGAAGAGTGAGGCGAAGCGATTTTCTAGTGGTTCATGCCAGAAATCGCCCGCCTCCTCGGAGGTAGCGACTGTTTCGAGTTAGATTTTCTGGAGCGAGAGGCGACACCCGAGCCCGCGATGAAGCTCGGTATCCGATTCCATCTGGCTGGACTATCACTTTCAGATACCATCTCTATTCTCGATAGTTGGGTGTCGAAGGCTGTCGAACGACCGTTCACAACTGGGTGCAGAAGGCGGATCTACAGCCGCTTGACGGTGCAAATCCGGATCACGTCGCGGTTAACGAGACCGTGATCCAACTCAACGACGAACGATTCTGGCTGTACGCCGCAGTCGATCCTGCAACGAACCGCTTGCTGAACGTCAAGCTCTCTCCGACGAGAAATCAAGCGATTACCGAGATGTTGTTCGCTGAACTCTGCGAGAAACATCTCGTCGATGACGCAGTCTCTCGTCGATTCTACACCGTGGCTGCAAGCAACTCTCCACCGACACGACCTCAATTACCGATACGAAAAACACGGTAATCGAAACAGCGTCGAACGTGTCTTCCGAGAACTAAAACGCCGAACCGACCAGTTCTCAAACTGTTTCAGCCATGCTGAAGCAGAAACCGTCAAAAATTGCTTCAAGCGTTCGCCTTCGCATGGAACCAGCTTATCTGAACACTACCACTACCAGCGAAACAGCCCAACAAGTGAAGTGAGCAAGATTATTAGACAAAATTCCGTCCTTTTGGGCACTGTCTAATTAAGTCAGTTTGAGAAGTGAGCAGGTCGTTGAGTTTGTTTGGGACAATGCTCGCAGACCTGCTCAGCGAGTGCTTTGCGGCGGATTTAGAAGAAACTTGGGAGCGTGAGCGGACGGCGACGCCCGTCAGGGCGTTCGCCGTCCGGCTCCACGCGACCGGTTGTTCGCTTAAAGAGACAACAACGATTCTCGCGGAATTAGGCGTAGAACGCTCTCATCAAGACGTTTGGCAGTGGGTACATCGGCTAGCTGACAGCGTTCCTGACCCGACGACGGCTTCGCCGTCGCGGGTCGCGGTCGACGAAACCGCTGTCAAAATTAACGGCGAGTGGTCTTGGTTGTACGCTGCAATAGACCTTGACACGAAACTCATTCTTGACGTTGCGTTGTTCGGACGCCATGGCACCGATCCGGCGGCTGCGTTCCTGTCTGGACTAGCGGAGAAACACGATCTCTCAGACACGACGTTTCTCGTCGATCAGTTCGTCTACCGGACTGCCCTTGCTCGATTAGGATTAAACGGTCGGGTTGACTATACCGATCGAAACCTCATCGAAAAATGGTTTCACACGCTGAAAATGCGACTCGACCGTTTCCACAATTCGTGGGTGGGCAGTCGGCGGAGCGTTCGCCAATGGCTTGCGTTATTTGCGCATTACTACAACCGTCTCAGACCGCACCAATCGCTCGGCGATCGAACGCCAGCCGACGAGGTTCTAAACTAGACAGTGCCTCCTTTTGTATTATCTAGTAATTTTAACATATAGCCACTCCAATTAGCGTCTAACCACTCTTATCAAATTCATCCGGTTTTCTGGGTGGTCGACCCAAGAGATGATCAACAATTCCTTTGCCTATTGCTTTGATTCGGCCCGGAAAGCTTGAGTACCACTGGGCGGCTCGGATCAACCGCGTTAACATAAAGAACGTATAAAATACTACTTGTTTATATAGAGTAAGGTTTTGCGCAAACTTCATTCTATTCCGAGTTGCATGATAAAATTTAAACGGGCTACGGAATCCCGCCGTTGAACTTACTTCATGCTGAATGCAGGAATCGGGTGCAACTAATGTCTTCCATCCATTTCGTCTTGCGCGCCAAGATATTTCCACATCTTCATATCCAAAGAAATAATCTTCATCTAGATAATTTCCATTTACAATAAATTCACCAGAGAGTAACATTAAGGCTCCAGTGACATGTTCTGTATGGTATGGTTTTGTATCTTTGATAGTAGTCTGATGGCCACTTTTAGCTAACGTAGGGTTAAACGTTGATCCCGCGTACCACAATCCCTCCTCATTCATATATTCAATTATTCCACCTACTAGAGCAACTTTTTCATTACATTCTACAGTTTTAATAAGTGGTTTAAGAAATGTCGATGATACTATTGTATCGTTGTTTAATAAAAGAACGTGGTCCATTCCGTCCTCTAATGCCCTTTCGATCCCTCGGTTACATCCTCCAGCAAAACCTTGGTTCTCGCTATTCTCGATAAATCTGCACCATGGGTAATCTTCATGAAGCCGTTGAAGAGAATTATCTGAGGAGGCATTATCAACAACGTATATAGTGTAGTTCGGATAGTTGACGTCCTCTAATGAGGACAAGCAGCGAGCAGTATCCTCATAATTATTCCAGTTGAGGATGATGATGGCGACTTCCGGCCATTCAGACTGGCAACTAAGAATATCTTTCATTTCTACTCACCTCCGCCACTGTATATCGATATTATTCAACATTTTATAATATTTTAATAGGTGCTCCCGTGTCGTACAGAGTACAGTACGTAGATACCGTTTTTTTCACAAACACTCTGTAGTCGCTTTTCAGCCACCATACTTTCCACTACTTCGTACCCTGCTTGGTCCAGTCTGTCCCGGACAGCCAGTTCCGGTGCGTCATACATACCATGAGTCTCGACAATCAATACTTTCGGCTGGATCTCCATCTCGTCGATGATATCAAGCTCAGCACCTTCGCAGTCAAGAACGAGAACATCACATGCAGGGAGGTTACTCGGATCCATAACCTTTGCCCCGTCGGCGTTTCCTCGAAGCGAATGTGCTTGCGCAACGGTAGCGTGCTGAACTGAAACCCGACTCCTGACATGATTCTTCTCGACCGTCTCCTCAACTCTTTCAACTGCCTCTTTTGCTCCCTCGAATGTGACTACACGGCCAGACGAACCAGCTTGTCGAGCCGCGGCAACTGTGGAAACACCCCAACCGCCACCGACGACCACGACAGTATCTCCGTCATCCACGTATTCGCGGATACCCCTTATGAGACCTCCCTCATAGTCGGGTATATCTGTAGTCTGCCAAGGGATCAACGAGTCGGCCACCCGTCCAGCAGCAACAGAAACTTGATTATACATAACTGTGCGCTTCGGGAGTAGAATTCGAAGATAGTTGTTGTAGCCGAAGTAAATTGTCTTCCGGGCCAATTGTAGAATACCTTCATCACGATATATCCGCTTTGCCGCTCCGAGTGATGCCATTAGTCACTGGTGAGTCTCGGAATAGTGTAACAGTTTCGCAGATTGCTTGGTCAGGGAGTAATTCAAGCATTCGTCTTTAGCTAACACGCCTTCCCCTGTTGTGTCGCGATAGCTAGTGTTTTGTGGAGGGTTGGTCGCTATTGACGGATTTTCTGAGCATCATCAGCCATCTGTTCTATCAATAGCAGTGGTGAGTATCCGAGTTGCTGGATGAGTTCATGCAGGATGAGATAGGCGTGCGGCTGGAGGGTCGCAGCCCAGCGTTCTGGGGAAACACCGCATCATCTGCGGCGTGCTCACCAAACCAGACTAAGGAGATCTCTGCTCACTAGCAGTGTTAAGAGAGCCGTATACACGACAATCTCCACGATATGTTTCTTTGGCGTATCAAACTTATAAAGTTCGTACCGAGTCTTCAGTTCTTGAAGCAGCAACTCTATTTCCCAGCGACACCGGTAGATTGTTGCTATATCATGTGGTAGGGTCTGTTCTTTTGGTAAATTCGTGATGTAAAGGTGGTAGTTGTCCGCGTCCTCATCTCGGACGCTGCCGACACATTTCCTATCCTCCGATTGGCTTTGTTGCAGACACGTGCGTAGAGTGTAGCGCAGGCGTAGAAGGGTAGTTCCTTTTTGGCTTCGGAGGAGTAGAAGGGTTGCCTCCTCTTTGTCGCCGTAGTAGGGATCGAGGTGGAGGTCGGCGACGATTTCCACCGGTCGATCCGGAAGGATTTCGATGAATTCTCATTAAAGAAGCGTGTTTCCTCGATTGGCACTGTCTAGTTAAGCCAGTTTGAGAAGTGAGCAGTTCGTTGGTTTCGGTGTCTATGCTCAACCAAGAACTGCTCAAAGAGACGTTGAACACGGCGAATCTTGAATGTTGGGAGCGTGAGCGGACGGCGACGCCCGTCAGGGCGTTCGCCGTCCGGCTCCACGCGACCGGCTGTTCGCTTCGAGAAACGAAAGAAATTCTCCGAATCCTCGGCGTAGAACGCTCACATCAAGAAATCTGCCAATAGGTTCACCGAATCGCTGATAGCGTTGGCGACCCGCCGACGGCGCAGCCGTCAAGGGTCGCAGTTGACGAGACCGCTATCAAGATCAACGGCGAATGGTCTTGTCTGTATGCTACAATAGACCTCGACACAAAGTTGATTCTTGACGTCGAACTGTTCGGACGACATGGGACTGATACAGCGGCTGCGTTCCTTCACGGACTCCGTGAGAAACACGATCTCTCCGACGCCGTATTTCTCGTTGGCCAGTTCGGATATCGGACTGCCATCTCTCGCTTAGGACTCAACAGTCGGGTTGACTATACCGACAGAAACCGCATCGAAAGTGGTTTCACACCCTCAAAATGCGCATCGACCGTTTCCACAACTCGTGGGTCGGCAGTCGGGCGAGCGCACGCGAATATCTTGAACAATTTGTACATTACTACAACCATCAGAGACCGCACCGATCTCTCGATGACCAAACACCAGCAGAAGCCGTGCTTAACTAGACAGTGCCGCACACGCGCTCCTGACTGTCGAGGAGCACGTCGACGACGATTTCAGGCTGATGCTCGGGGACAACATCTTCCGAGCGAACCTCGAAGATGTGGTCAACCGTCAGCGAGAGTCCCGCGCAGATGCGGCGTTCCTCGTCGAAGAGGTGGATTGGGACGAGGCGAGTCGGTAAGGAGTTTGTGACACCAATCAGTACGGGGAGATCACGAACGTCGTCGAGAAGCCCGACGATCCGCCGTCGGATCTCGTAATAACTGGCTTCTACACGTTCACGCCCGCGATTTTCCACGCCTGCCACCTGGTCCAGCCCTCTGGTCGTGACGAGTACGAGATCAGCGATGCAATCGACCTGCTGTTGCACTCTGGGCGGACGATTGACGCATCCGTATGGACGGCTGGCGTACCGATATTGGGTATCCCGAAGATCAGGAGGAAGCTGAGGAACGGCTAGAAAACGATACTGCTCCAGTCTCTTCCTCTAATTAGTCCGCCCAAGGAGACGTTCGTTGTCGACATGTACGCGATTATCGAACGCTCTTCTGTAGGAGATTGTTGATTCAGTTCAGCTGTCGCTCTGGAATCGAAGAGAGCAAGGACACCGCGCTAGCGGTGTCCGACACGAATGATTCCGCTCGATGTGTTTGGCTCGGAATCGCTCGCAGCGGACCTGCTGGAACAGGTGCGCTGGCGTGACGGCGTTTCCTGCCCTCGCTGCCGTTCTGACCGGACGGTCAAGAACGGCAGCTATGGGGCGTTTCAACGCTATCTCTGTAAGAATTGCGACCGCACGTTCAACGATAAGACGGGCACAATTTTCGCTCACTCGAAGGTTGCGCTCCGCAAGTGGTTGTTCTCGATTTACGCGTTCTTACGGTTCAATACGAGTCTTCGCCAACTTCAGCGAGAGATCGATGTGACCTACAAGACGATGCACCGGCGCGTCGAGCGCTTCACCAGAGCGCTCGACGCGCCTCAACTCGACCTCGTTGGACCGGTCGAAATCGACGAAGTGTACGTCTCTGCGGGGTTGAAAGGCCGCGAGCGCGACCAACCGTCGCGCTCGCGTGGCCTGTCCACGCGCGGACGAGGTTCGTACGAGGGAGACAAACCACCCGTCTTCACCATCGTTGACCGTGGAACGGGACAGCGGTACGTCGTCCCGGCGAAATCCGCAGACGAATCGACGGTGCGACTCCTCCTCGCTGACCACGAGGAGGAGTCGCTAACAGTCTACACCGACGGATTTCGGGCATACGACCCGCTTGAGGACGACGACGAGTTCACCCGCAAATACGTCGTCCACGGTGACGGCGAATACGCTGATGGAGACATCCACGTGAACACGTGCGAGAGCCACGCGTCGCTGGCGCGACGCTGGCTCTCGCCGCATCGAGGCGTCTCGAAGGACAAGTTGACACAGTATCTCCGCGCCTTTCAGCTACGCAGCGAACTCTTCAGAAAATCCGGTCGAGAAGCACTCAAACACGCTGTCAAAGCGACTCTCTGAAATCAACAATATGCTACACATGAGCGTTATCGAAAGATGTCTAGAATATACTCTACATATTTAGCCACCGGAGGGGGAATCCGGGAAGAGACCTCTTCAATCTCATCCGGTGTAATAACTCCGAATTGTACCGTTAGACTAGCGTAGACGATGAAACCAACAGGTGGAACAATAAGAAGTGATAGAAGGGGTGAGTGGAGCAAACCGTCTATTAGAACAATTACGACTGCGGATAGTACTGCGACGACAGAAATCTGCAAGAGCCGAAGATCCTCAATCGGATTGAATCCGATTCGGCGTGCCGCCAATACGTGAAAAACAATCATTAAACCGTAGCTGACGCTAGTCGCAGTAGCAGCACCAGATACACCGTATTGAGGAATGAGTAGAAGATTTAGACCCAGATTTAATAATGCAGCTGCTCCCGTTGCGAAGATTAACCCTCGAAACGAGCCCTTACCCTGCCCAATTGCAAAAATCGGGCGAGCCAACGCAAAGCCAACTACGCCGGGCAATAGGAGAAGTAATGGGTTGATGGACGCTTTAAATTCTTCCCCGTAGTATAGCGGGATAAAATCGTCAGCGAGGGCGGCAAGCCCAATTGCAAGGAGAAGAACGAGAGAGAGATTATATCGCGTCGTCTTGGAGGATAATGACGTAATTTGTTTCGTCCGATCCTTTGACCAGAGTTCCGAGGTCGAGTGTAGAAGGATTGTCTGGAGAGCATTCGGGACAAACCAGAGGAATTCAGCGATGACAAGCGCTGCTTTATAGTATCCGGTTTTCTGACTACCCGAGATCGGACGGAGAAGGAGAATATCGACGTGATACAGCGATGCTGTCAGTAATATAAGTAGTACACTGAGAAGATTGAAGGAGAGTAATTCCTTCTTCGGGACCCCATCAGATTCCAGAGCAAGGACAGTTCCAACATCAAGGTGGTCGGATAATATTGAGAAGGCCAAAATTGTGACTACGAGAGTGCTAATGATGTGACCTGCAAGAACGCCTGCCACCCCATATCCGGTATAAGCGAGTGAAATTCCGAATACTCCGAAGAGAGCTTTTTGCAGGATTCTAAGGGGTTCGCTCCGGCCTTCGAGTCCGAGTCCCATAAGTCCGCCACGAGCGACCGAGTAAGCTTGTCGGCCAATAATCAATCCACCAAGAAGGTAGAAGTAGATAGAAAAGTCCGAAGCGAAGAGTTGTTCAGCGAAACCGAGCCATGAGAATACGACGAACACAAGAGCTGCAAGGGACGCTAACAGTACACTGGTACGGAGATAGAATCCGAAAACTTTCTCAGCCCAATTTAGCCGATCCCGGTTCTCCGCGATGTACTTCCGCGTCCCGTCGAAAATCCCTGCATTGGCGAGGATCATCGTGATACCGAGCAACGAGAGAACGAATGCATAGTCACCGTACGATGAACTCCCGAGTAAACGAACGAGAATGGGGGTTATCAGTAACGACAAAACAAGGGTAGCAATCTTAGCCCCAACAATCGAGAGGAATCTAGGAAGGATCCCAGTTCGCATCTGTATACGAACTATATTAGTGGGGGGGTAAAAGGTGTACCATCTAAGTCCCGTTCCGGGATATGTATGTCAAGATAAATTCACCCAAATATTTATAAATTGGATTTTACTTTTTCTTTCCCTTGATGAAATATTCACTCCTACGCTGTGTTAGTTTGTTAATAGTAAAACCAGCATCTTCAAGAATTGATTCTACCTCAGAAGGTTTTGAATTAAAATTCTCAAGCTTATCAGGATGAACTTCAACATAGACCAGACGGCAACTCTTCTGGAGAACGTGTTCCATCCCCCGAAGGACGGATAGTTCTGCGCCTTCGACATCTATTTTCACGACAGTGGGCATTGGTAAGCCACGCTCTTCGATTATCGAATTCCCCCTCGCAGTCTGGACTTCAATACTTTTACTGTCGCTGTCGGTAGCAATTGCGTGTTCTCCTTCACCAGCTTCGTCACCGGTGAGAGCGAAATCTATTGTACCGTTCGTATCCGATAAGGCAACTTCGAGAATTTTAGCGTCAACATTATTTATTTCGAGATTTTTCCTCAATTTTTTCACATTATTCGGTTCGGGTTCGAAAGCGATAACATTCCTATTATCCAGTTTCGACGCGGCGAAACACGTGTACGTTCCGACGTTGGCACCTATATCATAGAAGACATCGTTCACATCGAGAGACGCCAGAACATCCTCAATATTTGGGCGTTCTCCGACAAAATTTCTAAACCGTATGAATTCGGCGAAGGTATCCGTCCGAAATGTTATTTTTTGGTTCTGGATCGTGTACTGTTTTTCATTATCAGAAATACGATACAGAAGATCCCAATAGGCATCTGACAGAAACGTATGTATTCTGAGCCGATGAATCGCTGTACGTACTTTTCCTGCATATAGTGTATTTCGGGCGTGCTGGAGTAGTTTTGTAAGAAGCATAGTTTTCAAATGATACGCCATTACTATATTTTGTGTGGTTTGGTTCTGTCTGGCTGGGGTAGTTTGAAAGTGAAACGCTGGTACCCGAGTTTTAGTGAATATACTAATATTTCCGGTGTTTCCACGAGTGTGGTAATAGAATGAATAGTTAATACTAACCGAAAAAATAACTATTTTTTGTGTTTAATCTCCCAAATCCAGATGAGTATTTTCGGCATTAAATTGAAAGATATTGCGGGGGTTTCACTTCCACTGCCGGGCGTCAAGTGGTAGCCGTGACGCGCCATCCCGTGTATGTCGTATCGGCCTTGCTGGCAGACGCAGTCGATAAACACAGGAAGCGTCACCTTCCCAGGGGTTCATGTTTGATCTCGCAGCTCCACCCTCTGCTGAGTCCTCTTTAATTATTTTATTCTATTTAATATTGGAATAATATAGATATAGTTAAATATGAACAGAAGTTTAATATAGAATTATTGGGCAATCTACAATTAGATAGATGTCTTGACATAAGGTAGTTCAGAAGAGCTATTAAGCAACTTCTGATTATAAAATCTAGGACGCGACGAGAGCAGAACGATTTTAATGCCGGTTCGCCAATTCGGAGATAATGTCTTCAGTCACTAATTTGATGCTCTGGTTTGACGATACACCCGGCAGCATGTATCGTCCGTTTCTAAACCTCGAAGCGTCTGGTACTGTCGGTCGTTTGCGGACAATCAGCCACCGGGGCGTAGTGAAACAGCCGATTTCATACTGGAAACAGTACGTCACGACACAAAAGTACCGATGGATTGTCAGCATTCCTCCGTACGCCCTGTCGGTGTTGCCCCTGCTCCCCGCGGTGTATCTCGGCAAGCGCCCTATATTTTTCACCTCGTTCACCCACTGGGAGAACGACCTGTACTACGATCTGAACCCAGCCGTTCGGGCGGCGTGGCGGTCGTTTCTCTCCCGAAGCGACGTGGTCACTGTCACCGAGGCCGCCCGACAGTCACTAATCTCAGCGTTCGGTGTGGATAGCACCGTCATCCCCCACTGTTGTGATCCGACGGCGTTCGAG
Organism: Halobacterium noricense; assembly: GCF_021233435.1. Lineage (NCBI taxonomy): Archaea > Methanobacteriati > Methanobacteriota > Halobacteria > Halobacteriales > Halobacteriaceae > Halobacterium > Halobacterium noricense. The sequence continues at coordinate 1,181,606 of NZ_CP089468.1, read as the reverse complement.
TCACGACCACAGGAACAGACAGACGACGATATCGTGTTGTTCGTCGGTCGACTCGTCGAACAAAAAGGGATTGAACTCCTATTGACTCTTTCAGAGCGTAATCCCGATATTGAGTTCTGGTTTGCTGGTGACGGCGATTACGAGGCGGAACTTGAACGCCGCTCTCGAACACAAGACAACGTCGAATTCTTAGGCTTTTTGGACAATACGGACGCCCTCGTGAATGCATACAACCGTGCCTCGCTGAAGGTCCTCCCATCGCTAAAACGGGCACGGTGGCGGGAATTCTTCGGTATTGTTCTCATCGAAGCACTCGCCTGCGAGACGCCCGTCGTCGCCTCTGATCACCCGGGGCCAAGCAGTATCATCACCAACGACGTTGGTCGAGTCATCTCTGAAGGAGATATTAATGGCTTCGAAGCAGCAATCCGTGAGTTACTCGATAATGACAAGAAACGGGCGGCGATGGGTACTGCGGGGAGACAGCATGTACTCAACAACTACAGTGTGGATGTTGTTTCCGATCAGTGGCGTGACGTACTGTGATCAGAGATACCCCTGTTCCAGAGATTCTGGTCCATCGATTGACTTATTCTGTCGTGCGGCACTGTCTAGTTAAGCCAGTTTGAGAAGTGAGTAACACCAGCAGAAGCCGTGCTTAACTAGACAGTGCCGTTCGTCCTATAAGACTTGCATGGTCGGGTTCGCTGCTTCCTGAAGACCGAGTGGCAGTACGTGCAATGAGGCCGGCGCTGAGGTAGTCGTTATAGTGATCACGCGAGGAACGACAGTAGCAGTATGCCTTCAGGAGGACTGCCGTCAAGAGAACCGTGCTAGAGGATTCGCGCCCACTGAGCCGTTTCGTCACACCGGTTCCGATACCGCAGTCCGCCGGGATGGCGATCATCCCCAGAAACGCTTGGAAAAAGAAGAATACCCTCATCCCGTGAGACCCAAGTTCACCAGCAAAGTACGTGATCCCGAGGAAAACGATCACGCTGCTAGAGGCTCTCGCGGCAAATACTCGAATACTCGATTGAGGGATATTCATCAGTTATAACTCACGAAAACGAATGGGGATGTCAGTTTTCTCAAAGCGATTAATCGACGCTTGTCGACCACTGCATCCGCACCTTTTTACTCCATGTCCTGTTTCAAACACGTGATGGTTAGCTACACGGAGGAATTCACTACGCATGATTAACGATGTCGAAGTCCGCGACCTCCAAGTAAACGCCGACGAGCGCGGCCACCTCGTCGAAGTGTTCCGCGAGGACTGGGAGGAGTACGATCCCGAGCCGGCGATGTCCTACTACTCTCTCAGCTACCCCGGCGTCATCCGCGCCTGGCACCGCCACACGCGCGGGCAGGTCGATCACTTCATCTGCCCGCAAGGTCGCATCAAGGTCGGCATCTACGACGATCGCGACGACTCCCCGACCCAGGGCGAAGTGAACGAGTTCGTCATCGGCGAACACAACCAACAGGCGATCCGCATCCCCGGCGAGTGCTGGCACGGGTTCAAAGTCCTCGGTAACGAACAAGCGATCCTCCTCAACTTCCCGACGAACCTCTATGACTACGAAGACCCCGACGAGGAGCGTCTGCCGCCGGATACAGACGAAATTCCTATGGACTGGGATGAAGAGACTCACTGACGATGAAAGGCGTCATTCTCTCGGGTGGGACGGGAACACGCCTCCGTCCGATTACGCACACCGGACCGAAGCAGCTCGTCCCCGTCGCGAACAAACCGGTTCTCGAGTACGCTATCGAAGACCTCAAGGAAGCCGGCATTACTGAAATCGGGATTATCCTCGGGAACGTCGGCCGCGAGGAGATTCAGAACCTCGTCGGTGACGGGTCGAAGTACGGCGTTGACGTCACGTACATCGTCCAAGGGAACCCGCTCGGACTCGCCCACGCCGCGGGCTGCGCGCGAGAGTTCGTCGGCGACGACGACTTCGTGATGTACCTCGGCGACAACATCCTGAACCAGGGTATTTCGGAGCTCGTCGAGAGTTTCAAGGCGGGCGACTACGGCGCGGGAATCTCTCTCCAACACGTCGACAACCCACAGCAGTTCGGCATCGCGGACGTCGATGTCGACGGAAACGTCGAGGGACTCGTTGAGAAGCCCGACGACCCGCCGAGTGACCTTGCGCTTATCGGCATCTACGTGTTCTCGCCAGCCGTCTTCGATGCAATCGACCGGCTCGAACCATCCTGGCGCGGCGAACTCGAAATCACAGATGCGATCCAGCTGCTCCTTGAGGACGGCTATAAGATTGACTCACACGTCGTCGAAGGCTGGTGGAAAGACACCGGCAAACCCGGGGATATCCTTGAAGCGAACCGCCTCGTGCTCGAGAGCCAGAAGCGCTCCCTCGACGGAACAGTCGAGGAGGGTGCAGAAGTAAACGGCCGCGTCCAGCTGGCCAGATCGGCGACAATCGAAAGCGGCGCAGTCGTCCGCGGGCCCGTCTCCATTGCGGACGACGTGACAATAGAGGATGGCAGTTACGTCGGCCCGTACACGTCCATCGGTGAGAATACACGAATCGCCGGCCCCCACATCGAGAATACGGTTATCGTCGGCGAGTCAGAAGTGACTACGAACGGCCGTATCATCGATAGTCTCATCGGTCGTGCAGCACAGGTCGAGAGCGCCGAAGGCATGCTCCCGGAAGGCCGCCGCATGGTCGTCGGCGAGAACTCCCAGTTACACCTCTAACGATGCGCATCATCACTCACTCGTGCCCGGAGTGCGGGACCGTCGTCGCAGCGAACGAACTCGAAGACAACCGCGTAATGAAGTGCCCACGCGAGGACTGTCAGGAAGTTCTCCGCTTCGACGACCTCTCCGAGGAAGAACAAGAATTCTTCCTCGACAGTCGCGGCAAGTACCAGATCTAGAAGTACGACGCAATCGCATCAACATCTTGTTGCAGCGTCGGCTGGGAACGACCGAATCGTGCTTCGACTTTCTCGACGTCGAGACACGTATTTGAAGGACGCGCTGCTGGCCGGTCAACGTCGCTTTGCGAGCCTTTGTCGAGTGCATCAGTCTCGACACCCATCGTGGATGCGATTATGCGACCAAACTCGTACGGTGTCACACAGGACCGAGCGGCGACGTGGTACGTTCCGGACGCCCCGTCGTCGATTAAATCCAGTAGCGTCTCCGCTGTCGAACCAGCGCGGCTTGGCGTCACGTACTGGTCCGTGAACAGGGGAACGGCCTGACCGGCCGTAAGGCGCGAACGCACCCACACCGGGAATCCGTCTAGTTCCGCTGTCTCGTGCGCTCGATTGACACCGTATACGAACGACGGTCGCACGACAAGCGGGGAGTCGTGAGCCGAACGGACGTTCCGGTCGCCAGCCAGCTTCGACTGGCCGTACACCTGTAGTGGGTTCGGTTCACTCTCCTCGCCGTATTGCTCGTCCGTTTCGCCGTCGAAGACGTAGTCCGTCGAGACGTGGACAAACCCGATTCCGCGGTCAGAACACCGGCGAGCCATCGCTTCTGGTGCGTCCGCGTTAATCTTGTGAGCAAGCTCGGGCCGCTTCTCACACTCGTCGACGTCAGTCATCGCGGCACAGTTGACGACGACCGAGGGACTGAACTCAGTCAATAGCTCCTCAAAGCCCTCGGACGCCCGAACGTCGAGTTCGCGAAGCGGGATTTCGAAGTCCGCTCGGGTCGAATGATACGAGCCGGCTACGGATAGACCTCGATTGACCGCCGTCTTGACCACATTACTCCCGAGGAGCCCGCCCGCACCGACGACGAAAACGTCCATGCCTGTGCCAGGAGAAGAAAGGATAAATAATCGTTGTCACCACGGCTTCGATAATGCGCGTTCTCGTTACTGGCGGTGCCGGCTTCATCGGCTCGAACTTCGTTCACCATCTCGTCGAGAATACGGACGATTCTGTCGTCACGCTCGACGCGCTCACCTATGCTGGCTCGAAGAAGAACCTCGAGGGAGTCCTCGACCATTCACGTCACGAGTTCGTCGAGGGCGACATCCGGGACCGAGAGCTCGTCGACCAATTGGTCGCTGATGTTGATGCAATCGTGAACTTCGCTGCCGAATCGCACGTTGACCGTTCCATCGAAGGCGCGGAGCCATTCGTCTCCACGAACGTACAGGGAACGCAGACGCTCCTCGACGCCGCGAATGACGCCAATATTGAGCGATTCATCCAGATATCGACGGACGAGGTGTACGGCGAGATTGAGGACGGCGAGTTCAGCGAGGAGGACACACTTAATCCGCGAAACCCGTACGCGGCGACCAAAGCCGGTGCTGATCTACTTGCGCAGAGCTACTACACAACCCATGATGTCCCTGTCGTGATTACGCGATCGTCGAACAACTTTGGACCTCGCCAGCATCCGGAGAAGCTCATCCCGAAATTCCTCAAGCGGGCGAGTGAGGAAAGGTCTCTGCCGGTGTATGGCGACGGGGAAAACGTCCGCGAGTGGATCTACGTTACGGATAACTGCCGGGCGATTGATACGGTTCTACGCGAGGGAGTTGTCGGGCAAGCGTATAATATTGGAAGCGGAATCGAGTTACAGAACATCGAGGTGACGAGAAGAATTCTCGACGAGGCTGATGCATCCAAAGACCTCATCGAGTTTGTCGATGACCGCGCGGGCCACGATCAACGGTACGCACTCGACACCAGCAAAATCGAAGCACTCGGCTGGGAACCACAGCTTTCCTTCGAGGAGGGATTAGAACGGACTGCGAATTACTATCTATAAGCCTACTAAGTTGGCGAGAGTAAGAAGGCGGAAATAGATAAGCGACAGCGTTACGCCACAGCGTCTTCTGCTTCAGCCAGGCGCTCCTCCGCCTCCTCCCGATCCTCGGGATACCCGACGTCGACGCGCCAGCCCTCCAACCCAATCGCATCAATCGTTCGCCCGCTCTGAATCAATAGGTCAATCGCTTCCGAGATCTCGTACTCGCCTCGGTTCGACGGCTGAACCAAATGACAGGCGTGGAAGATAGCCGGACTGAACGTGTAGAAGCCAGTCATCACTAGATTAGAAGGCGGGTCGTCGGGCTTCTCCACGACGTCCGTCACTTCGCCGTACTTGTTGGTGTCACAGACGCCATACCGGCTTGCTTCATCCCACTCAACTTCCTCGACGAGGAACGCTGCGTCAGCCCGATCCTCTTGCTGGCGACGAACAACGTCCTCGAGATTCGCCTGGAAGATGTTGTCGCCGAGCATCAGCATGAAGTCATCATCAATATCATCCTCGACTTGCAGCAGCGCGTGTGCTAGCCCCTTCTGTTCGCGCTGATGGGCGTACGTGATCGGAATGCCCTCGAATTCGTCGCCGTAGTGCTCAATGATGTCCTGCTTCCGGTAGCCGACGACCACGACGAGTCCGTCAGCACCGAGCGCTGCGAGCTGCTCGAAGCAGTGCGTGAGAATCGGCTTCCCGTTGATCTCAACCATGCCCTTGGGCTTGTCCTCCGTGAGTGGCCGAAGGCGCGTCCCCTCACCGGCAGCCAGCACGACCGCTTTCATATTGTCCGAAGGATAGCCGTACATGGTCATAGGTCTGTTGACTTACTGAACCAAACCCTGAAGCGGCGTCCCACAAATCGATAGGTAATGCGAGTGAGTATTGTCGGCAGCGGCTATGTTGGCACGACTGTCGCCACGTGTTTCGCCGATATGGGCCACGACGTCGTCAACGTCGACATCGACCAAGACATCGTCGACACGATCAACGCGGGGCAGTCGCCAATTCACGAACCTGGGCTCGACGACCTACTTGCGACCCATGGTGGCGACACACTCACGGCAACTACAGACTACGAGGATATCCTCGACACCGACGTCACGTTCCTCGCGCTTCCAACGCCCTCCAGAGAAGACGGCAGCATCGACACGTCAATCATCGAAGCAGCCACCGAAACGCTCGGTGACACTCTTCGCAAGAAAGCCGGTGATCACGTTGTCGTCACGAAGAGCACGGTCATCCCAACGACGACCACGGAGACACTCGCGCCGATTCTCGCAGATACCTCGGGCAAGCAGCTCGGCGAGGACCTCCACGTCGCGATGAATCCGGAGTTCCTCCGCGAGGGCACGGCCGTCGAGGACTTCCAAAACCCGGACAAAGTCGTCTTCGGCAGCGGTAGCGAGACTGCCATCGATACCCTCCAGGAGATCTTCGAGCCCCTCATCGAGGCATCTAACGCAACTGTCGTCGAGACTGGTGTCGAGGAAGCGGAGATGATCAAGTACGCGAACAACGCTTTCCTCGCGTCGAAGGTCAGCCTCATCAACGATATTGGAAATATCTGCAAGGAGTTCGGCGTCGACGCCTACGAGGTCGCTGACGCGATCGGTCTCGACGACCGCATCGGTGAGCGCTTCCTCCGTAGTGGTCTTGGCTGGGGCGGTAGCTGCTTCGGGAAAGACACGAACGCCATCATCAACGCGGCCAAAGAGACTGGCTACGAGCCGGCGATGCTCGAAGCCGCCGTTGAGGTCAACGACCGCCAACCCGAACGCCTTCTCTCGCTCCTTGACAAACACGTCGCCGTCGAGAGCGAGCACGTCGCCGTGCTTGGGCTTGCGTTCAAACCCGGCACTGACGACGTCCGGGACTCCAGGGCGATTCCCGTTATCAATAGCCTTCAAGAGCGTGGTGCAAACGTCGCTGCCTACGACCCAGTCGCCGCCGAGAACATGCGCACGCACTTCCCAGACATCGAGTATACTGACGCACCACAGGATGCACTTGCGGGTGCAAGCGCGTGTGTCGTCTGTACTGACTGGGACGAGTTCGCTGTACTCGACGAGGAGTTCGATGCCATGGAAACACGAGTCGTCGTCGACGGCCGACGCATTATCGAGCGCCGTGATGGCCTCACGTACGAGGGGCTCACCTGGTAACAGAGGTTCGAGAGCGACAGTACGCAACCAAGCACTGCTTGAAACACGACCACAACGCGCGATTGGTAGTGGCAAGCCTACCCGCTTCACAGGGGAGACGAGGCGGATGCCGCGGGGCTTGACCCCGAGGCGGTTGACTTGCAGTAGTGGAGTGTCTGCCAGTCCGACAAACTGACGGGTAGACACCACTACGACGAGTTTTGAATGGGAATCACTCCCGACACCCCACTGTGTCGAGTGTTCCGGGCAGTGAGCCACCCCACGACGTCGAATGTTCACAGCACTGGCCTGAACCGGTCGAACCAGCACTCCACGGTGTCGAGTGTTCCCTGTGAAACAGTCCAGTGTCCTCCTCCCACACCCCACCCTGTCGAGTGTTCTCGACGAGCGTTAAGTAACCAACAACGATCCTACAGACCCCGCAACGATTCACTCGATCGACTGCGTCAGTTCAACGACGCGCCGGGGTAGGATGAGTCCCTCGAAGTCGCTAACCACATTAGCAACTAGGTCGAGGTCGACAGCGAACTCGTACTCATAGTACTGGCCACCGGAGCGACCCTCGTTCCGGGAGTGGCGATCAAGGATCCCGAGCATCGCGAGATCCGCAAGGTGGTCGTGCATCCGACGGCGAACGAGGGGATCGATATCTGACTGTTCGGCGATCGTCCGATAGCGTGGATAGATATCTCGAACGCGGAACGGCCCTGCGGATTCAAGAGCTAGGTGCAGGACGGCGACTAACGAAAGATGTCCGTGGCGGGTGAGTTCGCGCATGCCGTGTTCGACCTGGCTTCGTTCGAGTTTGTTCCGGGCCGCGTGAACGTCGTCTTCGTTGATCTGTTCACGCTTTGCCGCGCGTGCGAGTTCGCCGGCCTGATACAGCAGGTCGAGCGCCTGTCTCGCACTACCTGAGTCCTGTGCAGCGATTGCGGCACACAGCGAGAGCACGCCTGATTCCGTTGCATCCTCGTAGAGGGCGCCCTCCGCACGACGTTCGAGGATGGCTTCCAGCTCAGGCGCGTTATACGGTGAGAAGTGAATTTCTTCCTCGCAGAGGGTGTCTTTCACTTTTGGGGAGAGGTCGTCGCGGAAGCCGAAATCGTTGCTGATACCGATGACGCCGGGCTTCGTTTCAGTGAGGTAGCCGTTCGAGCGTGCTCGCGGAATCTCATAGAGAATCTCGTCGTCGTTGCCAATGTGATCGATCTCGTCGAGTACAATCAGGACCGTCCCGCCAATTGCGTCGAGTTCGCTGTACAAGAGGTCGAAGACGCGCTGTTGTGGGTAGCCAGTTGTACTAATCTGGTCGTCGTCCGGTCGCAGCGTGTTGACGAGGTTGACTGCCACTTGGTAGGACGAAGAGAGATTCGTGCAGTTGAGCCAGAACACCGAAAGGGAGACATCGTCGTACTGGTTCGAGTCGTACTGCAGTTGTTCGAGGATGTAGCGGGAGACAGCTGTTTTTCCGACGCCCGTTTTCCCGTAGAGGAAGATGTTCCGCGGTTGGGCGCCGTTGATAACTGGCTGGAGTGCGGTCTGGTACGAACTCAGTTCCGACTCACGAGCCGTGATCGAATCCGGCTGGTAGTCGTCCCGAAGCATATCCTCGTCGCGAAAGATGTGTTCATCGCGAGTGAAGGTCGCCATCCGTTACTCGCTCGTTGTTCGGACCACAATATAAAACCAGCGTGTCGAGTGCGTCATGTGAAAATATTCGAGAAACAGGAAGCAAAACTACCTCATCGAGAAACGGACGAATTCATGAATTTTAGACGTTCTATGCGCTAAATGACTGCAGAGAGTCGGCGGGGAGCAGAGCTAGCTTCGTCGGAGAACATTCGACACAGTGGGGTGGGCGACTGATCACCAAGTGGGAAACAGACCGAATCGGCAGCAGGGGCATTCGAAGAACACTCGACACGGTGGGGTGTTGGGGAAGAACAGACGCGACGGCTCAACCCACCCCGGCTCAGTTCTTAACCAACACCATCCACAGATCCCACATTGTGTTGGTTAAGACCAGAATACGTGCCACCATTGAGACGACCCGCCCGCTAGCTTGACTCAGTCATTCATCGACATGGTTTTCCTAAGACGTCGTACTACGCTCGTTTTCTGCACCGGGCAGCGACGACCGTTCCTGCTCAGTCGAGTCGACGTCAATAACCTGTTTCTCCTTCGGCATCGCCTCCACTGTAATCCCACGCCACTCACCATCAACTAACGCCTCCGAAAATCCAGCATCCTCGTTCCCTGGGACGGCATCCTGTACAAACCGCATCTGGGCGTAGTTCAACCCGAACTCCTTGGCCCACTGCTCGTCCATCCCGTCCAATCGGTGGAACTGTTTGACCGCACACTGGTCGAGAATCGCCTCGCTTTTGGCGTGCTCGAAGGACTCCGAACTCAACCTCTGCCCTCTTCAAGAATTGTCGCCTACTGTGGGGACATCAACAGCGCACCCATGACGCCACCAAGCACAATAGATGACCCCCTGAACTTGTTGGTTCCGATGGGCGCAGCCGACTGTAACGCGATCGCCTTCCGGCTCGCGGTCTTTGGTGTGAGATTAGCGGGATTATTTCAGAGCGTACCTTGACCGTCTGGACGGCGTCCCGAAGCTCATCCTTCTCGTCAGCGCGCACCGTTACGGACGGGCGCAAGTTCTTTGCGGAGTAGAACGCTCTACAGTTGCTCTTACATCTGAATACTCAAAGTATATACTATTGGCTGAGGGGTTTCGAAACACGTAGTTAGTTCCAGAATGCTTCGACGGCGTCCACGACCACTTTCCACACTTGACGGATGACGAGTTTCATGTCGAACCAGAACGACTGCTGTTTGACGTACTGGAGGTCGTAGCGAATCTTCTCTGCCGGTTCCGCACCAGTCACATCGTTCACTTGGGCGAGCCCCGTCAGTCCGGGTTTGACGAACCAGCGCTTTCGCCAATCGATGACGCCAGTCTGAATGTCCGAATCCAGTTCCGGCCGCTCGGGTCGTGGGCCGACCACGCTCATGTCGCCTTTCAGAACTGCCCACAGCTGCGGAATCTCGTCAAGGTGTGTCTCCCGAAGGATGCGCCCGACTCGCGTGACGCGCGGATCGACACCACCCGCGTCCTCATCGCTGATCGTTGCGCCAGTCTGGTTTTCGGCGTTCTCGACCATCGACCGGAACTTGTACACGTCGAACGTCTCGCCGAAGACAGCCGTCCGTTCCTGCTTGTACAGCACGGAACCACCATCATCGAGCTTGATCGCCACCGTAATTGCGAGAATGATGGGGCTCAACGCGACCAGCCCAACCGTCGAGAAGGCGAGGTCGAAGCCGCGCTTGAGCACGTAGTCCTGGATGTCCCATGGTTCGACATCGACGTCGACGAGTGTCCCGACATCACTATCGGAGGTCAACACCTGGTCGGCGTGGTCGCGGTGGACTTTCGCGTCGACGCCGTGTTCGTAGCAGGCGTCGAGGGCGCCGAAGAACTCCGCGCGGTCGGTGTGTGTGAACGCGAGCACCACCGTATCGATATCGTACTCGACGAGTACGTCCTCGATGCGGGAGAGGCCGCCGAGGCGTTCCATGCCGTGGAGCGTGAATCCGCCATCTGCGACGATTGCCGACGGTGGTGACGCGCTTGCGACGCGGTCGAACGCACTCGTCGGACAGAGATAGCCCAGAATCGGGATGTCAACGTCGCCAGCGAGGCTCTCAATTTCCTCCGGGTCGTCACCGACGACGATCGCGCGCTCGGCGTCATTACTTGGCAGGCGGCGAATCCAGACGAACCACGCAGGGAGCGCGCCGAGTAACACCGGCGTGACCGCGAGCAGTGTCGCCCGTGGAAGCCGGTACGTGTAGTCGAAGTAGCCGATTGCGGCGAGCGTGAGCATCGCGACGAGGACGCGCTTCTGTGCGAATACGACCACGTCGAGAATGCGGCGCGGCCGGGGCTTGTAGAGTGGCACGAATACGGCCGTCACGACGACGACGGTCGTCGCGGTTTCGAGAATCCCCTCCGCGCCCGCTGGGGGGTCGACGGAAAGCTGCCCGATGAGGGGAAGCGTACCCAGAATGCTCTGAATGGCGGGGCTGTTCGCGACCGTGACCGCTAGCGCGGTCAGCGCCGCGACGCCGAGGGCGCTGCCAACGCGGTACCGCCAACCCCCGTTCATCATCTCTCGTTTGTGGGGCCAGCAGGGTTAAATACTCCGACTTTGACAGGCTCGCCGGTCGAACACTAGCGAGGGTTCCTGTAAGCTTAAGCGCGCGACGAGTAACGGTACGGTAGAAACGATGCAGGCTATCGTCGTCGCTGCCGGCCAGGGAACACGCATGGGGCCGTTAACAGACGGGCGGCCAAAGCCGCTACTCCCGGTCGCGGGAAAGCCGATTCTCGAACACGTCCTCAACGTCGCTGCGCCGTACGTCGACAGCTACGTTGTAGTCGTCGGCTACGAGGGCGACCAAATACGGAATCAGATCGGCGAGACGTATCAAGGACTTCCCGTTGAATACGCCGAACAGGCCGAACAGCTCGGGACCGCACACGCTGTTGGGCAGGCCGAACCGTACGTGGATGAGGACGTGCTCGTGCTGAATGGGGATGTCTACGTCACGGACGCACTCGTCGAGGATCTGGCAGCACAGACCGGCACAGCGATGGCCGTGATGCCCGTCGAGAACCCGCGTTCGTACGGCGTCGTCGAACTCGATGGAGACCGAGTGACGAGCATCGTGGAGAAGCCGACAGACCCACCGACGAATCTCGCGAATCTCGGGCTGTACCGGTTCACGCCCAAAATCTTCGAGTACATCAAGCGGACGGAACTCAGCGAGCGCGGCGAGTACGAACTCACGGACGCCCTTGAGATGGCGCTGGACGATGGCGTGACTGCCGTCGAATACGATGGCCCCTGGCTGGACATTGGGCGGCCGTGGGAGCTCCTGGGAGCGAGCAGCTACCTCCTCGATGACCTCGACCGAGACATTCGGGGCGAAGTCGAAGACGGCGCGACACTCAAGGGGCCCGTTGTCGTCGAAGAGGGCGCACGGGTTCGGGATGGCGCGTACATCGAAGGACCAGTTCGAATTCAGGCCGGTGCAGACGTTGGGCCGAACGCGTACGTCCGTGGGTCGACGGTCATCGGGCCGGATGTCCGCGTCGGGAACGCCGTCGAAATCAAGAACTCGATTCTGATGGCTGGAACGGCCGTGAGCCATCACGCGTACGTTGGGGACAGCGTGCTCGGCGCGGACGTGAACTTCGGCGCAGGGACGAAGGTCGCCAACCTCCGCCATGACGAGGATACCGTCCACGTTCAGGTGAAAGGTGAGATGGTGGATACTGGTCGCCGGAAGTTCGGTGTGGTCGTCGGTGATGACACGAAGACCGGCATTAATACGAGTCTCAACGCGGGCGTGACGCTCGGGACGGAGACGCGGACGGATCTCGGCGAGCGCGTAGGAACTGATAAGAACCGGGAGTGACACGAAACAAGTAATGCAGGCTGTCGTGCTCGCGGCGGGGAAAGGTGAGCGGCTGTGGCCGCTCACCGAGAATCGCCCGAAACCGATGATCCCCGTCGCGAACCGCCCTCTCCTAGAGCATATCGTTGACGCGCTCGTCGACGCTGGCGTCTCCGAGATCGTTCTCGTCGTTGGGTCGAATCGCGAACGCGTGCAGCGGCACTTCGAGAACGGCGACGCGTGGGGCGTTGATATCTCCTATGCCATCCAAGACCCACAGCTTGGAACGGGACATGCGCTTCTCCAAGCGGAATCACAGGTTGGTGAGTCGTTCATTGCGGTTAACGGCGACCGCATCATCGACGCGTCGATTATCGAGGACGTGTGGGAGCGCCACCAAGAGACCGGCGACCCGGCGATGGGCGTGACACAGGTCGAGAAGCCAAGCCATTACGGCGTCGTCGAACTCGACGGCGAAACCGTCACCGGCATCGAAGAGCAGCCTATCGCGGAACTCGCAAAATCGAACTTCATCAACGCGGGCGTCTACGCGTTCGATCCCAGTATCTTCGCGGCAATTCGCCAGACAGATAGTTACGGTGAGCAGGCACTGACGGACACGCTCTCGACGCGGCTCGACGACCAGCGGATTCGCGCGGTCAGGTACCGTGGCCGCTGGCTCGATGTCTCCGAGCCGTGGGACCTCCTCACCGTCAACAACGCACTCATCAAGGATCGAGAACCGCAGCCACCACAGAACGCAGCTATCGACGATTCAGCGGTTATCGCCGACGCCACCGTGTTCGGTGACGGCGTCGTCGTCCACCCACAAGCGACGATTCTCGGGGGCGTAACACTCGGCGATAACGTAAGCATCGGTGCCGGCGCAGTAGTGAAAAACGCGATACTCTTATCAGATTGCACGATAGAGTCTGGGGCAATAGTGAACGACTGTATCGTCGGCGCGAACGCGTCCATCGGCCCGAACACCACCGTCGAGGGTGGGACAGCTGATGTAGTGCTCGACGATACGGTCTATCAGGATGTCAGGTTCGGCGGATTGACCGGCGACAACGTCGACATCGGCGCGAACGTCACAATCGCACCTGGTTCGATCGTCGGCAACGACGCGACCGTCGACAGCGCAACGCTGGTCAAGGGCCGCATCGAGGACGGCAGTCACGTCACGCGAGGCTAACCATGTGTGGAATCACCGGCTACATCGGCACCGACGCAACGGGCAAAATCGTCCACCAGGGACTGCAGAATCTCGAATACCGCGGCTACGACTCCGCGGGCATCGCACTCAACGGCGACGGCCTCACGATTCACAAAACCGAGGGTGAGGTCGGCGATCTCCCCGTTCCCTCCCGCAACGGCGTCATTTGTGGCATCGGCCACACGCGCTGGAGTACGCACGGCGAGCCGACCGAGGAGAACGCCCACCCACACACCGACTGCACGGGCGAGGTTGCAGTCGTCCACAACGGCATCGTGGAGAACTACGACGACCTCAAAGCCGAGCTCCGCGACGACCACGTCTTCCGTAGCGACACCGACACCGAAGTCATCCCACACCTCATCGAGACGCACCTCGCGGACGATGTCTCCCTGCTCACCGCCGTCAAGCGCGCCACGAGTCGCCTCGAAGGAAGTTACGCGATTGCGGTGACGGCGGTTGGCCACGACGGGATTGTCGTCGCGCGGGAGGACAGTCCGCTCCTGCTCGGCCACGCGGACGGCGAGACGTTCATCGGGAGCGACGCCACCGCGTTCATTGAGCACACGAACCGCGTAACGTACCTCGAGAACGGCGACATCGCACACATCACCAAGGACGGCGTCGACATTTTCAACGACGGCAACCACGTCGAACGGACGACCGAGACGCTCGACTGGGATGCCGACGCCGCGGGCAAAAGTGGCTACGACCACTACATGCTCAAGGAGATTCACGAGCAGCCGCGGGCGCTCCGGCAAGCCATCTCCGGGCGCATCGATGAACTCTCGACGGGCGTTGACCTCGACGTCGACCTGCCCGCGGAATATCCCCAATCCGTCGAGGAGATCCAGATCGTCGCCTGCGGCACCTCCTATCACGCGGGGTTGTTCGCGAAGGAACTTCTCGAAGCCAAAGCGGACGTCCGCGTCACCGTCCACGTGGCCAGCGAGTACGACTTCCAGGGTGGCCGCGACCCGTGGCGGACACTCGTCGTCGCCATCACGCAGAGCGGCGAAACCGCGGACACACTCTCCGCGCTCCGCGAGGCGTCGCGCGCCGGCACGCGAACGCTTGCACTCACGAACACGCTCGGCAGTACGGTCACGCGGGAGGCCGACGATACGGTCTTCATTCGTGCGGGTCCCGAAATCGGGGTGGCTGCGACGAAGACGTTCGTCTCACAGGTCGCCACCGCAGCGCTCCTTGCCGTCCACCTCGGCCAGGTACGCAACAAGATGTCGACGGAAGTCGCGTCGGAACTCCTCGAAAGCCTGCGTGACCTCCCCGGCGCGGTCCAGCAAGTCCTCGACCAGGAAGCCCACATCAAGGAGATCGCACAGGAGTACGCGGACAGTGACGCGTTCTTCTACGTGGGGCGGCGCGCCGGCTATCCCGTCGCCTTGGAGAGCGCGCTCAAACTCAAGGAGATTTCCTATGACCACGCCGAAGGGTTCGCCGCGGGAGAACTCAAGCACGGCCCGCTCGCACTCGTCACCTCCGACACGCCGGTCATCGCCCTCCTCACGAGCGAGACCGCGCGCAAGAAGACGCTGAACAACGTCAAAGAGGTAAAATCACGGGGCGCACCGGTTATCGGTGTGGCGAGTGACCCGGACGCGACTGCACACGTCGACGCGACATTCGACGTCCCCGACTGTGGACCGATGGAACCGGTCGTCGCAAACGTCGCCCTCCAACTGTTCGCCTACCACGTCGCTAACGAGAAAGGACGGCCCATCGACAAGCCGCGAAACCTTGCGAAGAGCGTCACCGTCGAATAGCCGGCTTCAGGCCGCGGATACGTTTACTTGTCGCGCGTTCTGAACTGCGTCCTCAGGGACTTCGACCGCCGTTCCGGCTATATCGTACTCGCCAGCGTAGGGAACGCGCACGGTGTATGTGCCGTTCGCCGCCGCTGTTGTCGTCCGTTCATACGTAAACGGCTGCCCTGACACCGCCCCCTCGTGCGTAACAGTTACTGTGGCGTTCGCGTCAGTCGTCCCACGGATGGTCGCGCCCGGGACGAGCGTGTAGACCGTTTTCGAGCCGCCAGCCCACACCGCCTGGTAGTGCCCAGTACCGCTCCCCCAGTCAGCGAGCCGCGAAGCCAGCTTCGCTGCGTCATACCCGCTCGCGTAGTCTTCGTCAGCCACGATGAAGGCTGCCCGGTTACGCAGCCGTTCATACCACCCTCGGCTATTCGTTGCGTTGAGGAACTGCTCGTAGTTCGTTCGTGCATACCCGTAGCTCCGGGAGTCGCCGGAGACGAACGCGTTATAGAGACGGTTCTGTCCCCATGTGCTAAACACGTACTGCTGGTCGCTCGTCCACTCCGGGGACTGAACTTCGTCTTCCATCCACGCCGCCGCCTCGTAGGTGTCGTCAGCTGGTACGATCGTGTTCGTGCGAAGGGGCGTCATCATCGTCCCAAGCCCACCGACCAGCAGGAACGCCAACCCAAGTGAGACGAGCGTGCGGCGCTCAGGTAGCGTGAACGAGCGCAAGGCACGGTCATCGGCTTCGCGGGGGGTGCTGTCGGCGAATAGCTGCGGTGGGTCCGTAATGTCGACGACAGCGAGGAAGTAGACGAAGGCGAATCCAGCGAACACCGCGACGAACAGCGAGAGTTCACCCGTGAACCGGACTTGCGTCACCGCAAGTCCGAACAACACCAGGCCGTACGACGCGGTGAGCAACCATCGCGGGTTGTCGAATTTTACGTAGAACGCCCACGCGCCCGCAGGGAGCGCGAACAACAACGCGGTTCCATAGAAGAAGATTGGGCCCGCCAACAGTCCGTAGTCAGTACTGAATAACGACCGGGTCTCAACGATGTTGCTGCCAGACATTCCGACGAGCCGGGAGAACTCCTGGCTGAGTTCGGCCCCGAACGACGGTTCAATCATGACGACAACTCCGAGCGTGAGCACTCCACTCCCGGCCGCTAGGACGGAAGCCACCCAGGCAGGCCAGTCGAGTCGGCGTGTGAGCGCTGCCATTCCGACTGCAAACGCCATCGCTGCAGCCGCAAGGATCGGCGGCACGACGATGTTGGGGGACTGCCAGCCAAGCACCAAGTGGCCGGCAACAGCGAGCAGTCCCCCGGTACCGACGCCCACGATGAGGAGGATGTCCGCACGTAGCGAATCCCCGGAGCGGACGAGAGCTGCGCTCCGCACGACCGCATAGGCGACGAACGGCACGAACAACAGTGGCGCAGCGTTCCACGAATGTGCTTGGGCAGCGATCCCAGCCGCCAGGACAGCAGCCCACGGGAGCTGCGACCGCCACTCGAACTTCGTCCTCGCGGGGAGTGTGCGGACGGCAGCGAGTGCGACGACGCCAAGCCAGAGGAAGTCCAGTGCGTGGTGGTCGGCGAAGCCGAGCGCAGTCCGGTAGCCGTGGACAGGTAACACCGCAAGAATGAGTAGTGATGCGAGGCCGACCCGGCGGTCACGAGAGAGGGTTACCGCAAGGAAATAGCAAATAATCGCGCTCCCAACTGCGGCAAAGACAGGATACCAGGCGAGCACAAGTTCCGCGACACTTGTGCTTCCACCGAACGCTCGCGTAACGGCGACGAGAAGCGCGACAAGCAGGGGTTCGCCGGTCGCAATTTGCGCCGGGACATCGAGGGTGCCGGCACCGGAGTCCAGCATCGAGAAGACGAGGTACCGATAGTAGTACGGGTCGTTTCCAAGCAGGACGACGTGTTCCCCACGGAATACGCGAGGGTAGACAAATACGCGGAATGCGACGACAACGAGCAGGCAGCCAACAACGGCCGCAAGCACATGCCCCGGGATATTCGAGACGGCGAATCGTTCCCGAAGGCCCGCAGTCGCGCTGTCGGGCGTTCGTTCGGGTTCGGCGTCACCGAGCGCAACGCGAACGGCGTGACGGTCCGCGAGGCGATACCCATTCTCGGATTCGGTAGCGATGCCACGGGAGACGAGCTCCCCGAATGTTCCGGAGTCGAGTGGCGTCTCGTCGAACGTCCACACATCTTGCTCGCGATCGACGTCCACGAGTGTCCGGAGGTCGTCGGCGAGCCCCGGTCGGTTGTCGAGGAGGGCGGCTGTCTCCTCGCGCACGTCGGTCATTAGTAAGGCAAACACCGACGAGTGGGCTAAGGTGTTTCGACTGCGCCACAGTCGAATAGAGCACCAACACTAGGTTTTTCACCGCAATGTGGAGGGATAAGTAGCGATATTTCCGGTACGTCTCCTCTGTATTCAGGATGTTAACCGAGACTGTAGAAACCCTGTATTTGCCGGCCACAAGTCTTTAAACAGGTGTTTTCGGCGATAACGCCTTTCCGTGTTCTAGTCCAATTTAATTAATATGCGAGTGGGTGGGTGTCTTCGAAAATCAGCGGTCATCCTGGGGGTACTTTCGGTCATCACTGCGTTAGCGGTTGGAGCTGGGCTACAGGCGTCAACAGTCGCTGGCGCGTCAGCACAGTCGGGGGACACTAACTCAACGGTAACGTTCGCGTACGTGAACGGTGAGAATCTAACGCTCGTCACGAAGGCTGGAAGTGAGATCAATCTCGGTGTCAACGCTAACGCAATCGGCGCTGGGAAGGACGTCGATGGTGATGGATACGTTGAAATTCCGTACGTGACGAGCAATAATCACCTGAAGATCGTCGATAAGACTGGTGAGATGATGACGTTGACAACGGACGCTGACAAATCGAAAGCGAAGGTTGCAATCGGTGATCACGACGAAGACGGCGAAGACAGCGTCTACTACTCCACGCCGGACGGCGTGCTGAAGGCCGCCAACATCGTAGACAACACAACCAGAATACTGGATGGTGCGGACACCGCGACGAAAGCTGTCGCTGGCGTTGGGGACGTCACTGGTGATGGAACGCCGGAAGTCGTCTACACCGATGGCTCGAACATCGGGTATTACAACCAATCCGGTGTCGAGAATAGTTTCTACACGAATGGAGTTGGAAGCAGTGATGGACATGGTATCGGTGCGCCACGGGACCTCGATGGCGACGGGACTGCGCGGATTCCGATCGTTACGGGTAGCAATAACGTGGCGCTTGTCGACGGGAGTGGCAGCCCAGAAACACTCATGCAGGACGGAAGTGCAGCAAAATCGCCGGTAGCAGCGGTCGACTGGGTGAATGGTTCTAACCTAGAAGTCCTGTTCTTGAATTCGAGCCAGAACGACGAACCGTACTATGTAACGCTCGACAAATCGACCGGGC
Organism: Halobacterium noricense; assembly: GCF_021233435.1. NCBI lineage: Archaea > Methanobacteriati > Methanobacteriota > Halobacteria > Halobacteriales > Halobacteriaceae > Halobacterium > Halobacterium noricense. The sequence continues at coordinate 1,162,740 of NZ_CP089468.1, read as the reverse complement.
CGATTGATGCTGTGAGTGGAACGGCAGACGCCGAGGCGGGCGTCGCTTGGGTGCAGGATGCCCCACTTGTGCTCTCAAACTTCACCCTCGTGAATGACTCGGGCACGTTACAAGCATCATTTAACTCGAGTAGCGACCTCAGTTCGCTGGATGTTACGATCGACGGCCCCGACAGTGAATCGCTCAACTTGACTGATTTTACCGAGAACACTACTGATGGCCGCTACACCTATACTGGCGATTACCGCCCGGGTATGGATGGCAACTACACGGCCATCCTCAACTCTGCGACCGCCACTGATGGCGACACCGCAACTCCCGAGTATACGGATAATGCGACCATCGACACACGATTCAACGTCACCGACCTGAATGCGACCGCAAACGGCTTCGCTATCAATATCTCGTTTAACGCCACCGACCAACTCTCAGGAGCCTCCGTCGATATTGGCGGCGCCGAAAACGACACTCTCGATCTCAATAACTTCTCGACGTCTAGTTCGGACTCTCCATACGTGTACACGGGTACGTACAACGCGAGTACAGCGGGCGAGTACAACGTCACGCTCACGCAGGCGACCTCCGACGATGACCAGGTTGACGACGAGAATCTCACCGACTCGGCAATCGCAGACGAACCACTGGACGTGTGGAACTTCACGCTGACGAACGAGACGGATGGTATCCACGTCGCCTTCAACGCGAGCGAACAACTGGGTGGAACTACTGTCGACATCGACGGACCACCGAATACGACGCTCAACTACGGGAACTTCACAGAAAACGTGGCTGGCGACGATTACACCTATGAGACAACGTACGAGACCACCGAAATCGGCACATACAACGGTACACTCGAGCGCGCCGAGTCCACGGACGGTGATGTTGCCACGCCCGATCTTACTGCGAATGCGACGCTCGGTGACCCCTTCGACGTCACGAACCTCACAGCAACTGCGCGAAACGGCGACCTAAACCTCTCGTTCGATACAACGCATACGCTGGATGCCGTCACAGTCGAGATTGCGGGCGCGGAAACCGATACCCTCACCGTCGATGCGTTCTCAACAAACGAATCCGCCCCGACGTACACGTACACTGGCCGCTATGAGGCGAACACAACAGGGAACTACAACGTGACGCTCACCGACGCGACGGCCACTGACGACCAGATCCACGACGATACCCTCACAGCGAATGCGACACTTGAGCCACTGCTGACGAACGCGACACTGACGGATACAACCGATCAGAACGCGATCGTTAACGAGACTGATCGCGTCACAATTACGGCGGAGGTCTCTTCGGCCGCCGACTCCGTTACCGCAGATGCGTCGGCGTTCGGCGCAGGATCGGTTGCCCTCAACGCAATCGATGCTTCGACGTACGAAGCGACGATTGACGTTACGGTCAGTAACGTGACCGAGCAGCGACGCGTCCACGTGACCGTCTCGGGTGTGTCGGGTCGCGTAGCCAGCGACACGACCAACGAGGTCGTTATTGATACGGAACCGCCCGCTGTTGATGTTGGGGAGAATCAGACTGCTGACGCGGGTTCGAATGTGTCCTTCAGCCCGATGCACGTCGCTGAACCGACGACGCGAATCGTCGATTACGAATGGGTGGTTGCCGGGGCGCAGCGGAGTGGCGAGAACGTGACGACAGCGTTTGCGGAACCGGGGGACTATACGGTCCGTCTCGCGGTCACGGACGCCGCTGGAAATGTAGGAACGGACGCCCTTACCGTGACTGTTGAGTCCAATAAGCGCACAACGGAATCGTCAACGACTTCGCCTATCGGCGGCGGTTCGTCTGGCGGCGGAGGCTCCGGTGGTTTGTTAGTCCCGACTGCAACAGCCACAGACTCCCAAACAACGACACCGCCAACGGCCCCAACAACGACAACGGACGCTAATTCAGGAGCTCCCGCGACGAAAACAGCGCAGGAATCGACCACGACACCGACGAACGCCACAACGACTCCCAGCCAGGGCCGACCGACGCACAACGTCGAAATGCCATTCGGCGAGTTATTCGGTATTCCGGTAAGTCTGCCGATTCTCGCGTTTATCGCAGCTACCGTCCTTGCAGCTCGACGCCGAGATAATCAGTAGTGAATGCCGAGTCGTTTGGTGAACCCCCTCTCAAAATTCCCTCAGTGGTTCCCTGATCACTAGCGAGTAGCACAGCGAACGTTCTTACTAGGTTGTGCTGGCTGCGGTTAACGGTCCGCTCGGTGCAGCACACAGAGACCGAGGAGGAGCGCGACAATCGCAGCTAGTGAAACCAACGGTGTGAACCCTGGCACACCGCCACCAGATTCTGCCGTCGCATCAGTCTCCGTCTCGGACGCCGTCCGTTCACCGGTTGTCATGTTCATTCCGGTCGGACTCTGTGGCGCGACAATTTCCGCGGTCGTCGAAGCGATTTGCGCGTCATCAGCGAGTAACGAGACGGAGATCGTATCACCAACAGCAGACGCTGACACGTCGACTGTACCGGCGAATGTGTGATTGGCTGCGACGGTTACGGTAGACTCCCGAATGTAGGATAACGCGGTGTTCGACGCTGAGGATCTAACCTGTAGTGTCGCTTCTGTACCCGGTGCAATATTGGTCGTTCCGCGGATCGTGACGTTAGCGGACCGCTCGAGCAGCAGTCGGTCGGCGGACGTATCACTCCGATTGCTCGCAAAGCGGGCCTGTGGCCTCGTTAGGGTGAATGATGTCGTCCCGGCAGCCTGTTCACCCGGAGCGAGATACGGGAACGCTGGTTCGTTAACGTCCCCGCCGGCTCCGCCGAGTAACCCCCTGTAGTACGTCTGGATATTCCGGTCTTCCCGGTCGAATCGGAACGGCTCCGATGCATCTGTCTCGTACGCGAGTGATGCGGAGAAGGCTCGGCCTTCGGCCTCGCCGACGCTGAGGTCATTTATCGCTCGTGGATCCACGACCACGTAGAGGGTGCCGGCGGACTGGTTTGCGTACACGGACACGGCCGATGGATCGACGGCTGAAAGATCGACCACTTCGAGTGGCGACTCAATACTGTCTCTCGTGCCGGGTCCCTGAACGACGCTGCCTTCGCGTGCTTCTATCGCGAACTGTACCCCCTCGCCCGTCCGTGTTTCTAGTTGTGAGAGCGTACGCGGGGACATACCAGTCGTGAGCGCGTCAAACTCGCCTTCGATCGCGACAAGATGACCGTAGATGCCCGTTGCGTCGGCGGTGATCACTAGGCGATCCGCGGTCGTAATGGAGGATTGTTCGGTGAGCGATTGCGCCAGTGCAGTCTGGTTACTTACACCATTTGCGGGTCCCGCTGGTGCCGCCTGAACTGTGACGCCATCAATACCCGGTTTCGTTAACGTGATCGTTGCCTCGCCAAGCTTGGGCGAGATCGACTTTGACACGACCGCTGGCTCTGTTGCCGTCGTTGGTGCTTGCTCCGTGTCATTGACCTGGAACTCGCCGCCCGTACTCGCAACAACCGGATATGCTCCTGGCTGTAGTGGTTGTTGTAGTTGGTTGATTCCACGATCGTTTGTCTGGCCATCGATAAGACCGAGCGCTTCGAGGTACGCGTTAAACCCTCCAAGTTGGGCACCGTCCCGGTCGAGAAATGTCGGTGCAGCCTCGCCATCAGGCAAGCGACCGTGGACGGCGCTCTGAACTTGATCGCCCTCACTGTGGTACACAAGCTCGGTATTTGTGGCACTTAGACTATCACTCGTTCCGAGCGTTCGCGTGTTAATCGCGAGGGTAACTTCCCCGTCGTTATCGCTGTCGACTACGTGGAGCACGTCAATGAATCCGGTTGTGACGCTCCCGAGTTGGACGTAAGCGTCGTTACGGACCGCGGGACCTGAAGAAGTGTTCCCAGTTGCAGACCCTGCAGTTGTCAGATTAAGCGTGAGGGTGACGATATCACCGGCTGGCTGTTCGTAGGTGTCTTGGCTCCAACCCATTCCTGAGTGATTATCACGCGTAGCGCCAGCGATGATCGGTTGGCGGGAAGCAATAGATTTAATTGGCGGCTGGGCCACCGCCTGACTGGCTGCTTGCTTCTGTTGGGTCGCCGTCGACGAGTCCGAAGGCGTGGCTGCCGGCGTGATCGTTGCTGATGCGGCCCCGACGAATGGGAGACAAAGCGCGGTGGTTAGGAGTATTGCGACGAAAATCGTGGACGCGTTTACCGGTCGCAGTGTGTCACGTATCATAGTTCGGAGACGGGGCGGTGGGCGTCCACAGTAAGGACGTTAGCCGGAGTACTGTAGCCGAATACTTGTCGTTGTCCATCTCCGGTGTGGACGCCTAACTTCCACCTTGCTCCCCAGTTGATTAGTTGATTGGAGTATTTGGTTGGGTAAATACTTTGGGCGACTCGCCTGTGGAACGCCCATCAACTGAAACGGACAATCCCCAAAAACCTGCCCATAGAGCGGGGGAAGCTTACGAACCCGGTACGGAGAACGCCCACGACTGGAGTCGTGGAGAAGTCACTGTCGACTGAAGATTGTGGCGGTCACGGCGACAAGAACGGCTATGAGGCCGACAGTCAGACCAAACCCGGGTCCATCTACGTCCGTCGTGGTCTGCGAGGTCGCTGCTGTCGGTGTCTCGCTGATTGGTGTGGAGATTGTTTCCGTGGACGTTTCGGGGGTTGGCTCGGGTGCAGAGGTGCTTGTAAGCGTTGTTTCTGCCGGTGTCGGTTCCGGCTGTTGTGTCGTTGATGTCCGAGCAACCGTCGTCGTGGAGGATGTAGTTCCACTGACATGCAGTCCAGTCGTCCAGCTGGCATCGTCGGCGGTCAAGCTGTCCACACCGCTAATGCGGACCGTGTAAATTCCATCATCCACATTCTCGAAGTCCAAGAGCCAGTAGGCAGTGTCGTTGCCTGTCGTGCCAAGACCTTGGGTCTCTCTGCTGAGGGTCGTTTCTGGAACGCCTTCAGGGATTTCAGCCGCTTGGGCGTCCGACGGCGAAGAGGACAGCACTTCGTGCTCAATCGTGATGCCTTCGCGCTGGTTGACCACGTCGATCTGAATATCCTCAGCTTGCGCATAATTCCAATCCGCAGTCACCAGCACGGGGTTATTGGTTGGAATCGCGGCATCCGCACCCATCTCAACCCCATTCTGGTTCCGTAGCGTCACCTCCGAAATGCGAGGCTCTTGAACACGAACTGTAAGGTCCGACGACGAGTACCGCCCGACGGTCTGGTCAGTTGGAATAGAACTGGCGAGATTAAGCAGTTCACCTTCACTCGCTCCCGACTCCCCCTCAAGCAGCGTGCCCGAGACTACTTCGCCTTCCGTGTTCCGCCAGACCTCGATATCATCTTCACCCTGAAACACGGTGTAATAGCTCCGATTGTCCAGAATCAGTTCCCCTGAGCCTGTTGCCGGATTCCACCGTCCACGCGGCGCTTTATCGGAAATATTCGTCGACTGTGCAGCGACGTCCACCACCTGCGGCGTTGGCTGGCTTGCCGTCGCTTGCACTGCCAGCAGACCTGCCCCAGCTATCGCCGTTCCGATCACCACGAGACTGACGAGGGCAGCTTGACGCCTTTGGACGTGCATATCTGGGTGGTGGAGCGCTGGGGCTGATATTCTTACGGGCGGACAAGGCACAATCTCACGCCCGGACATCACTCCCGGCACTGCTGGCGCCCAAACTCTCGCGCCTGAATTATGGCTCCGTGAACAGGGAGACAAATGCCCAACCAAAACCATCCTGCCAAAGGGCGAGAATAGTCGCTCCGCATCGTTTTTATCGACCGGGGGCGAACGCGTTCCTATGTCCCGCGTCCGCCCCGCCCTCGCCGCCGTCCTCCTCGTGGTTACCGCCGCGACGGCGTCGCTCGCCGTCGGTGGTGGCGTTGCCGCACCCGTTGAACCTGGTGATGACCCGGTCGTCGGCACGTCTCCTAATTCCGCCCGCGTCCTCCTGTTGGCCGAGGCGGACGCAGCGGAATACAGTGAACCGAACACGTCCGTGATGAGCACGCTCCAGACGGGCCACACAGCACTTTCCCTCGACCTTCAACGCAGGACAGTTGCGCAGCGACTCGACTCAACCGACAACCGGTCCGCTCGCCGCACCATCCTCAAGAATGCCATCAGTGAGGCCGCCAACCACGTCGACGCGCTCCGTGCTCGTGCGACGACCGCCCAACGGGCGTACATCAACGGTGACATCACGGCCGACGAATACGTCCGCAGATTAGGCGTGATTCACGCAGAAGCCGGTAGCCTCTCTGCATCACTCGGTGGGTCATCCACGCTACAATCGTTGTACACGTACGCCTACGACGACGGGTTCTCCGAACTTGGCATCCAAGTGTACCGCCTCCGAGCGCAGTTGGCGACCGTCGAGGGACCGGTTCGCGAGCGCGTCGCGGACGTCCTACAAGGCAACCGGGATCGGATTCGCGTCCACGTGACTGCAGGCGACGGCGTCATGCTCTCGACAATCGACGATGGCAGTTACATCCGCGAGACCGTCCGCCCTGACAACGTTGAGGAGACCCTCGGCGGCGACATCTCCGACGCGCCGTCGGTCATCCAGCGACAGTACCCATGGGTGTCGAATCACTCGACATCGACAAGCATCGAGACCCGCGGCAGCGGGTACGCCTTCTACTACACGGCGAACTACGGCCACGGCCAGATTTCATCGTATATTGACACGACGACCGAGCGCGTCTACGCGGAGAACCACCGGCAGACGCTCGCCCAACTTCCCATCGAGATCGAAGGCCAACATGCCACAACCAGCGCGATGCTGTCTACGTCCCGAACCTACGCCGGCGGCCCGCTACTCGTGCAGGTTGAGAATGAGCGCGGCGACCCGTTGGATACGACCGTATTGCTAAACGGGACAGCCCTCGGCAACACTGGCAATGACGGCCGGCTCTGGCTGTTGAGTCCAGCCGGCGAGTACAGTGTCACAACGATGCACGACGGCACGACGCTTGAAGTCAACGTCACCGCGCGGCCGATCCCTGGAACAGTGCGGCCACCTGGATCCGCGTCTACATCAACTACTAATCTCTAGCAGTAAGGCGTTCGTAGGGACTCACGCTTCCGCCTGCGTTCAAAATCCCACCCCGTTTGAACTGCGAACGGTTCCCGCACGCTCACGACTTTGGCGGCTCTGCGAAGCAGAGCTTCTTGGTGGACGTGTTTTATAGAGACAACCGCAGGTTTTCGGAGTATTCCACCGATATCGATGAGTTCACGAACAAGCATGTTCCATGTCGCGGTTGCGTCTCTGTCAGCCTCGAACCCATAGCCGAGACGGGGACGTTCACGCACTCGGCGTAGCTTCTCGGTTTCGACGCTACACTGGCAGCTTTCGTCGTGGCCCTATTGGACCGCCATAAAGTGAGAGCTTTCGCACTCACGCTTGTGCTCAACATATTCGCAATCTCACTCTACGGCGTAAGGGCGCGTCGCGACTGCGTTGAATCGCGTTCAGATGTTCGTGAGCTCTTCGCGTGCGGTGAATCCCAGACGGGGGTTACTGGGATCGCAGTATTGCCAGTGGCTCGCTGTTGCGGTACCGCGACCATAGCAGCACTGCGGGCGGGAGTGCGACGATGGAGAAGATGAACGAGTACGCGACACTGATCGCCATCAGAAGCCCGAAGTCACCGAGAACGGGTGTGATGGCGAGTGCAAGCGCACCCGTACCGAGAGAGGTGGTTAGCATGCTGCCTAACAGCGCACCACCAGTCCCCGAAAGCGTGCGCACCATCGCCATGTGTGCGTCGGCACTTTCGTTGAATTCGTCGATAAACCGATGCGTCGTGTGGACGGAATACGCAATTCCGAGCCCGATTGAGATCGAGAGGATGGTCGCTGTTAACGCGTTCAGCGCCATGCCGAGATATCGCATGGTCCCAATTAGGTACGCAATCGAGATGAGGATGGGGAACACGTTCACAACGCCAAGCATCGGCTTCCGCTCTAACACCCCGTAGGCAATCACGAGGAAGATCGCTGTTAAGCCGATAGCAAGCACCAATCCCTCGATCGCGGATGCGAAGATGATCCCCGTCACGGCATCGAACACGACAACTTGTCCGGTCGCCGTTGCGGGATACCGGAAGTCCTCGGCAAACTGCCGGGTTGCATCGGCAGCTGCTGACTGTGAGGCGTCGGAGTCGATCGAATAGACGACTTGGGCTGCTTGTCGGTCTTCAGTCAGATACCGTGATGCTTGTTCGCTGGCGCTGGACGCAAACAGCACATCATAGATCCGCTCGAGGTTCTGATCCGGAATGCCGTTATCATTCTGGTCGTTTCGTGCGATGAGTTTGGCAAATTCGGGGTTCTGCTGGGCGTGGGATCGAATAACGGTGAGAATGCTTTGTGCTTGTGCCCCGCCACCAGGGCCGACGGCGAGCTCTTCGGGTGGCTCATCATTCGGGCTGGCAAGCGCTTCGAGCGCGTGATCTTCCTCAAATGACCCCTCGAAGTATATTGTCACCGATTGGTCTTGGTTCGTTGCGAATTTCTCTTCGAGTAAGTTCGTTGTTTCCGCGACAGTGTAATCACTGGGCGCGAACGGCTCCGGTAACACTGTCACATACCCTGGTTGTTCCTCGGGTGGAAGGAAGTCCTCCGTCTCGAAGGACGTGTCGACGCCGGCACCGTACGTCGCGGCAACACCGCCCGTTAAGAGTAAGACGAGGACGAATGCTGTTGGCGCGTACCGGCTTACAACAGCCGGCAGCGACAGTGCACGGCCGAGCGCAGAGCCTTCCGACGCAATCGGGTTCGAATTGAACTCGGGAACGCCCCACCGATCCCGGAGTTTGTCCACTTCAAGCTTTGCCGCAGGAAGGAACAGGCCGAAAATGAGGAACGTGAAAATGATCCCTGCACTTGACGCGATGCCCATGTTCCGAATCGGGCCGAGATCCGAGATCACGTTCGCGCCGAACCCGAACACGGTCGTCACAGTGACGATCACGAACGCGATCATCAACTGGTTGTTCGCTGTCCGCATCGCCTCAACCGGTTCGAAGCCCTGGACGGTTTCCTCACGGTAGCGGTTGATGATGTGAATCCCGAAGTCGACCCCGACTGCAAGCAGTAACACGGGGACGGAGATCATCTGTTGATTGAATGGAATTCCGGAGTAGCCGAGGAACCCAAACGTCCAGATGATAGTCATCAACAGGGCAAACAACCCCAACAGCAGGTCAATCGGGTCGCGATAGGCGACGATCAGGAAGACCAACAGGAGAATGACGACGACCGGCATCACGATAATTAGCGAGTCGCCGATGACGTTGCTCATCTCCGCGTTCGTGATTCCGGTCCCGAACGCGCGAATATCCCCGGGTTCACTACTTGCAAGCGACTGGATGGACATCTGGGTCGCAGTCAGATCATCATCCGTGTACCCCGGGGGGACGTCGTGGGAGACGGATGTGATTGACGCTGTCGCGGACACGGATGTCGGATTGAAGTCCTCCGAGATCACGCCCGTGAACCGGGAATTGCCTGAAAGGCTGCGGATCGTTTGCCGGATTTTGGTTGCCGATGCTGTTTCGAGGACGCGGCGCTGGTCAGCGACGGTGGTCGCTGAGGGGTCGATCGTTTGAGCGACAACCGTTGCGGGGCCGGTAGCCGACGCCATTCGGAGGTCTTCGCGGGTTTCGATCTCTTCGAGGAGGCGAATGTTTCGAACGAGCGCCTCCTTTGTGAGGACATTATCCCCGGTGTGGATGAGCTGCGTGGACTCCATTTCCGGCTGGAATGGGTCCTCGAACTCCGCGTTGACCGCATCGAGCGCCTGTTGTGCTTCAAGACCGTCAGTGAACGATTCGGTCGAATCGGTTTCAGTCGAGATCAGCCCGAAGCCACCGACAAACATGGCTGTGACGACGAGAAACGCTAACACGACTGCCCGCGGGCGGGAGACAATCGTGTCGTTGAGGCGTCTCGTCGCCGCCTCAATCCGGTCTCCGGTTCCCATCAGTTACTGCCTCCGGTACCACAGCACTGCTGCAGCCCCCCCGACAAGGACGACTGCACCGACGATTAGCGGTATCGGAAGACCGCCACCACTACTCTCCACGACGTCGATCGGGACGCGCATGGTGTCCGTCAACTGGCTGTTCCCGCGCTGGTCGTCGTACCGGAAGTCGAAGGAGATCGGGTAGGTCTTATCCGGTGTCGCCGAGGACGCCGCCGTCAGCTCGAAGGACACCGTGACGGTTTCGCCCGGCTCCATAGACTGGATGTAGCCGGTGTCTGCAGTACCGGTATCGAGTGGGTCGTCGGCGAACAGCCGCGCCTCAACGTCGGTCGCGGTCTCGTTCAGGTTGTTCGTCACGTCGACGGAGATCGTCCGTGAGCCACCCGCCTCGATCGTCTGTTCGGCGAGCTCAACGGTGAACTGGTCGCGTTCGGGCGCGACATCAGCACGGACGTTGAGCTTATCGTACGTTCGCCGGTCACCATCGGCGTTCCGGTAGTCAACGGCGAAGTCAACCAAGTTCGGGCTTGCTTCAGCGCTACTCGTGACTTCGATCGGCAGTCGGAACGATGCGGACTCGCCCGCGTCAAGCGACCCAACTGCAACAGACTCTTCGATCGGAACCATCGTCGTGGACTCGTCGGCGTAGCGGACGACGATACTATTTGCTGGCTGTGGGCCCTGGTTCGTGACGGTTCCAGTGATTTCGCCGTCCTCACCGACACGAAGTGAGGTTTCCACCTCACTGAACGCGAATGCTTGTTCGTCGATAGCGTCAACGCCGGCTGTCATCGGTTCTGATGACTGGCTGATTCCGTTCGTGTCCTCGTATTCGACCGTGAGGTCGAGCGTGTACCCACGTTGCGCCGCATCAGGCGCGAGGGAGATCCCGTAGGTCACGTTCCGTGTCTCGCCGGCTTCCCAGTCACCGACATAGGACGTTGCGCTTGGACCCCCGGAATCGAAGGTTAATGCGTTGCTACGAGAGGTTGCCCCGACCGTTGCTCCGCGAGCAATTTCTGCGCCCGTGTTTCGTAGCGTCATTGAGACGTCACTGTCATCGCCGATTTGGGCCGTGCCGCTGATGTCGACCACTTCGAAGCGGGCGTCGTCAGTTACCGCGACCGTAATTGACCCGGTACGCGTTCGCGTGAAGTCACTGTAATCCGCGCCGGATGCGTCATAGTCCACGGACCGAGAGAACTGGTATTCGTATTCTACCGGGATCGTGTATGTGCCAGGGTCAGCATCCTCGGCGATCGTGATAGGGACATCTACTTGGCTGGATCCAGTTGGGACGTTGCCGATTGAGAGTTCACCGGCTTGGACATCGATCGGTGCGTTGCTGTCGTCAAAGCTCATCGTCATCCCACGGGCAGTTGTTACGCGGTTTTCGTATTGGGATGGGCCGCCTTTATCGATGGAACCACGGTTTGTCACCGAAACACTGAGCTGGTCAGTTGTGCCAGCTGTGACTTCGCCAGTTGCCGTTGCGAAGGAGATGTCTGGCTGGCCGATTACTTGGCCGGATTCTTGGGCGCTTACCGCGCCAGGAACCCCCGCAATCAGGACGGAGCTAATCGTGAGTGCGACGACGATGACAGTTGTGAATCGATTCGTACTCATGGGCTAACTCTGGTGGTTTGAATGGATTTCATTGGTAGTAATTCGTGGGCGAATGTGTTGGTCAAACACGACTGCTGTTGACTAATCATTTAATCAGTCCCCAGTGGGCGATTATCAACCTACTGGTCTGCGGTGTTCGGTTATACTCATCGTCACTAATGCTTCCATACGTATGCTCGGCTCGACGATCCAACAGATATGTTGCTACCTCCCACCCTGTGAGGATCCCTCTGTAGTTCGTGCGGCCCTTCATTACAATGCAGGCTACCTGAAATACACTCGCATGACGCTACAATCGACGGATCGTACTTACTGAGTTACAGTACAGTTCTCATCAAACCCATGCCTACCGAACGGTCGGGAGACAATCAATCTTCTCATCTCTTCCAACCCACAAGCCCAAAGACTACGCTACGCAAAATCCAGCTATGGATATCGAGAGTCCATTCGAGGGACCTCCCGAAGACACCCGAGAGGAAATTCTCCGAGCGGCCTTTCTTGTTCTCCAGCAACACGGCTATAGTGGCCTGTCCATGAACCGAATTGCGGACGAAGTCGGCCTCCAAAAGGCATCTGTATACCACCACTACTCGGACAAAGACAGTCTCCTCCTGGCGCTCGTCGATTACGTTATCGAGGAAATCAAATATCGAACGGTTCAGCCAGATGGCACGGAGCCACTGCAGCAACTGCAGCGATTTATCGACCAAGTCGTCTTCGGACAGGAGACGTCGACGGAGTCGCCAACGTTATCGCCACCGTCCGAAGCGACGATTCAAGTCTTCATTCAAATCCGAGCACAGGCTGCCCACACCCAAGCATACCAAGCGAAGGTCACGAAGATCGACCAGCTCCACCAGAACCATATTGCGGATATCATCCAGCGTGGGATTGACGAGGGCGCGTTTCGTGACGTGAATGCAGACCATGTTGCAGCGGTGCTCACGACGCTTGCTACGGGAGTGCTGCTCCGTCGAGTCACGACAACAATCGATTTAGAGCCGGTTCGCAAAGCGACTCACGCATATCTCCGTGAAACTCTTCTTGAAGGAGGAACTGGGCAACACTAGACTGAATTATAGGATTATCTTCATTTGGTGCGTTAATGCCCCAATCGTACGGCACGCTAATGCTTGGGTGAGGTTGAACAATACATTTCAGTGGGAACTACGTAAACAGCGTATGTTGGTCCCGCCCACCTCCCGAAACGAGGATACCCCCGTGAGGTGCATGCATGATTGACAAGGCCCACCGGATGGGAGTTCTCGTCGCGATAGTTGTGCTACTCTCGACAGCAGCGTTTGCTCCGATAACAGCGGCTCAATCGACACCCAATTCCGATGCATCAGTCACGATTGGTGAGATTACAGTTGCCCCGAATGAACCGACCACTGATGCAGAAGTTATTATCACGCCGACCGTTACGAACTCTGAGTCGGCCGGTGGGAATGCGAGATTAACTGAAGTGAGTGTTCGTGGCCAGTCCAAGCTCAATTCTGCAGATAATCTCGGCCGGCTCGGCGGTGGCGACTCGATTGAAGTGCCGCTTTCACACACCTTCGAAGATCCTGGGACACACCGAGTTGTGGTCACGGCCCGTGGCACTAATCCGGACAGTAGCGTGTTCGTCGTTCAGAAATCGGTCTACATTACGGTCGAAGAACGTGCAACCGACGTCGGGGTCACGGCCAAAGCGCAATCGGTGAACGGTTCAACGGGAATTGCAGCAACGGTTACGCAGTATGGGACTGTGGCGATTGAATCCGGTGAGGTACAGGTGCGTGCCGATGGCGAAATTGTCGATCGCGCACCGGTGTCAAACATCTCCGGGAGCCAGTCACAGACAGTCTCCTTCGAAGGCGGTGATATCCCCGCGGGAGCGGTCACGGTTCGTGCACAGTATCGGCTTACCGACGAACAGCAGCCCCGAACGACGGATACAACTCTGCGGTATAATCCACAGCGAGCCGCGGAGATGGCGTTAACCGGGATTGAGACCACTGCTCAGGGAACGGCATACACGATTAGTGGTGATGCATCAAATCTAGGGAGTGGTGATGCAAACTCCGTACTCATCAATGTTGCGCCTACTGAGGGGTTGTCCTCAAACGGGGGTTACTTCGTCGGCTCCATCGAAACCAGCGAGTTCGCGACGTTCGAAGTAACGGTTACTGCCGAATCAACTGTTGACGAACTCCCGGTGCAAGTCAACTATTCCGTCGATGGGGAGCAATTCTCGGAGGTGGTTCCCGTTGATGTGTCCGAACGCGTGAGCAGCGATAGAAATGCGGCCCGCCAGCAGCCGCCGCAAAACGATACGTCAGGTGGCCTCCCGGTGACGGTTCTTGCGGTCGGGGCACTCCTCCTCGTTGGGCTGGCGGCAGTTATCTACCGTTGGCGTGTCCAATGAGTGTGATTCAGCTGGAGGATGTCGTCAAGCGCTATCAGAGTGGCGCTGAAACCGTCGACGCCCTGAAGGGCATCGACTTCCACGCCGATCGGGGGGAGATGGTTACTGTTGTCGGTCCATCCGGCTCCGGAAAGAGCACGATGCTCAACATGATCGGGTTACTGGATTCACCAACCGCCGGATCTGTATTCCTTGATGGGCGGGATGTTACTGACTTCAGTGAGGACGAACGCACGGAGGAACGACGAGCGGAACTGGGCTTCATCTTCCAGTCGTTCCACTTACTCCCGATGCTGACGGCCGTCGAGAACGTCGAGCTCCCCTCGATGTGGGATACGTCCGTTGACCGCCATGATCGCGCAATCGAGTTGTTGAAGCGGGTTGGTCTTGGTGATCGGCTCGATCATACGCCAAAACAGCTCTCTGGTGGCCAGAAACAACGCGTGGCAATCGCCCGCTCGCTCATCAACCAGCCCGATATTCTGCTCGCTGACGAGCCAACCGGCAACCTCGACCAAGATACGGGGCGGACAATTCTTGAGGAGATGACGCGGCTCAAAGACGAGGAAAACATCGCGATCGTTGCAATCACCCACGACAAGCAGCTAGAGCAGTATTCAGACCGAGTCGTTCGCATCGTGGATGGCGTGATTCAGTCATGAGTCTGCTGTCGCGATTTCCGAGCGTGTTGATGGCGTGGCGCAACCTCGGCCGAAATCGCGTTCGAACCGCCCTCGCGGCACTCGGCATCGTCATCGGTGTGATTTCGATCGCGTCGCTGGGCATGGCTGGTGTCGCGATCAACCAACAGGCAACCTCCCAGTTGGGGGACATCGCCAACGAGGTAACGATCACGGCCGGCGATGACAGTCCCGAGGACGGCGTCACGCAGGCACAGCTCGACGAAATAGAGAGTCTTGTCACCGATGCCGCGGTCGTCGAGCAGAAAACAAACGACACCGACGTCTCTTCGAGAGGGGAGGACGTCCGGGTGAGCGTCACAGGAGTGACGGAGGCGAGCGAACTCTATGACGTCTCCTCGGGTGAGGTCCCAGACCGATTGCAGACCGGAGCCTTACTCTCGAATAGTACGGCCCAAGAACTGGGGCTTGAACTTGGCGACCCAGTCGAGTACGATGGCCAGCTCTATCGGATTCGGGGATTGATTGAGTCTGACGGTGGCTTTGGATTCGGTGGTGGGCAGCTCGTGTTGCCGCTGTCAGCACTGTCTGATCAAGACCAGTATGATTCGGTGACGGTTGTCGCGGCAGGCGGCGACGCAGTCACGTCGATCGGTGATCGGCTTGACGCCCATTTCAACACGGACGGGCGGAATGAAGAAGAACTGCTGAGCATCCAGACAAGCGCTGATATCCAGGGTGGCATCACCACGTTCATGAATACGCTTGAGTTGGCACTCCTCGGAATCGGGTCAATCTCGTTGTTCGTCGCGAGCGTCGCGATCTTGAACGTGATGTTAATGAGTACGATCGAACGACGCGGTGAGATCGGTGTACTTCGGGCGGTCGGCATTCGTCGTGGCGAGGTCCTCCGCATGATTCTGACTGAGGCCGCATTCCTCGGTGTACTCGGTGGACTGGTCGGCGCACTCGGCTCGCTAGGCGTTGGTTTCCTCCTGTTTCGTGTGCTCACTGGCGACGCGATGGCCGTGTTGGCGTGGGAGAGTTCTCGGTATCTCCTGTACGGATTCGCGTTCGCGGTTGGTGCGAGTGTGATCAGTGGCCTCTACCCCGCGTGGAAAGCAGCGAATGATTCGCCTGTTGAGGCGCTTCGGGGCTGACCCGCCGCATCCTGCACGTTTCTTGACGACGAGACTAGTTTCGTCGTTGCTGGAAGGCGAAAACAGCGGCCAACAGCGAGATTAGCAGGGCGAGTGCGAGAGCGTGCTGGCTGATGAATGAGAGAACGCGCTGCGGGAGTGAGCCGGATTGTGATGGAACGGGGGCAATTGGGTCGGGAGACGAAACTGAACCGACTGTCGCCGTCTCTGTTTCCTCTTGTTGGGCGGGGTCGTCAATCGGCTCGGATTGTGATAATTCGATGGTCTTCGTATGCTCAGTGCCTGTTGTATCGAGAACGCGAACGCGAACCGCTGCGGGGTAGGATTCAGCATCAAGGTGTTCCTCGAAGGAGACAGCCTCGGTCACGCCGCCGCTGTAGACGGAGTTGATATCGATCGTGTCGCCATCTGGTGTTAACGTTTCTACGCGCACGCGGGAGATTTGTCCATCATAGACCTCGCCTGCAGCTTGAATCGTCCGGGGACCAACTGATCCGGACTGCGACCGGTTAAACCGGATTTCAGGTGTGACAAGCTCTGTATAGTTAACTGATGTTTCTTGCATCGCTGTGTTGCCAGCGTGGTCGGTAGCGATAAGCGTGATATTCTTCGTCCCATCACGGACCTCTACTGTCGGAGTAACGATCCGATTGACGGCTTGTTTAGTCGGCTGTCGTTCTGTGTATAAATACTGTTGCCCGGAGCCATTCTTCGGACCAGCGCGGTACCCGACTGACGCTAAGCCGACTCGGTCTTGGGCTGTGGCGTTGATTCGAACGGCGGAACGCGTTGCAACCGGGTGGTGCTCAAGCACCGAAATATTTGGTGGTGCATCATCCTCTACACGGATCTGCGTTTCGTACTCACGAATGTGGCCATATTCGTCACGAAGTTCGATTCGCAGCGTATTCACACCACTACCCACATCCGGCTGGACCGGGCCGAGACGGAGATGTTGCGAGAGAGTTTCGTTAGGCTCTGTGATCTCGATGCGAGTCGTCGAATCTTCTGGGCTGCCACCATACTGATAGCTGTACCGCTGCTCAATTATAACACGAGAGACGTCTGACTGGTCGTGTATCTTCGCGTTCAGCTCAACGCTAGATTGATTTAGCGTGTATGAGTTGTTTAACTGCTCATAGCTTCCGTTTTCACCGACGAATCCTGCAGAGATCGGTGATTCGAACGTCAAGAGTGGCGCTGCCGAATCTTCTGTAACGGTCGCGGAATACGTCGTCGTCCCGGTCGTCGTTCGCATGACGATGGAGAGGTCGTGCGTCCCGGAATCCAAGTTGAGTGTCGTTTGCTCAGTAAATGAACTAGCATTCGGCACGTACGACCGGCGGGTCTCGTCATCGATACGAACGGAAATAATTTCAATCGGTGCATCACCCGTGACATCCAAGTGTAACTGCGGGTTATTCGTCGTTGTGCGCTCACCCCCAGCGGGGAGCTGCGTCCCAGCCACCGTCACAGAGATATTTGGGGAGGTCGACTGCTGGTTGTTCACGTGCGCGCCCGCATCAACTTCGTGCTCGGTTGCCTGCTCTGAGTGTTCGATTGCCTGGGCTGGGGGTGCCGCCCCAACTGCTGGAATCCCCGCCGCAACCACGAACAAGCAGGCAATAACCGGGAAGATACGCAGAAGTCCCGCGTTCATGCGTCCCATTATAGGCTGGGTTGACTCGCATCCACATTGAAACTATGTATTAGGTCGCGGTCATGAGTATGGGATGCTTCGCACGCGAACGGGAAAACATACTAACTGACAAGAGGAGTAGCAAGGAAGCAGTGCCACTATGTGGATATTGGCGCACATGAGGTCACTACACCGCATTCGATGGCGTCGAGTGTTCGCCGATACTGCCTCGGATCCTCTTCATGTCGTAGCTACGGCGACTGCAGAATACAGAAAGCATTTACCAACGGATGCACTTAGATTCGGGTACCCCTACCCGAACGGCGGCTGTGAAAACCCCCGATTCACCGTTTCGGCGGAATCAGGTGGAAGCTGTCGTCTGGTCCGACTGGAACCGATCCAGTCACGAAGACAACACATGACTGATACAACAAATAAGCTCCGCGCGGTCTTCCTGACTGCGCTGATGATCGGCTCCGTATTCGCAGCCGGCATCGCGTTCACAGGAACTGCCGCCGCGGCAAATGCCTCCAGTCCGGAGAACATCCAGGTTGGTGGGCAGAACAACATTGATCTGAGTACAACCAAGCAAACAGAGGATGTCACATTCGACATCAGCAACCTGAACCCGGACAACTCCGGTCAAACCGTCGAATTCACGGTGTCCCTTGACGCCGCTAACTTCGAATTCAGTGACGCTAACCAGGTTCAGGTTAGTAACGATGTCTCGATTAGCCAGAATGAGCAGGTGAACACTGACGGCGAAATCACGTTCAACCTGCAGCCCGACAGCAGTGGTGTCGACGCCGGCACGATCACCGTTGATGGTGCCGTCATCGACGCGTCCGCTGCTAGCGCTGGTGCTTCTTCTGACCTGACGGTTTCCGTTGAAGACTCTGGCGCAAACGATGACAGTACGTCCTCTGCCACCCGCTCCAGCGCGGTGACGGTTATTGAGTCGACTGGCCCGGCAGACGGTCGCTCCGACGACGTTGACGTCGGCGACGGCAAGTACGAGACCGTCGGTCCGAACTCGACCGTCTACCAGGGTGAAGGTGACCTTGAGTTCGTGAACGACGTGAGCGCAAGTAGCTTCGAGCGTGCAAGCGGCGCCGACCAGGGCGTCCCGCTCGCGATGCCGATCCCCGAAGACCAGACGACGGGCACCTACGACGGTCCGTCTCCCTTCGGTGACGGCGGCCTGACCGTCTCGACGCCGCGTGTGACGACGCTCGAAGTCCAGAACAACGCCGAGTCTGACGTCAGCGGCGGGATTCTGAACACGCAACAGCAGGACGCCTCGGTTTACGTCGAGTACAACTACGACAACGCTGAAGACATCGAGCTGACCGTCGAAGACGAAGACGGCCTTGATGTCACCGACGAAATCGTCGATAACACCGACACGATGAACGGCGACGGTCGCATCGACATCAACCCGAATGCTGTTGACGCCGGTGAGTACACGTTCACCGTCGAGGGCGCTGACGACCTCGACTTCGGGGACGCCACGGAGACGGTTTCCGTGACGATTTCGTCCTCGCAGACATCGACGCTGAGCCTGGCGTCTGAGGAGGTCGTGCAGGGTGAGAACCTCCAGTACACCATCGAAAACAGCCCGGAAGGCAACTTCCACGCAGTCACGATCGACTCCGGCGACTTCCGTGATGTCTCCGTGAGTAACATCACGAACATCATGCGGAACGTCGGTGACACCAGCGAAACCGGTATCGTCGACACTGACGGGAACGTTTACGCCGCTGGTGATGACCTCTCCAGTGTCAATAGCATCGACGACATCGACTACACGTACGGAATCGTCGAAATTGACGGCGGCAACGGTGTCGGGTCCATCGAGACGCAGTACCTCGATGACTCGTCCGTCGACATCGACCTCTACGAAGCCTCCGGTGGCTACGCAGATGACGGCACCCTCTCCGACTCCGGCACCAACCCGCTCGCTGACGCTGAAACCGACGACGATACGTCGTTCGACGTGACCGAGGGCGACGTTTCGCTTGACAGTCCCTCCGGTGCGTACGTCGTTGGCTCTGAAGTTGACGTCAACGGTACCGCGAACGAAGGTACCAACGAAGTCGCAATCTACGCTCGCGACAACAACGACTTCCAGCTCGTCCGCATCGACGGTGATCGGACGATCGAAGTCGACAGCGACAACACCTTCGAAGAGGAGGACGTCACAATCTCCGAGGGCGACTACGGCAACAACCTGCTTTCGCTCCCGGGCACCTACCGTCTGGGCGTGATTGACGCGACCGACGCCGACACTGACGATGATAGTGACGGCGAGGTCGACAATACCCTGTCGACATCCGACTTCAACAGTGGTATCAGCAGCACGTCCTCGCTGACGGTGACTGACACGGAGCTGAACGGTTCGTTCACGACGTACAACGGCCAGATCGCGACGGAGGACGGCCAGATTGACGTCGAAGGGACCGCACCCGGTCAGGACACTCTCGTCGCCGCATTTGTCGACTCCCGCGGGAACGTGGGCGCAGAGACGGTCTCCGTCGATAACGACGGAACCTTCGACAAGGAAGACATCCAGCTGGTTGACAGGAACGGGAACCCCCTGAGTGAAGGGACGGTTTCCGCGCACCTCATCTCGCCTGGTCGCGACGACACCTTCGGTGAAGACTACAGTCTCGAAGAGAATACCGTGAGTGACTTCGCGGATCAGATCGAGAGTTACGGAAGCGGTTCCAGCACGGGCAATCAGGTCCGTGACCGCATCCTCGCGAATACGGTTGACGACACGGCCAGCGACGACCTGATCGTCACCCAGAACATCCGTCTTACGTCTGGTCTCACCACCATCGAATCGGTTGATGGTGTCGAGGCTGGCGGGACCCTCACAGTTGAGGGGCAGACGAACCGCAATCCCGACGACAACACCATCACGGTCGAGCTCCTCGACCAGGATGGTGACTCGATGACGCTCGCAAGCACGGAGGAATGGGGCACTGACGGTCAGTGGTCCGTTGAGATGGATCTTGCGAACGTCGAACCTGGCGAGTACACGCTCGAAGCCTCCGACGGTGACAACACCGACCGTCAGGACATCGAGATCGTCGAGGAAGTCGAAGAGACGACGACGGCTCCGTCGACCACGGAAGCTCCGTCGACCACGGAAGCTCCGTCGACCACGGAAGCTCCGTCGACCACGGAAGCTCCGTCGACCACCGCAGCTGAGACGACGGAACCCTCCGGCGAGTCCGGCGGCGGCATCCCCGGCTTCGGCATGGGCATCGCGCTCATCGCCGTCCTCGGTGCTGCCCTGCTGGCACTCCGCCAGAACTAACGCAATACGACCTGACCGCCCGTAAGGCGGTCACTTAACTCACCCGTATTTTCTTTCGCGTACCAAAGCTTGACAGCAGCAGCGCTAGCATTACTCAGCGGCTGATTTAGCCTGTCACAGAGGGTACAAACAGAACCGGGACAGTATCTGCGCGGGCTAACTACCGGAAGTACAACGGCTTCCTAGAGCCACCAGTAATTTTGAGTGGACAGTCGGAACCGACAGAGCCTCAAAGTAGTTATCCGATTCACCAGGTTGGAGTAAATCTTAACGCTCGGCATATGACTCGATTGCCTCAATATACAGTTCAATCACTTGCCGACACTGCATCTGGCATCCCCCGTAGTATCTGACCTCCCGAGAAGTACGTCACGGATCCTAGGTAATGCTCCAAAAGGGGCGTCACCAAGAGGTCTTGCATTGCCTGCAATATCCACATAGAACTGTCCCGCAGGACAGTACGAACAAATGAACGTGGTCATCGCAGGCACAAACGCCATGTCATACCACGCGCAACGCCCGAACCTCTGGAAAGGACAACTTCACCGTAGATATTGATGACCCTAAGCGAATCTACTAAGCTCACAGCGTCGAGAACCGTAGATTAGGACGGTCCAACACAGAAGCCCCAACGTGTGGATTTCTCATCCAAGAACTAAGCAACTCAAAATCTCGTTACTGTAAATCCGCATTCCCGAGCAAAGATATTCGCTGCTTCTCAAATGCCCCGAAATAACCATAGTCTTGCTGAGGGTTGTAGGCGTTCGTTCGTGATTTTCAGTAAGCAGTTCCGTCTTATCCGAATTCCCTCTTGGCACCGATGGCTTTAGCACCACTGGAACCGGATATCTAAATAATGAAGGCGGTAGTAGTTCACGATGGAACCATCCATCCAGGGGGGGCGGTTAAAGTCGTAACTGAAGCCACCGAGGCCCTTGATGCCGATCTTTACGTGGGGTTTTCCGGAAAGGATAGAGATTGGTGGACCGATAAAATCCCGAACGAGGTTTCGATTATACGAACTACATCACGAAGTGGAACATTAAACGACATCCGAACTGTTCGATCGATGCTCAACCTAGATTTGCGTGAATACGATGTCGTCGTCACAAGTGGTCCGGCAACAAAATTCTTCCAGCCTTACGACGACCAGGTCCATGTCCATTACACTCATCACCCACCCCTCGCATCCTTATGGTTCACCGGCGGCTTGTTTTCCTACCTCGTTAAGACGATTGATCGGGTTGAAACCTCTGCTATTCCTCACCTACTTGCGAATAGTGAACTGACTGCCACCCGGGTTTTTCGGCATTACAACCGCGAAGTAGACCGGATAATTCCGCCACCAGTCGACGTTACAGCCTTTTCACCAGATGCTAACCGTACGGAGAACCAATTGGTGATGGTGGGTCGACTTGAAGAGCGAAAGCGGCCGAGGGTTGCTGTAGATGCGATGCGGAGGCTCCCAGAATATACGCTCAAATTGATTGGAGATGGGCCGCTTCGTGGAGAAGTTGAACGTGATGCTCCATCGAACGTTGAGATTCTCGGATACGTCGACGACGCAACGCTTAGACGGACGATCGAAGAGAGTGTCGCCGGTGTATTTCTGGCTGAACGAGAAGATTTCGGAATCACACCAATCGAGTACATGGCAGCGGGGACACCAGTTGTGGGAGTCGACGAGCCAAATACGAATAATCAGGTCGATGAAGAAACTGGGGTCCTTGTCAAGCCAATACCTGAGGATGTCGCGGAGGGGATTCGATCTGTTGTCCAGAAAGATTGGAACCATCGAGAAATTCGAACTAAGGCAGAAAAGTATAGTGCAGGGCGGTTTCGCACCGATATCCGGAGTTTCATCGAAACAGTGTGTTTTTAATGGCTCCTTGCCAGGGTACGACTGTCGAAATGGTTTGTCCGGGTCATGAGATACAGCCGCAGCCAGTTTTTCTTTACTACGACCCACATCCGGTTCATGAAAAGATGGCATCCTACATAGGTGCCGAGATGGTGCAGTGTGAGACTGGTCGCCCAACAAACCGGGTTCACGCAGGTCGAACGCACAACTTCGGAAACCGTCCCGTTCTTCTCGAAGGCGGTGTCCCACTTGCCGAAGGAGCAGTCTTGAAGGCGTTTGGAACGTCTGGGCCAGTTATCGCTCTTGGTGCAGACTCAACATACCACGATCTAGTCGACCCGATGCCGAGTCGCAGTCGGTTGAGTCGACTCACCCACCGTTTTGCACAGCGGTTTATTGATGGAACGCTCGCAGTGAGTGAGCGGATTGCAACGATTGCGGACCGTTTTACCAACGGTCCGGTCCGAGTCACACATCCATTCGTGGAGGACGAACGATATTCGAAACTACGAGAGGTGAATCCGTCACTTGAGGACCCGCGAATTATATGTGTCGGGAAATATCGAGAGAAAAACGGACAGGATATACTGGTTGATGCTGTCGCAGAAACTAGCGTTGGGGTGACAGTCGACTTCGTCGGGCCAGACACGACCGACATCGTAGAGTCAGAGCAAATAGTGACTCACGGCTTCGTAAGTGAGCAGCGACTGATCGAGTTGTTCGAGTCAGCATCCCTAATGGTGTTCCCGGCACCGGTTGGGGCATTCCCAGTCGCGACACTAGAAGGGCTCTGCTCGGGGCTACCGGTTGTCACAACCCCTGGCGTCGGGACAGCCGCTCTGGTTCGTGGTGTAAACCCGCGTCTCATCGCCGACCCAACACCGTCAGACATGGAGCGTGCGATCAACTGGTATTTTGCGCTTCCACATGAACAACGAGTTGAACTCAGCCACCGTGCTTCCAATTATGGGTCCGGCTTCGACGAAAAAACAGGGCTAGACGCCTTCGCGTTTGAGTTCGCCAATCTGCTTAATGACTTAGGATACGACGCAACAAATAATGCCTGAAAACCAGAACATCATTTTGGTATCGTGGGATAGCGTCCGTGCAGACCACTTACCACTGTACGGATACGACCGAGAGACGACTCCTACCCTAAGTCAGATAGCTGAAAATGGATTGGTGTTCGATGACCCTCAGGTCCCAGCTGTCGGGACGCCTGCAAGTTTCACGGGGATGTTCTCCGGGGAACATGCGAGCGGGAGCATGGAGTACCCGAACCCCAAACATTGGCGAGAAGCAAACGCAAACCGGAAATTCATCCAAGAATACCTACAGGAAGAGGGGTATTATACTGGAGGGTTCCACTACAACGCCTTAGTAAGTTCCTCCTTTGGCTGGAATCGTGGATGGGATATTTACGAGGACCATATGTGGGATGAGGATGATAGCACAGACTCCGGATGGAAGAAAAACGTCTACGAAGCCCTTCAAAAAGTAGACCTAGCGAACTTCGCCGTCGATTTCAAACGAATGGCTGGCGGGAAGGAGCCACCACATTGGGAGCAGATGTGGGATGATATTGCAGAATTTGTAGAAGAAGCACCAGAGCCATTCTTCCTGTGGGTGTTGCTAATCGACACTCATCACCCGTACTATCCACCCACAGAATATCACGAATGGGAGCAACCTGGCGTCCGTTCGACGTATGCATGGAATTACGCTATGCGTCGCTACCGAACCTTGGTTGGTGAACGCCGTCAGAATATAATCAACGCGTACGATAACACGATCAGGTACGCGGACGCGTTTGTAGAGGAACTCCGTGAGAAACTTGCCGATGAAGGCTACGGTGAAGAACCGCTGATTGTCCATAGCGACCACGGCGACGAGTTTGGCGAGCATGCGAACTACGGACATCGACCACTTATGTATGATACAGTTACGCGCGTGCCACTCGTCATGGAGAACGTTGAAGAGACCGGACGGATAAGCGGTCCTACGTCGCTACTTGATCTCGGAAGTACTATTCTGGATATTGCTGGTTCAGATGAGCGACCAGGTGCCCGCCCTTCATTACTGAGCGACGAACGCGTTGATCGTGATGTCGTAACCATTCAGAATGTGATGGAAGATGGCGAACGGATGGCTGCCGCTGTAGGCGAGGATTGGAAGGTGATATATCACCCTGAGGGCGACTGGGGTGCGAAGGAATTCCCAGAGGAAAGTTCAGTACATCACAAAGCCGCTTAGTTAGAACGTCTGCTTGCTGAAGGTGTGTCTACGACCCAGCAAGCAGACAGTGAGATTCACGAGGACCAGCTTCTTAACTTTCTCGTCAACACCCTTGAGGAGGAAGTTCCGCTTTCCTTAGCCAATAACGCTGAAATCACTACTGAGGGCATCTATGAGGTCCTCGTCGGCGCTTGCGCCGACGGGACCTCTGTCTCTACGCTCTGTGCGTCGAGTCAGAACGGCCCCGCTGCCAACACGATCCTCTACCATCTCCGGACGAAGTTCGAGCCCAAACGGCTCGAACGAGTCGCTAACACGCTTCTTCGACGAGATATCGTCGAACTGCTTCCTGAGCAGGTGGAGGTCTGCGCAGACCTCCACCTGCGGCCCTACTACGGTGATGAAGACGACACGGAGAACCTCTATCACTCGGAAGCCAAGCGTGGAACCACCGCATTCCACGCCTACGCCACACTCTACGCGCGTGTGAAGAACAAACGATATACGCTGGCGGTGCGCCGTCTCGAAGACGGCGACACCGCCAGCAGTGTCCTCGCTGAGTTTCTTGGTGTACTCGACGGCCTTGACGCCGATGTCAAGGCCGTCTACCTTGATCGCGGATTCTACGACAGCAAGTGTCTCACGCTGTTGCAGGCGCACAACTACGCCTACGTGGTCCCGATCATTCAGTGGGGGAAGACGATTCAGCAGGAACTTGCGGAAGGGTGGAGTCGCGTCATTCAACACGATCTGACGGGGAAACTCGACGGTCACAGCTGGACCGTCGAGTTTCCCGTCTACATCGACTGTACGTACCTGAACGGACGGTACGACGACCACGGTGTGGCGCGTCACGGCTACGCCGCTGACGCGCCGTTTATCGAGACACCACGCCAGGCTCGATACCATTACTCGAAACGCTTCGGTATCGAGTCAAGCTATCGCTTGTCCGAGCAAGCGATAGCGACGACAACGACGCGAAACGCGACGGTGAGACTTCTGTACGTTGTGGTGAGTCTGCTCTTGCAGAATGCGTGGCGGTATCTGCACTACGAATACGTGGCGACGCCGCGCCGAGGCGGGCGTCGCCTCTGGTGGTGGCCGTACAAGGAGTTCGTGAATATGGTTCGGCGGGCTGCGTGGACGGCCCTCGCGGTGCGTCGGGCCGTCCCCGCGAATCGGCCACCTGACGACCGGTTCCACCGGTAGTCACCGACCGAGCAAGCTCCCTTCAGGAGTGGCAACGCTGTCGCGTCGGCGGCTGACTGCCGCCGACAGCGACAGCTCCCTCTTCGATCAGCGTTGCTCGACCGTTACTGACGACTCATCACAACAGAACAGATGGCTCAGGTCAGGCTAACTGGCGATGCTTTGTGAGGTACTGAAGTTGGGAAGCCTACGACCGGTCCACCGATCCGATGGAACGGAACGACTGTTGGGGAGACCACCCGGTCGAACTTGAGGAGGCACTGAAGGAGCAACTAAAATCCGACGTTTCAGACGTGGGAGCTGGGAGCAACGAGAACCTTGACGAGGAAACAGAGGATCGACTGCGAGAACTGGGATACATAGAATGACTGAGAGGACTGGACTTAGAGCGAAAATCGATTATGCTGTGAGCGAGCTACGAGAGAACTGGAATAACTCAATGTGGTGGCGCCACCGGATTGGCGCACGGATTGTAGGCCCGTTCCATACAAACATATGGCCGACGCGCTCCGATAGCACTTACGTCCTCGAAGAGGATTGGGACGTGCTTATCGTACTGGACGCTTGTCGCTCCGACCTATTCGAGGAAGTAGTGGACACGTCTCGTTTCGATAGCTATCGTAGTGTTAAGAGTCCCGGCAGTCGTACGCCTGAGTGGACGCGGGAGAATTTCGAAGGTGAGCAACTCGGCGACACTGTTTACGTCTCTTCGAACGGTTGGGTGTCTGATGTTGCCAGTGAGACGTTCCACGAGCTTGTGGAAGTGTGGCGTGAGACAGATGGGCCGTGTATGCCTAAGGACATTACCGAGGCGGCTCGGGCCGCGCATGCTGACCACCCAGACAAGCGGCTCGTCATTCACTATTTGCAGCCACACCGGCCGTTCATAACATCCGATATCGGGTTCAACGAACGATTTGCCGACAATCCGTGGGAGGCACTGGGTAACGGTGAGATTGACCGCGAAACCGTGTGGCAATTATACCGGGCCAATCTGGACGCTGTGTTCGACGAAGCGTATGAGCTGGGACAGGAGTTACCTGGACGCGCGGTGATGACGTCGGATCATGGGAATTTGTTAGGTGAGCGTGTGTGGCCTTTCCCTGTCAAACTGTACGGTCATCCGGAGGGCGTCCGTCACCCTGGGTTAGTTGAGGTACCCTGGGCCGTACTGAGCAGTAATCAGCGACCGCGAATAACCGACGAAGGCGTGACCTCTATGACGGATAGTGAAGAAGAGGGCGTACGTGACCATCTGCGCGATCTCGGATACACATGACAGCAACGGAATGGGCTAAGCAGACCGTCGGGGACCTGCGTTCAGATGGAATTGATGGTGCGAGACGAGCTGGACGCCAACTTTGGAAGGGGGCCTTCAGACGTCTCGACTGGTTCGACAACGGCACACCGATTTACGAGCGGGACTGGGACGTTCTGATCGTTCTCGACGCGTGCCGGTACGACCTCATGGAGGAAGTATATCACGAGTACGGCTTCCTTGAGACATTAGAGTCGTTTCACTCGGTCGGAAGCTCGTCTTCGGAATGGATGCGGAGAAATTTCACGGAGGAATACCGTGAAGAAATTGAGAGAACTGTCCACGTGACCGGGAATCCGAACTCCGCTGAGAGTATCCCTGTTCGAAACTTTGATGTCTTTGATGAAGTGTGGGAGTACGAGTGGGATGAATCGCTGGGGACAATACGACCAGACGCAATCACTGACCGAGCCATCTCACTACACCGGGCGCACAACCCTAACAGAATGCTCCTCCATTATATGCAACCCCATCATCCGTTTGTAGAAAATCCACTCGGAGAAGGATTCGGGGCAACGAGTCCATGGGGCTTGCTAAGAGAAGGGAAGATTGAGCGTAACACCGTCTGGCGAAGATATCGCCAGAATCTCAGATACGTGCTTGAATCTCTCTCGGTCCTCATGCGGAACATGGATGCACAGAATGTCATCATAACCTCTGATCATGGAAATTTACTCGGTGAATACAGAATGTACGAACATCCAGCAAAAATAGCAGTACCAGAACTTCGCATGGTCCCCTGGTGCGAGACGACAGCAGAAGATTACAGCGAGTACGAACCGACGTTGGAACCGCCAACAGAAATAGAAGACAATATGGCTGAAAGCCGACTTAAGGACCTAGGATACTTATGATAAAGA
This sequence comes from Halobacterium noricense, assembly GCF_021233435.1. Taxonomy (NCBI): domain Archaea; kingdom Methanobacteriati; phylum Methanobacteriota; class Halobacteria; order Halobacteriales; family Halobacteriaceae; genus Halobacterium; species Halobacterium noricense. The sequence goes on along the minus strand of NZ_CP089468.1, from coordinate 1,134,458 downwards.
CTCTTTTTCAGACGTTGTATGACTTCGCTATCCGTCCATATCTCCCTGGAAAGATTGTTGTTCATAACGGCGTCGCCGTCCGCTCAGGGAAACTCTTAGACGCAACTGATGTCAAACCACACTACGAGGAGTCTCTGATTGCGGCGATGCGGGACCGTATCGACCCAGGCGATGAGGTTGTCATTGTTGGAGGCGGTCGTGGTGTGTCGACGGTCATCGCCCAACGGTGTGCAGGCCTAAGTGGTAGTGTGACCGTCTTTGAAGGAGCGGCAGTACAGGTCACCCAAATCAAGGAGACACTCGAACTTAACCAAGCAGCAGCGGGCACTACTGTCAATCACGCTATCGTTGGAGACCCAACGGAACTTTGGAACGACTCGGAGGACGCAGAAAGGGTCCCTCCAGAGTCGCTTCCAGACTGCGATATACTGGTACTTGACTGTGAAGGTTCCGAAGTGAGTATCCTAGAAGACGCAACTCTCCCGGAAATTGTCATCGTCGAAACGCATGGTATCTTCGACGCGCCTACTGATGAGACTCGTGCAATTCTACGATCAAGGGGGATGACTATCGAGAACGACCGTATCGAGATAGAGGATGAGGACGTTCATGTCCTCACGGCGGTGTCGTAATGAATGTCCGAATTCTCCATGACGGAAGTTTCATCCGGCCTGGAGGTAGTGCTCGAGTAGCTCGGGAACTAGCACGGACGTTCAACGCGCCGGTAACTGTCGGTCACACTGTCGATCAAGAATTTTGGTCCGATGTGGACGCCGAGTTCCCGTTCCAGTCGGAGTTTCATAACGGCATGTCAGGCTGGTTCTACAGGCAAATCCCCAAACACTATGCAGAGTTCCGAGTTGGGCAGCGCTTTGGGGGACTTGAGTTCGATGAAGACGTTCTTCTGTCAACATCAACTATGTCGAAATGGATTGTACCGAAGTACCACCAATCACACATCAATTACTGTCACGTTCCTCCGCCTCATTTCTACGGCATCCCAAAACCTGGTCCGTTTGAGTGGGCGAAGAGTCTAGGACTCGGTGTCATAGACCAGCACTTCACAACATTCGTGGACGAAATTATCGCGAACAGCGAGTTCACGCGTCAGCGTATTCAGCGCCACTATCGGACCAATTCAGAAGTACTCCATCCACCGGTTCGTGTTAACAATTTCTATGCCGATAAACCCGATTCACCCCCCTACTTCGTGATGGTTTGCCGTCTCGTCCCAATGAAACGCCCCGAACTGGTTGCTCGGGCATTCGCGAATTCAAACGCTGATGTACGACTCGTCGTGATCGGGTCTGGCCCCCTCCAGTCCAAACTTTCGGAGTTCCAAAATGTCGAAGTTCGGCCCGGGCTAACTGATAGTGAACTAGAGGAAGTCGTGGCCAGGAGTATCGGTGGTGTTGCTTTCGCCAAACTCGAACATTGCGGTATCACGCCGAAGGAGTTTCAAGCTGCAGGCAAACCGGTTATCGTTCCCGACGAGCCAAATCTGCGTAACCACGTTGTTGACGGGGAAACCGGCGTTGTCACCGCCGTCTCAGAGGACGGGATCAGATCCGGAATTAACCGTGTCCTGAACGGAGACTGGAATCCGGATCGTATCCGTGAGGCAGCCCAACCGTGGGGCCGAGAGGCCTTTCAGAAGCGTGCGAGGGAACTAGTCCAGACCGCTGTAGACACTATTGTATAAGCGTTAGACTACAGGAAACGGTGGTCTTTTTATGCTGAACTCTACTACGTATAACGGATGAATCAGGGCCCGCTGTTTACTGTCTGTATTTGTACATATAATGACAGTGGCACGATTGCGGAGTTCTTCGAGTCGGTATCCCAGCAGTTGGATGAGAAGTACGAAATCGTCGTCGTCGACGGCGGCTCTAATGACGGGACACGCGAGTTTCTCGAATCACAACGGGAGGCCCTTTCTGTACCGATGCAGGTGCTTGACCAGCGGAAAACAGGGCTTGGGAGAGCCCGACAACAGTGCGTCGAGGCCGCGAATGGAACGTATCTTCTGGAGCAGGTCGATGCCGACATGCGTTATGCGGACTGTTTTGACTCCCTGTTGTCGTTCTATCTTGACTACGTCAATACAGAGGGACCAGTTCAGTTACTCACGCGCGGAATGCGCATAACTCCTAAGCAACTACACGAGGAACTCGGTGGTTGGCGACCTTATCCACACGGGTTTCAGGAGAACGAACTGACTCGTCGATTTTTCCGGCACGGGTATCTACGACTGCTTGACGTGAAGACGGCCCAGCACATCGATGTGGAGCATGACCTAGAAACCGCCATACGTTGGTACGTTTATAACTATCGCGAGAAGTTCCGAAGCGGCTTGTCGCCACGATACGCTCTGAGCCACCTCTATGAATCGAACCTCCCCATTTGGCGGAAGGTACTTGACACCGGAACCATAGCGACGACATATCTCTGGGCTCGCTCGAAAGACCGGGTTGAAACATTCAATCGAAACGACCCGCTCGCGTACGAAATCGATGACCGACTGTACGAGGGCTGTGAATCGGGGGCGTACGACGACATTAGACTTGACGCACCCCCAGATGTGGAGGAAAACTGTTTCGACGCCGACGTTCCGGATAAAGCGTACTCGTACACGGACACGTCGCTATGAGTAGGGAGCCGAATATCTTGCTCATTGTCCTTGACTCGGTACGAGCCCGAAACACCAGTCTGCACGGACACCATCATGATACGACCCCGGCACTAGACTCACTCGCAGAGCGTGCAACGACGTATCTGCAGGCCCGATCCCCGAGCCGATGGAGCCTCCCGAGCCATGCTAGCCTCTTCACTGGACTTTCAGTGCCTGAACATGGGATAACGCAGAAAGGGGACCGGCTTCTACCAGGTCATTCCGTGTTCTCATCCCTCGAAACGGACGGCTATGCAACCGGTATTTTCTCGGAAAATCCATTCCTGACCGAACTCGATACAGGGCTTCAAGACGGGTTCAAGACCGTGGAGGGGGAGTCGACAGAGCCGCTTTACCCATCAGCAGCCGATCCCCACGAGTACAGCGGTGACCTATCCGGATTCCTCAGAGCGGCGATTGGAAGTGGTCAACCAGTTCGGTCACTTGTTAACGGCTTAACGACAAAATTGGCTTGGGATTACCCGGCTCTCCTCCCCGATAATATCTCACAGCGCTTCTCGGGGGGCGTCAGTCGAGGGAGCCGCTACACTGATCATTTTCTCAACTGGGAGGCCACGAAGGACGAGCCATGGGCTGCTTGCATCAACTATATGGACGCCCATCATCCATACAGTCCACGCGCAGAACACAATCGCTGGGCAGATGACTCGATAGCGGAGGTCCTATCGGACGTCAATCCATACCCAGCTGGTTTCTACACCAAGCCCGGATCGATGTGGCGCTGTGAAGTGGCGGAACACCTCTACGATGGTGCTATCCGGCAGGTTGACTACGAAATAGGCCGCCTCGTCGAGACCCTCGAACAACGTGACGTCCTCGAAGAAACCCTACTCGTCGTCACTGCCGACCACGGTGATGGGTTCGGCGAGCCGAGCCGTCTACGCCCGCTTCGTATTGCGGGGCACGCTATCGGTGGGCATGAGGTGAACTTTCATGTTCCGTTAGTCGTGAAGTATCCCAATCAGGAACGTGCGGCACAGGTCACCGAACCCGTTTCCTTAACGCAGTTCCCCGACGTAGTTCGGGCAGTACGCGACAGGGAAGTGGATGGGTCGTCAGATCCGTTTGTCTCAGATGCCCCAGTCGTTTCCGTCGGTAGCGCCCCGGATACCGGGTTTCTCGACCGCATCAGGAACGCTGGGGAGGACACAGTCCCGTTCGAGGAGGTTGTCAGGGCGGTGTACGAACCGACGGAGGATAACTACGTTCGAAAACATTTCCAGTGGAAAGACGAACACGCAACTGAGTGGGTGTTCGACGCAAATACGGTTGTGACAGTACCGTCTCCCGACACGGGCGTCGTTGCAGGGACGTTCGAGTCGTTCACCCAACAGCCGGTGAGGTCGACCGATTCGGCCAGATCTGTCGACGAAGGCACCAAGAAACGACTTGAACGGCTTGGTTACCGATGATTAACGACGAGGGTGGAAGTAACGCCGGCAACATCAATCTGGGTCTCGAATCTTTGAAGGGCCTGATCGCCAAGTTCGTACAGGCCGTTCTCGGATTCGTCGGAACGATTCTCTTTGCACGGATTCTCGGCCCCGAGGCGTTCGGCGGTTTCTACTTCTTGCTTTCCTTCGTCACGATATCGACTCGTCCGCTCGACGGTTTGGGTGGTGCCATCCAGAAACGGTTTTCGGAGCACAACGCGCCACATGAAGAGCTTCTCGGCACGGTCGTCCTGTTTGATGTCGCGATGTTCCTCGTCGCAGGCTTCGGCGTGTGGCTCTTTCGAGGGGTTATCACAGCCGAGACGAACGTAGACAACGCCGCCTTGGTTTTCTTTCTACTGTTCGTTACGCTGGGGACCTTCCTGCTGGTTCAAAAACTCATCGGTGCGGCTGGTCATCCCGGATTTCAGATCTGGAACGATACTCTTCGTTCTATGCTGACACTCCCTCTCCAGATCGGATTCATTCTCGCAGGGTTCGGAGCCGCCGGTATGGGGTACGGACTGGCAAGTGCGACGTTACTGGTGATACCCGTTGGACTGTTCTTCATTCGGGTTCGCCCGACCCTTCCCTCCCGTGGAACGATTAAATCCGTGTGGCAGTTTGCACGGTACAGTATCTTCACCCGACTACTGGGGGCTGCCTCGGGAAACTTTGATACCATAGTACTTGGCGCTTTTCTTACGACTGCTACCGTTGGATATTACCAGGTTGCGTATCGGCTAACCGTCCCAGCAACGTTCATGATGGCCGCGGTGGGCGGCGCGCTAATGCCGAAAGTGTCGAACTTCCACTCCCGAGGAGAGGCGATATCTGGCGACATCACGAACGCGATCTCATACAACAGTATCCTCGCTATTCCCCTGTTCTTCGGCGCAGTTGCACTTGCCCAAGACATCGTCGTCACCGTGTACGGCAGCAGTTACGCGGCGGCTGCGGAGTTTCTCGTTGGTCTCGCCCTGTATCAGGTGTTGACGACCCAGACTGATGTCTATCAGCGGACGCTCTCCGGTATTGACAGGCCGGACTGGGAGTTGCGTATCGACGGTTCCACGCTCCTGTTCAATCTTGTTGTCGGAATTTCCCTGTTGTTCGTCGTCGGAGCCATCGGGGTTGTCATAGCGACCGTACTAACGGAGTTCCTCCGACTCGTGTTCTCGATGCGGGCAGTACGAGAGCTTGTTCCGGATATCGAACCGCTCCCACGTCCGCTGCTTGATCAGGTTATTGCCGGTGGTGTCATGCTCCTGGGGGTTGAGGCACTCAATCTGTTCGTCACTGTCAGATCTTGGTTCGAGCTCGTCGTGCTTGTCGGCTTTGGCGTCCTCCTCTATGGCGGTGTCCTTCTGGGGGTAAGCCGGCACGCGCGGAACACGCTATGGTCGATTTACGGCGATATCGCCAGAATATGAGTGTTATTTCGATTCCTGGAAGGGAGACCCATTATTTGTTGAGACTTTTATGTCAGAACCCAGTTTCCGCTAAGATCTGGTTTATCAGCAACAAACTTGGTAGAGTAGACCAGTAATTTTAACAATACCTCGAATCCACCGCACGGTATGCAGACCGTTCTCGTCACTGTCGATTCTCTGCGAGCAGACCATCTCGCACATTATGGCTACGAACGGGACACCATGCCTGTCCTCAACACGTTATCCGACTCCGGGACGGTATTTGAGAATGCCTTCTCTAATGGTTCCTACACACGGATCTCGATTCCGGCTATTATGACGTCGAATCATCTCGCATACGATGCGATTGATGAGTTCCCGACGATCGCGTCTGTACTTTCTGCGGAAGATATACTGACTGCGGTTGTCGGCACGCAAATCGGAATCGACCTAATAAATGGAGGGTACAGATTCGACGAAACAATTGACCTCGGTCGAGACAAATTCTACGACGAGGCGAATAATGATCGGCCACCGCTAGAGGAACTTAAATATCAGATTAACCGCCCGGCAACACGCATCAGCCAATTCCTCCAGCAACAAGGCCTCGAGCCAATATACAATCTCCTACAGAAGCCGTACAACGTGTTCTTCGATGAGAGCGGATTCCAGTATCTCGGATATACCAGCGCAGAAAAGGTCACAGATCGGGCGACGACGTGGATCGAATCGAATGCTGAAGACGACTTCTTCCTCTGGGTCCACTATATGGAGGCACACCGTCCGTACGGTGTTCACGACGACGACCCGAAGTATCTAGATTCGCCGGTTGACGAGGATGAGATTAAGCGGCTAATGAAGCGAGCGGGAGTGAATCCAGGAAAGGTCTCGGAAGAAGAATGGGGGCTGCTTCGCGATCTTTACGACTCTGACCTCCGATATTGCTCACGCCATATTGAGCGGCTGTTTAACTCAATAAAGGACATGGGAATTTGGAAAGACCTCAACATCTTCTTTTCAAGCGACCACGGCGAGGAGTTCTACGAACACGGAGGATCATTCCACAGAAATTATCCATACGACGAGCTCATGCACGTTCCCCTTCTCGCGAAGTCGCCAGTCCTGGACGCCCCGGACCGGGTCACGGAGATGCGTGAATTGCTAGATATCGCGCCGACCATTCACTCAATACATCTTCCTGATGAGGATCGGGATGAGTTCATGGGGACACCACTAGACGAAGACGCTGACAGACATGTCTTCGCACTGGGTCAACCGGGGGACTCCGCACCCGCTGTCGCATACCGAACGGAAGAGTGGAAGCTGATATGGGGGGAGGATAGACAACAGCTGTATGATCTTGAATCGGATCCAAGGGAGCAAAATAATCTAATCGAAGCGGACCCTGATATGGCGTCGAAATTACGCGAGGAAATCCCACACTCCCTAAAGACACGTGAAGTGAAGCCACCACGCGAGCCAGAAAGCGACGTTGACAGGGAACGACTAGAGGCTCTCGGGTATCTGGAACAACGAGAGTGAGTCAGTCTGTCGCTCCACTGTCGTACTCTCCTACACGTGTCACGGTCTGTCAGTCACAGCCAAATCGGGTGTCTATCGGTATCCAAGTTCGTTGAGACGATCTTTGATGACGTCGTTCGCTTCAAATTCTGTTTGCTGGCTAATTTCCCCATCCAGCCCAGCGAACGCTCGTATGTGAGCTGGAACGTCGTTCAAGTCAATCTGTTCAACTATTTCGGTCGGGTCTGATGTCGACAGTGGAAGGTTACCGACTCTCCCTGCCCGGTTCTCGTACACAAGGTACTTCGACCCATCCTCGTACACGGCACGTGATTGAGCGTTGAAGTCGTCGTACACGTCCACATATCGTTCGTCGGGAAGTGTTTGGTTCATTCCCACGAAGTCTGTTTTGACGATGTCAGGGACTGGTTCTCCTGGGCCTAAGGGGGTGCTTACGTCCGCATCTTCTAGGGCCTCCGCTAGAATAGTATCCGAGATCTGTGTCAGGCTTACAGTGGATTTGACCCGCTCACCGGCGTGTCGCTCGTTCGGGTACTTAATCAGAAGAGGGACGTGAACTAGTGGTTCGTACAACCGGTTAATGTCGTGGTAGAGTAAGTTATGCTCCCCAAGAAGTTCGCCGTGGTCACTTGTAACAACGACAAGCGTATTCTCCCATCGGTCCGTCCTCCGAAGAAACGACCATAACTCCGTCAGTTGTTCGTCAAGATAGTGGATCTCAGCCTCATATAGTGCGAGAAGGATTGACTTCACACTGTCGGTGAGCTCTATCTCACCTGATAGGTACTTCCATCTGTCTTGGTCAACCTCGGATACTTCTTCAAGGCTCGTATCTGACGAGATGAACCGCTCCCGGTAACGGTACGGCGTGTGAGCCTCCATGAAATTGAGACACCCGAAAAATGGCCCCTCTGCAGTTTGTACCCACCGTTCGAAGGCCTGGATTGACTCCGTTGCCCCATCGTCTTCTGATGGGTCGAACGATTGGTTCGGATTGGAAGTAATTGTTCTGTACTTATAGTAAGCGGCGTTTAGTATATTCTTGAATAGATTCTGGGGCGTCCCCCATATCTCCTTGGACAGTTCCCGAACCTTCGCGATGCCGTCCTCATGCTCCCGAGAGCGAATGTAACGAGTGGGATCGAAACCGTCGTCGAAAAGCTGTACGCGGAGGTTGGAAGTATGAGAATGAGCGAATCCCCTATCAAGTCCGGAACCCTGGGTAAGGAAAGGATTAGACGAAAAGATACCTGTATCGTACCCCTGCGCTTGGAGTGCTTCCGCCACCGTTTCTATATCGTCTGAGAGTAACATGTTTTTCGCATGGACGTCAATATCGGTCGGATATTCCCCGGTAAACATCGCTGCATGGCTAGGGAGAGTCCATGTTGCGGGTGCGATGGCGTGATTGAATGTCACCCCCTCGTTCGCTAATCCTTCAAGAGCGGGTGTCGTTGGACGCTCTCGTCCGTAGAGTGAGCAGCTCTTCGCCCGAACCGTATCAAGTACGACGAGTAGAATGTTAGGTTTCATGCCGGAGTGAAGGTACCGGTTTTTGAAATACCTTAGTATCCTTCAGGGAACTCCCCACAGACAGCACTAGTCGCATAAACTAGGTAAGTCCACACTCGAACCACCAATATGCTGAGAGCAGTTAGTTATGAACTAACCTAGTGCTTTTCCCGGGGTATAGTATAAACATAAACTGTCCATACCCGGAAATATTATTCGAATGCCTCCCGCAATTCGCTGTCCACGTCCCACATCCCGTCACCTTCCCCTTTAAGTAATTCTACGCTCGCCCGCAACAGCGACACCTGAGTATCGAACACCGAGTAAAGAGCCTGTACCGGTCCAAGCAAGTCCTTCTGCCCGAGATATGCGAACCCACCAACAGCAAGCGGGAACGCAACCCCGCCCATACTGAACATAGAAACAGCGGCCCCCGTACCAACCACCAGAGTAGCAGTCATTAGCCACGGCGAGATAATCATGAACCAGCAGTTGAACGGCAGCACCACTTTTCCGTAGTTCGCGTAGCCACCGAGTGCGTCCCGGTGCTGTACCAGCAACCGAATCAGCCCCATCCCGCGCCGGTCTTTCTGCTTGCGTCGCTTGACGAACTGGGAGTGAGAGGCCTCCATGTACTTAACGGCGGGATCGAAAATCACGCGTCCGCCCTGACGGCGAATCTTCAGCGCCAGCTCGGTGTCGTCAGCGAGGGAGTTCGGATCGATCGGCAACAGTGCGTCGTTCTCGAACGCGGAAAATGGGCCGTGGAAGATCAGCGTCGAGTCGAGATGTGATTCGAGTTGTTGAATGTGGCTCTGAACGCCACGGTAGCCTGACTCGACTTCGCTGCCGCCAAGGACTTCGACATTACTCCCCGTCACCGCTGCGATCTCGTCGTCAGCGAGATTCGCGGCTGCCTCTCGAAGCGCGTCCGAAGCGACCTTCGAGTCGCAGTCCGTCTTCACGACCATCTCATTCGATGCGACCTCGTAGGCGTCGTTGAGTGCGGGCGCCAGCCCGCGCCGCTCGTCTTCCTCAAGCAACACCAAATCTGGCTCATCGAGATCCGCGAAAAACTCGCGAATGATCTCTCGAGTCTTGTCTGTCGAGGAGTCGACGACCACGACTTCGACCTTCTCCATCGGGTAGTCGAACGCTAGAACGTCATCAAGCTTTGTTTCGACGATGCCTGCCTCGTTATACGTTGGGAGGACGATACTAACCGAGGGCTCCCACTCTGACTTCTGGGCTGGAGAGCCGTTGGGACGAATCCAGGCGTACAACCCCAGATACGCGAAATACGGGGCTGCCGTGACCACCGCGAGCGTTACGGCCGCCCAGAGGAAATTCATACACTAACGTTGCAGATGCACTGTTTTAGGCCCTGCGGGTGCGAGAATTCCGTCCCGAGGTCGTGCCGTCGGCTCTCCCCCTTGAGAGCGAACGACTTTTGCGCCCGCCCCGTCCAAGCAAACCTAATGACCGACTACGAGAACGTGTGTGCGCTCGTTCCGACGCGGAACGAGGCGAAGACCATCGGCGACGTCGTGGACGGCCTCTACGATGTCGGCATCGGCCACGTTCTCGTTGTCGACGGCCACTCCGAGGATAATACCCAAGAAACTGCGCGCGAGCACGACGCCGAGGTCGTCCAGCAGTCGGGCTCCGGCAAGGGCCAGGCTGTCCGCGAGGGCGTCAAGCACATCGACGAACCCTATGTCCTGCTGCTTGACGGCGACGACACGAACCCACCCGAACAGGCTCCACGTCTTCTCAACCCGCTCGTTTCTGGAGATGCCAAGCACGTTGTCGGTGACCGCACGGCGGACATGCAGCCGGGGGCAATGACGAAACTCAACCAAATCGGCAACCGACTCATCAACCGTGCGTTCCACCGCATCCACGGCGAGGACTACGGCGACATCCTCTCGGGCTACCGGGCATTCACCCGGAAATCGTTCGAGCAGATGTTTCTCTCCGCGGAGGGATTCGGCATCGAGACGGAGATGGCCGTCGAATGCGCGCGCCATAATATTCCTGTCGTAGTCGTCCCCACGACGTATTGTGCCCGCCCTAAGGGATCAGAGACGAACCTCAACCCAATCTCCGATGGCGCACGCATTATCTTCACGCTGTACAGCCTCGCGAAGACGTCGAATCCACTCTTCTACTTTGGGAGCGTCGGCATCGTCTTTGGGACCGCGGGCGTCGCGCTCGCGGCGTACGTCGGCTACGACTGGTTCCTCAAGGGCATCTCCCATGAGGCGCTGACGATGGTCGCGGGCGTTTTGCTCTTGTTAGGCGTCCAGTTGGTCATGTTCGGCGTGGTTTCGGACATCATCGTCTCGCTGCACCGTGAACAGCGCCAGCGCATCGACCGGCTCCGCGACGAACAGTAGCCGGCGAGTAGCCTTTTCGGCAATCCACCCATCACTTGGTACATGGTAACGGTGGGGACCTGCGGGTACAGCCGCTATGACGCGCCTGAGGGCTGGAAAGAAGAGTACGAGAGTAAGCTCGCGGCGTTCGCCGACGAGTTCGAGAGCGTGGAACTCCAGTCGACGTTCTACGAACTCCCCCAGGTGTCGACGGCCGAGCGGTGGCGTCAGGAAGCGGGCGAGGAGTTCACGTTTGCGCTGAAGGCGTGGCAGGCGGTCACACATCCGTCGTCGAGTCCAACGTGGAACAATCACCGCGACGCGCTCCCCAAGGGCGACGTCGGCTACTTCAAAGACTCGCCAGCGGTCAGCGACGCGTGGAATGCGACGCTCAACTGCGCGGACGCGCCCAACGCCGACGTCGTTGTCCTCCAGACGTCGCCGAGCTTCGGGCCGACCGAGGAGTACGAGTCGAACCTTCGGGGGTTTTCTCAAACATGGACCGCCGCGGCTACACGATTGCGTGGGAGCCCCGCGGCGAGTGGAAGGACAACCCGGACCGCGTCGCCGACGTCTGCACGGACCTCGACCTCGTACACGTCGTCAATCCGCTCCACCGTGACCCCGTCGACGACGCGGACGTCGCGTACTGTCGGATGCACGGCGAAACCGGGGACATCCACGACTACGACTACCGCTACGAGGACGGCGAACTCGACGACCTCGCCGACCGACTCCAGGAGTTAGACGCCGACGATATCTACGTCATGTTCAACAACACCCACATGTTCGAGGACGCGACTCGGCTCCGGGAACGGCTCGAAGATTGAACGCGTCTCTCCTATCGTACTCCGACCTTACACCATCGACCGCACGGCGTCCAGCCACGCTTTCGGCGCACGTCGTCGAGCTCCGTCAAGAGCGTACTCCAGCGCGCTGGCGGCGTCGGTCATCACGCTCTCACCGTGCCCGACTAGGATGCGCTCCGGCTCAAATTGTTCGAGCGCTTTCGGCGGCTTCACGCGCAACATGGGGTGGACGCCGACACGCTCGTCGCCGGTCGTGAAGTATTTAGCCGTGCCGACAGCGTCGCCGACGACGAGCGTCTCGCCGTCGTAGAGCGCGGCCTCGTCCCAGCCCGGCCAGTCGACGGTCCGCACGACCTCGAAGTCGGTCCCGGGCAGTTCGCCCGTCACCGGCTGCGTGCGCGCGTTGATGTCCGGGTCGACGAACGACGGCACGTAAATCGGCACGTCGTGCCGTTCCGCGACTGCTGCGGCGTCCCGTCCGTGGCGGTCCATCAGCACGACGACGCCCTGGACTTCGCCGAACTCCGCGAACAGGTCGTCGATGCCCTCGGCGTCTACTGGGTCGACCACCCAGACCTCGTCATCCACGGCGAGCGCGTGGCTCGCCCGCTGCATCTCTTCCTCGGGGTGTGCAATCCACCCGACGCCGTCGTCGAAGCGGTCGATCTCCGCGAAGTCGGTCGCGCGCCCGGTGGCTTTCATCGGCATGTGCGTCCGTACGACGACCAGTCACAAAAAACAGGGCACGCCCACGATTCCCGCCGCAAGCCAGTTCTCGTGTGCCGAACCACACCTCCCCAGCAGTCGACGGATTGTAGGCCCTCGACCGAGAGGCGTACTGCATGGACTACGTGCTGGTCGCTGGCGGCGTCGGCGCAGTTGTCGTCGTACTCGGCGTACTGGGGATTTGGCGACGACTGACGTCGGGCGGCGAATCGCAGCGCGCCCACGAGGCCGCGCAGGAACGCGAACCACCCGTCGAGCTCGGTGACACCTACGAGTTCGGCATCACGGAGTTCACGGACCACCACTCCGGCGAGCGCGTCGCCGTCGGCAAAGTCGAGGGGTTCGTGCTGTTCACCGAGGACGTCCCCGATCGACTCTCGGAGGGCGACGTCATTCGAGCGACAGTAACGTCATTCAACCGTGAGCGAACGTCCGCGGACGCGATTTTCGAAGGGGCGGCGTAACTGTCGAAGAAGCAGCACTCAAGGTATGTCTAGTTACAGCCGGTCGGCATCCACGCCGACGCCAGGCGGTGTGACGACGAGGAACTCCCGGAAGTGCATGAGTGTCCCACCAGCATCCTTGACGTCGCTGGCGAACCCGGAGGCTAGGTCGTTGAGGTCGCCGTCGACGGCGAGCAGGAGGACGTTGCCGTCCTGGACTTCGCCGAGCCAGTCACCGTCCGGTGTCGTCCCGTCCAGAACACCGAGGACGACGCTCCCGTCGAAGGACTCGGGAACGTCGATTTCCTCCTCGGCGTTCCGCAGGTCGAGGTTGAAGCCGTCAGACATGGTCGTAGCGTGGGCGCGACGGGGCAAAAACCTTCCCGACAGTGGATTTATGCTGGCGGTAGCCTTAGGTCTGCGTATGCCCGACGTCCACCTCAGCGAGGAGACTGTCGAGCGACTGGACGCGCTCCGCGAGGGCGACGAGTCCTACGACGAACTCGTGGAGGAACTCCTCAACATCTATGAAGCCGAGGAGCTCACGCTGTTCCACTCCGGGGACGGTTAGTCGCCGGCCGCCGCGCGCCGCACGTCCTCCCACTTGCCTTCGTCTTCGAGGTGGGACTGGAGCGCATCCGCATATTCGTCGGCGAGCTGCGTCGCTTCCGCTTCGAGTTCCTCGTCGCCGTTGTCGTCGCTGCCGAGGCCGAGCGCGTCCTTGATACCGCGGACGACACCACCACTACTCTTGGACTGCTCGCGGCCGCCACCGCCGCCCATCGCCATCTGCTTGTCGACGTTCTGCATCTCCGGGAGGACGTGTTCGAGCTTCGACGTGTCGGCGACGATCCGTGCGTTCTCGGGATCGTCGGCGTCCTCAATGTCGAACTCGACGGCGGTCATCACGAGTCCCCACTGGGAGTTCGACAGCGAGGACCCACGTACTCGGTCCGTGAATTCGGTGTCGACTGCCATGCGCGCGCCGACCACTATGTCCTGCCAATCGTCGGTCATGGCCGCGGCTACGCGGTGGGCGTGCTTGTATGCTACGACGAAAAACGGGTAGTCGTGACGGGAGCGCGTTTAGAACGCGCCGGTCTCGCCGGTGATTTCGGCGTGGAGGCCCTCGCGGAGCGCGCTGTGGACGTGGCAGATGTCCTCGGCGCGGGCAACGATGGCGTCGAAGTCGTCATCGTCGAGATCCTCCTCGACGAGGAGGTGGAATCGAATCGCCTCAAGGTCGTCATCGTCATCGAGGTCGCCTTCGACATCGACGTCGATTCGGCCGAGGTCGTCGAAGCCTTCCTTGTTGCCGCCGACGCGGAACGCTGGGACGAAACATGACGCGTAGTCCGCGAGGAGAACGCCGTTCGGTTCGGGGCCTTCTTCCTCGGTGGCGTCGACAGTCAGTTCGTAGTCGCCGACGCGCGACCGCGTGACGTAGCCTTCCTCGGACGTACTGGTGACTTCGATTGTCATTACGTGCGAGGCAACTCACGCCCGCGCCGTAAGCGTTGTTCTTTCGGAAGCCGGCACGGACGCGGTCCTGCTGGACCGCGCGACGGCGCCGTCAGTAGAAGTGTTCGGAGAGGTCGAACGTCTCGTCGCCGTCGAGCACTTCAACGTCGGCGGGGCTACCCGTAGCTTCGACCTCGCGCACGAAGTCGTCGGTGTCGATTTCGATCGGCGGGAACGTGTCGTAGTGCATCGGGAACGCGACGTCGGCGTCGAGCCAGTCGACGGCGACGGCGGCCTGCCACGGCCCCATCGTGAAGTGGTCGCCGACAGGAACGGCGACGGCGTCGGGTTCGAGGAACGGCGCGATGACGTCCCGCATCTCCGTGTGGAGGCTGGTGTCGCCGGCGTGGTAGAACGTCTCGCTGTCCTCGTCGGCGACCTGCGTGGGCATCTTGTCCGAGATCACGTAGCCCGCGGGCATCCCGGCGGACGTGCCGTAGCCGGTGTCGATGCCGTTGGAGTGGTCCGCGCGCACCATCGTCACGTAGGCGTCGCCGAGTTCGACGGTGCCGCCGAGGTTCATCCCGGTGGCGTCGTCGACGTCGTACTGGTCGCCGAGGTAGCCCGCGAGTTCGGGCGTCGAGACGAAGTGCGCGCCCCGGAATCGGTCCACGTCGGCGATGTGGTCGGCGTGGCCGTGCGTGAGCAGCACGTGGTCGGGGTCCACCTCCTCGGGGTCGGTGTCGGTCTTGGGGTTGTCGAAGAACGGGTCGATGAGCAGCGTCGTCTCGCCGACTTCGACACGCCACGTGGAGTGGCCGAACCAGGTCAGTTCCATAGCGTCCCCAACTACTCCCGAACGTCACATAAAAGCTGACTGCCCGGTAGATACTTCCGAGAGGGTGACACGAACGCCGATATGGACGCCACCCGCGAGTCCACGCGTGGAACCGCCGCCGCGAGCAACCGCGACGGCCTGCTCGCACTCCTCCTCGCCCAGACGACGCTGCTGACCGTTGTCGCCGCCAGTTTCGGCGCGCCCGACGGCTTCGTCGTGCTGGCGTACGCGTCCGCGCTGCTGGTCGGCCTCCCCGCGTTCGTCGTCGGACTCGCACTGCTCGCTCCGAGCTTCGACTAACCGGCCAGCCTCACGGCTTTCCCACACCGTTAGGTGGGTTCGGGTTCGTCGTCCAGTATGAAGCAGCGACGACTCGGTTCGACCGGGTTCGACGTCAGCGAAGTCAGCCTCGGCACGTGGGAAATCGGCGCCGACTGGGGCGACGTCGGCGAAGCGGAGGGCAAGGACGCCGTGCGCGCCGCGCTGGACGCGGGCGTGAATTTCCTCGACACCGCGGACGTCTACGGCGACGGGCGCAGCGAGCGCCTCATCAGCGAGGTCCTCGATGAGCGCGAGGCCGACGAACGGGAGGCCTCGAACAGAGCGAGCGGTGGAGCCGCGAGCCGCGACGAGGACCCCATCGTCGCGACGAAGGCGGGCCGCCGCCTCGACCCGCACGAGGCCGACCGCTACACGCACGAGAACCTCGAACGGTTCGTCGACCGCTCCCGCGACAACCTCGGCGTCGACTCCCTGGACCTCGTCCAACTCCACTGTCCGCCGACGAAGACGTACTACCAGCCGGAGACGTTCGATGCGCTCGCGGACCTCAAGAGCGCGGGCAAACTCGATCACTACGGCGTCAGCGTCGAGAAGGTCGAGGAGGGCATGAAGGCCATCGAATATCCGGGCGTCGAGACCGTCCAGATCATCTTCAACCCGTTCCGCCAGCGGCCCGCCGAGCGCTTCCTCGAAGCCGCCGCCAGCGAGGACGTCGGCGTCATCGTGCGCGTGCCGCTCGCGTCGGGGCTGCTCACGGGTGCCATCGACGAGGACACGGCGTTCCCGGAGAACGACCACCGGAACTTCAACCGCGAGGGGGACGCCTTCGACGTCGGCGAGACGTTCGCGGGCGTCCCCCTCGAAGCGGGCGTCGCGGGCGTCGACGAACTCCGCGAGCACGTCCCCGACATGCTCACCCTGCCGCAGTTCGCGCTCCGCTGGATCCTGGACTTCGACGCCGTCTCCACCGTGATTCCGGGGTCGACCTCGCCCGAGCACATCCGGAGCAACGTCGCCGCGTCGAACGCCCGCCCGCTCGAACATCAGGCCCACGGCGCGACCCGCGACGTCTACGAGAAGTACGTCGAAGAACACGTCCACCACCGCTGGTAAACTACCCTCCCCTACTTCGCTCGGGGGCAATAGCCCCGCTCGCTCGTTGAGGGGAGGGCTTTCGCGTGGACTCCCGTTCTACGCCTCGGATGAGGCGGGAAGGTTGTACTCTCCACTCACGTTCAGCGTCCCGCGATTCAAGCGCACGTCTACGGGTGAGCCTCCGTCGTCTGCGTTTTGCCGACGACGGAGATACTGCAAGCCGATATTCTTACTGGCGTTGTAGTCGGCGTGGTTCTGGTAGCCGCAATTCTGACACTGGAAGTCCTCGCCATCGCGGTTGTCGTCGTGGGTAAACCCACAGGTCGAACACCGCTTCGAGGTGTTCCGTGGGTCTACTTGCACGGCTTTGACGCCCTGCTCTTTGGCTTTGTAAGCGACGCACTCGTAGAGACGGCGGAACGCCCACAGATGGTGCCACGACGCCTGTGGGACGCTCTCACGAATGTCGGTCAAATCCTCGAACACGATGTGCGAACAGTCCTGAGAGCGGGCTTCGGCGACGATTTCGTTGGCGACACGATGCAGGAATATCTCGAAGCGTCCGTCCTCTTTGCGCTCAACGCCTGCTATCGCGTCGTGGGCGGCTCGTGTCCCACACTGTTGGAGGTCGCCACGCCGTTTCTCGTACTCTCGTTTCCAGTGGGTAAACTCGTCTGCCGACCAGAACCGTCCGGTCGAAGCGACCGCGAGTTGATTCACACCGAGGTCCACACCAAGGACTGTTCTGTGCTCGGTAGTGGAGTCGGTGTCGTCGTCCTCTTTGAGCATCGACGCATGGAGATACCAGTCGCCGTCGCGTCGATGGAGTGTGGCCCGCCGAAACTCGTAGTCCTCGTTGGCGACGTACTTTGTTGGCGGTGTCTCGGTGTCGTCGGGAAGAATGTAGTCGCACTCGATTCGTCCGTCCGGTGTTGACAGTGAAACGTGGTCGCGGTGGAAGGTGGCACTTCGCTTGTCGTAGACGGCGGTATCAGCCGTGAAGGTCGGACGAGACGTATCTTGGTCATTCTTAAGCCGTTCGACGCCACTCTTGACTGATTCGACAGCTTGGCGAATCCCCTTCTGGACGAGATTCGCGGTTAACTCCGTGTCCTCGCGTAGCTGGTCGTACAGTGCACCTTCGGCCTTGGCTTTCGATGTGACGTGGTAGCCATCGTCGCCGTGCCAGCACCACTCGCTCGCGGTGTTAGCGCAGTATTTGAATTGCTCGACAGTCTCTCGAAGGTGTATATCCGCGCCTTCGGGCGTGTCGAGCTTGATGACGGCGGTTCGACGGTACTCCACGATAGTTTTCACATATACACGCGTGGTTGCTTAATAGTTGGGGATAGAAGGCAACAGTCTGGTGGCTGGTCAGGACCGTGTCGACTTCCTCCCCATCCTGCTCGCTCGTGCTTCCGCCGGAGCCGGAAGCCCGGCGCTCCTTGAAGGTGGGGCCTCCACATCGAATTAGGTAACGGAGCGCCCGCGCTCGTTTGCCGCACCCGGAACGCTTACGCGGCCACCCCGGAAAGCCGCGGGCATGCACTGGATGCGTTTCCGCGACCCGGCAGGCGCAGTCCGACGCGGCGAGTACGAGGACGGCACCGTTTCCTTCGGCGGGCGCACGTACGACGTCGACGACGTCGAAGTGTTGCCGCCGGCGGAGCCGTCGAAAGTCGTCTGCGTCGGCCGGAACTACGCCGCGCACGCCGAGGAGCGCGGCGAGGAAGTCCCCGACCGCCCGCTGCTCTTCCTGAAGCCGCCGAACGCCGTGGCCAGCGACGGCGACACCGTCACGCTGCCCGGCGACAACTACATCGAGCACGAGGCGGAGGTCGCGGTCGTCATCGGCGAGCAGTGTCGGAACGTTGCCGTCGAGGACGCCCTCGACGTTGTCGCGGGCTACACGGCCGCCGACGACGTCTCGAACCGCACCGACCAGTCCCAGGAGAAGAACTGGGTGCGCGGGAAGGCCTTCGACGGCGCGTGCCCGCTCGGTCCGGTGCTCGCGACGCCCGACGAAGTCCCCCACGACGCGAGCGTCGAACTGCGCGTGAACGGCGAGACGCGCCAATCGTCGTCCATCGAGCACTTCATCTTCACCGTCCCCGAGCTCGTCGCCGAGATTACGGAGTACATGACCCTCGAACCCGGCGACGTCATCATCACGGGAACGCCGGAGGGCGTGAACGAACTGGAGGACGGCGACAGCGTCGAGGTCGAAGTCGAGGGCGTCGGCACGCTCTCCCACGACGTCGAACGCCGCTGAGGACGAAGGACAACGCTGAAGATTAGGCCGGCCTAAGACTCGGCCGAATGGAGCTGACGCGACGCGACGTGCTCGCCGCGCTCGCCGCTGCGGGTGCCGCAGGTGCGGTCGGCGCTGGCGCGCTCACGCGCTCCCAGCGCGACGACGCCGAGAATCCTGTCGGCGACCACGAGGTAGCGACGCTCGTCGCGGTCGCGGGCGTCGTCTACCCCAGCGAAGTCGAGGGAGTCGAGTCGTTCGTCCGGGAGTACAGCGTCGCCCGCTTCGCCGACCGGCCCGAGTACGCGGCGGGCGTCGCGGACGCCATCGCTGCGCTCGACGAGTACACGCGAACCTGGCACGACACGGCGTTCGTCGGCCTCGACGCCGACGCGCGCGAGGAGGGGCTCTCCGGGATGGAAGTCGACATCGCTGACTCCGTACCCGAGGGTGCCGACCGCGAGCGCGTCCGCTACTACCTCGTGAACGAACTGCTGTACGCGCTGTTCTCGACGCCGACCGGCGGCGAACTCGCTGGCATCGAGAACCCGCAGGGCCACCCCGGCGGCACGGCGAGCTACCAGCGAGGGCCGCAGTGATGCAGCCGAACCGGGAGCCTTCCGACCGCGTGGACGTCTGCGTCGTCGGCGCTGGCCCCGCTGGCGGCATCGTCGCGGACAAACTCACTACGGAGGGCTACGACGTGGTCGTCCTCGAAGCCGGGCCGCGATTCGACGACGACGAGCGCGAGCAGCGCATGGAGTGCTCGATTCGGCCCGCGCACGGCCCGGACTCGGTCTGGGAGATGGGCGGCGAACGCGACGCGTACGCGTCGACAGGCGATCGCCACTATCCGCTGAACGCGGCCCGCGTGAAGGGCGTCGGCGGGTCGACGCTGCACTGGCAGGGGATGGTGATGCGCCTGCACGAGCAGGACTTCAGGCTCGAAAGCGAGACCGGCGTCGGCACGGACTGGCCGATTCGCTACGAGGACCTGCGGCCGTACTACGCCAGCGCCGAGGAAGAACTGGGCGTCGCGGGCGCGAGCGACAACCCATTCGCGCCGCCACGCGAGCAGCCCCACCCGCTGCCCGCGTTCCCGCCGAGCTACTCCGACTCGCTGTTCGCGGAGGCCTGCGAGGCAGTCGGTGTGACGACACACTCGGTGCCGAACGCCCGGCTTTCGGAGTCCCGGAACGACCGGAGCGCGTGCGTGGGCTACGGCACCTGCCAGCCGGTCTGTCCGTCGGGCGCGAAGTACGACGCGACGATTCACGTGGCGCGAGCGGAGGAACAGGGTACCCGTGTCGTGGACCGCGCGCCGGTCCAGCGCCTCGAACACGGCGACGCGGGCGAGCGCGTGACAGCAGCCGTTTACGCGACGCCCGACGGCACCGAACACCGCCAAGAGGCCCGCGAGTTCGTGCTCGCCGCGGGCGGCGTCGGGAACCCACGGTTGCTCTTGCTCTCCGAATCGGAGCAGTATCCGGACGGGCTCGCGAACTCCTCTGGGCTGGTCGGCCGGTACTTCATGGACCACCTGTTCGCGGGCGTCGGCGGCACGCTCGACGAACCCACCCGGCAGAACCACGTCGGCTTCAACACCACGGAGAGCCACCAGTTCTACGACCGGGTGGACGACTCGCGGGGAGCCATCAAGCTCGAATTCCTCAACTACGCGGGTCCCTCGCCGGTGGAGATGGCGCTGTCGGGCGACGACTGGGGCGACGCGATGCTCGACCGCATCCGCGACGGCTACGGCACGCACGTCGCAGTGGGCGCGCTCGTCGAGCAACCCCCGAAGAAGGAGAACCAGATTCGCCTCCATCCCGAGCGCACCGACGACCACGGCAACCCCGTGCCGGACGTGGTGTGGTCGCTTTCCGACCGGACGCGCCGAACCATCGAGCGCGCGAACGAGATACAGCGCGGGATTCTGGCCGAACTCGGCGCGGACGTTCAGTGGACGGTCGGCCCCGACGCAACGGGACCGGCGTACCACCACATGGGGACGACGCGAATGGGCGACAACCCCGAGACGAGCGTCGTCGACGCCCAGCTACGCACGCACGACCTCGCGAACCTCACGATTCCGTCGTCCAGCGTCTTCCCGACGGGCGGTGCGATGAATCCGACGCTCACCATCGCCGCGCTCGCGCTGAAGGCCGCCGACCACGTCGCGGAGCGCCTGTAGCTCGTACAGAAACGAATTTCAGCAAATTCGCTTACAGAAATATCGTTCATCTTATCCTTATGGGGTGTGGGGTCCATCGTCTATCCGTGATGAGACCAGGAACCGCACACGCCCCGGCCGACGCGCACAGCCTCCGAACGACTGTCGCGGCCGCGGCACTGGTCGTCGCCGTCACGCTCGCCACGGTCGCCGTGGCAGTCGCCCCCGGGACCACGGCCACGGTCGCCGCGACCACAGTCGTCGTCCTCGGCATCCAGCGCGGCGTCGCGGCCTACCGTGGCGTTCGCTGGGACCCGCTGGCGCTCTACGCAGAAGAGACCGCCGGCTAACCCAATCAGTAGTCGGCGATGCGATTTCTTTGTTCAGCGTGAAGGCTGAAACCGGCGTTCAGTGTAGAGAACGAACCGCTACGACCCGTCTCAGTCGTCGTCAGCTGTGTATGCGCCGCCACGCCGCTTGATTCGGGCAATAACGAGTCGCTGTTCGTCCTGGCGGAACGTCGCGGCGAGACGGAACCCCCCGACCCGGATTTTCCTGTGCGGGCTGTTTTGCAGCGGTTCGCCGTAATCCGGCGGGTCGCGCCACGGGGAATTGACTATCTCGTCGAGTTTGTCGAGGATTCGGTCTTGCTCAGTCGGTGAGAGCGAGTCGAGGTCGCTTTGCGCCGTCGAGGAGAGTTCCCACGTCCACTCCTCGTCACTCATCGCTCGTTCCGAACGTCTCGCGCGCTTGCTCGGCGTCCATCGTCGTTCCCTCGCGACTATCTGACTCAGCAGCGAGCAGTGCGATGAGTTCGTCGCGGTCGAACGTCGGGTTCTCGACGGCGTCGCGGAGCGTGTATCGAATGAACTCGCTCCGACTGTTGAACCCGCGGCCTTGCCACGCCTCGTCGATTTCGTCGAGGAACGACTGCGTGGCTTTGAAATTCACGGTGACGATTTCGTCCTCTTCGTCCCTTCCCGTGGCTGCTTCGGACATACGGGCGTAATACGTTAGTAATACTGTTAATCGTTTCGCCGGGTTCGACGTCCCGAACCCACCGATGCGTTCGCAGGGCTACCGAGCGGTCGTTGCAGACGTACGCCTGCCCGTGTCGAACGACTCAACCTTCGCCGAAGTGATACCGGGATAGCTGGTAATAGGTGCCCCTACGTACCGAATTCTTCGAATTTCAATTCCATCCTCGATAAAGAGATCGCCGGCTAAAGTTACTCGTCGTGGAGGCGGCCCGGCTGCCACTCCGCGTCGAAGTCCTCGTGGCTGAACGGCACGGCGTCCTCGCCGCTGTACGTCGCCACGAGCTGGCCGTCGCCCTCCAAGTAGTACTTGTACGTCGTCAGGCCTTCGAGACCGACCGGGCCGCGCGCGTGAATTTTGCCCGTCGAGATGCCGACCTCCGCGCCGAGCCCGTAGCGGTAGCCGTCCGCGAACCGCGTCGACGCGTTGTGGAAGACGCTCGCGGCGTCGATACCGCGCATGAACACCGCGGCGGCGTCCTCGTCCTCCGTGAGAATGGACTCCGTGTGCTTCGAGCCGTGCGCGTTGACGTGATCGACGGCGTCGTAGACGTCCTCGACCACCTTGATGGCGAGTTCGAGGTCGCCGTACTCGGTGTCCCAGTCGTCCTCGGTCGCGGGGTCAATATCCACGATTTCGCGGGTGGCCTCGTCACCGCGCAGTTCCACGCCCGCGTCCTCGTAGCGCTCGACCATCCCCGGGAGGAACTCGTCGGCGACGGCCTCGTTCACGAGCAGCGTCTCCACGGCGTTACACACCGCGGGGTACTGGACTTTCGCGTCGAAGGCGACGTCCTCGGCCATCTCGAGGTCGGCGTCGTCGTCCACGTAGACGTGGCAGACGCCTTCCGTGTGGCCGAGCACGGGAATCTGGGTGTTGTCCTGGATGTAGCTGACGAACGCCGAGGACCCCCGCGGCATCACGAGGTCGACCTCGTCGTCCATCTCCAGCAGCCGGTCGACGTCCTCACGGGCCTCGACGAGTTGCGCCCACCCGGTCGGCAGGTCCTCGGTGGCGTCGCGGATGACGTCGTAGAGCACGCGGTTGGACTCGCTGGCCTCGCTGCCGCCCTTCAGGATGACCGCGTTCCCGGACTTCAGGGCGAGCGCCGCAATCTGGACGAGCGCGTCCGGCCGCGACTCGAAGACCGTCGCGACCACGCCGATGGGCACCGCGACCTCGTACAGTTCGAGGTCGTCGTCCAGTTTTCGGGCCTCCAACGTCTCGCCGAGCGGGTCGTCCTGCCCCGCGACGGATTCGACCATCTCCGCGATGTTCTCCAGTTTCGCGTCGTCGAGCTTCAGCCGGTCGACCAGCGCCTGCGTGTACTCGCCGCGTTCGAGCATTTCCTCGGCGGCCTCGACGTCCTTCTCGTTGGCGGCGAGAATCTCGTCCTCG
The DNA here is from genome assembly GCF_021233435.1 of Halobacterium noricense. NCBI lineage: Archaea > Methanobacteriati > Methanobacteriota > Halobacteria > Halobacteriales > Halobacteriaceae > Halobacterium > Halobacterium noricense. The sequence goes on along the minus strand of NZ_CP089468.1, from coordinate 1,110,975 downwards.
TGGGCGCGAATCGCGTCCACCATCGACTGGAGCGCGTCGTTGCGCGCCGCCTCGTCGACGTTCGCGAGGTCGAGCGCCGCGCGCTGTGCCTCGGTCACCTGGGCGTCGGTGTCGCGTTCACTCATCGTACTCACCATTCGTGGGAACGAATAGCGTGCCGACGGGCTTGGTAGTAGCGATTTTCTCGAGTACGTCGGGCTCCGTGGACTGCGCGATGATGGCGGGGATGTCGTGTTCGGCGGCCGCGCGCGCCCGCTCGACTTTCGTCTGGATGCCGCCGAACTGCTCGGGCGTGCTCTCGCTGACCAGCTGCTGGACCCCGCCGTAGTTATCGCCGACGGACTCGATGCGCTGGGCGGTCTCGTCGTGTTTCGGGTTCGCGGTGTAGACACCCCCGACGTCGGTCAGCGTCACCAGCAGGTCGACGTCCACGCCGATGGCGACCGACGACGACAGCATGTCGTTGTCGCCGATGCGAATCTCCTCGGTGGCGACCGCGTCGTTCTCGTTGATGATGGGGACGATGCCCCAGTCGAGCAGCGTCTCGATGGTGTTGCGGGTGTTCGTGAACCGCTCGGGGTTCGAGAGGTCGTGCTCGGTCAACAACAGCTGGGCGATCTTCTGGTCGTAGCGGTCGAAGCTCTCCGTGTAGTGGCGCATCAGGTGGCTCTGCCCGACCGTGGCCAGCGCCTGACTCTCCTCGACGGTCTCGACGTCGTGGTCGACGCGCCCCGTCCCGGCCCCGACCGCGCCCGAGGAAACGAGTAGGACGTCCTTCCCGCGCTCGCGGAGGTCCATGATGTCGTCGACGAGCTTGTCCAACTTCTCGCGGTCGAGGCGCGACTGGTCGTCGGTCAGCGAGTTCGTCCCCGCCTTCACGACGACGCGCTGGGCGTCCGTCGCACGCTGGCGCGCGCGCTCGACGGCTTCGGTGTCCGCCGCGTTCGTCTGCACCTGCTCACTCATCCTCGAACTCCTCCGCGAGCTCCCGAGAGCGTCGCTCTGCCGCCTCGACGGCCGCTCGCACGGCCTCGTCGGCGTCGCTGTCCCACAGCACGTCCATGCCCTCGATGGTCGTCCCCTTCGGCGAGCAGACCGCGTCGATGAGTTCGTCGACGCTGCGCTCGTCCTGGAGCACCGTCTCGGCAGCCCCCTTGAACGTCTGGGCGGCGAGCGTCTCCGCCTGCTCGGCGTCCAGCCCAGCGTCCACGCCGGCTTCCTTCATCGCCTCGATGAGGTAGAACGCGAACGCCGGGCCGCTGCCGTTGACCGCGGTCGCGACGTCCATCTGCTCCTCGTCCACGACGACGAACTCCCCGAGGTCGTCGAGGAGCGCGCGCACGTCGTCAGTAATGCCTTCTCGTGTGGCCGCGGCGGCCATGTCCCGCGTCTCCGCAGCGAGGTTCGGCATGGTTCGCACGACGTTGGCGTCCGTCTGCGCGGCGACGAAGTCCCGGGGGACGCCCGCCGCGAGCGTAATCAGGGTCTGGTCGGCGCGCAGGTCGAGGTCGTCGAGGACCGCCGCGGCGACGCTGGGCTTCACCGCGAGCACGACGATGTCCGCGTCCCGCGCCGCCGCGCTGTCCGTCGTGGTCTCGTCCGCGGCGTCCGCCACGCCTTCGAGCGCGTCGGGGTCGAGGTCGATTGCCGTCACTTCGTAGCCGCCCGCCTTCGAGAGGCCTCGTACGAACGCCCCGCCCATGTTTCCGCAGCCGATGACGCTGACGTGTTTCATCTTACCCCTACAGAGGGGACTGGGGGTCATACCGTCTACGCTTCCGACACCGGCGGCGACCCCGAACGGGCGGGGTCGAACGCGCGCTCAGAGGACGAAGTAGTAGTAGCCCGCGCCCGCGGCGAGGAGGAGCGAGACGACGACCGGGATGAGACGCCGCGTCGTCGACTTCGGGTAGCCGTGGCTGTGGAGGTTGCGCCCGACCTCGTAGAGGGCGTAGTCGTCGCCACCGTACTCGTAGGTGACTTTCGTGACCGGTACCGCGCGCTGCTCCACCTCGTGCTCGACGGTCGCGGAGCCGTCGTCGCCCGCTCGGCTCGGCGTCTGGCGGACCGTCTTGTCGAGGCGGTCGCCGTCGACCTCCGCGAACCACTCGCTGTCCGCCCCCCGCAAGTCGTCGACCGAGAACGAGGACGACGGCTCGAATTCGAGCGTCCCCCGCGTCGTCTCGTAGAGTTCCCCCGCGCCGCTGCACCGGCTACACGGAACTTCCCCCGTTCCCGCGCAGTCCGGACACGTGACCTCACCAGCGCCGTTGCAGCGCGCACACCGCTGGTTGCCCGCCCCGCTGCACGCCTGACAGACCGTCTCTCCCGCGCCGCTGCACCGGCGACACGTCGCGTCGCCGGACTCCCCCGTGCCGTTGCAGTCCCGGCACGTCTGCGTGCCGTTGCCCGAACACTCCCCGCAGTCGGTCGTCCCGTCGCCCCCGCAGTCGTCGCATTGCACGACGGCGCGCTGGTCGCAGGTGCTACACCCCTCCTTCCCGCTACCCCCACAGCCGGTACACCGGACGAGCGACGCCCCCTCGAAGTCCGCGAAGGCGACGGTCTTCTCCTCGAAGCCGTCCGGCGCGTGGTCGTAGCGCTCGTCTATCGGCACCGCGTCCCCCCGCGACGGTGCCTCCGACGGCGGCACCGAACTTTGCCGCTGCGACTCGGTCACCGTGAGCGTGCGCTCGATTTCCTTCATGGCGTCCCACTTCTGGACGTCCCGGATGGACGCCTTTGCCGGGAGGTCGTCGGCGACGCTCCAACTCTCGGTGTACTGTTCGAGGAGATCACGGCCGACCTGCTCGGCCGCTCCCGCCGTGCTCCCGCCGAGCGCGTCGCTGGCGTTCGACGACATCACGACGCCTCCACGTCGAGAGTCTCCAGTATCTCGATGTCCCGTTCGAGGTCGTGGGCCTCCCGCGCGACGTCCGCGGCACCGACCTCGGGCATCATTTCGTTGCCGAAGTAGACGCGTTCGGGCGCGTACCCGCCGCCTAGTTCGGCGGCCATCGAATCCGCGCTCGTGAACGTGGCCGCCAGTTGCATGGTCAGGTCGGCACCCGAACGCCCCTCGCTGCCGAACCCGGAGACGAGCACGCGGTGGACCTCGCTCGTCGAGTAGCCGGCTTCGAGGACGAACTCGGTGGCAAACGACTCCGCGACCGACGAAATGTCCGCGAGCAGGTCGATGAAGTGTTCGGTGCCGACGCGGGCGTGCACGCGTTCGCCGCCGATTTCGACGGTGCCGGACGCCGAGTCGGTGTCCGGGTCGAAGGCCTCGCGGACGAGCGGGTGCAGCGCCGCCGTCGTCGAGAGGTCGACTTCCTCCTCGGGGATTCCCATGCCGACGAGCGCGTTCTGCGCCGCCGTTTCGAGCAAGTCCACGAGGCCGGCTTCGACGCTGTCGCGGGCGCGCACTCGGACGCGGCCCTCGTCGAGGTTGACCGCTGCCAGCGTCACGGTGACTTCCCAGAGCCCGACGTCGACCACCACGATGGGGTGGCTGCCGTACTCCTCGTTGTTGACTTCGTAGTCCACGGCACCGATGACGCTGGTGGCGACGTCGTGTGAGACGACCTGTCGGACGTCGAACCCGCTGTCCTCGACGTGTTGGCGGATGCTCAGTTCCGCGCTGTCGGCGTAGTCGGCTGGAATCGACACGACGGTGTCGCCGTCCCAGCCGTCCGCGTCGATGGCGTCGTGGAGTTGCGTGAGCCGCTGCCCGAAGCCGTCGCCGACGGTCACCGTCCGCCCGAACTCGCCGTTGTCCTCGGTTTGCAGTATCGGCCCCGCGGGCCCGGCCAGCGCGGTAATCGTCTCCGCGAGCCCCGACGGCTGCGTGCTGCCGACGGTGTCGACGAGCGGTACGAACTCGCCGTCGGCCGGGCTGCTGAGCGAGCGGTCCGTGCAGGACATCGTCGAAATCCGGAGCCCGTAGTCGTCGACTGCGATGCCGCAGACGCGGTCGTCCGGCGAACTACTGAACAGTCCCATAAGCGACCGACAGTTGCGACGCAGCCATCGTTAGCTCACGCACCGACGCAGTTCGTCACGCCGTGACGAACGTCGAACCGGGAGGCGTCGCCGGGCGCATACGCCCGCAGTCGTGTTCGATTAATCACAAAAATATTCAACTAATCATCCACCGAGGATGGTGTTATGACCGACCGCGACGACCATCTCGACGTCGAGATGCTCCGGGAAGTCGTCGCGAAGCGGCGGGCGTTCCTCGCGGCGCTCGCCGAGCAACCCCAGTACAAACGCGACCTCATCGACGAACTCGACGCGTCGCGCTCGACAGTCGACCGCGCGGTCGCCGAACTCGTCGACTTCGACCTCGTGGAGACCGCCGACGGCCGCTACCGGACGACGCGGGCGGGCGAATTCGCGCTCGAACGCCACGACGCCTACCGCACGGAACTCCGGGACGTCGCCGCGAACGCCGACGTGCTCGGGGCACTCCCCGAGGAAGTTACGCTCGACGCGTCCGTCGTCGCGAACGCCGACGTCCACCTCACCGACCACGACCGCCAGCGCCCGCTCTCGCTGGTCGGGGACGCGGTCCGGGAGGCGACCGCCGTCGACGCCGTCCTCCCGCGCCTCGCTGACTCCCGGATGCTGGACGCGTACCGCTCGCAGGGGCGGCGGCCCGACACCAGTTCGCGTATCGTCCTTTCGGCACCGCTGGCGGCCACGCTCCGGGAGCGGTTCCCCGCACACCTCCACGACATCGCGACCGCGGACGGCACGAGAGTGTACAACGGCGACCTGCCGCCGCTCGGCGTCGTACACGTACAGGGCGACGTTGACGCCGTCTACGTCGTCGCGTACGCGGACTCGGGCGGCATCGCAGCTATCTTCGAGCACACGACCAGCGACGCCGTCGAGTGGGCGGCCGAGCGCGTCGCCGACCACGTCGCGGCCGCGACCGACTGCACCGAGGACTTCGCCCAACTCCCGGACGCGGCCACCGACGCCGCCAACGCCGAACGGAGCGACCCCGACGACAGGCTCCCACGCGAGGTCGAATCCGCGGGGTTCGTCGAGGTGACCGACGCCCTGCTCGAACGCCGCGGGCACGCGCCCCTGCTGGTCTCGTGGCGGACCGGCATCTCCCTCGGCGGCGTCACCGCCGGCCACGCCATTCCGCGCCGGCGGACGCGAGACGACGGCACCACAGTCGATGCGGCGAGTGAACTCCACGACCGCCTCCGTGACGGACGGGACACGGTGGTCGTCGGCGAACCCGGCTCCGGGAAGAGCACGCTCTGCAAGCAGGTGGCCGCGCGCTGGCACGACCACGACCCGGTGCTCTACCGCGCGGCCGCCGGCGGCGACGAGTTCGACGCCGTCGTCGCGCTCGAACGCCACCTCGAAGCGCGCGACGGGCACGTGCTCGTCGTCGTCGAGGATGTCGTGGGAGAAGACGCGAACGCGGCGCTCCGGCTCGCGCGCGAGTTCGCGGGTGCCGACGACGTCACGTTCCTCTTCGACGCCCGGGAGCGCGAGTGGACGCAGTTCGCGGACCGCGAATCGTGGCGCGAGACGACCGGCCTCCACGAGTACGCCGTCCCCGAGTTGACCGTCGCGGAGTGCGAGCGCCTGCTCGACCGCGCCAGCGACCGCGTCGGCACCGAGTTCGCGCTCGACGCGGGGGAGCTGTACGAGGCGGTCCACGACGCGGCCGGCAGTGAACGCGGCGCATTCTACGTCGCCATCCACCACGTCGCTCGGCTGGCCGACCCGCTCGGCGTCTCCGGGAGCGGCCCCGCGACGACGCTGTCGGCGTCCGCTCGCGAGACTTTCGACCGGCTCCGGTCGCGCGGACAGACCGCGCTCGACGTCGGCGTGCTCGTGAACCTCCTGAACGTCTGTGTCGTCCCCGTGTGGCCGTCGCTGGTGTACGCAGCCGGCGACGAGGAGTTCGTCGACGACGCGCTCGGCGTGCTCGACGGCGTCGCGCTGTTCGGGTCCGCCGCGGCGGACGGCCTCGACGCCGTTCCGAACACCGTCCACGAGACGTGGTCGTTCGCGTTCCTCGACCACGTCGTCGACCAGCTCGGCGAGCACGCGACCCAGGAGGCCGTCGGCCGAGGACTGAGCGCCGCACTCGACCTCGCGGCGTCCCCGGAACTGCGTGACGCACTCCGCACTCGCGCCGACGGCCACCGCCCGCTGCTGGACCGGTTGGACGACGACGGACGCGGCTGGCGCGAGCAGTTCGTCGCGGACATCTTCGACGGGCTCGGCAACCGGCCGCGACTCGCCCCGCTCGTCGGTGAGGACGTGCTCGCGGAGGTCCCCGAACAGATTCAGCCGCTACGACGGTACCGGTGGGCGGGCGACCTCGCGCTCGACGCGGGCAACCCCGAGCGCGCAATCGACGTCTTCGAACGCCTCCACGAGGCAGCGTCCGCGCGCGGGAGCGTCGAACACGAGGCTGCGGCGGAGCGCGGCCTCGGGCGAGCCGCCAAACAGCAGTCCCGGTACGACGACGCGGCGGCGCGGCTGGCGGCGGCGCTCGCGCTCGCCGTGCGTGGCGACGAACGGGAGCTGGTCTTCGAATGCTTGCTCCAGTTGGGCTCGGTCTCCGAGAAGCGCGGGGCGTTCGACGAGGCCGAGAAACAGTACGAGGCCGCCCACGACTACGCCCGGAGTCTCGACGACGAGTTCGCGGAAGCGAGGGCGCTGCACAACCTCGGCAACGCGGCGCACAGCCGCAGCGACTTCGACGCGGCCGCCGACTACGCGCGCCGCGCGCTCGACAGCTACCAGCGCCACGACGAGCGCCTCTGGGAGGCGAAAGTCCGCTCGAACCTCGGCAACGCGCTGACCCGAACGGGCGACGACGACGAGGCGGAAGCCCAGTACCGCCGCGCGCTCGACATCGACACCGAACTCGGCCGCGACCCCGGCATCGCGGGCGCGCTGACGAACCTCGGCGACCTCGAACGCCTCCGCGGCAACTACGAGCCCGCGCTGACGTACACCGAGCGTGCGGAGTCGCTGTACCGCCGCATCGGCGACGACTACCGGCGTGCCATCTGTCTCAACAACGTCGGCATCGTCAAGAAGAATCAGGGGGACGTCGAGGGCGCGCGCGAAGCCCACGAGGAGGCCTACGAGATTCGGGAGGACATCGGGAACCCGCACGCGCTCGGGATGAGCGAGCACAACCTCGCGGTCTGCGCGCTCGAAGCCGGTGACCTCGAGGAGGCGGCCGCGTACCTCGAGGACTCGATGGCGCACCTCGACGAGGCCGGCAACACGCGCTCGGTCGCAGTGACGCGGACCGTACTCGCGGACGTCCACCAGCGGGAGGGACGCCACGACGCGGCTATCGAGGAACTCGAAATCGCGGTCGAGGCGCTCGCGGCGTGCGGTGACACGAACGCGATGACGGCAGCGCTGGACGAACTCGTCGCGCTCCTCGTCGAGGTCGGCGACGACGCGGCGGCACACGCCCACGCGAAGCGCGCTCGCAGCGTCGCAGCAGGCGAGTTCGACGGCGACGAGCAGTCCTCGCCGGCCGACGACTGACCGCGCCCGAGTCAGACTTTTGGGGCCGCCAGTCGAACAGGTGTCCCATGACTGACGAGGCCACCGAGAACGAGACCCACTCGCTGTCCCGCCTCGGCCGCGTCGCGCTCGGCCTCGGGCTCGCGCTGCAGGCCAGCGAGGACTTCCGCGACATGGACGACACCGTCGAGTACGCCGACTCCGCGGGCGTGCCGATGCCGGACCTCGCCGCGCCGCTCGCGTCGGGCACGATGGTCGCCGCCGGTCTCGGTATCGCGCTCTGGCGACTCCCGAAGCTCGCCACCGGCGCGGCCGCGACGTTCCTCACCGTCGTCACCGCGACGATGCACGACTTCTGGAACGCCGACGCCGAGGACGCCAGCGGCGAGCGCCTCGCGTTCTTCGGGAACCTCGCGATGCTCGGCGGCGTGCTCGTCTTCCTCCGGGAAGCGTACCGGCGCGAGGACTGAACCGACTACCCGTTCTTCGGGAGTAGCCACGCTGGCACGACGCGCGTGAGCGTGACCATCCCCGCGAGTTCGACGAGCGTCTGCGTCACGACGACCGCGGGCGCTAGTTCGTAGCCGGCGGGGAGCGCGAGTGCGAGCGGGAGCACGACCAGCGAGTTTCGCGTCACCGACGTGAACACGAGCGCGCGCCCCTCACCGACGCCCAATTCGAGCAGGCCCACGGCCACACGCGCGAGCAGCGGCACGACGACGAGGAACGCGACGTAGACGGGGACGACGGCCGCGACCTGGTCGATGGAACTGCGGACGCGCGGGAACTGCGAAGCAACGACGACGAACAGCGTCGCGGCCATCATCGGCACGGGCAGCCACCCCATCGCTGCCTGCCACTGGCAACCAGCCGCGGAGCGTTCCGCCCACGCTTCGGTGAGCCACGCCAGCGTCAACGGCAACGCGATGAGGAGCAGGAACGCCTCGACGAACGGCCCTGCTTCGACGACCTCCGCGACGCGCGGCCCCACGAACAGCCAGAGGTACACCGGGAGCAACAGGAGTTGCACGAGCATCAGCGCGGGCGTCGTCGCGGTCAACTGCTCCGCGTCGCCGCCCGCGAGCTTCGTGAACGGGACGACGTAGTCGATGCACGGCGTCAACAGCACCATCAGCGCCCCGACGAGCACGACCGGTTCCTGCGGGAGCACGCGCGTGAGTACCCAAACGACGACGGGGACGACGAGGAAGTTCATCGCGAGCGCCGCGCCCACGAAGCGCGTGTTCGTGAACGCGCGACGGAGCCGCACGAACGGGATTTCGAGGAACGTCACGTACAGCAGCACGGCCAACACGGGGTCGATAATGTGTTCGACGGCCCGCGCGGCGGCTGGGCGGCTCGCGGCGACACTGACGGCGAGCGCGACGGCGACCGCGTAGACGCCGACCTGGCGGCGCTGCAGCCACTCCTTCCCACTCATGTACGAGTCCGTTCTTGCGGACGGGCTAAAAGGTGCGCGTCCCGCCCTCAGAACCGGAGGTGCGAGGTCGAACTCGGGCCGCCGTCGTCTTTGTCGTCCTGTTTCAGCCCGTCGTGGAGGTAGCGCACGTCGTCGTCCGTGAGGTACACTTGGCCGTCCTCGACGGTCACGTCCACGTCGACGAGCGTCGTGTCCGCGGCTTCGCCGTTGTCGCAGTGGCCGCTGCACGCGTCGAACATCGACCCGTGCTTCGGGCAGACGACCTCGCCGTTCCGCACGACCGCGCCGACGCCCTCGCGGTAGAGCCACTGGGCCTCGTGCGTGCAGCGGTTCACCACGCCTCCACGCCGTCCCCGCAGGGCACCAACAGCACTTCCTCGTCGCCGCCGTGCTCGTCCCGCACCGTGAACACCCAGCCGCCCTCCTCGTGAACGTCTGCGACGCTCGTCACGCGATAGCGACTCGTCATAGCCTGACAGGCGGCGGCGACCCCGTTAGTTCTCACGGTCGCGGCGGCGAGCGGGAATTCAATCAGGCCGAAACCGAACCCGGCCGGAAGTTTATACGCGATACCGACGTACGAGCAGGTATGAGCACGGGACGCGAGATTCGCCTCGTCGAGGAGGACGACGGCTGGTGGTCCGCCATCGACGAGGACACGGGTGTGGCGAGCCAGGGTGCGACCCGCGAGGAGGCGCTGGCGAATCTCGACGAAGCCGTCGCACTCACGGAGGACGCCCGCGAGGACGAATCGCCGTCACCCGAACCTGACGCGCCGTGGTTCGACGCCTGAATGGGGTCGCACGACTTCTCGGGACGGGAAATCGTCTCCGTCCTGCAGCAGTTCGGCTACCGCCACGACCGAACTCGGGGCGACCACGCGATTCTCAAATACACGCATCCAGAAACCGGTAAAACGACGGGGTATCGGCGGACAACTCCGTGAAGGCAGTCTTAAGGCGCGCCCGCCACTCGACTCGGGCATGGAACTACGGGACCTCTCCGACCACGTGGAGTACCGGGCCGGTCGGGGAATCGAGGAGGTCGCGCGCGAACTCGGGCGCGACCCCGCGGAGTTCGTGAAGCTCTCCTCGAACGAGAACCCCCACGGCCCGAGTCCGAAGGCCGAAGCCGCCATCCGCGAGACCGCTTCGGGGGTCCACCGCTACCCGAAGGCCGTCCACGCCGACCTCACGGCCGCGCTCGCCGACCGGTGGGACGTCGCCGACGAGCAGGTGTGGCTGGCGAACGGCGGCGACGGCGCACTCGACTACCTCGCGCGGGCGACGCTCGCGCCGGGCGACCGCGTACTCGTGCCGACGCCGGGCTTCACGTACTACGGGATGAGCGCGCGCTTCCACCACGGCGAGGTCGCCGAGTACGACGTCCGCACCGAGGACGGATTCGCGCTCACCGCCGAGAGCGTGCTGGACGCGTACGACGGCGAGCGCGTCGTCTACCTGACGAGCCCGCACAACCCGACCGGCCACCGGTTCACGCTGGACGCGGTCGAGGAAGTCGCTGACGAGACCGACGAGGACACGCTCGTCGTCGTGGACGAGGCGTACGGCGAATTCACGGACGCGCCCTCCGCGGTCTCGCTGCTCGACGAACGCGACGACGTCGCGGTGCTGCGGACGTTCTCGAAGGCGTACGGGCTCGCGGGCATCCGCCTCGGGTACGCCGTCACACCGCAGGCGTGGGCGGACGCGTACGCTCGCGTGCAGACGCCGTTCGCCGCGAGCGCCATCGCGTGCCGGGCGGGCACCGCCGCGCTTGACGACGACGAGCACGTCGAGCAGACCGTCGACAGCGTCGAGTGGTCGCGGCAGTACATGTACGACGAACTCGATGCGCGGACGTACGAGAGCCACGGGAACTTCGTGCTCGCGAACGTCGGCGACGCCACCGAGGTCGCGGACGCCGCCAAGCGCGAGGGCGTCCTGATTCGGGACTGTTCCAGCTTCGGGCTCCCCGAACACGTCCGCATCACCTGCGGCACCCGCGAGGAGACCGAGCGCGCGGTCGCCGTGCTCAACGAGGTGCTCGCGGAATGAGAGTCGCCGTCACCGGGACGCCGGGCACCGGGAAGACGACCGCCACCGAGCACCTCGACACCGGCCTCGACATCGTCCACCTCAACGACGTCATCCAGGCGGAAGACCTCTACACGGAGGTCGACGAAGCCCGCGACAGCAAGGTCGCGGACCTCGACGCCGTCCGCGACTGGCTGGAGGGGCGCGAGGACGTGCTCGTGGAGTCGCACCTCTCGCACCTGCTGGACGCGGACCGCGTGGTCGTGCTGCGGTGCGCACCCGGCGAACTGGAGCGCCGCCTCATCGAGCGCGGCGAACCCGCCGAGAAAGCCGAGGAGAACGCCGAGAGCGAAGCGCTGGATGTTATCCTCTCGGAGGCCGTCCGCGACCACGGGAAGCCCAACGTCTACGAAATCGACACCACCGACCGCGACCCGGAGGCGGTCGCCGACGACGTCGCGGCCGTGCTCGCGGGCGAACGCGACCCCTCCGCGGGCGAGGTGGACTTCACGGAGTACCTATGACGGGTGACCGCGCGTGACGCTCGACACCTACCGCGACCTCGCGACGCGGCTGATGCGGCCGTGGGTGCGCGCGGCGGTGCGCGTCGGCGCGACCCCGAACGCGGTCAGCGTCGTCGCGTTCCTGTTCGCGGTCGCGGCCGCCGCCGTGTTCTACGTCGCGTCGCCGTCGATGTACGCGGTCGGCGCGCTCTGCGTCGTCGTCAACGGCTGGCTGGACCTCCTCGACGGCGCGCTCGCGCGGGAACTCGGCACGGACTCGGTGGCGGGCGACCTCCTCGACCACGTCCTCGACCGGTACGCCGACGTGGTCATCGTCGCCGGGCTCGCCGCCGGTATCGGCCGCTACGACCTCGGGCTCGCCGCCGTCACGGGCGTGCTGCTCACGTCGTACCTCGGCACGCAAGCGCAAGCCGTCGGCCTCGACCGCGTGTACGGCGGCCTACTCGGGCGCGCGGACCGCCTCGCGCTCGTCGGAATCACCGGTGGACTCTCCGTGTTCATTCCTGCTGCCGGTGGGTTCTCGCTGGTCGCGTGGCTGCTCGCGCTGTTCGCCGTCGTCGGCCACCTCACCGCGATTCAGCGGTTCGTCTCCGCGTGGCGCCAGCTCTCCTGAGGTCCCCGCGGCGTGCCATTTAAGCGTCGTCCGCGGCTACCTGTTGGTATGGCTCAGTGCGAGATGTGTGGCAAGGAGGTCTCGTCCCCGAAGACCGTCAAAATCGAGGGGGCGGAAATCGACGTCTGCGACGACTGTTCGGAGTTCGGAACGACAGTCGAAACGGAGTCCTCCAGCACCACCAGCACGAAGTATTCGACGTCTTCATCTAGTCAGTCCTCGGGCGGCTCTACGTCCTCGTCCAGCGGCGGCTCCTCGGGCGGTCGCCGCCGCCGCGACATGTTCGACGAGATGGAAGAGCTCGCCAGCGACTACGACGACCGCATCCGGAAGGCCCGCGAGACCGAGGGACTCAGCCAGGAGGAACTGGCCGACGACCTCAACGAGAAGGCCAGCGTCATCCGGAAGCTGGAACGCGGCGACAGCCTCCCCAGCGACGACGTCCGCGAGAAGCTCGAGAGCAAGCTCGGCATCTCCCTGACGGAGTCCGGCGGCGAGGCCGACGAGGACTGGTCCTCGGACAGCGACAGCGCGGGGCTGACGCTCGGCGACAAGGTCCGCCGGAAGAGCGACGACAGCTAAACCTACAGTTTTTTCGCGCGGGAGAACGCCGGTGTTGACGTGTTCGTACTCGTCAATCTGAAGGCGTACCCTTGCGACCCGGTCGCGGTCGCGGAGGCCGCCGCCGACGTCGCCGAATCGACAGACACGACCATCGCCGTCGCCCCGCAGCCCGCAGACCTCGCGCGGGTCGCGGAGACGGGCGCGACGACGTACGCCCAGCACGTCAGCCCCGTCGAGCACGGCAGCCACACGGGCAGCGTGCTCGCCGAATCCGTCGCGGACAACGGCGCTGTCGGCACGCTCCTCAACCACTCCGAGCACCGCCGCAAGCTCGCGGACATCGACGACAGCCTCGACGCCGCCGAGCGCGTCGACCTCGACACCGTCGTGTGCGCGAACAACCCCGAGCAGGTCGCGGCCGCCGCCGCGCTCGGCCCCGACGCCGTCGCCGTCGAACCGCCGGAACTCATCGGCACCGGGACGCCCGTCTCGCAGGCCGACCCGGGCATCGTCGAGGACGCGGTCGCGGCCGCCGAGGCCGTCGACCCGAGCGTCGACGTCTACTGTGGTGCCGGCATCAGCACGGGCGACGACCTCGAAGCCGCCCGCGAGTTGGGTGCCAGCGGCGTGCTGCTCGCCAGCGGCGTCGCCAAGGCCGACGACCCGCGTGCAGCCCTCGAAGACCTCGTCGAACCGCTCGCGTAACGCCAGCACGATCCTGAAGACGCAGACGGGCGACCTCCCGGTATGGCTGCCCGCGACCTCGCCCTGTTCGGTATCGCCGTCGTCCTCACCAGCGGCTTCGTCCTCCTCCACGACCGCCTGCGGTACGGCGGCCGCGGCATCGGCTCCACGCCCATCTTCTACCTCGGGCTGTTCGTCGGCCTAGGGCTCGCGCTCCTCGGCACGCTGGTGTCGAGCAGCGACTGACGCGTCGAAAAAGTGCGGTGGGAAGCTACGCGGTCAGGACGGTGACGGGGTCGTCGTAGTCGAGGATGACCTTCTGCGTCGCGTCGCCGAAGATGGCCTTCCCCGTCGGCGAGCGCTTGCGGCCCGCGAGGAAGACGTGGTCGCAGCCGTACTCCGCGGCCGCGTCGAGGGTCTTGCCGGCCTTGTTACCGAGGTAGCCGGCGGTCTCGTACTCGACGTCGAGGTCACCGAGAATCTCGTCGGCGAGGTCCTGCGCGAACTGCGCGGCCCCCGCTTCGGCTTCACCGGGCGAGTAGCTCGCTGAGCCGTTCGGAATCGCTTCCATCGCTTCGCGGCGGCCGCCGTACTCCTCCTCGGTGGTGACGTGAATCACCACGAGGTCGGCGTCGACGCCCGCCGCGAGCGTGCCTGCTTCGTGCAGGAGGTCTTTCGCTGCGTCGGTCGGGTCGATGACTGCGAGTGCGCGGTCCATGAGTGTGTTCTCGTTGTGGGGTGTGATTTGGTTTCGGGACGATGCGACGAGTGCGGCCGGTCGCTTACGCGAGCGGCAGCACCGACGACAGAATCAGCACCGTCACTAGCCCGGTGACGGAGATGACCGTCGTCAGCGCGGTCCACGTTTTCAGCGTCTCCGCCTGCGTGAGGCCGCCGATTTCCTTGACGAGCCAGAAGCCCGAGTCGTTGTACCACGAGCAGATGTTCCCGCCCGCGCCGATGACCATCACGAGGTACGCCGCGCTGACGTCGAGCTGGCCGGCCAGCGGTGCCATGATGCCAGCGGCGGTCAGCATCGCGGCGGTCGCCGAACCCTGTGCGATGCGGACGACAGCGGCGATGAGCCACGCGGTGACGAGCAGGCCGATGCCGAAGTTCTGGAGGAGGTCGGCGATGTACGGGCCGATACCGGAGGCGGCGAGCAGCGCGCCGAACGCGCCACCCATCGCGGTGATGGCCGCGATGTTGCCACCGCTCTTCAGCGCTTCCGTGAGTTCGTCCTCCCAGACGGACCGCGAGAGGCCGGTCCAGCGGAGGTAGGTGACGGCGGCTGCCATCGCGGCGATGGTGAGCGCGACGTTCTTGTCGCCGACGAACGCGATGACCGGCTGGACGGCTTCCAGGACGGGGTACCACTCCTGGAAGGTGTCGACGGCGGTCGCGGAGCCGACGAGTGCGACTGCGAGGAAGATGGGGGCGAGCGCTTCGAGGACGCCGGGGAGGTTCGAGGTCTCGCGCTGAGCGCGCTCCTCCAGTTCCTCGGTGGTGGTGCCCATCGCGTCCCGCAGCGGGATGTCGAGGCGGGCGTTGATCCAGCGGCCGTAGACGAGGCCGGCGGCGATGGCCGCGGGAATCGCGGTGGCGACGCCGACGAGAATCGTGATGCCGAGGTCGACGCCGATCTCGTTCGCGACCGCGAGCGGGCCGGGCGTCGGTGGGACGAACACGTGTGTCGTCGCCGCACCGGCGCCGACCACGACGATGTACAGCGCGTAGTTCTTCCCGACGCGGGCGCGCATCGAGCGGGCCAGCGGTGCCATGAGGTAGAACACGCTGTCGAAGAAGACCGGGATTGCGAGGATGGAACTGCTCCCCCACAGCGCGAGGTCGGAGTTCCCTTCGCCGACCAGCGACTGGAAGCCGCGGACGATGCGCTGGGCGGCCCCGCTCTCCAGCATCGACTTCCCGATGATGGCGGCCATCAGGATGGGGATACCGATGCCGGCCATGCCGTCACCGAAGGCCGTTGCAGTTCTCGTCGCCGCGTCCGCCATCGCGAAGTCGGGGACGAAGACGGCGTTGACGAGGCCGACAGTGAACGCCGCAATAGCTAGCCCGACGAACGCCGGGAGGTCCAACACGACCAGTAACAACACGACCACGGCCAGCCCGGCCGCGAACGTGAGCAGTGGACTGTGTGCGAATTCAATTGCCATCTGTTACGCTTTATCAGGCACCCCCAGCGCCCTAAAAAAGTTTTTATTGGGTTTTCAAGTAATGGTTCGATCGTTGGAGACGGCCACAAACGACGAGGCGCAGGTTGGTTCGCATTCACTCGAAGTCGTCCAGCGAAATCTGACCGTCTCGCTGCCTGTCTCCGGCGCACTCGAGTCCTCGTGTCGAGTCGCTACTCCCGCTCCCGGCGCGGCCGTCGTCTGTGTCGCCGTCACTCTCGAAGCCGTCGAGGCTGGCTTGCTCGCGCTCGGAGAAGTCCAGATTCGAGACGCGCACGCCGACCTTCCGCACGGACTCGCCCTCGAACTCGCCGAGGAGGTCCTGCGTGACGTCGTCCACGAGGCCGGGGTCGTCCACGGGCCCGGGTAGGGACTCGGCGCGCGTGTGGACGTCGAACGGCGGCGTCACCACCTTCACGCCGATGGTGCGGTAGAAAGCGTCCTTCCGGGTGGCGCGGTCCGCGACTGCCTCCGCGAGCGTCGCGACTTGCTCGCGCACGCGCTCGAAGTCGTCGGTCGCGCCGTCGAAGGCGGACTCCCGGGAGAGGCTCTTGGGCTTCCCGCGGGGCTCGACGGGGCGGTTGTCCTCGCCGCGGGCGCGCCGGTAGAGGTCGCGGCCGCGGTCGCCGAACTTGTCGGTGAGTTCGTAAGGGTCCGCGCTGGCGAGGTCGCCCGCGGTCTCGATGCCCATCTCGCGGAGTTCCCGCGCGCGGACCGGGCCGATGCCGTGGACGTCCGCGACGTCGATGGGTGCGAGGAACTTCCGGACGTCGTCGGGCTCGACGACGACGAGGCCGTCGGGCTTGTCGTAGTCGCTGGCGAGCTTCGCGGTGCTCATGTCGGGCGCGACGCCGACACTCGCGGGAACGCCGACCTCGCGGTGGATGCGCTGTTTGACGTGGCGCGCGAACCCGTCGGCGACGTCCCACGCGGTCCGGTCAGTGATGTCGAGGTACGCCTCGTCGATGCTCACCTCGCGGACCGTGTCGCCAAGGTCGTAGAGGATTTCCTTGACCGAACTGCCGACGTCCTGGTAGAAGTCGAGGTCGACGGGCCGGTAGTAGCCCGCGTCCGGGTTGTCGGGATCGTCGGCCTTCCGCGAGAGGTTGTCGAGGGCGGCACCGATGGCTTGCGCGCTCTCGACGCCGTATTCGCGGGCCTCGTAGCTCGCGGTCGCGACCGCGCCGACGGTCTCACCGGGCTCGTAGCCCATGCCGACGACGACGGGTTCGCCGCGTAACTCGGGTTCGCGGCGGCGCTCGCAGGAAGCGTAAAAGCAGTCCATGTCGACGTGCAAGACGATGCGCTCCTCGCGTGCTGGCGCACCTGGGAGTCGCTCGCCGTCGACCATCACGCGTGATTCGGGCGCGACGAGCAAAAAACGGCCGGTCCGGTCAGGGTTCGGGGACGACTTCGACGTCGGTCTCGTGTTCGCGGGCGTCTTCGAGCGCGTGCTTGGCACCCATGCCGGCGTCGTGCGGGGAGACGCCGTGACCGACGCCGACGCGGACGTCGACGCCGGCGGTGTCGTGGACGTGCTCGATGGCCTCCTCGTAGTCCGCGGGCGTGAGGTCCGGGCAGACCGCGATGATGTTGTCGCCGCCGACGAAGAACGAGAGGGAGTCGTGGGCGTCGTGCATGTGCTGCATGAGCGCGGCGTACCCCTGCTCGATGTGGACGAACGACGAGTAGGCGTCGAGTTCGTCGGTGTACGTGCCGGTAGCGTCGACGACGTCGAAGTGCGCGATTTGGACGTCCTCGTCGGTGCGTGCGGTCTCGTCGATGGGCTGGCCGAGGAGTGCTTCGCGGCGGTCGGCGTCCTGCGCGCTGCCCTGTTCCTGGAGGGAAGCGGTCGCCTCGACGAGCGCATCGGCGGGCGACGCACCGGTGCCGATGGAGAGACTGACGGTGACGGGGTAGCGGTTCCGGATGGACTCCTGAATCCGGGCGTGGTCTTCGAGGTCGAGCCCGTTGCTGACCGCGATCATGTTGTCGAAGCGCGTGAAGAAGACGTAGCCGTCCCGCATCCCGAACGCCTGCGAGAGGTCGGCGTAGAGGCGGGACTGCATCGTCTGGAGGTCGACTTCGCGTCGCGGCGATGGCGTCACGGTCCACGGGCCGTAGTTGTCGAGTTGGACGAGGGTGACCTGCGTGTTCGTCACGGTTACCGACACTCGGCCCCGCGGAAGTATATCGGTTGTGGATTGCGTTCCAAAAATGACGGTAAGATGGCGGCAGCGCCTGCCGTCGATTCCCGAATCGAAACCCCCAACCGCCGACTGCAGATAGACAGTTGCGTGCTCGAACTGCGTCGCCGTGCCGGATTCGCCGCGCTGTCGGTTGCACCTGCGGTCCTCCTCGCGGGCGCGGTTACGACGCAGCCCTTCACCGGCGGCGCGACGGCAGCCCGGACCGCCATCGTGCTCGCGGCCGGCGCGGCCGTCGCCGCGGAACGCGACGCCCTCGACGCCGTACGGCTCGCTGCCCCGCTTCACGTCCGCGACGCGG
Organism: Halobacterium noricense; assembly: GCF_021233435.1. NCBI lineage: Archaea > Methanobacteriati > Methanobacteriota > Halobacteria > Halobacteriales > Halobacteriaceae > Halobacterium > Halobacterium noricense. Next base: position 1,092,883 of record NZ_CP089468.1, on the reverse strand, counting down.
GCGTCACCGTCGCCGCTACTGTGCTCGGTAGCGTCGCGACGTACGCGCTCAGCGTGCACGCCGGCCTCGGCCCCGTGCTCGCCTCCGCAGGCGTCGGGCTCGTTGCCGGGCTCGCCGCCCCGTCCATCGCCGTCGCCGTCTACTGCGGGTCGTTCGTCGGTATGGCGTCGCCCGCGCTCTTCCCCACGTCCGTCGGCGTCGCGACGGGCGGATTCGCTGCGGGCATCGGCCTCGTCACCGCCGACGGCGTCTTCGACGGCGTCGGTGGGAAACTCGGAACCCTCGCGTTTGCGGGCTGTCTCGCTGCCGCCGCCGCGACGACCGCCACCTTCCACTCGGCGACCACACTCCCCACGAGCGTGCTTCTCGTTACCGCGCCTGTCGCCGCCGTGGCGGCCGTCGTGGCGTTTTACCTCCACGCCGAACGCGGCCACAGCACGGTCGTCGCGTCCGCGCTCGTCGGCGTGCTCGCTGTCGCGCTCCGCCCCGCGTTCTCGCTCGCGACGGATGCACCGCTCGCCGCGGTCGCGTTCTGCGCGTCGTTCGTCGGCATGTCCGCGCCGCGGCGCCTCCACGACGGCCGCGTCGTCGCGCTCGCGGGCGCCCTCGCGGCGGTCATCTATCTCCTCACCTCGCGCGTGTTCGGCGGGGCCGGCGGGAAACTCGGCACGACTGCGTTCGTCGCGTGCACGGCCGTCGTCGGCGTCGTCGAAGTCCGCGATCGCCTTCGATAGTTCCCTCGTCGGCACGCGACCGCTCGCTTGCGCCACGACGGTCGCCGCACAGCCTCGCTCGCCGGTCGGCCACAAACCTCGACACCCACGCCGCCGAACGGCCACGTATGCCAGAGTGTCCCGACTGCGGCGGCGAACTCGTCGTCTCGGCCGACAACAGTGATTCCCGCGGTACGACCAACGTTTACGAGTGCAACAGCTGCAACGAGCTGTTCGACGTCGAGGAAATCGAAGCCGACTGAGCGTCCGAGTGCGCCGTTCTGTTCCCGAGGTTTGCCCGCTCGGAGTGATAGTCGCAAGGGCAGCGTTCCTGTCGACCAGCCAGTGGTGAGCACCGGGGCGGTTCGAGGGCGTGGCCTTGAACGCCGACTGCCGACCCACAACGATACTATCCCCGGGGCACAATTCACGCCCGACCTACTGATGATGTCCGGGACGCCGACGCTGGAGACGGACTTCTACGCGGTCGACCGAGACGTCTCCGTCCCGGAGTTCCTCGCAGTCGCGAAAGTGTACGCCCGGGACGTCGTCGACGCCTACGACCTCGCGGTGACCGTGAGCGCGCTGGAGTGGGAGGTCAGCAAGCGCGCGAAGCGCCGCGCCGGCGCGGTCAAATACCACGGCGAGCACCCCGAAACCGTCTCGCTAACCTGGGAGTACTTCCAGGAGCACGGCTGGGGTGCCACCGCCGACGTCGTCCGTCACGAACTGATTCACGTCCACCTGCTGAACGAAGCGGGCGACGCCAGCCACGGCGAGGCGTTCCGCGAACTCGCGACCGAACTCCGGACGTCCGTCACCTGCAAGCACTTCGCCGACCCGAACTGGTGGGTCGTCTGTGAATCCTGTGGGAGCGAGATGGCGCGCTACCGGAAATCCAAGCTCGTGAAGAATTCCGAGGAGTATCGGTGTGGCGGGTGTGGTGGGAGTCTGTACGCTCGGGAAGCAAGGGAAGGGGCGGAGTGAACCACCCCGCCCTCAGCGAGGCCGTCAGGCCGAGCAGGGCGCGGTTTCCTGCTTCCACGACGCGATTTGCAGATACAGGTGTATCCACAAAGAGTGCAGTCTCCACAGGCATTAATTCGGAGTGTCCCACTCCTAGTGCGCGACGGGATAATTCCGTGGGACAACGCACGCTTCTTGTTGCGTTTGAACGCTGTCCGTGTCCGTCAGCTTCGCAAGGATCGAGTCGAAGCCGACATGTCGGAACGCCCATCTTGGCAGTTTGTTCGGCGTTTGACAATATAAATGCTTGCGTGGGCCTGCCGGCGGTGTTCAGATAAGCAGTTTCCAGCAGCAGAGTTGTGGGGAACAGCTGAAAGCCCTCGGCTGTCTCGACTGTCGGGAGACTCGCAGTGCTCGTCTCCCGTGGTCTCGTTCGTTGCACTCACGACACTCCCGCGGCTCGCTGTCGCCGACGGGCATAGCCCGCCGGCTGCCTGAGGGAGCTTGCTCCCTCTCTGTCGCCGAAAGAGCGCACAGCGCTCTTTCGAGAGCAGGCGAACGCGAAGCGTTCGCCGCCCTCGCGAATTGCGACGAGAGACGCTCCGCGTCTCTCGGACCACGCGCGTTCGCTCCCGGTGGTCGCTCACGTGCTTACTTCGTCCTCAGAACCCGTCGGGTTCTGATGGGCGCGGAAGACGCGCCGCGTCTTCCGAACGCCGGGGTTCGTCGAGTGGGCGGTCGGCTGCACCGACCGCCGCAAAACGTGGCGGCGAAGCCGCCACGCGCGCCTCGCCCTTTCAATCCGCCGGAAATCGGCTGTATCGGCGAGCACATCAAGCCAGTTTCAGTCCTTATCTGAACACCGCCGGCCTGCCGACGCACAGTATCGGAAAGGTGATGACGGCGTTGATGAAACGCTTCGCGTCTCGTTCGCACACCAGAAATCTTCGATTTCTGGGGACGCTGTATCCCCACCCTACTGCGGTCCGTGTCCGCTTGCGCGGACTGCGGTACTCGTTGAGGGTGGGGGCTTAGCTCCTGTATTCAGCTAAACTGAACCCGAAATCAACGTTGAGGTCGCGTCTTTTCCTCGGCCTCAACCGCACTAGCGTTCTGCTGTAACCGGCTGAAAGGGGTCGTTGGTCGGTTATCGCTGGTAGCTTCAACCGCACTAGCGTTCTGCTGTAACGCGGGTCCGTCGTACGAGCAGTCGTCGTCGTGGAGGCTTCAACCGCACTAGCGTTCTGCTGTAACCGGGTCACGGCGTTAGACGGGCGGGGCGATGCCGAGTGCTTCAACCGCACTAGCGTTCTGCTGTAACGGGTATATTCGTCACGGCTTCCAGCGAGCCTTAAGAGAGCTTCAACCGCACTAGCGTTCTGCTGTAACCTTTCCCGGACATGCGCGGCGACGAGCGCGACGGGCTTCAACCGCACTAGCGTTCTGCTGTAACTCGTTGAGTGTTCTCGGACACCCCCGGTTCGCGAGTGCTTCAACCGCACTAGCGTTCTGCTGTAACCGAGCGACGATGGCGCTACCAGTGAGGTGGCCGACGAGCTTCAACCGCACTAGCGTTCTGCTGTAACGAGGGCTCGTGTGTACGAGTCGAGTATGCGAATCCGCTTCAACCGCACTAGCGTTCTGCTGTAACTCTGGTAATCTTCCCCGTGGGTCGCAGTACAGTTCGGCTTCAACCGCACTAGCGTTCTGCTGTAACGCGGCGACGTCGTATCGAAGGCTGAAATCGTGTGCGGCTTCAACCGCACTAGCGTTCTGCTGTAACGGCCGGAACGACAATTTCCATGCCGTCAAGCCGCCGTCTGCTTCAACCGCACTAGCGTTCTGCTGTAACGTGGGCTGCCGAGAACTCGGGCGCGTCGCTCGGGTCGCTTCAACCGCACTAGCGTTCTGCTGTAACGCGTTTGCTTAGTCCCCGACACTTCGCCGTCTGCGAGCTTCAACCGCACTAGCGTTCTGCTGTAACAACCGCTGAATTGACTCCAGTCGAGCCTACTGGTGGCTTCAACCGCACTAGCGTTCTGCTGTAACTCGGACGTATCAGTGTCACATACGAACACCGTAATGCTTCAACCGCACTAGCGTTCTGCTGTAACAACACCTGCGAGAATGGAAGGAGGAAGTCGATGCCTGCTTCAACCGCACTAGCGTTCTGCTGTAACACTGTTCGACGAGGTCGCCGGCGTCCCCGGTCGCTTGCTTCAACCGCACTAGCGTTCTGCTGTAACATCCGGGCAGGGTTAGTTGCTTGTGACCTTGCCGCTTCAACCGCACTAGCGTTCTGCTGTAACCCGGCGCGAAAATCGAGCTCACGAACGGGTCGCGCTTCAACCGCACTAGCGTTCTGCTGTAACTCGACGTCGTCGGCGTTAGTCTCGACGACGTCCCCGGCTTCAACCGCACTAGCGTTCTGCTGTAACCCGCGAGGACTTCGTCGGCGTCGAACTCGTCGAGGAGCTTCAACCGCACTAGCGTTCTGCTGTAACGGAGGTCACGCTTCGCGTCTCGTTTCTCGCGGTCTGGCTTCAACCGCACTAGCGTTCTGCTGTAACAGGAGTCGTGGAACGGGATGGCGTTGCACGAGCTGGCTTCAACCGCACTAGCGTTCTGCTGTAACCCCGTCCTCGGTTTCCTCGTAGGTCACGAGGTCCGGGCTTCAACCGCACTAGCGTTCTGCTGTAACCTGTCAACACCGGCACTGCCGGCGCGAGTCCCGCGAGGCTTCAACCGCACTAGCGTTCTGCTGTAACAGGAGTCGTGGAACGGGATGGCGTTGCACGAGCTGGCTTCAACCGCACTAGCGTTCTGCTGTAACCCCGTCCTCGGTTTCCTCGTAGGTCACGAGGTCCGGGCTTCAACCGCACTAGCGTTCTGCTGTAACCTGTCAACACCGGCACTGCCGGCGCGAGTCCCGCGAGGCTTCAACCGCACTAGCGTTCTGCTGTAACAGGAGTCGTGGAACGGGATGGCGTTGCACGAGCTGGCTTCAACCGCACTAGCGTTCTGCTGTAACCCCGTCCTCGGTTTCCTCGTAGGTCACGAGGTCCGGGCTTCAACCGCACTAGCGTTCTGCTGTAACCTGTCAACACCGGCACTGCCGGCGCGAGTCCCGCGAGGCTTCAACCGCACTAGCGTTCTGCTGTAACTCCATCACGGAGGCGGGCGACGTCGCCGGGTCGGTCGCTTCAACCGCACTAGCGTTCTGCTGTAACGAGGTCGCCGTGCGTGATGTCGTACGCCGACGGCTTCAACCGCACTAGCGTTCTGCTGTAACTCAGTCGCGGTGGCGTCGATCGACACGTCAGCGTCGCTTCAACCGCACTAGCGTTCTGCTGTAACGAGACGTATTGCGGGCCAGCATCGGATTTATCGACGCTTCAACCGCACTAGCGTTCTGCTGTAACCACCGAGATGGACCGCGAAGGCCCACACACCGCAAGCTTCAACCGCACTAGCGTTCTGCTGTAACACGGACAGGATGGGGGCTGACGGATGCCCCCGGTAACGCTTCAACCGCACTAGCGTTCTGCTGTAACTCGAAGATAGCATTCGTGGCTGCAGTACGATCCCTGCTTCAACCGCACTAGCGTTCTGCTGTAACTGGATTGCGCTGCTGTACATGGAGGTGCGTCAGCTGTGCTTCAACCGCACTAGCGTTCTGCTGTAACGGGGTTCGACCTGAGCCCACCGGATGGCTTCTGGTCGCTTCAACCGCACTAGCGTTCTGCTGTAACCCGGACCGTCGGGTCCGAAGGCGACGCGTTCATCGTGCTTCAACCGCACTAGCGTTCTGCTGTAACGGTCGCTCCGACTCCCGCAACTTGACACGGGCGGGCGCTTCAACCGCACTAGCGTTCTGCTGTAACTCCAGTTCGCCCGCGTCCTCTGGGGATGCGACCTCGCTTCAACCGCACTAGCGTTCTGCTGTAACGGCCTCGGGGTATCGGGCGGCACGGGACAACACGGGCTTCAACCGCACTAGCGTTCTGCTGTAACCGACCGCCGCCCGGCGTCGAGGAGGGGCAGGCGATGGCTTCAACCGCACTAGCGTTCTGCTGTAACCCGCCGAATGCAACAACTACCCCGACAACCCACGCGCTTCAACCGCACTAGCGTTCTGCTGTAACTCAGTGTCGCCGTCGTGGGGGCACCCCAGACTGTGCTTCAACCGCACTAGCGTTCTGCTGTAACCCTTCGCCTCATCATGCCCCGCTTCCGTCGCCATCCGCTTCAACCGCACTAGCGTTCTGCTGTAACCGGGCCGGACCTTGAGCTTACCCCGCTCGTCATCCGCTTCAACCGCACTAGCGTTCTGCTGTAACGAACACAAGGCCGTCGGGCCGCATCGCCATCAAGTCGCTTCAACCGCACTAGCGTTCTGCTGTAACGAGATGTATGAGTGCGTGCGGTGTGGCGCTCGGGTGGCTTCAACCGCACTAGCGTTCTGCTGTAACCACGTCCAGACCCACGGCGAGAGTATCGCCGGGGTCGCTTCAACCGCACTAGCGTTCTGCTGTAACCGATTTGGAGGTCCCCCGTCGTTAGATCCATCTTGCTTCAACCGCACTAGCGTTCTGCTGTAACAAGCGCCACCCCACGGAGTTGTCCCGGGAGTGAGAGGCTTCAACCGCACTAGCGTTCTGCTGTAACTACCACTTCATGCGCTCCGTGAACTCCAATTCCTGGCTTCAACCGCACTAGCGTTCTGCTGTAACGCCCCTCGCCGGGCGGCGTGTTGAAGTTCACAAGCTGCTTCAACCGCACTAGCGTTCTGCTGTAACATCAATATTCCAATCCACGTACACACCGGAGTTCGGGCTTCAACCGCACTAGCGTTCTGCTGTAACCGAACCAGCGCGCACAGGTGACCGCCGCCGAACTCGCTTCAACCGCACTAGCGTTCTGCTGTAACCCCGTGGTAGAGATCGCTATTCGTCGCTTGCGCGGCTTCAACCGCACTAGCGTTCTGCTGTAACCCTATTCCTCGCGGTTCCACGTACTCCCACCGTGCGCTTCAACCGCACTAGCGTTCTGCTGTAACAGACCTACTAGATGCGTGCCCGGTTTGTGATAGTAGTCGCTTCAACCGCACTAGCGTTCTGCTGTAACACGACCTCGACGACGACCTCGACAGCCGGCAGGCGGCTTCAACCGCACTAGCGTTCTGCTGTAACGAACCGCGTTGGGCTTGCCGGTGAACTAGACGACATGCTTCAACCGCACTAGCGTTCTGCTGTAACCCGGTTCCCGCTACCGTCCGGGTGCTTGGTGCGGCGGTGCTTCAACCGCACTAGCGTTCTGCTGTAACTCGGGCGCTTCCTGCGTCCCCTGGTTGCGTGGGAGGCTTCAACCGCACTAGCGTTCTGCTGTAACCTCGCGGAGGCCCTGGGCGAGAACATCCCCGGAGACGCTTCAACCGCACTAGCGTTCTGCTGTAACGAGCTCACCGGGTCGCATCCCGAGCCTTCCGCAGGCTTCAACCGCACTAGCGTTCTGCTGTAACTCACCTCGGTGATTTCGCCGGCGGTGTCCGCGAGCACGCTTCAACCGCACTAGCGTTCTGCTGTAACCTTGGTGGCGCCCCATGCTTGCCCGGCTTTTTCGCCGCTTCAACCGCACTAGCGTTCTGCTGTAACGACGGCCGTGCCGTCGCGAAGACCAACCAGTGGGGGGCTTCAACCGCACTAGCGTTCTGCTGTAACGATGACCGGCACGAGCGAGGTGACGATCAGTGTTGTCGCTTCAACCGCACTAGCGTTCTGCTGTAACCATGCCCAATTTCGGGCATTCAACGGTGCTACAGCGCGTACACACTTCCCTGTTTTCGTCGACCCCGAATAGTCCCTAAACCCCCAGGGGTCGATGAGTGCTTACAGGAATTGCTGGTCGTCCATCGGGTCCTCACCGTAGACAGAACGCTCGACGTAGCTTTCGCCGGCCATCTGGTAGACCATTACCGACTCGCCGGGTTCGAGCATCTCTTCAAGGGTGTTTTCGACGTCAACCGCTTGGCCGGCTGTGAGCTCTCCTTCGAAGACTGAGTTCTGGACGTGGACGAGATACTGCCGCAGATACTTCAGAAATTTCGAGGTTCGATCCGCCTCAACGTCGTACACCACGATTAAATACGCCATCTAGTCACCACCATCGCTCGAAGGGGGCGTATTCTTCGCCAGTCAGCAAGTGCTTTTTCAGCTTGTATACTTCGACACGAAGGAGGTGCTGGTAGCTCACCTTTCGATTCAATCGCGGATGTTCGACGGTTTGATCGAGCATCTGTTCAAATTCCTTCAAGTATGCTTCGCGGCCTGATTCCGTGAGTAGGCATCCATTCAGCCGCTCCTCGAAGTCACCCATGTCGACTTGTTGGCGGTTCACTAGACGGAAAATAACGCGATCAGCGAGCAGTGGTTTGAATATATCTGCGATGTCGAGTGAGAGTGAGTATCGGCGGTCGCCTGGTTCGTGGAGGAAGCTAATCGCTGGGTCGAGCGCCGTTGCCCGAATTGCGGAAACGACATTCGCGTACACGAGTGAGTTTCCGAACGAGATGAGACTATTCACCTCGTTCTTCGGCGGATTATACTCTCGACCCCCGAAGACGAATCCATCGGGGAGAATGTCGTCGAACGTCGAGTAGTATGCGCGACGAGCGGTCGCTTCGACGCCCATCAGTTCGTTTATCTCGAGTCCCGGTTCGAGCCGCTCCTGCTGTGTATCGAGACGTGTAATAACGCTCCCAAAGTCGTGATCGCGGTTGTCGTAGTAGGAGACGTTCGCCCGCATGTTGTGGATGCTTGCGCGAATGAACTTCCGCGCGAGTTGTCGCCGATGCTCCGGGTCGTCGTACGCTCGGACTTGCTCGGTGACTGTCCGACCGGAGGTCTGGCCGCGTTCCGGCATCACAGAACCGGCGTAGTAATCGTTCCAGCCGAAGATATGGACGGCGACACCGTGGTCGTTGAGGAACGAAACCAATCGGGTGTTGAAGTCGATCTGGCCGTGGAGGAAGACAGCCTCCGCGTTCTCAACCGGGAGGTATTTCTTCTCGTCGTCCTCGGTCACGAGGCGGACCGTGTCGTTGTGCCGTTCGAGTCGTCCGTCGCTGAACACGTGGTAGTTCTCGGTCATCGTTAACAACTCCAGCAGAAGTCGTGATACGCACACGACTCACAGAACGGCTTTTCCTCCGCCCCCGGTGGTGTTTCTTGCGTGACGATGTCGTGGACGCCCCGAATCGCGTCTTCGACCCACTGCTCGTTTTCGGGTGTGAGTTCGACGGCTTCCCGACGGCGTTCTGTCGGATGCGCGAGTACGCCCTCACGCTCAACACCGACGATATGTTCGAGATACCAGAGATAGTACAGCAGTTGGAGTTTGGCTGGATCAACCAACGAAGATGACGGCTTGACCTCCATCACTCGACCATCTTCGAGCACGTCGATGGCAATCATGCCGTCAATCGAGACGTTCCGCCGCTTTTCGTCGTACGCGGAGTCGTCGACCTGTGTACCGCGCACGACGGCGGCGTTGTCTCGGTCGATTTCGAGGTGACGAGACGCAAACCAGAGTTCGCGCTCACAAACCTCGTAGTACTGCATCATCACGCCCGTCACCCGGAACTCGTCCGTCGTTGCTTCATCCTGAGCCGTTCGACGGAGTTTCTCTACTGGGTCAGTGTCGCTCATAAGAACTGGTGGTCAACCGTACTCTCAGGGACGACGAACCCGGTCGTGGCGTCAAAGTACGCGCCGTGCTGTCGGGTGTCTAGCTGGTACAGTCCATCGTCTGGAAGAAGAGGCGTGAGACTGCCGACGGCGTCCCGAGTTTCCTCGTCCCCCCGATAGAGCGGAATGGACACCGTGAACGGCTTCACCGCATCACGGAGCCGGTTGAGTGCGTCGTAATCATACGTTTGATTAGCTTCGCCGAGCGCTTCCGAAAGGGCACGCTCTCCGCTAGTCCGCGTCACGAGGACGTCAACCGAACGACGCTGGTCGATAAGCGAGAGGTCCCCGAGTTCGTCAGCTCGTGCGTCGTCTACGTAGTCCGCGTACTCTTGTTTTCCGACGTCACGTCCTTCACTACCTAGTCGCTCGTAGTATTCTTCGACGGCGGTCTTTGCGAGGGCGGTCTCGTCGAGTTCGTCGACGCGTTTGCGAACCGCTGCAATCGCGTCTGCCGTGACGGGCAGCAGTTTCGTCCCGCGGTTGTAGACCGCGGCCGCTGGTGTGGTCTCACTTTCCTCATCGGGCGCATCCAACCACCAGACGACGACACGGCCACGTTCACGCTCGAAGGACCGGTTGCAACGGCCGGCGGCCTGGACGATACTGTCGAGTGGCGCAAAATCCCGGTATACGCGGTTGAAGCTGATGTCGACGCCTGCTTCGATGAGCTGCGTCGACACGACCACGAGCCCGCAGTTGCTACCGGTGAGTTCTTTTGCGGTCTCCACCAGCGTCAACCGGTCGACGGGACGAAGGCGCGTCGAAAGGTGGAGAAGTGGGCGCCCACCCTCGTTGCGGACGGCCTTGGCGACCGCATCTGCTTCGATAGCGGATGCATCCGCGTCACCGCCAAGTCGGTCGAGAAGTTGTGCGTACACGCCGCCAACGTCGACAAATTCCCCCGTTTTCGATACGCAATCCGTGAGTTCGCGGGCACTATCGATGGTGTTCGTTACTGCTAACACCGACTCGGACTCGGGTGTGTCGCGGAGTTCGCTCGCAGCGTCCCGGTACGACTTTGGGCCATCCTGAGTGTCGATGTACCGTTCAGCCGAGTCATCGAATTCGTATGCGACGCGCTCGACAGCGTCAAAGTAGTCGTACTCGTCGTCGACGAGTTCCGGAACCTCCCCGAGCGAGTTCTCGAACAGCCGTGGCTGCGTCGCTGTCATCGCGATGACCGTCGCATCGTACTGGTCTACGAGTACCTCTGCGAGCCGTGGGGCGAGTTTCCACCAGTCGAGCGGCAGACTCTGCGGCTCGTCCAGCACGATAACGCTGTTCTGCAACGCGGGGAGCTTCATCGATTGCGTGTTCTGCGGGCCAGCGAGACTCTCGAACAGCTGTACGAACGTCGTCACAGTCAGCCCTGCGCGCCACGCCTCACCGAGTATGGAGGCAATATCACCAGTCCGATCGGCTTCGTCCGCAGCATCCTCGTCGTTCCCCGGTTCGTCGTAAATCTCGGCAGCTTCCAAGTGGTGGTGAGCGGTGAGGAGTTGCCCGAGTCCGTCTGTCTCGTAGATGCTTTTGAGTTCGTCTACCACTTGATCGATGATGCTCGTGAACGGCAACGCGTACACTACGCGCTCGCCGTCCAACGCATCCCGTATCGTGAAGGCCGCGGACAGTCCAGTGAGTGTCTTTCCCATCCCAGTTGGAAGTGTCAGGGTGGCCACTCCGCCCCCTGATTCCGCGAAGTCACGTGCTGCGGAGATAACGGTCCGGCGCGCACGGTCGCGGCAGTAATCGAGACGCTGCGAGCGCGTTCCCTCCTGTTTCGGGTCGGCATCCAAACTGTCCACGTAGTCGTCCAGTGTATCGAGTGCAGGAGTCTCAGCCGCGTATGTCTCTGATCCTGATACTGCCCGTGCAGCGCTCGTTTTGTCCGCGAACACGAGTGCACTCCAGCACCGGAGTACAAGCCCGTAGCACGAATCGGAGACGCCCCCACGGGCTTCTTGGCCGTTCCGAGAAACCAGCCCAGAGAGCTGGTTGCACAACGACTCAGGCGAATCATCGAGAAGTGTCTGTGCGAATGCCAGCCACGCATCGGCATCGCCAGCGGCGTCCGCAAACACGTCTTCTGCGACCCCGGTGGCTTCGTCGTTGATATCGACCGCCTGTTTCTTCAGGGCAGTAATGCGTTCGCCGCGTCCCTGTTGGTCACTGACTGTTCGATTGTACACGTACCCGAGAACGTCCGGGAGCTGGCCGTGGTGTTTCGCAACCGCAATAAATCCCGCCAGACACGTTTCCGCGTCGTAGCCAGCGTCGTCGAGGACGAAGTATGCCGCAAACGACCCGAGTGGTGCGTGATACCGCAACGCGTCGTTTGACGGGTCCCGGCGGTCCGAGTCGATGTACTGCTGGAACCACGTTGTCGCCTTCCCGAGGTCGTGGACGAGCGCGAGTCGCCGCACCACCTCACGTAACGGCTCCCCGTTCGGCGTTGTCGCATGCTCCGGAACGACGTGGTCGACTCGGGCCGCAACGTCACGGAGATGGTCCAGTAAGAGCCGGCCGTCCCGTCCATTCTCCGGCGGATGCGAGTATCGCTGCCTGGGGTCTAGCGCCATCAGACGAACACCACAGTCCGCCCATCCACAGTCGCAGCGCTGATACCCCGTACGGACAGCGGCCCTGTGTCGGGGTTGTAGGCGTACGCTGTGAACGACCGCGTCGTCCGCCCGCCCGCATCTGCGGCCATGAACGCCGGTGACTCCTCAACCTGACACCGCGTTTCCGGCTCCGGAATTACCGAATCTACAGCGTTCGGAACGGCTGAATCGACCGACACGGTATCGTCGTTTGTCCTCGGTTCAATTGCGAACTCGCCGTGGTAGTCGAGTTGCGCGAGATGTTCTGACAGGCCGAGGCTCGGCACGTAGTGCGACGTTCCTGCTTCGAGATGGCTGCGAAGTTCCCGGTAGCGGGCATCGTCGGCGAGCGCGACGTCGATACGGTAGGCTGGCTCGACGAGGACCTCGTAGTTGTGTTGTTGGCGGGGCTTCGTCGGGTCCGGAAGTTTCATGCTCAGCTTCCCGCGCGAGTTCAGCGACTGCATCGACTCGTTCGCGGTCGAGAGCGTGTTCATCGGCATGTTTAACGTGCGCAATTCGCGCACGGGTTCGATAGCGACCGCCGACGTGTCCGGCGCGAACAGCCCATAGTACTCGTCCCGGCCAATCCCGAGCACTGCGGCGAGCAGGCCCGCGACCGTCGTTCGGGGGATGATTCGATACGTCTGCTTGACGATGTTCCCTTCGACGCGCCGAAAGTGACCCCACGGCCCGCGAACCGTGAACGACAGGCAACGTCGAGGGAACTCACCCGTGCCGCCGTTACCGTCCGCGGGCGCGTCGGTGTCGTCACTCTCCCCATCTTCGCCGTCGAACCAGCCGTCGAGCGATTCTTGGGACACGATTAGAGGGTTTCGGGGTACTCGTCGTACACGTCGATGACATCGACCGCGTCCGCGCCAACAGCGTTCTCCAGAGCCTCGTAGAGCACCGCCGGGCCGCCAACCGCTCCGTCGTAGGAGACGTCGAGGACGTCGCTCGCGACGACACGCACCCGTTCGATGCGGTCACTTGCGTCAGCGATCCGGTCCACGAAGTCGTCGATTTCGAGCGTCAGGTCGCGGATATTCCGAAGTTCCACCGCCGGTTTCGATTCGGCGTCGTCGAGGGCGAGGTCTTTGTCGAGGCCGCCGAGGTGATAGCTCTCGTCGGCGTATTCGACGCGACAGTACAGCCGGGGTTCTTGGCCGACCTTCGACCGGCTCACTGTCTGGTTCTTCAGCGCACGCCAGCAGAGCGTGTCCAACCGCTGTACGTCGCTCTTAGTGAGCTTCGTGTCCGCCGCGCCGTGTTCGTCCACCAGACCGTGGAATCGAATGAGTCCGTACTGGATGCGGTGGTCGTCCAGGTCGAATCCGCCCTGTTCTTTCTCACCCTGCGTGGCGATGACGCTCGTGAGGCTGTCGTACTCCTCGTTCTCGTTCACAGGATGCATCGACTTCCCGGGCGAGAACTGCACCGGCCCCGTGAAGTGGTCGGGGAGCGCGTCCTCGTACCCTGCGTCGGTGTCGACGCTCATGGTTGCACCGAAGTACCGGACGTCCGCACTCTCGTCGAGGAATTCGTCGAAGACGTCCTCGCGGAGGCGCTCCGCGTCCTCGTCGTCGTCGTCGTCGGGGTCGTAGTCGTCGAGGTCGATTTCTTTCAGGCGGTCCTCGAGGAGGTCGATTCGAGTCGACTGGTAGCCCGCCTGATTCTGCACGTTGCGAATGTAGACGCCGTGGCCGTCGTCGTCCAGTTGGTCGCGGAGGTAGCGCTTCAGTCGGACGTCGGTCACGATGGCTTGCTGGGTTTGCGGGTCGATACGCGGCCGGTTCGACCCGCTGAGGGGGTTACCGTTCGGGTTCGCGTCGACAGCGTCGAACAGGAAGACGATCTCGGAGCGGTTCTCGACAGTGGTGGATTCGGACATGGTTAGTTCTCCTCAGTGGATTCGGTTGATTCGTCGCTCGACGGCGAGTAGTCGTTCATCCCGTAGGTAACTCCGAGTGCGTAGTAGAATCGAAGGTCCGTCTTTTCAAGCGTCCAGTCGTCCGGATCGGGGTTCAGTACGCGGTCGCGGAGTCGGTCCACGATATAGTCAAACTTCGTTCCGGGATAGTTCCGTCCTTGGCGCGTTTTCTCCTGGCGCGTGTAGGTGAGTGTCTTCTCGATTGCGTCCTGTGTCACCTTCTTGATTCGACTCGTCGTGATCGACTTCACCGGGAACTGGTCGACGAGTGTCGTCGAACGGTCTTCGTGCCACTCCTGGTAGTTTCCGACTGCCCCGACGAGTGTACCGAGGAGGAAGACGCCGCAGCGCTGGTCGTTGTTTAGAGCGGGTGTTCCTTCGATGAACGCTTCGAGTTTCTGTTCGCCGGCGAATCCGCCATCCGTTGTAAGGGCTTCAGGCCCTGGTTCATCCATAATTCGTAGTTCGTAACTCGGTGATTCAGTAATCGATGCTTGCTCGCCATCGGCTGTCAGGAAGTTCCCCTCCGCGCTCGCGAGCGCACACAACTGCGCGAACTGCGAGGAGACGCGAAGCGACGGAAATCCGTCGACGTCATCGTGCGACGCTTCATCGAGAATGCGGGTGACGTACGCGTCGAGCAACAACGACACCGAGATGGGCGTGCCGCTCAACACGTTCACCAACGCCTCGATTCGAGGGTCGTCGGCGCTCGCGTCCGTATCGTCGTCGCCCTCGGGGAACGTCTGCCCGAAGTACCAGCCGGACGTGATCTCCCCGAGCAACGCCCCGGTGTTACTGCCGAACACTGGCCAGTCCACCGTCGGGAACGCGGCCGACCGGTCGTCTGACCCTCGGAACGCTTCCGTTTGCTGGGTTTCGGCGTGCGCGACTGCGACCGCTGAGGGGTACTGCAGGAGCGCGTTCAACGTCTCCCCAAACACGTCGTACCGCGACATCTGATGGGGCATCACGGCGGACACGTAGAACCGAAGCCGATTCTCGTCGACGGTCCAATCTTCTCGTTGGTACGCGCGTTCGATCGACGTGACTCGACTATCGTCCTCTGCGTCTACGGCGAGGTAGAGCAGTTGATACAATTCGCGCGCATCAGCGGGCGTCGGCGTTCCGAAGAAATACGGCAGTGAGTAGACTTTCGCGCCGAACGTCCGATACGTGCAGGCTTCGACGAACGGCTCCGCGTTCATCACCGTCACTGCCGCATCCTCCGATAGCGGGTGTGTCCGCCACGCCTCGTCGACGTCCAACCCGGGGAACTTTTCGAGTTGCTTGCCGAGATAGTAGTTCAGTGGGTCCTCGGACGTCCCGACTGTTCGCGTGGCCTCGCCAGTTACGATGTCGACCGCGTCGCCCGCGGATTCAGTTGCTTGCCCCTTCGAAACGAGCTTCGAGAGCTTCCGTGCTCGCATCGCGGCCTGGAACACGTCAACCTCGCCCGGCCAGCGATACTCACCGTCGGGCTCGGTCTTCACCTGGACCGTGAGGAGCGCCGTCGCCGACTCGCCGTCGAGTGCCCGCGTTACTGCGTCCTCGATGGTGTCGGGCACATCTTCATCCTCGCCGAGGTCCGCAAGCGCATTAACCAGCGAGCCGTCCTCGTGGTCGTCAGCGGCGTTCTGAACGACCCCGTCCGTTGCCCACTTCGTCAGCCGTTCTTTGGCGTACCGCGCGAGCTTTTCCGGGTCGCTGTTCCGGCCAGCCTGATGGGTGACGCTATGGTCGATACCCCGTGCGGCCGGATATTTGGAGTGCGCGACCTTCGACACGAGGTCGGCGCTATACCGTGTCACTTTGATCGCTCCTTGCTCATCGTCCGCGAGCTGGGGTTCGTCGCCGGAGAGGTCAACGCGAACGACGATGAGGCTGTCGTCGGTGTCGACGAGGTCGCCCGCGGCGTCGGGCGTAAGGTATGGAGCGTAGTCCCCGCCACCCGCGGTAGCGAGCGTGTAGAGCTTCCCGTAGAGGTACTGGAGGTCGCGAAGCGACGCAATCGGAGAGTCCGGAAGTTCCGACCGAAGCTCGTCGTCGTCGTACGCATCGTCGAACTCGTCAGGCGAAAGCATTCTCGCCCTCCAGTTCGGTTTCGCCGGGCTTCGTTCGGTCGACGATGTTCACGAATCCGAACCCGAGCCCGTTCCGCCCGCCGAGGCCGGTGTCGAGTGCGAGGTTGAGGTGGCGGCGGTGCGTGTCGTCGCGGACGGTGTACTCGAAGCGCCACTTGCTCACAATCATGTCAAGTTCGACGCCTTCTGTGACGGTGACTGGAAGCGCGTACGTCTTGATGAGGTCGTACCCATCGAAGAGTGGCGAGTCAACCTCTGTCGGCCCCGGGGCGTAGTCGGGTGCGAACCGTTCGTGTTTCGTCTGGAGATTGTCCGTAATCGCATCCCGGAACGGCTCAACTGTGTGTTTCGGCCGCCAGTACGTCGGATCACTACTGCCCTCGTGGTCGGTTTCGAGACCGTACTCTTGGCGGTGGTGGTCGTAAAGCGAGACGACGACACCGGTTGCCGTTTCGATGACGCCACGACTGCCTGGTTCGCCGACGTCGACGTCGAGTGACCGAACGTCGGTCACGGTGAACGGCATGTCGCCGACATTAAACTCGGGATTCGCTTGGACGTCTTCGGCGATCGTGGCCAGCAGCCCTTCGCGAGGCGAGGCGAGCAGGAGCTTTCGTGTATCTCCTTCCTCGATTTCTCCCCACGGGAAGATGTTCGAGAAGGACAGTCCTAGCGGGCTACTGTTGCCGTGTTCGCTGCTGTATTTTGACCCATCGAGTGCTCGCCAGATTCGTCCTCGAAGTTTATGGTGGTAGTTGGTTCTGTATTCTGCATCCCGCTCTGCGCACAAGTCAAGCATTACGCGCATCGTGGGGAATCACCCCGGTCGTTACACTCCGAATATAACGGCATACAACAGCTAAATCACACTAATGTAATAAAATATTGGGAAGGCAACGTCTTCACGATAAGCTACCGCAGGAAACGCTTCTTTCCATCGACCCCTGGGGGTTTAGGGACTATTCGGGGTCGACGAAAACAGGGAAGTGTGTACGCGCTGTAGCACCGTTGAATGCCCGAAATTGGGCATGGTTACAGCAGAACGCTAGTGCGGTTGAAGCCTCCCACGCAACCAGGGGACGCAGGAAGCGCCCGGTTACAGCAGAACGCTAGTGCGGTTGAAGCCTTCTGCATGGCCGTCAGGTCAGCCATGAGAGCCGTTACAGCAGAACGCTAGTGCGGTTGAAGCACGTACTCGACGCGTGCGTCCGCGGACCCAACCCCGTTACAGCAGAACGCTAGTGCGGTTGAAGCATTCTCCCCACTCTCAACGAGTACGTCGGACACGTCGTTACAGCAGAACGCTAGTGCGGTTGAAGCTTTCGGAACCTCGCCGGCTACGCCACCGACTACGTGGTTACAGCAGAACGCTAGTGCGGTTGAAGCTGTCGGCGGATCGCTGGCGCGGCGTCTACGGACGAGTTACAGCAGAACGCTAGTGCGGTTGAAGCGAGGGTTTTGCTCCCCCTTGTGTAGGTGAAGTTGCTGTTACAGCAGAACGCTAGTGCGGTTGAAGCCTGTTCGGCGCGTCGCGGAAAGACGACGGTGAGAGTTACAGCAGAACGCTAGTGCGGTTGAAGCGCCAACCGCGAGTTAGGCGTCTGGTGGTGTCCCGAGTTACAGCAGAACGCTAGTGCGGTTGAAGCGACCCATGCGTCCATCGCGCCAGCGACACCCCACCGTTACAGCAGAACGCTAGTGCGGTTGAAGCCTCGACTCCGCACAGAGCGCGCTCGTCGGCCAGCGTTACAGCAGAACGCTAGTGCGGTTGAAGCGGTGGGTTGTCGGGGTAGTTGTTGCATTCGGCGGTGTTACAGCAGAACGCTAGTGCGGTTGAAGCGGTGTATGACGTTGACCCGGTGGTAGACACCGCAAAGTTACAGCAGAACGCTAGTGCGGTTGAAGCCTGCGCGAGTTGGTCCCACCGCCCATCAAGCCCCTGGTTACAGCAGAACGCTAGTGCGGTTGAAGCCGCCAACGTAGTAGACTGTATCTGCGTTGACGAGTCGTTACAGCAGAACGCTAGTGCGGTTGAAGCCGTCGTCGACGAGTACGCCGCCGACGAGGTCGTCTTGTTACAGCAGAACGCTAGTGCGGTTGAAGCCGTCTGATTGCTACCCGAAACCCTCTCACATACTCTGGTTACAGCAGAACGCTAGTGCGGTTGAAGCTTGTCGTCAAACTCCACCCACTCGCTCACGCCGCAGTTACAGCAGAACGCTAGTGCGGTTGAAGCGACGACCACGAAGACGACGACTTCGCACGGTCTTCCGAGTTACAGCAGAACGCTAGTGCGGTTGAAGCCGGCCGCTACTCTTGGACTCTGTGGTCGACTCGTCGTTACAGCAGAACGCTAGTGCGGTTGAAGCCTCCAGGCCGTCATGGGGCCACCAGACCTCTTGACCGTTACAGCAGAACGCTAGTGCGGTTGAAGCGATCGTCGAAGCCGTCGCGACCGACGTCGCGACGAGTTACAGCAGAACGCTAGTGCGGTTGAAGCGAGTCCTGCGACGAGTAACCGACGACGTCCGACGTCGTTACAGCAGAACGCTAGTGCGGTTGAAGCGACGTCAGCGTCGGCCCGGAAGTCGTCACAGTCAGCGTTACAGCAGAACGCTAGTGCGGTTGAAGCGTCCGGCACGCGGCCAGGGTCGTTCACCTGCGGAGTTACAGCAGAACGCTAGTGCGGTTGAAGCGGGTCAAGCCGAAGGTCTTGGAACCGTGCAACTAGTTACAGCAGAACGCTAGTGCGGTTGAAGCCTCGGCACCCTCGGCCGGGTCGTCGTGGTCGGTGAGTTACAGCAGAACGCTAGTGCGGTTGAAGCGCCGTGAGCGTGGCGAACGTGTCGACGAGGTCGCTCGTTACAGCAGAACGCTAGTGCGGTTGAAGCCTCCGCGACGGCTCGAAGGGCATATCGCTGGACCGCGTTACAGCAGAACGCTAGTGCGGTTGAAGCCTGAAATGCCGGCTATGCGCCGATACGCAAATCAACGTTACAGCAGAACGCTAGTGCGGTTGAAGCGGGTAAAGCCGAAGGTCTTGGAACCGTGCAACTAGTTACAGCAGAACGCTAGTGCGGTTGAAGCCGTGCGGGTCAGCCGAAGTTCCTTATGCGCTCGGCGGTTACAGCAGAACGCTAGTGCGGTTGAAGCGCTGTCGGGGTCGTCCTCGTCAAGAATCGCGGCTAGTTACAGCAGAACGCTAGTGCGGTTGAAGCCAATCTCAATCTCGGTTTCCACCTGGTTGACTTCCAGGTTACAGCAGAACGCTAGTGCGGTTGAAGCCCGAACTGGACAGTTAGCGTGTTGCCGTCTAACTGGTTACAGCAGAACGCTAGTGCGGTTGAAGCAGGTGATCGGGTCGGCGACGTAGCCGGGCGCTTTCGTTACAGCAGAACGCTAGTGCGGTTGAAGCGCCGTCTCGAAGTTCCTCGCCCGGTAGAATGCGGGGTTACAGCAGAACGCTAGTGCGGTTGAAGCGACGAGTTGCCGACTGTCGCCGTCACCTGAAACGCGTTACAGCAGAACGCTAGTGCGGTTGAAGCTTGTATTGCATGGCCTTGCTCGTTGCCGTGCCGCCGTTACAGCAGAACGCTAGTGCGGTTGAAGCACCGTCACGACTCCGCCGTCCGTAGCGGCGTAGCAGTTACAGCAGAACGCTAGTGCGGTTGAAGCCGGGACCGCAAACTCCTCCGCGAGATTACGACCCGTTACAGCAGAACGCTAGTGCGGTTGAAGCGGGTGCGGTTCGGTGAGTTCGCCGCCCCAGACGTGCGTTACAGCAGAACGCTAGTGCGGTTGAAGCCATAGTCCGGCCAATCCTCCGAGAGACCGCGCTGGTAGTTACAGCAGAACGCTAGTGCGGTTGAAGCTGGGGAGTTTCCCGCCCTTGCGGACCGTGACGAACCGTTACAGCAGAACGCTAGTGCGGTTGAAGCCGCGAGTCGGATGCCGGGCCGTCGGCGTCGACGGCGTTACAGCAGAACGCTAGTGCGGTTGAAGCCCAGATGGGCGACCTCGACCGCGCCCCGCACTCCTGTTACAGCAGAACGCTAGTGCGGTTGAAGCAGGCGGAGACTCACGAGGCCGTCGTGGAGGCGCGGTTACAGCAGAACGCTAGTGCGGTTGAAGCACGTCGTCGAGGACGCGGAACCCGTGGAACAGGCAGAGTTACAGCAGAACGCTAGTGCGGTTGAAGCGAGCAGCACGTCGACGACACCGCAGCGCTCGACGGGTTACAGCAGAACGCTAGTGCGGTTGAAGCCGCCGGCAGTACAAGGGCACGGCGAAGGAAGAGCAGTTACAGCAGAACGCTAGTGCGGTTGAAGCAGGTCCTAGACTATGCTATAGAGGGAGTTGAGGACAGTTACAGCAGAACGCTAGTGCGGTTGAAGCGCGCTCGTCGGCTTCCTGCTCGTCTGGAAGTAGTTACAGCAGAACGCTAGTGCGGTTGAAGCGACACGAAGAGTGTCTTCGGCAGTAGTCGGATTGGGGTTACAGCAGAACGCTAGTGCGGTTGAAGCCTGGTGTGAATTTTGGTACTGAATACCGAATAGAGGAGTTACAGCAGAACGCTAGTGCGGTTGAAGCGGTTGCCGGGATGACGCCCTCGTCCAGCAGGCCCGGTTACAGCAGAACGCTAGTGCGGTTGAAGCGGGGTCTCCCTCGCTTCGCTCGGTCACACCGCCCCGTTACAGCAGAACTCTAGTACGGTTGAAGCGAACCCAAGAACAAGTGAGTTAACCTCAGAAATGCTTTTATAGGCCAAATACTGGGCGCTTCTGTTCGGCACGCTCAGCGTTTGAGGAACAGGTGAGTGGGGCCGGAGGGCCTTCGCCCTCTGCCGATTTCGTGCATTCTACTCGGGTGATACGTCTGGTTCTGGTGTGGTGTCTCGGGGTAGCTCATGAGTCGAATTCGAGGCGGTCAACGTACCGGCGACGGCGCCGCTGCATCCGCTGGCGGGGCGTCGCCTTGTCGTAGTGCTTCTTGATGGTCTCGACGCTCGCGTTCACCCGCGTCGCCACGACCTCCGGCGGCAGCCCGGAGTCGAGCTGATAGGTAATCGAGCCCGTCCGAATCTGGTGGGGGCTCCGCGAACTCGGGCACTGGCTGGCCTTGTTTCGCTCCGTAAACTCGCAGGTCTCGCGCTTCCGTCCGTGCGGACACTCCGAGTGTAGGCAGGGCAGCGTCGCAAGATAGCTCCAGCAGCGAACGGTGTTCTGTCCCGGACGTCCGAGACGACTGGTGAACAGTGGTTCGCGGCCGTGGTCGTCGTGCTTATCCCAGCGGTCATCGCTCACGAGGTAGGCGTCGAGGGCGTCCGCTGCGGCGTCCGAGAGCGCAACAGGCCGCTCGCCGTTCACCTTCTTCTTCAGCGGCGTGTCGCTCTCCGGGCGGTGGACGAACTCCAGGTACTGCTCGTCCGAATGGTAGTCGCGGACGTCGAGCGCGCGGAGCGCACCGAGACGAGCCCCCGTGTTCCAGAACACCTCCAGGAGCGCATGGCTCCGAGAGCCCTTGTCGTAGCGTCGGTAGTACTCCAGGAGCGGCTTCGCGTCCTCGGTGGCGAGTTTCTTGTCGCTGCTCGCCTCGTTGTCGCTGACCTTCGGGATGTGAATGCGGTCACTGAGGCCGTCCTCGACCGCCTCGATGCGTTCGAGGTACTCGACGAACAGCCGCAGGTCCTTCATCTCGCCGTTCAGCGTGACGGGCGCGAGCCCTTCGCCAGCGCGGTGAGTCTCGTAGTTCTCGAACGTCCAGCCGTCGAGTTCGCTCACGCGCTCGATTTGCTGGCGCTCGCACCACTCGACGAACTGCTTCAGCCGATAGTAGTACGTCTTCATCGAGTGGTCGGTGGACTCCGGCCGCCGACGGTCGATGTACCGCTGCCACGCCTCGCGTGGCGTGAGGTCCTCGGGCTGCTGGCTCATGCGTAGCTCGCTCCCTCAGCCAGCGCGTGGTTGTGCCGGGCCCTCGCGATGGCCAGCGACGCGGTCGCGGTCTCCAGCTCGCCGGCCGACCGCAGGCTCGCCGCACGCCACTCGTCGGCAGCGTTCGCGCGGTCACTCATCGCGACCACCCTGAAAAGCGGCGTTGTGGTCGCAGTCGACGCGACGAGCGCACTGCCGGCAGAGCGAACGGCCACCCGGATTCATCCCGTCGGCCTCGCGGACACCGCAGTCGTCGCAGACGGTGTTCTCGGTGGATTCTTGGGGGAGCGACGCGTCTCTGGTCGTGCGGGGAATTGACCCCGCGGTGGTTTCAGCGTACATCTTCCGTCCGCGAAACCGCTTCTCGGGACGTGTTCCAGCACGTCCCGTCTTCTACGACCAACAAGAGTCTCGCACGACCAGCCAGCGGTCTTCGCATCCTCCACCAATCAGCGCATACAGCATAAATGCAACGCTGTAGTATTTGTTCTGCTATAGTAATACAAATGCGTTAGGTAAAGCAACAGTGCTATTTTCCGGACTATTAGGCGCTATCGCTGCAAATTTGCTGTTGATGAGGCAGTCGGGTTCATGGATGACAATCTGGGACGACCGAATTCTCGAATACATTCAGCAGGAAGGCTCAGGTTCGCCTGCCGAGTTAGAAGAATCTGGGTATCTAAAGGTCTCTAAGTCCCAAATCTCGCGCCGTCTTCGGAAGCTCGCGGAACACGGACTCCTCCAGCATCTCGGTAACGGCGTCTACGTCATCACCGACGAGGGCGAGGCCTATCTCGAAGGCGACTACAACGCCGAGACTGAGACCTACATCGACGAGTCGACGAGTTCGCCGAGTGCGTCGCCCGAGGAAGTCAACGGCTCCTAAACACGCTCTCCATGACGATGCGCAAGCCTGCCGAGTGGATGTGCTCGCTCGACGAACGAATCTTAGAGCACCTTGACGAAGAGCCGTGGACGATGCCGCGAGTGTTGGAGCGCGAGCTTAGCATGGATGCATCGGAGGATAGGATTCGCGAACGCTGCCAGCTACTCGCGGATGCTGACTTGATAGAGCCGATTCACACTGAAATGTACGAACTGACGACGTGGGGCCGGCTGTACTTGGAAGGCGAGGTCGATGCGCGACATCAGCCGAGACCACGGCCGGGGAGGGTGCTGTGAATATGACTGACGAAGACATCGAAGATCGTGAATTAGTCTATGCAGATGATAACGAATTAGCACTCATTCTAGAATGGCAACAGCAAAAATATCATCACCTTCGGTCACTCTCTATCGCAACAATTGGAGCTCTCGCGACGATTTTAGCGGTTTTATCTACTATAGTCGATGTCTCTGGACTTTTCTCTCTGCCAACCCTCCCCTCTGGAGATTGGATTAGCCCGATAATCGAGTCGAGCCAGTTTCACAGATTAACCATATCTCTGATATACCTACTCAGTATGGTTAACGTGATTCTCGGAGTCGGAATCTTATTTGTGGTTGGGATGAAAATACTCAGAAAGGTCTTCAGCATCGCGTTCGGGCCACAACTGTACCCACGCTTCTCCAATACCCTCTTCCTCAGAACGAGTAGCAGCACATCTATTGGAAATCTAGATTCAGAAAGTTTCAGTAACGTAATTCTACAGGCAGTTAATCAGAATACGGCACTCCTCCAACGCGCTCATAAAAACTTCAAAGGAGCTGTACTACGAATTATCGTCTGGTTTGTTGTTGCCGGTCTTCTCTACCAAATGTACATAAATATAGCAAATACTCAAACACAGAGGTTGTTCGAGCTTAGCGTAATTATGTTTTTACCACTAGCAACGCTGATTCGCGTCATAAAGCGATACATCTCGAACAATACCAAACCACAATCTAGTGAGGGTTCGGTCTTCGGAATTGCTACAGACGATATTCCGGGTACTAACTCCGTCAATAATTTTGAACCAATCGAGAGTAGACTGATATTCTCGCTTCAGGTTTTGTTCGCACTGACTGCAGTAGTCGGCTTCCTAGATATCTTTCTTCGTCTAATTTTATGATATGGAGAGTATCTTGATCGGCCTTCATTTGGACTTCGCCATCTAATCGCCTAGGTATCCGTGTGATTACGGATTCGGAGAAAATAAAAGAGACAGTTAGGTTTGAGCAAATAAATCGGCCTGCACAATCACATATAGCATCCCTGCGAACAGAACCGTCGCAGCGAATGTACCCAGTGCGTCGGAAAGGTTCGCCAGGGATAGCACCTCCGGAATGACAAGAACGAACGTAAAGAATACGAGCGACCGATTTAGGGTGTTTTGGCGCTTCGAGAGTTCCCGATCGTGCGCGACATCGAATCCCTTCTTAGTCAGCTCATAGTCTCTGCTGGTGCTCAAATACTCCTCATCATCCATATCAATTTCTTCATCGGCTTCAGTTACGTACGACCAGTCTATCAAGCCACGAGTCTTTAATTCCTCCAAGACCTGCTCTACCTCTTCAGGACGGTAATTCGTTCTCTCGACGAAAGGGTGACCGTCTGGCTCGTCTGAATTCCATTCTGGAGGAGACTGGTGATACAGGACCTCGAGGATTCCAACCCAATCTGGTCGTTCCATATCGCCCCGAGAAACCCTATATACTCGTTTCTATCGCTAGCAACCAACACTGGTTACTTATTGGATTCAGATTAGTCGGTGCTCGTCAAGCACCCAGCTGAGGGGTCGATTCTTGACAAAGAGTTCATTTGTTTTCACTTACTGCCTCGTTATATGGTAGATGGGGACCAAAACTCTCGGGCGCGAACTTCAGAAGGGATGCAGCGAGTGTTGGTGACATCGAGGCCACGGACCACGGGCAAGTGAATATCCAATCCGAAGCAAAACGCCACACTAAGCCGAAACCCCACAATCAGCAAGGGACAAGCCAATTCAACGGCCTCGCAGTCATCTTCCAACTCCTCTCGGAGGTTGTTCCTCCACAGTACTTCGACCGGCTATTCGGCGGCTCGACACTCGGGGGCCTCCTCGTATTCGCGTACTGGTACTGGTCGAACGTTTACTCCCAGTTCCCGAGTGAATCAATCGCGTTCCCGAATTACGTGATACCGGCGATAGCCGTCGTTCTGCTCGGAATGTTCTACTTCAGTGTTCGAACCGAGGCCCAGTGCCCGAACTGTGACACGGCATTCGCACTGCGACGTACAGAACGAGAAGTCGAGCGGGATCATTTCTCGAACGAAGCGGACGACCTCCTGGTGCGGAGGGAAGAGTGGTGTACTCGATGTAGCTTCGAGAACGAAGACGAGTTCTGGAGAAAAGACCCCGATCAGCGTTCCCCAGGCCAATAGGACCCCCGGTCAAATACCGAGAGAGTTAGAGACCTTAATCGTCTAGAGGCGAATCCGTAGTCGGGAACAAGTCGTCATCCGAATGGTCTCTCTCAAACTCTAAGCCGAACCGATTACCGATTTTATTTAATGCGTCCTCAGCGTAGAGGACACCGGCCACAGAAATTCCTCGGTCCTTGGTGCTTTCCCGTATGCCAGCCTGGATTGTTCTTGGTAAGACGGTTTTTCCCTCGGCCCGCAGGCCTGCAATAGCCTCAGCAACGGTTGCCGTAACCCAAGGCACAGCAAAACTTGTGCCGGAAAGTATACCAGGAGAGCCATCGTGATGCGTTGGGATGTTGTGTGGGGCGAGGACATCGGGTTTGAATTTGTCTCCAAGTGGGGCATTTCCATCCCAATATTCGATTTCGCGGTTGGCAGAGCAGCTCTCTCCGACAGTACAACCTAGCCCAGAACAGAGAGTTTCTTGCACGCCCCAGTCATCTTCCCTTTCAACCCAGCATGCAAGCGGTGGCCTAACATTTCCAGCACCCGGAGCTATTGTGTCCCCAATCTCAACCGATCCACCGCAATAAGGCGTGACAGAGCCAACACTAATGACTTGGTCTGAAGTTGCCGGACAAGTGACTGAGTCTACGTCTTTTTTGTTTCCGATAGAGGAGATAATGGTGATTCCGTCATCAATAGCTTCCTCAGATGCGGCCCTTACCCTACATGGCTGATGATAGGCATGGCACCCAACGTTTCCATCTTCACTATGGTCGCTGCCCGCTGAAAGGCTAATAACATCTACAGAGTCCTGCTTATGCGCGTGTCCGATAGCTTTCAGAAGATCACGCCCCCAGATATTCAAATCGTCACCCCCCTGCATCACTTTATAGAAGTTTAGTTGGACACTTTCACTGAAGCCACCAATTACCTCACCAATAATCTCTCCATGCGCCCCAGCACGGTCCTCATCTGAGGATGTTTTGTCAACAGTCCGGCCCACATTATAAGCATCATAAAAAGAGTCAGAGGGCTCATACACAGAGTCTATAATCCCCACAGTAACAGTGTCGCCATCCGGTTGGGTGACTCCCCCGACGAAATTATAATAGAAGTCGAGCAGTTCTCCCCGAAGTTCGTCTAGGGAGTCGAACTTTCTGGGGAGCGAAAATTTGGGTCATCGGCGGCCTCCCAAGTCCCTTCGATCTCGACTGTTTCCACAGTTTCGATAGCACACAGCTCGGACAAGCTTGTCTCGTCGATCGAGACAGCGAGGGTATTGTACGGCAGAATCTCTTCCACGTCCCCACCAATATGGCTGATCTGTTCAGCCGTTGCTTCTTCTGTATCCTCACGAACGCCGATGAGGAGCGTAACCGTAGCTCCTTCTGTTGGTGATTCAAGACGGCGCTCAACGCCGGGTTGGAGTTGGGGGGTCATGGTCCAGTTTTCCAGTTGCCTGCCAGTTCTATTCGGAACGCAGGGAGGACACCACTAAAGTCTGGTGGTGTATTTCCAGCCTATCGAGTCGTGGTTGCCTGTGCCGGATATTGCATGTTGAGCCGTATATGCCTAGGGGCCGCCCATCTATTACAACCATGGAACTTTCTCTCGCGCCCGCTGCTGCGCTTTCACCGAGTACTGTCCGAGGTAGTGCTCACGGAACGTATCCCAATCCTCCCAGTCGCCGTAGGTCATCATGATTCTGAGCTCGCTCTCGTACTCTCAAAGTGGACGCGGGTGCCTTGAATTCTACAACCCGTACAGCTCCGCTCGCTCCAGGGCCCGATTAATCGTCGGCCGCGAGCTGTCCAACCGTTCGGCAGCCTTGCGCTTCGAGAGTTCGTCTTTCTGCACCATGTCGAGCACGGAGATGACGTCGTGGTAGTCGTCGGCCTCGACGAGTCGCCCGTCGTCTTTCTCGAAGCCCAGCGGTGCAGGGCCGTGGTGGTAGTCCTCGTTGGCCTGTCGCGCCGCGATGCCTTCCTTCGTGCGCTGCTGGGCCATGTTCGCTTCCAGTTCGGCGAACACGCCCAGTAGCTGGAAGAGTGCCGTCTGGTAGGGGTCTTCTTCCTCGGGCCGCAACGTCAGCCCTTCCGAGACGATGTGTAGCTCCGTGCCGGCGTCTTCGAGCCGCGAGGCAGTCCGCTCTAGGTCGGAGATGGACCGACAGATGCGGGAGATGCTGTGCACGACCACCGCGCGCAGGTCGCCGTCCTCGGCGTCGGCCATCATCTCTTGGTAGCCAGAGCGCTCGGTGTTTGTCCCGGTGGACTTGTCGCGGTAGATCGAAAGGTCCGCGAGGTCGGCACCGAACTCGCGCTCAGCGTACTCCTGGGTCGCAGTGAGTTGGCGGTCGAGGCTCTGGTCGTCAGTACTAACTCGACAGTAGCAAGCTACCTGGTCGTCGCCCATGTTCCCGTACACGGGGACCCACCTAATAAAAGACGGGAGAAACGTACATCCTGTACGAGAACGACCGTTCTCGTCCGCTATACGCCTCTTCCCTGGATTCCAACGTCGATTGTATTACCCTGTCTACGAAGGAAATCATCTTGAGACATGATTTGACTCAGATGGGCCTCATACTCAGTGAGATACCTGTCTCCACTACTGTGGTCTGTATCTGGTTGGACCATCATTATTCTATGACCATCCAGGGACAGAGCGGGACGTTGGTCGATAGGAACCCCTCTGTATGAAACTCGAATCTGAGTTCGTTGATCATGTTCATCATCAGGTCGGTTTACAAAGTCTGGTTGGGTGATATCCCTACGTCCTTCAGAGCTGGGAGATCCGACTTCCTCAATTTTTAATTCTTCTGAGAGGAGAACCCAGGTTTCCGGCATATCGATAAACTCCCACTCGTCTGGATTACTGTCAAGAACTGCTTCTCTTAATTCGGACTTAGTTAGGGGCATATTTCAATTAAATAATTCGAGTGTCATAATACTACCGTCCCCTCATTTGAGCAACATCAGTGTAATTTCACTTTCAACCTACACGTGGTGGTCCCATGCTGGCTTCTGGATATCTCGGTAGAAGTGAATCTCTCGGGACGTCGTGGTTCCCGAGGGTTCCAAGACAGGGCGGACCGAGGTACTTCTTCAACACTACAAGGACGGCGTTGCCAACCAGCCTAGATGTTTAAAAGTCTGCACGACAACTAATGTCTATGAGCGACGATAAGAAGGATGAGGGGGAGACGGAGGCGCTTTCGAAGGAAGTCCGCGAGAACGCGAAAACAGTAACTGACGGAATTGCTCAGAAGGGGAAAACTGGTGACGAAAACGCTGGTGAAGATGGCGGATACGGGTTCATTCGGCCATCTGCAGAGTCCAGCGACTCCCAAGATAGCCAGGAGTAAGTTCAGTAGATGGCGCTCGGTTCGATCCAGAATTTACTTTTAGCGCTAATCGTTGTTGTTCCGGGATTTATCACCACCCATGTAGCGGTTTCTCTGGGTGTCGTTCGGACTGAAATCTCTAAGTGGCGTCTTCTTATTGTTAGCCTATCAACGAGCCTGTTCGTCGTATCCCTATTTCTGGGAATCCTCCAACTGAATGGGACAGAAGTCACGGATGTTACAGAGGTTCAGGCCGTATTTTTCACTCCAAAATTCCGTCCCGAACTAGTTTTAGCTCTCATCACCGGGTCAGCAGGAATGGGAGTTCTAGGAGCAGTTTTACTCGCATCGAATGTTCACAAACAGGTTCGAAATTGGATTTGGGAACGAGTTCCGGGAGATCGAACCCGGAACTTCCACGAACCGTGGGAGGGAACACTTGATGAGGCTGCTCGTGTACAAGTCCTCACGTCTGATGGAGCAATTGTCATCGGGGGTCTAAAGCAGTACAGTGACGATGGGAAAGAAAAA
Source organism: Halobacterium noricense (assembly GCF_021233435.1). Classification (NCBI taxonomy): domain Archaea; kingdom Methanobacteriati; phylum Methanobacteriota; class Halobacteria; order Halobacteriales; family Halobacteriaceae; genus Halobacterium; species Halobacterium noricense. Next base: position 1,063,698 of record NZ_CP089468.1, on the reverse strand, counting down.
CAAATTTCTCTAACAGGAGCAGAGTGGAAGTCGCCCAGTATGGACGGATTCGAAGACGCTGGGACTGACATAGAGCTGCTCTTTGGTGACGATATTCAGCAAATAACTGTTGTAGACACAAAGGAGAATGCGGAATCCCAAGAGTGAGATGTTCAAGGTGTGAGTGTCTGAGATTCCGGTGAAGTACGACGGCGGTGAATTTACAACACGATTCGTTCAATTCGAACTGCTAGTATGTCTTTGAACAAACCCGCCCATTCTGGCCATCTTCGGCGAACTACGAAAATTCGAGTGATTGCCTTTATTCTATTATCGCTGAGCGTTTTGTCGGTTACTGGAATATTCGCTGCAATCAATCTAGTTGCCCCATTAATCGTCTTCCAACTTATTTCATTAATGGGGGGCGGATTTTTATTGGCACTCGTTATCGTGGAGGGTTATCGAATCCTAGACTCAGTACCTCACAAAGCATCCTCGGATAGCTGTTTCTGAAGCCTGAGTTCCACGGCGGAACGGTTGTGCTGGTGGCCTTGACGAGAAGATCTTCGACGAACCGACGGAGAGCTGTCGCTGTCGGCGGCAGCCGCCGCCAACAGCGACAGCGTTGCCACTCTTGGCGAAGGCTAGCGCGGTGGGAGATTAGCGGGTAAACCGGTCGTCTGGTGGTCGGTTTGCGGGGACGGCCCGACGCGTCGCGAGGGCCGTCCACGCTGCCCGTTGAATCATGTTGATGAACTCCTTGAACGACCACTTCCAGAGGCGACGCCCCCCACGGCGGGGCGTCGCCACGTACTCCCAGTGTAAATACCGCCAGACGTTCTGTAACAACAAGCTCACCACGACGTACAGCAGCCGTACAACCGGATTTTGTGTCGAGGTCGTCGCAATACTTTGCTCGGAGAGTCGGTAGCTGGCCTCGATACCGAACCGTTTCGCGTAGTGGTATCGAGCGTCTCGTGGTGAGTCGATGAACGGCGCGTCAGCGGCGTAGCCGTGACGCGCCACCCCATGTTCGTCGTACCGTCCGTTTTGGTACGTACAGTCGATGTAGACGGGAAACTCGACGGTCCAGCTGTGACCGTCGAGTTTCGCCGTCATGTCGTGTTGAATCACGCGACTCCAGCCTTCCGAAAGTTCTTGCTTGATCGTCTGTCCCCAGCGGACGATCGGCATGACGTAGGCGTAGTTGTGTGCCTGAAGCAGCGTCAAACACTTACTGTCGTAGAATTCGCGGTCAAGAAAGACGGCCTTGACTTCGAGGTCAAGGCCGTCGAGGATACCGAGAAACTCTGCGAGGACACTGCTGGCGGTGTCGCCGTCTTCGAGACGGCGCACCGCCAGCGTGTAGCGTTTGTTCTTCACACGCGCGTAGAGTGTCGCGTAGGCATGGAACGCAGTTGTTCCACGCTTCGCTTGTGAGTGATACAGGCCGTCTGTCCCGTCTTCATCGCCGTAGTAGGGCCGCAGGTGGAGGTCTGAAACGACCTCCACCTGCTGGGGAAGAACGTCGAGAACGTCCTTCTGAAGGAGCGCGTTTCCGACTTGTTCGAGCGTCTCAAGATCGAATTTGGTGCGGAGATGGTAGAGAACCGAATTTTCGTGGGGAGCATCTTCGCTTTTCTCACAGAGCGTTGAGACCGAGGTCCCGTCGGCGCACGCGCCGACGAGGACCTCGTAGATGTCTTCAGCATCGATCTCGGCGTTTTCAGCGAGTGTGAGGGCGACTTCCTCGTCAAGAGCGTTGACGAGGAAGTTAAGAAGCTGGTCCTCGTGGATTTCACCGTCTGCTTGCTTGGTATTAGACACACCTTCAGCAAGCAGACGTCTCAACTAACCGGCTTTGTGATGTACTGAGACTGGATAAAACGGGGTTTACAGAGCCAGTGGGAGTATCGAACACCTCCCTATCAAGATACCGCCTCCGATGAGCAATTCCAGCTCTTCCCCAGCGGCGTTTGGAACGAGCAAAATAGCAAGCCGGTATCTGAATTAGATACCCTCTCTGTTGGCCCAGCAATCCAAATGGGAGTTCACTCAATGGCAATTTTCGGTTCGATTGTAGCTGTTGCAAATTTTGCCGTGCCAGTCATTTTCAGTGGCTGGATTTCAGGAGATTTCAATACTCCAGAGGGGATTTTCCTACCGATCAGCTCACTTTCTTCTCTAGTACTTGGTCCGGTTGGCCCCGTTCTTATTGGCTCACTCGAGGTTCTATCTAAGACTACGAGTTCCTATGCGCTTCTTTCCATCATCGCACTCTTATTGGTGCCCTCAATTTTCCTCCTAACTGGAGTTCTAAACTTTATTTGGGTCACTGAAATTTGGCTCTGTACACAACTCAAGCAGACTGAAAGCGGAAATATGACGAATGTCGCTATTAGAGCGAGTGCTGAACTCCTAGACGACAGTTTGGGTGCGATAAGTGAAAGAGCAGACGATCACCTGAACTTACTAAATTGGGAGAAAACCCCGACGATCTCCTTCGTCCTTGTGCTCCTGTCGTGTTTCATATTGACTATCGCAGCTGGAGTTTCTGCCCTGTTTACCGGCTTTGAGGAAGCACCCGGGTCCTTCCTTATAGGAATATTTCTAACAATTCAGGTGGTCTACATATGGGCTTCCGAAAATCATAGTACCTTCAGCCAGGAACTGGAGAGCAACTTTCGGAGACTTATCGGAGTTGTTTTCCTTCTCTTCTCCCTAAGAATTCTATATACAACGCTTCAGAAAGCGATTTAACCCATCTAATTATCTTCGCTTCTATCGTTTCTTTCCCTCACTACTACTGTTAATCGCGCCTAAGAGAGCACGTAACGCGCCTTTCCCAAACGCACAGTCGGTTACTAATCACGGGAGCAGGGGCCAAATGTACTGCCAGCCGTCGTCTATCGGCGTCCAGATGCCGAAGGCGTGGCTCGCGAGGTCGTCGAGGCTGATGCCGGCGCCGAGGAGCGCGACCACCCGCCACCGAAGCGGGTAGCCGCTCCACATCCCGCCCGGCCACAGGACGCCGACGACGACGACCGCGAGCCCGACGAACGACAGCGCCGCGCCCGTGCCGGGGTAGAACGGCCAGAGGCGCTCGAACGCGAACCACATCAGCATCAGCCCGCCGAGCGCGAGCAACGGTTCGCGATGCCGGTAGTTGTCCATCACGACGAGGATGGCCCCGGTGATGACCAGCGCGCCGATGTAGAGATGGTGGCCCGCGATTACGTGGCCGTCCGGGATGGCTTCGGCGGGGAACGTCACGACTGCCCGCCTCCGTTGCCGCCCTTGATGGCGCTGAGCAGGTCCTTCAGCGCGCCGCGGCCGAACGCCCACGTCGCCGCGAGCCCGACCGCCAGCGCGAACGTCTTCCACAGCACGTCTGGCACGCCGAGCTCGAAGTACGCCCCGGCGCCGAGCAGCGCGACGTTCGAGAGGATGACCAGGCCCGCGAGCACGTCGTTCGTGTACGGGTGTCGGGTCGCCACGTTCGTCGTCTCCGAGTCGCCGGGCTCGTCGCTACTCATCGCGACCACCGTCCGTACGGAGGCCCTCACGGCGGAGTGCGCGCGCGTTCCGACGGGAGCGCTTCAGGTTCGTCGCGACGGTCTCAATCAGGCCGTCGCTGTGCTCCTCGCCCTCGAGGGCGCGGCGACTCCACCGGGCGTCGCGAGCAGCGCGGCGCGTGTACGTGAACGCGCCGAACGCGGACAGCGCGGTGACGACCGCGGACGCCGCCATGATGAGGTCGGTCATCGACATCAGTTGTATTCCTCCCAGACGTCGCCGACGGCGTCTGCTCCGTCCTCGATGTAGTCGTCGGCCTGCGTCTCGAAGCCGAGCGGCGCGGCTTCCAGGGCATCGACGGCAATCTTCACGATAGCGAGCATGAGGGCGAGGAACACGACCGCCTCGACCGCCGAGACCGGGTCAGTGTCCATCAGAGACCACCCCCGAACAGCGGCGTGCCGTTGTCCGTCTCGCCGGGCGTCGGGTCTGGCGCGCCGAAGAGGGGCGCGTCGTCGATGCCTCCGTTGTCGTCGTCGCTGGAACTGTCGGAGCTGCCTGCGCCTCCGATGAGTTCGTGTCCGGTTCCGTCGTCGGGTTGGTCCTGCATTGTGTCCTCGTTGTCGTTGTCGTCGCTTTCGTAGCCGCTACCGTCGTTGACGCCGTCGGGGTCGGGCACCTGCGACGGAGGCTTCCCACCTGCGCCGCCGCTCGTCGAGTCCGGGTCGTTCCCGTCGGCGCCGTCCCACGGGTCGCTCGACTCGCCGCTGGAGTCGCCCTCGGGTTCGTCGTCGGTGGAGCTGCCAGAGTCACTCCCGCCGCCGATGAGTTCCTGGCCGGTGCCGTCGTCGGGCTGGTCGGGCTCTTCGCTGACGGGGCTGCGCGGGTCGTCGGTCGGCCAGCGGTCGCGGTCATCGGGTACGCCGCCGCTCGACGAGCCGCCGGAACCCCCAGCGTCGATGCCGGTGAGTTCCTCGACGCGCGACTGAGCAGCCTGCGGGCTCATGCGCGGGACACCCGCGACCGCGAGTGACGACGCGACGCCGCTGCCGACGACCGTCCAGCCGGTCGCGGCGTAGACGATGGCGCCGCCGGTCAGCGCGGTCGCGCCGACGATGACGACTGCCTGCTCGGGGTTCTCCTTCGCGTACGAGACCACGTCGTGCCCCGTCGAGGTTACGGGGTCCTTCGCCTTCTGGTAGAGCGAACTCGCGGGGAGCGAGAGCACGCTGGCGGCAGTCGTGAAGTCGCTTGCCAGGCTGTCGGGAAGTTCGTCGAGCGCAGCTGGGAGTCCGCCACTTCCAACGCTGTCGGGGAGGTCGCTGGGGTCGCCGATAAGACCCCAATCCTCGACGCCGGGCGCGTCGGTCGTGCCTTCGCCGTCGTCGTCGGGCGGTGTAGTGCTGCCGTCGCTTGTCGATCCGTCTCCGCCGCCAGCGATGTCCTCGATGGGCTGAGTCGGGTCGGTGACGTGGTCGGGAAGTGGGTCTACCGGCGCCACGTCCTCGTCCCCATCGTCTGCGTCCGGGTAGTCCTCGGTCGGCTCGCCCGGCACGTCGGGGTTCCCGTACGTGTTGCCGTCCTCGGTGCCTTCCGGGCCGGTTGTCGGCGAGTCGTCAGGCGCCGGCGTTGAGGAGCCGTCACCCTCGCCAGTCCCGTCCTCGTCCGGCGGCAGCCAGCCGTCGCCGGTCCCGTCACCAGACGGGCTTTCGGTGCCGGTGTCACTGCCAGTCCCAGAGCCGCTGCCGCTGCCGGAGCCGCCGGGCGTCGGGCTCGGCGACGGACTGGGCGAGCCGGGAGGCGATGGCGTGGTAGCGCCGACTGCGAGCAGGCTCAGCAGCGCGAGCAACAGCGCCCACGCTGCTTGTGCCTTCTTCTTGCGGTCCATCAGTCGATACCTCCAGTCGCCATCGTGCGGCCCGTAGAGGCCGCGATAGTGCTGTTGCTCATCGCTACAAAACACCGATAGTTGCGTTCACGCTGTGGTCGGAGCCAGTCGGCCTATCACCCGAGTTCGAGCGGTTAGAGGAGTACGAGGCTTCTACCCTGACCCCGGTAATCCTCTTAGCCGAAGCCGACCAACTCCCCTGCGTGTAGAGGTTTTCGGTGATTGCGGACGTGTTCGTGTCGTAAGTGTCGCCGCCGTTCACACCCGTGCCGACGCTGGTTACTTGCGTCGACGACCCGTCCGCGTAGTCGATGTGGACGGACGCATTCGTGTACGCGCCGTCACTCCCGTATTCACCGCCGTGCAGGGTTGCAGACACGTCGACTCGGACGTACATCAGGAGGGACGCGCTCCCTGACAGAATCTGCGTGCTATAGTCCTGTGGCGGGTATCCGAGTGAGGTGCTGTCGCTTCCTGTGTGATCCGTAGTCGACACGCCGAGGTCGCTGGCGTGCTGGCCGTCGACGGTCTCCGCATCAACAACGCCGTCAACGACGCTGATAATGTTCGAATCCGTCCGGTGGGCATCCGCGGTGATGCCGGAGAGCTGACCGTGGTCGGTGACGGTCATATTCTTCCACGCAGCGCCGTCGTAGACCATCGCGCTGTCAGCGTCGAGGTCGTACCACGTCTGGCCTTCCTTCGGCTCGGCGGGCTGCGCGGTCTGGACGTAGTCGTAGCCCTGGAAGTCGGTGGTGCCGCCCTGTCCCCAGACAGTCAACTTAGACCACCTCCCGAAGCTGCGCCTTCACGGGCGTCGTGTTGTTCGCCTTCAGGCGAATCCGGTTCGCGTTGTACGGGATGTGCTCGACCTTCGACTCGTCGCTGGACGCGAACGACACCGGCGACTCGTCGGGCTCGTAGAAGTTCGTCCCGCCGTCCGGCGACAGCATCACCGTCACGTCGACGGCCGTGCCCGTCGACACACCGAGGTAGAGCGTGAACGCCGACACGTCGCCGACGTCCACCTCGACGCCATCGCTGAGGTCTTCCTCGCCGTCGGTGAGGCCGCTCTCTTCGGCGGCACGCTTGCGAACGGTGTAGTCGCCCTCAGACTCGACGGCCATCAGCTCATCACCTCGTAGCCGACCGGTTGGATGCTGTACCGGCGTTCTCCGGTCGTGCCGCTGAGATTCCGAACAGTGAGTTCGAGCTTCTGGCTGAACGCTCGTGCCGGCGTGAACGTCACTTCGAGGTCGTCGATGTCGGTGGGCGGAATCGGCGCCGGACCGAACACGACTTCGTCGTCCATCCGCACGACGTACTCGGATTCGCCGCGCTTGCTCATCGCGACCGTGCCGATGCGAAACTCGGCGTCGTTCTGGACGGGAACGAACGTCAGCGTCGCCTCCGTGTTGCTCCCGAGGAGCACGCTCGTGGGCTCGCAGAACGGCCGGTCGTCGGGCGACGGCGGCGGGATGAGTTCGGGCATTACTGGCCCTCCCGGCGCTTCTGCGCCTCGTTGAGCGTGCCGTCCGGGATGGGGCGCTTCTCACCCCGGATTTCTGCCTGTTCGCGCTGTTCCTTCCAGGTCGTCTCGTCGTCGGTGGTGTTGTCACTCATCGTAGGTGGAGTAGAGCCAGACAGCGAGCAGCGCGACCTGCGCGAGTTGGAGCGCGAGCTCGACGTCCGCGCGGCTCCACGACGACGCGTCGATGGCCGCCGAGAGCGGCGACTGCTCGCCGTTGGCGGCCGTGGTCGAGGCCGTGGCCGACGCGGTCGCGTCGGTGCTGTCGCTGGTGGTCTCTGTGGTGTCCCAAAGATTGGAGTTCATCTGTCAGCCCTCGCTACATCGCGTCCTTCACGTCGCTCTTCAGGCTGGGCACGATGTCGCGGCCCTGGAGCGCCGAGAAGGACAGTAGCGCGTTCGTCGCCACTGCGCCATCGCCGTCCGGGTCCTCGAAGCGCGCGATGTACGGCACGTTCACGTACACGTCGAGGGTCATGTCGGAGGCGACCCACTCCTCAAGCGGGTCCTCCGAGTCGTTGAACTCGAAGTACTCTGGCTGCTCGCTGAGGTTCTTCCGGTGGATGTTCTTCACCGAGACCGTCTTGAGGGTCTTCGACGTGCTCGTGCTGCCCTCGATGGCCTTCTCCACCTCCAGCGTCCCCGCCTTGTCGGGGATGTAGAAGACGTGCACCGTCGAGCCGGTGCCGGGGTCGGTCACGTCGATGGTGCCCGTGGAGCGGTCGACTGCGTCGGGCGTGCCGTAGTAGTCGCCGTCGAGCCAGACGACGACGTTCTGAGTGTTCGGACAGTCCCGAATCCCGTGCGAGACGGTGAACTGCTCGGTGTCGTCCGCGCTCGCGTTCGTCGGTCCGAGGCCCTCGTAGGCGGGGAGCGCGATTTCGAGCGGGCGGTCGTCCTGCTTGCCGAGCAGCTTGTGGGGCGTGTCGGCGCGGATTCGGGCGACGCGGCTGCGCTGGCCCATCGCGTTCGCGGACCAGTCGAAGGCCTGCGGGCTGAGGTTCCGGCGGTCGTGGCCGGTCTCTGCGAGCGCCTGCCGGACGTTCTCTGACATGCTGGGCATGGTCAGTTGGAGAACGGCCCCTCGACGGCGTCGGTGTCGAGCTGGGCGACGGACTGGTTGGCGCTCCATGCAACCGCGGAGTCGACGATGATGGCGAACTCGTCGATGCCACGAATCAGCACGCTCGACGGCGTGCCCTCCTTCCCCGAGGCTTCGGGGTACTGGAGGTCAACCTTCGACTGGTCGATGTTGTCGGCGTCCTGCTGAGTGGTGATGTCGTTGCGGACGTAGTGGCCGATGTTCGTGATCTCCTCGCTGATGCGGTGGAAGGAACTCTGGCCGGCGCGCTTGACGGCGAGGTAGACGGTCGTGGTGCCGACCGGGAGCGGGTCGCCGTTGCCGTCTCGGGGCTTCATGTACAGCGGAAGCCCGGACGAAGAGCCAGCTGCGACCGCGTTCAGGAGACGCACCGCGGTGCCGCGGTCGGGCGTGAAGGTGAGTACGGCCGACTCGTGGCCGGGGTCGCCGTCCTGAACCTCGACGTTGGAGCCGGTTGCGCCCTCGTCGAGGAAGATGTTGGCGGACGACATCAGTTACCGACCTCCGTGATGTGCTGCTTGAGGTCGAAGCGCTCCGCGAGCTTGTCGACGGAGTAGAGGCCGCCGCCGAGCATCAGTTCGCGCTGGTAGGCGGGCGAGTACTGTGCGCCAGCGACGACGAGAGCGCCATAGGTCTCGTCGGGGATGTCGTAGTTGGTGTTCGGTTCGATGAGGTTGCGGGCGACGGTGGGCGCGACGAAGCCGCCGAATACGGCGCCGGCCTGACTCCAGAATTCGGGGTCGGCGAGTTCGTCGAGCGCGTCCATCGCGTCTTCGGTAGCTGCCATGATGCGACTAAGCCGAGCCCCGGCCTGTTTGTACGAATGCGGCTTAGATAGCGCGAGAAGGCGCGAGGAGGCGACGGGAGGCGCGGGAGCCCGCTGGGTGTCAGCGCCGATTTTCTTGGTGCCAGTCGGCCATCAATTCGGCGACCGCCTCGGAGTTCCCTGGCTCGAATCCCTTGCGGTCGGCCATCTCCTCCTTGATGTCGCGGAACAACTCTGCCTTGTCGCCGTAGAGCGTGATTGATTCGCTTGGTTTCGCCATCTTCAGGCCCCCTCCGGGGATTTCAGTTGTTTTCCCTGTGCGCCGAAGTGGGTGCTCTCCATCGAGACGTTGCGAGTGTCTTTCCGCTCCATTTCGCCGCTCTCGTCGGCGTAAATCCATTCGCTCCCGACAGTGTTCCCATCGTCGTCGGTGAACTTCTCCAGGGCCGGCACGTAGCCACCCTTCGCCTTCGTGCCGCTCGCGTCGACGCGCTGGAGTTCCTCCGGGGAGTGCGAGACCTTCCCCGCCTGGGGGTTGTGGAGGTCCTTCGGGTACTCGACGATGCTCTTGACCTTCGCGAGGTCGCCCGAGGACGTGAACCCGCCGAGGATGGTGAACATCATCTGCGCGAGCACGGTCTCGTCCATCTCCGTGAGTCGCTGCGTGACCCACAGACTGCTAGCGTCCTCGCCGCGGCCGGTCGTCGCCAGCCCTTTCACGCCGTCCGGCACGCTACCGCGCTGCGGGGCGACGAAGTGCGCCTCGTCGATGACCGTCAGCGACGAGCCAGCGAGCCGGCGGTTCGCCTTTGCGACCGGGTCGGCGACCTCCTCGCGCCACGTCTCTTCGTCGAGTCCGTGCCGACAGAGGACGACCTGAGGGTTCTGCTGGAGGAACTGCATCCACTCCTCGACGCCGAACGCCTCCGCTTCGCGGGGGCCGACGATGAAATGCTTCGCGTAGCCGGACTTCACCAACCCGCGGTACTCGTCCTTGAAGTCGAGCACTACCAGGCGGTCGTACTCGTCGACGTTCGCCTCTGTCCACGCCTGGGTGTACCACGACTTCCCCCAGCCGGATTTCGCCGCAAGCAGCCCGTTCACGGCTCAGTCCTCCTGTTCGTCGACGGGCTCGACGTCGATGACCTGGGCGCCGGTGAGTTCGAGGTCGCCGCCGTGCCACCGTGGAATAGTGACGGGTTCGCCGTCTTCGAGGCGGCGGAGGGCGTCCTCGCCGAGTGTCACCGACTGCTCGGTTCGCGGTGCGGGCTCGCTGCTCGACGTGACCGACTGGATGACCTCCCAGACGGCCATCAGCGTCAGGAACACCGCGACCGCGTACGCCACTTCGTCGGCGAGTCCGTCGATGTTGACGTCGGTGTACGTCATGCCGAAACCCCCGTTGAACCGTAGGCGATGATGAGTAGTAGCCCGATTGCGGCGGCCTCGAAGGAGAGGAACCCGATGTACCACGCAACTGCGAGGATGATGGGCGAGGCGACGAGGACGGCGATAACGGCGCAGACCACGACGAGCCCCATCAGCTTCGCTGCTGCGAGCCCGCCGCGTGCCGCGTTCTGAAGAGACGGCGTCATGCCTCGCCCTCCATGTCCTCCGCGACGGTGGCCATCACGGCCTCGACCGTCCGCAGGTTCGTCGTCAGTACGTCCTGAATCGCCTCCGATGGGCGGAAGTCGACGACGTTGGCCTCGAACTCTTCGAGGGGAACGCCGAAGGTGTTCTCGACGTGGAGGCCGGCGAGGTCCTCGTCGCTGTAGGCCTCGGCTTCAGGCGATGTGCTGCGGTAGTTCTTCGCCCATGCCTCTTTCTGGTTCTGCCACTCGTCGTCGTTCAGGCCGGCGTACGCGACTGCTTTCTCGGGGTTGTCGAGGTGATCGGGCGCGAACTCTTCGAAGTACCAGCCGACGAGGTCGGCTTGACTGGCGCGTTCGGCCATCGTTTCGAGCTGCGCGGCGCGCGCCTCGATGTCCGGGAGTTCGTCAACGCTCACGTCGGCGTTGGAGGCGTCGGCGAGTCGCTGCGCGTGTTCGAGTTGGGCGCGCTCGCGCTGGGCGACCACCTGCGAGAGCGCCTGCATCTGCGGCTTGAAGCGGTTAAACATCTGTGCGCCGGTCTGCTTCGTGAGTTCATCGCCAATATTTCCAAACATCTTAATCGTCGGGTTTCGCTTTGCTGAGTGCCTTACTCGGAAGGTCGGTACGGCTGACGAGAACAGTCATGGCGAGCGCGACGGTCGCGATGAGCATCCCCTGGGCGGGGTCCATCTCGGCTTTGCCCTGTTCGGCCATCCAGTCGTCTACGTACTCGTCGAGGTGGAGGTCGCGGGCGAGGTCTTCGCTGATGTGGTCGGCGTCGTCGTGGCCGTACTCGTCGATGACGGCGTTCAGGCCGGTGGTGACGGTGCCGACGTAGAGGTCGCCCCAGTTGGTCGTCGAGCCGCCGGGCGCGGCTGGCGCGCTGGCCTCTTCCTCGGCGCCCTCGTTGTCGGCGTCGGTGTCCTCCTGGTCGTCGTCGACGTCGGCGCCGGCCTCTTCCTCGACCTGCTCGGCGAGGTCGGCGAGTCCGTCCATGTCCGCTTGCTCGTCGGGGTCGATATCGGGCTGCTCGCCGCTGCCGTTCTCGCCGGTTTCGCTTGCTTCGGTCTGCTCTTCCGCGCCTTCTACCTCTGCTTCACTCATCCCAGAGTTCCTCCGTCTCTTCCTGCTCGGTCTCGCTGCTCTCTTCGTCGCTGTCGGCGGCCTCGACGCTGGCCGTACTGCCGGATGGCGCGCTGTCGTCGTCGCGGAGCACGAACCAGTAGATGGCCGCGGTGACCGCGACCGCGCCGACGACGAGCAGCACAGTCTGGGTGCTCGGCGCGGGCACACCCCCGCTCTCGCCGCTGCTCTCGTCGCCTGTAGGCGATTGCTCGCCGTCGCTAGGCGAATCGCCCGACGACTCGCCTTCGTCGCCGCCTTCGTCGCTGCTCTCCGAGTGCTGTTGCTCGTACTCTTCCTGTGTAGCCATGTCAGAGCCGTTTTCGTCCTGCTCTGAAGGCGAGGATTCGGTGCCTTCAGACTGCTCTCCGTCCGGTTCTGCCTCTTCGTCGTCGGAGCCGTCGGTAGCAGCGCTTTCTGGGGGCGTTTCGCCCTGCTCTGAAGGCGAGGTTTCGCCTGCTTCGGGCTGCTCTTCGGCGCCTTCTCGCTGCTCTTGGTTGTGTACCTCCTCTTTGAGGGCGTTCCAGTCGTGGCCCTCGCTGGTCTCGGCGTTGATGTGTGAGCGCACCGAGCCGAGCGAGCGCTCCGCGTCGACGCCGAAGTCGCACTCGTCGACCGGGCACCAGTGCGGCTTCAGCGTCATTCCCTGCCTCCGTCCGTCGTTCCGGTGATTTCGAGTCTCATGCTGTCTCCTGTTGCTCGGTGTAGCCCTCGGCGTCGTGGGCGCGCTCCCCCTCGACCGCGAGCCGGTCGCTTAGCTCTTCGAGTCGTTCCAGTTCGATTGGTTCCTGGCCGTGGTCGGCGCGAATCGCGTTGATGGCCGCGGCCGCCTGCTCGGCGTTCCGCTTCGCCTCCAGGGCGTCGTCGATCTCCTGCGCGAGCCGCACGATGGCGGCCTTGTACCCCTGCCACGCCCGACCGAGGGCGCCTGCCGCGTCGCCCTCGATTTCCTGCTCGGTTTCGTCGTCGTCCTCGTCGAGAATCGCGGCTACTTCCTCGTCGTCGTAGCCGCACGCTTCGCCCAGGAACTCGCAGGCGTCAGGGTCGCCGTGCTCGCAGTGGTCGCGAGCGTGGTCGCACTCCTCGCCCATCGCCGATTCAGCCCGACTGAGGCGTTCGTCGGTGCTGTCCTCGGCATCGAGGCGGCGGCCGCCGCCTCCCTCGCGGGCGGCGCGGTCGGCGAGGTCGCGGTGCTCGTCGACGGTCAGCGTCTCGTCGTAGTAGCTCGTCCAGTCGTCGACGCCCGCGTCGAGCATCACGCCCTTCACGGCCGCGGCCTTCCGGTAGTTGTTCGAGCCGGTGAACGGCCCGAGGCGGTCTTTCTCGCTGTCGGTCAGCTCGACCTGGCCGCCGTCGGCGGTGCGTTCGTCGCGGCTGCTGGCGGCCTCGACTTGCGCGCGGTCGAGCAGCCAGTCGGGCGTATCCGAGACGAACGCGACGGTTTTCCGGCGCGCGTCGTCGTCGATTGGACACACCCATTCGTCGTGTTCGCGCCGGTACTCGTCGGCGGTCTCCATACTCCCGAACTCAACCTCGATAGACACGGTTCACCTCGCCGCAGATACAGGCGCGAGAGGCGCAAAGCGGCGTGGATTACTTGAGTCGGACTAAAGTCTCAGTAAGCCTTAACGGGCTACTGTGCGAGGGTATTGCTGTAGTCATGGCGATGAATCAGTTGGTGTCCATCGGCGGTACGTCGGCGGGCGTGTCCCTGCCGCTCGATGAACTACGCGACGAAGAAGTTGTAACGGGCGGGAAAGGCGGCGAATCCCTGGAAATCGCGGATACGATGATGCGCGTCGAGCGCTTCGACCAGGGCGCGTGGCAGGTCGTTCGAACGGACGTTCACGACTTCCCGGCGTACATGGAGAAACCCGCGTTCTGCCAGCAAGCTCAGGCAACGGTTGAAGTCTGATTCTGGAATCCGTTAATATAACTATATTAGAAGGAGACTGTCCTCTGAATGGCAGAGATTGATCTTGAAGAGGAATTAGCGGAATACGACGAGTCCGTCCACGACCTGATCGAAGAGCTACTAACAGCCTATTTTAAGGGAGAGGAGGAAGCGACAAGAACCGCTAGTGCAGTCCGGCGACGCCGGACAGAACGAGAATTAGACAACTTACGAGCCAGAAAGAAGGAGATACAGGAGAGTATCAGCGACTTCGAGGATGAACTAGATCTATTGAGCGATTCTGTCAGTGGGTTCGATAACGCGGTTGTTGATGAAGCTCTGGATGAGTCTAGCAACATCCGTGGAGGGTATCGAAAGCCTACAAACGACTTCATACAGGAGCAAGCGGACAAAGCGGGTTTGGACGTTGAGAAATTCCTGGAGTTGCTAGAAAAACGATATCCAACGAATTGGCGCGGAGACCCGATAGAATCTACCGAATAGCAGACTTTTATCGGACGCTAATATGTGGCTGATTCACAGGGTCGCCAGTTCTTTTGAGATACCCTCGTTCGTTGAGCGGCTTCAGAACACGCCGAGGTACACTCTCTTTTGGGATATTAAGTTTCGAAGCTAGCACACTGCGGGCCTCTGTAAGCGGGAGTGAGCGTCCATCAGTAGTCAGTCGCCGGAGTTCTGTGTAGGCTGCAGCGAGCGTGTCATCGTCCTGTGGAGGCACGAGACCGCCGTCCGTCGTCGGTTTCGAGACCGTGCGCCGCATGTGCTGGCGGATGTCCTCGCTACGGTTCGTATCTTGCTCGTCAAGCGCCTCGTCGTACTCCTCGACGAGCTGCTCGGGAACGCGGACGGTGACGCGCTTGGTGTTGGACTCGTCGCTCTCCATCCGGCCCATCGTCAGGCCACCTCCGCATGACGCACGCCGGTCGTGTCATACGCGCCAGAATCCCCACACGGCGAGCGGTTCCGGGACTGCGGTTGCAGTATGTAGGACACCCCTGTGGGGATGCCAGCGAGACTCACGCGCTCTCGCGGGTCCGCGCGTGAGGCCGGCTGCTGTTCCGTCTGTTCGTCGTCGTTGTAGGTGCTGTAGGGGCTCATAGCTGGGATTCGGGGCGGCCGAACTCGCGGCCGTCGTGGCCGGCGGCGGGCTCGACGGGCTGGCCGCCGTCGGTGGCTGGCGTCTTTGGTGGCTGTTCGGGGATGCGAACGCGGTCGCCGTCGTCGCTCTCGACGTGGACGAAGGCGGCTTGGCGGAGCGTGCAGAGGTGCGCGCAGGGGCCGCCGTTGTACGTGAAGCCCTTGCAGTCGCACCAGCCGGCGAAGTAGTCCTCGCGGCGGAGCAGGGCGGTGACGTGGGTCTGTCCGTCGGGGAGGCGGACGGCCCACGCGTAGCTGTTGAGTTTGCGAATCTCGGTGTCGTCGGCCATCGGCGCGGCGCGCTTCCAGCTGGTCGAGCGGCGCTGGCACTCGGTCTTGAAGTCGACGGGTGTGGCGGCGTCGGCGAACTCGTCGGCGGCGTCGGCGAGGTTGTCTTCGGCGCGGCTGAGGTGGTTGCCGACGGTGCCTTTCGAGCGTTCGGTCTCGTCAGCGAACCTGCTCACGGGCATTTCACCGGGCGCGCGGCAGGCTTTCCAGGCTTCGAGTTGGGCGGGCGAGAGCGCGGCCTCGATGGGGTCGAGGTCGCTCATGGGCCTGCGAACACCCCCGATGGACCGCCACCACAGTCGGGACAGACGCGGTGCGGGATGCCGCCGCGCGTCGACGTGACTTCGAGGCGCGTGCCACAGTTCCCACAGAAGCGGTTCATGGGCGGCACTCACCCCGGTGGAGAGCCGGGCAGAGTTGCCCGTCGTAGTCGATGAAGCCGCCGCAGTAGCGACAGATGGCTCTGTCGTCGCGGTCGTCGTGAGAATCGGCTGGGGCGCTCACGCAGACCACCCCCGGAGAACGGCCGGGTGGCTGGTGGCGTTCTGTGCGGTGAAGAAAGCGGCAATCGGTGCCGCTTTACTTATATATGGTATGGGGCCGGAGGGATTTGAACCCCCACCGACTCCGCCGCCCTCTTGCGATTCGGGCGGCTCCGTCGATGGCAGCAGAGGGGATGGAATCTCGTTGCGCGGCTGACTCCCCTACCTGTCGTCGGTCCTTGGGACTTGCTGTGGTCGGAATGAAAATGATACCCGACCTCGAAAATCCGGCTGACGAAATCAGCCCCCGAAAAGCACGCAGGGAATTCCTGAACGCTCGTCGCGGTAACGTGAAGGAATCAACGTACAGAACGTACAAGTACCCTACCGACCACTTCGCGGACTTCTGCGAGGAAAACGAGATTGAATCCATCGGGAAGGTCGGCGGCTACGTAATCGAGTCGTGGAAGCAGACGCGGAAGGGTGAGGTGAAGCAAATCACCCTCCATAATAACGTGAAGACGCTGCGGGTGTTCGTTCGGTGGTGCGAGAAGGCGGAGTTAGTCGAACGTGGGACGGCTGACCGTATGGAGATTCCCGAGGTGACGAAGGAACAGGCTGTTAGTAACGAAAGCATCCCCCTGAACCAAGCCGAACAAATCCTCCGCTACCTCAGCACCTACGAATACGCATCACGGCGACACGCCCTGTTCAAGACGATGTGGCACACGGGCTGTCGAATTAGTGGGGCAATTGCCCTTGACGTCGAGGACGTCGTGAGTGATGGAAACGGGGCTATCTTGCGCTTCCAGAACCGGACGGTTGAGGGAACCCCGTTGAAGAACGGGAACGGCGGCGAACGCAACGTCACTCTGAACGAGGATACCCACGGTGTTCTCGTTGACTACATCGAGGGGAAACGTCCTGATGTAACCGACCAGTACGACCGCAAGCCGTTGTTCTGCACGGGGACGCAGCGTGTTGAGAGGCAACGGGCGTACAAGAACTTCACCGCTATCACGCGCCCGTGCGTTGTTACTGGGGACTGTCCTCACGACCGGGATATAGATGGCTGTGACGCTGCTTCGAGGAAGAAAGAAGCCTTCGGGTGTCCATCGTCAAAATCACTCCACCCAATTCGTCGTGGGTCGATTACCTATCATATCGAGCGTGGATGGCCGAAAGAGAAACTCGCGGAGCGCGTTGATGTCTCTGTCGAGGTACTGAACAAGCACTATGACGCACGGTCGAAAGAACAAGAGCGAGAAGGGCGCGAACAGTTCTTAGACTTATTATAGACTCTCCACCAGTCTAACCTGAATTATATGTATTGTCAACATAACTAAACTTATTTAATATGTCAAACATCTATTTATGTGGTAGGGTGAATGGGATATCATGGGCCTATTTGATAAAATCAAGAACACCTCTGTCCACCTGCAATCCTGCCCCAAATGTGGCAAAGACCAACTCAAGGGCGGTGTTCTGAAATCAGAAGTTGTTTGCCGAAACTGTGAGTACGAAACAACCTTCTCTCAGATACGAAAGTACTCGACAACTGGGGGCCATGAGTATGATGAGGAATATGTGGGCAATCTTGTACAAACTGCTGATGGTGGGACGGTAACCGAAAGCGTACTGAAAGCAACCGGCGCAGGTCAGTCCACTGTATTAGACTTCCTTGATGAAGATGAACAGCCCCACCATATTATCAAAGGTAATACAATTGACGTTGAGGGTGGGGGTGACAGTACTTCACTACTCGGAAACAACCGAAGTCGGAAAATGTCGGTCGGAATCAACCAGTGTCTAACGGTTATTACCGACGAACGAGTATTTGTTATAATCCAGCAAGGAAATGGAACTGATGAGCGGCATATTCCGTACGATTCGATAACGGGAATTGACTTAGATATTGGAGGGGGCGGGGCTACAAGCCGGTTATCTCTGCAAACGCACGGTCGCACATATCATCTCTCCGGAAGCCTATCAGATGAGGCGGACTGCCGGAAAGCAATTGAGTATGTCCGTCATCGTCGCGACGAATTGACTCAGGGGCAGGAAGATAGTGGTAATACCCAAGCAAGTCCTCTTGACCAACTGGAGCGGTTAAAATCCTTGAAAGATGAAGGCGATATTTCTGAGGCAGAATTCAAGAAAAAGAAGGACGAACTACTTGATAGAATCTGATGTATTCTGTTACCATCGAGAACGCCGCCGGTGATTATGCCAATACCCATGATTAGCCGCTGACCCGCAAATATCATCGCCAACCCCAATAATATAACAATTCTGTCTGTTTTATCTCCCCCATACTATCAGATAAATATAATAGACATAGTTGAATTCCGTGCCTTGCTGTGAAGTAGACGCTGCGGTTACCTTACTAATACAACCGAACCAGTCGCTTTGTAGCATGTACAACCCACAATCCAAAGTATCGCAATCACTCAAAGTTCAACATCGAGAACCCGACCCGGCTCGGTAGTAAAATTAGGTGCCAAGTTGGGATTCAACGACAATTCAGATATAAGAATCTCCTGTCCATGTCAGAGCGTAATTTAACACGCCTGAGTTGCACCACAGACGGTTTTGGTGGGTTCCGAGAGGGAAACATCATCTACTGGTGAAAACCTCCTGTGATGGCACTGTAGTCTATCTAACATCTGAGGGATTTAGTTGAACTACATATACTATTCTACGTACTGTTTTCTCGTACTGTAACGTACTATTTCATCGTACTGTGATATAGTAGAGAGAAATAGTCCGGCGGAGGGTTCCCGATGATACCAGCACCACAACACAGCACAGCAGTATAGTAATACAGCACAGCACAACAACACAGCAGAAGTTATTCGTACTGTATCACAACTACTTGTAACAGTACTGTATACTGTATTGTAGTGCAGGTAACCGAGATAACAAAGACAACCGAGGTAATTGTACGAGACGTACGAGACAGTGATTCTTCGTGGCTGAAGCATCCATGATGTAGGACTTCGCGGGTTCGCTATGTGAGACAACCGAACAACCGAACAACAGAACTACCTAATCAAGACAACCGAACCGCCTATACATAATAATCTGGACTATTATATTCCCCCAGTTGTATATGGATACCATCATTAAATCGAGTTTGGAAGGGCTGCACTACCACCACCCAATTGGTGTACCCAAATTTGGAGGAAAATTTCTGACCCGGTAACGTTGGGTGCGAAGCCGCGCGCAACGTTGATGTTCTAACCGGATACACCCTTCCCGTTGACTACAGTGGCTCAAATCCGTATCTTTTCGCGTGCGTACGCTTTCTCTTTGACCCGAGAACCCAATATCTGCTAAACACTTTTACAGGTAGAGGTTGAAATCCATTCCACCGCAGTAAGACGTCGAGGACCAGTCGTTCAGGGGTTCAAATCAAATGAAATCCCGAAAACCGGCTCAACCCCAGTCCGGTTAAAGTCGCAGTAGCGTGGCTGTGCAGTACAATTTGCGACCGAAGGAAGCAAAATGGGGCCGGAGGGATTTGAACCCCCGATCGACTGATATCTCCGGTGCGCCTCGGAACTCCAGAGGGTCGTCGTCGCGGACCGATGATCAGTCGGCCGCTCGGTATACCAGTCTGGAATTTCGTCCCGGGCGCGTGGCCTCTGGAGTCAGTCGCCATTCCTGGCTTGGCCACAGCCCCTCGCATTCCTCCGTACGGTGATTTGTCCTAAGTGCGTTTCGATTCGGCGTCTCAGTTCACCACCGACAAGGGCCACCCGCCCGTATTCGAGCGCGTAATCGCACGTGTGTGGCGTGGGTGGACCGAGCCCGCCGGTGCCGACGAGTACGAGACGTTCGTGACCGAGCGGTGATCCCGGACTTGGAGAGTTTCGAGGTGTTGCGCCGCGACACGGGCGAGGACTACGAGACTGCACACGTTCCCGACCGTGCCGAGGCGCTGCTCGCGCGCTACGAGGAGACGGTCGCGCACTACGAGGTTCGCACGTAGCGATTGGCCTTTCCGGGCCGAGAGCGAACGCCGAGGCATGACCGAGTACCCCATCGTAGTACGGGAAATCGGCGGGAAGATGCGACTCGGCGTCGAGGAAGCAGAAGCGCTGGACGCGGACCTCCGCGAGGTCGTCGCGGAGGCCTACGAGCGAATCGACGTCCAGGACTGCGGGGACGGCGAAGTGGTCGGGCACGTCGTCGCGAGCGGCGACGAAGTCGAGGACGTGCGCTGGAGTCGTTAGTCCTCGCGGGCGCTCCACTCGCAGTCCTGGCACTTGTAGCCGGTGACGAACTCCGTCACCGACGGCATGTAGCCGACGGAGATGACGTCGCCGCCGCACTCGGGGCAGTCGCGGTCGGCGTCCTCGATGGGTTCGGCGTCCATCACGGACTCGCCTTCGACGAGCTCCGCGAGTTTCTTCGGGGTGACCATGCGGCCTTCGACGACGCGGTTGTCGGACATACCGGCGGGACGGCCGCGGGCGGCTAAAGACTTCTCCTCGCTGGCTTACAGCCAGGGGGCGCGTTCT
Organism: Halobacterium noricense; assembly: GCF_021233435.1. NCBI lineage: Archaea > Methanobacteriati > Methanobacteriota > Halobacteria > Halobacteriales > Halobacteriaceae > Halobacterium > Halobacterium noricense. Next base: position 1,043,854 of record NZ_CP089468.1, on the reverse strand, counting down.
TCCGCGCCGTCCTCGCCGGGATAGCCGTAGGCGGCTTCGTCGCCCTCGTCGGGGTCGCTGCCGCCGTCAGGCGTCGCGGGCTGTGCGGCGGCGCCGTTGGGCCCGTCGTCGACGGTCGGCGGGACGTCCGGGGTGTCGATGTCGGCTTCCTCGGGGTCGAACGCGAGCAGGCCGGCGACGGCGAAGACGACCAGCGGGGACTGCGAGGGCACGAGCCCGAACACGGAGAGCGCGAGCGTGCCGAGCGCGACGGCGCTCCCGAACCGGAAGCGGTCGATGTCGACGACCTGACGGAGGTACGGCTGGAGCGCGACGACCGCGAGCGCGAAGCCGACGGCGACGCCGCCAGCGGCCGCGGCGCGCAGCATCAACACGGGGTCGGATTTCAACACGAGTTCAGCGCCTGCGGGCTGGACGCTCGCGACGAATCCGAGGCCGATGATGATGCTGGGGGAGGGCAGGTAGTCGCCGATGGTGGAGCTGGCGGTCTTCGCGGCGATGGCGAGGATGACGATGGCGGCGAAGCGCTCGAACGTCGGGATGTCGACGATGGTCGCGATGGTGGGCGCGAGCGCTGCTTCGGCGGCGGCGACGAGTATCAGCGGCGTGCCGACGACGAGGACGGTGATGGCTTGCGAGCGCGGGTCCTCGTCCATCTCCGCGAGGATGACCGCGAGCGTCGCGCTCCCGCCGAAGACCAGCAGCCCGATCTGGGCGATGCCGACGTACGTGTCGAGTTCGCCCGCGAGCACGAGGGCGGCGAAGATGCCGTCCACGAGCGGGAGCAGCATAACGGTAGCGAGTAGCCGCGTGTCGCCGCCTACGCGTTGCTCTAGGCGGAGGGCGACGGGGTGGCGTGAGCTACTCATGAACTACCGGCCTGACCTACACGAACTTTGGTTGGCCCGGCGATGCGGGGACGCGCGCGGCGTCGAGAGCGCGAGTGCCGGCGTTCCGAGCCAGAATGTGTCCATCAGTTTGCCGAAAAATGTGCGTGCGTCGGAGTCGACGGTGTGGTTGCCGGCGGTACGCACTACCTCGGGACTGATGGAGTCCATATGTACAACCATTAGGGTCGTACGCATAAAGATTGCGTGAGAGGCGGCCACATAGGATGGAGGACCAAAACCTGTCTTTAAGTACCGAACTACTGTTCGTCGGGACAAGTGAACGATAGTCGGGGATACGACGGTATACGCGCGTATATTATGACGTTCGTCGGCCGAACCATCGTTCGCTGTTCGTTCGTGGGATACTGTGGCGGCGATACATGGACGTGCTGGGACTGGGGTAGCCACGGGAGTGGTTCACGCACGTTCGACCAATCTCGGAACGTTTTTGCCACCGGCGACGCGACGGTTTACATGGCGCACGACCCTTCGACGGACGGCCGATTCTCCGAGAAACTCCGCGTCCCAGAGGCGTTGACCTTCGACGACGTGCTCCTCCGCCCCGCGGAGAGCCGCGTCGAACCCGACGACGCCGACGTCAGCACGCAAGTCTCGACGAACGTCTCCCTGAACACGCCGATTCTCTCCGCGGCGATGGACACCGTCACGGGGTCCGACCTCGCCATCGCGATGGCCCGCGAGGGCGGGCTCGGTGTCCTCCACCAAAACATGGACGTCGAGGACACCGCCGCCGAAGTCGAGCGCGTGAAGCGCGCCGACGAACTCGTCATCGACCGCGAGAACGTCGTCACCGCGACGCCCGAGCAGACCGTCAGCGAGGTCGACCGCATGATGAGCCACGAGGGCGTCTCCGGCGCGCCCGTGGTCGACGACGACGACCGCGTGCTCGGCATCATTTCCGGGACGGACATCCGCCCGTATCTCGAAGTCGGCGAGTCCGATACGGTCCGCGAGGCGATGACCGACGAGGTCATCACCGCCAGCGAGGACGTCGACGCCCGCGACGCCCTCGAACTCATGTACGAGCACAAAATCGAGCGCGTCCCGCTCGTGGACGACGAGGACCGCCTCGTCGGCCTCGTCACGATGCAGGGCATCCTCGAACGCCGCGAGCACGAGGACGCCGCCCGGGACGAGGACGGCCACCTGTGCGTCGGCGTCGCCGTCGGTCCTTTCGAGGAGGACCGCGCGACCGCCGCCGACGACGCCGGTGCCGACGTCCTGTTCATCGACTGCGCGCACGCCCACAACAAGAACGTCATCGAGTCCGCGCGCGAAATCGGTGAGACCGTCGAGGCCGACGTCGTCGTCGGGAACGTCGGCACCAGCGAGGCCGCCGCGGAAATCGTCGACTTCGCGGACGGCATCAAGGTCGGCATCGGCCCGGGTTCCATCTGCACCACGCGCGTCGTCACGGGTGCCGGCATGCCCCAGATTACGGCCGTCTCCGAAGTCGCCGACGTCGCCCACCCTGAGGGTGTCCCTGTTATCGCGGACGGCGGCATCCGGTACTCCGGCGACGCCGCGAAGGCAATCGCCGCGGGTGCCGACGCCGTCATGCTCGGCTCGTACTTCGCGGGCACCGACGAAGCCCCGGGTCGGGTCATCACGATGAACGGCAAGAAGTACAAGCAGTACCGCGGCATGGGCTCGGTCGGTGCGATGCAGTCCGGCGGCGGTGACCGCTACCTCAAGGAGGAAGACGAGGACGAGGAGTTCGTCCCCGAGGGCGTCGAGGCCGCGACCCCCTACAAGGGCCCGCTCTCGCAAGAACTCCACCAGCTCGTCGGCGGCATCCAGTCCGGCATGGGCTACGTCGGCGCCGCGACCATCCCGCAGTTCAAGACCGAAGCGGAGTTCGTCCGCGTCTCCGCCGCGGGCCAGACCGAGGGCCACCCCCACGACGTGATGATTACGGACGAAGCGCCCAACTACAGCCCGCAGAACGAGTGACGTAGCCAGCGCCGCGCTGGCCGCTCAGCGTCCTTTTCCGTCGACTTCGCAGCGCGGACTGCAGTACCCGTTGGCGGCTGCCTTCGAGTCCTCGAACGCCTTGAACTCGTCGCCACACGCCTGGCATTCGTACGTTTCGAACGCCATGTCTGGGGGACGCGACGGCCGAAAAATGCGTTACGGTAATGCGATTCTCGCGATAACAGGCCGCATTCAGGTTTCTTCGCCGGTCACGACGACCGGGCGGTCGGCGTTCAGGATGACCGACTGCGTGACGCTGCCGAAGATGGCCTTCCCCGCGGGCGAGCGCTTCCGCCCGCCGAGCACGATGGCGTCGACGTCGTACTCGTCGGCGTCTGCGATGATGTCGTCGGTGGTGTCCCCGGAGTCGTCCCGAACCTGAACGTCGATACCCGCGTCTTCGAGGAACTCCTGTGCGCGCCGCACCGACTGGACGCGGCTCGCGGACTTGAACTGCTGGACGTCCTCGGGGAGCTCTTCGCTGTCGCCAGTGAACACGAACAGTACGATAGCTTCGACGTTTTCGGCGGCGTCGGGCAGGTTTGCCACGTATCGAGCCTGCGCGAGCGCACGGTCTACGTCGTCGTCAACCGGTACCAACACGCGGTACATGTTCGCCACGACGCCCGACAGGGGCTTAAAACTACTCGCGTTCGCCGTCACGTTCGTCGTCCAGCAGGCCCTGGAGTTCGAGCCGCGCACCGCCGCGCGCGAGGGACGCAGTCCCGGGAACGAATCTGCCTTTCAGCACCGCGTCGAGGGCGTCGAGACGCGTTCCTCGATACCGAGAATCAGACGCTCCCCCCGTCGGTGTCGGCGTCACTGACGTCGTCGCCGGCGTCCTGCTCGATGCGGCGAAGTTCGACCTCGAAGTCGTCGCTGTCGAACTCGCTGGCGAGTTCGTCCACCTCGCGCTCCAACGATTCTATTTCGGCCTGCAGGGCCTCGTACTTCGGGTCGTTGACGACGCCGTCGCCGTACTCGGCTTCCAGCGCGGCGCGCTTCGTGACCAACTGGAAGTACCGCTGGACCGCGGCGTCGTGGTGTTTGCGCGCCAGTAGCGTCTCCACGACGTCGTGGATGTCGTCGCTCGTCACGGGCTTCGTGAGGTACGCGTCGAACCCCATCTCGACGATGTCGAAGTCCGGGTCGACGGCGGTCACCATCGCCACCCGGCAGTCGAGGCCGCGCTCGCGGACCTCCGCGAGCACGGCGTCCCCGGAGAGGTCCGGCATGCGGCGGTCCAGCAGGACGACGTCGATTGAGTCGTCGAGTGAATCGAGCGCCGATTGCCCGCTGTAGGCGGTCCGCACGGTGTAGTCGGCGGAGAGCCACGCGGTGAACAGGTCGGCGAGGTCCTTCTCGTCGTCGACGACGAGGACCACTGGTGGGGTTTCTCGGTCCATAAGCGGCAACGTGTTCTTATTCTTCAGAGGAGGGGGTGACGTTAAGTCGTTTCGACAAATATTAAGATGTATGATAGGTATTTCGGGTTTCTATCTATTTCGACATTTGAAATAAACAAACGGTCGGCAGAGACGGAGGATGTAAGTGACTCAGTGAAAACCCCGCGACGGCTAACGGAGTGCTATCCGAAACGGTAGAGTGCGTCGTCTGGCAGGTATGTTAACTCTGGACAATACACTCTGGACCACCGACACAACCACAGTTAGGTCACTAGAATGGGGTGACTGGCAGAAGCGAAGAACGACGCGAGTGACACGGCCGTAGCTCGCGGTCGTCGTAGTAGAGTAGCGGGCCGGGCGCGATGGTGAACTACGCCGAGACGTTCCTGCTCGTTCGCTCCGCTCACTGTGCGGGCTGCGACTCGTCTCGTTCAAATCGCTTGCCTGCGACACGCGAGAGACGATGCGAGCGACATGACAGCCGCTCACGGTCGTCGTAGTAGAGTAGCGGGCCGGGCGCGATTTGAACACGCGACCGACGGATTAAGAGTCCGTCGCTCTGCCAAACTGAGCTACCGGCCCAACGCATCCCATCGTTCGACGCTGCGACTCAAATACGTTCTGATTCGAGACGAGAGTCCCGCGACGGCACCCGGATTCGGCCGCCAGCGAGCCCCGGCCGCCTCCACGAAACTGGCGTCCGAAAACGCGGTAGTGAGCCACTCCGCGGCCGGAATCGGCGGTTGGCTGGCGACAGGTCGGGAAGGTTAAGTGACGGCCTCCGCTATCCGTGGACATCATGAGCAGCCGGGCAACCATCTCCTCGATGTCCACGTACGCCATTCTTGGCTGCGGGAGCGTCGGCCACGCCGTCGCCGAGGAGTTGGTCGAACGAGGCAAGGACGTCCTCATCGTGGACCGCGACGAGGCCCGCGTGGAGGCGCTGCGCGACCAGGACTTGAACGCGCAGGTCGCGGACATCCGCGACGAGGAGGTCGCGGGACTGGTCTCGGACCGTGACGTCGTCCTCATCATGGCCTCTGACGTCGAAGCGAACGAAGCCGCGGTCGCGAACATCCGCGAGCGCGACGACGAGCAGTTCGTCGTCGTGCGCGCCAGCGACCCCGTGACCAGCGACGAGCTCACGGAGCTGGGCGCGGACGTCGTCATCAACCCCTCCTCCGTCATCGCGGACGCGGCGCTGCGCGCGCTTGAATCCGGCGAACTGGAGTACAAGGCCCGCCAGCTCGCGGAGGTCATCGGAGGCACCGAGAACCGGCTGGCCATCGTCACGCACGACAACCCCGACCCGGACTCCATCGCCGCAGCGGCCGCGCTGAAGGCCATCGCGGACCACCTCGGCGTGGCAGCGGACATCCTCTACTTCGGGGACATCGGCCACCAGGAGAACCGCGCGTTCGTCAACCTCCTCGACATCGAGTTGACGCCGTACGAGGACGTCGCCATCGACGACTACGACACGGTCGCGCTCGTCGACCCGGCGAAGGCCGGCGAGGTGTCGCTCGAACGCGAGGTCGACATCTTCCTCGACCACTACGAGGTCGACGAGGAGTTCGACGCGGAGTTCGCGGACGTGCGCCCGAACGTCTCCGCGACCTCGACGATTCTCACGAAGTACATCCAGGAGTTCGACCTCTCCGTGAGCCAGGAGGTCGCAACCGCGCTCCTGTACGGGATTCGCGCCGAAACGCTGGATTTCCGCCGGGACACGACGCCCGCGGACCTCACCGCGGCGGCGTACCTCTACCCGTTCGCGGACCACGACACCCTCGAACAGGTGGAGTCGCCGAACATGAGCCCGGAGACGCTGGACGTGCTCGCGGAAGCCATCGCCAACCGCGAAGTCCAGGGCAGCCACCTCGTCTCGAACGCGGGGTTCATCAGCGACCGGGACGCGCTCTCGCAGGCCGCCTCCCAACTGCTGAACCTCGAAGGCATCACGACGACCGCGGTGTTCGGCATCGTCGAGGACACCATCTACCTGGCCGCGCGCTCGAAGGACATCCGGCTGAACATCGGCCGCGTGCTCGGCGACGCCTTCGAAAACATCGGCGAGGCCGCCGGCCACTCCACGCAGGCGTCCGCCGAAATCCCGCTCGGCATCTTCACGGGTATCGAAGCCACCGAGGAGAACCGCGAGACCCTGCTGTCGCTGACCGAGGAAGCCGTCACGCAGAAGCTCTTCGACGCGATGGGCGTCGAGTCCGAGAGTTCCAGCGGCTCGAACGGCAGTTGAGCTAGCCACCCGTAAACGGGTGGGATTCAGCATGAACTCCCGTTCTAGCCGAAACCTCGGCAGGTGATTCATAGTCACCGTTCACGTTCAGCGTCCCGCTGTTCAAGCGCACGCCCAAGGGTGCGCCTTCGTCGCCCCCGGTTTGGTTGCGACGAAGATACCGCAAACCGATATTCTTGGCCGCGTTGTAGTCGGCGTGGCTATCGTACCCGCACTTCAAGCACTCGAACGCTTCGCCGTCGCGGTTGTCCGGGTGGGTGAACCCACAGTGTGAACACCGCCGCGACGTGTTTTCCGGGGTAACCTGCTCCACTGTGATACCGTACTCTGCGGCCTTGTATTCGACATATTCGTAGAGGCGGTTGAACGCCCACTTGTGCCCCCACGACGCCCCGGTCCGCTCGCGGATATCGGTTAAGTCCTCGAACGCAATCACCGAACACCCGTTTTCACGGGCTTCTGCAATCAGTTCGTTTCTGATACGGTGAAGCGTCTGCTTGAATCGGCCTTTTTCTTTCCGACCGACTGCCTGGATATTCTCGTGTGCCCACCGCGTCCCGCACCCTTGTAGGTCGCCACGCCGATTTTCGTATTCGCGCCGCCAGTGGTCGAACTCCGCGCCCGTCCAGAACGTGCCCGTACTGGCGACAGCGAGGTTGTTCACGCCGAGGTCAACCCCGAGAACCGTTCCGTTCTCAGGTGTTGGCTGTCCCGGCGTGTCCGACTCTCTTTCCTTCTTACAGTGAACGTGAAGTTGCCACTCGTCGTGCTTTCGATGTAGCTCTGCCCCCGTGGTTTCGTACTCGTCGGAGAACAAGTATTCCGCATGGGGCGTCTCACGATCTCTGTCGGGTAGCACGTAGTCGGCTTCGACCCGACCGTCTGTAATGGCGAGAGACACGTAGTCGTCGTAGAATGTGACGGTTCGGTGGTCGTAGACGACGTGCGGGGAAGTCATACGCGGTTTCTCCTGTATCTTCTCTAGCCCTTCGATCGTAGTTCACCTGAGGGCGCTGATGAGGACGAACAGCGTCCCGACCGAGACCAGCGTGGTGAGGAAGACGTTCAGGGACGCGAACGCTTCGTCGCCGCCGAGTTCGTTGGCGAACACGTACGTCGACACCGCGGTCGGCGAGCTGAGCATCACAACAGCGGCGGTGAACGTCGCGGTGTCCACGCCCAGCAGCGAGAACGTCGCCCACGCTATCGCAGGCATCAGCACGATTTTGAGCGCGACGACGGAGCCCGTCGCCCCGACGTCGACGTTCGGCAGGTCGACCTCCAGGGATGCGCCGACGCACAGCAACGCGATGGGGAGCGCGAGCGTCCCCAGCGAGTCCAGTCCCGCGGTCGCCGTCACGGGCACCGTGAGCCCGACCGACCCGACGACCAGGCCGGCGACCAACGCGAGCAGCACGGGGTTCTTCGCGAGCTTCGCCAACTCCGCGCGGACGGAGGCGTCGGCCTCGCTGACGGTCGTGAGCACGAACACCGTCAGCGGCACCTGGACGAGCGAACCGACGCCGAGCACGACGCTCGCGACGGCGGTCACGTCGTCGCTGAACGTCGCGGCAACCAGCGGCAGCCCGAGGTACCCCAGGTTCGAGTGGTACGACTGCGTGACGGCGACGCTCCGGCGGCGACGCTCGGCGCGGTTCCGGTGGACGACCCACGCGGTCGCCGCGGTGACGAGCAGCACGAACAGCAGGCCGCCGAACAGCGCGGGGGAGACGAGTTCGGCGACGTCGCGGTCGTACGTGGACACGAACACGAGCGCGGGCAACGCGACGAAGTAGGCGAGGTCGTTGAGCCGCTCCGTGCGGGCATCGTCGAGCACGCCGGCGACCCGCATCCCCGTCCCTACGAGCAGCAAAACGAGCAGGGCGAGCAGCCGGCCGACGACTTCCATGTCTCCGCCGAGCGGGTGCGACGCCTTACACGATTCGACTCCGGAGTGTCACCCGGGGACGGCGACGAAGACCGCAGAAAGGGAGTTAGACCGCGAGTTCGGCGTCCTCGTCGGGGCTCTCGTAGCGCTCGACGACGTCGTTGATGAGCACGACGTCGCCGACCGCGCGCACCCAGCGGTACGGGATGATGACGCCCTTCTTCCCGGTCTCGGTGTCCGCGAACAGCGCGGGGTTGAGTTCGCTGAGCGCGAGGCCGTTCACCACTTCCGTGTCGAGGTCCAGGCGGACGTCTTCGACTTCCCCGACGAAGACGCCGTTGTTCGAGTACACCTCGCGGCCGACCAGCGAGGTGATTTCGTCTGCTTCGGAGTCCATGTCGTGGTGATTGTCGCGGTGCCCCATAAGTGTTCGAGGCTCGCGTCCCACGGGCGTCCGACGCGGCTACTGGAACCGGTCGAGGACTGCGCCGAGCGCGTCGAGTGCGGGCGCGACCTCGCTGGGGTTGCGTCCGAGGCTCACGCGGACGCGTTCTTCCTCCCCGAAGAATCGACCGGGGACGACGAGCACGCCCTCCTCCCACGCGGCGGCCGCGAGTTCGTCGCCGTCGACGTTGTCGGGGTCGAGGAACGCGAACGTCGATCCCTCCGCGAGGAACCCCTCGACGTCGTCGCGCTCGGCGAGAAACGCCTCGAACAGTTCGGTGTTCTCCGCGAGCAGCGTCCGCGAGCGCTCCGCGAGGTGGTCCTCGTTGTGGAGCGCGCGCCGACCGAGCGCCCGGCTCGTGTCCGCGACGCCGAGGAAGTGCTTCGACACCGAGCGCGCGCGCTCGACGAACTCGCGGTCCGCGACCAGCCACCCGATGCGGAGGTCGTCGAGCCCGAAGAACTTCGTCAGCGAACTCGTGACGACGGTGCCGTCGAGCCCGACCACGGTCGGCCCGCCGAACGGACCATCTCGGGCCTCGGTGACGTAGGGAGCGTACACTTCGTCCACGAGCAGGCGCGCGCCGGCGTCGCTGGCGACGTCCGCGAGGTCCGAGAGCGTCTCGCGCTCCGCCATCGAGCCGCTGGGGTTGTGGCGGTTCGTCACCGTGACGAGTTGCGTCCACTCCGTGAGCGCGTTCGCCGCGCGCTCGACGTCGAGCCGGTAGACGTCGCCGCGCAGGAACCGGTCGACCTCCGCGCCGAGCGCCCCGGGCGTCTTCACGAGCGGCTCGTAGCTCGGTTTCTCGACGAGCACGCGCTGTTTCTCCTCGGGTTCCTCGTCGGGGCCGAGGTGGAGCGCGGTCGCGGCGGCGACGACGTTCGCCATCGTCGCGCCCGGCGTCACCAGCACTTGTTCGGGTTCGACGCCGTACTCGCCGGCAATCTGGGTCTCCAGCGTCGCGCCCCTCGGTGGGTCGTCGAGACCCTCCAGCGGCTTGGGCACGGCCTCGGGTTCGTGGCCGCGGTCGCCGCGCAGGTCGCTGGACGCGAGGTCGTACAGCGCGACCTCGGGTCGTCCGGAAATCCACTCGAGGTACTCCAGCCGCGGGAACATGTCCCCGTCTCGGTCCCGCGGTGGGAAAGTAGTTATCGCTCCGGCGCAGCCGGCCGACGCGAGTGCCACCACCGGAAACCGTTAGGCCGACCAGCCCCGACTCACGAGCGTGGACGACCTCGCCGACTGGCTCCGGGACCGCCCGCACTACGACGGCCAACTCGTCGACGAGCGCACGCTCCCCGGCCGCGACGCGAGCACGCGGGGCGTCGACCTCGAATCCCGCCTCGAGTCTGCGCTCGCGGACCGCGGCATCGACGCGCTCTACGAGCACCAGGCCGACGCCACCGACGCTGTGCGGGCCGGCGACGACGTGGTGGTCGCGACGCCGACCGCGAGCGGGAAGAGTCTCGCGTACACGGTGCCGGCGTTCGAGCGCGCGATGGACCACGGCGGCCGCACGCTGTACGTCGCGCCGCAGAACGCGCTCGTCGCCGACCAGAAGGAGACCTTGACCGAGCTCGCGAGCGACCTCGGGTTCGGGAGCCGCGTGCAGGTCGATACGTACACGGGTCGACTCTCCCGCTCGGAGAAACAGGCCGTGCGGGACCGCCGGCCGACCGTCCTGCTGACGAACCCCGAGATGCTACACTACGCGCTGTTGCCCCACGGCCACCGGCTCTGGGAGTGGTTCTTCTCGGGACTGGAGACCGTGGTGCTCGACGAGGTCCACGAGTACCGCGGCGTCTTCGGCGGCCACGTCTCCCACGTGCTGCGCCGGCTGCGGCGAGTCTGCAAACGATTCGACAGCGGTGGTGGCTCCGACGGGAGCCACCTGACCGAAGGCTCCCCCGACTTCGTCTGTTGTTCGGCGACCATCGGCAACCCGGTCGAGCACGCGGCGCGCGTGACGGGCAAACCCGAGTCCGGGTTCGCGCTCGTCGAGCAAGATACGAGCGAGCGCGGGCCGCAGCACTGGCTGCTGTGGAATCCGCCAGAGGAAGCCGGCGGCGAAGGCCGGCGGCGCTCCTCGCACGTCGAGACGCGGAATCTGATGGCCGATCTCGTGATGCGCGGCCACCAGACGCTGGCATTCACGCGCTCCCGGCAGGGCGCGGAGCGCAACGCCACCGGCACCGCCGACGACCTCCGCGACCGCGGCGAGCACGACCTCGCCAGCGAGATTGCGGCGTACCAGGCAGCCCTGACGGACGACCGCCGGCGCAGCCTCGAAGCCGGCCTCCACGACGGCAGCCTGCGCGGCGTCTGGAGTACGAGTGCGCTCGAACTCGGGGTGGACGTCGGCGGCCTCGACGCCGTCCTCCTCGACGGCTACCCGGGCACGCGGATGAACACGTTCCAGCGCGCGGGCCGCGCCGGCCGCGGCATGGACCCCGCCGCCGTCGCGCTCGTCGCGGGCGAGGACCAACTCGACCAGTACGTGATGAATCACCCCGAGGAGCTGTTCGACGGGAACCCCGAGGACGCCATCGTCGACCCCGCGAACGAGCACCTGTTGGACCCGCACCTCGCGTCCGCGGCGCGCGAGAACTGGCTGTCGCCCGCGGACGACCAGTACTTCCCGCAGTTTGCCGAGCGCGTCCGAACACTCGAAAGCCGGGGCGTGCTCGAACGCCGCGAGACCGACTCCGGCACCCGCTGGACGTACGCCGGCGACGGCAGCCCCCAGCACGAGATGAGCCTGCGCTCCATCGACGACCGCGAAATCCGATTGCTCGACCCTTCAGGTGATACTGTCGCGACGATGGAGTTCTCGGACGCGCTCCGGGACGCCCACCCCGGCGCAATCTACCACCACCAGGGCCAGCGCTACGAGGTCGTGGACCTCGACCTCGCCAACGACGTGGCGGACCTCCAGCCGACGTACGCCGACCACTACACGCGCGTCCTCACGGACAAGGACGTGGAGGTCCGCGAGGACCGCGAGGAGCGCGCGCCGTTCGCCCGTGACGACGTCCCGGTGCGGTTCGCGGACGTCACGCTCACCGAGCAGGTGACCGGCTACGAGCGCCGGAACGCCAAGCGCGGCGAGTCGGAGGCGACCGTGAGCCTCGACCTCCCCCAGCAGACGCTGGAGACGCGCGCGCTCTACTACACGGTGCCGTCGGACGTCGAGGCCGAACTGCGCGCGGCGGGCGACCTCCCGGGCGCGATTCACGCCGCCGAGCACGCGATGATTTCGATGTTCCCCACGGAGTTGCTCTGCGACCGCGGCGACGTCGGCGGGCTCTCGACGCCCGTCCACCCGCACACGGGCCGGCCGACCATCTTCATCTACGACGGCTACCCGGGCGGCGTCGGGCTGGCGCGCGCGGGCTTCGACTCCGTCGCCGAACTCGCCGAGCGCACGCTCGCCATGCTCGAATCGTGTGACTGCGCGGACGGCTGTCCGGCGTGCGTGCAGTCCCCGCAGTGCGGGAACGCCAACGACCCCCTCGACAAGGAACTCGCCATCGAGTTGTTGGGCGCGCTTACCGGAGCGTGAACTCCGCCTCCGACGCTGCAAGCGTGCACAGCGAGTGGTAGCGCAGCGCGGTGACGACGGGGACGCTGACCGCAGCGAGCAGGACGACCCCGACTAGTGCAGCGATAGCGACGGCGACGAGTGCGACCGGCGTGAGCGTGGCACCGAACACCGCGATGCCGACGGGCACCGCGACGATGGCCCCCGCGAGACTGAACACGACGCCGGCACCGAGTAGCAGGACGATTTTCACGAGGACGTACACCGCGAACTCCCGCCACTCCGCGCGCAACGTCGGCCAGAGGCGTCGCCAACCGTCGAGGACGCCGTCGCCGTGTTCGGCCATCAGCGGCACGACGAACGCCGTCGTGAATTCGGAGACGAGTGCCGCGACGGGGGCGACGACGAACAACAGCGGGACGGTCACGACGAGCGCGAGCAGTGGCAGCGGCGTCTCTGCAGACGCCGCGAGGATAACGGGTGCGACGACGGCAGCGAGGGCGAGAAGGACGGCGACGGTGACGAGGATGCGGAAGCCGAACAGCCGCAGCCCGGAACCGAGGCGCTGGCGGAACGGCGCGAGGACGCGGACTTCCTGCGACCGGAGGGCGTCCACGAGCACGAACTCCATGACCGCGCCAATAACGGCAAATAGGAGCACGACGACGACCGCTATCGCGAGCAGCGAGAGGGCGGCGGCGACGAACTGCGGCTGCGTGAACGCGTCTCCGTACTCGACGATGGCCTGCGGCGGTACGTCGACGGAGATCGTCGGCGTCTGCGGCGGCGTCAATCCGGCGAGCAGCGTGATGACCGCCAGCCGGACCCATACACCGACGTCGACGGGCACCAGCAGCGACCGCGTCTCGGCGAGCGCCTCGTCCAGCGACTCGACCGCGTACCACGACATGCGCGATTCTTCGATTGGGCGTGCGAAAAAGGTAGGTGGCCGTTCAGGCGGGTCGTCGCGCTGCACTCCGCGATAGATTTTAAACCGCCCGCGGCTAAACCTGAGGTATGGCCCCATCCGGCGACCCGGACGCCGACGAAACCGTCCTCTCCCCGGACGAACTCGACATCGAGGCCCGCGAGGAGGTCGCGGCCATCGGGGAGGACCGGTACGTCATCGGCCCCGACGGGCCGCCGAAACCCCCGGAGACCGACGACAGCGGCGACGAAGGCAGCGACGGCGACGCGGCCGAGGAATCCGACCAGCCCGAAGCCGACGACGAGTCGGCGGAAGCATCCGAGCGAGCGACGGACGCGAACAGCCCGGTCGACGCCGGCGAGGTATCGGGCCGGGAAGTGAAGCGGTGGCTCGGCGACGAACTCGACGAACACGACAGCGAGTACGCCTACCGCATCGCCGCCAAGTCCGGCGACTCCATCAACCACCAGCAGCTCGCCACCGACGACATCGGCGCGGCGTTCGACGGGCTGCTCGTCTGGTACGCCCAGCAGGTCGCAGCGGGGACGCCGGTCGACGAGGCGCTCGGCATCCTGCTCTCGGAGTCCAGCGTGCAGGCGCGCTACCCGACCTCGCGGCTCGTCGCGTACCTCGAAGCCCACGACCTCGGTCCCGACGACTCGATTCGAGACCTCGTGGAGACGGTCTCCGAGAACGACGGGCTCGTCTTCCCGAAGCGACGGTAGGCTCCGGTTTTCCGCGCTGATAACGGCCGCGAAAGGGTTTTATCGGTGGTCGTCTGTTCTCACAGCCATGATGACTCTGGAGGGCGGCGACCGGACGGTCGAGACCGCCGCCCACGTCGTCGAGTTCGAACTCGGCAACGAGGTCTGCGCCATCGACATCGACGCCGTCGACAGCATCGTCGAGTCGAAGCAAGTCACCCGCGTGCCGCGCGCCCCGGCCGCCGTCGAGGGCGTGATGGACCTCCGCGGGGAAACCACCGCCATCGTCGACCCGCGGGAGTTCCTCGCCATCGAGGGCGACCTCGCTTCCGACAACATCCTCGTGCTCGACCGCGACGACGACAAGCAGAAAATCGGGCTGCGCGTCGCCGAAGTCACGGAAGTCTCGGAGTACGCCGACGTGCAGGTCGACACGGGCGAGGACGTGGCCCGCATCGGCACCGCAGCCGTCGAGCGCGACCTCGTCAAGGGCGTCATCCGGAAACTGACCGAGGAGTTAGACGAGGACGAGGACATCGAGGACGCCGACGTCGACCTCGTGCTGTGGCTGGACATCGACCGGCTCATCGACGCGGTCGCTGATGATTAGAAAGGCGACAATCAACGCTGTTGACATCCTCCTCCGCGTGAACGCGGAGGAATCCCACGGTACCGCGCCGCTGGATTGGGATCTTAGGGTTTGCAGTCGACCACTTGTGCCTGCGGTTGGAATCCGCACGACAAGTCATGAAGGTAGACTGCTGGCTGTGCCAACCAGCCGGTACTCCTATCTCCACCCAAAACAGGCCGAGACTCAGAGTTACTTGCGTTCAGGTCAAGGCGGATGTTTTCCGCCCCGTTCACGTCCGCGTTGAACGCCGCGTCACACGCCTCGCAGACGTATAGGCCACGCTCGACGCGCTGACTGCCGTCCTCTCTCCCGCAGACGCAACACGTCTTACTTGTGTCCCGTTCGGACACTTCCACGACTTCGATCCCCTTGACTTTCGCCTTATAGGTGAGAATACTGGTGAAGCGGTCGAACGCCCACCCGTGCAAGTCGAGGTTCCCGTGCCGACCCCAGTTTTTTGACTCTCCGTTTTCGTCCTCGCGGACGCCTTCCAAGTCTCCAACATTAATGCGGCCAACACTCTTCTCGACGCATCGTTGGACGATGTGCTTCGCCAAGGAGTGGAAGAAATGAGTGCGGCGCTCGCTCCACTTGTGATGGAGTCGCGTGGCTCGGTCACCGCCCGAGTCGTCGCAGTTGGCGATTTCTTTCGGGAAGTAGTAGCCGTCCTGTTTCAGGCGATTGCCGGGGTACAGGTCGGCATCTTCGGTGCTGTAGGCGACAGCGGCGAAATTCGAAATTCCGAGGTCGATGCCCGCTGTCTCAGTCCCGGGTGCGTCGGGCGTCTCGAGTTCGTCTTTGCAGACGAGGTGTAACTCCCAGCGGTCCTTCGCATTATCGTAGATGGCGCGAACCTGTTGGAGATTCTCAACGGTGACACTGGGGCGTGTTTCGTATTCGACAAGGATGTACTCCCACGCCTTTGGGTGTTTCTTGTGATTTGCGCCTTTTGAGAGCCTTACACGATTGTTCTTGGTGTCGTGACGGATACCATTCTGCTTCCACGTCACCGTCGAGCGAGGATGTTCTTCGTGGACGCGGCGGCCCTCATCGTCGTAGTAGTTTGTCTTGCGGTAGCCGGGCGGATTATCCCGGTCGTCATCAGAGCCGTACCAAGAGTTGAAGGCTTCAGCGAGTTCCTCCAGAACGCGCTGACTGGACTGGCTGTGTAGTCCGTTGTATTTTGGATGTGTCTTCAACTCGGCTTTGAGCTCTCCGTGATCAGGAATTTTCCCGGTTTCGTCCCAGACTTCTCGGGAGTAGTAGTTTGCGACGTTCCAGAGTTTGCTGGCACTCCACCCATGCCGGTCAAGTGAGTCTTCGACCTTCCTGTGGTTGCGGATAGACGCGACATGGGTTCGGTGGACCTCCAGCATTATGAAACGTCTCTATAACCACCTATACTAGGGCTTCCTGTGAAAGCTAGGATTTAGTCTGGAATATCCAGCCCTGCCATCGATGATGGACCATGGCGCCGTTATTGAATGCATCCTTCGGCTACAGCCTCAGGTATTCTTCTTACGTCTCTATTAAACGACGCACTCCCCCGTTTAGTAAGATTTTCAATCACGTTGATGGAACGATGGCAAGATCGTGGCTGCAAGCGTTCGCTATCTGGTGGGCCTCGCTAAACTAAACATAATGATAATCGGGGAGGAGGGTTTATTAGCCCCTTCGCTAAACGAGGGAGGCATGGCGAAGCAGGTCCTACTGGTGGACGATTCGGAGTTTATGCGGAACTTGCTCCGCGAGATTCTCGAAGAGGAGTTCGAAATCGCGGACGAGGCCGAGAACGGGGTCGAAGCCGTCGAGATGTACAAGCAGCACGACCCCGACCTCGTGATGATGGACATCGTGATGCCGATTCGTGACGGCATCGAGGCGACCAGCGAAATCAAGAATCACGACCCGAGCGCCCACATCATCATGTGCACGAGCATCGGCCAGGAGGAGAAGATGAAGAAGGCCGTCAAGGCGGGCGCGGACGGCTACATCACGAAACCGTTCCAGAAGCCCAGCGTGATGGACGCCATCTCCGACGTGTTGGCGGCATGACGACGGCGCTGGTGGTCGACGACTCGCACTTCATGCGGACGGTCATCAGCGACATCTTGGAGAACGGCGGCGTCGACGTCGTGGACACCGCGGCCAACGGCAAGCAGGCCGTCACGAAGGTCGAGGAACTCGACCCGGACGTGGTGACGATGGACGTGGAGATGCCGGAGATGAACGGCATCGAAGCGGTCGAAGCCATCACCGACCGCCACCCGACGCCGATTCTGATGCTGTCCGCGTTGACCACCGAGGACGCCGACGCGACGCTGGAAGCGATGGAGAAAGGCGCTGTCGACACGTTCGCGAAGCCCGGCGGCACCATCTCGACGGAACTCTCGGGACACAGCGAGGAACTGGTCGCGGCGGTCGAGGACGTCGCCGCGGCGGACCCGATGGCAGGCTACGACGTCCAGCAGTCCGCGCCGGCGACCAGTACACCGGCAGTCGACACCGAGTACGTCGACCACCCGACGCTGCTCGTCGGCGCGTCGACCGGCGGCCCGAACGTCGTGGAGTCGATTCTGAGCGCGCTCCCGCGGGAGGCGGACTTCCGCGTGCTCGTCGTCCAGCACATGCCCGACCAGTTCACGTCGCGGTTCGCCAAGCGCCTCGACCAGACCAGCGAGTACGACATCAAGGAGGCCGCGGACGGCGACCGCATCAGCGGCGGCGAGGGGTTGGTCGCGCGCGGCGACTACCACATGCAGGTGTCGGGCTACTCGAACGGCCGCCTGCGCGTGCGCCTCGACCAGAGCGAGCGCCGCCACAGCGTGCGGCCCGCCATCGACGTGACGATGGAATCCGCGGCTGAGCGCATCACGAACCCGCTCGTCGCGGTTGTGCTGACGGGGATGGGGACGGACGGCGCTGACGGCATCCGCGCGGTCAAGGAGGCCGGCGGCGCGACGTTCGCGCAGGACGAGGCGACCAGCGCCGTCTTCGGCATCCCGGAGCGCGCCATCGAGACCGGCTGCGTGGACGAGGTGCTGCCGGCGGACCGACTGACCGAAGCGATCACCGACTCGATACGGAGGAGTTCCTGAATGGACGACTACCTGGAAGCGTTCGTGCGCGAGGGCGAAGAACACGTAACGAACCTGAACAACGCGCTGCTTGAGTTGGAGTCCGACCCCGGCAACGAGGAGGCGATGGACGCCATCTTCCGGACCGCCCACACGCTGAAGGGGAACTTCGGCGCGATGGGCTTCGAGGACGCCAGCGAACTCGCCCACGCCGTCGAGGACCTCCTCGACGCGATGCGGCAGGAAGAGCTCGAAGTCACGGGCGACCGGATGGACCGTATCTTCGAGGGCGTCGACGAAATCGAGGCGTGCCTCGACGAAATCGAGGCGAACGGCGAAGTCGAACGGGACGTCTCGGAGACCGTCGCGTCCGTGCGCGCGGTCCTCGACGAAGCGGGCGACGAGCCCGCCGGGGCGGGCGAAGACGCCACCGACGAGTCCGAGACCACGCCGGACGCGGACCCGTTCGCAATCGTCGACGCCGAGACCGTCGAGAGCGTCGACCGCCGCGTCTTCCACGTCCACGTCGACATGAGCGACTCCCAGATGAAGGGCGTCGACGGGATGCTCGTGCTTGAGGCCGCCGAGGCGGAGTTCGACCTGCTCGGTGCCGACCCCAGTCTCGAAGCCATCAACGACGGCGAGTACGACGACGGCTTCGACCTCGTCGTCGCCAGCGATATTGCCGACGTTGCCGCGACGGTCCACTCGTTCCCGAAGCTCGACGACGCCACGGTCACGGAACTCACCGACGCCGCCGCGGACGCAGTTGCGGCGAACGACCAGTCTGACGACGCGACGGACGAACCGGCTGCTGCTACTGAGGAACCGGCTGCCGAAGCGAGTGACGAGAACGAAAGTGAGTCCGCAGTTGCGTCGACCGACACCGAGATTCAGTCCGTGCGCGTGGACGTCGACCAGTTGGACGAACTCCACGGGCTCGTCGAACAGTTGGTGACCACGCGCATCAAACTCCGGCGCGGGATGGAGGGCAGCGACCGGCAGGTCGACGACGAACTCGACGAACTCGACAAGATTTCCGGGAGCCTCCAGGACACCGTGATGGACATGCGGCTGGTCCCGATGAAGAAGATCGTCGGGAAGTTCCCGCGGCTCGTCCGCGACCTCGCCCGCGAGCAGGGTAAGGATATCGAGTTCGTCGTGGAGGGCGACGACGTCGAACTCGACCGCACCATCCTCACGGAGATCAGCGACCCCCTGATGCACCTGCTGCGCAACGCCGTCGACCACGGCATCGAGCCACCCGAGGAGCGGGAAGCCAACGCGAAAGACCCCGAGGGGACCGTGACACTGTCGGCGGAGCGCAACCGCGACCAGGTCGTCATCGAGGTGCGGGACGACGGCGGCGGCATCGACCGGGAGCGCGTCCGCGAGAAGGCCGTCGAGAAGGAGATTCTGCCGCGCTCGGAGGCCGAGGAACTCACCGACGCGGAAGTCGAGGACCTCGTCTTCCACCCCGGGTTCTCCACGAACGACGAGGTGACCGACATCTCCGGGCGCGGCGTCGGGATGGACGTCGTCCGCGACACCGTCACGCGCCTCGACGGCTCCGTCTCCGTCTCCAGCATCCCCGGTGAGGGGACGACGTTCACGATGACGCTGCCGGTGACTGTCGCCATCGTGAAGGTGTTGTTCGTGGAGAGCGGCGGCGAGGAGTACGGCATCCCCATCAAGACCGTCGACGAAATCTCGCGGATGAAGCCCGTCAAGGCCGTCGACGGCGAGGAAGTCATCACCTACGACGAGACGGTCTACCCGCTCGTGCGCCTCGGCGACGCGCTGAACGTTCCCGGCGAGACCCGCGAGGACGACGGCATGCTCGTCCGCATTCGCGACACCGAACGACAGGTCGCGGTCCACTGCGACGACGTCCGCGGCCAGGAGGAAGTCGTCGTCAAGCCCTTCGAGGGCATCCTCTCCGGGATTCCGGGCCTCTCGGGCGCGGCAGTCCTCGGGGAGGGCGACGTGGTGACCATCCTGGACGTCTCGACTCTCTAACCATGAGCACGATGATAGACATCCGACGGCTGCAGACGGTGAACGAACTCGCCCGCGAGGGCGCGACGACGGTCGCGGACAACCTCAGCCAGCTCACCGGGGTCGAGACGGAGATGGAGATTACGAAAATCAACGTCATCGACGTCGAGGACCTCGGCGCGCACCTCGGCAACCAGAAGCAGGTCGGCGTCAACGTCCCGCTGACCGAGGAACCCTACGGCTCCGTGCTCGTGCTGTTCGACGACGCGAGCGCGCGCCGCGTGGCCTCCACGATGATGGGCGGCATCGAGAGCGACGGCGGCGCGTACAGCGACATGGAGCGCTCCGCGATTCGAGAGGTCGGCAACATCATGACCAGCGGATTCATCGACGGCTGGGCGAACGTGCTCGGCCGCACCATCGACATCTCCACGCCGAACCTCTTCCGGGCCTCCGGCGACGACATCGTCGCGCACTGCGTCGACCCCGGCGAGCACGAGATCGCGATGGTGTTCGACGCCACGCTGTCCGCGCCCGACGCGGACGTCGAGGCCAAGATTTACTCGTTCCCGGACATCGAGGAGTTCGTCTCGATGATCAACAGCATCTGATGCGCGTCGACCTCGACTCGCTGGCGTCGTTCAGCCACACGGGCGCGGAGGGCGGCCAACGCGCCGCCGACGCCCTCGAAACGCTGACCGGCGTCCCCGCGCACTGCGAGATTTCGCGCACCACGCTCGTCGACGCCGACGGGCTCGCGGCGTTCCTCGGCGACGCAGCGACCCGCATCGCGGTGCCGTTCGACGGCGCGCTCGCGGGCCACGCACTCGTCTCCTTCGAGAAGCCCTTTGCCGCGCGCGTCGCCGAGGAGACCGGGATGGGCGGCGACGCACTCCCCGAGGTAGCGAACATTCTCACCAGCGGGTTCGTCGACGGCTGGGCCGAGACCGCCGACGGCACTATCGACATCGAGCCGCCGGAAGCCGTCACCGCCGACGACTCGCTCGTCGGGGACGTCGCCATCGCCGACGGCGCTGCGTTCGTCTTCGAGAGTCGCATCGGACTCGCAGGCGTCGAGGGCACCTGTCGGTTCGCGGTGTTGCCCGCGGCCGAGCAGTTCGTCGACTACCTCGCGGACGACGATTCCCTCTCGCCGGACGCGCTCGCGTCGTACGCGCAGTTGACCGCACACAGCGCGGACGCGGTCGCCGACCACCTCGGCGCGATGACCGGCATCGACCCCGACGTCGTGGAGTCGCACTTCGACTTCGTGCCCGTCGAGGACGTGCCGTCGCTGCTCGACGACGCCGCCTACGAGGGCGCGGTCTTCGAGAGCGACGGTCCCGTGAACACCGTGCTCGCGGTGCTGTTCGACCAGAGCGAGCCCGGCGCGGTCGCGGACGCGCTCGTGCCGGCCGAGGACCCGGATGCCGCGCTCGCCGAGAGCGCGGTCGCGGAACTCGGGAACGTCACCGCCAGCGGCGTGCTCGACGGCTGGGCGAACGCCCTCGACACCACCATCGACGTCTCCATACCCTCGCACGTCCACGACGACGGCCGCGCGGTGCTGGACACGGTCGCCGCGGCCTACGGCCGCCACGCCGACACTGTCGCCGTGGTGGACGCCACGGTCGCGCTCAACGACGAGGTGACGTGTCGCGTCTGCGCGTTCCCCAGCCCCGAGGACGCCGACACCGTCGCCGAAATTGCGGCCGAACTCTCCGCGGGCGACGCCGACCCCGACTTCCCACCGGCGTACGACACCGGGGGTGAGCAGTCGTGAGCAGCGAGACGCGGAAGGCACGCGTCAGCGTCGCCGACTGGCGGGTCACGGACGGCGACGACACGCTCGTCACCAGCGGGCTCGGCTCCTGCGTCGCGGTCGCCGTCTACGACGCGGAGGTCGCGGTCGGCGGACTGTTGCACGCGATGCTGCCCGCCGCGCCGTCGCCCGCGGAGAAGCCCGCGAAGTACGTCGACTCCGGGCTCGACCAGATGCTCGCGGCGATGTACCGACGCGGTGCCGACCCCGAGAACGTCGCCGCGAAGCTCGCCGGTGGCTCCGCGATGCTGGACATCTCCGTCGGGGAAGCCATCGGCGACCGGAACGTCCAAGCCGCCGAGCGCGTGCTCGGCGAGGCCGAAATTCCGCTCGTCGCCAGCGAGACCGGCGGCAGCACGGGCCGGTCGGTGACCTTCTGCCCGGCGAGCGGCGACGTGACGATAGACCGCGTCGACGGGGTGGACGTGATATGACCGACTTCGAGGACCTCCTGGCGTTCGTCGAGCGCGAGACGACCTTCGCCACCAGCTACTACGACGACGCCTACCTCGACCGCCGCGTCTCCGCGCGGATGCGCCGCCGCGACGCCGACACGTACGCCGAGTACCTCGCCATCCTCCGCGAGGACCCCGACGAACGCGCCGAACTCCTGGACACACTCAGCGTCAACGTCACGCAGTTCTTCCGGGACAACAAGGTCTGGGCGGCGCTCGAAGACGTGCTCGTCGACACCGCCGCCGAGCGTTCGTCGGTGTCCATCTGGTCGGCGGCGTGCGCGGACGGCCGCGAACCGTACTCGCTGGCGATGCTCGCGCTCGACGCCGGCATCCCCCAACGGGACGTCGACATCCTCGCGACCGACATCGACGAGGACGCCCTCGACCGCGCGCGCGAGGGGTTCTACCAGAGCACGCGTACCGCGGACATCCGCGACCAACTCGACTTCCTCGACGACCCGATGGCGTACGTCGAGGAGCGTGGCGACGAGGGGTTCGTCGTCGCCGACCACGTCAAAGACCTCGTGACCTTCGAGCGCCACGACCTCATCACGGGCGACCCCAAGTCGGGCTTCGACCTCGTCTGCTGTCGGAACGTCTGCATCTACATCGACAAGCAGTACAAGCACCCCATCCTCGACACCGTCAGCGAATCCCTCCGGCCGGGTGGCCACCTCGTGCTCGGACAGACTGAAACCCTCCCGAGCGGCGTCAAGGAGCGATTCGAGGCCGCAGACCCACGAATCCGCATCTACCGGCGGCTCTCCGAGGACTGACCGCTTGCAGCGAGGAGTAACGCTTATTCGACCTGACTGACCAACTACTGCTCACACTGGGGGACATGTCGGAATCAGCTATCGCGGACTTCGTCACGTCGTTCATCCCCGACACGGCCACGCACGCCGAACCCGTGCGCGGACGCGTCGTGATGAGCAAGCGCCGCATCGTGCTCGTCACGGACGGCGACCGCGTCACCATCCCTCTCGACGGCGTCTTCGACGTCCAGCACGACACCGCGCCCGGCGACCTCGCGGAGTTCTTCGACGACACCGTCACCGTCGCCTACGAGCGCGACGGTGACCGCCTCGTCGCCGTCGTCGAGGGCGGGGGCGACACCGTCGAGCGGTTCGTCATCCTCGTCTTCAAGGGCCTACTGAACGGGTCGAAAGCCCACGTCAAACACCCCGCGCGCCGCGGCGGCCGCGTCACCGACCAGTCCTTCGAGTCGGCGACGCTGTCCGTCTCCCCGGGCACCGTCGAACTCCGCGGCGACGCCACCACCGAAATCGACGTCTCTACTGTCACGCACTTCGAGCGCGTCGAGCGCGACCTCGGTGGCACCACGCGCCCCCTGCTCTCCGTCCGTCACATGGGCGCTACCGGCCCCGTGACGACCGAACTGGCGCTCGACTCGGGCCGGAAGATGAACCTCTTCGGACGGTTCATCCGCCTCCGGTACCGGCTCCTCAAGCAGGAACTGGCGGACGTCGACCTCTCCAGCGAGGAGGTCGAGGCGCTGGTCGCCATCTACTCCAGCGGGCCGAACGCCAACCTCGCGACCGTGCTCGGTGTCGACGCCAGCCAGCTCACGATGTTCCTCAACGACCTCATCGAGAAAGAGCTCGTGCGCGACGACGACGGCGTTCACCTCACGTCGATGGGCCGCGCCGCCGTCAGCGAACACATCGAAGACGTCAACATGTGAGCGGGGCTGGCCCGGACTCGCTCGGCGCGGAACCGCACGCTACTCCTCGTTGATTGCTTCGCTGGCGATGTTCCGCCCGCGCGTCTTCATCGTGACCTCGCGGCGCTTGCGCACCTCTTCGAGCACGTCCACTTCGATGAGGCGATCGAAGATGCTCTCGACTTCGTCGACGTCCATCCCGAGGAAATCCGGAATCTCGAACGACGACACGCCCGAGTACAGCGCCATCAGCACGCGCTTCTCGGTCTCGGAGAGGTCCACCGACCCCTGGCTCTTCTGGGCTTCCTTCGTCAAAAGCGACTCCAGAATCGAGCACGTGTGCGAGTCGCTGGAGAAGTACGTCTGCACGCTCGTGTCCTCGACGGTGTGCTCGACTTTCAGTACCGGGCTCTTCTCCCCCTGAACGTCCAGCGAGGCGGCTTCCGCGGAGCCGACGTCGTCGAGGTCCACGGCGACGAACGAGCCGCTCTGGAGCGCGACGCTCAACTGTTCCTCGTCGACCTTGATGCGCGCCCGCTCGAAGGACTCGTCCTGCACGACCCCACCTCTCACCGCGGGATGCTTGACGAGCAGTTCCGTCTGGTCGAGCAGCGCGCTGTAGAGTTTGGTCTCGAAGTCCTCGGTGTTCTCGCCCATCGAGACCAACAGCACGCTCTCGGTGCTCAACTGGAGCGTGATGTAGTCGCTGACCTGCGCGACCGTCTGGTTCACGTCGTAGCGGCCGCTCAGGCTAGACAGCTTCGACAGCGGGACGTTGCGCTTCCCGTCGTTGCCCGCGAGGACGATGCGTTTGTTCGACAGGAGGATGCGGCCGTTCGTCCACTCGGCGTCCTTCATCCGCCGCCCCTCCTTGACCGCCTGCAGGAACTTGCCCGCGCCGTCGGCTATCTTGTACTCGGACTCGCTCATTCGACCTCCCCGAGCGGACGTGCGGGCATCCTGCTCCCGTCGTTCGCGTGCCGGCCCGACGCGTCCGTACTCATTACTTCCCGGAGTTATTCAACGGCCGCATATAACGTTTTGCGTGCGATTCTCGCATTTGAAACCGGCACACGGAGAGCGGGTGTCCCTCTCGTCAGCGTCCCGTCAGGAGTGGCCGCCGAGCTTCGAAATCGCCGAGAACGCGCGCCGGCGCACCTCCGCGTTCTCCGTCTCGTCGACGAGCTTCTCCAGGCGCTTGCGCGAGCGCTCGCCGCCGACCTTCCCGAGCGCGAACGCCGCCATCGCGACCGCGTCCTCGCCGTACTCGTCGGTCTCGATGACCTCCAGCAGCGCCGTCTCCACCATCCGTCCGCCGATTTCCGCCAGCCCTGTCGCCGCGAACTGCGAGATGAGGTCGTCGTCCTCGCCGAGCACGTCCCGCAGCGCCTCCACGGCGTCCAGCTTCGTGGACTTCGCGCCCGCGACGCGACCCAGCATCCAGACCGCGTTCCGGCGCTGGTGAATCTGGGAGCCCTCCTCGATGATTTCTACGAGCGACGCCACGATGGAGGGGTCGCTGCGCGCGGCCATCCGGTCGACGATGATCTCCCGGAGCTCGTGGCTGCGGTCCGGCGGCACGTTCGACAGAATCTCGATGAGCGAGAACACCGCTGCCCGGCGCACGAGGTCGCTCTCGTCGCCCAGTCGTTCGACCAGCGCGTCCACGGGCTTGGCGTTCTCGAACTGGCCCAGCGAACTCACCGCGGTCCGACGCATCTCCTCGCTGTCGTCGTCGACGACGTGCAACAGTCCCTGCAGCGCCGTCGGCCCGTTGAGCCGACCGAGCGCCTCCGCGGCCTCGCGGCGCACGCCCAGCGGCTGGCCCTCCAAGCCCTCGACGAGCACGCCCGCGACCGAGGGCTCCCCGATGCGGCCGAGTGCGCGCGCAATCCGCGCTCGCACTTCGAGATGTGGTTCGGTCTGCAGCTTCTGGGCCAGCGGCTTCGCGGCGTCCTCGACGCCGAGCAGCCCCAGCACGTTCGCTGACGCCATCCGCAATTCCACGGTGTCGGCGTCCAGACTCGCCACGAACGCCTCCGCCTGCGCCCACGTCGCTCCCGACTCCGGGACCGACTGCCCCAGCCCTTTCATCAGGGCTTCGACCGCCTCCTGCTGGGTGAGCGCGTCGATGGCCGCCGCGCGAACCGTCGCCTCCTCGTCGCTCATCGCTTCCACGAGCGCGTCCAACCCCTCTGACTCCGGCTCGTCGAGGTTCCCGAGAATTTCGGCTGCGCGCCGCCGAACCGTCTCCTTCTCGCTCTCCCGGAGCAGCTCGACGAGCTTGTCGACGTCACCGGAGCGTTCCAGCCCGTACAGCGATGGCACTACCGAACCGATACGACGAGAACGCATAAGTCGGTGTTGGTGGCTGCGGCCGACACCTGCCCGGAACCCACGCGAGACTGTTCGACGCGCCAACAGGAGGGCCCAAGCGACATATACGCCGGTCGCATAGGCGCGGCCATGAGCGAAGACGACGGTTCGACGCCCAGTGACCCTCCGGAGTCCGCCCCGGAGGGAGACGACGCAGGCCCGCTCGGTATCTCGCGACGGACGATGGTCGTCGGTGCCGCCGGCATCGGTCTCGGCTCCGTGCTCGGCGTCAGCTACGCCGTGCTCGGTGGCTCGAACCCCGACCAGACGCGGACCGTCGAACCCGCGGAACCGGACGACGACGGAACGGCGACGCTCGGCGAACTCCACTACATCCTCGAAAACAGCGGCGCGGAGAGCGGTCGCCTCAACGTCACGGAGTTTGTCTACTTCCCCGACGACTCTGCCGTCAGGGTCTCGTACCGGACCCGGGCCGGCGAAGTCGAAGACGTCCCGCCGCAGCGTCAACACGTTCGGGAAGTCGGCCAGATGGTACGCATGTATGCCGAATACGTCGCACAGGGCGGAGACGAAGCCGACGTCGTCCACGCCCACATCGAGAACCCCAGCGAACCCGCGGAACAACCCGACGGATACCTCGTGCGCCGCGAGTGGGTCGAGAAGTACAACAGCGGCGAGTGGGACGGCAACGAGACGCTCAACACGGTGTTCGGGAGCGGCTACACGGACGAAGCGCTCGCGAACGAGACAGCCGACAACTCCACGACGCCGTCACCGACGACCACCTCCGAGTAGCGCTTCGGTCTGTTTTGCCGTCGCTGTTCGACGTGAGTCGCGCGCAAAAAGTGGAAAATCGAGCGGACCGATTACAGCTGAACCGTGCTGCCTTCGTCGCCGACGAGCGAGTCAGGCATCTGGAGGTTCACGTAGCGCTGCGAACCGGATTCCGTCGTAATCGTCAGTTCGACGTTCGCGCTCTCGTGAAGAACGCCGAGGTTGCTGTTGTCGTAGCCCTCGGTCGGGTTCAGCGAGTCGTCGATCGATTCACCGACTTCGCCGTTCTCGTTCGTACTCGAATTGTACGCTTGCTGGAGAGGAATGATGACTTCGTAACGGTCGCTCTCGGAAGTCATCACCGTGTCCTGGCTTTCCGCGGTAATCTGACCGACGAAGTACGCCGCGTCACCGTTGTCTCCCGGCTCGATTATCGGTTCACCACTGGTTGAATTCGTGATGACCGGAGAGTCGGCCTGGGTCGCGTGGACGAGGTTCGCGAAGGAGTCCCCACCGACGTACTGGATGGAGAGCCCCGCGAGGTCGATGTCAGCCGCACCGGGCGACTTCTGGACGGCGAGCTTGATTGTGTGGCCCACCGGCTCGTCGATATCCGTCGAGTTGTTGAACGTCGTGAAGTTCTGGTCGACGGACTGGTCCGTCGTGTTCACGATCTCGGGTGCGTCTGCGTCCGTCTCGGAGATGTCACCGACTGCGCCGATGATGTTGAGGTTGTTCGCGACCTGGTCGGTACTGTCCTGTCCGGTGTCCTCGGCCTGCGTCTGGAGAACACCTGCGGTGTTGATGAGGACGCCGGCGGCGATTGCGGCGACCAGGACCATCGCGATGAACACGATGAGCGTCCCGATCCCCACCTGACCGCGTGCTTCCTCGTCGTTGATGAATTCGAACATTATCTTGCTTACAGGGTCACCGTGCTACCGCCCTCGCCGATGAGGGAGTCAGGCACCTGGAGGTTCACGTAGCGCTGCGAGCCGGATGGGGTCGTAATCGTGAGCTCAACGTTGTCGCTCTCCTCAAGGAGGCCGAGCTGGCTGTTGTCGTAACCCTGGTAATTCGAGTCCGAGTCATTAATCTGCTCGACGCTTTCGATATGTTGGCCCGCCTCACTAGTGGCACCAGAACTAGCATTAGTGATAGCACTCGAGTTGTAGACCTGCTGGAGCGGGATAACGAGTTCGTAGCGGTCGCTCTCGCTTGTCATCACTGTGTCCGTCTCTGTGTCAGCCGTAATCGCTTGCACGAAGTACGCAGCAGTTCCTTCGCCCTTTACCCACGGACCATCAGCTAGGCTATCAGATGCGTTGATTGCGGGAGCGTCCGCTTGGGTGTGGTGGATGAGATTCGCGAACGAATCTCCGCCGACGTACTGGATACTCAGACCGGAGAGATCGATGTCACCCGCGCCAGGCGACTTCTGGACGGTCAAGCGGAGCGTGTGAACCTCCGAGTCGCTAAGTTCTGTCTCGAAGTCAGAGACGTTGTTGCTGGCGTTAACGATTGCAGTATCAGTCGCACTCGTATTCGCGACATCGCCGACTGCGCCGATGATGTTGACGTTGTTCGCGACCTGGTCGGTACTGTCCTGTCCGGTATCCTCGGCCTGCGTCTGGAGGACACCAGCGGTGTTGATGAGGACGCCGGCGGCGATTGCGGCGACCAGAACCATCGCGATGAACACGATGAGCGTCCCGATCCCCACCTGACCGCGTGCTTCCTCGTCGTTGATGAATTCGAACATTATTCGTAGTTACAGCGTGACGGTGCCACCCTCGTCACCGACGAGCGAGGACGGGACGCGGAGGTTCACGTAGCGCTGCGAGCCGGAGTCGGTCGTAATCGTCAGCTCGACACGGTCGCTCTCCTGGAGGAGGTCGAGTTTAGTGTTATCAACGTTGTAGGACTGCGAGTTGAGGTCCACCTCGATGTCCGCATTTTCACCGTACGTCTTCTGGGCGAGCGTGTCGCCGTCAACTGACTTGTTAACAGTCGCATCCGAACTGCCGTCCGTGTTGTTCAGCACGACGCCGGTCGGGATGACAATCTCGTAGCGGTCGCTCTCGGAGGTCATCACCGTGTCCTCCTCGGTTTCGGCGGTAATAGCCTGCACGAAGTAGGCGTTCGAGACGTTGCCGGCGGACTGGTTCTTCTCGCTGATGTGGACGAGGTTTCCGAAGCCGTTCGGGCCAACGTACTGGACGGAGAGACCAGCAAGGTCGATGTCACCGGCACCCGGCGACTTCTGGGCCGTCAAACGGATCTCGTAGATGCTCTGGTTTCCAGCCGCGACGTTGGTCAATTCGTTGGGGTCGTTCACTTCGCCGACGCTGCCGATGACGTTGAGATTGTTTGCGACCTGGTCGGTACTGTCCTGCCCGGTGTCCTCGGCTTGGGTCTGGAGGACGCCCGCGGTGTTGATGAGGACGCCGGCGGCGATTGCGGCGACTAGGACCATCGCGATGAACACGATGAGCGTCCCGATCCCCACCTGACCGCGTGCTTCTTCGTCGTTGATGAATTCGAACATTAGTCTGGGTTACAGCGTGACCGTGCCACCCTCGTCACCGACGAGCGAGGACGGGACACGGAGGTTCACGTAGCGCTGCGAGCCGGAGTCAGTCGTGACGGTCAGCTCGACGCGGTCACTCTCTTGGAGGAGGTCGAGGTCCGTGTTGTCGACGTCGATTCCACCGGGGTTTGTCTCGATGTCGTCCTCATTACCGTACGTGGAAGTAGTGACATTAACCGCGTTTGTACCGGAAGCGTTCTGGATGTTCTGCTCACTGCTGTTCCAGTAGGTACCAGTCGGGATAACGATCTCGTAACGGTCGCTCTCAGACGTCATCACCGTGTCTTCCTCGGTCTCAGCGGTGATCGCTTGCACGAAGTAGACGTTCGAGACGTTGTCAGTGGCAGTGTCGTTCTTCTCGCTGATGTGAACGAGGTTACCGAATCCGTTCGGGCCGACGTACTGGATGGAGAGCCCGGAGAGGTCAATGTCACCGGCGCCCGGCGACTTCTGGACCGTCGTGCGGATCTCGTAGATGCTCGTCTCGGTGACCCCGACGTTGGGGGCATCAGCGTCGTTCACTTCACCGACTGCGCCGATGACGTTGATGTTGTTCGCGACTTGGTCGGTACTGTCCTGTCCGGTGTCCTCGGCTTGGGTCTGGAGGACGCCCGCGGTGTTGATGAGGACGCCGGCGGCGATTGCGGCGACCAGGACCATCGCGATGAACACGATGAGCGTCCCGATCCCCACCTGACCGCGTGCTTCCTCGTCGTTGATGAATTCGAACATGATTGTGGTTTCTCTGCCCCGTTCCCGTGACGGGCTGCTGGGGCTCACCCGCAACGAATCCAGAACTATACTAAAAGGTACGCCCCCGGTTATCAACCGTGAAAAACGCGATAACTGTCCGCTAAGAGCTAAACACCCGGAAGTCGTGTTCGGGTGTATGGACGACCCGGTCGACTTCGAGGCGGTCAGGCACCGCGTGAAGCTACTGCGGGATACGGGCTCCGAGCAGGTGTTCGAGAATCGTGACGGAGTGGCGTGTCCGGCCTGTGGGGAGGCGTTCACCGAGGCGCTGGCGACGACCGAGCGCACGTGCCAGCTGTCGCCCGGGCCGTCGGTGGACATCTGCCTCGTTCGGGAGCCCGAGCGTATGATAGTTCTCACGCACGCGTAAGGCGATTATACGAATTGGTAACGGTGGGGGAAACCTTTTATAGCTACTTGGCTCGTGTCGGGGCACGAATGCTGGGTACGCTTCGAAAATTACTCGGCCGGGGGTCGGAGCAGCCGGCGACGGACGGCGGCACCGACACCGGCCAGTTCTCCTTCGGCGACCAGGACAGACACGCGGCAGCGGTCCGAGACGGCTACGAGGTCGAGGGGGCTCGCCTCGACCCGGGCCTCCCGGAGGAAGCCCTCGACCACCTCGGCGGGCTGCTCGACGAGACCGGCCCGGAACCCGGGACGCACGTGCCCGCCTACGAGGCCGCGGGCGTGGACGCCGCTGAATTCGTCGCCGCGCACGACGCTGCCGTCGACGGCGTCGTGCGTTCCGTGTTCGACCGGCTGCGCGAGGAAGGGCTCAACGAGCAGTCCCTCGACCGCGCGGAAGACGAGTTGCGGACCGGGCTGGACGCCGTGGTGCAGGACGCCGCTGCGGGCGTCGACGCGTTCGACAGCGGGAGTGGGGACGAGTTGAACGTCGAGGACGACGAACTGCTGGATGGCGTCGGCGTGCCGGTGTTCATGCTCGACGCGCAGGGGGAGGTCGTCGTGTGGAACGAAGCGCTTGCCGACCTCACGAAGTGTCCGGCCGAGGAAGCCATCGGCATGAGCCACGCCAGCGAGGGGTTCTATCCGGACGGGCGTCGCGTGCAGACGCTCGCCGACAAGGTCGTCGAAGCGCCCGAAGCCGCGGACCGCGAGTTCGGCGTCGACCGCGCGGCCACGACGGAGGATGGCTACGTCGACTCCAGCACGATGGTCACTGCGGACGGCGAGGAGCGTGAGATACGGTTCACGGCGACACCGGTATTCGACGACGGCGAACTCGTCGCAGTCGTCGAGACCATCGAGGACCGCACGGATGACGTCCACCGAACGGAAGCCGTCGAAGACCTCGTCGCCGAACTCAGCTCGACCATCGACGCGCTCTCGAACGGCCACCTAGAGCAGCGCGCGTCCTTCGAGCACGACGGCGTCATCGACGAGCGCTTGCTCGGCGTCGTCGACGACCTGAACGGGATGGCCGACGAGTTCGAACGTCTCGTCGGGCAGGTCGACGGGCGGACCCAGGAGCTCGCAACGTCGATTCGGCGCGCGACCGAGGACGCGAACGAAATCGCGGAGACGGTCGGCGAGCAGAACGAGGTGCTGTCGGACGCCGCCAGCGAGATGCAGAACTTCTCGGCGAGCATGCAGGAGGTCGCGGCCAGCTCCGACCAGGTGGCCGCCGCCGCCGAGCAGGCCCAGACCGCCGCGGAGAACGGGCTGGACGCCAGCGAGGGCGCGAGCCAGGCGACCGACGAGGTCATCGACATCAGCGACGACCTCGTGGACAGCGTCTCCGAGCTGGAGGAGAAGATGGACGAGATCGAGGACGTTGTCGACGTCATCGCGGAGGTCGCCGACCAGACGAACCTGCTCGCGCTGAACGCGAACATCGAGGCCGCGCGCGCCGGCGAGGCCGGGAGCGGATTCGAGGTCGTCGCCGACGAGGTCAAACAGCTCGCCAACGAGACCCGCGAGCACACCGAACGCATCGCGGGCAGCATCGACGACGTCCAGCAGCAGGCCAACGAGACAGTCCTCGCCGTCGAGGAGTCCCACGAGCAAATCTATCGAGCGGGCGACGAAATCGACGACGCGCTGACCGCGCTCGAAGAAATCGCGGACGCCGTCGACGAGGCCGCCACAGGAATTACGGAGGTCGCGCGCGCGAACGACGAGCAAGCGTCGACCGTCGAAGACGTCATCGTTACCATCGAGGAAGTCCAAGACCAGGCCGAGCAGGCCGCGGACGCGTCCCAGCGCATCGTCGACGCGACCAGCGAGCAGTCCGAGGCGGTGCGCGAGTTGGACGACAGCGTCGACCAGTTGACGTCGAACGACGAGCGGCTCACCGAGGAGACCCAAGGATGACCCTGAACCCACGCGAATACGACCCCGAGGAGTTGCGCAGTGCGGCCCGTCAGAGCGACGGCCAGAACATCCGCGAGCTCAAAGAGCGGCTCACCGAGCACGAGCAGACCGCCGACGAGGCGATTCGGTCGAGCCAGCTCAAGCAGCTGCTGTTCATGCATTCGAGCGCGAGCGAGCAGAACCTCCAGCGGCCGTACCTGGAGACGATGCCGGGGAAGTACGCCGCCGAGATTACGCTGTTCGAGTGGCTGGAGTTTCTCCTGGAGCGCGGCGGCGTGAAGCGCTCGCTGGACGCCATCGACTACTACGCGTCCATCGGCTGGGTCGGCGAGGACGCTGCCGAGGAACTCCGCGACCACGTTCGTGGGTTCGCGGGGCCGGCCGACGAGGAGGCGCACTCGGACTTCGAGATGACCGACCACGTGCTCAGTCTCGTGTTCATCGCGCGCCTCGCGTCGATGGAATGATGCGTTAAACGAGGGACGAGTCGGCTGGCTCTCAGAGCCGCTGTACTCGCGGTTCGTTCGCTATTACTGCCGCTCACGTCGCGTAGCAGGCCGTATGCCGTGCGATACCAATTGTTCGTTTTGAGAACTGGGGGAGAACATTAATTACGCCCGGGGCACCTGTTTCACTCCGAATGAAGTTTATCCACCTCACCCCGGCTGTGCTCGTCTTCGTCCAGCTCGGGGCACTGGCCGTCGGGATGGCCAGTTGGCTCGACGACGACGAGGAGGGGTCGGGGGACTCCGGCGGCGACGAGGAGTTCGGCGTCGACGACGAGGAGTTCGACGACGATTTCGACGACGAGTTCGGGTCGTTCGACGGCATGGACGGCGGGGGCGGTGGTTCGGGTGCCCAAGACGCGTCCGTCAACGAACTCGAACACCGCATCGAGGAGCTCGAAACCGAAGTGTCGAACGTCGCGTCGAAGGCCAACACCGTCCGCAGCGAGAACGAACAGATCAGCGAGAGCGTCGAGGACGTCGAGGAGAACGTCCGCAAGCTCCTGGAGATATACGAGATGGTGACTCGCGGGGTCAACCCGTTCGTCGACGACGTGAACGCCGACGCGATGGGCGGCGGGGGAGCCGAGAGTTTCGGCCTGTTCGACGACGACGACGGCGGCGAAGAAGCCGCCGAAGAGGACCTCGACGCCGACATCACGAACGCCGACGCCGACGACTTCTTCGAGGACGACGCCTTCGAGGAGGGCGACGAGATGGACGACCTCGACGACGACGGCATGGGGGAGTTCGAGGAAGACCTCGACGACGGCGACGACGAGATGGACGGCTTCGACGAGTTCGAGGACGACGAAGCAGAGGACGAGGAGGTCGCCGACGAGGACGAGTCCGACATCGGCGGCGACGGTACCTCCTTCGAGGAGCTCAAAGAGGAGTACGAGTCCGGCGACGCCGACTGGGCCGAGGAAGAGGACGAGCCGGCGGCGAGCGCCGAGAGCGCAGCGCCGGTGGAGTCCGACGACTCCGACCTCGGGTTCGACGACTCCGACCTCGAAGCCGACGCGGACGACGCCGAGGACGAGGACGGCTTCGAATTCGAGGAAGAGCCCGAGGAGTCGAGCGCCGACGAGCCGGCCGGCGCGGCACCGGCAGCGCCCGGGCTCGGGTTCGCCTCTGACGGCGACGAACCCCACCTCGCGGAGCCGCCGACGGGCTACCTCGCCGACGTCGTCGCCCTGGAGTGGCTGGACTACCTGCTCTCGGAGTTCGGACCGAAGAACACGGTCCGCACGCTGAACTACTACGAGCGCATCGGCTGGATCGGCGAGCCGGTCCGGGACCACCTCTTCGACTACCTCGAAGGGCTGACCGACTCGGACTACCTCTACCGCGAGGAGTTCGGGACGACCGAACTCACGATGGACGACCACCTCGAGAGCCTGGACTACATCGACGAGCTGGCGAGCGAGAACATCGAGCGCGCCATCGTCGACCGCTTCGACGACCTCCACAGGAATGGGATTCAGCGTTAGTGGCTCCGCGGCAATCCTGTTTATTGCCGCGTTTGTCTGCGTCGGCATCCTCTACTCGGCGGCGTACAACGGGTACGAGCGCGTCCAGGACGCCGACGGGAGCTACGACGACCGGATGCTCGAACAGCGCAACACCGCCGTGAACGTCACCAACGCCACGTACAACGCCAGCGGGAACGGGCTCGTGACGGTGAACGTGACCAACCACGGGTCGACGTCGCTGTCCGTGAACGACACCGACCTACTGGTCGACGGCGTGTTCGAGCCCCGGGACGACTACGTCGACTGGAACGTCGAAGGCCAGTCGGACACGACGCTGTGGCTGCCCGGCGAGTCGTACAACATCACTATCGACGTCGGCAATCCCGACCGCGTGAAAATCGTCACGGGCCCCGGCGTGACCGAGACCGCGACCGTGGAGGGGACGTAGATGGCGAGTGTCTCCTCGTCGACGCTCATCATCTTCATCGCGAGCATCCTCGTCGCGGCGTCGGTCGCGGGGACGATGACCAACGGCGTCCAGCGGCTGAGCGGCGCGCTCGGCGACCGGAGCGTCGACGTCAGCCAGCAGATTCGGACGGACGTCGAACTCATCAGTGACCCCGGGACGCCGTCCTCGATTTACAACAGCAGCGACGACACCATCACGTTACTCGTGAAAAACACGGGGTCGAAGACGTTGCCGGCGAGGCCGGAGACGTTCGACATCCTCGTGGACGGCCGGTACACGTCGCCGTCGAACGCGACGGTTCTCAACGGCGGCCGGTGGCAGACCGGGGACGTCGCGCGGGTGACCCTGGAGCGGAACCTGACCGCGGACGACCACCGCGTGGTGGTGACGGTCAACGGCGACGAAGAACTGCTGGAGTTCAGAACATCATGAGCACGCGAAACCTCTACTCGCTCGGGCTGGACGAACACGACCGGTTGAACAACGAGCTGGGCGGCGGGATTCCGGGCGGCAGCATCGTCCTCGTCGAGGGCGACTACGGCGCGGGGAAGTCCGCGCTGAGCCAGCGCATCACGTACGGCCTCTGCGAGGAACAACACTCCGTGACGTTGGTGTCGACGGAACTCACCGTGCGTGGGTTCATCGACCAGATGCACTCGCTGAGTTACGACGTCGAGGAACACCTCCTCAACGAGAACCTGTTGTTCTTCCAGGCGGACGTCGACTCCGGGAGCAGCACGTTGCGTGGCGAAAACCGCGACGAGGGGAACCGCAAGCAGTTGCTCAAGCGCCTGATGGAGGCCGAGAAGATGTGGGAGGCCGACGTCGTCGTCATCGACACGTTCGACGCCATCCTCCGGAACGACCCGAAATTCGAGGCCCTCGTTCGGCAGAACGACGAGCGCCAGGCCGCGCTGGAAATCATTTCCTTCTTCAGGGACTTGGTCTCGAAAGGAAAGGTCATCGTTTTGACCGTGGACCCCAGTACTGTAGACGAGGAAGCAATCGGTCCGTTCCGCTCCATCGCCGACGTGTACTTCGAGTTACAGATGGCGGAGGTCGGCAACGACGTCCGCCGCTCGATTGCGGTGCGGCGGTTCGCCGGGATGGGCGAGCAGGTCGGTGACACAATCGGCTATTCGGTGCGGTCCGGAACCGGCATCGTCATCGAGAGTCGGAGCGTAGCGTAGCACGAGCACACCACTATGGCAGACCACGGGAGCCGCCAGATCGGGCACGAGTTGCGGGAGACCGCGAGTCGGAACACCCATCTGCGCGAGTACCTCCAGCGATTCAAGCAGTTCACGGGGGAGTTCCCGGAGCTCATCGACGAGCCCGACGACGAGTGGGAGGCGAACAAGCCCAACGTCCTCTACCCCGTCGGCGGCCCGATTTACTGCCACGTGTACGGCGACCTCGGGAAGGACACCAAGTACTACACCATCGAGCCGGAGCTCTCCGGCCCGGAGGCTGCGGTGTTCAGCCAGGTCCGCGAGCGCATCCTGGAGAAGTCGGTGAACAAGCCGGCTCCCGAGCAGGAAGCCGAGTACGACGACCGCATCGAGGAACTCCTCGAGGAGACCGTCCGCATCAACGACGACGACGAGGGCGGCGTCTTCGAGCGCGTGCGCACGCTGCCCCAGAACCTCGGGACGCTGGTCCGGAACTTCGACGCGTCGTCGGTCGCCGACCGGATGGTCAGCGACGAGCGCGGCCAGATGTCGCTGGATTCGGGCGACCTCTCCGGCAAACAGATGAAAGCGGGCGCGCGCCGCGTCGCGACCGCGCCCAAGCAGGCCGCCCGCCAGTTCCGCGCGGCGGCACCGATGGTCCGGGACGCCCTCGAAGAGGCGTTCGGGTTCGGGCGGATTCCCGTGACGCAGTCGACCTACGAGAACATCCGCTACCAGTTGAACCGCGACATCGTCGGGTTCGGGCCGCTGGAGCCGGTGATGCGCGACCCGTACAACGAGGACATCCACGTCATCGGTCCGAGTCACTGCTACGTCGACCACGGCACGTTCGGGATGCTGGAGACGACCGTGGACTTCGGGACGCCCGAGGAGTTCGACGGCTGGCTGCGGAACATGGGCGAGCGCATCGGCGACCCGGTCTCGGACTCCGACCCCATCGTGGACTCGACGCTCCCGGACGGCTCCCGTGTGAACATCATCTACAGCGACGACGTCTCCCTGAAGGGGCCGTCGCTGACCATCCGTCAGGGCGACGAGGTGCCGCTCTCGGTCGGCCAGATTACCGACTGGGGGACGCTCTCGCCCGAACTGGCGGCGTACCTCTGGCTCTGCCTGGAGAACGAGCAGACCGTGTTCGTGGTCGGGGAGACGGCGTCCGGGAAGACCACGACGCTGAACGCCATCATGTCGTTCATCCCGCGGGACTCCAAGATTTACACCGCGGAGGACACCGCCGAGGTGCTGCCGCCCCACGACACGTGGCAGCAGCTCCTCACCCGGGAGGGGCAGGGCGAGAACTCCGCGGACGTGGACATGTTCGACCTCGTCGCGGCCGCGCTGCGTTCGCGCCCCGACTACATCATCGTCGGTGAGGTGCGTGGCGAGGAGGGGCGCATGGCGTTCCAGGCCGCCCAGACCGGCCACCCCGTGATGCTGACGTTCCACGCCAGCGACATCGTCTCGATGATTCAGCGCTTCACGGGCGAACCCATCAACGTCCCGGAGACGTTCATGGACAACGCCGACGTGGCGCTGTTCCAGAACCGCGTCAAGCAGGGCGACGACGTGCTGCGCCGCGTCACCTCGGTGCAGGAAATCGAGGGCTACTCCAAGGAGATGGGCGGCGTCGTCACCCGGCAGGCGTTCTACTGGGACCCCGTCGAGGACGAAATCGTCTTCCAGGGCCGGAACAACTCCTACGTCCTCGAAGAGCAGATCGCGACCCTGCTGGGGTACGCCGACACCCGCGAAATCTACGACGAGCTGGACTTCCGCGCGGACATCATGGAGCGCATCATCCAGGAGGACTTGACGGGGTACCACGAGTTCAACGAGACCATCGAGTCGTTCCAGCGGGACGGCATCGAGGGCCTCCCGTTCACCATCACGCGCGGGTTCTAGTATGGCCGCGGAAGACGTCGAAGCCGAGCCGACTGGCACGCTCGAAGACATCGAGTTCGGCGACCTCGTCGACTCCGTCGTGGAGTCCTACCGGCAGATGGCGATGCCGGCGTACACGTACGCGCTCGTCGTCGTCGTGCCGTCGCTGGTCTTCCTGCTGGCCTCTATCGCGGCCATCTTCGTCGTCGATCTCCCGCTGTTCGTCGCCGTCCCGATTCCGATGTTGGGCGCGCTCGCGCTCGTGACGGCCGTGCTGTACCCGAAAATCAAGCGCGACCAGCGCCGCACGCGCATGGAGAACCGCTTCCACCTCTTCGTCACGCACATGACCATTCTGTCGACGACGAACATCGACCGCGTGGAGGTGTTCCGGCGGATGGGCGACGAGTACGAGTACGGCCCGCTCGCCGAGGAGTCCCGGCGCATCGTCCAGCTCATCGACGCGTGGAACCAGAGCCTCGACGACGCCTGCCGGATGCGCGCGAACAAGGTGCCGAGCGACCTCGTCGCGGACTTCCTCGACCGGCTGGCGTACACCATCAACTCCGGGGAACGCCTGGAAGCGTACCTGACCTCCGAGCAGGACGCCATCATCCGGAACTACGCGACCGTCTACGAGGGGCAACTGGAGAACCTCCAGGTGATGAAGGACCTCTACCTGTCGATGGTGCTGTCCGTGACGTTCGCGCTCGTGTTCGCGACCGTCCTCCCCATCCTCTCGGGGACGGATCCGACGCTGACGGTGTCCGCGGTCGTCGTGCTGTACTCGTTCATCCAGATCGGGTTCCTCTACGCCATCTACACGATCGCGCCCAGCGACCCGCTGTGGTACTTCCCCGAGAACCGGACGACGTGGACGGAGTGGCGGCTCCGCATCGCGACCGGGTTCGGCGTCGGGCTGTCGGTGGTGCTGGTCGTCGCGACGCTCGCGGTGTTCCTCGGGTGGACGCGCATCGACCCCCACGCCGTG
Organism: Halobacterium noricense; assembly: GCF_021233435.1. NCBI lineage: Archaea > Methanobacteriati > Methanobacteriota > Halobacteria > Halobacteriales > Halobacteriaceae > Halobacterium > Halobacterium noricense. The sequence continues at coordinate 1,004,824 of NZ_CP089468.1, read as the reverse complement.
CCGCTGCCGATGTACGCCGCGGTGCCGACGACGCCGCTCATCGTTCCGGGGTTGGTGGCACGCGCCGAGGAGAAGCGCGTGCAGGACCGCGACGACGCGTTCACGAACTTCATCCGCGCGCTGGGGGCCAGCGAGACGGCGCGCCAGACGACGACCACGCGCGTGCTGGAGACGCTGCGGAACAAGAAGTTCGGCGCGCTCACCGAACTCGTCGACGACCTCTACAAGCGGCTGAACCTCCGGCTGGACGCGGAGAAGGCGTGGCGGTACTTCACCGCGGACGCCCACTCGTACCTGATTCAGAAGTTCAGCGAGATGTACCTCATCGGCCGGCAGATGGGTGGCGACCCGAAGCACCTCGGCGAACTCATCTCCGGGAACATGGGCGAAGTCCAGCAGTTGCGCCAGCGCCGCACCCAGGCCGCGTCGACGATGGTGGGCGTGCTGTACGGCATCACCGCGGCGGCGACGTTCGCGTTCTTCATCGGGCTGGGCATCGTGGACGTCATCTCGGGGCTGGGCCTGGACTTCTCGAACTCCGCGCTGCCCGTCGACGACCTCATCAACACGGCGATGTACGACATCCAGCTCATCGAGTACCTGCTCGTGGTGACGGTACTGGTGAACGCGGTGTTGTCGTCGCTGATGATTCGCGTGGTCGACGGCGGCCACAAGGTGAACGCGTACATCCACTTCGTGGTGTTGACGTGGATCTCCTCTATCATCGGCTCGCTGACGCTTCGGCTCGTCGAGTCGCTGCTCGCGGTGTGACCGGGGGGCCACACTTATGTATCGTAGTCCGCTACCTTGCCCACGATGAACGAGGCCGGAGGCGACGGGTACGTGTTCGCCGTCGCCAGCGGGAAGGGTGGCGTCGGGAAGTCGACGACCACGGCGAACCTCGGCGTGGCGCTCGCCGACGACGGGTTCCACGTGGCCGTCGTGGACGTCGACCTCGGGATGGCGAACCTCGCCGGCCTCCTCGGCGTCGACCCGGACGAAACCCTCCACGACGTGCTCGGCGGAGAGGCGTCGCCGGCCGACGCCACCTACGAGACGAACGGCCTCACGCTGGTCCCCGGCTCGACCGACTTGGAGCAGTTCGCGCGAGCGGACGCCAAATCCCTCCACCGGGTCGTGGAGTACCTCCGCGAGGACAACGACGTCGTGTTGCTGGACGCGGGCGCGGGGCTGAGCTACGACATCGCGATGGCGATGAGCGTCGCCGACGGCGTGTTGCTCGTGACGACCGCGGAGTTGAACTCGCTGACGGACGCGACCAAGACCGGCCAGCTCGTGGGGAAACTCGACAAGCCGGTCGTCGGCGCGGTGTTCACGCGCACGGGCGACGGCGGCTTCGACGACGTGGAGGGCATCGCGACGGCGCTCGGGACGACCGACGCCGTGACCGTCAGCGTCCCTCACGACGACGCGGTGAAGCTCGCCGTCCGGAAGGGCCACCCGGTCGTCTCGCTGCAGCCCGACAGCCCCGCGGCGCGCGCGTACGACCGGCTCGCCGCGAAGCTCGCGGACAGCGTCGGCATGGAGCCCGCGGAGCCGGAGCCGACGGGCTTCGAGTGGGTCGACCCGGACACGGGCGAGACCGAGGAACCCGCGGAGCCGGTCGACGACGGCCCCGTCTACGAGATTCCGCTCGAAGACCTCATCGAGGAAGCCGGGTTGGATGCGGAAGGCGAGGCCTCGAAGCGTCGCGTGAAACTGTACGACCGCGTGAAGTCGAAGTTCTCGTAGCCGGCGTCAGCGCTCGGGCGTGACGATGCTGTACATGACGAAGAGGTAGCCCGCCGTCGTGAGCACGTAGTTCGCCGTCAGCAGCGTCCGGGTGTGCTGGAAGTCGGTAACGAACGCCACGACGGTCGTGCCGATGGCGGCGGTGACGACCAGCGCGAAGCCGGCCGAGAGGTGCATCATCGAGTGCCGGCCGGTGTCGAGGTACGCGCGAACCGCGAACGCCACCATGCTGAGGCCGGCGGCGGCGAGGGTCGCGCTGAAGACGAGGTAGATTGCTTCGATTGGGCGCATGGTCGCGTGGCTCGTACACACGTCCTCCAGACTCCGTATAAAGATGTCCCCGCGATTATTATATTGTAGAATTACGCACGTGCGACGCCCGCTACGGGCGGCCTGCGAGTTTACTGCTCGGAGCGGAGGTCGCTCCAGACGTCCACGAGAGCGTTCTTCGCCTCGGTGCGCTCGGTCGTCTCGATGTCGGTCTCGTCGACGCCGAACTTCACGGTGAGTTCGTCGACCTGCCGGCGGTACACCTTCGTACGGCGGCCCTCGTCGGAGAGTTCCTTCCCTTCGAGTTTGAGGAGGTCAGCCTCGTTGAGCTCCTCGATGCGCCGGTAGCTCGTCGCAATCGGAATGTCGAGCTCTTCGCTGAGCTCTTGGGCAGACTTCGGCGCGTGAGTGGCTTCGAGAATCTCGGCGTTGTATTTGTTGCCGAGTACCCGCAGTACGTCCACCGGGTCCATCGAACTAATGGTGAGTACGGAGGGAAAAAAGAGTGTCGGGGTCGGCGTGCCGATTCGGCGGAGAATTCGCCGACGGCACGGCGGAGTGGTCAGATAAACGATACTTCTGCTGCGTAGACCCAACCCTTAATTCGGTCGGCGACAGACTCGCCGCCATGACATCGGAGACGGACGTGCTGGAGTTCTCCCTCGGCGACGACCGCTACTGCATCGACATCGCGCACGTCGACGAAATCGTGGACGCGACCGAGGACGTCACCGCGATTCCGAACGCGGACGCCAACGTCGTGGGCGTCGTCGACCTCCGCGGCGAGACGACGACTGTCGTGGACCCGCGCGTCCGGCTCGGCGTCGAGGGTTCGCCGGACGGCAGCCGCATCGTCGTCCTCTCCGAGCACGAGAGCACGGGGCTGCTAGTGGACGACGTTCACGAAGTGGAGTCCGTCGGCCTCGCCGACGTCGACGACTCGGCGGCCTCCGAGACGACCCGCGGCGTCGTCCGCCGCGACGACCGCTTCGTCGTCTGGGTCGAGCCGGACGCTCTCGTCTAGTTGTGGAGGCGTCGACGTCCGTATAGCCGAAGGAGCCACGAAACCGTCCGCAGCTCCCATGCGCCGGGAACCCTACTCGCCGGAGCCGGCGCTCCCCGAGTCGGCGAGTCGGTCCTCGTACTTCCCGAGCGCCTCGTCGAGGGCGGCGCTGGCGTCGTAGTCGAGTTCGTCGGCGAGCGCGAGCAGGCAGAACAGGGCGTCCCCGAGTTCGTCCCGGTCGACGTCCGCACCCGCGCTGGCACCGTAGTCGGTGGACTCGTTGACGTTCTTCGCGAGCTCGCCGACCTCGCTGGCGAGGTCGAGCACGCGGTTGGCTGGCGGCGCGTGGAGGGCCTCCTCGTCGAGGAACGCGGCGACGCGAGTTTGCTCGTCCATGCGCCGAGGGTGATACCGAACCCCCTTCACTCGAACGGTTTTAGGTTTCCCAAATTTTTCTTTCTAGAACGGAAAGGACTATTTCGCGAGCGTTCGTAGCGCCGCACATGGAACTCACGGGTGCGCTCGCGTTCGTCTTCTTCGCGGGCCTGCTGACGGACCTCGCCACCGGCCTCGGCGCGCTCCCGTTCTTCTTCGTCGACGACGTCGACGACCGCTGGCGCGTCGGGCTCTGGGGGCTGGCCTCCGGCATCATGCTCTCCGCGTCCGGCTTCGGGCTGTTCCGCGAGGGACTCAACTACGGCACGCCGCTGGATGTCGGTGCGGGCGCGCTCGTCGGCGTCGCGCTCGTCGTCGCCGCCCGTCGCGTCATCGACGACCACGAGTTCGAACCCCGGGAAATCGCGCAAGCCGACTTCGAGAAGCTCGTGCTCGTCGCTGGCGTGCTCACCGTCCACTCGTTTCCGGAGGGCGTCGCCGTCGGCGTTTCGTTCGCCGACATGGGGATGGAGGGCGGTTACCCAATCCTGGGCTTCTCCGTGCCGCTGCTCGCGGTGTTCATGACTATCGCCATCTCCATCCACAACATCCCGGAGGGGCTGGCGGTGTCGATTCCGCTCCACGAGCACGGCGCGCGCCGCTGGAAGCTCGTCGGCGTCGCCGTCTTCACGAGCGTCCCCCAGCCAATCGGCGCGGTGCTGGCGTTCGCGTTCGTCCAGTTCGCGCGCACGCTGCTCCCCGCCGGCTACGGGTTCGCGGGCGGCGCGATGGTCTACCTCGTGCTCACCGAGTTCATCCCCGAAGCCCGCGCGGTCGGCCGCCGCCTTCCGAACGGCGGCCACCGCGAACTGCTCGCGGGGCTGGTCGTCGGCGTGCTCGGAATGGTGCCACTGTTGTTCGCGTAAGCGATTTCTCCCCGCTGCCGACGCGTTCGCGACCACGGGTGCACTCGCACACGTGGGAGGTGGTCGCGGCGGTAACCCCCGGCCGGACAGCTACAGAATGATGGACTTCTTGCGGACGAACTCGTGGATGGTGGAGTCCAGGCCCTCGCGGCCGATACCCGAATCCTCGTTCCCGCCGAACGGAATATCGCCGAGGCCGTGGGAGGGCGCGCCGTTGATGCGGACCGCGCCCGCGTCGATGTACTCGGCCATCCGCATCGCGCGGTCGTAGTCGCTCGTGAACACGCACGCGTCCAGCGCCAGATCCGAGCGATTCGCGACTTCGAGGGCTTCCTCGTCGTCCCCGAACGTCGTCACCGCGCAGACGGGCCCGAACTGCTCCTCGTCGACGATGCGCGCGTCCTGGGGGACGTCCGCGAGCAGCGTCGGCTCGAAGACGTGGACGCCCTCTTCTTGCTCGTAGCGGTCGCCGCCGCGCACGACCGTCGCCCCGCGGTCGACGGCGTCCTCGACCAGTTCCGCCACCCAGTCCGCCTGCTCGGCGCTGATGAGCGGGCCGAGGTCGGTGTCCTCGTCGAAGAGGTCGCCCTGCACCCAGTCGTCCATCCCGGCGTCGATGCGCTCGACGAGGTCGTCGTGGACCGACTCGTGAGCGAGCACGCGCGAGATGGCCGAACAGCGCTGGCCGGCGTACTTCAGCGACCCCTTCGCGGCCGCGCCGGCAGCGGCGTCGAGGTCCGCGTCCTCGAAGACGACCGCGGGCGCGTTCCCGCCGAGCTCCATGTGGAGGTTCACCATCCCGGACTCGTAGGCGACGTGCTTGCCAGCCCCCGACGAGCCAGTCATCGCGATAGCGTTCACGCGGTCGTCGCCGGCCAGCTCGTCGCCGATGACGCTGGCCTTCCCCGGCACGAAGTTGAACGCGCCGTCCGGGAGCCCGACTTCGTCGACGATTTCCGTGAGGATAGCGGCGCTCACGGGCGTCTTGCTCGCGGGCTTGAGGACGACCGCGTTCCCGGCGGCGAGCGCGGGCGCGACCTGCAGCGCCGTCGTCGCGAGCGGATAGTTGTACGGCGTGATACAGAGCACCGCGCCGACCGGCTCGTGTTTCACGATGGCCTCCCAGCCCTCGTGGCCGCTCGTGGTGCCCTCGCGGTACTCGCCCTTCAGGTGGCGAATCTCCTCGATGGCGCGCTCGAAGCGCTCGGCCGCGCTGTCGACCTCGCCGCGCGCGGACGAAATCGGTTTGCCGGCCTCGCGGACGATGACCTCCGCGAGTTCGGTCTTCCGGTCGCGCAGACCGTCGGCGATGGCCTGCAACCACTCGCAGCGCTGCGGAATCGTGGTGTCTCGGAGCGTCGCCTTCGCGTCCTCGGCGGCGGCGAGCGCGCTGTCGGCGGCGTCCTCGTCGGCCGCCGCGACTTCGGCGAACGTGCCGCCGTCGGCGAGGTCGGTGACGGGGAAGGTGTCCGGCCCCGTGACCCACTCGCCGCCCACGTACAGCCGCTCCCGGCGACGGATGGCCTCTCGTTCCATACACGGCGATTGGCGCGCCCCGGGTAAAGACTTTACTCAAAATCGTATTAAAACCGTTCGCCGGCTTTTTGTCGGCTGCGCGCCGACTCCGCGGCGTGCCGACACCGACCGTCGCCGCCTGCCAGACCGACCTCGCGGACCTCGACCCGCGCGCCAACCTCGCCACCATCGGCGAACGCCTCGCCGGTCTCGACGACCGTGTGAACGTCGCGCTGTTCCCCGAGTACGCGCTCACCGGCTTCGTCGCCGACGAGCGCGTCCACGACGCCGCGCTCGCCCGCGATAGCAACGCGCTCGACCGCCTCGCCGCTTCCGCCGCGGACTACGACGTGAGCGTGCTAGCGGGCTTCGTCGAGGACGCGGGCGACGACTACTACAACACCGTCGGCTACGTCACGCCCGACGGCGAGCGCACGTACTACCGCAAGCGCAACCTCTGGGGCGGCGAAGCCGACGTACTCACGGCCGGCGACGAAGCCGTCACCGTGGAGACGCCCGCCGGGAAGACCGGTATCGTCACCTGCTACGACCTCAACTTCGTGGCCGTCAGCGCCGAGTTCGCCCGCGAGCGCGTCGACGCCCTGTTCGTCGTCGGCGCGTGGCCGGGCACGCACAGCGAGAACTGGCGGCTCCTCCTACGCGCCCGCGCCCTCGACGGCGTGCGCTGGGTGGTCGGCTGCGGTCGGACCGGCCGCCGCGAACTCCCGGACGCCCGCGTCGTCGACTACGCCGGCAAATCCACCGTCGTGCGGCCCGACGGGGCCGTCAGCGCCGCGCTCAATCGCGACGAGCGCACGCTCGTCGCTGACCTCGATGCCGAGATTCTGGCCGAGCAGCGCGAGTTCGTCGGCGTCTTCGCCGAGGATTCTTGACGCCGGCCCGCGTCGCCGACCGCGACGCCGCTGACTACAGCGATTCGAGGTCGCTGGCGCGGTCGTGGATGGCTGAAGAAGAACAGCCCGCGGGCGTCTTCAGCGCCTTCATGCCGATTGGCGCGCCCGCGCGCTCCCCGGCGACACGGAGCGCAGCGGCGGCCCACGCCGCCGGCGCGTCGTCCACCGGGCGGACGTCGGTCGCCGACGCCAGAAGGTCGCGTGCCGTGCTCGCGACGTAGTCCGACGCGGGCAGGTACTCGCGGTACCAGTCGATGGCGGCCGCCGCGGTCGCGGGCGGCGGGTTCCGCTCGCACAGCACTTCGCGTTGCTCCTTGTAGCGGTTCCGGATGGTGACGTGCGTGACGTCCGCCAGTTCCGTGAGCGTGTCCTGTCGGACGTTCATGTCGGCCTCCACGCAGGCGTTGTAGATGGCCGCTGCCGCCCACCCACTCGGGGATTTCCCGCCCGCGATGCCGGCGTCCTCGCAGTGGTCGACGATTTCCCCGGCGCGGTCCGCGACGCCCTCGGGGAGCCCGAGTTCGTCGGCGTATCGGTCGACGTACTGGGAGGCGTCCGCGAACCCCGAGAGGTCGATGCCGAGTTCGCTGGTCACCGCCTTCGCGCGCCGCAGGAGCTGCGTGCGGTCGACGCCCGTCGCGTCGACGAACTCGTCGACCGTGCGCGGGACGCGCTCGACCTTGCACGCGACGTACAGGCACGCCGCCGCGGTCGTCGCGACGTTGTGCGCGTGGGCCGCGCGCTGGTCGCGGTGGCGGCGGAACACCGCAATCGCGGTCTCCGTCGTCTCCGCGGGGACCCCGAGCGCGGTCGCGGCGGACTGGATTCGGTCGAGCGCGTCGCCGACCACCTGCGGCTCGACGCTCGTCTCGTCGGTCGTCATCTAATCGTCCCGGAGTGTGTCGCGTGGGGACAAATAACTCGGGGTTGAGGCGGATACCACGCGTCCGCCGCGCGGCGAGTCAGGCCGAGAGCGCCGCGACGAGGTCGTGGAAGTCGGTGATCGTGAGGTCGGAGTCGCCCGCGAACGGCTCCCACGGTGACGATTTCCGGTCGACCCACGCGCTCTGCATGCCCGCGTGGGTCGCGCCGAGCACGTCGAACCAGCCCGCCGTGACGTGGACGATTTCGTCGATGGGCGTCCCCGCCCGGGCGGCGGCGTGGCGGTAGAGTTCGGCGGCGGGCTTGAACGTCTCCACCTCGTCGGCGCTCACCGTGTCCTCGAGGAGGTCGCCGATGTCGGCGTGGTCGACCATCGACGCCAGCATCTCGGGGTTGCCGTTCGAGACGACGTAACAGTCGTAGCCCGCGTCGGTGAGCGCTTCGAGGCCGCTGCGGACGTCGTCGAACACGTCGAGTTCGTGGTAGACCGCGAGAATCTCGTCGCGCTCCGCGGTGGTGACGTCCGCGCCGTGGGCGTCCAGCGCGTACTGGAGGGCATCGCGGTTCACCTCGTAGAACGGCTGGTAGGCGTCGATTTGGTTGGCGACGAACGTGTACGCCAGCGATCGCGACCGCCACAGCCGGGAGACTGGTTCGGGGTCGGCGACGCGGTCGGCGAGCGCGCGCTCGGCGGCATCGACGTCCACGAGCGTGCTGTACGAGTCGAACGTCACGGTCGTGACGCGCTCCGAGTCGAAGCTCATCTGTGCTCGCCTTCACCCCCGGCTCGGATAACTTTCGGGCCAACCGGCGGGGTTCGCGGCGGCAAGCGGTTTCTTGACGCCGGCACGCGTGGGCGGCGTATGGACGAATTCGACTTTCTCGTCATCGGTTCGGGGTCCGGACTGGACGTCGCGAACGTCGCCGCCAATCAGGGGCAGTCGGTCGCGGTCGTGGAGAAGGGGCCGCTGGGCGGGACGTGTCTGAACCGTGGCTGCATCCCCTCGAAGCTCCTGCTCTACCACGCCGACGTGCTCGAAACCATCGAGCGCGCCGGCGAGTTCGACATCGACGCCGAAGTCAACGACGTGGACTTCGAGCACATCGTCCGCAAAGTCAACGAGGAAGTCCAGGCGGACGCGGACTCGATTCGGCGCGGCCTGCGTTCCTCGGACCGGCACACGCTCTACGAGGGCGAAGCCCGCTTCGTGGCCGACCACGAGGTCGAGGTTTCGGGCGGCGAGGACGACGGCGCACGCATCCGCGCGGACACGGTGCTCATCGCGGCCGGCACGCGGCCTGCGATTCCGCCCATCGACGGCATCGAGGACACCGACTACCTTACGAGCCAGGAGGCACTCCAGTTGGAGACGCCGCCCGACCACCTCGTCGTCGTGGGCGGCGGCTACATCGCTGCGGAACTCGGACACTTCTTCGAGACGTTCGGCAGCGACGTCACCGTCGTCGGCCGGCGTCCGAACCTGCTGCCGAACGCCGACAGCGAGGTCGCGGCGGCGTTCACCGACCAGTTCGGCGAGCGCGCCGACGTCTACGCGGGCTACGAGGCGACGAGCGTCGCCCAGGCCGACGGCGAGGTCACGCTCGAAGCCCGCGAGTACGAGTACGGCGAGGAGGGTGGCGTCGTCGAGAGCGGCGAGTCGGTGTCCGTCACCGGCGACGCGCTGCTCGTGGCAGCCGGCCGCACGCCGAACACGGACACGCTGAACCTCGACGCGACCGGCGTTCGGACCGACGACCGCGGGTTCGTGGCGACCGACGACTACCTCGAAACGGACGTCGAGGACGTGTGGGCGCTCGGCGACATCGTCGGCGAGTACCTCCTCAAGCACAGCGCGAACCACGAGGCGCAGGCGGTCGCGCGCAACATCTTCGGCAGCGACCCCGAGCCCGTCGACTACTCGGCGATGCCGTTCGCGGTGTTCGGGTCGCCGGAGGTTGCGGGCGTCGGCGCGACCGAAGCCGAACTCCGGGACGCGGGCCGCGAGTACGCGACGAACACGTACGACTTCGCGGACACCGCGCGCGGCGACGCGATGCACGCCGAGGGCTTCGTGAAGGTGCTCGTCGACCTCGACGGCGAGATTCTGGGTTGCCACATCGTCGGCCCGGACGCCTCGACGCTGATTCAGGAGGCCGTCGTCGCGATGAAAGCCGGCTCCGGCACCGTGCGAGACGTCCGCGAGTCGATTCACGTCCACCCCGCGCTCCCGGAGGTCGTCCAGCGCGCGTTCTCCGGGCAGTTCAGCCGCGGCGGCCACGAACACCACTAGCGGGATTACTGGCCCGTAACCTCGTTACTGGGACGTTCGCGCGACCTTTTGTGGCCGGCGCTCGTGGCTCGGAGTGTAATGACGAAGGCAGCAATCGTGATTCTGGCAGGCACCGAATCCCACAGCGACCTCGGCCGGCTCGTCAACGGCCTCGAAGCCGCCCGCGAGTTCGCCGAGAATCCCGAGGACGACCTGGAGCTCATCTTCGACGGCGCGGGCACGCAGTGGATTCCCGAACTCGAAGACCCCGACCACGACTACCACGACCTCTACGCCGCGGTCAAGGACGACAGCTCCGCGTGCGACCACTGTTCGGGCGCGTTCGGCGTCGACGAAGCCGTCGAGGACGCCGGCGTCGTCACCGTCGACGAACACGACGGCCACCCGAGCATCCGCTCGCTCGTCGACGACGACTACGAGATTATCACGTTCTAACGCGCTCGCCTCGCCCTACTCGTCGGCCAGCAGCCGCGACTGGAGGTAGGCGTCGACTTCTTCCCGGACGGCTTCCGTGTGCGTTTCCTCGGCAGTGACTCGCTGGGTCATCGCGCCGTTCACGAGCGTCAGTAGGAACGACGCGACGTTGTCGGGGTCGACGTCGCGGAATTTCCCAGCGTCGACGCCTTCGCCGACGATGCTCGCGACTTCGTCGTGCAGCGAGTCGTCGCTGCGCGTGAAGTGGTCGCGGTAGCGGTCGTCGTGAGCGGCCTGCGCGCGGAGTTCCACCATCGCCCTCGTGAAGTCCCGCTGGTCGTCGGGGAGTTTCACCGCGAGCACGTGGTCGAGAATCGCGTCGAGGCGCTCGCGGGGCGGCAGGTCGTCGTCGGGCGCGGCCTGCTCGAACTCCGCGAGCATGTACGCCAGAAACTCCAGGAGGAGTTCGTCCTTGCTGTCGTAGTGGTGGTAGAGCAGCGACTTGCTCTTCTCGAAGTGGTCGCCGATGCGCTGAATCGTCAACCCCGCGTAGCCGTGCTCGCGGAGCGCGCGGAACGTCGCCTGCATTATCGCTTCCCGCGTGGTCGCCGGCTCGCCGGAGAACGGGTGAGCGTCCACCATCGGCGAACGGGTAGTCAGGCGAACCGGATAGTGATGTCGGTGGTCGAGGGAGCGTGCCTTCGCCGTCTGCGACGTGTGAGACAGTTTGGACGTGGTGCGCGCTCACGCACTCCAATCGGCGGGACGCGCTGGGACCGCCAGCCCCCTCCGTACGGGTAACGTATCGTAAGTCGATGTCAGAAGCCAGCCAGCAGTCGCGAACCGACGCCGCCACCGAGGCGCTGCGCAGCCGCCGCTCCGGGCACAACTTCGACCCCGACGAGGACGTCGACGACGAGACCCTCGAAGCAATCGTCGAGGACGCGACGCTCGCGCCCTCCTCGTTCAACCTCCAGCCGTGGGAGTTCGTCACGATTCAGGACGACGACCGCCTCGACGAACTCGTCGAGATTGCGAACGGCCAAGAGCACATCGCAGAGGCCGGCACCGCGATTCTCGTCGCCGGCCACACCGAGCCGAAGACCGCCGACCGCGTCTTCGACGAGTGGGTCGAGGCCGGCCGCGTCGACGCCGAGACCGGCGAGGCGATGAAAGAGCAGACCGTCGCCGGCTACGAGTCCGACCGCGCGGGCCGCGACTACGCGATTCGCAACGCCTCCCTCGCCGCGGAGAACCTCCTGCTGTCCGCGCACGCCCGCGGCCTCACCGCCACGCCGATGACCGGCTTCGACTTCGAGGCCGCCGCTGACTTCGTCGACCTCCCCGAGGACACGATTCCGGTCGTCCTGATTGCGGTCGGCCCGAGCGGCGGCGACGAGCCCGAGCGCCTGCCGCGCCGCGACGTCGACGACGTCCTCCACCGCGAAACTTTCTAAGGGCTCCGCTCTCCTGCAGTATTTTCACGGCCGACAGCGCCGCGGCCGGCCACACCGTTTACCAGTCGTCGTGGTGTGGCTCCGAGTATGTCCGATACGTACGTCGACACAGAGGTCGAAGTGGAAGTCGACTCGACCGAACTCGAAGTCGAAGCCGGCGAGGAAGACGTGTTCGAGGCGGAACTGGACGCGCCGGGCGTCTCCATCGAAGTGGAAGCCGAAATCGAGGTCGCCGGCGAGAAAGAGGGCGACGAAGGCGAGCAAGCCGAAGAGAGCGAGGAAGCCGAGGGGGGCGAAGACGGGTACTACGCGCCGGAAGCCGAGGGGATGGAACTAGCCGAGACCGAGGAAGAAGCGTCGGAGGAAGACTAGAGTTCCAGCCAGCGCGTGGACAGCGACTCGTCGGGGAGGTGCCAGCGCTGCCGCGGGTCGTCGTCGCCGCCGACTTCGACGACCGCGTCGAACTGCCCGAGAAGCCCTTCGACCGCGATGCCGGGAACGTGTTGGCCGACGTGGACGTGCGCGATGCCGTCGTGCTCGCGGACTGCGGTGCCGAGGGTCTTCGTGAATTCGAGCACGCTGAGGAGGTCGTCGTCTTCGAGGAGCGTGCCGAGCGCGTCCATGCAGACGCGGAGCTGTCCGGACTCGTAGCCGCCCAGCGGCGCGAGCGAGTCGACTTCGTCCTCGACGGCGTCGCCGAGCGCGTCCACGTCCGAGGCGACCGTGGTCGCCGGCAGCGACGGTGACGGCGGGGCTGCGGCAGCGGCGTCGCGCGCGGTGGACCGGTAGACGACGGTGCGCTCGTCGGGGTCGTCGCCGGCCGGCGACGAACTGGTCGTGTGCGTGTCCGTCTCGCTGCGAACGAGCAGGCGTTTGCGCTCCTCGTCGCCGCTGCCGAGGAGCCGCCGGCAGCCGGCACCGCCGGCGTCGCTGCCGCCGGCTTCGAGGACGAGGAGGAGACACCCCGTGGATTTGAGGTCGTCGAGGGCCGCCGCGAAGGTGGCCGGGTCGTCGACCCACCCACGCGCCGTGGAACCGTCTGACATCGTACGTGTACGCACGCCAACCAAACCGATAAATATTGTGGGTTTTCTCCGGGTGAGAAAATCCGTGGCCGGGCGCGAAGCCGGCAAGCAGCCCCTGGGACACCGCCGATAAACCCCCGGAAGCGCTACGACGACGCGATGACAGACGACGTGTTCTCGCCGCTCGAACTCCGCGAGACGACCGCCCGGAACCGGTTCGTCGTGTCCCCGATGTGTCAGTACTCCGTCGAGGACCGCGACGGCCTCGCCACGGACTGGCACCGCGTCCACCTCGGCTCGCGCGCCACCGGCGGCGCTGGCATCGTGATGACCGAAGCCACCGCCGTCGAACCCCGCGGCCGCATCACGCCCGAGGACCTCGGCATCTGGAGCGACGAGCACCGCGACGCGCTCGACCCCATCGTCGACTTCGTGAAGTCGCAGGGCGCGACGCCCGGCATCCAGCTCGCGCACGCCGGCCGGAAGGGCTCGAAGTCCCGACCGTGGGAGGGCTCCGAACCAGTCCACCCCGAGGACGGCGGCTGGACGGTCGTCGGCCCCTCCGACGAGCCGTGGCCCTACGAGCAGGAGCCGCCCGCGACCGAAGCCCTCGACCCGGACGGCATCGACGAAGTCGTCGAGTCGTTCCGCGAGGCCGCCCGGCGCTCCCGCGAAGCCGGCTTCGAAATCGCGGAAGTCCACGCTGCCCACGGCTACCTCCTCCACGAGTTCCTCTCCCCGGTGACCAACGACCGCGACGACGAGTACGGTGGGAGCTTCGAGAACCGCACCCGCATCGTCCGCGAGGTCACGGAAGCCGTCCGCGAGGAGATGGGCGAGGACAAAGCCGTCTTCGTGCGCATCTCCGCGACCGACTGGCTCGACGACCGCGACTCCTGGGACGTCGAGCAGTCCGCCCGCCTCGCCGACGACCTCTACGAGGTCGGCGCGGACCTCGTCGACGTCTCCTCCGGTGGGATTCACCCCGACCAGAACATCGAGTGGACCGGCCCGAACTACCAGCTCCGGTTCGCCGAACACATCCGGAACAGCCGAGAGACGGACGTCAAAGTCGGCACCGTCGGCGGCATCACGTCCGCCGAGCAGGCCGACGCCATCATCCGCAACGACCGCGCGGACCTCGCCATCGTCGGCCGCGAGTTCCTCCGCGACCCCTACTTCCCGCTGCACGCCGCGAAGGAACTCGGCCGCGAGGAGAGGGTCGACGTGCCCGTCCAGTACCACCGCGCGTTCTGACCGTCCCGAATACGGATGCGTCGTCCGGCCTTCGACGCGAGACCGCCGCTCGCGACGGGTTTTATCAGGTCGCTGGTCGTCGAGAGCCAGTATGGTCGTCGTCGAGGAGGCCACCCGATTGAGCGAGCGCCGCACCCGGACCTCATCCGAGGCGTTTCCGGACGATGCGCTGGCGTCGATTCGGGCGGCCGTCGAGGCCGTCCCGGCAAGCGTCTTCGACCGCTCGACGAAGCACACGGAGGTCGGCGAGTTCGATACCGCAAGCAACGATTGACAACTCGCGGCCGAAGATAGATGTGCAAGCTGTGTGCAGTCGCCGAAACGGTTATCAGTCTATGTGCAGAAGACGCGCATAGTATGAACGCGAGCGACGAGCCACGACGGGTACACTTCCAGTCCCCAGAGTACCTCGTCGAGCGGCTTGACGCGGTCGCCGACCTCTTCGATACCGACCGGACAGATCTGCTCGTCGAAGCGATTCGCGAGTACCTCGAAGAAACGGCCGACAGCGAAACGTTCCAAGAACTGGTCGCGACGAAGTACTATGACGACCAGCTCGAATTCGAGACCGTCAAGCAACTGGTTGGCACCGAAACCGCCCAGCGCCTCCGCCTCCTCAAGGCGGACCTTGAAGACGAGCCACTGGATATCGGGGCCCCTGAGGACGTCGACATCTACGGTGACGACGCGACGAAGGTCGATACCGCCGACGACGAGCGATGACCGGCCACCGACTGCGGACGGTCGTCACCGACACGAGCGCGATAGTCAGTCTGGCTGTGCCTCGTGCTGACGCAACGTACGATACTGGTACCGCTCCGGACCCGCTGCAGTATCTGCTCACCTCGTGTGACGTATCCGTCCCGCCGGAAGTCGTCACGGAACTTCAGGCGCTCACGCAGTATCAGGATATTCACGGCGCCGCAGCGACGAATGTCCTCGCGGCTCGCGACTACTACACCATCGAGGACCCCTACGAGCGTGACGACACTCCGGACTCGCGGCCAACGTTTGGCCTCGACGACGGCGAAACCGATGGAATCGTGCTCGCGAACGCGCTTGCCGTCGATGGCTTCCTCACTGACGAGTTCGGCGGGACGAACTTCCCGCTCATCCACGCGGTCTTGCAGGGGCCACGGATCGCCCCGACGCCACGACTCGTCTGTGACTACGCTCGGAACGACCACATGAGCGACGACGACGCACGAACGCTGTTGGCAACGATTAGTCCACACCGGAACTGGGGCAATAGCCCCTACGTTGCTCAGCTACGAGACCGCCTCGAGTGAAAACTAAACCGGTTCGAACCGGTAGCCGTCCCACTCGTGGCTGTCGGGCTCGCGGATGCCCGCCTCGGGGTCGCGTAGCTCTTCTGCGTACACCGGTTCGACGTCGTCGCCGATTTCGACGCCGTCGGCGGTCGTGAGCTGACCGAGCGCGCGCACGCTCTCGCCCTCCACCTCGAACTCGACGATTGCGAGGTGGTTGGGCTCGCGGACGCCCGGCGGCGTCGCCGTGGCGGTCGTCCACGTGACGACCGTGCCGGTGCGTTCGGCGAGGTCGATGGTCCCGGTCTGTTCCTCCCCGCACTCCGGGCAGCGCGTGTGTCCGGGGTACGTGACGTGGCCGTTCGGGCAGCGGTGTGCGTCGAAGCTCATGGCTGTTCGAGGATGGTGGTGGTCACGCAGTTGCCGAAGCCGCCGACGTTGCAGGCGAGGCCGACGTCGCCCTCGACCTGTCGGTCGCCCGCGTCGCCGAGCAACTGCACGTAGAGTTCGTACGCCTGTGCGACGCCGCTCGCGCCGAGCGGGTGGCCCTTCGACTTGAGGCCCCCGGACGTGTTGATGGGGAGGTCGCCGTCGCGGTCGGTGACGCCCTCCTCGACGGCCTTCCAGCCCTCGCCCTTCTCGAAGAAGCCGAGGTCCTCACTCTGGAGGAACTCCAGAATCGTGAACATGTCGTGGAGCTCCGCGAAGTCGACGTCCTCGGGGCCGCAGTCGGCCATCTCGTAGGCGATTTCGGAGGACTCCACGACGCCCTGCATGGTCGTCGGGTCCTCGCGCTCGTGGACGACGTGGGTGTCGGTCGCGCCGCCGATGCCGGAGACGACGACGTAGTCGTCGGCGTACTCCTCGGCGACGGACTCCGGACAGAACAGCAGCGCGGAACTGCCGTCCGTGATGGGGCAGAAGTCGTACAGCCGCAGCGGGTCCGCGACGATTGGCGAGTCCAGCACCGTCTCCAGGTCGACTTCCTTGCGGAACTGCGCGTGGGGGTTGTCCACGCCGTTGCGGTGGTTCTTCACGGCGACCTTGCCGAGGCTCTCGCGGGGCGCGTCGTACTCGTCGAGGTACTTGCGCGCGGTGAGGCCCGCGAAACTCGGGAGCGTGACGCCGTGCTTGTACTCCACGGGGTGGGTGAGGCTGGCGATGACGTCCGTCGCCTCGCCCGTGGTCTTGTGGGTCATCTTCTCGCCGCCGACGAGCAGCGTCATGTCGCTCGCGCCGGAGGCGACGGACTGCCACGCGGCGTAGATGCCCGCGCCGCCGGAGGCGCTCGTCTGGTCGACGCGCTGGGTGTACGCGCCGAGCGCGCCGAGGTCGTGGGCGAGCGCGTTCGGGACGCCGGTCTGTCCCTCGAACTCGCCGCTGGCCATGTTCGAGACGTAGAGGTGGTCGAGGTCGTCGCCGTCCACGCCCGCGTCCCGCAGGGCGGCGTCGCCGGCCTCCGCCAGCAACTCCCGCACCCACGCGTCGCGGTCGCCGAACGTCGTCATCGACGCACCGATGATTGCTACGCGGTCCATACCCCCACCGTCTCGGAGCGGGGTCTTTACGCTTTCACGTTCGCGCCGACACGCGACCGGACAAGAAATGTCGCCGCTGCACGGTGGTCTGTCCGAATTCTCGTCCTCGAATACGTCTCATCCCACTCCCACCGTCGTTTAGCGCTCCGACGCGACGCGGAGTTCGAGCGTGACGTCGCTCCCGCCGCTCGCACGCTCTTCGTACGTGACAGCGCCGTCGTAGGCGGTCGCAATCCACCGAACCAGCCACAGGCCGAGCCCGCTCCCGTGGTCGAGCGGCGTCAGGTCGATGTCGCCGGTGAGGAGCCGCCGCTCCTTGTCCGGGAGGCCAGGCCCGTCATCGCTCACCGTCAGCGCGACTTCGCCGTCCGTCCGGCGCGCGGTAACCTGGACGCTGGGCGTCTCGTCGTCGGTGTAGCGAATCGCGTTGTCGACGAGTGCGGCGACCGCACGGTCGAGGTGGCCCCCGGACATGACTCGCGGCGCGTCCTCGACGTCGACGGTCACGTCCGCGTAGTCGACCAAGGGCACGTCGTCGAGCGCCGACTGCACCACGTGGCCGAGGTCGGTCGGCTCCAGGTCCGGGTCCGCGTCCAACACGCGCTCGATATCCCTCGCTTCCTCGCTGGTGCGGTCGAGTGCGAGCGCGCGCTCCCGGATTCCTCGCGCGGTGTCGACCAGTTCGGGGTCCTCGACCGACGCGGCGAGGGCCTCGGCGTGATCGAGCAAGGCGTCGACTTCCTCGGAGAGGTTGTACCGGAGCACGCGATTGAGCACCGACAATTCGCGCTCCTGGCGAATCTCGTCGGTGAGGTCGGTGTACAGCGCGAACCCGCCGTCGCCGCCGTCGGAGGGGATGCCCCGGTAGAGCAGCGTCTTCAGGCCGTCCTCGGTGCGCCGGTCGACGATGGCGTAGTTCGACTTGCCCGCGGCGGTGCGCTGGTCGAAGCGGTTGCTCTCGGTCACCCGCTCGCTCGGGACGATGAGGTCGTTCAGCGACGCACCCACGACTTCCCCGCGGTCCACGCCGAACATCTCACAGAACGAGTGGTTGACCGTCGCGACGATGGGCTCCTCGTCGTCCAGTTCGAACTCCACGACGGCGTCCTGCACGTGCTCGAAGAGGTAGCGGAACCGACCGGCGTCCTCGCGGGGTTCGAGGGGGTTCGAGTCGTTGCCTTCCATCGTCCCCCCGTTCCACATCCACACGTATGTTTCTTCCCGCTCGAAAACTAAATTCCACTATTACAATATATACGTTTGAACTACGCTCGAACTGCTGTCCCTCTGTTCCGATATTATAGAATAATCTGGACGAACAAAATTTACACAACGTCTCAGAACCGTGGCGACGACGGCGGTAATTTATCACTTCGTCGGCCGAACAGCCCCCATGAGCATCAACTCCGGCGACCGACCGTGGCCGCAAGTCCTCGACCACGAGGGCGTCGACTGGCCGGCCGACGAGCAGCGCATCCTCGTGCCGTTCTGCGAAGCCGCGAACCGGACGGAGACGAGCCTCCTCGGCGCGAGCATCACGTTCGGGAGCGACGGCGAACTGTACATCCTGCACGCGACCGAGGCGGGCGGGCTGGCGGACGCGAACGAACTGCGCGACGAGGCGGAACTGGAGTTGGCGGTCCGCGAGGAGTTCGACGTCCCCGTCGCGCAGTTCGAGGACGAGTTCTCGAACGGGGTCCTCGACGCGTTCGTCGACTCGCACTCGATAACGGCGACGGTCGTCGACCGCGAGGAACAGGGCTTCTTCTCGCGGGGCCGCGACGAGCAGACGGTCGCGTCGCGGTGTCACAACGTCGTCGGGACGCGCATGGACACCTTCGAGTCGCCGTCCAGCATCCTCGTGCCGGTAGCGAAGGGGCCACACTCGGGGCTGGCGACGCGCATCGCGGAGGCGATTGCGCGCGCCTCCGGCTGCTGGATCGAACTCTTCCACGTCGTCGGCGAGGACGCGAGCGAGTCGGAGCGAGGGGACGTTGACGCGCTGCTGGACGCCTACGAGCACCGGCTGGGCGACGACGTCGAAGTCGACCACCACGTCGTCGAGGCCGCCGAGCCCGCGGACGAAATCATCGAGCACGCCGGCTACCACGACGTGACGGTGCTCGGCGCGCCCGAGAAGGGGCGGCTCAGGCGGTTCCTCTTCGGGTCGACGACCGACGAAGTCGAACAGGACGGCGAGTCCGGCCCGGTCCTAACCGTCCACCGGGACACGGACGAGTCCGTGTTCTCCCGCTGGCTATGACATCCTCCCCGGCGTGAACGCCGGGGTTTCCTCGCGCTGGGGGTATCGCTTACCGGCCCACGGAGGCAACTTGCGGGTTCGTATGCTCCTCGTTGGGAACTGAGCGTGGTAACTCTGACCAGTGATGGTCGTCCCACTTGAGGCATACAGGCCGTGCCATCGACCGTGTTACCGTTGTCTGCCGTCTCAAGAACGTCTCTGAGGCCACGAGGTCAGCGTGACCCTCGAATCCACATGGGCACGTCAGCGTGTCGCGGTGACGCGTCGTATCTTCTATCGAACCACAGTTCGGACACTCCTGACTCGTCCACGCCTCAGACCGTACTTCCACTGAGATACCGTATTCTTCGGCAGTACACGCCAGCCGGTTTATGAACGCTCGGAACGCCCAGAAGTTGTGCGTCTTCGCGTTCGTCTCCACCGACCAGTGCGTTTCAAGTACGTCCGTCAACGCCCCTACGTACACTGTCGAAACGCCTTCGTCGTACAGCCGTTCGATGAGGTCACGGGCGAGCGCGTCTTGGGCGTGGTCACGCCGCTTGGTGCGTCGGTCGTACAGGCGTCGGATACGGTGACTACTGTACCGACCTTCCTCCAAGAGTGATTGGAGTAGCGCGATTTCTCGCGTCGTCTCGCGGAACCGCTCGAACAAGTCGCGTCCTTCGTACAGGAGTTGGGTGCCGGTTGTGGTTGTGCAGGCGACGAGGTTGTTCGCACCGATGTCCAGAGCGGCTTCTTCCGAAGCCAGTGGGTGTGCCAGTCGAGAATCATCAACGGTGACTGGCTGAAAGGCCCTGAACGTTTGTGCTTGCTCGTCGTAGAACAACTCCAACCGACCCTGCTTCTCGTACTCCTTCCAATTGGGATTGCCCCGAACTTCAAGCCGGAGGCGTTCGCGGTATCCAAGCCCGTACTCGTCTTTTAGGTCTTGGCCGACGAGAATTTCGAGCCGGGAGTATTCACCCCACTCAACGGAGTACGACGTGTTGCGTATGTACGCCCGGAGTTCGCGTCCATCTTCCGAGTTCCCCCAGAATCCGGGCTTGCCGTTAGCTTCGCCCTTCTCCTTGAGCGCGAAGAACGACTTCCATGCTTCGCGGTTCTTACGTTCGATTTGCTGAACCGTCGAAGCACCGACCGTCCCGCCATAGCGCCCACGATACTCGCTGATGTCCCACACGTCTCCGTCGGGGTCGGCGTAGTTCTCGCGGCGCTCGTAGTTGATTTCGTTCCAGAGAGCGGCAGAAGCGTCCAACAGGCGTCGAAGCAACTCCTCGTCCTCCTCGGACTGAGGCACCACATCGAACGTGTTGGATCGCTTCATCAACTACTGGTTGCACCCGAACACACATAAATATGTGTTCTGTGTGCTACTATATGGTTGCAGTCCGAATCGAGTTCGATGACGAAGAACAGTACAAGCGGTTGAAGGAATTGAAGAAGCACCGTGGATTGACGTGGAAAGGGTTACTCCTCGAAGGCGAGAAGAAAGTCAGAGAAGATACCCCGGAATGAGCGTCGAACGTGGGTAGTGGCGTGGGGTGTCGGATTCACGCCCGGCCAAAGGCCGGGACCCTCCTTGATTCAGGTAGGCGCTCAGTTCTCGACGACGAGCACGCGCAGGTCGTTGACGTTCGTTCCAGTCGGACCAGTACGGAGCAGCGCGTTCTGGTCGGCGAGGAAGCCGCCGGCGTCGTTTTCGTGGAGCGCCGCGCGGGCGTCGGCCAGGTCGTCGACCGTCTCGCTGTCGACGAGCGCGCCGGCGTGCTCGCTCGCGCCGTCGATGCCGTCCGTGTCCACGCACGCGAACGCCGCGCCGTCGGGGAGCCGATGGGTGGCGGCGAGCGCGCATTCCTGATTCGGGCCGCCGTCGCCGTCGCCCTCGACGGTCACCGTGAGTTCGCCGCCCGAGAGCACGACGGCGGGCGGGTCGACCGGGTTGCCCGTGTTCGCGGCGTCCGTTCCAATCGCGGCGTGGACTCCACCGACCTCGCGGGCTTCGCCCTCGATACACGAGGACAGAATCAGGGTCTCGTAGCCGCGCTCGCGGGCGGCGTCGCTGGCCGCGGCGAGCGCAGTAGAGCCGTCCGCGAGCACGTGCGTGTCGACGTCCTCGAATGCCGGGTCGTCCTCACTAGGTGTCTCCGGGAGATCGCCACGCGCGCCGCGTTCGAGGCGGTCGCGGACTGCGGCGGGAACGTCGACCGCGTAGTCGTCGAGGACGGCCAGGGCGTCGCCGTACGTCGAGGTGTCCGAGACTGTGGGTCCGCTGGCGACGACGTCAAGGTCGTTGCCGACGACATCGCTGAACACGAGCGTCACGACGGTCGCCGGCGCGAGCGCTCGCGCGAGCTGGCCGCCCTTCAGCGCCGAGCAGTGTTTGCGGACGGCGTTCACGTCGTGAATCGGCGCGCCCGAGCGCAACAGCGCCTCCGTCGTGGCCTGCAAGTCAGATAGGGAGAGTCCGTCTGCGGGCGCGGGCAGCACCGCGCTGCCGCCCCCGGTTATCACCGCGAGCACGAGCGTGTCGGCGTCGCAGCCGCGGGCGGCGTCGAGCAGTTCCTTGGTGGAGGCGACGCCGCGCTCCGAAGGCACGGGGTGGTCGCTCGGGAGCACGGCCACGCCTGGCACGTCGATAGGGTCGTCGGTCACCACGCACCCGCCGTCGAGTCGGTCACCGAGCGCGTCGGCGAGCACGCGAGCGACGTGTGCGGCCGCATTCCCGCCGCCGAGCACGACGACGCGGTCGTGGCCGGCGAGGTCGTAGGTCGCGTCCGCGACGCGGAGCGTCTCTCTGTCGACCGCGATTTCGTCGGCCACGACGCGAGCGGGGTGTGCAGCGTCGATGCCGGCCTCGACGCACGCCAGCGCCGTCTCGCGGGCGGGCGTCTCGGCGAGCGTCGCCCGGTCCCAGATGTCTCCCATACCGGGCGAGAGGTGCCGGGGCAGCAAAACCACCGGGGAAAGCCGAAGGTTCAATGCGGGTGCCGGCGAAGTTGGCTCGATAGCAACGCGCATGGAACGTCACACAGACGGCCCGGTCGACGAGGAACGGGTTGCCGCGCTCCGGCAGTCCGTGGACGCCGACGGCGTCGAGGAGCTCGCCGAGCGCCTCCACAGCGACGACGCCGACGAGCGCGCGGGTGCCGCGTGGCGGCTCGTGGAGGCCGTCACCACCGAGCCGACCGAGGTCCGCGCCGTCCTCGACGACGTCCGCGACGCGATCCGTGACGACGACGTGTGGGTGCGGCGGGGCGCGACGTGGGTGCTCGCGGAACTCGCCGAGCGCCAGCCCGACGCGCTCTCCGTGCAGTTCTCCGACCTCGTCTCGCTGACGCGGGCCGACGACCCGCTCGTCCGGCAGAACGGCGTGGTCGCGCTCGCGGGCGTCACGAAGTCCTACCCCGCCCGGGCCTCGACGGGCCTGTCGGCGATTGCGCCGCTCACGCAGTCCGAGGACGCGCTCGTCCAGCGGTACGCGAAGCAGGCGGTCGCCGAGGTGACGGCCGCCATCGCGGAGCGCGCGGAGGACGCGGGCTACCCGATGGTCGTGCGCTCGCACCCGGCGTACGCGGACCTGTTCCCCGACGGCGTCTCCGTGGTCACGGTGAACGCCGACGACGACCGTTCGCGGCCGGTTCACGTCTCGTTCGGGCAGAACGCGCCGGTCCGCGGCGAGGAGACCGAGACTGACGAGGCCGACGCGGGGCCGCCTGCGGAGATTCCGGACCCGCCGGACGTGACACTCGACGCCGAGGCCGTCTCGCCGAACCTGAAACTCCGCGAGGGCGTGCTGACGACCGACTACCGCGCGGACGTCGACGAGGACGTGCTCGAACACGGGCTGGCGACGGTCCGGCGGCTGCACGCCGACGAGAGCGCGGTCGCGTCGGCGTTCGCTGACGCCGTCGAGCAGTGGGCGGGCGTCGACGATCACGACCACGTGGTCGCCGTGCTCGGCTATGGCGCGCGCTGGCTGGCGACGCGCTACGACGACGGCGACACGCTCGACGGCCGCGGCGCGCCGGTGACGCTAGCGGAGGCCGTCTGGGACGCCAGCGTCCTCACGCGCGCGGTCAGTCACGCCCACTCGCGGGGCGTCGTCCACGGCGGCATCCGCTCGGGCGCGGTGCGGTTCGTGGAGACGGGCGCGCGGACGTGGGACGCGCCGCTGCTCGGCGACTGGGGGTTCGCGCACGCCGCCAGCGCGCGCCGCACGCCGCCGGTTCCGGCCGCGTTCGCGGCCCCCGAGCACCACAACCCGGAGACGTACGGCCGCTTCGACCAGGCGACGGACGTCTACGGGCTGGGCGCGCTGACGTACTTCCTGCTGACGGGTGAACCGCCGGGCGACGACGAGGGACGAATTCCGGCGTCCGAACAGAATCCGGCGCTTCCGGCGAGCGCCGACGACCTGTTCGCGCGGGCGTTGGCCCCGGAGAAGCGCGCGCGGTTCGCCACCCTGCTGGACTTCCAGCGCGCGCTCGACGACTTCGCCGCCGACCTCGACGGGGTGGGCGGATGACCGCCGCGGAGACGCTGTCGGCGGTCGCGTTCGCGGCCTACGGTATCGTCCTCGTCGCCGGGCTGGCGTTCACGTACTACGCGGTCCAGAACTACGCGTTCGACCGACTGGAGGGGTACGACGACTTCTGGGGGTACCTCACGTACCTCGGGCTGGCGTTCGCGGCCTTCGGCGTGCTCGGGCTCGTGTTGACGGTGCGGGACGCGAGCGTGGTGCGCGCGTTCGCGGACGTCTCGCTGCTCGTGGCCATCGCGTTTTTGACGTTCGCGCTGCGGGAGGTGTACTTCAACAGCGCGCTCGCGCCGTCGCCCGAGGAGCGCGCGGTTTCGCTCGACCGGGTCAGACGGCTCGAATTCGGGTTCGTCGTCGTCATCGCCGCGGAGTGGCTGGTCGTGTTGCTCATCGACCAGCCCGCGATAGCGGCCGGCGTGAAGGCGCTGGGCGCGCTCGGGTTCGCGGCGTACGGCGTCGTGTTCAGCGAGCGCCTGGAGACGCTGGCGCACGGCACCGCGCTGGACAGCCTGCGCCGCCACCTGCTGCTCGTGTTGGTGTGCGCGACCGGCGTGGCGGCCGCCGAAGCGTTGGCGCTGCTCGCGCCCGCTGCGGTCGCCGACGGCGTGTTCCACGTGTTTCTGGTGTTGCTGGGCGGCCTGCTGGTGCCGCCGACGGTGCGCCTCCAGCAGTCGGTCGCCGGCCTCACCTGAGTATTTAGGACGGCCTAAACATCGACACGTACTTTAGGGTGGCCTAAATAGACGCCTCCAACGGATGACCCGAGACGTCTGCGTGGTCGTGCCGACGATTCGGGAGTACGAGTGCATGCGCGAGTACTTCCGGAACGCCCGCGACCACGGCTTCGACCTGGACCGCCTGTTCGTCGTCCTCGTCACCGAGGAGTTCTGTGACACCGAGGGGATGCGCGAGATGCTCGACGAGGAGGGCGTCGCCGGCGCTGTCTTCGACGGCAGCGACCGCGAGGCGTGGTTCGACGAGCAGGGCCTCGAACAGTACAGCCACCTGATTCCCGCTGCCAGCCACGCCCAGACGTCGTTCGGCCTGCTCTACCTCTGGGCGAACGACTTCGAGTACGGCGTGTTCATCGACGACGACACGCTCCCCCACGACGAGTGGGACTTCTTCGGCACGCACCTCGACAACCTCGCCCACGAGGGGAGTGTCGAGGAAGTGTCCTCGGACGAGCACTGGGTGAACGTCCTCTACCAGTCCGACTCCGACCTCTACCCGCGCGGCTACCCCTACTCCGCGATGGACGAGGACGTCGAGACGGACACGACCGAGACGGACCACGTGGTCGCCTCGCAGGGCCTCTGGACGAACGTCCCGGACCTCGACGCGGTGCGCATCCTGATGGACGGCGACCTGCAGGGCCAGGCGCAGACGCGCACGGGCTTCGAGGACTTCGACCGCGACTTCGTCGCGGCGGAGGGCGACTATCTCACGGTGTGCTCGATGAACCTCGCGTTCCGCCGCGAGGTCGTGCCCGCGTTCTACCAGTTCCCGATGGACGACAACGCGTGGGAAGTCGGGCGCTTCGACGACATCTGGAGCGGCGTACTCCTGAAGCGTGCGGCCGACGTGGTGGGCGGCGAACTCTACAACGGCGCGCCGCTGTGCAAGCACAACAAGGCTCCGCGGTCGACGTTCGACGACCTCGCCAACGAGGTCGCGGGCCTCGAACTCAACGAGCACTTCTGGACGGAGGTCGCGGCCGTCGAGCCCGAGGAGGACTCCTACGAGGCTGTTGCGCGTGCAGTCGGCGAGCGCCTCGTGGAGGGCGACTACGAGGAGTACAACAACGGCGCGTTCCTCGTGGAGTGCGGGGAGTACCTGCTGGACTGGGTGGACTGCTGTGCGGCGCTGGCGGACCAGCGCGCGCCTGCGCCCGCCGACGACTGACCCGGCCGCGGGCACCGGAACCGGTAGTTATAAGAGTTTTAGGCCGGCCTAATCCAACACATGAGTGAGCGACACAGCCAGACGCGCCGGCGCTTCCTCGCGGCGGCGGGTGTAGCTTCGACGACCGCACTCGCGGGCTGTACGGGCATCCTCGGCGACGGCGGGAGCGGCAGCGGCGGTGACGGCGACCAGCCGACGCTCGCGGACTTCCGTGGCTCCGGCGAACTCGTCTCCGGCCGGCCCGCGCCCGGCGGCACCTCCATCGAGGACCTCCCCGACCTCGACGGCGAACTCTCCATCTACCTCGGCGGCGGCGAGGGCGGCCGCTACACCACGCTCATCGACCTCCTCAACCAGTACTACGACGGCTTCGAGGCGTCCGCCCAGACGCAGCCGTCCTCGCAGCTCGCGAACGTCATCGTCGACGAGTACGAGAGCAACACCACGCAGGCCGACGTCTTCTGGTCGGTCGACGCCGGCTCGCTGGCGTACGTCGCGGACAACAGCGCCACCCTCGACCTCTCCAGCGACGCCACCTCGATGGTCGCCGACGACCGGTTCGTGACCGACCAGTGGGCCGGCGTCGCCGGCCGGTCGCGCGCGATTCCCTACAACACGAACCAGTTCAGCGCGTCCGAGATTCCCGCCAGCGTCGACGCGATTGCGACCGAGGACCGCTTCACCGACACCATCGGGTGGGCTCCCACGTACGGCGCGTTCCACGGGTTCGTCACCGCGATGCGCCAGCTCCGCGGGGAGGACGGCACCCGCGAGTGGCTGAACAACATGCTCGACCAGAACCCCGCGCGCTACGACAGCGAGTACGCCACCGTCTCGCAGGGCATCACGAACGGCGAGGTCGGCCTCGGATTGACGAACCACTACTACCCCATGCTCGTGTTCGCCAACACTCCCGACGCCCCCCTCGACCTGGCGTTCACCGAGAACGACGCCAGCGCGCTCGTCAACACCGCCGGCGCGAGCGTCCTCGACGGCGCTGCCGACCCCGAACTCGCGGACCTGTTCGTCCGCCACCTGCTCTCCGCGGAAGCCCAGGAGTTCCTCGCCACCCGCGGCTTCGCCTTCCCGATGATCGAGGGCGTCGAGCCGGTCGGCCCGCTCCCCACCATCGAGGAGCTCTCGCCGCCGGACCTGGACCTCCAGGCGCTGTCGGACGTCCAGCCAACCATCCAACTCCTCGAGGACGTCGGCATCCTCTCGTAGATGGCAGCCCGCGAGCGCCTCGCACGCCTCCGCGACGCCGTCGACGGCGACGACGAGCCGGGGCTCTCGCTCGCAGTGCTGGCCGGCGCCGTCGCGGCGTTCGTCTCCCTGCCGCTGGTCGGCCTGCTCGTCCGCGCGTCGAACTACGGGCTCGGCCACCTCGTCGGCCTCCTCACGGAGACCGGCAGCCTCGACGTGCTCGTCAACAGCTTCGTGCTCGTGGTCTGGGTGACGCTGGGCTGCGTGCTCGTCGGCGTGCCGCTGGCCGTGCTCACCGTCCAGACCGACCTCCCGGGGCGGCGCGCCTGGACGGTCGTCGCGGCGCTCCCGCTGGTCGTCCCGAGCTACATCGGCGCGTTCACGTTCGTCTCCGCGTTCGGCCCGCAAGGCGACCTCGCGGACGCGCTCGCCCCGCTGGGCGTCGAACGCATCCCCGCCATCTACGGGCTCCACGGCACGGCGCTCGTGCTGATTCTGTTCACGTACCCCTACGTCTTCCTCACCACGCGGGCCGCGCTGCTCTCCTTCGACGGCACGCTCGTCGAAGCCGCGCGCACCCTCAACCACTCGCGGTGGGAGGCGTTCGAGCGCGTCACCGTCCCCCAGATACTTCCGGGCGTGACCGCGGGCGCGCTGCTCGCCGCGCTGTACGCGCTCTCGGACTTCGGGACGCCCTCCATCATGCGCTACGAGGTGTTCACCCAGCAGATTTACGTCGCCCAGCGCAGCCTCGGCGTCCCCGAGGGCTACCCCGCGTTACTCTCGCTGCAGTTGCTCGCAGTGGTCGCGGTCGTGCTCGCGCTGGAGTCCCGCATCGGCAGCGACGCCAACGCGTCGTACGTCTCCCGGGGCTCGCGCCAGCCCGGCCAAATCACGCTCGGCGCGTGGAAGTGGCCCGCGCTGGCGTTCTGTGCGGGCATCGCCGTGCTCTCGCTGGGCGTGCCGCTGGGCGTGCTCGCGTGGTGGTTCGAGCAGGCCGGCGCCGCGGTCTTCGAGTTCGAGCCCGCGGTCGCGTGGAACTCCCTGAAAGTCGCCGTCGCCGCCGCCGTCGCCGCCTCGCTGCTGGCGCTGCCCGTCGCCGGGTACGCCGCGCGCTCGACGTCGCTGTTCTCGACGCTCGCGGACCGCCTCACGTACGTCGGCTACGCAGTCCCGGGCGTCGTCGTCGGCCTCGCACTGCTGTACCTCTCCACGGAGTTCGCCCAGTCGCTGTACAAGACCGTGCCGCTGCTCGTGTTCGCGTACGTCGTGCGCTTCCTCCCGCAAGCAGTCGGCACCGTGCGCTCGTCGGTCCTGCAGGTGGACCCGAAGCTCACGGAGGCCGCGCGCACGCTCGGCCGGTCGCCGTTCGGCGCGTTCCGGAAAGTGACGCTGCCGCTCATCGCGCCCGGCGTCGCCGCCGGCGCGGCGCTGGTCTTTCTCACGACGATGAAGGAGCTGCCGGCGACGCTGATGCTGAGTCCGATAGGCTTTGAAACCCTCGTCTCGTACATCTGGCTCGTCAGAGGGGCCGGCTCGTACGGCGCGGCCGCGATACCCGCGCTCGTGCTCGTGGGCGTGTCCGCGCTCTCGATGGTCGTCATCCTCGCACAGGAACGATACAATGGCTGACAGCGAACTCACGACGAACGCGGCGGTCGAGCCCGACACGGACGGACCGACCGACGCCGACAGCCCGACCGACGCGGTCCTCGAACTCGACGGCGTGACCAAGCGCTACGGCACCGAGACCGCGGTCACGGACCTCTCGCTGTCCGTCCGCGACGGCGAACTCCTCACACTCCTGGGGCCGTCGGGCTGCGGGAAGACGACCACGCTGCGCATGCTCGCTGGCCTCGAACGCCCCAGCGAGGGCGTCATCTCGCTATCCGGCGACGAGGTGGCCGGCCCGTCGACGTTCGTGGAGGCCGAATCCCGCGGCGTCGGCATCGTCTTCCAGGACTTCGCGCTGTTCCCGCACCTCTCGGTCCGGGAGAACGTCGCGTTCGGGCTCACCGACCGCGACCGCGACGCCGCCGACGACCGCGTCGACGACCTCCTCGACCTCGTGGACATGCCCGGGATGGGCGACCGCTCGCCCGACCAGCTCTCGGGCGGCCAACAGCAGCGCGTCGCGCTCGCGCGCAGCCTCGCGCCAGAACCCGACATCCTGCTGCTCGACGAGCCGTTCTCGAATCTGGACGTCCGCCTGCGCGTGGAGATGCGCGAGGAAGTCCGGCGCATCCTCAAGGAAGCCGGCGTCACCGCCGTCTCCGTTACACACGACCAAGAGGAAGCGCTCTCCATCTCGGACCGCGTCGCGGTGCTCAACGACGGCCAACTCGAACAGATTGGCGACCCCGAGGCGGTGTTCGAGCACCCCGAGTCGCGGTTCGTCGCGTCGTTCCTCGGGCAGGCGGGGTTCCTCTCCGCGCGCGTCGGCAGCGACACCGTCGACACGTCCATCGGGAGCTACGACCGCACCCTGTTGAAGGGGCTCGCCGACGGCTACGCGGGCGCGATGGTCGACGTGCTTGTGCGCCCGGACGACCTCCGCGCCGTCCCCGACAACGAGGCCAACGCCAACGGCACCATCGTCCGCCGACAGTACACCGGCCCCTCGTTCATCTACCACGTCGAACTGGACAACGGCGACGTCGTGCGCTGCCTCCACAACCACGCCGAGGACATGACCGTCGGCGAACCCGTCACCGTCGACCTCGTCGCCGACCACTCGCTGGCGTGGTACCCCAAGCAGGGATGACGGGCGGGCGCATCCGCCGACTCGTCGCTCGCGCCCGCGGCAGTCAGTTTCTCGCACCCGCGGCGCTCGCGGTCGTCGCCGCACTCGCGGCGTACGCGCTCTCCGTCACCGTCTTTCCGTACCACTCCACGAACCACGACGAAGCTGTCTACCTCCAGCAGGCCGCGATGCTGCTGGACGGCAAACTGTTCCTCCACCCGCCCGTCGAGGGCTCGTTCCGCCCGTGGTTCTTCGTCGACTCGCCGCGCGGCCTCTACTCGAAGTACTCACCCGTCGTCCCGGTTATCTACGCGCTCGGCGAAATTGTGGGCGCGTATCGGTACGCGCTCCCCGCCGTCGCCGCCGCCAACGTCGCGCTCCTCTACGGCGTCGTCCGCGAGGCCTTCGACCACCGCACGGGGCTGCTCGCCGCTGTCGTACTGCTGTGCTCGCCGCTGTTCCTCGTGCAGTCCGCCGTCTTCCTCCCGTACGCGCCCACGACGATGCTCAACCTCGCGTTCGCGCTCGCGTACTTCCGCGCCGAACGCACCGGCAGCGTCCGCTGGGCAGCCGTCACGGGGGCCGCCGTCGGCCTCGCGTTCTTCTCGCGTCCCTACACGGGCGTTTTGTTCGCCGCGCCGTTCGTGTCCCACGCCGTCTGGACGCTCCGCGAACCGCTCCGGAAGCGCCACGTCTCCCCGCTGTTCCGGCGGCGCGTCGCGACCGCGGGCCTCGGGCTCTGTGGCGTCGCCGTCGCGCTCGCGTACAACGCCGTCGTCACGGGCGACCCGCTGGTGTTTCCGTATCAGGCGTTCGCGCCGCTGGACGGCCTCGGCTTCGGCCGCCGCGAGATTCTGAACCACGAAATCCAGTACACGCTCCGGCTCGCGCTGCGCGCGAACGCCGGCGTCCTCGAACAGTTCGTCACCGACTGGGCGCCGTTCGGCGTCCTCGGCGTGCCGCTGGCGGCCGTCGGCGCGCTCGTGACGCAGCGGCGGGGCTGGGCGTGGCAGCAGGCCGTGCTCGCTGGCGTCGCCGTCAGCGTCGTCGTCGGGAACGTCTACTTCTGGGGGAACTTCAACGTCCTCGGGGACGTCGAGGACCCGAACGGCCTGATTACGACGCTCGGGCCGTACTACCACTTCGACCTGCTCGTGCCCGTGAGCGCGTTCGTCGCCACGGGCGTGCTCGCCGCCGCCGACCGCGTTCGGGACGCGGCCACGAGCCGCCTCTCCGCGAATCGCGCCGTGGTCGCCACGCTCGTTGTCCTGCTCGTTTCGAGCGCCGTGCTCGGCGGCGTGGCGGCGTCGGCGACCGCCGAGCAGGTGCGGGACAACGCCGAACTCACGGACCACTACGAGGCCGCCTACGCGCCGTTCGAACCCCACCCGCCCGCGAACAGCGTCGTCTTCCTCCCGGACCCGTACGGCGACTGGCTGAACCATCCGTTCCAGGCGCTGCGCAACGACCCGGGTTTCGACGGCCGCACCGTCTACGCGCTCGACGAACGGCCGCTCGCCGTCGCCGACGCCTACCCCGATCGCGCGCTCTACCGCTACGTCTATCGGGGGTCCTGGTCGCCGTACGGCGGCGATCCGGTCGATCCCGACCTCCGGCGAATCCACGTTGCAAGCGGCGAGTCGCTGGCCGTGGACACGGAACTGGGGCTGCCGTCGTGGACGCAGACCGTGACGGTCACGCTGTCGGCGGGCGACGAGGAGACGTACGTCACGCTAACCCCCGAAAATGCGTCCAGTGCGAACGTCGAACTCGTGGTCGCGGACGGGCGCGTCGGGTTTGCGGGAGAGAACGCGTCGATTCCGCTGGACGACACTGACAGCGTCGCGCTGGACGCACACGTCGACGGCGGCTACGGCGCGGGGTTCGCGTACCGCGTCCGCTTCCCCGTCGAGCGGGCCGACGGGGAGTACCGGACGATGACGCCGTACCGCGAACTCTGCACGGACCTGCGGAACTGCGAGGGTAGCGCGGCGTACGTGCCCGGTGTCGGGCCGGACGGCTCGTACGTGAACGCGTCGGTGAGACGCGAGTGAGTCAGTACTTCGCCTCGAAACGGCGAGCGTAGAAATGTGACTCACCGTAGGTTTACGCGAGCAGCCCGCCCAGCCGTTCCTCCGCACAGACCTTCAGAATCGAGCCCATGATTTCGGCGCCACCCTCCAGCGGATCGAGTTTCGTCTCGCCGAGGCGCTCGTCGTACTCGATGGGGACCTCGACGACGTCGTAGTCCCGGCAGAGCGGCCGAATCAGCAGTTCCGCGGAGAGACCGGTGTTCTGCGTCCAGTCGATGGCCTCGATGACGTCGCGGCGGTACGCGCGCATCCCCGTGGTGGTGTCGTGGACGTGCTCGCCGACGAACAGCGACGCGATGGCGGCGAACGTGGCGTTGCCGAGGCGATTGACGGCGGGCATCTCGTCGGCCCCCCAGTAGAGGCGGTCGCCGCTGACGACGTCGTAGCCCTCGTTGACGTATTCGAGGAAGTCCGGGATGCGCTCCATCGGGTAGGTGTCGTCGCAGTCGGTCGTGACGACGACCTCGGTGTCGGCCTCGTACAGCGCCGAGCGGACGGCGACGCCGTAGCCGAGCGGTTCCTGTTCGACGACGCGAGCACCGTGCTCGCGTGCGATTTCGGGCGTTCGGTCGGACGAACTGTCGACGCAGACGACGTCCGTGCGGCCGTCGGTGACATCGTCGATGTCTTCGAGGACGGTCGCGATTGCGGCTTCCTCGTTGTACGTTCCCATGACGACGGTGACGTCGTTGAGCGTGTACGCGGCGTCCGACTCGGACATGGCAGCCGGTAGGACGCCGCGTTATTTTAGGCTTGCCAAAAATACTGGCACCAACAAATGATAAATAGGTACACGTCGAAGGTTTGCCAGACCCGCGGTGCGCGGACAACTATGACAGAGAAAGGTACGGACGACGCGAGTGCCGACGAAGCCACAGTGCTAGTCGTCGACGACGAGGAGGGACTCGCCGACCTCTACGCCATCTGGCTCCGTGACCGATACACCGTCGAAACCGCCTACGACGGCGAAGCTGCCCTCGCCGCCCTCGGCGAGGACGTCGACGCGGTCCTGCTGGACCGACAGATGCCGGGCGTCTCCGGCGACGACGTCCTCGACACCATCCGCGAG
The DNA here is from genome assembly GCF_021233435.1 of Halobacterium noricense. NCBI lineage: Archaea > Methanobacteriati > Methanobacteriota > Halobacteria > Halobacteriales > Halobacteriaceae > Halobacterium > Halobacterium noricense. Next base: position 972,124 of record NZ_CP089468.1, on the reverse strand, counting down.
CGCGGCCTCGACTGCCGGGTGGCGATGGTGACCGCCGTCGAACCCGAACTCGACATCGTCGACCTCGGCTTCGACGACTACCTCCGCAAGCCCGTCGACCGCGAAACCCTCCGCGAAACCGTCAACCGCCTCCTCCGCCGCTCGGCCTACGACGAGACCGTCCAGCAGTACTTCGCCGCCGCCCGGAAACACGCGTTACTCACCGAATCCAACGACCCGAGCGTCACCGAATCGGCGGAGTTCGAAGCGCTCGAAGACCGCCTCGACGACCTCCGGAGCCGGCTTAACGACGTCGTCAACGAGTTCGACGAGGACGACTACGAAGTCCTGTTCCGCCGGCTCTCCGCCGATGACGAGTGACCGCGACCACCGGAGCGACCTCCTCTCGTACGCCACCGAAGTGGCGAGCGCCGACGACGTGGAAGTGGTCTACGACGCGATGGCAGACGCCGCGGAGGCGGCGTTCGACTTCTCCTCTGCCGTCGTCGAGACCGAGACCAACGGAATGTTGGCCGTGCGGTCGTGGAGCGGCCGCCCGCCGAGCGTCGACGGCATCCCCACCGACGAGGGCATCGCCGGCGAGACCTACCGCACGGGCGAACCCCAGTTAGTCGCGGACGTCCACGAGGACCCCCGCGTCACGGACCCGCCAGTCGGCGCGCCGCAGTCCGTCGTCAGCATCCCAATCGGCGACATCGGCGTCTTTCAGGCGGGCATGGACGAACCCGACGGCTTCGACGAGGACGACGTCGAACTCGCGGAGCTGCTCGCCTCCCACGCCTACCAGGCCGTCCAGCGCATCCGTTCGCAGCGCGACCTCCGCGAGAGCGAAGCGCGCTTCCGGGAACTGTTCGAGCAGAACGACGACGCGCTCATCCTCTACGACGTCACCGCCGACGGCGACACCGAAGTCCGCCTCGTCAACGACGCCGCCGAGCGCGTCGTCGGCACCGACGAAGCCAACCTCCGCGGGAAGTCGCTGGCCGCGTGCTTCGACGCACACCCCGAGCAGTTCGTCCCCGGGAACGGCGCGAAGACGTTCGAGGCCGGGTTCGCCGGCGACGGCCGCATCTTCGAGGTCACGGTCAAGCAGTTCCTCCACCAGGACGGCCCCGACGCGTTCGCGGTCGTCAGCGATGTCACCGAGCAGCGCCACCGCGAACACACCCTCACCGGGCTCCACGACGCGACCCGGCGGATGCTCGTGGAGAACGACCGCGACGGCATCGCCGCGGTCATCGTGGAGGCCGCCGACGACCTCCTCGAACTCCCGTACGTCGGCGTGTTCTACGCCGCCACAGACGCCGACGAACTCCGGCCGGCGTCAGTTTCCGACCCCGTCACCGGCGACACGCCGCCGACCTTCGAGGCCGGTGAGAGCCTCGCGTGGGACGTCTACGACGCCGGCGAGCCCGAGACGTTCACGGACGTCCACAGGCAGCCCAACGTCCACAATCCCGAGACGGTCATCCGCGAGGAAATCATCCATCCGCTGGGCGACCACGGCGTCTTGATGATTGGCGCGACCGAAGCCGGAAGCTTCGACGGCACCGACCACGACCTCGTGCGCGTGCTCGCGACGAACGCCGAAGCCGCCCTCGACCGTGCCGAGCACATCCGCCAGCTCCGCCGCCGCGAAGCCGACCTGCGCCACGAACACAGCCGGCTCGCGGCGCTGTTCGAGAACGTCCCCAGCCCCACGGCGAGTTTCGTCGTGGAGGACGACGAACCCATCGTGCGCGCGGTCAACCCCGCCTTCGAGGACGTGTTCGGCTACAGCGAGGCCGAACTCGTCGGCGAGAACATCGACGACTACATCATCCCCGCCGACGCGCAGGCGGAGGCCGACGAGTACAACCAGAAGCTCTTCGACGGCCGGAACATCAACGTCGAAGTCCGCCGCGAGACCGCCGACGGCCCCCGCGACTTCCTGCTGGACGTCGTGCCGTTCCGCCTCGACGAGCCGAACATCCACGGCTACGCGATGTACACGGACATCACCGACCGGAAGGAACACGAGCGCGAACTCGAACGGCAGAACGACCGCCTGGAGGAGTTCGCGAGCATCGTCAGCCACGACCTCCGCAACCCCCTCAACGTCGCCCGCGGCTACCTCGAACTCGCCGAGCAGACCGGCGACGGCGAGTATTTCGAGCGCATGGACGCGTCGTTGGACCGCATGCACGAAATCATCGAGAGCGTGCTCGCGCTCGCGCGCCACGGCCGCAGCCTCGACGACGTCCGCGAACTGTCGCTCTCGGACGCCGCCGCCGACGCGTGGGCGAACGTCGACACTGCAGACGCCACCCTCGACGTCGCCGACGACGCCACGCTGGAAGCCGACCCCTCGCGGTTCGGCTCGCTCCTAGAGAACCTGTTTCGGAATTCGGTCGAACACGGGGGCAGCGACGTGGCCGTGTCCGTCGGCCGCCTCGCTGGCGAGCCGGGCTTCTTCGTGGAGGACGACGGCCGCGGCATCCCGCCCGAGCGCCGCGAGCGCGTCTTCGAGTACGGCGAGACGAGAAACGACGAGGGCACCGGGTTCGGGCTTGCCATCGTGAAGAACATCGCGGAAGCCCACGGTTGGACGCCCAGCGTCACGGAGAGCGAGGACGGCGGCGCGCGCTTCGAGTTCCGGGTGTAGGCGTCAGGTCACCTGTTCGTCGCTCTCGCCGTACGCGTGGTGGGCGTCCGCGTCCAGAATTTCGCGGAGTTCGTCGACGGCGAGCCAGACGTCCTCGAAGCCGACGAAGTACGGGGAGGGTGCGACGCGGACGACGTTCGGCGGGCGGAAGTCCACGACGATGCCCCGGTCGCGGAGCGCGCGGCTGAGTTTTCCGGCGTCGGGGTGTTCGACGGCGACGTGGCCGCCGCGGCGCTCGGCCCCGCGGGGCGTCCCAATTTCACACTCGGGGACCCGTTCGTCCACGAGCCCGACGAGGTAGTGCGTCAATTCCACGGAGCGCTCGCGCAGCGAATCGATGCCCGCAGCCTCGGTGACGTCGAGCGTCCCGAACAGCGGCGCGGCGGCGAAGACGGGCACGGTCCCGATTTGGAACGCAGCAGCGCCCCGGGCGGGGTCGAACTGCGTCTCGTCGGCGTCCCGGAGTGGCACCAGCTCTCGGTCGCAGCGCGCGTTCGAGCGCTCGGGTGATCCGCCCGGTTCGACGCACATATCCCCGTCGGGCGGCGACCTCCTCGTGAATGGGTCGCTACCGGACCACGGGCAAGTACTTGCTGCTGGCCGCCATCTGGGGGACGGCGTTCATGGCGACGGATGTCGGCCTCGCTGACCTCCCGGCTGTACCGTTCGCGGCCGTCCGTTTCGACGTCGCCGCCGCGCTGTTGTTCGCCGCTGTCCTCGTCTCCGGCACCGAGGTCCGCCCGCGCACTCGCGACGACTACGTCTACGTGCTCGTCGGCGGCGCGCTCACGATTGGCGTCCATCACGCGTTCCTGTTCGCCGGCCAGCAGTACGTCGCCGGCGGCGTCGCCGCCGTCCTCCTCGGGCTCATCCCGGTCGTGACGCCCGCGCTCACCCGTCTGGTCTCCACCGACGAGGAGTTCACCGCGGCGACCGCGCTGGGCGTCGTGCTCGGGTTCGCCGGCGTCGTCGTCATCGCGAATCCCGACCCCGCGAACCTTGCCGACGGCGTGCTCGGCGTCGCGCTCGTGCTCGCCTCCGCACTCGCGTTCGCGCTCGCGGCCGTCCTCACGCACAGCCGAAATCCGTCGCTGCCGTTCCTCGCGACACAGGCGTGGATGATGGCCGTCGGCGCGCTCGTCCTCCACGTCGCCGTGCTCGCGCTCCCCAGCCAGTCGTTCGCGGCCGCGACGTGGACGCCCGCCGCGCTGGGCGCTATCGCGTACCTCGCCGCCGTCGCCGGTGCCGGCGGCTTCCTGCTGTACTTCACGCTCCTGGACGACCTCGGCCCCATCGAGATGAGCTTCATCGAGTACGTGATTCCGGTGTTCGCGGCGCTGGCGGGCTGGCTCGTCCTCGGCCAGGAAGTGACCGTAACCACCGCGACCGGCTTCGTATTCATCCTCGCGGGCTTCCTCGCCGCGAAGTGGCGCGCCATCAGAACCGAACTCCGGCGATTCGCCGACGGCGCGCCGTCCCAGCCTGCGGACTAGTTCAGCCCGATAGTCGAGAGCCGGCGCGTGTACTGCCGCACGAGGTTCCCGTTCTCGTCGTAGAGGTGGACGCGGAACTGCTCGCGGTCCATCGTCGACTCGACATTCGCCGCCTCGACGGTGAACTCGTACGGCGGGTCGTCGACCGCGAGCAACTGGTCGCCCGCGCTCGTGACGACCACGCGGTCCACGCGCTCGGCGTTCGTGACCTCGCAGGCGACGGTTTCGCCGCCAGACTCCGTCGTACACGCCAACTCCGGCTGGGCGGCCGTCGCGCTGTCGGACGTCCCGATTGCCGCCCCGAAGCCCACGGTCATCGCACCCGCCGGGAACGTCCCCGAAATCAGGACGACCGCGAGGAACACCGCCAGCATCGCTGTCGGCAAGCGCTTCCCGACGCGCTGGCGCAGCCCCGACGACCGCCGCCAGCGCAACGCCAGCGGAATCACGACGAGGTGATGGGCCGGCCCGTAGACCAGCACGACGAACCCGTACGCCATCGTGTAGTCGAGGACGCGCCAGCCGACGTACGACTGGAGGACGTTCGACCCCGCCCACAGGAAGAACCCGAGGAAGAGGAGCGCGCCGCTCTTCAACACCCGCCAACTCACCGAATTCGCGTAGTAGACGGTCTTGGCGGTCCGCCAGCCGTTGCGGACGGCGCTGGTGACGACGGCGAGCGCGGACGGCGACGTCTCGGTCGGATTAGCCACGGCGCATCACCCTGTGTCGTGGTTGGCGGTCGCGGCCGGTGGGGGTTGTCCCGAATATATTTGCGCGCGGTCAGGCCCCGATTTCCCAGACCTGCGAGAGCAGGAACCAGTTCAGCGCGTACAGCACGACGAACACCGCGAAGAACACGAGCACGAGCACGAACGTCCCGCGCATGCTCTGCTCGTGTGGCGGCGCGGCGTCCCCGCTGACTGGCGAGATGGCGCGGTCCTCAACGATTGGTGGCGTGAACGTGCCGCCGGCGAGCAGCGTGCCGACGGCGACGACGACGAACAGCGCGCCGCCGACGACAGAGAGAATGGCCGCGATGCCGAACACCACGAAGAACGGCTCCGACGGCGAGAAGTCGAACGCCGTCCCGGGGATGTCCATCACGGAGGGGTGGCGGCGCGGCACGCCGAACAGGAGGCCGAGGTACATCATCATCAGGCAGACGACGGCCATCGCGCCGCCGTAGAAGAACGGCTGTATCGAGGCGAGCCGGCTGGCGAACCAGTCGCGGCCGAACACCAGCCGGAGCACGTAGTACGCCAGCCCCATGAACGCCAGCGTGGTGCCGGTGACGACGGTGGCGTGGAAGTGGCCGGGGACGGCGAGGTTGTTGTGCCAGCTCATGTTGAGCTGCATCTGCCCCATCATCACGCCCGTGATGCCGCCGAGGAACCCGAACAGGATGATGGAGAGAATCGTCGAGGAGAACCCGGGGTCCTTCCACGGCGCGGACCACAGCCAGCCGAACAGGCCGCCGCCCGCGCCCTTCCGCCGGCGGCCGGCTTCGAGGCCCGCGGGGATGGCGAACGCGTGAATCATCGACGCGACGACCGCGCCGTAGGCGGCGTAGGAGGTGTTCCACATGCGCCACGACGACGACAGCGCGGGGTCGGACATCAGGTGGTGGGCGGCGCCGAGGTTGATGAAGAAGAGGTAGAGCACGAACGCGATGCGGGAGATCTTCTCGGAGGCGACCTCGGCGCCGCCGATGACGTGGGTCATGAAGTACCAGACCGTAATCATCGCCAGCAGGTTGATTTGCTGGCTGCCGTGGCCGATGGTCCAGAACATCTGTCGGTACCACGCCGCGTCGAGGTGTTCGAGGAAGCCGATGCGCCAGAGGAACGCGGGCGTGAGCGCGGTGATGCCGCCGACGAGCGCTTCGAGGGCGATGACGCCCGTGATGAACGCGCCGAACGTGATGAGCGGCAGCGTCTTGCTGGGGTGCTCGCGCTTCTCGTGCCACAGCGTCACGAAGAACGGGACGGCGGCGACGAGCGCGCCGAGCAGGAAGAGCACGGCGCCCGCGAAGTACGGCGCGGGCGACGGCAACGGGACGTACGACGTGTAGAACGGCGCCTGGTTTGGGAGGTCGTAGGTCGCGATGCTGAAGACGGCGAGCGCGCCGCCGGTCAGCATGATGCCGTAGCCCGCCCAGCCCAATCGCGGCAGTGAGAGCTTGCGGCCGAGGACGAACGGCCCGCCGACGTAGAGGATGGCGATTTCCATGAACACCATCCAGAACAGAATCATGAACCACGCGTGCAGGCTCGTGAACCGGTAGTACTGCCCGGGATCGAGGAAGCCGATGGCCTCCCAGCGCGTGAGCGCGACCGTGAGCGCGAACGCGCCGCCGACCGCCAGCGAGACGATGGCGGTCACGCCGAACAGTTTCACGAGGTCCTCGGCAGACTTGTGGACCGTCAGCCCCGTGACGCCGCACTCCCGGAAGCCGTCCTCGTCGTAGTCGAACGTGCTCAAGCCGAACATCTCAGACCACCTCCACGACGCCCTTCATCCCCATGGCGACGTGGGGCTCGCAGTAGTACTCGTAGACGCCCTGCTCGTCGAACGTGAACGACTCACTGTACCCCTCGTTTTCGAAGGACTCGACGCCCTGCCAGCCCGCGCCGTCGGGCTGGGACTCCACGAGGACGTTGTGGTTGTCCGACACCCACTCGAAGGTCACCATCGTCCCCGACGACACCTGGACCGCCGTCGGCGCGAACGCGTACGGCCCGCCGTTGTCGTCTGCCCCGACCTCGACGGTGACCTCGCTCTGGTCGGTGGCGTCGGTCGGCTCGCCGTCGAAATCTGTCGCGCCGCCGCGCGCGTCGCTCGTGAACCAGCCGTCGTAGGCAGCGTTCGAGGTCTCGCTGCCGCCGCTGCCGGTCTCGACGGGCTCGTGGTCCTGCACGACGAACGTCCCGTGCATCGAGCGGTGGCCGACACCGCAGAACTCGTTGCAGACGACGTGGTAGGTGCCCGTCTCGTCGAAGGACATCTCCACGACCCACTCGTAGCCCGGGAGAATCTGGAGTGAAATCTGCTTGCTGAGGTTCCCTTCCGGGCGTACCCCGAAGCCGTGCTGGACGTCGTAGGAGCCGAGGTGGAACTTGTACGTCTCGCCCGGTCGCAGGACGACCGGGAGGCCGTCCCACGCCCACTGGAGCGCGCCGACGTAGACGTCGTTGCCGTCCGGCACGAGCAGTTCCTCGCCGTCGACTTCCAGCGTGCCCGCCGCCTCCTTGAACGACTGGACCTTCTGCCGGAAGCGCTCCGTGCTCACCTCGTAGGTCTGCCCGGTCTGGTTCTGTTCGCCGACCTGCGTCCAGCCGAGCATCCAGCCGAACATCGACACCGCCCACGCGCCCGAGACGCCCAGCCAGATGGACTCCCGGCGGTTGACTGACTGGTTCCACCAGTGGCCCTCCGGCGACTCCAGCGGGGAGTGGTCGTCGTTGCCCATCGTGTCACCCCGCGGGAACGGTGAAAATGTCGATTACACCCCACAGGACGTACGACACCATGAAGTACAGGATGGCCGCGCCCGCCAGCAGCCACTCGCTGTCGAGCAGTTGCTGGGGCCACGGCGCGCTCCCGTCGTTCGCGTCACCCGACATAGTGGAGCGTCGTGACGCACCCTCGGAGGAAGTTGTCCCGAACGAGTTCGTCCGGGTTCCCAGTAGTTGATAATGCGGGTTCTTCGTTCGGCGTCGGGAACGAAAGTTAGGCCTCTGCCTCTAGCCAGTCCAGTTGCGCGTTCAGTTCCTTGCGGCGCTGCCGCTTAATGACCGTCGCGTCGAGGACGTCACCGACGAGCGGGACGTCGAGCGCGAACTCTGTGTGCGCCGTGACTTCGGCCTCGTCGCCGCCCGCGCGTGGTTCGACGGTGTACGTCGTCCACATCTCCTCGAAGATGCCGTCGCGTTGCTCGTGGGCGACGTCCGCGCCCTCGCGTTCGACGGCGACGAGTTCCAGTTCGATTTCCGCGAGACCCACTTGGTTAGCCACGCGAATCGTCTCCCCGTCGACTGCCACGTCGTCGAACCCGGCGGACTCGACGAACGCTTCCACGTCCGCCATCGCGTCCCGGACGGCGTCGGGTGGCGCTGCGATGTACCGCGTCTCCGTAACCTCGTTCATGGAGTGGCGTTCGCGGCGCTGCCAAAAGCAGATTGCCCACGCTCCCAGCCCGCGGGAACGTCAGTCGTCGGCGGGCGCCTCCGCGTCCCCAAGCGTGCCCGCGACCGCCTCGTCGGTGACCGGCCGCACGCGCACCGCGCACTGCTTGAAGTTCGGCTCGTCCGAGCGGGGGTCGGTCTCGGGGAGCGTCAGCGCGTTCGTCTCCGGGTGGTGAATCGGCAGCCAGACGAGGCCCGTGGGCACGGCATCGTCGACCTCCACGCGGACGGGGACGTTCGCGCGGCGAGATTCGACGACCGCGACGTCGGCGTCCGCCGAGATGTCGGCGGCTTCGATGGTCTCGGGGTTGATTCGCGCGAGCGGGTTCGCTGGCGCGTCCTCGCCCCGTGAGCGCACGCCCGTGTTGTAACCGTCCGCCTCGCGGGCGGTCGTCAGCGTCAGCGGGTACGTCTCGTTGGTCGGCTCCGGGAGGCCCTCGTGGCGTCCCGTGGAGAACCGGGCTTTCCCGGAGGGCGTCGGGAACGACCAATCGCCGTCGTCGTAGTAGCGGTAGCCGCCCTCCGAGACGGCGTCCGGCGCGGGCCACCTGACCGCTTGCTGGTCGTCGAGGCGCGCGTAACTGATGCCCGAGAGGTCCGCCAGCGTGCCCGCGGTGAGCGCCGCGAGTTCGTCGAAGATGTCCCGGGGGTCGGGGTCGCCGAGGAGTCCGGGCACGAGCAGCTCGCCGATGGTCGTGATGATGTCGAGGTCGGTGCGGACGTCCGGCACGAGGTCCGACGCTGGCCGGATGCGGGAGACGCGGCGCTCCATGTTCACCGCCGTCCCCGAGGACTCGCCCCACGTCGCCGCCGGCAACACGACGTCCGCGAGTTCCGTGGTCTCGGTGTGGAAGGCGTCCTGCGCGACGAGGAACGCGTCTTCGAGGTGTTCGCGCGCTGCGGAGGCGTCCGGCAGGCCCGCCGCGGGGTTCGTCGCGACCGTCCAGACAACCTCGACCGGCCCGTCGTCGATGGCGTTCACGAGGCCGACCGGCCCCGGTCCGGGGTCGTCGGGGAGCCGTTCGACCGGGACGTTCCACGCCTCTGCGACGACCTGACGCTCGTCCGGGTCCGTGAACGACCGCATTCCCGGCCACGAGCCCTTCGAGGAACACACGCGCGTGCCCATCGAATTCGCCTGCCCGGTCAGCGAGAACGGCCCGGTACCGGGACCGAGGTTCCCGGTCGCGAGACAGAGGTCCACGAGCGCGCCCGCCGTCTCCGTCCCCTGTGTGCTCTGGTTGACGCCCATCCCCCAGTAGACGAGCGTCTCCTCCTGGAAGGCGTCAGCGAGTTTGTCCACCGTCTCCATATCGACATCGGCAGTCGCTGCTGCCGCCTTCGGGTCCGGGAGGTCGCCGCGTAACTCCTCGAACCCCGTCGTCGCCTCCTCGACGAACTCCTCGTCGACGTCGCCGCGTTCGACGACGCGAGCGAGCACGGCCCGCGCGAGCGCGAGGTCCGTCCCCGGTTCGAGCGCGACGTGTTCGTCGGCTCCCTGGGCGGTCTTCGTGCCGACCGGGTCCACGACTACGAGTTCGCTGTCGTCGGCGGTCGCGCTCTCGGAGATCCAGCGGAACATCACCGGGTGGGCGACCGCCGGGTTCGCGCCCCAGACGACGTGCGTCTTCGCGTCCTCGATGTCGTCGTACGTGCACGGCGGCGCGTCGCTGCCGAACGCGTCGTAGTAGGCGGTGACCGCGCTCGCCATGCAGAGCGTGGTGTTGGCGTCGTAGTAGCGCGTGCCGAACCCGCCGCGTGCGAGTTTGCCGAGCGCGTACGCCGCCTCGTTGGTCTGCTGGCCGCTCCCGAGCACGGCGACGCTGTCGTGGTCGCGGTCGAGGGCTGCCCCGAACTCGTTGGCGATGTGCGAGAGCGCCACGTCCCACGTCGTCGGCTGGAGGTCGCCGTCCATCCGTACGAGTGGGCGCGTCAACCACGTGCCCTCGGGGGATTTCGTCTCCTCGACGCCGCGCGAGCACGCCAGCCCGCGGTTGACGGGGTGAGTGACGTCACCGCGCACCGTCCCGATGCCGTAGCCGGCGTCCACGCGGTCGGTCAGGTGGCCGCAGCCGACCGCACACCGCATGCACGTGGTCTGGACCGGCTCACTCACGCGTCGTCCACCTCGGCGGAGTGGTCGGTGTTCGCCGGGAACAGTTCGGGGGCGACGTCCATCGGCGCCGTCGACACCGTCGCGTCGTCAGTCATCGCTCTCGGTGGCCAGCGGCGTGCCGTCTGGGGCGGTCGGTGCCGGACTGTCTCCCTCCGCGAACGGGTACCAGGACTGCTTGGCGTCGTAGAGGCAGGGGTCGGTGTACCCCTCGACTTCCTCGGGTTCCGCGAGTTCGACGATAGTCTCGTGGCCGGTCGCCTCCACCCACTCGCGGAACGTCTGGCCGTCCTCGCGGAGCGCGGCGAACGCCCGCACGAGGTTCGCAATCATTCCCGGGAGTTCGTCGGCGGGAACGCGCTGGCGCACCCAGTCGATGAACGTCGGCTCCTCGCCGACGCCGCCGCCGACGCCGACGTCGACAGCTTCGACCATCTCGCCGTCCTTGCGTGCGCGCATCCCCTGCAGGCCGATGTCCGCGGTCATCGCCTGCCCGCAGTCCGCGGTGCAGCCCGAGAAGTGCATCTTGATGCGGTCGACGTCGTCGGGGACCTCGACGTTGTCCCCGAGCCAGCGCAGCAACCGCGCCATCCGCGCCTTCGTCTCCGTGAGCGCGAGCGAGCAGAACTCCGTGCCCGTGCAGGCCATCGCGCCCTGCTCGAAGGGGTTGGGCTCGGGCTCGTGTTTGTCCAGCAGCGGCTCCGCGAGCAGGTCGTCGAGGTCCTCGTCCGCGACGTCCGTGATGATGGGGTTCTGCCGGCGCGTCAAGCGGACTTCCCCGCTGCCGTACTCGTCGGCGAGGTCCGCAAGTTCGATTGCTTCGTCGGCGCGCAGCCGCCCGAGGGCGACGCTGATTCCGACGTAGTTCTGCCCGTCCGTCTGGTCGTAGACGCCGACGTGGTCGTGTGCGCCGCGCTCGGACGGCTTGCCGGCGTTGTACGTGTACTCGCCGCGGAAGTCGGTGCCCGCGGATTCGAGGTCGAAATCCAGGCGCTCGTCGAGCGCCTCGCGAATCTCGTCGGTGCCCCACTCGTCGACGAAGAAGCGCCCGCGGTTCTTCGAGCGGTTCTCGCGGTTGCCCTCCTCGTGGTACAGTTCGACGAACGCGCGAACGGTGTCGTAGGCCTGGTCGCGCGTGACGAAGATGTCCAGCGGGCGTGCGGCGCGAGGCTCGCGGCCGCCGAGCCCGCCGCCGGCGCGGACGTTGAAGCCCTCGACCTCCTCCCCATTATCGGGAATCTGTGATTCCCGATTGCTCGATGAGCTCTGCTCATCGGTGTCGACGAATTTGTGCGCGGGTTCGAGGCCGATGTCGTTGAGCGCGTCCTGCGCGCAGCCCTGCCGGCAGCCCGTCACCGAGATGTTGAACTTCCGGGGCATGTTCGCGAGGTCGTCGTCCCCGCGGATGCCGTCCTGAATCTCGTCCAGGAGTTCGCGGCTCTCGACGTACTCCTCTGCTTTCCCGGCGACCGGACAGCCCGAGATGTTGCGCATCGTGTCCCCGCCCGCCGAGCGCGAGGAGACGCCGACGGCTTCGAGTTTCTCCCAGATTTCGGGGATGTCCTCGAGTTTGAGCCAGTGCAGTTGGATGGACTGGCGGGTCGTGAGGTCGATCCACCCGTTCCCGAATTCGGGGTTCTCGGCGGGCCCCTGCGCGTAGTCGCGGGCGACCTCGCCGATGGCCCGGAGTTGGTCGGGTTCGAGGACGCCGCCGCAGTTGGTCAACCGCATCATGAAGTAGCTCTCCTGGCCGCCGCGCTGGTGGAACACCCCCCAGAACTTGAACCGGGAGAACCACTCGTCGTGTTCCTCCTCGGGAATCGCCTCCCAACCGCGCTCGGCGAACTCCTCGAGCCGTGCTCTGACTTCGTCACCGTACTGCTCGGCCTTCCACTCTTCTTTCTTGTGTGCCATCGTGGTTTGTGTTTGGGCTTGTTTTCCGGAAATATCCGGACAACCGTCGCGTCTAGTACAGTCAGATGAGTCTCTCGTCTAGATAATAAAGGTCATCGTTGAAAAAGTCAAATTACGGTATGTGTATGCAGACGAACGTCAGAATCTAAAGGACCTTATACAGATATATTTGCCACCTACCCGCCGAGTGCCCCACGTACGCCCACTAAATCACCCTTCGTGTTGACGTTCGTGAACGGGTCTTCCGAGGCGACGTCGACGACCACTGGGTCGAGGCGCGCGAGCGCCTCGGCCAGCCGACGCGACCCGCTCGCGAGCGTCCGGTCGCACGCGAACCGCGCCGCGTGGCGGCCGTAGACGGCGTGCAGCGGCTGGAGGTGGCCGTCTGCACGCGGGACCGCGGCGGTGTCCGCACGCTCGAAGAGTCGCTCGAACAACTCCGGGTCGGCCAGCGGCATGTCACAGGCGACGACGGCGACCGCGTCGCCGCGCGCGACCCGGAGCCCGGTCCGCATTCCCGCAACGGGGCCCTCGTCGGGAATCGGGTCGACGGCCAGCCGATAGTCGAGGCCGTCGAGGGCCTCTGTAATCGCAGCGCGCTGCTCGTCCCGGCAATTCACGACGAGCTCGTCGGTGACACTGTCGACTCGCTCGGCGACGCGGCGCACCATCGGTTGTTCGTCGACGGCGGCGACGGACTTGTCCGCCTCGCCGAAGCGCGTCGAGTGGCCGCCCGCGAGCACGAGCCCCGTCCGCATCAGTCGTCACCCGGCGCTTCGACCGCCGACGACGTCGAGTCGCCGAAGCCGGCCTCGTTGGCGACGCTCGCGATTCTCGGCTGGAACACCCACGCGGTCAACACCAGGATGGGAATCATCGACGCCGCGACCACCGAGTAGCCCGTGTGGAGGTTCGGCATGAACTGCGCCGAGTACACCAGCGGGTAGACGATGCCGCCGATGGTGCCGACGCCGCCGACGACGCCCGCGACCGCCCCCGAACTGTTCGGGAACATCGCGGGCACCTGTGCGAAGATGGCGCCTTCCGCGAACGCACAACCCATCCCGACGAGGAACCCCGCGCCGACCGCGAGCAACACCTCGCCCGACATTCCGGCGAGCGTCATCCCGAACATCGCGACGACGACGAACGACATCGCCGTGAACGTCCACTGCTCGCGGTAGTGGCCCGTGAAGAACGGGAGGATGTTACGCTCGGCGCGCGCCAGCCGGTCGCTGACGTAGCCGCCGATGGGCCGCAGCAGGCCTGCCGCGACGGAGAACGTCGCCGCGAACGTGCTCGCGAGCACGAGGTTGTTCGTGTCGAATCCCTCGCGGTAGTAGGTCGCGAGCCAGCCGTTCATCGACAGTTCGAGGCCGAACGTCATCACGTACGCGAGCGCGAGGACGAGCGTCCCGTACCGGGTGGCGGTGTGCACCCAGCCCCCGAAGCTCGCGCTGTCCTTGGTCGCCTGGCGTTTCTCCTCGCTCTTGGCGGCCTCCCCGAGCGTGAAGTACGTCACCCCGAGCAGAATCGAGACGATGCCCGTGTAGAAGAACGCCGCCCGCCAGTTCGTCGAGAACAGCGGGCCGTTCCAGTTCGTCCCGAACACGCGCGGGAGAATGAGCGCGCCACCCGCAGCGCCAGCGTTCCCGACGCCCGCGTAGATGCCCTCCGCGAGCCCGAGGTTCTCCTCCTCGAACCACTCCGCGACGTGCTGGATGCCGACGACGAACGTGATGCCCGCCGTCGCGACGATGAGGCGCTCGACGAAGAACACCTCGTAGGACTGCGCGAACGCCGACGCGATGGAGAACACGCCGACGTACCCCAACACGATGGCGAACACCGACGGCGCGCCGAATTTGTCCGAGAGCCAGCCGGTCAGCGCGCGCCCGAACGGTGCCAGCCAGATGTTCGCGCTGGCGAGCAGGCCGATCTCCGCCAGCGACAGCCCGAACTCGTTGGCCATCGGCTCCGTGAACGGCGCGAACGAGAACCAGATGAGAAACGAGAAGTTGAACCCGATGGTCGCGAGCAACAGCGTCCGGTACTTGGTCATCCGTATCAGCGCCATGCTACCCCCTCAGTTTCACCCGAACGTCCAACAAATTCGATTTCGCTAAACCGTTCGTCCACTGATTCTACGCTACCCTGGATGTGAGGCCACATCGATACGCGAAAATCGAGCGCTACCAACCACATTAACCTACGCGTTGACGTTTAGGCGATAATATCGTGTTCTGACTAGTGTGCGACCAGTATTAGGATGGATACCACCACATTAAGGAGTTTGAACGGGCACTTGTCGGCGGGAAAAGAGTACGAATGCCGAATACGTTCGGCTCCCGTGGTTCGAAAACGGCCGCGCTTCGGCGAACCGCTGCGTGGTCGCTACGCGGACGCGTCGAGCGCTGATTCGCGATAACGACTGTGTTAGCGCTCGTGCTGACTGGATTCGGTGGCGGCGACGGGTGGCTTTCGAACCCAGAATTGATATAGCGAAATAGAATTTATTCGTTCGGCGTGCGGGGCACGAGAAACCGGCGCGTCGACGAACGTGCTATCAAGTGGCACGAAATCGCCGCTGAATAGATGCGAGAGCGCGTTCGGTCGTCGACATCATCGTAGCCAGTCATTTCGATACCCTCCGCTAACTCCAGGCACAGCCGACGAAAGAACGAGTTTCGGGTAGGAGTGTGCCCGTGCGAGTCGGCCTGTGTTCGAGCAATCGAAGCGTAGCACGCGGGGATGCGAGGTCCCGAGACCCTCCCTGCGTAGCCCCGGTCTATACTTCCGTTTTCGAGGGGCTCGACGAACCTCAGTAGATTTCCGTCTTCGAGACGGCGTGACAGCGGCTTTTCCATATACGCCAGCGAGAATCGTTCCATCTGGCGGTCTCCCTCCTCGTGAACCGGGCGACGGAGAAGCAACGAGGTCGCTGCTGCTGCGCGTGATAGAGTCTCGTCGTCGCCACTCGATGGAGTGACGCCTCACTCGTCGATTCGGTACCTTAGCGCGTCGAAAGCGACGTGGCGCGCACTCCGGGCTATCCATCAGAACTACTCGCTCCTCGAACGAGGTCTCGAACGACTCCACAGGTTAGTGCGCTTCTCGATGTGGGGAGCTGAACTCGTACGGTCGACTCTAATCGCAGCAATCCAACGTCCCCCGAACGTGTATTCCTCCTGGACTGAGCTAGGTCAGATTCGTGACGAGATTCGTTCCGACGGGTCGAACAGTCGTTCGAGAACGAGTTCCGACTGAGCGCGGACCGAGTGATTGTGAGCGAGTTCTTCAATCAGCACCGGCTGTATCGAAGCCGTTCGATTCGACGACGCGAGGGAAAACGACGACTACTGCGAGAGGATTCGACTCGGTTGCTCGCGAGTGATCGGAGAACCGAAACGACGGTGAATTCTATATCACGGAAATAAGCACCACCCACCAAAAGCAAATATCGTTCTAACCGGTTCTTTGGCTCTGCAAATCATTCAAAGTAGTACTGTATTTACCCCTTATAGGGTGCTGTTTCAGACGATAAGGCACCTTATCTGTGTGTGGGGGAACACTGAAGTTGCCGGGCGGAAATGCGGGGAGTATGACTGGTGACGACCGCGCGGTCGCGAAGACGTACGTGCCGACCGAGCAGAAATCGGCGTGGAGCGAGCACGCCGACGAGCTCGACATGTCCCAGAGCGAGTACCTGCGGACGATGGTGCAGGCCGGGCGACGAGGGTTCCTGGACGACCACGAGGAAGGTGGTTCTGGGGACGCTACCCCTGGGGGGAGCGGCCTCGAAAACCGGGTTCTCGAATCGGTGTCCGCGGCGGACGTCGTGTCGTGGGACCGACTCGTCGAGGAACTCTCGGGTGACTTCGAGGACCGCCTCGACGACGCGGTGCAGTCGCTGGTCGAGGGCGGGAAGATTCGCCACGACCCGCGGCAGGGTGGCTACGTCCGTCAGGAGGACCGATGAGCGAGCGGTCTGTCGACGCCGGGCGCGGCCACGACGCCGAGGACCCGATCGAGTACTTCCTCGAAGACATGGCCTACCACGGGAAGTCCGAGCGCACACGAGAGGCGTACGGCCGCGTCCTCCGGGAGTTCGAGGCGTTCCTCGCGGAGACCGGGACCGAGCCCGCGGAGGCCGACCGTCGGGATTGCCTGGCGTGGGTACACGAACTCCGCGGCGACCACGCCGACAGCACCGTCGCGACGTACGCCTCGTATCTCAATCGGTTCTACGGCTACATGACCCAGGTCGGGGAGTTCGACGGCAACCCGATGACGCTGGTCACCCAGGAGATGGACGAGGCCATCGACACGGACCCGACTCGCCGCGAGGTCTCGATAGCCCAGATGCGGTCGTTCGTGGCCGGAATCACGCACCCGCTGGAGCGAGCGGTCGTCCTCACACTGCTGAAAACCGGGCTGCGCGTGGGCGAGCTCTGCAATCTCGACATCCGTGATCTCGCTCTGGACGCGCCCGCGGTCGAGGCTGCCTACAACCTCGGGACGCGCGCGCAACTGGACGGGCGGCTGGACACGCTGTTCGTCGACCCGGACGTGAGCCGTGGCGAGATGACGAACGCCGAGGAGCGGACGGCGTCGAACAAGCGCAAGCGCGCGACGCTCGTCCCCGTAGACGGGGAGTTGAGGGGCGCACTCGTGCGCTGGCTGGCGATTCGCCCGGACACGCCGTCGCCGGCGGAGCCACTGTTCGCGAGCACGCGGGACGCGTGGGGCCAGCGACTCACGCCGGAGATGGTGCGGTCGTTCGTCCGCGAGCACGCCGAGCGCGCGGGCTGGTACCGCAGCGGTGCTGACGCCGCCGAGAACGTCACGCCCCACTACTTCCGTCACTTCTTCACGACACACCTCCGGGACCGCACCGGTGACCGCGGCATCGTGAAGTATCTCCGCGGCGACGTTGCCGACGACATCATCGACACGTACACCCACAACTGGGGCGATCGGGTCCGCGAGGTCTACCTCGCGAACGTGTACTCGCTGACGTGACGTTGGAACGGCAATACGTAAATTGCATGTTGATATATCGAATGGGGGTGAGGAACGTGGTCGTCTTTTCGACGAAATCGTCCACAAATAGCACTTTAGCGGCCTGCTGGCGCACTTCTCCGCGAGCGGTCTACAATCGCTCGGGACCGTCGTCCACTTCCTGAGCCGCGCGCCCGGCTCGAAATGCAGTAACGACAACACCCAAGCCGCGGCGGACCGAATCCACGCCGAATGCCGTCCTCCGACTGGTCGCGCCGCGACGTGCTGAAGGCTGCCGTCGCTACCGGCTCGACGGCCGCCCTCGCTGCGTGTCTGGACCTCGAACCCGACAAGAGGCCGCTGCGTGGCTCCCCCGCGTCGAAGCCGGCGCGCCAGCACGCGTGGAACGACCACGTGCGCGCCGACAACCACGGAAACGTCGAACTGCCGCGCCACCAGACGCTCCTCTACCTCTCGTTGGACCGCGACGGGCAGCCCACGGAATCCGACCGCGAGACCGTCGAACGCGCGCTCGCCGTGCTCGACGAGGCCTACGAGTGGTCCAGCGACGGCCTGCTGTTCTCGGTGGCGTACTCGCCGGCGTACTTCGAGCGCTTCGACAGCGCGCTGTCGGGCGTCGACCTCCCGCAGCCGGAGCCGTTGTCGCCGTTCGAGGACCCGGTCTTCGACACACAGGACGTGCTCGTCCACCTCGCCAGCGACCGCGCAGACGTTGTGCTCGAAGCCGAACACGCGCTCACGGGGGGAAACGACGAAGCCAACGGTGTTGGCGTCGATGCGGCGCTGATTGACGTACTCTCGGTCGATTCGCGGCGGACGGGCTTCGTCGGCGCGGGGATGCCCGCCGAGCACCAGGACGCCGCCGGCATCCCAGGCTCGAAGCCGGTACCAGAGAAGTCGCCGCTGTTCATGGGGTTCACCGCGGGCTTCCGCGAGAATCAGGCGACCGAGGACTACGTCACCATCCAGTCAGGGCCATTCGCGGGCGGCACCACGAAAGTCGTCTCGAACCTCCGCCAGCGCCTCGACGACTGGTACGGCGAGCAGAACTACGACGAGCGCGTGATGGAACTGTTCAGCCCCGGCCACGCGGCCGACGGCTTCGTGGAGGGCGTCGGGAACAACCTCGGCGCGAACAGCCGCGTGGACGACTACGTCGACGACGTCGAGGACCACGCCCACGAGCACGGCCGCGTCGGGCACGCGCAGAAAGCCGCCCGTGCGAATCGCGACAGCGATGGGAACGTGCGCGTGCTCCGGCGCCACTTCGAATCCACGGACGACATCGGCTCCGACCGCGCCGTCGCGAGCCTCCACTTCCCGTCGCTCCAGCGCGAGATTTCGACGTTCGAGGACGTGCGTCGCGCGATGAACGGCACGGACGTGACGGAGGTGACGCCGGCCGTCCGGCAGCGCGTCAACAACGGACTCTTGGAGTACATTTTCGTGCGCCGGCGCGGCTACTTCCTCGTGCCGCCGCGGGCGTTGCGCGCGCTCCCCGAACCTTCCCCGTGACTACAGGTCGAGTTCGGTGGCGTCGCTGACGTCGAATTTCAGGATTTCCGGTTCGCCTGCGAGCAAGTCCGGGAGTTCTTCTTCGAATCGCTGGAAGTGCTCGCTGTTCTCGTGGGCTTCGACGGCGGCTTCGTCCTCGTACTGCTCGAAGAATCGAATCCGGTTCTCGTCCTGAACGTCGACGGCCGCCCGGTAGTCGACGACGCCGTCCTCGCGGTTCGACTCCTCGACGAGGTGGTCGGCGAGGTCGAGGGCGTCCTCGCGGCGCGCCGGGTCGATGGGGAAGGTCGCGTGGAGTACAATCATGCGTGCCCGGATAGCGGCCACCGGCCGAAGTAAGTCCGGGTAGCAACACTACCGCCGGACGAGCAGGACTGCCGCGAGTGCGAGCGCCGCGATAGCGTGGACGACGCCGTAGCCGAGGACCGACGTGCCGGACTCGCTGGTGGTCGCGTCGGCGGTTTCCGTGGGTGTGACGACGCTGTCGTCGTTCGCGGGCGTCTGCACGACCGGTTCGCTCGTGGTGGTCGCCAAATTCTCATCGACCTGCCAAACGAGGAAGTACGTGCTCACGGGACTGTCGCCGGCGCGCACGAGCCGGTCACGCTCGGAGAACTCGCCGTCGCCGTCGTCGGTGTACAGTTGCGCGTACAGCCCGACTGTCGAACGGTTCTCGGAGAACAGGGACGAGTCGAAGTCGACGCTGACGTCCGCGTGAGCGCCGGCATCGAGCGCTTTCGTGCCGACGACGCGGCCGTCCGTACCGGTTTCCGTCCGGAGCACGAGGAAGCCGTCGTCGGGGAGCACGGCGCTGTCGACGGTGGCTGTCGCGGACGCGGTCTGCTGGGCCTGCGCGCGCTCGGCGACGACGCTGGCTGGCTGGTCGCGCTTGGCGAGCGTCACCGACTGGCTGGTCGTCGCGCCGAACGCCGACGCGCGCTCGTCGACGCCGGGGTCGAACTCGCCATCGTCGTCGCGGTCCGCGTGGAACACCACCCACAGCGACCCGTTGGCGGGCCAGTCGGCCCACGCGTCGGCGTCCATCTCGACGGGGACGTTCTGCTGGAAGCCATCGTCGAAGTCGATTTTTCTGTGGCCGACCGGGTTCCCGATTTCGCCGTCCTCGGTCGCGCGGTGGAGGACGACGAAGCCGTCCGTGAGCGGGCGGACGGCCTCCACGACGACGGTGCCGTTTGCGGAGTGCTGGCTATCGACCTCGACGTGGTTGCCGTGCGCGGCGACGGGGCTGGCGGACGCCACGAGCGCGAGCGCGAGGAGGGCGGCGAGGGCGGCGCGACGCATGCCGGCGTCTACCCGGGACGCGAGGTTAACGCTTCTGGAGCGCAGGACCACAGGGGCTATGGGTTCGCCGCCTCCCGTCTGGGGTATGCGCCGCCGACGGTTCCTCGCGCTCGGCTCCGGCCTCGCCGCTTCGACCCTCCTCGCTGGCTGTACGGGCGACACGAGCACGGACGCGACAGCGACGACGCCCGCGGGAACGACCAGCACAAAGCCCGAGGGCGTCTACGTGCAGTCCTTCGAGGAGCGGATGGCGATGCAGGGGACGACGACCGTCGGCGACTACACGGTCGCGCTCATGTTCACGGTGCCGCACACGTTCTGGACGCTGACGAACACGGAGCGCTCGAAGACTGCGAAGACCAGCGAGAACGCCATCCACCTGATGGCGGTCGTCTGGGACGACGAGACCGGGACCGTGCTGCCGGATGCGGGCGTCTCCGTCGAATTGGAGCGCGCGGAGTTCCTCGCGCAGGAGGTCATGTATCCGATGCTCTCCCAGCCGATGGGATTCCACTACGGCGGGAACTTCGGGCTCGCCGGCGACGGCACGTACACCGCGAACGTCTCCATCGGCGGCATCACAGCGCGTACCACGGGCGCGTTCGACGGGCGCTTCGAAAGCGCGGAGACCGCCGAGATGACTGTCGAGTTCACCGAGGAGACGCGCGCACGAGTCGGCTCTACACCCATCGAACAGGCGGGAGAACCGGGCGCGCTCGCGCCCCGGACAACCAGCTACCTGAAGTCGATTGCGTCCGCTCCCGAGGACCTGCCGGGGACGGTTCGCGGGACTGCGGCTATCGACGACGCCTACCTCGTCGTCACCGGCCTCGCGTCCGCCGAGCGCGTTGGCAGGCCGGAGGACGCGTATCTCGCAGTGTCGGCGCGAACGCGCTACAACAGCTACGAGCTCTCGGGGATGGCGCTGGACGCGACGCTCGAACGCGACGGCGAGACTGTCTACGAGGGCGCGCTGGCGCGGACGCTCAGCCCGGACCTCGGCTATCACTACGGAGCCGCGGTTCCGAGCGTCGAGGCCGGGAGCGAACTCACGCTTTCGGTGCGGACGCCGCCGCAGGTCGCGCGCCACGAGGGCTACGAGACGGCGTTCCTCGACACGGCGTCGGTGACGCTGGCGCTCTAGGCGTACGCGACGAACTCGCGGCCGAACGCGACGTAGTAGCCCGTTCCGAGCAGGCCGACGACGGTGGCGAGCGTGAACGACAGCGTCGGCGAGAACGCGTAGATTGCGCCGCCGATGGCGGTGCTCGGGATGCCGACGGCGTTCCGGACGAGGTAGTACGTCCCGGTGACGCGGCCGCCGGCCTCCTTCTCCGCTGGTCCGACGATCATCGCCTTGTACGCGGGGAGACCCGCGAACCGGAGGCCGGAGTACGCGAACAGCGCGACGAGCACCCACTGGTCACCGGGCGCGTTGACGAGGAGCACGGGGAACGTCGCGTACACCGCGAAGCCGACTGCGATGACGGGCTTGAGGCCGACGCGCTCGGCGAGCCGCGAGACCGGCAGCATCGACAGCAACGCGACCAGCATCTCGACGCCGAGCAGCACGCCGAAGAACGCCTCCGGGCTCAGCGAGACGCCGAAGCCGGTGAATCCAACGCCGTCCCCGCCGTTCAGGAACTCCGTAACGACGATGACGAAGAACACGTACGCCATCCCGTTGGCGAACCGCACGAGCACGTCCGCGACGAGCAGCGGCCGGAGTTCCGCGGGGAGTCCACGGAGGTCGTCGAGGACCTGCCGAACGCCCTCGAACTCCTCGCCGATGGAGTCCGCAGCGGGGTCGTAGCGGAAGTGCTGGACGGCGGTGCCGGCGGCGGCGAAGGCGACGGCGGCCGCGAGCACCCACTGGAAGCCGAGCGTGAAGTCGCTGGCGTACGCGATGAGCCCCGACGCGAGCAGCGGCCCGACGAGGAAGCCGACGCGGCGGAACGTCTCCGTGCTCGCGAAGCCGGCCGCGAGTTCCTCGTTCGGGACGCTCTGTTTGACCACCGCGAACGTCGCACCGAGGCCGAACGACTTCCACGCCTGCGTGAGGAACAGGCCGACGAAAATCCACGTCCACGGCGGCACCGCGAGCGGGCCGACGGCGACGGTGCCGAGTCGGGGTGCGAGCAGCCAGAAGAGGAACCCGAGCGCGGAGAGGAAGCCGAACGCGGTGAGCGCGCGCCGCGAGCCGAGGCGGTCGGAGACGGCTCCGCCCGGGTACGGGTAGACGGCACTGATGAGGTTGCCGAGACTGCCGTAGAGACCGATGATACCCGCGCCCGCACCGAGGACGCTCAGGTACCGCGGCACGTACCGGCTGGTCATCTGGAAGCCGAGGCTGAACGCGAACATCGCCGCCGAGAGGACGAGCACGTCCCGCTCCATCGAGACCAGTTGCCGGAGCGGCGCGCGCGGGTCGACGGTGCGGTCGTCGGCCGGCATTCGTGTGCCAGCGTTGGCAGTACGGTATCATAATTGGGTGGGCGCGGTAGTCCGACGAGTCGGCGAACGCCACGCGTAAACCGCATTCTGGTTGAGGGAACCAGGCGTCTGGGAGGCCGTTTTAGAAAGTGAAAGACCATCAACACCTATTGTTCGTATATGTCCGATAGTACTCCCACAGACGAGGAAATCAAAGCAATACTGTGGCAGATCTGATCACTCCTTAGATTGAATTATCTGGCAGAAAGATACTGGATGTGAAACTGGCTACGTGGAACTGCAACCAAGCATTCCGAAAGAAGCAGCATCAGCTACTCGATATTGAGCCGGATATAGTCCGCTCTGTGGCGACTTCGCCGACGTACGAGGGGTGTTGAACCAGAACGGGCTGTGCAGCGCATACCACGCCGTGTGTAGTACGAGTTCGGCGAGGAGACGAAGGCAACGTTCTACATGCACAAGAAAGAGGAACGGCCCTACCACATCGACTACGCGTTCGTCCCGCGAGGACTGATGGAGTCGGATGTTGAGGTGACGGTCGGTGGATACGACGACTGGATTGACGCGAGCGATCACATGCCGCTGTTGGTGACGATCTGATTGAGACAATTCGGTCATCGAACGCCGAATACGGGGTGATAGGGCGCATCGCGAGCGTCCACCAGCAGGTACCGCGAGTTTCCGATCGTGACCTCGTTCGTCCACGCGTCTGGGTCGGTATTAACCTGCGCTCCCGGATGTGTTCCTATATCGCCCGCGCCAAAATCGTCGACGAGCAGGTCGCCTCGCTCCTCGTCGGTGAGGCAGGCGATCACGTCCTCGTATCCCTCAATCTCGTCGATCATGTGTTCGCCCTCTAACTCGGACATCGATGCCGAGGCGACAGCGTCTGCGAGCCGCTTATTCCCGGGGTCCAGCTCCCCCTCGAACAGTGACTCGTAGAATTCACCCACAGTGTCGGAGACCATCGTCGATTCGTCGATGCTGCCGTCCGCCGCGTATCGCCGCAATACGTGTCCGGTCTCCCGCAGGAGCGGCAGCGCGTCGCCGCCGTCACCGCCATGGATCACCAGCGAGGGAACGGCACTACCGTCTTCCGGCTCGGCGAGCCGCCAGACGACCACATCGCCGGTCTCGCCGCCGAACGAGCGGTTGCACCGCCCGCCGGACTGGACGATGTTGGGAATGGGGGCGTAGTCGCGGAACACGGTGTCGAAGCTCACGTCGACGCCGGCCTCAACGACGCTCGTGGAGACGAGGACGACCGACTCGTCGCCGTCGAGGAGCGGGTCGGGGTCATTCTCATCGCCCGCCTCGTCGTCATAGAGGGCGTCGATGAGCAGCTTGCGGTCGTCGGGGCGCACATTGCCCGAGAGGAACGCGTAGACGGTGTCGGCTTCCTGCTCGGCCACGGCATCGAGTGCGAGTCGCCGGAGTGCGACGGGGCTCGGCAATTCGCCGGTCTCCTCCACATCGTCGTGGAGGTGGCGACCGAGTTCGACCGGTGCGTTCCCTTCGACACCCACCATCGGCGTGACGTGCTGGTAGAGTTCTTCGGCGCTCGCCCGCGTGTTACAGACGGCGAGGACATCCCTTCCGTTTTCTGCTGCCTCGGATATCCGACCGCCTGCGGTAGGGTAGTCGAGCGTTGCGTACTCGTCACCCAGGTCCGTTCGGACGGTGTCGTGCAGTCGGTAGGTGACTCTGGGGTGATCGGCGAGGAAGTCCGTGTACTGATCGGTGTCGTCGGTGAGTTCCCGTGTGGTGAGTTCGTCGGAACCGTACTCGACGAGGCCGGGCTGTGTGGCCGTCATCAGGATCACGGTGGCGTCGTAGGTGTCGACGAGCAGTTCGACGAGCACGGGGACGATCTGCCACCAGTCTTCGGGGATGGCCTGTGGCTCGTCAATCACGACGACGGACTCGTGGAGGGACGGCACACGGGTGGCCTGCCGCGCCGTCGGGGCCGCCAGTGATTCGAATAGTTGGACGGTGGTGGTGAGGGTGAGCCCGCTCAGCCACGACTCCGCGTGCAGGGCGCCCGGCGAGCGGCCGATGTCGGCGTCTGTGTAATGGTCGCCGAGTCCGGTGTAGGTGTTCGAGAGGTGGTGATGGAGGGTGAACGCTCGACTGTAGGGACTGACCCCGAAGACGGACTGGATCTCGCTCGCGGTTTGGTCGAGGATGCTCGTGTAGGGGAGGACGTACACCAGCCTGCTGTCGTTGATGTCTGCAGCGCGGAGGCCAGCCGAGAGCCCGGTGTAGGTCTTCCCAAACCCCGTCGGGAGCGTGACCAGGCCCACGTCGTCAGATTCGACGAGGGCCTCAACGTTCTCCGTCGCGTCCCGTCTGGCCCGGTCTCGGAGATCGTTGAGATTCGCCAGCACGCCATCGCCCTCTTCGAGGTCGTCGACGTGCCGTTTGAGATCGCTCTGCTCGGGGAACGTTCCGCCGAGGTCGTGGTCTTCGATCCCGCTCGCCGCGGTCTGGTCGGCGAACTTGAGTGCCGTCCAGAGCCGAACCACGTCCCCGTAGTAGCCGGCTTCAGTGTCTCCATCATCCATCCGGGCGAAGTACATCTGCTGGTCGTGGGCGCCGCCGACGGGCTCTGTGCGGTCGTCGTGCCACTGGCGGAAGTCCTCCCACGACCCCGTACCGTCGGTCGCCGTGCGGATGATGTGGTCGGCGCGCTCCGGCACCTCGTCGCCGATGTCTTCCAACTGGTCGTTGACGCGCTCGTAGTTCTCTCGAACTTCGGCGGTGGTTCGACCGTAGTTCTCCGCCAGTTTGGAGGACTCCGGGGGCGACTGAGTGTCGTGGTGGCCCGCGACCACGAGCGTGGCCACCTCGGCCGCGTGGGCACCGACGTCGTCACGGCACTTCTGGAGGCAGTACAGGGTGACGAGGGCACTCGGGAAGGCGTGGTACCGATACTCGTCGGAGTGTTTGAAGGGCTCGTCGCGGAGGTGCTTCTGCGCCCATCGAGTCAACTTGGCGAAGTCGTGGATGAGGCCAACCACTTCCGCGACTGCCTCCGCCGGCGTGCCATCGGCCAGTCTTTGCCCGTAGCACGCCTCCACCACCCGGTCGGCGACCGTCCGGAGGTGTCCATCGCTGTCGAACCGTCCCCCTTCGCCGATGAGGAGCGTCGGCTCGCCGTCCTCGGTCTTAGCCGGATGCGAGATGTACTTGTTGAAGGTCATAGTTTGGGCATCAGTAGAAGACGACATCGTGGGCGCCGACGGAGTGGGCTCGTGACACGTCCACGGGTAGCCGGTCGTCACCAGTCGCGTACGTGATGTTGCCGAACGCGGTCGTGCGTCGGCCGCCGTCGGTCGCTTCCACGTAGAGCTGCGCCCGTTCGCGCTTGACCGTGACTCCGGGCCTGGGAACGACCGCAGAATCGTCGTACGTTGCGGAGTCGACGGCGTCCGTAGCCGCTGGATCGACCGGATGCGTCTCCACGTTTCGGATGTCGGCGATGCATTCGGAGAGGCCGAGCGCGGGCGAGTAGTGATACCGTGAGTCTTCAAGCCGTTCCCGCAGTTCGTCGTTGACATCCTCGTCGGCGAGAGCGACGTAGACACGGTACACTGGGTCGACGAGCATCTCGTAGGTGTCACGCTGCCGGTCGTACTTGACGTAGGACTCGGGCGTCAACATCTCCGCACTATGATGGTAGCTCTTCTCGTGGGGGAGGTACTGGATGGCGTCGTCTGCCTTCGTGTTGACTGTCGTGATCCCCATCGTGTACGTGTGGGGCAGCGTCTTCGGGACGACCGCAACCGCGGAAGACGACGGGGAGAACAGGTCATAGTAGCTGTCTCGCGGCATTCCCATGATCCCCGCGAGCAGGCCGGCGACGGTCGTCCGCGGCGGGACGCGGTAGCTGGGCTTGGCGCTGTTGTTGCCCACCTTCCGGAAGTGGGCGAAGTCGGCGGTCACGTCGAATCCGATGCAGGTTTCGGGAACGAACCGCGAGTCCGGCGGCCCATCCTCGGCGTCCGCTGACGCCATGTCGTCGCCATCGGACGCGTAGTCGGTGAAGTCTTGTTGCGTCATATGTGGATAGGTGGGCGACTGTGTCAGTTCGTGTACCGCTCGTACACATCGTAGGCGTCGACGGCCTCGGTGCCGAGGGCGTCCTCAAGGGCGGCGTAGAAGGCCTTGCTGTCGCCCGTCTCGCCGTCGGGGAGCGCGAAGTCGACGGCACTGTCGGCGGTGACGTGGACGGTGTCGATCCGAGCGTCGTTGTCGGCGAGCGTAGTCACGAATTCCGAGACATCGAGCTGGAAGTCGTCCATTCCACGGATCTCGTCTTCGGGCAGGTCGCTGGCCACACCGATGCGGTCGTTGAGCCGACCGATCTCAAACCCGTCCCGTTCGTACTCGACGCGGACGTAGAGGCGCGGCTGTTGACCGGCCTTCGAGCGGGTGACGGTCTGGTTCTTCAGTGCCCGCCAGCAGAGCGTGTCGAGCCGCTCAACGTCTTCCTCGGTGAGGCGGGTATCCTCGGCGGCGTTGTCGTTGATTCGGCCACCGAACCCGATGACGCCGTAACTGATGCGATTGTCTGTGGCGAACGTGCCCTGATCCTTCTTGCCGCCTTCCTCGCTGTCGTCCTCGTTGGCGATGACGGTGGCGAGCTGCTTGGATTCGGTGTTGCGGGCGACCTCGTGGTAGCTGCGGCCGTGGTTGAACTGCACCGGCCCCTCGAACTGGTCTGGGAGGTCGTCGGCTAGCTCCGTGTCAAGCGAGATTGTGGCCCCGAAGTACCGCACGTCGGCGGCGGTCTCGACGAATGCCTCGAGAAGTTCCTCGGGCTCCGCGTCTTCTGTGCTGACACCCATCTCTTCTTCGACGGCGTCGTACATCTCCTCGCGGGTCAGCACATCGTCGTTCGGATTGGCAATAAGCACGATGTGGTCATCCTCAACGAGCTGGTCGCGAAGGTACCGCTTGAGCCGCACGTCGGTGACGACGCACTGGCCGGTGACGGGATCGATGCGGGGCTCGTTGTCGGCCGTGAGCGGGTCGCCGTTGGGGTTGGTGTCCTTGGCGTCAATCACGAAAGCGATTTCGGAGCGGTTCTGGATCGTATCGTCGGTGTTCTCTATCATCGTTGGTTGTGTCTGGTTGATCGGAGGTGTTAGTTGTCAGTCTGTGCCTCGGTTGCTGCCGCTTCGGTCTCGTCTGAGTCGTCGAACGTCGTGTCGTTCTTGCCGTAGGTGAGTCCGAGGCCGTAGTGCATCCGGAGGTCATCCGTCGAAATTGACCACTCTTCCGGCGGACGTCGGTTCACGATGTCGTTCAGTCGCGTGATGTACCGGTCGTTCATCAGCATTCCTGCCTTCTCGTCGTCGTCCGAGTAGTGGGCGTTCTTCTCCAACACCTTCCCGAGCGTGGTGGAGATTCGACGCCGCGTCATCGCGTCGATGGGATGCTGGCGGATGACAGTGCGAGAGATACCGTTCCGGCTCTGGTAGGCGGCTACGCGGCCGACCAGAGCCCCGAGGAGGAACGCCGCGCGGCGCTCCTCGTCTTCGCCGAGGGCGGGATGGCTGTCGATGAACTGTGCGAGTCGGTCGTCTCTGTCGCTGAAGTCGTTCGTGTCGCTCATGATTTCGGTGGTTGTTGGGATGGTTCGTGGGTCGTCAGAGGAAGAGTTACCGAGGACGCCGGCGCGGGCGAGCGCCTGCATCTGGACGTACTGGCGGGTGAGTAGCGACTCGGGCAGTTCGTTGCTGTCCTCGAATGCACTCCGTTGATCGCTGATCAGACGTGGGACGTACTGTGCGAGGAGCCAGTCCGGGTCGATCTGGCCGTTGGAGGCGAGGGCGGTACTCGTCGCCTCCGCGCGGAGGTCAGTCGTCCCGTGGTCATCCCTGTCCTCATCCGTACTCTGGTGACGGAAGGTGCTCTGGAAGTACCCGCCCGTGAGGACGCCAGTGACGACCGGTGCGTTCGACCGTAGGTACTTGCTCCCCTGTTCGTCGTCTCCGTCGTCGGTCAGCCGACCGTACGATGGCGAAGGGAACAGGGGTGGACTGTCGTCTTCGGGGGCGACGAGTCCGTCCGTCAGAACGTTGGTGTGTGCTTGCTTGATGGCGCGAATCCGCTCCGAGTCGACGCACGGCTCCTCCTCGATGAACTTGCGCTTGTTTCCCGGCGTATAGGCGGCCACGTAGTGGATCTGGAGGTCATCGTGCAGCGGGTTGACGGGATTGGTTGCCGCGTCCTTGATCACGCCGACGACCGCCCCGCTGTTGTCGGCGGCCTCCATCGCCAGCTCGTACAGTGCGACCGCCTGCTCGGCCGTCGGTTTGGGTACGTATGGGACGTAGTACGCTTTCGTGTCCCCGCTGTCGCTGAGAAGTTGGATGAAATTCTCCAGCAGCGGCACGCCCGATGACACGGCGAATGCGGCCTCGGCGATAAGCGGGCGCTGCTGCCAGCTCTCGTCGACCACGAGATTGGGGAACTTCTCAGCCATCTTCCCCTTGTATCGCTCAAGCGGGGAGTCGCTCAGCCCGAACACCTCGCCGGTGTCTCCGGTGATGAGTCCTCGACCTTCGCCGGACGCGTCGTCAGCCTCCGAGTACGACCGCATCCGCTTTTCCACCCACCTGTAGTGCATCGCCTCGTTCAGTACTTCCACTTCGCCGGGATAGGTGTAGCCGTCCGTTCCGGGGAGCTTCAGGCGCACGGAGAGAACAGCGTTGAACTCGTCCCCGAAGGTCTCGCGGATGGCATCGACGACTTCGCTCTCTAGGGTGTTCATCAGGTCGCCGTCCTCCCCCGCCTCTCTGAGGCCTTCGAGGATCCATCCGTCGTCGTGGTCACCGGCCACATCGGCGACGGAGTCGGACGCTGCCCAGCGGTCGAACAGCTGTCTGACGTACTTCACACAGTCCTCGGACGGCTTCGACACGTCGTGTGCCAAGGACATATTGTGACCGGCCGCACGACTACCCTGGCGGCTGAATCCGACGCGGAGCATCTTCTCGCGGTCGAGCGACTCGGCGACGAACGGGGACGCGTCGTCGTCCGGTCGCTCGTCCAATTCGCCGGCTTCGCCAAGGGTTGGCTCGTCTCCCGTCAGGTCAACGAGAACGTTGAACAGGCCGACCTCCTGCTCGTAGTAGTCGGTGCGCGACTCGTGGGTCATCCGCCCGACGTACCGGTCGTCAATCGGCACGTCGTACTGCTTCGCCGTGTTCAGCGCGTGGAGCTTCCCGTAGAGGTGCGCCACGTCGTACAACGATGCCACCGGACGGTCGAGGAGTACTTCCTCGATGTCGTCCGCGTCTTCGTCGGCGTCGAGAGCGATGTTACTCATCGTTCTCCTGTCGCTTGTTGAGGAAGCCGAAGCCGAGCGGCGTCCGGCGGCCGATGCCCACGTCCAAGGCGAGATTGAGGTGGCGGCGGTGGTGGTCGTCGCGGACGCGGTACGGGAACCGCCATTTCGACACCAACACCGTCCACTCCACATCACTCGATAGCTGGACGTCGAGCCAGAGCTTCTTGATCATCTCGTACGACTCGAACAGCGGCGCGTCGACCTCCTTCGGTCCCGGGTCACTAGCCGGCATAAACCGATCGTGGTTGCGCTGGAGCTGCGTCTCCACGTGCTCGAAGAACGCCTCCATCCCGTGTTCCGGCCGCCAGAACGTTTCGTCGTCGTGTTCGTCCGGGTCGTCGAGATACTGCGGCGGCGTGATGGCGTACACGCCGGTCGCGGTCTCGAGGACGCCTTCCGTACCCGGAGGACCAACATCGGGATCGAGCGGCCGCGTATCCGTCACGTGGAACGGCATCGATCCCGCTTGCACCGCTGGGTTCTCAAGTAGGTCGGCAGTGATGTATGCCAATTGCTCCTCGCGTGGCGAGGCGACGAGAAAGTGGTGCTCGTCCCCTGATACTAGATCGTTCCACGGGAAAGGGTTAGAGAATACGAATCCAGGTGTCTGTGCACCGTGTTCATCGTACGGGGTGTCGCGGAGTGCATCCCAGATCCGGGACCGAAGTCGACCGTGGTACTCAGGATCGTAGGATGTGTCCGCTTCGGCTTGCAGGTCGATTAGCACTCTCATCGCATCACATCTATCACTACAGTGTATCTGACCCGTTAAATAGTTGAATCGTGTCATCTCCCTCAAAAAGAACTCGTTGGCCACTCCGCATGGGGAGCGAACTGGAGGGCGCGAAGGTGTACGTCCACGAGAAGGGCGAGGTAGCCGAAGTCACACACATCGACGTCGAACACCCCCGACGTCAACGAGCTAATCGAGCCCGGGGACACGTTCGTCGGCGGGAAGGACGGCGGCGTCTTCGTGGGGCTGACCGAGGAGATGCTGGAGCGCGCCCGCGACTACCTCGCCGAGCGGAGAGAGGAGTGAGTTAGCCGAGGTCGACGACGAGGTCCGCGCCGTCGCGCTCGAACTCGGTGTCGAAGGGGGCGGAGCGCTCGCGCATCGTCTCGCGGCACCACGCCGCGGCCTCTGTGTCGGCGTGGTGGACGCTGTAGTGCTCGATTTCCATGGGGTGGAGGCGGAGTTCGGTCGGGTCGCCGTCGGCGGTCACGTCGAGTTCGAAGAGGAATCCGCGATCGTTGCGGAGGTCCTCGTCGACGGCGTAGTCGTCGACGAAGTCGCCGGTGTCGTAGAGAATCGGCGCGCCGTCCTGGAATTCGACGCCCTGGAAGACGTGGGCACTGTGGCCGTGGACGACATCGACGCCCTCGTCGACGAGCCACCGGCCGAACTCGCGGTACTGCTCAGCCGGCGTCTCGACCATATTCGGTCCCCAGTGGAGGGTCGCGACGAGCAAGTCGGGGTCGTGGGCGGCCGCGCGGTCTAACGCTTCGTGAACGGCCTCACGGGTGTCCGCGTCGTCGACGTCGCACTCGATGCGCGCCGTGCCGGGGCTGTCCGGGCCGGCGGCGTACTCGGAGGTGTTGTCGGTGAACGCGACGAACGCGGCCGTGCAGTCGCCGATGGAGACGACCGCGGGGTCGAACGCGTCGTCCCAGTCGCGGCCCGCGCCGGCGCGAGCGATGCCGGCGTCGTCGAGCTCGTCGAGCGTGTCGCGGAGCGCCCGCTCGCCGTAGTCGAGGACGTGGTTGTTCGCGAGCGTGACGCCGTCGACGCCCGCGGCCGTCAGCGCGGGAGTCGCCCACTCGGGGTCCGCGCGGAAGTGGAACGCGCGGGTCGTGCGCGTCCACGGCTCGCCGCGCGTGGAGAGACAACACTCCAGATTACAGAACAGGCCCTCGAGGCCGGCGAGCGGGTCTTCGAGGTCGCCCCAGACGGCGGTCGCGTCGCGGGTGTGCTGGCGCTCGTCGACGGCGCGCCCCAACATCACGTCGCCGGTGAGTCCGAGCGTCGGCGGCATGCTCGGCGCTACGCGCGAGCAACTGTTAGTCGTTCCCGCCGAACTACTGGGGTGGAATCGCGGTTTCGTCGGCGTCCGCGGCGAGCGCGCGCTTGACCGCCTGCACGTCCTCGCCGCCGGCTTCGGACTGGTTCTCCATCAGAACCGTCTCGCTGGGGAACAGCCGCTCGCCGACTTCGAGGCCGTGCTCGCGGGCCGTCGAACCCGTGACCGTGAGGTAGACGCCGACGCCGACGTCCGCGATGGCGGCCTCCTCCTCGCGGCCCGCCTCGGGGTAGACGAACTCCACGCCCTCTGTGGCGTCCGTGCCGAGGACCGCGCGAACGAGGCGCTCGTAGCGCGGGCTAATGCAGACCTCGCCCTCGTAAGCTGCGAGGAACGCGCGGTCGAGTTCGTCGGCACCGACGGACTGCTTGGCCGCGGGCGTCGCCAGCAGCGTGTGGTAGACGGTGTCGCCGAGCCCCGAAATCACGCGGACGTCCGTGTCGTGGGGGTCGATGCGGTCGTTCAGGTCCGCGATGGTCGAGAGCGGCTCCGGCTCCAACTGGACGACTTCCTCCAGGACGAGGTCGGCGCTGTCGAACCCGAGCGCGAACTCGTGCGTGCGGAGCGCGCGGAACGGCTCCTCGCGGCCGACCAGTTGGACGGGCGTCCCCTCGACGTCGAGGGTCAGCGAGTCGAAGACGACGCGCCGGGGCTTGCCCGCGCGGGCGTCCCGCAGCAGCGTGAAATCCGGCTCGTGTGGCTCGGCGGGCTCGCTGTACTCGGCGAGGCGGTTGTAGACGCCGCGCTCGGCGTCCTGCTCGTCTTTCGTGACGGCCTTCTCGTAGCGCAGCGTCGACACCACGTCGTCGGCGACCGCGGTCGCGTCGGCGCGAGCGGCGAATCTGTCGAGTACGGCTTCCAGCGGCCGCCCCTTCCGCGGAACGGCGACGCGCACCGGCGCAGTCATGATACGAGAAGAGAGCCGGCGCGCGCCGAAAACGGTTGTGATTCCCCCAGGCCGGGGGAGTTGCGGCGTTACGTGCCGAAGACGTCCGAGAGCTGGCTGCGCCACTCCTCGATCTCGTCGACGTGCTCCTCGACGTCTTCGAGGTCCTCGGCGACACCCTCGAGGTCGTCTTCGAGGTCGTCGACCGCCATGACGGCGTCCTCGGTGTCTTCGAGGCGCTCGTCGATGGCGTCGACGTCGCCGCGCAGGCGTTCGAGGTCCTCGCGGAGATCCTCGACTGCGCCGACGTCGTCTTCGACCGCCGCGACGCGCTCGCGGAGCTGCTCGCGGTCGCCGGCGGCGTCCTCGACGCTGGCCTCCACTTCCGCGAGCTCGTTCGAGAGGTCGCCGAGTTCCGCGGACAGCGAGGAGACCTCGTTCTCGACGTCGCTGACGAGCTGTTGGGCGGTGCCCTCCTCGTCGAGGAACTCCTCGAGGGCGTTCGTGTACGCCTCCAGTTCGGAGACGCGGCTCTGGAGGTGGTCGATTTCGACCTGCGTGCTGTTGGGGATGCCGCCGAAGGCGTCCTGTAGGGTCGCGAGGTCGTCGTCACTGACCTCGTCGTTGCGGATGGCCTCCGCGAGCGTCGCGACGAGGTCGCTGGCGTCGAAGCCGACGGACTCGGGTGCGGGCTCGGCTTCTGTCGGCTCTGCCTCGGCCTCGGCTTCCTCCTCCCCGAACCCTTCGGCTTCGGGCTCCTCGACCCCCTCGTCGGCGGCAGGCGGCTCGGGCTGCTCTGCCCCGTACCCCTCGGCCTCCGGCTCGGTTGGTGGTTCCTCCTCGAACGTCTCGTCCTCGACGTCCACCGACTCCTCGTCGGCTTCGACTGCGGACTCCTCTTCGCCGCCGAGGTCGACATCGCCTTCGAGGATTTCGGCGTCCTCCTCTTCGAGGGACTCGATGCCGCCCTCGATGTCGGCTTCCAGGCCGACCTCCTCGCTCTCCTCTTCGAGGCCGGGGACCGTCTCGCGCTCGCCGCCCGCGAGCTCGCGGACGACCGACGTGGACTCCGGCGGGACGACCTCGTCGATGTCCTCGCCCTCCAGTTCGACGGTCGGCGCGGAGAGGAACGGCGTCTCGTCCTGGCCTTCCTCCATGCGCACGCCGTATACGGTGGTGAAGGATTCGCCCCGCTCGATTTCGCGCTCGAAGCGGACGACGCCGTCGCCGCTGGCCGTCCAGTGCTCGCTGCCGTACTCGGGGTGGAACCCAATCTGGTCGATGCCGAACTCGTCGGGAATCTCGTCGACGATGCGGAGCGTGACCGCGTCGTCTCGGTCGGAGTCGACGTCGAAGGCGACCGCCGGGACCGGGAAGTCCTCGGCGTTGAAGAACTTGCTGACGGTGACGCCGTCGGTCTCGACGACCGTCTCGTCACTCATCGGAACCACCCGCGGGTTGGTCGTGCATACCACCACCTACGCGGACGAGGACTTAAATTACCCGCCGACTCGCGGCGTCAGTTACTCGTCTGTCACGTCCACGCGGTCGCCGATTTCCACGAGCTCGAGGCGGCGCGGGAACGCGAAACTCCGGACGTGGTGGTGTAGCGCCTTCGGGTCCGCCGTCAGGCCTTTCCACATGTCCCAGTGGGAGGGGAGCAGGCGGTCGACGCGGAGGTCGCTGGCGGCCTTCACGACCTGATTCTCGTCGTTGTACCAGCGCGTGCGCTTCGGTTCGCGGCTCTGCTTGTCGGGGACGTTGCCGACAGCGCCGAACGCCAGAACCCCGAGGTCGACGTCGTACTCGCGGCCGAGCCGCTCGAACTCGTCGCTGGGCTTGGTGTCGCCGCCGTGGAAGATGGTGCCCGCGTCGTGCTCGATGACGTACGAGACGGGGTGGGTTGCGTCCGGGTCGTGGGCGGGTTCGACGTGAATCGTGAACTCGCCGACCTCGAACGTATCGCCCTCCGCGACTTCGTTGTACTGGTCGGTGTCGACGGCGTAGTTGTCGTCCCACGCCTCCTCGCCGCGCGCGACCGCCAGCGAGTCGTCGGGCGCGTAGAACTGTGCCCCGGTTTCGGCGAGAATCGGGGCTTGGCTCGGCCCGTGCACGTGGTCGGTGTGCTCGTGGGTGGCGAGCACGGCGTCGGCCTCGGTGACGTCCCGCGGGTCGAACGGCACCGGAATCATCCGGATGGTGCGCGGCGGGGAACCGGTCCCCATGTAGGGGTCGATGAACAGCGTCGTTCCGTCCTCGCCCTTGAGCACGAAGCCGTTGCAACCGAGATACCAGACCGCGACGCCAGCGGGCGTGGACTGCTCGACGGCCGTCGGCAGCCAGTCGCCCCAGTCGGAGTGGACCATACTGACGGGTCACTCGCGTCGCCCCTAAGCGTTCCGGGGTCGGGTCAGGCGACTGCACGGAGGTGCGTGCGGACGGCCCGGTAGAGGTCGTCGTAGCTGCGGAACTCGTCGACGGTGACGTGCCACCGCTGGGAGACGGCTTCGACCATCGAACTGTCGACGTCGGCCTCCCCGTAGAACACCACGTCTTCCAGGAGCGGCCGTTCGTCGAGGTGTTCGCAGACGGAACCGACCTCGATGCCGACGCCGAGGTTGTCGCCCATCGCCGGCGCGACGAAGACGGTCGCGGTCGCCGCCTTCGTGAACTCGATGCTCTGGGTGGCGGCGTCCATCTCGTGGAGGGAAATCTCGGGGTCCGTCGCGAGGAAGGCATTCACGCCGGTGTCGGCGCGCAGGTCGCGGCGCAGCGAGACGAGCAGCGCCAGCGCCTCGTCGGCGTCGAGTTGGAGGTCGCCGGCGGCGAGGCGCTCGTCGATTTCGTCGAGCGTCGGCCGCGTCGTCGCGACGTCGGTCCCCATCGGCGGCGACTCGTACGGGGGGAAGGACTTGTACGGCCCCATCAGGTAGACCAGGAACTCGGGTTTGCTGGCCTCGTGGGAGACGTACTCGCTGTCTTCGAGGGCGTCGCGGAGGCGCTCGCGCATCTCGTCGGGCATTCCCGGGTGGCGGCCTTAAATCCCGGCCTCGCTCCACTTCCGCCACAGTAAGAATGTTTAACCCGGTTCGTGGCGAAGCGACCAGTACGGGGAAGCCATGAACGACCAATCCACGACGCGCGCCGACGGCGGCGTACTGCGGGACGACGACGGCCGGGACGGCGACCAGCGGGACGCCCCCGACGTCGACCTCCCCGAGGACAGCATCCTCACGCGCGAGGAGTACCTCGAAATGTACGACGTCGCGTCCGGCGAACCCGCGTTCAGCATCCTCACCGCGCTGAGCGAGGTCGAACGACTCTCCACCGGCGAACTCGCCGACCTCCTCGACCGCGAGGGCAACGACCTCCACTACCACCTCCGGAAGCTCAAGCGCACGGGGCTCGTTCGGAACCGCCGGGACCCCAACACGGGCACCGAACAGCCGTACTCCTACTACACGCTCACGGACCTCGGACACACCGTGCTCACGTACGGGCTCAAGACGGGCATCGAGAAGCTAGCGGCCGAAGAAGCGGCTATCAGCGAACAGTACGGCGGCGAAGACTAGTCCTGACAGCACGCGCCGGACTCGCCGACGAAGTCGACGTCCAGCGGCTCCGAGATCAGGTCGTTGAGGAACTCGAATTTGGCTTCCAGTTCGTCCTGGGCGTCGAGGTACTCCGCCATCACGGGGTGTTCGTGGAGGCGCTTCTGGGCGTCCTCGACATTCTTGGCGTCCTCCTGGGTGGCGTCGCCGGTCTGGCGCGCGAGCATGAACTCCTGGCGGAGGTCCTCGAACTCGCTGATGCGCTGCTGGACTTCCTCGCTCTCCTCGACGGCGGCCTTCGTCTCCTCGTAGCGCTGGTACTCGGGGGATGCCTCGATGGCTTCGCCGAGCTGGCGGGCGATGTCGTCGGCCTTCGTGGTGCCGGTCGTGGCCGCGGAGTCGGAGTCGACGCTCATGCCTGGCGGTTGGCGCTCGGTCGGTTTGAAGCTGCCGGAAGCGGGGGCGGTCGCCCCCGGAACCGCCGAGGTTAAACGAGCGAAGCCTGTATCGCGGTGTAATGAGCCACGAAGAGACCCGTTCGGCGGGAGACCTCCGGAACACCGGACTCTCCCTGAAACACGACCGAACGTGGGACTACGAACTCGACCGCATCGTGGAGGCGGTCGAGGAGCGCGACGCGGAGAAGGTCGGCCTGCAGTTCCCCGAGGGGCTGAAGCGCAGCGCGCCCGGAGTCGCCGACGACCTCCGCAAGCTGCTCCCCGACGACACGCGTGTCATGATTTCGGGGCAGCCGTGCTACGGTGCCTGCGACCTCGACACGTACATGATGCGGCGGACGGACGTCTTCGTCCACTTCGGCCACTCCCCGATGAAGGAGTCCGAGAAGATCATCTACGTGCCGCTGTTCTCGAACGTCGACGTCGAACCCATCATGGAGCAGGCCGTCGAGGAGCTCGACGAGGAAGACGTCGGCCTCGTCACGACTGCCCAGCACATGAACCTCTTCGGGGAGATGAAAGCGTGGCTGGGCGACCGCGGCTACGAGGTCCACACCCGGAAGGGCGACGACCGCCTCACTCACGAGGGACAGGTGCTCGGTTGCAACTACGCGAGCGCCGACATCGACGCCGACCAGGTGCTGTACGTCGGCGGCGGGAAGTTCCACCCGCTCGGCCTCGCGATGGAGCACCCCGAGAAGAAGGTCGTCATCGCCGACCCCGTCAACAACTCCGTCTCCGTCGCTGACACGGAGAAGTTCCTCAAGCAGCGCTACGCCACCGTCCACAAGGCGATGAGCGCCGAGAAGTGGGGCGTCATCTTCTGCACGAAAATCGGGCAGGGTCGCTGGGACCAGGCCAACGAAATCGTGGAGAACAACGACAACGCCTACCTCATCACGATGGACGAAGTCACGCCGGACCGCCTCCGGAACTTCGACATGGACGCGTTCGTGAACACGGGCTGTCCGCGCATCACGACCGACGACGGCCCGCAGTTCCACAAGCCGATGGTGACCCCCGGCGAGTACGAGATTGCGGTGGGCAACAAGCCCCTCGAAGACCTCTCCTTCGATACGTTCCACGGCACCTGGTAAGCTAGTCCGCGGTTTCGACGCCCGTGATTTCGAAGCGCGTCCCGCCCGTTTCGCCGTCAGTAATCTCGATGCTCCAGCCGTGGGCGTCCACGAGCTCCGCGACGATGCTGAGCCCGATGCCGGTTCCGCGGTCGTCCGTCGAGTAGCCGTACTCGAAGACGCGCTCGCGGTCGCCGGCGGGGATGCCTGGGCCGTCGTCCTCGACGTAGAAGCCGTCGTCGAGGTCGCCGACACGGACCGTGACGCAGTCGTCGGACTGCGCCGAGCCGTGTTCGACGGCATCCTCAGAACGCTTCGCGTTCTGGGGGTCTGTGGAACCGTGTTCCACAGCATTCCGGAACAGGTTCCCGAAGAGCCGGCGGAGCTGCGAGCGGTCCGCGAACACCGTCGTTTCGCCGTCGACTCGCAGCGTCGCCGTGGGTGTCTCGACGCTCCTCCAGCAGTCCGTCGCGACGTCGTGTAGCGACACTCTATCGGGGTCGGTGATGGCGGCGTCCGACCGCGCGAGCGCGAGCAGGTCGTCGATGAGCGCCGCCATGCGGTCGTGGGCGGCGGCGACGTCGTCGAGATGTTCGCTGTTACAGTCGTCGCGAGCGAGTTCGAGGCGGCCGTCAGCGACGTTCAGGGGGTTTCGGAGGTCGTGGCTGACGATGGACGCGAATTCGTCGAGGCGGTTGCGCTGGCGGCGGAGTTC
This sequence comes from Halobacterium noricense, assembly GCF_021233435.1. Classification (NCBI taxonomy): domain Archaea; kingdom Methanobacteriati; phylum Methanobacteriota; class Halobacteria; order Halobacteriales; family Halobacteriaceae; genus Halobacterium; species Halobacterium noricense. Next base: position 933,356 of record NZ_CP089468.1, on the reverse strand, counting down.
GCGTTCGCGTTCGACGTGCTCGGTGACGTCCGTGATGAACCCCTCGATGGCCACGACGTCGCTGTTCTCGTCGGGGACGCCGCGGCCGCGCTCCCAGACGTGCCGCCGGTCGCCGTCGGCAGTCCGGATGCGGTACGTGACCTCGAAGGACTGCTCGTCAGCAATAGCCGTCTGAACGGTCGCCCAAACCGACCCGCGGTCGTCGGGGTGGATGACGTCTTCGCCCCAGCGGACGTCGCCGCGTTCGAGCGCGGCGGCGTCGTAGCCGCTGAGTTGCTCGCATTCGCCGCCGACGAACTCCATCGGCCAGCCGGGGTCGTTCTCGCAGCGGTACACCATCCCGGGGAGGTTGGTGATGAGCGTTGCGAGGCGGCGGTTTTGGTCCGCGAGTTCGCGCTCGGAGCGGCATTTCTCGACGGCGTTCTCGATGCGGTTGGCGAGCACTTCGTACTGTTCGGCACCGGCGCGTTTCTGGATGTAGTCCGTGACGCCGGCGGAGATGGCGTCGCTGGCGATTTCCTCGCTGCCCTTGCCGGTGTAGAGGATGAACGGCAGTCGCGGATGGGCTTCGCGGATGCGCTTGAGGAGTTCGATGCCGTTCCCGTCGGGGAACGTGTACGCGGAGACGACGCAGTCGACGTCCGCCGTCGAGAGCGCGTCGACGGTGTCTTCGCGCGTCACCGTGTGCGTGACTTCGAACCGGTCCGTCCCTCGTTCGAGGTAGGAGGCTGTGAGCGAGGCGAACGTCTCGTCGCTGTCGGCGTGGAGAACGCGAATCGTTCGGCTACGAAATTCCTCGCTCCAGTCCCCAACAGGCATTACCTCAGGAAGGAAGCCTGAGCACATTAACCCGTTCGGCGCCTGTATTACTACTAAGCATTAGAAAACCTTTTTGTATTTCCACCATGTATGTGTGAGTAGCATGAGCACGTCACGCCGAACCAGTCCCATCGAAGGCTGTCGCCCCACCGACTCCACCCCCGTGACCGTCGACGCCACCGCCATCGCCAACGCCTCCCGCGAGGACCTGCGCTCGCTCGCCGCCGATCTCGCCGACGAAGGCTACGTCCCCGCGGAAGTCGCCGTCGACGCCGCCTTCGACGAGGACTGCTCGCTGGCCACCCAGCGCGAGGCCGACCGCCTCCGCGCACTCGTCGAAAATGCCTCCTTCCTCGGCGCGAACCGCCTCACCGTCGACGTCCGCGAGGCCGCCGCCCCCGAGAAAGTCCGCCCCGCGCTCTCCGCGGTCGCCGAGCGCGCCCGCCGCGACGGGCTCGCCGTCGACGTCGACGGCCTCTCCCTGAACTGACGTGCTCTCTTCGTGACGGAGCTTTCTTCGCCCCCGGAGCCCTCGGCCCGGGTATGAAGCGCGCGCTCGAACAGCGCCTCTCGGCGGTCGAAGGGTTCCGCAACCCGAGCGCCGCGCTCGAACAGTACTCGACGCCCGCCGACCTCGCCGCCCACCTCCTCCACCTCGCGGACCTCCACGGCGACCTCGCCGGCTGCACGGTCGCCGACCTCGGCACTGGCACGGGGATGCTCGCGCTCGGCGCTGCCACGCGAAATCCCGAGCGCGTCCTCGCCGTCGAGCGCGACCCGGACGCACTCGCAGTCGCGCGCGAGAACGAACCCCGCGTCGACCCCGCGGTCGCCGTCGACTGGCTGCTCGGGGACGCGACGCGGCCGCCGCTGGAAACGGTGGATACGGTCGTGATGAACCCGCCGTTCGGCGCCCAGCGCGGCAGCGAGCACGCCGACCGCGCGTTCCTCGTCGCGACCGCCGAGATCGCCGGCGCCTCCTACTCGATTCACAACGCCGGCAGCAAGTCGTTCGTGGAGTCGTTCGCCGCCGACGAGGGCGGCGAGGTCACGCACGCGTTCGCCGCGGAACTCGACGTCGCGCGGCAGTTCGAGTTCCACACGAGCGAGCGCGAGCGCCTCGACGTCGAAGCCTTCCGCATCGAGTGGGCGGACTACTCGTAGGTCTCCCGGCTCGCGATGCGAATCGTCGTGTTCTCGTGCTCCGTCAGCACCCGACTCCCGTTCCGCACGAACGTCAGCCCGGCCGCGTCAGTGGTCTCGTTCTGCTGTGGAATCCCCGTCGAGCCGACGACGGTCTGGTTGCGCAGGACGTCGAGGTCGAAGCCGCCGCTCGACGAGGTCACGCGCACCTGTCGGCCGGCGACGACCGGGTCCGCGGTAGCGTTCTCGGAGCTGTAGACGTGGCGCGTCTCGCCCTCGGGCGGCGTGACGTAGACGTTGTAGACGGCGCTGGCGCCCGCGGGCACCCAGCCGCGGCGGTGGACGCCGACGGACTCCTTCCAGCCGACGCCGCCGACGGTGACGGACTGGTCGCCGTAGAAGCCGAGTCTGCTCGCGCTCACCTCCTGCGTCCAGATGTCGCGCTCGGGGTTGGCGACGATGACGCCGCTCGCGGAGACGTTCGTCGCCTGCGAGAAGTACGGGACGTCCACGCCGGAGACGCGCTCGTTGGTGACGTCTTCGGCGTAGGTCACCTCGTAGCCGCGGATCTCCACGGGGTCGCCGGGGAGGTCGGCGTCCGCGACGGTGGTGAGGTTCACCGGCACGGCGACCATCGACATCGTCACGACGGGGAGCAGCAACACGACGAACGCGGCCTTCCGCGTGGAGACGTCGCCGAACAGCGTGCTCGTGTCGGCGCGCACGGCCGCAGTCAGGAGGACAGCGAGCGCGGCGACCAGCAGCACGCCGAGCGCGCGGAAGAGCACGTACTCGTCGGCAGCGCCGTACCACCACACCGCCCACAGCGACATCGACGCCGCGAGCACGACCGCGCCGAACCAGATGCGGGCAGCGGAGGGGCGGTTCTCGCGGCGGACGACGAGCGCGGCGGCGAGCACTGCGCCGACGAGGAAGCCGAAGAGGTGGCCCTGCACGGAGATGCCGGCCCACCACGGCGTCGAGAACGACGGCGACGCGGAGGCGTACGTAATCGGGTCGTGGACGACCGTCCACAAGAGCGACAGCACCTCGCGAACCGACACGGCGAGCACGGTCGCCAGCGGGAAGCGCACGAGCGCGAACCCCGCGAACGCGTACACGACACCGGAGAAGCCGATTGTCGCGCCCCACGAGAATACGCCGGTCAGCAGGCCGACGCCGAAGACCGCCGCCGGGAAGACGACGAGCGCGCGAACGTAGGGGTTGGTGCGCCACGAGCCGAACGAGGACTCGCCGCGCTCAGTCGGGTAGTGCGAGAACGCGTACTCCGCCAGCGGCGCGAGCGCAACCGTCGCGACGAGGTTCCCCGTGACGTGGCCGAGGCTGGCGTGCGCGAACGCCGACGTGACCGTCCCCAGCGGGTAGAAGTACGACCACGAGACGAACGGCACGACCAGCGGCGCGCCCGCCGCGCCGAACTGGACGACCAGGTAGAACGCGGCGACCGCGACGACGACCAAGAGTGTGCCCCACGGAATCCCGAACAGGAGTCGGCTGCGGATGCGACGCACGGCGGCACGACCTTCGCCGACGGAGAGCACGCCGACGCCTGTCGCGACGAACGTGACGACGGCCGCGTACGCGGCAGCGGTCCAGACGTCGACCGTTTCCAGCGCCGCCGCGGCGGCGATGCCGACGAGCACGGCGACGGGTGCGGCGCGCGTGAGCGAGGAGAAGCGACGGAACCGCGGCACCGCGACAGTCACCGCGAGGAGAGCGAGCGTCGTCGCAGCGACGACGACCACCGGCGAGACGTTCATACCACTACGTGGCTGGCCCCGGCGGCATAAACCGTCCGCCCGCGAGCCGACGGTTCGAAACGTTGAAACGCGCCACGAGCGAACCGACACGCATGGACCTGCGGGTTATCGAGAAGGGAGACGCGGAACTCACTATCGAGATTGCCGGGGAGGACCACACCTTCATGAACGGGCTGAAGGGCTCGCTCATCGAAACCGAGGGCGTCGTCGCGGCCTCGTACGACATGAACCCCGAGCAGTCCGGCGGTCAGACCGAGCCGGTGCTCACCATCAAGACCGAGGAGGGCACCGACCCCCTCGACGCGCTTCAGTCGGCGGCAGAACGGATGAGCGACGAGCTCCGGGACTTCGCGGACACGTTCGAAGCAGCGGCCTAACCGACGACGACCGACAGCTCGAAGCACCGCCCGCCGAACTCGAAGGCGGGGTCGGAGCTGCGCTCGGCGAGTGCGTCGACGTGTTCTTCGAGGGCGACGCGACGACCGGGTTGGGTGCGCACGCGGACGCTGTCGGTGTCCGCGCCGAAGTACGCGACCGCGTTCTGTATCTCGGGCATCGACAGCACGTCCGTGAGTGACAACTGCGTGGCGTCAGCGTCGCTGTCGGTCAACACGAGGTACGTCGGTTGAATCCCCATAGAGGCGTGCGCGAGGTTCACGAACCGCGTGGAATCGCATTCGACGGCGTCCACAGCCGAGCGCCCCGGGTCGAGCGGTCCATCAGGGGAACACTGGGCAGTTTCCGGGTCCCCCGACCCGGGTGCACCAGAGTGAGACATACTACCGCTATATTGGACTTTAGTGATAAATCATTCGCAGTGTCGAGTACGGAATATCGACGTCGCAGCCGTCGCTCCTACAGCCTGACCGGCACGCCGTGTTCGTCGAGGTACTGCTTGGTCTCCTCGATGGTGTACTCGCCGTAGTGGAAAATCGAGGCGGCGAGCGCGGCGTCCGCACCCGCGTCGAAGGCGTCGGCCATGTCCTGGGGCGACCCGCAGCCCGAGGACGCGATGACCGGCGTCGAGACGGCGTCACAGACCGCACCCGTCAGCGGCAGGTCGTAGCCGTCCTTCGTCCCGTCGGCGTCGATGGAGTTCACGAACAGCTCGCCCGCGCCGCGCTCCTCTGCTTCGCGCGCCCACTCGACGACGTCCCGGCCGGTCCCCTCGCGCCCACCCTTCACGGTCGCCTCGAACCAACAGGACTCGCCGTCGACCTGCTCGTAGTGCTCGCCCTGTTCGTCGTAGCGCCGCCGCGCGTCCACGCTGATGACGATGCACTGGTTGCCGAACGCCTTCGCACCCTCCGTGATGAGTTCGGGGCGTTCGAGCGCGCCCGTGTTGATGGAGACCTTGTCGGCGCCCGCGCGCAGCGTCTCCTTGATGTCGTCCTTCTCGCGGATGCCGCCGCCGACGGTCAGCGGGATGAACACCTCGTCGGCGACGCGCTCGACGGTCTCCAGCATCGTCGCGCGGCCCTCCGCGCTCGCGGTGATGTCGAGGAAGACGAACTCGTCGGCGCCCGCTTCGTTGTACCGTTTCGCCATCTCCACGGGGTCGCCCGTGTACTCGAGGTCTTCGAAGTTCACGCCCGTGTAGACGGCGGCGTTCCCGTCGTCGTCTAAGTCGACGTCGACGCACGGGATGACGCGCTTGGTCAGCATACTGTGCAGTTCGAGGGAACCGCCGATAGTGGTTTCGTCTCCGGCATCCAACGGCCGGACGTGAGGGATACGTCATGACGTACGTCGTCGCGTTCGACGACTCGCCGCTCTCGCAGGCGGCGCTCGGCCGCGCGGTCGCGTTCGCGGGGCGACCGACGAGCAGGTCGGCGCTGTCACCGCGATTCCCCGGGACTCCGAGGCAGTCCGAGAGCGCGGCTGGCTGGGCGGCGACGAGACGTTCGGCGTCGAACAGGTCGCACGGGTTCGGTACTGCCAAGTAGGCCCCCATCCAATCGCCGCGCATGTCAGACGACCACGCTCACGACGATTCGGGTCGCGTCACGTCACCGATGCAGGAGTACACCACGAGCCAGGTCGGCGTCGGCCTCCTCGTACTGCTCGTCGGCGTCGCAGTGGCGTACCTCTTCCCGGCGTTCTTCTAGTCGAGTTCGCGTTCGAGGACGCGCCGTGCGTCCACGATTTCCTCGTGGTCGTAGTCGACGGACTCGCCAGCCACAGCGAGGGATAGCACGCCGTCGTCAGTCGTCTCGCCGAGGTCGACGACGGGCGCGTCCACCGCGTCGCGGAGCACGTCGACGTCGGTCGTCTCCACGACCGCGCGCCCCGGGGCCTCCGAGAACAGCGCGCCGACGCTCGGAACGTCTACCTCGACGCCCGCACTCTCCCCGACCATCTCGGCGAGCGTGACCGCGAGGCCGCCGTCGCTGACGTCGTGGACGGCAAGCGTCGCGTCGTGCGTCGCGGCCGTTCGGACTGCTGCGACGCTGCTATCCTCCACGTCGGGGAACGGCGCGCTGCCGTCGAACTGTGCGAGGTACTCGCTCCCGCCGAGCGTCTCGTCGTGGCCGCCGACGAGCACGAACTCGCCCTCGCCCGCGGCCGCCATCCCGGGCGCGTCGTAGCCCTGCCGGACGCCGAGCATCGCGAGCGTCGGCGTCGGCGGCACGGGGCCCGCGTTGGAGTCGTTGTAGAGGCTGACGTTCCCGCCGACGACCGGCGCGTCGACCGCGCGGCAGCCGTCCGCGAGGCCGTCGACTGCCGCCGCGAACCCGCCGTAGACGTCGGGATTCTCGGGGTTCCCGCCGTTCAGGCAGTCCACCGCGGCCAGCGGTTCAGCGCCGACCGCCGCGAGATTCGTCGCGTTCTCCACGGCCGTCGCGTACGCGCCGCGGTACGGCGAGGCGTCGGTCCAGTTCGGGTTCGTGCCCGCGGAGAACGCGAGTGCGGTCTCCTCGCCACCTGCTTCAGCCACTTCGTGGAGCGCGAGTTCGGCGGCGTCGTCGCCGGGCCGCCGGAGCGTCCGGTTGCCGACCTCGTGGTCGTACTGGCGGTACACCCAGCGCTTGCTCGCCGTGTTCGGACTCGACAGCACCGCGTCGAACGCCTCGTCGACGTCGACGTCCGGCAGGTCCGTCTCGGGCTCGCTGGGCTCCTCGCGTTCGAGGTCGTTCATCGGCGCGCCGTCCGCGAGGAACTCCGCGGGCGCGTCGACGACGGTCTCTGGCTCGCGGCTGTCGCCGCTCGCCTCTTCCGAGGCGCGCTGCGCCTCGCCCTCGAACTCGCAGACGTAGTTCCCTTCGGTGACTTCGCCGATGACCGAGCAGCCGAGGTCGAAGCGCTCGGCGATTTCCTGCACGCGCTCGACGTCCTCCGGGCGGACCTCGTAGCACATGCGCTCCTGGGACTCGGCGAGCAGGATTTCGAGCGCGTTCATGTTCGGCTCGCGCTGGTGGACCTCGTTCAGGTCGATGCGCGCGCCGAGGCCACCCAGCGCGACCAGCTCCGAAGACGCGCCGCCCAGCCCCGCCGCGCCGAGGTCGCGGGCGGCCATCAGGAGGTCCTCGTCGACGAGCGCCTCGTTGGCCTCCACGAGGAGTTTCTCCGTGTACGGGTCGCCGACCTGCACCGCGGGCCGGTCCTCCGTCTCGGCGTCCTCCGCGAGGTCCTCGCTGGCGAAACTCGCGCCGCCGAGGCCGTCACGGCCGGTCGCGTTCCCGACGAGTACGAGCTTGTTCCCGGGCTCTTTCGCGGCGGCGGTGACGAGGCGGTCCTCGGTGACGAGGCCGACGCACGCGACGTTCACGAGCGGGTTGCCCTCGTAGCCGTCGTGGAACTGCGTGCTCCCCGTGACCGTGGGGACGCCGATGGCGTTCCCGTAGTCGCTGATGCCCTCGACGACGCCGTCGAGGAGGTAGCGGGAGTGGTCGCGGTCGAAGCCGCCGAAGTAGAGCGCGTCCGCGAGCGCGATGGGGTACGCGCCCATCGAGAGCGTGTCGCGGACGATGCCCCCGACGCCCGTCGCCGCGCCGTCGTAGGGGTCGACGTAGGAGGGGTGGTTGTGGCTCTCGACGCCGAACGTCACCAACTGGTCCGTGCCGGGGACCGACACCACGGCGGCGTCGTCGCCCGGCCCGACGACGACGTCGTCGCTGTCGGTGGTGAACGCGGACAACAGCGGGCGCGAGGAGCGGTACGCGCAGTGCTCGCTCCAGAGATTCTCGAACAGCGCGGCCTCCGCCCGCGTCGGGTCCCGTCCCAGTTCCGCTTCGACGAGGCGTCGGTCCGATTCGACGAGTGGCATTCACCTTCGTGGTCCTTCCGCGAGCGTTTAGTCGTTTCCATGTGCACGGACGTGAACAGTCATGGTGCTCGCTCCCGCCCGACGTTTCCGTACCGGGGCGCTTTTGCCCACCCCTACGTAACCTCCAGTCGTGCTTTCCGTCGAACTCCACACGCACTCCGAGCTCTCCTACGACGGCCGCGACCCCGTCGAGATGCTCTTAGAGCAGGCGCAGGCGGTGGGGCTCGACGCGCTCGCTGTCACCGACCACGACGAAATCGAGGCGAGCCTGCGGGCCGCCGACCTCGCCGAGGAGTACGGCCTCGTCGGCATCCCCGGGATGGAGGTGACCAGCGCCGACGGCCACGTACTCGCCATCGGCGTCGAAGAGGCGGTGCCGTCGGGCGAGCCGTTCGTGGACACGCTCGACGCGATTCGTGACCGCGGCGGCCTCGCCATCGTCCCGCACCCGTTCCAGTCCTCACGTAGCGGCGTCGCGCCGAACATCTCGACGGCGACGCTGGCGTCCGCGGACGCCATCGAGGTGTACAACTCGCGGCTGCTCACGGGCCGCGCGAACCGGAAGGCCGAGCGGTTCGCGCGCGCCCACAACCTCCCGATGACCGCGGGCAGCGACGCCCACATCGCGGAGATGGTGGGGCAGGCGGTGACGCGCGTCGGCGCCGACGACCGCTCGCTGGACAGCGTCCTCGACGCCATCCGGGACGGCCGAACGAGCGTCGAGGGCAAGCGCACGCCGTGGCACATCAGCTTCCGGCAGGCGGCGGGCGGCGCGAAGCGCCGCGTGAAGAACCGCCTCGCGGAGTTCTTCTGAGAGGTCGGCGACCACGACGCAGGTCCTCGAGAGCCGGCTGGACTACCGGGCTACGCTTCGCTCGCCACTTCGATGACCTCCAGCGCGATTTGGACGGTGTCAGCGTCGAGGTCGCTCTCGCGGAGGTCATCGGGGTCGTACCACGCCCACGCTTCAGGTCCTTGCTCTCCGTCCGCGGGGTCGATGTCCCGCGAGGGGACGGTCGCGAAGTAGACGTGGTCGATGTGCTGGTGACCGACGCTGCCGTCCTCGTGGACGTTGATGTCGTAACACAGCTGGTAGCGCGGCGACGGCAGCGCGAAGCCGTCGGGCGCGGGCACGTCCGGAGCCTCACCGAGCAGCGTCGGCTTCAGGCCGGTCTCCTCCTCGACTTCGCGTTTGCCCGCTTCGTGGGGGAGTTCGTCGCGGTCCACGTGGCCGCCCGGCGGAATCGTGAGGCCGAGGCGGTCGTGTTCGTGGAGCGCAGTAGCGCCGTCGTTGACGACGTAGACGGTGGCGGTGAAGTGACGCGTCGTCTCCATAGCGGAGGTTCGCGACGCGGCGGATAGGGGTTACGCTCCCGGAGCGTCAGGCTTCGACGTTCGCCTCGCCGCCGGCCTCCAGAATCTCGTGGTAGCGGTTGCGGATGGTGACTTCGCTGACGTTTGCGACGTCGCTGACCTGACTCTGCGTGATGCGTTCGTCCACGAGGAGGCTGGCGGCGTAGACGGCCGCAGCCGCGAGCCCGACCGGGGATTTCCCTGAGTAGAGGCCTGCCTTTTCGGCGCTCTCCAGAAGGTCGCGAGCGCGGCGCTCGACTTCGTCGGAGAGCCCGAGTTCCGAGCAGAACCGCGGGACGTAGCTGGCGGGGTCCGTGGGCGCGACTTCGAGGCCGAGTTCGCGGGCGACGTAGCGGTAGGTGCGCGCGATTTCGTCCCGTTCGACGCGGCTGACGTTCGCCACCTCGTCGAGACTGCGGGGTGCGCCCGCCTGCCGCGCGGCCGCGTACAGCGCGCTCGTGGCGACGCCCTCGATGCTGCGGCCGGGGAGCAGGTCGTCGTTGAGCGCGCGGCGATAGATGACGGAGGCTGTCTCGCGGACGTTCTTCGGGAGACCGAGCGCGGAGGCCATCCGCTCGATTTCGCCGAGGGCTTGCTTCAGATTGCGTTCCTTCGAGGTGCGCGTACGGAAGCGCTCGTTCCACTTGCGGAGCCGCTGCATCTTCTGGCGCTGGCGGCTGGAGAGGCTGTTGCCGTAGGCGTCCTTGTCCTGCCAGCCGATGTTCGTCGACAATCCCTTGTCGTGCATCAGATTCGTGGTGGGCGCGCCGACGCGGGACTTCTGGTCGCTCTCCTCGCTGCCGAACGCGCGCCACTCGGGCCCGCGGTCGATGGTCTCCTCCTCGACGACGAGCCCGCAGTCCTCGCAGACCGTCTCGCCGCGCTCCTCGTCGACGACGAGGCGGCCGCCGCACTCGGGGCAGTGGAGGTCGGCGTCGACCTCCTCTGTGGACTCCTCGCTCTCGCTCTCGGCTTCCTCGCGCTTCTCGCGGGTTCGCGTGGTGTCACTCATGGGGGCTGTGGGATGGGAGCTGTGGGCGGGTTCTGTGGTCGAGAAAACGTCTAATACGTGTAACAGAGTAGGGCCGACCGCACAAAAGGACTGTGGCAGAAATCCCCACACAGAACGGGTGCCATGGGGCATCGAAACGCTTACCGACGGCACGCGCAATTCCGGAGACATGAGCGATTCTGTGGACGCCGACGAGGTCGAGCACGTCGCGGACCTCGCGCGCGTGGACCTCGACGACGAGGAGCGCGCGCAGTTCGCCGACCAGTTCGGCGACATCCTCGAACACTTCGAAGCACTCGACGAGGTGCCCGAAGTCGAGGCCGAACCCGACCTCGTGAACGTGATGCGCAGCGACGAGGTCGAGCAGAGCCTGAGCCAGGAGGAAGCGCTGCGGAACGCCGACGACAGCGAGGACGGCCGCTTCAAGGGCCCGAAGGTGTCGTAATGAGCCTGAACGCGTACATCACCGAGGACGTCATCGAGGGCAGCGGGGACGGCCCGCTCGCCGGGAAGACCGTCGCCGTCAAGGACAACATCTCCACCGAGGGCGTCCGCACGACCTGTGGGTCGAAGATGCTCGAAGCGTACGTGCCGCCGTACGACGCCACCGTCGTCGAGCGCCTGAAGGACGCGGGCGCGACCATCCCCGGAAAGACGAACATGGACGAGTTCGGGATGGGGACGACCACGGAGACGTCGTACTTCGGCGCGACGAAGAACCCGGTCGACGAGGACTACGTCCCAGGTGGCTCCTCGGGCGGCAGCGCGGCGGCGGTCGCGGCGGGAGACGCCGACCTCGCGCTCGGGACGGACACCGGTGGTTCGATTCGGTGTCCCGCCGCCTTCTGCGGCGTCGTCGGCATCAAGCCGACGTACGGGCTCGTCTCCCGGTACGGCCTGGTCGCGTACGCGAACAGCCTCGAACAGATAGGCCCCATCGCGCCGACCGTCGAGGACGCCGCGGCGCTGCTGGACGTCGTTGCGGGCCCCGACGAGAACGACGGCACCACCCGAGAGGAGGGCGCTGACACGGACTTCGCGAGCGCCGCCGACGGCGACGTCGAGGGCCTCACCATCGGCGTCCCCACGGAACTCGTGGAGGGTGCCGAGGACGCGGTCGTGGAGACGTTCGACGCGACAATCGAAGACCTCCGCGAGCAGGGCGCGACGGTCGAGGAAGTCAGTCTCCCCTCGGCGGAGTACGCGGTCGCGGCGTACTACGTCATCGCGATGTCGGAGGCGTCCTCGAATCTGGCGCGGTTCGACGGCGTCCGGTACGGCCATTCTGGTGGCTACGAGGGCAACTGGAACGAGTCGTTCGCGAAGGCGCGCTCGGAGGGCTTCGGCGACGAGGTCAAGCGCCGCATCCTCCTCGGGACGTACGCGCTTTCGGCGGGCTACCACGACAAGTACTACAAGCAAGCACAGGAGGCCCGCGCGTGGGTGAAACAGGACTTCGACGAGGCGTTCGAGGACGTCGACGTGCTCGCGTCCCCGACGATGCCGATTCTACCGCCGAAGCTCGGCGAGAGCCTCGACGACCCGCTGAAGATGTACCTCGCGGACGCGAACACGACGCCCGTGAACCTCGCCAACCTCCCCGCCATCTCGGTGCCGGCGGGCGAAGCCGACGGCCTCCCAGTTGGCCTCCAGCTCGTCGGCCCGGCGTTCGGCGAGGAGACGATTATCAACGCTGCCGCGGCGGTCGAGGACTGAAACCACGAAGAAAGCGGTAGTTAGGGTAAGGTCACGCCGCGAGCGCGTGTAGCGCGCGAGCGGCGGCGCGAGGACGACCGTAGGGAGGACGAAGCGCTTTTTCCGCAAGTTTTTGCCGAGTGAGGCGCGCAAAGCGCGCCTCACGCAGAGCAAAAAGTGCGTTAGAAGTCCGGCAGGTCGTCGGGCGCGTCGTACTCGGCCTCCCAGTCGACGTACTCAGCCTTGAGCAGCCGGGAGGCTTCCGCGCCGAGCTCCGCCAGCGACGCGTTGATGGCCGAGACGGTCTCCCAGGAGTTCAGTTCCGGGTGGATGTTGCGCTCGCGCCAGTTCTCCGGGAGCCCGGGCGCGTGGTAGCCCACGCGGTCGGCGAAATCGTCCCAGAAGAAGTCGAAGCGGTCGAACATCCCCAGGTCGACGGCGATGTCGAACGCTTCACGGGTCAACTCCGTCTCCGCCGCCCACGTCTCGAAGGCTTCCGCCCACGCGCCGTCCTCCAGGAACTCTTGAAGGTCGTCGCGGTGGTAGTCGGTGCCCTGGACGGTGACGTCGTCGTACTCGTCGGGGTCGCCCTCCAACTCCGGCGGGTCGGGCGCGGGCGCGTCGAGAGCCATGGCCAGGAGTAGGTAGTCGGCGGGGAAAAGCCTGCGCGTCGCCGACCGCTACGCGCCCAGCCAGTCGTTCGTCGAGACGTCGTGGCCGCTCTTCCGGCAGATCTGCGCGCCGTGGTTGCGGACTTCGCGGGCGGAGGGGAACGTCTCGCGCTCCTGTATCTGGTCCTGAATCCACTCCGCGAGTTCGCGGGCCTGCGCCCGCCCGGCGATGCGTTCGACCTCGTTCAGTCCCTTCTCGTAGGCCTCGCGCTGGGAGCCGCCCTTCTGCTTGGCCTGCTCGCGGTCCGCGACGTCGAGGGCCTCCACGGCCGCTTCGTCGATCTTCCGCAGGAGGTTCTTCGCGTGTTCAGTCATCGTTTCCCTCCACGGTCACTCACCCTCGCGGTCCCCCCAGCCAGGAGGTTCGTCACGCGGTCGGCTGCCTGCTCGACCCCCTCGACACGGTCTTGTTTGACGCCTGTCATCGTCGTGGTCGAACAGACGGCGACAGCGCGGATAAGCCTGTGGGCTACCGTATTTTCACATTTGATAGATGATAAAATGAACGTAAAACTAAGCCGCTATAGACGGTCTGTTCGCACGTCAGACTGGTGGCTGCTGTTGCCGACCTGACGACCGAACGATGTCACGGAAACAACACTGCCGGGCGGCGCTCTCCGGCGACTCGACGTGGTTTGTCGCACAGCTCGCTCGCGCGAAACACCTCTGGACGGTTCTGTTGTACAGTTCGGCGTACCTCTCGGTGGTCACGGTCATCGAAGTCGGCATCGCGATGGCGGTGCTGTCACTGCCGCTGAGCCCCGCACCCGCCGTCGTCGGCCTGATTACGTTCGCCGTCTACGCGAACGACCGCATCGCCGACGTCGACGACGACGCCGTCGACAAACCCGAGCAGGCCGCGTTCGTGCGCCGGCACGAAGACGTCTTGTACGTCGCAGCGGCGCTCGCGTACGGACTCGCCATCGCGCTCGCGATGCTCGGCGGTCCGCTGGCGCTGGCACTGGCGCTGCTCCCCGGCGCGTTCTGGGTGCTGTACGCCAGCGACTGGCTGCCGCAGCTCGGCTCGCGCTTCTGCCGGCTGAAGGACGTTCTCGTCGTCAACACGGCCGTCGTCGCGCTGGCGTGGGCGGTGTCGCTGACGTTCCTGCCAGTGGCGTTCGCCGACGGCGGCGTGACGCCCGCCGTCGCGCTCGTGTTCGCGTACTTCTTCCTGCGGTCGTTCGTCGACACCGAGCTCCCGAACGTCCGCGACCGCGAGGGCGACCGGGAGGCCGGCGTCCGCACGCTTCCCGTGGTGCTCGGCCTCGAACGGACGCGACTCGTCCTCTACGCCGTCGACGCGATTACCGCCGCAGTCCTCGCGTACGCCCTGGCTGCCGGCTACCTCTCGGTGTCGGTCGCGCTCGCGCTCGGCGTCGGCCTCGTCTACTCGCTGGTCGTCACGAGCCTGCTGGCGCGCTACGCCGACCGCGCGTGGCTGACCGTCGCGCCCGAACTCGAATACGTCGTCGTCGGCGCCGTGCTCTCCCTGGTCGCCCTCGGATAACCGCGACTGGGTCGCCACGAGGACCGCAACCTTCGCGGGACGGCACGGCTTTTAGGATGGCGCACACTCTCGCGAACACCAGTGGTCGCGCTCCTCGAACTCCTGACCGTGGTCCTGCTGGTCAGCATCGCGGTCAGCTTCGCCGCCGGGCTGCTCGCGTGGCGCGAGCGGCCGGAACCGGGCGCGTCCGCGCTCGTGCTCATGCTCGGCGGGGTCGGCTGGTGGACGGCGTTTCTGGTGTTCGAACTGCAGGCCGACTCGCTCGCGCGGAAGCTGCTGTGGTCGGACGTCCAGTGGGTCGGCGTCGTCGTCATCCCACTGGCGTGGCTGTTGTTCGCGCTTGCGTACACCGGCCGCGACGAGTACGTCCGCTCGCACGTGGTCGCGGTGCTCGCCGTCATCCCCGCGGTGACGGTGGTGCTGGCGGCGACCAGCGGGTCCCACGACCTGCTCTACCGTTCGACGAGCGTCGTCTCGTACGGCGACCTCGTGTTGCTCCACCGCACCGGCGGGCCGTGGTACTGGGTCGTCGCGGCGTACACGTACGTGCTCGGCGTGCTCGGGTTCGTCCCACTCGTCGACCTGATTCGGAGCAACGCGGTGCTGTTCCGCGGGCAGAGCACCGCCTTGCTGTTCGGGTCGCTGACGCCGTGGGTGACGAACGTCCTCTCCGTCGCGGGCATGCTCCCGCTCCCCGAATTCGACCCCACACCCATCGCGTTCGCCGTCACGGGCGTGGCGTTCCTCGGCGCGCTCACGCAGTTCCAGCTGTTCGGCGCGAGCCCCGCCCCGAACTGGCGGGCGCGCCGGCTCGTCTTCGAGCGGATGGACGACGCCGCCGTCGTCGTCGACAGGCACGGCTACGTCGTGGACGCCAACGAGAGCGCGGAGCCGCTGCTGGGGCGGTCGCGCTACGACGCCATCGGCGAGTCGGTGGCGTCGATGCTGCCGTCGCTGGGCCCGCTCGACGGCGAGTGCCGGCCGGAGCACGTCACAATCGCCGTCGACGGCGACGATACGCCGTTCGACGTCTCGGTGACGCCCATCCACGACGTCCGCGACCGGCTCATCGGGCGCGTCGTCACGCTCCACGACGTCAGCCGGTACTTCCGGCAGAAGCAACGACTGGAGGTGCTGAACCGCGCGTTCCGCCACAACATCCGCACCGACACCCAGATGATTCTCGGCTACGTGGGCCAGCTGTCCGTCGACACGGACGAGGAGCGCGAGGCCGTGGACATCGTGGAGCAGCGCGCGTCCAGAATCGCGGGGCTCGGGGAGAAGGCCCGGGTCATCATCGACCTCCTCGAACGCGAGCAGGAGCCGACACGGCCGGTCAGTGTCCGGGAACTGCTCGACGGCCGCGTCGAGCGGCTCCGCGACGCGTTCCCCGGGGTGACCGTCGACGTCGCCGAGTTCCCCGCGGACTGTCGCGTGCCGGCCACGCTCGGCCCCGTCGTCTGGAACGCCCTCGAAAACGCCGCCGAGCACAACACGAACGAGAACGCGTGCGTGAACATCAGCGTCGAAACGCACGACGGCCGCGTGCAGATTCGCGTCGCCGACAACGGCCCCGGCATCCACGAGGGCGAGTACGAAGTGCTACAGCGGGGGACGGAGACGCAACTCGACCACGCCAGCGGGCTCGGCCTCTGGCTGATTCACTGGGGGACGGACATCGCGGGCGGGCACGTGACGTTCGCGGACAACGAGCCGACCGGCGCGGTCGTCACGCTCGACGTGCCGCGCCTCGACTGATTACTGCTGTTCGGCGTGGGCGTCGAGGGCGTCCTGCCGGAGCGCCGCCTCGGCCTCCGTGTCGCAGGCCAGCCGCGGCACCTCGGTGGGCTTGCCGTCGTCGTCGAGCGCGACGAACGTGAAAAACGACGTCGTGGTCTTGCGCTCCGTGCCCTCCACGGGGTCCTCGGCGCGGACTTCGACTTTCACCTCGATGCTGGACTGGCCGACGTCGAAGACGAACGCCTCCACGACCGCGACCTCGCCCATCTCGATGGGCGCGATGAAGTCGACGTGGTCCATGGAGGCAGTGACGCACTGTCGGCCGGAGAACCGCATCGACGCGATGGCCGCGCAGATGTCCATCCAGTGCAGGACCGCGCCACCGAGCGCGCGGCCGAGGTTGTTCGTGTCGTTGGGCAACAGCAGTTCCGTCATCTCCGTGTAGGAGTCCATCAGGCGCGCCGTCTCGCTCATGCCTCGTGGTTCTGGGCGGGGCGGCTTGAATGCTTCCGAGTGGGGGCGAACCCCGGACAGCGGCCGGTACGTCGCCCATCCGACAAGCGTAAGGCCGCCACAACTAACGTGGACGTAATGAGCGAGGAATCCGCGGCGACCCGCGAGGGCTCCGTTCGGGTCGTCGGGACCGCCCACGTCTCCGCGGACAGCGTCGAGGAGGTCGAGCGGGTCGTCGAGGCGGAGAACCCGGACACGGTCGCCGTCGAGTTAGACGAGGGCCGCTACCGGCAGATGCAGGGCGACGCGCCCGAGGACCTCGACGCCAGCGACCTCCTGAAAGGGAGCATGGCGTTCCAGTTCCTGGCGTACTGGCTGCTGTCGTACGTCCAGCAGCGCCTCGGCGACAAGTTCGGCATCGAGCCGGGCGCGGACATGAAGGCGGGCATCGACGCCGCCGAGCGCATCGGCGCGGACGTCGCGCTCGTCGACCGCGACATCCAGGTGACGATTCAGCGCTTCTGGGCGCGCATGACCGGCGTCGAGAAACTCAGGCTGGTCGGCGAACTCGCGTTGGGCGTCACCGACAGCCGGACGCTCGGGCTCGGCTTCGGCGCGTTCGTCGGCTTCGTCGTCGGCGTCGGCGCGGAGTTCGTCGCCGGCCCGTTCCTGCTGCCGCCGCCACCCGCGACAATCGGCGTCGTGGAGACGGCGCTGGTCGTGCTGTCGGGCCTGGCGGAGGCCGTGCTGTTCGCGGGCGTCGGCGCGTTCGTGTTCGGCGCGGTGTTCGTCGTGCTGTTCGCGCGCGCCGAACCCGAGGACGTCGAGGAGTTCTCGATGGACGACCTCACGGACGCGGACGTGGTATCGGCGATGATGGAGGAGTTCCGGCGGTTCAGCCCCGCTGGCGCACAGGCGCTCATCGACGAGCGTGACGCCTACATCGCGCACAACCTCGTCGCGCTGCGCGCGCAGGGCAAACACGTCGTCGCGGTGCTGGGCGCGGGCCACCGCGAGGGCGTCGAGCACTACCTCGACCACCCCGAGGACCTGCCGCCGATGGAGTCGCTGACCGGCACGCAGAGCAAGCGCTTCTCGGTCGCGCGGCTGTTCGGCCTGCTGATTACGGTCGGCTTCCTCGCCTTCTTCGTCCTGCTGGTGATGGCGGGCGTGGACAACACGGTGCTCCTGCAGGTGTTCGGCGCGTGGTTTCTGTTCAACGGGATAATCTCGATGGGGGCCGCGAAGTTCGCGGGCGCCCACTGGACGAGCGCGGGCGTCGGCGGCGCGGTGGCGTGGCTGACGAGCGTCAACCCGCTGCTCGCGCCGGGCTGGTTCACGGGCTACGTCGAACTGCGCTACCTCTCCGTGCGGGTCGCCGACATCGGCACGCTGAACGAACTCATGGACGACCAGGAGACGCCGATTCGGGACCTGCTCGGGCAGATGATAGACGTGCCGCTGTTCCGGCTCATCGCGGTCGTCGCGATGACGAACATCGGCAGCATCGTCGCGAGCGTGCTGTTCCCGTTCGTCGTCTTGCCGCTTATCGGCGGCCCCTTCGACAGCGTCGGCGCGGTCACCGACGCGATGGTGCGGGGCGCACAGAACAGCGCCGACGCCATCTGGGGACTGGTATGGTGAACTTCAGCAGCCGCGAACTCCGGGACCTCCTCGTCGCGTGGCTGGCGCTCGGGCTGGCGTTCAGCCTGCTGTACGTCCCCGTCTCCGTAACGACGATCACCGACGTGCTGGCGAGCGCGGTGTTCCTCGAAGAGTTCGCGCTGAGCCTCGCGACGGTCGGCGTCGCGTTCCTCCTGCACGAACTCGCGCACAAGGTCGTCGCGGTCCACTTCGGCCAGCACGCGGAGTTCCGCGCTGACTTCGGGATGCTCGCGCTCGCCGTCGCCGGCGGCCTCGCCGGGTTCCTGTTCGCGGCACCGGGCGCGGTCCACCACAGAGGTCGCATCACGCCCCGCGAACACGGCCTCATCGCGCTCGCGGGTCCGCTGACGAACGTCGCGCTCGCAGTCGTCTCGCTGGGCGTGTTCGTCGTCGCGCCCGACATCGGGTGGCGCGGCCTGTTCATCAACGTGCTGCTGGCGGGGTTCAACATGATTCCGTTCGGCCCGCTGGACGGCGCGACCGTCCTGCAGTGGAACAAGGCGGTGTACGCGGCCGCCGCCGTGATTACGATTGGCCCGGCGCTGGTGTTGTTCCTCGGAGTGTAGTCATCCGCGCATAGACCGGCACGCTTTTCGCCCCGACATGCGCACGCTCGTGTATGAGCGACGGGAGCGACGACGAACTCACGTACGCCGAGGCGGGCGTGGACATCGAGGACAGCGAGGCGGCGACCGCGGCGCTGGTCGGCGCGGTCTCCGAGGTCGGGGACACCACCAAGTACGCGGGCTTGGTGGACCTCGGCGACCAGTACCTCGCGCTCGCGACCGACGGCGTCGGCACCAAACTACTCGTAGCAGTCGCGGTGGAGGACTACTCCACGGTTGGAATCGACTGCATCGCGATGAACGTCAACGACCTCGTCGCGGCGGGCGTCGAGCCCGCGGCGTTCGTGGACTACCTCGCGGTGGACGTGCCCGACGAGACGCGCGCTGCCGAATTGGGCGAAGGACTGGCGGCCGGAGCCGAGGAAGCCGGCGTCGCGCTCGTCGGCGGCGAGACGGCGGTAATGCCGGAGGTCGTGAACGACTTCGACCTCGCCGGCACCGTCGCCGGCATCGCGACCGACGACGACCTGCTCGCCGGAGAAGCACAAGCAGGCGACGTCCTCGTCGGGTTCGCGTCGTCGGGCATCCACTCGAACGGGCTCACGCTCGCACGAGAGGCCGCCGACCGTGCGGGCGGCTTCGACGAGCCGTTTCCCGGCGACGGTTACGAGACGGTGGGCGAGGCGCTGCTGGAGCCGACCCGCCTCTACACCTACTTGCTCGATGCGCTGCACGAATACGACGTGCACGCCGCGGCCCACGTCACCGGTGGCGGCTGGACGAACCTCGAACGCATGGGCGCGTTCCGCTACGAGGTTACGGACCCGCTACCAGCGCAGGACATCTTCGCGTTCGTACAGGACGCCGGCAACGTCAGCGACGAGGAGATGCACCGCACGTTCAACATGGGCACCGGGTTCGTCGTCGCCGTCGACCCGGCGGACGCCGACGCGCTCGTGGCCGCGACTGACGGCAAGAAAATCGGCGAAGTAGTGGAGAGCGACGCGTCGAGCGTCGAGATTCGCGGGCTGTCGCTCTAACTGATGCGCGCGGCGACGTCGGCCTGCGTGATGATGCCGACGGTCTCGCCGTCCTTCGTGACCATCACGGCCTTGTAGTGGTCCAGCAGGCTCGAAATCTCGTCGAGCGTGGCGTCCTCGGAGACGGTGGGGAAGCTCTCGCTCATCACGTCCCGGACGGGGTGGTCGCCGACGTCCTCGCCAGCGTGGACGACGTCGCTGTCGCTGATGGAACCCACAGGAACCCCGTTCGTGATGACCGCAAGCTGCGAGTAGCCAGCGTCCTGCATCTTCTGGACGGCGTGGCTGACGGCGTCGTCGGGCGCGACGCTGACGACATCTTCGTGCATGAGTGTTTCCGCGCGGACGACGTCGCCCTCGGCTTCGTCCAGCGCTTCGACGATGCGGCGCAGCGTCGACAAGCGGGGGTCGACGTCACCGCCCTCGATGCGGGCGATGAGCGGCTGTGAGACGCCCGCGCGCTCGGCGAGTTCGCTCTGCGTGAGCTCGAGGGAGGTGCGCCGTTCGCGCAGGTCCTTCGGCGTCGGCAAACGCATGCATGCGAATAACCGACAGTTATTGATAAAGGTTCGGGAGGTTACTGCTCCTCGGCTTCGCCCTCGCCGCCCTCCTCGACGACCTCGATGACTTCGAGGGGGACGTCGCGGAGGGCGCCGCCGACTTCGCTCTTCGCGATGCGCTCGGCGTGCTCGACGCTGTCCGCGTTGAAGACGGTGAGTTCGAGGACGAGCCCGACGAGCGCGGTGTTCGCCGCGAGGAACGCGGCGTCCAGCGGTTCGCCACACGCGGGGCAGGTGGTGACGCCGGCCTCGACTTCGACGTAGTCGAGGTCTTGGTCGTTCAGTCGTTTGCCGGCTTCACTCACGGCGACGCCGATGGCGTCGTCGGAGTTCTCGACGTCACGCACCAGCCAGGCAGCTTCCATCGCAACGACGTAGTTGCTCATATTCGTTCAACGGGGCGCGGAATGTCGTGCTTTGTGGTTTGGCCGTCCCGGGCGGACGTGACGAGAAACGTCTGCATAACTTATGGCGTGGTGTCGCGGTGGCAACGGCGCGGTTACGATTCGCGCTTGCTGCGGCGGGACTGCGGCCCGGCCGAACGGCCCAAGCCGATAATCGCAGTACAGCGCCAGGTCACCCTTATGCGCCCGTCCGGAAAGTATTTATACGGATACGCCTTGGCGGAGACCATCCCGATGTTCGACCGTGCCACCCGACTCGCGCTGTTCACGCTGTACCAGTCCACCCTCGCTCTGGGCATCGCGTTGCTGCCCGTCGCGCTACTCGCTCGCCGCGCCGGCGTCACGCTCCCGGTCCGCCGCCTCGTCGAGCGCACCGAGCAAGCGTACAAGGCCCGCGCTGCGAACTGAAGACCCGGCGGAGACGGCCGCTATCGCCTGATTCTCCCGCGTCGCGAATCCCCGGAAAAGATGGTTTTATCCGTCCCGGACTGGTAACGTCTGGTAATGTTCAACAGCAACGAGGGCTCGGAGTTCGCCCGGAACCAGGCACGGTTCGGCGGCACCCAGAACCCCTACGAGCCGGAAGTCGGCTCCCTCCCCGACAACGACCGCTCGGGCGCTGACGACGAGTACGTCAACAAGACCGGCACCACCATCGTCGGCCTCACCACCGAGGACGGCGTCGTGATGGCCTCCGACATGCGCGCGAGCCTCGGCGGCCGCGTCGTCTCCAACAAGGACGTCCAGAAGGTCGAAGAGATTCAGCCCAACGCGGCGCTCTCGATGTCCGGCTCCGTCGGCGGCGCGCAGAGCTTCATCCGCTCGCTGCGCGCGGAAGCGAACCTCTACGAGGCCCGCCGCGGCGAGTACATGTCCGTCAGCGCGCTCGCCACCATGGCGTCGAACCTCCTCCGCGGCGGTCCGTTCTTCCGCGTCGTCCCGATTCTGGGCGGCGTCGACGACGAGGGCGGCCACGTCTTCAGCCTCGACCCCTCCGGGAGTTCGCTCTCGGACAACTACACCGCGCAGGGCTCCGGCATGCCGTACGCGCTCGGTGTGCTCGAACAGGAGTTCAGCGACGACCTCACCACCGACGAGGCCGTCACCGTCGCCGCGCAGGCCATCGACTCCGCCAGCGAGCGCGACACCGCCTCCGGCAACGGCATCCACGTCACGAAGATTACGCCCGAGAACGTCGAAATTGTCGGCCACAAGGACGTCGACGACGTCCTGTAACGGCCGCCTCGACCACCTTCGTCCCCCTCTCCTCCGTTTTTCTCACGGCCGTAGCGGCGCGTCCGCCGTTCAGTCGAGGCCGTCGCCCCGTCCGAGCCAGTCCGCGAAATTCCCGTCGAGGAGCGTCTCGCGTTGCTTCTCGAAGTACTCGCACTGCATCGCGTACACCGCGTTCTCGAAGGAGTTGCCGTCCGAGAGCGCGCTCCGGACGCGGTCGCGCTTCCACGCCGCGGGCGTGATTTCGTGGCGGGCGCGCTGGCGCAGCGGCCACAGGTACTTCGCGGCCTGCTCGTTCGAGAGGCCACGCCGCCGCAGGCCGGCTTCGGCCTGTTCGAAGAGGTCGGCGTAGATGGCCGCGGTGTCGGTGACGCGGTCGCCGTCGCTGGTTATCCACGCGAGGTCTGCGTCAAGGCCGTTGCGCGCGGCGTCGTAGAAGCTCTCGCGGGCGGTCTCCCAGTGGAGGTCGTACAGCGGATGTTCGGTCCGCGGGAGGTTCTCCAGGAGGCCCGCGAACGCCGCCTGTACCGCGATGGTGTCGCGGACGGTCGGCTGGCCGGCGATGGGCCGGAATTCGATGCGGGCGTTCGCGTTCTCCTTCGAGGAGCCGCCGAACACCGGACGCACCCACCGCCAGAACGTGCCGTGCTTGCGCCGCCAGTGCGCGAACTCGTCGTCGAAGCGCCCGCTCCCCGACACCGGCATCGGGACGATGGTCTCGCCTTCGGCGACCCGGTCGACAGCGTCCGCGACGCTCTCGAAGTCCTCGGGGAACCGGACCTTCTGCTGTTCGCCGGGGACGTTCAACACCGTCTCGAAGACGTCGATGCGGGACTCCTGCCAGCCGTCGACGAGAATCTCCTCCGGTGTGGCCTCGTCGTCGTAGAGGTCCGGCGGGAACAACGGCGAGTTCACGCACAGCGCCAGCAGCGGCGCCGCGAACCGGAGCGCGTACCGGAAGTACGTCGGCAGGTCGACAGCCTGTGGCACCTGGTAGTGGGGCTGAATGGACGTGATGAGCGCTTCGGGCATCACGGTGTCCGCCTCCAGCGAGACGTGCGGGGCGTCGAGGCGCATCCCCGCGGGCTGGTCGGTGTTGGCCATCGCGTGGTAGCGCGCGGACGCCGACATGTTCGTCGCGATTTCGACGCCGTCCCGGGAGACGCTGTCCGTGAGGTAGTCGCGGGCGGTCTCGCCTTCCGGCGGTATCGTCCACATACCGTCGCTGACGAGGTGCAGGCCCTCCGCGTCCATCGGCTCCTCGGCGGCGTCGAGGTTCGCCCGCACCTCCATCTCCTGGGCGCGCAGCCCGTGCTCGTTCAACGGCTGGGGACTCGTCGTCATCTCCGCGTTGTGGAGGCCCAGTTCCTTCTCGAAGCCGACGAACTCCAGGACGCGCCGCGGCACGCGCGCCAGCGACCCCTCGTCGTTGACCGCGTAGAACTCGTATTCGAGGCCGACGATAGCCTGCGGGTTGTCGAACGTGCCCGCGGCGACTTCGGCTTTCACGACCTCGGCGTCCTCGCGGACCTGCTGCTGGAACGCCTCGGCGTCCACGTCCAGGGTGTCGCGCACTCGCTCCACGAGGTCCGGGCCTGTCATGGCGTGGGGCTTGTCGCCCCGCGCCTAATAAGCGCGGTGGGTGGGTGAGTGCAGTTCGCGCGTTTTAACTGCGGGAACTGGCTATCGGAGCGTAATGGAATTCGGTTCGTTCGCCGCGCACGCCGCCGACATCGAGGCGACGGACGCGGACCTCGACGTCGTCACGAAGGTCGCGGCCCTGTTCGGCGAGGCCGGCGACGACCTGGCGGTGGTCGCGCGGTTCGTCCAGGGGCGGGTGTTCCCGGCGCACTCGGAGACGAAACTCGACATCGGGCCGCGGCTCTGCTACGAGGCGCTGGCCCGCGCGGCGTCGACGAACGTCGCCGTCGAGGACGTCGAGGACCGACTCGCGGAGACCGGCGACATCGGCGAAGTCGCCGGAAACCTCGACCTCGGCGGGCAGGCGGGACTCGGCGCGTTTGCGGCAGACAGCGGCGACGACGACCTGACCGTCGCCGAGGTGTACGAGGACTTGACCGCGCTCGCGGCCGCCGAGGGCGACGGCAGCCAGGACGAGAAGGTGACGCTCCTCTTCGGGCTGTTCAACGACTGCTCGGGCGAGGAGGCACGATACCTCGCGCGCCTCGTGCTCGGGGAGATGCGCATCGGCGTCGGCGAGGGCGCGGTCCGGGACGCCATCGCGGAGGCGTTCGACGTCCCCGTCGAAGCCGCGGAGCGCGCGCTCCAGGTGTCGAACGACTACGGGCTCGTGGCCGTCACCGCCCGCGACGAGGGCGTGGACGGCCTCGACACGATGCACCTAGAAGTCGGGCGGCCCGTGCAGGCGATGCTCGCACAGGCCGGTACCGTCACCGACGCCCTCGACTCGTGGGACGAGGCTGCCGTGGAGACGAAGTTCGACGGGGCGCGCGTCCAGGTCCACTGGGACGGCGAGGAGGTGTCGCTGTACTCGCGGAACATGGAGGACGTCACGGACGCGCTCCCCGAGCTCGTGGAGTTCGTCGAGGACCACGTCGACGCGCCCGTGATTCTGGACGGCGAGGCGGTGGCGGTCGACGACGACGGGAGCCCGCTGCCGTTCCAGGAGATTCTCAAGCGCTTCCGGCGCAAGCACGACGTCGAGCAGATGCGCGACGAGATTCGCGTCGAACTGAACGCCTTCGACTGCCTGCACGCGGGTGTCCCCGAGTCCGGCGGAAAATCGGGGGCTCGTCGGACGACGTCCGACGGCGGCGAAGACCTGCTGGACGAGCCGTTTCGGGAGCGCCACCAGCGCCTCCGCGACGTCGTTGATGACGACTCGGCGGTCTCCGAAATTCAGGTCACGGACGACGCCGACGAGATTGCGGCCTTCGAGGAGCGCGCCCTCGAAGCGGGCCACGAGGGTATCATGCTGAAAGACCCGGACGCGGCGTACACGCCCGGGGACCGCGGGAAGCACTGGCTGAAGCGCAAGCCCGACGTGGAGACGCTGGACTTGGTCGCGACGGGCGCGGAGTGGGGCGAGGGCCGGCGTGCGTCGTTCCTCGGGACGTTCATGCTCTCCGCGCGCGACGAGGCGACCGGCGAGTACGCGACCATCGGGAAGGTCGCGACCGGCATCACCGACGAGGAACTCGCGGACCTCACGGACCGCCTGGAGCCACACGTCCGCAGCGAGGACGGCCAGGAAGTCGACCTCGAACCCGCCGTCGTCTTCGAGGTTGGCTACGAGGAGATTCAGACGTCGCCGACCTACGAGTCGGGGTACGCGCTCCGGTTCCCGCGGTTCGTCACCGTCCGCGAGGACAAACCCCCGGAGAACGCCGACACCATCGAGCGCGTCGAACGCCTCGCCGAGCAGCAGGGCTGACGGCGGTGCGTTAAACACGCTAGCCGCCCAAAGAGCGGTATGAACGTTCGTGGCGCTGTCGTGGACCTCGACGGCACCGTCCTCCGCGGTGAAACCCTGCTCCCGGGCGCCGCCGCTGCCGTGGCCGCGCTACGGGAGCGCCTCGACCGCGTGCTCTTCCTGACGAACAATCCGACCGTGCCGCCCCGCGAGTACGCGGTGCGGCTCCGCGAGTTGGGCGTCGACGCAACCGCCGACGACGTTCTCACGTCGACGGCGGCGACCGTCGCGTACCTCCACGAGAACCACGCCGACGACTCCGCGTTTCCCATCGCCGAAGCCTCAATCGTCGACCAACTGCGAGACGCCGACGTGCCGTTGACCGACGACCCCGACGCCGCAGACGTGGTCGTTGCGGGCTACCACCGCGAGTTTCACTACCGCGACCTGCAGGCCGCCCTCGACGCGCTCGGCG
This sequence comes from Halobacterium noricense, assembly GCF_021233435.1. Lineage (NCBI taxonomy): Archaea > Methanobacteriati > Methanobacteriota > Halobacteria > Halobacteriales > Halobacteriaceae > Halobacterium > Halobacterium noricense. Next base: position 907,578 of record NZ_CP089468.1, on the reverse strand, counting down.
AGGAGACGGCGTTCGTCGGCACGGACCGCGACACCACGATTCCCACCGAGGACGGACGGATGCCCGGGTCGGGGGCCATCATCCGCGCGGTCGCGGGCGTCACGGGCCGGGAGCCCGACGCAGTCTTGGGGAAGCCGTCGGCGACGACCGCGCGCCTCGCCGCCGACCGCATCGGCGTCCCGAGCGACGAGTGCGTGCTCGTGGGCGACCGCCTCGACACGGATGTCGCGATGGGCGAGCGCACCGGGATGACGACGGTGCTCGTTCGCACGGGTGTCAGCGGCGACGCCGACCTCGCGGACAGCGACGTCCAGCCCGACTACGTCCGTGACTCGCTGGCGGACGTGCCCGACCTGCTGGACTGACGGTCAGTCGTGGAAGTACGGCACGGCGAGCGCGAACCCGACGACCGTGAGCGCGAGCGCGTAGCCGAACGCGGCGGCGTACGAGCCGGTTGCCTGAATCACCTCGCCAGCGATTAGGGGCGCGCTGAACGCGCCGAACAGACCGAGACTCGTGAGTAACGCGACGGCCGTGGTGACGCTGTCGTCGGAAACTGTGCGCGGCACGACGCCGTAGAAGAGGCCGAGGCTCAACTGCACGAAGTAGCCGCCGACGAGCAGGAACGCCGCGACCACGAGGTACGTCTCGGAGAGCGCGATGCCGACGAGCGTGATACCCGAAACGACCAGCGACGCGAGCACGACCGGGCGGGCGCGCCCGCCGAACAGCCGGTCGGTGACGACGCCGCCGCTGGCGCGCGCACCGGCCCCGAGGAGCGGGAACGTCGCGGTGAGCGCGCCGCTCTGTGCGAGTGACAGGCCCAATTCGCTGGTGAGGTACGTCGGCACCCAGCTGTTGACGAAGAGGTACAGCGAGTACGCGACGAACCCGAGCACGCAGATTAACAGGACGGCGCGGTTGCGCGCGACGTCGAGCACGTCGCCGAGCGCGGGAATCTTCCCGGTGCCGCCGCCCGACAGGTCGCTCTCCCAGCCGAGGAGGATGCCGGCGAGCGCGGGCAGCAAGAACAGCGGGTAGACGAGGAAGACCGAGGCGGCGCCGTACTCGGCGACGATGGTCGGGCCCGTGAGGTGGCCGACAGCGAACCCGATTGGGCCGCTGGCGGTGAACAGGCCGGTGGCGGTCGCGGCGTTCCGGAACTGCCCGAAGACGGTGAGGCCGGTGTTCCAGAGGAGGACGAAGCCGAGGCCGGCGACGACGCGCGACCACAGCACGGGCCAGTAGGCTCCCTGCTGGGTGAACTGCCAGCTCGCGGCGCCGCCGACGAGAAACACGGCGGTCGCGAACGCGAAACTACGTGGCGCGCCGAACCGGTCGACGACGGCCCCCGCGGGGAGGCTGGCGACGACGGCGACGCCGAGCATGACGCTGACGAGCCAGTTCACTTCCGCGGCGCTCGCGCCGAGCTGCGCGGACAACACCGGGGTCGTGCTCGCGGGGACGATTTCGTACGCGCCCGATGCGACGGCCGTACCGAGGATGCTGGCGACCACGACCGGGTGGTCGCGGAGCGCCGGGCGGTGGTCCATAGCGGCGACGCGTCCCGCAGGTTCAAGTCGCTATCCCCGGCGGCAACCGAGACGCGGAAAACGAGGACGGCGGCCCGACTACAGGACGCCCATCTCGTCGAGGCGCTCGGGCAGGTAGGTGTCCGTCACGAAGTCGAGGCCGCGGGAGGCGAGTGCCTGCTGTTCGGCCTTCTTGTCGATGTCGAGCTGGAGTTCGATTTGCTCCGTCCAGAAGTCGCTCTGGAAGCGCGGGTCCTCCAGTTCGGATTCGAGGGCGTTCACGTCGGAATCGCCGAGCGGGTCCGTCGGCAGGTCGTAGTCGACGATGTCCTGCGGGCGGATGCCGACGAACTGCGCTTCCGGGGTGGCGAGGTACTTCGAGAGGTGCGCGGACTTGATGGAGCCGTAGGAGACGGAGCCGAAGATGCGGTACGACCACGGGTCACCGTCAGTGAACACGGTGATAGGGAGGCCGAGTTCGTCGTGGAGGCGCTTGGTGAGCCGGCGCGTCGCCCGCGCAGGCTGGCCGCCGAGGTGGACGACGAGGCAGTCGTACTCGTCGTCGAAGCCGTTCTCGACGAGGCGGTCGCGCATCCCGCCGGTCTCCACGCACATCACGAACTCCGCGTCACAGTCCATGAATTCGATGGTGTCGGGGTTGTTCGGAATCTGGTAGCCGCCCTGCCCGACGTCGTCCTGGCAGTGAATCTCGCGGTCGCCGCGGTTGGTCTGCTCGCGGATGCGCAGTGGCCCCATCACCTTCGCGCCGGATTCCTCGGGGCGCATGTGGAAGTCCTCGCGCTTCACGCCGGAGACGATTTCGAGGTCCTCGACGAGCTTGTCGGACTCGCTCTGGTCGTTGAACTGGGCTTCCTCCTCGTCCCACGACTCGGAGAGGTAGTAGAGTTCACGTAGCGTCGACGAGCGGTCCTCGTCGAGCTGCTGGGCGAGGAAGTCGATGGTGTAAACGGACTTGAGGAGTTTGCGCGCGCCGCGCACGGAGTTCGCCGAGCGCGTGCTCGTACGGTCGCCGTACACCCACACGTCGGAGTCCTCGTCGTACTCGATGTTGGACTTCGAGCGCGTGGGCAGCGACATCTTCGGAACGTCGCCGCGCTCGAACTGGTCGTAGAACTGTTCGGCCAGCTCGACGAGCTGGTCGCGGGCGTCGTCGCCCTTCGGGGTGTCTGGGGTGTTTGCGTCGCTCATTAGTTGACAGTGAGGCGGGCGTCCTCGACGCCCTGCACGGAGAGGTCGAACTCCGCGTCGTCCGGGACGCTGTACGTCAGTTCCGCGGTGTCGCCGCCGGAGATCGACGGCGACCACTTCACGAACCACTCGCCGTCCATCTCCACGACGTTGCCGTCGGAGGCGTCCGCGGGCTTGGCGGTGACGATGTCCGTGACGTCGACGTCCGCGGCCGTGCTGCCGTGGTTCTCGACGCGCAGCGTCACCTCGCCGTCGTCGAGTTCGCGCTCGACGAGGACGTTGTTCATGATGCGCGCCAGCGAGTCGTCGACGTCGAGGGGCTCGTTGCCGGTCATGTCCGAGACTTTCCCCGCCATCGTGGGGAGGATGTCCATGATGACGTTCTGTTTCTGCTGGCGCTTGCGCATCGACTGGCGCTTGTTGAGGAAGGACTTGAGGTCGCGAGCGGCCTCGCGGACCGCGAGCTCGATTTCGTCCTCGATTTCCTCGACGGACGCGACGGCGTCCTTGGATTCGCTGGTGAACGGCACGTTCGTCGAGGCGACGTGAACCATGATGACGGCGGGACCCTGCGGGAGGCCGCTGCCGCCGGGCTGGTCGAGATTGTAGTTCCGCCAGCCGATGTCCTTGACGACGTTCGTGGTCGCGCACGCGCCGCGCTGGTAAACCAGCGGCACGCGGTTCGCGAACCGCAGCAGGTCGACGCCGCCCTGGTCTTCGAGTTCGCCGCCGTACGCGATGCCGGCTTCCACGATGAACGGGTCGCCGCCGTGGACCTCGGCGTCGCGGGTGGCCGCGGAGTAGAACTCGGCGTCGAACTCCTTGCGGAGGCCGGCCTCCACGAGGTCGTCCTTGATGGGCGACAGACAGGAGGTCGGCGGGGCCATCACGTCGACGCTCGCCATCGCGTCCAGCAGTTCGCTGGCGGTGTCGCGGTCGCCCGCGACGTCCTTGGTCTTCGGGAGGTCGTCGGGCACGGTCGCCATGTCGGTCCAGAGTTCCTCGACGACGTTCTCGCGGGCGGTGTCGCCGACGGTCGCGTCCTCGACCTCCTCGGTCATCTCCGCGGCGCGGTAGACGAACTCCGCCAATTCGGCGCGCGTCACGCGGTCGCGGGGCGTGTCGCTGCCGAACTTGTCGGCGATGCGTTCGGCGAGCCCGCGCACGGTCGCGTCGTCCTTCTGGACGGTCGTCGCGGCGTCGACCGCGAGGAAGACGTCGGCCGCGCGGTCCTCAGTCAGCGCCGTCCACACCGCGTCGACGACGTGCTCCTGAACGGTGTCGCCGAACGTCTTGCCCGAAGCCTCCTCGGACTCTTCGGCGGCGTCGGCGACGAGCGCTTCGAGTTCGGAGTACGCGACGCGCTCCGCATCTTCGATGGCGTCGGCGACGCGCTCGGCGAACGCCGCGGTGTCGTCGGCACCCTTGTTCGAGACGGCGTCCACGACGGCGGCTTCGAGGTCCGTCTCCGCGTCGATGCCCGGCGGCCGCCACCGCAGTTCTCGGCCGTAGTGGCGGTCGCGGAACGCGTCCACGATTCCGTCGGCGGTTTTCTTCCCGACTCGGGTGAACTCCGACTGGAGGAACCCGGAGACGGAGTGCGAGTCGGTGTCGCCGAGCATCTTGATGAGTGTCCCGAGTTCGACCCCGTGCGGGTGGGGGCGAATCTCCTCGGTCTCCTCGGGGAGGCCCGCGCCCTCGGCGCGCTCGGCCTTGATTTCGCCCTTCGGCTCCTGCAGTTCGATGCGCGCGTGGGGGTTGACGACCGCGGTGTGCTTCACGTAATCGTGGAGCTGGCCGCGAGCGCGCATGTTCGCTTCGAGGTCCATCTCGATGCGCGTGCCGTGGGTCCCGCGGAGGTCGCTCCCCGCCGCGGAGAGCTCCTCCTCGACGCTGATTTCGGGCTCGTTGGTGTCCGTGTCGATGATGAGCTCGTAGTAGTTGGACACGCCCGAATCCTGCGTGCGGCTCTCGATGCGGACGGGTTTGCCGGAAGTCAGCTGAGAGTACAGTACAGCCGCTGAAATCCCGATTCCTTGCTGGCCGCGGGACTGCTCGCGGGCGTGGAAGCGCGAGCCGTACAGGAGCTTCCCGAAGATTTTCGGAATCTGTTCTTTGGTGATGCCGGGGCCGTTGTCCTCGACGACGAGGGTGTAGTAGTCACGGCCCTCCTCGATTTCGACGTAGATGTCGGGCAGGATGCCGGCTTCCTCGGTGGCGTCCAGGGCGTTGTCGACGGCCTCCTTGACGGCCGTGACCAGCCCTCGGGCTCCGCTGTCGAAGCCGAGCATGTGCTTGTTCTTCTCGAAGAACTCGGCGATGGAGATCTCGCGCTGGCTCGCGGCGAGCTCCTCCGCGATGCCCTCCTCCTCGCCGAGTGTCGACTGGAAGGACGTCATTCGATACTCGTAGTTCCCGTTCGGTGGGTAAAACCCCAGCGGTGTGCGGGGTGAAAGTGAAACTGAACGCGGGACGGCAGACGAGCGCAAGACAATCGGGGTTTTCGCGCGCACGCGTGCGAGTCCTTTTTACCGGCGGGGAGCCTAGGGAGATTCAACGTTCATGTCTGACCAAAGCGAGTACAGCGCTGGCCAAATCCAGGTTCTGGAGGGGCTCGAAGCCGTCCAGAAACGGCCGGCGATGTACATCGGTTCCACTGACGCTCGTGGCCTCCATCATCTCGTCTACGAGGTCGTGGACAACTCCATCGACGAAGCACTAGCCGGATACTGCGACCGCATCGAGGTGACACTCCACGACGACGGCTCGGTCAGCGTGGAGGACGACGGTCGCGGCATCCCCATAGACACCCACGAGGAGTACGACCGACCCGCGGTCGAGGTCATCCTCACCGTCCTGCACGCCGGCGGGAAGTTCGACGGGAAGTCCTACCAGGTCTCCGGTGGGCTCCACGGCGTCGGCGTCTCCGTCGTGAACGCGCTCTCCGAGCGCCTCGCGGTCGAGGTCTCCCGCGGGGGCGGGAAGTACCGCGAGAAGTTCGAGCACGGCGAACCCGTCACTGACCTCGAGCGCATCGGCGACGTCGGCGCCGAAGAGACGGGCACGCTGATTCGGTTCCGCCCGGACGCCGACATCTTCGAGACGCTGGAGTTCGACTACTCCACACTCGAGAACCGCCTGCGCGAACTCGCCTTCCTCAACTCCGGCGTCGAAATCACGCTCACCGACGAGCGCGGCGAGGAAGCCGAATCCTCGACGTTCGAGTACGAGGGCGGCATCCGCGAGTTCGTCGAGTACCTCAACGAGAGCCGGCGGTCGCTGCACGACGACGTCATCTACTTCGAGAGCGACGAGGACGGCATCCAGGTCGAAATTGCGATGCAGGCGACCGACGACCTCCAGTCCTCGACGCACGCCTTCGCGAACAACATCAACACCCGCGAGGGCGGCACCCACCTCACGGGGTTCAAGACCGCGCTCACGCGCACGGTCAACGACTACGCCAACGAGAACAACCTGCTCTCGGAGCTCGACGGCGAGAACCTCACGGGCGAGGACATCCGCGAAGGCCTCACCGCGGTCGTCTCCGTGAAACACCCCGACCCGCAGTTCGAGGGGCAGACGAAGACGAAACTCGGCAACAGCGAGGTCCGGGGCATCGTCGAGGGCACGATCCACGAGGGACTGGGCACGTACTTCGAGGAGAACCCGGGCACCGCCGAAGCCGTCGTCCGGAAGGCCGTCGAAGCCGCGAAGGCACGGAAGGCCGCGAAGAAGGCCAAGGAGCTGACGCGCCGCAAGAGCGCACTCTCCTCGACGAGCCTCCCGGGGAAGCTCGCGGACTGCCAGACGAAAGACCCCGACGACGCCGAGCTGTTCATCGTCGAGGGCGACTCCGCGGGCGGCTCCGCGAAACAGGGCCGCAACCCCGAGTTCCAGGCGATTCTCCCGCTCGGCGGGAAGATTCTGAACGTCGAGAAACACCGCCTCGACCGCATCCTCGAACACGACGAGATTCGCCACATCATCACCGCGCTCGGCACCGGCATCGGCGACGAGTTCGACATCGACGACATCCGGTACAAGAAAATCGTGATGATGACCGACGCCGACGTCGACGGCGCGCACATCCGCACGCTGCTGTTGACGTTCTTCTACCGGCACATGAAGCCGCTGCTGGAAGCCGGCTACGTGTACGCCGCCCAGCCGCCCCTGTACCGCATCCGGTACCGCGGCGAGACGTACGACGCGATGACCGAGGAGGAACGCGAACAGATTATCGAGGAGCAGTGCGACGGCAACCCGACGCAGGTCCAGCGGTTCAAGGGCCTCGGGGAGATGAACCCCCAGCAGCTCTGGGACACCACGATGGACCCGGACAACCGCATCCTCAAGCGCATCACCGTCGACGACGCCGCCGCCGCGGACAAGATGTTCTCCGTGCTGATGGGGGACGCCGTCGAGCCGCGCAAGCGCTTCATCCAGGAGCACGCCACGGACGCAGAGTGGGTGGACATCTAACATGAGTTCCGAATCACCAGACGTACCCGACGACGTCGCGGACCGCGTGAAGAACGTCCGCGTCGACGAGGAGATGGAACAGTCGTACATCGACTACGCGATGAGCGTCATCGCGGGCCGCGCGCTCCCGGACGTCCGGGACGGCCTCAAGCCCGTCCACCGCCGCATCCTCTACGCGATGCACGAGGCGGGAATCTCCAGTGGCTCCAGCCACCGGAAGTCCTCGAACATCGTCGGGGACACGATGGGCGACTACCACCCGCACGGCGACTCCGCCATCTACGACGCGCTCGTGCGGATGGCTCAGGACTTCTCGATGCGCCACCCGCTCGTGGACGGCCAGGGGAACTTCGGCAGCGTTGACGGCGACCCGGCCGCGGCGATGCGGTACACGGAAGCCCGCATGGCGTCCATCGCGGAGGAGCTGCTGACGGACATCGAGAAGGACACTGTCGACTTCCAGTCGAACTACGACGACCGCCTGCAGGAGCCGACGGTGCTACCGTCGGCGTTCCCGAACCTGCTCGTCAACGGCTCCTCGGGGATTGCGGTCGGGATGTCGACGAACGTCCCGCCGCACAACCTCGGCGAGGTCGTGGACGCGACCGTCCACCTCATCGACAACCCCGACTGCACGGTCGTGGACCTGATGGACCACGTGAAGGGACCTGACTTCCCGACCGCGGGGAACATCGTCGGGCGCTCGGCCGTCAAGCAGGCCTACCAGACGGGCCGCGGCCGCGTCCGAATGCGCGCCGAGTACCACGTCGAGGAGGGCGATTCGAGTGACAGCATCGTCATCACGGAGCTGCCCTACCAGCAGAACAAGTCGAAGCTCGTCGAGCGCATCGCCGACGACGTCCGCGACGGCGACCTCGACGGCGTGCGCGACCTCCGCGACGAGTCCGACCGGAACGGCATCCGCATCGTCGTCGAACTCAAACGGAACGCGAACACGGACGTGGTGGAGAACCACCTGCTGGAGTCCCACCTCGAACGCACGTTCGGTGTCATCAACCTCGCGCTCGTGGACGGCCAGCCGAAGGTCCTCACGCTCAAGGAGATGCTCGAGGAGTACGTCGCCCACCGCAAGGAAGTGGTGCGGCGGCGCTCCGAGCACGACCTCGCGGAAGCCGAGGACCGTGCGCACATCCTCGAAGGCCGCCTGAAGGCCTTAGAGCAGGCCGACGACGTGGTCGAGACCATCCAGAACGCCGAGGACCGCGACGACGCCAAGGAAGCCCTCAAGGACGAATTCGGGTTCACGCAGGCGCAGGCCGACCACATCGTCCGGATGCAGCTCGGCAGCCTCACGTCGATGGAGGCCGCCGAAATCGAGTCCGAGTACGAGGACGTCACCGCGCGCATCGAGCGCCTCGAGGAGATTCTGGGCAGCGAGGCGGAACTCCTCTCGGTCATCAAGGACGAACTCCGCGACATCAAAGAGCAGTACGCCGACGAGCGCCGCACGTCGTTCATCGAGGACACGGGCACGGTCACCGACGAGGACCTCATCCCCGAGGAGGACGTCGTGGTCGTGCTCTCCGAGAGCGACTACATCAAGCGCGTGCCCGCGGACACCTTCGACGCCCAGCACCGCGGCGGCAAGGGCATCATCGGCACCGACCTCAAAGACGAGGACCGCGTCTCCGCGGTGTTCACCGCGAGCACCCACGACTACCTGCTCTGCTTCACGAACCAGGGCCAGGTCTACCGCCTGAAGGTCCACCAGGTGCCGGAGATGTCCCGCACGGCGCGGGGCACTTCTGCCGTGAACATCCTCGACCTCGACGACGGCGAGGAGATTTCCGCGGTCGTCACCGCCGACGACCTCGACTTCGAGTCCGACGAGGAGTACCTCACGATGGCGACCCGCCACGGCTACGTGAAGCGCACGACCGTCGGCGAGTTCGAGAACATCCGCTCGACGGGTATCATCGCCATCAGCCTCGAAGACGGCGACGAGCTCGCTGACGTCGAGGTCACGGACGGCAGCCACGACGTCGTGCTCGGCAGCGAGCACGGCATGGCGATTCGCTTCGACGAGACGGACGTCCGCGCGATGGGCCGCAACGCCCGCGGCGTCCGCGGGATGGACCTCGAAGGCGACGACCGGGTCGCGGGCCTCGCGCCGGTCGAACCCGACGACGAGCGCACCCTGCTGACCGTCACCGAGTACGGCTACGGGAAGCGCACGCCGCTGTCGGAGTACCGCAAGCAGTCCCGGAACGGCAAGGGGCTCGTGGACATCAAGACCGGGGAGCGCAACGGCAACGTCGTCTCTCTGGACACAGTCAGCGACGAGGACAACCTCGTCGCGATGAGCGAGGGCGGCCAGATTATCCGGCTCCCGGTCGACGAGGTTTCGACGGTCGGCCGGAACACGAAGGGCGTGAAAGTGATGGACGTCGAGGAAGGCGACGAAGTCGCCGACGTCTCCGTCTACCGCCCCAGCGAGAACGAGAACGGCGACGAAGAAGACGAGAGCGAAGCCGACGAGTAACGGCTCACCAACTTTTCTATCGAAATCGCATCCGCGAGCGAGCGGTCCAACGGACCCGAGCGACGCGGTTCACTGCGCGAACGAGCGAAGCGAGTGAGCGCAGGCCGACGACCGACTAAGCACCGCGAAGCGGTGCGCTGGAGGGAGGAGTGCTTTTAGCGTAGCTTTTGCCAGGGAGCGCGCCGCAGGCGCGCGACCGCAGCAAAAGGTACGTTTAGAGAATTCGTTTGCCGAGCGCGCTCGCGGCCAGTTCCGCCGCGATGTCCGCGGTCCGGTTCGACTCGTCCAGAATCGGGTTCACTTCCACGACCTCCAGCGAACGTAGACACTCCTCCTCGGTGTCCCGTTGCGCAATCGCTTCCAGCGCCGCGTGGGCTTCCCGGTAGGTCGCGCCGCCGCGGACGGGCGTCCCGACGCCGGGGGCTTCGTCCGGGTCGAGCCAGTCGACGTCCAGCGAGACGTGCACACCGTCGGTGCCCGCGGTCACGATGTCGAGGGCTTCGTCGACGACGCTGGTGACGCCGCGCTCGTCGATGTCGCTCATCGTGAACGCGGTCATCTCGCTCTCGCGGATGGCGTCGCGCTCGGAGGGGTCGAGGTTCCGGAGGCCGACGAGCGCGACGTTCTCCTCCCGGAGGCCGGCAGCGTTCGCCCACTCGGTGTCCGCGAACTCGCCGCGGCCCAGCGCCGCCGCGAGGGGCATCCCGTGGACGTTCCCGCTCGGCGAGGTTGCGGGCGTGTTGAAGTCCCCGTGGGCGTCCAGCCAAAGCGCGCCGATTTCGGCGTCCCGCGCGCTCCCCGACAGCGACCCGATGGCGACCGCGTGGTCGCCGCCGAGCACGAGCGGGAACGCGCCGTCCGCGAGCGTGTCCGCGACCTCGTCGGCGAGTCGGGCGGTGACCTCCTCGATTTCGTCGAGGAACTTCGCGCGCCCGTCGCTGGGCTCGCGCGCCTCCGCCCGGGGGACGAGCAGGTCACCGGTGTCGACGGCGTCGACGCCCGCCGCGTCGAGCTCCGCGGCGAGGTCGGCGTAGCGAATCGCCGACGGGCCCATGTCGACCCCGCGTCGGTCCGAGCCGTAGTCCATCGGTGCGCCGATGACGTGGACGGTCTTGGCCATGCGCGTAGCTACGGCGAGCGACCCTTAGTGCGTGCGGTTCCGCGACGGCGAAGCGCGCGTCGGTAGAATCAGTCGTCGCGGTAGGGTTCGACGACGCGCTCGACGCCCTCCTCGAAGGAAATCTGGGGTTCCCAGCCGGTGGCTTCCTCGATTTTGGAGATGTCCGCGCACGTGTCGTGGACGTAGTTCTCCAGCGGAATCGGCTCGTACTCGGGTTCGACGTTCGTGCCGAGCGCGTCGTTGATGAGCTCGACCATCTCGTTGAACGAGTACGCCTCGCCCGTTCCGAGGTTGTAGACGCCCGCGACATCGTGCTCGGCGGTCGTCACGAGCCCGCGCACGATGTCGTCGACGTGCGTGAAGTCGCGGGTCTGAGTGCCGTCGCCCCACAGCACGGGCGACTCGCCGTTCGCAATCTTCTCGGTGAACTGGGAGACGGTGTTGGCGTACTCGCCCTTGTGGGCCTCGTTGCCGCCGTAGCCCTGGTAGACCGAGAAGAACCGCATTCCCGCACACGAGAGGGCGTCGTAGAAGTTGTTGTAGTACTCCGCGTAGCGCTCGCGGCCGAGCATCGACGCGTCGTAGCCGGTCGCGGCCTCCAGTTCCATGTCCTCGGGGCTGGGTTCGGTGCGGCTGCCGTACGCCGACGACGTCGATGCGTAGACGATGGTGTCGCAGCCGTCGTCGTGGGCCTGTTCGACGACGTTCACGAACCCTTCGATGTTGACGCGAGCGCCCTCGCGCGGGTTCTCTTCGAGCATCTGTCGCGACGAGAGCGCGGCGAGGTGGTAGACGACGTCGACGTTCGTCGGCAGGTCGTCGTCGAGCACGTCCGCTTCGACGTACTCGACGGCATCGTCGAGATTCTCCGGCGTCCCGAGGAAGCCGTTGTCGAGCGCGATGACGTCGTTGTCCGCGGCGAGGTGGTTCGCGAGGTTCGACCCGATGAACCCCGCGCCACCGGTGACGAGAACGCGATTTCCGTCCATGCGCGTGAATTGGCGGTCGTGCCGTAAAACCTACCGCTTCGCCGCCTGCAGGTGGTCTCCCCATCGGGGGATTTATGGAAAACACCGGCCAAACCAATCGTATGTCATCGATTGAACTGACCTCCAGTCAGAAGACGATACTGCGCGCGCTCGTTGACCTCTACACCGAGCGCGAGCAGGCCGTCAAGGGCGAGGACATCGCCGAGGAGGTCGACCGCAACCCGGGCACCATCCGGAACCAGATGCAGAGCCTGAAAGCGCTCCAGCTCGTCGAGGGCGTCCCCGGCCCGAAGGGCGGCTACAAGCCGACTGTCAACGCCTACGAGGCGCTGGAAATCCAGAAACTGGACACGGCCGCCGAGGTTCCCGTACGCCACGAGGGCGAACTCCTCGAAGACGCGAACGTCGAGGAAATCGGCCTGACGAGCGTCCACCACCCCGAACTCTGCCGCGCCGAAATCCACCTCCGCGGCTCCATCCGGGAGTTCCACGAGGGCGACAGCGTCACCGTCGGGCCGACGCCGCTGTCGAAGCTCGTCATCGAGGGGACGCTGGACGGCAAAGACGACACCGCGAACATCCTCATCCTGAAAATCGACTCGATGGAAGCGCCCGCCGAAGAGCCCGAGCACTGACGAGCGGCGTTTCAAAGCCTTTGTATCACCGGGTCACACAGGCTTCCGTATGACAACCAGAGTCGTCGTTCTCGGTGCCGGCTACGCTGGCGCTGGTGCCGTGTCGAAGCTCGAAGCCGAACTCGACCCCGACACGGAACTCGTCTGGGTCTCCGAGACCGACTACCACCTCGTCCTCCACGAAGCCCACCGCATTATCCGCGACCCGGGCGTCGAGGACAAGATTACGATTCCCGTCGAGGACATCAAATCCCACGGGACGCGGTTCGTCCACGACGAAGTCGTCGACGTCGACACCGACGACCGCACCGTCGAACTCGACGAGGGGGACGCCATCGACTACGACTACCTCCTCGTCGGCATCGGCTCCGAGACGGCGACCTACGGCATCGAGGGGATGGGCGAACACCCCCACACGCTGAAGGGCCTCGACGACGCCCTCGAAATCCACGAGGACGTCAAGGCCGCCGCGAAGGAAGCCACCCGCGAGGACCGCGCGCAGGTCGTCGTCGGCGGCGCGGGCCTCTCTGGCATCCAGAGCGCGGGCGAACTCGCGGAGTTCCGCGACCGCCACAACGCGCCCATCGACGTCACGCTCGTGGAGGCGCTGCCCGAAATCTTCCCGCCGGGCGACAGCGAGATTCAGGGCGCGCTCCGCCACCGCCTGGAGGAACGCGGCATCGAGATTCTCACCGACGACCCCATCACCGCGGCGACCGAGGACAGCCTCGAATTCGACGAGCGCGACGACCTCTCCTCCGACGTGTTCCTCTGGACGGGTGGCGTCACCGGCCCCAGCGAGCTCTCCGACGTCGACCTCGAAGCCGAGCACAACCGCCTGCAGGCGGGCTCGAACCTCCAGACGGAGGACGGCCGCGTGTTCGCGGTCGGGGACTGCTCGCTCGTCGAACAGGGCGACGACGAGGTCGCGCCGCCGACCGCGCAGGCTGCCTGGCAGGCCGCCGACGTCGCCGCCGAGAACATCTCGCGCGCCATCGACGACCGCCCGCTGCGCACGTGGACGTACGACGACCAGGGGACGCTGGTCTCCATCGGCGAAACCGCCATCGCGCACGACGTCGAAGTGAACGGCGTCGCCGCGCCCGTCCGGACGTTCAACAGCACGCCCGCGAAGCTGCTGAAGAAGGGCGCGGCCGCGCGCTGGATTGCGAAGATTACGTCGTGGTCGCGCGCGATGAAGGCCTGGGACGCGCTCTAACCGCAGTAATGCCTCCGTTTTCCGAACGCTGACTACCGCAGCCCCTGGGCAGATACTCTCGAAGTCTCGCCGAACGTTGAAGGTAGACGCTGGCCTCAGTACAGGCATGGCTGCCCAACTGGTCTGGTACGGGTTCGTCCTCCTCGCCGTCGTCACGGTCATCGCCATCGGGTCGTACATCGGGACGATGCGTGCGCTCGACCGCTTCCACGCCGGCAAAGAGAGCATCTTCCTCTCCGGCGACGCGAGAGGCGACGAGTAACAGTCGGATGGTCGGGCTCCCCCGCGACGCCGTCGCGCTCGAACCGCACGACCCGTCGTGGCACGACGCCTACGTCGAGGAAGCCGAGCGGGTGCGCGTGCCCCGAGTACGCACCCTAACAGCGCGCTCGCAGGATTACTCCAGGCTCATGCCGGCGTGCCACTGGTCGACGCCGGCTTCTGCTTTCTTCTGGTCCATCTTCGCGAGTAGGTGGACCGCGAGGCTCGCCGTCTCGGCGGCGTTGGACTCGCCCTCGGTGAGGAATTCGCCGGTCTCGCGGTTGGCGAACACCGAGCAGACGGCGCCCGCGCGGAGGCCGTAGACGTTCGCGAGCGTGAGGATGGCCGACGCCTCCATCTCGACGTTTGCGACGTTGGCGTCCTTGAGTTCTTGGATGAGGTCGTCGCTGCCGGCGGCCTCGAACCCCTCGAAGCCGGGCCGGCCCTGGCCCGCGTAGAAGGAGTCCGAACTCATCGTGAGGCCGACGTGGTAGTCGTGACCGAGGCGTTCGGCGGCGGCGACGAGCGCGGAGACGACCTCGGTGTCCGCGACCGCGGGGTAGTCCTCGCGGACGTACTCGTCGCTGGTCCCCTCCTGGCGGACCGCGCCGCGCGTGATGACGAGGTCGCCGGGCTCCATCTCCGCCTGGAGCGCGCCACAGGAGCCGACGCGGATGAACGTGTCCACGCCGATGCGCGCGAGTTCTTCGACGGCGATGGCGGCCGACGGCGACCCGATGCCGGTGGAAGTCACGGAGATGGGCGTGCCGTCGTAGCTGCCGGTGGCGGTGCGGTACTCGCGGTGGTGGGCGACCTCGTCGTGATCGTCCCACAGCGGCGTGATTTTGTCGAGGCGCTCGGGGTTGCCGGGGAGCAACACCGCGTCCGCGACGTCCCCCGGGGAGAGTTCGACGTGATACTGGACCTCGTCGTTAGGGTCCTCGCTGTCGCCGGGCATGCCACCGGTTTCGCCGGCGACGGGCAAAGTGTCTTCGTGTTTCCGGCAGCGGGAGCGGTCGAGCGGTCGCCGCTCAGTGCCCGAGCATCTCTGGCGTGATGGTGTCCGGGATGAGTTCGCCGATGGTGTAGCGCTCGAAGCCGTCGCCGGTGTCACAGAGCACGGGTACGTCGTCGTCGCAGAACTCCGCGAGCGTCTGCCGGCACATCCCACACGGCGTGACGGCGTCCCGGGCTTCGGAGGTGACGACGACCTTCGCAAACTCGCGGTGGCCGTCGCGGACCGCCGACCCGACGGCGACCTCCTCGGCGTGGAGGCTGTTCGAGAAGTTCGCGTTCTCGACGTTCGTCCCGACGTACACCTCGCCGTCGGCGGTCTCGATTGCCGCGCCGACCGGGTACTCGGAGTACGGCACGTAGGCTTCCGCCAGGGCGTCGCGAGCGGCAGCGAGAAGTTCGTCGTCGTCCATACGACGGGGTTCGGCGAGCCGCGACAAAAAGCCGCCGCGTTCGGCCTACTCGTCCTCGCCGGATTCGTAGTGCTCGCCGCCCGCCGACGGGATGCGCGTGCGGCCGAACAGCGCGAGCACGACGATGACGGTGACGTACGGGATGGTGCGCACGAGCTCCGTGGGCACCTGAAAGACGTCGCGGGCTTGCAGCGTGAGCTGGGTGGCGTCGAGGCCCGCGAACAGCATCGTGGAAGCCAGCGCCCCCACGGGGTTGTAGTTCCCGAAGAGGTACGCCACGATGGCGATGAACCCCTTGCCGTTGACCATCGTCGGGCCGTTGCCCGTGAACTGGCCGACGCCGAGCGCGAGCGCAGCGCCGCCGACGCCCGCGAGCACGCCCGACAGCAGGACGGCGGCGTACCGGACGCGGTGGACGTTCACGCCCGCGGTGTCCAGCGCCTTCGGGTTCTCGCCGCTGGCTTCGACCCAGCGCCCGAACGCGGTGCGGTGGAGCGTGTACCACGACAGCGCGACCGCCAGCAGCATCAGGTAGACGGGCGGGCTGGCGTCGAACAGCGCGCCGAAGAACGGCAGGCCGACTAGCGACGACTGGAGGTCGAGGACGCCGCCGACCGGCAGGTCGACGACGAACCCGAGTTCCCACGTGACGAGCTCGGAGACGAACGGAATCCCCATGTCCGTCAGCGTCGGGAACGTGTCGACGCTGGTGGAGTTCTTCGAGCCGTAGATGACCGACGAGAGGAACGGCGCGAGGCCGAGCGCGATGAGCCAGACCGCGAGGCCGGCGATAATCTGGTCGGCCCGGAACTCGATGCAGACGATGGCGAACAGCCCCGCCAGCAGCGTGCTCGCGAGGACGCCGCCGACCAGCCCGTACCAGACGCTGCCGGTCACGTCGGTCGCCCAGATGCCGACGAACGCGGCGATGATGAGCAGGCCTTCGAGGCCGATGTTGATGACGCCGCTCTTCTCGGCGAAGATGCCGCCGAGCGCGGCGAACGCGATGGGGACCGAGAGCCGCAGCGTCGCGGCGAGCGTGGAGTCGGCCGTGAGCACGGCGAACAGGCGGCCGGCGTCCGACTGCGGCGCGAGGACGCCGGCGGCGACGAGGCCGACGGCGGCCAGCAGCACAATACCGATGACCGCCTGCTGGAGGGGGCTCCGCCCGACGAACAGTCGGTCGTAGGCATCGAGGACGGCGCTGCGAGCGGTCTCGACGATCCAGTGGTCGTCACTCATCGCTCCCACCTCCGGTATCGCCGTCGGTAGCAACCGGCTCGCCGGGCTGGCCGAACGAGCCGAATTTCTGGCCCATCATCCGGAAGAACTCCGGCATCGCGACGAACAGGATGATGAGTCCGCGGAGCACGCCGACCAGCGTCGGCGGAACGTCCGAGCCGACCTGCACGACGATGGACCCGCTCTTGAGCACGCCGAAGAGGAACGCCGCGAGGCCGACGCCGAGCGGGTTGTTTCCGGCGAGGATGGAGACGGTGATGCCGTCGAAGCCGTAGTCCGGGACGCCGGTCTGGAAGTTCCCCAGCACCATCAGCACGTAGACGGCGCCGCCGATGCCGGCGAGCGCGCCCGACAGCGTCATGCTGGAGACGATGGTGCGGTCGGCGTCGACGCCCCCGTACTCGGCGGCGTCCGGCTGGAGGCCGCTGGTGCGGAGGTCGTAGCCGAACGGCGTGTGCTGGAGCAGGTACCAGATGCCGACGAGCACGGCGACCGCGAACGCGAACGCGAGCAGGGAGACGTCGTCCCGGGCGCGGAACAGCCACGACGGGAACAGCGCGACGTCCGGGAGGTTCACCGTCTGGTTGGCGAAGCTCTCGGGGTCCTTGAAGTACTTCTCGCGGGAGACGAGGAACAGCGCGATAGACGTCGCGACGAAGTTCAGCATGATAGTGGTGATGACCTCGTTGGCGTCCGCGTACGCTTTCAGCGCACCCGGGACCGCCGCGTACGCGCCGCCCGCGACGCCGCCGAGCAGGAGGCCCAGCGGGAGCAACACGATAGTCGCGAGCACGCCGAGGCCGGCCAACGGCGGCGCGACGTACGTGAGCACGACGCCCGTGGTGAGCGCGCCGACGACGAGCTGGCCCTGCACACCGATGTTGAAGATGTCCGCGCGGAACGCCACCGCGACGGCGACGCCCGTGAACATCAGAATCGTGGTCTCGGCGATGGTGGTGGCGAACTGGCTGTTCAGCGGGTTGCTGAGGACGTCCCCGAGCGCGCCGAGGAACAGCAGGTCGTACACCGCGAACGGGTCGTAACAGAACCCCATCGCGAAGACGGCCTGCGACGGCCACAGGCCACCGGGGAGGACGCTCTTGACGACGCCGGGTACGAGTCCCGGGAGCGTGGTCGTGACGAACTTCCCGGGGACAGCGATGGTGTAGGCGGCGCTGGCGCAGTCGGTCATCCGGCCGGCACCGAGGATGATGAGCGCGCCGATGAACACCGACAGCAGGAGTGCGGACGTGCTGATGAGGAAGCGCTCGAACGCGGAGGCGCGGACGAGCCGCCCGAGCAGGTTGTGGGCGCGCTCGGAGAAACTCACTGCGCCACCCCCTCAGCGTCGCGCTCGCTGCGTGGCTCGTACCCCTCGGGGTACTCGCCGGCCATCAGCAGGCCGAGTTCTTCCTCGTCGATGTCGTCGGGGTCGACGACCGCCATCACGTCGCCGTCGTGCATGACGGCGAGGCGGTCCGAGAGCCCCTGCACTTCGTCGAGCTTCGAGGAGACCAGCAGGACGCCCCGGCCCTCGTCGCGGAGTTCGAGCAGGCGGTCGTGGATGAACTCCTGTGAGCCGATGTCGACGCCGCGCGTCGGGTGCGTGGCGACGACGAGGCGCGGGTCCCGCTCGAACTCGCGGCCGACGATGAATTTCTGCTGGTTACCGCCGGAGAGCGCGACGGCTTCCGTGTCAGCGTTCGGCGGCCGCACGTCGTACTCCTCGACGATGTCCTCGGCGTGCGTCCGGGAGGCGTCCCAGTCGATGGTGCCGCCGGACGCGAACGGCGCGCCGTGCTGGCTGCCGAGGATGCCGTTCTCCACGAGGTCGAAGTCCATCACGAGCCCGCGCTCCTGACGGTCCTCGGGGATGTACGCCATGCCGCTGTCGATGCGGTCGCGGCGGGGGGCATCAGTAACGTCGCGGCCGTCGAACTCGACAGCCCCGGCTTCGGGGTCGCGCAGGCCCGTGACTGCTTCCACGAGTTCGGCCTGCCCGTTGCCATCCACGCCGGCGATGCCGAACACTTCGCCCTCGCGGACGACGAACGAGACGTCCGTGACGGCGGGCACCTCGCGGTCGTCGAGCACGGAGAGCGCGTCCACGTCGAGGACGGTCTCGCCGACGGACGGCGGCGTCGATTCGACGTCGAGGACGACCTCGCGGCCGACCATCAGCTCTGCGAGTTCCTCGCGGGTGGTCTCGTCGGCGTCGACGGTGCCGACGTTCTTCCCGTCCCGGAGGACGGTGACATCGTCGGCGGCGTGCATCGCCTCGCCGAGCTTGTGCGTGATGAAGATGACCGTCTTCCCCTGGTCGGTGAGCTCGTCGAGGACGTCGAAGAGGTCCTCGACCTCCTGGGGCGTGAGCACGGCGGTCGGCTCGTCGAGGATGAGCACGTCCGCGCCGCGGTACAGCGCCTTCAGAATCTCGACGCGCTGCTGGACGCCGACGCTGACGTCGGCGATGGTCTTGTCGGGGTCGACGTCGAACCCGTAGCGCTCGCTGAGCTCGACGACGTCGCGGCGCGCCGCCTCGCGGTCGACCGCGAGCCCGCCCCACTTCCGGGGCTCGTTGCCGAGCGCGATGTTCTCCGCCACCGTCATCGTGTCCACGAGCATGAAGTGCTGGTGAATCATCCCGATGCCGGCGTCGATGGCGTCCCGCGGGGAGTCGAAGTCGCGTGCCTCGCCGTCGACGACGATACGGCCCGAGTCCGGCTGGTAGAGACCGTAGAGGACGTTCATCAGGGTTGTCTTCCCAGCGCCGTTCTCGCCGAGCAGCGCGTGCACGGAGCCGCGCTCGACGGGCAAGTCGACGTTGTCGTTCGCGACGACGCCCGGGAATCGTTTCGTGATGTCTTCGAGTCGGACGGCCGTATCCGTTTGCGTCATTGCGTGCAGAATGTGATTGTGAGCGACGTCGGTCCCGTCAGTTGACGTTGGAGGGGTCCTGGGGGACGGAGGTCTCGCCGTCGATGATGCTCTGGCGGGCGTCGCTGACCGCCGTCTTGACGTCGCCGGGAATCTCGGATTCGAGCTGCTGGCCGTAGACACAGGCGACGCCGTCGTCCTGGAGGCCGAGCGTCGTCGTCGTGCCGGTTTCGAAGTTGCCGTTGATCGTCGCTTCGACGGCGTTGTACACCGCAGTGTCGACGCGCTTGACCATGCTCGCGAGGATGACGTCGGCGTAGCTGTCCTTCGTGACCGACTGGTCGCGGTCGACGCCGATGGCGAAGCGGCCCTCGTCCTGTGCGGCCTGGAGGACGCCCGTTCCCGTGTTTCCGGCGGCGTGGAAGATGATGTCACTGCCGGAGTTGTACATCGAGAGTGCGGCCTCTTGGCCGGCGGTGGTGTCGTTGAAGCTCCCGACGTACGACGTCTGGACGTCGATGTCGTCGTTGGTCGCCTTCACACCGGCCTCGAATCCGGCTTCGAACTTCTGGATGAGGTCGCTCTCGCGGCCGCCGACGAAGCCGACGTTCGTGGAGTCCGACTGCGTCGAGCCCGCGCCCGCGCTGAAGCTCATCGTGGTCAGGTGGCCGGCGAGCACGCCGACGAGGTACGAGCCCTCGTGCTCGCGGAACACGTAGCTGCCGACGTTGTCGGCGTCCACGGTCTCGTCGACGATCTGGAAGTCCTGGTCGGGGTAGTTCGCGGCCGTCTCCGAGAGGGAGTCAGCCTGGAGGAACCCGATACAGGAGACGAGGTCGTAGTTGGGGTCCGTCGAACCGGCGTACTGCTGCTGGTAGTCGCTGAATTGGGAGACCGAATCCGGCTGGGACTCGTTGAAGTCGACGTTGAAGTCCTCGGCGGCCTGCTCGATGCCGGACTGAGCCTGGTCGTTGAACGACCCGTCGCCGAGCCCGCCGGTTGCGTACACCATCCCGACGTTGGTGACGTCCGACTCCGCGGTGGTAGTCCCCTCGGAGTCCTCGGTCGTACCCGTGGACTCCTCGGTAGTCGTCTCCGTCTCGTCGCCGCCGGAAGGACCGCCCGTACAGCCCGCCATCCCCGCGAGCCCGACCGTGCCGATGCCGGCTGTGGCCTTGATGAACTCCCGCCTGTCGAAGTTGGACATACTTGCCTCAAAGGAGGCATTCGTGCGGTGATAAAACCGTCGTTTGTGGGGGATAGCGGCAAAACGTGGGCGCGTTGTCAGGCCGCAGCGACCGCGTCCTCGACGACAGCAACGACCGACTCCACGAGGTCGTCCACGTCGTCGCTCTCGGCGTACACGCGAACGTAGGGCTCGGTCCCGCTCGGCCGCACGAGCGTCCACGACGCGTCCGGGAACGCCAGGCGCACGCCGTACTCCGTGTCGACGTCGGCGTCCGGGAACTCGGCGGGCAGGTCCTCGGCAAGTTGGGCCATCACCGCCGCCTTGGCGTCGTCCGGGCACTCGACGCTGACTTTCCGGTACGGGCGCTCGGTCACGGGCTCGCGCAGCGCCGCGAGGCCGGCCGCGTCCGCGACCAGCCGGCTGAGCACGGCCGCCGACGCGACGCCGTCTATCCAGCCGCCGAACGCGGTGTGGACGTGCTTCCACGGCTCCGCGGCGAAGACGACGTCGCCGCCGTCCGCGCGGGCCGACGCGATGCCCTCGTGGAGCGCGCCGAGGCGAACGCGTTCGACGCGCCCGCCCGCTTCGCCGACGCGCTCGTCGATGCGCGCGGAGGCGTTCGGCGTCGTGACGACGACCGGGTCGGCGGCGTCGCTGGCGCGCGTGTAGTGCTCCGCGAGAATCGCGAGTACGGTGTCCTCGTGGACGACCTCGCCATCGCCGTCCACGACGACGATGCGGTCGGCGTCGCCGTCGTGCGCGATGCCAAACGAAGCGTCGCCGTCCGCCACGAACTCCATCAGGTCGCCGATGGTCTCCGGCGTCGGTTTGCTCGGGCGACCGGGGAAATGGCCGTCGACGTTCGCGTTCAGCGTGACGACGTGCGCGCCGAGTTCCCGCAGCACCTGCGGCGTCGCCAGCCCCGCGACGCCATTCCCGCAGTCTACGGCGACCGTCAGCCCGTCGAGGGGCGCGCCGTGCTCGCTGGCGTAGTCGGCGACCGCCTCGCGGTAGTCCGGGAGCACGTCGATGGACTCGGGCTCGCCCCACTCCGCCCACGACGCGTACTCGGGGTCGCTCTCCACGCGGTCCTCGATGGCGAGCTCGCGCTCGCGGTCGTACTCGGAGCCGTCCACGAACAGTTTGATGCCGTTGTCCTCCGGCGGGTTGTGGCTCGCGGTCAACTGGACGCCGCGGCGGCCCTGCGAGGCGTACGCCAGCGCCGGCGTCGGCAGCACGCCCGCGTCCAGCACGCGCATCCCGCCTGCCTGCAGGCCCGCGCTCATCGCCGCCGCTAGCGCCGGCCCCGTCTCGCGGCCGTCCCTGGCGACCACGAACGCCTCGTCGTCGCCGCGAGCGTCCGCGCCGGCCGCGGCCCCGACCGCGACCGCCAACTCCGGGGTCACGTCGGCGACCGCGTTCCCTCGAATCCCTGCCGTGCCGAAGAGGTTCATACGCGGGGGGAGCGCCCGCGCTCACTTAGGTTCGGCTGTTCCCGGCCGAGAGAATCAGAGTTCGATGCCGCTCGGGATGAGACTGTGGCTGCGCAGCAGGTCGCCGTCCTCGCTGTAGACGAGGAACGTCGACTTCTCGTAGACGACCAGTTGCTCGCCGTCGACGAGAATCTCGACGCGGTACTGGCCGTCGTCGCCAGTCGCCTCGCCGTACCGGCGTGCCGCCCGTACGAACTGCAGGACGTCGTCGGCGTCCTGGTTGAGTTCGAGGACGAACTCCCCGGTGATGCGGTTCGTGACGGCGACGACGCCCCCGGCGTCCGGGTCGTCGACGTCGTCGGTCAACCGGAACGTGGCGTCCGTCTCCTCGGCGTCGAGGCGTTCGCCGTCCCGGTCCGTGAGTCGGTCTTCGAGTTCCGCGGCTGCGCCCGTGAACTCGATGGTGACGTTCGGCTTCTCGGGGTCACCCTCCTCGTCGACCCAGTCGACGTTCGCGACGTCCAGTTCGAAGTAATCCCGGCGCATTCCCTACGGGTGAGTAGGACGGACGGGGAAATGAACGTAACGCCCCCGACAGCGTGCAGTCACTGGCCGTACGTGAGCCGCTGGACGGCGGCGTTCAGCCGTGCAGTCGCGTTCTGCAGCCACGCGACCGGCGACACGCGCCGCACGGCGGACTCCTCGACTTCGATGCGCGCGTCCACGAACGGGTCGCGGGGCGGGTCGTCGCTGTTAGCGTCGACCGCGTCGACGACGGTCGTCATCGAGCAGCGGCCACACGCCTCGGTCGGCTGCTTCTCTTCCATGCGTACTACTCACACACGAACGGCCATAGTTCTGCCGCCCGCGGAGGCCCGAACACTACTGAAACTAGCCAGTGAATCAACCGATTTCCCTGGCGGATTGAAAGGGCGAGGGCGTCTGCGGGAACCCCGACGTTCGGAAGACGCGTCGCGTCTTCCGCAGTCGACCGAGAGACGCCGACGGCGTCTCTCGGGATGACGAGAGGACTTCGTCCTCTCGAACCACCCATCAGAACGCGTAGCGTTCTGAGGACGATGCAAGCACCGCAGGGAGCAAAGCGACTGAGGAGCACAGCGAGTCGCGGGAGTTACGCGAGCACCGCAAGCGTGACAACGGAAGTCGCAGCCCGCGAACGCAGTGAGCCGGAACGTCTTCCGACAGCGCAGACGCCCGAGGGCTTTCAGAAGGCTACGTCTTCTCCATCAGGTTTGTATACAAATCTGAACACTATCGCAGAGCGCGGACGCGACGAGCTTTTAACCCGCGTGTGGTATCTTCAGGCATGGGTTACCGAATCGTCGACCCCGACGACGTCGAAGTACCGGAGGGACGGCCGTGCGAGTACCGCTCGCTGACCGACGCGGGCGACCTCGACGAGATGGCGATGAACCTGTTCCGCGCCGACCCCGGCGAGCAGGTGCCGCTGGCGTACCACTACCACGAGACCCAAGAGGAGGCGTTCTTCGTGCTCTCGGGCACGCTGTACGTGGAGACCCCCGAACAGACCTACGAGGTGCCGGAGGGCCACCTGTTCACGGTCGGCCCGGAGAGTCCGCAGCGCGCGCACAACCCCGAGGACGCCGAGGAGCGCGTCGAACTGCTGGCGGTGGGGGCGCCGCCGGCCCCCGACGACGCGGTCGCGTACGACCCCAGCGAGGATGACTGAAGCCGACAGCCCGGAGCCCGCCGACCTCCCCGCCGAGATTCGGGAGAACGTGCCGACGTGGGACGACGAGTACTTCGACCGCGTCAGCGACCGGCTGATGTACAGCTACGACCTCGAACGCGACGACGCCGTCCGCGGCGAGCGCTTCGACCTGTACGGGGAGTTGCGCGTGCTCAACCAGAAGCAGTTCTTCCACCCCGCGCTGAGCTACGCCGACCACGAGACCGAGGAGCACGTGTTCGCGCGCCGGACCGGCCGGCCGACTGTCGCGGATCTCGAAGCGCTGGTCGCGTTCGGCCACGACCTCGCCGACGACTGGGTGGACGCCGACGAGGAGCACTACGAGACGAAGTTCACGTTCGTGCTCGTCGCCGACAAACTCCCCGACGACGTCGCATCGTTCGTCGAGGGGTTCCGGGACCGCACGCTCCTGAAGTACGGCTACTACGGCCACTACGAGGTGAATCTTGTTGTGGTCGCGCCCGACGACGAGGACGCGGTCGCAAGCGAGCAGGCGGACGTCGCGGACGCGTTCGCGCTCTGGGGCGACGTCGAGCGCGAGCGCGAAGGCTTCTTCTCGCAGTTCGCGAAGCGCTTCTGGACGTAGGCGGCGGCAGCGACCGCCGGACCCGCCGCTGCGGGGTTCGAGGGAGAGACAGGAAAGAAGGACCGTGGAGCGGTCGGTTAGTCGTCGCTCGGTTCCGCTGCGGGCTCGCGGCCACCGCGCACGCTGGAGATGTTGTCGTAGCCGATGCGCACCAGCGACAGCGCGAGGTAGATGAGCACGACCGCGAGCACCATCTGAACCGCCGCCGAAACCTGACCGCCGAGGCCGGTCGCGCCGCCCTGAATCAGGTTCACGTAGAGGTTCTCGTAGAACGCCAGCCACGAGAGCCCGAGGACGGTGATGACGACCATGATGGCCATCGGCACGCCCGTGCTGACGAGCTGCTTGGACTCGTCCCAGTTGGCGAGCCACACCGTCCCGGTGAGCAGCGCGAGCGCGGCGAGCAGCTGGTTGGCGCCGCCGAACAGGCCCCAGAGGGTCGCCCACTCGCCGGAGATGACCAGCACGTACGCGATACCGCACTGCACGACGGGGTTCGTGTACCGACCGCGGGCGAACGAACCGATACCGCCCGAGAAGCCGGTGTCCGTGCCGCTGCCCTGCGTCCCGACGATTTCCTCCATCATGTAGCGGCCGAGGCGCGCGGCCGTGTCGGTGGACGTGAGCAGGAAGCTCACGAGCACGAGCGCCATGAACGGCCCACCGTAGCTGGCGGGGATGCCGAGGCTCGTGAGGATGACGCCGCCACCTGCAGCGAAGTTCGGGAGCGCGCCGCCGATGCCGCCGGCGGCCGCGTCCGAGGCGATGCCGGCGATGGCGAGCGTGGACAGCGCGACTGCGGCGAGCAGGCCTTCACCGAGCATGCCGCCGTAGCCGATGAGGCGCGCGTCGCTCTCCTTGTTCAGCTGCTTGGCGGTCGTCCCGGAGGAGACCAGCGAGTGGAAGCCACTGATGGTCCCGCACGCGATGGTGACGAACAGCAGCGGGAACAACGGATACGGCGAGACGCTCTCGACTCCGAGGAAGCCGGTGAACGGCTCGATGCTCTCGGAGATGACCAGCGGCTGGCTGGACGTGCCGAGGAACGTGCCGACGACGATAGCGACGAGCGCGCCGCCGACACCCGCGTACAGCAGGAACGACGAGAGGTAGTCGCGCGGCTGGAGCAGCACCCAGACCGGGAGCGCGCTGGCGAGCGCGGCGTACAGCAGAATCACCGGCACCCAGGCGGCGGTGTTGCCGCCGAGCGCGCCGGCACCGGGCACCCACGAGCCCGTTCCCTCGAAGAGGATGAACGTGCTCGCGGGGTGTGCTGCGTCACCTGCCAGCTCGAAGAACGCGAACGGGTACTGGATACCGAGCCAGACGCCCGCGAACACGCCGGCGACGAACACGATGGTCCCCGGGATGAACGGGCCGTCGAGCTGGTAGAGGTAGACGCCGAACAGCACCGCGAGCGCGATGTACACGAAGCTCGCGGTCGCTGCCGACGGGTACGCGTTCAGCACGATACCCACGACGAGCGCGAACACCGCGACGACGAGGATGATGGTGATGAACGCGAACCACAGCAGCATGTTCTTCCCGCGTTCGCCGACGTACTCGCCGATGATGTAGCCGATGGACTTCCCCTCGTGTCGCATCGAGCCGGACAGCGAGATGAAGTCGTGGACGGCCCCCATCAGCGGGTTGCCGACGGCGACCCACGCGAGTGCGGGCACCCATCCCCAGATAGCGCCGGCCGTAATCGGGCCGACGATGGGCGCGCCGCCCGCGATGCTGGAGAAGTGGTGTCCGAGCAGTACTGGTTTCTTCGCCGGAACGTACTCCTGGCCGTCTTCGTACTTGTGGGCGGGCGTGTCACGTGAGTTGTCGAGGTCGACGAATCGGGAGAGGTACTTCGAGTACCCCACGTACCCCACCGAGAACGTGACCAAGACCGCTGCCACAATCCATATTACCTGTGTCATTTGTAACGTACCTTCGTGACACTGATTACCGAACGTCCACTTAAACGTTCGCCTCTTAGTAAGCTAACCCACCGCTAAATCGGTGGGCTTTCAGCATGGACTCCCGATCTGGCCGACTCCTCGGCAGGAGGTTCATACCCTCCGTTCTCGTTCATCATCCCGCTGTTCAAGCGCACGCCTACAGGTGCGCCTCCACCAGAGCCAGTTTGGGTCCGGCGGAGATACCGCAATCCAATATTTTTCGCAGCGTTGTAGTCAGCGTGATTCTCGTACCCACACTTCAAGCACTCAAAGGCCTCACTATTCCGGTTGTCTGGGTGCGTGAACCCACAGTGTGAGCACCGCCGACTCGTATTTGCTGGCTCTACCTGCTTGACGGTGATGCCGTCTTCTGCGGCTTTATACTGGACGTACTCGTGGAGGCGCTTGAACGCCCATTTGTGCCCCCACGACGCCCCAGTCCGCTCGCGAATGTCAGTCAAGTCCTCGAATGCGATGACCGAACACCCGTTCTGGCGAGCTTCAGCAACCAGTTCGTTGCTGATCCGATGCAGTGCCTGCTTGAACCGCCCTTCCTCTTTCTGACCGACTGATTGGATGTTCTCGTGTGCCCACCGTGTGCCGCACTGCTGGAGGTCGCCACGCCGGTTTTCGTATTCGCGCCGCCAGTGGTCGAACTCATCACCCGTCCAGAACGTACCCGTGCTGGTGACGGCGAGGTTGTTCACGCCGAGATCAACCCCAAGAACCGTTCCGTTCTCGGTGACTGTCTCGGCCGTATCCGTCTCTATTTCGCGTTTGCAGTGGATGTGGAGCATCCAGGTGTCGTTCTGGTAGTGCAGTTCCGCCCCGGTTGTTTCGTACTCGTTGGCAAAGAAGTACTCTGAATGGGGAGTATTCCGGCCTTCGTCTGGCAGGACGTAGTCGGCTTGAATTCGACCGTCGATGGTGGCAAGAGAGACGTATTCGTCGTGGAAGGTGGCGGTGCGGTGGTCGTAGACGAGATGTGGGCTCGTGAACCGTGGTTTCGACGCTGTTTTCCCCTGTTTCCACTTTGCGAGGATGCTTTTAGCGGCGTCGGCGGCCTTGTTTCGGGCGGCTTGGACGTGGTTGCGTGTAATGCCGTGTCCTCGCGGACGTCGTCGTAGGTGTCGTCGTGGAGTGTGGTCTTGCTGGTGGTGACGAACTCGCCGTTGAAAGCGTGGTCGGTGACGTAGTTAGCGGCCGACAGGAACTCAGCAATAGTGTCGCGGAGAAGCGCGCCAGCATCACTGCCCACGTCAAGTTTGACGGGGACAGTGCGGCGCTTCTCCATACATCATACGCAGATATAGTGATTCAAAAGGATTCTGAAGGACGAGGGGGCCAGTCCTGCCGTAGCCGGTGGTTGGGTCACCGAGCGGACGCGCTTCCTCCCACGGCTAAAGCCGAGGGCACCGGGCTGTCACCACTGTGAGACCGGCCGGTCAGACGAACGCGGGTTCCTCGACGGCGACCTCGACGTCGAGTTCGTCGGCGACCTCAGTGAGGAGGTCGCCCTTCACTTCGCGGGTGCGGGACTGAATCTCCGCGAGCAGCGGCGGGGAGAGCGACTCCCGGACGTGGGCGAGGCGCTCGCGCTCGGTCTCGACGCGGTCCTGGAGGTAGCGGGCGCCGCGGCCGTTCTCGTCGTCGTCCGGCGACGGCGTGAGCTTGTTCGCGACGAGGCCCCGGACCGCGAGCCCCTCGTCGTCCATGTCCGCGATGGCGCGCTCGGTCTCGTTCACGGAGAGCTGGTCGGGGTTCAACACGAGGAAGAACGCGGCGTCCTCGCGGAGCGCGCCGCCCGCGAACTCGAAGAACTCCTTGCGCTCCTGGAGGCGCGCCAGCACGGGATCGCCGTCCATCACGCGCCGCGGCTCGTTGTTGCCGACCGCGGCCTTCTCGAAGAGGTCGATGCTCTGCCGGCGCTTGTGCATCAGGCGCTCGACCCACGATTCGAGGAACTCGGGGAGGCCGAGCAGCCGCAGCGTCGACCCGGTGGGCGCGGTGTCGAAGACGACGCGGTCGTAGGGGTCGCTGTTCCGCATCACCTCGACGAAGCGGTCGAACAGCGCGGACTCGTACGCACCCGGCGTCTGGTGGGCCATCTCCAGTTGTTTGTTGATTTCGTTGACCATCGACGCCGACACCTGGTCGGAGAGCCGGTTGCGGATGTCGTCGAGGTGCGCGGTGACCTCCTCGTCGGGGTCGATTTCGAGCGCGGAGAGCCCATCGATGCCCTCGACCGATTCGGGGGCGTCACCGAACTGCTGGTCGAAGACGTCCGAGACGGAGTGGGCGGGGTCCGTGGAGACGACGAGGGTTTCGACGCCCGCGTCCGCGCACTTCTGCGCGTACGCACACGAGACGGTCGTCTTGCCGACGCCGCCCTTCCCGCCGAAGAAGACGAACGGCTTCACCGTGTCCCCTCCGGGGTCGGGCTGTCGGTCGGTCGCTGTGCGAGCGGTCGGCGTGGTGGTGTCGCGGTCATCAGAAGTGGTACTGTTGGCCCTTGCGTTCGAGCATCGTCTGGCGGTCCCAGAGGCGTCGCTCCCACGCCTCGAACTCGTCCTCGATGTACGGTAGAATCTCGGCAGTGTAGTACGAGACCGGCGAGGGAATGCCGAAGGCGTCCGGGAAACAGGCCAGCAGGAACGCGTCCTCGATGTCCTCGGCTTCCTTCTCGATTTTCTCGTACGCCGGGTGGGAAATCATGCCGTGGTAGAGGCCGCGCAGCCACTCCTCGACGACTTCCCGGTAGGCCGCGATCCGCTCGGCGACGTTCATCGTATCGGTGGTACGGCCTCGCGCGGTAAAAGCTGTCGCGGTCGTCCGCCGGCGAGCGGTGGTGTTCAGATAAGGATTGGTCTGACTGCAGCTTCAGCCGTCGAATCAGCCGATTCCCTGGTGGTCGCCGGGAGAGCAACGCTCTCCCGAGGCCTCGGAAATCGGAGATTTCCGGCGGATTGAAAGGGCGAGGTGGTCTCGACGAACCCCGGCGAAGTAAGCACGTGAGCGACCAGCGGGAGCGAACGCGCGCAGCGAGCCGCGGGAGTCGAGACTGCCGAGGGCTTTCAAAAGGCAACGTCGTCTCCGCTACTTTCGTCTGCTTATCTGAACACTGCCCGGCGAGCGGCCCCGAGAAGCACGAGGTTCAAGGCGACTGGCACGTACTCACACGCATGGGCGAACGGAGTCCGGTGACGATACTGTCGGGGAGTCTCGGGGCCGGGAAGACGACACTACTGAATCACTTGCTCGCCAATTCGGGCGACCGCGACGTCGCCGTGCTCGTCAACGACATGGGCGACGTGAATATTGACGCCGACCTCGTGGCGGAGGGCTCGGAATTAGACGTCGCCGAGGGCGTCGCGGAGCTGTCGAACGGCTGCATCTGCTGTGAACTCCAGGACGACCTCGAAACCGCGGTGGTGCGGCTCGCGGGCGACCGCGACTTCGACCACCTCGTCGTGGAATCCTCGGGCATCTCCGAGCCCGCGCCCGTGGCGCGGCTGTTCACCACCGAGTCGCGGGTCGCCGCGAAATATCGCGTGAACGGCCTCGTGACGGTCGTGGACAGTCGGCTGCTCGTGGACACGTTCGGCGGCGACGGCACGCCCGAGCGTGTCGGCACCGACGAGGACGGCCGGCCGCTGTCGGACCTCCTCGTGGAGCAAATCGAGGTGTCGAACGCGGTCGTGCTCAACAAGGTCGACCTCTGCACGGACGCCGAACTCGACGAAGCCGAGGCGCTGGTGGCGGCGCTCCAGCCGGACGCAGACACGGTGCGCACGTCGTTCTCGGAAGTCGCCCCGTCGTGGCTGCTGGACGTCGAGCGCTTCGACGAGAGCGAGGTCGGCGACCTCCCCGGCTGGAAGCGCGCGCTCGACTCGGACGACCACGAGGGCCACGGCCACGACGAGGACGAACACCACGGCCACCGCCACCCCGACGAGGTGTACGGCGTGTCGTCGTTCACGTACCGGGCACGGCGGCCGTTCCACCCCGAGCGAGTCGCTGAAGTCCTACGAACACTCCCAGACGGCGTCGTGCGCTCGAAGGGGACGCTGTGGGTCGCGGGCAACGACCTCCGGCAGACCGTCGGACAGGCCGGGCCGTCGGTGCGCGTGACCGCGCGCGGCCCGTGGATTGCGTCGCTGCCCGAGGTCGAACAGGACCTCTACCGGTCGAACCGCCCGAGCCTGGAGTGGGACGACGAGCACGGCGACCGCCGGACGGAGTTCGTCGTCATCGGGACGGACGTCGAGGAGGCAGCGCTCCGGGAGCGGCTCGACGACGCGCTCGTCACGGACGAAGAGTGGGAGAATGTGGCGCCGCTCCCGGACGGTCCGTTCGGCACGGAGAACGAGGCGGAGGTCGTGCTGCGGGAGCCCGAGCCCGCGACCCAGTAGTCAGCAGGCGCAGCCGTCGGCGTACGTGCGCTCGAATCGCATCGGGTCGCCACAGTCCGGACACAGCGGCGTGCCTGCCTCGTCGCGGTCCAGTCCCTCGTCCTCGATAGTTACGTCCCGCACGCGGACGCTGCAGTCGTCACACCAGTACGCACCCCGCGAGGCGTCGACTTCCACGTCGTCCGCCCCCGACCCCGCGCTCCCCGACAGCGCGGCCGAAACCTTGTTGACGATGCCCATGTCTAATCATAGCATTCGACTGCCTTAGTTCCCGGGTTCCGCCGGCCAAGAGCTAAGTGCGCCACCCCCGCGATTCGACGTATGAGCGAAGACGACCGCGGCGAGCGAGACGAGGTGGGGTTCAGCGAGGCGGCGGAGCGCTCCGAGGGGAGCCCGTGGGTCGCGCAGGGAATCAACGCGGTGCTGTCGGCGCTGTTCGCGCTCGTCGTCGTGGGCGGGCTGGAGTTCATCGGCGCGATGGCGTTCACGCTCGTGAACGTGGCGACGGCGGCAGTGGTCCTCTTCACCATCTCGTACATCGCGACGCGGTGAATTACCACGGGCATCGACAAACTGTAGAGGCCGGGTGAGCAACCCCCCGACATGGTAACGCGCATCGGGATTCACGCGTCCGTGGAGACTCTGTTCCCGCCGACAGTGCTGGTCGACGAACTCGCCGACGTCGACCCCGAAGTGACCGTGGTCACGTCCGACGACCTCGACGACGTCGACGCGCTCGTGACGTTCGCGTACGACGACGCCTTCCTCGACGCCGACTTGGAGTGGATTCACTCCGTGCAGTCGGGCGTCGACCGGTTCCCGTTCGACGACCTGGAAGCCGCGGGCATCCGGCTCACGAACAGCACGGGCACGCACGGCGACAGCGTCGGCGAGACCGTCGCCGGCTACATGCTCTCGTTCGCGCGCCGGCTCCACGCGTACCGCGACCAGCAGGCTGAGAAGCACTGGGAGTGGCCAGCGTGGGACGAACCGTTCACGCTCGCCGGCTCCTCGCTCTGTGTCGTCGGCCTCGGCACGCTCGGCCAGGGCATCGCGGCGCGGGCGGACGCGCTCGGGATGGACGTCGTCGGCGTCAAGCGCACGCCGACGCCCGTCGACCACGTCGACACCGTCTACCCGAGCCCGGACCTCCACGAGGCCATCGCGGACGCGAAGTTCGTCGCGCTCGCGGTGCCGCTCACCGACGATACGGCGGGCATGATTGGCGAAGCCGAACTCGACGCGATGCGCGACGATGCGGTGCTCGTGAACGTCGCGCGCGGCCCGGTCGTCGACCAGGACGCGCTCGTGGACGCGCTGGAAGCCGACGACCTCGCGGGCGCGGCGCTCGACGTCTTCGAGACGGAGCCGCTGCCCGAGGACTCGCCGCTGTGGGAGATGGACGAAGTGGTCGTGACGCCGCACGCGGCCGCGGCGACCCGCGACTACCCCCGGAGAATGGCGGCGCTCGTCCGCGAGAACGTCCGCCGCATCGCCGAGGGCGAGCGCCTCGCGAACGGCGTCGTGTAGCCCGGCGGCGGTCCGGCAGCCAGCCTTTAAGGTGACGCGGGCGAACGTGGAGGTAGTAATCGATGCCCAACGACTTCCTCGCGGACATCGACCGGCAACTCGAAGCCGTCCGACAGCGCGCCGAGCGCGTCGTCGACGTCGTCCGCGGGTCCACGGTCGAACTCGTCGAGTACGACCCCGCCGCCCACGGGCCGCTGGTCGACTTCGACGGCCTCGACGGCTACGAGGAGGTCGACCGCTACTGGGTGCACGCGCCGTACGCGTTCGTCTACGTCGGCCACGACGCCGAGAACGACGAGTACCGCTACCACGTCGTCGAACCAGCGCTCGACGACTTCGAGCAGGAGCTGTTGGAGACGCTGTACGACGACATCCGGGACGCGCTCATCTACGACGCCGAGTACGAGCCCGACGACCCCGAAGCCGTCCTGAAGCGGCAGATGAAGCGGCTCGTCGAGGAGTACGGAATCGACGTCGGTCCGAACGCGTTCTACCGGCTGTTCTACTACCTTCACCGCGCCTTCGAGGGGTTCGAGAAGCTCGACCCGCTGATGCGCGACCCCCACATCGAGGACATCTCCTGCGACGGCTACGGCGTCCCGCTGTTCGTCTACCACGACCAGTACACGGACGTGGAGACGAACGTCTCCTACGAGCAGGAGGAACTCGACGGGTTCGTCGTGCGCCTCGCCCAGCAGTCCGGCCGCCACATCTCCATCGGCGACCCCGTGACGGAGACCACGCTCCCGGACGGCTCCCGCGCGGAGCTCGCGCTCGGCGAGGAAGTCACGCCGCGCGGGTCGGCGTTCACGATTCGGAAGTACAGCGAGGACCCGTTCACGCCCGCGACGCTCGTCGACTACAACACGTTCGACCTCGACCAGATGGCGTACCTCTGGCTCGCCATCGAGTCCAACAAGAGCCTGCTGTTCGCGGGCGGCACCGCCTCCGGGAAGACGACGTCGATGAACGCCATCTCGATGTTCGTGCCGCCGCGCTCGAAGGTGCTCACCATCGAGGACACCCGCGAACTGACGCTGTTTCACGAGAACTGGCTCTCCTCGGTCACCAGAGAGTCCATCGGCGAGGGCGAGGACGTCACGATGTACGACCTGCTGCGCTCGGCGCTGCGCCACCGCCCCGAGTACATCATCGTCGGCGAGGTGCGCGGCGACGAGGCGATCACGCTGTTCCAGGCGATGAACACCGGCCACACGACGTACTCGACGATGCACGCCGACAGCGTGCAGACGGTCATCAACCGCCTGGAGAACGAGCCCATCAACGTCCCGCGGGCGATGATTCAGAGCCTCGACATCCTCTGCGTGCAGACGCTCACGCACGTCGGCGGCGAGCGCGTGCGCCGGAACCGCGTTATCGCGGAAATCGAGGGCATCGACCAGCGCACCGGCGACCTCGACTACTCGACGGCGTTCGAGTGGAACCCCACTGACGACGATTTCGAGCAGCGCGACTCGGTGGTGCTCGACGAGATTCGGGACGAGCGCGGCTGGTCGCGGGGCGAACTGCTGCGCGAACTCCGGAACCGCAAGCGCGTCCTCCGGTACCTCACCGAGCAGGACGTCACGGACTACCGGCAGTTCACGGCCGTCATCAACGAGTACTACGCCGACCCGCAGCGCGTCGTCGACCGCGTCCAGGCCGAATTCGACGAGGACGTCGTCGTGAACGCGCCGGGTGTCGCCGAGTAGTATGGCGTCGCCACTGGTCTTCGCGCCGCTGGTCGCAGTGCTCGGCGTCCTGTTCGCGCTCGCGGCCGCGCCGGTCGCCCGTCCGATAGACCGCTTCGTCTCTCGGGTGTCGCTGGCGGCGTTCGGCGGGCTCGCGCGTCGCCGCCGGGAAGCCAACCCCGAGCAGGTCGCCGCGCTGCAGGGCGCACACGTCCCGCAGACGTACCGCGTGTACGCCGCGCGGACGTTCTTCTACGCGACGGTCGGCGCGCTCGCGGGCAGCATCCTCGGCGTCTACCTCGTCGCGAGCGTGCTCGTGTTCCTCGGGAGCGCCCCCGCGAGCCTCCAGTCGCGGTTCCCCGCAGCCGTACAGGGGTTGTTCGTGGACGGCGTCGGCGGGTTCGCGGTGAGCGAACTGTTCGTGCTCTTCCTCGCCTCGGGCGCGACACTGGGCGTGCTGGCGGCGTACGCCGCCTACCAGCTCCGGTGGTCGATGCCGAGCTACCGGGCGGGCGAGCGCGAGCGCCGCATCGACGTCTCGATGGAGCGCACGGTCGCGTTCCTCTACGCGCTCTCGCGGAGCGGGATGGCGCTCCCCGAGGTGTTGCGGATTCTCGCGCGCAACCGCGACGTCTACGGGGAGAGCGCCGAGGAGATGGCCATCGTCGTCAAGGACGTCGACATGTACGGTGCGGACATCCTGCGCGCGCTCGGCCGGCTCGGTCAGCGCACGCCGAGCGAGGAACTCTCGGAGTTCGCGGAGAACCTCACGAGCGTCCTCCAGAGCGGCCGCAACCTCCCGGGGTTCCTCGAGCGCCAGTACGACTACTACGCGGAGGAAGCCGAAGCCCAGCAGGCGCAGTTCCTCGAACTGCTCGCGACGCTGGCGGAGGCCTACGTCACGCTGCTGGTCGCCGGCCCGCTGTTCCTCATCACCATCCTCGTCGTCGTCGGTCTCACGCTCGGAGACACGCTGACGTTCCTGCAGTTCACCGCGTACCTGCTGATTCCGATGGCGACGCTCGGGTTCGTGGTCTACCTCGACAGCATCACCGAGACCGCGACCGGCGGCACGGTCACCGGCGAGGAAGCGTCGGCGGCTGCCACGCGCTTCCAGTCCATCCCGCGGCGGTCGGCGGCGCGCACGGACGGTGGGGAGACCGCGGGCACGGCGACGGAGACGGAGCTCAATCGCCAGCGCCTCGACGTCTACGAGACGCTGCGGCCGATACTCTACCGGCTGCGCAACCCGCTGTCGGTCGTCCGCGAATCCCCGACCATGCTGTTGTACGCGACGACGCCACTCGCCGGGCTCTACCTCGTCGTCCGGTGGTGGCCGTTCGCGTCGGCTGGCGTCACCGACCTCACGGCGTACGACGACCCGCTCGTCCACGCGACGCTGTTCGTGCTCGGGACGTTCACGATCGCATACGAACTCCACCGAGGCCGCGTGAAAGCCGTCGAGGCGGGCGTCCCGGACTTCCTCGACCGGTTCGCGTCCACGAACGAGGTCGGGATGCCGGTCGTCCAGAGCCTCGGGCGCGTCGTCGGCAGCGACCTCGGCGCGCTCACCACGGAACTCGAACGCACGTGGGCGGACGTGCAGTGGGGCGCACGCGTCGAGCACGCGTTCGGCCGTTTCCGCGACCGCACGGACACCCCCGCCATCTCCCGCGTCGTGACGCTGACGACGAACGCGATGCAGGCCAGCGGCGACCTCGGCCCCGTCCTGCGCATCGCCGCCAACGAAGCGAAGGCGACCCGGCGGCTCGAACGCGACCGCCGCAGCGAACTGCTGACGTACCTCGTCGTCATCTACATCTCCTTTTTCGTCTTCTTCGCCATCATCGTCGCGCTCGACGTCATCTTCATCCCGAACATCCCGGTCGTGGACGCCACCGCATCCACCGACCAGCTCCCCGGTGGGGGTGGCTCGGGCGCGTTCTCGCGGACGGCCCAACTCACGCAAGCCACGAAGGACGCGTACAGCCTCGTTTTCTTCCACACGGGGCTCGTGCAGGCGGTCTGCTCGGGGCTCGTCGCCGGGCAAATGGGACAGGGAAGCGTGAAGGCGGGCGCGAAACACGCCACTGTAATGCTCGCGCTCGCGTACGGTACGTTCGTCCTCCTCGGGTGACTCTCGTGACTGACACTACTGACATCCACCACACCTACGACCGCATCGCCGAGCACTTCTCGAAGACCCGCGAGTACCCGTGGCCGGAAATCGAGACGTTCCTCGCCGACCGCACCGGCAGCGTCGCCGTCGACGTCGGCTGCGGGAACGGCCGCCACACCGAACTACTCGCGGAATGCGCCGACCGCGCAGTCGGCGTGGACGCCAGCCGCGGCCTCCTCGACGAAGCTCGCGAGCGCGCCGCCGACCACGATTTCGACGCGGCCCTCGTCGCCGGCGACGCCGAACGCCTCCCGCTCGCCGCGGATGTCGCGGACCTGGCAGTGTACATCGCGACCATCCACCACCTCCCCGACCGGGACGCCCGCGTCGCCAGCCTCGACGAACTCGCGCGCGTGCTCACCGCCGACGGCGACGCCCTCGTGAGCGCGTGGAGCACCACCCACGACAAATTCGACCGCGAGGCGCGAAACCCCTCGGAAAGTCGAACGGCCGAAGGCAGTGAGATCAGCGTGGAGGGATTCGACACCACCGTCGACTGGACGCTCCCCGGCGGCGAGACGGTCCCGCGCTTCTACCACGTCTACAGCCCCGAGGAGTTCCGCGCGGACCTCGCGGCCAGCTCGCTCGCCGTCGCCGAAACGTTCACTGCCAGCGGGAACTGCTACGGCGTCGTCCACGGCGAAGAGTAACGCCCTTAAGCGACCGGGAGGAACTGGCACGTGAGCACCGATGTTGAGGCGAACGGATTTCGCCGATGCGCGGTGCGAGTGGAACGAGCACCGATGGTGAGCAAAACCGAATGTTTTGCGAGCCACGGCGCGCAAGCGAAGCGCAGCGCACCGATGGTCTAGTGGCTAGGACCTGAGCCTTCCAAGCTCATGGCCCGGGTTCAAATCCCGGTCGGTGCATTTCTGTCGAACGGAGTGAGACGAAATGCACAGGGATTCTGAACCCTGTGAGTCGCAGCCCGCGAAGCGTAGCGAGCAGGAACGTCTCACAACGGTTCAAATCCCGAAAGACGCGTGGCGTCTTTCGATGTTCGCAGTCTTTCGGACTGCTCACTCCCGGTCGGTGCACTCCCGCCGGTCGTTTCCGACCGATGTCTCGCTCGCTGTGCTCGCGAGACTCCCGGTCGGTGCATTTCTGTCGAACGACGCCACGCGAGTCGGGCTACCCGCACGTCGGCCGAGACTCGGAGCCGCCGCGACGCTACTGGAACATCCGCATCGGGCGCGCTTGCGTGGACTCCTCCTCCTCGGCTTCCTGCATGCGCTCGGCGAGGCGCTTTTTCTGTTCGCGAATCTGCTCGGCCTCCTCGACGAGCTCCTCGGTGGGGACGTCGACGTCGGCGAGCGGGTCGACAGCTTCGTCGAGGAGGCGCTTGGACGCCGCGGGGTCGGGGAACTGCGGGTCGGACTCGACGACGAGTCCGATGGCGTCGATGTCGCTCTCGGCCGCGCGGTTGATGAGCGCACCCGTCGGACCGCTGACGAGGCCGCGTTCGGGTGGCGTCCCGATGTCGTTGGCGTCGAGACGGGACGCGGCGTCACCGGTGGCGATGCCGAACACGTCGGGGACGTTCGAGGGGTCGAGGTTCTGCATCGGGAGGCCACTGAGGTACAGCGGCGTGGCGTCGTTGTCCGCGAGCCACTCGGTGATGCAGTCCGCGAACGCGCCGCCGGTGTCGCGGGCCAGCGGTACGTCCGACTGGAGCGCGAGCAGGTCCCGGGACTCGTCGGCGTACAGCCGGACCGGCGGGAGGACGTCACGCGCGTCCTCCTCGTAGACGGAGACGCGGGGGATGTTCTGGCAGTCCACGCTCGCGACGTACTCCATCTCGAAGGCGTCGACGAGGTGGTCGGTGGCGATTTTGCCGACGAGCCCGACGCCCGGCAGCCCCTCGACGAGCGTCGGATTTTCGAGGTCGAACTCCGTTTTGGTGCGAATGCTCGCCATGCGCGAACCGACTCCCGGAGACGGCTTAAAGGCGGGGGCGGCGCGCGAGGAGTGCGGCCGGCGCCGCCGGCGAGCGTAACCCACAAGCGCCCGTCGGGCGTATCACCGGGGTAATGGACGCGCTCTCGCGATACGAACCGCTCGTCGACGACTTCGACGCGTTCCTCGACGCCTGCGAACGCCACCTCCCCACGACGGTCCGGGTCAACTCGATCAAGGCGACCCGGGACCGCGTGGTCGACGCCCTCGAAGCCGAGGGCGTCGACGTCTACGGCCGCGACTGGAACAGCGACGTGCTGGGCGTCGCCACCGGCAAACCGGGGAACACGTGGCCCTACGTCCACGGCTGGATTCACGGCCAGGAGGAAGTGTCGGCCGTGCCGCCCGCGATTCTCGATCCGCAACCGGGGGAGGTCGTTTGGGACTCGTGTGCCGCGCCCGGCGGGAAGACCACCCAGATCGCGGCAGAGATGAACGACGAGGGTCTGGTCGTCGCGAACGACGACAACCTCGGCCGCCTCTCCGCGCTGCGCGGGAACTGCGACCGCCTCGGCGTCACGTGCGCGGCGGTGACGAACACGGACGCTCGCCGCGCGACGCTCGACGCGTTCCCGAACGTCGACGCCTTCGACCGCGCGCTCGTCGACGCGCCCTGCACCTGCGAGGGCACCGTCCGCAAGAACGCCGACGCCCTCGACGGCGCGGGGGCGAGTGCCAGCCGGAATCTCGGTGCGCTCCAGTCGGACATCCTCGAACGCGCCATCGAACTCACTCGCGAGGGCGGGACCGTGGTGTACTCCACGTGCACGTTCGCCCCCGAAGAGAACGAGGCCGTCGTCGACAGCGCCCTCTCCGACGGCGACTGTCGGCTCGTCGAGTTCGACACCGGCCTCGAATCCTCGCCCGGAATCACGGAGTGGAACGACGAGACGTACGACGACTCGCTGACGAAGACGCGCCGCTACTACCCCCACCAGAACGACACGGGAGGGTTCTTCGCCGCGAAACTGGAGGTGACGGCGTGACTGACGACGACCGCGGTTCCAGCGAGAGCGACAGCGGTGGTGACAGCGGTGTCGACCACTTCCGCCGGAACAGAAGCGGCCAGTTCGACCGCCTCCCCGAGACGGACGCCGACCGGACGGTCAAAGGTCGGCCGTCTCGCGAGGCCGTCGTGAACTGGTGGGTCGACCGGTTCGCCGTCCCCGAGGACACCTTCGACGAGTACACGTTCTGGGAGAAGGGCAAGGGGAAGGTCTGGGCGCTCCCCTACGACCCCGGGGAGCCGGTGCCCGTCGAAGCGCTCGGCCTGAAAATCCTGCGCACGCGGCAGGAGCACTGGAAGCCCACGACCGACGCCGTCCAGCGGTTCGGCCGCGACGCCGAACAGAACGTCATCGTGCTCGGCGACGAGCGCGCGAAGCGCTTCATCGCGGGCGAGGAGCAGGAAATCGAGTGGGGCGGCGACTGGGGCTATCTCGTCGTCGCTCACGAACTCGCCGGCGGTGTCGAACCCATCGGCGTCGGCCTCTACACGTACGGCGACCTCAAGTCGATGGTACCGAAGGGGCATCGCCGGGACCTGTAGTTCAGAGGACGGTGACGAGAACTGCAGCCGCGAGTCCGACGAGCACGGAGTACGTGAGGTTGACCAGCGTCCCGGCCAGGTAGAACAGGCTGTTCTTCTCGATGTCGTCTTTCCGAACGATTCCTTTCGCGGCGAACACGACAGCAAG
This sequence comes from Halobacterium noricense, assembly GCF_021233435.1. Taxonomy (NCBI): domain Archaea; kingdom Methanobacteriati; phylum Methanobacteriota; class Halobacteria; order Halobacteriales; family Halobacteriaceae; genus Halobacterium; species Halobacterium noricense. The sequence continues at coordinate 867,725 of NZ_CP089468.1, read as the reverse complement.
CGCGGTGTACGCGCCAGCGAGGACGAACGTGAGCGTTAGCACGTTTTCACACTTCCCGACGAGAACCCCGACGGCGCGCTCGCGACCAGTCGGAACGTCGTCGTCCGACGGGACAGTACGAAGTGACCGTGTGACGACGAACCCGCTCGTCGCTAACAGGAATGCGTAGCTGGCAACCACGACGAGGAGTCGTTCCGCGGTCGGAACGAACGGGAGCGCGCTCATACTGTTTGCAGGGTGGTTCGTAATCTGGTTTCAATTTCACGGACGGTCGGCCACGATGCGCGTGAGAGGGCCTGAGAGACCGCTGCCTGTGAGATGTCGAGTGCGTTGGCTGTCTCAGCTTGCGAACCCGTCTCCAGATAGCTCTCGACGACTTCCCGCTCGCGGTCCGTCCAGCGACGCTTGGACGCGAACAAGAGATTCACCTCGTCGGCAACTGCCGTATCGAGTGACTCCATCTGGAAGTCGAACGTGAACCGAAGTGCTCCACGTTCGAGTTCCGAGAGGAGGTCGTCCGCCCGGTGGAACGCGGGCCCGTCCATCTGTGAGACGTCTCCAGAGTCGAGGCCGACGTCGACGACACCTTTAGCGACGGCGACTCTGAGTTCGTGTGGGTGGAGCGCAGCGTGAAGCGTGTCGAGGACGTCGTACAGCGGTTCGACGGTGGTGAGAACCCCGCCAATCTCGTCGATTCCCTTGAGCGGTTCGAGCGGTGCGTCGAACGCGTTCTCGTGCTGCTCGGCCACCGTCCGGCAGGCCTCGCGGAGCCGCGCTCCAAACTCCGCACGGTCGTCTATCTCCCGAGAGGAGACAACGTCGCCGAGGAGGACGTACCGGGTCGTCATCAACACGACGTACCCACTAATAACGTATAGGAGTTATGTTCGTAAATATAACCTAAGTGGCTTATTTCTCGCGCAGCGTCCCACCACTCAATCCGTCCCACTCGACGCGGTAGCCGAGCCGGGAGAACAGCGCGCTCGCGTCGGCCACGCCGTAATCCGCTGCGACAGTCTCGGCGTCAGCCCGCGACATCCCTGCCGCTAGCTCCGCAGCCACGTCGTCCAACACGTCGGGTCGGACGAGCGTGCGTCCCACGAGTTCGTGCTCGGGGAAGTGCACGTCCTCGATGGCGGCCTCGCTGACGCTGCGGGACGCCGCGAGGTCCGCGAGCGTGATTGCGTCCGCGTCGGGCGCGAGTTCGTCCGGGAGCGCGGCCGCCGACTCGGCGACGAGGTCGGCTTCGAGGTCGCGGAGTGCGTCCACGACGTCCTTCACGCGCACGGAGCCCGTGTACTCGACGACGCGGTGGTCGCGGGACTGGATGTCCTCGCCGACGCCGAGACTGGCGTCCACGGCGACCAGCAGCGTCTCGTCGGTGGCGTCCAGTTGGGAGAGCTTCTTCTCGACGTACTCGGGCGTCCAAAAGCCCATGATTTCGAAGTAGACGCGCTCGTCGCCGAACGCGTAATCGAACGCGAAGTCCGGCACCATCAGGCGGTCGCCGGCCGCGAGCACGTCCGGCTCGCGAACGAGCTCCCAGTCCAAATCCAGCGATTGGAAGCGCGCGGCGAACTCGCGCTCGACGCCGCTGTCGTACTCCACGTCCGTGACGGGGTCGGCGTCCGGCACGTCGAGGTCGCCCGTGGAGAGTTCGAGCAGGCGCTCCCGGCCACGGTCCTCAATTGTGGCTTCGACTTCCCAGTCGTCGCCTTTCGTGACCGTCCGGAGGACGCGCGCGAACCGCGTGCCGTACCGCCGCGAACGCTGGAACAGCGCGTCCGGGCCGGTGAGCACGACTTCGCGGCCCTCGCCGTCCTCGACGGGGATCACCTCGTACAGCAAGCCGAGGCGCTTCACCGCGGAGACGAGCCGGCGCGGGTCCGAGGAGCGCACCCGGAGTTCGGTCGCGTCGAACAGCGCGGTCTGCGCGAGCGAGAGGTTGTACTGGGCGACCAGCGACGCGGGCGTCCAGCGTGAGGCGACCTCCGTCAACACTTCCCGAGTCTCGCGGTCGGCGTACAGCGAGGCCGCGAGTTCGTCAGAGGTTACGTCGCCCGGGAAGCCGTCGGCTGCCGCGGAGAGCGCGCGCTCGCGCTCGTCGGCGTCGACGACGCCCACGTCCTCGGCGGCGGTGAACGCTGCGCGGCGCGCCGACCGCGGGTCGACTGCGGACTGCACCTCGAAGGCCGCGTCGCGCTCGACGAGGTGCGCGAGCCCGCGCACGAGTTTGAAGTCGCGTGCCTCCTGCTCCAGGTCCGTCAGCGACTCGCGGAGGTCCGCACGCTCCTCGCCGACGTGGCCCTGGAAGGTCCCGAGCACGCGCGCGGCGAGCGCCTCGTCGTCCTCGCTCGCGAACTGCGGCTGGTAGCCGCCGCCCGCCCGGGACACTCGCAGGAGGTCTTTCGTCAGCACGCTCGGCGGTTGGCGGCGCACGCACAAAAGGATACAGAAGATTCTTGCCGGTACGCCCGGACCGAGACGTATGAACCGGCGGACGCTGCTCCGACGGACGGCCGTCGCGAGCGTCGCCCTCCCGCTCGCGGGCTGCCTGCGAAGCGGCGATAGCGAGGCGGGGTTGACGGTCGCCGACTCCACGTACGAGGAAGGCGAGAATGGCAACGTCGTGGTCGTCGTCACCGTCAGCAACCCCTCCGGCCGCGAGGCGTCGGGGACGCTGTACGTCAACACGGAGTTCGACGACGAGGCCTACACGCGCGTCCGAGAGGTCACCCTCGGCCCGAACGAGACGACGGTCGTCCGCGTCGAGTACGACGTCGCCTACGACGACGTCACGAACGCCAGTTGGAACACGGACCTCGTCGAGGACTAGCGGCGGCGGTCGGCGACCCGTTCTTCTGCGGTGTCGGCGCTCACGAGCTCGTACAGCAGCGCGCGCCCGCCGTCCTCCTTCGGTCGGAGCACGCGCCCGAGCCGCTGCGTGAACTCGCGCTCGCTGCCGCTGCCCGCGAACACCACCGCGACGTTCGCGTCCGGCACGTCCACGCCCTCGTCGAGGACGTTCGCCGTGACGACCCGCGAATACTCACCGCTCCGGAACTTCTCCAGAATGGTTCGGCGCTCGCTGGCGCCCGTCTCGTGCGTGATCGCGGGGAGGAGGAACGTCTCGGAGAGCCGGTAGACGAGGTCCGTCGACGCCGCGAACACGATGACGCGGTCGCGGCGGTGGCGGTCGAGGATGCCTTCGAGACGCTGGACTTTCGCGTCGCTCTCGCGGACGATACGGCGCGCGCGCTGTTTCGCCAGCAGCGCCTCGCGTGCCCGCGGATCGTTCCCGGAGCGCTTCACGAGCTCCTGGTAGTCGCTGCCCGAGCGCAGTCGGACGTTCGACTGCTTGAGGTAGTCCGTGAACGTCCCCTGTGCGGCCTCGTAGCGCTCGCGCTCCGCGGCCGTCAGCGGCACTTCGAGGCGCTTGACGTCGTACTCCGCGAGGTGGTCGCCCGCGAGGTCGTCCGCGGAGAGTCGGTAGACGACGTCGCCGACGAGGTCCGCGACGACCTCGTGGGCGTTGTCGGGGCGCTCGAACGTCGCCGTCAAGCCGAGTCGAGCGGGCGCGGCGAGCAGGCGCGCGATGTTCTGGAACTCCTCGCCGCCGAGGTGGTGGACTTCGTCGAAGACGACGAGCCCGAACCGGTCGCCGAGGTCGTCCGCGCGGAGGTACGCGGAGTCGTAGGTCGCGACCGTAATCGGCCCCACCACTTGCTCGCCGCCGCCGAGTTGGCCGATGTCGCAGTCGAACTCGCGGCCGAGTTCGCGCTTCCACTGCGTCAACAGGTCGATGGTCGGCACGACGACGAGTGCGGACTGGCCGACCGCCTCGATGGCCTTCAAGCCGATGACCGTCTTCCCGGAGCCCGTCGGCAGTTCGAGCACCCCGCGGCGGTCGTTGCCGGTCCACGCGTCGAGGGCGTCCTGCTGGTAGTCCCGGAGTTCGTACGCGGATTCGACGGCGAGGGCGTCGGCGTGGAGCGCGTCGTCCTCGTAGGGAATCTCGCGCGCGTCGAGGTACGCGACGAGGTCGGCGTACGCTATTGCCGGCGCTCGTCCCGTCTCCGTGCGCTCGTCGTACTCGACGCCGGGCAGGCTGGCGACGCCGTCGGTGGGCGGGCCGTCGCCGTCGTGCTCGACGCGAAGCGTGCCGTCCTCGAACGCCAGCCGGACTGTCACGCGCGGACGTAGGAAGCGGACGCTAATTAGTCGTCGGACTCAGTAGCGCCGAGCGCGGGCGTCCCGAAATCCGTAAACCCGAGTATCCGTTTCCCACGCACATGAGCAACGACGCCGAGCAGGCTGCCGACGCCGACGCAGACGCCGACGACGCCAGCGGGGAGTCGCTGGCCGAGCGCGTCCGCGAGCACGACGAGGACCTCGGCGACGAGGTCGCGGACCTCGAAGCCCGCGTCGCGGAACTGGAGGCCGACCTCTCCGAGGCGGAGGCCGAAGTCGACGACCTGACGGAGCGACTGCAGGCCAAGCAGGCGGACTTCCAGAACTACAAGCAGCGCGCGAAGCAGCGGCAGGAGGACATCCGGGAGCGCGCCACCGAGGACCTCGTCGAGCGCCTGTTGGACGTACGGGACAACCTCGGCCGCGCGCTCGACGAGGAGTCCGGGGACGTGGACAGCCTCCGCGAGGGCGTGAAACTCACGCGCAAGGAGTTCGACCGCGTGCTCGACGCGGAGGGCGTCTCCGAGATTGCGCCGTCCGCCGGCGAGGAGGTCGACGCGCAGCGGCACGAAGTGATGATGCGCGTGGACAGCGACCAGCCCGAGGGCACGGTCACGGACGTCTACCGCTCGGGCTACGAGATGGGCGGGAAAGTGCTCCGGCCCGCGCAGGTCACCGTCAGCGACGGTCCTGGCGGCGAGTAACGTTCTGCGGCACTCGGGAATTTTTTCGGCGGACGACGCACCGATAGTCCACCGGTTCGTCATAAATCCGCCGGCCCGTTTTTCCGGTGGTCGGGAAAACCGCAAGATGGCAGCGACTCGCTCGTTCGTGGCACTCGGTGTCACTAGCAAGGCTTAAAGGGAAAACGCGGCTTACACACGGGTAACATGGCAAGTGAGAAGATTTTGGGCATCGACCTCGGCACCACGAACAGCGCGTTCGCGGTGATGGAAGGTGGAGACCCCGAAATCATCGTCAACAGCGAAGGCGACCGCACGACCCCGTCGGTGGTCGCGTTCGACGACGGCGAGCGCCTCATCGGGAAACCCGCGAAGAATCAGGCCGTCCAGAACTCCGAGGAGACCGTCGCGTCCATCAAGCGCCACATGGGCGAGGACTACACGGTCGAACTCGACGGTGAGGAGTACACGCCGGAGCAGATTTCGGCGATGATTCTCCAGAAGATCAAGCACGACGCCGAAGAGTACCTCGGCCAGGACGTTGAGAAGGCCGTCATCACGGTCCCCGCGTACTTCAACGACAAGCAGCGCCAGGCGACGAAGAACGCCGGCGAAATCGCGGGCTTCGAGGTCGAGCGCATCGTCAACGAGCCGACTGCCGCGTCGATGGCGTACGGCCTCGACGAGGACCAGGACCAGACTGTCCTCGTCTACGACCTCGGTGGCGGCACCTTCGACGTCTCCATCCTCGACCTCGGTGGCGGCGTCTACGAGGTCGTCGCGACCAACGGGGACAACGACCTCGGTGGCGACGACTGGGACCAGGCCATCATCGACTACCTCGCCGACGAATTCGAGAACGACCACGGCATCGACCTACGCGACGACGAGCAGGCCCTCCAGCGGCTCAAGGACGCCGCCGAGGAAGCCAAAATCGAACTCTCCTCCCGCAAGGAGACGACCGTCAACCTCCCGTTCGTGACGGCGACCGACTCGGGTCCGGTCCACCTCGAACAGGACATCACGCGCGCCAAATTCGAGAGCCTCACCGAGGACCTCATCGAGCGCACCGTCGGCCCGACGGAGCAGGCCCTCGAGGACGCCGGTCTCTCGAAGAACGACATCGACGAAGTGATTCTGGTCGGCGGCTCCACGCGGATGCCCCAGGTTCAGGAGCAAGTCGAGGAGCTCGTCGGCCAGGAGCCCAAGAAGAACGTCAACCCCGACGAGGCCGTCGCGCTCGGCGCGGCCGTGCAGGGCGGCGTGCTCTCCGGCGAAGTCGACGACATCGTGCTCGTGGACGTCACCCCGCTCAGCCTCGGTATCGAGGTGAAGGGCGGGCTCTTCGAACGCCTCATCGAGAAGAACACCGCCATCCCGACGACCGCGTCGAAGGTGTTCACGACCGCCGCGGACAACCAGACGAGCGTCCAGATTCGCGTCTTCCAGGGCGAGCGCGAAATCGCCAACGAGAACGAACTGCTCGGCGACTTCCAGCTCACGGGCATCCCGCCAGCGCCCGCGGGCACCCCCGAAATCGAAGTCACCTTCGAAATCGACGCCGACGGTATCGTGAACGTCGAAGCCGAGGACAAGGGCTCCGGCAACGCCGAATCCATCACCATCGAGGGCGGCGTCGGCCTCAGCGACGAGGAAATCGAGGAGATGCAGGAGGAGGCCGAACAGCACGCCGAGGAGGACGAGCAGCGCCGCGAGCGCATCGAAGCCCGTAACGAGGCCGAGACCGCGATTCAGCGCGCGAACAGCCTCCTCGAAGAGAACGAGGAACTCGTCGACGAGGACCTCGAAGCCGACGTGAACGACGAAATCGAGAACCTCGAAGCCCTCCTCGACGAGGACGACGTCGACCCCGACGAGCTCGAAGACGCCACCGAATCCCTCAGCAAGACCCTGCAGGAAATCGGCAAGCAGGCCTACCAGCAGGAAGCCCAGGCAGGCGCTGGCGGCGCTGGGGCGGCCGGTGCCGGCATGGGTGGCATGGGCGGCGCAGGCCCCGGTGCTGGCGCTGACGGCGACGACGAGGAGTTCGTGGACGCCGACTTCGAAGACGTCGAGGAAGACAGCGAGGAGTAACGCGACTCGCTGTCATCCTCGACTCGGGAAATCACGAACCGAAACTGACGCGATCCGCCGACGGCCGAATTTCTCGCTGCCGTTCTTCTACGTTTGAGAGCCGTGCCGAGGCCCCGAGGACAGAAGGTTTATGCGCGGCGTGGACCGCCACTTCGATATGTCAGACGCCGCCGTCGTCCTCCGCTGGCTCGTGTTGTACGGCGCGTTCCTCGTCGCCGCGCTGCCGATAGCGCGGCTGCTGTTTCCGTCCGCGCCCGACGACGGCGCGGGGTTCGCAATTCCAATCGCCACCGTCGTCGTGACGATGGTCGCGTTCTACGTCGGGCAGTTCAGCTTCGGGCCGTGGACCGCACTCGTCAGCGTGGCGGCGCTGGTCGCGCTCGGTGCAGTCGGGCATCGCCTCGCGCAGCGTCGCGGGCTCGCCGACTACGACTGGAGCCGGGTCGCGAGCGCGTTCGCGGTGTTCGCGGTCGGGTTCGGGTTCGTGCTCGCGCTGCGGTCGATGAATCCCGTGATGAGCGGCTGGGGCGGCGAGAAGTTCCTTCACACCGGGCTGTTGAACGCCGTGCTGCGCGCGGAGGCGCTGCCGCCCGAGGACATGTGGTACGCGGGGAAGTCGGTGCGCTACTACTACGGATTGCCAGTCTTCAACGCGGTCGCGGCGTTCCTCACGGACACGAGCGTGGAGTACGTCCACAACGTCGCGCTCGCGGGCTACTTCGGGACGCTCGTTGTGGGCGCGTACTCGCTGTGTGGGTGGATTACACGCGACCGCGGCTACTCGCGGCGGCTCGGCGGCGCGCTCGGCGTGTTCTTCGTGGCGTTCGCCGGGAACGCCGTGACAATCGTGCGGTTCGCGCTCGGGCGGCTCCCCCGCGACCTCGCCGTAAAGTGGGGTCGGGCGGCGTTCAACCTGAACCGCTCGGACTACACCCAGATTCTGTTCGAGCAGTCGTCGCTGTCCTCGTGGGGCTGGTGGGACACCCGTTACGTCGTCGAAGGGACGCTACAGGAGTTCCCGCTGTACTCGTTCGTGAAAGCCGACATGCACGGTCACACCGTGACGACCGGCTTCCTCGTGCTGTCGGCGGCGCTGGCGTACGCCTACGTGCAGACGCCAACGAGCGCGCGCAAGCGCCGCGCCGGCCTGCTGTTCGGTGGGCTCGGCGCGGTCGCGGGCTACTTCGGCGTGACGAACACGTGGTCGCTGCCGAGCGCCGTCGGAATGGCGTGGCTGGCGGTCGTCTACGCCGGCCCACACCCCGCGACGCTGGTCCCGGGCCGCGTCGGCGAACACCTCCAAGCAGTCGCGCCCGAATCCGGAGAATCGCGGCGCTCGCTCGTGCTCGCGGAGGCGTGGCGGACCGTGCTCGCGGCGATCGTCGCGGCCGGCGTCGGCGCCGTGGGATACCTGCTCGCGTCGCCGTTCCTGCTCGCGAGCGTCCCGCCGAACGACGGCATCGGGCTGTTCCCGCCGCGCACGACCGCTGCGGGCGTGCTGCTCATCTACGGCGCGCTGCTCGCGCTGTTCGCGACGTACCTGCTCACGCGGCTCACCACAGTCGAGGACAGCGACACGACGGACGTGGCGAAAGCATTTGGCGCAGTCGCGCTCGTGGTTGGCGTCGGCGCGCTCGTCGGTGACCTCGGCGCAGTCGTCGTCCTCCTGCCGGTCGTCGTGGGCGCGTGGCTCGCGATGCGCTTCCGGGAGTCGGCGGGCTTCGAAGCGATGCTCGTCGTCGGCGGCGTCGGCCTCGTGCTCGCGATGGAACTCGTCCACGCCAAGGTCCACCCGTTCGAGCTCGCGCGCTGGAACACGACGCTGAAAGTCGCCATCCAGGGGTGGGTGTTCTGCGGGCTCGCCGCCGGCCCCATCGCCGCGATTCTCGTCGGCGACGTTCGGGCCGCCACACCCTCGCTGGCCGAGGTCCGGCAGTCCAGCGCGGCGACCGCCACGACCGCTATCTCGGTCGTGCTCGCGGTCGTGCTCGTCTCCTCGGCGCTGTTCGCGCCCCTCGTCGTCGCGACGGACGTCGTCGAACCGTATCAAGATGGAGTGAAGCCGTCGCTGGACGGGTACGCGGAACACCGGGCTGACCACCCGCAGGAGGTCGCCGCGATGGAGTGGTTCGAGGACGAAGTGAGCACGACGCAGTCGGTGCTCTGGATGGAGCGCGAGACTGGGACGCCGCCGTTCGTCGAGAAGCCCGGGTTGAGTCGCGGCTGGCAGAACCCCGTCTCGACGCTCACGGGGCTGCCGACGGTCGCGGGCTGGTTCCACGAAACCGGCTACCGCGGCGACGAGCCGTACTACCAGCGCGTCAGCGACGTGAACATCGTCTACGAGACGAACGACGCGCGCTCGCGGGCCGTCCTCCTCGACAAGCACGACGTGCAGTACGTCTGGGTCGGGCCGCTCGAACGAGAGGAGTACGACGTCGGGTCAATCGCTGACGACCCCGGCATCGAAGCCGTTTACACGAACGACGCGGTCACCATCTACGAAGTCCACCACGACGAACTCGTCGACCAGTCCACCGAATAGCCCGAAGGCGCACCGCGTCGAACCGGATTCGCCGGCGTCGACGCGCCCAACGCCGACAAGCGGGCGTTTCAAGTGTCTCAATCGGATACGTACGCACAACTGATGAGCGAGGACTTCTACGAAGCTCTCGGCGTCTCCCGGGACGCCTCCGAGGAGGAAATCAAGCGGGCGTACCGCGAGAAGGTCTCGGAGTACCACCCGGACGTCAACGACGACCCCGACGCCGAAGAGAAGTTCAACAAGATACAGACGGCCAAGGACGTCCTCACCGACGAGGAGAAGCGCCAGCGCTACGACCAGCTCGGCCACGAACGCTTCACGGAAGCCGAAAAGCGCGGCGGCGCTGGTGGCGGCGCGGGCGGCATGGGCGGCGGCCCGTTCGGCGGCGCTGGCGGCGGTGGCGCGGGCGGCATGGGCGACATCTTCGACCAGTTCTTCGGCGGTGGCGGCCGCGGCCAGCAGGGGGGTCCCCAGCCCGGCCGCGACCTCCGCACGCGGCTCACCATCACGCTCGAAGAAGCCTACGAGGGCGTCCAGAAGCAGGTCACCGTCCGGCGGCCCGAAGCCTGTCCGGACTGTGACGGCGCGGGCTACCCCGAGGACGCCGACGTGCGGACGTGCCCGCAGTGCGACGGCCAAGGGCAGGTGACGCAGGTCCGGCAGACGCCGCTGGGCCGCGTCCAGCAGACTCAGGAGTGTTCGCGCTGCGGCGGCGACGGCGAACTCGCCTCCGAGACGTGTTCGACCTGCAGCGGGCAGGGCCAAGTCCGCGAACAGGCGACACTCACTGTGGACGTGCCCGCCGGCATCCGTTCCGGGCAGACGCTCCGCATGGACGGTGAAGGCGCACCAGGCGACCGCGGCGCGCGCAACGGCGACCTGCTCGTCGAAGTCGACGTCGAAGACCACCCGGACTTCGAACGCGACGGCAACGACCTCCACCACCGCCACGCCATCTCGTTCCCACAGGCCGTCTTCGGCGACGAAATCGAAGCCCCCACGCTCGACGGCGGCGCGACCTTCGACCTCGACGCCGGCACCCAGAGCGGCGAGACCTTCCGCCTCAAAGGCAAGGGAATGCCTCGCCTGCGCGGCCGCGGCAGCGGCGACCTCTACGTCACCGTGCAAGTCGTCACGCCGGAGTCCCTCAACGAGGAGCAACGCGAAGCCTTAGAACAGTTCGCGGAAGCCGGCGGCGAAGAAATCGACGTCGACCAGGGCTTCTTCGAGAAACTGAAGAGTAGCTTCTAAACGCACTTTTTGCTGCGCTCGGCGCACGGAGCGCGCCGTCGCTGGCAAAAACTTGCGGAAAAAGCACTCCTCCCTCCCACCCTCCGGTCGGTCGTCGGCCTCGCGGCTGCGCCGCGAGTGAACCGCTTCGCTCGGGTCCTTCGGACCACTCGCTCGCGGATGCTAGCGGGTCGGTGTCTTGGTCAGTAGAATCGCTACTTTCTGCGTAGGTTCAAGTAAGAAGCCGGGACCAACCTGGCGCGTGACCTGACAGCCGCCCGGTGTGCTCGGATGTGGGACGGCGGCAGCGCACACCGGGTTCAGTTCGCCGCCTGCAAGCCCTTCGTGGACGATTCGGGTCCGCTTACGACTCCTCCTCGTAGTCGTAGAACCCCTTTCCGGTCTTCTTCCCGAGGTCGCCAGCGTCGACCTTGCGCTTGAGGAGGTAGGCGGGCTTGTAGCGGTCGCCGAGTTCCTCGTGAAGCGTCTCGCTGGCGTCGTAACAGATGTCCAGGCCGATGTGGTCAGCGAGTTCGAGGGGACCCATCGGGACGTTCGTGCCGAGTTTCATTCCCTTGTCGATGTCCCCCTTCGTGGCGACGCCCTCGTCGAACGCGCGGATGCCCTCGTTGATCCACGGCATCAGGATGCGGTTCGTCACGAACCCGGGCTTGTCCTCGGACTCCCACGTCTCCTTGCCGAGCGCTTCGGTGAAGTCGTGGGCGAGTTCGACGACCTCCTCGCTGGTCTTCTCGCCGACGACGACCTCTACGCCGGTCATGATGGGGACCGGGTTCATGAAGTGGAGACCGACGATACGGTCCTCGCGGTGGGTTGCGGCTGCGATGGTCGTAATCGAGAGCGTCGACGTGTTCGTCGCCAGCGGCACGTCGTCGGGGACTTCGTCGTCCAGCTCCGCGAAGATGTCCCGCTTGATGTCCATGTTCTCGACGGCTGCCTCTACGACGAGGTCCGACTCCGAGAAATCTTCGAGGTCGGTCGTCCCCGTGATGCGGTCGAGGATGTCGCCGCGCTCGTCGGCGTTGACCTCGCCCTTCTCCACGAGGCGGTCGAGGGAGTCCTCGATGCGGTCGAAGCCCTGCTCGACGAACTCCGTCTCGATGTCCCGCATCACGACGTCGTAGCCGGCGGTCGCGGCGACCTGTGCGATGCCAGCACCCATCGTGCCAGCGCCGACGACGCCGACCGTCTCGATGTCTTGAAGGTCTCGCATAGCCGCGACTGCGACTGGCTGACACCTAAGGATGCCGGAACGTGGAAACACTCAAGCACCTTCGGGGGCTTCGTCCCAGCAACTGTGACAGACGAGGACACGCGGGACGCGTTACTGTCGCTGAGCTGCGTCGGGCCAGCGACCGCGGACGTCCTCGTCGATACCGACGTGGACGCCCGCGACCTCGAATCGAAGGTGGTCTCGCACGCGGAACTCGTCGACTTCGGCGTCAACCCCGGGGTCGCCGCTCGCATCCGCCGCGAGCACTCCCTCCAGTGGTCGTTCGAGGGCGGCCAGGACCTCGACCGGCGCGCCGAGCAGGTGCGCGGCCTCCACGACGAGGAGCGCGAGTGGGTTGCCGCGAGCTACGACGACGACGAGGCGTCCGCCGACGGCAGCGGGGACGCGACCGCCGAGGAGTCGGCGTGGCGCAAACAACCCGTTACTCCGAGCGGCGGCGCGGAGTCCGGCGTCGACGAAACCGAGAACGAGGCTGCGTGGCGCGAGCGGTCGTGGCCGAACGGCGACGGCAACGACGCGTCGCCCGAGCGCGACGAGCGCGAGTGGCGCGAGCAGTCGACGCCCACACCCGTGACCGCCGTGGAGGATATCGATGTCCGCGATTCGGAACTGTTGGCTCGCGCGGGTGTGACCTCGGTCCGGAGCCTCGCGACCGCGCACGTCGAGCACGTCGCGGACTCGCTGGGCATCGCGGAGGACGAGGTCGCGGCGTGGAAGCGCGCCGCCGCCGACCACGAACAGTAGTTACTCGGGGTGCAGTAAATATGCATAAAATTGGCGTCTCGGCGCGACTCGCGGACAGTTAGACACTTATACGTCCTCGCCGCACGTGCAGTTGATGCGTCCCTTCGAGGACTCTCCGATTTCGCGCGACGGGAAGGTACTGATTCTCGCGTACGACCACGGGCTCGAACACGGCCCGGTGGACTTCGAGGAAGTGCCCGAGACGATGGACCCCGGGAACGTCTGGGACATCGCCACCCACGACGCGGTGTCGGCGATGGCCGTCCAGAAGGGCATCGCCGAGGCGTACTACCCCTCCTACGAGGACGACGTGAACCTCCTCGCGAAGCTCAACGGCACGTCGAACCTCTGGATGGGCGAGCCCGACTCGGCGGTGAACTGGTCCGTCGACTACGCCGCGGAGCTCGGCGCGGAAGCCATCGGCTTCACGCTGTACGGCGGCTCGAACAACGAAATCGAGATGGCCGAGGAGTTCCGGCAGGCCCAGGAGGCCGCGCGGGACTACGACCTCCCAGTCGTGATGTGGTCGTACCCGCGTGGGCAGGGCCTCAAGAACGACACGTCGCCGGACACCATCGCGTACGCGGCGCGGCAGGCGCTGGAACTCGGCGCGGACGTCGCGAAGGTGAAGTACCCGGGGAGCACGGACGCGATGTCGTTCGCCGTCGACATGGCGGGGCCGACGGACGTCGTGATGTCCGGCGGGTCGAAGACCAGCGACCGCGAGTTCCTCGAAAACGTGAAAGGCGCCGTCGACGCCGGCGCGAAGGGGCTGGCGGTCGGGCGCAACGTCTGGCAGCGCGAGGAACCCGAACCGTTCCTCGACGCGCTCGAAGCGGTCATCTACGAGGAGACGAGCGTCGACGAAGCCCTCGACCGAATCTGATGGTCGTCGAGGCAGTCTTCGACGTCGTCGCCGACGCCGCGCCCGAGATTCGTGACGGACTTCCCGAGCGCCGCGCGAAAGCGGCGACCGAAAACGTCTCCGGCGACGTGCAACTGGAGGCCGACCTGTGGGCCGACGACCTGCTATTCGAGCGGTTCGCCGGCGTCGACGGCGTGAACTGGTACGCCAGCGAGGAGCGCGACGCCCTCGAAGTCGTCGGGGACGCCGACGACGGCTACGCGGTCGCCGTCGACCCGCTGGACGGCTCCTCGAACGTGCAGTCGAACAACCCCTGTGGGACCGTCGTCGGCGTCTACGACGAGCAACTGCCCGCCTCCGGCCGGAGCCTCGTCGCCGCGGGGTTCGTGCTGTACGGCCCGATTACGACGATGACGGTCGCTCGCGACGGCGACGTCACCAAGTACCTCGTCGAGGACGACGGGCGCACGGACCTCGGACCCGTCGAGCTTCCCGACGACCCGGTCGTCTACGGATTCGGCGGGCGCGTCCCGGACTGGACCGCCGACTTCGAGTCGTTCGTCCGCGAGGTCGAGGACGAGATGAAACTCCGGTACGGCGGCGCGATGATTGCGGACGTGAACCAGGTGTTGACGTACGGCGGCATCTTCGGGTATCCCGGGCTGCAGTCCCGTCCCGAAGGAAAGCTGCGCGCGCACTTCGAGTCGATGCCCATCGCGTTCGTCGTCGAGCAGGCCGGTGGCGCGTCAAGCGACGGCTCGCAGTCGCTGCTCGACGTCGAACCAGACAGCCTCCACGAGCGCGTGCCGATGTTCGTCGGGAACCAGTCAGTCATCGACAACCTCGAAGCCGCGCTACCGGACTGACTTTTACCGTCCGGTCCCTCTGCCCGGGTATGTGTGGCCGGTACGCGCTGTTCAGCGACCCGGAAAACCTCGCCGCGGAATTCGGCTTGGACGACGCCAGCTACGAGGCGACGTACAACGCCGCGCCCTCAGAGGAGTTGCCGGTGCTTCTGGACGACGAACCAACGTCATTTTCGACGGCGCGCTGGGGGCTGGTGCCGTCGTGGTCCGAGGGCCCGAAGGACGGCCCCGACCCAATCAACGCTCGCGCGGAGACGCTGACCGAGCGCCGACTGTTCTCGGAGGCGTACCGGCAACGGCGGTGCCTGGTACCCGCTGACGGCTTCTACGAGTGGATCGAGACCGGCGACGGCAAGCAGCCGTACTTCGTCTCGCGGGCCGACGGCCGGTCGCTCCTGCTGGCGGGGTTGTGGGAGACGTGGACGCCCGAGCAGAAACAGACCGGGCTCGGTGAATTCGGGGGCGACGGCCCGAGCCGGGACGCCGAACCGGTGCGGTCGTTCACCGTCGTCACCACCGAACCCAACGACTTCCTCGCGGACTACCACCACCGGATGGCGGTCGTGCTCGACACGGAGACGGGCGAGCGGTGGCTGTCCGCGGACGACCCCAGCGACCTCCTCGAACCGAGCGACGTCGAGTTGCAGGCGTGGCCAGTGTCACAGGCGGTCAACAATCCGGCGAACGACCGGCCGGAACTCGTCGAGTCCGTCGCGTAGCTGTTCGGAATCGAGAATACGGGACGCGCACCGCGGCTACGGGATGTTCTGTCGTCGCTCCGGTAGCCGCCGGCGAACCGCCGGCGGCGTGGAGCATGTCAGAGGCACAGCCGGTGTTCGTACACCAGCACCCAACTGTCGATACCCGGAGGCCTTCACGTTACCGCTTGCACGTCTGCCCGGGAAGCGAGAAGAACTCATAATCCTCCCGGTTATTTATATACTCGTGGTCGGTAAAGCTACTCGTCCGGTGACACGATGACCGAGGCCGACGACGCCGTCGCGTTGCTCGCCCAGCGCGCGGAGCTGTTGCGCTCGCTCCGGGACGACCCTCGCGGGAAGCAAGAGCTCGCGGCGGCACAGTCGGTCTCCCGGTCGACCGTCGACCGCGCGGTGCGCACTCTCGAAGCACGCGGGTTCGTCGCCCGCGACGACGCCGTCTCGCTCACACTCCGCGGACGGCTCGCGCTCGACGCCTACGACGAGTTCGTGGACCTCCTCGACGCACTCGACGCCGCTGGCGACCTGCTGGACGTGTTGCTCGCAGACGCGACAATCGGCGGCGCGCTGCTGCGCGGCGCGGACGTCGTGCAGTCGAACCCAATCGCACCACAACGCCCCTACGTCGCGTACCAGTCGATCGTCGAGGACGCGACCGCGATTCGGGGCTTCGCACCGGTCGTCCTCGACGAGAACGTCGCCCAGTTCCGCGACCGGATTGTGGACGGAGAAGCACCCGTCGACCTCACCGTCGCGCCCGCGGCGCTGGACGAACTCGTCTCCTCGCACGCCGACGCCGTCGAGGAGTCGCTCGACACCGGCCGGTTGACGCTCCGGAAGGCGACGACGGAGCTAGACTACGGGCTCGTGCTCGCCGAGCAGCCCGAACGGACGGTCGTCTGCGCGCTCGTCTTCGACGACCACGGGCTCGCCGGCATCGTCGAGAACGACGAGCGCCACGCTGTCGAGTGGGCCGACAGCGTCTACGAGCGGATTCGCGCGGCCGCCGAGTTGCTTCACGGATAGGAGCGGTTTCGTCTCGTATCCGGATTGCAGACCGAAAGTAGGTGACACGCGCGGCTACAACTGGTTTCAGTCGGACGGGTCTGCTCCCAGACATGTCGCACAACACAGGGGGTGAGCGGTCGTGGCGATAACCGGTACCGCTGCAGTGTTCCTGCTGGTGGGCCGCGTACTGTTCGGCGGCCTCATCGCGTTCCAGGGCGTCAACCACTTCATGAACGTCGACCAGCTCACGGGCTACGCGGACGCGAAAGGTGTGCCCGCGCCGCGCGTCGGCGTCGTCGCATCGGGCGTGATGTTGATACTCGGCGGCCTCTCCATCCTCGCCGGCGCGTACGCCACTATCGGCGCGGGCATGGTCGCGGTGTTCCTCCTCGTCACGTCGCCCGCGATTCACAACTTCTGGGCAGTGGCCGAGGAGCAGACACAGAGCGAGATGACCGACTTCATCAAGAACGGCGAACTGCTCGGCGCGGCGCTGACGTTCCTCGCGATTAGCGGCACGGAGTGGGAGTACGCGGTTGGGGTCGGCCTCTTCTGAGGCTCCCACCCGCGACTGCCGCCGGGCGAACGACTTTGAGACACGCGGCCGACGCCTCCCGTATGGAGCACACGACACTCGGCGACACCGGGATGGAGGTCTCCCGAATCTGTCTTGGGTGTATGAGCTTCGGGTCCTCGGAGTGGCGGCCGTGGGTGCTAGACGAGGAGGACGCGCGGCCCGTCATCGAGCGCGCCATCGAGTTGGGCGTGAACTTCTTCGATACGGCGAACATGTACTCCGAGGGCGAGAGCGAGCGCATCCTCGGGAACGTGCTCGCGGACTACGACCGCGACGCGCAGGTCGTCGCCACGAAGGGGTACTTCCAGATGGACCCCGACGACCCGAACTCCGGCGGACTCTCCCGGAAGGCCGTCGAACAGGAGTTGGAGAATTCGCTGGACCGCCTCGGGATGGAGACGGTTGACCTCTACCAGACCCACCGCTGGGACTACGACACACCCATCGACGAGACGCTGGCGGCGCTCACGGACGCCGTGCGGCGCGGGAAGACGCGCTACATCGGAGCGTCCTCGCAGTGGGCTCACCAGTTCGCGGACGCGCTGCACACCAGCGACCGCGAGGACGACGAGCGGTTCGTGACGATGCAGAATCACTACAACCTCGTCTACCGGGAGGAGGAACGCGAGATGCTGCCGCTCTGCGAGAAGGAAGGTATCGGCGTGATGCCGTGGTCGCCGCTCGCGCGCGGCTACCTCACGCGGCCTCACGAGGACGTTAAAGCCACTCAGCGTGGTGCCAGCGAGAAGCGCCTCTACGAGCACCCCTACCGGGAAGGCAGCGGCCCGGAAGTCAACGAGCGCGTGCAGGAGCTCGCCGACGAGAAGGACGTGAAGATGGCCCAAATCGCGCTCGCGTGGCTGTTCCACAAGGACCGCGTGGACGCGCCCATCGTCGGCACGACGAGCATCGAACACCTGGAGGACGCCGTCGAAGCCCTCGACATCGACCTCTCGGACTCGGACATCGAGCACCTCGAAGAACCCTACGAGCCAGTGCCCGCCTCGGGCCACGAGTGAGGATGCGGCCGGGCACGTACACGCTGCTCGTGGAACTCGCGGGGCCGGCGACCGTCGAATTCGGGGCGCGCGGTGAGTACGACCTCGACGCGGGCTGGTACGCGTACACGGGCAGCGCGTTCGGGGCGGGCGGACTGACGCGCGTCGAGCGTCACCAGCGGCTCGCACGCGGCGAGTCCGACGCCCGCCACTGGCACGTCGACTACTTGCTCGGGCACCCTGAATCACGTATTCGGGAAGTCTACGTCACGGAGAACGAGGAAATCGAGTGCGAGACGGCACGTGCGCTGAACGAGGCTGGAACGCCGCTGGCGGGCTTGGGTGCGTCGGACTGCGAGTGCTCCACGCACCTCACGTTCAGTCCGGAGAGAAGAGCACTAGACAGTCAGATAGCACGGGTTCACGAAGACAAACTGCGAAAGAACCGCGGATAGAAAACGGCAGTTCGCGGAGGCTGGTAACTCGTATTTATCGAACGCCGTGGAGCGCAGTTAGATTTATCAGACACCAAGCGCAAGACTCTCTTGTCGATAACACCGCGAGGTGGGCGATGCCCCCGCATCGGAGTTAAAAGCTCCTCGCGCTCGCTGGCCATCCACTCTAAGAGGGCAGCCGGCGAGTGCAAGTGGGTGAAAGGCCACTCGCGGGCCGACGTTCTACGTGCGATATTCCGAGAGCCACTTCTCGACAGTGGCTAGTGCGTACTCCGACTCGTCGCTCCAATCCCGGAGTGCTGATTGCCATCCCCCGTTTAGAGCGTGCTCTCGAACCGCTCCAGCTGCGCAGTCTGCTGTTTGTACTCCCTTCGATTGGCTCGAAATCACGGGGATGGCGTCGAACGAAGTACCTACTTCGTTCAGAACGTCGACGACAGCCGCGGAGATGTCGTCGGACCAGACTTTATCGAACTCGAACGCACGTACCGATTCCTCGAACGAAAGAAGGAGCGCAGCATAGCGCCGGTCACGAAGCTCGTCGGTCGAACGTGCATCCTGGTCTCATCGTACAGAGCATAGCTGTGCCGCATCCGGTCGAAATCGCTCCGTTCAGCGACGGCGTAGGCGACCTGTACGCGACGGTCGGACACAGATTCGAGAAACCGTCGTTTCTCCACGTCGACTAGGTCGTTCCACTTCGCTTCTTTCATCGAGTCGCTAAGCCGTATCGTACGACCGGCACAGGCCCCACACGCAGTTCGTTCGCCAGCAGCGACAGCGAGCACGAAATATGGCTCGTTTCCCGAGAGGAGGTTTCGGAAATTCCCAGATTCGTCACCGAAAGCCGGCATCTGTTCGCAGAGGTGCTCGGCGCATGTTTAGTTCGTTCGACTGCAACGGCGGCGAAAGAACCGTTGCTCACTCCACGACGGTCCACTCGGTCGGCGTGTCGGTGACGCCACGCACGCGGACTTCGCGGTCGCCGTCGTCAGTCAGCCGGACGTCGATAACGCCGTCGAACAGCTGGCTGATGGTGTTGATGGTCTGGTCGTCGTGGCTCTCCGGGTCGACAGAGAACACGCCCAGCCAGCCCTGTGACTGTATCTGGCTCGTGAACACGTGGAGGAACCGGAAGAGCCGCTGGAGGTCGACGTACATCAACAGGGGGGACAGCGAGTCGAAGCCCACGCGAAGCCGGTCGACGCCCGCGCCGCCGGCGCTGCGCGCGACTTCCGAGAACTCGATGCCCATCCCCGTCAGGTCGCCCGGTGAGGAGACGTAGTGGGTGTTGTCGCCGTTCGTAGCGCTGCCGCTCTGTGCGCTGACGCAGTCGATGATGCGGAGGAACCGGGGCTCCGCGCCGACCGCGTCGGCGTACTCGGTGGCCACCTCCTCTGCCGGGTCGCGGGCCGTCACGATGACGGAACCATCGCCGTCGGCCTCGCCGCGCGCCAGCAGCGACAGGAGGAGCTCGCGCTTACCGGACATCGCCGGGCCGCTCAACAGGAGGTTCGTGCCGTCGTCGAACCCCGAAACGAGCCCGGTGGGGAGTACCCCATCGACGTTGTACGTCATTTGTACGGGCGAAACCGACATCGCTTCGGCCTGTTCCGCTGGCCGATAGTTGTACGGAGACACATAAGTATGTGCGGGATAGCGGGGCCTACGCCGGTTTCAATCGGCGGATAGCCGCCCCGCAGCGTCCGTACGCCCGCGTCTGGTCGTGCGCGCTCGCCGACAAAATATCACTTCAATGGCGTTGCTCGCGTGCGTGGTCACGGGGGGCCAACATGCACGCCCGCGACCTCGTTGAACCGCGCGACGTCCGCGTCCGCGCCCACCACGACGAGCGCGTCCCCCTCGCGAATCCGGAAGTCGGCGTCGGGCTGGGAGACGACGTCGCCGTTGCGCTGGACCGCGACCACCGTACACCCGGTGCGAGCGCGGACGTCCGCCTCCGCGAGCGTCTGTCCGACGAGCGCCGGTGCCTCGGTGCGCACGACGTCGATTTGCTTGTCGAGGGCCATCACGTCCTCGTCGAGGATGGTCTGGGCGAGCATCCGGCCGGCGACGGTCGCCAGCGACAGCACGTAGTCCGCGCCCGCCGCGTAGAGCTTCCGGGCGCTCTCGGTGTCGTTCGCCCGGCAGAGAATCTCCACGCGCTCGCTCTCTTCACGGGCGACGAGCGTGGCGAACACCGTCGACGTGTCGTCGCCGAGCGCGAGCACGAGCGCGGTCGCGTCCTCGATGCCCGCGGTGCGCAGCGTCCCGCCCTCCGTTGCATCCCCAACGATGTCCACGCCGGGGCGGTCCTCGATGTCCACGACCGTCGTGTCGATGTCTTCCTCGTCGAGCACCTCGCGGACGGTCGACCCGACCTCGCCGTACCCCGCGACGACGACGTACTCGTCGCCCTGTTCGTCGGTGGGCGCGAGCGTGCGCTCCTCGAAGGCTTCGAGGTCGTCCTCGCGGCCGGCGACCAGCAACACGGTGTTGCGCGTGAGCTCGCGGTCGGGGTCCGGGGAGCCGACGAACTCGCCCGCGAACCACGCGCCGACCGCGTT
This sequence comes from Halobacterium noricense, assembly GCF_021233435.1. Classification (NCBI taxonomy): domain Archaea; kingdom Methanobacteriati; phylum Methanobacteriota; class Halobacteria; order Halobacteriales; family Halobacteriaceae; genus Halobacterium; species Halobacterium noricense. Next base: position 846,928 of record NZ_CP089468.1, on the reverse strand, counting down.
CACGCCGCCGGGTTCGAGCAGGTCAGTCTCGCGGAGCGTGGCACGGTCGAGGTCGCTGCCGTACTGGACGGGCATCTCCACGACCTCGAAGTTCTCGCCGATTTCGACCGCGTCTCCGAGCCGGGACGTGATGCTGGTCGTGACGTTGCGCGCGAGGCTCCGGCCGAGAATCTCCCGCGGCCCGAGCACGCGGTCCGCGCCCGCGTACCGGAGGTACTCCGCCAGCGACGGGTCCTCCACGAAACAGACCGTCTGGACGTTGGGCGCGAGGTCGCCGACGGTCAACGCGATGGTGGCGTTGCGCTCGTCGCTCTCGTCGAGGACGACCGTGCGGGCGTCCGCGACGTTCGCGCGTTCGAGGCCGCGCTCGGTCTCCGGGTCGCCGTGGACCGCGCGCCAGCCGTCCTCGTACAGCGAGAGCGCGGTCTCGCGGTCGTCGGTGAGGACGACGTACTCGACGCCCTGCGCGTCCAGTTCCGCGGCGAGCGTCTCGTCGCGCGCCCCGAACCCGCAGATGACGACGTGGTCTTCGAGGTCGACGCTGTGGGGCGGCTCGACCTCCAGGCGCTCCTCTATCCACGGCACGACGAACAGCGGCAGCGTCAGGAAGATGAGGAAGACGCCGCTGAGCTGCATCACGACAACCGTAATCAGCATCACGTTCGACGTCCACGGCGCGTACTCGCCGTACCCAGTGGTGGTGAACGTCTGCCCGACGAACTGGAGGGACTCGACGTAGGTCAGTTCGCGGCCCTCGAAGAACGCCATCCCGTGCTTGAACGCGACGGTGTACGTCGCTGCGACGGCCACGAGGAGGCCGGCGTACGCGAGCACGCGGCGCTCCTGTCTCGACATCGCTGTGAGCTACCCGCGCACTGGACTTAAAACCCGAACGTTGAGAGGGCTGGCCACCGAGGTGGTGGACATGAGTCTCGGCTCCCTCGTCGTGCACGCCGCGCTCGGCATGTGGCTCGGCAGCATCGTCTTCTTCTCGTTCGTCGCCGCGCCCGCGCTGTTCGACGAACTCGGCGAGGAGCGCGCCGGCGACGCGGTCAACGTCGTCTTCCCGCGCTACTACTCGTTCGGCATCTGGATGGGCACAATCGTACTCGTCGTGTGGGCGCTCGGACCCACCGTCGCCGACGTCGCCGAGCCAGCCCTCGTCGCGGACGTCGGCGTCGTGGCGGCGTTCCTCGCGAACCTCTACGCGCGCTATCAGTTGATTCCGAAGATGGAGGCTGCCGGCTCCGACGCGTTCGCGCGCTACCACAAGCAGTCCGTCGGCCTCAACCTCGTCGCGCTCGCTGGCCTCGCCGCCGCGTTCGCCGTCCTTCACCTGTGAGTTGCGTAGCATCCCCGGCCAGTCGTTTTGGATTCGAAGGTACGACTCGTTCTGTAGTTTGCTTCCGAAGGGGGAATTCGCTTGAACGAGTAGACCGTACTAGCACGTAATGACAGAGCGCCGAATCCACATCGACGTCTCGGGGATGACGTGCGCGAACTGCGCGTCGACCGTGGCGGACGCGGTCACCGCCCTCGACGGCGTCCACGACGCCGACGTGAACTTCGCGACGGACGGCGGCACCGTCGAGTACGACCCCGACGAGGCGTCGCTGGCCGGCATCTACGCGGCCATCGAGGACGCCGGCTACGACCCCGTCGACGACGACCGGGCGATTTCCGTGACGGACATGTCGTGTGCGAACTGCGCGACGACCATCGAGGACGCCGTCGGCGACGTAGCAGGCGTTATCTCGGTGGACGCGAACTACGCCACCGACGAGGTCAGCGTCCGCTACAACCCCGCGGAGGTGGACTTCGACGACGTCTACGCGGCCATCGAAGACGCTGGCTACACGCCCGTCCACGAGGAGAGCGGGGAGGACAGCGAGAGCACGGAGGATAGTCGGAGCGCTGCCGACGCGGCGCGTGAGGCCGAGACCCGCCGCCAGCGCAACCTCACGCTGTTCGGCGCGCTGCTGTCCGTGCCGCTGTTGTTCTTCGTCGTGGAGACCCACCTCCTCGGCGGGGGTATCCTCCCGGAGACCGTCTTCGGCGCGCGCTTCGGCTGGGTGGAGTTCCTGCTCGCGACGCCGGTCTACGCGGTTCTCGGCCGCGAGTTCCTGGAAAATTCCTACAAGGCGCTGGTGAAGAATCGGACCGCGAACATGGACGTGCTCATCGCGCTCGGCTCGACGACCGCGTACGGCTACTCCGTCGTCGCGCTGCTCGGTATCCTCCCGGAGGCGGGGCTGTACTTCGACACGGCCGCGCTCATCCTCGTATTCATCACGCTCGGGAACTACCTCGAAGCCCGCTCGAAGAGCCAAGCCAGCGACGCCCTCCGGAAGCTCCTCGAAATGGAGGCCGACACCGCGACCGTCGTTCGCGAGGACGGTACTGAAGAAGAGATTCCGCTCTCCGAGGTCGAAGTCGGCGACCGGATGAAGGTGCGGCCCGGCGAGAAGATTCCCACGGACGGCGTAGTCGTCGAGGGCGAGTCCGCGGTCGACGAATCGATGGTGACCGGCGAATCGGTTCCAGTCTCGAAGGAATCCGGCGACGAAGTGGTCGGCTCCACCGTCAACGAGAACGGCGTGCTCGTCGTGGAGGCGACGAAGGTCGGCGAGGACACGGCCATCCAGCAAATCGTCCAGACGGTCAAGGAGGCCCAGTCCCGCCAGCCGGAGATTCAGAACGTCGCCGACCGCATCTCCGCGTACTTCGTGCCCGCGGTCATCCTCAACGCCGTCTTCTGGGCGGTCGTCTGGTACGCATTCCCCGACGCGCTCGCGGGCGTCGTCGGCGCGCTCCCGCTGTGGGGCGTCGTGGTCGGCGGGCCCGCGGCGGTGGGCGTCTTCGAGTTCAGCGTCGTCGTGTTCGCGTCGGCGGTGCTCATCGCGTGCCCCTGCGCGCTCGGGCTCGCGACGCCCGCGGCGACGATGGTCGGCACGAGCATCGGCGCGCAGAACGGCGTCCTGTTCAAGGGCGGCGACATCCTCGAACGCGTTCGGGACGTCGACACGGTCGTCTTCGACAAGACGGGCACGCTCACGACCGGCGAGATGGAACTGACCGACGTCGTTGCCATCCTGGACGACGAGCACGCGGCCCCGGACGGCGGCGCAGTGGCGGCACCCGAATCCGAAGAGGCGGACGACGAGTCGTTCGTCCTCCGGATGGCCGCAGCCGCCGAATCCGGCAGTGAGCACCCGCTCGGCCAGGCAATCGTCGAGGGCGCGCGCGAGCGCGGCGTCGACGTCGGCGACGCCGAGGAGTTCGAGAACGTCCCCGGGCAGGGCGTGAGAGCCACTGTCGACGGGCGCGAGGTGCTCGTCGGCAACCGGAAGCTCCTCGAAGACGCAGGCGTCGACGTCACGCCCGCGGAAGCCGAGATGGAGCGCCTCGAACGCGAGGGAAAGACGGCGATGCTGGTCGCCGTCGACGGCCGCGTCGCAGGCGTCGTCGCGGACGCCGACACCGTCAAGGAGAGTTCGGCGCGCGCCGTCGCGGACCTCCGCGAGCGCGGCGTCGACGTGCACGTGATTACGGGGGACAACGAACGCACCGCGCGCGCCGTCGCCGAGCAGGTCGGCGTCGACCCCGAGAACGTCCGGGCGAGCGTGCTCCCCGACGAGAAGGCGGACGCCGTCGAAGCCATTCAGGCGGACGGCACGCAGGCGATGATGGTCGGGGACGGCGTCAACGACGCGCCCGCGCTCGCGACGGCGTACGTCGGCGTCGCCATCGGCTCCGGGACGGACGTCGCCATCGAGGCCGCGGACGTCACGCTGATGCGCGACGACCCCTACGACGTCGTGAAGGCCATCCGCGTCAGCGAGGGGACGCTCTCGAAGATCAAGCAGAACCTCTTCTGGGCGCTGGGCTACAACACCGCGATGATTCCGCTGGCGTCGCTGGGGCTGCTCCAGCCGGTGCTGGCGGCGGTCGCGATGGCCATCTCCAGCGTCAGCGTGCTCACGAACAGCCTGCTGTTCAGGAGATACACGCCGGACGAGGACTATCGGCTGTTCGGGCGGTAGCGAACTCCGCAGCGACTCGTTTGGCGGCTTCGCGAGAAGCCGAAAAACCCTAGCCGGCGGACTGTGTACGTGCTGTCGACATGACGACGACACTCACCGTCGAAAGCATGGGCTGTGAGGGCTGCGAGGACATCGTCGAGAACGCGCTGTCCGGCGTGGACGGCGTCGACGAGACGAACGCGGACCGCGAGGAGGGCGTCGCAACCGTCGAGGGCGACGCCGACGTCGAGGACCTCGTGGAGTCGGTGGAGTTCGCGGGCTACGAAGCGGAGCTCGCCGACTGACTGCAGTTAACTTCCCGGCGAAATAGTTATAATTTTACGATGAGTGAGTCTGTCTATGGGACAGCGAGACGAGACGACGGGCTTCCAGCGGGACATCCTCTGCGTGCTCTGCGGGCTCGACGACCCGAAGGGCATGGAAATTCAGTCGGAACTCGAATCGTACTACGGCTCTGAGGTGTTGCACGCCCGCGTCTACCAGAACCTCGACTCGCTGGCCGAGCGCGGCCTCGTCGAGAAGGGCGAACGCGACTCCCGGACGAACTACTACCGCATCACGGACGCGGGCCGGGACGCCATCGAGAACGTCGTCGCGTGGAAGCGCACGTACACCGAAGACGTCCACGCCGACACCGTGTAGCGGTCCGGCTATCCTCGCGCTGTACCGCGTACTCGCCCGGAATAGCGTCGCGGTTCCGCGCCGCGAACCGGGGGGAGGTTACCCGATGGTAACTGGCTCACACCTCCGTTACCGAGCGCTAAAGGGGGTGGCGTCCCCAGTATGTAGTAGATGACGACGACCGACGAACTCGTTCAGGACCTACCCCCGAGTGCGAAGCTCGTGCTGAAAGTACTGGAGTACAACGGCGGACTCACGCAGAAACAGATCGTCGAGAACTCCCGGCTGTCCCAGCGCACGGTCCGGGACGCCCTCGACCGCCTCCAGGACGCCGACGTCGTGGAGAAGGACATCTACATCCCGGACGCCCGGCAGAACCTCTACCGGCTCTCCATCGACGAGAGCGAGGAGGACGCCGAGGAGCCCGCCGAGAAAGAAGCCGAAGCGGAAGCCGTTCTCGACTAGCGGTTCCTCCGGTCGTCACGTTTCGCTCCGTTCGGAGCCGCAGGTTTTTCTCCCGTTCGTGACGTTCAGACGAGCGAGGCCGCTTCTTCGTCGACCGGTTCGAGGTGTTCGTTCCCCCAGTCTTCGAGCGCGGTCACGACCGGTTTTAGGGACTCGCCGAGTTCGGTGAGCGCGTACTCCACGCGGACGGGCTTCTCGCTGACGATGGTCCGGGAGACGACCTGCTTCTCCTCCAGGTCGTCGAGGCTCTCGGAGAGCACCTTGCTGGAGATGCCGTCGACTTCCTCCTGGAGGGCGTTGAAGCCGAGCGGGCCGCGCGTGAGCAGCCGGTGGATGATGACTGGGTGCCACTTCTTCCCGACGAGGGAGGCCGTCGCGGTAATCGAACACCAGCCGTCGCCGGGACACCACGCGGGCAACTGCTCGGTATCGCTCATGACCACCAATAGGGCCGACCGCCAGTTAAGGCTACCTAACGATAGCCCGTTACGTCTCCGTAATCGGGTCCGCGGCGCGACGGCCAGCCCGCTCCCCGCCGCGACCACACTCACTCCTCGCCGCGGCCGAACGGCGAGAGCACCTTCCAGCCCGTGAGCGCGCCGATGTCGTCGACGACGTCCGCGAGCGCGCCGCGGGTGCGCTCCTCGCCGACGACCCACTCGCCGTCGCGCTCGATGGCCTCGAAGGCCCGCTCGTTCGCCTCGTCGAAGTAGATTGGGACGCCCGTCGCGTCGACGCCAGCGAGCCGCGCGCCCTCGACGTGTTCGGGAACGTCGGTGAGCGGGTCGGTCGGCGCGTCCGGATTGATGCCTGCCATAATCGGCGTGAGTGCTGCCCCGCCCATGAACGCGGTGGCCGAATCCGGCGACGGCTCAGAGGTCCCCGGATTCGGCGAGCGAACGAACTTCGTCGGCGCGCTCGCGAATCGCCGCGAGGTTGCCGGCGTCGCGCTTGTCGTCGAGGTGGCCGTACACCAGCCCCATCCGGTGGTTCGCGCGGAGGGCGTCCTCGTGGTCGGCGAGGAAGTCCCAGTAGAGGCTGTTGAACGGGCAGGCGTCGGGGCCGGTCGTGCTGTCCGGGTCGTACCGGCAGCCCGCACAGAAGTCGCTCATGCGGTCGACGTAGTTCGCGGACGCCGCGTACGGCTTCGTGGTGAACGCCGCGGTGCCAAACGATCCCATGCCGACGACGTTCGGCGTGACGACCCAGTGGTAAGCGTCCACGAACCCGCCGTAGAACCACTCGTTGAGCGCCTGCGGGCTGGCACCGTACAGCAACGCGAAGTTCGACAGCACCATCAGCCGCTCGATGTGGTGGGTGTAGCCGCGGTCGTGGACGCGCCCGACCGCAGCCCCGACGCAGGCCATCTCGGTCGCGTCCGGGTCCCAGTACAGCGGCGGCAGGTCGCGGGTCTGGTCGAGTTGGTTCGCGTCCGCCAGCGCGGGCATCTCGCGGCGGTAGACGTGGCGCACGAACTCCCGCCACCCGATGACTTGGCGGACGAACCCCTCGATGGAGTTCAGTGGAACGTCGTCGCGGTTGCGGTACGCGGCGATGGCGGCGTCCACGACTTCTCGCGGGCCGAGCAGGCCGACGTTCAGCGCCGCCGACAGCAGGCTGTGGTCGAGGTGCCAGTCGTCGGCGAGCATCGCGTCCTCGTAGGACCCGAAGTCAGCGAGCCGGTGGTCGAGGAAGTCGGCGAGTGCGCGCTCGGCGTGCTCGCGGGTCACCGGCCACCCGAACCCCTCTGGGTCGCCCCACGTGTCGAACGCCTCGGCGACCCACTCGCGGACTTCGGGGACGTGCTCGCCGTACTCGAAGTTCGGAAGTTCCGGGCTCTCGTAGTCGTCGGGCGGCGTCTCGCGGTTCTGGTCGTCGTAGTTCCACTCGCCACCCTCGGGGTCGCCGTCGACCAACAGGTAGCCCGTCTCGCGGCGCATCCAGCGGTAGAACGCCTCGTGGCTGTAGGCGTCGCCGTCGCGGTCGACGGCCCACGCGTCGAACGCCGCGGGCGAACGGAGGAACTGCTCGTTCTCGACGACGCGCAGGCTGCCGCCGCGCGCTTCGACGAGTTCCCGGAGGCGGTCGGCGGCACCGTGGGTCGCGGGCCGCTGAACCACTAATTCGTCGCCTGGGTGGGTGTCGAAGTACGCGTCGAGGCCGTCGCCGAAGGAGCCCGCGCGTTCGTAGACGACGTCCACGCCGTCCGCTCGCAGATCGTCGGCGAGGTTTCGCATCGCGGCGAAGACGAGCGTGAGCTTCTGCGGGTGGTAGCGCTGCCGGCGTGCGAACTCGCTGGCTTCCACGAAGAGGACGCGCTCGGGGTCGTCGGCGAGCGGGCCGCGCTCGCCGGAGAGCTGGTCGCCGAGCACCCAGACGGCGGTCATGGCGGGAGCGTCGGCCGCGGCCGGCAAATGTCTGTGGGCGTCCCGCCGGAGCTACTGGGACGGGAAAGTTGTTTGTCGGGGCCGGCCGATGCCGTCGGTATGCCCGAGTCCCTCCTCGACAGAGCGGCCCGCGTCGCGGGTCGCGTCGCCCCCTACGCGGTCGTCCCCGCGCTCCTGACGCTGCTCGCGTTCGACAACGTCGCCGCGACCGCCGCCAGCGATGGCGGACTCAGTGTCTCCGTGAAGTTCGCGCTCCCGACAGCCGTTCCGACGCTGTGGACGGTCTTCGACCCGCCGACGACCGGCGTCTCGTTCGTCACGCCGACGCGGCTGAGCGCGCTCCCCGTCTACCTCGTCGTCGATGCGGTGCTCACAGCGGGCTACCTCGGCGGCATCCATGACGCCGCCCACGACGTCCAGCCGGACTTCGTGGAGAACGTCGCGACGTACGCGCTGCCCGTGCTCGGCGTCCGCGTCGTCGAATTCCTGACCGTCGGTCTGTTCTCGTTCCTGCTCGTCGCTGGCGGGAACATCTTGCTCGCGTTCGTGGCGTTCCCGCTCGTGCTGTTCGCGGGCTACCTACTCTGGGGCGCGCCGTTCCTCGTGGTCGCCCGCGACCGCGGCGTCGTCGACGCGCTGGTGGAGAGCGTCGCGCTGGCGCTGGACGGCGGCCACTACCTCTACTTCTCCGTGCTGTTCGCGGTCGGCGTCGCGGTCGTCTCGCTGTTCGTCTCACCCGTGCTCGCCGCCGGTGGCTTCGGGGCCATCGTCGTAATGGCCGCCGTCATCGCGTACCCCGCGCTGGTCGCGTCGGCGGCCGCGCTGCTCGTCGTGGACGAAGTGGCCGACCAGCCGACACGCGACCAGCGAGCCCCCGACCAGCCAGCGCCCGGCAACGACGACCAGTCTCGCGGCGCTTAAGTCCCGTAGTCGCCTACGGCGCGTCGTGCAGAACGTCACGGACCGCACGAGCAACCCGTTCGGCATGCAGCCGCCCTGCGAATCGTTCGTCCCGGGGTACGGCGACGCGAACGCCGACTTCCACGTCGTCGGCGACCACCCGGGCGTCCACGGCGGCGGTGACACCGGCGTGCCGTTCACGGGAACGCCCGGTGCCGAGCGCTTCCACGGGGCGCTGACGGCCGCGGGGCTGCTCGACGACGACGGCGAGCCGGTCGAACTCTTCCTCTCGTACCTCCACGCCGGCGTGCCCGAGGGCGAACCGACGGCGCGCGGCTACACGGAGATGGAGCCGTTCTTCGACGCGGAACTGCGCGCCATCACCGCGCACGTGCTGTTGCCGGTCGGGGAGCGCGCGACCCGCCACGTCCTCGAAACGTACACCGCCATCGTCGCGGACGAGGTCGACCTCGCGGCCGTCCACGGCGAGGAACTCCACGGCAGCGGCTGGCTGGTCGTGCCCGCGCTCGACCCCGGTGAGTGGACCGCCGACGAGGAGGCCGCGTACGTCGACGCGCTGCGCGACCTCCGGGCGACGGACTACCACCGCGAGGCCGACCTCGGGCGGTTCCTCGTCGGCTCCGAATCCTACCGCGTCCGGTAGCACCAGCAGGTACGCATTTGTCGGGGTGTCGCGTACGGGGTGGTGTGCACCACATTCAGTTGTCGAACGCCGCCTTCGAGGGGCACAACAGCGTCTACCTCCTCGGAGACGGCGACGCGGACGCGCCGACGACGCTCGTCGACACGGGTGTCGCGACGACGGCGGTCGAAGCCGAACTGCGGGCCGCGCTCGACGAGCGCGGCGTCGCGTTCGCGGACGTGGACCGCGTGCTGCTCACGCACTGGCACCACGACCACGCGGGGCTCGCGGGCGCGATTCAGAACGAGAGCGACGCCACTGTCTTCGTCCACGAGGACGACGCGGACCTCCTCGCACAGCGCGGGAGCGCCCGCAGCGACCTCCACGACGCGCAGGAAGCCGCGCTCCACGACTGGGGGCTTCCCGACGACGAACGCGAGGGGCTGCTCGCGTTCAACGCCGAGCACCGCGGACTCCGCGGCGAGCCGGTCGACGTGACGGAACTCGTGGACGGCGACACTGTCAGGCTCGGCCCGTTCGAGGCCGAGGTCGTCCACCTCCCCGGCCACGCCGCCGGCCTCGTCGCGTACGTCGTCGAACGCGAGGACCGCCGCGAGGCGTTCGTCGGGGACGCGGTGCTCCCGAAGTACACGCCGAACGTCGGCGGCGCGGACGTCCGCGTCGACCGGCCGCTCGCCGAGTACCTCGACAGTTTGGAGCGCGTCGAAGCGCTCGACCTGGACCGCGCGTGGCCCGGGCACCGCGGCCCGATAATCGCGCCCACCGAACGCGCCCGCGACATCGCCGGCCACCACGAGGAGCGCACCGCCCGCGTCGAGAAAGCCGTCGCCGACCTCGCGCCCGCGACGGCGTGGGAGGTCAGCGCCGAACTGTTCGGCTCGCTGGCCGGCATCCACGTCCTCCACGGCCCCGGCGAGGCGGACGCGCACCTCGACCACCTCGTCCGCGAGGGCCTACTCGAAGCGACCGCGGACGGCTACGTGCCGGCCTGAGCGCGTGCCGCAACCCCGGCCTACTTTGCCACTCCCGGCCGTGGTTTCGAGTATGGTCGAGATGGAATCCGAGACGGAACGGGACGCCGGCGACCCCGCGCCCGACTTCCAGTTGGAGGGGACGGACGGCGAGACGTACGGCCTCGACGACTTCGCGGACTACGACGCGGTCCTGCTGGTGTTCACCTGTAACCACTGCCCGTACGCGAAGGCGAAGTTCGACGTGCTCAACGACGTCGCCGACGACTACGACGACGCCGCGGTCGTCGGCATCAATCCCAACGACGCAGAGGAGTACCCCGACGACTCCTTCGAGCGCATGCAGGAGTTAGTGGACGAGGGCACCATCCAGTACGACGCCTACCTCCGCGACGAGTCCCAGGAAGTCGCTCGCGCGTACGGCGCGGTCTGCACCCCGGACCCGTTCCTCCTGCGGAACGCCGACGACGGCTTCGAGCTCGCCTACCACGGCCGCCTCGACGACGCGCTCAATCCCAGCGACAAGCCCACGCGGCCCGGTGGCGACGTCCGCGACGCCATCGACAGCATCCTCGCCGGCGAGCCCGTCGAGACGGAATGGCAGCCCTCCCGTGGTTGCTCCATCAAGTGGACCGACGAGTAGTGGACGGGGACGGTAGTTCTTTGAGCGTCGCCCCGGCGTGACGTTTCCCGTCAGCCGGAACCGCTGACTCCGGTACGGCTATGGGCCGCGCTCCCGACGGCGCACCTATGAACCGCGTATTGAGCAACACCATCGACGCCCTCCTCGACGCCGCGAACCCCGAACCGTCCGAATTGCTCCAGGAGATGACCGCGTACGGGCGCGAGCAGAACTTCCCCATCGTTGGCCCGGACGTCGGTCAGTTCTTCCGCGTGGCGGCGACGCTCGCGGACGCCGAGCGCGTCTTCGAGTTCGGCTCGGGCTTCGGCTACTCGGCGGCGTGGTTCCGCACCGCACTCCCCGCGGACGGCGAAATCGTGCTCACGGACTACGACGAGTCGAACCTCGCGACCGCCCGGGAGTTCCTCGACCGGCAGGACGGCGCTACCGCGCACTACGAGGCTGGCGACGCGATGGCGACGTTCGAGCGCTACGGGGGTCCCTTCGACGTCGTGCTGCTGGACCACGACAAACCACAGTACGTCGACGCGTTCGAGGACGCCCGCGAGAAGCTCGCCGACGGCGGCATAATCGTCGCGGACAACGTGATGGCTGGCCCGGTCGAACCCGAGAACGTTACGGCCGCGCTCGACGGCGCGGAGCCAGTCGACGACCACACGGAGGCAATCGCGGCGTACGTCGAACACGTCCGCGACGACCCCGACTTCGAGACGGCGTTCGTGCCGCTCGGCGAGGGCATCTCGGTCAGCGTGAAAAGATAAGGTCGTGCGTTAGTCTCGGGACGCCAGCAGTGCGGCTGCGGCAATCGCAAGGGCAGCGACGGCGAGCCCGAAGCCGGGCGAATTGGCGTTCGAGTCGTCAGTCGTGTCAGCGGCCGTCGTGCCGTCGGTCGTAGACTCTGGCGTCTGTTCGTCGCCCTCGGTGGTCGGCGTGTCGTCGCTGGTGCCGGAGCCGACGGTCAGCGTCGCCGCGGTCGATGCCGATTTTCGCGACGGCCGTGATGGCCGAGGCCGCCGAGCGCTTCGGCGTCCCCGACGAGAATCTCAAAGTCGTGTTCACCGAGCACGCCGGTGTACAGATGCACGGCGTCGACCGCGTCGGCGGCGACTGGAACTAGTCGATGACCGCGAGCATTTCGTCGGCGTGCTCCTCCGGGTCGACGCCCTCGAACGCCGCGACGATGTTGCCGTCCGGCCCGACGACGTACGTGTTCCGGAAGACGCCCTCGACCTCGTTGCCGAAGACGGTCTTCTCGCCGTAGGAGTCGTAGGCGCTGGAGACCGAGCCGTCCTCGTCGCTCAACAGGTCGAACGGGAGGTCGTACTTCTGTGCGAAGTCCTTGAGGTCTTTCACGGGGTCGTCGCTGATGCCGAACACGGGGACGTCGCGCTCGGTGTACTCGTCCCAGTTGTCCCGGAAGCTACACGCTTCCGTGGTGCAGCCCGGGGTGTCGGCACGCGGGTAGAAGTAGACGACAGCATACTGGCCGTCGTAGTCCGAGAGCGCCACGGACTCGCCGTCCTGGTTCGGCAACTCGAAGTCGGGTGCGGGTTCGCCTTCCGAGAGCATACCCGCGATTCGTCCTCACCCGGTGAAGCAGTTACGGTACCAGCGAGAGCGCGTACAGGACCCCCATCCCGACGACGACGGTGGCGAGCATGTCCTCGGTCCGCCACGCGACGACGGCCGCTATCGCACCCGCGAGGAGGCGGTCGTTTCCGAGGGAGACGGCGAGCGTGCCGTCGCTGAGGACGAGTTCCGGGAGGACGAGGGCCGCGAGTACGGCCGGCGGCACGTACGAGAGCACGCGCTCGACGCGCGGGGGAACGTCGTCGAGGCGACCGAACAGCGCGATGAACGACACCCGGAGGGCGTACGTGCCGGCTGCGGCCGCGAGGACGACCAACCAGAGACTCACTGTCCCACCCCCGTCTCGCTCACGAGCACGGCGGCAGTCACGCCGGAGAGGCCGGCGACGATGATGCCGAGATTCATCGGCGCACCGACCGCCACGACGGCGACGAAGCCGCCGACCGTGGCCGCGACGGCCGTCGGCTCGTCGCTAATCGACGGGACGAGCAACGCGAGGAACAGCAGCGGCACCGCGAAGTCCAACTGGAGGCCGTCGGGCATGCGGTTGCCGAACACCACGCCCGCGACCGTCCCGGCGAGGTACGTCACGTAGACAGCCGCGGCGGTGCCGAAGTAGTACGCCAGCCGGTCGGTGTCTTCGTTACGCTCGAACTCGGTGATGGCGATGGCGAACGTCGTGTCCAGGAGGAACTGCGCGCAGACGAGTCGCCAGCGCTCGGACAGCCGACGGAAGTGCGGCGCGATAGCCGCGCTGTACATCGTGTAGCGGAGGTTCACGACGACTGCCGTGAGCGCGACGACAGCGAGGGGCGCGTTGCTGGCCAGGAGATCGATGGCCGCGAGCTGCGACGCGCCGCCGAACACCGTCGCGGACATCGCGACAATCTGCACGCCGGAAAAGCCTGCCTGCACGGCCGCCGCGCCGACGACGAACCCGAACGGGATGTTGGCCGGAAGCGTCGGGCAGGTGTCCCACACGCCGGCCACGAAGTCCTCGCGTTGGCTCACTGATTCGGAGTAGGCGGCGACGCCCGCTTGAACGTTCCGACGCGGTGGCGTCCCGCAGTCACGGGGTTATGGAAGTTGCAAGGCTAAAACCCCGCCCTTCAGGGCGGGGATACAGCCGACAACTCCTCCATTAACCACGTTCGATGGCAGTCTAGATATTCCGCGCCTCAGTCGTTACGTTTAATATACTAATTCTCATAAGTACTTATGAACACAGTCCGATGCTGGAGACAACCCACACCCATCGAGCGAAAATCGCCAACCACTCTCAGGTGAGTGGCGACCTCGATGACTGCGGGCACTCCGCGTCGAAACTGTGGAACGTCGCTCGCTACCACACCCAGCAAGAATGGGATGACACGGGCGAGATACCGTCCGAAGCCGACCTCAAGCGCGAATTAAAAGACCACGAACGATACAGTGACCTCCATTCTCAGTCAAGTCAGCGAGTTCTTGAAGAGCTTGCTGAGTCGTTCACCGGCTGGTTCAAAAAGCGCAAGAATGGCGACACAGACGCAAATCCGCCCGGTTACCGAAAGCGAGGCGACAAACACCCACGCTCTACCGTGACGTGGAAACAGAACGGTATCAAGCACGACTCCAAGCACAACCAACTCCGTCTGAGCAAAGGCTTCAACCTCAAGAGTCACCGTTCGGACTTCATCCTCGCAGAATACGAAACACGACCGGACGTGACCGTCGAGAACATCCAGCAAGTCAGAGCTGTCTGGAACGGCGACCGTTGGGAACTTCACCTCGTCTGCAAAAAAGAGATCCCCGTCGAGGACGCACCGGGCGACAACACCGCCGGAATCGACCTCGGTATCAAGAACTATCTTGCTATCGCCTACGATGATGGTGATGCGGAGTTGTATCCGGGGAACGTGCTGAAGCAGGACAAGCACTACTTCACCCGCGACGAGTACGATACCGAAGGCGAAAACGGCCCGTCTCGTCGAGCGTTCCGTGCCCGTCAGAAGTTGTCTCGGCGGAAAGACCACTTCCTCCACGCGCTCGCCAAGCACATCGTAGAGCGGTGCATCGACCACGAAGTCGGTCGCATCGCCATCGGTGACTTGAGCCAGATTCGTGAGGACGAGAACGGTGACTCTCGGAACTGGGGCAAGCGTGGGAACAAGAAACTCCACGGCTGGGAGTTCGACCGCTTCACCACGTTGCTCGAATACAAGGCCGAAGAACGCGGCATCCTCGTAGACCGCACGAGCGAGCGAGACACGTCGAAGACGTGTTCGTGTTGTGGTCGGAAGCGAGACGCGAATCGTGTGGAGCGTGGGTTGTACGTCTGTGAGTCGTGCGAGACGACGATGAACGCGGACGTGAACGGTGCAGTAAATATTCGCAGAAAGATAACTCAGAGTCCCCCATCTGGGGATATGAGTAACGGTCGTTTGGCACGGCCAGTAGCCTACCTGTTCAATCAAACCTCGGGGCGTTTCGCACCGAGCGAACAGGTGGGTTGCGAACCGTAATATCCCAACGCTCGGGAATCCTCGCCCTTCAGCGCGGGGAGGATGTCAAAGCGTGTAGTCGCCTTCCCGAATCTGGGCGTACTTGCGCTTCCGGTAGCGGAACTTCGCGCGCTTGTAGCGTGTGTAGAGGCGGATGCCGCCCGCGGCCGAGCGCGCGTTCGACTTCGAGATAATCTTCCCGCTGTCGCTGGATTCGCGCATCTGCCGAGTGATGCGGATGGTCTTGTCCCAGTCGGCGGGTCCGAACTCCCCGACGACGTCGGCCATCGCGACGTTCCGCCGAATTTCGTCGCCGATGGCGTCGTGCCACGCGGCGTTGTACTCCTCGAGGTTGCCCTCGGCGGCGAGGCAGCCCGCGAGTTTCCCGGTGCGGTGAGCGACGTGGTCGCCGCCCTCGTGGAACGACGACGTCGCGCCCATCGCGCCGCCGACGACCGCGATGCCGGCGTCGGTCGGGGATTCGATGGGGCGCGTCGAGGAGATGGCGTACGTCTCCGTGCTGTTGGACTTCCCGTGGCCGTCCACGAGCGGGAAGTCCTCGTCGACGTCGTACTCGTCGCCGTACAGCTCGTCGAGGAGGCGCTGGAGGTACACCTTCCCGGAGGGGATGCGGTCGTCGTCCTCGCGGAGCAGGCGCCACTCGCTGGCGTCGAAGTCGTCGACGTCCAGGCCGATGGGCATCGTGAGGCCGACGCGCGCGACGCCGTCCCGGTTCGGGAACACCCACGGGTAGGCGGTCTCGCCGGGCATCCAGCCCCACCAGAACTTCAGCGTGTCCTCGTCGAACAGCTCCGCGGGGAACTGGCGGTACTCCTGGTAGGCGATGTGGTTGGCGGAGGGCGGACTGAGCAGTTCGCTGGCGCGTTTCCCGTCGGGGAGAAGCGGGTCGAGCACGCGCATCGTGACCTGGCGCTGCGGGCCGTCCGCGAGCACGAGGTACTCCGCCGTGACTTCCTCGCCGTCGCCGAACGTCAGCGCGTGCTCGTGGCCGCCCGAGAGGTCCGAGTCGACGCCCTTGACGCTGGTGCCGGCGACGTAGTCGGCACCGGCGTCCTCCGCGCGGTCGCGCAGCCAGTCGTCGAACTTCGCGCGGTGGAACGTGAACCCGAAGTTGTCGTAGTCGGCGTCGATGCCCGTGCGGTCCACGACGACCTCCTCGTCGGGGCCGATGAACGCCGCGCCCGCGAGTTCCTGCTCGACGACGTCGTCGGGAATCTCCGCGAAGTCGAGGTCCGCGACCTCCAGCCAGTAGTCCAGAAACCCCGCGGCGTCCGTCGAGTCCGGGCCGAGGCGGTCGCGGTCGGCCCGCGGCACGCCCTTCTCGTAGACGACGGCGTCCGCGCCCCGGTCGGCGGCCGCGTACGCGGCTGCCGACCCCGCCGGCCCGCCGCCCACGATGGCCACGTCTACGTCGGTCATAGTACTCTCGTTACTGTGCTGGCGTTAAAGTGCTTCGAGTTTTCACGCCGACGCCGACGGACCCCCCGACGGAGTCGCGCGTTCCCGGCGACGCCCGCTGGTGGTGTTCAGATAAGGATTGGTCTGACCGCAGCTTCAGCCGGCGAATCAGCCGGTTCCCTGGTGGATTGAAAGGGCGAGGTGGTCTCGACGAACCCCGGCGAAGTAAGCACGTGAGCGACCAACGGGAGCGAACGCGCGCAGCGAGCCGCGGGAGTGTCGTGAGTGCAACGAACGAGACCACGGGAGACGAGCACTGCGAGTCTCCCGACGGTCGAGACTGCCGAGGGCTTTCAAAAGGCAACGTCGTCTCCGCTACTTTCGTCTGCTTATCTGAACACTGCCCGCCCGCTCACCCGAACATATAAGTTCTACAATAGTAGTTTCGGGGTATGGACCGCGTACGCATCGCCTACGACGTCGTGCGAGCGTACGTGTACACGCTCCTGCTCGTGGCCGGTGCCACGGTCGTCTGGCTGCTCGCGCCCGAGATTGCGGAAGCCCCGCAGGTCGCGGGCCTGTGGTTCGCCGTCGGCGGGTTCGGCGTGCTCGTGCTCGTCACGTTCCTGCTCGCGCAGTACGCGCGCCACGTCTGAGCGCGGACCACTGCGTCAGTCGTCCGCGACGCCGTTCGGCGAGGAGAACGAGTAGAACTGCGCGTCGAAGTCCGTCGGCCCGAATTCGTCGACGAGGCCGTCGAGGTTCGCCTCGACAGCCTCGATGTCCGCGCGGAGTTCGTCGTACTCCGGGTGCTCGGCGAGGTCGCCGACTTCGCGCTCCAGAGCGGCGCGCTTCGAGAGCAGCCGGAAGTACCGCTGCACGTAGGCGTCGTACTGCTTGCGGTCGGCGAGCGACGCCACCACGCTCCGGATGTCGTCCCGGGAAGCGGGCTTCGTGACGTAGTCGTCGAACCCCATTTCGAGGATGTCGAGGCCCGGCTCGACGGCGGTCACCATCGCGACCTGGCAGTCGTCGTACTGCTCGCGAATCGCGGTCAGCACTTCCCGCCCGGAGAGCCCCGGGAGCCGCCGGTCGAGCAGCACGACGTCGACCGTCTCGTCCAGCAGGTCGAGGGCGTCCCGACCCGTGTGCGCGATGCGGACGTCGTAGTCGTCGCTCAGCCACGCGTCGTAGAGGCTCGCGAGCGCTTCCTCGTCCTCGACGACGAGGACCGTAATCGCGTCGCTTCGTGCGTCGTCCGCCGCACCGCCTGCATCCCGCTCAGGCATCGTCCACTCGTGTCCCAGACATACGCTACATCGGAGTGCCGATAGGAAAGGCGGTCTACCTCGATAGAGTGATGTGAACCGTGGCACCGACCGGCGTGGTACGTACGGCCGTGATAGCCGCTGTCAGTAGTAATTCTCGACGGAGTCTAGCCCCCGAAGACGACGTCGAAGACCTTCCAGATGGCGGCGTGGAGGTGCTGGCTGAACGTCTTCTGGGAGATGTCCATCGCAGCCGCGAGTTCCGCCTGCGAGCAGCCCCGTGGCTCGTCGAAGTAGCCGCGTTCGTAGGCGAGGTACGCCGCCTCCCACTGGCGGTCGGTGAGCGCGTCGGCGACCAGCGACCGCACGCCGCTCTCCGTGACGAACGGCGCGACGATGTCGCAACTGCGCTTGCCCACGAACGCGGCAGACGGGTGGGCGTCTTGTACGCGGTCGACGACGTACTGGAGGTCCGCGTCGGCGGGCACGACGGCGGTGATGCGAGCCGCGTCGTCGGTGGTGGTTGCCGTCTGCGTCAGCACGCCGAGGTGTGCCAGCGTCCCGACCACGGATTCGGTCGGGGAGAACTCCACGACGACCTCGTCGCCGACGGTCTGGAGCGCGTCGATTTCCCCGTCGAGAGAGCCGGCCGCCGCTCGCTCGGCCAGCTCGTCCGCAGCGCCGTCGGCTAGCCGCACGAACATCACGAAACCGTCGTCAGTCTGCAGCGAGTCCAGCAACTCCAGCCGGCAGTCCAGCGTCCGCGACACCCGGACGGCTGGGTAGGCCGTGTCTTCGACTGCGAATTCGAGTTCCGCGAACGCGGCTGGTTCGCCGGCCATCCGTGTCCGGTAGAAAATATTGCCAGGGCTACTTCACGTCTGGGCGAAAGTTAGGGAAAAGAACACGTCTGCTCCGGGCGGCCGCCGAACGCGTCGGGCCGCGCCGGTTACGGGAACAGGCCGCGGTACTCGTGGGCGTCCGCGGTGCGTTCGAGCGCGAGGGTGTACGCGGCGGTCCGCAGGTCCGGGATGTCCTTCTGCTCGTAGGCGGCGAGCATCTCGTCGAACGCCGTCGTTAGCCGCGCTTCGAGGTCGCGGTTGACCTCTTCGAGTTCCCAGGAGTACTGCTGGCTGTTCTGCACCCACTCCAGGTACGAGACGATGACGCCGCCGGCGTTGGCGAGGATGTCCGGCACGACGGGGACGTCGCGCTCCTTGAGGACGTTCGCGGCGTCGAACGTCGTCGGCCCGTTCGCGGCCTCCACGACGACGTCGGCTTCCAGGCGTTCGGCGACGTCGACCGTGATGACGTCCTCGATAGCCGCGGGGATGAGCGCGTCCACGTCCATCGTCAGGAGGTCGTCGTTGGTGATGTGCTCGTGAGCGTCGTAGTCTTCGAGGCGGCCGTCGTTGGCGACGTGCGCGCCGACGGCCTCGACGTCGAGGCCGTCCGGGTCGTAGATGGCTCCCGTGACGTCAGACACCGCGACGACGTTCGCGTCGCGCTCGGCGAGCAGTTGGGCGGTCACGCTGCCGACGTTCCCGAACCCCTGGATGGCGATGTCGGCGTCCGCGATGTCCGTGCCGAGGAACTCGAAGGTCTCCTCGGTGACGATGGTGACGCCGCGGCCGGTCGCCTCCACGCGGCCCGCGGTCCCGCCGACTTCCGGCGGCTTCCCCGTGACGACCTCGGGGACGGCGTAGCCCTGGTAGACGGAGTACGTGTCCATGATCCACGCCATCGTGCGCGGGTTCGTGTTCACGTCCGGGGCCGGGATGTCCGTGTCCGGGCCGATGATACGGCGGATGCCCTCCGTGTAGCGGCGGGTGAGCTGCTCGATTTCGGACTGCGAGAGCTCCTTCGGGTTGCAGATGATGCCGCCCTTCGCGCCGCCGAACGGCAGGTCCACGAGCGCGGTCTTCCACGTCATCCACCCCGCGAGCGCGGAGACCTCCTCCTCGGAGACGTTCGGGTGGTAGCGGATGCCGCCCTTGAACGGGCCGCGCGCGCCGTCGAACTGGCAGCGGTAGGCCTCGAACACTTCCACGGAGCCGTCGTCCATCTCCACGGGGAGACTCACGGACAGCGTCCGCTCGGGGTACTTCAGTCGCTCGAAGATGCCGTCGTCGATGTCGACGTACTCCCGCGCCTGCTCCATCTGCGCGAGCATGTTGTCCAGCGGACCGGTCTCGGTCATGTCTCGGCAGTATTTGCGCACTACGTAAGGAGATGCCGCATCGCGGCCGCCGTGAGACACGTTCGCGGTGGGCAGCGTCCGCGCGCCGTGCTCACGGCTCGCTGTGTTCGCGGCTCACGATGTTCGCCGCTACTCCTCGCTGATGTCCGCGTCCGGGAGCTTCAGGACGTTCTCGCGGCCGATACGGAACGACTCCAGTTCGTCGCTCTCGCGCATGTCCTTGACGACCTGGCTGGTCTTGGCCTCCGTCCAACCCATCGCCTCGACGACGTCCTGCTGTTTCGCGCGGCCGCCCTGCTCGCGGAGGAACCGCTTGACCCGCTCCTCGTTGCTCAACAGCTCCTCGGGCGGCTCCGTCCCCGCCGCTGCACCCGCGGTCGCGCCCGCACCGCCTTCCTCGGCGGATTCCCCGACGCCAGTCGTCGCTTCACCGGCACCGCCGCCACCACCGCCGGGTTCGGTCGGTTCGGGAGCTCCACCCGTGCCGCCGCCTTCGCGACGGAAGTAGAGCCAACCTGCGCCCGCTGCCACGAGCACTGCCACGAGCGCGCCGACGAGCGCGGGCAGCACGACGCTGCTCTCGCCGCTGGACGCGGCAGTCGTCTCCGTCGGCTCACTCGTCCCGGTCCCGTCGCTCGGCTCGAGGACGAGGCGCGGCTGGTCGGTGCCGAAGTCCGCCGGGCCGCTCCACCGCACGGACGTCGCCGTCTCCTCGGCGGGCACCGGGTCGACGTCCGTCGCCGTGTAGCCGTCCGGCCACGAGAACTGCAGCGACGTCTCCTCGTTCAGGTAGAACCCCGCCAGCGAGTCCCCGGCGACGATGCGCTCGCCGTCGGTCGCGGCGAAGCCGGACCACTCGAAGGTGTAGACGACGAATCCGTAGGAGTCGGCGAACTCCGCGCTCGTCTGCTGGAACGCCCGCACGGAGACGTTCTCGACGCTCATGTTGCGTCCGGTCGCGTTCTCCGCGGACGCTACCGTCGACTCGATGCGGGTGCGGAACCGGTCGACGTACCTCGACCGGTTCGCCTCGATGTCCGCCTGCAACTCCTCGAACGCCTGCGTCTCGTTCTCCGTCGTCAGTTCCATCCGGTACTTGAACGACCACGTGGCGCTGCCGTCCTCGTCGAGCGCCGCGGACAACGTCACGTCGTCCGGGTCGAACTCTTCCTGTGCAACGCCGAACGGGCCGTCCGGCGCACCGGTGCCCGCCGCTGGCGCGGCGACCGACGCCACGACGAGCAACCCGACCACCCAACACGCCAGACCGCGGTCCATACGCTCACTCCGGTCGGTGCGCTTGAAAACGTTGTTATCGCTGGCCCGCGGTCGTGTCACTCTGGTTCGAGGTCCCCGTGACGAAGCCACAGTCCACGCCGAGCGACGCGAAAATGAGAGAAAATCGCGGCTGGCCGTCAGGCCGACGCCGCGCTGACGGGCTCGCCACAGGTCGGGCACGCCGACCCCGACGGCGTCTCGTCGAGGTCGCTCGCGTGCCCCGTCCAGCCGCAAATCGGACACTGAACCGGCTCGCTCCGGGACATACTACGTCCAGAGGTGCGTGCGCCCGCCGGAAAAGCGTGGTGCCGGGTCAGCCGGCAGTGTTCAGATAAGGACTGAAACTGGCTTGATGTGCTCGCCGATACAGCCGGTAATCCTGGTGGATTGAAAGGGCGAGGCGTCTCGGCGAATCCCGGCGACACAAGCACGTGAGCGACCAGCGGGAGCGAACGCGCGCAGCGAGCCGCGGGAGCCGAGACAGCCGAGGGCTTTCAGCTGTCCCCCACAACTCTGCTGCTGGAAACTGCTTATCTGAACACCACCGGTCAGCCGTCCGCGGACTGCTTGGGTTCGGCCAGCGCCGTGAATTCGACGTCGTGGTCGAGCATGTACTCGCGGAACTCCCCGACCATCGCCGGCAGCGCGCCGAGAATCCCGCGCTCGAAGGAGACGACGACCACCTCGTCCTCGATGAACCCCGTGAACAGCACCATGTCGTCGGCGACCTTCACGAGCTGGGTGACGTTCTCCGCGCCCATTTGGGCCTCGTAGGCGGTCTTCGCGACGAGTTCCTGGAGTTCGGAGTCGGCGGCGTCAGCGTCCTCGTCGGTCCACTCGAGGTCCTCGCGCTCGTGGAGCACGTCCTGTTCGCGGGTGTCCGGGTCGATACGAACGAAAAAGCGCACCTTCCGGCCGGCGTGCGAGACGACGATGTCGCACATGTCCTCGGCGTAACCCATGCCCTGGTGTGCGAGTGGCTACCAAATAGAGCTGTGGGCGAACCGGCGAACGGTCAGTACGCGTCGGCGAACTCGCGGGCGCGCTCCCGGATGCCCGCGTCGTCCAGCCGGACGTGCTCGCCGTCCCGATAGAGCACTTCGCCGTCGACCATCGTGAACATCACGTCGTCGCCGTGCGCCGCAAACGCCAGGTGCGAGTAGGGGTCGTGAATCGGCGTCGAGCGCGCGTTGTCCGTCGTGAGCCCGACGACGTCCGCCGTCCATCCTTCGCGGAGTTTGCCGACGGTTTCGAAGCCCGCGGCCTTCGCGCCGTTGCGGGTCGCCATCTCGAAGACGGTGCGCGCGGGAATCGCGGTCGGGTCCAGTTCCTCGACTTTCCCGAGGAGGCTGGCCTGGCGCATCTCCGTGAACGCGTCCAGCGTGTTGTTGCAGGGCGGGCCGTCGTTGCCGAGCGCGACGTTGATGCCGCGGTCGAGGTAGTCCCGAATCGGCGCGACGCCGGAGGCGAGTTTCATGTTCGAGGACGGGCAGTGCGTGACGTGCGTGCCCGTCTCGGCGAGCACCTCGCGCTCGGTCTCGTCGGTCCACACGCAGTGCGCCAGCACCACGTCCTCGCCCGTCAACCCGACTTCGTCCAGCCAGTGGACGTTGCGCATCCCCGTCTCGTCCTCGACGGTCTCGATTTCGCCGCGGTTCTCGCTGGCGTGCGTGTGAATTCGCACGCCGTACTCGTCGGCGAGACTGCGGCAGCCCCGCAAGCACGCCTCGGTGCAGGAGACGGCGAACCTGGGCGTGATGGCGTACCGGATGCGGTCGTTCCGGATGCCGTCGTACTGCTGGATGAGGTCCTCGGTCTCGGCGAGCGCGGCGTCGGTATCCTCCATCAGGCCGTCCGGGGAGTCCTTGTCCATCAGGACCTTCCCCATGAGCGCGCGGACGCCGCCGTCGGCGGCGGCGTCGAACGCTTCGTCGGCGTGCGCGACCGAGAGGTGGTCGATGGCCGTGGTCGTCCCCGACTCGATTAGTTCGAGGTAGCCGAGGTCCGCGGCCGCGCGCATCTCGTCTGGCCCCATCGACGCCTCCATCGGGAGCACGTGGTCGAACAGCCAGTCCAGCAGCTCCTCGTCGTCGGCGATGCCGCGGCCGAGGCTCTGTACGGAGTGGATGTGCGCGCCGACGAGCCCGGGGACGAGCACGTCGCAGTCGACGCGCTCGTGGTCCGGGTACGCGTCCGCGAGGTCCCCGCGGTCGCCGACCGCCTCGATGCGGTCGCCGGCGACGACGACCGCGCCGTCGTCGATGGTCCGGTCGGCGTCACAGACGACAGTGTCGGCGCACAGTAGCGTCATACCGTCACCACGTACGCCGCCTCCGCCCCTAACGCGTTGCGGTCTCGTGCCTCACTGCGCGCGACTCGTCGCTACGTTGAAGCCGCCGGCGCGAAACCAGCCAGTATGAGCGCGCTCTCTCGATTCCGGTCGTGGCTCGGCAGCGTCGAGTTCGCCGTGACAGCCACGTCCGTCGTCGTCGCGCTCGCCGCCGTCTCGCTGGTCTTCTCGCACGTGCCGGGCGAACGGGACGCGTTTGCCCTCGTGATTCTCGCGGGCGTCGCGGTCCCGAACATCTACGCGGACTCGTGGACTGAGCGCCTCGACAGCCGGCTCGCGGGCGTCGCGTGGGCGCTACTCGCCTGTGGCGTGGTCGTCGTGTGCTACCTGCTCGTGTCGACCGGCGTGCGCGCGGTCGCCGGCGAGACGGCCGCGACCGTCACGGGGTTCGTGGTCACGTGGCTGCTCGGGTTGGTGGCGTCGCGCGCCGCGACGTAGTTCAGGGCCTTCAGGGCTGGCGGTTCGCGGCGTACCCGCCCACGAGCCCGCCAGCGGCGAACGCGACGGCGACGACGAGCGCCCCGCCCGCGACGACGAGGCGCGGCGTCGCCGTGAGGAGGTCGACGAGCGCGGTCGTCGTCGCGAGCGCGTAGTGGAAGTGGTGGAAGACGCCGACCGCGTCGCCGTAGAAGACGAGCCACCAGAACCCCGCGCCGACGCCGAGTCCTGCGAGGCTGCCGGACGCAGCGCCCGCGCGGAACGGCGCGTGGTCGGCGACAGCCGCCGCGACGAATCCGCCGACGACGCCGACCGAGAGCACGCGAAACGCAATCGTTCCGAGGCCCGGGTGGTGGTGTGGCATCCCCGAGACGGCCGCGAGGAGCGCGGCCTGCGCGAGGGCGCCGGCGACGACGGCGAGCACAGTTCGACGCACGACGAGGCGTAGGGACCGAACGAACTGAAGGCTTCCGCTGGTCGTGCTCGGTGTTCGTACGGGAGGCGCCCGACCGCGGGACCGCGACGCCTTTGTACCGCAGGCACCCACCGAGTAGTATGCGCGTCGAGAACTCGTTCATCCCCGCACCCGGCGTCGGCGAAACCACCGAGCGACGCCTCTGGCAGCACGGCGTCACGCACTGGGACGACTTCGACGCGAGCGCGCCCGGCGTCGGCGAGACCACCGCCGCGAACGTCCACGCGTTCATCGACGACGCCCGGGCGGCGCTCGACACGGGCGACACCCAGTTCTTCGCCGACGCGTTCCCGAACAACGCCCTCTGGCGGCTCTACGAGAACGTCGCCGACGACGTGGCGTTCTTCGACATCGAAACCACCGGCCTGGACAAGCGCGGCAGCGACGTGACGACGGTGAGCGTCCACCACGGCGGGAGCACCGAGACGCTCGTGCGCGGCGACGACCTCACCAGCGAGAACCTCGCGGAGCTGCTGGACGCCTCGCTCGTGGTGTCGTTCAACGGGAAGCGCTTCGACCAGCCGTTCGTCGAGCACAACTACGACGTCAGCGTGGACGCGCCGCACCTCGACTTGATGTACCTCTGCCGGCGCCTCGATTTGACCGGCGGGCTCAAGCAGGTCGAGCAGGACCTCGGCATCGACCGCGGCGGGATGGACGTCGACGGCCGCGAGGCCGTCCGGCTCTGGCACCGCTACGAGGACGGCGACGAGGCCGCCCTCGACAAACTCGTGGAGTACAACCGCTACGACACCCAGAATCTCCAGACGCTGCTGGACACGGTCGCCGGCCGACTCCACGAGGACGTCTTCGAGCCCCACGCCTGAGCCGCCACGCTTCTCCCGACGTTTGCCTACTCTGAGCCGCGGCCACCACCACGTTTTATTACCTGGTATTACCACCTAGTTATCCATGCCGACGCAGCTCGAACACGCCCGCGACGGGACGGTCACGCCCGCCATGGAACGAGTCGCCGAACGGGAGAACCGCGACCCCGAGTTCGTCCGCCAGCAGGTCGCCGACGGGCAGGCCGTCGTCCCGACCAACCACGAACACGCCTCGCTCGACCCGATGGTCATCGGCCGCGAGTTCGCCACGAAAGTGAACGCTAATATCGGGAACAGCGAGACGACCAGCAGCCGCGAGGAGGAACTCCGGAAGCTCCACACCGCGGTCCACTACGGCGCGGACACCGTGATGGACCTCTCGACGGGCGCGAACCTCGACGACATCCGCGAGATGCAGGTCGAGCACTCGCCGGTGCCCGTCGGCACGGTCCCCATCTACGAGGCCGTCACGCGCGTCGACGGCGTGCCCGACATCACGCCCGACCTCCTGCTCGACGTCATCGAGAAGCAGGCCGAGCAGGGCGTCGACTACATGACAATACACGCGGGCGTGCTCGCCGAACACCTCCCGCTGACGGACGGCCGCACCACCGGCATCGTCTCCCGCGGCGGGTCGATTCTCGCGCAGTGGATGGAGGAGAACGGCGCGCAGAACCCCCTGTTCACGCGCTTCGAGGAGATTTGTGAGATATTCCGCGAGCACGACGTGACGTTCTCGCTGGGCGACGGCCTCCGCCCGGGGTCGCTGGCGGACGCCAGCGACGACGCCCAGTTCGCGGAACTGGAGACGCTCGGGAAACTCACGCAGGTCGCGTGGGACCACGGCGTCCAGGTGATGGTCGAAGGGCCGGGCCACGTCCCGATGGACGAGATTCGGGCGAACGTCGAGCGCCAGCAGGAGGTCTGCGACGGCGCGCCGTTCTACGTGCTCGGGCCGCTGGTGACGGACGTCGCGCCCGGCTACGACCACATTACGAGCGCCATCGGCGCGACTGAGGCGGCGCGTGCGGGCGCTGCGATGCTGTGTTACGTCACGCCGAAAGAACACCTCGGCCTCCCCGACGCCGAGGACGTCCGCGAGGGGATGGCCGCCTACCGCATCGCCGCGCACGCCGGCGACGTCGCCGCCGGCCTCCCGGGTGCCCGCGACTGGGACGACGCGCTCTCGGAGGCGCGCTACGAGTTCGACTGGTCGCGGCAGTTCGACCTCGCGCTCGACCCCGAGCGCGCCCGCGACTACCACGACCAGACGCTCCCCGGAGACAACTACGAGGACGCGCGCTTCTGCTCGATGTGTGGCGTCGAGTTCTGTTCGATGCGCATCGACCAGGATGCCCGCGACGCGGACGGCGAGATGGACAACATCGACGCCGACACCGACCTCGGAGCGTCGCCCGCTGCCGGCGTGAACCTCCCGCCGGTCGGCGTCCACGACACCAGTGACGTACCCGAGAGCGCGGAGTTCGAAGAGCACGACCACGCCGACGACCTCGCGGCCGACGACTGACTAGGGACTGGCGTCGACGACCGTCTCGAACAGCGGTTCGACGACCTCGGCGAGGTCGTCGTCGGCGTCGACGGCGAGGTGGGCGTGACAGCGACCGTTCGCGGTGCCGACGCGGTGCGTGACGGCGTGGAGGAACTGGACGAGCTGCTGGCGGCCGGTCTCGTCGGTCGGCCGCGGCAGCCCGTCCACGCAGACGACGAGGGGGTTCGGCTCGGTGACGCCGCCGTCGAGGTTCGCAATCGTGTCCGAGACGACGATGCCGGCCTCCGCGAGCGCGAGGTCCTCGTAGACGCCGGTGTCGTACAGGTCATCCGCGCTCGCGCAGCACGTCCCCGACTCCGCGTCGGTAGTCGCACGGACGCGGTGCGCGTAGTTGGCGCTCTCGTTGGCGAGCCGACGGCAGGCGTCGTCGTGACTGGTTTCGCCGAGAACGAGCGTCGCGCCCTCACGGGCCTCGCCGGTGTCCGGGGCGCTAGCGGAGCGCCCTGCGTCGCCGCTCATCAGTAATTCTATCGAAAGGTTGACGGTTAATCGTTGTGGCTCCCGTCCCCAGCGAGCACCGCCGCCTCGCTCACGTACTCCGCGATGGCGGCGCGGTCGCCTGTCAACCCCGTGCCGACGTAGTACGACGCACACGCGTTCGCGAGCCACAGCGACGGCTCCCACGCCCACCCGCAGGCCCTCGCGAACCCGAGCGCAGCCGAGAAACGGTCGCCGCCGCCCGTGAACCGGGAGACGTCCGCCGTCTCGAAGTTCGGCACGGCGACGACCTCCCCGCACGTGGCGGCGACCGCGCGCTGCTCGCCGTGCATCACGACCGCGGTAATGCCCGCGCGCTCGCGGAGCCGACGGATTTCCTCGACGACGCTACCTTCGACGCCGACCGCCGACGCCAGCGACCCGAGTTCCTCGTCGTTCGCGCTGACGATTACGTCGTAGCGGTCCGCGAGCGCGCCCAGCGCGTCCACGAAGCCCGCGCGCTCGGCGGGCGTCCGCACCGCGACGCCGCCCGGGTCGAGCACGAGCACGCCGCCCTCGCCGGGGCGGTCGGCCGCGCGGTGGAGCGCATCCGTTGAGTTCGCCAGCGACGACCAGTTCGTCCAGACGACTGCGTCCGCGTCCAGCGCTTCGTCGCCGCCCGCGGCGACGAGGTCGTCGTACGTCCAGGTCCGGATGTCCGTCGACTCCGTGGTCAGCATCAAAGCGGAGTCCTCGAACTCGTAGACGTTCACGGACGCGGGCGCGCCCATCGAGTGACCGTCCGCGTCGAGCACGCCGAACACCTCGTGGTCGAGGTGGCCGTACAGTTCGACGTCCGCGCCCAGTTCGCGGCCCTGTATCGCCGCGTTCACCGCCTGCCCGCCGGGTTCGACGCCGCGGTGCTCGGTGACGAACGAGCGCTGCCCGCCCGACAACTGCTCGACGAACACGCTGCGGCTCTCGGGGGCGTGCCCGCGGTCGAGCACGCCGAACCGGCGGTCGACGCTCCCGTCCGGCAGCATCGTCATCGTCGGGGAGGGAGCGTCCGCGAGCCGCGCGGCCAAGTCCATACCTCGTGGTTCGCGCGACGCCACTAAATTCCCCGAGTCGCTACTCGGCACGGATGCGCCGCGTCGCCGCGAGGAAGCCGTCGGCGTACGACTCGTCGAGCACGACCTCTGCGGCGTCGCGCGCGGCGTCGTCGGCGTTCGCCACGGCGTACGACTCGCCGGCTGCCTCGAACAGCTCCACGTCGTTCGCGGAGTCCCCGACAGCGGCGAAGTCCGCGGGCTCGTAGCCGAGTTCCGTGGCGACGACCTCCAGCGCCGCGCCCTTGCTCGGCTCGGTGGCCTTCACGTGGTACGCGAACCCTGTATCCACGACGCTCAGACCGTACTCGTCCGCGAGGTCCGTCAGCACGTCCAGCGGACGCTCGCGGTTCACCGCGAGTTCGGTCTCCCGCCAGCGGTTCACGAGGTCCGACTCTCCCCAACCGAGGTCGAAGCCCGCGTCCGCGAACGCCTCGTGGACGTCCGCGGCGGCGTCCCTGTCGCCGAAGTAGAACAGTTCGTCGTTCACGTACGCGACGCCGCCGTTCTCCGCGATGACGCGCTCGGCGACGCCGACGAACTGGCAGAGCGCGACCGGGTACGGCAGCGCCTTCCCGGTCGCAATCACGACCGGTGCCTCCCACTCCCGGAGCACGTCCAGCACGCGACTGTCGATGGACCGGTCCGGGCGACTCAGCGTCCCGTCGATGTCGACGGCGAGCGGCGCGACCATACCCGGAGAAGGGAGTGCTGGCGTAAATGCCGTACTCTTCGCGGGCGCTCGCGCGTCAGGGCGCGTACGTCCCTTCGAGGAGCGCGTCGTCGAGGACCTGGCCCTCGACTGCGGCTTCGACCGCCTCCCGGCCCGCCGACTCGGGCAGGTCGAGTTCGGTGTCGAGCGCGTACAGTTTGAACTGGTACGTGTGTTCGCGGTCCGGCGGCGCCGGCCCGCCGTACCCGCGCTCGTCGAAGTCGTTCGTCCCCTCAGTCGCGCCGTCGGCGCTCGCGTCCCAGTTCTCGGGGATCTCCTCGACGCTCGGCGGGACGTTCCACACCGTCCAGTGGTCCCAGATTTTTCCGGCGGGCTTCCGGGCGTCCGGGTCGTCCACGACGAGCGCCAGCGACACCGCGTCGTCGGGCACCCCCGAAATCGACAGCGGGGGGTTGACGTTCGCGGCGTCGTGGCCGTACTGCTCGGGAATCCGGTCGCCGTCGGCGAACGCGGGGCTGGACACGGACAGACTCACGCGCGACCACTCCAGTGCATTATCGACTGCTCGCTCGGCACACACAAAAAGCTCGTCGCCGGCCACGGGAGGCCACGTGTGGCCCGTCCCGGAGTCGGGCGGCGAACCCGGCGGGTATCAAAGGGGTTATTTCCTCGTTGGCTGTACGTTGACGTGGCGACGCGCGCCGTGGTAGCTCAGTGGCCAGAGCAGTCGATTTGTAATCGACCGGTCGGGGGTTCAACTCCCCCCCACGGCTTCCTTCTCAGTCGTCGGTCGCGGCTTCCGGCCGATAGCCGCGGCTGATGGCCTTCCACTTCCCGGTGGCGAAGCGGTAGTAGTTGATGACGGCGGGCGCGACCGTCTCCGCGAAGAACGCGAGGTAGATGCCGAGAATCCCCAGCGAGGTCGTCGCGCCGAGGTAGACCAGCGGGATGGCGAGCCCGAACATGCCGAAGACGCGGCTGTAGAACGGCCAGCGGGTGTCGCCGGTGGCGTCGAGCGCGCCCGCGACGGCGCTGGTGACGCCCTGCGGGACGATGGCGAGCGCGGCCGCGTACACCATCCCGACCGCGATGGGGACGCTCGCGGACGTCGGGTCTTCGACGAACAGCACGACGATGTCCCGGGCGAAGATGGCGACGAGCGCGGCGAACAGTGCGTATGTGGCGACAGAGAACACGACGATTTCGCGGCCGTAGGCTTCCGCGGTGGACTCGTCGCCGCGGCCGAGTTCCTGGCCGACGAGGCTGGACGCGGCGAGCCCGAACCCCCAGCCGGGCGCGTTCATGATGCCCCAGATGCGCCGCGTAACGACGTACGCGGCGACGACCTCGGAGCCGAGCAGGCCGACGAACGCCAGGAGGGGGAAGCGCGCGCCCGTCCAGACGGAGTTCCGACCGACGACCGGCAGGCCGATGCTGACGACGTCGCGGCACGTCTCGCGGTCCCAGTAGCCGCCGAACGGGGAGACGGTGACGGGGAACGCGCCGACGAGCGGGAGGCGGCCGCGCGTGATACCGACGACGAACGCCGCCACGATGACGACGTTGCTGACGACGGTGCCGAGCGCCGCGCCCTCGACGCCCCACCCGAGTGCGAAGATGAACACGGCGTTCAAGCCGATGTTGACGACGGCCCCGCCCGCGCGCAACACCATCGCGGTCCACGCGTCGTCGGCCCCGATGAGCGAGCGGCTCCCGACGAGGTTGAGGCCGGCGAACGGGACGCCGAACGCGAGCACGCGGAGGTAGTCGGCCCCGTACGTGACGGCCGCGGGGTCGTCGGTCAGCAGTTCGATGAGTTCGACGGGGAAGAGGTAGAACAGCGCGGCGACCGGGAGCGTCGTCGCGAACACGAGCAGCGTGCTCGACCGGATGGCCTGCCCGAGTTCGTCGTAGGCTTCGGCGCTGAAGCGCTGGGAGACGAGCGCGATGGTCCCCGCCGCGAGCCCGCCGCCGAGACTGAACGCCGCGCCCCAGAACGGGCCGGCGAACCCGACGCCGGCGATGGCGGAGCTCCCGAGGACGACGCCCACCATCGCGACGTCCGCGGCGCTCTTGGACATGCGCGCGACGCCGGTGACGATGCGCGGCCACGCGAGGTCCGAGGTCCGGCGGGCGCGTTCCTCGGAGATGAGCCCGAGGCGCGCCAGCGCCAGCCCGATTTCGCGGAGGAGCCGACTGAACGGGTTCGGGACCACGACTACTTCGTGCTCGGCGTGGCCCGGATAAAAACGCAACTATTTCGGAACGAAATATAGACCGCGGGCCGGACAGTCGTGGGTCGCTCGCCGCGCTACGCTCGCCAGCCGCGCGGCGTGTCGTTGAGGCGCTCGCAGCCGTCTTCGGTGACGACCACGAGGTCCTCGATGCGCACGCCGAACTCGCCGTCGAGGTAGACGCCGGGCTCAATCGAGAACACCATGCCCTCCGCCAGTGGCCGCTCGTTGCCGCCGACGATGTACGGCTCCTCGTGGACGTCGAGGCCGACGCCGTGCCCCGTGCGGTGGACGAACGCCTCGCCGTAGCCGGCGTCCGCGATGACCTCGCGCGCGGCGGCGTCCACGTCCTCCGCAGGCACGCCCGGTTCGACCGCTTCGACCGCGGCCTGCTGGGCTTCTCGAACGACGTCGTGGACGCGCTCGAACTCGGCCGGTGGGTCGCCCGCGAACACGACCGTGCGCGTCTGGTCGCTGGGGTAGCCGTCGACGCGCGTTCCGAAGTCCAACACCACGGGGTCGCCTCGTTCGACTTCGCGCTCGGAGCGGTGGTGGTGTGGTTTCGCGCCGTTCGGCCCGCTCCCGACGATGGTCTGGAAGGACGTGCCGTCGCCGCCGTGCGCGACGAGGCGGTCCTCGACGAACGTCGCGAGTTCCCGCTCCGTCATCCCAATCGCGTCCGCGCCGAGGTCGTGGACGTCCTCCATCGCGGCGTCGGCGGCGTCCGCGGCGCGCCGGAGCGCGTCCAACTCGGCGTCGTCCTTCTGCACGCGCAGCGGGCCGAGCACTTCGTCCGCGAGCCCCCACGTCGCGTCCGGGAGCGTCGCGCGGAGGTCCTGCGTGAACCGCGCCCACATCGTCGAGTCCACGAACAGTTCGCCGTCGGCCATCCCGAGGTCGCTGGCCGTCTCGGCGACCAACTCAGTCGGGTCTTCGACGTCGGCCCACAGCCGGACGTCCTCGACCCACGTGGCCTCGCGGAGCTGTTCGCCGTACAGTTCGGGTGCGACGAACGCCGGGTCGCCCGCCGCGGGCACGAACAGGAAGAGGTGGCGCTCGCCGGGCTCCTCGCGGAAGCCGCCGAGATAGGAGAGGTTCGGGCTCGGGAACAGGACGACGCCGCTGGCACCGCGCTCCCGGAGTCGCTGCTGGCACTCTCGGGTGCGCGTTTGGAACGCTGACATGCCGATAGCTCGCTCGTGGACGCCCTTAACAGTAGTCGAGTGCGGCCGCAGCCGGCTGGACTCGGCCCGGAAATAGCGACGAACACCCCCGGAGGCCCGTGGTAACTCGACTCTCGGAAGCGTTATCCCCGAAGCGGCCCTACGGTTGTTTGTAATGGCAGAAGGCAAGGTTGACTTCTTCAACGACACTGGCGGCTACGGTTTCATTTCGACTGACAGCGACGACGTGGACGACGACGAGGACGTGTTCTTCCACATGGAGGACATCGGCGGTCCCGACCTCGAAGAGGGTCAGGAAGTCGAGTTCGACATCGAGTCCTCCCCGAAGGGCCCGCGCGCGACGAACCTCGTCCGCAACTAAGTCCTACCCGCCGTCGCTTTCAGTGACGGCCGACGTTCCACTTCTTTGAGACGCTACACGACGTAGCGACTGCTGTGTGTACGGACGCATCGAAGTTCGAGCAGCGAGTCGCACGACTGCGGACGGTTTTTCTACCGGCGGCACGACCACTCGCGTATGGGAATTACGCAGACTCTCGGGGACGCGCTGGCGGGCCGAGCGTACCAGTTGGTCGGTGTGGTGTTCGGCGTGGCGGCGATAGCGCACTTCGCGCTGTGGGCGCAGGCACCTGACCAGACGCTGGACACCGCGGTGGCGACCGGCGACGTGAGCGCGGCGCTCCCGGAAGCGGTCGCGTACGCGCAGGGCCACCCCGCGTACCTGCTGGCGTTCGTCGTCGGCGCGGTGTTGCTCGTGCGCCAGCCCTGAGTCGCTCTCGGAACCCTCTACTTGCTCGGGGCCGACGATAGACTGTGTACCGGAGTGGTCACTACGGCGTCGCGTTGCTCGCGTACGCACCCGTCTTGTACGTACTGGGGTCGCTAGGCCGCGTCGTCGCGGCCGCGGCGGGGCTGGCGCTCGTGCTCGCGCTGACGCCGCTGCCCGACGCCGACCACGACATCCCGCTGATTTCGCACCGCGGCGTCACGCACACGCTCCTGTTCGCTGGCGTCGTCGGCGTCCTCGTCGGTGGCGCGGCGTGGCTCCTCACTGGTCCCGCCGGGCTCGCGCTCGCGCCCGAACAGGCCGTCGAACTCACCGTCGGCGCGGGCGGGGTCGCGGCGTTCGCGATTCTCGCGCACCTGCTGGCGGACGCGCTCACGCCGATGGGCGTCGCCGCGCTGTGGCCGGTGTCGAGCACGCGCTACTCGCTGGGGCTGACCCCCGCCGACAGCACCGTCTGGAACGTCGGCCTGTTCGCCCTCGGCGTGTTCACGACGGCGGCTGCTGTTGTGCTGGCGATTCCTCTCGCGTAAGTTACATAACCGAATTTTTGCGAGGGCTTATGGCCCGTGTCCGTGTACGTCCGCGCATGAGCGGCTCCGACACGCCCCTCGACGGCGCACCCCTCGACCCGGACGGCAGCCTCGACGACAGCCTGCCGCCCGCCGAGGCGTTCGCGCTGCTCGGGAACGAGACCCGAATCACCATCCTGCAGGAGCTGTGGCTCGCGCCCGACCACCCGGTCGCGTTCTCGGACCTCCGCAAGCGGGTCGGGATGAAGGACAGCGCGCAGTTCAACTACCACCTCTCGAAGCTCACTGACCACTTCGTGCGGCAGGTCGAGGACGGCTACGAGTTCCAGTACGCCGGCGAGAAGGTCGTCCGCGCCATCCTCGCGGGGACGTTCACCGAGCGCGTCACCCTCGAATTCCCCGTGACCGGCGACTGCTTCGACTGCGGCGGCTCGCTCGAAGCCGCGTACGCCGACGAGCGCCTCACCGTCCGGTGTACTGACTGCGAGAGCGTCTACGGCCGCTACGCGTTCCCGCCAGGCGGGCTGCGCGACCGCTCGACGACCGAAATCGAGGCGGCGTTCGACCAGCGCGTGCGCCACCTCCACTGTCTCGCCGCGGACGGCGTCTGTCCGGAGTGTGGCGGCCGCGTGGACACCGCCGTCGTCCCCGACGACGAGGACCTGCTCGGGCTGGACGTGCGCGTCGACCACACGTGCGTGCAGTGCCAGCACACCATCTCCTCGCCGGTCGGGCTGTCGCTTTTGGACAACTCCAACGTGGTGGCGTTCCACGCCGACCACGGCGTCGAGCTCGACACGCGCAAGCACTGGACGCTCCCGTGGTGCGTGACCGACGCGTCGACGACGTACGACGCCGACCCGACGCGCGTGACGGTGTCATTTGCGCTGGCCGGCGAGGCGATGGACGTCACGCTCGACGGCGACCTCCGCGTCGTGGACACGGAGCGCCGCTGTGCGGACGCCGCCGACGACGCGGGCCGCGTCTCCGCGGACTGAGCGGTTCGTTTTGGCACGAACAACAGGAAATAAACACCGGTTCGTCGAGTCTTATGCTTTCCGGACACGACGTGCCGCTGCCGGCGGGCAGAGGCACGGCCAGGGCTCCGCTGGGCGCGAAGACGGACGCCCTTATCCCTTCTCGCACGCAATCCCGGCGCATGGAGACCACGACGGAGAGCACGTTCCGCGTGCTCGGCGCCGCCCCCGAGCGCGCCGACGACCTCCTGCTGCTCGACCGGGCCGACCACGAGCCAGTCCGCGTCGCCGCCGACGGCTACGACGACCTCGCAGTCGACGCGCTCCGACCCGGCTACCTCGTCGACGCGACGCTCTCGTGGGACGACGGCGACGCGCGCTTCGCCGCCCTCGACGTCCGCAAGCGCACGCTGTTCACCTACGCCGACGCCGTCTCGGGCCTGTTCGAGGCCGCCCTCGACACGATGGAGCAAGCCCACCAGGAGGCCACCGGCGTGCAGGGCCGGCCGACGTTCAGTGCGGACGGCGAACCCAACGGCGCGGTGTACGCGTTCGCCGAACAGCCCGGCGAGCGCGACGTCTTCGAGGAGATACAGACCGGGGCGTTCCCGCTGGAGCCGCTCGTCGACCGCCTGAACGAGGAGGAAGACTGCGAGCACGAGGTGTTCGTCTTCCGGCCGCTCGACCACGACTTCGTCGTCGTCTACCTCGTCCTGCACAAGGAATCGATTCTCGCGGACACCGTCCGCGACACCTACGACTGTCCGCGCCCCTCGGAAGCCTAACGTCGGACGACCGTCGCATCCACAAGAGTCTGTCGCCGGTTCTATCGGCGCTTGACCTAACCGAACTACTAATAGTCGACCATCCGACAGTCCCGACGCTGGTCCCCGCAAGCCCCTGATTGGTACCGCAACGTAGCGACAGCGCTGCCGGGACTGGCAGGTACACATGAACGCGCGAACGATTACCGCCGTCGCCATCGCTGCCGTCCTCGTCGTCTCGGCAGCGGGCGCAACGGCACTCGCCCAGCCGAACAGCCCCGCCACCGACTCGCCCGCGACCGCCGACGCGGACGCGGTCCAGCAGTCGGACGGCGAGACGAACTACACGCGACTGTACGTCGACGAACAGTACCGCAACCTCCGCCTCAAGCCCGGCGAGAGCGAGACCGTCACGATAACCGTCGAGAACGGCGAAGACGAGGCCGTGACGCTCTCGCCGCACCTATTCGTGCCGCCGCGCGGCGAGCGGCCCGTCGAGAAGTCGTGGGTCTCTATCGGGAGCTCGGACCTCCAGCTCGACGCCGGCGAGGAACGGGAGTTCGACGTCACGGTCTCCGTTCCCGAGGACGCCGAACTCAACCGGTACGCCGGGGCAATCGCGCTCACGAACGAGACGATTTCCTATCCCGGCCGCCCCGCACAGCCCGCCAACGGCGTCTCCCTGAACGTCGAAGTCTGGCAGGATCCCACCGTGCGCGTCGTCTCGGACACGTACATGCACTCGCAGGTGCAGGCCGGCGACTCGTTCACCCGCGAGTTCGTCGTGGAGAACACCGGCGACCAGGCCGTCCCGGTGAGCCCCGAACTCGTCACCGAGGACCGCTACCGCCCCAACGCCAACCGCGACACGCTCGAACGCTCGTGGGTGGAAATCGACGCGCCCAACGAGATTGCGCCGGGCGAGACGGCGACCATCGAGGTCACCGTCACGCCGCCGAGTGACGCCGACCGCGGCGACTACCGCGCCGAACTCGACCTCGGGCTGAAGGACCCGGCGCGCCCCGACCGCTCCTCGTACTGGCAGCGCGTCAGCCTCCGCTTCCAGGTGTGGACTCAGCCCGACCAGCCCTTCCAGACGTCGTTCGAAGTGAGCGACGACACCGAGAACGTGACCCTCGACCTGTCCGCGAGCCGCTACCGGAGCGCGGACAGCGAGCCGGCGAGCTTCGACGTGACGTTCGTCTCGCCGAACGGCACGGAGGTCGCCGCCGAACGCGTCAGCGTGACGAACCGCGGCACCGTCGACCTCGGCTCGTCCCGCCGGCAGGCGACGTCCGACGGGACGTACGCCGACAGCGGCGAACACCAGACGTTCCGGTACCGACTCGACGACCCCGCCGCGGGGGCGTGGTCGGTGAAGATTATGCCGGAGAACGCGATGCAGTTCTCCTACGAAGTCACGCGCAACGAGGAGTAGTCCGCGCGCCCTACTTTTCTTCGGCGAGTCGCACGAGCTCCGCGAGTGTCTCGTTGACCGGCGTCTCCACGCCGTGGGTTGCGCCGTGCCTGACGAGCGCACCGTTCAGCGCCTCGATTTCGGTTCGCCGGCCGCGCTCGACGTCCTGCCGCATCGAGGACGGGTTCGTCGCGGTGCGCTCGGCGACCTCGCGCGTGCGCTCGACGGCGTCCCGCGGCACCGCGATTCCCTCGGCGCGTGCGACCGCGATGCCCTCCTCGACCGCACGCCGGAGCACGCGCTCGCCGCTCTCGGACTCGACGAGCGCGCCGTTCGGCACGCGCGCGAGCGCCGTCGCCGCGTTGATGCCCGCGTTCACGAGCACCTTCGTCCACACCGCGGCCTCGGGGTCGTCGGTCACGCTCGTCTCGATGCCCGCCGCAGTCAAGCAGTCCGCGACGGCCTCGACGCGAGCGTCGTTCGCCGCGAAGTAGCGGCCGATGGTGGTGTCGCCGCGGCCCGCGTACCGGACGTGGCCGGGGGCTTCGAGAACCGCGCCGTGCGTCGTCGTCCCCGCGACCACGCGTTCGCGGGGAACGTGGTCGGCGATTGCTTCGGCGTTCCCGAGGCCGTTCTGGAGCGTGAGCACGTCCGCGTCGCCGAGGTACCCCGCGATATCGGCGAGCGCGTCGCCGGTGTCGTAGCTCTTCACGCAGACGACGAGCAGGTCGGCGTCCACGGCGGCCGCGTGTTCTGTGGCCACGTCCAGCGGAATCTGTTCCTCGCGGCCGTCCGGGTGCGTGAACCGGAGGCCGTGCTCGCGGACGCGACGGACGTGGTCCCCGTCCCGGCCGAGCAGCGTCACGTCCACGTCCGCCGTGGCGAGCGCTCCCGCGAGCAGCGACCCGAGCGACCCCGAACCGAGGACGACCACGCGCATGGGCGGCGGTACGGCG
The DNA here is from genome assembly GCF_021233435.1 of Halobacterium noricense. Taxonomy (NCBI): domain Archaea; kingdom Methanobacteriati; phylum Methanobacteriota; class Halobacteria; order Halobacteriales; family Halobacteriaceae; genus Halobacterium; species Halobacterium noricense. Next base: position 809,291 of record NZ_CP089468.1, on the reverse strand, counting down.
GGTGTCGGTAAAGCCTCCCGGGGTTCGATGGGACTTAGGAGGCGGGCGTCCGCGAGCGACTATGGGACTCCGGGACGCCGCCGCGCCGCTTGCCGCCGCCGGCCTCTGGGGCGGCATGTACGTCGTCAGCAAGTGGGGGTTCGCGTCCGTGCCGCCCGTGACGCTGGCGTTCCTCCGAATCGTGGTCGGCGGCGTCGCGCTCTACGTCGCGCTGCGCGCGCTCGGGACGCAGGCATCGTTCTCCGCGCGGGACCGCCGCGGCTTCCTCCGGCTGGGCGCGTGGGTGGCGCTCACGCTGGCGACGCAGTTCGTCGGCACCGACCGTACCACCGCCAGTCAGGGGTCGCTGTTGACGATGCTGACGCCCGTGTTCACGCTGCTACTCGGCGTCACGATGCTCGACGAGCGGCTGACGTGGCGCTCCACCGGCGGGATGGCGCTCGCTGGCGTCGGCACCGCGCTCGTCGTCGCGGGCCAGTACGGGCTCTCCATCGGCGGTGGGAGCGCGTTTGGCGTCGCGGTGCTGTTCGTCGCGAGCGCGGCGTGGGCGGCCTACACCGTGGACGGCGCGCGCCTCGTCCGGAAGCACGGCGCGCTCGTCGCGGCAACGTACAGTTCGCTCGCGGCAGTGCCGGTGCTCGGCGTGCTCGCCGCCGTCGAACTCGCGATGACCGGCGCGACCGTCCCCCTCACGCCGGGCGTCGTCGGTGCGGTCGCGTACCTCGGACTCGCGAGCACCGCGGCCGCGTGGTTCCTCTGGTACCGCGGCGTCGAACGCACCACGGCGACCGTGGTCGCGGCGTGCTTCTTCGCGCAGCCCCTCGTCGGCGGCGTGCTCGGCGCGCTCCTGCTCGGCGAAACGCTGGGCCCCGGGTTCGCCGTCGGCGGCGTCGTGATGGGCGTCGGCGTCGCGCTCGTCAGCACCGCGCGCACGGGGTAGCCGCGCGACAATCCTTTTGTACTCCGCCCGCTTCTCCCGGAGACATGGACCGGGACCGCGGCCAGCTGTTGCTCGTCGCGGGGCTCGGACTCGCGCTCGCGTTCGTGGTGCTCGCGCTGGTGTTGAACGCGGTCGTGTTCACGGAGAACCTCGCCACCCGGAACCACGGCGAGACCGACGACGTGGTCGGCTACGAGCGCGCTACCGAGGCCGGGGTCGGCGGGTTGCTCGTGCAGACGAACACGCACGACGACGCCGACCACGCGAACCTTCGGAACGTACTGGGGGCGGGCGTCGGAACGTGGGACGCGAACGCGTCGTTGTTGTCCGCGAGCAGCGGCACTATCACGGCGGCCTCCGTCGGGAGCGTCGAGAACGGGACGCGCATCGCCCAGCCCGACGAGCGGAACTTCTCGGACGCGAACGGGACGAACGACTGGACGGCGGCCGTGGACGTGAGCGAGACGCGGCGCTTCGAGGCGGTCGTCACGCCGACGAGCGGCAGCCCCGTGACGTTCACGTTCTCGGACGGAACGGCGTCGTGGCGCGTTGAGGTCATCGACGAGGGCTCGGACACGAACGTTACCGCGTTCCAGAACGGATCACGGGTCGCGACAGAGACCCAGTCCTCCGACACCGTCGCCCTCGACGTCACCGAGGGCACGGTGAACGGGACGCGAATCGCGAACTGGACGTTCGCGGAGAACGTCAGCGCGCCCTACGACGTTAGCGTCGAGAACGGCGGGAACGCGAACGGCAAGTACGGGTTCGTCGTGGACGTGCCGAACGCCGAGGACGACGTGTCTGCCAGTACGTACGCGGACCGCAGCAGCGGGTCGCCGACGGCAGTCCCAGCGCTCTACAGCGCGACCGTGGCTGTCTCCGTGCAGGACGACCGCGTGACCTACGAGACGAACGTCACCGTCGCACCCGAGTCGTCGCCGTCGGCGGCACCGTGGGAGAGTCCGGCGGAGTAGACTAATTCTTCACTCGTAATCGAGTGGCAATATGTCGCGCCGACCCGTGTTTTGAAAACCCCGCACGACCACCTGTGTGGTATGGACTTGCACAGCAGGAGCGTCCGCGAGGACGTCCGTGAACTCGGTGCCACGCTCGGCGACGCGATGCGCGCTCACGAGTCACCGGCGGCCTACGACGCCGTCGAGGCCGCGCGCACGGCCGCCATCGACTACCGACGCGGCGACAGCGACGACCGCGACGCCCTCCGAGAGGTCGTCGCCGAAGCCGACATCGACGGCTACGAGGACCTCGCGCGAGCGTTCGCAGGGTACTTCGAACTCGTGAACCTCGCCGAGGAGCGCGAGCGCGTCCGCGAACTCCGCCGCAGCGAGGCCGAGGGCACGCTCGCGGACAGCGTCCGCGGGGCAGTTGACGTGCTCGCCGACGCAGGCGCCAGCGCCGACGAAGTTGCCGGGATTCTCGACGACGTCCACGTCGTCCCGACGTTCACCGCACACCCGACCGAAGCCCGGCGGAAGACCGTCAAAGCCCACCTCAAGCGCATCCGCGAACTGCTCGAAGAACTCGACGAGCGACGGCTCACGCCCCGCGAACGTGAGCGGACGTGGCGCCGCATCGAGGCGAACGTCGAGTCGTTGTGGACGACGCGCCGCGTGCGCGAGCGCCAGCCGACGCCGTTCGACGAGGCGCGCGACGTCCAGTTCTACCTCGCGAACGCCGTTTACGACGTCGTGCCGGAGGTGTACGCGGACCTCGACGACGCGCTCGCCGAACGCTACGACGACCCGCCCGAAGTTCCGGAAGTGCTGGCGTTCCGGTCGTGGGCGGGCTCGGACCGCGACGGCAACCCCTACGTCACCACCGAAACCACCGAGCGCGTGCTCGACCGGCAGCGCCGGCTCGTCACCGAGCGCTACCTCGACGACCTCGACGACCTGCTCGGCGCGCTCTCGATGGACGGCACGCGCGTGGACAGCGAAGCGGCCGCGGACCTCCTCGACGAGGCTAGCGAGGACGTGCCCCGGGTCGTCGACCAGGTCGCCGAGCGCTACCCCGACGAACTGTTCCGGCAGGTCGTCGCCGTCGTACAGGAGCGCGTCGACCGCGTGACCGACGTCCAGCCGGGCGGCTACGCGGACACCGAGAGCCTGCTCGAAGACGTTCGCGCGCTCGAAGCCGGCCTGCGCGAGGCCGGGCTCGGGAAGGTCGCCGACGAGCACGTCGCGCCGTTCGTGCGGCGCGTGGAGACGTTCGGCTTCCACCTCGCAGCCTTAGACCTCCGCGACCACCGCGAGAAACACACGCACGCAGTCGGCGAGGCGCTCGACCGTGAGGGCATCGACTACGCGGGGATGAGCGAGGACGAACGCGTGGCGTTCCTCACGGAAGCCGTCCTCCAAGACGACCCCGTGGTGGACCTCGAAGACACGGAGGGCGTGGACGACGAGACGGCGCGCGTGCTCGGGCGCTTCGACGCGCTCGCGGACTGGCACCGCGAGTACGGCCCGGACGCCATCGACGCGTACTGCATCAGCATGACCGAGGAACCGAGTCACGTGCTGGAAGTCGTCTTCCTCGCGGACCAGGCGGGCGTGCTCTCGCTGCCCGACCACGCCGGCCTCGACGTGGTGCCCCTCCTGGAGACGCGGTCGGCGCTGTCGAACGCCCGCGACATCCTCGGGACGCTGTTCGAGAACGAGGCGTACGGCGCGCTCGTTGACGCCCGGGACCGTACCCAGGAGATTATGCTGGGGTACTCCGACTCCAACAAGGAGAACGGCTTCCTCGCGGCGAACTGGCAGCTCGACCGCGCGCAGCGCCGGCTCGCCGCCATCTGCGAGGACCATAATGTCGACGTGCGCTTCTTCCACGGGCGGGGCGGCTCCATCTCGCGGGGCGGCGGCCCGATGAACGAGGCGCTGCTCGCGCTCCCCAAGGAGACGGTGACGGGCGACGTGAAGTTCACCCAGCAGGGCGAGTCCATCGCGGAGACGTACGGCAACCCCCGCATCGCGGAGCGCGAGCTCGAACAGATGCTGAACGCCCAAGTGAGAGCGCGCCACGCCGCCATCGCCGAGGACGACCCGGACGTCCCCGACGAGTGGGTCGATGCGATGGCGGAGATGGCGGAGACGGCCCGCGAAGCGTACCGCGACCTCCTCGACTCGGAGGGGTTCGTCTCGTACTTCGAGGCGATAACGCCCATCGACGTCGTCGAGGACCTCAACCTCGGGTCTCGGCCCGCCTCCCGGACGGGCGAGCGCGCCGTGGAAGACTTGCGCGCGATTCCGTGGGTGTTCTCGTGGACGCAGACGCGGTGTGTCATCCCCGGCTGGTACGGCCTCGGCGCGGGGCTGGCCGCCTGCGAGGACGACGCCCTCCTCGAAGAGATGTACGAGGAGTGGCCGTTCTTCCGGACGACGCTCGACAACGCGGCGCTCGCGCTCGCGCGCAGCGAGCCCGAGATTACCCACGAGTACGCCGCGCTCGCGCCCGACGACCTCCGCGAGCGCTTCCAGCCGCGCATCGACGACGAGTACGAACGAGCCCGCGGCGAAGTGCTGGCGGCGACGGGGCGCGACGACCTCGTGGACCGCGCGTGGCTCCGTGAGAGCCTCGACCGCCGCAACCCCTACGTCGACCCGCTGAACTTCCTGCAAGTGGAGTTACTGGACCGCGAGCAGCGGAGTCCGAGCGCCGAGCGCGCGCTCCGGCTCTCCGTGATGGGCGTCGCCGCGGGCATGCAGAACACGGGCTGAGCCAGAACCGATCGCCGACTTCCGTGGCCTTAACCGCGTCACGTGCCTTCCGTATTTTAAATGCCGCCAGCGATACGCACCGACGACCTCGTCAAGGAGTACGGGGACGTCCGCGCGCTCGACGGGCTCTCGTTGTCCGTTCCGGAGGGCTCCTTTTTCGGGTTGCTCGGGCCGAACGGCGCGGGGAAGACGACGTTCATCAACACGCTCGTCGGGCTCGCCCGGAAGACCAGTGGCACCGCCGAAGTGTTCGGCCACGACGTCGAGGACGACTACCGGGAAGCCCGGGACGCCATCGGGCTCGCACCCCAGGAGTACAACGTCGACCGCTTCTTCCCGATTCGCGAAGTGCTGATGCACAAGGCCGGCTACCACGGCGTCTCCGACGAGGAGGCCGCCGAGCGGGCCGCCGAAGCCCTCGAAACCGTTGGGCTCGGTGGGAAGGCCGAGACGCGCTTCGACTGGCTCTCCGGCGGGATGAAGCGCCGGTTCATGCTCGCGCGAGCGATGGTCACCGACCCCGACCTCCTCATCCTCGACGAACCCACCGCCGGGGTGGACGTCGAATTGCGCCACGACCTCTGGGAGGTCATCCGCGGGCTCAACGACGACGGCACCACCATCCTCCTCACCACGCACTACATCGAGGAGGCCGAGCGCCTCTGCGACGAGGTCGCCATCATCGACTCCGGGCAGAAAGTAACCGTCGCGACGCCCGACGACCTCACCGAGCGCGGCACCGACGAAGTGACGCTCACGCTCGACGCCGCGCCCGCAGCGACCCCGACCATCGACGACAACCGCGTCGACAGGGTCGCCGTCGACGGAACCACGGTGACGCTGCGCGCGAGCAGCGGCAGCGAAGTCGTCCCGGTCGCCGTCCGCCAACTGGAGGCGGCGGGCCACCGCGTCGTCGACGTCGACGTCGCACGAACCAGCCTCGAAGACGTCTTCGTTGACATCACCCGCACCGGTGGCGACGCCACCGACGGCAGCAGCGGCGACCACGAGGACAGCGAGACACAGAAGGTGGCCCCGTGAGCTTCTCGACGGGACTGAAGTCGCTGACGCGCCGCGAGATTCTGCGGTTCGTCCGGCGGCCGTACAACACGTTCCTGCCGCCGCTCATCACGAACGTGCTCTACTTCAGCGTGTTCGGCGTCATCCTCGGCGCGCGCATCAGCGACATCGGCGGCGTCCCCTACATCCAGTTCATCCTCCCCGGGCTGGCCGTGCTGGGTGCGGTCTCGAACGCCTTCGAGAACGCCTCCTTTTCCATCTTCCACGGGCGCTGGAACGAGTACATCCACGAGACGCTCACCAGCCCCATGGCGTACTGGGAGATGGTCGTCGCGTACGTCGTCTCCTCGGCGCTCCGTGGCGTGCTCATCGGCATCCTCATCGCCGTCATCGGCGCGCTGTTCACGCCCGTCCGAACGCTCGCCCACCCGTTCTACGCGGTGGCGTTCCTCGGGGTCATCACCACGCTGTTCGCGGCGTTCGGCGTCATCGGCGGGCTCGTCGCGGAGGACTTCGACCACCTCACGGTCCTGAACCAGTTCATCCTCCGGCCGCTGGTGTTCTTCGGCGGCGTCTTCTACAGCCTCGACGCCCTCGACGGGCTCGCGCGCACCGCGAGCTACCTGAACCCGATGGTGTACATGGTCAACGGCGTGCGCTACGGCATCATCGGCGTCTCCGACATCGAACCCGACACCGCGCTCGTCGTGCTGTCGGCGCTCACGGTGGTCGTGCTCGCTATCGACGTCTGGCTGTTCCAGCGCGGCTACGGCCTCACCGACTAGCTTTTTCCGGCCGCCGCTCTCCCTTCCTGCATGCCGAGCAATCGCGCGTTCGCCGCGAGCGTCGCTGCCGTCGGCCTCCTCGCACTCGCGCACGCCGCGCTGACGTGGCCGTCGGCCGCCGTGCTCGCGTTCTTCGGCGGCGGCGCTGTCGTCGCGTTCGTCGCGGAAGCAGTCGTCATCAATCTGGGCTGGCTCGAACACCACGTCGGCCCGAAAGTCCTCGGCGTTCCCGTCTACGTGCTGTTCGGGTGGACGGGCGCGATCTACGTCGCGTTCCGGGTAGCGCTCCTCGTCACGGACGGCTGGGCGCCGGTCGTCCTCGCAGCCGCGCTCGCGACCGGCTACGACGCGCTCGTCGACCACCGCGGCGTCGCGGACGGCCGCTGGACGTACACCGACGACCTCCCCGGGCCGCGCTTCCGCGGGGTGCCGTGGTGGAACTTCGCCGGCTGGCTCGCCATCAGCGCCGTGACTGCCGGCCTCGCCACACTCGTTCTGTAGAAAAGCGAATCGCTGTTACGCGGACAGCAGGACCGTGTCGCCGTCGTCCTCGACGTCGACCTCGTAGCCGAACTCGGCGAGGAGGTCGATGCAGGTCTCGACGTGCGTCGTCACTTCGGGCGCGCGAATCTCGCCGCCAGCGAGCGCGACGAACGGGAGCAATTGGTCGGCGAGGGACTCGTCGACCGCGGCGTCGCCGGCCTCGAACTCTTCGAAGCGCTCGACGGCCTTCTCGCCGACCGTCTCGGGCTCGACGCCCATCTCGCCGAGCTCCGCGAAGCCAGCACGGGAGTGCTCGTACTCGGCTGCGAGCACGAACGCCGACCCCGAGCAGTCGGCTTCGGCGTACTCGGTCTCGACGTCGGCCGCGTCGGGCGCGGGCTCGGCCTGGCGCTCCGCGACGTCGTCCTCGGCCTCGGACTCCTCGGCGACGGAGTACGCGGTCAGCGACTCGCGCTCGCCGCGTTCGGTGACGTCGAGCGCGTCGAGCGTCGACGGCTCGATGGTCAGCGTCGCCTTCCCGCCGCCGCGTGGGTAGAACCCGCGGCGATTCAGGGTAACGTCCGCGTCGAGGCCGTGCTCCTGCAGCACGGGGAGCTTGACGTGCTGGAAGTAGTCGAACGGCGGCGCCCACTTCGCGTCGGTGCCGCCCTCCAGTCGCGCGGTGAAGGATTCGTCGAGCGCGACCGCGACCGGGAGCAGCGCGTCGAACACCAGCGGGACGCTGCCCGCGGTGCCGACTTCCACGGAGACGCTGCCGCCGACGACCCCCTGGTCCGCCGGGTCGGCGTCCTCGTCGATGTCCTCGTTCGGCTCGAACGTGAACGACTCCGAGCCCACTTCGACGCCCCCCGTCTCGGCGTTGCAGACGGCCGCGACTGCTTCGATTGCCGCGCAGTGCTGGGCCTGCAAGCCCGGGTTCGCGCGAGCGCGCCGGACGTGTCGCATCCGGAACGGTTCGCCTGTGACCGCGGACAGCGCGAGCGCGGTGCGGACCAGCTGGCCGCCGCCCTCGCCCCCGTCGAGAATGTTCATACCGGTACGAGACGTTCGGAGGTGAAAAGGGATTCGTCACCTCGCGGAGTCGCCACAGTTACCACGCTCCCGGCCACACCACCAGCCATGACCGACGAGCCCGCGTTCGACGAAGCGGCGTGGCGCGAGCGCGTCCGCGAGCACCGCGCCGAGAAAGACGAGTTCTTCGCGGAGCACCCGCAGTCCCCGATTCCCCCCGAGGACCGCGAGGACTTCGACGGGCTGTCGTACTTCGAGCCCGACCCCGACTACCGCGTCGTCGCACGCTTCGGGCGCGCGCAGAACCCCGAGCCGGTCTCGCTGGAGACCACGCAGGGGCCGCCCGCGGAGTACGACCGCGTCGGCGTGCTCGGGTTCACGCTCGACGGCGAGCACCGCACCCTCGAAGCGTTCCGCGTCGAGGGCGAGGACTCGTTGTTCGTCCCGTTCGCCGACGAGACGAACGGCGGCGAGACGTACCACCGCGGCCGCTACCTCGACGTCGACGCCGCGGACGCCGAACAGGGCGAGGACGTCGTCGTTGACTTCAACCTCGCGTACAACCCCTTCTGTGCGTACGCCGACCAGTTCTCGTGTGCGCTCCCGTCCGCGGACAACCGCCTCGACGTGGCGATTCGGGCGGGCGAAAAGGCCTACGACGCCTGAGCGGCGAGCCGCCGGCTACGCGGTGTGAAGAACAGAAAAACCGTCAGCAGTGACGCCACCAGTGACCGCAGTCGGCCGCGTTAGGCCGCGACTTCCGTCGCTTCCAGGAGCTCCTGGTAGCGGTTCCGGATGGTGACCTCGCTGACGTCCGTGACCTCGCTGACCTCGCTCTGGGTCACCTTGTGGTTGGTGAGCAGGCTCGAGGCGTAGATCGCGGCGGCCGCGAGGCCGACCGGCGACTTCCCGCTGGTGACGCCGTCCTCTTTGGCGTTGTCGAGCAGTTCGCGGGCGCGGCGCTCGACCTCGTCCGGGAGGTCGAGTTCGGAGGCGAACCGCGGGACGTAGCTGGCGGGGTCGGCGGGCGCGACTTCGAGGCCGAGCTCGCGGACGATGTAGCGGTACGTCCGCTTGAACTCCATCGCGTCGATGCGGCTGACGTTGGCTACTTCGTCGATGGAGCGCGGCGTCTGCATCTGCCGGGCCGCGGCGTACAGCGCGCTCGTCGCGACGCCTTCGATGGAGCGGCCGGGGAGCAGGTCCTCGCTGAGGGCGCGGCGATAGATGACCGAGGCCGTCTCGCGGACCTCCTTCGGGAGGCCGAGTGCGGAGGCCATCCGCTCGATTTCGCCGAGCGCCTGCTTGAGGTTGCGCTCCTTGCTGTTGCGGGTGCGGAAGCGCTCGTTCCACTTGCGGAGGCGCTGCATCTTCTGGCGCTGACTGGACGAGAGGCTGTTGCCGTAGGCGTCTTTGTCCTGCCAGCCGATGTTCGTCGACAGCCCCTTGTCGTGCATCATGTTCGTGGTGGGCGCGCCGACGCGGCTCTTGTTGTCCTTCTCGGTGGAGTTGAACGCGCGCCACTCGGGGCCGCGGTCGATGCTGTCCTCCTCGACGACGAGGCCACAGTCCGCACAGATGGACTCGCCGTGTTCCTCGTCGTTGACGACGCGGCCGCCACACTCGGGGCAGGTGACGGTCTCGTCCGCGGACTCTACCTCGGATTCGGATTCGTTCTCGTTGTGCTGTCGGTCACTGGAGTACGTACGGATTGTGGTGTCACTCATGGTGGTGGAAACGTCGGGTGGAGGGCGCACGAGGCTGCCCGACTCGTCGTACTCAGTAGTAGGAGCGATAAGTACTTAAACCTTTTGCAGTTTTGCGCATCGTTGACACACTCTCTTTCGGCCACAGAGACGAAAAGAAGCGAGAATAGCCGACTTTTGGGGGTGCCTAACGATTCGGCCACGATAACCGAAGGGTAGGGTGGTAACTGAAAGGTGTTTCGGTGGTAGTCAGTACCACGACCGGTGCCGTCGGGGTATTTTGAGGGGAGAGTTCCGGCTGGAGAAACCTTTAACTCGGGTGACTATCGATACAACACAGGCCGATTCCCACGCATGACTGACGAAGAGGCACGCGTACTCGTGGTCGACGACGACGAAGCGCTCACCGACGTGTACGCCGAGTGGCTCTCCGAGCGGTACGCCGTCCAGACCGCGACCACCGGCGAAGCCGCCCTGCACGAACTCGACGACGCCGTCGACGTCGTGCTCCTCGACCGGCGGATGCCGGGGCTCTCCGGCGAGGACGTCCTCGACCGCATCCGCCACGCGGAGTACGACTGCCGCGTCGCGATGGTCACGGGCGTGCGCCCGAACACCGACGTCGTCGACCTCGGCTTCGACGAGTACCTCCTCAAGCCCGTCGACCGCGACGACCTCCACGACGTCGTCGACACCCTCCTCGACCGCTCCGCGTACGACGACCGCCTCCAGGAGTTGTACGCCCTCTCCTCGAAGCGCGCGCTGCTCGAATCCGAGGCCGACGACGGCGACCTCGAACTCGACGAGTCCTACCAGGAGCTCGTCGCCCGCATCCAGGAGCTCCGGGACCGCATCGACGACACGATGGACGGCTTCGGGTTCGACGACTTCCGCGTCGCGTTCCGCGACGTCCCCGACCAGAACACGGGCAGCGACTGACCAGATGTCGCCGGACCGCCCCCTCGTCAGCACGGTGACGCGAACCGTCCAGCGAGCCGACAGTGTCCCCGACCTCCGAGCGAGCGTCTGTGACGCCGTCGTCGACGCCGGCCACGAGTTCGCCTGCTTCTGTGGCACCGACGACGAACCCGCGACGGCGAGCCAGGGCGCAGTCGAACCTCCCGACCCGAAGACCGTCGCGCCGACGTTCCGGGGCGCAGCGAACGGCCCAACCCCGTCCGGGTCCGACGAGATAGGCGGCGAGCCCGAACCGTTGGGTGACGATGCACATGCACCAGCAGCGGACGAACGCACCGTGACGTGGGTCGCGTACGACGACGCGCACGCCGCCGCAGTCCCCGTCGTGGACGCCGACGACTACTACGGGACGCTCGCGTTCGGGCCGGACACGCGGGCCGACACCGACGCCGAGCGCGAGCGCCTCGCTGCCGTCGGCAGAGTCGTCGGCCAGGGGTTCACGCGGCTGGACGCCGCCCGGGAGCGCGACCGACTGCGCGACTCCCTCCGGACCGAGCGCCGGCAGTTCGAGAAGCTCCACAGCGTCGCCGCCAGAATGGTCGGCTGCGAGGACGCCACCAGCATCTACCACCTCGCCATCGACGCCGCCGAAAACATCCTCGAATTCGACGTCTGCGGCATCGACGTCGTCGAAGACGGCTACCTCGTCCCGAAGGCCACGTCCACCGAGTTGGAGCCCGAGGACTCCCAGCGTCTCCCCGCCGACACCGGCATCGCCGGGCGGACCTACCAGGAGAACACCTCGATGGTCGTCGACGACGTCGGCGACCACGAAAACGCCGAGCCCGCCAGTCCCGAGTACACGGCCGTGTTGAGCGTGCCCATCGACGACGTCGGCGTGTTCCAGGCCGGCTCCCGGGAGCACGGCGCGTTCTCGCAGACGGACGCCGAGCTCGTCGAACTGTTGATGGCGCACGTCTCCGCGACGCTCCGGCGGCTGCGCTCGGCGGACGCGCTCCGGGAGAGCGAGCAGAAGTACCGGACGCTCGTCGAGCAGAGCCACGACGCCGTCGTCACGTACGCCGACGGCGAGCTATCGTTCGCCAACGAGCGCGCGTCGGCGCTGTTCGGGCGCTCCCGGGCGGCACTCCTGGCCGCGGACGCCTGCGAGCTGTTCCACCCCGAGGACCGCGTGAAACTCGAACGCGTCGCCGGCGAACTGACGGCCGCGGCCGGCCGCCGGCAGACGTTCGAGAGCCGCATCCGGCAACCCGACGGCGACGTGCGCTTCTGCGAGTTCAGCGCCACGAGCATCGATTACGAGGGCGACGTGGTGGTGCTCGCCTCGATTCGGGACATCACCGAGCGCAAGGCCCGCGAGCGCGAACTCGAACGGCAGAACGAGCGCCTGGACGAGTTCGCCAGCGTCGTGAGCCACGACCTCCGCAGCCCCATCAACGTCGCTCGCGGGGGCCTCGACCTCGCGACGGACACCGGCGACCACGACCACCTCGACCGCGCCAGCAGCGCCCTCGACCGCATGGAAGCGCTCGTCGAGGACGTGCTCAAACTCGCCCGACAGGGCGGGCTCGCTGACGAAACCGAGTCCGCCGCGCTGGCCGAGGTCGCGACAGACGCGTGGGACTGTATCGACGCGGCTGACGCGACGCTCGCGGTCGAAACCGACGACAGCGTGGAAGCGGACCCGACGCGGCTCCAGGAGTTGTTCGAGAACCTCTTCCGAAATGCTGTGGAACATGGTTCCACAGACCCCCAGAACGCGAAGCGTTCTGAGGATGCCGTGGGGCATGGCTCCACGAACCCTCGTTCGCACGCTCACGAGGACGCCGTAGAGCACGCTGGGGACGCCGGCGGTGTCTCAGTCACAGTCACGTCGTGCGCGGACGGTTTCGCCGTCATCGACGACGGCCCGGGTCTGCCCGAGGGTAGCCACGACGAGGTGTTCGAGCGCGGGTTCACGTCCGTGGACGGCGGCACCGGGTTCGGGCTCGCCATCGTGGAGCGTATCGCCGACGCCCACGGCTGGACCGTCGACGCCGTTCCGCCGGACGAGGGCGACCCGGACCGCGGTGCTCGATTCGAAATCACCGGCTGTCGTGGTGAGTAGGACAACACTTACAGCACCTGACGTTGGCTGTCAGTACGACTAGCTATGAGCCGGGGGCGTGACGACGCGACTGTGCTCGCCGTCGACGACCTGCAGGACTACCTCGACGTCTACGAGCACCGACTCGGCGACCGGTACGACGTGCGGACGGCCAACGGCGGCGAGGCCGCGCTCGACACACTCTCGCCGGATGTGGACGTCGTGCTTCTCGATAGGGACATGCCCGACGTCTCGGGCGACGAGGTGCTGGCGGCGATTCGGGACGCGGGCTACGACTGCCGGGTGGTGATGGTGACGGCAAACGAACCCGACGAGGATATTGTCGGCCTCGGGTACGACGCCTACCTCAGAAAACCCGTCTCGGAGGACGACCTGACCGACGTCGTCGAGCGCTTGCGCTCGCTGGCGGCGTACGTCGAGGCCATCGAAGCGTTCCACGAGGCCAGCGAGCGCCGCGCGGCCGGCGAACACGACGACGCCGAGCGCGTGCGCGACCTGCGCGAGCGGGCCGACGACATCGCGGACGGCTTCGACGCGCGGGACTACCGCATCGTCTTCCGCGACCTGGAGTGACTACTCGTCGAGAGAGTCGGCGATGGCCGAGAGGCTCGAATCCGGCGGCTGGGTCGCGGCGTACGTCGCGGACTCGCCCGGGACGCGGACGCCGTACTTGAGCCCGGGTTCGACGACATCGACGTGCACGGAGCGCCCGGCCTCCAGCGGACCGTCGTCGAGCCACTCGGCGAGGTGGTTGGTGGCGCTCCCGGGGTCGCGGGCGAGCGACGGCGTGTCGTACGCGCCGCGAATCACGGGCGTGCCGTCGTCGTGGTGGCGGAGTTGCGCGTGGTACTCGTCGCCGTCGAGGACGACGCGGACAACCTCGCCGGCCGGGAAGTCGGCTGCCGCGTCCGCGGGCAGGCGGAGTTCGTGACGGCGCGTCCCCCCGGCGCGGGCGACCGTCCCGGTCACCGTCTCGACGGTCTCCTCGGAGACGTAGTCGGTCATACACGAACGGACGGCGCTCGCGCGTAAAAGCCAGACGGGTCCCGCGCGCAAAGCGTGGGCTTTTGGTCACCGGTCGCGAACCACCGACTATGGACGCGCCGATACCGACGCCGACCGACGACGCCGGCGGAAGCCGGCGGTACGCGTTCCTCGCCATCCTCCCGTTCCTCCTGCTCGGCATCGCGGACGTCGTTCTGCTGCTCGTCTGGGGGCTGAATCCGCTGTGGGGGTTCGTCATCCTCCCGCCGATTCTGTTCATCAGCGTGCTCGGCTGGATCGCGTTCAAGTCCGGGTTCGTCGAGGACCGCGGCACCGCCGACCAGGCCTAGTCGTCGGCGACCGCTCGCACGGGTGCGCCGTCTGCATCCACGGGCAGCGGGTACGCTCGAATCGCACAACGCTGTGGGAGCGCGCCGAGGTTCCGTAGATTCTCCAGAATCAGTCGCTCGCCGCCGAGCAGCGCGTGGTGTGCCGGATAGCCCGTCGGTTCGTCGTCCGTCGCGTGCTCGGAGGGTGACGGGTCGACGCTCGGCGCGTCGAGGCCGACGTGACAGCCGAGGTCCGCACAACGCGCTGCCGCAGCAGCGGTCAGGTAGGGGTGGTCGAAGTACCGCTGGTCGCCCCAGTGCTCGCTCCAGCTAGTGTGGAAGACGAGGAGGTCGGCGTCAGTGTCGGGGACGCGGGCGACGGGAATCGGCTCGCGCGCGTCGAACGCCGTGCAGTCCACGATTCGCGCGTCGAACGCGAACGTCTCGACGTCGTACGCGCCGAGCGTCGCGCCATCCGCGAGCAGGTGTGCGGGCGCGTCGACGTGCGTCCCCGAGTGCGTCGAGCACGCGACTTCGGCGACCCGGTATCCGTCCGCCTCGAACGTCGCGTGCGGCGTCACGGCCGCCTGCGGGTCGCCGGGGTACGGCAGCCCGGAGCCGAGTTCGTGCGTGAGGTCCCACATGACACCGGCTACCACCGCCTCCGGGTAAACGTTCGCGGTGCCGGTTCGTGTAAAATCAGTAAACATTAAGCCCGCCCTCGGGCAGTACGACGTATGGGACTGGTCGCCGGCGCGCTCTACGGCGCTCTCGGGGTCGTGCTCGTCGGCACAGGATTGGTGCTCCGCCGTCAAGAGTCGATGGACGACGTCCCGCTGTACGACCGCGAGGCCGCCGAGGACCCCGCCGCACTCGCGCGCCTGCTCGGGCTATCGCTTTCGATTTTCGGCCTCGTCACGCTCGCGTTCGGCGTCGCGGAGACGTTCGACCGCACGACCGGCGTCGTCGTCGGTGGCTACGCGCTCGTCGTGCTGTTCGTCGCGCTCGTGACCGCCGTGCGCTCGCGGCGCTACGAGTGACTCAGACGTCCACCCGCCGGCCGTCCACGTACGTCGCCTCGACGCGCCGCACCGCCGAGATGTCCGCCAGCGGGTCGTCTGCGAGGACCGCGAAGTCCGCGCGAGCGCCCTCCGTCAGCGTCCCGACGTCGTTCCGCGGGAGCGTGCGCGCGGCGACCCGCGTTCCCGCCTGAATGGCGTCCATCTCCGAGAACCCGATTTCGTCCACGAGCAGCTCCATCTCCAGGGCGTTCTCGCCGTGTGGGACCAGCTCGGGCCCCATGAAGTCCGTGCCGGCGGCGATGGCGGCGTTCGCCTCGTATGCGCGCTCGACGGCCTCGACGTGGGCCTCACGCGCTTCGCGGGCTTTCTCCAACGCCCACTCGGGGACGCCGTGGTCGCCGCCGCGCTCGGTGATGCGGTACATAATCGAGAGCGTCGGGACGAACGTCCCGCCACACTCCTTCAGGAGGCTGATGCAATCGTCGTCCAGGTAGAAGCCGTGCTCGATGGTCGTCGCGCCGTTCCGGAGCGCGGCCTTGATGCCAGCGCTGCCCTGCGCGTGAGCGGCGACGTCGACGCCGGCGCGGTCGGCCTCCCGCGTCATCGCCGTGATTTCGTCGTCCGTGAACTGGCGGCGGTCGGGCGCGTCGCGCTCGCTCAGCACGCCGCCCGTGGTCATGATTTTCAGGCAGTCGACGCCGTCCCGGACTCGCTTGCGGGCTTCCCGCCGGCACTCGGCGGTCCCGTCCGCGAGCGTGGACAGCGGCGTGCCGTCGGCGACCCACTCGTGGGGGAGCCCGTGGATGTCGCCGTGGCCGCCGGTCTGGGAGATTGCGCGGCCGCTCGTGAACACCCGCGGCCCCGAAACCTCGCCGTCCGCGACCGCCTCACGGAGCCCGAGGCCGACCGTGCTCCCGAGGTCGCGGACGCTCGTGAACCCCGCGTCGGCCAACTTCCGCAGGTCCGCGGTGGCGCGGGCGGCCGCCAGCGAGTCCGGCGTGGTCGTCCAGTCGGCGACGTCCATCGAGCGCGCACCCTGAAGGTGGACGTGCGCGTCGATGAACCCGGGGACGATGGTGCGGTCCGGGAACTCGACGTGCTCGGTGTCTGGCGGTGCGTCGACGGACTCGCGGGGACCGGCCGCGGCGACGGTGCCGTCGTCCTCGACGACGAGGCGCGCGTCGTCGACGGCGTCGTCGCGTTGGCCGTCGACGAGTCGTGCGACGTCGAACACTCGCATGACTGGGGGTTCGCGCGCCACCGGGAAAGCGTTACCCTCCGTTCAGGCCGACCGCCGCGCAGCGCCGAGCGCGTCCAACGCGTCGTCGACGAGGCTCGTGTCGTACGTCCAGAAGCCGTAGAACCCGTCGCTGTGTTCCTCGGCGAGCAGTGCGCACGCCTGCTGTGGGTCGTCGCTGCCGTCGAAGACCACGAACCACAGCGACGCGACGTCCGGAATTGCGCTGCCGTGGAAGGTCACGTCCTCTGGCACGTCCACGGTGTCGTCGGGGACGCCGTAGACGTGGACGTCGAGGTCGGTGCTGGCGAGGCGCTCGTAGGTGCCGCGTTCGCCCGCGAAGTTCGACAGCCGCTGGAAGCCCGCGAACAGCCGCCCGTCGCCCGTGCGCCACGCGCGGTCCTCGATTTCGCGGGAGGCTTCCAGCATCTGGCGGTGGTTGTACGACGTGAACGTGGTGCGGTCGAGGTGCGAGAGCAGGCGGCCGTACGCGGCGTCCTCGCCGACCGACCGCGGACTCCCGTGGGTCAGGGAGCGGAGCGCGTCGATGCCGACTGCGGTGAGGAACTCGCCGTCGTCGGACAGCACCGCGTGCTCGGGGTCGCTGCCGGCGTCGGCTTCCTCGATGGCGACGTTCTGGGACACGAAGTACTCCCGGAGTTCGGGCACGACGTCCGTCCCGGGTTCCGTGTACACCGTGAGCGTCTTCTCGCGCCCCCGGACCGTCGCAACCACCTCGCGGAGGCTCATACTCCGACCGTTCCACCCCTGGTACAAATGCGTTCGGCTGGTGTGTGCCAACCCGCGAGGGCCCGCGAGATTTATGGTGGGACGACGACGGCGGTGGAACATGGAACGCGCCATCGCCGTCGTGGAAGCCTCCGACTCCGCGAAATCCCTCGTCGAAGAAGCCGGCGAACTCGCCGCGGGCGTCGACGCGGAACTCGTGTTGGTCCACGTGACGACCGACGACGAGTACGCCGAGCGCCGCGAGTCGATGATGAGCGTCCCGAGCCTCGACGTCAACTACACCGTCGACGACGCACTCGACGGCGCTGTCACCGTCGTCACGACGTGAGCGGAGCTGGGTCCCGTTCGACGACAGTGTTATGTGGTAGCATGGCTCATGATTTAGTATGCACGAGGCAACGCCGGGCCGACCAGCGTGGAGCCGTCCCGCAGACGTCGCCATTCTGACGTTCCTCGCGGGCCGCAGCGCCGAGTACCCCGCCATCGTCGCGAACCGCATCGGGATGCACACGCCGTACGTCGAGACCCGCTTCGCGGCGCTCGCCGAACGCGATCTCGTCGAACCCGTCACCGGGGAGGTCGTCTACCGCATCACCGAGCCCGGGGAGCGCGCGCTCGACGCCGGCGTCTTGCCAGAGTGAACGGCCATATACGTCCCCGCGACGAACGTCACAGTATGAACCACGAGTCCTACCTCCGGGCCGTGGACCTCCCGGAGTACACCGACCACGCGACGAACGCCGCCGAACGCGGCGCGGCGCTCGTCGCCCGCCCGCCACACGCGACCGTCGACGCCGACACCGTCGAGGACTGCTACGTCTACCCCGTCCCCGAACTCGGGCCGGATGGTACCTGTGGTGTGGGCCTCGCGGACGAACTGTACAACCTCGCGCCCATCTGCGGGCTGGAGTACGAGCCCGAACGCCTCCGCGACCACCCCAACACCGCGCGCCTGGTCGCGCTCGACGAGACGGTGCGCCGGCTCGCCGAGGAGACCAACCCCGACTGGCTCGGCGTCTACCGCCGCGCCACCAACCCCGACGGCGAGGAAGTGCTCGTCAAGGAGGCGTACGTCGGCGAGCACTCCCGCGCGGAGTTCCCGCTCACCGAGTCGTTCGCCGAACGCTCGAACAACGCCACCGTCGGGCTCACGGGCGAAGCCGTGCTCGTCGAGGACGTCGGCGACTACGACGGCCCGTATTACGAGTGCGACGACAGCGTCCAGAGCGAGTTCTGCTGTCCCATCCTCGCGGACGGCGACGTCGTCGGCATCATCGATGCGGAAGCCCACGAGCCGGACGTCTTCACGCCCGACCGCGTGCTCGCCATCGCCGGCGCGTGCGCTGCGCTCGCCGACTCGGACCTCCTGACGCCGCCGCGCGTCGAGGCCTGAGCCGGCCGCTCGCGCGTGTTTTCCCGAGACGGAGTGGCCACCGAACTTAATACGATACCGGACCTCGCTGCAACCAGAACCATGGACGACCTCACTGGCTTCCAGCGCGACCTCCTCGTCGTGACGGCGGGCCTCGAAGACCCCAACGGGCTCGACATCAAGGACGAACTCGAACAGTACTACGAGTCGGACATCAACCACGGCCGCCTCTACCCCAACCTCGACACGCTCGTCGAGAAGGGGCTCATCGAGAAGGGGCAGCGCGACGAGCGCACCAACGAGTACGAGGTCACGACGCGTGGCGACCGCGAACTCCGCGCGCGCCGCAAGTGGGAGAACCGCTACGTCCGGGACGCCGTCAAGGAGCTCGACGACGACCACCTGCTGCTCGCCAACTGAATGGCGCTCGCTGACGCCGTCGACGCCGAGGGAGTCGTCTGCGCGGTCGGGGCGGGCGGGAAGAAGTCGCTCTTGTACGCGCTCGCCGAACGGGTCGACCGCGCGGTCGTCACCGCGACCGTCCGCATCCCGATTTTCGACGAACACGTCTCCCGGGTCGTCGTCACGGACGACCCGGCCGCCGTCGTCCACGAAGCGACCGAGTGGCCGCTCGGCGTGGTGCCCGAGCGCGAGCGCGAGGACCGCTACCGCGGCTACGAGCGCGAGCGAATCGCGAGCATCTCGGATGCCGGCGCGAACGCCGTCCTCGTGAAAGCCGACGGCGCGCGCACCCGTCGGCTGAAAGCGCCGGGCGAGCACGAACCCCAGATTCCGGCCTGTGCGGACGTCGTGGTGCCGATTGCGAGCGTGCGTGCGGTCGGCGAACCGCTCTCGGAGGCCGTCGCCCACCGACCCGAGCGCGTCGCCGACCTCACGGACCTCGCGGTCGGCGACGAGATTCGCCCCGAAGACGTCGCACGCGTGCTCGCCCACCCCGAAGGCGGGATGAGAGACGTTCCCGAGGACGCGACCGCGATTCCGCTCGTGAACATGGCCGACGACGCCGCGCTCGTCCAAACCGCCACGGAAATCGCCGAGGGCGTCCACGACCGCGTGGACGTGCCCCGCGTCGTCGTCACGTCGCTGAAAGCCGACGACCCGGTGAAGACCGTCGTCTAGTCGTCGCGAGTCCAATTTCTTCGTTCGGCAAGCGCCCCGTATTCAGCAGAAGCGTGTGAACGTCAACGAAATCTGGTAGAATCTACAGAGATAAATTGGCTCACCTACCTAACGGCTGTTTCAGTGGGGGAAATTGCCAAGAAAATAGGATTTCAATAGAGCCAGCTAATCAGTAGTGGTTAGCGCGGAACACCTCTCTGCGGGCACTTCGCCGGTCAGGACGGCCATACTCTCGTGGTCGTTGACGTCAATAGAGAGTTTCAGGCAGGTGTACGACTCGCCGTTGAAGGTGAATTCGTGGCGCCACTCCTCGTCGTCGGCTAGCCGGCAGCGCATCGTGTAGACCGCTTGCTGGTGGAGTTCTTCGTGCTCGACGATTTTGTTGGCGTAGTACTCGTCGTCGCCGTTACTGTCTGTCCGTTCTGCGTTCAGTGTCACGCTCGCGTCGACCACCACTTGGTCGTCGCGTGCGAGTTGATACTCGATTGTGTGGTTGTTGGCGGAAAAGTTCGAGAATGAGATCGCCTCGATGGCGACACCTGGGGGGGCGGATTCGAGCGCTGTGCAGCCGCTGAATGAGAGTGTCCCTGCAGCGACCATCGACAGCAGCTCGCGGCGGGATTTATTCATGTGGTTTTTAATACCGTTACGATATTTTGCTTACTCAACATAGCCAGCATATGCGCTAATACGTGTCTCTATGGGGAACTCCATGATAGTAACCTCTTCATCCGATTCTATGTGTGCAGGGGTATTCTGTTCAGAGAGGTCCGCTGCTGGAACCGTTACTGGGCTTTCCATCCCTTCGCTTCGGGAGATTTCCGTATGGCGTTTTTCGATAACGTGGTCATCTGGAACAGGTGGGTCCTTTGGTTCTTGCTCTGAGTTTATCGTCTGTTGGGTCGGCCATGGTGACGGATCTGGAATCTCTCCAGAATCACTATCACCGCTATGTACTGTGATATCTGTCGTTAGTTGAGCCCAGGTATTATAGTTCGTTCCGTCATACGCCCGCAAGGAGACGTTGCACTTGGCTGTATCACTGTCTGGATCTTCAATATTCCAAAGGCAGTGGGCATTTGCCTTCTGTTTAGTGTTATTTGAGTTGAACGTCCATGTATATACTTGAGTATTATCGTATGTACCAGAGCTCGCTGATAATGCCGAGTTAAGAACGTCAGAAGCTATTATGGCGGCATTTGCCCCGGGGTTTGCCGCTGCAATTGCAGATTTAGCTAGTGTGTATACCGCGTCAGTATAATCTGCGCTAGTATTATGTTCGGGGTTTGGACTTGCACCAACTTTAAACCCTCCTGCCGGAGTATTCATCGAGGGATTGTTTCCGCTATCCCCCGTTTCCATCAGTTCAATTTCCATCTCTTTAATGCCTTCAAACTGCTCCCATTCTGATTGGCCATCATCTCGAACAAAGTGCTTGGCGTCAAGTGCGGCACCGAATCGGTGAACCCAGTTCCCGACATTATTTTTACTGGATTGTCTGTACCCGAACGCCCCTCCAATCTGGGTCTTATATTGAGTTGCATAGATGTTATCAGGGGCCGAGTAGGAATGTGAATCCCTATTTTCGGCAGCGAAATCTTTCTCTTCGTATTCGTCTGATGCTTGAGCAGCGAGGGCATCTCCTGAGATTATCGATCCACCACCAAGTGAGATAGCCGTACCTGAGAGGACGGATTTCATAATATTCCGTCGTCGTGAGCTATCTAATTCTGAACTAGCTCCATCTGTTTGGTCTTTCATACGCATTAGCAGTATTAAACCAGTTTAGTATATACTTTTCTACCATTTTAGCCTATTGAGAAATTGGTGAAATCCTGGCGATAAAAGTGAACGAACTGAGATGTCTCTTTAACACCGGTTCTAGCTAGAGGAGTGGGGACTCTCTACTACCGGCGCAACGACCCTGCTGATTCGAGGTCGGGACTACTGCTGTCGTCACGTACTGAATACAAAGTCAAACTACTACTCTCCAGCTACTGTCTGTTGTCCGTCTGACTGATTTTCAGTTAAGAAGGCTCATGCCTGGGGGAGCAAGACGAGAAGGGTAACCGTTACGCCGGTTGCCAGCACATGGTGAACAAGCAAGACAGTATCTGGTGTCGCCGACCAACGGCCAGGAGGAGGGACGTAACGAGACCGGATACGATAGTGTCTGGGATAGCTTTGTTGAACTCCTATTGTCTCGACAACTCCCCGCTGAAACAGCCGTTAGGTAGGCATCCCTACGTACCGATTCAGTCGAGACAATTCTCGCAGGAAACCACGCAACGCTACTGCGGGGCGAACCGCCCGGCCGCGTCTTCGACGGCTTCGCGCGTGTTGAGGTTCTCGAAGGATTCGAGGTCGCCAGCGGCAGCCACGTCGCTCTCGGGGACGGCGACCCAGTCCAGCGATTCGAGGGGCGCGAGAATCTTGCGGTCGCCGCGGTCGAGGGCGTCCGCGCAGGCCGCGGCCATCGCGTCAGCGCGGTAGACTGCTTGCGTCGTCTGGTACCAGCCGTCGTCCATCTCGGGGACGGCGGCGTCGTGGCCGGCGGCGCGGTCGAAGAGGAGGTCGACGACGGCCGGGTCGACGAACGGCATGTCGCAAGCGACGACGAGCGCGTACTCGCCGCTTGCTTCGCGGAGGCCCGCGGCGATGCCCGCCATCGGGCCCTCGTCGGGTTCCGGGTCCTCCGCGACGCGCACGGGGTTCGGGTAGCCGTCGAGGGCGTCGCGGTGAGCACTTCGCTGGTCGTCGCGGCAATTCACGACTAGTTCGTCGGTGACGTTGGCGAGGCGGTCGGCGACCCGGCGCAGCATCGGCATCCCGGCGAGGTCGGCCAGCGCCTTGTCGCCGTCGCCGTAGCGTGTCGAGCGGCCGCCCGCAAGCACGACTGCTGAGCGCACGGGGGAACGTCGGCGCGCCAGTCGCTTGAACGCTCCGGAGCGGCAACGCTTAACCCCGCGCAACCGTTGCCTTCGGGCATGGTCGGGGACCACGTGTTGCGCGTGCGGCTCGGTTCGGGGACCGTGTCGCGCGAGGCGATTCCGCCCGAGTGGCGACGGCGCTACGTCGGCGGGAAGGGCCTCGCCGCGCGCTACTTGCTCGCGGACACCGACGCGGGCGTCGACCCGCTCGGCCCCGAGAATCTGCTCGCGTTCGCGGTCGGCCCGCTGACCGGGCGTGCGCCCGGCGAACCCCGGTTCGCGGTCGTGACGAAGTCCCCGCTCACGGACGCCTTTCTGGATTCCTACGCCGGCGGCGACTTCGCCGCGCGGCTCGCGGGCAGTCTCGCTGATTGTCTGCTCGTGCTCGTCGAGGGCGAGCGCGACGAGCCGGGCGTGCTCGTCGTCGAAGACGGCACCGCGCGCATCGAGGACGCGCCCGAGCTCGCGGGCATGGACGCCGCCGAGACGGACGCCCAGTATCCGGACGCGGCGGTCGCGTGCGTCGGCCCCGCGGGCGAGCACGGCGTTCGGTTCGCGACGGTCGCGACGGACGGCGGCGACCACCACGCGGGCCGCGGCGGCGCGGGCACCGTGATGGGCGCGAAAGGGCTGAAGGCCGTCGTCGCACGCGGCGACGCGCCCGAGACGCCGTCAGAACTCGAAGCCGCAGACGAGGAGTTCGCGGACGCGGAGGTCGGGCGCTGGCAAGCCGCCAGCGAGACCCTCGAATCCGTCGACTTCGCGGACGAAGTCGGCGCGCTTCCAACGCGGGGCTGGCAGTCGGGGACGTTCGACGGTGCCGAGGACATCGGCATCGAGGCCGTCCGCGAAGCCAGCGTCGGGCGAGAGCGACCCGGCGAGGCCGTGCCGGGCGGGTTCCGCGTGCCCGACGGCGACGGCGAGACGGTGCCGCGGGGCGCGGCATCCATCACGCTGGGTGCCGGCCTCGGCATCAGCGACTTCGACGCGATCGCGGAACTCGGCGGGCTCTGCGACCGCCTCGGCGTGGACGTCATCAGCGCCGGGAGCGCGGTCGCGTTCGCCGCCCGAGCGAGCGAGCGCGGTGCCCTCGACAGGGACGTCGACTTCGGCGACCCCGAGGGCGCGCGGCGGCTCATCCGCGAGGTCGCCACGCGGGAGACGGCCCTCGGGGATGGGCTCGCTGACGGCGTCGTCGCGGCCGCCGACCGGCTCGGCTTCGACCAACTGATTCCCGCGGTGAAGGCGATGGAACTCCCGACGTACGACCCGCGAGCGGCCCCCGCGATGGCGCTCGCGTACGCGACCAGCGACCGCGGCGCGTGCCACCGGCGCGCCCGCCCCATCGAGGAGGCCGCGGTCGCCGCCGAGTCGTGGAGCGACGCGGACCGCGTGCGTGCGGTCGTCAGCGAGCAGAACGCCCGCAGCGCGCGCTGGTGTCTGGTCGCCGACGACTTCGCGGGCGAAGCCGCACCCGAACAGGGCGCGCGCTGGCTGCGCGCGATCGGCGTGGACGCCACCACGGAGTCGCTGGCCGACCTCGGCGAGCGCGCCTGGAACCTCACGCGGCTGTTCAACGTCCGCGAGGGCCACGACCGACAGGACGACGCGCTCCCCGAAGCGATGACCGTCCCGCTGCCGGACGGCCCTGCGGAGGGCGCGGCCGTCGACCGGGAGCAATTCGACGCGATGCTGGACGCGTACTACGACGCCCGCGGCTGGGACAGCGAGGGCGTCCCGACCGAGGCGACGCTCGACCGACTCGACTTGACGGAGATTACACAGTGACAGACCGAATCGACCTAGACGACGTCGAGGTGGAGACCGACGAAGACGAGGGTAACGACGGCGACTGGCTGTGGCGCGACGACGCGTCCGACGACATCGACGGCAACGTCGGTGGCACGCCCGCCGACAGTAGCAGCGACGGCGGGGCGGCCGCGTCCGCCGACGAACCCGAGGAGCCGTCCGGCGACTCGCAGGGCGACCGCATCCCGCACGTTCCCTACGAGTCCTCGAACAGCCCCGCGGGCATCCCGAAAGAGCACGGTGGTTCGGGTGGCGGTGCGGGTCCGGCAGAGGACCGCGCGGAAGCGCCCGAGGCCAGCGGCCCGCACGGCGGCGGCGTCGACGAGATGGCGACTGCGTACACGTACGAGGCCGTCCAGCGTCTCGTCGACCCGCGCATCGCGCTCGCCGAGACGAACGAGTGGTCCGACTGGGTGGGGCTGGTCGGCGACGTGCCGGCGCACGCCATCAACTCGTTCCTGCGCGAGCACCAGCTCGACATCGACTTCTTCAACGGTTCCGGGGACGGCCCCGCCGAGCGGCTCGCGGCCATCGGCGAGCACTCGATGTTCTACTCCGAGCGGATGGTCGTCGTCGGCACCGAGGGCGAGGAGTGGATCGCCGAGGACGCCGGCTGGGAGTTCGTCGACCTCGCCGACGCCGCGGAGAGCGCTGGCTGGGAACTCGACGACTGACGGCGCCATCTCGCGGCGACGTTCCGTGGGGGAATGATTTTTTACGCGAGAGCCCGTCCGCACGGACATGAGTCTCAGAGAGGCAATCGACCAAACCGGGTGGCTCCCCGTCGCGGTACTGCTGGTCCTGCTGTGGACTGTCGTCACTGCGCTCAACGTAGTGAACCTCACGCAGGCGTACTCGGGCGTCGTCGGCCCCTACGTCGGGCAGACGTTCGTCGGCGGCGCACTCGGGCTGCTGGTGCTGCTCGGGTTCGGCGCGGGCGTCGTCTACGTCTACGGCGAGGCCGGCGAGAACGAGCCCGCCCCCGAGTCGTTCCCGCCGTAATGATGTACGAATGCTCGCAATGCGAGAACATGACCCGCATGCCGGCCTGCGAGACGAACGCGACGACGCGCCAGTGTCCCGTCTGTGAGGAAGTGACGACGTGGCAGGTCGCCTTCGAGGGCGAGGGGCTGAGCTTCTGATGCAGTTCGAAGCAAGCGACCGCCTCGTCGCGGCCGCCGACGAGTGGGCGGACAAGCGCATGAGCGACCGCGAGGACGCGCTCGAAACGAAAGTCGAGCAGGCGCTGTTGGAGGTCGAACACCTCGTCTCCGGCGAGCAGGACGTCGAGTTCGACGTCGACGAGCGGACGGTCACCTACGAGCCGACCGACGCGCTCGCGGCGTTCCTCGACCAGCAGGCCGAGTCAGTGGGCGTCGACCCCGCGGACGTGCTGGCGATGCACGCCGACCTGTTCGCGACGGTGTTTCTCGACAACTACGACCAGGAGGAGCGCCCGCCGAACGCGCCGCCGACGGAGTAGGCGACCGCAACGTTTTCTACGCCCCCCGCACTACGGCATCACATGGCACACAAAGAGTCCGGCTGGAAACCGAAGGGCCGCGCGATGCAGTACAAAGGCGAGGACGTCACGGACCACGCCGTCGCCCCAGGCGAAATCAACGACGCCGAGCAGGAGTCCGGCGACAACGACGACGACGAGTAATTTCTTTCTACGCGACGAGGTCGCGTTCGAACGCCACGAACCCGCGGAGCACGTGGACCGCGGCGAGGTAGAACGGCTCGTCGGTGGCTTCGACGACGTCGTCGAGGTAGGCGTCCAGCCACGTCGAGAGGTGTTCGTCGAGAAACACGCGCTCGAAGCCGACGGCTTCCTCCTCGCCGGCCTGCTGGCGGCGCAGCAGGTTCCGGAGGAACAACAGTTCGACGCCGACGTAGTCGGCTTCCTCGCTAATCGACTCCGGCACCTTCCAGCCGGCGGCACCGTAGCTGGCGTCGACTTCCGCCAGCCCCGACGAGAGGAAGTCGGTGTCCTCGCGGTAGTACGTCTCGTGGGGTTGGACGGGCGGCCGCGGCCCGACGAACACCCGCGTGAACTCCTTGGCGAGGTCGTCGACGACCGCCTCGACGTCGCGGCCCTCGTTCTCCTCGACGAACTCGTGGAGGTACTCGAAGCCCGCATCGAGGTCGTCGTTGATGGAGTCGGCGGGCGTGTCGAGGCCGCCGTCGAGGAGTCGTTCGACGAACGCCGCCTCGGGGGTGTCGTAGAGTGCGTCGACGAGGTAGTCGACGAGTTCGAGTCGTGCGTCGTAGAGTGCCTGCTGGTCCAAGCTCATGGTTACGTGTCGTAGACGAGTTTCGCGCGACAGTCGCTGCAGTACTCGAAGACGTCGCCGTCGGCGTCGGGCGCGATGCCCGCGACGACGTCCCCGACTTCCTCGCTAATCTTCTGTGCGGACGCCTCGCTGGTGAACGGTTTGCCGCAGCGGCGACACTCCCGCATCTCGCCGTCCGCGACGGTCGTCCACGCGTCCCCGTCGTTGTGCTCGGGGAGCAGGCCGAGTTCGAGGCCGCCGTCCACGCGGATGGCGTCCTCCATGCAGCCCTCCTCGCAGAGCCCGCAGTTCACGCAGCGCTCGTGGTCGAACTCCAGGCCGGCGTCCTCGCGGCGGAGCGCGTCGGTCGGGCAGAGGTTCGAACACGTCGGCGTGAACGTGCAGTCCTCGTTGACTTCGACGCGGCCGAACGACTCCAGCCCGCGGATGACGTCCCGGGGGTCGGTGTGGGGGACGATGGCGCGCACGCTCTCCAGCCCCCACTCGTGAGTGTTGAACTCGGGGTTCGCGGTGGTCGCGTCGGCGATGCCGGTGGCCTCGTGGCCGGTCGGCACCGGCGACGGGTCGAGGCCGAGTTCGACGAACCGGCTGATGTCCTCGACGAACGCCTCCGGCTCGCCGGGTTCGGGCGCAAAGAACGCGGTGCGCTTGCCGAGCCCGAGGTCCTCGGTCGCCTGGTTCACGCGCGTCACGAGTTCGGCCTTCGGGTCCGGGCCGGAGTGCAGGCAGTCGCCACCACAGCCGACGATGGCGACGCCGTCCGCGCCCACGGCGAGCGCGTGCAAGACGTGCGCCTCGCCGACGGTGTCCGCGCACGGCACCTCGACGGGGAGCAGCGGCGGGTACTCGATGCCGTCCTGCTGGCGCGCGCGGCGGCCGTACTCGTCGAGCGTGCGGCTCGCGCGCTCGTCGCAGACGAACGCCACGACGCCGGTCTCGATGCCGTCCGACGAGGAGAGCAGCCCGGAGTCGTCGGTCTCGACGAGCATCGACTCGACCTCGCGGGCGATGCGCTCGTTCGAGGGTTCGCGGGCGCGCACTGCACCGGTCGGGCACGCACTCGTACACGCGCCACAGCCCTCACACGCCACTTCGTCGAACTCCACGCTGTCGATGGTGGGGCGGGAGACCGCGCCGTGCGGGCAGGCGTCCGAACAGACCGTACAGCCCTGCTGGCTGGACCCGCCCGCGGCGCAGACGTCCATCTCCACGTCGAGGAACTGCGGCTTCTCGATGCCGCCGATCAAGTCCTGGACGGCCGCGACGGTCGCGGCGTCGACGGGGCCCGTGTAGAAGCCCATGCGGCCGCCGCGGGTCTCCCGGGACGCGTCCGGGTAGACGACCTGGTCGGCCTCGACGGTGCGCTCCTCGGGGTGGATGGCGTCCGTGGGACAGCAGTCCACCCAGTCGCCGTTCGGCGCGCCCGGCAGCACGTCGACGGGCTTGCTCGTGACGTACTCGTCGGGCCCCTGCTTGACGCACTCCATGCAGTCGATGCAGTCCTCGGTGACGCCGGCCTGCACCTGCAGCTCGAACTCGCCGTAGACGCCGTCGACGTCCGTGGCGCGGCCGCGAGCGATGGTGACGTCGCGGAGGTCGTAGTCGGCGTCCGCGAAGTCCTTCCCGTCGGCCAGCAGCGTGACATCGGCCGAATCCGAGAGCGCCTCGGCGGCCTCGGGGTCGCCGACGACCACGACGCCGTCGCCGGCTTCCCGGGAGACGGTTCGCGGCGGTGCCTCCTCGCGGAGGCCGGCGTACGCGGCGTTGATTTTCCGCGCGACGAGGTCGGTCGCGTCGGCCTCGTCGTGGACCCACGCGCCGCGCTCGCGGTGGTTGACGAACGAGATTGCCTCCGGGTGGAGCCCGGCGTCGTCGAGCACCGTCCGGTATCGTTGCTTGCAGTTGTCGCTTTCGGCCGTGACTATCAGGTGGTCGAGGTCGTACTCCTCGACGACGTGTCGGACTTTCGGGAGCCCTTCCGTACAGAGGAGCGACCCGCTCGCGACGACGTCGACGTCCCGGACGCCTTCCCGGACGCCTTCGAGGTCGAGGTCGACCGCACCACCGCAGCCACAGACGAACGCCCCGACGTTCATTCACTCGCCGTTACGTGCGCCCACCGAAAGAGGTTGCGGCTGGCTCCCACGAAGAACCGGCAGGACCCACTTCCTTCCGGGAGTTTGGAGGTCAGAATGGCGGAACGAGGCAGGAACACTAAAGTGGCTCCCCCCTCATTAATCGTGGTACACGGTGACAGGCTCTAAACCATGAGTACACAACCGGTCTCTCTGGACCTAGACCGCCGTTCGTTCATGAAGGCGAGCGCCCTCGCGGGCGGCATCGCCCTCGGCGGCGGGATAACCGGCCAAACGCTCGCTCAGGACGGCGAAAGCGGTGGCGCCGACATCTCCGGCGACGATTCGACGCTCACCAAGACCATCTGTAACTTCTGCGCGGTCGGATGTGGTTTCCGCGGGGAACGTGAAGGTGACGCTTTCGTCGGGCAGGAGTCCTGGACGGAGAACCCGATTAACAACGGGTCGCTCTGCTCGAAGGGGGCTGCCATCTACGGCAGCGAACACTCCGAGCGACGTCTGAAACATCCGATGCGGAAGGAAGGCGGCGAGTGGAAGAAGATCACGTGGGACGAAGCGTACTCCCACATCACCGAGGAGCTCGAACGAATCTGGGAGGAGTACGGCCGAGACAGCCTGATGTTCCTCGGGAGTGCCCACCACTGCAACGAGGAGGCGTACGCGTCGCGCAAGTTCGCTTCCTTCATGGGCACGAACAACATCGACCACCAGGCCCGAATCTGCCACTCCACGACCGTCTCCGGCCTCGCGAACACGTGGGGCTACGGAGCGATGACGAACACGGTCAACGACTACCGGAACTTCGACCTCAACATCATCATCGGGCAGAACCCCGCGGAAGCCCACCCCATCGCGATGCAGCACATCCTCGAAGGGCAGGCCCGCGGCGGCACGGTCGTCTCCGTGGACCCCCGATACACGAAGACGTCGGCCCACGCCGACGACTTCTACCGGCTGCGTCCGGGGACGGACGTCGCGCTGATGATGGGACTGATTCGGTACCTCCGAGAGCAGGGCGAGCTCGACGAC
This sequence comes from Halobacterium noricense, assembly GCF_021233435.1. Taxonomy (NCBI): domain Archaea; kingdom Methanobacteriati; phylum Methanobacteriota; class Halobacteria; order Halobacteriales; family Halobacteriaceae; genus Halobacterium; species Halobacterium noricense. Next base: position 779,544 of record NZ_CP089468.1, on the reverse strand, counting down.
GAGATGCTCGAAGACCGCGTGCAGGGGTGGCCCGACGTCGACGGCGAACTCGACGACTACGACCCCGAGACCGTCGAGGAAATCACCTGGATTAGCGCCGACCGCGTCCGGGAGCTCGGCGACCTCATCATCGAGAACAAGCCCAACGTCCAGATCGAGTGGGCGATGGGTGGCACCCAGCACAACAACGGCACGCAGAACATCCGTTCGTACGCGCTGACCAGCCTCGCCTCCGGGAGCGCCGCCCACTCGGGCGGTGGCCTGCAGGTGATGCGTGGCCACGCGAACGTACAGGGTGCGACGGACCTCGGCGTCGCCAGCCACATCCTCCCCGGCTACTACGGCGTCTCCAGCCGTGGCTCCTGGGAGTACTGGGCCGACGTCTGGGACCAGACGCCGGTGACGTCCGGGGACATCAGCTACCAGGACCTCTCCCAGAAGTTCGAGACGATGCCCTCGGACCTCTACGAGCAGCAGGGCGGCGACCCAGGTGCCTCCGCGGAGGACCGCTCGCTGATGTTCCAGAACGGGCTGACGGTCGCCCGCTGGTTCGAAGCGGCACTCCCCCAAGATGACCGGCTACTGGAGTCGCCCATCTACCAGGAGAACCCCGTGAAGGCGGCGTTCTTCTGGGGGCACTCCTCGAACTCCATCTCGGAGATGCCACGGATGCGCCAGGCGATGGAGGCGCTGGACCTGCTGGTCGTCGTCGACCTGTTCCCGTCGCTGGCGTCCGTGCTGCCGGACCGCGACGACGGCGTCATCCTGCTGCCGGCGGCCAGCCAGTACGAGCACTGGCGCTCGGTCACGAACTCCCACCGCGCGGTGCAGTGGAGCGAGCCCGTGCGGCCGCCGAGCCACGAGGCGAAGCCGGACCTGCAGATCATGCAGGAGCTGGCCGACCGCCTCGGCTTCGGCGAGCACTTCGACTGGGGTTCGGGCCCCGAGCTGTTCAACGGGAAGTCAACGTACGAGGAGGCGCTGCGAGAAATCAACCTCGGTGTGCGGACCATCGGCTACCAGCAGAGCCCCGAGCGGCTCCAGCAACACCGGGAGTACGACTACGCGTTCTCCGAGGAGGACACGAAGTGTCACGACTCGGAGGTCCCAGTCAGCGGCGAGTACTGGAGTCTCCCGTGGCCGTGCTGGGGTGACGGACACCCGGGCACGCCGATTCTCTGGACCGACGAAGTCGACCCCCGCGAGGGCGGGCAGGACTTCCGTTCCCGCTGGGGAACGCAGGCACCGACGCCCGAGGAGTGGGCGTCGATGGACGTCGACAAGGAGTACCCGCTCCAGGAGACCTACGACCAGGGGGGCGAGGAAGGCCTGAACATGCTTCGGGCGTCGTTCTCGCCGGACTGGTACGACGGCGAACTCGAGGGCGTCCCGGAGTACCCGGGCTTCGCGACGGCGCTGCCCGAGGACCTCAACAACCCCTCGGCACCGTCACTCCCGTTCGAGTACGCGCTCAGCGAGGACCACTCGGCGTACGACGCGGCGGTGGCGCTCAACGAGCGCGACGAGTTCGACTTCGACCTCGAGTTCTGGGCGCAGTTCGACAACCCGCAGCCGGACCCGCCGACGGGGCGCGGTCGGGCTCGCGCGGTCGCGTGGAACTTCCTCGACACGACGCCCGTCCACCGGGAGCCCATCGAGAGCCCCGAGCCGGAACTGACCGAGCAGTGGCCGGCGAACGGCCAGCAGCGCAACGTCTACCGGCTGGACCAGAACAACTCGGAAGTCCAGACGCAGGCGATGAGCCGCATCGCCGACTCGGACGGCGGCATCGACACCATCATGACGACCGGTCGACAGGTCGAACATCAGGGTGGTGGGTCGGAGACGCGGTCGAACATCTTCACCGCGGACCTCCAGCCGCACATGTACGCCGAGATTCACCCGGACATGGCCGAGGAGCTCGGCGTGGACGGCGGGGAACTCGTGGTCGTCGAGACGACGAACCGCGGCTCCGTGCTGGTGAAAGCGCGCGTGACGAATCGCCCGAACGCCGAGGAGACGTTCCTCCCGTACCACTGGGGCGGCATCTTCCAAGGGGAGAGCCTCCTGGACGAGTACCCGGACGGGATGGCACCGTACGCCATCGGTGACAGCGTGAACTCCATCACGTCGCCGGGGTACGACGTCGAAACCCAGATGCAGGAGACGAAGGCCGCGATGGTTCGCATCCGGAAGGCGACCCAGGCCGTGGTCGACGAACTCAACATGGACGTCGACCTGTCGTCGTTCTCGTTCCCCCAGGACGAGAACGGTATCGGCCGACAGAAAGACTTCGACGTCCGGGAGAACAAACCCGTTCAGTAACCCATGTCATCGAACCAACAATCACAACGTGAGGTCTTGAGCCAGGGGGTCATGAGCACCGGCGAAGGTGCCCGCATCTTCCCCGACGTCGAGGCCTGTATCGACTGCGGTGGCTGTGTCGTCGCGTGCAATCGCACGTGGGACATCGGCCCGGAGGAACAGCGCATCAGCATCTCCACGATGTTCGAGGGCGAGCAAGCCGACGACGGCTACAACGCCAGCAGCGACCAGGCCCTCGACGACGGCGCGTTCCCCGGCGAGACCGCCATCCCGATGCAGTGTTACCACTGCGAGAACGCGCCCTGTGTGTCGGTCTGTCCGACCGACGCGCTCCAGAAGAACGACGACGACTTTGTGCAGGTCAGCGAGGACCTCTGCGTCGGCTGTCAGTACTGCCTGTCGGCGTGTCCGTTCGGCGCCCCGCAGTTCCCCGACGAAGACGACGGCGGGAACGCGGTCGTCGGTACCGGCGGCATCATGGACAAGTGTACGATGTGCGAGGAGCGCCAGAACGTCGGGAAGGGCCCGGCGTGCGCCGAAGAGTGCGCGACAGACGCCATCCTCGTCGGCCAGCCCGGCCAAATCGCCGACGAACTCGACAAGCGCGACCGCGACCCGTTCTTCAACGACGAAGCGATGGGAGTCATCTTCGGCGAGGACGCGGAGGTGTTCAACTGATGGCTCGCCGCGACGACGCACGCGGCATGTCGGAGGCGCTCGCCATCGCGGTCAGCGCCGTCGTCGGTATCGTCGTCGCAGTCGCCTCCGTCTGGTACGTCAACGGCCCCTTCGACGCGAGCTTCGAGACGCTGTACCGCGTCAACCCGACCGTCGAAGGCGGTGGCGTCGGCACCGACTACGTCGCCGGCAACACCGACCCGCTGCTGGATGCGCTCATCGTCGTGGTTCACGCGGTCGACGTCCTGTTGGGCGTGTTCATCCTCGCGCTGGTGTTCGTGCACTGGGGGGCGTTCCGTCGCCTCGGCGCGCGGATGCGCGACGCCGACGAACCCGCAGAGGTCGCCACGGACGGCGGCCGCGACGCGGATAGCGGAGGTGAGAGCGCGTGACGAACATGGACCACGGGAAGTTCACGCGCGTCACGACGTACTTCCACTCGCTGCTCGCGCTGGACGTCTTCCTGTTGTTCTTCACGGGCTACTCCGTGATGTTCAACGACGAACTCTGGTGGATGGTGGAGTTCATGGGCGGCAACGCGGGCGTGCTCGCGCTCCACCGCATCGCCGGCTTCGGCCTCATCGTGCTCACCGTCTTCTGGGTGACGCTGATGCTCATCGGGCCGGGACGGCGCAAGAACTTCAGGGCGGTGCTCCCGACGCCGACGGACGCGAAGGCGTTCGTCCAGGACGTGCAGTTCGTCCTCGGGCGTGCCGACGAACGCCACCCGAACGCGCGTCAGTTTGCGGGCTACTCCTCCGACGAGGTCCCGCTGCTGTCGTACGTCGGGAAGGGTGTCGTCTGGATCTTCACGGTCGAGCTCGTCCTCCTGATGATTTCCGGGCTGCTCATCTGGAGCAAGGTCGGGCTCGCGCAGTTCTTCCAGACGAAGGCTGCCGCGACCGCGTTCGTCACCTTCCACGGCCTGCTCGGGGTCGTGATGGTGATGGGTATCATGTTCCACATCTTCGAGCACGGGTTCCACCCCGCGTTCTACCCCGTGGAGATGAAGGCGTTCGTGCCGAAGTCGATGATGCCCCACGAGGAACACGAGGACCACGAGGGCACCGGCATCGAGCTGCTCTCGCTGCGCCCCACGTGGAAGTGGGCCGTGAACCTCGCCGGCGCTGCCGTCGTCATCGGCATCGTCAGCATGCTCGTCGCGAGCATCTTCGACTCCGGCTACCCGATACCCGCCGGGCTGACCCCCGGCGGCGGGCCGACGAGCATCCTGCTCACCATCGGCGTCAACATCGGGATGTTCGTGTTGCTGCTGGGCGTCGTGCTCTCGACGTACGGCAACGTCCTGCGCGCTCGCTACGAGCAGCAGGTCGCCGGCGACGAACACGACTCCGAGCCCGAGGCTGCCGCAGACGGCGGCCAGCCCCGCGGCGACGAGTAACCACACCACGGCTCCGTTTTTTCGCCGTCAGCCGGTTCGTTTAAGGCACTCGTCGTGCTATCCGCTATCATGGCTGGTGTACTCGACCTCGTGTACGTCGCGCTGGCACTGCTCGTCGCCGTCGGCGGCGTGTTCACCGTCTGGTGGATCGGCCGCGACCTCGACGACGGCATCGACCCGACCTCGGACCTGCTGCGCGCGGTCGCGGTGTCGGCGTTCCTCGTGCTGCTCGCGTGGCCGTTCCTGAGCTGAATCGCCGCGCCAAAACCCGTTTCTCGCGGTCGTTACGCCGTCAGAAGTTCCGCGGACTCCTCGGAGAGCTCGACGGTGACGTCCTGGCGGGTCTGCTGGCTAATCTGGTCGATGTTCCGCGTGAGCACGTCCAGAATGTCCTCGGGTTCGGGGTAGACGAGCATGTTGCCGTCGTCGTCCTCCATCACGAGCTGGGTGTCCGCGAGGTTCACCTGGTCGTGGTCGAGGTTCGCGACGATGGCGGGGAGTTCCTCGGCACCGCCGGGGTCGCCCTCTTCGACCATCGTCACGTACAGCGCGTCCAGACCGATGAGGTCCTTGTACTCGCGGACGCGGCGCGCGATCTCCACCATGTCCTTCGTGACGGCCGTCTTCTCTGGGTTGCCGTGTTCGCCCTCGTAGCAGTGTTTGCACACCCGCAGTTCGATACGCATGGACGACCGAAGGTGCGACGGCAGCTTGAACCTTCGGCTGTGCGGGCGATTTTCCGTCTCTCGGGCGACGGCAGATTACCCACCCGTGGAGCCGAATCGCTCGCGAGCTCGCGCAGAGAGCTCGCGTTTCCCGTCAGCGGCGGGCCGCCGACGAGGAGGTTCGATCCCTCGGGTAGTTCCTCGATGGGGAGAAGCGTAGCGACGTCGTACTGTTCGCCGTTTGGCCACGGGGCTGATTCCCGTTGGGCCGGTCACTCGCGTTCCGCGCGCAGTTCCTCGACGAGCACGCGGGCGGCCTCCCGGACGGCTTCGTCGCTGGACTGGCTGGGCTCCCAGCCGAGCGCGGAGAGCTTCTCGATGGAAAGGCGCATCTTCGGGACGTCGCCCGTCCAGCCGCGGTCGCCGCCGGTGTACTCGTAGTCGGGGTCGACGCCCAGTTCGTCGGCGACGATGTCCGCGATGCGGTTGACGGAGGTGGTGGTGCGCGTGCCGAGGTTGTAGACGTAGTAGTCGTCGGCGGCGTCATCGGACTCCGTCCGATTGCTCGGCGAACTGTGCTCGCCGGCGTGCTCGACGACGTGGGTCATGGCGTCGACGCACTCCTCGACGTGCAGGTAGGACTTCTCCTGGCGGCCGTCCCCCAGAATCTCCAGCGTCTCCGGGTCGTCCAGCAGCTTTTCGATGAAGTCCGGGACGACGTTGCCGCGCTGGCGCGGCCCGACGATGTTCGCGAACCGGTACACCCACGACTGGATGCCGTAGGAGTTGGCGTACGTCGAAATCAGGCCTTCGTCGGCGAGCTTGCTCGCGCCGTACACCGAGATGGGTTCGAGGGGCGCGTAGTCCTCGGGCGTCGGCATCGGCGCTTCGCCGTACACTGTCGACGAGGACGTGAACGCGAGCTTGTCGACGCCGACCTCGTGCATGCGTTCGAGGACGTTGTACGTCATCTCCGTGTTCTCCTCGAACAGCTGGCGGGGTTCGCCGTAGTTGGTGTCCGTGTACGCTGCGAAGTGGAAGACGACGTCCACGTCCGCGGTGATGACGTCGGCCACGTCGTCGGGGTCGCGCACGTCGGCCTCCGCGAACTCCACGCCGTCCGGGACGCGGTCCCGCGTGCCCTTCGAGAGGTTGTCCACCGCGAGCACGTCGTTGTCGGCCGCGAGGTCCGCGGCGAGGTGGGAGCCGACGAGTCCGGCGGCACCCGTCACGACGACGCGCTTGCCTGTGAGGTCCATACCCGACGACACCGGACCGTCGGCCAAGAGCGTTCCGATGGGTGACACGCAGCGTGCGTCGTTCAGTCGAGGTGTGCGGGCGGCTCCGGGAGCGCGTCGAGGTGGTCGCGGTCGTGGGCGAGGTAGACGTCGGCGTCCCAGCGCTGCGCGTCGTTCCGGAGGCGGCGCGCGGTTGCGATGGCGGTCTCGGTGTCCCACGCGAACGACGGCTGGCGGTCGGCCTCGTAGGCGGTTTCGAGGAACGCCACGTCGCCGCCGAGCACGACGGTCCCCTCGTTCTCGAGGTCGACCTTCACCGACTGGTGGCCGGCGGTGTGGCCGGGCGTCGGGACGCACTCGATGGCACCGTCGCCGAACACGTCGTAGCGTCCCTCGACTGGCGTCACGTCGAACTCCGGGGAGCGCAGCACGCCGAAGTCCCCCTCCAGGTAGAGGTCGCGCTGGAACGGGTCCGCGGGCCACCACGCGTACTCCAACTCGGCCTGCTGGACGACGATTTCGGCGTCCGCGAACGACTTCACGTCGCCCGCGTGGTCGAGGTGGAGGTGCGTGAGCACCACCACGTCGACGTCCTCGGGACTGTAGCCGACGTCCGTGAGCAGCGCGGACGCGCGCCGCCCGGCGTTCGTCTCGATGTCCGCGGTGTGGTCGGCGGCCTGCGGCGCGCCGTAGTTGCCGTAGTGCTCGGGGTCGGCGACCATCGCCGGGTCGACGCCGGTGTCCACGAGCACTGTCCCCTCGGGGTGGTCGACGAGGTAACACGGGCACGGCGAGGCGTACGTCTCGCCGGGCTGCTCGCCGCGCACCATCGAGCTGTACTCGTAGTCCCAGTCGGCCGTATCGAACGCGTAGAGCTTCGACGCGGGCATGCCCGTGGCTGCGCCCGGCTCCCTCCTAAGCGTGGTTGCCGAGCCCCGGCAACGAGCGCGCCCGCGGAGAGACTTTTGAACGTGTGGCCCTTCGAGTCGAACATGGATTCTCCCTTCGACGTGCTGGGGGTCGACGAGGACGCCAGCGAAGGGGAGATCGAGCACGCGTACCGCGAGCGCGTCAAGGAGGCCCACCCCGACCAGGGCGGGTCGGCGGCGGAGTTCCAGTTAGTGCGCGCAGCCTACGAGAAAGTCACCAGCGAGGACGCCGACGACGGCACGGACATCGCGACGGAAGCCGGCTTCGGCACCGAGTCGCCGACGGACTACGGCGTCGACCCCGAACGCGACTTCCGGCCGTGGGAGGAGACCCACGTCGAGTACCTGAACTACGCCGTGCTGGACGACTACGGCTGGGCGCTGGGCGACGACGACCTCTTCGCGCGCGCCGCCGACGCTGGCCTCGACCCCGTCAACCACGGCGAGTTCGACGTCGCGCCCGGCGAGTCGCTGCTGGAGGCCGCCGAGGACCGCGGGTTCGCGTGGCCGTACGCCTGCCGTGGCGGCGCGTGCGCGAACTGCGCGGTCGTGGTCGTCGACGGCGACCTCTCCCAGCCCACCGACCACATTCTCTCCCCGGAGCTCGTCGACCGGGACATCCGGCTGTCCTGCAACGGCGTTCCCACCACCGAGGACCTCCGCGTCGTCTACAACGTCAAACACCTCGCGGAGCTGGAGGACCTCCGGCTGCCGCCGTACCCCTTCGAACTCGCGCACGCCGACGACTGACCCCGCGAGTCGAAACGCGTACCCCGGCGGGACGATTCTGCGGACGTATGCAGGGATACCCCGAGGTCACGGTGCTCCGGTACGGCCACCGGCCGGGCCGGGACGACCGGATGACCACGCACGTCGGCCTGACGGCGCGCGCGCTCGGCGCGGACCGCGTCGTCTTCCCCGGGAACGCCGGGCAGTCCGAGCAGACGGTCGCGGACATCACCGAGCGGTTCGGCGGCCCCTTCGACGTCGAACTCACGGACGGACTGGACGCGTTCATCCGCGACTGGGAGGGCTGTATCGTCCACCTCACGATGTACGGCGAGCGCCTGCAGGACGTCGAGAGCGAGATTCGACGCGTCCACGACGACCAGCGACAACCCCTCCTGGTGGTCGTCGGCGGCGAGAAGGTCTCCTTCGAGGTGTACGAGGAAGCCGACTTCAACGTCGGCGTCACGAACCAGCCCCACTCGGAGGTGGCGGGGCTGGCGGTGTTCCTCGATCACCTCTTCGACGGCGCGGAACTCGACCAGGAGTACGAGAACGCCGAGCAGCGCGTGATTCCACAGGCCCTCGGGAAGCGCGTCGAGGAAGTCGACGAGGAGTGAATCCACAATACTGCCAGTAGGCGAAGGTTTCTTCTCGCGGGCCGTCACCGTCCAATCATGAGCGTCAGCGGCGGGATTTCGCGGGTGGCACAGGTCGCGAGCAAGTACTTCGTCGTCTGGGTGATTGCGGCGGCGGGCCTCGCGCTCACCTATCCGGACGCGTTCGTCCCCGTGCTGGACTACGTCAACCCCCTCTTGGGCATCATCATGCTCGGGATGGGGCTGACGCTCCAGCCCGCGGACTTCAAGCGCCTCGTCGAGCGCCCCGTCGACGTCGGCATCGGCGCGGTGACGCAGTGGCTCGTGATGCCGCTGGCGGCGTACGCGCTCTACCTCCTCTTCGACCTGCCGGACGCCATCGGCGTCGGCCTCATCCTCGTCGGCGCGGCCCCCGGTGGTACTGCGTCGAACGTGATGTCGTACCTCGGCCGCGGCGACGTCGCGCTGTCGGTCGCCATCACGACGGTGACGACGCTCGCCGCGCCCATCGTGATGCCCGCGTGGACGCTGTTCATCCTCGGGGAGGCCATCGACGTGACGTTCATGGAGATGTTCACGAGCATCGTCCAGATCGTCATCATTCCGGTCGTGCTCGGCTTCGGGATTCGGTACGTCCTCGACCGCTACTCGCCGAAGGCGGCCGAGGTCGGCGTCGACGTCTTCCCCGTGATTAGCGTCGTCGCCATCGTCGCCATCGTCGCCGGCGTCGTCGGTGCGAACGTCGACAACATCCTCACCGCGGGCGTGCTCGTGCTGGCTGCTGTCGTCCTCCACAACGGCGTCGGGCTCGGCGCGGGCTACGGCGTCGGCCGGCTGTTCGGCATGTCCGAGGACCGCGTGCGGACGACGACCTTCGAGGTCGGCCTCCAGAACAGCGGGCTCGCAGTCGCGCTCGCGGCGTCGCTGTTCGACCCGGCGGCCGCGCTCATCCCCGCGCTGTTCAGCGTCTGGCACAACGTCAGCGGCCCCGCGCTCGCGAGCTACTTCACGTGGCGCGACGACCAGACCGCAGACGCCGCCGCCGCGACCGCGGACTGACGGTCCGCGCCCGTCAGACGGGGGAGTGACAAGACTTAATGCCGGCGCGGACCCCTTTTTGACGTAATGGCTTTTGAGGAGCTACTCGACGACCCCGTGGTTCAGAAGTACCTCCACGAGTTGGTCGGGCCGAAGGGGATGCCGGTGGCGGTGTCCCCGCCGGACGGCGAGGTGACCGACGAGGAGCTCGCCGAGCGGCTCGGGCTCGAACTGAACGACGTGCGCCGAGCGCTGTTCATCCTCTACGAGAACGACCTCGCGACGTACCGCCGCGTCCGCGACGAGGACTCGGGGTGGCTCACGTACCTCTGGACGTTCGAGTACGACAACGTCCCGGAGAACCTCCGCGAGGAGATGGACCGCCTGCTGGAGGCGCTCGTCGACCGCCGCGAGTACGAGCTGGACAACGAGTTCTACCTCTGTGAAGTGTGTTCGATTCGCTTCGAGTTCGGGGAGGCGATGGACCTCGGCTTCGAGTGCCCCGAGTGCGGGTCGCCCGTCGAAGCGATGGAGAACACCGACCTCGTGGAAGCGATGGACGAGCGCATCGAGAATCTCCGCGCGGAACTCGGAGTGAGGGCCTGATGGTCGTTCTCGCAACCAAACTGTACGTGAAGGGGGACGCCCGCGAGCGCTCGCTGGACAGCCTCCGGTCGCAAGTGGAGAACGACGTCGGCGAACTCGACGTCGAGTACGACGTCGGCGTGCGCCACGACGACTTCCCGACGGTGACCCTCGAGGGTCCCGACGAGGTGGCCGCGCGGAACGTCCTCGCGGAGACGTGGGGCGAAATCACCGAGGGCTTCGAGGCCGGCGAGACGTACGTCGGCACGCTCGAATCCTGGGACGACGAGGGATTCGTGCTCGACGCGGGCGAGGACGTCCGCGTGCCCACCGACGCACTCGGCCTCGGGCCGGGGACGGCCGCCCAGATTCGCGAACGCTTCGGGCTCGTGCAGCACGTCCCGCTGCGGTTCACGTACGGCGAGCCGTCCGAACTCGCGGAGGTCGAGCGCGACCGCCTCTACGAGTGGACGCGCGGCACCGGCCGGCTGAACGTCAACAGCGCGACCCGCGGCGAGGTCCGCGCGACGGTCAACCGCGCCGGCCACGCCCAAGACATCGTCACCGTCGAACGCCTCGGTCTGCTCGAACAGAGCATCGTCTGCCGCGAGGGCACGGACCCGCCCGGCCTGCTCGCGGCCATCGGGGAGTACCTCCCCTCGGAGCTGCTCGCGGTCGTTCCATGAGCAGGGCCAGGGTGGCGCTCGGGCTGCTCGCGCTCGTCGCACTCGCCGGCTGCGCCGGTACCGGTCTCGGCGGCGCGCCCGCGCCCAGCGACGAGCAACTCGCGGAGAACGCGACCTACGACTGGGACCGCGACGCCGACGTCACGCTCAACGTCACCGGCGAACAGTACAAGACCGTCGCCGACGTGAACGGCACCGAACAGGTGCGGCTCGCCTCCACGAGCGGGTTCGGCGGCCGGAACCCGGTGTTGATTTCGGCGGTACAGTTCCGTTACGAGAACGGCACCGTCGTCGGCGCGGACGCCATCGACGTCTCCACGCGCGACCAGCGCACGGTGGTCGACCTGCCCGCGGCGAACGGCACGTTCGCGTACACCGGGACGGCCGGCACGCGCTCGGTGAACGCGCCCCTCGACTTCGAGGGCTCGCACGAGGTCGTGTTGCCGCCGGGAATGCGCGTGTCGTTCCCCATCTTCGGCGACGTCTCGCCGGGCGGCTACGAGAAATCCATCGAGGACAACCGCGTCCACCTGCGCTGGGAGTCCCTGGACAGCGCCACCGTCAGCGCCGAGTACTACCTCGACCGCGACCTCTACGTCTTCGGCGGCATCGTCGGCGTGCTGGCGGTCGTCGCGGTCGGCGGCGTCGTCTACTACCGGCTGCGCATCCGCCGGCTGGAGCGCGAGCGCGAGCAGTCCGGTCTCGACTACGAGCAGTAGTTTGCGGGGACGTGACTTTTCACCCTCCACTGTCTACGAGTGGCCATGCAGGTTGCGGTGGTCACAGTCGGTGACGAACTCCTCGTCGGCGACACTGAGAACACGAACGCGTCGTGGCTGGGCGCGCGCCTCACCGAACGGGGCGCGACCGTCGAGCGCATCGTGGTAGTGCCCGACGAGCGCGACGCCATCGCCAGGGAGGTCGGGCCGCTTTCAGACCGCTACGACGCGGTCGTCGTCACGGGCGGCGTCGGCCCGACCCACGACGACGTGACGATGGACGGCGTCGCGGCCGCTTTCGACCGCGACATGGTCGAGCACGCGGACGCGGTCTCGTACTTCCAGACCCACGACAGCTACCAGTTCGCCGACCTCACGGACGGCACCGCGGCGCTCCCCGAGGGCGCGCGCCTCCTCGAGAACGAGGTGGGCGTCGCGCCGGGCGCGGTCGTGGAGAACGCGTACGTCTTCCCGGGCGTCCCCGCCGAGATGAAGGCGATGTTCGAATCCGTCGCCGGCGAGTTCACCGGGACGACCAACCACGTCGAGTTCGTCCACGTGGACGCCCCCGAGAGTTCGCTGGTGACACCGTTAGAAGAGTTACAGGCGGAGTTCGGCGTCACCGTCGGGAGCTACCCCGGCGACGGCGTGCGCGTGAAGATTCAACACGAGAACGAGGAGACGGTCCACGACGCAGCCGCGTGGCTGCGCGAACGCGTCTAGCGGTAGAGGTAGGCGGTCCACGCGACCGCGAGGACGAGCCCGAGTATCGTCACGGCCCAGCCGACGGAGTTTATCGGGAGTGCAGTGCCATCGGTCGCAGCCAGCAGGAAGCTCATGGCCGGTAGTTCCGCCTGCCCGGTCTTAATTCTTGGTTCACTCGGTCGCGTCGCACTGCGACCACGACACTCTCGAAGCACCCGACCGGTCGGCTTTTCGGCACGAACGCCGTAGTTCGGGTATGCGAACTGTCGGCGTCGTCGTGAACCCCATCGCCGGGATGGGGGGTCGCGTCGGCTTGAAGGGGACAGACGGGAACGTCGAGGCGGCCCGCGAGCGCGGTGCCGAGCAGCGCGCGCCGGACCGCGCACGCGACGCCCTCGCAGCGCTCCGCGAGCGCGCACCCGACACCGCGATTTTGGCGTACGGCGGCGAGATGGGTGCAGACGAGGCGCGCGCGGCGGGCTTCGACTCCGAAGTCGTCGGCGAACCCAACTACGACGAGACGACAGCAGCAGACACGAAGGACGCCGTGCGTGCGTTCGTCGCCCGCGGTGTGGACCTGATTCTGTTCGTCGGCGGCGACGGCACCGCGACCGACGTTGCGACCGCGCTCGACGAGGTTGAGGCGGACGTGCCCGTGTTGGGCGTACCAGCGGGCGTGAAGGTGTACTCGTCGGTGTTTGCGGTGCGCCCGGAGGCGGCTGGCCGCGTCGCCGCGACGTTCGAGGACACCGAGGCACGCGAGGTCAACGACATCGACGAGGAGGCGTACCGCGGCGGCGAGGTGCGCACGCGTCTCCGGGGTGTCGTCGAGGTGCCCGTCGCGGAGGACCTCCAGTCCGCCAAGCAGGTGCACGCGGGGAGCACGGACGCGCTCGCGGAAGCGGTCGCCGAGGAAGTCGAACCCGGCGTGACGTACGTACTCGGACCCGGCGGGACGCTCGGCGACGTGGCGGACGCGCTCGGCGTCGACGGCTCGCCGCTGGGCGTCGACGTCTACCGGGACGGCGAACTCGTCGTGCGGGACGGCAGCGAGGCCGAGATTCTGGCCGCGCTCGGCGACGAGAACGTGATTTTCGTCTCGCCTATCGGCGGCCAGGGGTTCGTGTTCGGGCGGGGCAACCACCAGATTTCGCCCGCGGTCGTCGAACAGAGCGAGGTCCGCGTGCTCGCGTCGCCACGCAAGCTCGACGAGACGGGCGTGCTCCGCGTGGACACCGGCGACGAGGCGGCCGACGAGTCGCTACGCGGCTGGACGAAAATCCGGACTGGTCGCTTCGAACGACGCATGATGAAAGTGGTGTAGCCGCGCGGTGGAAGCAGGAAAAGACTGAGAGAGAGCCGCGTTAGTCGTCGTCTTTCATCGACTGGAGCTGGTCGATGAGTTCGTCGCTGTCGGCGTCGGTGTCGAAGTTGACGCTGCCGTCGTGGTCGTTCTCGTGGACGTTGACCGCGCCGTCTTCGTCGATGTCCGTATTCTGGTTCTCCTGCTCGGACTCGTCGTAGCTACCAAAACCCATGACTACTCCCAGGGGCGGGACAGCCAAAAGGGTCCCGGAATTCGGGGGCAGAATTCCGCGCGTCTGCCCACACCTTAAGGCAAGTATAAGGTTAGAGGGATAAGATTAAGGACGTTCCAGCGCATTCCAGGCGTATGGATACCCGGAAAGTCCAACGCCTGGGACCGTCTACGCTGGCGATGACGCTCCCGGCGGAGTGGGCGCGCAAGCAGGACGTCGAGAAGGGCGACGAGGTCACCGTCCGCGAGAGCGGGAAGGGCTCGCTGACGGTCACGCCCGAGTCCGCGCACGGCGAGGAGACCGAGGCGACGATTCACGCCGAGAACTTCGACGTTCAGAAGACGACGGAGTCGTCTTCCGCAGCCGATCAGAACGCGACGCCTTCTGTGGGTGCGGACGCCGTCGAGCGCGCCATCGTCGGCCAGTACGTCCTCGGCCGCCGCATCATCCACGTCGAGAGCGAGGACGCCCTCGACTCCGAACACATCAACGCCGTCTACAAGGCCGAAACCCAGCTCATGGGACTGGGCGTCGTCGAGGAGACGCCCGAACGCATCACCATCCGGTGTTCGGTCGACCCCGAGGACTTCGACCTCGACAACCTCCTCGAACGGCTGGAGAGCACGGGCTCGACGATGCGCGAGGAGGCCGTGAAGGCGCTCGCGCACGGCAGCCCGGACATGGCCCAGCGCGCGCTCAACCGCGAGCGCCAGGCGAACAAGATTTTCGTCCTGCTGCTGCGGCTCATCTTCACCGCCTACCAGAACCCGAACCTCGCGCGCGCCGTCGGCCTCGACGACGGCTTCCCGCTCATCGGCTACCGGTCGGTCGTGAAGAACCTCGAACTCACCGCGGACAACGCCGAGGACATCGCGGAAATCGTGCTCGAAACCGAGGGCCACACCCTCGACGTCGAGCAGTCCACGATGCGGCGCATCCGGGAGTTCACCGACCAGGTCGACGAAATCACGGCCGCGGCCGTCGAAGCCGTCGTCACCCGGGATTACGACGCCACCATCGAGGTCCGCGAGCTGTTCGCGGAACTCGGCGACCGCGAGGGCGACATCCTCGACGACCTCCCGGAGATGGACAACGAGGACATCCTCGAAGTCCGGGAAGTACTCGTGAGCCTCCGGCACACCGCCGAGTACGCGATGCGCAACGCCGAAATCGCGGCGAACCTCGCGCTCAACGAGCAGTCCAGCCACACCACCATCAGCTAGTCTCTGTTTTCTCACCCCGCAGGGGGTTGCGTGACGCCAGCGTGCACGGGAACGCCGGGTGTTCGGCGAAGTGCCGCACGAGCATGTGGCGGCGCGACCCCGTGAAGCCGGCCGCGGAGAGGTTCTGGGCGCCGAACGTCTCGGGGAGCCGGTCGAACAGCCGGCGGACCGCCGCGAAACTGTCGAACACTGCGGAGTTGCCCGTCGACTCCGCGCCGCGGCGTTCGACGACGTAGCTGCCGTCCTCGCGGTGCTCGGCGGCAGTGCGGAAGAATTCCTCGCGGCTCGTCAGCGCGTCACCGACGGCGTCCCGGAGTTCGGCGGCGTGCTCGCGGGAGAGTTCGATGGTTTCGCCGTCCACGGTGACGCGGATATCGCCGCCGTCTGGCTCGACGGCGATGGACTGTTCACAGTCGGAGAACGCGACCAGGAGCCTGAGTACTCCGGTTCATGTATGCTCGAAGCGACGCGGCGCGTAAAAATCTATCCCCGGCGCGCGGCAGTTTCACGAACTCCAGTCAGGCTGGCTGCGAACCGCGCGCGAGCAAGCCGTCGTCGGTCGTCGTCCCGTCACCGCTGGTGGTCGTGCCGTCGTCCGTGGTCGTCCCGTCCGTCGTCGTGCTGCCGGTCGTTCCGCCGCTAGTTGTTGTCGTGCTGTCGCTGGTCGTGGTCCCGGTGGTCGTGCCGTCGTCACTCGTCGTTCCGTCGTTGGTTGTCGTCTCGTTGCCGCTCGTGTCGCCGCCGGCGTCACCGCCCGAGTCGCCCTTGTTCCCGAACATGTCGGTCTCGATGGTCTGGGTGTACGTCAGTTCGTCCAGCGGCACGCGAATCGTCTCCGAGGAGCCCGGCGGCTCGATTTCCGCGTAGAAGTCGATGCGGAGTTCGGTCGTCTGGTTGTTCTCGACGTGGGTCACCCACCACTCGTCGAGGTTCTCGTTGTCGATGGCCGTCGGCGTCTCCACCACGCGGGAGCTCTTCCCGGGGATGGTCTGCCCGTTTTCGGTTTCGCCCGCGCCGACGGGCACGCCGTTCATCGTGATGTTGTAGCCGACGTTCGAGACGACGACTGGCGACGTCTTCGGGTTGTAGACGCCGAATTCCAGGTCGATAGGGGTCTGTTCGTCGGTGACGTTGCCCCAGGAGGCGTTCGTCCGCTCGATGATGAGTACGGGGTCCTCGACGAGCGCCATCTCGGCGTTCACCGGGCGATCCTCCGTGGAGTTGAACTGGCCGAGGAGGTCCGTCTCGATGGTCTCGGCGGCCGGCTGGAACGACGCCGACTGGCCGACGAACCCGGGCTGGACGGTCGCGGACACGGTGAGGCTCGTGTGTTCGCCGCCCCGGATGTGGCTCACCCACCACGCGGGGATGCGCTCGTTGTGGAGGTACGTCGTCAGGTTCACCGTCGAGTTCCCGGTGCCGATGCCGACGCCGTGTTTGTCCCCGCTGGCCATCCGGATGTCGTTCATCGCCACCGTGTAGTTCACGCTGGTGTCCCCGAGCCGGACGCCGACCGGATTCGGGTTGTGTATCACGAGGTCGGTCTCGACTTCGGTGTAGGTGTCGTTGACCTCACCGAACTCGTTGTCGACCTGTTCGACGCTCGGCACGCCGAGTAAGCCGCCGACGAACGCGCCGCCGGCGACCAGTCCGAGGCCGGCGACGACAGTAATGGCGACCCGTATCGTGCTCCCGAACAGCAGCGCGCGGACGTCCATGCTCGATTCGGGGTGCTTGCACAGTGAAAGTCTGTCGGCCTCCCCGGTCGCACCGAGTAGAACCAGTTAAGGGATACCACACGCAACGCCCTGCCATGACGACTGGGTCCACGCAGGAAACGGACATGGGCGTCGGCGTCGGCCTCGCGTTCGGCCTGCTCGCCGTCGCCGCGGCCGCGTACACGTTCGTCGCGCCCGGACAGTTCCAAACCGCACTCGGCTTCGCCGGCGCTGTCACGCTGTCGGCGCTGTGCGTCGCCGCCCTCCACGTGTGGGGGTAGCAAAAGCGATAAACCGCCTTCGGCCGTAGTTCCATAGTAATGACCGACGAATACACCGACGAGGAACGCCGGATTCTGGAGTTCCTCCACGAGAGCGTCGAGAAGGGCGAGCGGTACTTCCGCTCGAAGAACATCGCGAACCACCTCGGCCTCTCCTCGAAGCAGGTCGGTGTGCGGCTCCCCGAACTCGCGGAGAAGACCGAGGATGTCGACATCGAGAAGTGGAGTCGCTCGAAGTCGACGACGTGGCGCGTCGAACCCGCGTAATCGGCGGCTTTTTGCTGGCGGGCGGACAACGCCGCGTATGACAGTTCGGGTCGAGCGCACGTTCGAGGTGTCGGTATCGCCCGAAGACGTGTGGGCGTTCATCGCCGACCCCGAGAAGCGCGCGGGCGCCATCAGCGTCGTGGACAGCTACGAGCACGAGGGCGACACGACGACGTGGCACGTCCGCCTCCCGATTCCGGTCGTCCGGAGCACGATTCCCGTCGAGACGCGGGATGTCGAGACGGAGCCCCCGCGGTACGTGAAGTTCGTGGGGAAGTCCCGCATCTTCGACGTCACCGGCGAGCACGAGGTCGAAGCGGCGAACGGCGGCTCCCGCGTGACCAACCGGTTCGTCGTCGACGGCAAGGTACTGGGCGTGGAGACGTTCTTCGAGCGCAACCTGGACGACGAACTCGACGGCCTCCAGGCCGCGCTGGAGGCGGAGGCCTGAGATGCGCGTCGCACTCGCCCAGATTGCCGTCGAGGGTGCCGCCGTGGACGCAAACGTCGAGCGCGCTGTCACAGCCATCCGGGAGGCCGCCAGCGGGGGCGCGGACCTCGTCTGTCTGCCGGAGCTGTTCAACGTCGGCTTCTTCGCGTTCGACGCCTACCAGCGCGAGGCCGAACCGCTGGACGGCCCCTCCCTCTCCGCGGTCCGCGAGGCGGCCGTCGAGGCGGACATCGCCGTGCTCGCGGGCAGCATCGTCGAGGACTTGGCCGAAACCGAGGGCGGCCCCGACGAGGACGGCCTCGCGAACACGAGCGTGCTCTTCGACAGCGACGGCGAGCGCCTGCTCGCGTACCGGAAACACCACCTGTTCGGCTACGAGTCCGCGGAAGCCCAACTGTTGACCCCCGGCGAGCGCGTGCCGACCGCCGAACTCGGCGGGTTCACCGCCGCCGTCACGACGTGCTACGACCTCCGGTTCCCGGAGCTCTACCGCGAACTGGTCGCCGACGGCGTCGACCTCCTGCTCGTGCCGTCGGCGTGGCCGTACCCGCGCGTCGAGCACTGGAAGCTGCTGCCGCAGGCGCGCGCCGTCGAGAACCTCGCGTACGTCGCCGCCGTCAACGGCAGCGGTAAATTCGACGACGCGGAACTGCTCGGCCGCTCGGCGGTGTACGACCCCTGGGGCACCCCGGTCGCGAGCACGGGCGACCAGCCCAACATCGTCTACGCCGACCTCGACCCCGAGCGCGTCGCCACCGTCCGCGAGGAGTTCCCCGCACTCGACGACCGCCGGCACCAACTCGCGAACACCCGCGATACGTGAATTTAAGTGTCGTCGCGCGCTACTCCGTGTTGCCGGTAGTCGACGCTTTTCTCGTCGAACCGGCAAGAACCTCGCGTCCACGTCCGCTCCGCGTCCGCCGACGCGGCCGTGTCCCGGCCCACGGCCGCAGTCCGCGGGAAGTCAACCGCCACCCCTTCCGCCTTCCTCTCTCACGCACCCGCGAGCCGTGACTGTCGGGGTTGCGTAAATAAAAGCCGCGACGGGCTGCTCAGTCGTCTTCCGTCTTGATGTCCGCGCTCAGCCCTTGGGCCATCTCGATTTCTTTGCTGTTGTTGAGCGTCCACGCGGTGCGTTCGGTGACGGCTTCGATGACCTCGCGGGCGCTCGGGTAGCCGTTGCCGGACTTCTTGACGCCGCCGAACGGCAGTTGGACTTCCGCGCCGATGCACGGGAGGTTCCCGTACGCCAGTCCGACTTCGGCGTGGTCGCGGTAGTAGTTGATTTGCCGGTAATCCTCGCTGATGACCGCGCCGGCGAGCCCGTAGGGCGTATCGTTGTGAATCTCGACCGCACGCTCGATGTCGCCGGAGTATTCCACGAGCGCGACGTGCGGGCCGAACACCTCCTCCTTGAGGCAGCGGAGGCTCGGGTCGTAGTCGACCTCGTAGACGAACGGGCCGACCCAGTGGCCGTCCGCGTAGCTGCCGCTACGCTCCGGATTGGCGGCGGTAGCCGCCCCGTCCTCGTGTCCCTCCGGAATCTCCTCGTCGCCGAGTTCCGTGCGGTCGACGAGCACGTTCGTCGCTTCCTCGCGGGCGAGGTCGTTGTACTGCTGAATCTTCTCGACGTGCTCGGCCTCGATGGCTGGGCCCATGAACGTCGAGTCGTCCAGCGGGTCGCCGACAGCGACCTTCTCGGCGGCCTCGACGAAACGCTGCTTGAACTCGTCGTAGACGTCCTCGTGGACGACAAGGCGCTCGCTGGAGACACAGCGCTGCCCGGTCGTCTTGAACGAGGACATCACCGCGGAATGAACCGCGATGTCGAGGTCCGCTTCTTCAGTGACGACGATGCCGTTCTTCCCGCCCATCTCGCAGGCCGCGAGCTTCCCGGGGTCGCTGGCGACCTCGCTCGCGATTTCGTGGCCGACTTCCGCGGAGCCAGTGAACAGCACGGTGTCCACTCGGTCGTCGTCGACGACGGCTGCACCCGCGTCGCCGTAGCCCTGGACCATGTTGAAGACGCCGTCCGGGATGCCGGACTCCTCGAACATCTCCGCGATAATCTGGCCGCACCACGGCGTCTGCTCGGCGGGCTTCCAGACGACCGTGTTGCCTTCGACGAGCGAGACGGCCATGTGCCAGAACGGAATCGCGACCGGGAAGTTCCACGGCGTGATGCAGCCCACGACGCCGCGTGGTTTCCGGCGCATGTAGGCGTCCTTGCTCGGAATCTCGGAGGGCACCACGTCGCCCTTCGGGTGGCGGGCATCGCCGGCCGCCCACTCGACCATGTGCCACGCCTCGGTGACGTCGGCTTTCCCCTCGCTAATCTCCTTGCCGCACTCCTTGGTGACGACCTCGCCGAGCTCCTGGTGGCGGTCTTTGAGCTCGTGGTAGATGTCCCAGAGGTACTCCGCGCGGTCGATGTGGGAGAGCTCGCGCCACTCCTCGAAGGCCTCGTCGGCGGCCGCGGTGGCCTCGCGGACGTCGGCCTCGGTGCCGCGGTGGAACTCGCCGAGCGACTCGCCGGTCGCGGGGTTCTCGCTCTCGAAGGTCTCGGTCCCGTGGCCGTCGACCCACTCGCCGTCGATGTACTGCTGGTGCGTCATCGGCAAAAACTGCGACCGGCGCGGTGAAAAAGGTACACCTTGTGCAACGATTCCGGGAACGCGTCACCGCGTCGCGTCGCCGCGCGAACTCGCGGCCTTCTCGATTTCGCCGGCCAGCGCCGCCGCGTCGAAGGCGTGGTCGGGTCGAATCTGGACGAAACTCAGGAAGTCCTGGGCGTCCAGCAGCGCCGCGGCGTTGTCCGCGCGCGTTCGCGACCCGTCGCCGGTGTCGTAGGCGTCCAGCGCCACTTCGACGACGGTCTGGGCGCCGACGAGCGGTTCGAGCGCGGCCAGCGCACACGCGAGGTCGTACGCGCGAGCGCCCTCCAGCCCGTCGCCGGCGACGTTCGTCGCGTCGATGAAGTAGAGGTCGTCCTCGTAGACGAGGACGTTCTCGCCGCGCAGGTCGCCGTGCGCGACGCCGTTCTCGTGCATCGTCGCGAGCGCGCCGAACAGCTCGGGGGCGTGGCGTTCGACGGCTTCGGCGGGGAGTTCGTCGAGCGGGCGGAACTCCGGGAGATATTCGAGGACGAGCACGCCGAGCCCGTCCACCTCGACCGCCTCCACGGGTTCGGGCGCGTTCACGCCGAGGTCGCGGAGTTTCCGCGTGGCTTCGAGTTCGTGTTCGGCCATCTCGACGGGGCCGTCGAACGGCTCGAAAAAGCCCTCGCGGCCGCTGGAGAACGCGCCGAGGTTCCGCGCGCCCGTGAACAGCGCGTGCACGAGCGCGTTCTGCCCGGAGACCACCTTCACGAACCAGCGGTCGTTGACGACGCAGGGCGTCGACAGCCAGTTGTCCGTCTCCAGGAACGTCACCTGGACCGTCTCCTGGTCGTAGCGGTCGGCGACCTCGCGGGCGACGGCTTCCAAGGAGTCCCACGGGACGGTCCCGCGGACGAACTGGCGGATGCTCACACCGACGGGAGGGGCCGCGCGAATAAATTTCCGGCGGCAGCGTGGGCGACCGTAGGGAGCCCACGTTGTAGCGAGCGGCGAACGCGTGCTCGACCGGATGGGAGAGCACGGAACGACGAACGGTGAACGCAGTGAACCGTGAGCAGAGTGAGCCGCGAGCCGCGTGCCCGACCAGCACGACCCACAAGCCGCCCTCGCTCCCGGAGAGCGCCCGAGCACCGACGAGACGGGAATCGTTCACGGTCGTTCCGGTGTGTTTATGCTGGCGGTGGCAAAGCTTGCAGTATGGACTTCGACCTTCCCGACGAACACCGGATGATTCGGGATACCGTCAGGGAGTTCGCGGAGGCGGAAATCGAGCCAATTGCGTGGGACATCGAGGAGGAACACCGCTTCCCGGCGGAGGTGTTCGAGGAGCTCGCGGATCTCGACATGATGGGCGTACCCGTCAGCGAGGAGTACGGCGGCCTCGGCGGCGACCAACTGATGTACGCGCTCGTCGCGGAGGAACTCGGCCGGGTCTCGGGCTCCATCGGGCTGTCGTACGCCGCGCACGTCTCGCTGGCGTCGAAGCCTATCGAACTGTTCGGCACAGAGGAGCAGAAGGTGCGGTGGCTGCGCCCGCTCGCGGAAGGCGAGTACCTCGGGTCGTGGGCGCTCACGGAGCCCGACAGCGGCAGCGACGCCAGCGACATGGACACGACCGCCGAGCGCGAGGGCGACGAGTACGTCCTCGACGGCACGAAGCAGTTCATCACGAACGCCTCCGTTGCGGGCAGCGTGCTCGTGAAGGCCGTCACGGACCCGGACGCAGGCTACGGCGGCATCTCCACGTTCATCGTCGACCCCGAGGAGGACGACGGCTTCGAGGTCACGACCGAGTGGGACAAGATGGGGTTGAACGCCTCGCCGACCTGCGAGATCAACTTCGACGACTGCCGGATTCCCGCAGACCGCCTGCTCGGCGAGGAGGGCGAGGGCTGGGAGCAGACGAAGAAGACCCTCGACGGCGGCCGCATCTCCATCGCCGCGCTCTCCACGGGCCTCGCACAGGGGGCCTACGAAGCCGCGAAGGAGTACGCCGTCGAACGCGAGCAGTTCGGCCAGCCCATCTCGGAGTTCGACGCCATCCGGAACAAGCTCGTCTCCATGCACCGGAAGACCGAGCGCGCGCGCCTCCTCACGCACAAGGCCGCGACGCGCTACGACAACGGTGAATCCGTGACCCAAGAATCGGCGCTCGCGAAACTCGACGCCAGCGAGGCCGCCCGCGAGGTCGCCGAGGACGCCGTCCAGACGCTCGGCGGCTACGGCTACACCACGGACTTCGCCCCGCAGCGGTTCTTCCGCGACGCCAAACTCATGGAGATTGGCGAAGGAACGAGCGAGATTCAGCACCTCGTCATCGGCCGCGAACTGGGACTGTAGGCACGGTTTCTGCGTATTCCGAGAATAGACGATACTTCTCCGAAAGCCCCTTTCGAAGTCCCGGAAGACTCACTACGTTCGTCTTCCGAACCTCGCGAACGCGTAGCGTTCGCTCAGTCCCGCCCTACCAGAAATTCAACGGGCGAAAGGCCGGCTGGTCAGCCGGTAACGGGCGGACTGAAAGGGGCCGCTCGCTCGCGTTCACGTGGTCGTCTCGCCAGCCGCTATCGCCGACCGGAGGGAGGCGATATGCTGGCGAGCGACCGCGAGCGAGCGGGGGCTTTCGAGGAGATGTTGACGGAAAGTTCGAGACCAAAGACGACTACCAAAAGCGAACCTAGCAGCGCTGTTGCAGAATCCGGTCGATGATGTTACCGGTCGAGAGGAGTTCGTCGTCGTAGCGCTTCTCGCGACCCGACGCGCGGCGGACTTCGCAGTCGACGCCGCGGTCGGCGAGTTCGGCTTCGATGGCGTCGGCGTCGTGGTGTTGGTCGTAGCCGAGCGCGATGACGTCCGGGTCGATGTCCTCGATGGGGGCGAAGATGTCGGATTCGTGGCCGACGCGGGCGTGGTCGACGGCGTCGAGGGCGGCGACGACGTCGCGGCGCTGGCGGTTCGGGAGCACCGGCGGTTCCTTGTGGGTGACGTTCTCGCGGCGTGCGACGATGACGTGCAGTTCGTCACCCATCGCGGCAGCGTTCTCCAAGTAGTGAATGTGGCCGGGGTGAATCAGGTCGAAGGTCCCCTGCGCGACGACTCGTCTCACAGTTCCTCGTCGATGTCTTCCTGCGTGAAGTCGAAAAACGATTCGGGTTCGGGGAGCGGGACGTCGTAGACGTCGAGGGTGCGCGGTTCGCCTTCGTTGTCGAACGCGCGCCACGAGTTCGGGTCGTAGGGCGCGCCGAGGATGATGTGGACGTCGCCGCGGCCGAACGTCGCGCGGTCGGCGTCGGAGGGCGCGAGCACGCCGTTGGGGTGGGAGTGAACGCTCCCGACGTTGCGCATGTCGTTGGGGACTTGGCTGGAGTTGAACGTCGCGCTCACGGGGTTCGTCTCCGTGCCCGGCACCATCAACACGTCCGTGACGACGTAGCCGTCGTCGGGGCCGACGTCGAACTCCGTGGCGGGCGTCCCGCGCAGCAGGCCGAGGTACTCGTTGGGGTGGCTGTCCTCGGCGGCTTCCATCGCGAACTCCAGGGCTTCCCGTGCGATGCCGACGACGTCGGGACGCCCACCGAACAGCATACCTGCTAGTCGGCGGCGGTGACTGTTGAGGCTTCCGGAACACCGCTGGACGCGAACCATCCGTTCCGCACGTTCGCACGCGAAACAGCCTTGAAAAGGGTTAAAAACGCCGACACCGAATCTAGGCCCAAGATGACTGACGCTTCCTCCGACGACGGGGCCGACCGCCCGGTCGTCGTCGACCTCCACTCCTCGTGTACCGTGCAGGAGGTCGAACCCGGCGAGTACTACCACGCGACCGTCAACGGCGTCGTCGACTACGGCGTCTTCGTCGACCTCTCCGAGCACGTCTCCGGGCTCGTCCACGAATCCACGTTCGACGGCGAACAGGACCTCGATGTCGGCGGCGAGGTCGTCGTGAATCTCACGGAAGTCCGCGAGAACGGCGACCTGAGCTTCGAACTCGCGTCTCTCGACGACTACGAGACCGTCGAGCGCGAGCACAGCTACGACCGCATCGATGCCGAAACCGTCGGCGACCACGTCGGCGAAACCGTCCACGTCGAGGGCGAGGTCGTCCAAATCAAGCAAACCGGCGGCCCGACCATCTTCCGCGTGCGCGACGAGACCAGCGCCGTCCCGTGTACGGCCTTCGAGGCTGCGGGCGTCCGCGCGCACCCGGTCGTGGAAGTCGGCGACCTCGTGCACGTGAAAGGCGACGTCGAGGAGCGCGAGGGAACCTACCAGGTCGAGGTCACGGAAATCGACGTGCTCGAAGCCGAGGGGGCCGCCGACGTCGCGGGCCGCCTCGACGCCGCGCTCACCGAACGCGCCGAACCCGTCGACGTCGACCCGCTCGTCGACTGGCCGGCCCTCGAAGGAATGTTGCCGGAACTGCGCTCGGTCGCGCGCACGCTCCGCCGCGCGGTCCTCGAAGGCCGCCCGATTCGGATGCGCCACCACGCCGACGGCGACGGCATGGCCGCCAGCGTCCCCGTCCAGTACGCGCTCACGCAGTTCATCGAGGACGCCCACCAGAACACCGACGCCGCGCGCCACCTCCTCAAGCGCCTGCCGAGCAAGGCCCCGTACTACGAGATGGAGGACGCCACCCGCGACCTCAACTTCGCGCTCGAAGACCGCGCGCGCCACGGCCAGAAGCTCCCGCTGCTCCTCATGCTGGACAACGGCAGCACCGAGGAGGACACGCCCGCGTACAAGGCCCTGGACAACTACGACATCCCCATCGTCGTCGTCGACCACCACCACCCCGACCCCGACGCCGTGAATCCGCTCGTCGAGGAGCACGTCAACCCCTACCTCCACGGCGAGGACTACCGCATCACCACGGGGATGCTCTGCGTCGAACTCGCGCGCATGATCTACCCCGGGCTCACCGAGGAACTCGAACACGTCCCCGCGGTCGCGGGGCTCTCGGACCGCTCGAAGGCCGACGAGATGACCGACTACCTCGAACTCGCCCGCGAGGCCGGCTACGACGACCAGTTCCTCCAGAACATCAGCGAGGCGCTGGACTACGAGGCGTACATGCTGCGCTACGACCCCGGCACGCAGCTCATCAACGACATCCTCAACGTGAACGGCGACGACGACCGGCACCGCGAACTCGTACCGTTCCTCGCGAACCGCGCCGACGAGGACGTCGCCGAACAGCTCGACGCGGCGTCCCCGCACGTCGAACACGAGCGCGTCGCGAACGGCGCGAACCTCTACCGCATCGACGTCGAGAACCACGCCCACCGGTTCACGTACCCCGCGCCGGGGAAGACCACGGGCGAAATCCACGACGAGAAGGTTGAGGAGACCGGCGAGCCCGTCATCACCATCGGCTACGGGCCGGACTTCTCCGTGCTTCGCAGCGACGGCGTGCGCCTCGACATCCCGACGATGGTCGAGGAACTCAACGAGGAACTGCCGGGCGCGGGCGTCTCCGGCGGCGGCCACCTCGTCGTCGGCTCTATCCGCTTCGTCCCCGGGATGCGCGAGGAAGTTCTGGACGCCCTCATCGAGAAGATGGCGGAAGCCGAACTCGACGAGGAACTCCACACCGCCCCGAAGCGGTAGTCACCGCTCCCCGTTCTCCTGCCAGAAGCCGTCGCGGCCGACGTCGCTGTCGCCGCCGAACTCGACGCGTCTGACACAGCCCGCAGCGGCGACTGCACCGGCGGCGACGACCACGGCGAGTGCGACCGGGAGCCGCCACGCGCCGCCGCGCCAGTCCGCGCGGAACGCGCGCCCGAAGTAGTCCGCGACCGCGTCGTCTTCGACGACGACTACGACTTCGCGGTTCTCGGTGGCGGCGTGCTCGTTCCAATTGAGACTGCCCACGAGCGCGCGCTCGCCGTCCACGACCGCGCCCTTGACGTGCACTTTCTCGAAGCGCGACCGCGGCTCGACGAGCTTCGCATCGAGATTCAGGTTCTCATCGGCGGCGATGCGGTTCAGGCGCTCCGTCGTGTTCCGGTTGTCCGCGTGAGCGTACCACTTCCCGGAGAGCAGCACGCGCACCTGAACGCCCCGCCGCGCGGCGTCGATTGTCCAGTTCGTGAAGGCGCTGTTTCGGTCGAGGCTCGCCTGCTCGACGACCAGCGACTCGTCGGCGGACGCGACGAGCTCCCGAACCCCGGAGCGCGCGTTGTCGGGCGCGACCAGCACGCGAACGCTGTCGGCTCGCGCGTCGACTGGCGGAAACCGAGTCGGGTACGACTCGGTCGCCGGGTCGCCGCCGACGATGGTGAAGTTCTCGCGGACGGCGCGCCAGGGCTTGGCGTCCGCCCAGCCGGTGTCTGCGCGGAATACGCCCGCGAGGTGGTCGGCGACTCGTGAATCCGTGACGGTGACGCCCCAGCCGCGGTTGCCGTGCCCACCAGTTCCCGAGGGCTTCCAGTTCTCCGAGAGCACGACTGCGCGGTCGTCGGCGACAGCGTACTTCGCGTGGTGGAAGCTGTACCGGGCACGCTCGCCGTCGAGGACGCGCACGTCGACGCCCGCAGCACGGAGCACGTCGAGGCGCTCGTCTTCGAGGCTGGGCGCGCCACCAGCGACGCTGCCCTCCACGAGTACGCGTACGTCCACGCCGCGCTCGGCGGCCGCGGTGAGCGCGCGAGTGGCGCGTGCGGACGTGAACGTGTAGCCCGCGAGGTAGAGTCGGCGCTCGGCGGATTCGAGGGTCTCGATGGGCGGGCCGGCGGCGTCGGGAAGCGCGAACGCGGACACGGAGACGTTCGTTGCAGCGAACGGCGCGAACGAGGAGGCGCCCAGTGGCGTCCACTCGCTTCCATTCCACTCCTCGGCGGTGGGAGCGCGCGGGTACGTGAGGTCGTCGATGGTCCGGTTCCCCGCGCGGAGTTCGACCGTTTCGCCGCCGTTCGCGAGCGCGAGCGAACCGTTCAGACCGACGACCCGGAGGTCGGTTCGGTTGCGGGCGTCTGTGGGCTGCGTCGAGAGCGCGACCGTCCCGGAGAGCGTGCGGTTCGGGAGTCGCACGGCGTCGTTGCCGTCGGCGAGCGTCCAACCACTGGTATTCGTCGGCTCGGCAAACGTGACGGAGACGAACTCGCCGGCGTCGCCGTCGCTGGCGGGGTTGGGTGCGACGGCCGTAATCGTCGCCGACGCGAGCAGCGCGGCGACCGCGAGGCGAGCGAGCACGCCCCGGGTTGGTCCCGGCTTCGTACGTAAAGGTCGGGGAACGCGAGAAGGGTTACGCGGCGGCTTCGGCGGCGTCCGCGTCGAGCGCGTCGGCGGCCTTCTCGGCTTCCTGTTCGACGATGTACGCGCGGTCGTCGGCGTACTCGGCGGCGGCTTCGAGTGCGCGCTCGGTGCCGATTTGGACGAGCGCCCACGCCGCGGACGCGCGCACCGTGTCGCTGTCGTCGTCGGCGAGCACGTCCGTCAGCGGCTCGATGGCGCGCGTGTCACCGATGAGGCCCAGCGAGCGCGCCGCGCGGCTGCGCACGCTCTCGTTGTCGGCGACCAACTGGTTGGCGACGTCCTGGGTGGTGTCTTCGCTGCCGATTTCGCCGAGCGACTTCAGCGCGGTCGTGCGGAGGTCGGGGTTGCCCTCGGCGTCCACGAAGTCGACGACGTGTTCGATGCCGTCCTCGCTGCCGATGCGGCCGACGATTTCGACCGCGAGCGTGTTCCGGCGCGCGGCGCGCTGGCCGATCTCGTCGAGTGCTTCCGGGCTGGCGACGCGCTTGAGCGCCTCCAGGCAGTGGCGCTCCATGAACTCGGTGTCTCCCATGTGTTCGAGGCAGAGCAGAATCATCTCGACGTTCTCGCGCTGCTCCCACTGCTTGAGTGCCGTCCACTCCGGCGGGAAGTCCTTGCGCTTCTGCCCCATGACCTCGTAGTAGCCTTCCGCGCGGAGCTTCTGGCGGACCGAGAGGTCGTCCCACTCCTGGGCGTCCTCGACGCCCGCGGTGAGCGCGTCGGTCGCCTCCGTGAGCGCCTCGATTGTCTCGGCGTTCTCGTCGGGGTCGAGGGCCGCGGCGTCGACGGCGTCGACGACCTCGTCGAGTTCCTCGGCGAGCGCCTCCGGGTCGGCGACTTCGCCGCCGACGAACGTCTCGTCCAGCGCCTCGCCGGCGTCGTCGAGGTACGTGCTCACGGCCGTCTGCAGTGCTTGTTCGCCCTGTTCCGTCCAGCGCGTCGACTCCAGCGTGGACTGGGCGTCCTCGACTGCGGCGACGACATCCTCGGCGTACGGCCCGCGCTGGGCTTCGAGGTCCTCGCGGAGCTCGGACAGCCAGGACTCGAGTGCCTCGGCGGGGGCCTCCTCGTCTTCCTCCTCGGGTTCCGGGAGGTCCGCCGCTTCGAGGTCGGACTCGACGGCGTCGAGAATCGCTTCGACGTCGTCGAGTCCGGCCTCCGTCTCGGCGCTTTCGAGGGCGTCGACGGCGTCGTCGAGACGCTCCTGAAGCGTTTCTACGTCCACGTCCGGGGCCGGCGCGTCGGCCGACTCCTCGGGTTCCTCGTCCCCGTCGCTCATACCAATTGATTCCGCCAGCGCGCCTATGAGCGTTTCCCTTCGCCCCGCCAGTAGAACCGCGGCGCGAGTAGGAGGTACGCACACGCCCACGCCAGCAGGACGCGGGGGAACAGCCGCGGGCCGAGCGTCGGCGCGAGCACGGCGGCAGCCTGCACCGCGCCCATCGCGAGCGCGTCCCGCGAGTAGAGGTCGGGGTACGTAATCGACGACACCATCAGCACGGTGAGAATACTGATTGCGGCGACGGCGATTCGCGGGTCGCCGACGCCAGCGAGCACGCCCGCAGCCAGCAGGGTCGCGGCGAGCGTCGTCGGCACGCCCTCCGTGTGGTCGTTGCCCGTGTCGTAGGCCGTGTAGAGGCCGAGACGGACGACGCCCGCGGCGACGAACACCGCGCACGCGGCGAGCGCGACGAGCCCCCACGCGCTCTCGAAGCTCCACGCGTTCCGCGCGACGACGGCGACGAGGAATGCGGGCGCGACGCTGAACGACGCCACGTCCGCCAACGAGTCGAGGTGTTCGCCGGCCGGCGTCCCGCCGTACCTGCGCGCGAGCACGCCGTCGAGCCCGTCCGCGATGGCGGCGAGCAACACCAGCCGCGCGGCGAGCGCCACGTCGACGGTGGCCGCCACGACCGCCACGAAGCCGAGTGCCGCGTTCGCCGCGGTCACGGCGTCCGCGACGCCCAACCGGCCGACGAAGCGGGGTTGCATGTTCCACGCATCTCGGCAGGCGTCCTTACGTGTTTACATCCGTGCTCCCGTCGTGTCCCCGCGTTGTCACCGGTTCGAGGCTCGCGTCGGCGGGACCGCGCCGTATAAATGCCCGACGACCCGACTGTCGACCATGCAACGCCGGGCGTTCCTCGCCGCAGCAGGGGCTGGCGTCACCGCGGCGCTGGCCGGCTGTATCGGGCCGTCGCTGTCCAACTCGGAGTACGACGTCGGCATGCAGTCGAACGCGTTCGTCCCCGAGCCCGCCGTCGAGGGGAACGACGTGCCGACGTTCGAGGCGAGCGTCGGCGACACCGTCGTCTGGGCGAACACCGGCTCCCGGAACCACACCGTCACCGCCTACGAGGACGGCGTCCCCGAAGGGGCCGACTACTGGGCCTCTGGCGGCTTCGAGAGCGAGGACGCCGCCCGCGAGGCGTGGGAGAACAGCATCGACGGCGGCGGCATCGTTCAACCGAGCGAGACCTACGAGCACACGTTCGAGGTCGCCGGCGACTACTACTACTTCTGTATTCCCCACGAGGGCGCGGGGATGCTCGGGAAGGTCGTCGTCACCGAGTGACGCGACCGCCGGCCGCGTCGCTGTCGAAGTAGTGCGCGAAAATTGTGAATTCGGACGGTTCGGAAGCGGTTAGGCTTCGTCTTCGACGCCGACGGCCGTCTCCTCTTCCTCGTGGACTTCCTCGGGCGGCGCTTCGAGCGTCGCCTTCTGGACTTCCACACGGCGAAGCGGGTAGATCGTGTTCGCTTCGTCGTAGATGGCCGAGGAGAGCCGACCCTCCGTGATGGAGTCGAGGAGCGCTTCGAACGTGCGCTCCTCGCCGGCTTCCTCGACGAGGTCGATCATCGTGCGGCGGATGGCCTTCTGCTGGCTCTGGTCGGCCTGCTTCGTCGTGTACGCGACCGGCTGAATCTTCACGCGGTAGTCGTCCGTCGTGAGGACCGTGATGGTCACGCCAATCTTCGACGACCCGCGGCGCACGAGACTACGCTTGTAGTCCCGCGTGAGTTCGTGCTTCACGAACTCCGTGGACGCGGTGTCGCTCCCGACGTCGGTCACCTGAAAGGTGAGCTTGACGTTGTTCTCGCCGCCGTTGACGAGTTCGTCGAGTGTCGTCTCGATGGTTCGGTCGTAGACCTGTTCTGGCTCTTCGGCGGGCGTCTCGCCGAGCTCCTGCCGGTCGAACTCCTCCGGCGCGAGCACGGTGTACCACCGTTTCTCCTGACTCTGCTTTGATACGGAACGTTCGCTCATGATTCGTTTGTCGTGTGTCGGTTTGCGTGCTGTGCGACTTCGGTCGCCACCGTGACGTTCACGACGTAGTCGTCGACGGTCGACTGGAGGCCGCCGGTGTCGTCTCGCTCGATGCGCGTGACGACGGCGTCCTCCGTGACTCGCGTGTCCATCTCGGCGGTGTTGTCGGGGCGGACGGCGGCTGCGACCAGTTCCGGGTCCGGTACCGCGGTCGTCATCGTCGCGTGCCGCGTCATAGTTCGCCCCGTACAGTCTCTACGAGGTTGGGTTCGGCGTCTGTGACCGCCAGCGTCGACGTCCCCACGCTGTTAGGGAGGACGTCGCGGGCGTTCGAGTCGGACGTCGCGAGCGCGGCAGTGTCGTCGCCGACGACGAGCACTGCGGGTTCGCGAGCCCGGTAGTCTCGGACGAGTCGCGCGACTGTCGGCTGCGCAGCGTCGGCCTCGACGACCTCGACGGCGCTGTACCGCGACGGGTCCGCGCGTCGGACTGCCGCGTGCGCGTCGGTCGCGTGGTCGCGCCACGCGTCCAGCGCCGTCGGTGCGTCGACCGCACCGAGCGCCAGCGCGACGCCGAGCCCGGGCGCGGCCCACGCCAGCGCGCCGAGCACGTCCGCGAACCCCTCGACAGTCTCGAAGGGGCCGGCGGGAGTCTCGTGCGGGCGAAGGACGTCCGCGACGCGGTCTGCGGCGCGCGCCGTCGTGCCGGTCGCGTCGAGTGCGACCACGGACGCGAGGCGGCGCTGTGCCGCGTCGTCGAGTTCCGGCGGGAGGCCGAGCTCGGCGAGCGTCGCGCCCGCCGCCTGCTCGTCCCCCGAGAACGACGCGTGGACGCGCGTCGAGTGCGCCAGGCCCGCCGCGAGGTCCGCGGTCGGAATCCCGACGCCCGAATGCCGCGTCAACCCGGCAGCCTCCCGGACGTCGCTTGCCGGCTCGACGCCGTCAGCGAGTGCGCCCGCGAACGCCACTACTGGGTCGGGGGCTGCACCGGCTTCCAGCGCCGCGTCGAAGGCCGCGTTCGGTGCGTCCTCGACGAACGACGCGTCGGCAGCCGGCGATTCGACGCCGACGGCCACGAGGGACGTCTCGGCCGCGTCCGGAGCCGACGGCGCGCCGCGAGTCACGCGCACCTGGTACGGTACGTCGTGCTCGTCGCACGCCCCTGCGAGCATCGCGGCGGCCGCGATGCTCCCGCCGGTCGGTGCCGCCATCACGCGGACGAACTCCGCGTCGACCAGCACCGACTCGGCGTCGGGCTCGGTCGCAGCTGTGGTGCGTCCCGTCGTCGCCATCTATTCGAGCAGTTCGACCGCGTTCTCGTAGGAGTACTTGAAGTCCTCGTCGAGCTCGTCGCCGCGGTAGTAGTTGGCGAGCCGACGGATTTTGGACTCCGTGTTCTGGAGCGCGCGCTTGTTCTGGTGGTCCTGTCCGTTCTCCTGAACGTGCTCGCGCAGCCGAATCGCCTGCTCGAGGAGGTTGCGGAAGTCCTCGGGCAGGTCGGACTTGGCGTCGTTCTCTTCGAGAATCTCGGTGACCTTCTTCCCGGTCGCCAGCTTGACGTCCGGAATCGGCGTGCCCTGCACGCCCTCGTCGCGGAGCTTCATGCCAATCTGCGAGGGGTCGTGCCCCTGCTCGGCGAGCTCCACCACGCGGTCCTCGATTGCGTCTTCGTCTACGTCGCTCCACTCCGGTGGTTCGTCTGCCGCCGGGCGGTCCGAACCGGACGACCCACGGCGGCGCGTGTGCATTCGTGCCATGATTTTCGGATTGGAACTACACGAAACGCTGGCGGCACCGACTGGTGCCGGAACACTACCGCAGTCCCAAGCCGCGCCAGCGAACGCAATTTGCGTCCGAACCCGCGCGGCGCCGTCGGATCTACGGCCGTGTGGTTCCCTACAGCCGAGAATGCCCTCGGGCACATAAAGGGTTTCCATCTCCCCGTGGAGTCGCCGAATGAATTCGCGGGGTTTATCAACGACCACGGGAAACGTTTGGATGCGTTCGAGGGCTCGTAGATCAGTGGTAGATCATCCCCCTGGCACGGGGAAGGCCTCGGGTTCAAATCCCGACGAGTCCACTTCCTTCGGTCGCTTCGCTCCCTCAGTCGTGGACTCGTCGATGTCTCGTTCGCTCCGCTCACGAGACTCCCGACGAGTCCACACACGTGTTTGTGGCACGGGGCTACGGGTGTATTGATTCGGTAGAGTGTCGTCAGCACAGTTGGGCCGACTGCACCACAGAGAGAACCTCACGGGGGTATCAGGTTCTTCATTAGTGATGTGGCCAGGGCCACTAATGCAAAACACCGCCCACATAGTTGCATAAATTCCGTAGGAGTTTGAGACAAGCACGAAGTAGGATGCATATCTACCGACCTCTTATTGCTGAATAGCCACCTAGAGTCTAAGCTCGGTCAGAGCGAAGACGCCATTACCCGTTTTTGTCGCCCTCATCAGCCGAAAAAAGGGAATTCTGGTACTCATCAATATAGCGGCAGTGTTCAGATAAGGATTGAAAGGTGAGGCGGAGCGTTTTCTGAGTGTCTATGCCCGAAAACACCCGCCTCAACGGGAATATCAACCAGATCGACTTAGAGTTTGTTGAACGAGAAGCGACACCGCAGTTGCTGATGAAGCTCAGTATTCAGCTCCATCTTGCTGGACTCTCGCTTTCGAATACTGTCTCAATTCTTGAGATATTTGGTGTCAATCGAGCTCGATCCACCGTTCATAATTGGGTGCACAAGGCCGACCTACAGCCCGAGTCTGGACGGAATCCGGATCACGTCGCGGTTGACGAAACCGTGATCCGACTCAATAACGAGCAATACTGGCTGTACGCTGCTGTCGATCCCGACACAAACAAATTACTCCATACAAAGCTTGAACCGACGCGTACGAACGTGATTGCTCGCTCGTTTTTCGCACAGCTCCGGGAGAAACACGACGTCGATGATGCCGTGTTTCTCGTTGATGGCGCACCCCCGCTGAAAGACGCCTGCAACCGACACGGCCTCCGATTCCAGTATGAAAAACATGGGAATCGGAATGCTGTCGAACGTGTCTTTCGAGAGATAAAACGACGAACCTCATCGTTCTCAAACTGTTTCAGCAACGCCGACGCAGCCACCGCCGACGATTGGCTCAGATCCTTCAGCTTCGCATGGAATCAGCTTATCTGAACACTACCAATATAGCTGTCCAAAAGATAATGAATACTCACAAGCATCGGCCACCCTATTGAGAAGATTAGGAATATATTGGCATAGATTCGTGACGCCCCAGTATATTCGTAAATACGGTATGTACTGTATATCCAAGCAACTGCCAAAAGAAGGAGCGAGAAGAGATAGATTACCCCAAACACTCCTGGATCCGAGTTATCTGAGGTCGTTTTAGCTGGGTCCGGAATACCGACAGTATAGTTTAACCAATATGCACAAACAAGACCCGCAATACAAGTCAAGAATAACTCCAACTCCGCACCAGTTTGTGAGAAGACGTAGAGGAGGTTCGCTAGAGGAAGAAAGATTAGCAAATAATTCGCATCACGAAGAAGGGTGTTCAGTTTCCGGGTGGCCATCAGTTCCGATCTCCCTGCCAGCTCCCAGGGAACAACTGATACACCGTCTCACCGGTTCTGACAGCGCAGTCATAGTTCAGTGTTAATGCATCTCGTTGAACAGTCAAAATCACTTCTTCCAAAGCCTGCCTGTTCCGACCACCGGCAGCGCGACCCTCTATAAACGGAACCTTGAACTGATATTGGTCTGCTTGCCGCATTTTGTTTTTGAAGGCCTCAACGAGCTCGTCTTGGTCTCGTCGGTTCCTGCGTCCAACCATAAGCAGAAATGGATTTTCCTTGAGGATAGTAGAAAATATCCGATGATAGTCTACGGTTTCATCATTCAGTTGTTCAAATATAGAAACCACAGTACCATCTGAAGTAAGGTGACCTGAACTTGCTAAGTGGATAGCTGTGATTGCTTGGTCAAAACTTCCACCAGTGACATCATCCTCAAATGTACTTGCAATATCCTCCTTTAGGTCATCACCTTTGTCATTAGGGAGCCGCTCCACAAGTTGGCCTTGGTTGAGCACTAAGCTTTCCTCGACCAGCATCAGATAGCCGCTGTCAAGAAACTGACTGAACTGGTTAATAGCCTCTCGCACGTCGCTACTTGTGAGTGCTTTCTTAGTCGCAGACCGGACTTTGTTTGGTTCCCCAGCAAATAAGCGCTGCTGGCTCTCGAAGGCCGCAACAATTCCATCAAGCATCCCCTGACGATCCTCTTCCCCGAGAGCATCAAGATTTATGCTTAATAGATTCTCAGATGGGTTAACGTCAATAAGTTGTCTATCACTTCCTCGTTCCACAATTCGCAGCTCCTCGATAGTTGACAAATCAACATCTCCACTGCGAATCTGATCTGTAGCTAGCCGACGAGCTTTGTCCCAAACCCCTTCCATTTAGTCATCCCCGTCTGATTCTTTGTCCTTCACATACTCGTGAATTTCTGTGAAATCATCTTTGACTAGGCCAACAGACCCATCGATAAGTCCACCTAACTCCTCAATATGAATCTCTTCCTCTTTGTAGTATGACTTCTCGCGCTCCTCTGACTCTTCGTCAATAATATAATCCTCGTCGTCGGTGGTTTTCCCGAACTGCTCCAGAACAGTTTCTGCAGCATCCGGCCCGAAAGTGATTTCAGGGGACATGGGTTGGGAATCGGTTGCTGATGCCAACTGGCTCTGCCAGGGATAATAATCTTGTTGTTATAATCAATCTCGCGGATAGTACCGTGGAGGCAATATGTCAGGCGCGAATATGAAAGGTGTGAAGACAGGAACCGACAATTTCTCGTAGCGTGTTTTTGAGGAGAAGTGATAACACATAATTCGGGTAGAGCGGAGCAACAAATTCAGTAAGTAGTCATACTGGACTTTGAGGTTTATCGAATTCCCAGAGTGAGTTTCCGCACAAAGTTACGGCATAGTACGCCAAGAGATCACTGTCCTGAATCCGCACTCGAACCCGCGAAGCGTGTGTGCATCCTTTGTCGCGCCTCACTCATCGAATCAGGTCGTTGACCCCAACACGCGAGAAGTCAGACTGAAGTCACCCGTTGAATGACCCGGGATACGTCGGCGGGCGAAGTCGTGTGTACGAATCCATGAGTAACAACGACAGCGTGTACTATCTGAATCCTCGAATTCGACGGACGACGCACACCTGCTCTCACGTCGATTCTGGCATCCGGTACGTGAGCGCGATGACGACGGCCATCACGACCGCGAGGAAGACGTAGCCTTCGTCGAAGTAGCCGTGGTCGCCGACGACGCCGAAGACGACCGGGCCGGCGGCGGCCAGCGACGCGGTGAGCGTGCGGATGACGCCGAGGCCGGTGCCTTGGGTCGCCTCGGAGAACGCTTCGGCGAGGAACGACTGCGTGACGGCGCCGGTGCCGAGCATCGTGCTGACGAGCGCGGTGATGCCGACGAGCGGCCAGATGCCGGAGACGACGGGCAACAGGAGGAAGCCCGCGGCGGCCGGCAGCAGAATCCCGATGAGCGAGCGGCGCATCCCGATGCGGTCGTAGGCCGCGCCGGCCAGCGGCTTGACGAGCACGCCGACCGCGAAGAAGAACCCGAAGAGCACGCTCGCCTGCTGGGTGGAGAGGTCTTTCACCGACGTGAGGTAGGTCGGGTAGAACGCGGTGAACGACTGCCAGACGAACATGTAGAGGAAGAGGATGACCGTCATGAACCCGATTTCCGGCGTCCGGAGTTCCGCGAGGACGTCGACGGCGTCCCGCAGCGACTGCGTGCTCCCCGAGTCCGTCCCGGCGTCTGTCCCGTCGTCCCGGCTCGGTGACGTGGCGTAGACGAGAATCCCGGCGACGACGAGGAGCGGCGCGACGAAGCCGAGGCCGGCCTGCCACGCGACGGCGGCGGCGAGCGCGGCGGCAATCGGCGGGAGGACGGTCTGGCCGATGTCGCCGGTCGCCATCGTGACGCCGAGCGCGCTGCCGAGGCGCTGCGTGTAGAGCTTCGAGAGAATCGTGATTCTGGCAATCGGGTACAGCGAGTGGCCGAGTCCCCACACGGCGGTCGCCGCGAACAGGACGATCGGCGACGAGGACGTGACGACGAGGCCGAGCGCCCCGGCGACGACGACCGCGCTCACGGCCATGAGCGCGCGCTCGTCGTACCGGTCGGCGAGCATCCCACCGGGGAGTTGGCCGATTGCCGCGAAGAACCACAGCACGGTCACGAGCAGGCCCGACACGGTCAGGGAGAGCCCGTAGTCGGTCTGGAGGTAGGGGATGATGACGGGGTAGACCATCCGCCCGCCGTTCAGCAGCCCCCAGCCGGTCGCGATGGCGACGAGGGAGACGCCCTTCCCGCCGCCCCATAATGCCGTCACTTCCTGCCGGAGCGCAGTGCGAAAACCCATGTAGCGTCTACTCGGAACGGGCGGCCGTGTGGCAATAATAGCTGTGTTTCGGCCGTCGGCGCTCGTCGCGGAGTCGACGCGCGCTCAGCAGTCAGCGACTCCGGACCAGGGCGCGGATGTAAATACTGTGAATTATATTTTATCCCGTATTTATTACTTATGTGAATATCTAATGACAGCGAACGACGACTGGATTCGCACGACGCACACCGGCAGCCTCCCCGACCGCCGGAACTGCTCGACCGCCGGGAGCAGCGCCAGGACGGCGAGGGCGTCGACCCCGACGAGTGGGACGCGACCGTCGCGGACGCCGAGGGTGCCGAAATCGCGACCGAGCGCATCTACTGACGCGCTCGCGGCGTTCCACGAATTGTTTCAACCCCATCACTTATTTAGTGTCAACAGAGTTACGACTCGTTGTGAGGGGAGCCACCGAATGTCACTGACCGACGCACAGCGACCCGCGAACAGACGCGAACGCTACCGCACGATGGCCGACGCCGCCACCCGACCGTTCGCGGTCGGAGCCGTCGCCGTCCCCCTGGTCCTGCCCGTCCTGGGCTACCTCTCCGGGGACGTCCAAATCATGTTCACCGTCCACCTCTTCCTCGGCGCGTTCTGGTTCGGCACCGCGGTGCTCGGCGCGGTCGTCCTGGGCCCGGTCATGGGGAGCCTCTCCGAGGAGGCGAACGTGGAGTTCGCGGAGGGCTTCGTCCCGAAGATGAACCTGCTCATGGAGCCGGTGTCGCTCGGCGTCGTCGGCTCCGGCGTCGGCCTCGCCGGCCTGATGGGGCTCTGGGACTCCCCGACGCCGTCGCTGTGGGCGGCGGTCGCGCTCGCCGCCGCGCTGCTCGTGCTCGGATTCGGCCCGCTCCACACGTTCACGGCCGGAATGTTCGACGAAATCGCCGCCAACGACACCGACCACGCGCGACTCGCGGACCTGAACAAGAAGTACGGCATGCTGAGCCTCGTCGAACTCGTGCTCATGGTCGCCATCGTCGGCACCATGTCCGGGCTCCGCTGGGGGTTCTGAGCGGGGGAGTCTCTACCGGGGAATCCGAGACTACCGAACGAGCCTCCGCGAAAAAGACGCGAGACGAGGGTTACGCCGGGCTAGGCGTCTGAACGGTGGAGATGTACGACGCGAGGTCCTTCGTGGTAATCATGCCGATGACGTTGTCCTCCTCGTCGACGACGGGCATGTGGTGGAAGCCGTGTTCGAGCATGGCGTCGGCGACGTCACGGATGGAGTCCTGCGCGCCGGTGGTGACGACGTCCGTGGTCATGTAGCGCTCGACGGTGGTCTGGGCTTTCGGCTTGCTCTTCGCGACGATAGTGACGAAGTCGGTGTTGGTGAGGATGCCTTCGAGGTGGCCGTTGTCGTCGACGACGACGACCGAGCCGATGCTGTTGTCGAGCATGAGCTCGGCGGCGTCCTCGACGAGCGTGTCGGGGGTGACGGTGTGGATGCTGTCCGACATCAGTCGGCCGGCGAAAATATCGTCCATACTCGAAGATAGCGCCGCGGCGTGTTAAGCGTTGTCCGCCACCACGCTACGACGCCGCAGGCCGCCGCGAGAAACCGAACGACCTACACTCGCCGCGGCGCAACTGTCGGGCGTGTTTCCCGTCGCGCACGCCCAGACTGCAGGCCTGGACGTCCCGCTCGTGGTCGCGCTCGCTGCCGCGGGCGTCGCGTCGGCCCTGCTCACGGGCGCGGCGCTGGCAGCG
This sequence comes from Halobacterium noricense, assembly GCF_021233435.1. Taxonomy (NCBI): domain Archaea; kingdom Methanobacteriati; phylum Methanobacteriota; class Halobacteria; order Halobacteriales; family Halobacteriaceae; genus Halobacterium; species Halobacterium noricense. The sequence continues at coordinate 740,433 of NZ_CP089468.1, read as the reverse complement.
TTCCTGCGGCGGCGCTCCCGTCCCTACTTGCTGGTCGCGCTCGCGCTCGGCACGCTGCTCGCGCGCTCGGTCGTCGCGGGCGCGAGCGTCGGCGGCCTGCTCGCGGGCGACGTCCACCACGTCCTCGAACACGGCCTCGACGTCCTGATGGCGGGGCTCGTCATCGCCGCGGTCTGGTACGCGCGCTCGGTCTCCGGCACGCCCACGGGAGGTGACGAACAGTGACCGACACCCGCGACCGCATCGCCGCGCACGTCCACAACGACCCCGGCGTCCACTTCAACGCGGTCGTCCGGGCGACGGACCTCGCCCCCGGCCAAGTCCAGCACCACGCCCGCCGGCTGGTCCGCGCGGGCGACCTCGCGGTCGAACGCATCTCCGGGCGCACGCACTACTTCCCGCCCGCGTTCGACGACTGGGAGCGCGGCGTCGTCGCGCTCGCGCGCCGCGAAACCGCCCGCGACGCCGTCTACTATCTCCTCGACACCGGGCCGTCGCGGCCGGCCGACGTCGCGGACAGCGTCGGCGTCGCGCGTTCGACGCTCGAACACCACCTCGACGCGCTCACCACGCACGACGTCGTGGAGAAGCATCGCGACGAGCGCAACCGCGTCACGCTCGTACTGGCGCGTCCAGAAGAGACCATCCGGCTCCTCGCCGACGTCGACCCGTCCGCGGCCGACCGGTTCGTCGACCGCTTCGAGCGCCTCCTCGACAACTTCTTCGACTAGGCGGCGACCGGCCGGTTGCCGCCCGTCGCGCGCACGATGCTCCCGAGCAACAGCACGACACTCGCCGCGAAGAACACGCCGCCGACTGGCGAGGTCGGGTCGAGGAACGCCCAGTACGCGGGGGTGGCAGCAGCGCCGAAGAGCACGGAGAGCACGCCGTAGAACGCGGGCGCACAGCAACAGCACGCGGTCGCCCCGGTCGTGGCGACCATCCCGAGCGCGGACGTACCGCCGTCCGCGGCGCTCTCGGCGCGCGCCTGCTGGACGAGCACGCCGACGTTGACGGCGACGAGGCTCCCGAGCAGTCCCATCATGATGACGGTGCCGACGGAGACGAACCCCGCCATCGGGACGGACGGGAAGACGAACTCGACGGCCGGCCACGCGACCAGCGGGTCGGCGACGGGCAGGAAGACGACCGTCGACTCGGTCGGCGCGCCGACGCCGGGGTCGGGGTTGAGGGTGAGCGTCCCCGCGGAGAACGCGAAGAAGCCGACGAACAGCGCGCCCGCGGCGAGGCCCGCGCCGAGCGGCCGGCGGTCGCGGCGCAGGCTCTGGACGACGCCCCACGCGTCGCGGTATAGAACGTAGCCCACCGCGAACACCACGGTCGCGACGACCACGTAGCCGAGGACGTGGTAGGTGCCGCCGTTGGGCATCACGATGGGGTAGACGACCCACGCCGCCAGCAGCACGCCGAGCGCGACGTAGCGCGGGCGTTCGGGCCACCGTAGGCGGCCGACGACGAGGCTGCCGACCGCCATCGCAGCGCCGACGACGAGACTCAGCGTCGGGTAGACGGAGCGAATCTGGGGGCCGGTGTCGGCGACGACCTGGAGTTCGACGAGGCCGACGAGCCCGAACCCGCCGGCGAGCGCGGCGACGAGGCCCGCGGCGGCGCCCGTCGTGCCGTCGATGCGCCCGCGGCGGTACGCGGCCATCGTGACGACGGCGACACCGATGCCGACGAACGCGAGCGCGAACAACAGCCAGTGGGGCGTGCCGGCGTGCGTGGTGCCGGAGTGGGCGGCTACCGGGCTCGCGAGCGCGGCGACGGCGACGACGAGGCCGGCGGCGCGGCCAGCGGCACGGAACGGATGCATAGTCGTCCTCTGGTGCGGAGGGGCTTGCGGGTTCTGGTCCGCGCGTCGAATTCGACGGGTGCACCAGAACGGCTTTTCGCGTGAACGCGCTAGCCCCGAGCATGCTCCCGGACTCCCGCGGCGTGAGCCGCCGCGCGTTCCTCAAGTCCGCGGTCGCTATCGGCGGCGCGAGCGCGCTCGCGGCGTGCATGGACCGCGAGGACGCTGACGTTCCGACTGGCGTCGACGACCCGGCGTCGCTGCCCGAGCGCCAGCACGCGTGGAACGACGCCCTCTCGCGGGACGACGTGGGAAACGTCGTGCCGCCGCGCCACCACGCGCTCGTCCACCTCGACCTCGACGGCGAACCCACAGACGCGGCTCGCGAGACCGTCGAGACCGCGCTCCGCACGCTCGAACGCGCCTACGAGTGGTCCAATAATGGACTGCTGGCGACGCTGGGCTACTCGCCGGCGTACTTCGAGCGCTTCGACAGCGCGCTCCCCGACGCCGTCCACCTCCCCGAACCGCAGCCGCTCTCGGCCCTCGAAGACCCCGCGCTGGACACGCCCGACGCCATCCTCCACCTCGCCAGCGACCACGCCAGCGCCGTCCTCGAAGCCGAGGAGGCGATGCGCGGCAACCGCGACACCGCCAACGGAATCGACGTCGACGCCGCGCTCACTGACGTCTTCTCGGTCGCGGACCGACGCTCCGGGTTCGTCGGCGACGGCCTCCCGGCGGAGCACCAGGACACCGGCGGCGTCCCGGACTCCGAGCCCGTGCCCGAGGACGCGCCGTTCTACATGGGCTTCGAGTCGGGCTTCGAGAAGAGCCAGGCGACCGAGGACCGCGTCACCATCCAGTCCGGGCCGTTCGCGGGCGGCACCACCCAACACGCCTCCCACATCGACCTGAACCTCACACAGTGGTACGAGCAAGACGACCGCGAGTCCCGCGTCGCGCAGATGTTCTGTCCCGCGCACGCCGACAGCGGCGCGGTCGAGGGCACGGGCGAGAACCTCGGCGACAGCCCCCAGTTGGACGACTGCGGCGACCCCGTGGAGACGGGCAGCGAGCGCGGCGTCGTCGGGCACGCCCAAAAGTTCCAGCGCGTCCGCGAGGACGGCCGCCCGGTCATCCTCCGCCGGGACTTCGACTCGACGGACGGCGGCCACGCGGGCGTGCACTTCCTCGCGCTCCAGCGCGAAATCGCGGACTTCGAGCGCACGCGCGAGGCGATGAACGCCACTGACGTGAGCGGCCAGACGCCGGTCGGCCGCACGCAGAACAACGGCATCCGCCAGTACCTCTCGGTCACCCACCGCGGCAACTACCTGCTGCCGCCGCGGCCGACGCGCGCGCTCCCCACTCCGGAGGGCAGCGATGCGTAAGCCGAGTCGCCGCGCGTTCCTCGCAGCAGCAGGCGCTACTGGACTCGGCGCGACCGCGGGCTGTCTGGGCTTCCTCGAAACCGAGCGTGCGACCCGCGAGCCGCCACTCCCCGAGAACCGCCCCGACGCCGCCTACGTTCCTTCGCACGTCGAGGGCATGGAAATGGCCGGGATGCAGACGCGGGGCCGGTACGCGTGCGCGCTCACCTACACGTTCCCGCACCGCTTCTGGCTGGTGCGCACCACGAACACCGACCGCGTGGACGTCCGCGGCGAGGACGACGTCCACCTGATGGTCGCCGTCTGGGACACGGAGACGGGCACAGTGCTGCCGGAAGCGAACGTCACCATCGAGCACACGCGGCCGGAGGGCGAGACGGCCTCGGTGACGCCGTGGCAGATGCTCTCCCAGCAGATGGGCGTCCACCACGGCGACAACGTCGCGCTCGGCCCGGAGGGCAACTACGACGCCACCGTGCGCGTCGTCCCGCCGACCACGCGACGGACGGGCGAGACTGCCGCTACGGACCCCGTGGAGTTCGACTTCTCGTTCACGTTCGACCGCGCCAGCCTCGACGACCTCCCGTTCGAGGACATCCCCGCCGACCGCGAGGGGACGGAAGGCGCCGTCGACCCGATGGACATGAAGAGTGCGACGCTCTCGCAGGCCCCGCCCGCCGACTCGTTTCCGATTCCGGTGCAGGGCACGGGCGAGACGGGTGGCGCGAATCTGGTCGTCGGGACCGCGGACCGACTCGGGAGTCTCGCGACTGGCGACGACGAGACGTACGTCGCGGCGTCGCTGCGCACGCCACACAACCGGTTCGTGCTCCCGAACGCGTCGCTGTCGGCGACCGTCGACGCGGGCAGCGAGCGCGCGTTCGACGGCGACCTCGTGCCGACGCTCGACGCCGACCTCGGCTACCACTACGGCGCGGTCGTCTCCACCACTAGTGCCATCGAGAACGTGACCGTGAGCGTCGACACGCCGCCGCAGATTTCTCGCCACGAGGGCTACGAGACGGCGTTCTTCGACTTCTCGGACGTGTCGGTCTGAACGGCGAATCGACAGCCCGGTAGCTACTGTTGGACTTCGTCGACCAGTGACGCGACGGCGTCGTCGACGAGGCGCTGCCTCAGCCGCCCTTGCCAGAACGCGATGTCGTCGGAGCTGAGCGACTGGACACCCCACGGGACGATACGGCTCTGTTCGGGTGTTCCACCGCGTATCCAGTCGTCGTCCGGGATTTCGAGGAGTCCGTCCATCCACGATTTCGTCGTCAACGTAACCGCGATGTACTGTTCGCCGTGGAACGGTCGATCCTCGTGATTCGAGAGGACGAGCCAGGGGCGTGCCTGCTTGGCACCGTCGAACGGGTCTACGCCGTAGACGACGTCGCCCGGTTCGAAAATCAGCGTCGGTTCCTCGTCGCTCACTGTTCGTCGTCGACGCTCGGGTGCGCTCCCTCGGGCGACTGCTCGCGCCAGGCGTCCGCGTCCTCCTCGCCGAGTTGCTCGTTGAACAGGGAGGTGGCGCGCTCGTAGCCGTCGTACTCCGCGAGTCGCTGCTCGTCGTCGGTGACCGCCCAGTACGTCGCCTTGTGTTCGACGAGGTCGCGGTCCTTGAGCCGCGTGAGGGCGGTGCTGACCGCTCCTTCGTCGAGTTCGAGGCGAGCGGCAATCTCGCTCGCTTCGAACGCGTGGCCGTCGTGGCTCGCGAGGAATCCGAGGACGCGCTCGGGAACGGACAGTCCCGCGAGCTCGTCCTCGCTCGCGTTCTCGAAGGTTTCGCGGTCGATAGACATCTCGGTTGGACGTAGAGCCTCCAGCGACAAGAGCGTTAGTGACGAAATCGACGTAAGCACCGAAAGTACGCGAACCCCGCATCCTTTTGGCTCGACGGGCGAACGCGGGGTATGGAGCGGTTACGCGAGTCCTTCCAGCGCGCGCCCGTCATCGAGAAAGAGGGTGGGTACGAGTACGTCGTCCTCCCAATCAGCAACGGCGTGCCGATGCTCGAGCCCGCGCTGCTGCGGGAGGTCGTCGTCGGCATCACGCGGGTCGCAGACCTCGAGGACGTGGACAAAATCGTGACGCCGGAGGCGATGGGCATCCACATCTCGACGGCCGTGAGCCTGCAGACGGACCTCCCGGTGACGGTCGTCCGGAAGCGCGAGTACGGGCTCCCCGGCGAGGTCGAAATCCACCAGGAGACGGGCTACTCGGAGGGTGAGATGTACGTCAACGACGTGGACGAGGGCGACCGCGTGCTCGTGCTCGACGACCTGCTGTCGACGGGTGGAACGTTGCGCGCGCTCACGGACGCCCTCGACGGCATCGGTGCGGACATCGCGGACGTCGTGGTAGTCATCCGGAAGGTCGGCTCGGAGAACGCGATGGCCGACTCGCCCCACGGCGTGACGGCGCTGGTGGACATCGAGGTCGCGGACGGCGAGGTCACGGTCGTCGACGAGTACCGGTAGCGCCCGCCGGCTTCGTGTCAAGGAGCATGGTAATTGGTCGCAAGGGTTTTTGCGGCTGCCTGGCCAGTACTGGCTAATGGCAGGCGACGATGCCGGGGCCGGTGGGGCGACCGCCAGCGGCGGCACCGACGACGCACCAGCGGAGGGCACACCGGGCGAGCGGAATCGCGACTACGACTGGCAGCAGCTCACGCCCGCCGTCCGCGAGTACGACGGCGGCGCGACAGTCGGGGAGTACTCCTGGGTGGACTACCTCGACGAGTACGGATCCGAGGACGCTGCCGACCGCGTGCGGGAGCGCCGCGAACGCGCCCGCCACGAACTCGCGGGCGTCGACGCACCCGACGACGAGGAAATCGGGCCGCCGTACCCCGAATGGGACGACCTCGGCGCGGACCCGCCGGAGCCGAAGTGGGACGACGTCGACGCCGACCCGAGCGACGACCTCGGGTTCGCCCCCGACGAGAAGGGCGACGTGCTCGGGACGGCGGCGCGGCGCGCGAGCAACGTCCACGACTACTTCGACGCGTTCACCGACCCCGCGACGACGCCTGTCACGAAAGACGAGTGGCTGTGGGAGCACTTCAAGCGCGAGTACTACTACGTCGGCGAGAACGACTGAACGCGGCCCCGCGACGAGGACGGCGAAATCGTCCGCTTCGACCCCGTGGAGTACCTCGGCTTCGACCCGGAGAACGTCGAGCACTGGCTGTCCGTGAAAGACGACGCCGCCGACGGCATGCTCGACCTCGAAGACGAGCGCACGGTCGACATCCACGAGGACGTCGACGAGGACGCGTTCTTCTCGACGGTCGAGGGGAAGACCACCATCGCGAACCGCTACGACCTGGAGAAGGCGGTGCCGATGGAGAAGAAACGCCACTTCCAGGAGGTGGAGCGCTACTGGGTGAACAAGCCGTACGCGTTCGTCGTCATCTTCCACTCCGACCGCGAGAACGAGAAGAAGTACTACCTCGTGGAGCCCTACCGGAACCCAATCGAGGCGGACCTCCAGGAATTCCTCACGGAGAAGCTCCGGACCGCCATCAAGTACGCCAGCGACGACGTGGCGGCGGCCGGCGACGAGGCCGAGCGCCGCGGCGTCATCGAGCACGAGGCGCGAAAGCTCCTGGACCGCTACGACCTCTACAACGGTCCCGTAGCGCGCGAGCAGTCGCTAGTCGACAGGCTGCTGGCGGCCGTCGGGCGAGGGGAGCCGCCAGTCGAAACCGACGACCACCTCGACGGCATCATGGCGCGCCCCGAGCCCGCGGTGCTCGCGGAGGACCCGGACGCGCTCACGCAGTACCAGGTGGAGACGCTGTTGTACGTGCTCCAGCGGAATTTCATCGGCTACGAGCGCATCGACGGCATCAAACACGACATCAACGTCGAGGACATCTCCTGCGACGGCTACGACTCCCCGGTGTTCGTCTACCACACCGACTACGAGAACCTCATCACGAACGTCTACCACGGCCGTGAGAGCCTCGACGACTTCGTAGTGAAGCTCGCCCAGCGCTCCGGGAAGGGCATCTCGAAGCGCCAGCCGCAGGTCGACGCCACGCTCCGCGACGGCTCCCGCGCCCAGCTCACGCTCGGCCAGGAGGTCAGCGACCACGGCACCAACTACACCATCCGCCAGTTCAAGGACGTGCCGTTCACCCCGGTGGATCTCGTGAATTGGCAGACGTTCAGCCTCGACGAGATGGCGTTCCTCTGGCTCTGCATCGAGTCCCACAAGAGCCTCGTCTTCGCGGGCGGCACCGCCTCCGGGAAGACCACGAGCCTGAATGCCGTCTCGCTGTTCATCCCGAGCAACGCGAAAATCGTCTCCATCGAGGACACCCGCGAGGTCGAACTCCCCCAGCGCAACTGGATCGCCAGCGTCACCCGGCCGAGTTTCGGCGAGGACGAAACCGGCGACATCGACGAGTTCGACCTGCTGGAGGCCGCGCTCCGCCAGCGTCCCGACTACATCGTGATGGGCGAGGTGCGCGGCGAGGAGGGCCGCACGCTCTTCCAGGTGATGAGCACCGGCCACACCACCTACACGACGTTTCACGCGGACAACGTCGGGGAGGTCCTCAAGCGCTTCACGACGGAGCCAATCAACGTCTCGAAGACGCTCTTCACCGCGCTCGATTTGGTCTCCGTGCAGTCCCAGACGCGGGTGCGCGGGCAGAAGGTCCGGCGCAACCGTTCGATTACGGAAATCAACCGCTACGACCCGGAGAACGACGAAATCAACGTCAACGACGTCTTCCAGTGGGAGCCCGAGGACGACTCTTATCGGCAGACCGCGGACTCCTCGACGCTCGAGGACATCAAATTCGACCGCGGCTGGACGCAGATGGAACTCGACCGCCAGCTGCAGGAGCGCCGCGTGCTGCTGGCGTACCTCATCGAGCAGGGGCTCAACGAGTACGCGCAGGTCGCCGCGACCGCGCAGGCGTACGTCAACGACCCCGAGACCATCCTCACGCTCGTCGCCAACGGCCGACTGGAGGCGGCGCTCGAAGACCTCCGCGGGATGGAGAGCGTGCTCATCGACGTCGACCCCGACAAGGAGGCGATGGTCCCCCGCCCGGACCCCTCCGAGAGCGTGCTCGCGGAGGCCGAGTCCATCCTCGAAACCGCCCGCGAGGAGGGCGGCGTGCTCACGGAGTACGAGGGCGAGTCCGCGGAATCGCTGGCGACCGCGCTCACACCCGACGCCGCCGCGGAGGACGTGGTCGCGGACACGCGCGGACTGGACGCCGACGACCTCGAAGCCGCCATCGAGGAAGTGGCCGACGCCGACCTCCCGACCGAGCAGGAAGCCACGGAGTCGTCGACGTGGGACCCGTTCGCCGACGACCTCGACCCCGCCATCGAACCCGTGGCAGAGAGCGACGACGGGTTCGGGAGCTTCGAGCCGGCGGCATCCAGCGACGACACGGCCGCCAGCGACGGCGGTGAGGCTGTCAGCGGGGAAGACGACGAGCGCGAGGGGAGCCCCGAATGAGCACGGGGTCGCAGTCGTTCGGCGAGGGCGCGGACGTCGTCGCGGACGCGTTCTTCCCCGTCTACCAGTGGGCGTTCAGCGACGGCAGCGACTTCGTCGCGGACGTCGAGACGAAGCTCGCGGAAGCCCGCATGGACGACCCCGTGGAGCTGTTCGTCTCCCGCGCCATCGGCGTGGGCGTCCTCGCGGGCGTCACGCTCTGGCTGCTCGGGCTCGCGCTCGGCTACGGCCTGTTCTACACCGGGCTCGTGGAGACGGAGACGCTCATCGGCGTCCCCGTCCCGAACGAGACGCTGCTGGCCATCGTGCAGGCGCTGAAGATTCCCGCGCTGGTCGTCGGCACCGGCCTCTTCTTCGGGTTTATCGGCTTCACGGCCGGGTTCGGCGGGCTACTCTCCGTGCCGTACATGCGGTCGAGCTCGCGGGAGCGCGAGATTAACATGCTGTTGCCGGACGCCGTCTCGTTCATGTACGCGCTCTCCATCGGCGGCATGAACCAACTGGAGATTCTGGAGGCGATGGCGAAGGCCGACGACACGTACGGCGAGGTCGCCATGGAGTTCCGCAGCATCGTCCAGGAGACCGAGTACTTCGACACGGACTACCGGACGGCGGTGCGGAACCGCTCGATGGAGACGCCCAGCGACGAACTCAGCCAGTTCCTGACGGACATGCTCTCCATCATCAACTCCGGCGGGGACATGACGGAGTTCCTCTCGGACAAGAAGGACAAGCACATGCGCACCGCCAAACAGCAACAGGAGCTCACGCTCGACACCCTGGAGCTGTTCGGCGAGATGTACATGACGCTGTCGCTGTTCCCGCTGTTGCTCATCATCATCCTCGTCATCATGAGCATGCTCGGGCAGGCCCAGATGCGGCTGCTGTACGCCACCGTCTACGTGCTCACGCCCATCGTCGGTCTCGGCTTCCTCGTGCTCGTCTCCACGGTCAAGCAGGACGAAATCGGGGACGGCTTCCTCGAATTCGAGGGCGAGGACACCGGCCACCGCGAACCCGGCCTGCTCAGCCTCGGTCTCGTCGAGCGTTTCGTCGGCGAGTACGCGATTTTCGACCGCGTGAAGCGCCGCGAGGGCACGTACGAGACGATGCAGGTGATGCGCCACCCCGCGCGGTTCTTCCGGGACAACCCGCTGTTCACGCTCGCGTTCACCGCGCCGGTGACGCTCGTGCTCGTCGTGAACGCCGTGCTCGCGGGCGTCGCGCCGACGACGCTCGACGCCATGGTCGCCGCCCCCATCTGGGGGACGTTCCTCTACGTCTACCTCCCGCTGTACCTGATCGGATTCCCGCTGGCGGTGTTCCGCGAGTGGAACGTGCGCTCGCGGCGCCGCATCACGAACAAGCTCTCGGACAACCTCCGGAAGCTCTCCTCGGCCAACGACACCGGGATGACGATTCTGGAGTCCATCGGCGCGGTCTCGGAGACCACTAGCGGGAAGCTCGGCGAGGAGTTCGAGACGATGTACGCGAAGGTGAACTACGGTACGAGCTTGAAGCGCGCGCTCGTCGAGTTCAACAACAAGTACCACATCCCGCGGCTCGCCCGCACGGTGAAGCTCATCACGAAGGCACAGGAGGCGTCCAGCCAGATTACGGCGGTGCTGTCGACGGCCGCACAGGCCAGCGAGAACCAGGACGACATCGAGCGCGAGCGCCGCTCGCGGGCCCGCATGCAGGTCGTCATCATCGTGATGACGTACCTCACGCTGCTGGCGGTGATGCTCATCCTCCAGGTGAAGTTCCTCGGCACGATGAGCGGGCTGGAGACGTCGACGGCTGGCGCGGGCGGCGCGGGCGCCCAGTTGAGCTTCGGCGGGAACATCGACACCGAGCTGCTGGGGATGATGTTCTTCCACGCGGTGACGATGCAGGGCGTCATCTCCGGGTTCGTCGCGGGCTACATCCGCGACGCGAGCCTGCTCTCGGGCGTGAAATTCGCAGTGATACTGCCGACCGTCGCGCTGATAGCGTTCTCCTTCGCGTGACCATGTCCCGGGCACAGACCACCATGGACTTCGCCGCGGGCGTCAGCATCTTCCTCGTGACCGTGGCGTTCGCGTTCGCGTTCGTCCCCGGCATCATCACGCCGTTCGCGGACCCGGACGTCGGCGACCCCGTCTCCGCGAACCGCATCGCCGACGACCTCGTGACCGACCGCCTCGCGTCCCCGAATCAGCCGTACGCCCTCGACACGGAGCGGACGGCCGCGTTCTTCGCGGACGGCGACGCTATCAGCGAGTTAGCACTACGCGACTACAAGTCGGCGAACGTGACGCTAGTAACCACCGCGGGCGACGTGGCGACCATCGACGGCGAGCGCGCAGCGGCCGGGCAGTCGGTCTCCGCGGACGCCGACGCGACCGTCGCGTGGCGGAGCGTGACCGTCGTCGGCGACCGCTACGAACTCGTCGTGAAGGTGTGGTAGCATGCGGGCGCAAGCACACACGCTGGAGGGCGTCGCCGCCGCGCTGCTCGTCGTCGCGACGGTCGCGTTCACGATTCAGGCGACCGCGGTGACGCCGCTGACCGCGAGTACGGCCGGCCAGCACATCGAGACCCAGCACGAGCGGGCGGCTTCCGGCCTGCTGGAGACTGAGCGCGCGAACGGCAACCTCTCGCGCACGCTACGCTACTGGAACGGCTCCGCGGCGGCGTTCACGAACGCCAGCAACGAGGGGTACTACGTCGGCGAAACCCCCGGCGCGTCGTTCCTGCTCGCCGTCGAGGAGACGTTCGGCGACCGCGCGGTCGCGTACAACGTCAACGCCTACTACGTCGGTTCTGACGGCGAGCGCCGCGTCCGCCGGCTCGCGTTCCACGGCCAGCCGAGCGCGGACGCCGTCGCCGCCACGCGGCTGGTCACGCTCTACGACAACCAGTCGGTGACCGAACGCAACGGCACTCGCTTCGAGCCGACGGCGAAGACCCTCGCGGACGTGGACGCGACGGAAGGCGAGCGCTACTTCGCGCCGAACGCGCCCGGCCACGCGTACGCCGTCGTCGAAGTGGAGGTGGTAGTGTGGCGGATGTGAGCCGGTCGTGGCGCGGGGACGACCGCGGCGTCTCCACGGCGCTGGGCTACGTGCTGAACGTCGGCGTCGCCGCCATCCTCGTGACGATGCTGTTGTTCTCCGCGGGGTCGCTCGTGGAGACTCAGCGCGACCGCGCCGTCGAGACCGAACTCCGCGTCGTCGGCGACCGCGTCGCCGCAGACCTCGCGGCCGCCGACACGCTCGCGCGCGCCAGCGACGGCGGCAGCGTTCGGTACACCGTCGAAGCACCGTCGAACGTCGCGGGCTTCAGCTACGACGTGCACGTCAACGAGTCCGGGAACGGCAACGTCGTCCTCGACGCCGACCGCTCGGCCGTCACCATCACCGTCGAATTCCAGACGGAGATACCGGTCGAGAACGCGACCGTCTCGGGCGGCGACTTCGTCGTGGTCTACGAGGGCAACCGCCTGGAGGTCGAGGATGCGTAGCGTGCGCGTCGACGGCTTCTCGGACCGGCGCGCGGTCAGCGACACGCTCGGATTCGTGCTCATCTTCGGTATCATAGTCTCCACGACCGCGGTCGTCTACGTCGGCGGGTTCGACGCGCTCACCGGCGCGCGGGACGCGCAGCAGTTCTCGAACACCGAGCGCGCGTTCGACATCCTCGACTCGAACGTCGACGACCTCGCGGTCCGCGGCGCACCCAGCCGCGCGACGGAGGTGTTGCTGTCGGACGGCGCGCTCGGGTTCGGCGAGCCGGTGACGTTCAACGTCTCCACCGACGGCGGGGCGTCCTACCAAGCCACGACCAGGCCAGTGGTGTATCGCGCTGACGACGGTGACCGACTCGTCTACTCGAACGGCGCGCTGTTCCGGCAGTACGGCGACCGTGCGGTGTTGTTCAGCGAGCCGCGCGTTTCGGCGGGCGACCGCACGCTCGTCCCCATCGTCGCCACGGAGCCGGCCAGCCGGGGCGTCTCCACGGACGGCACGCAGCGGGTGCTCGTCCGGACGACCGTCAGCGCCCGCGACGTCGAGTCGTTCTCGACGCCCGCGAACCTCACCGTCACGTCGCCGCGCGCCGCGGCCTGGGAGCAGTACCTCGAGGCCGAGTTCGGACAGAACTGTGACGGCCCCGCAGACGGGCGAACTGGTGAAGTCGAGTGTCCGCTCCCCGGCGAAGGAGTCTACGTGCAGGGTGTCTACATCGACGTCGCGGTGGCCTGACTACCGGACGGTCACGTTCACGGCGTTCTTGGTGATGTGGAGGAACGTGACGACGTGCTCGCCGGAGGAGTCGTATTCGAGTCGGCCCGTGGACGCCGGGAGGTCGGTGCTCGCGGAGTTCCCCGACGGGTTCTGTTTGCCCTTCGAGAGCAGCTTCAAGTCGACGTTCGGTCCCATCTCGCCGAGCGCGTAGTTCACGAGCTTCCCCGTGGAGTTGTTCGCGACGGGTGCTCCGCCGCCGCTCTGATACGTGAGGTTCGTGTCCCCGGTCAAGTCGAGGTGCATCGTCGGCGTGTTGTCGTCCTCCGAACAGGAGTACGCGTACGTCGAGTCGTTCTGCGAGAAGCGGTTGTCGCCACTCCACGTGTGCGTCGTCCCGCCGTTCGTGTACTCCAGCGTGACTTCGGGCTGATTGCCGTCTTTGCAGACGTTCGAGCCCTGGATGTCGAACTCGAAGCGCTGGGAGCCGCCGTCGTCGGCGACGAGCGTCCAGTGGAGGTCGCTGAAGTCGGAGTTCTTGTTCGGTTTCAGCGTGAACGTCAGCGACTCCAGGGGGTCGTCACCCGCGAGCCCGCGGAGCTCCAGCGGCGTCTCGTCGAGCGTGAACTGGCCGCCGGTCCCGGGCGCGACGAGTTCCAGTTCGACGCGGTTCTCGTCGGGAATCACGGAGACGTTCCCGCTCGTCCGCGACCGGAAGAACGACGCCCAGCCGCGGTAGTAGTCGCTCTCCACGGCAACGGTCATGGTACCGTTCTGGAGCGGGTTCGTCCGTCCTGGCCCGGGGAAGACGGAGCGATTCGACGCGGCCTCGTCGCGCGTCACGCGAGCGGTCGGCGCGCCGGCCGCCGTCTGCTCGCTGCCGGTGACGCGAATCACGGGGAGCGTCAGCGTCGCGTCCTGGTAGTTGAACTCCGGCGGCGACACCATCTCCGCGCCAGCGCCCCGCGAGTACCAGACGCCGCCGCCCTGGTACGCGACCTCGGTGTCGCCGTTCTCGTAGACGACCGACCCCAGCGTCGTGTTCAAGTACTCGGTCGTCGAACCGTCCTCGCCCTCCCTGACGACGACCATGCGACCGGTGTCGGGCCGCACCTCGTAGCTGCCGCGCTCGGAGTTCGCCAGCGTCAGCGACTGGCCGTCCGACCGCCCGAGCGCGACGAGCGCGCTGCGCGCGTCGAAGAGACTCATCGACTGCTCGGCGCGCTGGACCGACGACTGGTCCTGTGCGGCGTCGAGCGCGCTGCCACCCGCCACGACCACGACGCCGACCCCGGCGACTGTGATGGCGAGCAACAGCACCACCCCGATAATCTCCGTCTGCCCGCGCGCGTCCATGCCTTTCCAGTTCGCCGGTGACACGCAAGAAGGTGACGGAGAACTGTCGGAGAACGACCACGAGCGCGGGTGAACGGCCGAACGCAGACCGCAACGCGACAGCTACACGAGCACGAAGACGACCGCGACACCAGTACAACGCTCGTCGGAACGGTCTTTGGCGTGGAACGATAATCTACGACGTGAAGCGCGAAACACTCACTGTCACCGGTATGTCGTGTACTGGCTGTGAACAGAACGTCGAGAACGCTCTCGAGAACATCAGCGGCGTCACCCGAGTCGACGCCGATAACGAGGGCGACACCGTCGAAGTGGTCGTCGAAGACGACGTGTCAGACGACGACCTTCACGCCGCCATCGAGCGAGCGGGCTACGACGTATTGGCCTAATCGGCTGCCGCGTCTTCTCTCCCGGATTCACCCCCATCGCTGTCTCCGACGGCGAACTCCGCGTTGATGCCCCCACCCGAGAGGAGTTGGCCCGCGAAACTGTTGGCGAGGACGACTGAGACGGACAGCACCATCGCAATCATCGCAAACACGGGATGGACGAGCCCGGTCGTCGCCGCGGCCACACCGATGCCGTTGAACGAGAACGCGGCAACGAGGTTTTGCCGGGTTTTCCGGTAGCTCTCCGCCCCAATCTCGTAGGCGTCCATCACGCCGCCCAAGCGGTCGCCCATCAGTACGACGTCTGCCGACTCGATAGCGATGTCCGTCCCGGCACCGATGGCGATGCCGACGTCGGCTTGGGTGAGCGCGGGCGCGTCGTTGATGCCGTCGCCGACCATCGCCACGCGATGCCCTTCGTCCTGTAGTCGGCCGATTTCTTCGCGTTTCTCGTCG
Source organism: Halobacterium noricense (assembly GCF_021233435.1). Classification (NCBI taxonomy): domain Archaea; kingdom Methanobacteriati; phylum Methanobacteriota; class Halobacteria; order Halobacteriales; family Halobacteriaceae; genus Halobacterium; species Halobacterium noricense. Next base: position 725,312 of record NZ_CP089468.1, on the reverse strand, counting down.
GGCAGCACGTCGGCCATCACGCGGTCGACGCCCACTTTCTCGGCGACCGCTTCGGCAGTGCGCGCGTTGTCGCCTGTAATCATCACGGGCGTGATTCCGGCGTCCTGCATCCGTTTGACCGTCTCCGTAGCGTCGTCCTTGATTTCGTCGCCGATGCCGACCAGTCCGACGAGTTCGCCACCGCGGACGACGCCCGAGACCGTGAGGCCACGGTGCTGGAGGGCTTCGATGTCGTCGTTCGCGTGCGACAGGTCGATCCCTTCGTCAGCGAGCCAGTGCGGTTTGCCGACCAGCACGTCGTCGCCGTCGACGGTCGCCCGGACGCCCCTACCCGTCACCGAGTCGAACTCCTCGGGGTCGGCGTAGTCGACGCCGCGTTCAGCCGCGTGGTCGAGGATGGCGTCGGCGAGCGGATGCGCCGAGAAGGCCTCCGCGCTCGCCGCGGTCGCCAGTACCTCGGCCTCGTCGCTTGCGAGGGCGATTACGTCGCTGACGGCAGATTCACCGACGGTGATAGTGCCGGTCTTGTCCAGCACGACGTGGTCGACGTCCGGGAATATCTGGAACGCGTCGCCGCTGCGCATCAGGATGCCGCGGTTTGCGGCTTCCCCGCCGCCCCGAATCAGCGCGAGCGGGGTCGCCATTCCGAGCGCACAGGGGTAGCCGAGGACGAGGACGGCGAGCGCCGCGAATGCTCCCCGTCGAACGTTCGGGTCGGCACCCCACGCGAGCGGCGCAACCAACCAGAACCCGAAGGATAGCGCCGCGACGAACAGGACGGCGGGGACGAAGTATCTGAGGACGCGGTCGGCGAGTTGAACGATACCGGGTTTCGTCGCCCGCGCCTCCTCGATTTCGTGGGCGACCTGATTCAGGAACGCGTCCTCCCCGGTGGCGGTCACCTCGACGAGCAGCGTGCCGGTCTCGTTGACGCTGCCCCCGATTACCTCGTCGCCCTCGCCCTTCTCCTCGGGGATGGACTCGCCAGTGGCGACGGATTCGTCCACTGTCGATTCGCCCTCGACAACCTCGCCGTCCACGGGGACGTTCTCGCCGGGCTTGACGCGGACGCAGTTGCCGACTTCGAGCTCGTCGACGGGGACTTCGTCAACTGCGTCGTCGGTCACCCGACGAGCGGTGTCCGACCGGAGCGCGAGAAGACCCCGTACGGCCCGTGAGGCCCGCGTACGGACGACGAGACTGGTGTACTCGGAGAGGACGTGATAGGTGGTGATGAACACGGCGACGGCGAAGAAGTGGACGGTCGGGAAGCCGGGGAAGACGAGCAGGCCGAGGAAGCCACCGAGCAGCCCGGCGAACGCGCCAGCCTCCAATAGCACGTGTTGGTTGAAGATGCCGCGACGGAGGCTCTGGTAGGCTTTCTCGACGATGTAACGGCCGGGACCGAACATCGTGCCCAACGCCAACGCGAGCGTAGCGAGGTCCATCGCCAGTGACGCTGACTCGAAGCGGCCCACCACGAACAGCATCCAGCCCATCGACGCGGCGACGACGATGGACGCGCCTCCAGCGAGAACGAGTCGTCGCTTTCCTTCGGCGAGTTCTTCGCGCTGCTCCTCGTACTGCTTTTCCTTGTCGGGGTCACGAATCGTGTAGCCGAGGTCGCGGAGCGTGTCCTTCACCTCGACCTCGCTCGCCGCCTCGTCGTCGTACCGGACGAGGACTTCCTCGTGAGCGAGACTCACAGCTACGTTCTCGACGCCCTCGGTTCTGTCGTAGGCCTTCTCGATGCTCTCGGCGCAGAACGAGCAAGACATCCCGCCGACGTCGAATTGGCTCTGCGTCGTTCCCATCTCGATGTGACGTTATCGTACGACACCCATAACCATTACGAGAAAAATTATAATGGTATCTTTCGTGTCGTAGTCCGATAACACGGATTGCGTCACTCTTACTGTCGTCGTACACCTACTGCGGTTCACGATAATGGCCTTGCTCGAATCCGACGTGCCCATCCGGGACGTCGTGACAACCAATCCGGAGAAAGCGAAAGCACTGGAGAACGACGTTCGAGCGAAGATTCTCGATATGCTCGCTGACGAGGAGCTGACAATCGAGGCGATACACGAGGAGTTAGAACGGCGTGGCGAACAGAAAGCCGAGACGACGGTTCGACACCACGTGAACGTCCTGAAGGACGCTGGAATGGTCGAAATCGCTCGGCTCGAAGAAGCGGGTGGTGCCACGAGGAAGCACTACAAATCGAACACCCGCATCTTCTCGTACGACCTCCCGAAGGACAGCGAAAAAACACTCTCGCGTGCACGGGAGACCGCGACGGAGGAACTAGCCACCGTCGTCGAAACGCTCTACGAGCAACACGGCGACGAAATCGAGTCAGTCGCCCGGGAGATGAAGCCCTGTGAATACTGCGAGACCCAGCACTACGAGGAGTTCGTCGTTCGGGAGTTACTCGACCGCGCTCTCATCGACCTCAGCGAAACGGCCGAACTCGACCAGCTGCGGACGGGCGAAAAGTGAGCCGCTACACAGAGTTCCGCGCGTGACATCCTCCCGGCGTAAACGGCGGGAGTCTCTCCTTATGGAAAGATAGATGCGCCGTCGCTTCGCTCCGGCTTGCACGGGCGTGACGGGAGTCTCGTGAGCATAGCGAACGAGACAACGTCACGCCCGTGAACGAGCACCGCGAGTGAGCGGGCGTGACGGGATTCGAACCCGCGGTCTAGAGGTTAGGAACCTCTCGCCGTGTCCGCTTGGCCACACGCCCTCTACGTCGAGCGAGGACGGGGCAGAGAAAAACGGTTACGTTAGTTGCCGGACGGAGTTTCGGAGTCCGTGTCGGCGTTCGTCGAGTCCGCGCTGGTCTCGGTTTCCGTGCTCTCGGTCTCGGTCTCGCCCTCGGCTTCGGGGCCGTCGCGCATCTCCTGGAGTTCCTGCTCGACTTCTTCGCGGCCTTTCTGGAACTCGCCGATTGCCTCGCCGCTGGAGCGGGCGAGCTTCGGAATCTTGTTCGCGCCGAACAGGAGGACGGCGATGAGCAGGATGACTGCCCACTCCATGCCGCCCGGCAACCCGCCGATGAACAGGGGAGTACTGGTGAACATCGCTACTCGGTGGTAGCCTGTTCGCAATTATAGGCTTTATGCTCCTTTCAGTGTCGCAGTAACGCCAACGAGCGGACACGAGCGGTCCGTTTTCGACCGCTCTCGCTTCCGGGGAGGCGACTGCGAGGAAGCCGGTACCGTCACACGGTTTTTCACGGCGGCCCACGAATCGGCGACGTATGAGCGACGCCACGCAGTCCGACGCCGACCGCGAGTACGACCCGAACGCGGACCACGCGTTCCCGGACGAGCGCTTGAACGAGGTGCTGGCGTTCGTCACCGACGACCCCGAGATTACGACGTACCTCGACGCGCAGAACGTCAACCCGGTCAAGCGGAAGGGGTACAACGACCACGGGACCAAGCACATCGAAATCGTCCGGAATCGCGCGCTCAAACTCTACGACCTGTTGAAGCGCGGCGGCGTCGAGTTCAACGGCGCGGCCGACCAGGGGCTCGGCGAGGCCGACGAGGGTGTCATCATCGCGCTCGCGGCGACGCTACACGACATCGGGCACGTCGTCCACCGCGACGAGCACGCGTACTACTCGATTCCGCTGGCGGCGGACCTCCTCGACCGCATCCTCCCGGAGTTCTACGCGACGCCCGAGGCCGTGCGCGTGAAAGCCGAGGTGCTGCACGCGATTCTCTGCCACCACACCGAGGAGGACCCGCTCACGACAGAGGCAGGGGTCATCCGGGTCGCGGACGGCCTCGACATGGAGCGCGGGCGGTCGCGGCTCCCCTACGAGCGCGGCGGCCGTGGCATCAACACCATCTCCAGCCAGGCCATCGACTCGGTCACCCTCGAGGAGGGCGACGAACGTCCCGTGCTGGTGGAAATCGAGATGCGCAACGCCGCGGGCGTCTACCAGGTCGACAACCTCCTGAAGGAGAAACTCCACAAGTCCGGCATCGAGAACGACGTCCGCATCGTCGCGCTCAACACCGGCGGCGACAGCGACCAACTCGTCGAGCGAATCGAACTGTAGCCGTGTGACGCCGCCCTCGCTCGTCCCGCCGGGGGTAGACTCTTACCCGAATAGCACGAACGATTGGCATACTCGTGTCTCTCTCGTCCCGGACGGGCGGCACCGCCATCGTGGTGCTTGGCCTCGTCCTCTCCGCGTTTCACGTGCGGACCGTCGGCGTGCTGTGGGGCGCGCCAGCGCGCGTCGTCGTGAACGGGCTCCTCCCGTTAGTGCTGGCCACGTTCGTGGTGGCCGCGGGCGTGCAACTCGTGCGCAACGACGTGGTCGCCGACCAGTTCGTCACGCGCGTGTTCTCGTGGGTCGCCGTCGGCGTCGTCGTGCTCGCTGCGGCGACGGCGTGGTTGTTCGCGAGCGTCCTCGTCACCGGGCCGCTGCCGGCGAACGCCTCACTGACGCTGCTGAACGCCGCGACGCTCGGCGGCCTCATCGGCTACCTGGTCGGCGTCTACGACTCGCGCCGCCGCGAACAGCAGGTTCAGGTCGACCAGTTGAACCGCATCAACAACACGCTCCGCATCGCGACGCGGGAAATCGTGAACGCGGACACCCGCAGCGAACTCGAACAGCAGGTCTGCGAGCGCCTCCAGCAGTCCGAGCCCTACGAGTCGGCGTGGATAGGGCGCTACGACCCGGCCGACAGCGAACTCCGGCCGGACGCGTGGGCAGGGTTGGACGACGAGTACTACGAGTCCGTCGTCATCGCTGTCGACGGCGACGACGCCCACGGGCAGGGTGCCGGCGGGCGCGCCATCCGCACGAGCGAGATTCAGTACTCGCAGAACGTCTCGGCGGACCCGTCGATGGAGCCGTGGCGGGAGCTGTTCGCCGAGCACGGCGTCGAATCGGTGGCGGTCGTCCCGATTGTGGACGGCGACACCGTCCACGGAATTTTGAGCGTGTACGCCGACCGCCCGTACGTCTTCGACGGGCCCGAGCGGGAGGTGTTGATGGAACTCGGCGAGACCATCGGGCACGCCATCACCTCGCTCGAAGCGCGCGAGCAACTCCGCTGCCGCGAGCGCGAGTTGGCCAGTCAGAACGACCGCCTGAAGGAGTTCGCGTCGGTCGTCAGCCACGACCTCCGCAACCCGATGAACGTCGCGGAGGGCTCGATTTCGCTGGAACGGGAGAACCGTGACAGTGACGCCCTCCGGCGGGCGGCGGACGCGCTCAGACGGATGAACGAACTCGTCGAGGACATCCTGGCGCTCGCGCGGACCGGCCAACTGGTGAGCGAGTTCGACAGCGTCGACCTGCGCGCGGTCGTCGAGGACGCCTGGGCGACCACCGAGACAGAGGCGGCGACACTCGACACCGAGCCGTCGCTCGGCACGATATCTGGCGACGAGAGCCGCATCCGCGAACTGTTCGAGAACCTCTTCCGGAATGCCGTCGAACATGGCTCCACGAACCCTGCCTCGCACGCTCAGCAGGACGCGCTGGAGCACGCTGGCGACGACGTCACCGTCTCCGTCGGCAGCCTCGACGACGCCGACGGCTTCTACGTCAGCGACGACGGCCCCGGCATCCCCGAAACGGACCGCGAGACGGTGTTCGACGTGGGCTACTCGACGAACCCGGACGGCACCGGGTTCGGGCTCAACATCGTCCGCAGCATCGCGGACGCGCACGGCTGGGACGTCGCCATCACGGAGAGCGACGCGGGCGGCACGCGCTTCGAATTCTCGGGTGTCGGGACCGAAGCGGGCCGTCCGGTCGACGAGCAGGCCGCGTAGGACGAGCCACTACCCCTGTCAGGAACCCACCCCGAAGGGAGTGAGTTTCCGCGCTGCTACCGCTATGACCGTCCTGTCGAACGACAGTCAGCGCGGCGTGAGGCCGACGGCATCGGCGAGGAGTTCGTGCGAGCGGAGCGCGTCGTCGTGGTCGGCGACGACGTGCTGAATCATCACTTCGTCGACGCCGACGCGGTCCGCCAGTTGTTCTAAGAGGCCGTTCAACCTCTCGGGGCTGCCGGAGATGGCGCGCGGCCACTCGTCCTCGTCCAGCGTCTCAGGAGTCGGCTCCGGGACGCTACCGAGTTCGGCGATGGCTTCCTCGACGGACGGCGCGGTGCCCGTGACGCCGCGCTGCATCCGCTCGAAGGAGGCTTCGGCGGTCGCGCGCAGCCGCGCGGCTTCCTCGTCAGTCTCCGCGCAGACGGCGTTGACGGCGACCATGCCCTCCGGCTCGTCGACGCTGCCGGCCAACTGCGAGGGCTGGAAGGCCTGACGGTACTCCTCGAAGGCGTGCGTGGCGAACTGCGGGCGGATGAACGCCGCAAAGCAGTAGCGCAGGCCGAGTTTGCCCGCGATTTCCGCGCTGGAGGGGCTGGAACCGAGCGCCCACGGAACGGGGGTCGCTTCGCCGGAGAGCGGAATCTCGACGTCGCTGTAGGCGTGCGTGGCGGGGTAGTCGTCGTAGAGGTGGTTGACGACGGCCTCGATTTTCTCGCGATGGTCCTCGTCCGGATTCGGGACGTGGCGTTCGGTGCCGAGCGCGCGGTCGACGGCCGGCGAGCCGTTCGCGCGCCCGAGGCCGGCGTCGACGCGGCCCGGCGCGAGCGCGTCCAGCGCGCCGAACTGTTCGGCGACCTTGAACGGGCTGTAGTGGTTGAGGAGGACCGCGCCCGAGCCGAGGCGAATTTCGTCCGTCTCGGCGGCGAGGTGGCCGAGCAACACTTCGGGCGTGGTTCCGGCGAGCGTGTCGCCCATGCCGTGGTGCTCGGCGACCCAGAAGCGCGAGTAGCCGAGGCGTTCGGCCTGCTGGGCGGCCTCGACGGTGTTCGCGTAGGCGTCCGTCGCGGTGCCGCCCTCGGGAACCGGGGAGAGGTCGACGACAGAGAGGTCCATATTCCCGTTCGTGGACTGCGGGAGAAAACGGTTCGGCTCGCAGAAGGTGGCCGCCGGACAGGAGGAATTATGGCGTCCGACGCCCGGGTCGTTCGTATGACGGAGTTCTCCCAGCGAGTCGAAGCCATCTCCATCAGCGGCATCCGGGAAGTGTTCGAGGCGGCCGGCGAGGACGCCATCAACCTCGGGCTCGGCCAGCCCGACTTCCCGACGCCCGAGCACGCCCGGCAGGCCGCCGTCGACGCCATCGAGGCGGGCGACGCGGACGCGTACACGTCGAACCGCGGGACGCCCGAACTCGTGGACGCCATCGTCCGGAAGCACGAGCGCGACAACGACCTCGACGTCGCGCCCGAGGGCGTCATCGCGACCTCGGGCGGGAGCGAGGCGCTCCACCTTGCGCTGGAAGCCCACGTCGACCCCGGCGAGGAAGTGCTGTTCCCTGACCCCGGGTTCGTCTCCTACGACGCGCTGACGCGCATCGCGGGCGGCGAGCCGGTCGGCCTACCGCTGCGCGAGGACCTCACCCTCGACCCCGCGACCGTCGAAGAAAGAATTACGGAGGACACGGCGGCGTTCGTCGTGAACTCGCCAGCGAACCCCACGGGCGCGGTGCAGTCCCCCGAGGACATGCGGGAGTTCGCACGCATCGCCGACGAGCACGACGTACTCTGCGTCTCCGATGAGGTGTACGAGCACATCGTCTTCGACGGCGAACACCGCTCGCCGATGGAGTTCGCGGAGACCGACAACGTCGTCGTGGTGAGCGCGTGCTCGAAGACGTACTCGATGACGGGGTGGCGGCTGGGCTGGGTCGCCGCCAGCGAGCGCCGCGCCGAGCGCATGCTGCGCGTCCACCAGTACTCGCAGGCCTGTGCCAGCGCGCCCGCCCAGCACGCCGCCGAAGCCGCGCTCAGCGGCCCGCAGGACGTCGTCGACGAGATGGTCACGGAGTTCGAGCAGCGCCGCGACCTCGTGCTCGACGAACTCGAAGACATGGGCCTCGACGTCCCGAAGCCGGAGGGCGCGTTCTACGCGATGCCGAAAGTGCCCGACGGCTGGGTGGACGAGGTCATCGACCGCGGCGTCGTCGTCGTGCCCGGCGACGCGTTCGGCGAGCACGGCGAGGGCTACGCCCGCATCTCCTACGCCACGGACACCGAACAGCTCCGCGAGGCCCTCGGCATCATGCGCGAGGCGACGAACGCGCTCCAGTAGCGGCACCTCCGTTCTCCACTCGTCGGGCCGCGTAGTTCGCTCCCTGACAGTTATGCCGCCCGCGAACTATGTTATGTGTATGCACACCACTCGACACGGGAGTGGAGGCCGCGCGACCGCCGCGGCGCTCGCGTCGCAGGTCCACCCGGTGTTCATGCTGCCGCCGCTGGCCGCGGCCGGATTCGGGGCCGTGCTCGCGGGCGAGTTTTCGCTGACCGTCGCGAGCGTCCACCTCGCCGCGATGTTCTTCGCCGTCTACACCGCCCACGTCAAGGACGGCTACGTGGACTTCCACGTGCGCGGCGAGGACGACGACCACCCGCTCACTCCGGACGGCTGCCGGCTCGCCATCCGCGGTGCGTCGCTGTCGTTTTTCGCCTGCGTCGCCGGCCTCTGGTGGCTCGTCGGCCCCGGTGCGGCCGCGCTCGCCGTGCCCGCGTGGCTCGTCGGATACCACCACGCGCCCCAACTTGACACGAACCCCGTCACGACGACGACGGGCTACCCCCTCGGCATCTCCATCGCGCTCATCGGCGGCTACTACGCGCAAGTCCAGTCGCTCGCCGTCCGCCCAGTCGCGTTCGCTGGCGTGTTGCTCGTGCTGCTCTCGGGCGTGAAGGTCGTCGACGACGCGCAGGACTACGACTACGACCGCTCCATCGACAAGCGCAGCGTCGCCGTCGTACTCGGGAAGCCCGGTGCGCGGCGGCTCGCGTACGGTCTGATGGCGGCTGCGATGGCCTGCGTGGTCGCGCTCGCCGCGCTCGCCGTCTTCCCGCCGAGCGCCGTCGCCGCAGTCGCCGCGTTCGCCGTCGTCGCGTGGTTCGCGGCACGCGCCGAGCCAACCGTCGCGACGATGTTGCTCGTGCGGGGCTGCTACGTCTTCCTCGCGGTGCTGGTCGCCGCGGTCTGGTTTCGGCCGCTCGCGTAGCGCGCTCGCGGCGAGAGCGGTGTGCTGAAGGGTGCGGGCGGCGTCTGGACGGCTATGGACGCCTGGCAGGACGAGGACGCGCTCGCCGACCAGTACGCGGACGCATCGAACCTCGCCGCCCGACAGGTCTTGCACGCGCGGTTCGCCACGGCCGACCGCTCTCCCCACGAGTGGCTGTTCGACCAGTTCGACCTCGCCGAGGATGCCGTCGTGCTCTCGCTGGGCTCGGGGCACGGCGCGCTCTGGACCGCCAACGCCGACCGGATTCCCGCCGGCTGGGACGTCACCGTGACGGACAACTCCGCGGGGATGATGATGGACGCGATGGAGGCGCTGGAGGACGTCGACCGCGAGTTCGACTTCGACTCGGTCGACGCCCGCGACATCCCCTACCCGGACGACACTTTCGACGCCGCCACCGCCCACTTCGTGCTCTCACACCTCGCTGACGGGGACCGCGAGCAGGCACTCTCGGAGATTCGGCGCGTGCTCAAGCCCGACGGGGCGCTGTACGCGGCGACGACCGGGATCGACGACCTCGCCGCCGTCTTCGACGCGGTCGCCGCGTTCGGCGGCCGGCCAGCCGACGGCGGATTCGCGCTGGAGAACGGCACCGACCAACTCCGAGAGCAGTTCGCGAGCGTCGAACGCCGGGACTTCGAGGACGAACTCGAGATTACGAAGCCCGAGCCGCTGGTCGCGTCCCTGCTCTCGCTGCCGGGCTTCGACGGCACCGACGCCTTCGAGTTGGAAGAGAAGTTCCGCGAGCAAATCGGCGACGGTAGCTTCGTCGTCGAGCGGTCCGTGGGCGTGTTCGTCGCTTCGGGGTGACTACTTCGCGGTGGAGACGATTTTGACGACGTCGCCCTCTTCGAGTTCGTAACCCTCACCGACCTCGCGGTTGGTCTTGGCGTTCACCGCGTGGAGGTAGCCCTCGCCGATGTCCGAGTGGACGGCGTACGCGAGGTCCACGGGCGTCGAGCCGTTCTCTAGGAGGAACGCGTCCGGGAGGACGTTGCCCCTCGCGTCGGTCCACTTCGACTGGTCCTGCACGGGATAGGCGGTGACCATGCCCAGCAGGTCGTAGACCGCGTGGTTCAGCGCCGCCTGGACGCCCGTACCGCTGTACTCGGTCACCGTCTCGCGGAGTTCGTCGAGGGCTTCGCGCTGGCCCTCGCTGATTTCGCCCGTTATCTCGAAGTCCTCGTCGCCCGGGTCGTAGTCGACGAAGCCGGCGTCGACGCCGCGGCGGAGCGCGAGTTCGCCCTGCGCGGTCGCGGGTATCACGGGCTTGTCGAGGTCGAGCAGGCGCCGGACGTTCTCGGCGGGCGCGACGTCGATTTTGTTCGCGACGACGACGATGGGCTTCGTGCGCTGGCGGATGCCGCGCGCGAGCGCCTCGCGGTCTTCGGTGGTCCACTGCACCGGGTCCTCGGAGTACTCCATCCCGCGGAGGACGGCAGCGACGTCGTACTCGGTCGCGCCGAACCCCGTCATCAGGTCCGTCACGGCCTCCTCGATGTCGAAGCCGGGGCTGCGGGACTGGCGCTCGACGGTCTCCCAGTTGCGGTCGACGATGCCCGCCAGCCAGAGGTCCATCTCCTCCTCGATGAAGTCGATGTCCTCGATGGGGTCGTGGGTGCCAACCTCCACGGGTTCGCCCTCCTCGTCGGTCGCGCCCGCGGCGTCCACGACGTTCACGATGACGTCCGCGTTCGTGAGTTCGTCGAGGAACTGGTTGCCGAGCCCACGCCCCTCGTGGGCGCCCGGCACGAGGCCCGCCACGTCCAGCAGTTCGACGGGGACGTAGCGCTTGCCGTCGTGGCAGTTCTCGTTCCCGCAGCGCTCCTCGCGAGTGAGACACGGGCACTCCGTGCGCACGTGGGTGATGCCGCGGTTCGCGTCGATGGTGGTGAACGGGTAGTTCGCGACGTCCACCTCCGAGCGCGTCGCGGCGGTGTAGAACGTCGACTTGCCGGCGTTCGGCTTCCCGGCAAGCGCGATAGAGAGCATACCACGTGGTAGCGCGAGCGCCGAAGAATGGCTTTCGGTTGGGCGACCCGCCCCAAGCGATATTCCGTGGGCGACGGAACCACCCGGACGATGAACACGCCGGAGGTCATGCTCCGTCTGGTTGCGGGGCTCGCGTTGATTCTCGCGAACGGCTTCTTCGTCGCCATCGAGTTCGCGCTCACGCGGGTTCGCCAGTACCCCGAGTCGGAGTTCGACACGCCCGCCCTCGAACGCGCGTGGGAGATGACCCACGACCTCGAAATCTACCTCACAAGCTGTCAGGTCGGCATCACGGCCTCGTCTATTGCGGTCGGCATCGTCGCCGAACCCGCGCTCGCCGCCCTCTTCGAGCCCGTATTCCACGAAACGTGGCTGGCGTCCGTGAGTGCCGGCGCAGTCCTCGCGTTCCTCGTCATCAACCTCCTCCACCTCACGCACGGCGAGCAGACGCCGACGTACCTCGGCGTCGAGCGCTCCAAGCAGGTCTGCGAGTACGGCGCGACGCCGCTGTACTGGTTCGCGCGCCTCATCAGCCCCATCATGCGCATCGGCGACAGCGTCGCCAAAGGCACCCTGAAACTGTTCGGCGTGGAGATGACAGGCGCGTGGCTCGAAACCGAGGAGGAAGTCATCGAGACCCGCGCACAACTCCGCAACCGCGTCGAATCCGTCCTCCAGCAGGGCGAACTCTCGGAGGAACGCCTCTCGGAGGTCGTCGCCGCGCTCGACGTCGGCACCACCGAAGTCGCGGACGTGATGGTCGACGTCAGCGACATCGTCTTCCTCTCGACGGCGGTCTCGACCGAAGAGAACATCCACCGGCTGACGTCGTCGCCGCACACGCGCTACCCGCTCGTCGGCGAGGACCCCGCGGAGTTCCACGGCATCGTCTACGTCCCCGCGGTCGTCGACCATCTCGACGAGATTCGGGACGGCAACCTCGGGTTCGTGGACGTCGCCGCGCCGCCGATGACGCTCGCCGCGGACACCACCGTCAGCGACACCATCGACCAGTTCCAGGCCGAGAATCAGGAACTCGCGCTCGTGCTCGACGACGGCGAGGTCGTCGGGCTACTCACCGCGACCGACGCCTTCGAGGCCGTGATGGGCGAAATCGAGGACCCGCTCGACCGCGAGTACGACCGGTGAGATGCGGCTAATTCGGGACCGCGCTGACCGAAAGAATAGTATGAGAACAGCGGGCTATCCCCACCGTGCCACCGCACTCGTATCGGGACCACATCGATGCCCAGCATTCGGCATTTCACCCTCGGACGACCAACTTCGACAGACGCTACACTATGCCCGAGAGCTCGGAGAAGACACGGACGACGGTCGAATGACGTAGAAACTCAGTTCGAGTCGACAGATTCCGCGCGCCCCATGGCGACGTACTCTCCGTGGTACTCTTGCTGGAACTTCCGTGAGAGTTGGAGCGCTTTTTCGTTCATCTCACCCGTACATCGCCCAGAATGCGATTTAACTTTGTTGACCGTGATATTGAGCTACTCCGGGTCGCGGTCCGCGCGGCTGCCGAGGTGCATCTCGCCGCGGGCGCGGATGACGCCGTCGACGTCGGCGTCGGGGTGGACGTGGACGTCGTGGCCGGAGACATCGCCGAGCACGACCGCGCCCGATTCGACGCGAACGTCGCCGTTTCGCGTGGTGACGTCGCCGTGAATCTTCGTGCCCGAACCCACGCTCACGTCGTCTTGGGCGCGCAGGCTGCCGAAGATGTTGTTGTCCTCGCCGACGTCGATGCTGGTCGCGCGGATGTTGCCGTGTAGTCGGCAGTCGTCGCCGATGGTCGCGGGCGTGGAGACGCGCCACGCGTCGTCGGAGACGCTCCCGGACCGCGGAATCGTCAACGGCTGGGCGTCGCCGCTGGCGGCGAACTGGTCGACGAGCTCCTCGGCTTCCTCCTCCTCGCCGATTTGGAGGAGGTGGGTGAGGTAGACGACGAAGAACGTGATGGTGGGCATCGGGTTCCGGATGACGATCCAGCCGGAGGCCTCGAAGCCCTCCTCGATGTCGACGTCGTCGCCGATGTCGAGGTCGCCGCCGACGACCAGCCGGCCCGTGATGTGGACGCGCTCGCCGAGGTAGGCGTCCTCGCTGGCGAGCACGTTCCCGTCCACGTCGCACCACATGTCCAGCCGGCAGTCGCCGTCGGCCTCGATGTCGCCGGCGAATGAGACGCGTTCGCCCGCAATCACGCTGTGGCCACGAACCCCGAGTTCGACCGTGGATTGGCCGCCGACCAGCACGTCGCCGTCCACCACGACGTCGTGTTCTTGGACGGTGGTGTCGTCGGGCACGACGAGTTCGTCTATCGGGTTCGGGCCGAGCACACCCGTCCAATCACCCCGCACGCCAATAAACCCCGCGAGAACGCACGCCAACCGTCGGACGGCGGGCTTTTGTCGGGTCGTCACCTACTCGGCGGTATGACTACGCTCTCGTTCGAAGACGACGGCGTCGACGTCGTCTACGAAGGCACCGAATTCCGCATGGAGCGCGAACTCATCGAGGAAGCCACCGACAAGGACTACCACGAGGTCACCGACCACGAAGTGCTCAAGCTCGTGGAGCGCGACCCTGCGCTCTCCGGGGAGCCCCGGCGCATCGGCGACATCGTCTAGACGCGAACGTTTAGGTTGGAGCGCGGCAATCGACGGGTATGACCGCAGTGCTCTCCGACTTCGACCATCCGTCCTGGGTGACGGCGTTGTCCACGTTCGCGAGCTACGGGCTCGTCCTGCTCGCGATGACTATTTTGTTGTTCCTCGTGCCGTACGCCGTCTTCATGGCGCTGTGAGCGGGAGCTAGCGCACGCTATTCTCGTCGTGCAAAAATCAGGGAAGCGGCGGCTACGTAGCGTCGAACCGGAGAGGACGGGAGTAGAGGCGTTACGCGAAGGTGCGCGTGGGTTCGGCGCTGGCGTCGGTGTCCTGTTCGAGCTTCTCCAGCGCGTTCTCGAAGTCCTGCATCGTGATCTCCTCGCGGTCGTCGCGGATAGCGAACATCCCGGCTTCCGTGCAGATGGCGGCGACGTCCGCGCCGGACTTGGCGTCGGTCTCGGCGGCGAGGCGCGTGAAGTCCACGTCCTCGGCGAGGTTCATGCTCCGCGTGTGGATGCGGAAGATTTTCTCGCGGCCGGTCTCGTCGGGGTTCGGTACCTCGATGAGGCGGTCGAACCGGCCCGGGCGGAGGATGGCGCGGTCGAGCATGTCGAAGCGGTTGGTCGCGGCGATGATGCGGATATCGCCGCGCTCGTCGAAGCCGTCCATCTCGCTCAGGAGCTGCATCATCGTCCGCTGCACCTCGGCGTCCCCGCTGGTCTTCGAGTCCGTGCGCTTCGAGGCGATGGCGTCGATTTCGTCGATGAAGACGACGGCGGGCTCGTGGTCGCGGGCGACCTGGAAGAGGTCGCGGACGAGCTTCGCGCCCTCGCCGATGAACTTGTGGACGAGTTCGCTGCCGGCCATCTTGATGAACGTCGCGTCCGTCTGGTTCGCGACGGCCTTCGCCATCAGCGTCTTCCCGGTGCCCGGCGGCCCGTGGAGGAGCACGCCGCTGGGCGGGTCGATGCCGACGGTGTCGAACATCTCGGGCTCCTTCATCGGGAGTTCGACGGTTTCGCGGACCTCGCGGAGCTGCTCGTCGAGCCCGCCGATGTCCTCGTAGCCGACCTCGGGGGACTCGTCGACTTCCATGACGCGGGCGCGGACGTCGGCCTCGTCGTCGAGGCGTTCGACGATGGAGAGGGAGTTGTTGACAGCGACCCGGGCGCCGGGTTCGAGGTCGTCGCGGAGATCGTCGGTGACCTCGGTGAGCGCCTCCTGGTTGTTGCCGTGCTGTTTGATGATGGCACCGTCGTCGTTGAGTTCCTGGACGGTGGCCACGAACAGCGGCGACTGCTTGAGCTTCTTGTTCTCGTGGGAGAGCCGTTCGAGCTTCTGCTGGTACTTGTTGTTCTCGGCGTTGGCGTCGAGCAGGCGGTCCCGCATCTCCTCGTTCTCGTCCTCGAGGGCGGAGAGCTGCTCCTCGAGGGCCTCGATTTTCTCCTGGAGAGAAGCGCCGTCGTCGTAGGGCAGCTCGGCGTCCTCTGCGGTCTCAGTCATCACCACTGGGTAGGGTGTTAGTTCATAAGAGGCTTCGGGTGGCCCAACACCTCGCGTCCAGGATAACCGATGTGCATTTTCGATAGCGAAACCATTATCTAACTGCATCCGGAATGGGTGGGTATGAGCGCCACCGCCAAAGACACGGAGACCGTCGAAGCACTCGAAGACCTCCCGCCGAGCGCGAAGCTCGTCGCGAAAGTCCTCGAATACAACGACTCCCTCACGCAGAGCGAACTCGCCGACGAGACGCTGCTACCCGCCCGTACCGTCCGGTACGCGCTCACCCGCCTCGAAGAACAGGACGTCGTCGAGTCCCGGTTCTCGTTCTCGGACGCCCGCAAGCGCATCTACACGCTCGCCTGATTCGGGCTCGTCCGTCCATCCTGCTGCGCCAGCCACCCGCGGTGGACCCTGTGTTTTGTCCGCAAAAGTCCTGTCTAGTCACGCGAAAGCCGGACGCTCAACCGCTCTCGCACTAGGAAATCGAAAGGGGTTCTCGGACGACCACAGGTCGTCCGATAGCCAACGAGACGCCATGCGTCTCGTTAGGCCGACCGCTCACGGAGCGAGCCGACACAAGCACCGCAGGCCGAAGACCGAGGAGCACAGCGAGGCACAGCCCGCGAGCGGGAGGGGGCTTTCGCAAATGACATCGTCACCGTCTTCAGTCCGGTAATCACCTACCCACCCCGCAGAAGCGCCGAACCTTTATCCGGCGTAGCGCTACATCCCCACAGTAATGGTTCGCGTCATCCACACGGGGGACACCCACCTCGGCTACCGCCAGTACCACTCCCCCGAGCGCCGGCAGGACTTCCTCGACGCCTTCGAATCGGTCGTCGAGGACGCCGTCGCGGCGGACGTGGACGCCGTCGTCCACGCCGGCGACCTCTACCACGACCGGCGTCCCGGTCTCCGCGACATCCTCGGCACCATCGACGTGCTGCGGCCGCTGCGCGAGGCCGACATCCCGTTCCTCGCCATCGTCGGCAACCACGAGGGCACGCGGGACGCCCAGTGGCTCGACCTCTTCGAGACGCTGGGGCTCGCCGAGCGCCTCGACGAGACCGGTCGCCGCGTCGACGACACCACGTTCTACGGCCTCGACTACGTCCCCGAGTCGAAGCGCCCCGACCTCGACTACGAATTCGTCGAATCCGAGGCCGAACACACCGCGCTCGTCTCCCACGGCCTGTTCACGCCGTTCGCGCACGCCAACTGGAACCTCGACTCCGTGCTCGGCGAGTCGAACGTCGACTTCGACGCGGTGCTCCTCGGCGACAACCACGCCGCCGACACCGCGCAGGTCGGCGACACGTGGGTCACGTACTGCGGCTCGACGGAGCGCGCGAGCGCCAGCGAGCGCGACCCACGCGGCTACAACGTCGTGGAGTTCGACGACGGCGACGTCGCCATCTCCCGGAAGGGCATCGAGACCCGGGACTTCGTGTTCGTAGACGTCGACCTCGGGTCAGAGGACGGCACCGAGTACGTCCGCGAGCGCCTCCGCGAGCGCGACGTAGAGGATGCCGTCGTCGTGGTCACCGTGGAGGGCGACGGCGACACCGTGACGCCCGCCGACGTCGAGCGCTTCGGCGACGAGCGCGGCGCGCTGCTCACGCGCGTGAACGACCGCCGCGAGGTCGAGACCGACGAGGAGGTCGAGGTGTCGTTCGCGGACCCCGACGAGGCCGTCCGCGAGCGCGTCCGCGACCTCGGGCTTCGGGAGGCGAGCCTCGACATCGACGACACGGTCCGCGACGGGGACCTCGCGGATTCGAACGTCCGCGAGCGCGTGAAACAGCGCGTCGAGGACGTACTGGACGGCGAGGCGAGTACCGCAAGCGACGACGAACCGGCCGAGCAAGCGCAGGCGACGACCATGGAGGACTTCTCGTGAGATTCACGCGCGTCTCCCTACGGAACTTCAAGTGCTACGAGGACGCGGACGTGCGCCTCGACCGCGGGGTCACGGTCATCCACGGGCTGAACGGCAGCGGGAAGTCCAGCCTCCTAGAGGCCTGCTTCTTCGCGCTGTACGGCGCGAGCGCCCTCGACAAGACGCTCGACGAAATCGTCACCATCGGCGCGGAGGAAGCCGAAATCGACCTCTGGTTCACGCACGCGGGCAACGACTACCACGTCCACCGCCGCGTCCGGAACACGGGCGAACGCGCCTCGACGCCGGACTGCACGCTCGAAACGCCCTCGGGGAGCATCGACGGCGTCACCGACGTCGAGGAGTACGTCGGCGACCTGCTGCGGATGGACGCGGAGGCGTTCGTGAACTGCGCGTACGTCCGGCAGGGCGAGGTGAACAAGCTCATCAACGCGTCGCCGAGCACGCGCCAGGACATGCTCGACGACCTGCTCCAGCTCGGAAAGTTGGAGGACTACCGCCAGCGCGCCGGCGACGCGCGACTCGGCGTGGAGGACGTCAAGAGCAACGTCGCGGGGAAGCTCGACCAGCTCGACGAGCAAATCGAGGCCAAGGAAGCCGAAAATCCCCACGACATGCTCGCGAGTCTGCAGTCCGAACTCGCGGACGTCACCGAGGACATCGAGAACTACGAGGACCAGCGCGAGACCGCCCGCGAGACGCTCGAGGACGCCGAGAGCGTCCTCGACGCCTACGAGGAGAAGCGCGCGGAACTGGACGACGTCGCGGAGACGATTAGCGACGTCCGGGAGGCCATCGCGGAGACCGAGCGCGAACGGGAGGAACTCGCCGACGAAATCGGCGAGCACCGCGAGCAGGCCGACGACCTCGAAGCCGAGGCCGACGATTTGGTCGCGGAGACCGAACTGGACGAGGCGGACGCAGGGGCCGCGGAAGCGAAGCGCGAGGAACTCGCCGCACGGCGGGACCGCGTGAGTGAGCAGGCACAGGAAGCAGGCCAAGAAATGAGCGGCGTGAAGCAGCAGGCCGACAACGCTGCCGAGCGTTCGGACGACCTCGAAGCGCGCGCCGCGGACCTCCGGGAGGCGGCCGACGAACTCGAAAGCGAGGTCGAGGAACTCGACGCAGAGCGCGAGGAAGCCATCGAGCGCATCGAGGAGTTGGACGAGGAAATCGCCGAGGCGAAGGCGGCGTTCGAGGACGCGCCAGTCGAATTCGGGAACGCCGAAGCATACCTCGACTCGCTGAACGCGGACCTCGACGACCTCCGGGAGCGCCGCGAAGGCGTGCGCGCGGACCTCCGGTCCGCCGAGGACCGCGTCGAAGAAGCTGAGGAGCTACTGGACGCCGGGAAGTGCCCGGAGTGCGGCCAGCCAATCGAGGGGTCGCCGCACGTCGAGAGCGTCGAGGAGTACCGCGAGCGCGTCGCGGACCTCGAAGCCGAACTGGAAACCATCGAGGCAGACGTCGAGGACGTCACCGAGCGCATCGACCGCACCGAGGGCCTCGTGGAGCGCGAGCGCGAGGTCGCGGACCTCGAACGCAACCGCGAGTTGGCCGTCGAGCGCCGCGAGGACCGTGAGGACGCCGCGAGCGAAGCGCACGAGGAAGCCGAAGCCAAGCGCGAGCAGGCCGACGACCTCGAAGCCGAGGCCGAGGACGCTCGTGAGGAAGCCGAAAGCAAGCGCGAGCAGGCCGAAGCCAAGCGCGAGGAACTCGCGGAGTTGAACGCCGAACAGTCCACGCTCAAGGAGCGCATCGAGCGGTTGGCCGACCTCGCGGACGTGCTGGAGGAGGCCGCCGACCACCGCGATGCCGCCGACCAACTCGCGGAGAAGCGCGCGAGCCTCGACGACCGAAACGGCGAGCGCCGCGACCGCCTGAGCGACCTCCGGGAGCGCAAGCAGCGCCTCGAAGCCGACTTCGACGAGGACCGCATCAAGGCGGCGAAGGCGGACAAGGAGCGCGCCGAGGACTACCTCGAACAGGTCGAACCCAAGCTGGACGACCTCCACGAGCGCCGCGACGAGCTACAGGGCCAGATTGGCGCGGCGGAGAACGCCATCGAGGAACTGGAAGCGCTGCGCGACCAGCGCGAGACGGTCGCCGCGCGCCTCGACGAACTCCAGGAGATTCACGACGAGGTCTCCGAACTGGAGTCGACGTACGGCGACCTGCGCGCGGAACTGCGCCAGCAGAACGTCGCGAAACTGGAGCGCTTGCTGAACGAGACGTTCGAGCTGGTGTATCAGAACGACTCGTACGCCCGCATCGAACTCTCGGGGGACTACGAACTCACCGTCTACCAGAAGGACGGCGAACCCCTCGAACCCGAGCAGCTGTCGGGCGGGGAGCGCGCGCTGTTCAATCTCAGCCTGCGCTGCGCCATCTACCGGCTGCTCGCGGAGGGCATCGACGGCGAAGCGCCGCTCCCGCCGCTCATCCTCGACGAACCCACGGTGTTCCTCGATTCGGGGCACGTCTCGCAGCTCGTCGAACTGGTCGAGCAGATGCGCCGCATGGGCGTCGAGCAGATCGTCGTGGTGAGCCACGACGACGAACTCGTGGACGCCGCCGACGACGTGGTGCGCGTGGAGAAGGACGCGACAACGAACCGGTCGCGCGTGGTGCGCGACCCCGAGGAAGTGCTGGCGGACTAGTTCTGACGGAGCGCGGCGATACCGTCACTCCCCGTCTCGGTGAGCCGGTAGCCGCGCTCGCCGTTCACCGTCGCTTCGTCGACGAGGCCGGCGGCGCGGAGTTCGGTGACGCCGCCGAGCAGGTCGCTCTCGCAGGTGTCGTACGCGCCGAGCATCTCGCGGGCGGCCAGCGGGCCGCGGTCCGCCAAGTCGACGAGCAGGCCGAGCAGCCAGTCGTCGTGGCAGGCGGTGGCGACGCGGCGCGCGGGCTCGGGGACAGCGGTCGCGAGTGCGTCGAGTGGCGCGTCGCCGTCCGCGGGTTCGAGGTCGTCGTTCGGGACGTGGCGCTCGTCGCCGGTCTCGGGGTCGCGGACGAGGCTGCTGTCGCTGCTCTGCTTGAGGAGGAGGTAGTGGTGGCCGTCGTCGTCGCGAACCGTACGCATGTGAGAAACGAGCGGGCGCGTGGCGTTAGGCCTTCCGGGGCATCACTCGTCGTTTGTTTCGTCACCGGTGTAGCGCTGGTAGCGCCAGTAGCCGAACGCGAACAGCACGAGTCCGAGAACGACCGCGAGGCCGCCGTACTGCCAGCGGCCGCGGAACGCGACGAACATCAGGCCGAGGCTGACGGCGAGCAGCGCGACGTTGAACGTGGCGACGAGCGTCCAGAACCGCCGGCGGAGGCCCGCGGGCGCGTCCGAGCCGTCCGGAATCTCGGGCGCGTCGACGGACGGAACGTCGACCTCGGGCGCGAGCTCCTGCTCGGCGTCGCTGGGTTCGTCGTCGAGGAAGTCGTGGTCGCCGTCCGCGTCCTCTTCGTCGAACACGCTCGGAGAAGGGCGGCGTCGGTGGAAAAGCGTTGCCTATCAGAGCACGTCGCCCAGCGACACGGCGTTCGTCGCTTTGAGCCACGCGAGCGGATTGTCGGCGTCGTAGAACACGACGCCGTCCTCTGTGTCGTAGGACTCCACGGAGTCTCGGACCTCCTCGCCCTCGGGCAGCTGTGGGACGTCGTTGTGGCGGTGCGTGTCGCCCGCTGCGTGGTCAGTCACGTCTGTCACCTCGTCCCGTGGTAAGAAGTAGCACAGTATAAGCCTTCTCCCGGTGGCCGATTTCGCCGCGCGGAAGGGCGAGTTTTTAGGCGACAGGACCGAACGATGACGTAATGGAAGACACGGACCTCTCCGAGTTCATACACGAGGGGAGCGATGCCGACGGCGATGCGGCGGACGTCCCCGACGACACGGTCCGCGCGGAAGCGGAAGTCGTCGCGGGGGACGGCGACCCCGTCGTGAACGAAATCGTCTCCGCAGAAGCCGACGCGCTCCCGGACGCCGACGGCGACGCCGAACTGATGGTCACGCAGGTCGACTACACCGTCGAGGGCGACGGCGACCGCGAGCGCCCCGTCGTCCACGTGTTCGGCCGCACCGCCGACAACACCGCCGAGCACGTCCGCGTCCACGGGTTCCGGCCGTACTTCTACGCGCCAACGGACAGCATCGACGAGGACGACCTCGCGCAGGACGCCATCACGGGCTCCGAGGAGACCGACGAGAACGGCGACCCCTACGAGTCCATCCGTGGCGAGAAACTCACGAAGATTTTCGGGCGCACGCCCCGCGACGTCGGGAACGTCCGGGACCGCTTCGAGCACTACGAGGCGGACATCCTGTTCCCGAACCGCCTGCTCATCGACAAGGACGTCACCAGCGGCATGCGCGTACCCGAGCGCCGCGCCGACGACGGCGCGGTCTACGTCCACCACGACGAAATCGAGACTTGCGAGGTCGACGCCGACGTCCGCGTCAACACCTTCGACATCGAGGTCGACGACCGCTCCGGCTTCCCCGAGGAGGGCGAGGAACCGATACTGTGCCTGACGAGCCATGACTCCTACGACGACGAGTACATCGCGTGGCTCTACGAGGCACCGGACGCGACCGCGCCCTCACCCGACGAACTCGTCGATCACGATCTGATGGACGAGAACGCGGACCTCGAAGTCCGGGCGTTCGACACGGAGGAGGCGATGCACGAGGCGTTCGTCGACTACATCGAGGAGACGGACCCGGACGTCACGACGGGGTGGAATTTCGACGACTTCGACGCCCCCTACTACATCGACCGGCTGGACGAACTCGACCCGTACACGGACCACGACCTCGATTCGGACAGGCTCTCGCGCGTGGACGAGGTCTGGACGTCGGGCTGGGGCGGTCCGAACGTGAAGGGGCGGGTCGTCTTCGACCTGCTGTACGGCTACCAGCGGATGCAGCGCTCCGAGTTGGACTCCTACCGGCTGGACGCGGTCGGCGAGAAGGAGTTGGACGCCGGCAAGGAGCGCTACACGGGCGACATCGGCGACCTCTGGGAGAACGACCCCGAGCGCCTGCTGGAGTACAACGTCAGGGACGTGGAGCTCTGCGTGGAAATCGACCGCAAGCAGAACATCGTCCCGTTCTGGAAGGAAGTCGCGGAGTTCGTCGGCTGCAAGCTCGAAGACGCCACCACGCCCGGGGACGCGGTGGACGTGTACATCCTGCACAAGGCGTACGGCCGGTTCGTGCTGCCGTCGAAGGGCCAGCAGGAGTCCGAGGACTACGAGGGCGGCGCGGTGTTCGACCCGATTACGGGCGTCCGCGAGAACGTCACCGTGCTCGACCTGAAGAGCCTCTACCCGATGTGCATGGTGACGACGAACGCGTCACCGGAGACGAAAGTCGACCCCGACAGCTACAGCGGGGAGACGTACCGCGCGCCCAACGGGACGCACTTCCGGAAGGAGCCGGACGGCATCATCCGCGAAATCATCGACGAGACGCTCGCTGAGCGCGAGCAGAAGAAGGCCGCCCGCAACGAGCACGACCCGGAGAGCGAGGACTACGACCGCTACGACCGCCAGCAGGCCGCAGTCAAAGTCATCATGAACAGCCTCTACGGCGTGCTGGGCTGGGAGCGCTTCCGCCTCTACGACAAGGAGATGGGCGCGGCGGTCACCGCGACGGGCCGGGAAGTCATCTCGTTCACGGAGGAAGCCGCCAACGAGGTCGGCCACGAGGTCGCGTACGGGGATAGCGTCACCGGCGACCGGCCGGTCGTCTCGCGGGACCCGAACGGACGCATCCGCATTCTCCCTATCGAAGACCTCTTCGAGCGCGGCGAGACGGAGACCGAAGTCCTCATCGCGGCGGACGGGGGTGTCGTCGCGAGTGCAACACCTGGAAAGACGAGGCGGTCACTCGACGGTTGGGACGCCCTGTCACTGAGCGACGACGGCGAACCGGAGTGGCAGCCGATTCAGCAGGCGATTCGCCACGAAACGGACAAGCCGGTCGTGAACCTCCAGCACAAGTTCGGTGAGTCCACGACCACGCGCGACCATTCGTACGTCGTCGAGGACGGGAACGAATACGTGGAGGCGTCGCCGGAAGACGTCTCGGAGCCGCTCCGTATCCCCGGATTTGCGGACGTTGCGGAAGTATCCGAGCTCGACGTGTACGAGGTGCTGTCGGGGTACACGCGGACCTACGAGGACGGCCGTAGCGTCGGGTCGGCCGACGCCGAGCAGAAAGTGAAACGCGTCCACGCCGACGACGAGTACGTCTGGTTTGGCCACGAGCACCACGGCAGCCTTGACTCCACGATCAAGGTCAAGCGCCACGTCGACCTGCACAGCGAGGACGGTCGGGCACTGGTCCGGCTCCTCGCTGCGTACGTCACCGAGGGAAGCGCCACGACAACGGAGACCGCCGAATCGAAGTTCGGAGCGAGCATCGCCGAATCCCGGCGTCCCTGGCTCGAAGGGCTGCAGGAAGACTACGACAGGCTGTTCGAGAACGCGACAGTTAGCGTGATCGAGAGCGATTCGAGCAACGAACGAACAGTTGGATACAGCATCGCGGACGGCGAGAGTGAGGTGTCGTACGACGACACGACGCAGAAACTCCAGATGATGAACGAACTCTCGGCAGTGTTCTTCCGGGAGTTCGCCGGACAGACGTCACGCGAGAAGCGCATCCCGTCGTTCATCTACCACCTCGACGACGACCTCCAGGAGTTGTTCCTCGACGTTCTCGTGGAGGGAGACGGGTCGAGGAAGTTCCCACGCTACAGCGACGAGTACTGCGAGCGGAACTTCGACTTCGAGACGACGAGCCGGGAACTGGCTGCCGGACTGTCGATGCTGCTCACACAACGCGGAGAGAAGCACTCACTCAAATACAGGGACGAGAAGGACTCGTACACGATTCGGACCTGCGACTACTACCGGTC
Source organism: Halobacterium noricense (assembly GCF_021233435.1). NCBI lineage: Archaea > Methanobacteriati > Methanobacteriota > Halobacteria > Halobacteriales > Halobacteriaceae > Halobacterium > Halobacterium noricense. The sequence continues at coordinate 701,282 of NZ_CP089468.1, read as the reverse complement.
AGGCCGCGACCCGGTCGTCAGCGAAGCCGAACACGACGGCTACGTGTACGACCTCAGCGTCGCGGAGAACGACAACTTCGTCGACGCAGTCGGCGGAATCGTCCTGCACAACACCGACTCCGTGATGCTGGAACTCGGTGGCGACGTCACCACGGAGGAGGCCATCGAGGAGTCCTTCGACATCGAGGACCACATCAACGGGGCCTACGACGAGTTCGCCAGCGGGGAACTGAACGCCGACGAGCACCGCTTCCAGATCGAGTTCGAGAAGCTCTACCGGCGGTTCTTCCAGGCGGGCAAGAAGAAGCGCTACGCCGGCCACATCGTCTGGAAGGAGGGCAAGGACGTCGACGACATCGACATCACGGGCTTCGAGTACCAGCGCTCGGACATCGCGCCCATCACGAAGCGCGTGCAGAAGCGCGTCATCGAACTCATCGTCAAGGAGGGCGACGTCGACGCCGTCGAGGAGTACGTCCACGACGTCATCGAGGAGTACCAGGATGGGGACGTCGACCTTGACGACATCGGCATCCCGGGTGGCATCGGCAAGCGCCTGAACAACTACGACACGGACACCGCGCAGGTCCGGGGCGCGAAGTACGCGAACCTCCTGCTCGGCACGAACTTTCAGCGCGGCTCCAAACCCAAGCGCGTCTACCTGCAGAAGGTGCATCCGGAGTTCTTCCGCGAGTTGGAGGGCGAGAACCCGGACATCCGCGACGACCCGCTGTACGTGGAGTTCAAGACCGACCACGACGTCATCTGCTACGAGTACGCCGACCAGATTCCCGAGTCGTTCGAAATCGACTACGACGTGATGCTCGACAAGACCCTCAAGGGTCCCATCGAGCGCATCCTCGAAGCGCTGGACATCTCCTGGGACGAGGTCAAGAGCGGGCAGACCCAGACTGGGCTCGGAAATTTCATGTGAGCAGTGGGGCGCGTCCTGGCGCGCCGCGAACGCGATGGTTTCCGCGATTTCGACCGGTTCCGTGACTTCGCCGGGCTCGAACACCCCCTCGAAGGCGTCGCCATCTTCGCTGCCGAACTCCGTGCGAACCTCCGTGGGGTTGACGGCGGTGACGGCGACGCCGTCGTCGCCGTACGCGACTGTGCGCAAACTCCCGTAGCCACCACTTCGTCGCGGCGTAGACGGGGTTCGCCGGCTGCGGGTACTGGTCCGCATTCGGGGTTTAGGTTTTCCCAAACGAAAACAGTTTTTTCGCAAACGCGAACCGGAACCCGTGAATTCCGTAACCGTTATGCGTCCCACGCCCCTCCCTACAGACGACTGAGGCAATGGCTACGCTCGAACTCAAAAACGTACACGCGAAAGTCGCAGAAGAGGGCGGAGAGCAGATTCTCAAAGGCGTCGACATCGAAATCCCGTCCGGCGAAATCCACGCCCTGATGGGCCCGAACGGCTCGGGGAAGTCGACCACCTCGAAGATCATCGCCGGTCACCCGGCCTACGACGTCACCGAGGGTGAAGTCCTCCTCCACCTCGACGAGGACGACTTCGACGACGTCGACGAGGTTCCGGAAGGCGCACGGACGTGGGACCTCCTCGAACTGGAGCCGAACGAGCGCGCCGCGCTCGGCATCTACCTCGGCTTCCAGTACCCCGCCGAAATCGAGGGCGTCACGCTCGTGAACTTCCTCCGTACCGCGCTCAACGCGAAGCTCGAAGAGCGCGACGAACTCCTCTTCGGCGAGGACGAGGAAGCCGAGGAAGACGACGAGGGCTACGAGACCTCCCCGATGGAGGGCCCCGCCGACGAAGGCGAAGTCGGCGTCGCGGAGTTCCAGGAACTCCTCTCCGAGAAGATGGAGGCCCTGGACATGGACGAGTCGTTCGCGACGCGCTACCTCAACGCCGGCTTCTCCGGCGGCGAGAAGAAGCAGAACGAGGTCCTCCAGGCCGCCATCCTCGAACCGTCGATCGCCGTGCTCGACGAGATCGACTCCGGCCTCGACATCGACCGCCTGCAGGACGTCGCGAAGGGCATCAACGCGCTGCGCGACGAACAGGACACGGGTATCCTCCAGATCACCCACTACCAGCGCATCCTCGACTACGTCGAACCCGACCGCGTCCACATCATGCTCGACGGCGAAGTCGTCATGGAAGGGGACGCCGAGCTCGCCGAGAAGCTCGAAGACAAGGGGTACGACTGGGTGCGCGAGCAGGTCTACGAGACCGCGTAAACCACAATCATGAGCTCAGACCAAGACCACCTCGAAGAAACCGACACCGAGGCCCGATTCGAATTCAAGAAGGAGGAGAAGTCCGCCTTCAAGTCCGAGAAAGGCCTCACTGAGGAGACCATTCGGCTCATCTCCGACGACAAAGACGAGCCCGAGTGGATGCTCGACCGGCGCCTGCGCGCCCTCGAGCAGTACAAGAAGATGCCGATGCCGACGGACTGGCCGGGCCAGCCGGACCTCTCCGAACTCGACGTCGAAGAGATCGTCCCCTACATCCGCCCCGACGTGGACAAGCGCTCGGGCGCGGACGAGTGGGAGGACCTCCCGGACGAGATTCAGGACACGTTCGAACAGCTGGGCATCCCCGAGGCCGAGCGCGAGGCGCTCTCCGGCGTCGGCGCCCAGTACGAGTCCGAAGTCGTCTACCAGAACATGCAGGAGCGCTGGGAGGAGAAGGGCGTCGTCTTCTGCAACATGGACGAGGCCGTGCAGGAGTACCCCGAACTGGTCAAAGAGCACTTCATGACGAAGTGCGTCCCGGCCAGCGACAACAAATTCGCGGCGCTCCACGGCGCGGTCTGGTCCGGCGGGAGCTTCGTGCACATCCCCGAGGACGTGACCGTGAACATGCCCGTGCAGGCGTACTTCCGGATGAACTCCGAGGGCATGGGCCAGTTCGAGCACACGCTCATCATCGCCGAGGAGGGCTCGGAAGTCCACTACATCGAGGGTTGTTCGGCGCCGAAGTACGGCAGCCACAACCTCCACTCCGGTGGCGTCGAAGTCTTCGTGAAAGAGGACGCTCACGTGCAGTACTCGACCGTGCAGAACTGGTCGAAGAACACGTTCAACCTCAACACGAAGCGCGCCATCGTCGAGGAGAACGCCACCATGGAGTGGGTCTCCGGTTCCATGGGGTCGAAGGCGACGATGCTGTACCCCTCGTCGATTCTGAAGGGGCGCGGCGCGACTGACAACCACATCACCATCGCGTTCGCGGGCGAGGGCCAGGACATCGACACCGGCGCGAAGGTCTACCACAACGCGCCCGACACGAAGTCCACCATCGAGTCCAAGTCCATCGCGAAAGACGGCGGCCGCACGAACTACCGCGGCCTCGTCCACATCGCCGACGGCGCCGAGAACTCCTCGACGTCCGTCGAGTGTGACGCGCTGATGTTCGACAACGAGTCCACCAGCGACACCATGCCGTACATGGAAATCAACGAGTCGAAGGTGGACGTCGCCCACGAGGCGACCGTCGGCAAAATCGGCGACGAGGACGTCTTCTACCTCCAGTCTCGCGGCCTCGACGACGACGACGCCAAGCAGATGATTGTCGCGGGCTTCATCGAGCCCATCACGGAGGAACTGCCAATCGAGTACGCGGTCGAGCTCAACCGCCTCATCGAACTGGAGATGGAGGGGAGCCTCGGATAACATGAGCACCCAACTGCACCAGGACATCAGCGAAGAGACCGTACGGCAGCTCGCCGACGAGCACGACGAGCCCGAGTGGCTGCTCCAGACGCGACTGGACGCCCTCGACGCGCTCGAAGCCCTCGACTACCCGAGCGTCATCGAGACGCCCGGCCGCAAGTGGACGAACCTCGAAGACCTCGACTTCGAGGCGCTAGTCGACCCGCTCACCCAGACCGAGCAGAAAGACCAGGTCGGCCCCGAGGACGTCGAAGTCGCGTCGTTCCACGAGGCCCTGCAGGACGACGACCTCGCCGAACTCGTCGAGGAGCACTTCGGCAGCATCGTCGACCCGCAGCAGAACCGTCTGACCGCGCTGTCGACGACGCTGTTCACGACCGGAACGGTCGTCTACGTGCCCGCCGGCGTCGACGCCGAGGACGTGACGATTCGGACGTCGATGACCTCCCGGTCGCTGTTCAACTACACGCTCGTCGTCACCGAGAGCAACTCCTCGGTGACGATTCTGGAGCGCCAGGACACCAGCGAGGACAGCGAGGCGCGCAGCGCCTCGGAATCCGCGAGCGGCGAAGCCGCAAGCGACGGTCGGTACTACTCCGGCGTCGTCGAAGTCGACGCGGGCGAGAACTCGTACGTCCAGTACGGGAGCCTGCAGGACTTCGACGAGGACACGTACAACTACACCGTCAAGCGCGGCGACGCGACCACCTACAGCACGGTCGACTGGATCGAGGGGAACCTCGGCAGCCGCCTGACGAAGACGAGCGTCTCCACGGAGCTCAACGGCGACGGAAGCGAGACGAAGATCGTCGGCGCGTTCTTCGGCCACGACGGCCAGCACTTCGACCTCGACTCGAAGGTCTGGCACCGCGGCGAACACACGACCGCCGACCTCGTCACGCGCGGCGTCATCGACGACGACGCGCGCTCGGTGTACGAGGGCGTCCAGGACGTCGGCGAAGACGCCTGGGACACCTCCAGCTACCAGCGCGAGAACACGCTGATGCTGAGCGACGAGAGCGAGGCCGACGCCTCCCCGAAGCTCATCATCAACAACCACGACACCGAAGCCAGCCACTCCGCGACCGTCGGTCAGGTCGACGAGGAGACGCTGTTCTACATGGAGAATCGCGGCGTCCCCGAGCAGCTCGCCACGGACATGCTCGTGGAGGGTTTCTTCGTGCCGGTGCTCGAAGAAGTCGAAGTCGAGGAGCTCCGCGAGGACCTCCAGACGCGCATCCACGAGCGCCTGCAGTAGGCGTTCGCGCTCCGAGGACGGCCACTGGCGCGCCGTCGTCGGAGGGAACGGTTTAAGTCCGCTTCTCTCTCAGTTACGAGTAGTATGACCGGAGTACCGCCGTCGAGGTGTGCGCCGTGAGCTCGGTTGCGGCCCGCGTCGACTCCGACGACCAGCTCGCGCGTCTCCTCCAGATCGGCATCGTGCTCGAAGAGGTCGTGGAGGCCCGCGCGCACCGGCACTACCAGTCGCTGCCCGGCGAGGAGCGCGACGAAGCCATCGAGGAGCTGCTCTCGGAGGCCAGCGCGGAGTCCGCCGAACACCGCCGCCGGCTCGAATCGCTCGTCGAGGCGCTCGACGCCGACAGCATCCCCTTCGAGGACGTCAAAGAGCTCGTCGCGGGGAGCTACGGGCAGACCGGCCCGGAGGACTTCGACGGCGTACTCTACGACCAGCTCCACGGCGAGGAGACCGCGTACAAGTTCTACGACGACCTCATCGACGCCGTCGAAGCCAGCGACGCCGAGTTCGGCGTCGACCGCGAGGACGTCCTGGAGACGCTCCGGGACATTCGCCACGCGGAAGCCGAGGGCGTCGAAGAGGTCGCGAAACTGATGGAGGCCCGCGCATGAGCACGGAACAACCGACCCCACAGCGGAGGTGTGTCGCGTGAACACTGCCGACCAGTACCTGAAGACGATTTTCCTCGTCGAGCAGCTCGAAGACGGCCCGGCGGCGACCGGCGCGCTCGCCGACCGCCTCGGCGTCAGCCCGGCGAGCGTCAACGAGATGGTGGGGAAACTCGAAGACCGCGGGCTCGTCGCCCACGAGAAGTACAAGGGCGCGACCGTCACCGACGACGGCGAAGCCCGCGCCCGCGAGGCGCTGCAGACGTACTGCATCCTCGAACGCTTCCTCGCGAACGTCCTCGACGTCGACGACTTCCGCGCGGAAGCCCGGCAACTGGAGCCAGTCATCGACGAGACGGTCGCGGACCGCCTCGACATGATTATCGACCGCGAGCCGCAGTGTCCGGAGTGCTTCGACGCGGAAGCCGACGCCTGCGGCCTGCTCGTCGAGGAAGGTATCGAAGCCGACGACTGACTGTTCTTTAAGTGGGCTAAATTTCTAGTCGGGTCCGCGCGTGGCGTCGGTATGGACTGCCCGACCTGCGGGAAGACGCTCTCGACGGAGCGGGGGATGCGCCAGCACCACACGAAAGTCCACGACGAACCACTCCCGAACCGGACCTGTGCGGACTGTGGGACCGAGTTCTACGACCCGAAGTCGCGGCGCACGTACTGCGACGACTGTTACGCCGAGACCGGCGAGAAGAACGGGAACTACACCGGTGCCAAAGAAACGACCGACTGCGAGCAGTGCGGCGACACCTTCGACTACTATCCCTCCAACAAGGACGGCGTCTACTGTTCGGAGTGCGTCGAGGAGGCGGACGAGTTCCTCGGGACTCCATACGCCGAAACCGTCGACGTCGAACGAATCGAACGGACGTGTGACTACTGCGACGAACCGATGATAGTCCTCGAATGCAACAGACGTCAAGGACACGGCCGGTGGCGAGAAGTCCGACGGAAAGCACTCGAACGGGACGACTACCGCTGCCAGAAGTGCGGAGCCACGGCACACGAACTCGGCCAGAACCCGGACGTCCATCACGTCAAACCCGTGCGGACGTTCGACGACCCACAGGAGGCACACACCGTCGATAACCTCATCGCGCTCTGCAGGAGCTGTCACATCTACGCCGAACACGGAAACATGGAATTCCTCCCGCCATCGTAATCCGCGTCTCGCAATACATATTAAATCGGAACCCTGAATTCCCGATGCAGCCCTGTGGTGTAGCGGCCAATCATATGGGCCTTTGGAGCCCATGACGGCAGTTCGAATCTGCCCAGGGCTACTATCAAATTTCTTACACTTCTTGGGTGTCGTTCTCCACTACTTCGAACCGAGTAGCAGAGCGACGAACCGAACCCGCTACTGCGATTTTCGCGGCGACGTGAGGAACTAAAGGGGTGTCCTGCTTCGAAGCGAGCGGACCAGCAAACCCGTTATCTCGGGCCCCTACGCAGGGTAATGACTGACTCCATCCGCGTGCTCCACGTCGACGACGGGCCCGGGTTCGCGGAGATGGCGGGCGAGTTCATCGAACGCGAGGACGACCGCATCGAGGTCGTGACCGCCTCGAATGCCAGCGACGCGCACTCGATTCTCGCCGACGAAGACATCGACTGCGTCGTTTCGGACTTCGACATGCCGGGGCAGAACGGCATCGAATTCCTCGAAGCCGTCCGCGAGGAGCACGACATGCGAACACCTCGAAGCGGTCGCGGCGTCGCTGGACCGCATGGAGACGCTCATCGAGGGGACGCTGACGCTCGCCCGGGAGGGACAGGCAGTCTCGGACCGCGAGCACGTCGACGTCGCAGACGTCGTGCGGCAGTGCTGGGAGCGTGTCGCCGACGAGTCGGCCACGCTGGACGTGATCGACGAATTCGCCGTCCGCGGCGACCGCGACCGCCTCCAGCAGGTGTTCGAGAACCTCTTCCGAAATGCCGTGGAGCATAGCTCCACGAACCCTCGTTCGCACGCTCACGAGGACGCTGTGGAACATGGTTCCACAGACCCCCAGAACGCGAAGCGTTCTGAGGACGCCGTCGAACACGGCGACGAGGGCGGCGCACGAGTTCGGCGTCGAAGAGGGCGAGAAGGGAAGCGCTCGCAGTCGCGGGGCGATGCTACGACCGGGTGGCGCGAGCTTCGCGGACGTCCGCGCCGTCCCGCACCATGTCGGGGCAGTCCGGACAGACGCGGGGTTGTTCGACGCCGGGCGGGGTGAACACGCGAACGTAGTCCTTGGTGACGAACGACTCGCAGTTCTGGCAGAGCGGCATCTCACTCGCAGGCGATGGAGTGCCAGTATATATGTTTTGTGTGTATTGTAACGTCGTGAATAAATAGGTCTCGGGAGCCCGCAGAGCGAACGGCCTAAGCGTCGCGGCCGCCTCCAGCGCGTATGAGCGATACGTTGAAGTCGCTGCCGGACCGCCCGCTGCGACAGCAGGAAGTCACCGCGCTCAACCACGCCGACGCGTTCTCGCTGGTGGTGCCCGTCGACCGCGAGGAGGCCGTCGAGGCCGACACCCGCGAGCCCGTCGTCATCACCGAGCGCGTCATCCTCGGCACCGACGACTGGGTGACGGGGTTGGTGTACGACGGCGGCTGGCTGGCGGTCGAATCGGTCGCCATCGACGACCCCGACGAGGAGCGCTTCGAGGCGATGCGGGACTGCGAGGCCGCGGTCGCCGACTACGACCTCGACTGACCGTTCGGCCGGTCTCGGGAGACCTGCAAAAGGCTAAAGAGAGAAACAAGCCTTCGTTGTAGTAATGACAGTACGTGTACGCCGGCCAACGGAGGTGAGACCGTGGGCGTCGAGATAAAGGAGTCGCCGGTCTCCGAGCCGCAGTTCGACGAGATGGCGGCGTTCGTCCGCGACTACCTCGAAGCGAGCGTGGAGAACGAGGACGACGGCGGGCGGATGCGGTGGTACCCGTGGCACTCCGCGGAGTACCGCTTCACCCACATCCGGAACGTCGTCGAACTCGGCGAGCGCATCGCGTGCGAGGAGGGCGCGGACGTCGACGTCGTCCGCGTCGCCGCGCTGTTCCACGACATCGCCAAACTCGAAGCCGAGCAGGAGGAGCACGCCGACGAGGGCGCGCGCATCGCGCGGAAGTACCTGGAGACCCACGGCGACTTCGCGCCGTCGTTCGTCGACCAGGTGTGTGCGGCCATCGCCGACCACTCCCACCAGGGCGACCTCTCGGAACTCCCGCTGGAGACGCGGTGTCTCATCGAGGCCGACGTCCTCGACAAGGCGGGCGCGAACGGCGCGGCGCTGATGCTGCTGCGGATGGGCTACGAGGCGCGCACGCACGTCGACGCCGCGGAGATGGTCGACCGCGTGCTCGAACGCGGCGAGAACGCCGCCGAGCGGGTGGAGAGCGACACCGCCGACTCCATCGCCCACCAACGCATCAAGCGCGTGCGGTGGTTCCGGGAGTGGCTGGAAGCCGAAGTACCGGGAATGCGCGAGTAACCGGGCTCATAGCCCGACCGCTGTTTTCAGGAAGAGGACGCCGAAGATTGCCAGCGCGCCCGCGCTGACGTACGCGACTGCTTTTCCGAACGCGTCGACGCGCTCGCCGGCCGCGCGCAGCGACGCCGGGAACCCCGCGGCCCAGAGGAGAATCCCGGAGAAGAAGCCGGCGATGGTGAGCGCGCCGTTGCCAGCGGACAACTGGAGGCCGAACGCCGAAATCTCGGTGGGGTTCAGGAGAGCGACGCCGGCGGTCAGCCACCACGTCATCTGGTAGGGGTTCGCGAGCGCGAGCACGAACGCCTTCCGGAAGCCGCGGCCCTCGGCGGGTTCGGCGGCGGAGAACGAGCCGGCGTCCTGGAAGGCACCGTACGCGTAGTAGAGCATGAGCACGCCGCCGACACCGACCATTACTGTCTCTACGGTCGGGGCGTCCTGGATGAGGGCGACGACGCCGACGAGCGCGAGCAAGAAGAAGCACGCGTCGGCGGTCATCGCGCCCAGGCCGGCGAAGAAGCCGGCGCGCCAGCCCCGAGTCACGGACTCCTCGGCGATGACGGCGTTCATCGGGCCCGGCGGCGCGGCGAGCGACAGTCCGAGGGCGAGCCCAGCGATCACGGAGACAGCAGCGTCGAACACGACTACAGATAGTCGCAGGCCGCGAAAAAGCCGCCGATTACGCCGCCAGCGACACGGGGAGCGCGCGAGCGACCGACGCGACGATGCCCTCCCAGACGGAGACGTCGAAGAGGAGTTGGAGCGCGACGTCCCCCGCGAAGAAGAAGAACAGCGCGGCGGCCGCGAGGTGCGCGCGGCGCGCGTCGAAGCTCTGGGAGAACCGTGCGAAGAACATCGCGTTCAGTAGGCTGACGGGGATAATGGCGGCCATCTCGCCGACCCAGATGGCGGGTGCCGCGCCGTACTGGGCGGCCAGCCCGATGGTGACGAGCTGGGTCTTGTCCCCGAACTCGCCGACGAACATCATCGCGAAGATGGGGAGGAACCCGCCGAAGTACGTCGGGATGGCGCGCCCGAAGATGGTGGCTTGCTCGAAGCGACCGCCGAGCGCGACGATGCCGCCGTCGCTGTGCATCGGCCCGGGGTTGCCGTCGGTGGGCATCGAGCGCAACAGGAGCACGCCGAACACGAAGAACAGCGCGCCCGTGACGACGTCCAGATAGACGCCGGGAAGCACGCTCCGGAGCGCGTCCCCGACGACGATTTCGCCGGCCGTCCAGATGGCGAACGCGGTGGTGGCGGCGGCGACGACGACTTTCGGGTCGTACTGGGTTGACAGCCCCGCGATGATGAATTGGACTTTCTCGCCCGGCAAGACGGCCAACTGGGCGGCGAACGCGATGCCAGCGAGTTCCGCGAAGCCGGTCACGCTTCGGCCACCTCGTCGAGCGAGCGCACGCGAATCACGGCCGCGACGCGGTCCGGGAGGTGGACGGCCTCGCCGTCGACGTCGACGACGAACAGCCCGATGGGGGCGTGCTCGCGGACGGCGAGTTCGGTTCCGGGTTCGATGCCGGCGTCCGTGAGGTAGCGCAGTTCCTCGGAGTTGCGGTCGTCGACGCGCGCGACGACGACGCGGTCGCCGGTGTCGTGGTCGGCGAGCGCGGTGGTGTCGGGGTGTTCGGGCGGTTCGAGGTCCGCGCTCGGAATCGGGTCGCCGTGCGGGTCGACGGTGGGGTCGTCGAGTTTCCGGGCGAGGCGGCGCTCGAACTCCTCGCTGATGTGGTGTTCGAGCGCGTCGGCCTCGTCGTGGACCTCGTCGTACTCGTAGTCGAGGTGGTCCGCGAGGAACGACTCCAGGAGGCGGTGGTGGCGCAACACTTCCAGCGCGACCGTCTCGCCCTCGGGCGTGAGTTCGACGCCCTTGTACTTCTCGCGGGCGACGAGCCCGCGGTCTTCGAGTTTCCCGACCATGCTGGTGACCGTCGGGGGCGTGACGTCGAGGTAGTCGGCGATGGCGGAGGTCTTGACCGGCGGGCCGTGCTCGCGCTGGAGCGCGTAGACGGCCTTCAGGTAGTCCTCCATGACATCTGAGAGCATTCGTTACTCGTTTTTAGACGTGTCTAAACAAATAGTTGGCGGTAGGCGAATTGACGCCGAGTCACGACTCACTGAGCGCCAGCCCGACGAACGTAGAATGTCGCAAACCCGACGCCAAGGGCCGTCGCGGCGGCTGGTAGCGCCGCGTCCGCGAAGGCGTTGCCGGAAACGAGGACGGCGAGCGCGACGTAGAGTACCGCCGAGACAGACGCAGCGACTACGGCGAAGACCGTCGGGTTACGTGACTGGACATTCATCAACAGTCGAGCGTGACGCCCGGGAGGGATAAACCCTCACGAGCGGTCCCAGCGCCAGTGAACGCGGCGCACCCGGATTCGCAGCGCGACGTAGCGAAGGACAAGATACCTGTGGGCGGCGGCTGACATGACGCATATGCCCCGCTCGACGGTCGTCGCGTACGACGCCGACAGCGGCGACGTGCAGTGACAGTTCGGCGTCCCCAGGTCAGTCGAACGCTTCGCGGTTCGGAACGGCCGCGTGTTCGTCGGCGCGAACGACGAGACCGGACTACACGTACTCGGCTGAGAAGGGTTCGAAGGGGGAGACGCGTCAGGCCGAGCCGCTGGCGTCGGCCTGCTGCGTGGCGGCGCTCCCGCGGCGGTTGCGCGCGAGTAGCGCGGCGAACATGGCGAGGCCGACGCCGCGCAGCGCGAGGTCGACCACCAGCGACACGCCGCCAGTCGTGACGCCGAACAGCCCGAGCAAGTCGTAGACGCCGGTGACCGCCAGCGACGGTGCCATCAGCAGCAGCGCGCTGACCGCGAACGCGGTGCGGTCGACGCCGTCGACGTCCGTGTAGACGAAGCCGATGACGGTCGCGGCGAGCGCGATGACCCCGAGGAACACCCCGATAACGGGGAGCAGAATTTCGGGCACGGAGTAGCTCAGGTCGAGCAGGTCCGCGGTACCGACGACGCTGTACTGGTCGCCGACCGGGAGCTCACCGGGGTTGCGGCGCAGCATCACGATGCCGGGCGTGACGACGAACGCGAACGGGACGATGGCCTTGTTCAAGGAGAGCTTGAACGCCTCGATACCCGTCTGGAAGGCGTCGGACTTCGCCACCCCGGACGCGGCGTACGCGGCAACCGCGACGGGAGGCGTGATGTCCGCTATCACTCCGAAGTAGAGGATGTAGAGGTGTGCGGCCAGCTCCGGCACGCCGAACGGCGTCAGCACGGGTGCCAGCAGCACGGAGAGGATGATGTACGTCACCGTCGTCGGCATCCCCATGCCGAGGATGATCGAGGAGACGGCAGTGATGAACAACACGAGCACCAGCGACCCGCCGGCGACCGACCGGATGAGCGCGACGAGGTTCGGGCCGAGCCCGGAGATACTGATGACGCCGGGGATGATGCCGGCGGCCGCGACGGCGACGACGACGGGGACGGCCGTGCGCGCGCCGTCCTCCATGGACTTCCCGACGAAGACGCCGTAGCGGTAGAGCGCGTTCGACGCGAGTCCGGGGAGGTTGATGGCGCTCGCGGTCATCTCCGCGGCGTCGTCGACGGCTTCGTCGTAGTTCAGCACGGTCGCGTCGAGGCCAGGCCGTACCAGCATCGTGATTGTCCCGGCCGCGATTGCGAGCCAGCCGACGTCGCCGAGCACCGCGGAGAACGCCACGGCGGCAGACTGCGCGCCGGTGCCGCCGCCGGTCAGCGCCGCGACGATGCTGCCACCGACGAGCAGTTCCGAGAGGAACGTCCCGCCGACCAGCAGCGTGAAGACGCCGGCGAGCAGGCCGCGCGTCTCGTCGCCGTACGCAGCCACGAGCGCGAGCAGCGCGCCGATGGCGACGACCGTGAACCACGCCGACCGCGCGACCGACAGCCGCTCGATGATGAGGTAGTACAGCAGCAGGCCCAGCGGCAGGAGGTAGAACCACCCGGACCAGAGGTGCGAGCGGATGTCCACGAGTTCGGACTTGTCGAGCCCGCCGATGCCCTGTTTGACCGCCTCGAAGTGGACCATCACCCAGACGCCGAAGAAGAACACGACGGCGGGGATGGCGGCCGCGACGATGACGTCGGCGAACGGCGTACCCGTGTACTGGACGATGAGGAACGCCGCAGCCCCCATCACGGGCGGGAGAATCTGGCCGCCCGAGGACGCGGAGGCTTCGACGCCGCCCGCAAACTCGGGGCGGTAGCCCGAGCGCTTCATCAGCGGAATCGTGAACGCGCCCGTGGTCACCGTGTTCGCGATGGAGGAGCCGGAGATGGTTCCCATGAAGCCGGAGGCGAGGATGGACGCCTTCGCCGGGCCGCCCTTCCGCGTGCCGGTGGCACCGTACGCGAGGTCGATGAACCACTGGCCGGCACCGGACATCTCCAGAAACGCGCCAAAGAGGATGAAGATGTAGATGAACTGCACGGAGACCGTGACCGGAATCCCGAACACGCCGTTCTCGGTGTTGTACCAGAGGTTCTGGACGATGTCCGGCCACGAGAACGACGGAATCGAGAGCACGCCGATGTACGCGGCGTCCTGCGGGATGTAGAACCCGAAGCGCGCGTAGACGACGAACAGCGCGACGATGACCATCAGCCAGAGGCTGATGGCGCGCCGGGTCGCCTCCAGCACGAGCAGGACGCCGACGACGCCCAGCACGAACGCGTAGGACGTGTCGGCGAGCGGGCCGAGCAGGAACGCCAGCGGTTCGAGCACGGAGGCCAGCGGATCCACCACGAAGCTGAGCACGTCGAGGTAGCCCAGCCACACGTCGGGGGCGGGCCGGCCGGCTTCGAGCCCGAACCGCCGCATCTCCTGAATCTCGGCGAAGTCGGTGATGAAGTACGTCGCGGTGAGCGCCGAAACCGCCGCGAAGACGACGTCGATGGGTGCCACGCGGTCGAGGTCGGGGTCGACGCCCGCCCACTTCAGGAACGCGCCGACGCGGCGAACGGCCCGCGTCACCGGGTGGGATTCGCCGAGCCGGTCGTCGAGGGCCGCGGCGAGCGCGACACACCGTCGCGCGACCGGGCCGTCGCCCGTGCTCACGGGGTACAACAGGAACGTGAGCACGAGCGCGAACGCCACGTGGACTGCGTTAATCTGGAGGAGTTGGAGCTGGGCGAGCACGAACTCGCCGATTACGGGGAGCGTAATCGAGAGCTCTGACCCGCGCGCCGCGAGCCACATCTGGAAGATGGAAAAGGAGATGCCGATGATGGCGACCGCGACCACTGCCGGCCCCTGTAGGCTGCGTTTTCGCTCTATCTCCTGAAGTACTGATTCGGCGTCCTCTGCCGGGGAGTCGGTTGGTTGTTCAGACATGGATGCTGTCGAGTACGTCCGCCAACACCGAACGGTGGACGACGTGGATGTCGACCGATTCGGCGTTCGTCCGCGCTACGAGGTCGTAGGTTTCAGCGCCGACGTGAAGCTTGTGCTTCGCCACGCGGCCCGGAGCGACCGTCAGCCGCGTGGTACTCCCGGGTGGGTCGTAGACGAAGGTGCCGTTCTCCCGGGTGACGTTCGCGCCGCTGGGCAACCCCCAGCCGTAGGACTCGAACTCCATGCGAGTCATCTCCAGGCGGTCGCCGCGGACCGTGTAGCCGTCGTACACGCGGGTCTTCTCGACGCTGTGCGTGTATTCGAGCGCGACCGTGGTGCCCTCCTCGACGGGCACGTCGAGGTACTGTTCGCCGGTCTCGGTGTCCTCGACGACGAGCGCGGTCTCGCCGGGCGTGGCTGCGGCTGCCGAAACCGAGGTGACGGCGAGGACGGCGACGACGAGGACGGCGACGCGAGCCCCCCTCATGGGGGCGTCTGTAGTGTCATCTGTTTGGGTGTGTGACGAGTGGAACGCGGTTCGAAGCGGCGGCGGTCGGCCGCCGCGTGTTGAGTGTTACTCCTCGAAGTACGCGGCCGCGCCGGGATGGAGTTCGATGGACATCCCGTCCTGGGCGCTGTCCGCGCTGATGAAGTCCGTCTTGATGGTGAGGTCGTCGACGTTGTCGAAGATGGCCGCGGTGACCGCCTCGACGGTGCTGTCGTCGACGCTGTCGTTGGTCGCAATCATCGCCTGCACGGAGACCGTCTCGACGTCCTCGCTGACGCCGGAGTACGTGCCGCCGGGGATGGTGTCGTCGGCGAACCACGACGCCGCGTCCTTCACGGCTTCGCGGTTGTCGCCGGCGATGGGGACGATGTTGAGTTCGTTCGTGTTCGCGAGGTCCTCGATGGCGCCGACCGGCCAGCCGCCGACGACGAACGCGGCGTCGATGTCGCCGTTCCGGAGCTGGTCGGCGGCCTGCGAGAACGAGGCGTTCTGCTCCTCGAAATCCGTGACGCCGACGGCGTCCAGAATCTGGAGCGCGTTGACCTGCGTGCCGGAGCCGAGGTCGCCGGTGTTGACGGTCGCACCCGAGAGGTCGTCGACGGTCTCGATGCCCGTGCTCTGGAGCGTGACGAGCGTGATGGTCTCGGGGTACAGCGTCGCGACGCCCATCAGGTTCTCGACGGGGTCGTCCTGGAAGGCGTCGATGCCGGTGCCGTTCTTCGCGAAGTACGCGATGTCGTTCTGGATGAGCGCGAAGTCGGCGTCCGTGTCCGCGAGGCTGCCGACGTTCTCGACGCTGGCGCCCGTGGACTGGACGTTCAGCGTGTAGTCGCTGTTGTCCTCGACGACCGTCTTGAACTCGTTCGAGAGCGGGAAGTACGTCCCGCCCTGGCCGCCGGCGTGCCACGAGAGGCGCGTGCCGTCGTCGCCGCCACCGCCGAGACAGCCAGCGAGTGCGGCGATGCCGGTGAGACCGGTCGCCTGGAGGAACCGCCTGCGTGATTGCTGATTTGACATACGTACCGGTGAACTTCCCCAATACCTATTAAAATTTCGCTCTAATAGCCGCGCTTCCCGTCAACGAGCCGCCGACAGCGGTATAGAACCGTCCAGTTCGGGCGTTGATGTAGCTGCATTCGCAGACGTGTCAATCGATGGTCGTGTCCTCAGATGCCCTTGCTCATCAGGTGCGAGCGGAGCACGTCGGCGTCCTTGTTGGCGCTGCCCGTGTTCAGGACGACGACCGTGTCGTCCTCGCCGAACGCGCCGTCGTCGGCGAGCGCGGACGCGCCGGACGCCGCGGCCGCACACGTCGCGCCCATCTCGACGCCCTCGTGTTTGGCGACGAGCGTCGCGGCGTCCAGAATCTCCTCGTCGCTGGTCGCGACCGCGCCGCCGTCGCTCTCGCGGAGCGCCTCCAGTACGAGCGGGCTGGCACCCGGGTCCGGAATCTCGATGCCGCCACAGATGGTGTCCGGCGTGTCCCACGGCTCGTGGACGTCGCGGCCCTCCTGGAACGCGCGCACGATGGGCGCGCAGCCCTCCGCCTGCGCGGCGTACAGCTTCGGCAGGGCGTCGGTGAGCCCGAGGTCGCGGAGCTCCTTCGCCGCTTTGTGCATGCCGACGAGGCCGACGCCGCCGCCGGTCGGATAGACGACGTGGTCGGGGGTTTCCCAGTCGAGCTGTTCGGCGGTCTCGTAGTACATCGTCTTCTTGCCCTCGTGGCGGTACGGCGTCTCGAACGTCCGCACTGAATACCAGTCGTCGTACTCGTCCATCGCGTCGTCGAAGGCCGCGCCCGCGTCCCCGATGCGGCCCTCCACGATGGTCATGTCGCCGCCGTGGACGTTCACCATCGCCTTGTTCGCGAAGCCGGACCGCGACGGCAGGAAGACGTGCGAGTCGATGCCCGCGCGGCCCGCGTACGCGGCCGCCGACTGGCCGGCGTTCCCGGCGGACACGAGCGCCACGTCGCTAGCGCCGTGCTGGTCGGCGGCGGTCACGGCGACCGTCTGTCCGCGGTCCTTGAACGTCCCCGTCGGGTTGCGCCCCTCGTCTTTGACGTACACCTCGCCGACGCCCATCTCGTCGGCGAGCGTCGGGCACGACACGAGCGCCGTCGCGCCCTCGTCCATCGAAATCGCCGAATTCCGCGAGAACGGCAGCAGTTCCTCGTAGCGCCACATCGAGTCGAAGCGCCGCGACTCGAAGGTCTCCCGGGTCACGTCGAGGCTGTCGTAGTCGTAGGTCGGGTCGAGGATGCCCCCGCAGTCCGGACAGCGGTGGGTCGCCGTCTCCGGGTCGAACGTCTCCTCGCAGTCTACGCACCGAAGCCCCTCGAACGCCGGCGTCGTCTCCATGTGCGGGCCTTCGTAGCGGGCGCGAAAAGCCCTGTCCTTCTGGCGCGGCTGCCCCCTGAAGCCCGCACGTTCTTGTCGCCCGCGGGCGAACAGTCAGGTATGTCTGACTCTCGGGTCGTGGTCGTCGGTGGCGGGCTCGCCGGGCTCACGGCGGCGCGCCGCCTCGCCGCGGACGGCTTCGACGTGACGCTGTTCGAGCGCAACGAGGACGTCGGCGGGCGCGTGCGCTCGCGGCGCGGCGACGGCTACATTTTCGACCGCGGCTTCCAGGTGTTGTTCACCGCGTACCCCGCGGCGCGGCGGGAACTGGACTTCGGCGCGCTGGACCTGCGCGCGTTCTCCGCGGGCGCGACCATCTGTCGCGACGACCAGCGCTCCGTGCTGGCGGACCCGCTGCGGGAGCCAAGTACGCTCACGCAGACGCTGTTCAACGCCGAGATTTCGACGATGGACAAACTCCGCACGCTCCGGCTGCGCGCGGACCTCAGAGCGAAGTCCGTCGACGAAATCTTCGCCGAGCCGGACGCCACCATCGAGCAGCACCTCTACACGTACGGTTTTTCCGAGCGGTACGTCGAGCGGTTCGTGCGGCCGTTCTACGGCGGCATCACGCTCGACCGCGACCTCGACACGTCCAAGCGCGTCTTCGAGTTCACGTTCAAGATGCTCTCGGAGGGGAAGACAGTCGTGCCAGCAGGTGGGATGGGCGAACTTTCGGACCAGCTCGCGGATCGCGCAATCACGCAGGACGCGCGAATCGTCACGGAGACGCCAGTCGAGGAAATCGCCCCGGGGAACGCCACGGTCGACGTCCAGATTCCCGGCGAGACCGTCGAAGCCGACGCGGTCGTGGTCGCCGCGGATCCGAAGTCCAGCCGCGACCTCACGGGCGTCGACGCAATTCCAACCGACGGCCGCGGCTGCGTCACCCAGTACTTCGCGGTGCAGTCTGGCCACCCGCTCGCGGACAGCGACCGCATCCACCTGAACGCGGGCGGCGAGGTGCCGACGACGGTCGCGCCGCTGTCCGGCGTCGCCTCCGAGTACGCACCCGACGACCGGGCGCTCGTCGCCGCGACGACGGTCGGCCACGAGGATGCCGGCGACGACGTCCGCATCGAATCCGACGGCGACCTCGAAACCCGGACGCGCGAGACGGTCTCCGCGTGGTACCCGGCGGCGTCGCTGGGCGACTTCGAGTTGCTGCGCACCGACCGCCTCCCGTTCGCGCAGTTCGCGCAGCCGCCCGGCATCCACGAGGACCTCCCGGACGTCCGCGCGCCCGACGGCGCGGTCTACCTCGCGGGCGACTACACGCACGACTCCTCCATCAACGGCGCGCTGGAGGGCGGAAAAGCGGCAGCCGACGCGGTCAGCGCGGACTTACAGTAGGCCGCGCAGGTCGCCGAGCGCGGGGAACGCCAGCGTCTCCCCCTCGCTGACGACGACGGGCCGGAAGCCGTCCGGGTCCGAGAGCATCGAGGACAGCGAGTCGTCGCGCCGGAGTCCGTTCACGAGCGTCCCCGGGGCGAGTCGCGTGAACGCGGGAAGCACGACGACGTCGCTGCCCCCGTGCTGGCGCGGGCCGTAGAGGAAACACGGGTGGCGCGTCCCCTCGATTTCGACCGCCGGGTGTTCGTGGCCGACGACGTAGCGCCCGGCGTCCACGGGCGGGTCGTCGTGGCCGTGCCAGACCGCGGTACCGTCTGCGAGCACGACCGACTCTTCGGCGTCGATGCCGACGGAGTCCAGCATCGCGTCGTGGTTCCCGCGGACGACGCGGAAGGTGGCGTCTGCTCCACGGACGGCCGTCTCGATGGCGTCGACGGTGCCGCGGACGCCGTCGGGGACGGTCCCGTGGACGTGCAGGAGGTCGCCCGCGACCACGACGGTCGCCGGCTCGAACTCGCCCAGTAAGGCGTCGAGGCGCTTGACGAGGTCCGTGCGCTCGCCCAGCGGCAGGGAGACATCGGACGTAGCGTCACGGCCGACGTGAACGTCTGCGAGCACGAGCGCGTCCGCCTCCGGCAGGTACGCGGCGCGCTCGCCGAACACCAGCCACGACGGAGTGTCGCTCACGACCCCCAGTCGGCACTACGCGGGGTTAGGTCCAGCGGTCCGCGAGCAAACAGGAACAGTCGGGTCGCCGTTAGCCGATGTACCGGAGGTCTTCCTCGCCGCCGGGGCTCGGGCCCTCTTCCATCTCGCGGAGGCGACCGACGACTTCCTCCATCTCCTCGGCGCGGTCGTCGAGGGCTTCCTCGTCGAGGTCGAAGCCGAGCAGATCTTCCAGCACCGCGAGCACGGCCTTCGCCGCCTTCGGGTCTACGAGATAGCCCGACGTCTCGCCCATCAAGCAGGCGGCGCCGAAGCCGCGGCGGCCGCCCAGGCCGAGCAGCAGGCCGCTGGAGCCGACGATGCCGCCCGCGGGCTCCTCGCTGCGGAACTCCACGCCCGCTTCTTCGAGGCGCTGCTTGAGGTCGTCTGCGGAGACGGCCCCGATGACGTCGTGCTCCTCGACGAGTTCACCCGTCGGGACGCCGCCGAGCGCGTACACCGCGCTCGTGCCGAACTTCTCGGCGACGTCGAGGAACGCCTCGGTGACGCGGTAGTGGCCGACGTTGTCCTGAGCCTGGTGGTTGCCCGTGAGCACGAGGAGGTCCCGGCCCTCCGTGTCGACGGCGTGAATCTCGGCGTGCGCGAGCGCCGCGACGCTGTCGTCTCCGACCGTGACCTGCGGCGGGAAGTGCTCGCTGTGCACGCGCGCGACGAGTTCGCTGTCCGCCTCCTCGACGACGTGCTCGGCGACCAGCTTCCCGACGTGCCCGACGCCGGGCAGTCCTTCGACGAACACGGGGTCGTCCAGCTCCGGCTCGGATTCCCACGCGATGTCGATTTCGTCCATACCCTAGGGGCGGCTGCGTTCCTTAAGAGCGCGTCGGTAGCGCCCGTGGGGGTCCTCCGGGTCGAACGGCGCTGGCGCGCTGTTGACGGCGTCGGCCCCACAGTCGGGACACTCCGCAGAAAGCGTGTACACCGGGCGGCTGTGGCGGTCACGCCACGCCGAACACACCCGGATGTCTGACTTCATTCCTCTTCGAGCTGGCGCTCGCGGTGGAAGTTCCCGTCGCCACCCTGCGCGTCGATTTCCTCGACGGCGCGAGCGCCGGCGGCTTCCAACTGGTCCTCGGCGGTCTTGTAGTTCGGCGCTTGCACCCGAACGCGGTACTCGGGCGCGCCGACGTACGTCACTTCGAGGTCGGCCTCGTCGGGGACTTTGCCGTTCCCCTCGGCGGCCTGCAGGGCTTCCTTCACGTCGTCGACGCCATCAGGGTCGGGCGACGTCAACGTCACGTAGCCCGTGACCGTGACGTAGGGCACGGAGACGTTCTCGCGTGCGGTCTCGACGATGGCGTCCTGCTCGTCGTCGTCGAGGTCCGTCTTTTCGAGGGCCTCGTAGCCGTGAATCGCGGCCTGCTCGAACCCCTCGTAGAGGCTGCCGAACTCCGAGAGGAGTTCGTTGGCGATGCGGCGGAACTGGTCGTCGTCCATGTCCTCGCCGAACGCCAGCGTCAGCCACTTGTCGGCCTTCTGCTCGTTCTTCCACTCCTGAATCTTGTCCGAGCGCTGGTGGTCGTTGACGTCCTTCAGCGAGAGGTCGATCTGCTGGGCGGACTCGTCGACGTCCAGCACCTTCGCGACGACTGTCTGGTCCTCGTTGACGTGGTCGCGAACGTTCTTAATCCAGCCGCTGGCCACTTCGCTGACGTGTACGAGGCCGCGCTTGTCCTCGTACTCTTCGAGGTCGACGAACACGCCGAAGTCCTCGATGTCGTCGACCTTGCCGACGACGAGTTCGCCCTCCTCGGGCCAGCCGACGTACTTCATCTGGCCTCGACGGTTTCGACGACCTCACCGGCGAACTCCGCCTCGCCGCCGGTCGGACGCGCGAGCGTCGTTCCGCAGACGGCGCAGGCGACCTCCGAGGAGGCCTTACCGAAGACGATTTGTTCGTTCTCGCAATCCGGACATTCGACTTTGAAGAATCCTCCCGCCATCGTTAGTCCTGGAAGACGAGACGGCCGGTGCGCCATCCCTCGCGGAGGTGAGCGTTCCCGCACTCGTTGCAGCGGTACTTGAGGTCCGTCTTCTTCGTCGGCTTGTTGCCGACCGGCACCTTCGAGAACCGACCGTGGTTCCCGATAGAGGCGTTCGCGCGCTTGGTGCGGCGAGCGTCCCACTTCATGCCGGACGAGCGGCCGGTTCGGACCTTCTCGACCTCGATTTGGTTGTGTTCGTCACAGTGCGGGCAGTAGCTGTTGAATCGGCGTGGCATCTCCATAGGCTAAATCAGCTCTGTTGTCTCTCGGTTACACGTGGCCGCTTAAAATCCGTTTGGTTTCGGGGACGGAACCCCCCAGCGCACACACAGGTTTTTGCTCGCCGCTCGCCACGGCTCGACTATGGCCCCGCGTCGCACGGTCGCCCTCCCCGTAGTCGCGCTCGTCGTCGTGCTCGCGCTCGTCGCTGGTGGCACCGCGGCCACACCGCCGCCCGAGGACGTCTGTGGCGCGTGCGGCGAATCGTTCGAGTCCGCCGCCGACGCGGCCGGCGAACCGGTCACCGTCGTCGAATCCTCGCTGGACGTCCACGTTCGTGCGAACGGGAGCGCACGCGTCGTCGTCGAGAACGAGCTGGCTGGCGACGGCGCGGCGCGCGTCGCGAACCACTCCGACGCGGTCGTGACTGCGCTCGCCAGCGAGGCCGACGGACTCGCGCCCGTCCCCGAGGCCGCTACCCTCTCTGTCGACGGCTCCCGCGTCAGCATCACGTACACCGACCCCGACTTCGGGCACACGTCCGTCGGCGGCGTCGTGCTCGCGGACGCACTCCGCGACACGCCGACCGGCTGGGAAGTAGACACCGACACCGTCCGCCTGCACGCGCCCGACGGCTACACAATCACCGCGGGCGCGAGCGGCGACGCGGTCGCGACGTGGCGGGCCGGCGACTCCGTCGACGACGACTTCGTCGCGTTCGCGCCGGACGGTGGCGTCGTCTCGACGGTCGCAACTGAAGTCGCAATCGGCGTCGAGGTGCTCCCCGGCTTGCTCGCGAATGCCGCGCTCGTGCTCGCCGTCCCGGTCGTCGTACTCGCGGGCCTCCTCCGCGGGTTCGGCGCACTCGTCGACCGCGTCGGTACGCCCGACGACACCGAGCGCGTCGGCGTGGCGTTCGCAGCAGCCGGCACGCTGGTCGCTCTCGTCGCGTTCGTCGGCGGCACCGTGAACGCGTACTTCCCGCTCGTCGGGACGACCGCGCTGTGCACCGCGCTCACGGCAGTCGCCGTCGGCGCGCTCACTGCGAGCGGCCGGCTCGACGATACGCGCGTGCTCACAGCCGCCGCAGTCGGGACGGCGCTCGCGCTCGGTGTGCTCGGTGCCGTCGTCGGCGCGTACACCCACCCCGAAGTCGCGTCGTGGACCGTCGGCCGCGCGCTCTCGGCGGGCCTGCTCGCCGCGCACGTCTGGACGTTCGCCGTCGTCGGCGCGACCAGAACCGAGCGCGCGAGCGAGTGGGGGAGAATCAGGACGGCCGTCGTCCCGCTCGTCGCCGTCGTCGCCCCGCTCGCTGGGGTCGTGGCGCTGCTCGGGCCGGGCGCGCTGTTCTGGTTCCTGCTCGTCGCGTGGGTCGTCCTGCTCGCCGTCTTCGGGCTGCCCGCGTACTGGCTGGGGGCCGCGCTCGCCGCGGACGCGTGACGGCCGGCTTCGAAGCGTTTAATCCGCCACCCTCCGAAGCCGCAGCCATGAAGCGACTCATCATCCACGGCGACCCCGGCGTGCGCCGTGACGGCGTCATCGAGTACGACGGCGAGGAGAAGGTCCTCTTCCAGGTGACGCGCAACGGCGACTGGCACGGCCCGGACGAAGTCCAGCTGTGGTGTGTCGTCGGCGACGAGGACGAGTTCGAGGACTACGAGAAGCGCAACTTCATCCCGCACTGGCTGGACGTCGACACCGTCGACGCCGACGACGTCACCGTCCACAAGCGCGCCGGCGACCTCGCGGTCTGATTCTCGACTTCGACGCCTACTGTTCGACGAGTTCGGACTGCGTGACTTCGTAGACGGTCACGTTCTCGTTCGTGAACGCGACGCTGATGCCCGGTTCGTCGTCGGTCACGCGCACGTCATAGCGCTCGCGCTCGACCGGCCCGACCCAGACGTACTGCACGTCGTGTTTCCGCAGAACGATGGCCCGCGAGACGGCTTCGCTGGTCTCGTAGACCACACCGACGTCGCTGACGCGCGTCCGGTACGCGGAGTCGCTGTGGTAGTTGCCGGCGTGCGACCAGCCCGCGACCGTCGGGATTCCAGTGAGACTCGACGCCGGGTTCTGCCACGAGTACGGCGACGTTCCCGGCGCGGAGACGATGTGCGGCTGACCCGACTTCTCGTTCAGCCACTCGATTGCGGCGCCCTCGTCGGGGCGCTCGTCGTTGACGTACTCGAAGGCGTCGAGGGTCGCGTCGTCCGAACTGTCGACGTGGCTGGCGACCGCGAACCCGCCGTAGATGGCCGCCGACACGACTAGCAGGACGGCGAGCGCGGTGCCGCCGACCGACCACAGGCGCGACGCGTCGGGCGTGCGCGCGGCGAGGGCGGCGAGCGCGACGCCGGCCGGCACCGACCAGAGCGCCCACACCTGCGCGTACACCTTGAAAATCGTGTTGAAGCGCTCGTAGGAGGCGGCGTCCGCGACGTAGACGTACTCGACGAGGACCACGAGGCCCGCGCCCGCGACGACGAGCACGCCCTCGAAGCCGACGGCATCGCGCCGCCGCAGCAGCCACGCGCCCGCGAGTATCGGGCCGGCGAGCAGGACTGCGGCGACGCCGACGCGCACGCCGGCAATCACGGGGTCGACGGTCGCGGCGAGCAGCACCGCGGCGAGGGCGGCGAGGCCCGCGGCCGCCCAATCCGAGCCATCCCTCGCGACCCGGGAGACGAGGTACGCGCCGAACGAGACGAGGAACAGGCCGTGCACGAGCAGGAACGCGCCGAGCTGCGTCGGCACGGGGAACGCCGCGGGGTGTTGGTTGCTCGCACC
The DNA here is from genome assembly GCF_021233435.1 of Halobacterium noricense. Classification (NCBI taxonomy): domain Archaea; kingdom Methanobacteriati; phylum Methanobacteriota; class Halobacteria; order Halobacteriales; family Halobacteriaceae; genus Halobacterium; species Halobacterium noricense. The sequence continues at coordinate 676,933 of NZ_CP089468.1, read as the reverse complement.
CGCGAGCAGGACGTTCGAAACGAACGGCCACGCCACGACGAGCCCCAGCACTGCGACCGTGATCGCGACCGCGACGCCGAGGAGGACTCGCTGCACCTCGCGCGCTGCCGCGCTCGACCGCTCGAACCGCCATGCGACCGACTCGGGCAGCAGTGTTCGTGGGTCGGCGTCCGCGAGCGCGACGCTCAGCATCGCAACGCCGGCGACGGCTGGGAAGCTCCACGTGTTCACCGTGAGAATCGTCGCCGCCGCGACCGGGAACGCGCCGAGCAGCAACGTGAGTCGTCGGCGGCGCTCCGACTCGGGGGTCCGTGCGTACGCCAGCCCGACGCCGACCGCGAGGAATAGCACGGCGACGCTCATCATGTGCGCGTGCAGGTCGCCGTTCAGGTACGCGAACAGCGGGAACTCGTTGATGCCCGTCTCCACGACGCGGCTCGCGTGCCACATGTCGAACTCCGCGGGCGAAATCGCGGGTGCACGATTCGACTTGATGCCCGCGGCGACGACCGCCTCCCGGACCACGTCGTAGGTGCCCGCGAGCAGGCGCACCGGCGTCACGAGGTTGCTCGCGAACCCGTAGACGAACGCCGACAGAATCCCCGCGCGGACCCGCGTCGACCCCGCGAGCACGGCGGCCGCGAACGCCGCCGGCACGGCGAGGTAGTACCACGGCACGCCCAGCGTCACGAGCAACACGACGAAGACGACCGCCGCGACGCCGAGCGCTATCGAACGCTCGACGGGCTCACTGCCCTCGAACCGGCCCGCGGTAATCGTACTCGCGAGCCCGTACGCGGCGGTGACTGCCATCGCGTAGAACCCCGCCAGCGCCGGGTCGTAGGCGAACCGCCCGGTCGTTCCGGACAAGAGCGCGAGCATCGACGCCATCAGGTGGCCGCCGTAGTAGTAGACGACGCGCTCGCCCGCGAACCAGAAGTCCTGGGGCGGCAGCCGGTCGGCGCGCAGCAGGCTCTGCAGCAGCCCGAAGTCGAGGAACTTCTCGCCCCCGTAGGGGTGGACGCCGTCCGCAGCCGCCCGAATTACGATGAGGAACAGGAACGCTGCGGTGAACACTGCCACGACTTCCGCGAGCGGGCGCTTCGGGACGTCGACGCCGCCGCGCGCCAGCCACGCCGACGCGGCTACCACCGCCGCCGCGACGCCGACGACCACCCACAGCCCGAACGCCAGTTGGCCGACCCACAGCGACGGAACCGTCACCAACACGACGGCCGTCGGCACGGCCAGCGACGCGCCGCGGTCCGGGGCGTCCGGCAGCAGTCGCGCCGCGAACGGCAGCCCGACGACCAGCAACGCCTGGTAGAGCAGCCACCAGCGAACGACGACGCCGTACTCCATCGGTGAAACCGTACGCAGCCGCCGCTAAACGCTTTCGGGTTCGTTCTCTGCGCTCCCCTCTCGCCGACCGAACGGCTTAATGCTCACACACGACACCCCCCGAGAGTAACCGATGAGCCGCGCGCACGACGACGAGGAGGTCCCGGAAGCCGAACGCGACGCGCTGCTGACGATTGTGCACGGCGCGGTCGTGACCTCCAGCGGCGTCTCCGCGCAGCGCGCGCTGATTACCGCTTCGGAGTTCGTGCTCGCGCGCGGCCTCGGCCCCGTCGCGTACGGCGTGTACGCGCTCGCGTGGCGCATCGCCCAACTGCTCTCCCGGCTCGTCACGTTCGGCAGCGTGCCCACGCTCCAGCGCTACCTCCCGGCCTCCGAGGACGACTCCGCGAAGCAGTCCAGAGTGACTGGGCTCGCGTACGCCACCACCATCGGTGTCGGTGCGCTCATCGCGGCGGGCGTGTGGGTGCTCGCGCCGTGGATTAACGCGACGACCGTCGACCACCCCGCGTTCCCGGCGACGATGCGGCTGTTCGGCGTCTTCGTCGTGCTCCTCGGCCTCGTGATGGTGTACGCCGCGACCTTCCGCGCGGGCGGGTCGGCGCGCGGCGAAGTCTTGTTCAACAAGCTCCTGCGGCCAGCCACGCGGCTCGTCGGCGCGCTCGCGGCGCTCGCGCTCGGCTACTCCGTCGTCGGCGTCGCGGGCGCGTTCGTCGCCTGCCTGCTCGTCGTGGTCGTCGCCGGCTACCCGGTCACCGCGCGTGTCACCGGCATCCGACCGTCGCTACGCGGCGCTCGCAGCGAAGCCCGCCGGTTCTACGACCACGCGCTCCCGGTGGCGATGAGCAGCTTCGGGAAAGTGTTCCAGAACCGCGTCGACGTCCTCCTCGTCGGCGCGCTGCTGACCGCGGTCGCGGCCGGCGTCTACAACGTCGTGCTCGTGCTCATCTCGATTGCGTGGATTCCGCTACTGTCGTTCAACCAGCTACTGCCGCCGGTCGCCTCCCGGCTCTACGCTGAGGACGACACTGTGACCCTGAACGCCGTCTACTCGTCGGTCACACGGCTCATCGTGACTACGGTCGTCCCGATTCTCGCCGTCCAACTCGTGTTCGGGCGGGAGCTGCTCGCGCTGTTCGGCGAGACGTACGTCCGCGGGTACGTCCCGCTCTCGGTCTACCTCGGCGGCGTCTTCGTCGGGAGCGCCGTCGGCGCGACCGGCTGGCTGCTGATGATGACCGACCACCAGTACGCCCGCATGGCCCTCGACTGGCTGCTCGCCGTGCTGAACGTCGCACTCACCTACCTGTTCGTCCGGGAGTTCGGGCTCGTCGGCGCGGCAATCGGCACCTCGCTGGCCATCGCCGTCCAGAACGGCATCCAAGTAATACTCCTCCGGCGCTTCGAGGGCCTGTGGCCGTTCGACGCCACATTCCTCCGGCCGCTCGCCGCCGGCGTCGTCATGACCGCCGTGCTCGCTGGAGTTCGAACAGTCGTCGACGGCATCGTCGTTGTCCCGCTCGGCGTACTCGTCGGCCTCCCGGTCTACGTCGCCACCCTCCACGTGCTCGGCGTCGACCCGCGCGACCGCTTCGTCGTCCGCGAACTCGCCGCCCGCTACCGCGACGCGCTCGGCGAGAAACTGGCGCGTTGAACTGCTGGGGGCGGAGAAACGGCGTCACGACTTCGTACAATCTCACGTGACGCGTCGCAGAGAGGCGACGCTGTGGAGTGTGAGTTTTAGAGGAGTAGCGGGAAGTAGATTTGAACCGGAGCCAGACGGTCCTCGCGCCGCCAGAGCAAGCTCTGGCGTGCTCTCGCTCGCTTCACTCACGAGAACTCCGCTCGGCTGCGTCTGGCAGGGTTCAAATCCACTTCGCTACACGCACGTTGTCGCGGCACGCCTGGCGATGAAACGCCGGGCTACGCGGCGCGACGTTGAGAGAAGTAGCGGGAAGTAGATTTGAACTACCGATCTCCGGGTTATGAGCCCGGCGGAATCTCCTGGCTATCCCATCCCGCTGCATTCCTTCGTAGCGCGGTGCCGCAGTTAAGGGTTCTGTTTCGGTCGCCGTGTGGGAGTTCTCCCCCAGCTACGCGTCGAGTTCGTCGAGGAGGGTCTGGGCGGCCGCGCTGGAGGAGCCGGGGCCGCGCGCGGTGAGGAGGTCGCCGTCGACGGTGACGCTGGTGTCGGCGTCGAGTTCGGCGTCCCAGTTCCCGCCGGCGGCCTTCACTTCGTCCTCGACCCAGTAGGGGAGCTTGCGGCCATCGGGCATCCGGTCGTGGTCGTCGACGATGCCTTCCTCCCACTCGTTCGGGAAGCCGGTGACGTCGCGGCCGGCGACGAGGAAGTCGTTGTCGCTGGCTCGCGGTTGGTCACCGCTCGCTCGGTCCGAGGCGCTGCGCGCCTCGCTGGCTCTGGTGAACGCGAGAATCCCCGCCGCGTGGCAGACGACCAGCGCCTTCTCGCTGTCGCCCTCCACGGCGTTTCGGAGGAGGCGGCGGGCGTCGACGTCCTGATTCACGTCCCACTCCGTGCCGTGGCCGCCGGGGAAGACGACCGCGTCGTAGTCCGCGGCTTCGACTTCCGCGACCGAGACCGGATTGTTGAGGCGCTCGTCGTTCTCGTGGACGTCGCGGACCCACTCGGCGGTCTCCTCGCCGACGTTCTCGGGGTCCGCGGAGCGCTCGTCGAGCACCGGCGGCGACCCGCTCGGCGTCGCGACCGTAATCTCGAAGCCCTCGCTGTCGAGCGTCGTGAGCGGTTCGACGCACTCCTCTCCCCAGTAGCCTTCCTCGCTGACGACGAATAGTGCAGACGGCATACGCGAACAGTGGACCGGCAGCGGGAAAAGCTCCGTCGAGGCTGCGAGTTCCGCCGGCAGTCGACTCAGTCGTCGCCTTCGGCGTCGACGATGACGACGTCGCCGTCCTGGACGTCGACGTTGATGAGCGTCTTCACGTCCGTGTCGGTGTCGTCGAGTTCGTTCGGGCCGGCCTTCTTGATGACCGCGAGGACGTCCGCGACGTCCGCGCCGATGTGTTCGAGGGCGTCCGTGATGGCGCGCAGGGTGCCGCCCGTCGAGAGCACGTCGTCGAGGACGAGCACGCGGTCGCCCGCCTCCACGTCGTTGATGTACATCTCGTTCTCCGAGTAGCCGGTCTGCTGGCTGAGCGCGACCTCGCCGGGCAGGCCGTACTCGCGCTTGCGGATGACGACGATGGGGATGTCGGTCATCAGCGACACCGCCGTGGAGATGTGGATGCCCATCGCTGCCGGGGTGACAATCTTGTCGACCTCGTCGAGTTCGGCCTTCCGGATGATGCGGATGACGATCTCCCGCAGCAGCTCCGGCTCCAGCATGGGGACGCCGTCGCTGATGGGGTGGACGAAGTAGTGGTAGCCGTCTTTCTCGATGATGGGCGCGTCGAGCAGGGACTGCTTGAGCCTATCCATGCAGGAAGTACTTGTGCCGCGAATAAAAGGTGACGGAACGAGCGCGACCGTGAGAGGGGTTCGCGGGGGTTACAGCACGAGCACGAGCGCGACGGCGACCATCACGACGACGAGCAGGATGCTCGTGCTCATGTCCGCGCGCAGCGAGACGCGGTCCTCGCCGACGAGCCGCCCGGCGGCAGCGCCCGGCGCGGTGACGACCGCCGCAGTCGCATCGGCGGTGCGGACGGCGGCGCGGTCGACGGCGGCGTACAGTTCGGTGACGCCGACGACGAGATACCGGGTGGCGTAGAACGTCAGTGGGTTGTACGCGTTGTCGGCGTCCGGGACGCGGCCGAGCTTCGAGAGCGGCTTCTTCACGAGCGCGAAGCCGACCAGCCCCGCCGCAGCGAGCGCGACGCCTTCGAGGATGTGACTCGTGGTGTAGGTGTGGTAGGCGTGGGAGACGACGTGGTGGTCGGTGACGTCGTAGGGCAGCACGGCGAACAGGGCGTCCGGCGCGAGCCCGTAGACGACACACAGCACCGCCACCGTCACCATCGCGACCGACTGGCCGCGGTTGGCGTCTTTCACGGAGCCGTCGTAGCTGCCGTGGAAGAACGCGTAGTAGCCGAACTTGATGAACGACATGAACGTCCCGACGCCCCCGACCAGCAGCAGAATCTCGAGGCTGGTGTAGCCGGCGACCGAGAACGGACCCTTCACGAAGTCGTAGTGGCTCGCCGAGATGACGATGCCCTTGCTGACGAAGCCGTTGAACCCGGGGAAGCCCGCAATCGAGAGCGCCGCGATAGTGAACGCGGCGGCGGTCAGCGGCATCTCGCGGGCGAGCCCGCCGAGCTTCTTCAGGCTCTCCTCGCCGGTGCGGTAGACGACGACGCCGGCGACCATGAACAGCAGGCCCTTGTAGAGGATGTGGTTGAAGACGTGCGCGAACGCGCCGGCTTGGGCGAGCGTCGAGCCGATGCCGACGCCGGCGACCATGTAGCCGACCTGCGACTGGATGTGGTAGGACAGCAGCCGGCGCATGTCGTTCTGGAACAGCGCCATCGTCGCGCCGAAGACGGCCATGAAGCCGCCCATGTACGCGACGGCGACGTTGCCGTCCTGCGGGAACACGCGGTACATCCCGTAGACGCCGGTCTTCGTCGTGAACACGCAGAGGAAGACGCTGGCGGCGACGTGCGGGCGCGGGTAGGTGTCGGGCAGCCACGCGTGCAGCCCGATGAACCCGACGTTGACGCCGATGCCGATTGCGCCGAGCACGGGCGCGACCGGCCCTGCGAGCCCGCCGGTTTCGGGGCCGCCGGGGACCGAGGCGAACAGGAACGTCCCGGTCTCGGCGAAGTGCCAGACGATGCCGCCGAGCAGGAGCGTGCCGCCGATGCCGTGCGCGAGCGCGTACCGGAAGCCCGCGCGGACGGCCTTCCCGCCGTAGTGCCACACCAGCAGCGTGCTGGTGACGGCCATCAGCTCCCAGAAGAAGATGAGCGTGAGCCAGTCGCCGCCGAAGACGGCGCCGAGGCTCGTGCCCACGTAGCCGAGCGCGAACGCGGTCTGGCGGTTGTCGGCGTCGCTGGCGTACGAGTACAGCACGCCCGCGGCGCCGATGAACCCGAAGATGAGCCCCATCAGCGTCGAGAACGGGTCGACGTTGAACAGCACGGCGTCGAACCCGAACAGCTGCGTCTGGAAGTAGACGCCGTCGGAGACGAGCCAGACGTAGGGGACGACGGCGGCGCTGGCGAGCGCACCGAGTGCGTGACCGACCCGCCGTCCGAGGAACGGCAACAGTATCGCCGCCAGCAGCACGGGGACGAACGGCGGCACGATGGCGTCCATCAGGCCACCACCCCCACTGCGGCGTCGGCGACGTCACGGACGAGCTGGAGGAACACCGCGGTGTCCGGGACGACGCCGAGTACGACGGAGCCCGCGGCCGCGAACAGAATCGGGCCGAGGATGAACCACGTCGACTCCGCGCCGTTCGGCGCACGGCGCTCGAACGCGCCGTGGCCGTGGTCGTGCCCGCCGTCAGCCCGGGCCTCGCCGCCGAAGCGACCGCCGAGCGGCCCGGAGACGAGCGGCTTCTCGTCGGAGCCCTCCGCGCTCTCGAAGAACGCGGTGTAGACGACCGGCCAGAAGTACGCGATGTTCAGGATGCCCGAGAGCAACAGCGCGCCGGTGAACACGAGGTTGCCGCTGGAGACGGTCCCAATCAGCAGGAAGTACTTGCTGACGAACCCCGCAATCAGCGGGATGCCCGCCATGCCGGCGGCGGCGACCGCGAACGCGCCCATCGTGAGCGGCATCCGCTTGCCGATGCCGGCCATCTCCGAGATGTAGTCGACGTGGGTCTCGACGTGGACCGCGCCCGCGCAGAAGAACAGCGTGAGCTTCATGAACGCGTGCGCCGGGATGTGCAGCAGTCCACCGATAAGTGCCCACTTCGCGGCCTCGCCGGGACCGACGGCCCCGGCGACCGCGATGCCGAGGACGATGTACGAGAGCTGGCTAATCGTCGAGAACGCGAGCCGGCGCTTGAGGTGGTCCTGTCGGAGCGCGATGACGCTGGCGACGACGAGCGTGAACGCGGCGACCGCCGCGAGCACGCCACCGACGCCGAGTTCCGCGACGAGGTCGATGCCGAAAACGTCCAGGAGGACGCGCGCGATGCCGAAGACGCCGGATTTGACGACCGCGACCGCGTGCAGCAGCCCGGAGACGGGCGTCGGCGCGACCATCGCGTCCGGCAGCCACGAGTGCAGCGGCATCAGCGCGGCCTTCACGCCGAAGCCGGTGACCAGCAGCGCGAACGCCGCGCGAGCGAGCGTCGGGTCGGCGTTCGCGAGCGGCGAGATGCCACCGGTCGTGAACGCCGTCGTTCCAGTGAGGTGGAAGACCAGCAGCGTGCCCGCGAGCACGGCGACGCCGCCGCCGAACGTGTACGCGAGGTACTTTCGGCCGGCGGCGCGCGCTTCGTCGGTGCCGTCGTGGGCGACCAGCGGGTACGTCGCGACCGTCAGCAGTTCGTAGAACACGTAGAGCACGACGAGGTTCGACGCGAACGCGACGCCGACTGCCGAGGAGACGCTGCCGGCGAACGCAGCGAAGTACCGCGTCTGGTGGTCCTCGTCGAGCCCCCGCATGTAGCCCATGCTGTAGAAGCTCGTGACGATCCAGAGGGTGCTCGCCAGCAGCGCGAACAGCAGGCCCAGCGAGTCCGCCCGGAGCGTGAACTCGACGTACGGGACGAGCTGGCCGAGTTCGGTGACGTAGACGTCGCCGGCGAGCGCGGCCGGCACCATGCTGGCCACCAGCCCGAACTTCGCCAGCGCCGCCAGCATCGTCCACGCTTCGCGGACGTTCGGGCGGCCGTTGGACGCCAGAATCGGCGCGACCGCGACCGCCGACACGAGCACCGCAGCGAGTGGCCGGAGGGAGGTGATTTCGGTCATGAGAGGAGTGCCTCGATTGTCGGTTGAAGGGCGTCACTGTAGCCGAAGACCGCGAATCCGAGCGCGACCGCGAGGACGGCCGCGGCGACGACCGTCGCCTGCATGCCGAGAGAGACGCCGGTCGCACCCTCGCCGCCGTCAGCACGCGCGTCGACGCGCTCGACGGCGGGTTCGAGGTCGACGCTGGGTTCGCGGAAGAACATGCGTTCGACGAGCCGTGCGAAGTACGCCAGCGTGAGCAGCGTGCTCCCGACGATGACGGCGAGCAGCGCCCACGAGCCGGCTTCGGCGGCGCCGACGGCGATGTACCACTTGCCCGCGAAGCCGATTGTCGGCGGGATGCCGACCATCGCGACCGCGAGCACGCCGAAGACGCCCGCGCCGACCGGCGAGCGTTGGACGAGGCCGTCGAACTCCTCGACGCGGCGCGCGCCGGTCTCCGTGGCGACCAGCCCGGCGGTGAGGAACAGCCCACCCTTCATGATGGCGTGGCCGACGAGGTGGACGGCCGCACCCATGAGCGCAGTGACGTTCCCGATGGAGATGGCGGCAACCACGAGGCCAAACTGGGCGACCGACGAGTACGCCAGCATCCGCTTGACTTCGGACTGGGAGATCGCCAGCAGGCTGCCGGCGACGATGCTGACGACGGCGCCGCCGACGAGGATGGCGTGCGCCAGCGGGTTCGCGTCGACGAACCCAGCGCCGAACACCGTGTAGACGACGCGCAGCAGCGCGTACGCCGCAATCGTGGAGACGAGCGCGGAGATGAGCGCGCTGACGGTGTCGGGAGCGCCCGCGTAGGCGTCGGGCTGCCACGTGTGCAGCGGGAACACCGCGACCTTGATGAACAGGCCGACGACGATGAACGCGAACGCCGCCTGCGTGAGCGTCGCGTCGTAGCCGTTCTCGGCGAGTTTCACGGCGAGGTCGGCCATGTTCAACGTCCCGGTGTCGATGTACGCGTACCCGACGCCGAGCAGGAACAGCGACGCGCCGACGGTGCCGACGAGCAGGTACTTCAGCGCCGCGACCGCCGACCGGCCGCGGTCGCCGCTGGCGACGAGCGCGTACGCCGCCAGCCCCGTGATTTCGAGGAAGACGTACATGTTGAACAGGTCGGCGGTGACGCTCATCCCGGTCAGACCGGTGACCAGCAGCATGTACACCGCGTAGAACGGGTTCGACCGCGGTCCCGCGCGGCGGGCGTACGCGAGCACGCCCAGCGAGACGACCGCAATCAGAACTATCATCGTCGCGGTCAGGCCGTCGACGACGAGTTCGATGCCGTACGGCGCTTCGAAGCCGCCGACGACGTACTCGATTGTGCCCTCCGTGAACGCCGTCGCTGCGAGCTGTGCGGCGACGACGAGCTGGACGGCGCACGCGACGACCGCGACCGGCCAGCCGCTCTTCGAGCGCGCGATGCCGGCGACCAGCGCCACGAGCGACCCGACGATGGGTGCGGCGACCGCGAGCGCGACGAGGTCACTCACTGTCACGTACCTCCTTGAGGGTGTCCTCGGTGAGCGTGCCGTACTCCGCGTAGATGCGGACGATCATCCCCAGCGCGACCGCCGTCAGCGCGACGCCGACGACGATAGCGGTGAGAATGAGCACGTGCGGCAGCGGGCTGACGTACGGTGCGATGTCCGTCAGCACGGGCGGGCTGCCGCCGTCGAGGTACGCCGACGCGATGAAGAACAGGAAGATGCCGGTCTGGAAGATGTTCATGCCGATGACTTTCTTCACGAAGTTCCCGGCGGCTATCATCACGTACGTCCCGATGCCGAGCAGCAGGAACGCCGCGACGTAGTAGTCCCGGGTGACGAGTAGGTCTATCATTCGTTGTCACCTCCGTCCTTGCCGGCGTCGATGGCGAAGAACAGGCCCGTGATGGTGCCCGCGACGATGACGCCGATGAACAGTTCCACCACTTCGATGCCGTACTTGCTGGCGTGGTGGATGCCGTACGCCGAGTAGTCGAGGAAGCCGCCGCCCGCGACGACCGTGCCGACGCCGATGGCGACGAACGCCGCGACGCCGCCGGCGACGACGAGCACGAGCGTGGCTTCGCCGACCCACTCGCGGAGCGGGTCGATGCCGAACGCGATGCCGAGCATCAACATCACGGTGGCGACGACGACACCGCCCTGGAACCCGCCGCCGGAGGAGTCCGCGCCGTGGAACATCAGGTAGAGGCCGTACGTGAATACGAACGGCGAGACGACGCGCACCGTCGCCATGATGATGGGGCTCTCGACGTACGATTGCAGGTCGTCGGCCGTCTCGGCCGCTTCGGGGTCAGCTCCCGAGGGAGATTCGCTCATGCGAACACCTCCTTCCCGAGCACGACGAGCAGGCCGACGCCCGCGGAGTAGACGACGACCGCCTCGCCGAGGGTGTCGAACCCACGGTAGGCCGCGAGCACGGCCGTGACGGCGTTCTTCACGCCCGCTTCCTTGTACGCGTGTTCGAGGTAGTACTGCGTGACGTCCGACGTGATGACGGTCGTGTCGGCGGCCCCGATTTCGGGGAGCGCGCCGAGCGTGGTCGCCAGCACGGCGACGAACAGCACGGCGACGCCGAGCGCCGGCACGTCGAGGCGTTCGAGCACGCGGTCGCCCGACGGCCGCACCGTCTTCGCGATAGTGAGGAGGAACAACACAGTGGTGACGCCAGCGCCGACCGCGGCCTCCGTGAGGCCGACGTCGGGTGCCTGCAACACCACCCAGACGACCGCGATGCCGAGGCTGTACGTCGCGAACGCGATGATTGCGGCGAGCACGTCCCGTAGGACAGCCGTCGCCAGCGCGGACGCGAGCACGAACGCGATGAGCGGGAGTTCGAGGTTCATTCGCTATCACCCTCGTCGGTCGTCCACGGTTCGATGCCCTGGTCTTCGGCGGCGCGCGCGATAGCGTGGGCCGCGGTCGGGTTCGTAACGAACATGAACAGGACGAGCAGCGCGGCCTTCACGCTGGAGAGGTCGAAGCCGAACGTGACGGCGACCGCCGCGAGCGCGAGGCCAGCGCCGAGCGTGTCGCTCTTCGAGGCGCCGTGGGTGCGCGTGTAGACGTCGGGCAGCCGCAGCAGTCCGACGGCCGCGACGAACGCGAAGAACGCGCCGCCCGCGACGAGCGCGAGCACCGCAATCTCGCGGGGCGTCACAGCACACCACCCCGTTCGACGGTGAACTTCGAGATGGCGATGCTCATCAGGAAGTTCAACAGCGCGTAGACGATGGCGATGTCCAGCGCCGAGGGGTTCCCGGTGGCCGCCGCGACGAGCGCGATGATGACGACGATGTTCGTCCCGATGGCGTTGACCGCGATGACGCGGTCCTGCATCGTCGGGCCGCGCACGACGCGGTAGAGGATGGACAGCGAGACGACGATGAACGCCGCCGCGCCCCCGAAGAGGATGTCGGTGAGCAGCGTCACGCGTTCTCATCCTCCGTTTCGTCGTCGGTGCGCGCGCCGCGTTCGGCGGGGCTGGCGATGCGGGCGGCGCGCCGGCCGTAGAACACGAACCGAACCGCGCGTTCGAGCGCGCCGTCCAGCAGGTCGTCGCGAGCACCGGCCGTGAGGCTGTGCACCGTGAAGTGGCGTTGCGTGACGTCGACGGTGAGCGTCCCGGGCGTGAGCGTGATGCTGTTCGCGAGCGTCGTCGCCGGGAGCGCCGACCACACCGCGGCGTCGAACTCCACGACGCGCGGGTCGATGGGGAGCCGCGGGTGGAGGACGACGTACGCGATGTCGAGGTTCGCCTTCACGATTTCCCACAGCAGGAAGGGAACGTAGAGCGCGAACCGCGCGAGCCGGCCGCCGAGCTTGCTCACCTCGACCTCGCCGCGCGTCGTGATGCGCCACAACAGCGCGGAGACGACGCCCGCGGTGATGGCACCGGTCGCGAGGTCGAACGTCGCCAGCGTGCCCGATACGAGCAGGTAGAACCCGTACGTCGCGCAGAACAACACGACGAACTGGCCGAGGCCGGCGGTCCGCGTGAGCGGGCTGCGGCGGGTCGGCCGCTCGACGGGCGCGAGTTCGACGGTCAGGCCGGCGGATTCGAGTTCGCCCTCCAGCGGCGGGAGCAGCGGGGCCATCCCGAGCGGGTTGTACTCGGGGTCGAGGACGACCGTCCCGACGCCGTGGCGGCGCGCGTAGTCGGCGAGCACGTCGGCGTAGTCGCCGGGGTTGAAGAGGTACTCCGTCTGCCCGACGACGGCGGCCTCGACGTCGACCGAGTCGGCGGCGTCGCCGAGGTCCTCCTCGATCCACACTTCGATGCGGTCGAGGAGTTCCACGGCGGCCGTCGCTTCCGCGCCCTCCTCGCTGGTGTCGATGCGTTCCGACACCGGGTAGACGAAGTGCAGGGTCGGCCGGCCGTCGGCGTCGGCGGCACGTTCGGCGACGTACGCCACCGTCTTCCGGAGTGTCACCGAGTCGTCGACCGGGACGAGCAGGTCGTCGCCAGCCATCAGGTCACCCCCCGTGGTTCGGGCCACAGCGCCGACTGCGGCCGCGTAGCTAGCGTCATTTGTCGTGTTCGGCGAGTGGGTGCGCCGTATGATGATACCTTCGGTTTCCCACGCTAGCCGGCGGCGAGAACGGCCGGTAACCGTCAGTCCCGCGCGGCGAGTTCGTCCGCGACACGGCGGCCGAGCGCGGTCTTGCTGCCGACGAACTCGGTGACGTCCTCGCGGGTCACGAACAGCACGCGAGTGTCCTCGTCGCCCATCACGCCGGCGTCGTTGGCGACGACGAACGAAAGGTCCGCGCGTTCGAGCGTCTTCCGCGCGGCGGCGACCATCGCGTCGTCGTCGCCGGACGTCTCGGCCTTGAACCCGACGATGGTGAGATCGGGGTAGGCCTCGCGGACCTCGTCGATGAGCTTCGGCGTCGGTTCGAGGTCGAGCGTGAGGTCCTGGCCGGAGCGAATCTTCTCCTCGCTGGCGTCGACGGTGTAGTCGCTGACTGCGGCCGCGGAGACGAGCGCGTCGGCGTCCGCGCACGCCTCGCGGGTCGCCGCCAGCATCTCCGCGGCGGTCTCGACCTGCACCGTGTCGGCGTAGGGGACGTCATCGCCCTGGTGGACGAGCGTGACGTCGGCCCCGGCGACGTAACAGCCCGCGGCGACCGCGCGGCCCGTCCGCCCAGACGCGCGATTCGTGAGCACGCGCACGGGGTCGATTGGCTCGCTGGTCGCGCCGCTGGTGACGACGACGTGCTCACCCGCTAGGGGGTTCTCGCTGGCGGCACGCGCCGTCTCGACGGCGATGGCTTCCTCGGTCGCGATTTTGGCTTTGCCTTCCTCGACGCGCGGGTCCACGAAGTCGACGCCCCACGACTCCACGCGGTCGATGGCGTCCAGCACGCCCGGGTGGTCGTACATCGGCTCGTGCATCGCGGGCGCGATTACGACGGGGACGTCAGCTCCGAGCGCGGTCGTCGCACACGTCGTCACGGGCGTGTCGTCGATTGCGCCCGCGATTTTCCCGACCGTGTTCGCGGTCGCGGGCGCAATCAGGAAGACGTCCGCCCAGCCGTCGCGCCCGCAGAGGTCGACGTGCTCGACGCTCCCCGTAATCTCGGTGACGACGGGTTCGTCCGTGGCGAACTCGACGGCCCACGGGTGGATGATTCCCTGTGCGCTCCCGGTCATCACGGCCCGCACGCTCGCGCCGCGGCGGCGGAGTTCGTGGGCGAGTTCCACGACCTTCACCGCCGCGATGCTGCCCGTGACCCCGAGGGCGATGTTCACTCCGGAGAGCATTCACAGGGGGTTCGCGCTCCCGGCTATAAATAGGCTGGTCAGTCGTCGTCCTCGACGCTCGGGTGCATCGTCGGCGGGTCCGTGGGGGAGAGCGCGGCGAGGGCGTCCAGGCTCGCCTGCTCGCGCTCGCGGCGTTCGGCCTCGTCGATTTCCTCGCAGCCCGGCGGCACGTCGCGGTCGCGGCCCGTGAAGTAGCCCTCGGGCGCGACCCAGTCGTGGTAGTGGGGGACGTCGCTGTCGTCGATGACGGTGAGGCCGACGGTCGCGCCGTGGCCGGCCGCGACGACGGTCTGGTGGTACTGGCGCGCGACACGGCCCGCGGCGTAGACGCCGTCGAGGTCGGTGCGGCCGAACTGGTCGACGTCGAGCATCGTCTTCGACCCGCGGTCGATGCGGGACAGCTCGAAGTCGTCGAGGTAGGAGCTGTCGGGCCACGACGCCGCGACCACGAAGTCCGTGGCGTCCGTGCCGGCGTCGTCCGTCTCGACGTGGAAGTCGTCGTCGGTGCCGGTGACGTGCTCGACGCGCGCCTCGACGAACTCCACGCCCGCGTTCTCGGCCTGCTGGCGGGTGGCGTCGAGGAAGGTTCGCGCGTTCACGCCCGCGGGGAACCCGGGGACGTTTTCGAGGTGGGCGTTGCGCGCGAGAATCGGCTCGCCGGCGTCGTAGACGGTCGTGTCGAGGCCGGCGCGTGCGGTGTAGATGGCGGCGGTCAGGCCCGCAGGCCCGCCACCGACCACGGCGACGTGTGCTGTCATGGCCGTGGGTTGGCACCGGACGGATACAAGCACCGCGGTCGAGGCAGACCCGCAGTAGACCTTTGACGCCGCACGGCGTAGGGAGCGTGTGAACACGGTCGAGGTGAGCACGGACGTCCGCGTCCCCGTCGAGGAAGCGTACGCGTTCGTCGCCGACTTCCCGCGGTACGCCGACTACTCCGAGCACTTGCAGTCGGTCACCCAGCACGGGAGCGGCGGCGCGGGCACCGAGTACGAGCTGACGTTCGCGTGGTGGAAACTCACGCACGCGGTGCGCTCGCGGGTCACCGGCACGGCCGAACCCGAACAAATCGACTGGAAGCTCGTGGACGGCATCGACGCGCACGGCCGCTGGGAGGTCGCCGAGACCGCGGACGGGGCGCGGGTGACGTTCGTCGTCACGTACGACACGGACAGCGCCCGCGGCGCGCTCGACCTGCCGCGGCTGGTGTCCCTCGACTGGGTGGTCGACAAGGTCGTGAACAAGGTCGTCGAGGAGGGCGAGCGCGTCGTCGAGCGCGTCGTCGCGGACCTCGAAGGCGAGCGCCGGCCGGTCGAACTCGCCGTCGAGGCGTACTGACCCACGACAACGCTTATCCGGTATCGAGTGAACGCTGCGGACGTGACAGTACGCGACACGAGCGCCGGGTTCGGCGACCCACGGAGGGGAGCACAGTGACCGACGAACCGCTCTCGGTCGGCATGCTCGGCTACGGGTTCATGGGCGACGCGCACACGAACGCGCTCCGCACGCTGCCGCAGTTCTTCCCGGACGCGCCCGACGTTTCGCTGGACGTGCTCGTCGGGCGCGACGAGAGCGCCGCCCGCGAGGCCGCCGACCGCCTCGGCTTCGACCGCGTGGAGACTGACTGGCGGGACGCAATCGACGACATCGACGTCTTCTACAACCTCGGCCCGAACGACGTCCACGTCGACCCCTCCATCGCGGCGCTGGAGAACGACGTCCACGTGCTCTGCGAGAAGCCGCTCGCGCCGACCGTCGCGGACGCCGAGCGGATGGCGGCGGCAGCCACGGCGAGCGACGCGACCGCGGGCATCGGGTTCAACTATCGGTTCGTGCCCGCCGTCCAGTACGCCAAACGACTCGTCGAGGACGGCGCGCTCGGCGAGATTCGCCACGCGCGCTTCCGTTACCTTCAGGACTGGCTGGTCGACGCCGACGCGCCGTGGTCGTGGCGGATGGATGCCGACGCCGCGGGGTCGGGCGCGCTCGGCGACCTCGGCGCGCACAGCTTCGACCTCGCGCGCTACCTGGTCGGCGACGTCGACGCCGTCAGCGGGCACCGCGAGACGTTCGTCGAGGAGCGCGTCCCCGAGGGCGAGAGCGAGGCGCGACCCGTCACCGTCGACGACGCGTTCGCCGCGCACGCGGAGTTCGAGAACGGCGCGATGGGGTCCATCGAAGCGACGCGGTGTGCGACCGGCCGGAAGAACGGCCACACGTTCGAAATCGACGGCTCCGAGGGCGCGGTCCGCTTCGACCTCGAACGGCTCAACGAACTGGAGGTCCGCCGCGGGGACGGCCGCGGCTTCGAGACGGTACTCGTCACCGACGAGGACGACCCCTACGGCGAGCACTGGTGGCCACCCGGCCACGTGCTCGGGTGGGAGCACACGTTCGTCCACGAGAACAGCGAGTTCCTCGGCGCGGCCGCCGGCGACGGCGAGTTCGCGCCGGACTTCGCGGACGGCTTAGCTGTGCAGCGGCTACTGGACGCCGTCGGGCGCAGTGACGACCGCCGTGAGTGGGTGACGGTCTGAGAAGTTACGCCTCGAAGTCGCCCTCGTAGTCGCCGCCGTACCGCATGAAGAGGTAGGTCAGGCCGAGCACGGAGACCATCGACCCGGTCGCGGCGACGCCCAGGGTCTTCGCGCTGTCCGGGAGGATGGACTGGTAGCCGGTCTGTTCGGGCGGGTTCTCCGTGACTTCGATGGTGCCCTTCATCCCCGCACCGGCGTGGGGCGTGCAGACGTACTCGTAGGTGCCCTCGACCTCGAACGTGTGCTCGTAGGTGAATCCGGAGTCTTCGAGCGGTTCGTGGCCCTCCCAGGAAGCTTCCTCGGGAATCGACGTCGGGACGACGTTGTGGCCGCCGCTCGCCCACTCCCAGCGGACGGTGCCGCCCGGCTGGACGTACGCGGTTTCGGGGTCGAACGCGAGGCTCCCGCCCGGTGCGACCGTGACGACCGTCGGGCCGCCCTCGCCCTCCTGTGCGGCGGCGGTCCCGGTTGCGGCGACCCCCGCAGCGGCGGCACCGGCACCCGCCCGGAGGAACCTGCGGCGTGTCACCCGCTCGTCTGCATCGGAGTTCATGTCCGGGGCTATGTGACACCGGGTACTGAATACTTTGGTTTGTGGCTCCTGCCGGCCGGCCGACGAATCGCCGACGGAGCCGCGACCGTCAGTGCTCGCGTCGGTCCGCGGGCGGTCGTTTGACTCGGGCCGCGAGCGGGTCGTCGAGGTCCAACTGCATCGTCACCTCCGCGCGGAGCCGCTCGGTGACGTCGAAGCCGAGGTTGTCGTAGACGTGGACGGCGCGCTCGTTGTCCTCGTCGACGGTCAACACGAGCGACTCGCAGCCGTCCGCGTCGGCGTACGCGACCAGCTGCTTGAGGAGTTCCGTGCCGACGCCGCAGCCCCGGTGGTCGGGGTGGACGAACACCACGAGTTCGGGGTCGCTGGCGTCGGCGGGGGCCGCGGCGATGTGCCCCCGAACGCCGTCGTCGCCCACCGCGAGCAGGTTCAGTCCCTCGTCCGCGAGGCCGTCCAGCCACCGTTCGATGCGCTCGCGGGTACGCGGCGGGAGGCCGAGCGTCGTCATCTCCAAACTCATCGCGTCGTACATCTCGACGAGTGGCGTGCGGTCGTCGGCGGTGAACGGCCGCACGACGTAGGGCTGGCCGTCGTCGTCGAACGCGCGCGGGCACCGCGGCTGGCAGTACGCCGTCCCCTCGCAGCGCGAGTTGTCCCACGCGTCGCACGCGGGCCGCTGGTCACTGCCGTCCACGGGCATACCCGTTTGTCGGGTCGGTACTACCTTCAAACCGGAGCCGAAACTGTGGGGGTGTTGATAACGGGGTGGGAAGCGACACGGCACCCGCAGCGAGCGCGACGCGCGCAGAAACTCCGCGTGCCGAGTCGAGGGTTCCAGAACCCTTTTGCCGGGTCGCTGTCCACGTGCGAACATGGCAGATGTCGAAACCGAACTCCGCAAGGAACTCTTAGACGCGTTCTCGGGTGCCGATTACCCCGTAAAGAACCAGATGGGCCTCGTGCCCGCGCTCCCGAACGGCCCCTCGACGAAGTTCGAGGCCGGCGGCAAGTCCTTCACCGCGATGGAACTGGCGACGAAGCTCTCCAGCCGCGCCGAGTTCCCCTACGACGACGCCGAATCCCTCGTCGACGACGTCATCGAGGGGCTCAAAGAAGAGGACGACATCTGAACGCGAGACCGTAGCGCGGCGGCGCGCTCTACCGGGTTTCTTCTTCCGAAACGACTTACGGCGTAGTGGGCGTCGGTACGGCCATGCACGACTGGATTGGCGACGTGTTCACCAGCGAGACCGGCTGGACGCACCTCGAAACGCTCGTCGACGTGCGCGACCGGATGGCGGGGTCGCCGGGCGAGCGCGAAGCCGCCGAGGCGACGCGGGACGCGCTCGCGGCCGCCTGCGGGGATGCCTCCCTCGACGAGTTCGAGATTCAGGGCTGGACGCGCGGCGACAGCGCCGTCGAGACGCCCGACGGCGACGAGGAGTGCATCGCGCTCCCGCGCAGTCCGAACGGCGACGTTGCGGGCGAGTTCGTCGACCTCGGCTACGGCCTCCCGAACGACTTCGAGGAGACGGACCTCGACGGGAAGGTCGTGATGGTGGCCTCCGACGTGCCCGGCTGGTACGACCGCTACCTCCACCGCCGGGAGAAGTACTACCACGCCGTCGAAGCGGGCGCCGCCGCGTTTGTCTACAAGAACCACGTGGAGGGCTGCCTGCCGCCGACCGGGAGCGTCGGCACCGAGGAGCAGCCGCTCGGCGAGATTCCCGCGGTCGGCGTCTCCAAGGAGGTCGGCGCGCGCCTCGCCCGGAAGCACGACGGCGAGCGTGTGGGTGTCTCCGTGAGCGCCGAGGTCGGCGACGCGACGAGTCAGAACGTCCACGCGACGCTCGGCCCGGACACCGACGAGGAACTGCTCGTGACGAGCCACGTCGACGCCCACGACATCGCCGAGGGCGCGATGGACAACGGGGCCGGAACCGCGATGGTCGTCGAACTCGCGCACGTGCTCGCCGACCGCGAGGACGACCTCGACACGAAGGTCCGCTTCGTCTGCTTCGGCGCGGAAGAAGTCGGGCTCGTCGGCTCGGCCTACGACGCCGCGAACCGGGACCGCGAGCACGTCCGCGCCGTGTTGAACCTCGACGGCGTCGTCGCCGGCCGCACGCTGGAGTGCTACACGCACCACTTCGACGCGCTCGGCGACGCCGCCCGCGAGGTCGCCGACCGCTTCGACCACCCGATTTCGCTGACGCCCGAGATGGGGCCACACTCCGACCACTGGGAGTACGTGAAGTACGGCGTCCCCGGCTACCACGTCACCAGTCAGACCGACGGCGATGGTCGCGGCTGGGGGCACACGCACGCCGACACGCTCGACAAACTGGAAGTGCGGACGTTCCGCGAGCAAGCCATCCTGCTCACGGCGCTCGCGGTCGAACTCGCCAGCGAGGGGTTCGCCGTCGCGCACGCCAGCGAGGCCGACGTCGCCGCCGCGCTCGAAGCCGAGGACCTCGCGGAGGGGATGAAAATCACCGGCGACTGGCCGTACTAACACCGGAAGCCCGTAGCCTTTTTGCGACTGCCGGCCCCGCGTTCCGACGATGAGCGAGACGATGCTGCGTGGGGTGTCGCGGTGACGCGCGTCGGCATTCTCGGCGACGGAGCGACGGCTGCCGCCGACGTCGTGCGGGACGCCGGCGGGGAAGCCGTCGTGGGCGACGAGGTGCTCGACAGCGACGCGGACGCCGGTGTGATCGCGGCGCTCGGCGAGGACGCGCTCCTCGACGCACTCGCCGCGGCGTCCGGCGCGCCCGTTCTCCCAGTAAGCGCGGGCAGCGAGTACGGCGGCGTCACTCGCGACGACCTGCCGGACGCGCTCGCCGCACTCGCCAGCGGCGACTACGAGGTCGACGACCGCCCGACGATGGCGGTTAGCGCCGTCGAGACGGCGGTTCGCGCGCTCTCGGACGTGATGCTCGTGACCGACGAGCCCGCGCGCATCTCCGAGTACGCGGTCACCACGCAGGGCCGCGACGTCGACGAAGTGCGGGCGGACGGCGTCGTCGTCGCGACGCCCGCCGGCAGTCACGGTTACGCAGCGGACGCGAGCGGGCCACTGCTGTCCGCGGACGCCGACGCGCTCGCCGTCGTCCCCGTCGCGCCGTTCCGCGTCGAACGCGTCGAGTGGGTGCTCGACGCGCCCGCCTCCGTCACGGTCGTCCGGGAGGAAGCCGACGTCGCGTTGTTCGTCGACGGCCGCGATTACGGGTTCGCGGCCCCGCACGCGCCCGTCGAATTCGACTGGGGGGAGCCGTTCCCCGTGGCGGTCGTCGCGGCGTCGCGGGGCGTCGGCTTCGAGTGAGCGTATTGGAAAAGACATAATACCGCGACAGACCGACGTTCGCGCATGGCAGTTCCATCGGTCACGCTCTTCGGGCCACTCGACACGGTGCTCGCGCCCTACGCCGAGTACGCCGTGTTGCTCATGGTCGTGTTGAACTTCGTCAGCCGGCGCGTCGCGCACGCCGCCCACGAGCGGCAGGCCGAGGACGGCGCGGACGCGCTCTCGTGGCACCCGTTCCACGCCTTCACGACGTGGGGCGTCGTGCTGTTGAGCTTCTACTACCTCACGCTGCACCACCACAGCGGAATCGTGTTGTCCGCGCTCGCCGTCGGCACGCTCCTCGCCGACTTCTTCGAATTCGAGGCCCGCAAAGTCGAAGCCCGCGAAGGCCTCGAACTGGAAGCCCCGAAAGGAGCCATCGTCGCGGCGACGATTACGCTCATGTACGCGGCCTACATCAGCGTCTTCTTCCTCGTCAAGCCGTACTGGATGCAGGTCGTCTGAGGCGGCCCCGGCTCGAACTTTCCGCTGCTTCGAACGAACTGTCCAGTGTCACTGTCGCCCCACCAGTTCTCTCCAGCGACGCGACCCGTCGACGCTCGCCAGCGACGAGCACGCTCCGCTGCGGTCCGGGAACATCTCGGTAGCGACCACGAGGTGGTAGTGGATGCCAGCAGCGACACGAGCGACGACGAGCGGCGGCGACGCTACGCGGCGGGAGAAACGACGGCGAGGAGGAGCGCGGTTACTCGCTGCTGACCTTCGCGTACAGCTCGCGGCCGAGCGGCACGCCCACCCAGAAGACGAGCGCGCCGAAGATGGCCAGCCAGAACATCGACTCCAGTAGTATCAGCGCGGCTTCGCCGAGCATCGAGAGGTCGCTCGGCGGCGCGCCAGTGAGCTGGGGACCCGCGAAGCTCGGGGTCTTGTACCAGCCAGCCAGCACCATCCAGATGAGGCCCGCACCCGTCAACAGGCCGAGCCCTTTCGCGAACTCGTCAGCCATTATCCGAAGGTTCGTCGCCGCTGTCTTTATCCTTTGCCATTCCGCTGGCGCGGAACCGCGAGGAGAACGCGTACACGAGGCCGCCCGCCGCGATGAGACCGACGCCGAGCGCCGCGAACGCGACGTTCACGTCCTCGGGTGCCGCCCGTCCCGCGTTCGTCGCGGTGTCCAGCGCGACGAACCCGAGCACGACCGACACGACGGCGAACAGCGTGGAGAAGACTGTCACGGACTTGTAGAGCCGGTCGGGCACGACCACGTCGCGGCCGCGTTCGTCGTCACCCATTAGCTGGACGAACGGGCGGCCGATACTTCACTGTCGCGGTCGACGGGAAACAGGCGCACTGAGAACGAGGGAAGGAGAGTGTGAGGCGGGAGAAGTGAGGAACGTCGGCGCGGGTCGAAGCCGGTTACTTCGGCGGCCGGAGCTTGTAGTAGCGGCGATTGAGATCGTACATGTACCCCTCGCGCATCGTCTTCAGCAGGGCGTACGAGATGGCACCCGCAATCGGCGGCACGAGGAACGTCAGGTCGAACAGGAGGTGCGAGTCGATGGGAATCAGGTTCTTCATCGACAGCGCGCTGATGGTCACCGCGAACACGACGCCCATCACGCCGACGGACGCCCAGAACGGCTGCTCGACGGGCCGGCGCGCGCTCCCCTTGTTGAGGAACGGGACGATGGCGATGAACCCGACGACGACGAGGTTGGCGAGCACGCCGTACGTCCGGTCGGCCATCAGCTTCTCCCCGCCGAGGATGGCGAGGTCGGGGTTCAGCGGACCGAGCTTGAGCAGGCCGAACGACCAGTAGAGGTACCAGTCCGGCAGGATGATGCTCGGCGTCTGGCTCGGGTTCGCGGGCGCGCCGAGGTGCGGCGGGAGCGTCGACGCCAGGAAGAAAATCATCCCGACGAAGAAGCTCGTGAGCGCGAGGTTCCGGATGAGTTCGTGGGGCCAGACCGGGAACGCGAGCACGTCGCGTTCGACGTAGTCGGACTCCTCGCGGAGGTCCTGGTCCTCGCGGCGGGAGCGCTCGAAGTACTCGTACGTCAGCCGGGAGAGGCCGGTCGTGCGCTCCTTGCGTTCGCGCCACGTCGGCGTCTCGTCGTCCGGCGGAACGATGCCCGTGCCGTCGGTGCGAGCCGCGTCGTCGGTGTGTTCGTCGTCTGCCATGGTTTTAGTGGGGTTCCGCGATGCCCTGCATCCAGACGAGTCCGAGGTGGATGGCGATGACCGCCGTCACCACGAACGGGAGCAGGAACACGTGGAGGATGTACATTCGCTGAAGTGTCGGCTGCCCCGGCGAGAAGCCGCCGAACACGAGCTGTGCGACCCATTCGCCGATGAGCGGAATCGAGAGGCTCATCTCGACCCCGATCTGTCCCGCCCAGAACGCGAGCTGGTCCCACGGGAGCAGGTAGCCCGTGTACCCGAAGACCATCGTGAGGCTGAGCAGGACGATGCCGATGATCCAGTTGACCTCGCGGGGTTCCTTGTACGCGCCCGTGAAGTAGACGCGCAGCATGTGGAGGAACACCGCGGCGGTCATCACCTGCGCGGCCCACCGGTGCAGCGACCGCAGGAAGAACCCGAAGTTCAGGTCCGTCATGATGGCGGCGACCGTGCTGTACGCGACGGTCGCGCCCTCGATGTCGACGGAGCCGGCGGCCGCGGACGGCGAGTAGTAGAACCCGAGCAACGCGCCGGATATCGCCGCGACGACGTACGCCAGCGTGGAGAAGAACCCCAGCGAGTACAAGGGGTACCAGTACCAGAACTTGTTGTCGAGGTTGTACTGCTCGGTGTGGCTCTTCGGCATCTGGAGGTTGACGCGGTAGTACAGCGTCTCCAGCAGTTCGAGGTAGTCGACCAGCCGCAGCCGCTTGTCGAGCCAGACGAGCGTCGCGAGGAACGTGTGTTCGATGGGCGTGAGGTCTTTCTCTTCGAGCCAGGCGTCGTGGTCGTGGTCGTCCTTGCGTTCGACGCTCATCTATCCGTCCTCCGGGCGCGGGTACGCCGTGAAACTGCGCTTGACGATGCTGTACGGGTCGTAGATGGACTGGTGGCACGCACAGTAGATCTTGTCCCCGGCACCCTCGTAGTTCGAGGACCGGTAGCCGGGCACACAGCAGTAGTGCGTGCACTTGTTGAGGAACGCCATGAAGCCGTCCTGGGTAGCGGCGTCGAGCCACTCGCCGACTTGGCCGCTTGCTTGCTCGACGGCGTCTTCGAGGAGCGTGCTCCTGATGACCTGCACCGGAATCGAGTTGTCCGTCTCCTGGGAGCGCCACGTCACCGACGCGGGCTTCCCGATGCCGGCTTCGCCGTACTGGTTGTCCCACGTCTCGTAGTCTTCGAAGTCGTCGACGTGGACCTGTCCCGAGCCGGGCTGCCACTCGTAGGCACTCGACCCGCCCGAGTACCGGAAGTAGTTGTCGCCCTCGTAGCTCGGCTGGAGCCCCTGGTAGTCCTGAATGCCGCAGTACTGGAACCAGTCGACTTCGTACGTGATGCCGCCGAGGTCCTGGCGGGCGACCTGAACGGTCTCGCCCTGCTGTTCGACTTCCTGAATCTCGGGGTAGACGCCGCGGAGGTACCCCTCGTCGTCGATTTCGATGGGAACCATCGGCATCGCACGCGGGGCCGGCCCGCCGGTGTTCTGGACGCCGAAGTACGTCGTCTGGCCGCCGCCGGTCCCCGTCTGGTTGGTGACGGTGTCGAGGCTGGCCACGCCGGCCGTACCGATGCCGGCCACGCCAGCGCTCCCGACAACGCCCTTCACGAAGCGGCGACGCCCCGAACTCTCTGGGTACTTGTCAGACATAGTTATTTCTCGTAGTAGGGGTAGATTGCCTTCTTGAACTGTTCGCCGACGTCATCGAACGCGGATTCGCCGTCGACCTGGTCCTCGCGGACGTAGAGGTCTTCCCACTTGCGCCGGCGCTTCTTCACGATCATCACGTCCGGCAGGAACTCCTTGCGGTAGAGGAGCAGGACGAACGAGAGGTCGATGAAGATGGCCGCGAGGAGGAACCCGAGGTACATGTTCCCGACCGGGTCGACGCCCCAGCCCGTGATGAGGCCGTACGCGAACACGGCCACGAACGCGATCTCGACGAACGTCAGCAACACGATAGCGATGGTCGCTGCCGTGCTCTCGCGGGCGGGCTCGTACCGGTGGATGTCGCCGTAGTTGGAGCCTTTCGAGGACATTTATTCTTTGTTGGGTGCGCTCGCGTTCTGTGATTCGCCGTACTTGAGGACGAAGAAGGCGTAGACGAGCGACACGATCATCATCAGGATGGTCGCGATGCCCACGAAGTGTGCCTGGAACGGCACGCCCATCTCTTCGGGGTGGAGCTCGGCTTCACCGCCTTCGCCGCCGGGTGCCTGTCCGCTCTCGTTGACGACCACGTTGCCGACCATCCCGAGCGCCTCGTGGGGGTCACAGACGTAGTGGTACTCGCCCAGCGGCCCGTCGAACGTGTACGAGTACGTGAACTCGGGGCCGGTGATTTCGGTCTGGACGTCCCAGTCGGCGTCTTCCGGCACGTCGGTCGCGTGGACGTTGTGGCCTGGCGACCGCCACACCCACTCGACCGTCGCGCCGCGCTGGACGTAGACGGTCTCGGGGTCGAAGACGTTCTGGCCGTTCGGGCCGACCTCGACCGTCTTCGTCGTCCCCGCGCCCGGGAGTTCTTCGCCCTCGCCGGAACCGCTACCGTCCGTCGTGGCGTTCCCGGTCGTGCCGTTGCCGGAGGTCGTGTTGTTTCCTTCGCCCTCCTGGACGGCGGCGGACGTGGAGGACGACCGTGCGCCGGCTGCGCCGATGGCTGCAGCGCCGCCGGCCGAACCGGTCGCAATCTTCAGAAAGTCCCGCCTCTTCATACAGTCGTGAGTCAGGATGGCTCCCGCATAAACCCACCGATGGCCGCGCGGGACGAGACGCGCCGTACGCCGGTTCTACCGGCGTTCAGGGGGCGTCGGAGTGGTCTCGCTGGCTGTCCGTTTCCGGGACGAACGACGGCCGCTGGCCGTCGCCGAGCCCCGCCGAACGCAGCCGGTTGCGGAACTCCTCGGAGCGGAAGCGGTCCGACAGCCGGGCGTTGGCGACGACGACCAGCATCAGCGCGCCGAACAACACGAAGCCGACGCCCGCGATGACGGCGATGATGGCGGAGTTCCCGAGCGGGTGGAGCTCCAGAGTGGTCCCGGCGACTGTGCAAGCGCGTGCTGCCGACCCGGTGACCGGCGGACACCCGCGCACGAGCGGGTCGTAGAGGAGCGGCGAGAGCACGAGGAGGACGCCGACGACGACCTGCGCGAGGCCGATGTACTGGAGCAGCGTCGTCCCGAGGCCGCCGCTCCCCTCGGGGACCTCCTGCGGGTCCGGGAGGCCGGCGTTCTCGGGTGCGTCGGGGACATCGTAGTCGTCCATCGAGCAGAGCGCGACCGTCGGTTTCACGTCCCGGAGGACGGTGCCGCTACCTTCGACGGTGCCGTCGGCGTAGACGACCGCGTACCCCTCGTCGGAGTACGCGAGCACGACGGGTTCGCCGTCGATGGTGTCGCGTTCGACCACCGCGAACACGTCGCGGGTGGCGACCCGGTGCCGGAGGTCGGCCTCCACGCGGTCGAGCAGCTGTTCGCCCGTAATCCACGTGTCGGGGTCGAAGGCGGCGTCCCACTCCTCGGCGGACAGCTCGGCCATCTCCTTCGGGCCGAACTCCTCGAAGTCGACCTGTTCTCGGAGGTCCGCCGGCGTCTCGGCGTCGGGCTCCTCGTCCGGCGCAGGCTGGCCGCCCTCGCCGGCGTTGGAGTCAGTCATCACCTCGGAGTTGCGCGTGAAGCGGGTAAACGCTTCCGACCTACACGACGACGTAGTCGACGCTCGTGTCGTTCTCGTGGACGGTCACGTCGACGGACTCGTAGGCGAGGATTGCCTTGTCGAAGACTGGCTCGTTGCCGCGCTCGACGACCACGCGCACGTCGTGCCCGCGGTCGTGTATCTCCCGCGTGAGAGAGACCTCGTTACCGGCGGGGACGTCGTAGGTCTCGGCGTCGCCGTCGGGTGCCAGCGTCACGGAGACGTTCTCGACGCCCGAAGTAGCGTGAACTGTGAGGTGTTCGGGGGCGTGTGACGTGCCGACGCCCGTGTGCGGTTCGGTCGTGTCACTGGTCGTCTCCGTCGGTGTCGCCGTCGGCGCAGTCGTCGAGACCGTCGTCTCGCTACCGGTCGGTGCGAGCCCCGTACAGCCCGCGACGGCGACGAGGAGGGCGACTGCCGCGATTCGCGTCGGGGACATGGCCGAACCTGCGGCCGAGACCGGTAAACGTCTTGTGTCAATCACTCCCGTGGTTTCCGCGTCGAGGGAACGAAGCGAACCCGTTTAGTCGCGTCGCGCGAACCTCCCGCTATGGTCGCAGACGTGACGGTGGCGAGCGTGGCCGCGATGCTGGTCACCGCGAGCTTCCCGTGCTACCTCTACGGCGCGTGGATCATCGTCGACGCCGAGACCGTCACGTGGGGGACGCTCAGACACCACCTCGCGTACATCTTCCTCGGGCTCACGCTCAACACCGTCCCCGTCGTCGTCTGGATGATTCCCGCGCTGTTCGACCAGCTCGGCGGATTCGCCGTCGTGCACGCGTTCTTCGGCGTGCAAGCGTACGCGCTGCTGGCGTTCGCGCTCACCGGCATCGTCCCGATTCTGCGCGCGAAACGCGAGTACAACCTCTACCACGACCCCGACCAGGACGTCGACTTAGACGAGATTCACGAGAACATGAGCGCGTGGCGGCTCCGCCTGCGCGCAGGCGTCGTCGGATACGTGCTCTGCTGGCTGGTGGCGTGGGTGCTCGGCGTCGCGCGGTTCGTGACGAAGTACGAGACGGGGTTCTGAAAGAGGGCGAGTAGAATGGCAGGAGACTACGATTGACCCCCTCCCGCGCCTGAAGACGCGGGAATCCCACCACGGGATTTCAGGCCCGGCGTGGCCCTACGGTTTCAGGACGCATACGTTCCAAGCGTCTCTTGCTGGATGGCAGCATCGGCTTGGCTGTCTTTGTGGCGCGGTCAAACCGCCCCATCCGCAGCCGAATCATCGTCGATAGCGACGAGATTGGCTTGATGCCCGCTGACGGTATTCTGTGTCATCACCCCGGCCGATCCACCGCAGCCGCATTTAGAGCCAGTCAGTGGTGAGGAAAACGACAGGCTGGATTGCGTCGCGGTCGGGGTAGGACTCCAGGACGCACTGGATGATGCGATATAGTTTATGCGAGGAAAGGCGCTGTTCAGGCGCGTAAAAGACGTCCTCGTGGTCGTCTCGTGGAGCTTGCACGTAATCATCGTCGTGGGTGACGATGATGCGATTCGTGCGGGCCGCGTACTGCAAGACCTCCGGGTCTTTCGCGCCAGTTCCAAGTGTATCGACGTTAACGACGCGATCCACGTCGTGGCCAGCGCGTGAGAGCGTATCCGCGAGTGATGCCTCTGTGTCCTCGTCAAGCAAGAAGCGAACCCCCATCGCTACTGTGGGGCGTCCTCGGGACCGGTGGCGATACCCGAATCGTTCTCGGCCATCTCACGGACGCGCTCGCGCTCTTCCTCGACCGCCCGCATCTCCTCGGGGTGGTCGTGGTAGTACGCCAGCGCGTGGTAGATCTCAGAAAGCGAGAGGTTCAGCCGGTTGGCAACGGTCTCGGGATCGAGGCCATGACCCTCTACCCGCTCATGGATGTGTTGGACCGTCACCCGTCGCCCCTTGATGTGGGGTTCGTCGTGGATGTCTGAATCGTCGCCGGAAACAACCCGTCTCACTTGCGTCGACATACTCTATTCCTAACTACCGGAGCAAACTACTTCAACTTTCTCCGGCTCCGGACTCACCGCGTTAGTCACGCGATATATTCGCACTACTGAAGCCCATCGTTCCGATCCGTGTATCATCGGGGAGTACCAAACTCCCGTTAGATACCGCTGCATTCCCGGAACTAACCGTTTCGCCGTCGCTTCCGTCGAAGAGTTCTGCGGCGTCCATCCGCCCCGGACTCCACTGAGGTCCCTACCGCCCGCGGTACCAGACGTAGCCGAGGACGACCGCGAGCACGAGCAGCCCACCGGCGAAGAACAGCACGCCCGGCGGGAGCCCCTGTGCGACCGACTGCGACGCGGTGGTCGCGGCGGTCGTCGTCGCCTGCGCCGTCTCCGTGGCCTGCTCGTTCATGATGCCGATACCGCCGCCGTCGGTCGTCGCGGCCGCCGTGTCGCCCGCGTCCCCACCAGTCGTCTGGTAGTCCGTCGGCGCGCCCTGTCCGCCGAACAGCCGCTGGACGACGAGGCTCGCGACGCCGAGCACGCCGACCGCGCCGAGCACGCGCAACAGCCGCTCTTTCAGCGACGGCTTCGACGCCTCGTCGGTGGCGAACACGACCAGCGACTCCGACGCGGGCGCGTAGACGTTCATCTCGCGGCCCTGCTCGGAGTACCACGTGTCCGCGACCTCCACGAGGTCCGCCGCCACGAGCTTCTCCAGGTGGTACGTGGCGTTCTGGAGCGACGTCCCGACGTCGTCCGCGACGCTCGACGCGGTGTCGGGCTCCTCGTACAGCGCGGCGAGAATCTCGCGGGCGGTGCTCGAAGACAGCGCCTCGAACACCTCGTCGGCGGCGTCCTCGCGGATGCCGACCACGCGCGAGCCGTCGCCGCGCTCGACGGTCGACCGCGACGGGAGCAAGCGATTCCCAGCCATCTACGCGAGGCTACACGTCGCCCCCTCAAAGCATCTCCTAAAGCTAAAGCCCCGATTTGAGTCTGTCCGCGGAGGGGAAAACACGCGCTTACCGGCCGCCTACCACTCGCTGCCGTCCGCGAGGTCGACGTCGTGCTGGAGCTTCGAGGACGGGCAGACGTCTTCGAGCAGGCAGTCCGAGCAGTCCGGGTTGCGCGCGGTACAGGTGTCCCGGCCGTGGCTGATGAGCCAGTGCGTGAAGTTCTGCCAGTGCTTGCGCGGGACGACGTCCATCAGGTCCACCTCGATGGCCTCCGGGCGTTCCTCTTCAGTGATGCCGAGCCGCCGCGAGATGCGCTGAACGTGCGTGTCCACGACGATGCCCTCGGTGATGTCGTGGCCGTGCTGGAGCACGACGTTCGCGGTCTTCCGACCTACTCCGGGCAGGTCCGTGAGCTCGCTCATCGTGTCCGGCACCTCGCCGTCGTGTTCCTCGACGATTTGCTGGCAGGCGTTCTTGAGGTAGCCTGCCTTGCTGTTGTAGTACGTAATCGAGTTGAGGTCCTCGGCGAGCTCGTCTTCGTCGGCGTTCGCGTAGTCCTCCGGGGACTGGTACTTCTCGAAGAGGTGGGCGGTCTCCTTGTTCACGCGCTCGTCGGTGCACTGCGCGGAGAGAATCACGGCGACCAGCAGTTCGAGGCGGTTCGAGAAGTTCAGCGAAATCTCGGGCTCGGGGTACTCCTCTTCGAGTCGGTCGACGACCTCCCCGACCTGCGCCTCGTGCGTGTCCAGCGGTGTTCCCATACTCCGGCACTCGACCGTCCAGCCCTTCCCTGTAACGGAACCGGCGCGGCGAACGTTCAAATACGAGGACGGGACCACGCTCACGCGTGACCTGACGACGGCGGCAGGGTGCCCGCGGGAGCGCGGCACGCCACTCTGCCGACCCGCCGACGCGCGTGCCGCCTGTCAGCCCTACGTGCCACCCGATTCCGTCACCGGCCGGCCGGCTTCCGGGACGTTTATGCGCGCGACAGACACCCATCGGGGTATGAAAGCGACCGCGCGAGCCCACCCGATTCAGGGCATCGTGAAGTACCACGGGATGCGGGACGAACAGCTCCGGCTCCCCTACCACGACTCCATCAGCGTCTGTACCGCGCCGAGCAACACGACGACGACCGTGGCGTTCGAACCCGACCGCAGCGAGGACAGCTACGTCGTCGACGGCGAGGTCGTGGACGGCTCCGGGGCCGACCGCATCCGGAAGGTCGTCGACGAGGTGCGCGAGCGCGCTGGCGTCGACCACCGCGTGCAGGTCGAGAGCGTGAACAACTTCCAGTCGAACATCGGCCTCGGGTCGTCGGCGTCCGGGTTCGCGGCGCTCGCTCGCGCGGCCACCGAGGCCGCCGGTCTCGACCTCTCCCTGCCCGAGATTTCGACCATCGCACGCCGCGGGTCGGCGTCCGCCGCGCGCGCGGTCACGGGCGGATTCTCCGACCTCCACACGGGCCTGAACGACGAGGACTGCCGGAGCGAGCGCCTCGACGTCCCCGACGAGTTCGTCGACGACCTCCGCATCGTCATCGCGAAAGTCCCGTCCTACAAGGAGACCGGGCACGCACACGCCGAGGCCGCGGACAGCCACATGTTCCAGGCGCGCCTCGCGCACATCCACGCGCAACTGGCGGAGGCACGCGACGCCCTCCGCGAGGGCAACTTCGAGCGCGTCTTCGAGACCGCCGAGCACGACTCGCTGTCGCTGGCCGCGACGACGATGACCGGCCCGTCGGGGTGGGTGTACTGGAAGCCGGACACCATCGAGGTGTTCGACGCCGTCCGCGAACTCCGCAGCGAGGCGGACGTTCCCGCCTACTTCTCGACGGACACCGGCGCGACCGTCTACGTCAACACGCGCGCCGAGCACGCCGACGAGGTCGAGGAAACAATCGCGGACTGCGGCGTCGAAACCGACGTCTGGAAGGTCGGCGGCCCCGCGCACGTGCTTGACGAGAGCGACGCGCTGTTCTAACCCGCGCGGGCGGGTACGGTTTTGGCCCTGGCTCGCGTAGCCAGGCGCATGCGCGTCGTCGTACTCGGCGGCGGTTACGCGGGCGTCGTCCTCACTGACCGACTGGAGCAGCGCCTCCCGGCCGACGTCGACCTCGTGGTGGTCGACGACACCGGCGACCACCTCGTCCAGCACGAACTCCACCGCGCGATACGCCACCCGGAGTTCGCCGACGACGTCGTCGTCCCGCTCGACGACATCTTCGACCGGGCGCGAGTCGAAGTCGCGACTGTCGAACGCGTCGACCGCGACGCCCGGCAAGTCGAACTCGCGGACGGAACCAGCCTCGACTACGACGTGGCCGCGGTCTGTCTCGGCGCGGAGACCGCGTACTACGACCTGCCGGGCGTCGAGGCGCACGCCAGCCCACTGAAGCGGCTGCCGGACGCTGCACGCATCCGCCGCGAGTTCGAGAACCTCGTCAAGTCGGGCGGCGGCACGGCCGTCGTCGGTGGCGCTGGCCTCTCCGGCGTGCAGACGGCGGGCGAACTCGCAGCGTTCGCGCGCGAGAAGGACGCCGACATCGAGATCGTGTTGCTCGAACAACGCGAGACGGTCGCGCCGTCGTTCCCCGAGCAGTTCCGGGACGCGGTCCGCGACGAACTCGACCGCGAGGACGTCGAGGTGCGCACTGGCATCACCGTCTCGCGCGCGAGGGCCGAGGCAATCGAAACCGACGACGGCGACGTGGCGTACGACGTGTTCGTGTGGACGGGCGGCATCCGCGGCCCGGACGCGCTCGGCGGCGAGCGCGTGAACGTTCGCGCGGACTTCGCCGTGGACGACCACACGCTCGTGCTCGGAGACGCCGCGCGGGTCGTCGACGCCGAGGGGACGGCAGTACCGGCGTCCGCGCAGGCGGCCGTCCGCGAGGCGAAGGTCGCGGCGCGGAACGTCGAGGAGGTGGTCGCAGACCTGCGCGAACACGACGACGGCTTCCGGCCTCGACTCGAACGGTACACGTTCGACTCGCCGGGCTGGCTAGTGAGCGTCGGCGACGGCGCGGTCGCGCAGGTCGGCCCGAGCGTGTTCCGCGGCGCTGCGGCGAACGCCGTGAAGTCCGGCGTGGGTGCGAGCTACCTCGCGTCCGCCGGCAGCATCCGGGACGTGGTCGGGCTGCTCCGCGAGGAGTTCGACCTCGCCGGGGAGTGACCCGGCTCGTGTAACCTGACGGCCAATCCAGTTTTACGGGCCCCAACCGACTAGACGAGTATGACGGCCGACAGTTCCGCGGCTTCGGGTCCGCCCGTGCAGACCGACGGGAGCGGGTCTGCAGAGGGAAGCGACGCGCTCGACGGCGACCACACGGTTCTCGTCGTAGACGACGAGGCGGAGTTCGCGGGGGCTGTCGGCAATTGGATAGACCAGCGGTGGAACGCGGTCGTCGCGACCGACGGCGAGGAAGCCCTCGAAAAGTACGGCCCCCACGTCGACGCCGTGTTGCTCGACCGGCGGATGCCGAAGCTCTCCGGCGACGAGACCCTCCAGCGGATACGCGAGCGCGACGGGAGTGCCCGCGTCGCGATGTTGACAGCGCTGGAGCCCGACCTCGACGTGGTCGAGTTGGACTACGACATGTATCTGGAGAAGCCCGTGGACCGCGGGGAGGTCGTGGACGCCACTCAGGAGCTGCTGGAGCGCGCGAACTACACGCGAGAACTCCGGGCACTGTACGCGCTCAGTTCGAAAATCGCGGAGTTGCAGGCGTGCTACGACGAGGCGAAGCTGGCCGACGACGAGCGCTTCCAGCGGCTGCAGACGGAGTTAGAGCGCGTGCGCGAGCAGGCTGCCTCGCAACTCGACGGCACCGACGACGGGACGATGGCCGAACTCCTGCAGGTCGTCGAGGACGCCGGCCGGTAGTCGTCAGGTCGACGCCACGGGGAGCGTGATGCGGACGACGGTGCCCGTGGGTTCGTTGTCCCGGATTTCGACGCCGCCACCGTAGGATTCGACGGTTTTGCGCACGAGGAACAGCCCGAAGCCGCTGCCGGAACTGTGTTCGCCGAGTTCGCCGCGCTCGAATACTGCTTCCTTGCGGTCGTCGGAGATGCCGGGGCCGTTGTCCGCGACCCGGACGGTCACCCAGTCGCCGTGGCGTTCGGCGTCGACGTGGACGCGGGGCGTCTCCTTGTCGTTGTGTTCGACGGCGTTCGTGAGGACGTTCTCCAGCACTGGTTCGAGGAGTTCGTCGGCGCTCACGGCGACGTGCGGGATGTCGCCGAGCGAGACGACCGCGTCCTCGTAGGCGTTGCGCGTGCCGTCGGCGACGTCTTCGAGCGCGGGCTGGAGGTCCACGGGCCGGAGGACGTGTTCGTCGTCCTCGACGAGGGACTTGGTGTAGGTGCGCATCGTCTGGACGAACTCCGCCATGCGGTCGAGGTGGTCGAGGAGGACGTCGCGGTGGTCGTCGAGTTGTTCGTCGTCGGCGTCGTCGAGCGTCTGGAGGCGGGCCCGCACGACCTGGATGTCGTTGAGGAGGTTGTGGCGGAGCGTGCGGTTGATGAAGTCCAGTTCCTCGCGCTCGGCGGCGAGTTCGCGCTCGTAGTCGAGGCGGCCGAGCACGTCGTCGAGATGGGTAGCGAGCACGTTGACTGCGTTGAGTTCGCGGGTGGCAAGGTGGGCGATGAGTTCGATGCAGCCGCGGTCCCCAACCTCGGCAACCGTGTTGAACGTGCTGTCGGAATCGTCCAGGCCGGCGACGACCTCGCCGTCGAGCACGACGCGGACGTCGGAGGGAGCGTACAGTTCCTCGACGGCTTCCCGGGCGAGCGCGGCGGCGCGGTCGCGGCTCTCTGCGTTCACGAGCTTCGACGCGTACTCGTGGAGGAGGTCGAGGCGTTCGTTAGCTTCCCGCTCGCGCGCGAGCTGCTTCTGCTCGGTGACGTCGGTCGCAACGACGTAGACGTACGTGCGCCCGCGGTCGGTATCGTAGGGGACGAACTGGACGATGAACTCGCGGCCGTCGCTGTCGTTGCGGTCGCCGTACGCGACTTCGTGGACGCCGTTCGCTTCGCTGTACGCGATTTCCTGGGTCGTCGGTTCGCCGCCGTGGTCGCCGTCGAACAGTGACGACACCGACGTCCCCGCGAGGCGGGCAGCGGCCTCGATGGCGGCGTCCGGGTCGTCGAACGTCTCCCGGAAGCGCTCGTTCGCCGACGAGACGGCGGGCGAGCCGTCCGCGAGTTCGACGGTGGCGACGGCGTCGCTGGTGTTCTCGAAGAGGCCGACGAGGCGGTTTCGTTCGACCTGGAGGTCGCGGCGGCGGCTGTCAGAGCGCGCGCGGTAGACGCCGATGCCGAACGACCCGAGCGCGCCGACGACGACAGCGTCGAGCGCGATGACGTACGGCTTGAGTTCGTGCATCACCCACAGTTGGACGGCAACAATCCACGCGAACAGGATGGCCGTCGCGACGAACCCGGCGAAGGTCGTGGACGCGACGGTGGTGACGTGGTCGCTGTCCCACTCGGAGCGTGCGAGCCAGACGCCGCCCGCGACGAGGAGCGCGGCGAGGGCGAACAGGGTGATGTTCTCGACGAGCGAGGGGAGGATGCCCCAGCCGAGTTCGGTGGTGTCCTCCCAGATGTCGTACAGCGGGATAGCGAACAGCGCGGCACCGAGGAGGGCGACGGCGGACCCGGCGAGCCGCCGGCGGCTGTCCGGTGTCGGGGAGTCGGCCATTTGTCGAAAGTGCTGTCAGCAGGCAGTTAAGCGTACTCGCCGAACCAGGCGCGAGCGCGTCGAATTACGCCGTGTTCGCGCGCGGCAGGTCGACGGTGAATACAGTCCCACGGGGCTCGTTGTCGGTGATTTCGATGTCGCCGTCGTAGTGGGCGACGAGCGTGCGCACGAGGTCGAGGCCGCCGTCGGCGTCGGCGAGGACGTCGGGGTCGACGCCGGGGCCGTTGTCGCGGATTTCGAGCCGGACCGCGTCGGCCGTAGGTTCGACCGCGACTTCGACCCAGGGGTCGTCGGCGTCGTTGTGCTCGGCGGCGTTCTCCACGAGGTTGTCCACGACCGTCTGGAGGGCGTCGTTCGCCCGCACGTGCGCGGACTCGGGAAAGCCGGTCCTGACAGTGACGCGGTAGGCGCCGGCGACGCGGTCGGCGGCGGTTTCGGCGAACGCCGTGAGGTCGACGGGTTCGAGGGTCGCGTCGTCGGTGATGGTGTTGGCGATGGTGTTGGCGTTCTCGATGCGGTCGAGCGCCTCGTTGGTCTGTTCGCGAATCGTCTCGGTGCGGGATTCGACCGATTCGTCGTCGGTCCTGGTAGCGAGCAGCTCGGCCTGCCCGCGGACGATACCGAGGCTGTTGCGGATATCGTGGCGGAGCACGTCGTTGACGAACGCGAACGCGTCGCTGGCGTGGGACGCGCGCTCGGCGTCGCGGCGCGCGCGGACGTAGAAGACGCCCGCGACGAAGCCGGCGAGAGCGCCGACGCCCGTGTAGACGAGCATCGGGAACACGGGTTCGGCGACACTGCGGCCCTCGAACTTGCGGACGGCGATGGTGAGGAGCGTGATGGTGGCGAAGAGCGTGCCCCCGACCGCCGACCAGGTCGCGACGAGCCAGCGGTTGTCGGACTCGAAGTCCGCGGTGTGCAGCCAGTAGCCGGCTGCGAGGAGTGCCACGGCTGGGATGCCGTCGACGAGGAACGCGGACAACGGCCCGCCGACGTGGTCGATGTGCTCGATTTCGGTGGCGTGGTGGACCGCGGAGACGGCGAGCAGGCCGACTGCGAGCCCCGCAACGCCGGCGACCGGCAGGTGTCGTTGCACACTGCCCATAGGAGAAGCGACCGGAGACGCTAACTTAGTTGTTTGTAGTCACAAGGCGGGTGAACGACGCGAAGAAGGAGTTCTCAGTTCTCGGAGTGCTGGAGCGTGAACGGGCTGTCCTTGCCGGGAGTCGCGCGCAGGACGCGCTGGACGCGGTTGTGCCACTGGTCGTAGAACCGGCGGCGTTCGGCGTCGGACGCCTCGCCCGCGACCAGTTTCGGAATCAGGTCCGTCACGCTGTCGCCGTCCGCGCCCGGCGGCGACGTGCCGACGGCTCCCGGCGCGAACGAGACGCGGACGCTGTCGTCGGTGTCGAGGCGGTGGAATACGAACGTGCGGCCGGGGCCGTCGAGGTCCGTGAACGATAGCAGGTTCTCGCGGCCGCCGTAGCCCCCGAAGCCCGTGAATCCGGTCTCGCGGTCCGCGCCGGTGACGTGGCTGACGACGTTCGCCATCGGGCCGAGGCCGTGGTCGTCGGGGTCGCCCCCGACTTCGACGGCGACGTCGCTGCGGACGGGGAGGTCGTCGGGGTAGAGGTCGTCGAGCGCGAGCTGCGTCGCGCGATACGCGCCCGCGACGGCGGGGCAAGCGTGGCCCGCGGCGAGCACGACTTCGGGGAAGCCGACGACCAGCGGGTCGCCCTCGGGGACGACGCCGAGCAGTTCCGCGAGCGGGTCCCGGACCGCGATAGGGTCGGCGTCCGCGAGGTGTTGCCAGTTCGTTCGCTCGGTGCCGCGTCTCGGTGTCGGATCGGTCGCTGGGTCGAGGAGGTCACTCATGGATTTCGAGGTAGGTGGTGTACTGTTTGCGGAGGACGCGCCGCCGGCGCTCGACGACGGCGAGCAGTTCGTGCGGGGTCTCGGCGGCGAGTTTCGGGTACTCGGTCTTCGCGCGGCGGTCGGTGCTGTGGATTTCTAGTACCGCTCCCTCGGGGAGGTCTTCGAGCGCGCGCTGTACGCGCACGATGCCGTTGGCGCAGCCGCGACCGCGGTTGTCGACGGTGCGGTCGGGGTCGACGTCGGGCTCGATGTCGGGGACGTCGAGGTCGGGCATCAGTCGCCCACCTCCTCGCCCATCTCCGCGAGGTCGCAGACGCCGTCGATGGGCGAGCACGCGCGCCACATCGGGCACGCGAGGAAGATGGCGAACAGGACGGCGACGAACCCGAGTTTCGCGAGCACCGCGAGGCCGACGGTCGTGCCGACGTACGTGCCGGCGCTGGTCCCAAGTGCGTCGACGGCCTGGTAGACGCCGGTCGCGACGAGCGTCGGGATGACGAACCGCACCGTCCACCGGAACCGTTCGAGCTGTTCGCCGGCCGCCTGGACGACGGGCGGCGTCGGGCGGAGTTGGCCGGTCGGCACGGCGACGAAGATGTTCCAGACGGCACCGCCGACCCACGCCGCGAACGCGAGCAGGTGGACCGCACGCGAGGCTGCGGGGACGGCCCCGCCACCCGCGAGTGCGACGTCGGCGACGGCAGACAGCGCGACAGTGAGGACGGCGCCCACGAGCGCGAGAACGCCGGCGAGCGTCCGGAAGCGTTCGGGCACGGGGGCGTCGTCGAAGGTGTCGATGGCCCCCGTGGAGACGGTGGCACCGAGCGCGACGGCGAGCGCCACGCGGAGCGCGAGCGGCGTGTCGGCGTAGACGACGGTGAGCAGCGCGACGCCAGTCACGGCGAGCACGGCGAGCGCGCCGACCGCGATGCGGTCGAAGCGCCGGTACATCTCCGCGCAGTAGTCGGCAGCGGCGTCGACGTCGCCCGGGCGGACGAAGCCGTGTTTCCAGAGCAGGCCGCCGAGGAGCACGCCGAGCGCGTCGAAGTAGCCCCACTTGGCGAGCGCCAGCACCGGCGACCACTGCCCGGTGAGGTCGAGAGTCAGCGCGGTGCCGACCAGCGACGCCGCGAGGATGACCGCGAGCGCGGCCTTCGGGAGGAGGTACTTGTCGAAGAGTTCGTCGGCGACTGTGCCGGCCGGCTCGTGGGTCACGTCTGCCATCGCGACTGGAACACCTCGTCCCGTGATTAGGCACACCTAAACTAAGGGCTGTGTGCGGACATGTTCGGTTCCACACCGCGCCGTGGCGAGCCGAACATCTCCGGACGCAGGCCTTTGCGCGCCGGCGGCCTACGTCGAGGTGATGGACTCTTCGACGTGCGACTCCGAGGCTGGCGTCGAGTGGACTTTCGCGGGCGCGAGCGAGCGCTGCGCGCCGGTCCAACGGGAGGGCCGCTACCTCGAAGCCGTCCTCGAATACCGGGGGCTGGAGGCCACGCGGTTCGGCGGCGCGTTCTTCCCCGACGCCGTCCCCTACACCTGCGGCGAGGAGGCCCGCGTTTTCTACTGGCGTTCGGCCCTCGACGCCGCCGCACCCCCAGCGAGCGCGTGGGACAACGTCTGCGCAACGCCGTACCGTGTCCAGCCGGCGAGCGAGGGCGAGCGGGTCGCACCGGCGCTGACGGCCGACGACGGGCGGACGGTCGTCGTGGAGGGGACGGCCGGCGGCGACTCGACGGAAGCCGAACTCGCAGCGGGCGACGCTCCCGAGGTGACCGTCGAGCGCGTGAGCGCGGCGGAAGCGGTCGTCGCAGCGAGCGGGGGGACGTTCCGCGTCGAATCCGGTGAGCGCCGCGAGTACGCACTGGACGAACAGCGCGTCGAACTCCCCGACGGCGAGTGCGCGACCGTGACGCCCGTGCTGACCGTCCGATACCCCGGTGAGCGGACGTTCTACCATCCCGCCGTCGACGCGTCCTACCGGCTGTTCCCGTCGTTCGGGCTCGACCTCGACGTCGCGCCGCGCACGCTAGACGTGGAACCGGGGCCGAACGTCGGCGAGGACGCAGTCGCCGCTGCACTCGGCGTCGACCTCGATTCGCGGCCGTACGCCGAGGGCGTGCTCTGGCAGGCGTTCGTTCACATCGCGTTCGGAGACGGCACGGCGCCGACGCTCGCGCAGTTTCCGGACGGCCTACTCGCGGTCTGGCCGGGCGAGTGACCCCGGCTACTCAGCCGGCCGGCCCGAGATAGGTCACCTCGGGAATCACGGCCCGAACCCGAGTAATTCCGCCGAAGGCGTGGTGAAAGGTGACATATCCGGAATGCATTTATACCAGCTCTCTGTTAATGCGTGGTATGCCATCAAGAGTCAATAGGCGCGACGTCATTCGCGGTCTCGGCGCCGCAGGTATCGCCGGGCTCGCCGGCTGTACCGGCGGCGACGGCGGCGGCAGTGACGAGACGACGACCGGCGGGAGCGGTGGCGACACGACCACCACCAGCGGCGGCGACAGCGCCAGCCGGACGCTCATGCAGGGCGTCCTCCAGCCGACGACCGGCGATCTCGCCGACCTCGGCGTGCCCATCCGGGACGCCGCTGTCCTCCCGCAGACGCTGCTCGAAGGCGAGACGGACTTCGAGCTGGACTTCTCCGTGCAGGACACCCAGACCGACCCCAACGCCGGCCAGTCCGCGGCGCAGACGCTGCGCAACGGCGGCTACCCCGCGGTCACGGGCGCGGCGTCCTCGGAGGTCACCATCGCCGTCGCGGAGAACGTCTTCATCCCCTCGGGGATGGTCGGCTGCTCCCCCGCGAGCACGTCCCCGGCCATCACCGACCTCGAAGACAACGGCCTCATCTTCCGCACGCCGCCGACGGACGCCCTGCAGGGCCAGGTGCTCGCGCAGGTCGCCGTCGAACAACACCAGGCGTCGACCGCGGCGACGATGTACGTGAACAACTCCTACGGCCAGCTGCTCGCCGAGAGTTTCAACTCGGCGTTCCAGGACCAGGACGGGCAGGTCGCCCAGGAGGTCTCCTTCCAGAAGGGGCAGTCGTCGTACACCTCCCGTATTTCGCAGGCGCTCAACGACAACCCGGACGTCGTCGTCGTCATCGGCTACCCCGAGAGCGGCATCCAGCTGTTCCGTGACTTCTACTCGGACTTCGACACGGACGTCCCGATTCTCGTCACGGACGGGATGCGGTCGGCGAGCCTCCCCGCGGACGTCGGCAACCCGCTGAACAACGTCACCGGCACCGCGCCGCTGGCGGCGGGTCCGGGCCGCGACTACTTCGACGAGCAGTACCAGGCCGAGTACGGCGAGGAGCCCGGCGTTTTCACGTCGCAGGCGTTCGACGCCACCGCGGTCTGCCTGCTCGCGAACGCGGCCGCCGGCGAGAACTCCGGGGCCGCCATCGCCCAGGAGATGCAGAACGTCGCCAACCCCGGCGGCGAGGAGGTCACGCCGAGCACGCTCGCGGAGGGCCTCGAAATGGCCGCCGAGGGCACCGAAATCCAGTACTCGGGCGCGTCCAGCGCCGTCGACTTCGACGAGAACGGTGACCTGAAGGCCGCGACCTACGAGTACTTCGGCTTCCAGGAGGGCGGCGGCATCGAGACGCTCGACGAGATTCAGTTCTCCGCGTAACGCCACGACCACCCGTTTTTTCGACGCCACGCCCGACAGCGACGCGTCCCGCGCGCCGAGACGGATTCTCTGGGCTTGCGAACGCCACCAGCGTGTTTTGTCGGTGCCTGTGAAACTGCCGCGCGGAGAGTCATGCAAGCTACACGAATGCGAGTGGCGGCAGCGACCGCCCTCGTCGTCGTCTCCCTGACTGCGGGCTGCATCGGCGGGCTGTCGGCCGACGGCTCCGTCGACGCGAACGCAGTCGGAGACGCAGTCGAACAGCGGTACGCCGCCCTGAACGGCTACGACGCGACGGTCACCCGCACGGTCGAAGTCGGCGACTCGACCACGGCGGCCCGCGCGAACGTCACCGTCCGCGGCGACCGACGAGAGGTAACGTACAGCGCCGGCCCACGCGCCGGTGAGACGATGGCAGGAACGACCGACAGCGGCCCGGTCTTGGGCACTGGAGTGGCCACCGACACCCCCGCGACGCCCGCCGGCTACGGGGCGCTCGCGGAGTCGCTCGTGCGCACGAGCGACGTCAGCGTCGAGCGCGTGACCACCTACGATGGCCACCGAACCGCAGTCGTCGAACTGGATCCACAGGAGAACGCGACCGGCGACGGGACGAACGTCTCGCGGACCGTCTGGGTCGACCTCGACCGCGAGATTCCCCTGCAGGTCGTCACGTCGTGGACGACCGACGACGGCCAGTCCGCGTCGGTGACGGTCACGTACGACGACGTGACGCTCGTCCGGAACGAGTCCGCGAACGCGGAGGTGGCGGCGTGACGGCCGACCGCTCCGCCCGCGGCAGCGTACGTGGGGTGACCATCGTGCTCGTCGTCGTCGGCGTGGTCGTCGGTGTCGCGTTCGCGCCGCAAGCGTGGGGGTACGCCACCGAGCCCGACGGCACGGTCGCCGTCGTGGAACTCCACGGCACCATCACGGGCGACTCCGCGAGCGCGGTCGTCGACGACCTCCGGGAAGCCCGGCAGAACGACTCCATCGAGGCCGTCGTCCTCGACGTGGACAGCCCCGGCGGGACCGCGTCCGCGAGCGAACAGCTCTACCTCGCGGTGAAGCGCACCGCGGGCGAGATGCCCGTCGTCGCGAGCGTCACCGGCACCGCGGCCTCCGGGTCGTACTACGCCGCCGCGCCCGCAGACGACATCTACGTCACGCCCGCCTCCGTCGTCGGGAGCGTCGGCGTGCGCGCCACCCTGCCTTCGGGCGGCGTGCCCGCCGGCGAAGTCGTGACTGGCCCGGACAAGGGCGCCGGCTCGACACCCGACGAAGTGCGCGAGCGCGTCGAGACGCTGCGCCGCGCGTTCGTCGGCTCCGTCTTCGCCGAGCGCGGCGACCGCATCGAGTTGACGCGCGAGGAGGTCTCGCACGCGAAGGTGTACGCGGGCGCCAGCGGCGTGGAGAACGGCCTCGCCGACGAAATCGGCGGCGTCGACACGGCCATCGGGGCCGCCGCCGACAACGCCGGCCTCGATGACTACGACGTGGTGCGCATGGAAGCGCCCCAGCCGTCGGTGCTCGCCCAACTCGGGCTCTCGACCGACGACGCCCCCGCGGGCGCGACCACCGAGCAGGTGTTCGAGTACCGCGGCGTGGACACCGTCCAGTACCTGATGCTGCACGGGACAATCGAGGCGAATACGCAGACGGAGGTGACCGCAAATGCGAGCGCGTGAGCTCACGCGCGCTGTCGGCGTCGTCGCCGTCGTCGCTGTGGTCGTCGTCGCGGCGGCGTTCGCTGGCGGCCTGGTGTTGGGGTCGCCCGCGCAGTCCGACGCGCCCGCCGCGCCGGCCTACGATACGAACGAACTCGTCGCCGAGCCAGTCGAGGACGGCGGGAGCGTCACCGCGCCCGCGGGCGACGAGTCGAAGACCATCGTGGTGGACGTGAGCCACGGCAACGACGTCAGCGAGGACGCCCTCCAGCCGCTCGTCGACGCGCTCGTCGCCGCGGACCACGAAGTCCGGGTGTACGGCGGCGGGTCGTCGAGCGGCTTCAACAGCCAGCCGGGCGCGGCGTTCAACGAGACGCTGCGCGGCGCGGACGCGCTCGTCGTCGCCAGCCCCGCGACGACGTACTCGTCGAACGAGGTGGCGGGCGTGGAAGCGTTCGCCGACGCGGGCGGCCGCGTGCTGCTCGCTGCGGAGCCGCCGACGACCACGAGCACGACGTCGACCGTCTCGATTCCCGGCCTGACGTCTAGCGGGTCGGTGTCGGCTGCCGGCCAGCCGGCGAACCTCGCGGCGGCGTTCGGCGTGTCGTTCGGGAACGGCTACCTCTACGACATGGCCGAGAACGCGAACAACTTCCAGTCCGTCTACGCGGCCGGTGACGGCGGCGTCGCCGACGGCGTGGGGAACGCAATCCTCACCGACGCGACGCCCGTGACGACTGGCGGGGACGCCTCGTCGGTGCTCACTGCCAGCGACGTGTCGCTGTCGTCGACGCGCGAGGAAGCGTCGTACAGCGTCGCCGCGCGCAACGGGAACGTGCTCGCCGTCGGGGACATCGACTTCCTGACGTCGAGTACCGCGACCGAGGGCGACAACGACGTGCTGTTGAGCAACGTCGCGGCGTTCCTCGTCGGTGGCGACAAAGAAGCAGGCGCGCCGGCCAGCCCGTCGGGTTCGGCTGGCGGGCAGAACGGAACCGGGTCGCCGGTCGTGACGGCCTAGCCGCCGAGGAACTCCTGGCGGACCTCCTCGTCCGCGAGGAGCGCGTTGCCGTCGTCCATGTAGCTGTTCTCGCCGTTGACGAGCACGTAGCCGCGGTCGCAACGGCGCAGCGCCTCCTTGGCGTTCTGCTCGACCATCAGCACCGAGGTGCCGTCATCGTTGATGCGGTCGATGCGGTCGAACATCTCGTCGACGAGGTCGGGCGCGAGGCCCGCCGAGGGCTCGTCGAGCATCAGGAGGTCGGGGTCGAGCATGAGCGCGCGCCCCATCGCGAGCATCTGCTGTTGGCCGCCCGACAGCGACCCCGCCTTCTGGGTGGCCCGCTCTTCGAGAATCGGGAAGCGGTCGTACACCGACTGTATCTGGTCCTCGGGCACGTCGTCGAGGATGTACGCGCCCATTTCGAGGTTTTCGCGGACCGACAGCCCCGCGAAGACGTTCTCGTTCTGGGGGACGTAGCCGATGCCCTCGTGGATGATCTCCTCGGGCGGGAGTTCGTGGATGGGCGTCTCCTGGAACGTAATCGCGCCGCCCATGTACGTCGTCAGCCCGAAGATGGACTTCATCACGGTGGACTTGCCGGCCCCGTTCGGGCCGACGATGGTGACGTACTCGCCGTCGCGGACGTCGAGGTCCACGCCGGACAGCACCTGGAGGTCGCCGTAACCCGCGTCGAGGTCGCGGACCGCGAGGATGCCCTCCTCGCCGTCGGGGAGCGCGGCCTCGCGGGATGCGTGCTCGCTCATACGTTCCCCCCGAGGTAGGCCTCGATGACTTCCTCGTTGTTCTGTATCTGTTCGGGCGGCCCCTCGTCGAGGACGCGCCCCTGGTGCATGACGATGACGTGCTCGCAGTTCTCCATGATGAGGTCCATGTCGTGTTCGACGAGCAGGAACGTCAGCCCCTGCTCGCGGAGGTCGTGGATGCGGTCGAGGAGCTTCTCCTCCAGCGTGGGGTTGACGCCCGCGAACGGCTCGTCCAGCAACATCACGTCGGGGTCGGTCATCAGCGCGCGCGCCAGTTCGAGCAGTTTGCGCTGGCCGCCCGAGAGGTTGCCGGCGTACTCGGTCGCGAGGTGGTCGAGTTCGAAGAACTCCAGCGTCTCCCAGGCTTCCTCGCGGCGGTCGCGCTCCT
This sequence comes from Halobacterium noricense, assembly GCF_021233435.1. Taxonomy (NCBI): domain Archaea; kingdom Methanobacteriati; phylum Methanobacteriota; class Halobacteria; order Halobacteriales; family Halobacteriaceae; genus Halobacterium; species Halobacterium noricense. The sequence continues at coordinate 632,631 of NZ_CP089468.1, read as the reverse complement.
GGTCGACGACCTGGCCGCGCAGCCCGGGGACGACCGAGCGCGTGATGGATTCGCCCTGCTGCTCGCCCGGCGCGAGCATCACGTTCTCCAGGACGGTCATCTCGTCGAGCTGGCGGGCAATCTGGAACGTCCGCACGAGCCCGCGCTGGGCGATGTCGTGGGGCTGGAGGCCGGTAATTTCCTCGCCGCGGAAGTAGACGTCGCCGGCGGTCGGCTCGTGGACACCCGTGATGCAGTTGAACGTCGTGGACTTCCCGGCCCCGTTCGGGCCGATGAGCCCCGTCAGCGACCCTTCCTCGACTTCGAAGGAGGCCCCGTCGACGGCCGTGATGCCGCCGAACTCCTTGCGCAACCCCTCGACTCTGAGCGGGAGGCCGCGGGGCACTTCCTTTGCGCCCTCCTCGACGTCGGAGTCGGCGGCTTCCGGTTCGAGGTCCTCGGGGACGTCGACGTCCTCGGGCACCTCCGCGTCGGCGATGTCGTCGCCGGCGTTACTCATCGTCGTCACCCCCGTTCTCGGCAGCAGGACTGCGGCCCGGGCGCGTGTCCGCGGCCAGCGAGACGCCGGCGGCGGTCTCCTTGCGCGCGCCGAGCAGGCCGTCCGGCCGGCGCTGGACGAGCACCACGAGCAACAGCCCCATGCCCATGAACCGGAGCGTGTCGATGTTGTTCAACAGGAACCCGGCCAGCGGCATGAGTTCGCCGCTGGCGAGGGGGACGAGCGCCTCGATGAAGTTCGCGGGGTCCGCGGAGACCTCGAAGGCGTTCGTGACGATGTTCCGGACGACCGGCGGTGCCTCGAACAGCAGGCTGGCGAACAGCGCGCCGCCGAGCACGCTCCCCATGTTCGACCCAGCGCCGCCGATGATGAGCGCGATGAAGATGTAGAACGTGATGTTCGGCCGGAACGTCACCGGCGTAATCGACGCCCGCGGCCCCATCGCGAACCAGAGGATGCCCGCCAGGCCCATCAGCCCGCAGCCCAGCGCGAACGCGCGCACCTTGAAGTTCTGGGTGTCCTTGCCCAGCGACTGGGCGGCGGTCTCGTCCTCGCGGATGGCCTTCAGCACGCGGCCGTACGGGGACTTCCCCGTGCGCTCTAAGACGAGGTAGACGACCAGCAGCGCCACCAGCACGCCGACCGTGTAGACGGTGTTGATAGCGGTGAACCGCTGGATACCGAACTGCTCGGCGAACGAGAACACCACCTGTCCGACCGCGGTTGGCTCCGAGATAGTGCTCGACGGGTCGCTCAACAGCAGCGTGTTGACGGGGCTCGTCGGGAGGTTGTCGAACCCGCTGGCGCCGCCCGTGATGTCGGCAAACGCGGGCGTGTTGTAGACGATGCGGATGATTTCGGAGAGCGCGACCGTGACGATGGCGAGGTAGTCGGCTTTCAAGCGGAGCGCGGGCAGCGCCGCGACGAGGCCGACGATGGTCGCCGCGAGCATGCCGCCGATGATACCGATTGGCAGCGGGAGCCCGAGGCCGGCTGGACTGCCCGCGGGCGAACTGGACAGCATCGCGACGGTGTACGCGCCGACCGCCATGAAGCCCGCCACACCGATGTTGAACAGGCCCGCGTACCCCCACTGGATGTTCAGCGCGAGCACGACGATGCCGTACACCGCCGACAGGAACGTCACGCGGCGCACGAGCGCGAGCAGGCCGTTGTTCCCGTAGCCGAGCTGGGTGCCGAACGCGTAGAACAGCGCCCAGATGCCGAGGAACATCACGGTGACTTTCGCGGCGTCGTACGCGAACAGTTTGCGCAGCGGGTCGAAGACGTTCCGCGTGGTGGACTCGCTCATGCGGTCTTCACCCCCCCGAAGATGCCCGACGGGCGGAAGAGGAGAATGAGAATCATGAGCGCGAACGCGGTCGGCCGGGCGAACGACGAGAGGTCGCCCTGCAGCCAGATGAGCGACATCCGGCTCGCGAGCCCGATGACGAGCCCGCCCGCGATGGCGCCGTAGATGGAGCCGATGCCGCCCATGATGACCGCCGCGAAGATGAGCAACAACAGCAGCCAGCCGGTCTGGAAGCCCAGCCCGCCCTGCGAGAGCACGAGCAGATAGCCGGCAGCACCCGTCAACCCGGCGCCGATGAGCCACGTCGACTTGATGACGCGCTCGGTCGGGATGCCGGTGATCTGTGCGAGCGCGCGGTTGTCGGCCATCGCGCGCATCGCCTTTCCGAGTTTCGTCTGCTGGAGGAGGACGTGGAGGCCGACCATGAGCACGGCCGCGACGACCACGAGCGTGACCTCGTGGAGGTCGACGATGATGGCGCTGCGGGCCGGGCCGAGGAACGGCAGCGCGTCCGTCACCGCCTCCGCGACGTTCATCGACGGGAGCTGGTCGGTCGACGTGACGATGCGGCGGTTGTTCCCGAACACGAACGCGACCAGGTACCGGAGCATGAACGCCACACCGATGGACGCGATGAGCAGGGAGATGCCGTCGGCGTCGCGCATCGGCCGGTAGACGAAGCGGTCGAGCACGAGCGCGACCGCGACGGTCATCGCGACCGCGACGACGAGCCCGACGACGATGGCCAGCGGCGACAGCCAGATGTTCGCGCCGGCGTCCAGCGGCGGCGTTTGGAGCAGGACGAGCGAGACGAGGTCCGCGTCTTCGAGGCGTGGCTGGCCGAGACCCGTGACGGCGTTGATGGCGGTCTCGGTGAGCGCGAGCAGGCCGCCGATGCCGGCGATGACGTACGTGACCGCCCACCCGGAGAACGCGCCCGCGGTGAGGTAGTCGCCGTGCGCGAAGTTGGCGAAGTTGAGGATGCTGTACGTCAGCGACAGGCCGATGCTCGCGAGACCGATGACAGCGCCGATGACGACGCCGTCCCACGCCAGCCCCGCGGCTTCACTGAGGGGGACGTCCCCGCCGAACCAGAGCGCGAACCACGGAGTCTCGAAGGGACCCAGCGAGACGCCCACGAGTTTCGCGAGCAGGTCCAGGAGGAGGACGGCCGCGACCGCCCAGACGACGGCCGCGCCGGGACTGCGCCGCGCGGCCCGGAGTCCGCGTTCTACTGTTGCGTTCGCTTCCATGTGTAGTTCTCTCGTGGTACGCTCGGACACGGAGCGATAAATAACGCTCGTTCGATGTGGCAGTATTTGCCTAACGTGGTCCCTGTTGGCGAGTCGTCCGCGAAAAATCGAACCGAGCCGCGTTACCTCAGACCGCGTCGACGCCCGTCTCGTCGGTCCGAATCTGGTAGGCCTCCGAGACCGGGAGGATGAAGATTTTGCCGTCGCCCGGTTCGCCCGTGTGGGCGGCCTCGCTGAGCGCTTCGGCAACGTCCTCGGCGTCGATGTCCGCGACGACGATTTCGATTTTCACCTTCTGGTGGAGGTCGACCGTGTACTCCTCGCCGCGCCACTGCTCGGTCATCGCGGGCTGGCTGCCGCGCCCGCTGACGTCCGTGACCGTCAGACTGGGCGCGCCGACTTCCGCCAGCGCCTGCTTCGCTTCCGAGAGCTTGTCCGGCCGGATAACCGCCATGACGAGTTCGATGTCGCTTTCAGTCATCTTCGTTCACCCCACTGCCGTCGGTTGCCATAGCTCCACTGTCCCCGCTGGTGACCGTGACGCCGCCGTCGCCGGCGGTGTCGACGAACTCGGGGTACGCCGTGTACCCGTGCTCGCTGCGGTCGAGCCCGATGTCTTCGTCGTCCTCGTCGGGGCGGAGCCCGACGGCGACGTCCGCGATTTTGAACACGATTGCGGTCGTGACGACGGTCCAGACGACGATGACGCCGATGCCGACCGCCTGCATCAGGAACTGCGAGGCGGAGAAGCCGTCGACCGCGAACACCGGAATCAGCAGCGTCCCGATTGCGCCCGCGCTCCCGTGGACGGGGAAGACGGCCGCGACGTCGTCGATTTTGAGCGTATCCGTGACCCAGCGGTAGACGATGGGCGCCTGTGCGCCGCCGATGATACCGAGGACGAGGCCGCCGACCCACGTGACGTGGGGGACGGCGCCCGTGACTGCGACGAGGCCGGCGAGCAGGCCGCTCGCGGTGAACAGCGGGTCGGGCTTGCCGTCCGACCAGCCGGTCACGAGCGCGGCGGCGACTGCGCCGCCGCCCATGCCGAGGGTGGTGTTCAGCGCGACGCGACCGAGCGCGTCACCGTTGAACGAGAGCGCGCCGTCCGTGACGCTGAGCACTGCCGCTTGCGTGCCGACGTTGAAACCGTACCAGCCGAACGCGAGGATGAACGTCCCGAGCACGGCCAGCGTGATGGAGTGACCGGGAATCGGCTGACTGTTGCCGTCGGAGTCGTAGCGACCGCGGCGCGGGCCGACCATGTACGCGCCGACGAGGCCGGCGATGCCGCCGAGCATGTGGACGACGGTCGCGCCCGCGAAGTCGAGGAAGCCGGCACCGATGGCCTGACCGACGTAGCCCGCGCTCGACAGCAGGCCGTTGCCGCCCCACGCGAACCCGGCGACGACCGGGTAGATGAACGCCGTGAGGCCGATGGAGTAGAAGACGTACGCCTTGAATTTGATGCGCTCGGCGACCGCCCCGCTGACGATGGTCGCCGCGGTCATCGCGAACACGGCGCTGAACAGGTACGAGCCGATCCACGCGCTCGGGTCGTTGACGTACGCGAACGCCGCGGAGACGCTCACTTCCGCCCCGGGCGTCGTGAGAGCCCCCGCGAGCCCGAAGACACCGAGCCCGAGCACGAAGAACACGAGTACGCCCATCCCCCAGTCCATGAGGTTCTTCATGAGGACGTTGGCGACGTTCTTCGCGCGTACCTGCCCCGCCTCCAGCAGCGCGAAGCCAGGCTGCATGAAGAAGATGAGGAAGCAGACCACGAGCGTCCAGACGGTGTTGACGCCGTCGACGATGGTGCCGGCGTCCGCCTGCGCGAGGAGTGCCCCCTCAAGCATCGTCGCGCCCCTCCACACCTGCCGCAGCCGGAACTGCGTTCAGTGAACTGTGTAATTCTTGCATAATACGACTATTAATCTCCGAGATTGCTACACGTTCGGGCATTAAATACGTCACATCGCTGGACACCACGCTCCTACACTAAACGTTAACGTATAAACGCCTAATCGAATGGCATGACGATAGAATTATACTGAATATATAAGGACAATCCAACCGATTCCTCAATAAATACAGTTTATTACTGGACGTTCATCACATGAGGAGTTGTTACTTTCGTATGCGCGGCGTATACTCGCGAAGCGAACATAATTCCATCCGTCGAGCTAGTGAGAACGAGGCTGGACGACGAACCCGGACTGCGAAACGCGCGTGGCGACTCGGGGGTGCCGAGTTACAAGAGAGTGATGCCGACGCTGTACGCCCACCCGGTCGTGGCGTACGCGGCGATGGCGAGCGCGCCGCCCGCGAGGGCGACGTTCTTCAGGAAGCCGGTCATCTCGTCCTGCTGTTGGTCTTCGGGGACCGCCCAGAAGTCGTGCATGGTGAGCGCGGAGACCAGGAGGAACCCGGCGAGTGCGACGGCACCGACGACCGGCAGGACGCCCGCGGCGACCGAGAGGCCGCCGAGTACGAGCACCGCACCGGACGCGAGCACCGAGAACTTCGGCGCCGGGAGGCCCTTGTGCTGGGCGTAGCCAGTCATCCCTTCGAGTTGCATGAAGTGGTTGAGGCCCATGAACGCGAGGACGCCGCCGTACAGCACGCGCGCGACCAGCAGGAGGACGTCGGCGGCCGCCATCAGGCCGACACCTCCGCGTCGAAGTCGGCGTGGTCGTCGAGCGATGCAGCCGCGTCGGCTGACGTCTGGATAGTAGCTTTCACAACGTTACTTGGTTCGTCGCGGAACCTACTTGTACGTTTGGCGATACGCGGGCCACCGGGTGACACGCGTGTCGCCGACTAGTCGGCCGCCTGTAACGATGCGCTCAGAGTGGCGTCTCAGGCCTCGTCGCCGACGATACCGTCGATCCACGGCCCGACAACCGCGAACTCGTCGTCGGTGACCTCGTGGCCGACGCCCTCGTAGACGCGCTCGGTGACGTCGCCGGCCAACGCGCGGAACATGGCCGCGGTCTCGTGGACGCGCTCGACGGGCACGTTCGGGTCGCTGTCGCCGACACCGAGGAAGACCGGCGCGCCGCCGAGCGAGCCGTCGTAGGCGGCCGAGTCGACTTCCTCGCCGAGCAGACCGCCGCTCAACGCAGCGACGCCGCCGTACCTGCGGGGGTTGCGCGCGGCGTACTCGCTGGCGAGGAATGCGCCCTGCGAGAACCCGAACAGGACCACGTCCTCGACGGATACGCCCCAATCGCGCACGTCGGCGAGCACGCGGTCGACGGCCGCGAGCGCCGAGGAGACGTGCGGCTCGTTTCGCTCGACTGGCGCGAACGACGAGTACGGATACCACCGGCTGCGCGCGGCGTCGGGCGCGACGAACGTCACGCCGTGGCGGTACAGCGGCTCCGCGAGGTTCACGACGCCCTGCGCGGTCGCGCCGCGCCCGTGCAGCAGGACGACCACGGCGTCCGCCACGGACGCAGGTGCGCCCGCGGTGACGACCGGCTGGTCGGCGTGCGGGTCGCCGTCAGTCATCCAGATACGGGACCGAGAGCGGCGGGAGCTGGCGCTCGATGAGGTCGCGGTCCTCGACGAACTGGTCGGGCAACGCGAGCGACTCTCCGAGTTCGTCGATGTCCTCGTCGAACGCGAGTCCGGGCTTCTCCGTGGCGAGTTCGAACAGGATGCCGCCGGGTTCGCGGACGTACAGCGAGTGGAAGAAGTACCGGTCGTGCACGCGCGAGATGTCGTAGTCGCGCTCGCGGAGGAAGTCGTGCCACTCGTACAGTTCCTCGACGCTCTCGGCGCGCACGGCGACGTGCTGAATCGAGCCCGTGCCCTCGCGCCCGAACTCGCTCGTCGAGCGGTCGAGCAGGTCGATTACGGTCGCGTACTCGCCGTCGGCCTCGTATCGAATGCGCGTCTCGTCGCGCGTGCGCTCCTCGCCCGCGAGTTCGAAGCCCAGCGTCTCCAGCAGCGCGCCGGTCGTGTAGGGGTTCGTCGGGAGCGCGGTGACGCTGTGCACGCACCGAATCGCGTATTCCTCGGGGACGGGGCCGCCGGTCCACGGCTCGACGGGTGCCTCTCCCTCGACGAGTTCGACGTTCGTGCCGTCCGGGTCGGTGAAGCGGAGCACGCGGTCACCGAACCGGCTGTCGGTCCCGATTGCGTCCACATCGTGGTCGGCGAGGCGGCCGCACCAGTAGGGCAGCGAACCCTCTGGGACGACGAACGCCACCGCCGAAATCTGGGGCTTGCCGACGCGACCCGGCACCTCGTTGGGGTACGGGAAGCACGTCAACACGGTTCCGGGGTCGCCGGACTCGTTCCCGTAGAAGAGGTGGTAGCGCAGCATGTCGTTCTGGTTGACCGTGCGCTTGACGAGCCGCAGGCCGAGCGTGCCGACGTAGAAGTCGACGTTGCGCTGGGCGGACTCGACGAGGCCGGTGACGTGGTGGATGCCGGGCGTGTCAGTGAGCACGATTGGGAGAACCGAGACGTGAGACGTTCAGTAGCCGACGCCGGTGGAGGCGTCGGGCAGGTCCGCGGGTTCGGCGTCGAGGCCGAGCTCTTCGAGGGCCTGCTTCATGTGGCGGTCCTCGGCGAAGTCCGCGCCGTCCTCCTCGCGGAGGCGCTGGGCGGTCGCCAGCACTTCGCCGCGGCGGTCGTCCGGGATGTCGTACTTGTCCGCGGAGAGTTCGACGATGAGGCCGTTGTTGTCCTGCGTGTACAGCGAGAAGAAGATGCCGCGGTCGAAGACGTTGTAGCCGTGGCCGGCGTCGTCGAGGGCTTCCATGACGTCCTCGAAGTCCTCCGCCGCAATTGAAAAGGAGAGGTGGTGGACGCTGCCTGTCTGCGTGGGGATGCGGCCGCGGTTCGAGGCGCGGTCGTCGCTGACGAAGACGGTGAGGATGCGGCCGTCGCCGGTGTCGAAGAACAGGTGCGTCTGCGAGGGGTCGTCGAGGTTCGGCTGGCGGAGCACGAGCGGCATCCCGAGCAGGTCGCGGTAGAACGCGATGGTGTCGTCGGGGTTGCTCCCCCAGATGGTGATGTGGTCGGTGCCCGTGGTCCGGAACGGGCTGTCGGGCGCTTCCGCGGAGACGGGAATGGATTCGTCTGCCATACCCTCCCGTAGGCCGCCCGGTCGGATAAGCGCTCGCGGGTGTCGACGCCACCGGGTGACACGCACGTCATCGGGCCGGGGAACGTCACCGATTTATTCGGGAGCGGCGTACCCGCGAGCGTGCAGATTGTGGGGTACGAGACGACGCCCGGCGAGGGGCCGGCCGCACTCCGCGTCGCCAGCGAGGGGCGCGTCGAGCGCGTGCCGCTGCTGGCGGGCGAGTCACTGGCGTACGCGCTCGACGAGCGCCACTGCGCGGGCGCGACCGAGGAGGACGTCCACGAGGCCTGCGGGAACGAGGACGCACCGTACTGCGACGACCACACGTCGATGTGGCCGTGCGCGCGCTGCGTCGGGAACTGCGCGATGCCCCTCGAGTCGTGCCACGAGGAGCACGCAATCTACCTCGCGGCGTTCGCGCCGGACACGTTCAAGGTAGGCGTGACGCGCTCGTGGCGCCTCGACACGCGGCTGCGCGAGCAGGGTGCGGACCGCGCGGCCCACATTCGGACCGTCGAGGACGGCAAGCGTGCGCGGCAAATCGAGTACGGCATCGCCGAGGAAATTCCCGACCGCGTGCGCGTCCCCACCAAAATCCGGGGGTTCGCCGAGCGCGTGGACGACGCCGCGTGGGAGTCCCTCGTCGCGGCGTACGACCCCATCGAGCGCTTCGACTTCGACTACGGGCTGGCCTTCGACGCGCGCCCGGTCGCGGAGACGATGGCCACGGGGACCGTGCTCGGCACGAAGGGGCGCGTGCTCGCGCTGGAGCGCGGCGGGACGACGTACGCCGTGGACATGCGCGACCTCGTGGGCTACGATATCACCGGGGGTGCGAGCGAGCGGGACCGCCAGTCGAGTCTCGGCGCGTTCTAGAAGCGGCGAACGCGACCGTGGAAAGCGACTTTTTTCCGTGCGGGTAGTGAACCAGATGGTATGGCAGACGACGAACCCGACGCCGAGAACGAGGGAGACGAGGAGGAGAAGTCCTTCCGAGAGCGCGTCGAGGAAATCCGAGAGGAACGCGCGCAGGAACGGGACGAGGGCGAGGACGGCGAAGGCGGCCCCCGCGAGCGCATGCAGGAAGCCATGGGCGGCGGTGGCGGCCCGCCCGGCATGGGTGGCGGCGGTGGCGGCGGCAACCCGTTCGCGCAGATGATGGGCGGCATGATGGGTGGCGGCGGCGGTGGCGGCCCGCCCGGCATGGGTGGCGGCCGCGGCGAGGAGTCCGAGGGCGGCACCAGCGAGAAGGTGGAGCGCGAGCTCGAGCAGCTCCGCAAGGAGCTCGAGCGCACGAACAACAAGCTCGACCGCATCGCGAACGCGCTCGAAGACTAGCGCAGTTCGCCGTACAGCTCTTCTAAGTCGTCGATTGCGCGTTCGACGCTAATCGCCTCGCGGCGCGCGAGACAGTTCTGTGTGAGGCGTTCGCGTTCGTCGAGCGTGCGCTCGATGGCCTCGCGGAAGCCGTCGATGTCGCCGGGCTCGTAGTGATAGCCGGTTTCGCCGTCGTCGACGGTCTCGGCGAGCGCGCCGGCGTTCACCCCCGCGACGGGCGTCCCGCAGGCGTTGGCTTCCAGCGCGACGAGTCCCTCCGTCTCGACGGGACTCGGGAACGCGAACGCGTCCAGCGCGGAGTAGAACGCCGGCAGTTCCTCGCGGTCGAGGAACCCCAGGAAGCGCACGTCGGCGTCGCGCTCCCGGGCTTCGGCTTCGAGGTCGTCGCGGGCGGGGCCGTCGCCGCCGAAGACGACCGTCGCGTCCAGCCCTTCGGCGGCCGCGAGCAGGTCCGAGAGCCGCTTCTCGTAGCCGTGGCGGCCGGTGTAGCCGACCAGCGCCTCGTCCTCGGGGAGGTCGTGGCGCGCGAGGAAGTCGTCGGTGTCGACCGGCTGGAACGTCTGAATGTCGACGCCGTTCGGGAGCGGTTCGACTGGCGCGTCGACGCCGAGGTCCCAGACGTGGTCGCGGGTGCGCTCACTCGGCGTCAACACGAGGTCGGCGTGGTCGAGGAACCACCGCTCCCAGCCCTCGCTCGCGCGCCGGACGACGCCGGTCGCCACGTCGGGGACGACGTAGTTGGCGTACTCAGCGGTCGGCGTGTGGTAGGACGCAACAAACGGGAGGTCGTGCTTGCGCGCGAACCGCAGGCCGGCGAGCCCGAGGCCGAACGGCGTGTGCGCGTGCACGACGTCGACGTCGAGGTCCACGACGGCGCTCGGCGTGCGCGGGAGCGCCATCCGGTAGCCCTCGTAGAACGGGAACGGGAGGCTCGGGACGCTGTGCTCGGCGGGGCCAGCGTCGTAGTCCGCGCGCGGGTAGACGACCGGCATCTCGCCGCCCCGGGACTGCCAGCGGTCGTGCCACGTCGAAACCGTGTAAGTCACGCCGTTGACCGTCGGCAGGTACGAATCCGTGAACGCCGCGACGGTCGGCAGGTCCTCGCTCACGCTACCCCTCCGCATCGCCGGCAGCGACCTCTTCCGGTGGTACGCCGTCGACGAGGCCCTGGTAGGCGGCTTCGAGTTCGTCGCCGACCCGAGCGAGGCTGTGCGATTCGGCGGTCTCCCGGGCGTTCTCGCCGAGGCGCTCCCGGAGCTCGGGGTCGTCGGCGAGCCGCTGGAGGGCGTCTCGGAACTCCTCGAACGTCGAGCACATCAGGCAGTCCTCGCCGTCCGTGAAGAACTCCCGGAACACGTCGATGTCCCGGAGGACGACCGGCTTCCCGCAGGCCATCGCCTCCAGGACGGCGATGCCCTGGTTCTCGACTTTCGCGGGGAAGAGGTAGACGTCGCCCGCGCCGAACGCCGCGCGCTTGTCCTCCATGTAGCCCGTGAACGTCACGTTCTCGGGCGGATTGTTCACCCACTTTCGCGTGGCTTTCCCGGCCTGTGGTCCCTCGTCGTAGGGGCCGAACCACGCGAAGTCGTACTCCGTAGCCTTCGCGAGTTCGCAGAACATCGTGAGGCCCTTGCGCTCGAACACCTCGCCGACGGCGTACACGACCATGCCGTCGAGGTCGAAGCGCTCTCGGGTGTCCTCACGGAACTCGTCGTAGCCTTCGAGGCTCTCGACGTCCACGCCGTTCGAAATCTGCACGATTGGCGCGTCCACGGGGTAGGATTCGAGGACGCCTTTCGTGTACTCGCTGGGGCAGAGCACGAGGTCTGCCTGCGAGTAGAACCACCGCAGGTAGGGCTCCAGCGCGGGGGCGACCGTCGACGACCCCCTGAAGGACTCCGCGAAGTCCTCCTTCGTGACGTGCGCGTGCAGCACGAGCGGAATGTCGTTTTGCCTGGCGTGCTGCGCGACCGCGACGCTGCCCGGCCCGACGAGGTTGCAGTGCGCGAGGTCGTACTCCTGGAAGTAGCCCTCGCCAGCGAACAGTGTGCCCAGCGACTGCACCGGGTTACCGGCACGCCACGGCGTCTCCACCACCTCGACGTCCGTCGTCGCGAGGGCCTCGCGCTGCTGGCGCGTCGCCGTCACGATGCCCCCCCGGAGCCGGTCCTCGAATTCGAGGTAGTTCAGCGCCCGCATCGTCCGACGCAAGCCGGCCGTAGCCGATAATCCTACCGGAACTGTCTTCGGTCACCCACGCCTGCCCGTAGATATGTCCATCGCGGCGGAGCGAATCGAGCGACTGCACGCCCTCGCGCGGGAGGCCGCCCGCGAGGGCGACGACGACCGCGCCCGCGAGTACGTCCGGCTCGCGCGCCGGCTCGCGGAACGCAACCGGCTCACGCTCCCCCGAGAATTCCGGCGGTTCACCTGCGACGCCTGCGACGCCTACCTGATTCCAGGCCGGAACGCCCGCGTCCGCACGCAGGACGGCCACGTCGTCGTCACCTGCGACTGCGGCCACCAAGCGCGGTACCCCTACGAGTAGCCGGCGCGGCCGATGCAACAACCTTCAAAGCCTCGCGGCCTGAATTGTCGATAGAACATGAGCGAGGACCTAGCGAAGCAAGCCCACGAGGCCGACGTCACGGTCTGGGTGGGGAAGGCGGGCGTGGACGCGGTCGCGGACGAACTCTCGGACCAACTCGACGACCGGGACGTCGTGAAAGTGAAGTTCCTGCGTTCGGCGCGCGGCGAGGGCTCCACCGAGGAGCTCGCCGACCAGCTCGCGGACCTCGCCGGCGCGGACGTCGTGGAGACGCGCGGGAACACGGCGGTGTACCAGTAATGCCAGTGGAGCCGCTGCCGTTCATCCGGGAACTCGTGCCGCAGTACGCGGGTGCAGTCACGCAGTTCCTCTACTTCGTCGCGGCGTTCGTCACCATCTACCTCGTCGGGAAGGTGGTCGTGCGCCCGCTGTTCGACCGCGTGCTCCGCCGCCGCGACCTCGACGCACACGCCCGCAAACCCCTCCAGAAGCTCGTGAACTTCGCCGTCGTCTTCGTCGCCATCTCGGTGGCGTTCGGGTTCGCGGGCTACGGAAACTTCCTGACGAGCCTCGCGACCATCGCCGCCGCGGCGACGCTCGCCGTCGGGTTCGCGATGCAGGACGTCATCAAGAACTTCGTCGCGGGCGTGTTCATCTACACGGACGAGCCGTTCCGCGTCGACGACTGGATCGAGTGGGACGGCAACGCCGGCGTCGTCGAGGACATCAGCCTCCGCGTCACCCGCGTGCGCACGTTCGACAACGAACTGCTCACGGTGCCGAACTCGAATCTCACGGACGACGTCATCAAGAACCCGGTGGCGAAGGACAAGCTCCGCCAGCAGTTCCTGTTCGGCATCGGCTACGACGACGACATCGACGAGGCCACCGAAATCATCGTCGAGGAAGCCGAGGCCCACGACGGCATCCTCGACGACCCCGGCGTGACGGTGCGGCTGACCGAACTCGGCGACTCCTACGTCGGGCTCAAGTCGCGGTTCTGGATTACCAACCCCTCGCGCTCGGACTTCGTGAAGACCCGCAGCGAGTACGTCCAGTCGGTCAAGGAACGCTTCGACGAGGCGGGCATCGACATCCCGTACCCGATTCGCACGCTCGATGGCGAGGTCGAGATTTCGGGGTCGCCGGCGACCGAACATCTCGAATAGCGCGGCTCGCGCCGGCGTCGCGAGCTAGCCTTCCGTTTCTGCGTGTTCGCGCCATCCACGAGCAGCCTCGTGAGGGCGGTTCGACGTCGAGACGAAGTTCAAGCGCGCGTAGCGCGCTGGCCGACGAACTGTCGAAATGACGCACGGAGCCGTCGCTGAGCGGTGTTTTAGCGTAGATTTTGCAGCCGTGAGCCGGCGGCTCGTGGCTGGAAAAGGTACGTATGAATGATGGACGGGCCGAGGTGGCCCGGCGTTCCTGCCCGGGTAGTCCCGGTCGCCTTCTCCACCCCGCGACCCTCCGAGCGACGAGCGTTCGGTGCTCCGCTGCTCACTTCCGTGCCTGACGGAGTGGCACCGACGAACCGCGACGGCGACACCCTTGCAGGTGCGCGCCGCGGACCGCCGTCCCCGAAGGACGAGGCTTCCACGTTGGCTTCCGGGGCCCGGACGGGTCGACCGGACTCCCCCGGATTTCGGCCCCCGCTGATGACTGTCTCGCGGGTAGCGGGCGGGGCCAAACCGCCCGGCCTAGTCCACTTCTTCGTAGTCGACTCCCTCTTAAGGGCCTTTCGGGACGATTCGTCTATTGCTCGGTGCCGTGCAGCGCTCGACCAGCTTCGGACGAATGGAAGACCGCGAATCGCGATCGGCCGATTCGACCGCCACGAGGCGTACGCCGACTTCCTCGCGGACCTTGCCGCGGCGTGGCCCGAGTGACGCCAGCGCGAGGGAAACGGTCATCCCGGGCGAACGTCTACTGCCGGCCATGGGATTCGGTTCGACCGCGAAGAAGCTCCAGAAAGTGACGGAGATGGCGGACAAGCTCTACGAGCGCTTCGAGCAGCTCCGCGAGCAGGTCAACGACCTGACCGAGACCGTCGAGGACACCCACGGCCGCGTCGCCGACCTCGAAGCCGAGCTCGCCGAGCAGCGCGCGCTCGTCGAAGCGCTCGCCGAGAAGGAGGGCGTCGATGTCGAGAGCGTCGTCGGCGACGCCGGTACTGAGTCCGAGGCCGCCGCGGAGGCTGGTGTCGGCGACGCCGGCAGCGAGCGTGTGGATGGCAACGACTAAAGAACCCAGGCAAGAATTACCGCGCAGATGACCACCCACCGGAGGCCGCTGGACTCGGTGCTAGAGACTATCGGGGAGACGCCGCTCGTGCGCGTTCACGCGTCGCCCGACGACGTCCCGGTGTACGCGAAACTGGAGTCGTTCAACCCCGGCGCGAGCGTGAAAGACCGCATCGGGAAGTACATGCTCGAAGCGATGCTCGACTCGGGCGAGCTCCCCGAGGGCGGCACCGTCGTCGAGCCGACCGCCGGCAACACCGGCATCGGGTTCGCGGTCGCCGCCGGCCAGCTCGACGTCGACGCCGTCTTCGTCGTTCCCGAGCGCTTCAGCGTCGAGAAACAGCAGTTGATGCGCGCGCTCGGTGCCGACGTCATCAACACGCCCACCGAGGACGGGATGGGCGGCGCCATCGAGCGTGCCCACGAGCTCGCCGAGGAACTGGACGACGCCGTCGTCCCCCAGCAGTTCTCGAACCCGTTGAACCCGCAAGCCCACTACGAGACCACGGGCCCCGAAATCGGCGAGGCGCTCGACGGCGAGGTCGGCGCGCTCGTCGCGGGCTGTGGCACCGCGGGCACGCTCATGGGCACGGGACGGTTCCTCCGCGAGCGAGTGCCCGACCTCCACGTCACGGCCGTCGAACCGAAGGGGTCGCTGTACGCGACCACACGGGGAACCGACGTCGAGAAGAGCGAGTACAAGACCGAGGGTATCGGCACCCACGACCCCTCTACGAACGAGCTGTTCGACCCCGAGTTCGTCGACGACGTCGTCCAGATTCCCGACGAAGACACGCACGCGGAGATGCAGCGGCTCGCCCGCGAGGAGGGCCATCTCGTGGCGTCCAGCTCCGCCGCGAACGGTCTCGCAGCGCTGGGCGTCGCCGAGCGCGCGGCGGCCGGCGACCTCGACTTGCCACACGACTGCGTGGTCACCGTCTTCCCGGACTCCAGCGAACGCTACCTCTCGAAGGGCGTCTACGGCAGCTACGAGGAGTGGGAGGGCTGACGCCACCCGACCACTGTCGGTGCGGGAGCGTTCGCACAACGCGTCACTCGACGAAGCCTATAACTCGGACTGTCGAGAACCGGGCCGACGTCCCCATGGACCTCTCGAATATCCCACAAGCCGCCGAAGCTGACGCCGACGGGTTTCGCAAGGAGAACAACCGCCTCCTCGGCATCCCGGTCGACGGGACCGTGATGATTCGTGCCGGCTCGATGGTCGGTTACACCGGCGAACTGACGTTCACCGGGAAGTCGACCGCCGAGGGCGGCCTCACCGGCTTCGTCAAGGAAGCCGTGACCAGCGAAGGGACGCCAGTCATGGCCGCGGAAGGCTCCGGCTACCTCTACGTCGCCGACCGCAGCAAGAAAGTCCAGACTCTCGACCTCGACGCCGGCGAGTCGCTCTCCGTCAACGGCAACGACGTGCTCGCGTTCGAGTCGAGCGTCGACTACGAAATCAACACCGTCGGCAGCCTCTCGGGAGCTGCCGCGAGCGGGCTGACGAACGTCTACCTGACCGGACCCGGCGAAGTCGCCGTCACGACGCACGGCGACCCGCTGGTCGTGACGCCACCCGTGAAGACCGACCCCGACGCGACAGTCGCGTGGAGCGACGGACTCTCGCCGTCGTTCTCCGTGAACAAGGCGCTCGAAATCGGGCAGACTTCCGGCGAGTCCGTCCAGATGGAGTTCACCGCCGACGAGGGGTTCGTCGTCCTCCAACCCCACGAAGAAGGCGGGCAGATGTAGAGTAGGGTTTCAGGCCTTCAAGCGGCCGTACTCGACTTTCATGCACTTGTCCTGGACGACGCGCAGCCCCGCGTCTTCGGCGCGCTGGGCGGCGTCGTCGTCGCGGATGCCGAGTTGCGTCCAGACGACCTGCACGTCGTCGCGCGCGATGGCCTCGTCGACGATGCCCGCGACCTCCTCGCTGGGCCGGAACACGTCAACGATGTCGACCTGTTCGTCGACGTCGGACAGCGAGTCGTAGGCTTCCCGCTCGAAGAGTTCGTCGGCGTACGGGTTCACGGGAATCACGTCGTAGCCGTGGTCGAGCAAGTACTGCGGGACGTCGTGGGCGGCCTTCCCGGCCGTCGAGGAACAACCGACGACGGCGACGTGGTCGTACTCCAGAATCTCCCCGAGTTCGGCGTCTGATTCGACGGGCATACGCTCTCGTTGGGCGGCCGCGGCGAAAAAGCTACAGGTCGCGCCAGTCGGTGCCGTCGTCGATGCCGACGAGGCGCGCCTCGAAGCCGCCGTCCTCGCGCTCGCGAATCGTGACGATGCCGTCGAACAGCTGCTTGAGCGTGCTCACCGTCTGCTCGTCGTGGGCGCTGGAGTCGACGACGAACACGCCGAGGGCGTCCGCGCTCTGCACGCGCCCCGTGAACACGTGGAGGAAGCGGAACACCGTCTGGAGGTCCGAGTACATCAACAGCGTCGACAGCGAGTGCAGGAGGATGCGGTTGCGGGTGACGCCGCGCTGCTGGTAGAGCGCGCGCAGCAGCTCGGAGAGCTCGATACCGATGCCGGTGAGGTCCACCGGCGAGGACGCGTAGCGCACGAGCTCGGACTCCGTCGCCGTCCCCATCCCCTGCTGTTTGGTGACGCAGTCGACGACGCCCAGCAGCGGCTCGGCCTCGCCGACGTGCTCGGCGAAGTCCTCGATGATGCGCTCGGCGCTGTCCTTCGTCGACACGACGATGGCACCCTCGCCTTCCCGAGCGCCGGTCGCGAGGATGTCGAATCCGAAGTCTCGCTTGCCGCTCATCGGCGGTCCCTCGACGAGGATGTTGGTCCCCGGGTCGACGTTCACGTCCGAGAAGGCCGCGCCAAGCTCGTACATTATGCTACCCCTCGCGTCCCGACTGCGACCGGGGGGTGGCGTGTCGACGAGTCGTGCTCCCCCGTTCTCATCTGCCCGAAAGATATGCTGATTCGCTTATATTCCTTTTGATTGGCCACCTTACGGGGCGGCCAGCCGACCGGCGATGAACGCTACAGCGGCGACGAACGTCCCGGCCTTCAGTAGTTGCTGGCCCGCCTCCGGGTCGTCGAAACTCCGGTACGCCGCCGCCAACATCACCGCGTCCGCGGGTGCCACGACGACGAGATACCAGACGCCAAACGTCCCGACCAGGTACGGCACCGGACTCGCAAGCACGGCGACGACCAAGAGGACGGTGCCGAGCACGAGCGCGCGCCGCTCGCCCACGACGATGGGGAGCGTCCGCAGCCCTTCCTCGCGGTCACCGGCCACGTCCTCGACGTCCTTGATGACCTCGCGCGTGAACGTCGACAGCGCCGCCAGCACCGCGAGCACGCCGCCCGCCAGCGGGTCGCCCACGGCTGCCGCGCCGAACAAGAACGTGCTCCCGACGAGGTACGCCACGAGCGCGTTCCCCGCGCCCGGCAGCCCCTTGAAGTACTCCGTGTACGTCACCAGTCCGAGGAGGTTCACCGCCGCGATGCCCAGCGCCAGCGGCGGCAACTGCAGCGCGAGCACCATCGCACCCGCGAACAGCACGAGACTGAACGCGAGCGCACCGCGCGCCGACACCGCGCCCCGCGGAATCGGCCGCTCCGGATCGTTGATGCGGTCGATCTCCCGGTCGAAGTAGTCGTTTATCGCCATCCCCGCCGCCGTCGCGAACCACGTCGCCCCCACCGCGGCCGCCGTCGCCGCCGGCTCCGCGAACGCCCCACCGGCGACGAACGCCCCGATGAACGTCAACGCACCCGCCGCGACCGTGTTTACCGGCCGCGTGAGCTCCACCAGCCCTCGAACTGTCGCCGCCACGCTCATGCCCACGCCTACGCGGACCACCCCGAATAAAGGAGGCGATACGACCGAACCTCCGCCCGTACCGAATCACCGGGTTTAAAGCCGACCTCCGTCTACGTTCGCGTGCCGGGCGCTTAGCTCAGCTTGGACAGAGCACTTGGCTTCGGACCAAGACGCCGCGGGTTCAAATCCTGCAGCGCCCATGATTTTGTGACGAACGCACGTGAGGAGCTAAATCTGGGCCGAAGGGTTTGAACCCTGGCAATCGCGCGCAGCGAAGCGAGCACGTCTGCTTCCGGTTCAAATCCTATAGCACCATTTCGGGGGTTCTCACAAGGCCGGCCCCGATGATTTCGCACGACCGGTTTCTACCGAATCCTCCGAAGTCTCACGTCATTCGCTACCGAGTAACTGCCTGCCTCTCACGCTGGTCCCATCTTCCGTCGTGAGGACCTCCGTCGAACTCGTTCGAGCAGGCCCACCGAATTGGCTCACACTGTACACACGGCAACGGCTAAGTGGACAGGCTCACAACGTACACATCATAAGCGCCGACAAGAAGCGAGTGCAATTCCGCGCTCCGGACCGCCTCATCGACCGCACAGACGCACTCGCAACCGTTCTCGGCGAGGACCGAACCGACATCCTCGTCACTGCCCTCCGCGAGTACCTCCAAGACGCCACCCACGACGACGCCCTCACCCAGGAAATCGCCGCCGCCTACTACGACGACGAAATCTCCTACGACCAACTCAAATCCCTCGTCGGCGCCGAAGAAGCTGCGAACCTCCGTGTCCTCAAGCAGCAACTGAACGAAGACTTCGCCGACGACATCGCCGAGCAATAAATGACGACGCTCGTCGCAGACACCTCCGCACTCGTCAGCCTTGGTATCCCAGCTGATGGCGACTTCAGCCCGCTCTCACTATGTTTCTCCGCCTACGACGTCCGCATTCCGACTGTCGTTGTGGACGAGCTCCGCGAAATCGCGTCCTACGACGACGAACACGGTCGCGCCGCGACTGAAGTTCTGGACCGAATCGACGACGCGATGACCCAGACAGTCGAACTAGACTCGGAATTTCCACTCGACGACGGCGAGAACGCCGCCGTGACGCTCGCGAACGACACCGAAGCAGCCTTCCTGCTGTGTGACGAATTCAATCGACTCGGGCTCATTCACGCGTCGCTGGCCGATACGCGACTCGTCACGACGCAGACGCTCCTCTCGGTATTCGTTCGAACGAAGCAACTGTCTTCGGAGGATGCGCTTGCACTCCTCGCCGACATCAGTACGGCCCGCAGTTGGGACGACAACAGCTACGTCCAACGCACACGCTCGCTCCTCACGAACGGCTAGAAGCGAACTGATTGCGGCTGTTCGTCACTCGCTGGTGGCCGTCAATACGCTCCGGATCATCCTAAACGGTTCGTCGTGAGCATCTAGAAACGTCGTTGCCGAGCTAAAACGAGAGTGTCAGTACCACACACTCCAACTTCGGTACGAAGTCGAAACGTCTCTTTCTACCGAGTAGCTGTTTAATTCTTCGTGGAGGTAAGATACGGAATCTACGTCAGCCTGTTTCTCTTCCTTATTTCTTCACCTGATGGGTACTTCGTCTGCATGTGCGAAATCATCCGCAGTACAGAAGTCTAACGAGCTTAGAGAAGTTCAACGGGATGTTGCAGGTTAAGAAATCTCCCGAGAGAAGGAGTCTGAATCTGCTATACTACGTGTCGGATAAAGCGTAGCTGCCACCCAGTCTAAAACGAAAAAGATGGATGAAAGGTTAGGCGCTGCCTTCGATGCTAACTTCTTCTTGAGCGACTACCGTTCTTGAATCACCGCTACCTACGGCCGTTACAGTTACCGTCACGGTAGTGTCAGTGGAAGTTTCATTTGGTTGGACTGTAGCTGTACCCCCCACATTATCAATATTAGCGGTTAGGCTATCACTGATATTAACTTCGGAACCACTGGGAACCGACACGTTCAGGTGGTCTGCGTTACCCTCACTAATCCACGTCACTGTAGCCGTGCCGTCGTCATTTTCGCTAATGTCTGCCCCGGCCTGCACGTTCTGGCTGACCTGGTCGCCGAAGCCGAGTACGAAGCTGGCGATGACGGCGGCCAGGATGACTGTAATCGCTACCATCAGGATGACGCCGATGACCGGCGAGACCCCACGTTCGTCGCGGTCAGGGATTTCGAAGCTGATTTTCATGGTTCTCGTCACACGCATGACACCGATGGTCAGCGCTTACACTCAAATTGCCATCGCTTGTAATAAAACCCCTGTGGCAGGTCATAGCCAATCTAACACGTGAAAGACGCTCGTCTGACGAGTGAGAGGGGGCAGACCGTGGCGATGCCACGGCCCCACGAAGAAATCAACGTCGAGATGCTGACTGACCTCGGAATTCTACCGGGGTGAACGTACTCCTCCCACCCACAGTGAAAGTTTTGTGGCCAATCTCGGCACGGCGTCGAATTCCCGATAGCGAGAATCCATTCAGGTGCGCGAGTCGCGCCGTTTTTCCGGCCGTGCGGCGCGTATTCCAGCATGGCGACACTCGGCACGAAACTGGTGCAGATGGACGCGGTGCCCGCGGTGTTACACTACGCGGACGGCGGGCAGGATGGCCCGCTGGAGATTCAACACGTGCAGGTCGAGGACGACACCGTGAAGGCGGTGATTCACGTACAGGCGGGCGGGACGCAGTCGCTCGCGCGGATTACGGGCGGGCTCGACGACGACGAGTTCGAACTCCAGATTCCGACCGAGCCCGCGGACTTCGACTCCGTGGAGGCGTTCCTGGCTGCCGACGACATCTTCGAGACCGCGAAAACCATCGTCGACATCCAGACGGACCTCTGACTCGGGTTACACGACCGAATCGGGCGCTACTCGTCGGCCTGTCCGGGGTCGCGGCCCGGCACGAGCCCCTGCGCCATGAGTCGGCGCGCGACGACGACGAGCCCGTTCCCGACGCCGGTGCCGAAGATGGCTTGCTCGGTGTGCGTGTCGGGCATGATGGAACTCACGAGGAACGACGATTGGTCGACGAGCATGAGCCGACCGATGGCGACGTCGTGGTCGGCGTCAGTCTCGCTCCGGAGCCACTCCAGCCCGGAGATGAACGTCGTGGCTCCCGGCACCGCGTCCTGAATCTCGGTCTGTGCGGACGCCGAGACGGTGCCGATGGCCAGGTCGACGCCGTCGGGGAGGCCGTTGAGGTGTTCGACGAGTTCGTCGGTCAACAGCGCGTCGTCGCCGACGACGAACACGACGTCGTCGTCGGCGTCCTCGACGAGTTGGTTCGCGCGGTTCGCAATCGCGGTCTGTCCGGTCAGCGTCCACACCTCCTGGACTGAGGACTTCGCGTCGCTCTCGACGCTCTCGACGGCTTCGAGCGCGTCGTGGAGCTGTTCGACGCGGGATTCGTACCGGTCGCGCAGCGTCTCGGTGGCTTCCGCCAGCGGGACGGCGCGGAACTGCTGGGGACTGGAGTGCTGAATTTCGACGAGTCCCTGTGCTTCGAGGACGCGAATCGCGTCGTAAATCCGTGTTCGCGGCACGTCGGTGATTTCGCTGAGCTTTTTCGCTGTGCCCGTCGGAACCCGTGTCAGGCCGACGAAGCACTTGGCTTCGTACTCTTTCAAGCCGAGTTCTTGGAGGACGTCGATGGCCTCCTCGGCGGTCTCGTTCCTGGTCATGTGTCCCAACGCGCAGCCCGGGCGAGTCCGGGGTTGGTGGGAGAGTAGCACTGCAGGACGGATATGCGTTGTTACTGTAGTCATCAGTAGCGTTGGCAGTGATTCGTTCGGAAGTGCTGCAAACTGCCTTTCCGACGGTTTTCAGAGAATTATTTGTGATTCCTACAGTGACAACAGAATAGATATTGCGAGCTGTAATATCGGACTCGCTTCGCTCGTTATCTCGGTTTACCCGATTAATCATAAAATCATTATACGGTCGGCTGAGAAACTTCACGGGTGGCACGCGACCCCTTTGTATCCCAACCACAACTCCGCGTGCCGGCTCGCCACACCGCGTGGCGGGGTTCTCGGAGCGGGCAGACCAGTTATGACTGCTAATTCATCCGACGACGCGCGCGCCGTCGCCATCGAACAGCTCGAACAGTTCGGCCTGAGCACGTATGCGGCGCGGACGTTCGTCGCGCTCGTCGGCCTCGACACCGGCACCGCCAAGGACGTCAGTCGGGTCGCGGACGTGCCTCGGACGCGAGTCTACGACGCCGTCGACGAACTCCGCGACTACGGCCTCGTCGACGTCCAGCAGTCCACACCCAAGGAGTTCTGGGCCATCTCCGCGGAGACGACCGGGCGGAAGGTCGAACGCGAGTGGCAGCACCGCGCAGCCGTCCTCACGGAAGCGCTGGACGAAATCGAGCCGATCGAGCGCCGGGACGAACAGCGCGGCGTCTGGACGGTTTCCGGCCGGAAGACCGTGACCGACCGCGTGCTGGAGTTCTGCGAGAACGCCGAGGACCGCATCGTCTACATGACCGTCGAGGAGCTGCTCACCGAGGACGTCGTCGACGCCCTCGAAGCGGCCGCGGACCGCGGCGTCGACATCGAGCTCGCGGGCGTGTCGCCGGACGTCCAGGAGCGCATCCAGGAGGAGGTGCCCAGCGCCGAGCTGTTCGAGTCGCTGTGGATGTGGTCGGACACGCCGGCCGGCCGGCTCATGATGGTGGACGGCGGGACGACGCTCGTGAGCGTGCTCGTCGGCGGGGAGAACGGCCAACCGTCGACGCCCGAGTCGGAGACGGCTATCTGGGGGAGTGGAGAGTCGAACAGCCTCGTCGTCGTGCTGCGGGCGATTTTCACGTGGCGTCTCGACGACGCCGACTAGCTATCTCGTCGCGAGCGCGAGCACGACTGCAATCAATCCACCCCACGCGACAGCGCCGCCGACGGCGAACGTGAGCAGCGCGCCGTCCCCGAGGAAGCCGGCGACGGCCCACGTGAGCACGCCGACCGCGGCGAGCGCGTGAATCGTCGTCCCGGCGACCGGCGGGTCGCGGCCATCGATGGAGAGCCACGTCCCGTAGGCACCGAGCATCAGCGCGAGCACGTAGAACAGCGCCCCCAGCCCGCCCCACAGCGAGAACAGGCTCGCCAGCAGCGAGCCGTTACTGCCGTCACTGGAGCGAGGTGCGGTGGTCACTGTCGCGGTCGGCCCTGCCGTCGTCCGCTGTGTCGTCTGTGCGGCGGGCTCGACGGTGACGTTCACAGTCGCGTCGTTGAGGCTGCGCACGCCCAGTTCGTCCTCGACGGCGAGCGAGACCTCGTACGTCCCGGGTTCGTCGAACGTGGTGACGTGCGTCGCTGCCGCGCCGGAGCGCCGCTCGCCGTCGACGGTGAAGTCGTAGCGCGCGATAGCACCGTCGTCGGTGGACTGGTGCCCCGAGAATTCGACCGACTCGCCGGGCTCGACGGTCGTCTCGTTGGCTGCGAGCACCGCGGTCGGGCGCTCGTAGCGCGGGCCGAACGGCTCGCTCGCGAACGGTACCGGGTCGGCCTTCCCGCCGTCGGTGACGACCGCGTCGCCCGCGCCGCCGGGGTTGAGCGTCTCGTGGTACGGACCCGACTCGGCACCCCAGTAGTTGTGCTCGGCGACGACGGTCTCCCCGTCGAGAGAGCTACGCAGGCCGATGATGTGGCCGTAGACGTCGTTGTGCACGAGTTCGACGTTCGGGGCGTTCTCGACGACCACGCCAGTCGCAGCAGCGGCGTCGCGGCCGCCGTCGGCGCGCTCCCGGTCCGCCGTGTTCAACACCACAGAGTTGTTCGCCAACCGTGCCGGCGTCGGTCCGGCGACGCGCACGCCGTTCCCGTTCGCTACGATGGTGTTGTTGTGGATTTCGGTGGTCGTGCCCGCGCGCTGGCCCGCAATATCGACGCCGAACTCGTCGTTGTCGAGCGCGTCGTTGAATCCCACGTTTATCCCGCCGAGCAGGTCGCTCGCCCGAACGGAGAATCCGTCGTCGGCGTTCCCGACGAGGCGGTTCCGGAGGGCAGTCACGCCGCGCACGCGGACCGCGGAGACAGCAATTCCCGGGCCGCCGTTCGCGCGCACGACGTTGTCCGCGAACACCGTGTTGTCGACCTGCTGGGTGGCGAACGTCGCGCCGCCGTCGCCGTTCTCGGCGAGCGTGTTGTTCCGCACGTCGAAGTCGTCCACGAAGACGTACTCCGCGGTGGCGTCGACGCCGTACCGGTCGTTACGTGCGAGCTCGTTGTTCTCGACGGCGAGCGTGACGTGCTGGATGCCGCCAGTCGTCCGCCGCAGCGCGACCCGGAGGCCGTTCCGGGAGTCGACGACCGTGTTGCGCGCGAAGCGCACGCGGTCGGCGTCGGTCGCACCCTCCACGTGGAAGCCGCTCCCGGACGCGCCCCGGACCTCGCTGTTCAGTACGTCGACGTCGTCGAGCGCGCCGCCGCGGAACGCGACGCCGTCCCCGCCCACGCGCTCAACTCCGACGCGTCGGAGCGTCACGTCCGCGACGCGGTGCTCGTTGGTGGACTGCGGGCGCGCGTCCATCGACTCAGTCTCGAACGCCACGCCAGCGTCCGAGACGCCGGCGACGGTGACGTCGGTCAGCCTGACGTCTGAAATCCGTCGAGCGCGCACACGAACGCCGTTCGCGCCGGTGTTCGCGAAGGTACTACCGGAGATTTGCACGTTCCGGACCGCGTCCACGTACGGATCCGTCTCGGAGACCTCGAACGCGACGCCCGCGCGCCCCACATCCGTGAACCGCGAGTCCGCAATTCGAATCGACGGCGACCCGTCGCGCGTCGTGACGGCCAGCCCGTTGCGGACGTGCTCGCGGACCGTCGAGTTGGCGAGCCGAATCGACCCCTCGCTGGAAGTCGCCGTAATCGCGGTCGTACCGTGTTCGACGACGGCGTGCGCCAACCGGAGCGTCGAGTCGCGGTCGCCGGCGTACTCGATGGTCTGCCACGTGCCCGCGTCCGAGGACGCGTCCGCGGTCGTGAACTGAATCGGGTCGGCCGCGGTCCCGGCCGCGACCAGACTGCCCTCGACGGTGATCGTGACCTCCTCGCCGACGTTGACCCGCGTGCCGGGCTCGATAGTGAGCGTCGCGTCCCCGGCGACCGTCAAATCGCCGCCGACGTAGTACGGGCCGTCCTCGGCCATCCACGTCGTGTTCTCGGTCACGTTACGCTCGACGTACGTCGGCGTCGTCTCCGCGGCCGTCGCTGGCGCGGCAGCGCTCGCGGCGACGCCGGTGGCGACCACCCCGAGCACCACGAGCGCGCCGAGGAGGAGTTTTCGCGACGTCATGTGAGTGCGTGCAGGAGCCGTCCCAGCGGGTAGTGCATCGACCAGTCGAACGCGCCAGTACTGCCCGCGACCGCTGAGTTCTCCGCGTCGTCGTTCGGGGTCGTGGGGTCCGTGCTGCGTACCACTTCCTCGCCGTCCGGAATCCCGTCGCCGTCCGAGTCGGTCGCGGTCGGATTGGAGCCGTACCGGCGCAGTTCGATGGCGTCTTCGACGCCGTCGCCGTCCGTGTCCGCGTCCAGCGAGTCCGTGCCCGTGTCGCGGTACTCGGTCAGGTCGGTGAGTCCGTCGCCGTCCGTGTCACGGTCCTCGGAGTCGGTGCCGAGGTCGACTTCGAGCGCGTCCGGGAGCCCGTCGAGGTCCGCGTCGGCCTCGATGGCGGACGTGTTCCCCGCGAGTTCGGAGCGGTCGTCGAGGCTGTCGGCGTCCGTGTCCGCGTTCCCGTAGTCCGTGCCCGCGCGGACCTCCTCGTCGTCGCGGGTGCCGTCACCGTCGGTGTCGCGGGCGGTCGGGTTGGAGTCGAACTGGTGAACCTCGTAGCCGTCTTCGAGTTCGTCGCCGTCCGTGTCGGCGTCCCGGAAGTCGGTGTCCAGGGAGAGCTCGTTGGCATTCGAGAGCCCGTCGGCGTCGAGGTCGCCGCCCTTGTTGACGACGTGGACCGTGATTGCCTGGTCGTCGCGGCGCGAGGTGTCGCCGCTCTGCGAACTGTACATCGTCGCGTACAGCGTGTGCCGGCCGGGTTCGAGCTCCTGCTCGCGGGGTTCGAGCGTGAGGTCGGCGTCGGTCGTCGCCAGTTCGCCGAGCGTCACCGTCGTCACGTCCAGCGAGGTGTCGAACGGCTCGCTGTAGCTGGCTTGCCGGGTTTCGGTCAGTCGGACGTCGTAGTCGGCGTAGTAGGTGTCGGAGTCGTCGAGGTAATCACCGACGGTCACCCGCACGGTCGCGGGTTCGTCGGCCCACACGTAGTAGACGCCACCACGCTCGGTCGCAGCGCCCGCGCCGGTCACGTCGACCGAGAGGACGCCGGAGTCGACCGTGGTGGCGTCGACGGTGCCGGCCGCGAGCGCCGTCGCCGGGCTCGCCGCCACGAGAGCGACGACCACGGCGACCACGGCGACCACGGCGGCACGCGGAACTGAGCACCGAGACACGTCCCTCTGTCTTGGTGTAACGCACTTGAAGATAGTGGTGAGTGCACCCGACTAGGTGAGCAGTCTGGCCGCCGTCCCGGGTTACTCGTCGGCATCCGGGACGGGGAACCGTCGCATCGCGTCGTCCCCCATGCGTACGAGCGCGGCGGCCGGGACAATAGGTGTGCAGGGTGGCCTCGCGACGCGGCGGGCGTCGACCGCGGCGCGAGCGCCGCCGTCACGAGTGGAGTGTCTCGTACACCTGCGGGAGCAGGTACGCGAACGCGGCGAACACCACGGCGAACAGCAGCGCCAGTAGCAGTTCGACGGGACCCATAGACGATTTGTTTTCTGTGAGAGGACGTAATCTTTGTGGCCGGCGAAGAGAAAACGGTTTGCCGCCCTACGCCTCACGAAAGACCATGAAGGTACGAATCGGTGCCGGCGCGACCGAGGAGGAAGCGCAGGCGGTCGCCGCCGCGCTCGCCGAACACGTCGCCGACGAGGTCGAAGTGTACCTCGGCGAGGCCGACGAACCCGCAGCCACCCACGCCGCACCCGAGCCCGCCGCGAGCGACAAACCCGAGGAGCGTAAACTCGGGCCGACCGAGCGGGAGGAACGGCTCCGCGAGGAAATCGCGGACATCCTCGAAGGCGGCCCCGAGAAGTACAAGGCGCGCCTGAGCGAGCAGGACAAACTGTTCGTGCGCGACCGCCTCGACCTCTGGTTCGGCGACGAGGACGGGGACGGCGCGGGCGACCTCCTCTTCGAGGACGGGAAGTTCGCCAACTTCGACTCCTGGCACCCGAACAGCCCGGACGTCGACGAGGCCGACCCCGACACCCGCCTCCCCGCGGACGGCCTCATCACCGGGGCCGCGGACTTCGAGGGCCGGGACGTCCACTTCATGGCCAACGACTTCACCGTGAAGGCGGGATCGATGGCCGAGCGCGGCGTCGAGAAGTTCCTCCGGATGCAGCAGCGCGCGCTCAAGACCGGTCAGCCGGTGCTGTACCTGATGGACTCCTCGGGCGGCCGCATCGACCAGCAGTCCGGGTTCTTCGCAAACCGCGAGGGCATCGGGAAGTACTACTTCAATCACTCCCGGCTCTCCGGTCGCGTCCCCCAAGTCTGTGTGCTGTACGGGCCGTGCATCGCCGGAGCCGCGTACACGCCCGTGTTCGCGGATTTCACCGTGATGGTCGAAGGGATGTCCGCGATGGCCATCGCCAGCCCCCGGATGGTGAAGATGGTGACCGGCGAGGAAATCGAGATGCAGGAGTTGGGTGGCCCCGAGGTGCACGCCCGCCAGTCCGGCAGCGCGGACCTCGTCGCCCGCGACGAGGAACACGCCCGCGAACTCGTCTCGGACCTGATTCAGTACCTCCCGGACAACAGCGACGAGCAGCCGCCGAGCCAGCCCGCGAAGCCGCCCGCAAAACCCACCGCGGGCATCGACGACCTGATCCCCGAGTCGCCGAACCGTGCGTACGACATGCACGACCTCGTCGAGCGCGTGGTGGACGCCGACTCCTTCTTCGAACTCAAGCCCGAATACGGCAAGGAGATTCTCACGGGGTACGCGCGCATCGACGGCCGCACGGTCGGCATCGTCGCGAACCAGCCCGCCGAGCGCGCGGGCGCTATCTTCCCGGACGCCGCCGAGAAGGCCGCGGAATTCGTCTGGAAGTCCGACGCCTACAACATTCCGTTACTCTACCTCTGCGACACGCCCGGCTTCATGGCGGGCTCGCAGGTCGAGAAGGACGCCATCCTGGAGAAGGGCAAGAAGATGATTTACGCCACCAGCGAGGCCACCGTCCCCAAGCAGTCCGTCGTCGTGCGGAAGGCCTACGGTGCGGGCATCTACGCCATGAGCGGGCCGGCCTACGACCCCGAAGCCACCATCGCGCTCCCCTCGGGCGAAATCGGCATCATGGGGCCGGAAGCCGCAATCAACGCCGTCTACGCGAACAAGCTGAACGACATCGACGACCCCGAGGAGCGCGAGCAGCGCGAGCAGGAGCTCCGCGAAGAGTACCGCGAGGACATCGACGTCCACCGGATGGCCAGCGAGACCGCCATCGACGAAATCGTCCCGCCCTCCGAACTCCGGACGGAGCTCGCGAACCGCTTCGCGTTCTACGAGGACGTGGAGAAAGACCGGCCCGCGAAGAAACACGGCACAATTCTCTGAGGCAGCGATTGTTCGGTTTCGGGCGGGGCTACGACAGGTGTGCGGTGACGTCCGTCGAGGAGATCATGCCGACGTAGTCGTCGTCGACGACCGGGAGGTGTTTGATGCCGTACGTCGTCAGCATCGCCGCGACCTCCTCCATGTAGAGGTCGGGCGCGGCGGTCTCGACGTCGGTCGTCATCACGTCCGCGACCGTCAACTCGGTGACGTCCTGCCCGTCGGCGACGGCGTCGAGGACGTCCGTGCTGCTGATTATCGCGCGCGGCGTCGTCGTCACGACGAGCGCGCTGATGTCTTTCGCGCGCATCCGCTGTGCGGCCTCCTTCACGGTCGCGTCGGCGCTAATGGTCTCCAGCGGCGTGGACATCACGTCCTCGACTGTCGGCTTCTCGGAAGAAGACATACGACACCGCACGCGCCCCCCGACCAAGGCAGTTTCCCCGTCCGCAGGTCGCAGTCGCGAACAGTCGCTCAGTCCTCGGCGTGTTTGCGCTTCAGCGAGAGCGCCGTGCGGTCGAACTCGCAGACCAACTCGTCGTCGCGGTTCACGGCGAATGCTTCGACGTGGAAGGTGACGACGCCGCGCTCGCCGTCGCTGGTCTCGCGCTTGTCGGTCACGGTCGACTGCGCGCGGATGGTGTCGCCGTGGAACACCGGCGCGGGGTGTTCGACGTCATCGTACGAGAGGTTCGCGACGATGGTGCCGTCGGTGGTGTCCGGGATGGTGAGGCCGACGGCGAGACTGAGCGTGTAGAGGCCGTTGACGACACGCTCGCCGAACTGCGTGTCGGCGGCGAACTCGGCGTCGAGGTGCAGCGGCTGCTGGTTCATCGTGAGGTCGCAGAACCGCTGGTTGTCCGCCTCCGAGACGGTGCGGCGCTTCTCGTGCTCGATGGTCTCACCGACGTCGAACTCCTCGTAGTAGCGTCCCGTCATGCGTGAGTGGGGTCGGCCCCAATCCTTAAAACCGCCGAAATCGCGGCCAACAGGCTTTTACTCCGGGATATGGCCACCAGCCTTTTTCAGTCAGCGGGTGACGTTGAGAATATGTCAGGGGACTACGTCCGTGCAGGGGTACTGGTGGCTGTCGTTGTCACGGCTGCCGCGTTCGCCGGGTTGACGACAGCAGCAACGAGTGGCTCGATAGAAGCGTCGCCGAACGACGCAGGCGCGACCGCGACGCACACGGTGACAGCCACGGTGGACAGCGACGAGGGTGGTAGCTCCTGGAACGGACTGGCGGTCCACTACGAGGCGACCGACGTGAGCAACGTCGGCCAGAACGACCTCGTCGAAATTCGCATCGAGCGCGGCAACAGCAGCGAGTCCATCGACGTCTCCGACGACGTCAGCAGCGTCGGTTCGGAGAACAACGGCCAGACGCTCAACATCGGACTTGGCGGCGTCTACGACCTCTACGAGGGCGACCAGATCGTCGCCACCTACGACGGCGCGCAGAACCCGGACGCAGGCGACTACGGGGTGGGCATCCGAATCAACCCGCAGAGCAGCAGCGCGGAAGCGTCCGCGACGCTCTCGATTTCGTCGGACACGACGGCCACGCAGACGGCGACTGCGACCGCCACGGCCACGCCGACCGCGACGACGACTGATTCCGGTGGGAGCGACACGACCGCGATAGACAGTAACGACGGCGATACGTCCGGCGGCAGCGACACGACCACGAGTACGTCCGGCGGCAGTGACACCACCGCGACCACCGCGACGTCGGACAGCAGCGACGAAGACAACGGTACGTCCGACATCGTCTCCTGGGCGTCCGTCGACGCGGAACCCGCGGAGCCGAACGCGAACGCGACGCACACGGTGATTGCCACGGTCGACAACGAGACCGCGGGCGACTCGTGGAACGGGCTCGCAGTCGACTACAGCGGGACGGGGACGAACGTCGACGAGGTCGGACAGGGCGACGTCGTGAAAATCGGCATCGACCGCGGCGGCGACGCGGGCAACGACACCATCGACGTGAACGTCTCCGACGACCTCAGCAGCGTCGACGCGTCGAACGACGGCCAGACGCTGACCGTCGGCCTCGGCGGGAACTACGACCTCCAGTACGGCGACGAAGTCGTGGTCGTCTACGAGGACGTCCAGAACCCCTCGGAAGGCATCTACCAGGTGCCGCTGGACGTGAACCACCAGAGCAGCGGCGGCACGGGAACCGCGCCGTTCGTCCTGTTGACGGACGACGAGACGACCGAGACCGCGACGCCGAACACCGAGACTAGCACGCCGACTGACGTGCCGACCACGACGGCGGAGTCGACGCCGTCGACGTCGCCCGGATTCGGCACCGTCGCGGCGGTCGTCGCGCTCGCCGCGGCTGCACTGCTCGCGCGCCGATAGACATACAAGCGGCCGGGGCAACCCCCCGCCATGGCTCGACGCAGCGTCCTGTTTTCGCCGGGCGACCAGCCGGAGTTCCTGCGGAAGGCGCCGGAGACGGGCGCGGACGTCGTCGTCTTC
This sequence comes from Halobacterium noricense, assembly GCF_021233435.1. Classification (NCBI taxonomy): domain Archaea; kingdom Methanobacteriati; phylum Methanobacteriota; class Halobacteria; order Halobacteriales; family Halobacteriaceae; genus Halobacterium; species Halobacterium noricense. Next base: position 601,389 of record NZ_CP089468.1, on the reverse strand, counting down.
GACCTCGAAGACGCGGTCGTGCCCGCGCGCAAGACCGAGGCGCGGACCGCCGTCCAGTCGGTGCTCGCGGACCCCGAGTTCGACCCGGACTGCGAGGTCTGCGTGCGCGTGAACCCGATTGGAGCGGGCGCTCGTGACGACGTGGAGACGGTGCTCGCGGGGGAGAACCCGCGGCTCGACGCGGTCGTCCTCCCGAAAGCCCGGTCCGCCGACGAGGTGACGACGCTCGGCCGGCTGCTCGACGAGCGCGCGTTCGACGTCCCCGTGCTGGCGCTCGTGGAGTCCGCGCGCGGCGTCCTGCACGCCGAGGAAATCGCGGACGCCGGGCCGACGGACGCGCTCGTATTCGGTGCCGAAGACCTCGCAGCGGACGTCGGCGCGACGCGGACCGACGACGGAATCGAAGTCCTCCACGCGCGCGAGCAGGTCGTGCTCGCGGCGGGCGCAGCGGGCGTGGACGCCATCGACACCGTCGACACGGACATCGAGGACACGGAGGGGCTCGCCGAGGAGACCGAATTCGCCGCGCAGTTGGGCTACGACGGGAAGCTCGCGATTCATCCCTCGCAGGTCGACCCCATTAACGACGCGTTCACGCCCGCGGAGGAAGACGTAGCGTGGGCGAAGCAGGTCCTCGACGCCAAGGAGGAGGCCGACGAGGCGGGCCACGGGGTGTACCGCGTGGACGGCGAGATGGTGGACGCGCCGCTGGTCGCGCAGGCCGAGCGCATCCTCGAACGGGCGCTCGCGGCCGGAATCGAGAATGGTAATTAGTGACGTTCGGTGCATATCCTCACACGAATTCCGCCACGCTTTTGCTGAGCGACGAAGTCGCTCGGAGTAATGACGGACACGAATCCCTTCGAGAGTCTGCAGGAACAACTCGACGACGCGAGCGAGTACCTCGACGTCCGCGAGGACGTCCTCGAACGCCTCAAACAGCCCGAGCGCGTGCTCGAACTCACGCTGTCCGTGGAGATGGACGACGGCACCATCGAGACGTTCGACGCGTACCGCTCGCAGTTCAACGGCGACCGCGGCCCGTACAAGGGCGGCATCCGCTATCACCCGGGCGTCACCCGCGACGAAGTGAAGGCGCTCTCCGGGTGGATGGCGTACAAGACGGCCGTCGTCGACATCCCCTACGGTGGGGGGAAGGGCGGCATCGAACTGGACCCCAGCGAGTACTCCGAGAGCGAGCTCGAACGCATCACGCGGTCGTTCGGCAAGGAGATTCGCCCGTTCATCGGGGAGGACAAGGACGTGCCCGCGCCCGACGTGAACACGGGTCAGCGGGAGATGAACTGGATCAAAGACACCTACGAGACGCTGGAGAACACGACCGCGCCCGGCGTCATCACGGGGAAAGCCCTCGAAAACGGCGGCAGCAAGGGTCGCGTCGAGGCGACCGGCCGCTCGACGATGTTCGCCGCCCGCGAGGTCTTCGACTACCTCGGCAAGGATATGGAGGAAGCCACGGTCGCCGTTCAGGGGTACGGGAACGCCGGCTCTATCGCCGCGCGACTCCTCGAAGACCTCGGCGCACACGTCGTCGCCGTCTCGGACTCCTCGGGCGCCATCTACAACCCCGAAGGGTTCGACACCCGCCACGTCAAGGAGTTCAAGCGCGATACCGGCAGCGTCGCGGGCTACGACGGCACGACCGAGGAGTTCGGCAACGAGGACTTGCTCACGCTCGACGTCGACCTGCTCGTGCCCGCGGCTCTGGAGAACGCCATCGACGGCGACCTCGCCCACGACGTCCAGGCCGACGTGGTCGTGGAGGCCGCGAACGGCCCGCTCACGCCGGACGCCGACGGCGTGCTCACGGAGCGCGGCGTCCACGTCGTCCCGGACATCCTCGCGAACGCGGGCGGCGTCACCGTCTCGTACTTCGAGTGGGTGCAGAACCGCCAGCGCTTCCAGTGGACTGAACAGCGCGTCAACGAGGAACTGGAGTCCGTCATCACCGACGCCTTCGACGCGATGATTGACGCCTACGAGGCCAACGACCTCCCGAACCTCCGCATGGCCGCGTACGTCGTCGCCGTCCAGCGCGTCGTCGACGCCTACGAAGGCAGCGGTAGTTGGCCGTAGCTCCTCAAAAAAAGCCGCGGGTCGCGTTACAGGTAGCCTTCTGCCGCGAGGCGCTCGACCGCTTCTTCGAGCCGTTCGGTGCTCGCCGCGTACGAGATGCGCGCGTAGCCCGGCGTGCCGAACGCGCTCCCGGGGACGGTCGCGACGTGGGCGTCCTTCAGGGCATCCTGGCACCACTGCTGGTCGTCCTCGTCCACCGGGACCATCACGTAGAACGCGCCGTCCGGCTCCGGGACGTCCGTGCCGTGCTCGGCGAACAGTTCCAGCAGGCGGTCCTTCCGGGACTCGAACGCCTCGACCATCTCCTCGACGGCTTCGTCGGTGTTCTCGATGGCTTCGACGCCGCCGTGCTGGACGAAGTTCGTCGCCGAGGAGACGGAGTGCGAGTGCACCTTCCCCGCCTGGTCGACGAGTTCCTCGGGCCCCGCGAGGTAGCCCAGGCGCCAGCCCGTCATCGCGTACGCCTTCGAGAAGCCGTTGATGGTGACGGTGCGCTCGAACATCCCGTCGAGGGCGGCGAGGCTCACGTGCTCGCGGCCGTAGTTGATGTGCTGGTAGATTTCGTCCGAGATGACCGTGATGTCGTGCTCGACGGCGAGGTCGCGGACGCTCTCCATGGCCTCACGCGAGTACACCGAGCCCGTGGGGTTGCTCGGGGAATTCACGACCAGCAGTTCGGTGTCGTCCGACACCGCGTCGGCGAGTTCGTCCAGCGCCGGCTCCAATTGGAAGTCGTGCGGCGAGAGGTCGACGCGAGTCAGTTCCGCGCCCGCGATTTTCGCCATCGCCTCGTAGGACACCCACGCGGGGTCCAGCAGTGCGACCTCGTCGCCGTCGTCGACGAGCGTCTGGAACGTCTCGAACAGCGCCTGCTTCGCGCCCGGCGTCACGATGACGTTGCCCGCCTCGTAGTCGATGCCGTCGCCGCGGAGCTTCGCCGCGATGGCCTCCCGCAGTTCCGGGATGCCGTTCGAGGACGTGTAGCCCGTCTCGCCGGCTTCGAGGGCGTCCTCGGCGGCGTCCTTGACGTTCTGCGGCGTGTCGAAGTCGGGTTCGCCGACCGAGAGGTCGATGACGTCCTTGCCCTCGGCTTCGAGTTCGTTCGCGAGGTTGCTGACCGCGAGCGTCGCGCTCGGTTCTACTCGTCGTACCCTGTCGGTGAAGTCCATCTTAGAGTTCCTCCGCGAGGTGAATCGCGCTGTCTACGGCTTCCGCTCCCTTCTGTACTCGTTCGCGGGCTTCCGCGCCCGACATCCCCGGCCCGGCGACGCCGAACGCGACCGGCGTGTCGCGGTCGAGACTGACGTCGGTGAGCTTCTGGGCGGTCGCGTGTGCGATGACGTCGTCGTGGTCGGTGTCGCCCGTGACGATAGCGCCGACGACCGCGACGGCGTCGACGTCGTCGCGGCGCGCGAGCCGGTCGGCGGCCAGCGGCGCGTCGTACGCGCCCGGCACGCGGACCAACTCGACGACGTTGGCGTCCGCGTCGTCGGCCGTCTCCACGGCCGCCGATTCCATCTGTTCGGTGACGCTGCGGTTGAACTCCGCAACGACGAGCCCGAGCGCTACCATACTCGTTGGGTCTCCCGGCGCGGATAAAGGCCTACCGTTACGGACAGTTCCCGCGAACCCACAAGTTTGTATGCACCCCGTTCCGTTTGGCGAACGAAATGCCCTCCTTCGGACGCCGCCGCGCCCCGGCGCTCGCGGTCGCCCTCGCGGTGCTGGCCGCGCTCGTCCTCCGGTTCGTCGCGCTCGGCGACCGCATCTTCCACTGGGACGAGGCCCGCGTCGGCTACTGGGTGCTCCAGTACGCCGCGACCGGCGAGTGGGCCTACCGTGCCATCGTCCACGGCCCGTTCCTCTTCCACGTGAACGAGTGGCTGTTCGGCGTCCTCGGAACGAGTGACGCCGTCGCGCGAGCGCCCGTCGCGGTCGTCGGCGCACTCCTCCCGGCGACGGCGTGGCTGTTCCGCGCGCGCCTCGACGACGTGGAGGTCGCGGCGCTCGCTGCACTACTCGCGCTCAACCCCGTGCTCGTCTACTACTCGCGGTTCGTGCGCAGCGACGTGCTCGTCGCGGCGTTCAGCGTCGCCGCGCTCGCGCTCGCGGTGCGCGCGCTGGATACCCGCCGCGGCGGCTATCTGGTCGCTGCCGGCGCGATGCTCGGCCTGGCGTTCACGACCAAGGAGAACGCGCTCGTCTACGTCGCGATGTTCGCCGGCGCGAGCGCGCTCCTGCTGGACGAACAGCTGTTCACGGCGCGCAAGCGCGACGAATCCTGGGAGCGCGTGCTCCACGAGCATCTCCAGCGAGTCGGAAGTGGCCTACTCGCGTGGCGGCGCGCCATCGCTGGCGGCGCGCTCGCGTTCCTCGTCGTAGTCGTCGTCTTCTACGCGCCGCGGCCCGAGTTCTACGCGGCGCTCACGAACCCGACGCGGCTCCCAGGCGTCGTCGCCGCCGGCACGGCCGGTGCGTGGGCGGAGTTCTGGAGCACGTGGGGCGTCAGCGGCAGCGCCTCCCGCCAGCACAGCTACGTCGCGTTCCTCGCGGACGCGCTGCGGACGCTCGGCGCGGCGTCGCTGATGCTCGTCGCCGCCGCCGTCGTCGGCTTCCTCGCGGAGCGCTACGTCGCCGACGAGCCCCGCGACCTCGTGCTGTTCGCGGGCTACTGGGCGGTCGCGTCGGTCGTCGTCTACCCCGCGATTACGGACATCTCCGGGCACTGGTCGGTCGTGCACGCGGTGGTTCCGCTGGCGATTCCCGCGGCCGTCGGCGTGCGCGTGGTCGTCGACCGCGGCCGGTCGGCCTCCCGGAGCGACGACCGCGTCGGCGTCGCGCTCGCCGCACTCGTGTTGCTCGCAGCGGCCGGACAGATGGGTGCCGTCACTACGGAGACGTCGTACCTGATGCCGCAGGACGACGAGAACGCGCTCGTCCAGTACGGCCAGCCCGGCAGCGACATGCGCGCGACCATCGAGCGCATCGACCGCATCGCCCCCGAGAACGACGGGACGGACGTGCTCTACTACGGCAGCCACTTCCACGTCACCGGCGAGTACGACGCCTCGGACCCGGACAGCGTCGAGGGGACGAACTGGTTCAATCGGCTGCCGCTGCCGTGGTATACCGAACGCGCGGGTGCGGTGACCGACTCCACGACGCGACTGTCCGCACCGACGGTCGCCGGGAACGAGACGGTCAGCGTCGAGACCACGGACGCGCCGGTCGTCGTGACGCAGGCGAAACACTACCAGGGCGTCCGCGAGCGCCTCGGCCCCGAGTACGAGGGGTGGACGTACGAACTCACGGCGACGAACACGATTATCGTCGTCTTCGTGGACACCGGGGCACCGGGCTTCGCCGACCCCGAGTGAGCACGGGCGTGTACACTCCGTCGGTTCCTTCGGCAATTCTTATGCAGGAGTAGGCGGAAGTCGCGGGTGATGACGGTACCCGTTCCCGGAGCGACAGTCGGGGTCGTCGGCGGCGGCCAATTGGGCCGGATGCTCGCCGAAGCCGCGAGCCCGCTGGGCGCCGACGTGGTCGTCCTCGACCCGACGCCGGACTGCCCGGCGTGCCCGCCCGCCGCCGATCAGATTACGGCGGCGTTCGACGACAGCGACGCCATCCGCGAGCTCGCCGAGCGCGCGGACGTGCTCACGTACGAAATCGAGCTCGCGGACCCCGCAGTGCTCGCGGACGTGAGCGACGAGTACGACGTGCCTGTCCACCCGTCGCCGGGGACGCTGGAGACGATTCAGGACAAGCTCGTGCAGAACCGGGCGTTCGAAGACGCGGGCGTGCCGGTGCCGCCGTTCCGCGCGGTCGACGACGCCGACGACCTCGACGCCGCCTTCGAGGCGTTCGGACGGCCGCTGATGCTGAAGGCGCGCACCGGCGGCTACGACGGCCGCGGGAACGCGCCCGTGGAGTCGGTCGCGGAGGCGCGCGGGACGTTCGACGGTCTCGACGGGCTCGTCGCCGAGAAGCTCGTGGACTTCGAGCGCGAACTCTCGGTCATCGCGGCCAGCGGCGACGGCGAGACGGCGACGTTCCCGGTCGCAGAGAACGTCCACGAGGCCGAGATTCTCCGCGAATCCGTCGTGCCGGCGCGCACCAGCGAGCGCGTCCGCGAGGAGGCCACCGAGGTCGCCCGCGACGTGCTCGACGCGCTCGACGGCCGCGGCGTTTTCGGCGTCGAGTTATTTGAAGTGGATGGCCGAATCCTCGTCAACGAGGTCGCGCCCCGCCCGCACAACTCCGGGCACTACACCATCGAGGGCTGTCACACCTCGCAGTTCGAGCAGTTCGCCCGCGCGCTCTGCGGGCTGCCGCTCGGGGACACGACGCTCCGCCAGCCGACCGTGATGGCGAACGTGCTCGGCGACCCGGAGGGCGCGGAGCGCCCCGCCGACTTGGCGGGCGTGTCGAGCGCGCTGCGGGACGACCGCATCGCCCTCCACTGGTACGGCAAACGCGACGTCCGCCCGCTCCGGAAGATGGGGCACGTCACGGTCGTCGGCGACGACCGCGGCGAACTCCTGATGCGCGCTCGCGCCGCCCGCGACGCGCTCTCGTTCACACCCTCAGACTCATGACCACAGTAGCAGACCTCGTCGAGTTGTTCGAATCGGAAGCCGCGCGGGACCGCCCCCGCGAGCAGACGCCCGACGTCGGGATTATCATGGGCAGCGACAGCGACCTCGACGTGATGGCGGGCGCGCACGACGCGCTCACCGAGCTCGGGTTCGCGGAAGTCACGGACTACGACGACCCGCCTGCGGGGTACACCTTCGAGTCGTGGGTCGTCTCCGCGCACCGGACGCCGGACCTGATGTACGCGTACGCGGAGACGGCCGCCGACCGCGGGCTCGACGTCATTATCGCGGGTGCCGGCGGGAAGTCCGCGGACCTCCCGAACATGACCGCGTCGCTTGCGTACCCGATTCCGGTCGTCGGCGTCCCCGTCCAGGAGAAATCCGTCGACTCGGTCATCGGGATGCCGACGGGCGCGCCAATCACGGCCGTCGACGCCGGGAAGTCCTACAACGCGGGGCTGTCGGCCGCACAGTTCCTCGCGACCAGCGACGACGAACTCGCCCAGCGGCTCCGCGACCGCCACGCCGAACGCCGGGACGGCGTCGCGGACGTGTCCCGCGAACTGCACGAACGCGGGACGCCGGGCTTCCGGTCGGCGCGGGACTGACCAGTCACGTCACCGACGCCCGAACGCCGCAGTCGCCCTGAAACCCCCGAATTCTACCGTCTCGGGCCGTGCGAGCATAAATCAACGTTTATGGGCGTGGGGTCCAAACTCCCGCTCGTCACGGAGACACTCCTATGAATCCATGGATCGCCATCGGTATGTTGGCGCTCGTGGGCATCCTCATCCCCGCATCGATGATGGTGGTGTCCTCGCTACTGCGCCCGACCGTACCTGAACAAGGGAAGCGAGCCACCTACGAGAGTGGCGAGGTTCCGACGGGGGACGCGCGCGTCCAGTTCAACATCCAGTACTACATGGTCGCGCTGCTGTTCCTCGTGTTCGACATCGAGACCGTTCTCATCTTCCCGTGGACCGTTATCTACCAGGACGCCGTCCAGTCCGCCGGCCTGACCCGGGCACTGCTGCCGATGCTCGTCTTCATCGGCGTGCTCGTCGTCGGCCTCGCGTGGGCGTGGCGCAAGGGCGTCGTCCGGTGGGTGCGGACACCACGGCACGGAGGAAAACCACATGAGCAGTGACCAACCACGCGACAGTATTACGGGAACCAGCGAACCGCTGACTGACACCCGCGAAGCCCGAATGGGGGAGGGCGTCGACAGCCGGTTCAACTCGAAGCTCCGCGAGGCGTTCGGCTCGACGCCGTTCATCCTCACGAAGTTCGACAAGTTCATGAACTGGGTTCGCGGGTCGAGTATGTTCATGCTGCAGTTCGGTATCGCTTGCTGCAGCATCGAGATGATGCACACGTACTCGGTCAAACACGACCTGGACCGCTTCCACGCCGGCGTCCCCCGCGCGTCGCCGCGGCAGGCCGACGTGATGATTGTGCCGGGGACTATCGTCTCGAAGTTCGCCCCGCGCATGAAGCGCGTCTACGACCAGATGCCGGAGCCGAAGTTCGTCGTCAACATGGGGAACTGTTCGACCTCCGGCGGCCCCTTCCAGGAGGGGTACAACGTCGTGAAGGGCGCCGAGGAAGTCATCCCGGTCGACATCCACATCCCGGGCTGCCCGCCCCGCCCCGAGGCGCTCGTCTACGGCGTCGCGAAGCTCCAGGAACGCATCGCCAACGGCGAGTCGTCGCCGGTCACGGTCAAGCCCTACGAGCTCGAACAGTTCGGGGACCTCGACCGCGACGAGATGGTCCAGAAGCTCGCCGACGACATCGACGAGGAGACCCTCGTCATGCGCTACAATTGGGCTGATTCGCCATGAGCACGTACGAAGAGCGTAACGTCGAACCCCCGACGACCGAGTCGGGCGACGTCGACGGTGACGCCATCGCGGAGCTGCTCGGCGACCACGTCCTCGACCGCGAGGAACACCTCAACGCCGACGCCTACGTCGTCCGCGCGGACGCCGTCCAGGACGTCCTCCAGACGCTGAAGGACGACGCCGGCTTCGACCACCTCTCGTGTGTCACCGCCGAGGAGCACGATGACCGCTTCGAGAGCATCTACCACCTCAAGCAGTACGACGACCCGACCAACGAGGTCAGCATCGTCGTGCCGACGTCCCGCGAGGAGCCGGTCAGCGAGAGCGCGGCCCCCGTCTTCCGCACCGCCGACTGGCACGAGCGGGAGGCCTACGACCTCGTCGGCGTCCAGTACGACGACCACCCGAACCTCGAACGCATCCTCCTTCCCGACACGTGGCAGGGCCATCCCCTGGGTCTGGACTACAACCAGGACAAGCCCCAGATCGTCACGTTCGAGGAGAACAAGAACCCGCTGGAGGACCACGCTCGCGGCGGTGAGGACTCGGACACGATGTTCCTCAACATCGGTCCCCACCACCCCGCCACGCACGGCGTCCTCCACGTCGAGACGGTGCTGGACGGCGAACAGGTCGCGGACGTCAACCCCGACATCGGCTACCTCCACCGCTGCGAGGAGCAGATGGCCCAGAAGGGGACCTACCGCTACCAGATTATGCCGTACCCCGACCGCTGGGACTACGGCCCGGGCGGCATCGTCAACGAGTGGGCGTACGCCCGCGCCGCCGAGGACCTCGCGGACATCGAGGTCCCCGAGTACGCGCAGGTCATCCGGACGATGGGCTCGGAGATGTGCCGCATCGCCTGCCACCTGCTCGCCACCGCGACGTTCGCGCTGGACCTCTACGGCGACTTCACCGCCATCTTCATGTACGGCATGCGGGACCGGGAAATCGTCCAGAACCTCCTGGAGGACCTCACCGGCCAGCGCATGATGTTCAACTATCTCCGCCTCGGCGGGGTCGTCTGGGACATCCCCGAACCCCGCGACGAGTACTTCGAGAACGTCCGGGACTTCCTCGACGACCTCCCGGCGAAGCTCGACGAGTACCACGACCTCATCACGGAGAACGAAATCTTCCAGTCCCGGTGTGTCGACACCGGCTACCTCGACCCCGAGGTCGCCAAGAACTACGGCGTCACGGGCCCGGTCGCCCGCGGCTCCGGCATCGACTACGACCTCCGCCGCGACGACTCCTACGGCTACTACGACGAGCTCGAATGGGACGTCGTCACGGAGGACGGCGGTGACAACTTCGCACGCCTCCTCGTGCGGATGCGCGAAATCGAACAGTCCGCCCGCATCATCGAGCAGTGCGTCGACCTGCTGGAGGACTGGCCGGAGGACGAGCGCGAGATTCAGGCCAACGTCCCGCGCACCCTCAAGCCCGAAGCGGGCAAGGAGACGTACCGCGCCGTCGAGGGCGCGAAGGGCGAACTCGGCATCTACATCCGCGCGGACGGCACCGAGAAGCCCGGGCGCTTCAAGATTCGCAGCCCGGCGTTCTCGAACCTCTCCGCGCTCAAGGAGATGTCCACCGGGGAGTACATCCCCGACCTCGTCGCCACGCTCGGCAGCCTCGACGTGATTCTCGGGGAGGTGGACCGATAGATGGCGACGGCGACGCCACTCCCCGACACCATCCAGGACCTCCTCGGCATCGGCGGGTTCGCCGGGGAGCTGCTCTCGATGCTGCTGGGCGCGGCGCTCGTCGGCACCATCATGCTGACGATGACCGCGTTCGCGGGCCCGTGGGCGAAGCGCAAAATTACCGCGGCGTTCACGGACCGCATCTCCGTCAACCGCATCGGCCCCTGGGGGCTGGGGACCATCATCGTCGACGCAGTCCGCCTGCTGTCGAAGGAACTCATCATCCCCGAAGGTGCCGACCGGCCCGCGTACGACGTCGCGCCGGTCGTGCTCGCGGGCTCGGCGCTGCTCGCGTTCGCCGTCATCCCGATGGGCAACGGCATCCACCTCGCCGACCCCGAAACGGGGCTCGTGTTCGTGTTCGCAATCGCGTCGATTGCGAGCCTCGGCCTCCTGATGGGCGGGTACGCGTCGAACAACAAGTACAGCCTCCTCGGCGGCCTGCGTGCCGTCGCGCAGAACATCGCCTACGAGATTCCGCTCGTCGTCACCGCGGCCTCCGTCGTGCTGTTCACGGGGTCGCTCCAGATGAGCGAAATCGTCGCCGCCCAGACCGTGGAACTGGTGACCATCGCCGGCATCCGGATTCCGGCGTGGTTCGCGTTCGTCAACCCGTTCGCGTTCGTGCTGTTCATGATCGCGAACCTCGCGGAGGTAGGCCGCAACCCCTTCGACACGCCCGAAGCGCCGACCGAAATCGTCGGCGGCTACCAGACCGAGTACTCCTCGGTGTACTTCGTGCTGTTCTACCTCGGCGAGTTCGTCCACATCTTCCTCGGCGGTGCCATCATCGCGACGCTGTTCCTCGGCGGCCCGGCGGGACCGTTCCTGCCCGGGTTCGTCTGGTTCACCATCAAGATCTGGGCGGTGTTCCTGTTCACGCAGTGGTGCCGGTCGGCGGTCCCGCGCGTGCGCATCGACCAGATCATCGAGATTGGCTGGAAGGGCCTGCTGGTCCTCTCGTTCGCTAATCTCGTGCTCACCGCAGTTATCCTCGGGGTGCTCGGACTATGATTGGACTACTCAAAGGGATGGCAACGACGATGAAACACGCCCTCGACGGTGAGACGTTCACCGTCGAGTACCCGGAGGAAGCGCCCGAAGTCAGCCCGCGCTTCCGCGGGGTGCACAAGTTCAGCCAGGAGCGCTGCATCTGGTGTCGCCAATGCGAGAACGTCTGCCCGAACGACACCATCCAGATTGTCACGGACAAGCAGCGCAACGGCGAGCAGTACAACCTCCACGTCGGACAGTGCATCTACTGTCGGCTCTGCGAGGAGGTCTGTCCGGTGGACGCGATTCTCCTCACGGAGAACTTCGAGTTCACCGGGGACACGAAACACGACCTCGTGTTCAACAAAGAACAGTTGAAGAACGTGCCGTGGTACAACGACCTCGACCCGCTGGCGTCCCGCGAACCCGACCGGGGTTCCTGGGTCGGCGAAGGCGAAGGCGAGGTCGACTACCAGTAGTTGCGCGCCCGTCTCGAAACCTACAAAGGGCGTATTTGCGAACCACAAGGTGACTGAAATGACGACCGAAACAATCGCGTTCGGGCTGTTCGCGCTGCTCACTGTAGCGTGCAGTCTCGGCGCTGTCCTGGTGCGGGACGTGTGGCACTCCGCGCTGCTGCTCGGCGGCTCGCTGATGAGCTTCGCCGTGCACTACGTGATGTTACAGGCGGAGTTCGTCGCCGCGATGCAGATTCTCGTCTACGTCGGCGGCGTCCTCATCCTCATCACGTTCGCAGTGATGCTCACGCGTCAAACTGGAGGTACAGGAGAGGTGACTAACGCATGACGACGCGACCACGACTGCGCGACCCGTCGACGTTCGCGACGGGCGTCGTCGCGGTCGCGTTGTTCGCGGTGCTCGCGGCCGTGTTCCTCGGTGCCGGATTCGAGGGTGCGGTCGGGTTCGCCGGCGACGCGAACCTCACGGCGACCATCGGCTACGCGCTGATGGGTCTGATGGACGTCGCGGGCGAGAACACGGTCGCCAGCGAGGGCTTCCTCGCAGCGTTCATCATCATCGCGTTGCTGCTGGACGCCGCGCTGGAGGGCTCCGTGCTGCTCGCGAGCCGCGACAACGAAGGGGGTGACGGCGAGTAATGGCGGTCGCCGTCGAGTACTACCTCCTGTTGTCCGCGGCCGTGTTCTGCACTGGCGTGTTCGGCGTGCTCACGCGCGAGAACGCGCTCATGTTCCTCATCAGCGTCGAGCTGATGCTGAACTCGGCGAACATCAATCTCGTGGCGTTCTCGCACTTCTACGGGAACGCCACGGGTCAGGTGTTCAGCCTGTTCGTGATGGCGCTGGCCGCGGCGGAGGTCGCCGTCGGCCTCGGCATCGTGCTCGTGTTGTACCGGAACTTCGACGACGTCGACGTGCGCAACGCGACGACGATGAGGTGGTAAGATGGTAGGTGCATTCGACTTCACTCCGGCCATTCCGCTGCTACCGTTCGCCGCGTTCCTCGTGGCGATGCTCGTCGGCCACTTCGCGCCGCGGCTGCTGCCGAAAGGCGGCGCGATTCCCGGCATCCTCGCGACCGCCGGGTCGCTGCTGTTGTCCATCTGGACGTTCCTGACGGTGAGCGGCGGCAGCTACCACGCACAGGACATCTACACGTGGGTCGTCGGCCAGAACACGTTCAGTCTCCACTTCGGCATCCTCGTCGACCCGCTGTCGGCTTTGATGTTGGTCATCGTGTCGCTGGTCGCGGTCCTCGTGCACGTGTTCAGCCTCGGCTACATGAACGACGAGGGCGAGACCGGCCTCCCGCGGTACTACGCCGGCCTCGGCCTGTTCACGTTCTCGATGCTGGCGTTCGTCGTCGCGGACAACCTCCTGATGGCGTTCATGTTCTTCGAGCTGGTCGGGCTCTGCTCGTACCTGCTCATCGGGTTCCACTTCCGGGAGCCCGGTCCGCCGAGCGCCGCGAAGAAGGCGTTCCTCGTCACGCGCTTCGGGGACTACTTCTTCCTCGTCGGCGTCGTCGGCATCCTCGCGACGTTCGGCACCGCGCGGTTCGTCGCGGTCGGTGACGGCGTCCACAGCTTCCCGCACCTCGCCGAGCAAGCGCTCGCGGCTGCGGGCGGCGAGGGAACGATGCCCGAACACGTCGCGCACTTCCTCGACGTCGTCGGCATGAAGGCTGAGACGTGGTTCGCGATTCTCGGCCTGCTCGTGCTCGGCGGCGTCGTCGGCAAGTCCGCGCAGTTCCCGCTGCACACGTGGCTGCCCGACGCGATGGAAGGCCCGACGCCCGTCTCCGCGCTCATCCACGCCGCGACGATGGTGGCGGCCGGCGTCTACCTCGTCGCGCGCATGTACGGCTTCTACGCGCTGCTCCCGACCGTTCTCGCGATTATCGCGCTGATCGGCGGGTTCACCGCGCTGTTCGCCGCGACGATGGGCGTCGTGAAAGACGAGCTCAAGCAGGTGCTGGCGTACTCGACCATCAGCCAGTACGGCTACATGATGCTCGGCCTCGGTACCGGCGGTTACATCGCCGCGACCTTCCACCTGATGACCCACGCGTTCTTCAAGGCGCTGCTGTTCCTGGGCGCCGGGTCGGTCATCATCGCGATGCACCACAACGAGGACATGTGGGACATGGGCGGCCTCCGCGAGAAGATGCCCGTGACCTACTACACGTTCCTCTCCGGCAGCCTCGCCCTCGCCGGCATCGTGCCGTTCGCGGGCTTCTGGTCGAAGGACGAAATCCTCTACGAAGCGCTCATCTACGGCGCCGGCGACAGTCCGATTCTGCTCGCCGCGTACGCGATGGGCCTGCTCGCGGTGTTCTTCACGGGCTTCTACACGTTCCGGATGGTGTTCCTCACCTTCCACGGCGAACCCCGCAGTGACACCGCCCGCGACCCCCACGGCGTCCGCTGGAACGTCAAGCTCCCGCTGGTCGTCCTCGGGATTCTCGCGGCCACCGTCGGCCTCGTGAATATGACGCCCGTCGCGGAGCTCACCGGCCTCCACATCGAATACCTCCACCAGTGGCTGGTGATTCCGGAGGCCAGCGACTTCGCCGCGCTCGGCTACGACAACTACCACCACCTGCTCGAACAGTTCGCCGGCTACCACGCCGCGGACATCGGCCCGCTCGTCCCGGGCGCCGTCTCGCTGGCGCTCGCGCTCGGCGGTGCCGGCCTCGCGTGGGTGCTGTACAACGTCGACTCGCCGACCGAGCACACCGAGAAGCTCGGCGGCGTCAAGACCGTACTGTACAACAACTACTACCAGGACGAGTACCAGGTGTGGCTCGCGCAAGGCGTCACGCTCCCGCTCGCCCGCGCCGCCGACACGTTCGACCAGGGCATCGTCGACGGCGTCGTCAACGGCGTCAGCAGCGTGAGCCTGTTCGCCGGCAGCCGCGTCAAGCGGATTCAGGACGGCCTCGTCACGCACTACGCCGCCCTGTTGACGCTGAGTCTGGTCGTCCTCCTGGTGGCCTTCGGCCTCCTCGGGGGGTGGTTCTGAATGTTGATTGAAGCACTCATCGCCGTCACGTTGGTTTCGGCGTTCGTCGTCATGCTCGCACCCGACGAGGTCGCGGGCAAACTGGCGTTCGCCCTGAGTCTGCTCCCCGTCGCGGGGAGCCTCTGGATGTTCGGACAGTTCGACGCGAGCGGCAACGCGCTCTTCGAGAGCGGGAACCTCGCGTTCGAGACGACTGCACGCTGGATTAGCGTCGGCCCGTACGCGCTCAACTGGCACGTCGGCCTCGACGGCATCAGCATGCCGCTGGTCGTTCTGTCGACGCTGCTGACGTCGCTCGCCATCGTGAGCGCGTGGACGCCGATTCAGGAGCGCCAGAGCCAGTTCTACTCGCTGATGCTGTTCATGCTGGCGAGCCTCCTGGGCGTGTTTACGGCGCTGGACTTCTTCGTCTGGTTCGTCTTCTGGGAGTTCGTGCTCGTGCCGATGTACTTCCTCATCGGCATCTGGGGCGGCCCGCGCCGGAAGTACGCCGCAATCAAGTTCTTCGTCTACACGAACGTCGCCAGCCTGGTGATGTTCATCGGGTTCGTGGCGCTCGTGTTCGCGCTCCCGGTCCAGACGATGGACCTGCCGACCATCGCGGCCGCGCTCGACGCCGGGAACTTCCAGACGACGTACGGCCTCGGTGCCGAGACCCTGAAGGTCGTCGCGTTCTTCGCGATGTTCCTCGGGTTCGCGGTGAAGGTGCCGCTGGTCCCGCTGCACACGTGGCTGCCGGACGCCCACGTGCAGGCCCCCACGCCGGCCTCGGTGATGCTGGCAGGGGTGCTCCTGAAGATGGGGACGTACGCGCTGCTCCGGTTCAACTTCACGATGCTGCCGGGCGTCGCGCGCGACTACGCGGTGCTCATCGCCATCTTCGCCGTCGTCTCCGTGATTTACGGCGCGATGCTCGCGCTCGCCCAGCAGGACCTCAAGCGCATCGTCGCGTACTCCTCGGTGTCGTCGATGGGGTACGTGATTCTCGGGCTCGTGGCGTACAACGTCTACGGGCTCGGCGGCGCGACCTTCCAGATGGTCGCCCACGGCCTCATCTCGGGGCTGATGTTCATGTGCGTCGGCGTCATCTACAACGTCGCCCACACGCGCATGGTCGGCGACCTCTCCGGCATCGCGGACAAGATGCCGGTGACCGCCGCGGTGTTCGTCGCCGCGGCGTTCGGCTACATGGGCCTGCCGCTGATGGCGGGCTTCGCCGGCGAGCTGTTCATCTTCCTCGGCGGCTTCAGCGCCACCTTCCCGTACGCGCAGCTGTTCACGGCGCTGGCGATGTTCGGCATCGTCGTCGTCGCGGGCTACCTGCTGTTCGCGATGCAGCGCGTCCTCTTCGGCCCGTTCAGCGCGGACACGGACTACGACATCGTGCCCGCAGCGCCCCACGACGCGGTCGCCATCGTCGTGCTGGTGGTGCTGGTCGTCGTGCTCGGGACGGTCCCCGAGGTGTTCTACGGCATGATTCAGGACGCAGTCAACCCGATGGTGGACTCGCTGCCGGAGGCAACTGCCTTCCTCACCGGGGGTGAGCTCTGATGGTGGAACTGCCACCGCTGACGCCCCAGATTCTGCTCGGGCTGACGGCCATCGTGCTGTTCGGCATCGACATTATCGCGCCCGACGCCCGGAAGAACGGGCTGCTGGCGTCGGTGAGCGCCATCGGCACCGTCGCCGCCGCCGCGACCGCGGTGTGGTTCCTCGCGGCCGGTTCGGGCGACTACCGGTTCGTGCAGTTCGACGGCGCGCTCGTCGTGGACGCGTTGAGCCTGTTCTTCGCGTTCGTCGTCGCGAGCGTCGCCACGCTCGTCGTGATTGGGAGTTACGACTACATCGAGGGCGAGGAGCACGTCTCGGAGTACTACTCGCTGGTGCTGCTGGCGGCGACCGGCATGTCGCTGATGGCGGCCGCCAACAGCCTCGTGACGGTGTTCGTCGCGCTGGAACTGGCGAGCCTCCCGTCGTACGCGCTCGTCTCGTTCCTGAAAACCGACCGCGGCAGCGTCGAAGCCGGCCTGAAGTACTTCCTCATCGGCGCGCTGTCCTCCGCCGTGATGGCGTACGGCATCAGTCTCGTGTACGCCACCACGGGCACGCTTCTGCTGGACGACATCGCGGCCGAAGTCGCCGGCAACCAGTTCGGCGGCGTGCTCGGCCTCGGCATCCTGTTGCTCGCCGGCGGGTTCGCGTTCAAGACGGCCTCGGTGCCGTTCCACTTCTGGGCACCGGAGGCCTACGAGGGCGCGCCCGCGCCGATTAGCGCGTTCCTCTCGTCGGCGTCGAAGGCCGCCGGCTTCGCGGTCGCGTTCCGCGTGTTCACGACCGCGTTCCCGCTCGACACGGTGGCTGCCGTCGCCATCGACTGGTCGCTGCTGTTCGCCGTGCTCGCGGTGGTCACGATGACCCTCGGAAACTTCGCGGCGGCCACGCAGAACGAGGTCAAGCGGATGCTCGCGTACTCCTCCATCGGGCACGCGGGCTACGTGCTGATGGGGCTGGCCGCGCTCCAGAGCGGCGCCGCGGAGGCGAACGCCTTCGTGCTCGGCGCGTCGATGACCCACCTGCTCGTCTACGGCTTCATGAACACGGGCGCGTTCCTGTTCGTCGCGCTCGCGGAGTACTGGGACGTGGGCCGCACGTTCGAGGACTACAACGGGCTCGCGACCCGCGCCCCCGTGGCGTGTGTCGCGATGACCGTGTTCATGTTCAGCCTCGCCGGCCTCCCGGTCGGCGGCGGCTTCCTCTCGAAGTACCTGCTGTTCGCGGGGACCGTCCAGGCTGGCTTCGCGTGGCTCGCGGCCATCGCGGCCATCAACAGCGCGCTGTCGCTGTACTACTACTCGCGAGTCGTCAAGGCAATCTGGATCGAGGACCCCAGCGACGACCTCTCGCTGGCTGGGACGCCGACCGGCCTCTACACCGCCGTCGTCGCGGCGGCGGTGGCGACGGTCGTCCTGCTGGTGGCGTTCGACCCGGTCGCGCAGACCGCCGTCCACGCCGCCGACGTCCTGTTCGCGCTGTAAGCGAACGGGGCACAACGGTACCTTTTAGCGGATTCGGAAGCTATCACGGGTCAACGAATGGTTTCTCGGCTCGTGCTCGGCTGCGGCACGACCGGTCACGCCCTCGTCGAACACCTCTCACAGCGCCGCGGCGAGCTGTTCGTGCTCGACGGCGACGCGAGCCGCGTGGAGTCGCTACGCAACGAGAAGGTCGCCGCCGAGGTCCGGGACGTCACCGACCCCGCCGAGATTAGCGGGCTGGAGCGCGACGTCGACGTGGTGCTGGTGGCGACCGACGGGGCCGCCGCCAACCGCCTGGCCGCGGAGGCCGCCCGCGAAGTCTACCCGGACGCCGAACTCGTGGCGTACCTCGGATTCGAGGCGACCAGCGACGACCGCGAGGCGCTGGACGCGGTCGCCGACCGGGTTGTCGACCCCGGGGCGGCGATACTCGACCACGTCGAGGCGGTCGCGACCGCCGAGGGCTCCGAGAAACTGCAGGCGCTGCGCACGACGCTCGAAGCCATCGACGGGACGCTTGGCGTGTTCATGCACGACAACCCCGACCCGGACGCCATCGCGACGGCCGTCGGGCTGTCACGCATCGCCGCGGAGTTCGGGGTGGAGACGGAGGCGTATTACTTCGGGGAGATTTCCCACCAGGAGAACCGCGCGTTCGTCAACCTCCTCGACCTCGACGTCCGGAACGTGGAAGTCGGCGAGGAACTGGACTTCGACGCCGTCGCGCTCGTGGACCACTCCGCGCCCGGCGTCAACGACCAACTCGACCCGGAGACGGAGGTGGACATCGTCGTCGACCATCACCCGCCAAACGACGACGTCGACGCCGACTTCGTGGACATCCGCCCGGACCTGGGCGCGGCAAGCACCATCCTCGTGGAGTACATCCGCGGGTTCGGCCTCGACGTCGAGACCGAGGTCGCGACGGCGCTTTTGTACGGCATCCGCGTGGACACCGACGACTTCGCCCGCGAGATTACCACCGACGACTTCGAGGCGGGCGCGTGGCTGCTGGACCGCGCGGACACCGACGTCCTGGAGCGCATCGAGAGCCCGTCGGTGAGCGCGGACACCCTCGACACCATCGCGCGGGCCATCCGCAACCGCGAACTCGACGGCTCCGTGCTGGCGTCGTGCGTCGGTGCCATCTCCGACCGCGACACGCTCGCGCAGGCCGCCGACCGTCTGCTGGCGATGCGGGGCGTGACGGTGACGTTCGTCTACGGCTACACCGAGGGCACCATCTACGTCTCCGCGCGGTCGCGGGGAAGCGACGAGGACCTCGGCGCGGTGTTGCGGTCGGCGTTCGACGAGATGGGGAGCGCGGGCGGCCACGCGGACATGGCGGGCGCACAACTCCCGCTGGGGCTGTTCGACGACGTCGACGAGGAGGCCGAGCAGACGCTCACGGAGATGGTCGAGGACGTGGTGGCGACGCGGTTCTTCGAAGCGATTCGCGGGGGGTGAGTTTTTCCCGGTCGACGCGTAACGGGCACGTGATGGATTCGGCCCTCGACCACAACGGCGCGAAACCCACGGTCGACGACTACATGACCCGTGACGTCGCGACCGTCTCCCCCGACGACACGGTGCGCGACGTCGCGACCCGCATCTCCGAGAGCGAACACAACGGCTTCCCGGTGACCGAGGGGCGGCGCGTCGAGGGGTTCGTGTCCGCGCGGGACCTCCTCCTCTCGGACCCCGACGAGCTCGTGTTCAAGGTGATGAGCGACGAGCTCATCGTCGCCCACCCCGAGATGAAGGTGACCGACGCCGCCCGGGTCATCCTGCGGTCGGGCATCCAGAAGCTCCCGGTCGTCGACGACGCGGGCAACCTCGTCGGCATCATCTCGAACTCCGACGTCATCCGCTCGCAGATCGAGCGCGCCACCCCCGAGAAAGTCGGGAAGCTCAAGCGCACGCTGGAGACGATTCACGGCATCGAAGCCAGGGAGGAGCGCCGCACCGTCGAACTGGCCGAGCTGGTGCCGACGCAGGGGAAGGTGTACGCCGACGAACTGGAGGGGCGCCAGTACGAGCTCGAACACGGCCTCGCGGAGCCGCTGGTCGTCATCGACAACGGCGGCGTCGAACTCCTATTGGCGGACGGCCACCACCGCGTGATGGCCGCCGAACGCGCAGGCATCGAGGAGATGGACGCCTACGTCATCGCCCTGGAACGCCGCGTCGACCTGGGGATGGCCCGCACCGCCGACAAGGAGGGCCTGGAGTCGATTTCGGACATCCACGTCGTGGACTACGCCCACCACCCGCTCGTGGAGACCATCGAGCGCCTGCAGTGAGCCGGTAGCTGCGTACGTGGCTCGCTTCGTTCGCCACGCGGCTCACGGGTCGTTCCTCCCCGCTCGCATCAACGTGGCTCGCTTCGTTCGCCACGCGGCTCACGGGTCGTTCCTCCCCGCTCGCATCAACGTGGCTCGCTTCGTTCGCCACGCGGCTCACGGGTCGTTCCTCCCCGCTCGCATCAACGTGGCCCCGCGTTGCTCGGCCACGCACCCGACCGGTTCCTTCATTATTCTCCCGGCAAGATTTGAGGACATGTACGACGACGAGGACCTCGCCGACATTCGCGAGGCGCGAGAGGACTGGGAGGACGACACCCTCGACCCCGTGCTCGACGCCTACGGCGAGCGCAAGGAGCGCTTCGCCACCGTCTCGAACGTGGAAGTCGACCGGCTGTACACCCCGGACGACGTCGCGGACCTCGACTACGAGGAGGACCTCGGGTTCCCCGGGGAGTTCCCGTACACTCGGGGCGTCTACCCGACCGGCTACCGCGGCCGCACGTGGACGATGCGGCAGTTCGCGGGCTTCGGCACCGCCGAGGAGACCAACGAGCGCTTCCACTACCTCATCGAGAACGGCCAGACCGGGCTCTCGACGGCCTTCGACATGCCGTCGCTGATGGGGCTGGACAGCGACGACCGGATGAGTCTCGGCGAGGTCGGCAAGGAGGGCGTCGCCGTCGACACCCTCCGCGACATGGAGATTCTCTTCGACGGCATCGACCTCTCGGAGGTCTCGACCTCGTTCACCATCAACCCGAGCGCGCCGGTCATCTACGCGATGTACCTCGCGCTCGCCGACCAGCAGGGCGTCCCCCGCGAGGAGATTCGGGGCACCCTCCAGAACGACATGCTCAAGGAGTTCATCGCGCAGAAGGAGTGGGTCGTCCCGCCGGAGCCCTCGCTGGACCTCGTGACCGACGTCGTGGAGTACTGCGCCGCGGAGACGCCGAAGTTCCACCCCATCTCGGTTTCCGGCTACCACATCCGCGAAGCCGGGTCGACCGCGGTCCAGGAGTTGGCGTTCACGCTCGCGGACGGCTTCGCGTACGTCGAGGACGCCCTCGACCGGGGGCTGGACGTCGACGAGTTCGCGCCACAGCTCTCCTTCTTCTTCAACTCGCACAACTCCATCTTCGAGGAGATAGCGAAGTTCCGCGCCGCCCGGCGCATCTACGCCCGCGTGATGGACGAGCGCTACGACGCCGAGGCGGAGGCCTCCAAGCAACTGAAGTTCCACACGCAGACCGCGGGCCAGAGCCTGACCGCCCAGCAGCCGCTGAACAACGTCGCCCGCGTCACGCTACAGGCGCTGGCGGCGGTGCTGGGCGGCTCGCAGAGCGTCCACACGAACTCCTACGACGAGGCGCTCGCGCTCCCCAGCGAGGACGCCGTGCGGGTCGCGCTCCGCACCCAGCAGATTATCGCCGAAGAGTCCGGCGCGGCGGACATCGTCGACCCGCTCGGCGGGAGTTTCGCTATCGAAGCGCTCACCGACGAGGTCGAGGAGGAGGCGATGGCGTACATCGACGAAATCGAGGCGAAAGGCGACGGCTCGATTCGGGACGGCGTGCTCGCGGGCGTCGAGGAGGGGTACTTCCACCGCGAGATTCAGGAGGCCGCCTACGAGTACCAGTCCCGCGTCGACGACGGCGAGGAGACGGTGGTCGGCGTCAACGCCTACGAAGTCGAGGAGGACACCAGCCCGGACACGCTTCACGTCGACGAGGACGCCACCCGGGAGCGCCAACTCGGCCGCTTAGAAGACGTGAAATCCGAACGCGACGACGACGCGGTCGCTGACACGCTAGACACGCTCCAGGACGCGATTCACGCCGACGAGAACACCGTCCCCTACATCGTGGACGCGGTGAAGGCGTACGCGACAATGGGCGAAATCATGCAGGTGTTCGAGGACGAGTTCGGCGGCTACCAGGAGACCGCCGCGGTCGCCTGATTAGAGGTACGCCGAGTCCCACCGCGTCGCCTTCCGCTTGTTCGCGCACTCGCTGCACTCCACGCGCCCCATCGCGTCCATCGCGGTGTCCAGCGACCCGCAGTTCGCGCAGTAGAAGCCGTAGCGGTTCTCGCGGTCGGGCGTGTCGTAGGCCGCGTAGAACGGTGCTTTCGAGCCGCGCTCACGCTCGTCGTACGCCACGAAGACCGTGCCGCCGTCGACCTCGTGTTCCTCCGTGAGTTCCGCGGCCTCGTCCGCGGGGAGGTTCACGTAGAGGTGTTCGGTGTACGTCTCCCCGGCGATGTCGAGCGTGCGCTTGCCGGTGCGCGCGTAGCCACTCGCCTGGTAGAACTCGTTGCCCGCGCGGTTCGCCGCGAGTACGCGGCCCTCCACGCGGTTCGCGCCCCGCTCCAGGAGCTCGGTTTCGGTGTGTTCGAGCAGCCGGCCGCCGAGCCCGCGGTCGCGGTGGTCGGGGTGGACGTGCAGCCACTGGATGGCCGCGACGCCGGCCGCGGAGGCCGATGACTGGTCGCCGTCGGGCTGGCGAACGTCGAGTTCGCTCTCGGAGAACGCGACTACGCTGTCGTCGTCCACGACGACGAGGTAGACGACGTCGTCGGCGTCGAGGCGGTCGGCGAGGCGGTCCGCGCCGTACCACTCGTCGGCCGCGGCCGCGACGATGTCCTCGCCGAGCTGGCCGGCGTACGTCGCTTCGAGTGACGCCTCCGCCACGCGCCGGATGCCGTCCGCGTCGTCGTGAGTGGCTTCCCGAACCTTCATGTCCGTTTGCATGTCCTTCCACCCACTAATACCTACCCGCAGTCCACGAACGGTCAGGCGTCGGCGCGCTCGGAGACGAAAATGATTGCCAGGAGGCCGATGCCGAGCAGAATTCCCACGGAGACGATGCCGAACAGCGCGAGGTTCAGCGGGTTCAACTGGAACGTAATCGGGCCGACGGCCCCGTAGGCCGCGCCCGACCCCTCCACGAGCGGCCCGGAGGGACCGCCGCCGTCCCCGTAGACGATGATGCCGAGCACGTAGCCGAACAGCCCGGCGACGGCGACCGCGGAGGCGTACATCCACAGCACCACTCGTCGACCGCGCGTGTCGGGTTCGCTCACGCGCAGTCGTAGGCAGCGGAGTGGGTAGCCTTTTGCGGTGTCGCCGCCAACAGGCCGGGTATGGAAGACAAGGAGCTCATGTTCGTGGTGCTGGCGGGTATCGCACTCCTGATGTTCCTGACCGGCTTCGTGCTCGTTCTCGCGTAGAAAAACTCGTGCGGCTCAGTCCGCGGACTGGGCGTCGTCGGATTCGCCGCCGTCCGTCGCCGGGACGGGCGACTCGCGCTGCTGTTCGTACCACTCCCAGTCGTTGGTGAGCTGGCCCGTCTCGTCGAGGTCCCACGGGTCGCCGCTGTCGACCTTGGGGCCCTCCTTCCAGGAGACGACCATGTTCCACACCCACAGCAGGGTGCTGATGCCGATGAGGAACGCGCCCGCGGTCGCGATCTGGTGGGCGGTGACGAACTGCGGGAGGTACGTCGCGTACCGCCGCGGCATGCCGCCGTAGCCGAGCCACAGCATCGCCAGGAACGTCAGGTTCGACCCGACGAGGCCGAGCCAGAAGTGCGCGTGCGCGAACCGCTTCTGGTACATCCGACCGGTGACCATCGGGAACCAGTAGTAGGTGCCCGCGAACAGCGCGAAGCCGATAGCACCGTAGACGATGAAGTGGAAGTGACCGACGACGTAGTAGGTGTCGTGGAGGATGAGGTCGACGGGGATGGCGGCGAGGAAGATGCCGGTGACGCCGCCGATGATGAAGTTCTGGACGAAGCCGATGCAGAACAGCATCGGCGCGGTGAGTCGGAGCTTGCCGTTCCACATCGTGGTAATCCAGTTGAACACCTTCACGGCGGATGGTATCGCAATCGCGAGCGACACCGCCATGAAGCTCGCGCGGAGCCGCGGGTCGATTCCCGTGGTGAACATGTGGTGGGCCCACACGCCGAACGAGAGCACGCCGATAGCCAGCGTGGAGTAGACGACGAACTTGAACCCGAACAGTTTCCGCCCCGAGAACTTCGGCAGCACGAGGCTGACGATGCCCATCGGCGGCAACACGAGAATGTACACTTCGGGGTGGCCGAAGAACCAGAACAGGTGTTGCCAGAGAATCGGGTCACCGCCGGCGACCGTGAAGAAGGTCGTGCCGAAGTTGCGGTCGAGCAGCAGCATGATGAGCGCGCTGCCCAGCAGCGGGAACGCGAACAGGATCAGCCCGGATTGCGTGAGCATCGTCCACGAGAAGATGTCGAGGCTCGGCCAGCCGACGTCGTCGCCGCGCTCGGTGAAGATGGTCGCGATGAAGTTGACCGCCCCCATCGTCGCCGAGACCCCCGTGAGGTGGAGGCCGAGCAGCATCATGTCGATGGCGGGGCTGGACATCTGAATGGACAGCGGCGTGTACATCGTCCAGCTGGTCTGGGCGGTCGCGACGCCCGGCAGCAGGAAGCCCGCCCAGACGAGGAGCGCGCCCGGCGGCAGCAGCCAGAACGCGATGGCGTTGATGCGGGGGAACGCCATGTCGTCGGCACCGATGAGCAGCGGGATGAAGTAGTTCCCGAACGCCGCAATCATCGGCGTCCCGAACAGGAACAGCATCGTGATGCCGTGGCTAGTCAGGAGGCCGTTGTACAGCGCGGGGTCGATGATGTTTGTCGCGGGCGCGGCGAGCTCGATGCGCATCAGGAGCACGGCGAGGCCGCCCCAGACGAACGCGATGGCACCGTACGTGCCGTAGAGAATCCCGATGTCCTTGTGGTCGACCGTCGTGAGCCACCGGACGACGCCGCCCGGCTTCTCTTCGTGTCCGTGTTCGGTGCGCTCCCCGAGCGCACCGCCGACGTCGCTGAGAGGCGTGTACGACCGCCAGTCCTCGAGACGCGCGAGGGAAGCAGCCACCGCGACGAGAAGCACGCCCATCAGCACGGTTAGCACCAGTGATGACGAGGCCATGGAGCACAGTCAGTACCGGACCGTAAAGAAAGCTTAGGATTGGGCGCGCCAGCGCGCGCACAGAGAATCACGGGACGCCGCGCAGATTTCTCGCGGGAGTGGGGTCGAACGGGCCGTCGGCGTTCAGTACGGGCCGACTTCTTCCTCGCCGGTCTCGATGCGCTTGGCGGCGACGTACGTGAGGATGGAGAGCCCGACCAGCATCCAGCCGACGAGGATGAACTGGAGGACGCGTTCGAGCGTGAATCCCGACCCCCACGGGTTCACGGCCACGAAGGCCACGAAGAAGAACGCGAGGATGGCCAGCGGGACGATGTTGACCGTGAGGTCGAGGAGGGTGTCCGTGTCGAAGATGGTGGAACTCATTAGCGGGAGTTCGGAGCGGCGGACAAATATAGCTTGAGGATTCAGCGCCAGCCCCGGGCTACAGGCGACCGGTTTCGAGGAGGAACAGCGCGACCGAGGCGGCGGCGACGACAATACCGGTGCCGCCGAGTGCGAGGCCGCGCGCGGTCGCGGACGTGGCGACGTAGAGCAGGCCGCCGAGCCCCCCGAACACCGCGGCGACCGCCAGCGCGGGCCGGTGCAGCGTGGATGCGAACCCGGATTCGCGGAGGATGCCGACGACGCTGCCCGCGAGCAGCACTAATCCGCCGACAGCGACGGGGAGCAACCCGTCGAAGAGGATGCCAATCTCGGAGATGACGAGGCCCAACACGAGCGGAATCGGCCACGGGCTGGCGCGCGGGTACTGGTCGCTCAGTCCCTGCTCCGTTTGCTCGACCATACCACGACGTTCGACGCGGTGGGTTAGAAAGCCATCGCTTCCGTTCAGACGGCGACCACGGCGTACGTCATCAGGAAGCCGAAGTACAGCGCGACGAGCGCGGCGAGCGCGCGCAGCCGGAACGACCGGAGGTCCTCGCTCTCGCTGTGGTACGCGTCCTCGAAGGCCGCGCGCTCGCCCTCGTCGAGACTTTCGTAGTGTTCGAGCCCGCGGTGGAGCGCGCGCAGCCGCTCGGTCGGGAACGCCTCGCCGCAGTACGAGCACCGGGGCGCGTCGTCGGGGGCGTCGGTGGTGTTAGTCATAGGAACGGTGGTTCGGCGGCCGGCTGGCCGATTATCCAGAGGCTGGTCATCGTGTAGAACACCATCACGAGCGTAAGCGTGTACTGGCTGCGAATCGCCTGCAGGCGGCCGGGGAGTTCGTCGTAGGCGGTGGCGTGCGCGACCCAGATGGCGAGCAGGTGGCCGAGCAGGACCGCGGCGACGCCGACGCCGGAGAGCCAACTCGGGAGCACGAGCGTGCGCGCGACCGGCGGGTCCAGGGGCGCGAGCAGCGCGCCGAACAGCGAGGGGGACAGCGATAGCGCGTACACGAGGTAGTGCGCGAGGTGGTAGCCCGCGGCGATGGCGAGCAGCGACGGCGCGAACCGGCGCGCGAGCACGGCGGCGTCCGTGTACGTCGGCGCGACGTCGCGGGCGTTCCGGGCGGCCCACCAGTAGAGCCGGTGGAATCCGAGGAAGCCGGCGAGGAGCGCTGCCGGGTAGAGTACTGGCGCGGGGACGCCGGCGTCGACGACCGTGCGCGCGAACGACGCCCACGCGGGCGTGCCGACGAACCCGTCGTAGGTCGTCCCCCAGACGAGCGCGACGACGAACGCGACGCCGCCGTTCGTGGTGACGACTTCGTCGGTCAGCCGCATCGCCGGCAGCCGGAGGTCGAGGCCGTCGTCGGTACGCTGGACGGGCGCGACCGACCCGTACATCGCGAACAGCCGCGAGAGCGGGTCGACCTCGTCGAACCACTGGTCGTGGCCGACCGCGACGACGCCGACCACCGAGAGCACGAGGTAGCCGACCGCAGTCGCGGCCAGCAGCCGCGGTTCGTCGGCGAGCGGGCTGACGACCTCGAACCAGACGAGCGCGAGCAGGAACGCCGTCGACGCCCACGCCGCACGGCCCGGCGAGAGCGCGACGTCGCGGCCGTCGAGCACCCACGCGACTGGGCGCGTGAGCGTCCGGGACGGGTTCACGGCGGGCCACGAGTTCCCGACGAGGTACGTCGACATGGCGAACGCCGCCCACCAGCCCACCCAGACCAGCACGATGGCACCGTTCCGGAGCGGCTCGGTCGGCCCCGCGAACCCAGTGAGCAGGACGAACGCGAACCCCGCGAGGCCGACGACGTGGCCGACCCACGCGAGCACGCGCCGAGGCGCGGGGAGGGGGTGATGCCACTCGTGGACGGCCGCGACGAATTCGCGGTCCGTGACGAAGCTCGCCAGCAGGAACGACGCGCCGACGACGGCGCCGCCCGTCGAGAGAAACAGCCACGTCGGCACCGCCAGTTCCTGTCCGCTGGCGTCGCGGAGGCTGCCGCCGTGCGCGACAGCGACGCCACAGACCGCGACGAGGCCGACGACGGCACCGAGCACGCGCGCGCCGCGACGAGACATAGCCAGGCGTTCACGGGGGCTCCCCGTGAGGATTGCGGTACGGCTCCGCCGCGGACGGAGTTGGATGGGTTTTTAGTATTCGCCCCGCAACTCGCTGGTATGACCGTCACGGACGACTCAGAGGACCACGGCCACCACCTGCCGGCCGTGGAGGACTGGCCGAAGGGCTTCGGCGAGGCCAGCTGGTGGCCGTTCGTCACCGCCGTCGGTGCCGCCGGGTTCTACATCGGCGCCGCGCTGTACGTGCTCGGACAGAACGAGACGTTCGGGTTCGTCACTCCGATGGTCGGGCCGGCCGTCTTCGTGGGGAGCGTGTTCGTCTTCCTCGCGGGCCTGTACGGCTGGGTGTACCACGCCTTCGTGAAACACTTCTGGAGCCGGGAGACGACCGGCGGCGCGGCGCTCCGCTGGGGGATGATACTGTTCCTCGGCACGGAAATTGCGACGTTCGGTGCCGGGTTCGTCTACTACTTCTTCATCCGCGCGGGCTCGCAGTGGTCCCAAGCAGTCCAGCACGTCCCCGAGGGGTTCCTCGGCGCGCTCGTGCTCGCGAACACCGCCATCCTCGTGCTGTCCAGCATCACGCTGCACTTCGCGCACGTCGCGCTCCGGGAGGGCGACCGGTCGCGGTTCCTCTCGCTGCTCGTCTCGACGCTCGTGCTCGGCGTGATATTCATCGCCGGCCAGGTGTACGAGTACTACGAGTTCATCGTCCACGAGGGGCTGTCGCCGACCGGCGGCATCTTCGAGAGCGCGTTCTTCGGGCTGACCGGCCTCCACGGCCTCCACGTCTCCCTCGGTGCGGTGCTGCTGGCCATCGTGACCGTCCGCGCGTTCAAGGGCCAGTACTCCCACGAGCGCGACGTCTCCGTGGCCACCGTCTCGATGTACTGGCACTTCGTCGACGCCGTCTGGATCTTCCTCGTCGTCGTGCTGTACGCCGGCGCGATCGTCAGCTTCTAAGCGACCGCCGTCTTTTTTCGCGGCTGCCGCGAACCGGTAGTCATGACAGTCGACGCCGACCGACTGCGCTCGCTCGTCGACGCGCCGGTCGTCCACCGCGAGTCCGTCCCGAGTACGAACGACCTCGCGCGCACCGAGGGCCGCGACGGCGCAGCCCACGGCACGTTCGTCGTCGCGGACGAGCAGACTGCGGGCCGTGGTCGCACGGGGAACGTGTGGGCGTCGCCGCCGGGCGGCGTCTGGTCGAGCACGCTCGTCTACCCCGACTTCGACGCGAGCCACGTCGGCCGACTCACGTTCGCGGGCGGGCTCGCGGCCGCCGAGACAGTCGAATCGTTCGGCGTGGACGCGGCCCTGAAGTGGCCCAACGACGTGGTCGTCGGCGACGACGCGCGGAAGCTCTGCGGCGTGCTCACCGAAGCGGTCGTCGACGAGGTGCCGGTCGCCGGCAAGCCCGTCGACGAAGTGCTGCCCGGCACGGACCCCGCGGACGCGGAGTTGTCGTTCGCGGTGCTGGGCATCGGCGTGAACGCGGCCCTCGACCCGAGCGACCTCGACGTCGAGCGGGATGTGACGACGTTGCGGGCGGAAGTCGGGGACGTGGACGCGACGGCGATCGCAGCGACACTCCACGAGCGACTGATCGCCTGGGTCGAGCGCGTCGGGACCGACGACGGGTTCGCGGCGGCGCTGGACGCGTGGCGCGAACGGAGCGCGACGCTCGGCGAGCGCGTGCGCGTGGAGACGCGGGGCGGCGAGACGGTCGTCGGCGACGCCACCGGTGTCACGTCGCGTGGCGCGCTCGTCGTCGACACGGGCGACGAAGACGTCGCCGTCACGGAAGGCGAGTGCAGTCGGCTTCGACGCGCGTAGCTACGCGGCGAAGCGGCACGGAGCAGCGAGAAAGGAACGAGAGACGCGTCGCGTCGTTAAACGTCGATGGTCGTGTTCTCGGGGTCCTCGACCCACTCCTGGTAGGTGTCTTCCTCGACGACCGCGATGGTGCCGAGCATCTCGGAGTGGCCCTGGCCGCAGAACTCGGCGCAGTAGAGCTGGTAGGTGCCCTTCTCGTTGACCTCGGTGATGAGGTAGTTGGTCTGCCCGGGGACGGCGTCGGCCTTCAGGCCGATTTCGGGCGCGTGGAACGCGTGAATCACGTCCTGTGACTGCGTGCGTATCACGAGCTTCGTGTCCTCCGGGACCACCATCGGTTGGTTGCCGACGTCGACGTCGCCGGTCGCAGCGCCGGAGCTCACCGTGAGGTTCTCCTCGGGGTACTGGTAGTTCCAGTACCACTGGACGCCGACGGCGTCGACGACGACGGTGTCGTCTTCGGCCATCGCCGCCTGGGCGTCGGCCTGCGTCGCCGTGACCGACGGCTGTGCCATCACGCCGTAGGCGGCGACGCCGACGAACAGGAGGACGACGGCGGTGGCGACGGTCCACGTGATTTCGAGCCGGCGGTTCTCCTTGGTCGGTTTCGCCTCGTCGCTGTTCCGGAACTTCCACACCGTGTAGACGAGGATGCCCTCGACGAGCAGCGTGACGGGGAGCGCGGCCG
Source organism: Halobacterium noricense (assembly GCF_021233435.1). NCBI lineage: Archaea > Methanobacteriati > Methanobacteriota > Halobacteria > Halobacteriales > Halobacteriaceae > Halobacterium > Halobacterium noricense. The sequence continues at coordinate 571,338 of NZ_CP089468.1, read as the reverse complement.
CGAGCAGCATCGAGTTCAGGTTGCGGATGAGCTCCTCGGTCACCGACTGGTACTGCTGGGCAGCGACCGGGTCCACGAAGGCGGCGAGGAAGCCGACGGCGGCGACGAGAACGGGTACGAGCCGCTTGCCTCTCATACTATCGTGGTCGTTCGGAGCGGTTCCATAAATAGGTGCTGAATCGGGGCGTCGGCGAGTCGGATAGGCTAAGTGGGCCGCGGCGTAATCAGCCGACGAGAGACGTTCGTGACTCGAAACATCCCCGACCGGTTCACGGCGGTGCTCGCGGCGGCCGCGATGGGCGTCTACGCGCTGCTCGTCGTCGGCGCGACGGCCGCGCTGACGAACGCAGCCGCAGCGTGTCGCTCGTGGCCGGCCTGCGACGGACGCTGGTACGCCCTCGACTCGCTGTCGCTGGCGGTTGTCTGGGGCCACCGGACCGCCGCCGTCGTCACCGGCGTGCTCGTGCTCGCCGCCGCGGTGATGGCGTGGCGGCGTGACTCCTCCACACGCGTCCGCGCCGCGGTCACCGCCGCGCTGGCCGCCTACCCGGTCCAAATCGCGGTCGGCGCGCTCACCGCGACGACGCCGGCGTCGGCCGCGCTCGGCGGCGCACACCTCGCGCTCGGCGTGCTCATCTTCGCCGGCCTGGTCGCCGCGCTCGCGTGGACGCTGGAACTCCAGACGGGCCACCTCCCGTCCGCGGAGTGGGAGGGTGAGCCGAAAGGCGACGACGGCGACGACAGCGTCCCCGTTTCGGGGCCGCTGGCGACCGCGTACGCGTACTTCCGGCTGACGAAGCCGCGGCTGATGTGGCTGCTGTGCCTGGTCGCCGCCGCCGGCATGGCGCTGGCCGCTGGGCCGAGCCTCCGCGCGGAGACCGTTGTCGCGACGCTCGGCGGCGGCGTGCTCGCCATCGGCGCGTCGGGCACGTTCAACCACGTGCTCGAACGCGAGAAAGACCGGAAGATGTCCCGCACCGACGACCGGCCGCTGGCGACCGACCGCATCCCGAAGCGCAACGCCATCGCGTTCGGCGTGATGCTGGCGGCGGCGTCGCTGGCCGCGTTCTACTCGGTGAACCCGTTGACCGCGGCGCTCGGGTTCACCGCCATCGTGTTCTACTCGGTGGTGTACACGCTCGTGTTGAAGCCCAACACCCGACAGAGCACCGTCATCGGCGGCGCAGCGGGCGCGCTCCCCGCGCTCATCGGCTGGGCCGCGGTGACGGGCGACGTGGGCGTCGCGGGCCTCGCGCTCGCGGCGGTCATATTCCTGTGGACGCCCGCGCACTTCTACAACCTCGCGCTCGCGTACAAGGACGACTACGAGCGCGGCGGCTTCCCGCTGATGCCCGTCGTCAGCGGCGAAGCCACGACCCGCAAGCACATCGTCTACTACCTCGGCGCGACGCTCGTCGCCGCGGTGGCGCTGTCCGCGCTCGCTGGCCTCGGCGTGCTGTACGCGGCGACGACGGTCGTCTTCGGTGGCGTGTTCCTGTACGCCGCGATGCGCCTCCACCGGGAGCGCGACCGCGCCGCCGCGATGCGCGCGTTCCACGCGTCGAACGCCTACCTCGGCTGCCTGCTGGTGGCCGTCGTCGTGGACGCGATGGTGGTCTGAGTGGGCGCGTCAGTCTCGCTCTCCCCGAGCCGATTCCAGCCCACGCGGAAGACGCTGCTGTACGCCGCGTTCCTGCTGAACGGCGAACTCGCCGTCGTCCTGTTCTACTTCGCGGTGTCGGCGTCGGTCCCCACCGACCCCGTGGTGCTGGCGTACCCGTTCGTCTGGATCAACGCCTCCATCTGGGCCGTCTCCCGGGTGGACCTCCCGGATGCCTCCCGGCGACAGCGCGTGTTCGCACTCGGCGTCGGCCTCGCGTACTTCCTCCTCCTGGGGGGCGTCGGGGGCGTCTACATGTTCCACGGCGCTGGCCTCGGCGCGCGCATCTCGTGGCTCTCCCCCGGCTGGGGGCCCGCGCTCGTCTACAGCGGGTCCGCGCTCACAATCAGCCTCCTCCCGTTCAAGGTCGTCGGCTACGCGACGCTGGCGTACCTCGTCGCTGCCACCGTCCTCGACGCCGCGAAGACCGGCGTTGCGGGATTGCTCGGCCTGCTCGCGTGCGTGAGCTGCACGTGGCCGATAGCCGCGACCGTGTTCACGGGCGCGTTCGGCAGCGCGTCCGCGCTCGCCGCCGCCGCGCAGAACGAGCCGTACGGGCTCTCGACGGTCGTGTTCGTCTCCTCCGTGCTGTTGCTCGCGTGGCGGCCGACGCGGTAGCCGGCCGCGTTCCGCAGTCCTTTACGTGCGCGCCCGCCGACTCCACAGTATGACTCCCGTAGTCGTCGCCGAGGCCGTCGAGAAGGCCTACGGCGACACCACCGCCGTCGACGGCGTCTCGCTGTCGGTCGGCGAGGGCGAGGTGTTCGCGCTCGTCGGCCCGAACGGTGCGGGCAAGACGACGCTCGTGCGCTGTCTGACCGGCACGACGACGCCCGACAGCGGTCGAGTCGAGTTGCTCTGCGACGAGCCCAGCGAGACCAACGACCAGCGCGTCGGCCTACTGCCACAGGACTTCGCGCCACCGGACCGCCTCACTGCGGGCGAACTCGTCGGCTACTACGCCGGCCTCTACGACGACGCCCGCGACCCCGAGGCGGTCCTCGCGGAGGTCGGCCTCGACCCCGACACGGAGACGTGGTACGGCGACCTCTCTGGCGGCGAACAGCGCCGCGCGTGCGTCGCCGCCGCGCTCGTGAACGCGCCGGACGTGCTGTTCCTCGACGAGCCGACGACCGCCGTCGACCCCGCGGGCCGGCGCGCGCTCTGGCGCGTGTTCGAGGACCTCGCAGCGTCGGGCACCACCATCTTCCTCACGACGCACGACATGGCCGAAGCACAGCGCCTCGCGGACCGCGTTGCCCTGCTCGCGGACGGGCGGGTCGCGGCGACAGGAACCCCCCGAGAGCTCGTCGCCGAGCACGGCGGGGAGCCCCGGCTGGTCGTCGAACTCCCCGAGGAATCAGCGGAAGTACCCGACGTCCCAGGGTTCGACCCCGAGGTGACGCGGGAGGGATTCGTCTTCTCGGACGTCGCACCCGAGGGCATCGGCGACGTCGTGGCCGCGCTCGACGACGCCGGGGTCGAGTTCGAGGCGCTGTCGTGGCGCGAGCCGACGCTGGAGGACGCGTACCTCACGCTCGCCGGCGACATCGAGGGCGTGGAGGTGCAGCGATGAGCCGGCTGGCTCGCATCCGGGCGGAAGCGACCGCGGCCTACCGGACGTTCCTGCGGCGTCGAACGGCGGTGTTCTTCACGTTCTTCTTTCCGGTGTTGCTCATCGTCATCTTCGCCGGGCTCGTCCGCACGACGTCGGGCAGCGGCGGCCTGTTCACGGAGCCGACCGCGTACTACGTGCCGGCGTACCTCGCGACCGTCGTGCTGTTCACGCCGCTGTCCCGGGTCGGGAGCACGGTCGCGCGCCACCGCGAGGGAAACCGCTTCGAGAAGCTCTCGACGACGCCGCTGACCCGGGCGGAGTGGCTCGCCGCGCACACGCTCGTGAACGTCGTACTCATCGCCGCCGCGTCCGCCGTGCTGCTGGTCGCGCTGCTCGCGACCGGCGCGTCGTTCGCGCTCTCCCCGTGGCTCGCCGTGCTCGTGCCCGCGACGTCCGTAGTGTTCTGCGGCGTCGGCGCGGTCATCGGGAGTTACGCGGACGGCCAGGACGGCGCCATCGCCGCGAGCAACGGCATCGCGCTCCCAGTGCTGTTCCTCTCGGAGACGTTCGTCCAGCCCGACCTGTTCCCGGCGTGGTTCCGGCCAATCGTGGACCTCTCGCCGCTGGCGTACTTCGCACGTGGCGTCCGCGCAGCCACCACGCAGGGGGGCGACGTGACGACGAACACGGCGGTCGTCGTGGTGCTCGCGGTCGTCGCGTTCGCCGTCGGTACGCTCGCGATTCCGTGGACCGAGTGAGAAAGACTACGCCACGAATCCGGTTCGCTGGGTGACTGCGGCCGCGCCCGCGACGACCGACAGCACGACCGCGACGGCAGCGACGCCAACCCACAGCGTGAACGCGAGACTCGCCAACGCGCCCGCGAGCAGCCACTGCGCGACGCCGAGCGACACCGCGAGAACACCGGCGACGGCAGCGGTGCGCGCGGCGATGGATTTCGCTTGCACGACGCGGAGCGTGGTGGCGTCCGCCTGCGATTCGGCCGGCCCGAGAACCGCCTCCGCGCCGTCGCCTGCGACGAAGGTCGTGTTCCAGCAGCGCTCGCAGGGCGGGTCGGGCTCGGGCTGGCGCGTCCCGCAGGCCTTGCAGCGCCACACCTGTTCGTCGTCGGCGGCGTCCATGCTGGCGTCTTCTCCCGATTCCGCGAGCAAGTAGCTGTCGATGCCTCCGCGTTCGCGCCCGGATTTCTGCCGACTCCACAGCCGGTACGGGGTGGACTGAAAGGGGCGGGGCGCTCGACGAACCCAGCCGACGCAAGCACCGAGGGAGCACAGCGACCGAGGCGCGCAGCGAGGCTCGGGAGTCGAGCGCCCCGGGGCTTTCGAGGAAGTGTAGATAGCAGCGAGTCCTACGGCGTAGAGGACTCTGGCTAGCGCGGGACCCAGGAGTAGACGTGGTTGAGCATCCAGTAGGTGACGACGCCGAGGAACAGCGACAGCGACCACGCCGTCACGGCAATCCGGCCGTACTTGGCGTGGCTCGTTTCCCGCAGTTCCTCGGGGGTGTGCGTGAGGCCGAGCGTGATGGCGTAGAGGACGACGGGGACGGCGACGACGGAGAGGAAGATGTGGATGGCGAGCATGATGAGGTACAGAATCTCGACGACGCCCGCGTACCGGGCGAGGAACTGGCCTTCCTCGATGACGATGGACTTCTCGAAGCCGCCGCCGACTTTCCAGAGGTAGAGCACGAGGAACACGCAGATGAGCGCGAATGCGGTCAGCATCGCGGCGCGGTGTCTCCGGACGTCGCCGCGCTTGATGAAGGCCGCACCCACGAGTAGGCTGGTGAGCGCGAGCGTGTTCACGACGGCGATGGCGTCCGAGAACAGCAGCACGGTTTCGTCTGAGAGCGGCGGGAACAGCGGAACGATGCCGGAGAAGGCAGCGGCGACGAGCGCGTAGCCGACGACCGAGAGGACGACGGTGACGCGGCGCGGGTTCGCTCTCGCGTAGTCGGAGACGGAGGTCATGGGCGGACGTTCGGCCCCGTCCACAAACCCGCTTTCGCTTCGCGCGGGCGCCGCCCGTTCCGCGGCGTCGGTCCCGCCGCGCAACCGGAGTTTGGATAGTCCAAGCAAAACTGTAATAGAAGTCCGTTAGAGTGAAACACGTATGTGGCAAAATTCCGGCTATGAGCCACGAATCCCAGCGGAACATCCGGTGCCTGGTGGCCAAAGTCGGACTCGACGGCCACGACCGGGGCGCTCACGTCATCACGCGGGCGTTCCGCGACGCCGGATTCGAGGTCATCTACTCGGGCCTCCACAAGGCCCCCGAGGAAATCGTTCAGGCGGCCGTCCAGGAGGACGTCGACGTGCTCGGCATCTCCATTCTCTCGGGCGCGCACAACACGCTCGTCCCGAAAGTCGTCGAAGGCCTCGAAGCGTACGACGCCTTCGATGACACCCTCATCATCGTCGGCGGCATCGTCCCCGACGAGGACCGCGAGGGCCTGGAGGAGGCGGGCGTGGACGCCATCTTCGGGCCGGGGACGCCGATGGAGGAGACCATCGAGTTCATCCGGGAGAACGTGACGCGGCGTGACTGAGATGGCCGCCCAGGACGCCCCCGACCTCGTGGACGAGCTGCTCGCCGGGAAGCACCGGGCGCTCGCGCGGGCCATCACGCGCATCGAGAACCGGTCGCCGGGCTACCGTGACCTCGTCGCCGCGCTCTACCCGCACACGGGCGGCGCGGACGTCATCGGCATCACTGGCAGCCCGGGCTCCGGGAAGTCGACGCTCGTGGACAAGATAGCGAAGGCGTACCGCGACCGCGGGCTCACCGTCGGCGTCATCGCCGTGGACCCGTCGTCGCCGTTCACGGGCGGCGCGGTGCTCGGGGACCGCATCCGGATGGCCTCCACCGCGACCGACATGGACGTGTTCTTCCGGTCGATGTCCGCGCGCGGCAGCCTCGGCGGCCTCTCGACGGCGACCGCGGACGCCGTGAAGGCCCTCGATGCGTTCGGGAAGGACAAAATCATCATCGAGACGGTGGGCGCCGGGCAGAACGAGGTCGACGTCGTGAAGACCGCAGACACGGTCGCCGTGCTCGTGCCGCCCTCCTCCGGCGACGACGTCCAGATGCTGAAGGCGGGCATCCTCGAAATCGGGGACGTCTTCGTCGTGAACAAGGCCGACCTCGCCGGCTCGGACAAGACCGTCACCGAACTGAAGAACATGCTCGACATGCGCGAGGGCGAGCCCGGCGACTGGAACCCCGAGGTCGTCGAGACGATTGCGAACAGCGGCGAGGGAGTAACCGAATTCCTCGACGTGCTCGACGCCCACACCGACTGGCTCGACGAGTCGGGCCGCCGCGAAACCAAGCGCCACCAGCGCCACGCCGAGGAACTGCGGAACCTCCTCCGGGAGGACGCCAGCGAACTCGTCGAGGACGAACTCGACGCGCGCGGCGGCATCGACGACCTCGTCGAGCGCATCGATGCCGGCGAGACGACGCCGTACGAGGTCGCCGACGACGTGGTCGAACCGCTCGCGGACTGCCTCGACCAGCAGCGCGGCTGAGCCCGTCACAACGGCTAAGCGACTGGCGGCTGAACCGTCCCGTATGCGACTTCGTAGACTCCTCGCTGGCGCTGTCGGCACCGTCGCGGCCGCGGACCTCCTCGACCGCGGCCTCCGCGCGAAGGCCGGCGAGTTGCCGCCGGCGCTCGCGGGCGCACAGGACACCTACCGGTGGCGAGGGTTCGACGTGGCCTACACCGAGGCCGGCGACCCCGACCGTCCGGACGTGGTCTGCCTGCACGGGGTTCACGCCGCCGCGTCGAGTTGCGAGTTCGCGGGCGTCTTCGACGCACTCGCCGAGGACTACCACGTGATTGCACCCGACCTGCCGGGGTTCGGGCGGACCGACCGCCCGCCGGTCGCGTACACGTCCTCGCTGTACGAGGAGTTCGTCGCGGACTTCGTCGCCGAGGTCGCCGACGACCCGGTCGTCCTCGGGAGTTCCCTCTCCGGCGCGTGGGCGGCGATTGCCGCCGAGGAGGCGGACGTCTCCGGGCTGCTGCTCGTCTGTCCGACCGCAGACACCGGCCCGCGACGACCGTGGCTGCGCGCGCTGCTCCGCTCGCCCGTGCTCGGCGCGGCGGCGTTCGACGCGCTGACCGCGAAGGCGTCGCTGCGGTTCTTCGACGAGCGCGACGCCTTCTACCACCCCGAGCGCATCCCCGAGGGCCTCGTGGACTACCAGTGGCGGACCGCCCACCAGGAGGGCGCGCGGTTCGCGCCTGCGTCGTTCGTCGGCGGTTACCTCGACGCCGATGTCGACCTCGGTGCAGAACTCCGCGAGCGCGACTGCCCGGTGACGCTCGTCTGGGGCCGGGAAGCCACCATCTCGACGCTCGCCGCCGGTCGGGACGTCGCCGAGGGCGCGGACACGCGGCTGGTCGTCGTCGACGAGACGCGCCTGCTCCCGCACGCAGAACAGCCCGAGGTGTTCCTCGACGCGGTCCGCGAGGACCTACCGCGGCTCGAAGACCACTAGCCGCTCGCCCCGCGTCTCCGTCTCACTGACCACTGGCTCGACTTTTAGCCCGATTTCGACGTCCTCGACGTCCGCCAGCACCTGTCCCGTGAGCCGCACGGGGCCGAAGTCCACGACGGCGGTGACGTAGGGCGCGTCGTCGGCGAACGACGGCGCGGGAACGTGGACCTTCGTGTACGTCGCCACCTCACCGGATTCTGGAAGTGGTGTTTCGGCGAGGTCGGCGCTCCCGCACTCCGGGCAGACGCGCCGCGGCGGCAGGCTCCCGTGGCCGTTCGCACACTCCACGTAGTAGCTGTCACCCTCAGCGAGCGCGTCGAGGAACTCGTCGAAGCCCGCGTCGCGCACGGATTCGCCGTCTTCGGTCATTCTGCGACCTCCTCCAGGACGTGAACCACGGCACTCGCCACCGTCCCACCGGCGTTGTGCGCGACGCCGACGCGCGCCTCGGGGACGTGCTCGCTGTTGACGTGGTCGCCGCGCAGCAGTTTCGTGAGTTCGGCGACCTGACTCGTTCCGGTCGCGCCGACCGGGTGGCCCTTCGCTTTGAGGCCGCCGGAGAGGTTCACGGGAAGGTCGCCGTCCTGCGTGGTAATCCCGTCGCGGGCGGCCGTGATGCCCTCGCCAGTCTCGAAGAGGCCCAGCGACTCCAGCGCGAGCACTTCCGCGATGGTGAAGCAGTCGTGGACCTCCGCGACGTCAACGTCGTCGGCCGTGACGCCGGCGTCCGCGTAGGCTTCCTCGGCGGCCTCGGTGGCGGCAGGGGAGGTAGCGACGTTCTCGCGGTCCTGTAGGGCCATCCGGTCGCCGCCCTGCCCGGTCCCGGTAATCGCGACGCCCGCGTCGAGGTCGTGCGCCTCGGCGTACGCCTCGCTGACGAGGACGACCGCGCTCGCCCCGTCGGTCACGGGACAGGCGTCGTAGAGGTGCAGCGGGTCCGCGACCGCCGGCGAGTCCAGCGCCGCCTCCACGGTGATTTCGCGCTGGTACTGCGCGTGGTCGTTGTCGACGGCGTTGGCGTGGTTCTTCACCGCGACGTGCGCGAGGTCCTCGCGCGTGCCGCCGAACTGCTCGAAGTACGCCGTCGCCATCATCGCGTACGCGCCGGGGAACGTGACGCCCGCGCGTACCTCGTACAGTTCGTCCGCGGCGATGGCCAGCGCCTCCGTCGACCCGGCCGTCGAGAGGTTCGTCATGCGTTCGGACCCACCGGCCACGAGCACGTCGGCCTCGCCGTTCCGAACGTCGCGGACGGCCTGCCGGAGCGCAACGCCGCTGGAGGCACACGCGCTCTCGTAGCGCGTCGCGGGCGCGTGCACGCCCAACGCCTCCGCGGCGAGCGGCCCCTGGTGGCCCTGGTGCTCGCTCAACTCGCCCATGAAGTTGCCGTAGTAGACGCCCTCGACGTCGTCGCGGGCGACGCCAGCGTCCTTAATGGCGGTCGCCCCCGCCTCCGCGAACAGGTCGCGGCTCGTGCGCTCGGGGTGGCGGCCGAACTTCGTGATTCCGGCACCGGCCACGCGAACCTTGGTCATGGCTCACGATTGTTCGAGCGGGGTCAAAAGGTGTGGGGAACCCCTACATCCCCATGTCCGCGGCGGCATCCGGAACCGGGAGGTCGTTGGGGTCCACGCCGAGCAGCTCCGCGGCGTGGTCCAGGGCCATGTCGAAGCCGTAGTACCGCTCCAGTTCGTCGCCGTCCGCGGTCGGACGCACCTTCAACATCGCGTACCCCTCGACGTTCTGCGCGACGACGGCCGTCCGGCCGTCGCGCTCGAACGCCAGCACGCGCTCGGTGTCGGTCTCGGAGTAGCGGGCGGTGACGTCGCCGGCTTCGGCGGTCTCCTCGGTCATCGTCGGGGGTTCGGCCGGCCGGCGGAAAAACACGACGGGTCCGCGCTCGCCGCGGACGAGCCGACCGACGGCACCGCCGTCACCGAATCGTTAACACCACGGCGGGCTTGCGTCGAACTGATGCGAGTCGTCACGCGGAGGGGTAGCGTTGGCTGAAGGCGAACCGACCACCGAGCACAGCGATAGGGACGGCGTGCAGTCCGTGGAGTTCACCGCGGCAGGCGTCCGCGAGGGATTCGTCGCGGGGTTCCCCGTGGCGGTCGGCGTCGCGGGCTACGGCGTCGTCTTCGGCGTGGTCGCGCGCCGCGCGGGGTTGAGCGTCGCCGAAGCCGGACTGATGAGCGCGACCGTGCTCGCGGGCGCCGCACAGTTGGTCGCCGTCGAACTGTGGGCAGACCCGATTCCCGTGGTCGCGGTGGTCGCGACGACCGCGCTCGTGAACCTCCGGTACGTGCTGATGGGCGCGGCGTTGCGGCCGTGGCTCCAGCAGGTCACCGTGCCGCAGGCGTACACGAGCGTGTTCTTCTTCGCCGACGAGAACTGGGCGCTGTCCATCGGCACGCTGCGCGCCGGGAGCAGCAACGGTGCGTTCCTGTTCGGGAGCGGCGTCGTGCTCTGGCTGCTGTGGATAGCCTCGACCGTCGTCGGCGCGACTGCCGGTGACCTCGTCGGCGACCCCGCGACGTACGGCCTGGACTTCGTCGCGACCGCGCTGTTCCTCACGCTCGCCGCCGGCTTCTGGGAGGGGACAGAGTCGCTGCGGCCGTGGGTCGTCGCGGCCACCGCCGCGCTCGCCGTGCACGCCGTCGTCCCGGGCGAGTGGTACATCCTCGCCGGCGCGCTCGCCGGCGCCGCAGTAGAGGTGGTGACCTACGATGATTGACGCGCTCAGCCTCGACCCGACCGTCGTCGCCGTGATTCTCGCGATGGCCGCCGTGACGTACGCAACGAAGGCGGGCGGCTTCTGGCTGCTCGGGCGCGTCGACCTCTCCGAGCGCGCGGAAGCCGGCATCGACGTGCTCCCGGGGGCAGTCGTCGTCGCGTTCGTCGCGCCCGCGCTCGCCGAGGGCGGGATTCCCGAGTGGGTCGCCGCCGTGGCGACCGTCGCCGTCGCGCGCAAGACCGGGAACCTGCTCGTGTCGCTGGCGGTCGGCGTCGCCGTCGTGCTCGCGGTCCGGAGCGTGCTGTAGCCGCGGGTCGGCGCCTGCACCACACCTTTTGTGTCGGCTCCCTAACGAACCAGTCGAGTGATGGGCGACCACCCGGCGGACCGGCACGGGAGACGCGAGTCGGAGCGCGGCAGATGAGCGGCGATGGCGGACCGACGCCCCCGTCCGAACGCGTCGTCGGCCTCGACGCTCTCCGCGGGTTCGCGCTGCTCGGCATCCTGGTCGTCAACGTCCGGCTGTTCTCGATGCCCGAAGTCGTGTTGCTCAACCCGACGGCGTACGGCGACTTCACGGGCGCGAACTACTGGGCGTGGTTCGCCGGCCACGTGCTCGTCGAGCAGAAGTTCATCACGCTGTTCACGCTGCTGTTCGGCGGCGGCATCGCGCTGTTCACCCGCAATCGCGAGCGCCGCGGCGACCCAGTGCTCGGCCTTCACCTCCGACGGTCGGGCTTGCTCGTCGCGTTCGGTCTCCTGCACGCCTACCTGCTGTGGTACGGCGACGTGCTCGTCGCGTACGGCGTCACCGCGCTCTGGGTCGTCTCCGCGCGCCACGAAACCGCGCGGCGGCAAGCGGTGCTCGGGCTCGGCCTGCTCGTCGTGCCGTCCGCGACGCAGGTGCTGTCCGTACTGTTCGCGGACCTCTCGGCGTTCGCGCAGACGTGGCAGCCGGCCGAGGCAGCGCTCCGCACGGAAGTCGAGACGTACCGGAGCGGCTGGCTCGCACAGATGGCCCACCGCGTGCCGACCGCGTTCGAGCGCCAGACGGCCGGCTACCTCGCGTCGACGGGGTGGCGCGTGAGCGGGTCGATGCTGCTCGGGATGGCGCTGTTCGAGTGGGGCGTGCTGACGAACGACCGCTCGCGGCGATTCTACCGGCGACTCGCGGCAGCCGGCGGCGTCACCGGGCTCGCAGTCGTGCTCGCCGGCGTCTGGTACGTCGAAGCCAGCAACTGGACCCCGGCCGCGGGCCTGCTCTGGCGGCAGTTCAACTACTGGGGGAGCCTCCCGCTCGCCGGCGCGTACGTCGCGCTCGTCATGCTGTACGCGCAGCGACGACCCGACGGCGTGCTGACGCGCACGCTGGCGGGCACCGGCCGCACCGCCTTCAGCAACTACCTCCTCCAGAGCCTGCTCGCCACGTGGATTTTCTACGGGCACGGCCTCCGGCTGTTCGGCCGCGTAACCCGGTTCGAAGCGCTCGGCATCGTCGCCGCCATCTGGGTCGTGCAGGCCGCCCTCTCGATGCTCTGGCTACGACAGTTCCGCTTCGGGCCGATGGAGTGGCTCTGGCGCACGCTCACGTACGGCGAGCGCCAGCCGCTGCGAATCCAGCAGGAGTAGTCCGCTACTTCAACAGCCGCTGCGCGATCGTATTTCGGAGTACCTCGCTGGTGCCCTCGTAGATTTCGTTGAGCTTCGCGTCCCGGTAGTAGCGTTCGACCGCGAAGTCCTTCGTGTAGCCGTAGCCGCCGTGAATTTGGATGCCCTCGTTGGTGACCTCCCGGCTGATTTCGGAGGCGTAGAGTTTGGCCTGCGCGGCGTCCTTGACGAAGTCCTCGCCGCGCATCTTCTTGTCCGCGGCGCGGTGCATCAGCAGCTTCGCGGACTGAATCTTCGTGTCCATGTCCGCGAGCTTGTGCTGAATCGCCTGGAAGTCGCTGATGGGTTGGTCGAACTGCTCGCGGGCCTGCGCGTACGTGAGGCTGTCGTCGAGGGCTGCGCGCGCCAGCCCGATGGAGCGCGCGGCGATGGTGATGCGGCCGCCGTTCAGCGTTTCGAGTGCCTGCTGGAAGCCCTCGCCTTCCTCGCCGAGCAGGCGGTCCGCGGGGATTCGCATGTCGTCGAAGCGCAGTTCCGCGGTCGGACAGCCCTTGTCGCCGAGCTTGTCCTCCGTGCCCTCGACGTGGAAGCCGTCGTCCTCGTCGGGGCGCACGACGAACGACGAGATGCCACGGTGGCCGGCGTCGGGGTCGGTCTTCGCGAACAGCGTAAGCGTGTCCGCGACGCTCCCGTTCGAAATCCAGAGCTTCTCGCCGTTTATCACGTACTCGTCGCCTGCGTGCCCGCTGGCACGTTCGGCAGTCGTCTCCATCGACGGAACGTCCGAGCCCGCACCCGCCTCCGAGAGCGCGAACGCGCCGATGTCGTCGCCGCGGTTCATCGCCGCGAGGTACTCGGCCTTCTGGTCGTCGTCCCCGTACTGGTAGAGCATGTTCCCCGCGAGGCTCGTGTGCGCCGCGACGACCGTGCCGAGTCCGCCGCTCCCCCGGGAGAGCTCTTCGAGCGCGATGGCGTAGGAGTGGTAGTCCAGGCCCGCGCCGTCGTACTCCTCGGAAAACGGCATCCCCATCAGGCCGAGGTCGCTCATCTCCTCGATCAGGTCCCGCGGGAACTCGTCGTCGTGGTCGATGTCCGCGGCGCGCGGAATCACTTCCTCGTCGACGAAGTCAGAGACCATCTCCTTGATTTGGCGCTGTTCGTCGCTGAGGCTGAAGTCCATACGCGAATCTTGCCGGGTCGTTCCTTTAGTTTTCCTATGAGCGTGGCCGAGCGAAGCGAGGCCACGTTTCCGCAAACGCGGAGCACCACGATGCGTGAGCAGCGTGCTCGACCGAAGGGAGAGCACGTTTCCGCAAACGCGGAGCACCACGATGCGTGAGCAGCGTGGGAGAGCCATCACTAATCGCACTACGAGCAGCATGGGTGGGATTCGTCGGTTCGCCGAACCGTCCCCCGTCCCTTTTTGCGCGTGGTCCCCGTAACGGGGGTATAGCGATGGTCGGAGGCCACCCACAGTCCCCCCAGCCCGCGACCGACGAGCGCGCGTGGTGCCACGACGCCGTGCAGGACGTCTCCCGCACGTTCGCGTTGACTATCGACGCGCTCGAAGAGCCGATGGCGACGCGCATCTGCGTCGGCTACCTGTTGTGCCGCGTGGCGGACACCGTCGAGGACGCCACGTCGATACCGCCCGCCGAGCAGGCCGCGCTCCTGCGGACGTACGACCGCGTACTCGACCCCGGCGACGAGACGGGTATCGCGGCGTTCCAGGAGGACGTGGAGCCACACCTGCCGGCCGAACTGGACGCCGACTGGACGGTCGTCGCCGAGGCCTCGCGGGTCCTGCGGGCGTTCGAGAGCCTCGACGCGGACGCGCAGGCCGCGATTCGGCCGACCGTCCGCGAGATGACGACGGGGATGGCGTCGTTCGTGGAGCGGTACGCCGAGGACGGCGGCCTCCGCATCCAGTCCGTGGAGGAACTCGAGGAGTACTGCTGGTACGTGGCGGGGACGGTGGGGGAACTCGTCACGGAACTACTGGCGGCGGACGCGGCCCGCGAGGAGGCGGCGACGATGCGCGAGCACGCGCGGTCGTTCGCGCTTCTCCTCCAGTTGGTGAACGTCGCCAAAGACGTCCGGCCGGACTACCACGAGGAGAACAACGTCTACCTGCCGGCATCGTGGCTGGACGAGGCGGGTGTCGACCCGGACGCGGTTGCGGACCCGTCGAACGCCGACGGCGTGGGGAGCGTCGTCGAGCGCGTCGTCGACCGCGCACGGGGGTACGCGGACGGCGCGCAGCGGTGGCTGGAGGCGATGCCGACGACCAGCGGGAACACGCTGGCGGCGTGGACGGTGCCGTACCTGCTGGCGGTCGGGACGATGCGGGAACTCCGAAGCCGACCCGGGGACGTCGTCGTGGACGGCGACGTGAAGGTCTCGCGCGACGAGGTGCACGCGGTGCTGGCGCGCGTCACGGACGACTTCGACCGGGCGGCGCTGGACCGCCTGCGCGAGCGCATCGCGAGCCAGTCGCTGGCCTGAACCCGGAACGCGTTAGTCGCTGCCGGCGCGAGCCCTTCTCATGGAGACAGTCGCTGACGTCGTCGCGAGTCTCGACGACCCGGACCGGCCGGTCGTGCGCGCCGACCGCGTCCACGGCGCCCGCGAGTTCCGGTCGCAGACGTACAAGACCGGGAACGCGCTGCGGCACTGTGGCGTGCGCGAGGAAGCCGGCGTCGCGATTCTGGACGTGCCCGCGCCCGCCGCGCTGCAGACGTTCCTCGGCGCGGCGCTGCTCGGCGCGACCGTGGAGTTCGAGCCGGACCGCGTGGTCGAGGCGCGCGTGCTCGCGGGGCCGACCGCGGAACTCGGCGAGTACGACCTGCCGCCGGGCGGCCAGCGCGTCGGCTGGGGGGAGCCGCCCGCGGACCCGTCGTGGATGTACTTCGAGCGCGACGTGTGGAGCGAGAACCCGACGTTCCCGGAGCCGTCGGTCACGCCGGAGACCGAACTGCTCGCCGGCGTCACACACGGCGAAGCGGTCGAGGCGGCACAACGGGTCGTCGAGCGCTACGACGCGGACGACCGAGTCGCGGTGCGCGCGCCGCTCGCTGAGCCGGGGACAATCATCGCGGGCATCCTCGCGCCGCTGCTCGCGGGCGCGTCGATAGTGCTGCCGCCCGCTGGGGGCGCGGGAACGGTCACGGTTGCGACCGGTGACGCGCCCGAGGACCGCGTGGTCGCGCCGGGCGACGCCGCGCCGTAGCCGACCGTCCGTGAATGGGGACCAATCTCGCGGAACTGCTATTATCCGGGGGTGAAATGGGTGACACATGCCAGATGCAGTAATCTGCTGGGGTGGCCGAGCCTCCACGGGCGCGGCCGACTCCGAGCGCGCCGACGGCGCCCCCGAGGGCGACGAGCGCGACGGAAGCACCCAGTGCGGTACGCATCGAACAGCGGAAGCGAGCGGCCCCGAATCGAGCGGCGACGCACACAGCGACGTGGTGAGCGAGTGATGCCCGGGCCGATACTCGAAGTCAGCGACGACCTCGTCCTGCGGACCGTCGAGCGCGACGACGCGGCGTTCCTCCAGCGCTTGTTCACGGACCCGTACGCGCGCCTCGGCCTCCACGCGGGCGGCCACAAGAGTGAGGCACAGGTCGAGGAGTTCGTCGAAGAGGAAGTCGAGGACGAGTCCAACGCGGCCTACCTCGCGTGCGTGGACGAGGATGACGCGCCCTACGACCACCCCGACGACGAGGAAACGACACCCGTCGCGTTCGTGTTCGCGAGCCACGTCGACCGCGACCGGCCGGGGCTCGTGCTCTGGGTGCCCGAGGAGCACCGCGGCGAGGGCCACGGCGCTGCCGCAGTCGACCTCGCTCTGAAGGGGCTGTTCCGGACGTACGACGCCCACACCGTCGGCGCCGAAGTGCTCGACGGCGACGACTACACGCGAGCCGCGTTCGAGACTGTCGGCTTCACCGACGAGGGCCGCGGCCGCGAGGTGTGGTTCGCGGAGGGCGAGTACCAGGACGCCGTGGAGTACGGCTTGCTCCGCGAGGAGTGGGAGGGTCGATAATGCCCGGGCCAGTCGTCACCGAGGGCGAGCTCGTCACGTTCCGCACCGTCGAGCGCGACGACGCGGCGTTCATCCAGCGCTCCTGTACGGACCCCCGCATCCGCTACTCGCTGGGCTCGATTCACCACCGTTCGCGCGCCCAGCAGGAGGAAGGCATCGAGGAGTGGATAGAGAGCGAGGGCACGGCGACGTTCGTCGCGTGCGATGACGGCGCGGCGGAAACCGCCGCGAAACAGTCGAGCAGCGAGGGACGAAGTCCCTCGGACCGTTCGAGCGGGCCGAGCCCGCGAGAAGACGGCGACGAGCTGCGAGACGAGGAAGGTGCGCCCCGCGGCCACCCCAACGAGGAGGAGACCACGCCTATCGGGAGCTTCAACGCGCGCCACGTGGACGGCGACCGCGTGTGGCTGTCGTACTGGCTGCTCCCCGAGTACCACGGCGAGGGGTACGGCCGCGACATGGCCGAGACGGGCATCGACTACGTCTTCGAGAACTACGACGTCCACGGCATCACCGCGGGCGCCTACGAGTTCAACGACGCCTCCCGCGGGCTGCTGGAGGCGATGGGGTTCACGCAGGTCGCGCGCCGCCGCGAGTCCCGGTACATCGACGGCGACTACTACGACGAGGTGCGCTACGACCTCCTGCGCCGCGAGTGGGCAATACAGTAACCCTTTTTTGCGCGTGCTCGGTCGGTGCCGGCAGTGACCGCGACGACCGCGCGCTGCCTGATTCGGGAGCTCGACGAGCTGTTCGTCGAAGCGGTCGTCGACCCCGACGGGGGCCGCGTCTACCGGCCGTTCGGCCGCGAGGTCGAACCAGACGAGTCCCCCGAGGACTTCGAGAAGTACGGGGAGATGCTGCGCCCCACGGGGCTGCTGGCCGACCTCTGACTACTGCGCGTTCTCGATTGCGTCGATGGCGTCTGGATTCTCGATGCTGGAGAGGTCGCCGACGTCCTCGCCGGTGTACGCGCCTTCGATGGCGCGGCGGACGATTTTCCCGGACTGGGTCTGCGGGAACTCGTCGACGAACAGCACCTCGCGCGGGCGGAACGGCTTGCCGAGTTCGGTACCGACCTGCTCGCGGAGTTCCGTCCGGAGGTCATCGCTGGGTTCGACGTCGTCCTCCAGAATCACGTACGCGACGACGGCCTCACCCGTAGTGTCGTCGGGGACGCCGACCGCGGCGGCCTGGTTGACGGCGTCGTGGTCGATGAGCGCGCCCTCCACCTCGGCGGGGCCGACCTTCCGGCCGGCGACGTTGATGGCGTCGTCCGCGCGGCCGTGCAGGAACCAGAAGCCGTCCTCGTCGACCTGCGCCCAGTCGCCGTGGTTCCAGACGTCCTCGAAGCGCGACCAGTACTCCTCGAGGTAGCGCTCGTCGCCGCTCCACAGACTCTTCGTCATCGCGGGGTTCGAGGACCGCGCGACCAGGTAGCCGCGCTCGTGGGCGTCCTTGATGGAGTTGCCGTCCTCGTCGACGACGTCGATGTCCATGCCGAGGCCCGGGCCGCCGAGCGTGCAGGGTTTGAGGGGCTGGATGGGCATCGGCATGAGGAAGCAGCCGAACACCTCGGTGCCGCCGGAGATGTTGATGATGGGCGTGTCGCCGCCGCCGACGTGCTCGTAGAACCACTCCCAGCTCTCGGGGTCCCACGGCTCGCCCGTCGAACCCAGCAGGCGCAGGCTGGAGAGGTCGTGGCCGTCGAGCCACTCGTCGTCTCCGGAACCCTCGGTTCCGGATGGCTCGTCAGACGCAGTCTGACGGCTGCCGTATTTCCGGAGCGCCCGAATCGCGGTCGGCGAGATGCCGAACTGGGTGACGCCGTGGCGGTCGATGAGGTCCCAGAAGCGGTCGGGTTCGGGGTGGTCGGGCGCGCCCTCGTACATCACGATGGTGCCGCCGAACGCGTGGTTGCCGACGAGCGTCCACGGCCCCATCATCCAGCCGATGTCGCTCACCCAGAAGAAGCGATCGCCGGGTTTCTGGTCGAAGCCGAAGTGAATCTCCTTGGCGGGCTGGACGAGCGTGCCCGCGTGCGTGTGGACGATACCCTTCGGCTTCCCCGTCGTGCCCGACGAGTACAGGAGCATACAGGGGTCGCTGGCGTCCATCGCGCGCGTCTCGAAGTCGTCGGCCTGCGTCGCGACGGCGTCGCCCCACCACTCGTCGCGGTCGTCGTTCCACGGGATGTCTGCCCCTAATCGGTCGTAGACGATGGTGTGTTCGACGTGGCCGGCCTGCTCGATGGCCTCGTTGGCGGTCGCCTTGAGCGTGATTTCGTCGCCGCGGCGGTAGAAGCCGTCGCCCGTGAACAGCACCGAGCACTCCGCGTCCGCGATGCGAGTGGCGGTGGCGTCGACGCCGAACCCGGAGAAGATGGGGACGGCGATGGCGCCGACCTTGAAGACGCCGTAGAGGATGCTCTGGACCTCCGGCACCATCGGCATGTAGAGCCCGACCGTGTCGCCCTCGCCGATGCCGCGCTCGGTCAGCGCGTTCGCGACCTGGTTGGCCTGCCGGTGGAGGTCGTGGTAGGTCTGCTGGCGGACCTCGCCGTCCTCGCCCTCCCAGATGCAGGCGACGTGGTTGCGGGTGCCCGAGTCGACGCCGGCGTGGCGGTCGACGGTGTTGTGCGCGACGTTGAGTTTCGCGCCCGGATACCACTCCGTGAACTGTGGGCCGCCACGGCTCGCGGCTGCGCCGCTCGCTCCGTCCGGGGCGCGTCGCGCCCCGCTCTCGTCCCGGACCTCGTCGAAGTCCTCGTAGAACTCCAGCCCGAGGTAGCCGGGGAGCTCCCCCCAGAACCAGTCGAGGTCCGAGGTGGTGCGCTCGACGAGTTCGTCGTAGTCCGCGATGGCGTACGTCTGCATGAACTGCCAGACGTTCGTGGACTCGACGAACTCGTCGTCGGGTCGGTGGACAATCTCGTCCACTTCGTCGAGCGTATCCATACGTGGCAACTCTTGCGTTCCCGTCAAAGGTGTTTCGCAGTCCCCGGCGCGCGGGCTGACGCCGGGAGCGCGGAACTGTGGCCGCGCGCGCATCAAAAGCGTTATTAAAATATCTACCGTCCGTTGGGTTAATAAATGAGGCCGAGCGGCCCCTCCACCGACCGCGGGGGCGTCACCACGATCGTAGTAGTCGCCGCCGTCGCCGCCGTACTCGTCGCCGGCGCGCTGTGGCTGGTCGCCGCGCCCGGAGCGACCAGCCAGCCGATCGGCGCGGACGCCAGCGAGCAGTACGCCAGCATCGACGGCGTCACTGCGACGGAGACGACGGTCGTCGAGCGTGGGAGCCGCACGAGCCGAACGGTCGCCGAGGTGGCGCTCCGGCCCGGGACAGACCAACGCCGCGAGGTGGTCGTGAACGAGAGCGAGCGCTACGAGGTGACGGTGTCGAACGGGTCGACGATGTGGTTCTACGACGGCGACACGAACCGCGCGAAGCGCGTACCCCTCTCGCCGACGCCGAACGACGCGGCCAGTCGCGCCGACCGCATCGAGCGGCTGTTCACTGCGCTGAACGTCACGCAGAGCGACGAGTCCACGAGCGCGTCCGGACCGGAAGTCGCGCCGCTGCCCGTCGTCCCGGACGCCGCCAGCAAGCCGAACGCGTCCACCGACACGGCGCTCGGCGTCGAGTACGAAGGCACGACGACAGTCGGCAACCGCGAGGCGTACGTCCTCCACGTCTCGCCGCAAGCCGACGGCGCGGCCTACGAGCAGACGCTGCTGGTGGACACCCAGCGGTTCTTGGTGCTCGAACAGCGCACCGAGCGGGTCGACGACGGGACGCCGGTCTCCGTGCGCACGACGTACACGAACGTCTCCTTCGACCCCGGGCTGAGCGCGGACGCGTTCACGTTCGAGCCACCCGCGAACGCGACCGTCGAACACGTCGACACGCCGGAGACGACGACCTACGAGAGCGCGGCGGCGCTCCGCGAGTCGACGAACGTCTCCGTACCCTCCCCGGAACTCCCGGCGTCGTTCCGGCCGACGTACACCTCCGAGACGACCGGCGACGTGCACGGCGTCGGCCTCCGGTACGTCAACGAGACCGGGCGCATCACGGTCGCGAAGTACGACCGGACGTTCCCCGCGGACGGCGACCGCACGGTTTCGGTGGGCGACCACGAGGCCGCGGTGACGTACGGCCCCACGGCGTCGGTGTCGTGGAACTGCGAGGAGTACCGGTACACGGTCCGCGGGCAGGACGTGCCCGCGTCGGTGCTCGTGGAGGTCGCGCGCTCGGTCGGCTGCGAGTGACCGACGGCCCCGCAAACGCTTTTCCGAGGGGCGTCCAAGGGAGGAGTATGTACGCCCGCGACGCGAAGAAACACGAGGAGGTGTGGTTGCTCGACCGCCTCGACGAGTTCGGGTTCGAGGACCCGGCGTTCCGCTCGCGGGACTACGTGCTCGCCATCGACGAGGAAACCAACGAGCGCGCGGGGTTCGCGCGCCTCCGCGTGCACGCCGTCGACGACGAGCAGGTCTGCGAGTTCACGAACATCGGCGTGCTGGCGGACTGGCGCAGCCGCGGCGTGGGCGCACACCTCCTCGAACACCTCGTCGAGGACGCCCGCGACCAGGGGTTCGAGGCGGCGTACGCGCTCACCGACGAACCCGAGTACCTCGCGCAGTTCGGCTTCGAGCGCGTGCCGCCGAGCGAGCTCCCGGAGCCGCTGCCGGACCGCCTCGACGCCACGCAGGCGTACCAGCCCGACGCGGTGCCGGTGTTCCTCGACTTCGCAGCGTTCGAGATTCCCGAGCGACTCCGCGAGCGCTTCGCGGAAAGCGAGGCCGGCGACGAGGAGAGCGAACCCGAGGAAGCCGCCGAGGACTTCGGCATCGACTCGGACTCGGCGACGTACAAGTACGACACGGGCGGGTGACGGAGGGATTCGGGGAGCGCACGAACTAAGGCGCAGTCCCACCTCGCTCCGACTATGTTCGACGACGAGGACCTCGCGGCGATTCGCGAGTCCCGCGAGGAGTGGGAGGATGACTCCCTCTCGCCGACCCTCGACCGGTTCGGGGAGCGCAAGGACGAGTTCCGGACGGACACCGGCGGCCAGTCCGTCGACCCGCTCTACACGCCCGCGGACGTCGCGGACCTCGACTACGAGGAGGACCTCGGATTCCCGGGCGAGGACCCGTACACGCGCGGCGTCTATCCGACGATGTACCGGGGGCGGCTGTGGACGATGCGCCAGTATGCGGGCTTCGGGACACCCGAGGAGACCAACGAGCGCTTCCATTACCTCCTCGACCAGGGCCAGACCGGGCTGTCGATGGCGTTCGACCTCCCGACGCAGATGGGCTACGACTCCGACGCCACCATGGCCCAAGGCGAAGTCGGGAAGTCCGGCGTCGCCATCGACACGCTCCGGGACTTCGAGAAGGTCTTCGACGGCATCCCGCTGGACGAGGTGTCGACGTCGATGACCATCAACGCGCCCGCCAGCGTCCTGCTGGCGATGTACATCGCGGTCGGCGACCAGCAGGGCGTCGACCGGGAGGAGCTCCGGGGAACCATCCAGAACGACATCCTCAAGGAGTACATCGCGCGGAACACGTACATCTTCCCGCCGGAACCCTCGATGCGCGTCATCACGGACATCTTCGAGTACTGCGCAGCGGAGACGCCGAAGTTCAACACCATCTCCATCTCCGGCTACCACATCCGCGAAGCGGGCGCGACCGCGGCGCAAGAAATCGCGTTCACGCTCGGCGACGGCATCGAATACGTCGAGACGGCCCTGGACGCGGGCTTGGATGTCGACGAGTTCGCGCCCCAACTCTCGTTTTTCTTCAACGCTCACAACAACATCTTCGAGGAGGTCGCGAAGTTCCGTGCCGCGCGCCGCATGTGGGCGTCGATTATGGAGGAACGCTTCGACGCCGAGAATTCCAAGTCGAAGCAGTTGAAGTTCCACACGCAGACCGCGGGGTCGACGCTCACCGCCCAGCAGATAGACAACAACATCGTGCGCGTCGGCTACCAAGCACTGGCAGCCGTGCTCGGCGGGACGCAGAGCCTCCACACGAACGGGAAAGACGAGGCGCTCTCGATTCCCACCGAGGAATCTGTGCGGACCGCGCTACGGACCCAGCAGATTCTCGCCCACGAGTCCGGCGCGGCGGACACTATCGACCCGCTGGCGGGGAGTTACTACGTCGAGAACCTCACCGACGAGGTCGAAACGGAGGCACGCGAGATTCTCGACGACGTGGACTCACGCGGCGGGATGCGGCAGGCCGTCGAGGACCAGTGGGTGCAGCGCCAGATTCAGGACGTGGCGTTCGAGCGCCAGCAAGAGATAGAGGAGAAGGAGCGCGTCATCGTCGGCGTCAACGAATTCGAGGTCGAGGAGGACGAACCCGAGGTCGACATCGAGGAAGTCACCGCGGAAGACGAGCGGCAGAAAGTCGAGCAGGTCGAGTCCGTCAAGGACGACCGCGACGAGGAGGCCGTCGAGGCCGCGCTCGCCGACTTGAAAGACGCTGCCGAGGGCGACGAGAACGTGATGCCGTACATCGTGGACGCGGTGAAGGCGTACGCCAGCGTCGGCGAAATCTGTAACGCGCTCCGGGACGTGTTCGGCGAGCACCAGCCCGGCGCTGCGCTGTAGGGACGCGGCCGGCGTCGCCGCGACGCCCCGTATTATCCCAACGCTCGGGAATCCTCGCCCTTCAGGGCGGGGAGGATGTCAAGGGGCTCCCGCCCGGAGTTGAATACATGTTCAACGACAGCGGCTGGACCGCCGACGAGCTGCCCGACCAGTCCGGGCGGAACGTCGTCGTGACGGGCGCGAACAGCGGCATCGGCTACGAGGCGACAGAAGCGTTCGCGGCACACGGCGCGCACGTCGTGCTGGCCGTCCGGAGCGTCGACCGTGGCGAGGACGCCAAATGGGAAATCGAGGGCGAGTACCCGGGCGCGTCACTGACCGTCCACGAACTCGACCTCGCGGACCTCGACTCCGTGGCGGCGTTCGCCGACTGGTACGAGACGACCTACGACTCGCTTTCCGTGCTCGCGAACAACGCGGGCGTGATGGCGATTCCGCGCTCGGAGACCGCGGACGGCTTCGAGACGCAGTTCGGCGTCAACCACCTCGGGCACTTCGCGCTCATCGGCCACTTGCTGGGCGTTCTGCAGCGGACGAGCGGTCAGGCGCGCGTCGTCACGCAGTCCAGTATGGCTCACGAGAGCGGGGAAATCGACTTCGACGACCTCCAGCACGAGGAGGAGTACGACAAGTGGGAGGCGTACGGCCAGTCGAAACTCGCGAACGTGCTGTTCGCGTACGAACTCGACCGCCGGCTGCGCGCCGCGAACGCGAGCGTCACCAGCGTCGCCTGCCACCCCGGGTTCGCCGCGACGAACCTCCAACTGCGCGGCCCCGAAGCCGAGGGGTCGCGGCTGCGCCTGCTCGCGATGAAAGCCGCCAACGCCGTCGTCGCACAGAGCGCCGAAGCGGGCGCGTGGCCACTCCTGTACGCTGCCACGCACCCGTCCATCGACGGTGGCGAGTACGTCGGCCCCGGTGGTTTGTTGAATATGCGCGGCCACCCCGAGGAGCAGCAGTCCAGCGAGCGCTCGCAGGACGAGGCGACCGCGCGCCGGCTCTGGTCGGTCTCCGAGGACCTCACCGGCGCCTCCGTCGACCTGCCCGCGCCGGGCGACGACTGACGCGGCCCGAGCGCGCGCCGGAGCCTTGATGGTGGGTCGCCGGCCACCTCCCCGCATGCACGTCGACCACATCGGTGTCGCCACCGACGACGCCGACGGCCTCGCGGCGCTGTACGAGACGCTCTTCGACGCGCCCGCCGTCCACGAAGAAACGCTCGACGGCCTCCGAGTCGTCTTCCTCGAACTCGACGAGAACAGCTACTTCGAACTACTCGAACCGGTCGACGCAGACACCGACATCGGCGCGTACCTCGACCGCGAGGGACCGGGCATCCACCACGTCGCGCTCGCGACGGATGACATCGACGCCGCGCTCGCCACGGCACGCGAGGCGGGCGTCGGCCTCATCGACGAGGAACCACGAGAGGGTGCGTGGGGCCACGAAATTGCGTTCCTCCACCCCAGCGACACGGGCGGCGCGCTCGTGGAGTTCGTCCAGCACTAATCGGAGAGAATCGCGCTGACGTGCGGGCCGACGGCGTCCGGCGGGTCCGCGGCGTCGAACCACCGCGCCTCCAGAACGTCCTCGGACAGCGAGAGCTCCGCGTCGCTGGTTTCGCCCTCGAAGAACACCCACAGGCCGGTGACGCCGTCCCCGCCCTCCACGAGCGCGAACGACTGCTCGATGACGCGCGCGACGCCCGTCAGCGTGCACGTCGAACCGACGTCGTCGTGCACGCGGAACTTCGCCGTGTCCGCGGGGGACTCGCCGCGCTCCGTCGACCCCCCGGGGAAGTCCCACGCTTCGGGGTGGTCGTGGTAGCGCACGAGCAACACCTCGTCGTCGTGGCGGAGGACGACCCGCGCGCCGCCCAGCGACCCCGCTTCGGCCGCTTGCAGGCAGTCAGTGTAGACGGCACGCGGGACGACCGTCTCCTCCTCGACGACGTCGAACGTCCCGTAGTCTCGTTCGAGGGCGGCGAGCCGTCGCCGAACCCCGTCCCAACCACTAGACGACACGGGACCACCAAAGGAATCCTCGGGTTTAGTTCGTTTGGCTTCGAGAGACGCCTACAGTCCCGTCCGCGGGACTATCAACGCCCGGACGCTACGGCGCGGGCCCGAAGCTCTCGACTTTTGCGGCGTCGACATCGAACCCGGCGGCGTCGAGCGCGTCCACGGCCTCCTCGCAGAACCCCGCGAACCCGTAGACGAACGGCACGGCGTCCGCGGACCCGGTGAGCGACTGGACCGCGGCCGCGACGCCGTCAGAGACGAAGACGACGCGCGCGCCGGCGTTCGCGAGCGCTGCGAGGCGGTCCTCGTGGACGGGTTCGTCGTCCTGGTAGACGACGGTGACGTCCGCGCCGTCGGCGAGCGCGCGCTCGCCCACCGCGACCGCCGGCCCGACGCCCGGCCCGCCCGCGAGCACGACGACGCTATCCTCGCCTTCGTAGTAGTCGTCGCCGAACGGTCCCGAGAAGACGACCTCGTCACCGGAGTCGCGGGACGCCAGCCACGGCCCCAGCGTCCCCTCCGGGTCTACTTCGACCGTAATCTCGAACGTCTCCTCGACGTCCGGCGAGGAGAGCGTGTAGAAGCGCCCCTCGCGCTCGCCGTCGAACTCGCCGAACACCTGTACGAACTGGCCGGGCTCGGCCTCGAACCCCTCGGGGCTCTCGAACACCACGGCGACGGTGTCGGGGCCCGCGTCGCGGACCGCCCGGACCGAAACTGCTGTCTCGTCCATACGACGGGTTCGCGCCCGCGACCCAAATGGATTCGCTTCCCGGCCAGCCGACCCCGAGTGAGCTGTCATCACGGCACAACGACAACTCGGGAATCGGAATTTTGCGGTAGACACGCGGGCGCAACGCGCGCGTGTAACGGCTGTCCATTACGACCCCACAATCTATCATGGACGAATGCCCAATTATATCGGCTTCACGCCGAGAATCGGCTGTTTCGGAGGGGCGTACGGGTTCAGAAGGCTTTTTGCGAGGGGCACGGCTACCCCCACTCACATGCACGACGACCTGAACTGGGCCATCGGCGGCGAAGCCGGCGATGGAATCGCGTCCACCGGGAAAATTTTCGCGCAGGCGCTGTCCCGCGCGGGTCGCCACGTCTTCACCTCGAAGGACTTCGCGTCCCGAATCCGCGGCGGATACACCGCCTACAAGATTCGAACGTCCGTCGACGAGGTGCAGAGTGTCGTCGACCGACTCGACGTGCTCATCGCGCTCACCGAGCGCACCGTCGACGAGAACCTCGACGAACTCCACGAGGAGTCGGTCATCATCTTCGACGGTGACCGCACGGAGTTCTCGGATTTCGAGGCCCCCGACGACACCGTCGGCCTCGACATCCCCCTGAAGTCGCTGGCCGAGGACGCCGGCGGCGCCATCATGCGCAACATCGTCGCGCTCGGCGCCGTCTGCGCGGTCACCGACTTCCCCATCGAGAACCTCGACGAGTCCCTGGAGAAGCGCTTCGGGAACAAAGGCGAGAGCATCGTCGAGAACAACAAACAGGCCGCCCGGCTCGGCTACGAGTACGTCAACGACGAGTACGCCGACGTCGAGAACCCCTACGAGCTGGAGACCACCGACAACGACTACGTCCTGCTGAACGGCGACGAAGCCATCGGCATGGGCGCTATCGCCGCCGGCTGCCGGTTCTACGCCGGCTACCCCATCACGCCCGCGACGGACGTCATGGAGTACCTCACCGGCCGCATCGAACAGTTCGGCGGCCACGTCGTCCAGGCCGAGGACGAACTCTCCGCCATCAACATGGCGCTCGGCGCAGCCCGCGCCGGCGCTCGCGCGATGACCGCGACCTCCGGCCCCGGCATCGACCTGATGAGCGAGACGTTCGGCCTCGTCGCCACCAGCGAGACGCCGCTGGTCATCACGAACGTCATGCGCTCGGGCCCCTCCACGGGGATGCCCACGAAGCAGGAACAGGGCGACCTCAACATGATGCTGTACGGCGGCCACGGCGAAGTCCCGCGGTTCGTCCTCGCGCCCACGTCGGTCGCGGAGTGCTTCCACAAGACCGTCGAGGCGTTCAACCTCGCCGAGAAGTACCAGCTCCCCGTCTACCTCACGGCCGACCTCTCGATGGCCGTCACCGAGCGCACCTACGAGCCCGACGAGTTCGACATGGACGAGGTCGAAATCGACCGTGGGAAGCTCGTCGACGAGAACGAAATCTCCGCGTGGCAGAACGAGAAAGACCAGTTCAAGGCCCACGCCGTCACCGCCGACGGCATCAGCCCGCGCGCCGTCCCCGGCACCGAGGGCGGCGTCCACATGTCCACCGGCCTCGAGCACGACGAACTCGGCCGCCGGACCGAGGACACGGACGTGCGCGTCGAACAGGTCGACAAGCGCAACCGCAAAGTCGAGACCGCCGAGGAACGCGAGAACTTCGACTACCGCGAGTTCGGCGACGCCGACGCGGACAGCCTCGTCATCTCGTGGGGCTCCAACGAGGGCACCATCGTCGAAGCGCTCGACTACCTCGACGACCTCGACGTGCGCGTGCTCTCCGTCCCGTACATCTTCCCGCGGCCCGACCTCACCGACGACGTGCAGGCCGCCGACGACGTCGTCGTCATCGAAGCCAACGCCACCGGCCAGTTCGCGAACGTCGTCGAACACGACACCCTCGAACGCGTCGACCGAATCAACAAGTACGACGGCGTCGACTTCAAGGCTGACGAACTCGCCGACGAAATCAAGCAGACCCTGGAGGCCTAACTCATGAGCTCAGAGAACGTCCGATTCACCGACTTCAAGTCCGACAAACAGCCGACGTGGTGCCCGGGTTGCGGCGACTTCGGCACCATGAACGGCATGATGAAAGCGCTCGCGGAGACCGGCAACACGCCCGACGACACGTTCGTCGTCGCGGGCATCGGCTGCTCCGGCAAAATCGGGACGTACATGCGCTCGTACGCGCTCCACGGCGTCCACGGCCGCGCGCTCCCGGTCGGCACCGGCGCGAAGCTCGCCAACCCCGACCTCGAAGTGATGGTCGCGGGCGGCGACGGCGACGGCTACTCCATCGGCGTCGGCCACTTCATCCACGCCGTCCGCCGGAACGTCGACATCACGTACGTCGTGATGGACAACCGCATCTACGGCCTCACCAAGGGCCAGGCGTCCCCGACCAGCCGGCCCGACTTCGAGACCTCCACCACCCCGGAAGGCCCGAAGCAGCCGCCGGTCAACCCGCTCGCACTCGCGATGTCCGCCGGCGGGTCGTTCATCGCGCAGAGCTTCTCCTCCGACGCGCTGCGCCACACGGAAATCGTCAAGGAAGCCATCGAACACGACGGATTCAGCCTCGTCAACACGTTCAGCCCGTGCGTCACGTTCAACGACGTCGACACCTACGACTACTTCCGCGACAGTCTGGTGGACCTCTCCGAGGAAGACGACTACGACCGCCACGACTACGACCAAGCCAAGGACGCCATCCTCGACGCCGACAAGGAGTACATGGGCGTCCTCTACCAGGACGAGAACTCCACGCCGTACCACGAAGCCCACGGCGTCCACGAGAACATGGCCGAGCTTCCCGACGGCGCACCCGACGGCGCGACCGACCTCGTTCGGGAGTTCTATTAGGCCACTTTTTGCTGCACTCGCTCGGGCGCTAACGCGCCCTCGCTCGTTGGCAAAAACTTGGGGCAAAAGCACTCCTCCTTCCTGCCGCGCCCTCCGGGCGCGTTAGTCAGTCGTCGGCCTCCGCTCCCTCCGGTCGCGGAGTGAACCGCTCGCGCCTCGCGGCGCTCGCGGATGCTCGCTATCGAGAGAGTCGACAACTTCGTCGAACTGTGATTCATCGTCTCCGTCGGTTGACGACATTCAATAGACTCTGCTTCGCTCAAGCAGATTAAGGTACGCGTGTAAAGAGATACTACGGGATTACGTCGAGCAATTCGAAGTCGATCCACAGTATTCCGCCCTTTCGCGGGCGTCAGGAACGTTCCCGCGTGTTTTTTACCTGCGACGCGACTTACGTCGAGTAACAGTGACTGCGGACGCCGACGCGGCCGGCTACGGAGGCGGGCACTCGCCCGAGCGCCGACACTCACAGCCCGGCGTCCGTCCGACCACCGCGGCCCGAGCGCCGCACCTACACGCCGACCCTCTACGCCATGTCTGAGCACTACGACGTCGTCGTCGCCGGCGCTGGTCCGGCAGGAGCACAGTGCGCGCGAGACCTCGCCCAGCGGGACTACGACGTCCTCGTGCTGGAAGCCGAACCCGAGGACGGGTTCCCGCGCCAGTCGAACAAGTCCACGGCGGGCACGTTCGCGTCGATGACGGGCGCGTTCGGAATTCCCGACGACATCGTGATGCAGTACACCGACGAGGTCGTCCTCGAATCCCCGAACGAGTACTTCGTGCAGACCCAGCCCGGCGCAGTGCTGGAGTTCGCGGAGTTCAAGCAGTGGCTCGTCGCGGAGGGCCGCGAGCACGGCGCGGAGTACCGCTTCGACGCGCGCGTGAACAACCCCATCATGGAGGATGGGGACATCGTCGGCGTACAGTACGCCGGCGACGAGGAGGTCTACGCCGAGATTGTCGTCGACGCGACGGGGCCGGCAGCGCCGCTCGCGAAGAAGCTCGGCGTCTGCGACCTCCAGCGCCAACACCAGGCGGTCGGCATCGAGTGGGAGATGGAGGGCGTCGACGTCGACCACCCCGACTTCGCGGACCTGTCGAACGCGATGATGCTGCGTCTCGACCACGACGTCGTCCCCGGCGGCTACTCGTGGATTTTCCACACGGGCGAGGACACGGCGAAGGTCGGGCTCTGTTACATCCAGCACGAGCGCTACCAGCAGTACGGCGACACGACGCGGAGCATCGACGAACACCTCGAAGCGTGGCTGGACGAGGACCCGCGCTTCGAGAACGCCGAACGCATCGCGGACAAACAACAGCACCGCGGCTCCGCGCACATTCAGATGCCCGACGGCTTCAGTACGGACAACTTCATGGCCATCGGCGACACCGTCCCCACCATCGACCCGCTGTGGGGGGAGGGCATCCACAAGGGCATGGAGTCCGCGCGCGCCGCCGCCATCACCGCCGACCGCTGTCTGATGGGGACGGAGACGGACACGTCCGCGGACGCGATGTCGATTTACGACGACCTCTGGCGGAGCCGGGTCGCCCCCGACATGCGCCGCCGGCTCGCGATGACCCAACTCCTCTACCTCACGCCGAACGAGCGCTACGACCGGCTCATGGACGACCTCAACGCGATGGACGTGGAGACGCTCGGCGAAGCAAACGAGGGCGGGCTGCGCGGCATCTCGAAGCTCGTCCACCTCGACGACCTGCCGCTGCTCGCGCAGTTCGCGAAACAGCGCCTCGCCGAGCGGTAGGTCGGGGCAGTTCCTCGCCGCCTCCACAAGCACTAACCCCGCGGCGGCCGTCGATTCGACCATGTCTCAGAACGAGCAGCGACGCGCACCGCTGGCGAACGAGATGCCGATGCTCGGGCTCGGCACGTGGCAGAACGACGATTCAGAACAGTGCGCCGAGAGCGTCCGTACTGCCCTCGAAGCCGGCTACCGGCACATCGACACCGCGCAGGCGTACGGCAACGAGGAAGCCATCGGGCGCGGCATCGCGGAGGCCGACGTCCCCCGCGAGGACGTCTTCCTCGCGACGAAAGTCTGGATCGACAACCTCGGCCACGACGACGTCATCGAGACGACCGAGGAAAGCCTGGACAAGCTCGGCGTGGACGCCGTGGACCTCCTGTACGTCCACTGGCCGTCCCGCGAGTACGACGCCGAGGAGACGCTGTCGGCGTTCCAGCAGCTCCGTGAGGACGGACTCACCGACCGCATCGGCGTGAGCAACTTCGAACCCCGGCACCTCGACGAGGCCCGCGACGTGCTCGGGGAGGACCCGTTCGCGAATCAGGTCGAACTCCACCCGCTGCTCCCGCAGGAGGAACTCCGGGAGTACGCCGAGGGTCGCGACCTCGAAATCGTGGGGTACTCGCCGCTCGCGCGCGGCGACGTCTTCGACGTCCCCGAGATTCAGGACGTCGCGGAGAAACACGGCGTCAGCGAAGCGCAGGTCAGCCTCGCGTGGGTTCGCGAGAAGGGCGTCACCGCCATCCCGAAGGCCACCAGCGAGTCCCACATCGTGGACAACTTCGGGAGCCTCGCGGTCGACTTCGACGACGAGGATGTCGCGAAAATCGACGGCATCGAGGCGCGCGAGCGGCAGGTCGACCCCGGGTTCGCGCCGTGGAACTGACCTGATTGTGGCGGAATCGCCACCGGACGCGCCTTCGCTGAACCGAGAAGAGACGTAACAAGCATCCGCGAGCCGAGTGGTCTGAAAGACCCGAGGCGAGCGGTTCACCGCGCGAGTGAGCGGTGCGAGGCGCGAAGCGCCTCGTTCTGGGCGAACGGCGAGCAAAGCGAGCCGTGAGCAGCGAACGAGCGCGGGCCGACGACTGACCATCGGGAGCGAGGAGTGCTTTTGCCGCAAGTTTTTGCCAGTGAGGCGGCCGGAGGCCGCCGAGCGCAGCAAAAAGTGCGTTTACATGTACCCGAGGTCGCGCAGGCGCTCCATGAGGTCTTCTTTGTCCTGGGCGCGGCCTGCGCGCTCGGTAGTATTTTCGAGGTCCTGCAGCCAGGCGGGCTCGTCGGCGGATTTGTCGGTGGAGATTTCGCTGCCGAGCGAGCGGAAGCCCTTGAAGTACTTGGGGGAGACGGGGACGTCCTCGTGCGTGAGGCCGTTCGGGAGGTCGTCGTAGTCCTGTGGGACGTAGCCCTCGTCGGGGTAGTCTTCGACGGTCTCGGGGACGACGTAGAACCAGAAGGCGTCCCAGACGGCGGCTTCGTCGAACTGGAGAATCGGCTGGACGCGGTCGTGCGGCGGGTAGACGTCGGGGTCGTGGCGCGGGCTGAAGAACGTCTCGTCGGCGCGGGCTTCCTGTTCGTCCCAGCGGATGCCCGAGAGGATGCCGTCGACGTCGTGCTCTTCGAGGGCGTTGTTGAGCGCGACGGTCTTCAGGAGGTGGTTGCCGACGTAGGTGTCCAGCAGGAACGGGAACGAGTCCTCCTCGTATTCGAGGAGGTCGCGGACGTGGTGCTGGTTCTGTTCGTCGAGCGCGTCGATGGGGATGTCGTCGCCGGGTTCGAGGTCGTTCTCGTCGACGTAGTCGCCGACGTCCTCGTTGCGGGCGTAGACGACGTCGAGGTCCCACTCGTCGGCCCAGTGGTCGACGAAGTCGTGGAGTTCGTCGAAGTGCTGGAAGTGGTCGATGAAGATGGTCGGCGGCACTTCGAGATCGAACTGCTCGGCGACCTCCTTGACGAAGTACAGCGTGAGCGTGGAGTCCTTCCCGCCGGTCCACATGATGGCGGGGTTGTCGTACTCTTCGAGGCCCTTGCGCGTGACTTCGATTGCCTTCTCGATTTTGTCTTCGAGCGTGGGGTAGTCCTCGGGGGATTCGCCTTCACCGTCCGTGTAGTCGACGTCGAGGTAGTCGGGGAAGTCCTCGCTCATACGCTCGGAATCAACGCTGTCACGTATAGGTTTGTGGATATCGAGTGCCGGTGTCAGTAGTCACGGACGCCGGCAGAACTTACACGGTCCTGGCTGTACGGCGTCACGGGTCGGGCGTGGGCGCGGACTTCTGGAGCGCGGTCTCGGCGATGTTGCCGCCGTAGTCGGCGCTCCGCGAGAGGGAGTCGACGACGAGCCCGAGGTGCTGGGCGTGGTGGGGGTCGAGGTCGTGGAGGAGGTCGTCGATGGCGCGGGTGTGTTCGTCGATGGCGCGGACGTCCGCGCGGGCCGCGTTAGCGAGCTGGGTCGCTTCCTCCGGGTCGTCGGTAAACAGTGCCTCCATCGCGGTGCCGACGATGTCGGTGGCGTCGGCTTCGAGGTCCGCGAGCGCGCCCGCCACGTCGTCGGGGACGTCGGCGTCGAGTTCGTGGGTGACGTTGGCGATTTTCGCGGCGTGGTCGGCGACGCGTTCGAGCTGGCGGGCGCTGGAGTGGTAGTCGAAGGCGGTCTCCCGGCCGAGCCCGATCTCCTGGGCGACCTTCGGGGAGCGCAGCGCGCCGCGGAAGATGCGGGAGACGACGTACCAGAGGCGGTCGACGTCGTCGTCGCGCTCGATGACGTCGGTGGCGACGTCGAGGTCGCGGTTGCCGAGCGCGTCGACGGCGTCGCCGAGCATCGAGGTGGAGATGAGGTGCATGCGGCGGACGGCGTTGTGAATCGAGAGCTCCGAGGAGTCCAACAGGTCCTGGATGACGACGCGGTTGCCGGTCTCTTCGAGCACTTCGAGGCCGACGAGCCCCTGGGTGGCGTTGCGGATGACGCGTCGCTGGTCGGAGCTGATGCGGTCGGCTTCGAGCGCGAGCACGTCGAAGCCGCTGACGTACATCGTCATCACCGCGCGCATGAGCTCGTCGCCCTCCATCCCGGAGATGTCGAGTGTTCCCTCTTCGGTGTCGGCCGGCGTCACCGGCGTCAACAGCAGCGACCCGCTGTCGGGGTGGAAGCCGACTTCGTCGCCGGCTTCGACGTCGTGGTCTCGCGCCCAGTCTTTCGGAATCGAGACAGTGAACGTCGAGCCCCCGGTGACTTGGACCTTCCTGCGTTCCATACTTCGCCGTTGAGAGTGTACCAATATAAATCCTTCCAACCATATATATCTCATACACGTCAACAGGAGTGGTCCAGAAGTGGCGTTATGCCGGGTTATATCCATTCCTAGGCGGTTTTCCGATTGCCGAACGCGCCGCGAAGTACCCGTGGTAACGTCTGCATAGGTACACCTATATAGATAACATAGTAGAGTATTTATCTACATCTCCCTCACCAACAGTTGATGACTCGCAACGAGTCGGCTGTTCGTACGCGTCGCCAGTTCTTGACCGGTGTCGGTGCCGTCGGGGCCGCAGCGCTCGCCGGCTGTCAGAGCACCGGCGATAGCAACGGGTCGGATGACGGGCTCTCGGGCACCATCGACATCGCGGGGAGTTCGACGGTCTTCCCGCTCGCGACAGCGATGTCCGAGGCGTTCCTCGGCGACGACATCGGCGAACCCCACTCCCAGGTCGACTTCAACCTCCAGTCGACGGGCTCCGGTGGCGGCTTCGCGAACCACTTCTGTCCGGGCAACACCGACTTCAACAACGCCTCCCGCCAGATCCGGGAGCAGGAACAACAGCAGTGCGCCGACAACAACGTCGAACCCGTCGAGCTGACTGTCGCGACGGACGCGCTCACCGTCATCGTCAACAACGACCTCGACATCGACAGCATCACCGTCGAGGAGCTGGCGACCATCTGGTCCGCCGAGGAGCAGCCCGAGCTGTGGAGCGACGTCAACGCCGACTGGCCGGACGAACCCCTCGAACTGTACGGGCCGTCGGACGCCTCCGGCACCTACGACTACTTCATCGAGTCCGTCCTCCACAGCGGCGACCAGGAACGCAGCCACCGTCAAGACTACTCCGGCACCGAACAGGACCGGACCATCATCCAGGGCGTCGAAGGCTCCAAGTACGCGATGGGCTACATGGGGTACGCGTACTACTCCACCAACAAGGACCGGGTGAAAGCCCTCGCCATCGACAACGGCGACGGCGAGCCGGTCAAGCCGAGCCTCGAAACCGCTCGCTCCGGCGAGTACCAGCCGCTGTCGCGGCCGCTGTTCACGTACCCCGCGAAGTCCTCGCTGGCCGAGGAACACGTCGCGGAGTTCGCGCGCTTCTGGCTGGAGTACTCCACCAGCGAGGAAATCGTCGCCAACGACGTCGGCTACGTTCCCCTCAGCGAGGAAGCCAAACAGGAACAGCTCGACGTCCTCGAAACGGCCATCGAGGAAGCGCAGAGTTAACCGCCCACACGGCCGAACAAAGAGCTTATAGGTTCAGCATGACCGGAACAAATTAATGAGCGGCGACAGCCTGGCGGACGACCTCACTCGTCGGACCCAGAACGCGCCACCGGAGTTGCTCTCGCGGACGTTCTTCTTCGTGTGTGCCGCGCTCTCGATAGCCACGACCATCGGTCTCATCGTCCTCCTGACGACGGAGGCCGCGAAGTTCTTCACGTTCTCCGCGCAGTTGGTCGGCGTCGAGGGCGAGACTGCGACCCTCGTCGAGTTCCTCACCGGCACCGTGTGGCAACCAACCAGCGGACAGTTCGGCGTGCTCGCGCTCGTGACGGCGACGCTGATGGTGATGATCGGCTCCTCGGTCATCGCGTTGCCGCTCGGCGTCGGCACCGCAATCTACCTCAGCGAGTACGCCAGCCCGCGCGTGCGGTCAATACTCAAGCCCGGGCTGGAGATTCTGGCGGGCATCCCCACGGTCGTCTACGGCTTCTTCGCCATCATCTACATCACGCCGATGCTCCAGCCGTTCGTCCCCGGGCTGGGGACGTTCAACATGCTGTCCGCGTGTATCGTCGTCGGCATCATGATAATTCCGATGGTCGCGTCCATCAGCGAGGACGCGATGTCCGCCGTCCCCGAAGAACTCCGGCAGGCCGGCTACGGGATGGGCGCGACGAAGTTCGAGGTCTCGACGGACATCGTCGTCCCGTCGGCGCTCTCGGGCATCTTTTCGTCGTTCATCCTCGCGCTCTCGCGGGCCATCGGCGAGACGATGGCGGTCACCATCGCGGCCGGCTCGACCGCGCAGTTCCTCAACCCCTTCAACCCCGCCACGTACACCGAGCGCGCGCTTCCGATGACCGCCGCGATGATCAAACTCATCGGCGGGGACGTGACCGGCGGCGGCATCGCGTACCGGAGCGTGTTCGCCATCGGCATCACCCTCTTCGTCATCACGCTCGCCATGAACGTCATCAGCGACTACGTCGCACAGCGCTACCGGGAGGAGTACTGAGATGGCCACGAACAACGAAATCGAGGGATTCGGGCGCGTCAGCCGGACGGCGGGCACGCTGTTCCGCTACCTGCTGTTGGCGGCGACGCTGTTCGGCCTCGTCTTCGTCACGATACTGCTGGTCTACGTCGCCAACGACGCCATCCAGCCGCTGACTGCCGACCCCGGCTGGCACCTGACGTTCTTCCTCACGCTCGTGCTACCGACGCTGGCGGTAGGCGTGTACGCCAACCGATGTGGCATCGAAGCGCTCCGCACGGGCGTGTTCACCATCGGCTTCGTCGTCGTCGCGCTGATGTTCAGCGGCGGCGCGGCGATGATTTTCGTGGACATCGTCGAGCCGCTGACGTGGCTGGCGTTCCTGGTCGCGCTCGCCGTCCCCACCGCGGTCACGATGGCGGTCGTCAGCTACGACCACCGCATCTCGTTCGTCACGCAGTTCGTCGTCACCGTCGCCGCGTTCTACCTCTCGCTGTTCGGCGTACCCGGCCCGCTGGGCTCGCTCGCCGGCGTCTCGACAGTCGTCCCGAGCCTGTTCGGCTTCGTCGCCGGCTTACCGTTCGCGCCGCCACCGTGGCTGATGATGGCCGGGACGTTCGGGCCGCCCGTGGCGTACGTCGGGAGCCGATACGTCGCCGCCGACCGTGACCGACGCACCCACGTGCTGGTCGGTGCTGGCGTCCTCGCGGTCGTGCTCGCCGGCGGCGCGCTCGCCCCGTTCGCGGGCGTCGACCCCGTTCCCGGCGTCGTCGTCGCAGCCGTCGGCCTCGCGCCGCCGCTCGTCTACGCGGCCGGCACCGCCGTGAACCGCCCGACCGAACGCGTCGGCCTGCTCGTCCCGGCGACCGTCGTCGTCGGGTCGCTCGTCGGGGCCGTAGCCGCAGACGTCGCCGGGTTCGCCGGCCCGCAGTCGTGGGTCGACTGGACGTTCCTCACGAACTCGCACAGCAGCACCGCCGCGGAAGCCGGCTTCTACCCCGCTATCGGCGGCTCGATTCTGCTGATGTTGACCGTGGCCGTGCTCGCGTTCCCCGTTGGCATCGGCGCCGCCGTCTACCTCGAGGAGTACGCCCCGAACAACCGGTTCACGCGAATCATCGACGTGAACATCTCGAACCTCGCGGGCGTACCGTCGGTCGTCTACGGGCTGCTCGGCCTCGGGTTGTTCGTCACGTACCTCGACCAGCCCCCGGGCACGGTGCTGCTCGGCGGCGCAACCCTCGGCCTGCTCATCCTCCCCATCGTCATCATCTCCGCGCGGGAGGCCATCCGCGCGGTCCCCGAGGAGACGCGCGCGGCGTCGTACGGGATGGGCGCGACGAAGTGGCAGACCGTCAAGAACGTCGTGCTGCCGCGGTCGTTCTCCGGCATCCTCACCGGGACGATTCTCGCGCTCGGCCGCGCCATCGGCGAGACCGCGCCGCTCATCATGATCGGCGCGCCGAACGTCAAATACTCGCTGCCGGCCGGCCTCTCGGAGGCCGCCAGCGCGATGCCGCTACAAGTGTACGCGTGGTCGAGTCTCTACGCCGGCGACGACTTCTACCAGAAGGCCGTCCCGGCTGGCGTCGTGGTGCTCGTCGCCATCCTGCTGGCGATGAACTCCATCGCCATCGTCCTGCGGAACAAGTACCAGTCCACGGAGTGATTCACTATGAGCGACAACACATCAGAGTTCAGCGCCGACGCGGGCGACGGAGAGACCGCCGACCCGACGGCCGACGACATGGTCATCGAGACCGACGTCGCGAGCGCGACGTCCAGCAGCGAGACGACGACCACCCCCGACCCCATCATCCGTTCGCGGGACCTCGACGTGTTCTACGGCGAGGAACAGGCCCTCGACAGCATCGACATCGACATCCCGGAGAACCGCGTCACCGCCATCATCGGGCCGTCGGGCTGCGGGAAGTCGACGTTCCTGCGCTGCATCAACCGGATGAACGACCGCATCGAGGCCTGCCGCGTCGACGGCGAGCTGACGCTGCGCGGGAAGAACGTCTACGACCCCGACGTCGACCCGGTGGCGCTGCGCCGCCGCGTCGGCATGGTGTTCCAGGAACCCAACCCGTTCCCGAAGAGCATCTACGACAACGTCGCCTACGGCCTCGAAATCCAGGACGTCGAGGGCGACCACGACGAAATCGTCGAGCAGTCCCTCAAGCGCGCGGCGCTGTGGGACGAGGTCAGCCACCAGCTCGACAGCTCCGGGACAGCACTCTCCGGCGGCCAGCAACAGCGCCTCTGCATCGCGCGCGCCATCGCGCCCGACCCCGAGGTCCTGCTGATGGACGAGCCGGCCTCGGCGCTCGACCCGGTCGCGACCAGCCAGGTCGAGGACCTCATCGAGGAGCTCGCCGAGGACTACACCGTCGTCATCGTCACGCACAACATGCAGCAGGCCGCCCGCATCTCCGACAAGACGGCCGTGTTCCTTACGGGCGGGGAGCTCGTCGAGTTCGGTGACACCGACCAGATCTTCGAGAACCCCGAGCACGACCGGGTCGAAGATTACATTACGGGCAAGTTCGGGTAACAACCATGCCACGAGAGAGCTACCAAGAGAAACTCGACGCGCTCCGCAGCGACGTCCTCTACATGAGCGAAGTGGTCGTCGACCGCCTGCGGCTGGCGCTGGAAGCCATGGAACAGAAAGACGAGGAGGCTGCCTGGGAGGTCATCGAGGGCGACGACGAGGTCAACCAACTCTACCTCGACCTCGAAGAGGAGTGCATCGACCTGCTCGCGCTCCAGCAGCCCGTCGCCGGCGACCTCCGGCTCATCGCGTCGTCGTTCAAGATTACGACCGACCTCGAACGCATCGGCGACCTCGCGACGAACCTCGCGGAGTACACCCTCGACGCGGACCGCGACATGTTCCCCGAGGTCGACATCCAGGCCATCGGCACCACCACCATCGAGATGGTCGAGGACGCGATGGACGCCTACGCCGAGGAGGACGTCGACGCCTGCTACGAAATCGCGGAGCGCGACGACGACCTCGACGAACGCTGTCGGCAGGCCTCCGAGACGGTGATGCGGGACCTCATCGAGACCGAAGTCGACACCGAGTCCAGCGAGGAAGACATCGAGGCGCTGATGAACGACGTCTCCCGGATGCTGCTGACGGTGCGGGACCTGGAGCGCGTCGGCGACCACGCGGTCAACGTCGCCGCGCGCACCGTCTACATGGTCGAGAAGGACGACGAACTCATCTACTAACGCGACCCAATCCTTTTGCGCGTGCTCGGGCTACAGCGACGCATGGACACCCACCCCGAGTTCGACGCGTACGTCGGCAGCGACGGGGTGACCCTCGACACGCGGGACGTCGCGCTGTTGCGCGCCATCGACGACGAGGGCTCGCTGAGTAGCGCGGCGGCGTCGCTGGGGCGCTCGTACGCGCACGCCCAGCGCCGCGTCGTCGAACTCGAAGACGCGTTCGGCTCGCTCGTCGAGCGCCAGCGCGGCGGCTCCGGTGGCGGCGGCAGCGAACTCACGGACACCGCCACGGAACTGCTCGCGACGTTCGAGCGCGTGCAGACGAGTTTCGAGGGCATCACGGACGTCGCGAAGACGGTGCTCTCGGGGACAGTCGTCGAGCGCGACGGCGAACTCGCGACGGTCGAGACGGCCGCGGGCCGCGTGCGCGCGCTCGTTCCGGAGGCCGACAACAACGTCCACCTCACGCTGCGCGCGGACGCCGTGACGCTGACCGATCCTGTGGACACGCCGACGCCCGAACACACGAGCGCCCGGAACCGCTTCTCCGGCACGGTCACGAGCGTCGAAACTGGCGAGCGCGTCGCGCGCGTCGCCGTCGACGTCGGCGCCGACGACCCGGTGCTCGCGCTCGTCACCGAGGACAGCCGCCAGCGCCTCTCGCTGGCGGCCGGCCGCGACGTCGTCGTCTCCTTCAAAGCCACCGCGACGCGCGGCGTCCCCGTCGAATAGCGGTCGCCGTCGCTGCCGGCGGGCGTCGAAGAAAATACCTAGATGCGTCTCAGAACGGGGATTCGACGCCGTCGTCGGCGCTCGTCGCCGCGGCGTCCTCGTCGACATCGTCGTCGGCGTTCAGCTCGTCCGCGAGCTCGCCGCGCTCTTCGAGTTCGCCGAGAATGTCGCTGCCGCCCACGAACTCCCCGTCGACGAACGTCTGCGGGATGGTCTCCCAGCCGCTGCGCTCTTCGAGCGCGACGCGGAACTCGTCGAGGCTCTGGAGCGCGTCCACCGTGTGCACGTCCGGTCGGTACTGCGAAATCAGGTTGACCGCGCGCTTCGAGAACCCACACTGGGGCATCCGCGCGTCCCCCTTCATGAACAGCACGACGTCGTTGTTCTCGATCGCCTCGGCGACGATTTCGTCGACCGCTTCCTGCTCCATCGCGGAGTCCATCGGGTCGAAAGCCATACCTGCTCTAGGTAGAGCACGGAGAAAGGGTTTGGGTAGCGTGGCCGAACGAAGTGAGGCCACGTTAGAGCGAGCGGCGACCAGCGGGAGCCGCGAGCCGCGTGCTCGACCGCAGAATGGGTCTTCCTCGAAAGCCCCGGCTGGCTCGCGGTCGCTCGCTCGCGGTTCCCTCCGGTCACCGCTCACACGTTCCGAGGCCTCCCGTTGGTCGGCCTCGCGCTCGCTGTGCTCCTCGCTCACTACGTTCGCTACGGTGCTTGCGTCGCGAGACGACTAAACTGAACGCGAGCCGGGCGGTCGGGCGGAGCCGACCGCCGAATGTCGTGGCGGCGTTGCCGCCACGCTGCCGCCCCTTTCAATCCGCCCGTTGTCGGCTGAGTGGGTTCGCGGAACGTGTGAAAGCCGAGCGTCGTCAGTCGTCGTTGCCGACGCGGATGACCTGGAACAGCGATTCGAGGGGGACGTCGTCGACGTCGGCGATGCCCTGTTTGTCCACGAGCACGCCGCAGGCGACGGGTTTACCGCCGGCGTCGCGGATTGCGTCGACGGTCTCGGAGATAGTGGTGCCCGAGGTAATGGTGTCGTCGACGAGGAAGCACTCGCGGTCCTCGACGCTCGCGAAGTTTCGGCTGAAACTCCCGCCGAGATTCTCGATGTCGCCTTCCTCCCACTGGTGCTTGCGCGGGGTGTACGTCGCGAGGTCGGTCTTCAGTTCGTTCGAGACGGCGGTCGCCAGCGGCACGCCCGCCTTCTCGACGCCGACGATGAGGTCGACGTCGTGGCTGTGCTCGCGGAGCGCGTCCGCCAGCGCCATGCCGATGGCGTTGAGGCGCGCGCCGGCTTCGCCGATGTTGCTCCAGTCCACGTGGACGTCCTGGGGGCCACCGGCCGGTTCTTCGTCGACGGGAGTCGCGGTGCCGCCCGCGCGCTCGACGAGCCAGCTCGCGGTCTCCCGGGAGACGTTCAGTTCGTCCGCGATTTCGCCACGCGACAGCCCGCGGGCCGCCAGCTCCGAGGCGCTGTCGATGAGGTCGTCGACGTTCTTCATCTACTGTCGAATTGAACCGCCGTCTTGATGGTCGTTTCGTCGTCGACGAATGCTCGCTCGAAGTCGTCGAGGTCGTACACGCCGGTGACGAGGTCGTCGAACAGCCACTCCGGGAGCGCCTGCAGAGTGTCGACGGCGGCCTCGAAGTGCTCGACGCCGGAGTTGACGCTGCCGACCAGCGCCTTGTTCTGGAGGACGAACTCGCGGTGGAGGCGGCCGCCGTCGACCGAGAACGCCCAGTCCTCGGGCACGCCGAGGAGCGCGCCGACACCGTTGGGCGCGAGCGCCTCGATTGTCTCGAAGGCGTGTTTCGGGTAGCCCGTGGCCTCGTAGACGAAGTCCATCGGCTCGTGGCCGGCTGGGATGTCGGGCACGGCGGTCTCGCGGGAGTCGACGTACGTCGCGCCGAGGCGCTCGATGACGTCGATTGTGGGGTCGGGGCGGTCGCGGCGACCGAGACAGTACGTCCGCTCGAATCGGTCGTCAGCGTCCAGCATTCCGAGCGTGAGCAGGCCCAGCGAGCCGTTTCCGAGCACGAGCGCGGTCTCAGGCTGCCAGTCGAATGCCGACCGCGAGGCGAACGCGTGCTCGAAGGCCTTCTCGGAGATACTGACGGGTTCGACGAGGAAGCCGCGCTCGGCGAGGGCTGCGGGAATTTCGACGAGGAACTCCGCGGGGCTGGTGAAGTACTCGGCCATGAAGCCGTGCGCGCCCTCGATGCCGCGCTCGTGGTACTCGCCGCCGGGTGCCATGTCCGGTTCGCCGCGCTCGAAGTAGTCGTTGGCACCGTTCGGCCGCCGGCGGACCGTCGGCACGACGACGTCGCCGGCGTCGAGGTGGGTGCCGTTCGGGTCCTCGACGACGCCGACGGCCTCGTGGCCGAGCACGAGGTGGTCGTCGCCCTCGGGG
The DNA here is from genome assembly GCF_021233435.1 of Halobacterium noricense. Classification (NCBI taxonomy): domain Archaea; kingdom Methanobacteriati; phylum Methanobacteriota; class Halobacteria; order Halobacteriales; family Halobacteriaceae; genus Halobacterium; species Halobacterium noricense. The sequence goes on along the minus strand of NZ_CP089468.1, from coordinate 529,260 downwards.
AAGCCGCCGTGGCTGCCCGCGATGACTTCGTGGTCCGTGCCGTCGACGCCGACGCGGAGCGTGCGCACGAGCGCTTCCCCGTGCGCCGAGTCGGGTCGCGGCAGGTCGACGACGCGCGGCGTCCGGTCGTCGCGGGTGACGGCGATTGCGTCCATGCCCACCACTCACATCCACACCGACTAAATATTTATTATGTATCGAGTAAGTTGTCGCGGGCGAACTCTGCCCGCGCGCCGGCTCCCACCCACACCTAAACCGGTGCCGCCCGTCCAGCCGGTATGGAACGGTACGACCGACTGTACGCACTCTACGACGAGTTCGACGCGGAGACGATACGCGCCTACCAGGACCTCGTGGACCTGTTCCCGCCCGTCGACTCCCGGGTCGCCCTGGAGTACTGGGAGTCCGCCAGCGACGAACTCGCCGCGCGGAAGGACGACGTCCGCGCGGCGTTTGACGACGGCGACACGTACGCCGAATTGGTCGCGCGCGCGTCCCGCGAACAGGCGTTCGCGGCGCTCGACCTCCACGCGAAGTACGACCGCGGCGTCAACGTGCTCGTGCTCGACGTCGACGAGACGCTGCGCTCGGCGGGCCACACGGACAACGAGATTCCCCGCGAGACGCTGCACCTGCTCACGGAGTTCCACGAACAGGGAGTTCCCATCGTCATCTGCACCGGCCAGACCCTGGAGAACGTCAAGGGGTTCCTGATTCAGGGACTCGGCAACGAACTCGTCCACTCGGGGAACGTCTCCATCGTCTACGAGGCGGGGACGGGCGTGTTCACGCCCGGCCACGGCCCCGACACGAAACAACTGCTCTACGAGGGACTCGAAGACGACGTGCGCGGCGTGTTCGACGACGTGCGCGCCCGCGTGCTCTCTGACGCCCCGGAGGGCATCCGACAGGGTTGTCACCTCCAGGGCAACGAGTTCAACGTCACGCTCAAGCCGAACTTCGAGACGGGCAGCGAGCGCGCGCGGGAACTCATCGACGACGCGCTCCGGTACGAACTCGAACTGCTGGCGGACTGCGTGGAGGGCGCGACTGCCGACCACGTGCGCGCGTTCTACGCCGACCAGGACCCCGAAATCGCGGGCGTCCTCGCCGACGCCGACCAACAGCCGGAGGACGTCACCGTCCCCGAGGACGTGCGCGCGGTGCTCGAACGCGTCGACGTGGCGTACTACGAGGCCGACGCCGCCGAAATCGCGTCCCGCGAACTGAACAAGGTCGTGGGCGTACAGGGTGCCTTCGACGTGCTCGACGTCGACGACCCGTTCGCGCTCGTGATGGGCGACAGCAAGAGCGACCTGCGCGTGATGGAGTGGGTCGCCGAGGAGGACGCGGGCATCGCGGCGGCGCCCGACCACGCCTCCAAGCGCGTCTTAGAGCACGTCTGGGAGACCGACGACCTCGTCTTCGACGAGGGTGCCGCCGACGAGGTGCTCAGAACCGCGTGGGCGCTGAATCGACTCGCAGAACAGTAAGGTTAGCTGGCGAGGCTGAAGCGGACGGTGTCGCCCTCGTGGAGGCGGCTGCCGGCGGAGAGCGGCTCGCTGTCCGTGGAGTTCCGGACGACGACCGTGTCCGTGCGGAGCCGCGACCCTTCGAGGACGCCCGCGCGGACGTGCGACCCGAGTTCGTCGGCGAGCGCGTCCACGACGTCGGCGACGGTGGCGTCGTCGGTGACGCCGACGCGGGCGCTGTGCGTGCCGGTACGAGCGGCGAGCGTTCCCGTGAGCTTCACCTCGACGTCCATGCGAGTACGTACCGGCCGCGTCGCCAAAGAGTTTACTCACGTATGGAAAAGTCGTCGTCGGAACCACGGCGCTTATGCTGGCGGCGGGCGACCCGCCGCACGTGCCAGACCACGCACCAGCCCCCGGCGCGGACGACCCCCTCGACCTCCACGGGGTCGTCCCGCCGATTGTGACAGCGTTCCACGACGACGAGACGGTCGACTTCGAGCGCACCGCCGAGCACGCCCGGTTCGTCGTCGACCGCGGCGTCGACGGCGTCTTCCCGCTCGGGACGAACGGCGAGTTCCCCCTGTTGACGGGCGGCGAACGACAGCGCGTCGTCGAAGCCGTCGTCGACGAAGTCGGCGGCGAGGTCCCGGTCATCGCCGGCGTCGGCGCGCCCAGCACCCGGCAGACGGTCGCACACGCCGAACACGCCGAGGAAGCCGGCGTCGACGGCGTCGTCGTCGTCACGCCGTACTACTACCCCTTGGACGACGAGGCTACGGTCGCGCACTACGAGCGCGTCGCCGCCGCCGTCGACCTCCCGGTTTACGTCTACCACATCCCCTCGAAGACGGGGAACTCGCTGTCCCTGGACGTGCTTGAGGACCTCTCGGCCATCGACAATCTCGCGGGCATCAAGGACTCCTCGAAGGACGTCCCGTGGCTCGGACAGGCCATCGACGACCACCCCGAACTCACCTTCGTCGCGGGCTCGGACTCGCTGCTCGTGCCCGGCCTCGACCTCGGCTGCACGGGCATGGTGTCGGCAGTCGCGAACGCGTTCCCGGAGCTCGTCGTCGACCTCTACGAGGCCTACGACGGGGGGAACGTCGAACACGCGCGCAACCTCCAAAGCACGGTATACGACGTCCGCACGGCGCTCAAGCAGGGGCCGTACATGGCCGGCGTGAAGACCGCGCTCCAGTTGCGCGGGTTCGACGCCGGCCCGCTGCGCTCGCCGCTGCGCACGATGGACGACGACCAGCGCGAGGCCCTCGAACTCCGCCTGGACGAACTCGGCCTCCTCGAAACCATAGATTTACACCGAAACGAGTGAACGACCCACTATGGGGATAGATTACAGCGACCTCCACGACCCGAACGCGGAGTACACGATGCGCGAGCTCTCCGCGGAGACGATGGGAGCCGACCGGGAGCGGCCCGCACCCCGCGACCTCGAAATCACGGACGTACAGACGACGATGGTCGACGGCAACTTCCCGTGGACGCTCGTCCGCGTCTACACCGACGCGGGCGTCGTCGGCACCGGCGAAGCCTACTGGGGCGCGGGCGTCCCCGAGCTCATCGAGCGGATGAAGCCGTTCGTCATCGGGGAGAATCCCCTCGACATCGACCGCCTCTTCGAGCACCTCGTCCAGAAGATGAGCGGCGAGGGCTCCGTCGAAGGCGTTACCGTGACGGCTATCTCCGGCATCGAGGTCGCGCTCCACGACCTCGCCGGGAAAGTGCTGGACGTCCCCGCCTATCAGCTGCTCGGCGGGAAGTACCGCGACGACGTGCGCGTCTACTGTGACTGCCACACCGAGGAGGAAGCCGACCCCGAGGCGTGCGCCGACGAGGCCGAGCGCGTCGTCGAGGAACTCGGCTACGACGCCCTCAAGTTCGACCTCGACGTGCCCAGCGGGCTGGAGAAGGACCGCGCGAACCGCCACCTCCGCCCGGGCGAAATTCGCCACAAGGCCGAAATCGTCGAGCAGGTCACCGAGCGCGTGAAAGACCGCGCTGACGTCGCTTTCGACTGCCACTGGACGTTCTCCGGTGGCTCGGCGAAACGCCTCGCCAGCGAACTCGAAGCGTACGACGTCTGGTGGCTCGAAGACCCCGTTCCCCCGGAGAACCTCGACGTGCAGGAGGAAGTCACGAAGTCCACGACGACTCCCATCGCGGTCGGCGAGAACCGCTACCGCGTCACCGAGGAGCGCCGGCTCATCGAGAACCAGGCCGTGGACATCGTCGCGCCCGACCTCCCGAAGGTCGGCGGCATGCGCGAGACCCAGAAAATCGCGGACGTCGCCAACCAGTACTACGTTCCCGTGGCGATGCACAACGTCTCCTCGCCCATCGCGACGATGGCGAGCGCGCACGTCGGTGCCGCCATCCCGAACAGCCTCGCCGTGGAGTTCCACTCCTACGAACTCGGCTGGTGGAGCGACCTCGTCGAGGAGGACGTCATCGAGGACGGCTCCATCACCGTCCCCGAGAAGCCCGGTCTCGGCCTCACGCTCGACATGGACGCCGTCGAAGAACACATGGTCGACGGCGAGACGCTGTTCGATGAAGCGTGAGCTTCATCGAGCACGCTGAGCTTCGCTCAGCGGCGTTCGACGAGGCGTAAGCCTCGTCGTGCTCGACAGACGAGCGCAGCGAGTCTGTCGGCGTTCGACCCCGCGTAGCGGTATAACACAGAACCCCAATTCTCCGGGCCGTTCGCGCCCGTATCGCCTACTCGCCGAGGCGCGCGTCCGTAACTTCGACGTGGCCGCGGTCGCCGTTCCAGACGGTTTCGTACTCCAACTCGATTGGACGAGACATGTGCGGGCCGTCGGTGACGAACGTCTCGAATTCGCCGCCTTCGCCGAGCACGTGAACGCCGTACTGCTCGTTGAGGGCTTCGAGTTCGTCTAGCGCTTCGCGGTCGAGCGTGCGGCCGAGCCACGACTCGTCGAGGCCGTACGCCGCCACTTGGACGATGGTGATTTCGAAGCCGGCGGCGAGCATCTCGTCGGCGAGGTCGCGGGGGTCGCGCTGCCACAACGGCGCGAACACCTCGCAGCCCAGTCGGTCGGCCATCGACTCGATGCGGGAGGTCTGGTACTCGCTCTCGACGGCACCCGCGGTGACGCCCGCGAGCCCGCCGTCGAGGTCGTCGGCGAGGTCGGCGAGCGCGGCCTCCAGCGGTTCGAGTTCGGTGTCTCCCTGCTCACCGGACTCGGTTGCGGCCGCCGCGCCGAAGTCGTCGGGTTCGACGTCCACGAGCGGGATGCCGATGCTCTCGGCGGCGAGGCTGGCGAGGTGCGTCGCGGGCACGTGGTACATGTACGAGTCGCCCTCGGGGTGGACGGTGACGAGGCGCGCGACATCGAGGCCCGCTTCGAGCGCGCGGTAGAGCGCCCACGAGGAGTCCTTCCCGCCGGAGAACAGGCTCACCCACTGGCCGTCAGTCATACGCGTGCTTGCACCGCGGCGTTGAAATACTCCACTCTATGGCTCCACGGGCTCCTCGCCGTCTTCTACGTCGTCGACGTCGACGTCGCTGAACCGCGTCGCGACGCGGAGGCCGATAATGCTGACGAGCACGCCGGCGACGACGAACGCCGCGAGCCGCTCCTCGGGGGAGAGCACGAATCCCTCGATGGAGAGCGCGCCGACTTCCGCGGCGGGCACCGCGACGGCGTCGAGTTCGTCGGCCAGCTCCATGAAGTACGCCGAGAACCCGCGGACGACGAGCCCGACCGCGAGCACGCCGAACGGGAGGTTGAGGAACGACGTGCGGACCTCCTCGTGGCGGATGAACTCGTCGAAGAGCCGGCCGGCGCTGGCCGCCAATCCGCCGAGTGTTATCCACGGCACGCTGTAGTACGTGAACGCCATCGCGGTCAACAACAGCGGCGTCTCCGAGGGCAGGTCGGAGATGCCGAGCGCGCCCGCGAACACGCCGACGAGCGCGAGCCCGCCCGCGACGACGTACGTGACGATGGAGACGCGGCCGGAGTACAGCGCGTCCCGCGCCTGCGCGGGGACCTCTGCGAGGTAGTTCTCGATGCTCAACCCCTTGTAGAGGACGAATAGGCCGATAACGGCGGTGATGGCGGCGACTGCGACCGCGAGGCTGCCGGTCACCATCATCAGCGCCGGGAACACCAGCAGGACGATGCCCAGCGGCACGAGCACGGTCTGGCGGAGCTCCTCGTCGGCGAGGAACTGCTTGAGGAGGTAGTACGTGGATTCGAGGTCGCGGGCCTGCCGGACGACCACGCGGTCGACGGCGTCGACCTGGAGGCGGCTCTCCACGATGGGGACGACGCGCTCGTCCTCGGCGCTGTCGATGACGACGACCGCCGAGTCGGGGTCGTAGCGGTCGATGAAGTCGTCCAGTTGGTCGGCGACCGAGCGGTCCGCGGAGACGCCGTCGCCGCTCCCGGAGATGGCGGCGACGACCGCGTCGTCCTCGCCGTCGCGGAGGTCGCGGGTGACGCGGAGCGCCTCCAGCAGGCAGTTCACGGCGGAGTCCTCGGGGTCGGCGATGCCCATCTCCACGACCAGCGACTGCACCGCCTCCCAGCCCGCGACCGGCGTCTGCAACCCGGTCTGTCGGGGGATGTCCCCGGTCCGGTCCACACAGACGACCAGCGTGCGCATCTATCGTCCACAGCGTCACGCTGCCGTGATAAAAACCCCGCGCTCGGGTCACCGGAGTTCGACGTTCGTCCCGTTGCCGTCACCGACTGCGTCGGCCAGCCCCGCGCCGAACGCGTACGCCGCGCCGACCGCCGTCCGCCGCATCCGCACGAACATCCCGCGCGGCGGCTCGAACTCCCGAACGTCGATCTCGTGGCCGAGTTCGGCTTCGAGGTAGGCTTCGGCGTCGTCGCGCGTCCCGAGGTCGTCCACGAGGTCGCGCTCGTGGGCGTCCCGGCCGACGTAGACACGAGCCTCCGTGTCCCGAATCTGCTCGGGAGAGAGGTCCCGAACCTCGGCGACGCGCTCGACGAACGACTCGTAGAAGTCGTCGACCAGGCCCTGCAGGTAGCGGCGGTCGTCCTCGCGCAGCTCCCGCAGCGGGTTGCCCGCGTCCTTGTACTCGCCGGCGACGAAGCGCTCGTAGTCGACGCCGAGGTCGTCGGCGAGCGCCGAGGCGTTCAGCGTCGACCCGCGCACGCCGATGCTGCCGACGAGGCTGTTCTCGCGGGCGACCACGTGGTCGCAGGCGCTGGCAATCCAGTAACCGCCGCTCGCGCAGACGTCGGTGACGTACGCGACTGTCGGCCCGTCGAACTCCAGAACCGCGCGCCGGATGTCGTCGCTCGGGACGACTTCGCCGCCGGGCGTGTTCAGGCGGACCGCGAGCGCGTTCGTGTTGCTGTCCTCGTCCGCACGCTCGATTTGGTCGACCACGGCGTCCGCGGGAATCTGGCGCGGGTCGGTCGGTAGCGACTGCCCGCCGTCCCGTGCTATCGGGCCCTCCACGCGGACTTCGGCGGTGTCGTACGCGCCGAACACCGTGTCCGCGGCGTTCCCGCCCAACTGGAGGAACACCACGCCGGTGAGGAGCGTCAACAGCACGCCGAGAATCGTGGGGCCGCCGGCCGGCGTCCGCACGAACAACACCCAGCCGACGACGACGCCGACGACCACGCCGAGTGCCAGCACGGTCAGTCGGCCGACTCGTTTGGGGAGCGTGTCCATGGCTACGGCGTCGGCGGCCGGGCCCGTAATTCACGCGGCCGATTCATCTGGACCACAGTCGGGACAGTGCCGCCGCTACGCGCGGGAAAATACGGAGAAATCAGCAGTAGACAGCTTAGAGGTGGCCGGACTTCTGGAGCTTGCGGAGGTCCTCGGTGTCGAGGGTCTCGCCCTCCTTGAACCGCTCGTAGATTTCCTCGGCTTCCTCGCGGGCTTCGGCCTGCTCGGCGGCGCGCTCGTCCTCGCGCTCCTCTTCTTCCTGCTTGTCGAGTTCGCGGAGGCGCTTCTGGACCTGTACGAACGCCTCGTGGTGGGCGTCGGCGGCTTCCTGAGCCTCGACGAACTTCTCGTGCATCTCGTCGGCCTCGTCACGGATGTCGTCGGCCTCGCGGTAGGCCTCGATCATCTCGTTGTGGTGCTCCTGGGCCTTGTCCGCGAGCTCCGTCACCTTCTCGTGGTGCTCGGAGGCTTCCGCGCGGACTTCCTCGGCCTCGTCGACGAGCTCTTCGAGGTCGCCGGAGGCGTCGAGTTTCTCCTTTCGATCCTGGTACTCCTCGCGCTTGTCCTCGATTTTCTCGATGAGTTCGCGCTCGTCCTCCGTCGAGAGAACCTCGGTCTGCTGCTTGAACTCGAGCTGCTCGATTTCCTCCTTGAGCTCTTCGAGGTCCTTGCCCTCGTCGAGTTCGAGGTCCTCTTTGCGCTGCTCGACCTCGTCGAAGAGCTCGTTCGCCTCGGCGTTGAGCTCGTTACGGACTTCCTTGTGTTCCTGGACGCGCTCGTTGAGCTCGTCGCGCTTCTCGCGGTGTTCCTGGGCCTCGTCGACCTTCTCTCGGGTCTTCGCGTTGAGTTCGTCGCGGTCGGAGGCGCGGGAACTGGCGAGCTGGTTCAGCTCGTTCCGGCGGTCGCGGAACTGGCCGGCGTTCTTGATGAGCTGACCCTTGGACTTCTCTTGAAGTTCTTCGTCAGTAATGAGTTCGTCTGCGCTCGATACTTCGATAGTTTGTTCTTCCTCAGCCATTGTTCAAACCTCGATGCCATACCCGCTGGGTGTTCGAGACAGCCGTCGCTCGGAGCGTGTGACTTCCCGGTCGGAAGGAGAACGTCCTGTCATTCTCTCGGGCTGTGCACGAACGCACGCAGCGTTCTGGTAACGGGTAATACTCCTCCACGCCACTTAAAATTTCCGACGGGGCGTCGCGTGCAAGCAGTTGTCAGACCCCCTTCAGCGAGTGGTAACGGCCCCCACAGGAGTGGGTAGCTGCACTTAAAGAGTGGTCGCGGAACGCCGCACACAAGTGCGGCTACCGGCAACCCCAGCCCATGGAAGAAGTCGTGCGGGCGACCGGCCACGAACACGTCACGGCCGAACACGCGTCCACGCTGGAAGTGACGACCGACGACTACCTCACGCCCGCCGGCGACTGCATCGTCGGCATCGACGCCGACCGCGCGCCCGCGGACTTCGACCGCGAGTTCGTCGCCGCCTGTCAGGACGAGGACGCCACGATTACGCTCGTGCTCGAAGCCGACGGCCACCGCGAGGAAGTGACGGGGTCGGGCCACCCGGACCTCGAATACACGAACGAGCGCAGCATGGTCGGGCGCACGAGCACGTACGTCGACGACCGCACCATCTTCGTGGACGCCGACGAGGCCGCCGTGGACCTCGACCGCGACCTCGTCGCCGCGCTCGCGGACGGTGCGGACCTCACGGCGACGCTGCGCGTCGAGTAGCCCACCGGCTGGGAGCCGTCGCGGTGCTTTTTGGGCTCGCCGACAGACCTCCAAGCATGGACGACGAACCCGCGGAGAACATCTCGGGTGGTGACGCCGCCGCCGGCCGCTTCACCGAGTTCGAGCCCGGCAACGACACGAGCCGCGCGGACGCCGTCGTCGACCGGCTCGGGGACATGTACTGGCAGAAGGCGTACGGGGGCCGCGACGCCTTCGAGTGTCTCGTTCGCACGATTCTCAGTCAGAACACCAGCGACGTCGCCAGCCAGCCCGCCCACGACGCGCTGATGGACAGATACGATGCCGGGCAGGACCTCGCGGCGACGCTCGCGGACGCCCACCAGGACGAACTCGCCGAGACGATCTCCTCGGCAGGACTCTACAATCAAAAATCCGAGACGCTGATTCGCATCGCCGGCCGCATCTGCGAGGAGTACGGCGGCGAAGCGGCGTTCGACGAGTTCGTTCGCACGGGGCGCGTGGAGCAACGCTCCACGGACGGAGCGAGTAGCGAGGGACGAAGTCCCTCGGACCGTTCGAGCGGGCGGAGCCCGCGAGAAGACGGTGAAACCGCGAGCAACGACCCCGACGAGGTTCGCGACGCGCTGCTGGACATGAAGGGCGTCGGCCCGAAGACCGCCGACTGCGTGCTGCTGTTCGCGGGTGGGCGCGACGGCGTCTTCCCCGTGGACACGCACGTCCACCGCATCGCGCGCCGGCTCGGGCTCGCCGCCCCGGATGCCGACCACGAGGACGTGCGCGAAGCCCTAGAGGCCGAGGTCCAGGGTGAGAAGTGCGGGTTCGGACATACGGCGATGATTCAGTTCGGCCGCGAGTACTGTTCGGCGCGCAAGCCCGCGTGCCTCGACGGCCCGGAGGCGTGTCCGCTGTACGACCTCTGCGATAGGGTGGGCGTGGACGAACTCGCCGAAGAAGTCGTCGACCCCGCCGAGGCCGCCGATTAGAGACTCCGCCAGCAGGTGTCCGTGAACGACGCCAGCGGCAGGTCCGCGTCGGACTCGACGCTGACGAACAGCCCCGTGTACTCTTCTTCGGCGAAGTGGAACGCGGTCATCTCGTCGAAGCGATGCATCGAGCAGTGGAGGTCGCCCGCGCCGAAGAGGTCTTCGAGGTGCTCGCGGCTGATGCCTTCGAGCACGAGGTTCCGGTGGATGGCGTCCGCGCGCTCGTCCAGACGCGCGCCGACGTCCTCGCGGACGTAGTGGACGTCGTAGCCTTCCCTGTCGTACTCGGCGACGACACGCAGTGCGTCTCCGGCCTGCTGCTGGAGCTCCGCGACGAGCTCGCCGCCCTCTGACATGAGTTGACATAACAGCCGTGCGGGCTTGAAAGTTCGGCTCCGCGCTACGCGTTGCTCCCGTTTATCGTCTCGTTGCCCTCGTAGCTGAAGTCGTCGCCCGAAGCCGGCCCTGCCGAGAGGAACGGCAGGTTCATCTCCCACTCCGCGACGACGGAGAACCGCGAGAAGGGGTTCGAGAGGAAATTACCGAGGTCGCCGACTCCGTCGAAGCGTAGCTGGACGTCGACGGCGACGACCTGCGTGTCCATCGCGTGGCCGACCGCGCTGAACCCGAAGTCGCCGGCCGCGCCGAGGTTCGTGAACAGGTCCAGGTGGAGCCAGAACGTGATGTTGGTCTCGTTGCCGCCGACATCGAACCGGTAGCCGCCGTCGCCCTCGACCGGCTGGCCGGGCTGCGCGACCTGCGCGGCTTGCGCGGCGACGGCGGGACCGACGAACGCCGTCGACACCACCAGCGCCACGACGAACAGACTCGCCGCTCGTGTGGACCTCACACCGCACAGTACCGGAACGCGGAGTATAGTGCTGTCGGCTTCCACGACCGCACGGCGAAAACGGTCAGAACCGAGCCGAGGCGCCTAGACGAAGCGGAACGTTTCGAGGTTCTTCGGCGCGAACGTCCGCATGTTGTAGTCGTGGTAGAGTGCGCTGGAGAGGTCCTGCGTGGAGGACTCGTCGCCGTGCACGCACAGCACCTTCTCGGGGCGGGGGTTCATCGTGCGCACGAAGTCCTCGAGGCCCTGCCGGTCGGCGTGCCCGGAGAAGCCGTCGACGGTCTCGGTGTCCATCTCGAGCTGGAGGCGCTCCGCGCGGCCGCTGCCGCGGGAGTCGGGCATCGGAATCTCGTCCCAGCCGGACTGGATACGGCGGCCGAGCGTCCCCTGGGCCTGGTAGCCGACGAACGTCATCGTCGAATCCGGGTCCGGGCCGATGTGCTGAATCCAGGACATGATGGGGCCGCCGGTGACCATCCCCGAGGTGGAGAGGATGATACACTGGTCGCCGTCGGCGACCTCCTGGCGTTCCTCCTCGCCGCCGTCGATGTGGTTGAACTGGGGCGCGAGGAACGGGTTCTCGTCCTCGTGGAAGATGCGGTCGCGGAGGTCGTCGCGGAGGTACTCGGGGTAGGTGGTGTGGATGGCGGTCGCCTCCCAAATCATGCCGTCGAGGTGGATGGGCATCTCGGGGATGTCGCCCTTCCGCATCGCCTCTTCGAGGACGAGCATCATCTCCTGGGAGCGCCCGACCGCGAACGCCGGAATCAGGACCTTCCCGCCGTCCTCGTAGGTCTCGTTGATGATGCGTTTGAGCTTCTCCTCGGAGTCCTCCTGGTCGGTCTGGTAGTCGTTGCGCCCACCGTACGTGGATTCGAGGACGAGCGTCTCCACGCGCGGGAAGTCGTTGACCGCGCCGTTGAACAGCCGCGTGTCCTCGTAGTGGATGTCGCCGGAGAACGCGACGTTGTAGAGGCCGTCGCCGATGTGGAAGTGCGAGACCGCGCTCCCGAGGATGTGGCCGGCGTTGTGGAACGTGAGCTTCACGTCCGGCGCGATGTCCGTGACGTCGCCGTACTCCAGCGGGATGCAGTGCTTGATGGCTTCGCGAACCATCTCGGAGTCGTACGGGGGCGTGCCCCCCTCCTTGGCGGCGACGTCGAGGTAATCCAGCGTCAGCAGGCCCATGAGGTCACGGGTCGGCTCCGTGGTGTAGATGGGGCCGTCGTAGCCGTACTTGAAGAGTAGCGGGATGAACGCGGAGTGGTCGAGGTGGGCGTGCGTGAGCACGACCGCGTCGATGGAGTTCGCGCCCGCGCCCAGCGCCTCCTGCACCTGGAGGTAGGGGACTTCGTCCTCGCTCCCGGGCTTGTCGCCGCAGTCGACGAGGATGCGCGTCTCGGGCGTCGAGAGGATGAAGCTCGCGCGGCCGACCTCGCGGCAGCAGCCCAGCGTGGTGATGCGGACGTACTCGTCGTCGCTCATCTCCTCGCGGTGAATCTGGCGGCCGACCTTCTCCAGGATGTCGCGGCGCTCGTCGCGCTCGGACTTGAGGAAGTTCCGGACGTTCGAGACGGTGGAGGATTCGATGGGCGGCGTGCGCACGACCTCGGGCGTCCAGCCCGCGGCTTCCGTGATTTCGCGGAGCGTGGAGCCGTGGCGGCCGATGACCATCCCGGGCTTCTCGGCCTCGATGACGACCTCGCCGGTGTCCTCGTGGAAGTCGAGGTCGGTGACGCCGGCGTCGTCGGGGATGACGTTCAGAATCTTCTCGCGGGCGGTCTCCGGGCGGGAGAGCACCGCGGGGTCGGGGCGGACCGTGATGCGCTTGCGGAGTTTGCTCGCGAGCCGCCGAACGAGGTCGCCGTCCTGGGCGAACTGCTTCGGGTCCCGGGTGTAGACGACGAGCTCGGGGCCCTCGTACTTCACGTCGGTCACCGAGATGTCCGGCGGAATCTCGTTCGTAATCTGGTCCTGTAACTCTTCGAGTTGCTGGTCTACAGTGCTCATAGTCAGTGAATGAGGCCTCCTGCGTCCGCGTCTCCGTTAGGGCCACTCGCGAGCCGCCGGAGGCGGGGTGAGGAGTGGACCGTAGAACGTGGTGAGTAGACACACGCTGTCGTCATTCCAGTATGGAGACCGGTGTTCCGGCCGAGGACGGCCGGGCCGCGGGGATTACTACAGGAGAACCCGCTTACTCGGCAGTATGCGGTTCCGGTTATAAAAGCCTTCGCAAACTTGGTAGGCCTTGACGCACGACGGTGCCCATGGAACTGACAGCCGACGCGGTCGTACGGGAGCGTGAGTGGGTGCTCGAACGGGCGGCCGTCGTCGTCCCGCTGGTCAACGACGTCCGGGACGCGCTCGGCGACGCCTTCGACACCGACGTCGCCACCGTGACCGACGCACAGTACCGCAGCGCGGTCGAGGACGTGTTCGCGGACGGCGACCGCGCGGTGAACGTCGCGGCGCTCGTGGCGCTGCTCCGGGACCTCGACGTCACCGACGACTATCCGGGGTTCGTCGTGGACGAACTGCTCGGCCGCGAGCTCGCCGCGGTGATCGCGGGCGAGCAGCCGCGCCGGCTGCTCGCGGAGTCGACGTTCCACTACGCGGACGTCCACACTAGCGGCGACGGCGACGACGCTGCCGGCCGAGACGACTTGGACGCGGCGCTGGCGGCCGGCGTCCAGACGCGACTCCCGGGCTGGGCGTGGACGGAGACCGAGAGCCCGTTCGACGTCGCGCGGCGGTAGCTGCGGCTACGTGGTTCGGTCGGTCAAGAAAAATTCGACGGCCGCGGGTCGCTACTCCTCGAACTCGATTTCGTCTTCCTGCGGGTCCGGCGGGTCGTCGGCGGCTGTCAGTGTGCGCTCGACTTCCTGCTCGCGGAGCTGTTCGCGCTTCTTCTGACCCTGCCGTTCGCGGCCGCGTTTCGTGTCGCCCATACCCTGGGTGACGTTCCCATGCCACTTAGTTCTCTCGCCGAGCGCCAGCGACGCGAAACGGCCCCGAGTTTCCGCGGTTCACGACAGCGCGTCGTCGACGAACTGGGAGACGACGAGGTCCTCGGCGCTGCGCAGTCGGTACTGGAGCGTCGAGCGCGGGATGCCGAGTTCGTCGCTGAGGTCGCTGACGGTGACCTCCCGCGGCCGCGAGTAGTAGCCGTGCTCGACGGCGGCTTCGAGCACCGCGCGGTTCTCGGGCGTCAACTCGGCAGCGACCCGGGATTCGGCGTTCCAGTTCCCGGCGCTGGAGAGGCGGGACAGCGACAGCGAGAGCCCGTCGCGCAGTTGGGCTTCGATGGCATCGTAGACGCCGCCGACCGGCTGCTCGTCGGGATGGAGCACGCGCCACCGGTACTCGTTGTCGCTACGTCGCGCCTCGAAGACGACGCCGTCGCCGACGTGCTCGTGGACGTAGTGGGGGACCGAGTGGCAGCCGTGGACCTCCTCGCGGAACGTGTAGACGGTCCGGGAGTTCGTGGACTCGTCGAGGACGTGGTACTCGCGGTAGGTGTCACAGTCCGGGAGGTCCAGGCACTCGTTGCACCGCGATTCGTCGAGGAAGACGTCGTCGAAGGCGGCCAGGGCTTCCTCCGTGCCGGTGGCGTGGTCGATGCGCCACATCCGCTCGCGGGTCGTGAAACAGACCGAGGTCCACGCCGTGAGACTGTCGTGCTCGACGAAGCAGTCCATGAGGGCGTCGCTCCCCGGTTCGAACGTCACGGTGAACTCGAACTCGCGCACGCCCACTCGTACGCGCCCGACCACTAATTAATTACTGCTAACCTCTCAGCACTTCGTGCTTCTGACGAATCAGCCGGTCAACGTGCACTATGCGTAGTTCCCTCGAATTCCTCCTTCAAGAGTTAGTTATAACCAATCCTCGTCGGGTTCGTCGCGCGCCCGCACACCTTCACGGGTTTTAAGAGCGAGTCAGGCCACAGTTGGGGTAATGAGCGACGAACAGGAGCTCGGCATCACCGAGTCCAAAGAGCACAGTCCCGGCGACTGGTACGCGGAAGTCGTCCAGAAGGCGGAGCTGGCCGACTACGCGCCGATGGGCGGGTTCATCGTCACCCGGCCCCGTGGGTACGCCCTCTGGGAGGCGATTCAGGACAACCTCGACGGCTGGTTCAAGCAAACCGGCGTCGACAACGCCTACTTCCCGATGTTCATCCCCGAATCGTACCTCGAACGGGAGAAGGACATCGTCGAAGGGTTCGACCCCGAGGTCGCGTGGGTCACGCAGGGCGGCCACGAGGAACTCGAAGAGCGCCTCGCCGTCCGGCCGACTTCCGAGTCCATCGTCGCGCCGTACATGGCTCAGTGGGTGCGCTCGCACCGCGACCTCCCGCTGCGCTTGAACCAGTGGAACTCCGTCGTGCGCTGGGAGGCCACGGAGACGAAGCCGTTCTTCCGCACGAAGGAGTTCCTCTGGCAGGAGGGCCACACCGCCCACGAGAGCGACGAGGAGGCGTGGGCCGAGACGACGCTGCGCCTCGACCAGTACCAGCGGCTCTACGAGGACGTCCTCGGGATGCCCGTGCTGCGCGGGCGGAAGCCCGACCACGACAAGTTCCCGGGCGCGGACACCACGACGACCGTCGAGGCGCTGATGCCCGACGGGAAGTCCGTGCAGGGCGGCACCAGTCACCACCTCGGGCAGTCGTTCGCGGAGGCGTTCGACATCACGTTCTCGGACGTCGACGAGGCCGAGCGCACCGCGTACACGACCTCGTGGGGGCTGTCGTGGCGCGCCATCGGCGCGCTCGTCATGTCCCACAGCGACGACCAGGGGCTCGTGCTCCCGCCGACGGTCGCGCCCAAGCAGGTCGTCATCGTCCCCATCTGGCAGGAGGAGACGAAGGAGGACGTGCTCCAGTACTCCTCGGAAATCGCCGCGGAACTGGAGGCGCAGGGGGTACGCGTCCACCTCGACGACCGCGACGAGCGCAACCCCGGCTTCAAGTTCAACGAGTGGGAGTTGAAGGGCGTCCCCGTGCGGTTCGAAATCGGCCCGAACGAGGTCGAGGACGAGGAAGTCACGGTCGTCCACCGACCCGACGGCGAGGACGCCGTCGAGGACCGCGCGGACATCACGGCCACCGTCCACGACCACCTCGACGACGTCTACGAGAAGCTCTACGACGCGGCCGCCGAGCGCCTCGACGAGAACGTGCGGGAGGCCGAGAGCCGCGAGGAGATCCTGGGCACTATCGGCCAGCACGGCGGCTACGTGAAGGCCCCGTGGTGCGGCGACGAGGCCTGTGAGGACGAAATCAAAGACCAGATTCACGCCGAAATCGTGCTCGTGCCGCTGGCCGAGGACAGCGCCGCGCGCGCCGCCTCGGAGTTCGAGGACGAGCACCTCCCGACGCCCGACCACGAGGGCAAAGAGTGTGCGGTCTGTGGGGAGCCCGCCGAGGAGACGGCGTTCTTCGCGAAGTCGTACTGAGCCGGCGACTATTTGTCACGGTCGATTATTTAATGGTGGATGCGGTCGAAGGCAGTAACAACCACAGCCACGGAATCAACTGCCAGACGGTGCCGAGAGGCACCGACGATACGGTTCACGGGCGGAACGAACGCGGCGTCCGGACACCTTAATTTACCTTATACGCATCTATATTACCCTTAGTGATTCAGGAGTAGGGTTTTACTCGGTCGTGTCACAGGCTGCCACATGCACCAGTCCGACAGCACGAACAACCGCCTCCTCGCAGACCCGACCGACGAACGGTCGAACTGCGGGGTCGGGGTCGTCGTCGACCTCGACGGTGGCCAGTCCCACCGCGTTCTCTCTGACGCACTCGACGTACTGGAGAATCTCCAACACCGCGGCACCACGGGTGCCGAGGAGAACACCGGCGACGGCGCCGGCGCGCTCATCCAGACGCCCGACGAGTTCTTCGCCGACGTCTTCGGCGGCCTCCCCGAAACCTACGCCGTCGGCTCGTTCTTTCTCCCGCAGGACGCAGACGAACGCGCCGCAGTCGTCGAAACCGTCGAAGCCGCGCTCGCCGAGCACGGCCTCGCCGTCGACGCGTGGCGCGACGTCCCCACGAACAACAGCGACCTCGGCGCGACCGCCGTCGACTCCGAACCCCACGTCGCGCAGGCCGTAGTACGTCCGAACGGTGCCGAGGACTTCCAGAAGGCGCTGTACGTCGGCCGCCAGGCCGTCGAAGCAGCCGTCGACCACGAGCGCTTCTACGTCTGCTCGCTCGACGAGGACACCGTCGTCTACAAGGGCCTCCTGAAGGGCGACCAGGTCGCCGACTACTACCCCGACCTCACCGACGAGCGCGTCGAGACCGGGTTCGCGCTCGTGCATGCTCGCTTCTCCACGAACACGCTGGGCGCGTGGCACCTCGCCCACCCCTACCGGAACATCGTCCACAACGGCGAGTTCAACACCATCCGCGGGAACGTCAACTGGATGCGCGCCCGCGAGTCGGACCTCGAAGCTGAGGAGTTCACCGCCGACGAACTCGAGACGGTGCTGCCGGTCATCGACGACCCCGAGCAGTCCGACACCGCCAGCGTCGACAACGCGCTCGAACTGCTGATGCAGACGGGGCGCTCGCTCCCGCACGCGCTCCGCATGCTCGTCCCCGAGGCGTGGCAGGGCGACGACGAGATGAGCGACGCGCGCAAGGAGTTCTACGACTACCACGCCAGCCTCGTGGAGCCGTGGGACGGCCCCGCGCTCGTCATCGGCACCGACGGCGACCGCATCGGCGGCGTCCTCGACCGGAACGGCCTGCGCCCGTGCCGCTACGAGAAGCGCGCGGACGGCACGCTCGTGATGGCCTCCGAGCAGGGCGCCTTGGAGGGCGACGTCAGCGAGGTCGAGGAGCGCGGCCGCCTCCGCCCCGGTCAGTTGTTCCTCGCGGAGCCCGGCGAGGGCGTCGTCGACGACGAGGACGTCTTCGAGGAGCTCACCGACGAGCAGTACGGCGAGTGGGTCGAACAGAACCAGCTCCGCCCGGAGACCGGCGAGGACGTGCTACCCAGCGACCCGACCGAGGACCTGCGCTCCGAACAGGCGATGTTCGGGTACACGCGCGACGAACTCGACGAACTGATCGCGCCGATGGTCCAGGACGGCAAGGACCCCGTCGGCTCGATGGGCGACGACGCGCCGCTCCCCGGCATCTCGGAGTTCAACCACCCGCTGGCGTCGTACTTCCGCCAGCTGTTCGCGCAGGTCACGAACCCGCCAATCGACTACATCCGCGAGGACCTCGTGACGAGCATGGAGACGCGCCTCGGCCGGCAGAACAATCTCCTCGGCGAATCCCCCGAACACGCCGAGCAGATCGTCCTCGACAGCCCGGTGCTGGCTGACAGCGACCTGAACGAGGTCGTGAACGCGGGGCTTTCGGCGGCGACCATCGACCTCTCGTTCGGTCCCGAGGAGTCCCTCGAAGCCGCCGTCGAGCGCGTCCAGCGCGAGGCCGCCGACGCGGTCGGCGACGGCGTCGAACTGCTCGTGCTCTCCCAGCGCGAGGCCGGCGAGGACGCGATTCCGGTGCCGAGCCTGCTGGCGACCGGTGCCGTCCATCACCACCTCACCCGCGAGGGGCTGCGGGCGCGCGCCGGGCTCGTCGTCGAAGCCGGCGACGTCCGCACCGTCCACCAGCTCGCGGCGACGGTCGGCTACGGCGCGGGCGCGGTCAACCCCTACCTCGCTATCGAGTCCGCCCGCGACATCGTCGCCGGGCCGGACGGCCCCGACCCCGAGGAAGCCGTGTCGTCGTACCTGCAGGCCCTCGAAGACGGGCTGCTGAAGGTGATGGCGAAGATGGGCATCTCGACGGTCGAATCCTACCAGGGCGCGCAAATCTTCGAGGTCGTCGGCCTCGATTCGTCGGTCGTCGACCGGTTCTTCTCCGGGACGCCGAACCGCACGGAGGGCGTCGGCTTCGACGAACTCGAAGCCGACATCCGCGCGCGCCACGCCGCGGGCTTCGACGACGAAGCCGACATCGAGCGCATCGGCGAATTCGAGAACCGCACCGCCGGGCGATTCCACCAGTGGAACCCCCAGACGGTCCACAGCCTCCAGGAGGGCGTGGATAACGGCGACTACGAGGCGTTCGAGGACTACGCCGAACAGGTCAACGACCAGGCCGAACAGCTCCAGGCGCTGCGCGGCCTCCTCGACATCGACACCGAGGACCGCGAGAGCGTCCCCGTCGAGGACGTGGAGCCGGCGGCTGATATCGTCGAGCGGTTCTCGACGGCCGCGATGAGCCTCGGGAGCCTCAGCCCGGAGGCTCACGAGACGAACGCCGAGGCCGCCAACGAGCTCGGCGCGAGGGCGAATACGGGCGAGGGCGGGGAGCCGCCCGAGCGCTTCGACACGGACCGCGAGTGCGCCATCAAGCAGGTGGCGTCCGGTCGGTTCGGCGTCACGAGCACGTACCTCTCGTCGGCCGACGACCTCCAAATCAAGATGGCGCAGGGTTCGAAGCCCGGCGAGGGCGGCCACCTCCCCGGGAAGAAGGTCAACGAGATGATCGCGGACGTGCGGTGTTCGACGCCGGGCGTCGGCCTCATCAGCCCGCCGCCCCAGCACGACATCTACAGCATCGAGGACCTCAAGCAGCTCATCTCCGACCTCCGAGCGGGCAACCCGGACGCCCGCGTCCACGTGAAGCTCGTCTCCGAGGCGGGCATCGGCACGGTCGCGGCGGGCTGCGCGAAGGCGGGCGCGGACTGCATCCACATCTCCGGCCACGACGGCGGGACGGGCGCGTCCCCGAAGACGAGCATCAAGCACGCTGGCCTCCCGTGGGAGCTCGGGCTCGCGGAAGCGAACCAGCTCCTCGTGGAGACCGGCCTCCGCTCGCGCGTGACGCTGCGCGTGGACGGCGGCCTGAAGACCGGCCGCGACGTCGCGGTCGGCGCGCTGCTGGGCGCCGAGGAGTTCGCGTTCGGCACCGCGTCGCTGGTGTCGGCGGGCTGCGTGATGGCGCGCATCTGCCACACGAACAACTGCCCGACCGGCGTCGCGACGCAGGACGACGACCTCCGCGAGCGCTTCCGCGGCACGCCGGAGAAGGTCGCGAACTACCTCACGTTCGTCGCGCGCGAATTCCGTGAACTGCTCGCGGAACTCGGCTACACGAGCGTCGAGGACGCCGTCGGCCGCGTCGAACACCTCTCCCAGCCGGAGAGCGTCCACCCGAAGGGTGAGCACATCGACCTCTCGCGCGTGCTCGCCGAACCCGAGGGCGACGGTCGCACGCACACCGTCGAGCAGGACCAGCCCGACATGGAACTCGACGAGGGCATCATCGCGGACGCGCAGGCGGCCATCGCGGACGGCGAGTCCGTCTCGCTGACCCGCGAGATTACGACCCGCGACCGCACTGTCGGCGCGCGCGTCTCCCACGCCGTCAGCAGCGAGCACGGCGTCGAGGGGCTGGCCGACGACACGCTCGACGTCACGCTCGAAGGGAACGCCGGCCAGTCGTTCGGCGCGTTCCTCGCGTCCGGCGTCACGATGTCGCTGACCGGGGCCGCCAACGACTACGTCGGGAAGGGGCTCTCGGGCGGCACGGTCGCCGTCGAGACGCCGCCGGAAGCGGGCTTCGAGCCCGCGGAGAACACGCTCGTCGGGAACGTCGCGCTGTACGGCGCGACCGACGGCGAGTGCTACGTCAACGGCGTCGCCGGCGAGCGCTTCGCGGTGCGGAACTCCGGCGCGCACGCGGTCGTGGAGGGCGTCGGCGACCACGGCTGCGAGTACATGACCGGCGGTATCGTCGTCGTGCTCGGCGACGTCGGGCGGAACTTCGCCGCGGGGATGTCCGGCGGCGTCGCGTACGTCCACGACCCCGACGGCGACTTCGAGGACCGCTGCAACACCGGGATAGTCGCGGTTTCGCGCGACCCCTCGGAGCGCGACGAGTCCGCGATTCGCCGGCTCGTGGAGAACCACGCCGCGCGCACGGACAGCGACCGCGCGGCCGAACTGCTCGCGAACTGGGAGGAGGCGGTCTCGGAGTTCGCGGTCGTCATGCCGGACGCCTACCGCGACGCCATCGACGAGCGGCCGGAAGCGGACGCGCGCCGCTCGCTGCCCGCCAGCGCCATCGAAGGCTCGCTCGCCGGCAGCGCCGACTAACGCCGTAGCCCCGGATTCGTCCGCCTTTCTCGCGCCGCTGGCGTTCGAATAGCCACCGCTTTTGTGGCGGCCACCCCACCCTCCGGTATGGATTCCGCGCTCGTGGTCGGCGGCACGCGCTTCGTCGGCCGCCACCTCGTGGAGGAACTGCTCGCCCACGACTACCGCGTCACGACGTTCAACCGCGGGAAGCACGACGACCCGTTCGCGGAGGACGACCGCGTCCACCACGTGCAGGGCGACCGCACCGACCGGAAGGCCCTGCTGACGGCGAAGCGGGAGGTCGAGCCCGACGCCGTCTTCGACTGCGTGGCGTACAAGCCCCGCGAGGTCGAGCACGCCATCGACGTCTTCGGCGGCGTCGACGCCTACGTTTACGTCTCTAGCGGCTCCGCGTACGCCGACGAGGACGTTCCCAAGCGCGAGGACGAGACGACGCTGGAGAGCTGTACCGCCGAGCAGGCGACCGACGACTCGATGGAGACGTACGGTGCGCGGAAGGCTGCCGGCGACCGCATCGTCTTCGAGGCCGCCGAGCGCGGGGTGAACGCGATGAGCGTGCGGCCGCCGGTCGTCTACGGCCCCCAAGACTACACCGAGCGCCTCGCGTACTGGGTTGATCGCGTCGCCGAGCACGATGAAGCCGTCGTCCCCGGGGACGGCACGAACCTCTGGCAGCGCGTCTACGTCGAGGACGTCGCCCGCGGCCTCCGGCTCGTCGCCGAGGAGGGCGAACCGGGCGAGGCGTACAACGTCGGCGACCGGAACGCGGTCACCCTCGACCGGATGCTCGACCTGATTGCGGACGCACTCGGAACGGACATCGGGCGCGTGTACACGAGCCCCCGGGAACTCGACATCGTCGACCTCGCCCTCGAGGACTTCCCGCTGTACCGCGACTACCCGCACGTGCTGGACACGTCGAAAGTCGAGGCACTGGGCTACGAGTCGACGCCCGTCGAAGAGGCGATGGCGAAGACCGTCGACGCCCACCGCGAGCACGGTCGTACCGGCGAGGAGGAAGGCCCCGACCGCGAGGACGAGGAGCGCCTCCTCGACGTGCTCGGGACGGTCTGAGCGGTACGAGCGCACGAATCGACGACGAGTAGACTTTTACTCGTCCCCGGGCGAGGCTTGGACATGTTCGAGAAGTCGAAGTGGATACGCCTCCCGCGGAGCGTCGTGCTCGGCCACGACGTGCTCTCGCAGACCCGGGAGGTCGTCGTCGAGACCCACTTGACGGGGCGGCCGCTGGTCGTCACCAGCGAGACGCCCCGGGAGGTGGCCGCCGACCGCATCGTCGCGCAGTTCGAGGCCGCGGGTGACGACCCCGAAATCGTCGTCGTGGAGGAGGCGACCTTCGAGGCCGTCGAGGACGTGCTGGACGTCGCGCGCGGGATGGAGGTCGGCTACCTCGTCGGCGTCGGCGGCGGGAAGCCAATCGACATCGCGAAGATGGCCAGCGACCACCTCAACGTCGGGTTCGTGAGCGTGCCGACGGCGGCGAGCCACGACGGCATCGTCTCCGGGCGCGGGTCGGTGCCGGAGGGCGACACCCGCCACTCGGTCGCGGCAGCGCCGCCGGTCGCGGTCGTCGCGGACACGGGCGTTATCGCGGACGCGCCGTGGGAGTTAACGACTGCGGGCTGCGCGGACATCATCTCCAACTACACCGCGGTGAAGGACTGGCGGCTGGCGAACCGCCTCCAGAACGTGCCGTACAGCGAGTACGCGGGCGCGCTCAGTCAGATGACCGCGGAGATGCTCGTCGACAGCGCGGACTCCATCAAACCGGAGTTGGAGGAGTCCGCGTGGATGGTGATGAAGGCGCTGGTCTCCTCGGGGGTCGCCATGTCCATCGCGGGCTCCTCGCGGCCCGCGTCGGGGAGCGAGCACCTGTTCAGCCACCAACTCGACCGCATCGCGCCCGGGAAGGCACTCCACGGCCACCAGGTCGGCGTCGGCTCGATTCTCGCGGAGTACCTCCACTCGGGCGAGCAGGGCGAGTGGCGGTCGGTCCGGGACGCGCTGGCTTCCCTCGATGCGCCGACGACCGCGGACGGGCTCGGCGTCACCGACGAGGAAGTGCTGGAGGCGCTGACGTCCGCCCACGAGATTCGGGACCGCTACACGATTCTGGGGTCGGGCATCAGCGAGGACGCCGCCGTCGAGGCCGCGACGAGAACGGGCGTCATCTAGTCGGCGAGTTTGCCGGTCGCCGCGACGTCCAGCGTCCACAGCGAGAGCCCGCCGGCCATCACCTGCACGAGCACCATGCTCGACCGGTAGAGCACGAGCGCGGACGCGAGTTCGCCAAGCGAGTGCGGCGTGAGCGCGACGAGCACGCCGCCGAGCGCGACGTCCACCGGGCCGATGCCGGCGGGCAGCGGGACGGCGCGCGCGAATCCGGAGACCGTCACCGCGACCATCACGACTGCGGGCGACACCACCACGCCGACCGCGAGCAGGCTCACGAACAGCGGAATCATCCAGCAGAGCCACGCGGCGTGAGCCGCGGCGAGCACGGTCACGAACCGCGAGCGGTCCGCCGCGAGCCGGCTCAGCGTCGCGAAAAACTCGTCGAGGCCGCGGCGCACACGTCCGGCGTCGAGGCGCACGTCGTGGCCGGGAACGACGCGCGCCAACACGGGCTCGAACGCGAGTGCGAGTCGGGTGACGACGGCAGCGACGGCCTCGCGGTAGGCTTCGAGGACGACGCCGGCCGTGGCGATGGCTGCCAGCACCGCACCGAACGCGACGAACAGGCCGACCGTTCCCGCGGGGTCCTGGCCAGCGGCGACGACACCGAGCACGCCGACGCCGCCGACGACGGCGGACGCGACCATCATCACGAACTCCCAGCCGGCGACGCCCGCGATGGCTTCGCTGACGGTGACGTCGCCGTGGCGGCTCACCGTGTACGCGACGAACCCGCCGCCGCCGACGTTCCCGGCCGGGAGGAAGTTCCGGACGATGGCAGCGCCGTAGAACGCCCGCCGCGCGAGCGCACCGCGCACGCTCCACACTGGGAAGCCGAGCGCGACCCGCGTCCCCTCTCCGCCGGCGAGCAGCGCGAGCGCGGCCCCCAGCGGCGCGAACGCGTAGACGGCGAGGTTGGCGTCGCGGAGGTTCCGGAGCACGCGGTCCCAGCCGACACCGGTGACCAGCAGGGCGGCGATGGCGACGGCGACGACGACCCGGAACGCGACGCGTCGGCGGTCGAAGTCCACGGTGGCATCTCGCGGCGAGTCAGGAAAAACGGTTGGGTCGCCGGAGCCGGCTGCGGCGACGGCCGACCGCGGGATGGAACGAGACCAGGCACGCGAGCCGCGAGCGCTCCGTGGGGACGAGCCCGCGGTCGGCGAGCGTGGCGAGCGCGCGCTCCATCGCGGCGTCGCCGACGCGGGCGGCGGCGTACGCGTCCGCGTCGAACTCCGTCCACCGCACCAGCGGACCGACCGCGAGCAGCAACACGAACGAGAGCACGAGTGCGGGCACGAACGCGTCCACGACGCCGTTCGCGACGAGGAAGATGGGTGCGAGCGCGAGGCCGGTGGCGAGGAAGCGCCCGACGACGTGGCCGCGGCGGTGGTGGCCGACCTCGTGGGCGATGACCGCAGTTGTAGCGTTGGCGTCGAGCATGCGGAACAGCGCGTCCGTCACGAACACGTACCGGGAGCCGGGCAGCACGCCCGCGGCGACGGCGTTCGCAACTGGGTGGCGGCCAGTCTCGACGACGCGCACGCGCAGGCCGTCGGCGCACGCGGGAACGACGGCGGCCTCCGCGGTAGTCGGTGCTCGCACGGGTCCGAAGCGGGCGGCCAGCGGCGGGAGCGCGACGGCGACGACCGCGGCGGCACTGACGACCGCGACGAGGCTCGTGGTCCCGTTCGGAGCGGCCAGCCACACGCCGACGACGAACAGCGCGGGCGCGACGAGCACGGCGGCGAGTCCGAAAAACCGCCGGACGGTCGCCGCGTAATCCGTCGCATTCCCGGTGACGCTCGCCCACGCGGGCCGCGTGCCGAGGTGGACGGCGAGCGCCGGGACGACGCCACCGACGAGCACGGTCGCGGCGAGCGCGCCGAACGCGCCGACGGCGGCCGGCACGGGGAGCACGGCCGCGAACGCGTCGTCGAGCGGTGACTCAGTGACCGTGAACAGGCCGAACAGTGCGGCCCCCGCCTGCAAAAGGCGATTCGCGCGCCGCAGCCGCGACGCGGCCGTCACGCGGTCCGTCGTGCGGACGGCAGCAGCGCCGGCGAGTCGGCTCGTGGCGTACGCGACGACGGGGAGGGCGAGGACCACGGCAGCGTGCATCACGTGGCGGTAACTCGGGCTCCCACTAACAGTTGTCGCGGAGGGAGGTCACTCTCGCTGGATGTACGCGTATACGATGGCGAACGCGAGCCCGCCGGCGACCCCGCGGACGACCGCGCCGGCGACGTCGCCGTCGAGAACGAACAGTTCGGCCGCCACGAACACGGCCACCCACAGCGCGACGACGAGCGCGCCGAACAGCCACGGATTCGTCAAGTCGACTTCCATGGCGGACGGTGACGCCCGCGCCGTAAGTAGTTAGACGTGTTCGTCGAGGAAGTGAACGACGCGAACGCCACGCACTCGTCGTGGAACGGAGGTTCGCTCCAGCAGGGAACAGAACCGTTTTTACCGGCGTACTGCGTCCCGGCGAGTATGCGCGTGGCGTTCGTCTCGGAGACGACCGCCCACCACGTCGACGCCGACGACGTCGACCGCCTGCGCCTGCTGGGGGACTTGCTCGCGGCGCGCGGCCACGACGTCCACGTCTGCTGTGCGCAGTGGTGGGAGGGGCAACCGGACACGTTCGAGCACGAGGACCTGACGTACCACGCCGTCACTGCCGAGCGCGGCCAGCGCTGGTTCTCGCCGAAGGCGGCCGCCACCCTCCGGAACCTCGACCCGGACGTCGTCCACGGCACGAGCCGGACGCCCGGCCACGTCTACGGCGCGCGCTGGGGCGCGCTGCTCGCGGGCGCGCCGCTGATTCTGGACTGGTACGACCCACACGACAGTACCGACGGCTTGCGCGGCCGCGCGTACCGCTACGCCGCGCGGAAACCGAGCACGGTCGTCACGCCGTCGCGGACCGTGAAGACGAGCGCGCGGGAGTGCAGCGCGGACGGCGACGAGGTCCGCGTCGTCCCCACCGGCATCGACATGAAGGGGATTCGAACCGTCGAGCCCGCCGAGGCCGGCGACATCGTGTTCAGCCGCCGCCTCGACGAAGACGCCAACCTCGAATCCCTGTTCCTGGCGCTCGCGGAGTTCCGCGAGTACGGCTGGAACTGTACTATCGTGGGCGACGGCCCGGCTCGCGCGGGCTACGAGCGCCAGGCCCGGGACCTCCGCATCGACGACCGCGTGGAGTTCGTCGGCGAGAAGAGCGTCGAGGAGCGCGTCCGCCTGTTCAAGGACGCCCACGTCTACGTCCACACCGCCGAACGCACCTCCTTCGGCCTCGACCTGTTGCGCGCGCTCGCCTGCGGCTGCGTCGGCATCGTCGAGTACCACGCCGAGTCCAGCGCCCACGAACTCGTCGAGACGTACGACCGGGGGTTCCGCGCGACCAACGACGAGGAGATTACGGAGTGCCTGGTCGCGGCCGGCGACCTCGAACGCATGGCCGTCGACGAGACGTTCGCCGAGTACGACCACGAACACTTCCTCGAAGCGTACCTCGACGTCTACCGCGAAGCGCAGGAACAGGCCGGCTTGCTCTGATTACTCGTCGTCCGCGCCGCGGCGCGTCCGTTCGGCGACCCGGACCGCCGCGACGTTCTCTTCGACGTCGTGCACACGAACGATGTCCGCGCCGCGTTCGGCCGCCAGCGCCGTGCCGGCGACCGTCGCGTAGCCGCCCTCGTCGGGGTAGCGGTCGACGGCGTCGAACATCGACTTGTGGCTGTGGCCAATCAGGACAGGGCAGCCGAGCGCGTGGAACTCGTCGGTGCGGTCCAGCACTTCGAAGTTCTGCGCGGTGGACTTCCCGAAGCCGAGGCCCGGGTCGACGATGATTTTCTCCCGCGGGAGGCCGGCCTTCTCCGCGAGCAGCACGCGCTCGGTGAGTTCGTCGACGACGTCGTCGACGACGTCGTCGTAGTGGACCTCGTCGCCGGGTTCGACGGGCGCGTTGATGGAGTGCATCACCACGAGCGGCGCGTCGTACTCGGCGGCGACGAACCGCATCTCAGGGTCTTCGAGCCCGGTCACGTCGTTCAGAATGTCCGCGCCCGCT
This sequence comes from Halobacterium noricense, assembly GCF_021233435.1. Taxonomy (NCBI): domain Archaea; kingdom Methanobacteriati; phylum Methanobacteriota; class Halobacteria; order Halobacteriales; family Halobacteriaceae; genus Halobacterium; species Halobacterium noricense. Next base: position 502,113 of record NZ_CP089468.1, on the reverse strand, counting down.
TCGAGCGCCTGCCGGCCGACTTCGGCCTTGCGCGTGTCCACGGAAATCATGGCGTCGAGGTCACTGATGCGCTCGACGACGGGGACGACGCGGTCCAGTTCTTCTTCGAGCGGGACGGGGTCGGCGCCCGGACGCGTGGACTCGCCGCCAATATCGATGACGTCCGCGCCCGCGTCGACCATCGCCTCGGCACGCGAGACGGCGTCCTTGACGGCTTCGTACTCGCCGCCGTCGTGGAAACTGTCCGGCGTCACGTTCAGGATGCCCATGACGGCGGTGCCGTCCTCCCACGGATAGCCGTGGGTCTCGGGCTCGGTCTGGATGCCGAGGGTCTCCCGGAGCTCGTCGGCGTACACGGAGAGGCCGAACGGCTGCCCCTCCAGTTTCTCGCAGAGGCGCTTGAACTGCGCGAGCGTCCCCATCAGCACGGCGTCGAGGTAGCCCCGCGGCTGGGCGTTCAACCCCGAGAGCGAGCACTCGCCGCCGAGGCTCAACATCTCCTCTTTGAGATACTGCGCCTGGCGCTTCTGGACGCGGGTCTCCACGACGCGGTGGACGCCCTTCGCGCGCATCCGCCAGACGCCCGGCGGCGTGACGTGCGCGCCCTCCAGCACGTCCCGCGAGTCGTCGAGCGTGTCCACGTCCTTCTCGACGTTCGTGCGCGTCCAGCGCTTGCGCGCTTCCGCGACCGCGAACAGCGACCCCGTGACGAGCACGAGGTCGTCCTCGCCCGCGGCGTCGAGCGCGTCGTCGAGCGCCGCCTCGACCGAGCGTGTGACCGTCGTGTCCGCGCCAGCCTCGTCGAACACCGTCGCGAGCACGTCCGCGTCCTCGGCGCGCTCGGAGTCGGGCTCGCACGCCCACACGCGGTCGGGCGTCGGCAGCGCGTCGGCCATCCCGCGGTGGTCCTTGTCGTGCATCGCGCCGAACACGCAGTGGAGGTTCTCGTAGTCGAACTCCGCGAGCGTCCCGGCGAGCGCCTCGCACGCCGCCGGATTGTGCGCGCCGTCCAGCACGGTCACCGGGGCCGCGCTCATCACCTCGAAGCGCCCCGGCCAGTACGCCTTCCGCAGGCCGCGTTCGAGGGTGTCCTCGTCCACGTCCGCGACCTGTCTCGCGAGCGTCGCGGCGACGCCCGCGTTCGCTGCCTGGAACGAGCCGAGCAGCGGAATTTGGGCGTCCACGGCCCAATCCGCGCCGGCCAGCGAAACTTCGGCTTCGGTGTGGTTCGTGCGGCCCTCGTAGGTCGCGCGCACGTCGCCGTCCTCGCCGACGGTCACGACGTCACCCGCGTGGTCCCGGACTGCGGCGAGGGCGTTGCCGGTCGTCGCCGTCACGAGTGGGTTCGATTCGGGCGCGACGTGGGCCTTGTCGCGGGCGATTTCCTCGACGGTGTCCCCGAGCACGCTCGTGTGTTCGAGGCTCACCGACGTCACCGCGCTCGCCACCGGGGTCACGACGCTGGTCGCGTCGAAGCGCCCGCCGATGCCGACTTCGAGGACGGCGACGTCGACGTCCTCGCGGCCGAACTGCCACAGCGCCATCGCCGTCACGACCTCGAAGAACGTCGGCGCGTTCCCGTTCGCGGCGCGCTCGTTCACGCGCGGCCGGGCTTCCTCCACGAACTCCGCCAGCGCCGCCTCCGACAGCCGGCGGCCGTCGACGGTGACGCGCTCGCGCACGTCGTCGAGGTGCGGGGACGTGTACAGGCCGACGTCGAGGCCGGTCTCCCGGAGCACGGATTCGAGCAGCCGTGCCGTCGACCCCTTCCCGTTCGACCCCGCGACCTGCACGTACTGCGGGCCCTCGTGGGGGTCGTCGAGCGCGGCCAGCAGGTCCGCCGTCGAGTCCGTCCCGGGCTTGGGTCGGTAGCGGCGGAGGTTCAGCAGGAAGTTCGCCGCCTCGTCGTATCGCATACCTGAATCGAGCGCGGCGGCCCGCTTTAGGCTGTCGGACCCGGGACTGGGGCATCTCTCAAAGCGCCGTTTGACTCTCCAGAACGAACTTGGTACCGGCAGGCGACGACCCAACTGGAGCGCCACCGGCCCGCGGAACCCCCCACCTCCAATCCCCTCTCACCTGTGTCAGCCCGCTGGCGCTCCACTCTCCTTCGAAAACGAGACTGGTCAGTCGTGTCTGAAGGTGCGGTGCCCGGTGAACACCATCGCCATCCCGTGCTCGTCGGCTTCCTCGATGACGTCCTCGTCGTTGACGGAGCCGCCGGGCTGGATGACGGCTTCGACGCCCGCGTCGGCGGCGGCCTCGATGCCGTCCGGGAACGGGAAGAACGCGTCGGAAGCCATCACGGAACCCTCAGCGCTCTTGCCGTCGGCGTCGCGTTCAGCCTTCTTTGCGGCGAGTTCGACGGCGTCCACGCGGGAGACCTGCCCGACGCCGAGTCCGACCGTCTCGGTGCCGTCCGCGAAGAGGATGCCGTTGGACTTGACGTGTTTGAGCACGCGCCACGCGAACAGCATCGTCTCGACTTCGTCGTCGGTGGGCTCGCGCTCCGTGACGACTTCGAGGTCGTCGCGGTCGGGGGCCCAGAGGTCGCGCTCCTGCACGAGGCGGCCGCCGACCAGCGGCTTCTCCGTGAGCGTCTCCGAAACCTCGCCGAGCGGGCCGGTTTCGAGCACGCGGAGGTTGTCCTTGGCGGTGAGCACGTCGAGCGCGGCGTCGGTGTAGCCGGGCGCGACGACGACCTCCTTGAACGAGTCGACGACGAGTTCGGCGGTCTCCTCGTCGCACTCGCGGTTGAGGGCGACGATGCCGCCGAACGCGCTCTTGGCGTCGGTGGCGAGCGCGTCGGCGTAGGCTTCGGCGAGCGTGTCCGCGACCGCGGCCCCCGCAGGGTTAGTATGCTTGATGACGGCAGCCGCCGGCTCGTCGAACTCCTTGATGAGGTTGAGCGCGCCGTCGGCGTCGTTGTAGTTGTTGTACGAGAGCGCCTTCGCGCCCTCGTTGCGCTGGTCGGCGTGGACGACGCTGGCCTCCTCGCAGGTGTCGTCGCGGTAGAGCGCGGCGTCCTGGTGGGGGTTCTCGCCGTAGCGCAGGTCGCTGTCGCGGTCGTTGCTCACGAGCCGGCGCACCGGGAAGTCGCCGCCCGTGTCCGCGTCGACGGTGACGCCGTCGTCGGTGACGTCGAGGTCGCCGTTCGCGGCCCAGCGGACGGCGCGCGGGTACGCCTCGAACTCGGCGTCGTAGAGCACGCGCTCCTTGAGGTCGCTCGTGTCGTCGTCCGCGTAGACGGGGACCGGCTCCTGGGTGACGACGGGGCCGGCGTCGACGTCCTCGGTGCGGACGCTGCCGTCGTCGGCGACGGCGTTCGTCACGACGTGGACGGTGCAGCCCGTCACGGAGACCTCCGCGTCAAGCACTTGCTCGTGGGCATCCGTGCCGGGGAACGACGGCAGGAGGCTCGGGTGGACGTTCAGCGTGAGCGGCGTCGCGTCGAGGAACACCGCCGAGAGCACGCGCATGTAGCCGTCGAGGCAGACGAGGTCGACGTCGTACTCTTCGAGGGCGTCGACGACGCGCTGTTCGTGGTTGCGCCGGGACTCGTCCTCGCGGTGCTCGACGACTTCCGTGGGGATGTCGCGCGCGTCGGCCGCGTCGAGAACGGGCGCGTCGGCGTCGTCGGCGAGCACGACGGCGAGGTCGGCGCCGCCGGGACGCAGGTCGTCGATGTGCAGGAGGTTTCGGCCGCGGTTGCTGGCCAAGCCGGCTACGTTCGTCATGCCACAACGACCGGCGCCCGTCGGCAAAGTGGTTGCGGTTCGCTCCCGGGGAGTATGCACGAACTGGCATAGAAACGCGCGACTACTGCCGAAGTTACTGCGAGTGTATGCACGCTCGTGGTTCGCTCGACCGGCAGGCTTTTGCCGCGAGCGCGGCCACTCCGAGGCATGACCGACACCCACGCCCTCCACGCCGTGACGCCGCTGGACGGCCGGTACGCGGGCCGCACCGAACCACTGCGGGAGTACGCCAGCGAGGCGGCGCTGATGCGCGCTCGCGTCCGCGTCGAAGTCGAGTACTTGCTCGCGCTCGCCGACCTCGACCCGATTGACCTCGACCTCACCGATGCTGAGCGCGAGACCCTCCGCGCGGCCTACGACGCGTTCGACGACGAGGACGCGGCGCTCGTGAAGGCAATCGAGACCGAGGGCGCGCGCGGCTACGACGCCACCAACCACGACGTGAAGGCCGTCGAGTACTTCGTCCGCGAGCACGCCCCCGAGCGCGCGCACCCGTGGATTCACTTCGCGCTCACCAGCGAGGACGTCAACAACCTCGCGCACCGCCTGCTCGTCAAGCCCGCCGTCGAGGACGTGCTCGTGCCGGAGCTCCGCGAGGTCCGGGACGCGCTCGTGGAGTTCGCGCACGACTACGCCGACCTCCCGATGCTCGCACGCACCCACGGCCAGCCCGCGACGCCGACGACGTTCGGCAAGGAGATGGCCGTCTACGCCGCCCGCCTCGGCCGCGCAATCGCGCGCGTCGAGGCCGCCAGCGGCGACCTCGCGGGGAAGCTCGCGGGCGCGTCCGGCACGTGGGCCGCCCACCACGCCGCGTTCCCCGAGGTCGACTGGCGCGCGTTCTCCCGCGAGTTCGTGGAAGGGCTCGGGCTGGCGTACGTCGAACCAACTACACAGGTGAATCCGAGCGACGACCTCGGCGCACTGTTCGACGCGTTCACGGGCGTCAACGGCGTGCTTCTGGACCTCTCGCGTGACGTCTGGCTGTACGTCTCCCAGCGCTACCTCGGACAGGACGCCGCCAAGTCCGAAACGGGGTCCTCGACGATGCCGCACAAGGTCAACCCCATCGACTTCGAGAACGCCGAGGGCAACCTCTCGAAGGCCGACAGCGACCTCGACTTCCTCTCGGAGTACCTCGCGACGAGCCGTCTCCAGCGCGACCTCTCGGACTCGACGGTCAAGCGCAACATCGGCGCGTCGCTTGCGTACTGCCTGCTCGCGTACACGAAACTCCAGAACGGGCTCGCGAAGGTCACGCCCAACGAGCAAGTCATGCGCGAGGACCTCGAAGCCAACCCCGAAGTCGTCGGGGAGGCCGTCCAGACGATTCTCCGCCGCGAGGGCCACGGCGACGCCTACGAGCGCGTGAAGGAACTCACGCGCGGCGAGCGCGTCACCCTCGACGATTTCCACGACCTCTTCACGAACCTGGACGTCGAGGCGTCGGTGCGCGAGGAACTACGCGCGCTCACGCCCGCCTCGTACACCGGCGTCGCCGGTGACCTCGCGCGGGACGCCTGACTACCAGTTGTTGAAAACACGGTCATTCTATTGTGTCCGGCGTCGAATCTCGAAACCAGTGTTCGAGCTTCTATCCTGCAACTGGCGGACCAGCGTTTCGGTCTCACTCGCGTAGTAGTGCCGGTCGTCTTCGTCCATCCGGCCCGGTATTCGGTTCAGCGTCGGCTGATTCATCGAGCTCTCGATGCCCAACGAGTCCCGGATTTCAGTGTCGTTGATGGCACGCGCCACACCCGACTGGTTGAGTGTCGAGCGGTCGAAGAACAGATACAGCCGCGTTGCGTCCTCGCCGTCCAGATTCTCGGTGAGGTTCTCGTTGTCCCTTGCGACCAGTAGTAGGGACGAATCTGGACGTTCCCGAGAGCCTCTGCAAGCCGGTTTTCGGGCGTCTCCGGTGCGTCTGGCCGGTTCCGTCTTTCCGCCCGCCGATGGACGCGGTAGGCGCGTGATTTGATGGATTCCCACAGCGGCGGCGTGATGTTCTTGGCCGGGTTTCGGCTCAGGAGTGCCGTGTACGCCCACGGATCTGTCCGCGGGTCGTCTGGCAGCTTGCTCTTGGCTCGGTGTATCGTTTCGATATCTCCGCCTTCTCCTGCCACCGCTCGTGGATTTCCCCCTTCGATTCGGAATCGCGGTCGGCGTCGTCATCTTTCTCCTTCGCCACGGCCTTTCACCACCTACTCATCACGCCACGACCCCCATACCTCCCGATACTTGCCGAGTTCGCGGTACTCCTTCTTCCGCTCAAAGGCGTCGATGCCGTAGATTACCTCGTTGTCCTTGTCCCAATCGATCAGGACGCGGAAGTCACCGACACGAAGCTTGTAGCCAGGGTGGTTCTTCAACCGGTCAAGGAAGTGGTCCGGGAAGTCGCCGATGTCCCCCAGCTTGTTGATGATCCGTTCAGCGTCCTCTGTTTCGAACTGCTCCAGCGTTTCGACCAACGTCTCCGTCAGAACGACCTCGTGAGCCACCGCTCAGCCCTCAGTCGTCGATACCGAGGCGTTCGCGGGCCTCGTCCGTGGACATCGTCCGTCCCGCCGCGACGTCCGCGTAGCCCTCCGAGACGCCCTCCTGCGCTCCGGGCGTCAGAATTGGCTCCGTGGTGTCGCGTAGCACCTCACGAATGAACTCCGAGCGGTTGGTGTACTCCAGTTCCTCGGCCAGTTCGTCGATCTCTTCGAGAAGCCGCTTCGGGACCTTCACGTTCAACTTCACCATGTCCCCGTCGCCGTTGTCGTCCGCGCCCGTGCTCATACGTCGTGGTACGCGAGTGGTACTCAAAGAACTGTCGCTCAGTCGTTGCGGGGATCATCAACCAGTTCGTAGAGGCCACTCTCGTGAACCTTTTCGACATGTCCACCAACTACAAGAACATTCAGACGGTTGTGGATGGTCTGTTTCGACAGACCAGTACAATCCACAAGAACAGCAGGCGTACACCTCCCTTTCTGGAGTTCATCGAGTATCTCTCGGTCACTCTCTATCAACTCGTCCGCTTCCATCTTTGTTGCTCCCACGTATGAACGACTACCCGAACACGCGCCGGATGAAGGATGGCACCGGTCACGCACTCACCGGGATCTACGCCTCGGAGACCTGGAGCAGATCGACGCGGGCCGAGTCCGAGGACTTCGGCGACGTCACGGAGCTGGAGTTCTACCAGTACGCGCTCCAGTGGGGAATGGGCATTAGCCTGAAAATCAGGAAAGGGGACGTTGAAACGTCCATCTCCCTCGATGTTGACCGCGCCGAACTGCTCGGGCGATGGCTCATCGAGGCCGCCCGCGACACGAAGCGGTGGCGGGCGGAAAACCCCGACGCGTGGAACTACGAGATGGACACCAGCGACAACGTGCCCGACCGAATCGACGGGCCTGCTGTGGGCGAAGGTGAGTTGGGAAGCGACCGGGTGAAGTACTTCGGCGACCGCCCGGTGGAGACCGCGAAGAACGGCCTCCAGCGGGTCGCTCACACTCCCGATACGGCTTCGGAAAACTGCGGCTGAAGCCCCTCGGCGAACAGTATCAGTAATCAGAGAAGTAACGACTAACAGGCCACCAATAGAACACCAGATTCAGGATGAATCGGGCGAGAAAGATACAGCGATGGGGCTGCATAAAGAAATCGTATTACCGACAACTGGTAGGCGACGCCGGCTCCATCTCGGCGACTGGCTCCGGGCTCTCCAAGCTGCGACATCCAGACGGTGGCCTGCACGTCCTGCGGGTACACCGAACTGTACGCGGACGTCGCCTCACGCGGCACCGACCTCGCGGACGTCGCCTCGCGCGGCACCGACCTCGCGGACGTCTTCTTCGTTAGACCACCGAGTCCAGCGCGGCCGTGACGATTTCGGCGGCGCGCTCGACATCCGACCGATTGACGTACTCGCGCTGGGCGTGTGCGACCGGCCCCTCGTCGTCGGCGAGCACGCCCGGCCCGAAGACGACCGTGGGTGCGTCCACGGCGAAGTAGGAGGCTTCCGTCGCAGCGCCGAACGGCCGCGGGCTGCCAGCGCCCGCGTCCACGAGCGCTTCGACGACGGCGCTGTCGTCGGCCGTGTCGAACGCTTCGAGGAACGGCGTCTCCCGCTCGGCCGGCCCGACCGCGACGACGACGTGCTCGGGGACCGCGTCCCGGACGTGCGCCGCGAAACTGTCGAAGAACTCCGTCTGCGTCTCCGGCGGGACGGTCCGCCGGTCGAAGACGATGGTGCAGTCGTCGGGCACGCGGTTCGCGGCGTCCCCGCCTGCGATGCGCGTGGGCGTGAGCGTCGGCGGCCCGAGTTCCGGGTGCTCGGCAGCGCCACGGGACGCGTCGTACGTCCGCACCGCTTCGAGCGCGTGCTCGGCCGCGGCGACCGCGTTCGCGCCCGTCTCGGGTTCGGCGGCGTGCGCACCCTCACCCGCGAGTTCGACGGTGCCCTGGAAGCGGCCGCGGGCGCTCGTGCACGCGTCGAGGTCCGTCGGCTCGCCCACGATGAAGCCGTCCGCGTCGAGGTCGAGGGCGGCCGCGCCCATCGAGTCCGTCTCCTCGTCGGGCGTAATCGCGAGCGTCACCTTCCCCTCGTCGGCGTCGACGGCGAAGAACGCCGCGAGCAGCGCGGCCAGCGGCCCCTTCGCGTCGCAGGCGCCCCGCCCCTCGACGACGTCGCCGTCCCGCGCGAACTCGACGTGCGGCGGCACGGTGTCGATGTGCGTGTTCAGGACGACGTGGGGCTCCCCACGTCCTTTCGACGCGAGGACGTTCCCGGCGTCGTCGACCTCGGGGTCGTGGCCGCGCTCGCGCAGCGTTTCGACGAGCAACTCGCGCATCTCCTCGACGTCCTCGTGGGAGGGCGTGCGGACTGCGCGCTCGTGGAAGTCCAGAACGGAGAACGAGTCAGGCATCGAGCTGGCGCGCGGAGACGACCTCGGCTTCGCCGTCGAGTTCGTGCTCGGTCGGGCCCCGCAGCATCGCGGTGGTGCCCGAGAGGTCGACGCGGAGTTCGCCGCCCGGCGGCCGGACCGCGACCCGGTCCCCGCAGCGGCCCTCGCGGCGCGCGACGGCGGCGACCGCGACCGCGCCCGTGCCACAGGAGTCGGTCTCGCCCTCGACGCCGCGCTCGAACGTGCGCTGGCGGAACGCGTCCTCGCCGTCCGGGGACGCGAACGTGACGTTCGCGCCGTCCGGGAACGCCTCGTGGTGGCGGATGTCAGGGGCGGCCGCCTCGATGTCCACGTCGTCGACGTCGTCGACGAACACGACGGCGTGTGGCACGCCCGTGTTCACGGCGGTGACCTCGTAGCCCGCGAGTTCCTCGCGGTCCATCGGCTCGTCGCGGAACGCCGGCACGTCGCGGGGCGCGAACGACGGCTCGCCCATTTCGACGGTGACTTCGGCGCCGTCGAGGTCCGCGCGCCGCGTCCCTGCCTGCGTGTCCAGCATGACGGCGTCGGCACCGGTCTGCTCGGCGACCCAGCGGGCCGCACAGCGCGCGCCGTTCCCGCACATGTCGGCGGTGGAGCCGTCGGGCTGGCGCAGCGTCATCACCGCACGCGGCGGCGTGTAGCGGTCCTCCAGCGCGAGGAACAGGATGCCGTCGATGCCGAGATCGGCGCAGAGCCGTTCGGCGAACGCCCCGCGGTCGGGGACGTAGTTCGACGCGTCGACGATTGCGAAGTCGTTGCCGGTGCCGTGGTATCGTTCGTAGGGAATCATCGTTGTGGGGCGAGTACAGAGGTCATCGTTCTGGGGTGGTGAGGTCGGATAGCGAGTCGCGTTCGCGGGCGAGCCGGTGGTCGCCGCCCTCCACGGCGACGACGGCAGGTCGCGGTCGGGAGTTGTACTGGGACGCCATCTCGACGCCGTACGCGCCCGCGTTCCCGACTGCGAGCAGGTCGCCGCGCTCCGGTCGTGGGAGCCGGCGGCGCTGTGCGAGTACGTCTGTGCTCTCACAAATGGGCCCGACGACCGTAACTGTACGGTCTGGGCGGTCGTGGCTGTCGCGGGTCAGCGTGCGCGCTTCGTGGTGGGCGTCGTAGAGCGCGGGCCGCAAGAGCGTCGTCATGCCGGCGTCGACGCCCGCGAGCGTCGGGCCGTCGGTGCGCTTGACGGTGTTCACTTCCGCGAGCAGGACGCCCGCATCCGCGACGAGGAAGCGCCCGGGTTCGACGACTAGTTCGGCGTCCACGTCCGCGAGCGCGTCCCGGGTCGCGTCCGCGACTGCGTCGAGGTCAAGCGGGTCTTCCTCTGGGCGGTACGGAACGCCGAAACCGCCGCCGACGTCCACGAACTCCAGGTCCACGGGCGCGTCGCGTGCGACCGCGGCGAGGCGTTCGACGACCTCGCGGTGGGCGTCGACGTCCGATTCGGAGAGCATCCCGCTGCCGACGTGGGCGTGAATCCCGATCACGTCGAAGCCGCGGGCGTCGGCCTCGCGCAGCACGTCCGCCGCGCGGTCGTGGGAGATGCCGAACTTGGCGTCCGCACCGGTCGCCACCTCGTCGCTGTGGCCGGCACCGACGCCGGGATGGACGCGGACCGCCAGCCGGCCGTCGAAGCCGCGCTCTTCGAGGCGGTCGATTGTGTCGCGCGCACCCACGACGAACGTCGCCTCGGGTGCCGCGTCGAGCACGTAGTCGAGGTCGCGGGCGGGCGGATTGACTGCCGTGTAGTGAATCTCGTCGGGCTCGTAGCCGGCGTCGAGCGCGCGGTACACTTCGCCGGCGGACGCGCACTCCGCGCCAGCGCCCGCGTCCCGGAGCGCTTCGAGGACCGCACGGCCGGCGTTGGCCTTCACGGCGTAGTGGACGTCCGCGTCCGGGAACGCGGCCGAGAGCCGGTCGTAGTTCTCCCCGACGCGGTCGAGGTCCTGCACGTACAGCGGCGTGCCGTACTCGGCTGCGAGGTCGCGGAGGTCGGCCGCCGACCAGTCCGCGAGCCGCCGCACGGCGGGGGCCTCGACGCGCGTCACGACCGGAGAACCTCCTCGCGCTGGGTCGCGTCGAGCGTCTCCGCTTCGAGGTCCATCGCGACGACCGCGGGCTTGAACGCGCCGCCGTCGAAGAGGTCGTGGTCGCCGACGCTGGACTCCACGTAGCGCGTGAATGCGCGCCGCTCGGGCGGCAGTTCGCCGTACAGAATCTCTTCCTCGACGAGGTCGTAGACGGGGATGCGCGGCGTCAGCAGCGTGTTCTCGCCGACCACGGAGTCCTCGCCGACGACGAACCCGGACGTGACCCGGCAGCCCGCGCCCAGCGAGACGCCGTCCTCGACGACGACGGGCGCGCTCTCGACGGGTTCGAGCACGCCGCCGATGAGCGTGTTCGCGCCGAGCTTCACGTCCTCGCCGATTTGTGCGCACGAGCCGACGGTGTCACAGGAGTCGACGAGCGTGCCGTCGCCGACGTGCGCGCCGATGTTCACGAACGCCGGGGACATCACGATGCAGTCCGAGCCGAGGTGCGCGCCGCGACGGAGCACCGTGCCGTCGGGCGTGTTCCGCGTGCCCCGCTCGTAGAGGTCGTTGGTGTCGCGCAGCGGGAGCACGTCGTGGTAGGTGACGTCGCCGTACTCGCGGGGCTCGGTCTCCCGGAGCGCGAAGTTCAGGAGGACGCCGCGCTTGACCCACTCGACGGCCTCCCACTCGCCACCGGACTGCTCGGCGGCGCGCACGTCCCCGGCTTCGAGCGCGTCGAGGAACGCTTCGAGCGTGTCCGCGTCGTCGGCACTCGCGGTCTCCGCGGTCAGGTCGCCGTCGACGGCTTCGCCGTCTGCCTGAGGCGTCTTCGACGCCTCTCCGTCTTCGTGTCGTTGCCACAGGTCTCGTACGTCAGATTCCAGACTCATAGTTCGGAAGCAACCTCCTCGAATCGGTAGAACTGGGCGGGCTGGTCGGCGAGCCACGCGGCGGCGTCGAGCGCGCCCGCCGCGAACACCGACCGGTCGCCCGCGCGGTGTGTGAGTTCCAGCACTTCGTCGTTCCCGGCGAGCAGCGCCTCGTGCTCGCCGGTGACGTCGCCGGCGCGGCGCGCGTGCACGCCGATTTCGCCGTCCTCGCGGGGCTGGTCGCCCACGCGTCCGTGGACGCGCTCGGACTCGCCGCTATCGCCGGTCGCCGCGCTCCCGGCTCCTCGTTCCGCGGCCTCACTGCGCTCGGCCGCGCGCTCGATACGGTCCAGCAGCACGTTCGCCGTGCCGCTGGGTGCGTCGCGCTTCCCGTTGTGGTGGGTCTCGGTGACCTCGACGTCGTACTCGGGGAGCGACCCGACTGCCTGCTCGACGACGTCCAGGAGGGCTTGGATGCCCCGCGAGAAGTTCGCGCCGAGCAGCACGGGCGCGTCGCTGCCCGCGTCCCGGAGCGCGTCCAGTTGGTTGTCGTCGAAGCCGGTGGTGCCGACGACGATGGGGACGCCGGCGGCCGCGCAGGCGGTCACGTACTCCACGCTCGCCTCCGGCACGGTAAAGTCCACGACCGCGTCAGGATTCTCGGCCGCCACCAGCGACGCGAACTCACTGGCCGGGTCGAGGTCGCTGCCGGGGTTGCGGGTCGTCGCGAACGCCACCTCGACGCCGCGCTCGGCGGCCTCCTCGCGGACCTCGCGGCCCATCCGCCCGGTCGCACCAGTAACCCCGATTCTCATGCGGGTACCTCCGCGTCGTCGAGCGCGTCCAGGGCCTCGCGGAGCCGTTCGCGCGTCTCCTCGGAGGCGTCAGTGAGCGGCGAGCGGTAGTTCGCGGGGCCGTGGCCCAGAATCTCCTGGGCGGCCTTGACGGGAATCGGGTTCGTCTCCGCGAACAGCGCGCGGTTCAGCGGTTCGAGTTCCTGGTGGCGCTGGCGCGCGGTCTCGTAGTCGCCGTCGTGGGCCGACCAGACGAGGTCGCTGACGCGCTCGGGTTCGACGTTCCCGGTGACGCTGATGGTCCCGGTGCCGCCGACCGAGAGGACGGGCAGCGTCAGGCCGTCGTCGCCGGAGAGCACGCCGAAGTCCTCCTCGCGCGTGCGCTCGACGACCTCGCTGACGCGGCCGACGTCGCCGCTGGCGGCCTTGTAGCCGACGACGTTCTCGTGGCTCGCGAGCGCCTCGGCGGTCTCCACGGCGATGTTGCGGCCGGTCCGCGAGGGCACGTTGTAGATAATCTGGGGGGCGTCCACGCGGTCAGCGATTTCCCGGTAGTGGGCCTCCATGCCCTCCGGCTCGGGCTTGTTGTAGTACGGCGAGATGAGCAGCAGGGCGTCCGCGCCCGCGTCCACCGAGCGCTGGGAGAGCCCCAGCGCCTCGTGCGTCGAGTTGCTGCCCGCGCCCGCGATAATCGGGACTTCGTCGCCGGCCTCGGCGACGACGGCCTCCACGACCTCGACGTGCTCGTCGTGGGTGAGCGTCGCGCTCTCGCCGGTCGAACCCACGGGCACGAGGCCGTCGACGCCGCTGTCGACGAGGCGTCGCGCGTGCGCTCGCAGTCGGTCGAAATCGATACTGCCGTCGGCCGCGAACGGCGTCGTCATCGCCGGGAAGACGCCGTTCACGAATGTTGTGTGGTCCATCTGGGTTTGGGTGTCGCGTCGGAGTCGGTGTGCGGGCCGTGCGTCCGTCGGCGGCCCGGCACGGGAGCGCTACGCCCGCAGCGAGCCGTGCGTGTCGACTGTGCTGCGTTTGCGTTTACCCGAGAAGGAGACGGCACTCTCGACGGCGACGAACCGTGTCCCGAGAGCACCACTCATACGCTCAAGCGTGGGCGTCCGGGAGTAAAGAGTTGTCGCCGCGCGCAAGGACTGCCGGCCCGGGAAGCGCGCACCGGGAGGTTTTTGCCGCGTCTGGTCGCAGGTCCGTGTAGATGCTAGTCCTCGGGGACGCACACGCGAGCACGCCCGACCGACGGCAGTCGCTGTTTGCCGCGTACCGCGCGGCCGACGCCGACGTCGCGCTCCAGGCCGGGGACCTCATGTACTACGACCTCCCGATACCGACCCACTTCATCGGCGGCAACAACGAGGACTTCGACGTCGTCGAAGCGCTGCGCCACGGCCGCATCGAGAGCGACGACGTCTCGAACACCCACCTCCTCCACAGTACCGCCGAGACCGTCGACGGGCTGCGCGTCGCCGGCCTCTCCGGGAACTACGCGCCCACACAGTTCGAGAAGTCCCGCGAACAGCTCTACGACGACCGCCGCCGCCACTTCGTGCGCGACGACGTCGAGCGGGCCAAACAGCTCGACGACGTCGACATCTTCCTCGCGCACGAAGCCCCCCATGGGCTCCCCGTCACCGAGGAGTACGACGTCGGCTGCAAGCACATCGACGACGTCCTCGAAACTCTCGAACCCGACCTCTGTCTGGTCGGCCACCACCACGAGCACGCCGAGAGCGAGTTCGGCCCCACGCACGTGGTCTCGCTGGCTCCCGCGTGGGACTCGTACTACGAACTCGACGCCGAATCGCTGTCGCTGACGCGTCACGACACGCCGCCCGCCTGACCCGGCGGGTCGCGCACCTTCTTTACGGCACCAGCGCGTACGGTCCGTATGGCTCCAATCCAACCGGGGCAGCGAGTCGCCGTGCTGGCCGACTCGCAGAACCTCTATCACTCCGCGCAGAGCGTCTACTCTCGGAACATCGACTACTCCTCGCTCCTCGAAAAGGCCGTCCAGGACCGCGAGCTGACGCGCGCCATCGCGTACGTCATCCGCGCCCAGTCCGAGGACGAAGACAGCTTCTTCGACGCGCTGCGGGACATCGGCTTCGAGACGAAAATCAAGGACATCAAGACGTTCGGCGACGGCTCGAAGAAGGCCGACTGGGACGTCGGCATGAGCCTCGACGCGGTGACGCTCGCCGACCACGTCGACACCGTCGTGCTCTGTACGGGCGACGGCGACTTCTCGCGGCTCTGCAATCACCTCCGTCACGAGGGCGTGCGCGTGGAAGTGATGGCCTTCGAGGAGTCCACAGCGGAGGAACTCGTGGACGTCGCGGACGCGTTCGTCGACCTCAGCGAGCGAGAAGAGACGTTCCTGCTGTGAACTACCCTACCCTACTCGCTCACGGCTGACGCCGTTCGCTCCTTGGGGGTAGGGCTTCCTGCTTCCACGACGCGCTTTGCAGGAACCGTAGTGGTTCCCGTAGGGAGCGCAGTCTCCACAGGCGTTAACGAATCACTCTGCGATTCGTTCGCACACCAGAAATCTTCGATTTCTGGGGACGTTGATTCGGAGTATCCCACTCCTACATCTTCGAGGCCGCGAGAAAGAATGTTCCACGCCGCGTTCGCGTCCCTGTCCGCCTCAAACCCGCAGGCGGGACAGGAGTGTTCACGGACCCACAACGGCTTCTCCGTCGAGACGCCGCAGGACGCGCACTCCTTGGTCGTCCCTCTCGGGTTGACCGCCACGAAGTGCACCCCCGAGTCGAGGTCGTACTCTATTGGGTTCGTCCTGTAGTACGGTACCTAATGCAAAAATATTGCGATTGCGTGGGCCTGTGGGCCTGCCACCGAATCGTGCGGCGCTGTATCCCCTCCCTGCTCGCGCCTTCCCTTCGGTCGGCGCTCGCTGAGGAAGGGGGCTTAGCGCCTACTTTCAGCTAAACCATCCGGCCGTCGGTGCCGGTCGACCCCATCAACAGCGACCCGGCCGCCAGCAGCGTCGTCGCGACAGCCGCCACGACCAGCAGCAGCGTCGTCCCCGAGGGGTCGAAGCTCGCCCACACCAACATCGCGGCACCGACAGCGAGCAGCACCGCCGCAATCCCGATTTTCGCGGTCTCGTTCATGCCTCCGGGTTGCGGCCCACACCACATAAACGCATCCACTTTCCGGACGCCCACGACGGCGACCCGAAGTGGCTTTACGCCCGCCAGCCGACCCTCGACGCATGCAGGACGCGGACGTGAAATCGCTGCGGACCGTCGCCGACTACCAGTTCGGAGCCGGCGCGGGCGCGGCGCTGTTCCCGCCGGAGGAACGCTTCGAGGTGCAGCGCTCGACCACCGGCCGCCCCCAACAGGTCGCCCGCGACGACGGCGCGCGCCTCGTCTCCGTCGGGATGGACGGCCGCTTCACGCTCGGCGCTGCGGGTGGCCGCCGGCTCGTCGACAACCTCGCGCATCCCGCGGCGCGCGTGGTCGTCGGCGACGACAGCGAGCCGTTCGTCCGCGAGGGGAAGAACGTCTTCTCGAAGTTCGTCCAGACGGTCGATCCGGACGTCCGCGCCGGCGACGAGGTCGCTGTCGTCCACGAGCGCGGCGCGCTGCTCGCGGTCGGCCGCGCGGAACTCGACGCCGGCTCGATGCTCGACTTCGACACGGGAATGGCGGTGATGGTGCGGGACAGCGTCCAGAAGTAATCACCGGACGAGCGAAGCGAGTCCGGGCCGAGGAGCGACTGTAGGGAGTGGTTCGAAAGGCGCTTCGTGCCTTTCGTCATCACGAAGGACGGCGGAGCCGTCTTTCGAACGATGACGCTGGCTTTTGGCCGAGATTTTGCAAACGGGGGAGCGCAGCGACCGAGTGCAGCAAAAGGTCGTTCGTCATCCTTTTCACACCGCGACGCGACGCTTCGGGCATGTTTGGCGGAGGCGGCATGAACCCCCAGAAGATGCAACAGATGATGAAACAGATGGGCATCGACGTCGACGAAATCGATGCCACCGAGGTCGTCATCAAGCGAACCGACGGCGACCAGCTCGTCTTCGACAACCCGGACGTCACGAAGATGGACGCTCGCGGGCAGGAGACCTACCAGATTATCGGCGAGCCCGAGACCGTCGAGAGCGCGGGCGAGGTCGAAGCCGCCGACGAAGCCGCCGACGAAGGCGGTAGCGACGGCGGCATTCCCGAAGACGACATCGAGCTGGTCGTCCAGCGGACCGGCGCCACCGAGGCCGACGCGCGCGCGGCGCTGGAGGCGACCGACGGCGACCTCGCCGCGGCTATCTCCCGGCTGGAGTGATTCTGCTCGTTCGGGAGGACAGAGAGTTCCTCGCTGCACCGGGCGACGAAGTCCACACCGACCTCGGCGTCATCGACGTCCCCGAGAGCGTCGAACCCGGTGAGACGGTGGAGACGCATCTCGGCGAGCCGTTCACCGTCCGGGAGCTTCGCGGCCCGGACCTGTTCAACCACCTCGACCGGACGGGCGCACCGATGATGCCCAAGGACATCGGGCTGGTCGTCGGCCACACGGGCGCGTCGCGGGGCGACCGTGTGCTCGACGCCGGCACCGGCACCGGGGTGCTCGCCGCCTACCTCGGACGACTGGGTGCGGACGTCGTGACCTACGAGCGCGACCCGGAGTTCGCGGAGGTCGCGCGGGAGAACATGGAACTCGCGGAAGTCGCGGACACGGTCGACGTTCGCACGGGCGACGTGACCGACCACCTCGACGACCTCGCGGCGTTCGACCTGCTGACCTTGGACACCGCGAACGCGCCGACGGTCGTCGAGCGCGCGGACGACCTGCTGGTCTCGGGCGGCTACGCCGCCGTCTACTCGCCGTTCGTGGAGGACGCACGCGAGGTCAACCTCGCCGCCGAGGACGCAGGCCTGGCGAACGTGGAGACGATAGAGACGATTCAGCGGGAGATGGACCTCGACGAGCGCGGCTCGCGGCCATCGACGGCGGGCGTCGGCCACACCGGCTACTTGACGTTCGCGCGGAATCCGTAGCTGTCCGGCGGCTCGTTCTCGGGGACGGCTCGCCGCCTCGCTGCATCCACCGTCCCGCGCTCGATTACTGCATGGCCGTCGCTGGTCGCGCTTCGGTATTTAAAATTAGCGAGCATACGCGCGGCTCCGCCGCGCGTTTCACTGCGCGAACGGAGTGAGCGCAGGACGTTTTTAGCGTAGATTTTTACTATGGGGGTGCCCAGGCGCACCCCCATAGTAAAAAGGTACGTTCTAGTTGTCGTCTTCGCGCCAGCGCTGCTCGCACTCCGTGCAGATGAAGAAACGCGTCTCGGATTCGTCGGCGGACCGAATCTGCTGCATGTACCAGTGAGCGGTGTCGTTCTCACAGTTCGGGCAGACCACTTCCGTCGTCGGGAGCCCACGGTCCTGGGCGTCGCTGACGTCGACGATTTCGGTCTCTTCCTGCCCTTCGGTGACGACGAAGGAGGCGTCGGGGTCTTTGGGCTGTTTGTTCCCGCAGCCGCCGCAGACCCAGAGGCCGTCCTCCGCTTTCATCATCGAGCCGCACTCGTCGCAGAACTCCATACGACGTGAACGCCGTCGTGTAAGTTAAGCCCCTTGTTTCACCCGTCGCCCTCCGATTGGCCGGATTCGCCGACGGCTTCCGTCGGGAGGTTGTTGTAGAGGGCGGCTTCGAGGTCGTCGGGGCTGACGAACACGTCCTCGGTGACGCGGCCGACGACGTCCCCGAGGCGTTCTTCGCCGTCCGCGTACCGCAACACAACGTCGTCGAACTCCGCGAGGACGTCCTCGCGGGTCGCGGGGTAGGTGAGCGAGTCGAGTTCCGCCCGGAGCTCGTTGAGTTTCACGTCGGGTGCCATGCTGGACCGTACCAGGCATACGTCCCTAACTGTTGCCCCTCTAATTGGACTACTCGAAGTCCGGTTCGCGGTCGTCGAGGAACGCTTGCATGCCTTCGCGCTGGTCGTGGCTCCCGAACAGGCTCGCCCACGTCCGGCGTTCGTACTCCAGCCCGGCGTCGAGTGGCGTCTCGTGGCTCTGGTTGATAGCGTCCTTGGCGGCGCTGAGCGCCGTCTGTGACTTGGTCGCGAGGTCGGCCGCGAGCTCGGCGACGTGGTCGTCGAGCTCGTCGTGTGCGACGACTTCGCCGACGAGGCCTTCCTCGTAGGCGTCGGTGGCGTCGAGACGGTCGCCGAAGTAGACGAGGCGGCGCGCGGTCTCGTCGCCGACGAGCTGGGGCAGCCGCTGGGTCGCGCCCCAGCCCGGGATGATGCCGAGGTCGATTTCGGTCTGCCCCAGCACGGCGGTCTCGCTGGCGACGCGGAGGTCGCAGGCGAGCGCGAGCTCCATCCCGCCGCCGAACGCGTAGCCGTTGATGGCGGCGACGACCGGCACGGGGAACGACTCGATGGCGTCCGCGAGGTCGTGACCGAGTTCGGCGTACTCGTGGGCTTCCTGAGAGTCCATCTCGGCCATGTGGGCGATGTCCGCGCCCGCGACGAACGCGTCGTCGCCGGCACCCGTGAGCACGAGCACGCGAGCGTCCCGCCGTTCGGCCTCCTCGACGGCGTCGTGGAGTGCGTGCAGCGTCTCGACGTTGAGCGCGTTCAGGCTCTCGGGGCGGTCGACGGTGACGGTCGCGACGCCGTCCTCGAACTCGGAGCGGACTGTGTCTGCCATGCGCGTGTGGACGTGGACGGCGCAAATAATGGCCGGGGTCTTCGCAAGCCCGAAATACTGGCGCTGAGTACCGACTTCCATGACCCTCTCCGAGGAGGACCGCGAGCGGCTGGCGGACATCGTGGAACTCCAGCCGACGAAAAACGGCGTGCTCCAGGACCGCTGGGACGTGGAAAGCGGCAGCGACGTCCACCAGTACCTCGAGTCGGAGCTGCGGGACTACTACTACCGCGACGAGAACAGCCTGATTCGCGCGACCGCGGAGGCCGCCGAACTCGTCGGGAAAGCGCCCGAGAGCGGCGAGGCACCCGCCGTCCACATGTCCGAGAACGAGCGCCGCGTGTTCGCGGTCATCGCCGGCCCGGACGAGCGCGCCGAGAGCGTCGTCTCGGTGCTGCACGCGGTCCGCGACGAGTTCGACGTGCCCGACCTCGAATCGGCGGACGTTCGGCGCGCGCTCCAGACGCTCAAGCGCAAGGGCATCGTGACCGTCGAACACCGCACCGTCCCGACGTACAAGCTCGCGGTCCCGCGCGAGGACGTGAACATCGCGGAGCGCGACGACGAGCAGTCCGCCGCCTCGGAAGCCTGACGCTGCCGGCCGCTCGTGCCGACTGTCGCTGTTGATTATGTGGTAAATGTGGGACACTATCCATCTGGAGACCGTATCTTCGAGTAGTGGTTTTCCATGCCCTACACGGTGACCTGCACACTGTGTAGTTTCACGCGCGAGATGGAGGCGTTAGACGACGTCTTCGAATTCCGCGACGAACACCAGGCGACGTACGGCGACGAACACGTCATCGAGTTCGAACTCGTCCAGTAGCGCCCCTCCGACGTCCGAGACGAACCCGACCAGCTACCGCTCTCGCTGCCGGCGTTCGTCGAGGATGCGCCGAATCGTCGCGCCCGGCCCACCCTCGAT
Organism: Halobacterium noricense; assembly: GCF_021233435.1. Taxonomy (NCBI): domain Archaea; kingdom Methanobacteriati; phylum Methanobacteriota; class Halobacteria; order Halobacteriales; family Halobacteriaceae; genus Halobacterium; species Halobacterium noricense. The sequence goes on along the minus strand of NZ_CP089468.1, from coordinate 482,096 downwards.
TGGCCACCCGCCCTGTCGCCACGTGGGTGGCTCGGGCTCGTACTCGGGACACGATCCCGAGCACTCCGCGGCCGTCTGTTCGCGGCCCTTCGCTGCGCAGTACGGCACGTAACCATGTGCGTCTCGCTGGACCGCGAAGTGCCGGCAGTCCGGCCGCATCGTGTCGAGGTACGACCGCCAGCCCCGTTCGTACGCGCGTTCGGCGATAGCGAGTCGCTTGTCGGCCTTCCAGTCGGCGTCGACGTACTCGAAGCTCGCGGGCGACTGGTCGAACTCGCTGCCGGCGGGCCGCTCGGTGATTCTGGTGCCGACGCCGTCGGGAGAGAGCGACCGCGGGTGCCACGCAACCGACGCCTCGCCGTCCGCGAACGTGAGGACGCCAGCTTCGACTGGCATCTCCGCGAACAGCGCGCGCTCGGTGCCGCGCTCGTCGCTGGACTCGGTCGCCAGCCACACCTCGTCGGCGAGTCCGAGCGCCACGTCGCGCTCCAGTTGGTCGGCGAGCGCGTCCGCCGCGGCGGCGTCGAGGTCGGGCTTGTTCTCGATTGCGACGATGCGCTCGACCCAGTCGGGGTACGGCCACTTCCGCTTGAGTTCTATCTTGTTCCCGTTCCGCCGCGTCTCCACGACGCCGCGGTCGGCGGCCTCGTGGATTGCCTCGCGGACGTAGCGCCACGGGTAGCCGGGGTGCGGGAGCGCGTCCCGGTAGTACTGCCAGTCCTCGGGTGCGTTCCGGACGACGTGCAGGAGGTCCGAGTCGAGTCGGTCGGTGCCGAAGTTCGCGCGCGCCGCCAGCGCTTCGGGGTCGACCTCCACGACGACGGTGTCCCAGCGCCGCCGCTTCGTGCCGAGCTGGCGCGCGACGATGCAGGGGCGCTCGCCGTCGGGGTGCCAGTGGTGTTCGGCCCACGCGCAGACGCGGAGTTCGAACGCGAACTCGGAGTCGACCACGAGAGGGGTGAGGCCGCTCGTCCTCCTACGTCTTTCGCTGATCCCGTCGGGAGAGAAGCACCGCTACGGGGCAGTAAAATAGCGACCGGTGGGAGACCGGTCAGGCTTCTTCGAGTTGCTGGTCGATGAACTCGTGGGCGTCCCGGAGGATGTCCCGCGGGCCGTCCTGCGTAATCGTGTTAATGGCCTGCTCGTAGTCGCGCCACTGCAGGTCCGAGTGTTCGTTCGACAGTTCGGCGCTCGCCTCGAAGGACTTCGCGACGAACAGGTGGACCGTCTTGTGGATGCGAGTGCCGTTTGCCTCGAACACGTAGTCGTAGTCGTCTCGGAAGCCGTCCAAGAGCCGGAAATCCTCGATGCCGGCTTCCTCCTGTACCTCTCTGATAGCCGTCTGCTGGAGCTCTTCGTCCCCCTCCACGCCGCCCTTCGGGAACTCCCAGTCCCCGGGCCGGCTCTTCAGGAGGAGGTATTCGCGCCGGTCCCGCGTGTCGCGGAACAAGATGGCTCCGGCGCTGGTCGCTTCGACCGTCATTAACACGAAGTAGTGGACGACCAGTTAAGAGAATGTCGGAGTGGGTGGGTGACTGGCACGCGCCAGCCCGCTAAACACACGCTTTTTCACGGTGGAGCGTGTGCGTTCGTACAGCACCCCCAGCTATGACCTTCGTCACAAAACTCTCGCTGAAGAGCGGCGACCGAGCCGCCCTCGACGGCGTCGTCGCCGACATCAAGGCGACGTGCCGTCGAAAGGGCGCGGAAATGAAAGGCCCGCACTCGGACAGCCCGGACGAGCAGTCCGTCCCGCTGTACAGCTGCCTCGGCGGCCGCGACGACGAGAAGACCGGCGCGTGGCACTACACGGTCTACCGCCGCCGCATCGAACTGTACGGCCACGACGACCTCGCCCGCGACATCATGGAGCGGAATTTCCCGGACAGCGTCCACGTCGAGGCCGAACTGGAGCAAGTGAAGCCGCTGGGTTCCTCGTAGCTGGGATTTCTCTCTAACTCTCCTGGACGACGTCGAGAAGCGATAGCGACGGCGCCGGCGAGCTAGAACGAGCTCTCGCCGACGGTTTCGAGGTACTCCGCCTGCCCGACGTGCGTGTCCTCGTTGAATCCCTCGACGCGCAGGCGCACGAGCGTGTCGACGGGGTCGGCGGGCGCGTTCGAGATGCGGAGCTTCGAGTCGCCGACGCGCGCGACGGCCGTCCCGTCCTCGACGCCGGTAACGAACGCCGTAATCTCCTCGCCGGCCTCGAACGCCGGCGTGTTCGTGCGGAAGCCGACGCCCGCGAGGAACGAGCCGAGCGTCATGCGCGACTCACCTCCTCGGATTCGCGGTCGCTAACGTACTCCAGGCCGTACCCCGTGACGGCGGCCGCCAGGAAGACGAAAAAGAGCAGCCAGCCGTGGAAGACGAACGGCCAGACGTCGATGGGGTTGACCACGGGAATGTTCTCGCCGAGCCCGCGCATCGCCCCGTAGCCGGCGAGCACGCCGCCACCCCACGGGAAGATGTAGCCGAGCGCGCTGGTGTTGGCGTCGAGGATGTTCGCGCGCCGGTAGCCGTTGATGTTGAACCGCTCGCCGATGCGCGCGATGTACGGCGCGATGGCAATCTCCGCGGCGGTGTTGATGGTAATCATCGCGTTGACGGTCGCGGTGCCGAGAACCATCGTGGTCTCGGCGCGGCGGACGTTCGTCGCGACGCGGTTCAGGAGGAACGCCTGAATCGCCTCGAAGCCGCCGCCCTGAATCATGATGCGGGCACCGGCGACGATGAGCAGCGTGAGCACGATGAGCGGGAAGAACCCGGACGCGCCGCCGTAGAGGCTGCCCACGACGCCCGTGCCTTCCTCGACGGTGAGCACGAACGGCAGCCAGTCGAGGGACTGCGCCAGCCCGGAGCTGGCGGGCGCGCGGAACAGCAGCGCGGGCGCGGTCTGGAGCCCGCTCTCGATGACGCCCCACGACGCGAGGAGGGTGGAGCCGACGTTGAACACGAGCGCGACGATGATGCCCCACGAGATGGCTTCGACGATGTGGCGGCCGGCGACCGCGAGGCCGATGACCGTCAGCATCGATAGCACGTGGACGAGTCCGAGCGGCTGGCCGTCGAGGGACGCGCTCGCGCTCGTGGCGACGTCCGAGCCCGGCATCACCTGGCCGGCGACGACGTAGCCGGCGAACGCAATCACCGCGGCGAGGATGGCGTACTTGAACCGCGACGCGACGACGCCGCCGATGTCGGCGTCCTGCGTGACCGCGGAGACGATGGTGGTGTCGCTGACCGGGGCGAGGTTGTCGCCGAAGACGGCCCCGGAGAGGATGGCACCGAACAGCAACACGGGGTTCGCGCCGAGCAACACGCCCGCGGGGTAGAACAGCCCCGTGAACGCGATAGTCCCGCCGTACCCGGTACCGATACCGGTGGTGAACAGCGCGGCGAGCAGGAACGTGACTGCGGGGAACAGCGGCCCGGAGACGCTGGCCACGTCCGCGGCCCAGACGAGTCCCTGCACGAAGCCGCCGTCCTGGAGCAGTTGTGCGAACATGCCGGCCCACAGCCACGCGACGATGGCGGTGGCTGCGACCCGCTGGGTCATCCCTTCGAAGATGGTGTTGGCGTACGACGCCCACGACCCCTTCGTGAAGAACATGCCCACGACGAGCGCCGCGAGCATGCCGATGACGAGGCCGGTCGTGTCGCTGACCTGCAAGACGCCGCTCTGGAAGATGGCCCACGCGACGAAAAGCACGAGCGGCATCGCGCTCGCGATGCGGCCACCGTAGAACTCGATGTCGTGGCCGCCGCCTTCGCCGGAATCGTGTAATTCGTCCGCTACGTCGCTGTCGTCGGTTGCCATACGTGTTTCCCTCACTTCGCCGCACGTATTAAAAACCTACATCGTGGGACGTGACGGTTTATGTGGTAGCCGCGCCTCCCCGGAGACATGAGCGCTGACACGGCCGAGCGGCTGGTGGCCCTGCGCCGGGACCTCCACCGCCACCCGGAGCCGGCGTGGTGTGAGTTCTACACGACCGCGCGCATCGTCGAGGCGTGCCGACGAATCGGCGTCGACGAATCGCAACGCGATTCGTCTGCACACCAAAACTCTCCGAGTTCTGGGGGCGTGGACACACTCCACGTCGGCCGCGACGCAATCGACCCGGAGGCGCGAATGGCGGTGCCCGAGGACGACGAACTCGCGGACTGGTTCGAGCGCGCCCGCGACGAGGGTGCGGACCCAGAGATTCTCGAACGACTGGAGGGCGGCCACACGGGTGCCGTCGCGATGCTCGAACGCGGCGAGGGGCCGACCGTCGCGCTACGGGTGGACATCGACGCGCTCCACATCACCGAGTCCGAGAGCGGCAACCACCATCCCGCGAGCGAGGGGTTCCGCTCCGAGCACGAGGGGCAGATGCACGCCTGCGGGCACGACGGCCACGCTGCCATCGGCGTCGGCGTCCTCGAAGCAATCGCAGCCAGCGACTTCGCGGGCACGTTCAAAGTCGTCTTCCAGCCCGCGGAGGAGCGCGTCGGCGGCGGGAAGGCCGTCGCGGAGAGCGGTCACCTCGACGACGTGGACTACCTCTACGCGGTCCACCTCGGCCTCGACTACCCCACGGGGGAGGTGGTCGCGGGCATCGACGGCTTCCTCGCGGTCAGCCACCTGCTCGCGGAGTTCGACGGCGAACCCGCGCACGCCGGAGCCCACCCCGAACAGGGCCGGAACGCGGTGCAGGCGATGGCGACTGCCATCCAGAACCTCTACGCGATTCCGCGCCACGACGGCGGCGCGACGCGCGTGAACGCCGGGCGCGCGGGCGGCGGCACCGCGACGAACATCATCCCCGAGGACGCCTTCGTCGAGGGCGAGGTCCGCGGCGAGACCACCGAGCTGATGCGCTACATGAAGGAGAAAGCCGACCGCGTGCTGCACTCGGCCGCGGAGATGCACGACTGCGAGGTCGAACTCTCCACGAAGGGCGAAGCACCGAGCGCCACCAGCGACGACGAACTCCGCGACGTCTTCGGTGCGGAAGCCGCGGACGTGGCGGGCGTCGATTCTGTTCTGGACCGCGACGACCTCGGCGGCAGCGAGGACGCCACCTTCCTCATGAAACGCGTGCAGGAACAGGGTGGCTTGGCGTGTTACGTCTGCGTCGGTACCGACCACCCCGGCGGCCACCACACGTCCACGTTCGACGTGGACGAGCGGTCGATTAGTATCGGCGTGGAGAGTCTCACAGAAGCGATTCTGCGGGTGGCCCGCGAGCAGCCGTAGTCAGTACTTCGGGTCCGCGCCAGTGACTTCGTAGACGTCGTCCATGATGTCGTCTCGCTGGGTCTGCCAGTCGGCGAGCGCGTCCGGGCTGGAGGGGTAGTTCTCGTAGTGCTCCAGGAGGCGGTCGGCCTGCTGTTTGGTCTTGTAGAACTCCCAGATGTTCGACCAGTAGCCGAAGGACTTCAGCGCGGTGACGACCTTCAACTGGAGGCTGAACTCCGTGCTGCCGCCGTAGAGCGCTTCCGCGAGCTTCTCGCCGGGGAGCGACGCGAGCAGCCCCATCAGGTCGTCGACGTCGACCGCCGTCGAGAGGATGTTGTAGACGTCGAGCGCGGCGTAGCGCGCGCCGTAGTGGTCCATCACGCGCTCGTTGTACTCCCAGAGCATCGCCTCGGAGACGTCGCCGGCCTCGATGGCGTCGATGGCTGCCTCGGCGGCGTACTTGCCGGCGTACGCGGCGCCTGCGATGCCGCCGCCGGTCGTCGGGTTGACGTGCGCCGCGGCGTCGCCGACGGCCATGTAGCCGGGCGCGGTCGCGGAGTCGTACGGCCGCCGCGTCGGCAGCGCCGCGCCGAGCTTGTCCGTGACCTCGCCGCCCTCGAACTCCTCGCGCTGGCGGAGGTCCTGCTTCAGGTCGTCGACCAGTTCCATGGGCTCCTCGTTCATCTGGAAGCCCAGCCCCGCGTTGATTTCGGTGCTCGTCCGCGGGAAGTACCAGAGGTAGCCCGCGGCGCGCTCCGTGGGCTTGAACACGAGCGCGTCGTCCCACTCGACCTCCTCGGGGACTTCGACGATTTCGCGGTACGCCGAGCAGAACTGCGAGTAGGAGACGTTCGTGTCGAAGGTCGCGTTCGAGAAGTCGGTCTTGTCCTGAAGGATGGAGAGCGCGCCCGCCGCGTCGACGACGACGTCGGCGTCGAACTCGTGGACGCCGCCGCGGCGCGTGCCCTTCACGCCGGTGACGGTGCCGTCGTCGTCCTGGAGCACGTCCTGCACGACGACGTCGTAGTAGAAGTCCGCGCCCGCGTCCTCGGTCGCCTCGATGATGCGGCGGCCGTACTCCCACCGGTCGATGACTGCCAATTCGCCGGGGACGGGGATTTCGAGGACGGTGTCCTCTTGAGGAATCTCGAAGCGCCCGTGGTCGACGCCCGTGTTCGTGAACGCGGGCTCCAGTCGCTCTTTCGGGATGGCTTCCGGGAACGCGTCCGCGCCCTTCAGGGCGTCGCCGCAGGCGATGTGTCCGGCTTCCGCCTCGGACTTTCGCTCGACGACGGCGACGTCGTAGCCGGCCTTCGCCACCGTCGCGGCCGTGTAACAGCCCGCAGTGCCGGCCCCGACGACGACTACATCCCCAGACCACGTCTGGGGAGTCGACTCGCTGTGCGAGTCGGTCTCGGACTCGTGGGTGGTCATACTCTTCGGGTTCGCGCCCGCGAGGAAAACTCTTTACGTACAATCTGTCCTTCCGGCGCGGACACGGACGAACAAAGAGTTTTACCCGTTCTCCTGCAACCGCCAGCTATGACCGAGTACACCGTCGAGTTCGTCGGAACCGGCGAGGAGATTCAGGTCTCCGACAAGGAGACCGTGCTGTCGGCCTGCCTGGAAGCGGGCATCGCCCAGGAGTACTCCTGCCGCGTCGGGATGTGCCTGGCGTGCTCCGCGAAAATCGAGGAGGGCGACGTCACCCAGCCCGCCGTCCGCGGGCTCACCGAGGCGGAAGCACAGAACTACGCGCTGACGTGCATGGCGCGCCCGCAGTCGGACCTGAAACTCGACCGCGGGAAGTACCCGCCGAGCATCGAGGAAGACGCCGCCGCGGGGGCGGCCGCAGCGGACGACGACTGAGTCACGTCGAGGACACCGCGCAGTTGTTCGGCCCGCGCTCCAGTTCTAGCGTCTCCGCGTCGAGTTCTCGCTGGCCGAGGTTCGTCACGACGATTGTCTCGTAGTTCGCCGGCCGCGGCGGCAGGTCCGTCGTGAGCGCGTCCACGAACGCCTCGCGCGACAGGTCCGCGACGTCCAGCGACTCCCGAACTGCGCCGAGACTCCGAGCGAAACCGTCGTCCGCCAGCGGTGTCGTCGCCTCGACGTGCCCGGGGAGCACACGGGTGTCGTCCGGGTACGCGAAAATCAGGTCGTGGAGCGTGTCGTACTGCCGCGCGGCGAGTTTGCGGGCGCGGTCGGCGTCCTCGAGGTCGGGGCGACCCACGCCGTCGAGGAACAGGCAGTCCGCGGTGAGCAACGCGTCACCCCACTCCAGCACGACGAGTTCGGTGGTGTGGCCGGGCGCGTGCCGCGCCACGAGTTCGCGGTCGCCGACTTGGAGCGAATCCCCGTCCGCGAGCAGCGTCGCGTCGTAGTCGAGGCCGCGCTCCGTCGCCCCCGCGGGGAGGACGCGCTCGGCGTCCGTCTTCGCGGCGACCGCACGGACTCCCGAGAAGTGGTCCGCGTGGACGTGCGTGTCGACGGCCCACCGGAGGTCGAGGCCGCGCTCGGCCGCGTCGTCGGCGTACCGCTCGCTCGCGGCCGCCAGTGGGTCGACGACCACTGCTTCGTCGCCGTCCGCAAGCAGGTAGGAGAGGCAACCGGAGGACGGCCGCTCGTACTGCACGACACCTTCGCCGAGGTCGTGCTCGACCACGAGGTCCGCCCACGCCTCCATCCCGCCGTCGAGGTTCACAGCGTCGACGCCCTCCTCGCGGAGGACCGCCGCGACCTCGTCGCTGGCTTCGCCGACCCCACACACGACGACGATTGGCTCGTCCAGTTCGTCCGGGACGAGGTCGGCCGTGTCGCCCGAGACCTGCGCCGAGACGAACTGCATGTAGGGGACGTGGGCGGCGGTCACGTCGGGGCCGTCGACGTGCCACGCCTCGAACTCGTCGCGGTCGCGGACGTCCAGCACGGAGACCGAGCCGCTCCGGATGCGGTCGTAGAGGTCGCGTGGCGTGATGGCTGGCGAAGTCACAGCCGGACGTAGGGTCGGGAGTGGCAAAAGCTCACGTGCACGGCGCGCGAATCGAGCGGTATGAACGCCGACGACTTCCGCGACGACGTCGCGGCCGCCGTGGAGACCGAACTCGACCGCCTCGGCTCCTCGAAGCGCCTCGTCGCGCTCACGGACGCGAGCCTCGACGACGAGACGGTGTTGCGCGCGGCCGCCGCCAGCGAGGCCGCCGCAGCCGACGTGTTCGCGGCGTGGGCGGCGGACGAAACTGGTGACGCCGCCGAGACGTTCGCCGCGTTTGCGGAGCGCGAGCGCGACCACTACGAGCGCGTCGCCGCGGAACTCGGCGACGACGTGGCTGCCGAATCCGGCGCAGTCCACGACTACCTCCGCGACCTCGACGACACCGTCGAGCGCGCGGGCGGCGTCGTCGGCCGCGGCCTCGTCGCGGAGCGCACGCTCGCGCAGTTCGTGAGTTACTTCGTGAACAGCGCCGACGAAGCACGCGCGGACCTGTTTCGGGAACTGCGCGCCGACACCGACGCGGACACCGAGGCTGCGCTCTCCCTGCTCGCGAACGTAGCAGAAGACGAAGCGGATATCGAGCGCGCGAGAGCGGCGGCTGTCGAGGTCGTGAACGTCGCCTACGAAGAGTACGTCGAGGCGCTCGAATCGATGGGCGTGAACGCCAAATCCGTCTGTTGATTATTCGCCGTTGGAAATCGTGGTGTGCGCGCCGATGAGCGCGCCCGCGAAGTCGATGTTTTCGAGGTGGGTCTGCTCGTCGATGATGGAGTCGCGGACGTCGCAGTCGTGCAGCGTCGCGTCCGGGAAGATGACGGAGTTGTCGACGCTGGAGTTGCGGAGTTCGGCGTCGGCCATCACGTGGACGTTCTCGCCGATGGTGGTGTTCTCCACGACGGCGTCGTCGCTGACGAGGTTGTCGCCGTCGAGCTTCCAGCGCGCGGCGTCGAGGTACGACTCCGGCGTGCCGATGTCGAACCACGCGCCCTCGAAGGTGAACGCGTGGACGGATTGGCGGGCCTGCAGCCACTGGAGGAACCAGCCGGGCTCGTCGGGGTTCTCGCCCTCTTCGAGGTACGTCTGGAGGTCGGGCAGCGTCTCACGGGGGAACGCGTAGCACGCGATGGAGACGAGCGTGCTCTTGGGGTGTTCGGGTTTCTCCTGGAAGTCGACGACCTCGTCGCCGTCGAGGTCCACGAGCCCGTAGGACTTCGCGCGTTCGAGGCTACCGACGTCGTAGGCGGCCAGCGCGGGCGTCCCCTTCGCCTCGAAGAAGTCCACGAACTCCGCGATGTCGAAGCTGATGAGGTTGTCCCCGGCGACCACGACGAGGTCGTCGTCGACGTTTTCGCGGTTGACGAGCTGGGCGAGCGCGCCGACGACGCCGAACTTCTCGTCCTCCTCGGAGGTGTCTTCGACGGTGAGCGTCGGCTTCTGGAAGTCGCTGTCGGCGAGGTACTCGCGGAAGTCCTCCGCGAAGCGCTCGTTCGTGGAGACGAACACCTCCTCGATGCGGTCGTCGGCTTCGAGGTCCGCGAAAATCTCGTCGATGACTGTCGAGTCGCCGACCGGGAGGAACATCTTCGGCCGGTGCTTCGTGATGGGCCACAACCGGGTCGCGTACCCGCCGGCGAGGACGACGGCTTTCATACCCCGACCGTGCCGTGCGTCCGATAAGTCCTTTTTCATCCAGCCGCCCTGTCCGGGCATGGACGACCAGACCACCCGTGAACGCATCCGCGACGCACTCCGCGAGCGCCCCGACACGCCCAGCGGCCTCGCCGAGGAGTTCGGCGTCTCGCGCGGCACGGTGCTGACCCACGTCCGTCACCTCTCGAAGACGCTGGAAGGGACCGACGAGGAACTGCTCGTGAAGCCGCCGGAGTGCCGGGATTGCGGGTTCGACGGCTTCGACGACCCCGTGAACGTGCCGTCGCGGTGCCCCGAGTGCAAGAGCGAGAGCATCGAGGAGCCCGCGTTCGTCGTCGAGGACGATTAGAAGCCGAGGCGCGCGCCAGGGGACGTCGAGAGGTCGGCGGGGTCGTCATTCTCGACGCCCGCCCGCACGAACTCGTAGTCGTCGGCCGCGAGGAAGACGTCGCCGTCCCGGACCTCGACCGCGACGGGGTCGAGGTGTGCGCCCTCGCAGGGGCCGTGCGTGCAGACTCCGGAGTCCTTCTCGAAGGTCGCGGCGTGCTTGCGACAGACCACGTCGCCGTTCCGCACGGGCGCGCCGTCACCCGTGTCGAGTTTCACGTCCGTCCAGTGCATGCAGTAGTTCAAAAACGATGTGACGGTGCCGTCTGAGAGTTTCAGCAGGATGGCCTCGCGCTCGTCGCCGCCGTCGGCGAGCGTGTACAGCAGCGTTCCCTCGGCCGGCACCTCCTCGACCGCAGCGATGCGCTCGTCTCCCATCGACTCCGGCTATCGACCCAATTGGTTTTAGGATACCGGAAGCGGCCGGCGTTCCTCGAGCATCCGCTCGCGCCGAACGGCGCGAGCGGTTCACCGAGCGCGAACGTAGTGAGCGCTCGGGCCGACGACTGAACGGAGCGCCGTAGGCGCGAAGTGAAGGAGGAGTGCTTTTTCCGCAAGTTTTTGCCGAGTGAGGTGCGCGGAGCGCACCTCACGCAGCGCAAAAAGTGCGTTAGTAATGTCTCTGCTCGATTTCCTCGGCGAACGCGCGGGCGAGGCGCGCGCCGACCTTGCACGTGGTGTAGGTAGTGTCGTCGTAGGCGGCGACGGGCCGGACTTCCCACGTGGTGTTCGTGAGGAACAGTTCGTCGGCGGCGCGCAAGTCGCGGGGCGTGTAGTGGCCTTCCTCGACGGAGACGCCGAGGTCCTCGGCGAGTTCGAGGACCGCCCAGCGCGTGACGCCGGGGAGGACCGGGAGGTCGAGGCTGGGCGTGTGGAGCGTACCATCGTCGACGAAGAAGACGTTGCTCGTGGCACCCTCGGTGACGCGGTCGTCGGCGTCGAGGAGGATGGCTTCGTCGGCGCTGTCGGCGTCGATGCGCGCGAGGACGCCGTTGAGATAGTTGTGGGTCTTCGCGACTGCGGGGAGCGCGTCGTCGGGAACGCGTTCGACTGCGGCAGTGGCGACCGTCGCGGGTTCGTTCCAGACGCGTTCGCCGTCGACGCCGCCGCGCGGGAGTTCCTCGGCGACGACGACGACCGTCGGGTCGGTGTCCTCGTCAGGTGTGAGCCGCCCGGACTGGACGCCTCGGGAGACGGTGAGACGGACGTAGGCCTCGGTGAGGTCGTTGGCGGCGAGCGTGGCGTGGATACGGCCGCGGAGGTCGCGGTCCGCGAGCCCGTGGTCGATACCGAGCGCGTCGCAGGTCGCCTGGAGGCGGCTGGCGTGGGCGTCCCACGCGAACACCTGGCCGCCGTACGCGCGCAACGTCTCGAAGGCGGCGTCGCCGTACTGGAACCCGCGGTCGCGGACGCTCACCGTGGCGTCCTCGGCGGCCACGACCTCGCCGTCTACGTGGTAGTACACGTCTCTACGAAGCCACAGATTAGGTGCTCGCCGGTCGGCGTGAGGATGCTCTCGGGGTGGAACTGGACGCCCGCGTGGGGTCGCTCGCGGTGGCGGACCGCCATCACCATGCCGTCGGCGTGCTCGTCGACGGTCCACGCGGTCGGCACGAGGTCGTCGGGGAGTCCGGCCTCGGGCACGGACAGCGAGTGATAGCGGCCGGTCTCGACGCGCTCCGGGAGCCCCGCGAAGATGCCGCGGCCGTCGTGGCGGACGACCGAGGACTTCCCGTGGACGACCGACGGCGCGTGCTCGACGGGCGCGCCGTTGGCCGCACAGAGCGCCTGGTGGCCGAGGCAGACGCCCAGCGTCGGGTAGTCGAGGTCGCGGAAGACGGGAATCGAGACGCCGGCGTCGTCGGGCGTGCCAGGGCCGGGCGAGACGACGATGCCGTCCGGGTCGAGGTCGCGGATGGCCTCGACGTCGATTTCGTCGTTACGGCGGACGACCACGCTGTCGGCGTGTTCGCCGACGTACTGGACGAGGTTGTACGCGAACGAGTCGTAGTTGTCCACGACGAGGACGGTCACTGCTCGCCCTCCTCCTCGCGGAGCGCGAACGCGTCGCCGGTGCGGTCGAGCGCGTCGTCGATGGCGGTCACGAGCGCGCGAGCCTTGTCGAGGGTCTCGTCGTACTCCGCGCTCGGGTCCGAGTCGTGGACGATTCCTGCGCCGACGCGCAGGTGGTACTCGTCGCGGAATCGGACGAGCGTGCGGATGACGATGTTGAGCGTGGCGTCGCCGTCGAACCCGACGGCCGCCATGCTCCCGGTGTAGGGGCCGCGGCGAGTGGCTTCCACCTCGTCGAGTAACTCCATCGTCCGGGGCTTGGGCGCGCCGGTGATAGTTCCCCCGGGAAACACCGCGGCGACGGCGTCCGCGAGCGTGCACTCCTCGCGGAGATGGCCCCGAACCTCGCTGACGAGGTGCATCACCTCGCTGTACTTGTCCACGCGGCGGTATTCGTCGACCTCGATGCTGCCGTAGTCGGCGACCTTCCCGAGGTCGTTGCGTTCGAGGTCCACGAGCATCGCGTGCTCGGCGCGCTCCTTCTCGTCGCGCCGGAGGTCGGCTTCGAGGGCGGCGTCCGCCTCGTCGGTGTCTCCGCGGGGTCGGGTGCCGGCGATGGGTTCGGTGACGAGGTCGCGGCCGCGCTTCGCCAGCAGGAGTTCGGGGCTGGCGGACACGAGGTCGATGCCCGGGAACTCCACGAGCCCGGAGTACGGCGCGGGGTTGGTGTCGCGCAGCGCGGCGTACACCGCGACCGGATGGACGCTCGCCGGGGCTTCGAGGCGCTGGCTGACGTTCGCCTGAAACGTGTCGCCGTCCCGGACGTGCTCCTTGACGGTGCGGACGCGGTCCTCGTAGGCGGCACGGCCGCACGCGCTCTCGAAGCCCCCGCGGTCGTCGGTCGGCGGCGGTCCGACGCCGGGGTCACCGTCGCGGACTCGGGCGGCGAGCGCCTGCACGCGCTCGACGCCGGCGTCGAAAGCAGCGTCCGCGTCGCCGTCCAGCGGGACGGTGGCGACGAGCCGGAGCGGGTCGTCGGACGCGAAGGGCTCGCGCCAGGCGGCGACGACTGGATAGACGCCGAACTGCAGGCGAGGGAGTTCGCGGTCGTCGACGGCGTCTCTGGGGAGGGCTTCGAGGTCGCGGGCGACGTCGTAGGAGAGCCAGCCGAACAGGCCGCCGGGGTGGGGCACCTCGCAGTCGCCGCACAGGACCGGGACACCAGTGCGGTCCGCGAGCACGTCGAGCGCGCCGGATTCGCCGGCCCCGACGGTCAACAGCTCGTCAGGCGCGACGCCGAAGTACCCCCAGCCGTCGCTCCCACCCGTGGTCTCGTAGTAGAATTCGGGGTCGTCCCCGCGAGCGCGCCGGTACGCCTCGAAGGGGTCGTCGACCGGAACGCGGGCTTCCACGACGACGCGCGCGTCAGTCGACGCGTCCGCTGCGGCGGCTCGAACGTCCACGCGGTCGGTGACGACGGTCGCCGGCTCACCCATGCGTCGGTCGGTTGCGGGCGACTGAGAGTCGTCCCGAGACCGCCATCACTCGTAGTCTTGGGCGGTGTCCACCCAGCGACCGACGCGCTTTGCGGAGAGGTCGACGCGCTCGGCGAGCTCCTCGGAGTCGGCCGCGGCGAGGTCCGCGACGGTCTCGGTGCCCGCGTCTTCGAGGCGGTCGGCGTACGCCGGCCCGATGCCCTTCAGGACGGTGACAGGCTCGCCGTCGACCGACGTCGGCGTCTCCTCTTCGCCGGGGCTCGCGGCCTCGGCGGGCTCGGCGGCCCGCGTCGGGTCGTCGGTGTGCTCGTCGTCGACCAGCGACTCCGTGGAGGCGGCCGCGTCGGTCTCCGTCGCGACCGGCTCGTCGACGCCTTCCGCCTCGTCTTCCGCTTCGGTTTCAGCTTCGGCTTCGTGCTCCGCGTCCGATTCCTTGACCGCTCGCTCGGATTCCGCTGACGGCTCGTGTTCGACGGTCACGTCAACGCCACTCCCGGTGGAGCGGCCCTCTTCCTCCATTCCGAGCAGCGATTTGAGTGTCGAGAGCAGTCCCATTAGCTGGCTATATCCCCCGACTGCACTTAAACCCGTGCCCGACGGTCAGAGTTTCGCGCGCAGCGCGTCGTTCATCGCGGCTATCGGCGCGTCTCGACCCGTCCACAGTTCGAACGCCGCGACGCCCTGGAACAGGAGCATCCACGCGCCGTCGATGGTCGTCGCGCCCGCGGCGTCGGCGTCCCGGAGCAGCCGCGTCTCCAGCGGCGCGTACACCGCGTCCAGCACCGCGAGGTCGGCGTGGAGCGCGGCCGCCGGAACGGGCGATTCGTCCGCCTCCATCCCGACGCTCGTCGCGTTCACGAGCACGTCGGCGTCCGCGAGCAGTTCGGGGAGCGCGTCGAGGCCGTGGGCGGACACGGCGTCGCCGACGTCGTCGGCCAGTAGCTCCGCGGTTTCGACGGTTCGGTTGGCGATGCTGACGGTCACACCGGCGTCGGCGAGCGCGAATGCCGCCGCGCGGCCCGCGCCGCCCGCACCAACGACGACCGCGTCGCGGCCGTCCAGTTCGACGTCGTGGTGGGCGAACGAGCGACGCACGCCCTCCGCGTCCGTGTTGTGGCCGGTGACGGTGTTCCCGGAGAAGTCGACGGTGTTGACCGCGCCGATGCGGGCCGCGAGGTCGTCCGGGTCGACGACGTCGAGGACCGCCTGCTTGAACGGGATGGTGACGTTCAAGCCGGCGACGCCGAGCGCGTCCGCGCCCTCGATTGCAGCCTCGACGTCCTTGCGTGCCGGCTCGAAGGTGACGTAGCGGGCGTCCAGCCCGAGTTCGTCGTAGGCGGCTTCGTGCATCGGCGGCGACAGCGAGTGTTCGACCGGGTTCCCGACGAGTCCGAATACCTGCACGCGTCGACCCATTCGCCGCCCGTTTATAACTGATACCCACTCCGAACGGTTTTTGCCCGCGAGCCAGTTTCCCGGCGTATGGCCGGCACACTCCTCGCCGACGGCGCGATACTGCTCGTCGGCATCCTGCTGCTCTACGTCGGTGCCGAGTTCCTCGTCGCCGCGGCGTCCGCCCTCGCGCTCTCCCACGGCGTGAAGGCGGCGACGGTCGGCGTCACCATCGTCGCGTTCGCCACCACCGCGCCCGAGCTGTTCGTCAGCGCCACCGGCGCGCTGACCGCCTCCGACAGCATCGCGCTCGGCAACATCGTGGGGTCGAACATCGCCAACATCGGGCTCGTGCTCGGCGCGTCCGCGCTCGTCCGCCCGATGGAAGTCGACGACAAGACGCTCTACCAGCACGGCCCGTTCATGTTCACGGCCGCCGTCGCGCTCGTCGGCCTCGGGCTCGACGGCAGCATCGGTACGCTGGACGGCGTCGTCCTCCTCGCGCTGCTGGCCGGCTTCACCGGCTTCCTCTACTACAAGTCCCAGCAGGAGGACGACATCGCGCTCCCCGAGGAGGTCGAGATGGACGAAGACGCCACAACCGCCGGACTCCGCGAGTACGTTACGCTCGTCGGTGCAATCGTTCTCCTGCTGGCTGGCTCCCGCGCGCTCATCGACGGCGGGCGCGGCGTCCTCATGGCGTGGGGCTTCGACGACCTCTTCATCGGCCTCACCATCATCGCGTTCGGAACCTCCGTCCCCGAACTGGCGACGTCGCTGGTGAGCGCGATTCGCGGCGAGGCCGAGTTCTCCATCGGGAACGTCGTCGGGTCGAACATCTACAACGTGCTCGCGGTCATCGGCGTCGTCGCCGTCGTCGTCCCCATCTCGGTGTCCGGGTCGACGATTGGCTACGAGTTCCCCGTGATGTTGGCGTTCACCGTCGCCGCGCTCGCCATCATGGCGTTCGGCGACCGCATCACGCGCGTCGAGGGCGCTGGCTTGGTCGTCGGCTACGTCGGCTTCGTCTACTTCCTGCTGCCGTAACCCGGAATTCGTCGCCCAACCGCAAGCGTTAGGAAGCGCTTCGCGGACAGTGTGGGTATGGTTCGAGCGCAGTTGCGACACCCACTGACGGCGCTGGCGCTCGCGACGCTGCTGACCGCGCCGTGGGTCGGCGTCTTCCTCACCGGCGGCCCCGACGCGTACGGATTCGGCGAAGCCACGACCGTCGCGGTCAGCGGTATCGCCGTGCTCGGCGCGGCGTTCCTGCTGGCGTGGGGTGCCGAGACCGCCGAGAAGGACGTACCGCCCGCATTCGCCATCGCCGTGCTCGCGGTGCTCGCAGTCGCCCCAGAGTACGCCGTCGACGCGCTGTACGCGTGGACCGCCGGCGCGAACGCCGGGACCGCGCGCGGCATCGAAGCCGCGAACCTCGCGGTGGCGAACATGACCGGCGCGAACCGCATCCTCATCGGGCTCGGGTGGTCCGGCGTCGCGCTGTTCACCGTCTACAAGGCCCGCTCCTCGAACGACCCCGCGGTCGAGCAGCGCGGCGGCCTCCGCAGCGTCGTCAACCTCGACCCCGCCATCGCCACCGAAATCACGTTCCTGCTCGCGGCGACCGCGTACGCCTTCCTCGTGCCGCTCCGGGGCGGCATCGACATCGTCGACACGGTGGTGCTCGTGGGACTGTTCACGGCCTACATCGCCATCATCATCCGCGGCGACGTCTCCCACGACACCGAACACGTCGGCGTCCCCGCGTACCTCCAGGAGTTCCGGCGGCCGATTCGCGTCCTCACCGTGCTCGTGCTGTTCGCGTTCTCCGGCGCGGTCATCTACACCGCCGTCCACCCGTTCGCGCACGGCCTCGAAGTGCTCGGCGAGGGGGCCGGCATCCCACCGTTTTTCATGATTCAGTGGATTGCGCCGCTGGCCTCCGAGGCACCCGAGCTCATCGTCGTCATCTACCTCGTGAACAAGGCGCGCTCGACGGCCGGGTTCAACGCACTCATCTCCTCGAAGCTCAACCAGTGGACGCTACTCATCGGGACACTGGCGGTCGTCTACAGCATCGCGTACGGTGGCATCGCCACGCTCCCGTTCGACGAGAAGCAGGCCGCCGAAATCTGGATTACCGCCGCCCAGAGCCTCTTCGCCATCGCCATCCTCGCGAACCTCAACATCGCTGTCTGGGAGGGCGTCACGCTCCTTGGGTTGTTCCTCACGCAGGTGTTCGTGGAGTTCGGCATCATCCGGCTGGTCGCCGAACCCCGGGCGACCGAACTCAGCATCCTCGTGCTGTACGCCTACACTGTCGTCTACCTCGCACTCGCCGCGGTGTTGCTCGTTCGCCGCCGCGAGTCCGTCGCCCGGCTCCTCCGAGTTACCGCACGCGGCGCTCGCTCGGCGTTCGAGTAGCGACGCGGGACGCGGCCAGTTCGTCGGGGAACGGCAGTCGTTTTACGGGCCGCCGCGTACCGCGGGCCGTGATTGGAATCGTCGTGAGCCGGGCCGACAGCGCGTCCGAACACATCGGCGAGCAGCTGCTGGCGCTCGGCGGCTTCGAGCAGACCGGGGACGGCGTCTACCGCGCGGAGGGGTTCGAGCTCCGGGAGTTCGACGACCTCCACATCGACCTCGAGGATCCCGCGGCGGCCTTCGACGACCCCGACTACGTGGTGGTCGTCTCCCGGCACGCCGGCGACACCGGCGCACTGCTGACCGCCCACCACACCGGGAACTTCGGAGGCGCGGAGTACGGCGGCGAGGACCGCGCACTCGCGGACGCCTGCCCGAACGCCCACCGCGAGGTCGTCGACGCGCTCCGCGAGCACGCTCCCGACGGCTACGAGGTCGGCATGGAGTGCACGCACCACGGCCCGACCGAGGTGAGCGCGCCGTCGATGTTCGTGGAACTCGGCAGCGACGAGGCGCAGTGGGACGACCCGGACGGAGCGCGAGCAGTCGCGCAGGCTGTCCTCGACCTCCGTGGCATCGATGCGCGCTCGGACCGCGCGCTCGTCGCGTTCGGCGGCGGCCACTACGCGCCTCGCCCCACCCGCATCGTCAGAGAGACCGACTGGGGCGTCGGCCACGTCGCCGCCGACTGGTGTCTCGACGACCTCGGCGACCCTGAGGACCACCGAGACGTCATCGAGCGGATGTTCGAGGCGAGCGGCGCGGAGCACGCCGTCGTGGACGGGGACAAACCCGCCGTCGAGCGCGTCGTTTCGGAGTTGGGCTACCGCGTCGTCAGCGAGACGTGGGTCCGGGAAACCGACGACGTCCCCCTCGACCTCGTGGACAGCGTCGAAGAACGCGTTGGCACAGTCGACGACGGCCTCCGCTTCGGCACGCCTGCTGTGGGCTACGAGGGCGGCTACGCGGTCGTCGACCTGCCTGCCGACCTGCTCGACACCGTCCACGCGACCGACCCCGAGGCGGCCGTCGACGCCGCCGCCGAGACCGCGCTCGCCTACGCCACCGACGAGAACGGCAACCGACTCGCCGGCCCCGCCGCGCTCGCGGACGACGAGGCCTACGACGCGTTCCTCGACAGCGTCGCAGCCATTCTGGAACGCGACTACGACGTGACCCGCGAGGACGCCACGCTGGCCGCGACGCGAGACGCGTTCGACCCCGCCGCTGCCAGCGAACTCGGCGTTCCCGAAGGCCCGAAGTTCGGGACACTCGCCGCCGGTGAACCCGTGGCCGTCGACGACGCGGAAATCCGACCTGCAGACGTCACCCGCACCGAGACGACCACCGTTTCGGTCGGATTCCGCGAGCGGACGCGTGAGCGCGTGCGACGCCCGTCCGACGCGGAGGGGAAAGGTAATTAAGCCTCACACGCTACCCGTTACGCAACATGGATTCGATTGTGCAGGACGCCATCGACGAAGCCGAGGAGGACTCGGCTTCGGAGGCAGGTGACGTCCCATCGGAGGGGTCGACTGCCAGCGTCCCCACCGGCGAGATGACTGACGACGAACTCGAGGACGTCCTCCAAGAGCTCCAGACGAGCATCACGGTCGTGGGCTGTGGCGGGGCGGGCTCGAACACTATCGACCGAATGTTCGAGGAGGGCATCCACGGCGCATCGCTGGTCGCCGCCAACACCGACGTCCAGCACCTCGTCGAAATCGAGGCCGACACCAAGATTCTCATGGGCCAACAGAAGACCCAGGGCCGAGGTGCCGGCTCGCTCCCGCAGGTCGGCGAGGAAGCCGCTCTCGAATCTCAGGACGAAATTCGGGACTCCATCGAGGGCTCGGACATGGTGTTCGTCACCGCCGGTCTCGGCGGCGGCACCGGTACTGGCTCCGCGCCCGTCGTCGCGAAGGCCGCCCGCGAAGCCGGCGCGCTCACCATCGCCATCGTCACTACGCCGTTCACCGCCGAGGGCGAGGTCCGCCGCACGAACGCCGAAGCCGGCCTCGAACGCCTCCGCGACGTTGCCGACACCGTCATCGTCGTCCCCAACGACCGCCTCCTGGACTCCGTCGGCAAGCTCCCCGTCCGGGAAGCGTTCAAAGTATCGGACGAAGTCCTCATGCGCTCCGTGAAGGGCATCACGGAACTCATCACCAAGCCCGGCCTCGTCAACCTCGACTTCGCCGACGTTCGCACCGTCATGGAGAAGGGCGGCGTCGCCATGATCGGCCTCGGTGAAGCCGACTCCGACGCGAAGGCTGCGGACTCCGTCAAGAGCGCGCTACGCTCCCCACTGCTCGACGTCGACATCTCCTCTGCGAACTCCGCGCTCGTCAACGTGACTGGTGGACCGGACATGAGCATCGAAGAGGCCGAAGGCGTCGTCGAGCAGCTCTACGACCGCATCGACCCCGACGCCCGCATCATCTGGGGGACCAGCATCGACGAAGACCTCGACGGCGAAATGCGCACCATGGTCGTCGTCACCGGCGTCGCCTCCCCGCAGATTTACGGCCGCAACGACGCCCCCGAGCCCGAGCCCGAACCCGAGCCCGACGGCGGCGACAGCGAAATCGACGACATCGACTACGTCGAGTAGAAGGACCTTTTTACTTCGTCGGGTGCGCTCGCTTCGCTCGCGCACCGCTCCTCGCAAAAAGCTACGCTAAAAACGTCCTGCGCTCACTCCGTTCGCGCAGCGAACAGCGCGCTACGCGCGCTGATGCTCCCGCTCCGTACAGCCATCCCGCACCGCTACGACTACTCGATTTCGAGTTCGCCGCTCTCGCCGGCTGCCTCGCCGTCCTCGGGCCACTCGAATTCGAACTCGACGCTCAGTTCTTTCGGGCCGTCGGCCGGTCCCTCGCGTTCGGCTTTGACCTCGAACGTCGGGCGACTCGGCGGGTCGAGGGTGACCTCGTCGCCGCTCGCTTTCAACGTGATTGCGCCGCCGGATTCGAGATTGTCCGCGACGGTGCGGAGGTACGTGGCGATTTCCTCGCGACTACGGTCGCTCTCGGACTCGAAGAGGATTTCTTCTGGCATACCAGTGGATGTACGTCGCCCGCACCGATAAACGAGCGGGCCGCCCCTCGCGCGGCATCAATAGATAAAAGAGCGCCCGCCGACTCTACACGTGTATGGACGTTCCCCTAGAGCTTTCCGCGTATACGCGCGTGCTCCGGCTGGCGAGCACGCCGTCGTGGGAGGAGTTCTCCCAGATTTCGAAAATCGCCGGTGCCGGCATCCTGCTGGTCGGCCTGCTCGGCTTCGTCATCTTCCTGGTGATGGAAGCAGTCACGTCGGTGATATAAGATGGGCGTGTACGCCGTCAAGACCACCGCGAGCCAGGAGCAGACCGTCGCCAGTATGATTGCCAACCGCGAAGCCGACGAGATTCACGCGGTGCTGGCACCGGACGCGCTCACCAGCTACGTGATGGTCGAAGCAGACGACCACAACATCATCGAGCGCGTGATGGAGGAGATTCCTCACGCCCGCAGCCTCGTCCCCGGCGAATCCGGCATCAGCGAGGTCGAGCACTTCCTCTCCCCGAAGCCCGACGTCGAGGGCATCGCGGAGGGCGACATCGTCGAACTCATCGCCGGCCCGTTCAAGGGCGAGAAGGCCCAAGTCCAGCGCATCGACGAGAGCAAAGACCAGGTCACCGTCGAACTGTACGAGGCCACCGTCCCGATTCCGGTGACGGTCCGTGGCGACCAGATTCGCGTGCTGGATTCCGAAGAACGGTAACGCGTTCTTCGACGTCTCGTTCGCTGTCGCTCACGAAACCAGTGAGGAGCGCTAAAAGCGCTCCTCAAGCAGCGCGAGCGGCGTAGCCGCGAGCGTATTCCGAAGAATGGTAACGTCCGCCGAGCAGAGCGAGGGGGTTCACTGCTCGCGTCCGGCGGGCGCGAGCAGGTCGTTTTTCACCACGTTTTTGCAAGGAGTGGTCGCCTCCGGCGATCCGACGAAGCAAAAAGTGGGCGCGTGACGGTCCGTGGCGACCAGATTCGCGTGCTGGATTCCGAAGAACGGTAACGCGTTCTTCGACGTCTCGTTCGCTGTCGCTCACGAAACCAGTGAGGAGCGCTAAAAGCGCTCCTCAAGCAGCGCGAGCGGCGTAGCCGCGAGCGTATTCCGAAGAACGGTAGCGGTCGCGGCTCAGTTCTGCGATTCGACGATGGTGTTTTCGAGCGTGCCGACGCCCTCGTAGGTGATTTCGACGGTGTCGCCGGGTTCGACGAGTCCCGGATTCGCGGGGCTGCCGAACGCGACGACGTCCCCGGGCTGGAACGTGAACCGCTCGGAGAGGAACGAGACGACCTCGTAAGGGTCGAACAGCATGAGTTCGGTGTTGGCTTCCTGACGGCGCTCGCCCGCGACGTCGGTGTGCATGTCGATGCCGCGCGGGTCGACGTCGGTCTCGATCCACGGCCCGAGCGGCCCGGAGCCGTCGAAGGCCTTGCGCGCGGTGCGTCCGGGCTGGTCGAGCGCGTCGAGGTCGTTCATCACGGTGAACCCGCGGAGCACGTCCGGCACGTCGCTCTCGTCGACGCGGTGGCAGCGCTCGCCGACGACGGCCGCGAGTTCGCCCGCGTACGTCAATTCGTCCGTGAACGTCGGGTAGGGCACGTCGTCGCCGTGGCCGACCACGGAGACCGGCGGCTTGATGAAGAAGTCGGGCTGCTCGGGGCGCTCGTAGTCCATCTGGTCGAGCGTCTCGGCGTAGTTGCGCCCGACGCAGTACAGCGCCGACGGGTCACAGGGCGGCGCAAGCGTGCCATCTTCGCCGACGACGTACTCGGTATCCTCGGTGGCGACGACGCCGTCGCGGTACTCGCCCTCGACGAGGCCGTCGTCGGTCCGGAGTCGTGCGAGTCGCATGGCTGGACGTCACGGAGGCGCGGCAAATTGCTTACGAACGCGGCCAGAGAAGCTAGCTCGTGGTGGCGTGCGCGGCGTCGGTGGCCTCGCCGACGTCGACGGGTTCGTCGCTCAGAAGGTCTTCGAGCACCGACGGGTCGAGTTCCTCGGCGACGTCGTCGAGCACGCGCTCGCGCTCGCGGATGGCTTCGGCGTCGCCGTCGTAGAATCGGACGTACTCGGCGCGCGTGTGCTCGCGGAGCCCGTGTTTGATGGCGAAGAAGCCCTCGGGGACCGTCTCCCCGCAGATTTCGCACTCGTGAGCGTCGTGGTCCGCGACCTGATGGGCCAACAGCGCCTCGACGCTCCCGAACGTCGACCCACAACCGACAATCGCGCACTCCCACGCAGACATAGCTCTCTGTAACCTGAGCGCGCAAATAAACCTTGTGTCGCTTTCTCGACCACTGAACCCGCTCCGTCCGCTATTTGTCTGCGCCCTGTCAGACAAATTATCGCCAGTGAGACGCCGTTTAGTCGGGTATTAACGCTCATCTACCGAATTTCTCGGCGAAGTCCCGGGCGTCGCGATTGACGTCGAGCGCGTGCTCGGGCACGAGGTCCTCGGAGAGTAGATGCAGACTCATACCGGCAGTTGGGTCGCCACGGGCATAAACGGCCGCGAACGCCCAACAGCGGGCGCGGAGTTTATCGGCCGGAACCGTAAGCCGCTAATCCTCGGCTGACGAATCCGGGCACGTGCCGACGACACGGGTCGACCTCCACGCGAAGGTGCTCGACGACGACGCGGTCCGCCGCGCGAAGGCCGCCGGCATCGACGTGCTGGTGTACGCCCCGCACTTCACGCGGCTGCCGGACGCCCGCGAGCGCGCGGCCGAGTACTCGGACGAGGAGCTACTGGTGGTGCCCGGCCGCGAGGTGTTCACGGGGTCGTGGCGGGACCGCAAGCACGTGCTCGCGGTCGGCCTCGACGACCCGGTGCCGGACTTCGTGACGCTGGACGGCGCGTTCGCGGCATTCCGCGAGCAAGACGCCGCCGTGCTCGCCCCTCACCCGGAGTACCTGACGGTGAGTCTGACGGCCACGGAAATCGAGCGGTTCCGCGAGGACGTCGACGCCGTGGAGACGTACAACCCGAAGCACTTCCCGTGGGACAACGACCGCGCGCGAGCGCTCGCTGACGGCTACGACATCCCCGCGTTCGCGTCCTCGTACGCCCACCGCGCGGCGACCGTGGGCGGCGTCTGGACGGAGTTCGACGCCGACATCCAGTCGGAAGCGGACCTCGTAGACGCGCTCACATCGGGCGTGGCGCGGCGGACCTACCACCAGCGGAATCCGCGGTTCCGGGCGCGCGAACTGGTGGAGAAGGCCCACCTCGCGTACGAGAACACCTGGGAGAAGGTCGACCGCCTCCTCCTCTCGGGCATGGAGCCCACTCACCCCCGTCACATCGCGTACGGCGGCGAGTTCGACGACGTCGCCGTCTACTAGAGCAGGCCGCTGACGGCGTCGGTCGGAACGTACTGCGGGGCGACGTGGACGACGACCGCGATGGCCGCGAGTTCGACGAGCGTGATGACGACGGTGACCGTGCTGGCGTACTTCGAGACCGTGGTGACGCCGACCGGCAGCCCGTACTCCTGGTCGGAGAGCGGGTAGAACAGCGCGATGCCGCGCTTGCTCCCGACGACGTCGAGCACGTAGTGCGTGGCGACGCCAATCCAGACGTACTGGAGGTTCCCGAAGTACATCGGGAAGACGTACAAGAGCGCCAGCACCGGGATGTTGTGGAGGGTCTTGCGGTGTTTCCCGAAGTCGGTGTCGACGTCCGGGAACAGCGCGCCCAGCACGACGGGAATGAGCACGGCGGCGATGGTGCGCAGCGTCTCGACGCCACCCGACGGATAGAGCACGTAACCCAGCCCGATGGCGAGCAGGATGCCGTTGAGGATGTGGTCGCCCTTGTTCATTATCGGGGTCGAGAGCACGCGGCCACGTGACCGTTTCGGCACGCGGCCGCTACCTGCGGACTTCCTCGACTTCCTCGCGGAGTTTGCGGAGCGCGCGCCGCGCAACCTGTTCTTTGATTTCGGTGCGCGTGCCGTCGAACTCCCGGCGCTCGACGGCCGTGTAGCTGGAC
Organism: Halobacterium noricense; assembly: GCF_021233435.1. Lineage (NCBI taxonomy): Archaea > Methanobacteriati > Methanobacteriota > Halobacteria > Halobacteriales > Halobacteriaceae > Halobacterium > Halobacterium noricense. The sequence continues at coordinate 457,467 of NZ_CP089468.1, read as the reverse complement.
TGCGTGCCCCACTCGCCGGCGTACGCGACGCCGATGTAGACGGTTCCGACGGGCTTGGCCTCGCTTCCGCCGGTCGGGCCGGCGATGCCGGTCGTGGAGACGCCCCACCTCGTGCCGGCGGCGTCGCGGGTCGCCTGCGCCATCTGTCGGGCGACGGGCTCGCTGACGGCGCCGTGTTCGTCCAGCGCCTCGCGGGAGACCCCGGTGTCGAGTTTGGCGTCGTACGTGTACGTCACCAGCGCGCGGTCGAAGTAGTCGCTGGACCCCGATACGTCGGTCAGCAGCGACCCGATGAGCCCCCCGGTACAGGATTCGGCGGTCGCGACGGTGTGGCCGGCCTCCGGGAGCACGTCGTTGAGTTCCTCCTCTATCGGCGGGTCGGCGGCGTACTCGCGCATGCTCGGGGCTACCGCGCCGGCGAGCAAGAAGGTGGTGGCGTTAGACGGTGTCGCGGTCGGTGTACGTGTAACGCTGTGCGATGCGACCGTTCTCGAAGACGTGGACGTCCGCGAAGCCGAACTCGACCGGCTCGCCGTCCTGCACGCCCGAGAACGTCCCACGGACGGCCGCACGAGACCCGTCCACGAGCACGTCGTGGACGGTGTGACTGCCGTCTTCGAGCGGGCGGCCCTCGCGGTAGAACGCTTCGAGGTCGGCCTTGCCCTCGATTGGCGGCTGCCCCGGCCGGTCGTAGACGACGTCGTCGTCGAACAGGGCGAGAAGGTCGTCGATGCGGTCGGCGTCCACGGCGTCGTAGTACTCGCGGACGCGTGCAGTGTAGTCGGTCATGGATGGACCGACGGCCGGCCGGCGAATCAACCGCACAGTACCGGCAACTGCCGCCCGTTTCCGCGGGCGAAAGAGCCACGTGGCGGGACGGAGACGCTGGTGTATGGAGTACGAGGAGCCGCTGTTCTTCCGCGTGATGGAGTACGCGGTGAAGTCAGACACCGACGTGGTGAACATGGTCTCGGGGAACCCCGACTGGGGGTCGCCGCCTGCGCTCGCGGAGGGCCTCCACGAGTACGCCGACACGGGCGGCCGCCAGTTCCAGTACCCGCCCAGCGAGGGGCTCCGGGAGCTCCGCGAGGAAATCGCGGCGCGCCGACAGGTCCCCGTCGAGCAGGTCATCGTCACGAACGGCGCGGGCGAGGCGAACTACCTCGGGATGGGGCGCGCGCTCGAACGCGGCGCGGGCGACGAAGTCGTGATGACCGACCCGGTCTACCCCTACTACCCGGGGAAGACGAACATGCTCGGCGGCGAGCAGGTGTTCGTCGAAACGGCCGAAGACGGGAGCCTCGACCCCGCTGACGTGCGCGCCGCCGCCAGCGAGGACACGGCGTGCATCATGGCGACGACGCCGAACAACCCCACAGGTGCGGTGTACAGCGAGGAGACGATGCGCGAACTCGTCGCCGTCGCCGAGGAGTACGACGCCATCCTCGTCAGCGACGAGGTGTACGACCACTTCGACTTCTCCGGGCGGTTCACCTCCGCGCTGGAATTCGAGTCGGAGCACCGCATCGTCGTGAACGCGTTCTCGAAGTCGCTGGCCATCACGGGGTTCCGGGTGGGGTACTGCATCGTGCCCGAGCGCCACGTCGAGCCGATGAAGTCCCGGCACATGCTGACGAACGTGGCAACGACGCGCCCGGGGCAAGCCGCCGTCCTGCACGCGCTCCGCGAGACCGAGCCGGAGTACTACGAGCAGACCCGGGAGACGCTGCGAGAGCGCGTGGACACGTTCACGTCGGCGCTGGACGACGCGGGCGCGGAGTACACCGAGCCCGACGGCAGTTTCTACGTGCTCGCGCGCTTCCCGGAGTTCCCCGGCACGCTGGAGAACACGTTCGAGCTCATCGACGAGGCCGGCGTCGCGGGGATGCCCGGCTCCGAGTTCGGGACCGCGCGCGAGGAGTGGCTGCGGTTCGCGCTCGTCACACCACGCGCCGAGGAAGCGGCCGACCGGCTCGCGGCCTACTTCGCGGACCGGTAGCTCAGTAGCCGCCCGCGTCCGAGAAACACCGCCCGCAGCGGCAGGCGTCGAAGTCGTCGAGCGCGCGCTCGACGGCGACCGTCCGGATGTCGTCGTGGCCCACGTCGTTGGTCGCGCCACACTTCGTCCGGCTGTAGGGGTTCTCCACCCCCTTCTTGTGCACGGTCGCCGTGCGCTCGTTCAGTACGCCCTCCATGCGGGCTAGTGTCACGCTCTGCGCGGAAAACTGCTCCGGCCAAGACGTTCGGGACGCTGCCCGTGAGGACCGCGACCGACGGATTGACCCCGCTGGGTCGTCCACTCCGTGTATGGACGAAATCGAGGTCGAGGCGGTCGACTCCCTCGACCCCGGGGTAGTCAGCGACACCGCCGAGTACGTGCTGTACGGCGGAAAGGGTGGCGTGGGGAAGACGACGATGGCGGCGGCGACCGCGCTGGCGAGCGCGAACGACGGCACCGCCACGCTCGTGGTGTCGACGGACCCCGCGCACTCGCTGTCGGACACGCTGGAGTTCGACGTGCCGAGCCGGCCCGCGAAGGTGCGCGAGGACAGCCCGCTGTGGGCGGTCGAAATCGACCCCGACGACGCGCTCTCGCAGGCCGGCATGTTCGGGCAGGACGGCGGATTCACGGGCGGTCTCGACGAATTGCTCGGCGGCGCGGGCGGCGCTGGCGACGACGGCGCGATGATGCCCGGCGCAGACGAGGCCGCCGCGGTTCAACTCCTCCTCGAATACATGGACGACGAGCGCTTCGACCGCGTCGTCGTCGACACCGCGCCCACGGGCCACACGCTCCGACTGCTGGAACTCCCGGAGGTGTTGGACTCGATGGTCGGCCGCATGATGCAGCTGCGCGACCGCTTCGGCGGGATGATGGACGACCTCACGGGGATGTTCGGACAGGGCGACGGCGAGGACGAACAGCCCGGCTTCGGGAACCTCGACGCCGTCGAGGAGCGCGTCGAACGGCTCCGTGACGTGCTCACGGACCCGGCACGAACCGACTTCCGCGTCGTGCTCGTGCCCGAGGAGATGAGCGTGCTGGAAGCCCAACGGCTCACCGACCGCCTCGACGAGTTCGGCGTTCCCGTGGGGACCGTCGTCGTCAACCGCGTGATGGAGCCGCTGGCAGACGCCGCGGACGTCCCCGGCGACGCGTTCGTCGCGCCGAACCACGAGGGCTGTGAGTTCTGCGCGCGCCGCTGGGACGTCCAGCAAGCCGCGCTCGCGGACGCCCAGGAACTGTTCAGAAACTACGACGTGGCTCGCGTCCCGCTGCTCGCCGACGAAGTGCGGGGCGAGCGTCCGCTGCGCGTCGTCGCGGCCTGTCTCGACGAGTAGTCAGGCGAAGCGGTGGAGCAGCCGGTAGCCGGCGTCCAACCAGCGGTCCGGGAGGAAGCGTGCGAGCACGCCGACGCGACCCGGCGTCCCGACGGGGTACCGCGACTTCGGGTCGGGGCTGACCGCGGCCTCCGTGATGACTTCCGCGACTTTCTCGGGCGGGACCGCGCCGACGCCGTTGACCGCGCTGGCGTCCTCGAAGAACGAGTAGATCTTCTCGTAGGCGCCGCTGCGGTCCAGGCCCTCGATTTCCGCTTCGACGCGCTCCGAGAACGAGGTTTCGACCGGTCCGGGTTCGACGATGGCGACGTCGACGTCGTCGGGCGCGACCTCCGCGCGGAGCGCGTCGCTCATCCCTTCGAGCGCGAACTTCGAGCCGTTGTACGCGCCCATCCCCGGCGTCGCGACGCGTCCGGAGACGCTGGAGACGTTGACGATGGTGCCGTCCTCGCGCTCGCGCATGTGTGGGAGCGCGGCGCGAATCAGGCGGTGCGGGCCGTAGACGTTCACGTCGAACTGCCGGTGGAGCTCTCTGGTAGGGATGTCCTCCAGCGGCCCGAGTTGGGCGTAGCCGGCGTTGTTCACGAGACAATCCAGTCGGCCGTGGTCCGCGACGACCTCGTCGACGACGTTCCGGCACTGCGCGGGCTTCGTGACGTCGAGCTCGGCAGTCTCACAGCCCTCGTCGGCGAGCGCCGCGAGGTCGTCGGTGTCCCGGGCGGTCGCGACGACCGTCCACTCCTCGGCGAGCAGCGATCGGGCGGTTGCCGCGCCGATGCCCGACGAACACCCCGTAACGAGTGCGACCTTCTCCATGCCCGGTGGGTCGTTGCCCCCGCAGTTAACAGTTGAGTAGTCCGCGCGTGGTCAGTCCTTCAGGTCGTCGGCGTACGCGTCCGCGAGCCGCGTCGGCGCGGGGAGCTTGTACCCCGTGCAGGTCGCCTCTACGACGTCCACGGTGGTCTCGGCGCTGACGCGGTGGCCGGGACTCACGATGAGCGGGTTGACGTGGCGCTTCTCGGGGTTGGGGTACTGCCGGGACTGGTAGGCGTACCCGACGACGGTCCCCTCGGGTGCGTCCATCGAGTCGTCGGCCTCGATGGCGACGCGAGCGCCCTCCGGCAGCGGTTCGTCGAGTGGCTCTCGGGGCGTCCCGCAGAGCAGGTTCTTCGCGACGCCCACGGCAGGAACGTCGAAGAGCACGCCCACGTGCGTCGCGAGGCCGGCCTGCCGGAAGTGGATGCGGCCGCTCCCGTCGAGCACGAGCACGTCCGGCTCTACGGAGAGCGATTCGAGCGCGTCCACGATGGCGTCGCCCTCGCGGAACGCCAACAGTCCGGGAATGTAGGGCACTTCCAGTTCCGCGCGGCCCGCGGCGCGCTCGACGACGCGGCCGTCTCGAATCGCGACCGCGGCGCTCACGGAGTAGTCGTCCCCGACGAACGCTTGGTCGACGCCGACGACCACGGGCGCGTCGCTGTCGGTGAGCGTGACCTGTTCGCCGACGCTCCCCGCCGCCGTCGGCGCGTCCGTCGGCGACTCGTCCAGTTCGATGTCCGCGACGTCGAAGTCGAAGTCGTCCTCGAAGGACGCCGTCGCCGCTATCTCGCGCTGGAGGGCTTCCATCTCCTCGTGGGAGCGGTCCGGGTCCGGGAGGAACTCGGGGCGAACGACCTCCATGTCAGGGTCGCCGGCGGCCGGGGCCGCCCGGGCCGCCCGGCCCACCGGGGCCGCCGAACTGGAGTTGCTTGGGTGCCCGCTCGCCCTCGCGCTTGAGCTTCACGCCGTACAGCAGGCCGATGCCGAGGCCGGCGAGGTGCGCGAACTGCGCCACGCCGCCCGCACCGATGCCGCCGCCGACCGTCGAGACGAAGATGGAGTAGCCCGCGAACAAAAGCGTCGCGAGCCACAGCGGCATCGGGATGATGAAGTAGAGGTAGATGCGGAGGTTCGGGTTCAGCACCGTGAGCACGCCCATCAGCGCCGCGATGGCACCGCTCGCGCCGAGCACCGCGGAGCCGGTAAACTGTGTAAGTTGCTGGCCGTACCACGAGGGGTTCATCACGAGCGCCGCGCCGACCTGCGCGAGGCCGGCGAGCGCGCCCGCGACCACGAACAGCCCCACGAGCTTCCCGGAGCCGATGCGCTTCTCGACCACGGGGCCGAAGAAGTACAGCACGATGCTGTTCAACACGATGTGGCCGAAGCCGCCGTGGGCGAACACCGACGTCACCCACGTCCAGACGGCCAGCGGCTCCGTCGTGTTGATGGTGAAAATATTGAACCACTGCGGGCTGTACGCCTCCACGCCCAGCGCGGGGGCGACCGCGTACTGCAGCACGAACGTCAGCCACATCACCGCGAGCAGCGCGAACGAGACGTTCCCGCGGAAGTAGCCGAGCACGCCGCCCGGTCCCGTGTCGAACGGGACTTTCGCCGCGAACCCGCCGCTGTCCTGGGACTGGCCTACGCTGTCGTCGAACCCGCTGTCGAAGACGCCGCCGGGGTCGTTCCACTCGTCGAGGCCCGGACAGTCGTGGTTCTCCGGGAGCCTGTGGTTCGAACAGAACGTGCCGCCGCAGAGCCGACACTGGTACGGCATCGACTCCTGCTCGCCACACCGGTCACACGTCGCCATTACCGGCGGTTGGGTGGGCGCGTGGTTATCGTTTTGGGTCTCGGGCCTCCGTACGGATTGTTTCGCGGGCGACGGCTTCGATACCTACACGGCTTCGTTGCCTGTGACGGCTTCGTTGTCTGCTACGGCCTCGTTGCCTACGACACCTCGAAAGCCCCGGCGGGCTCGCTCACGGGTCGCTACGCTCTCCGTTCGCGATTTCCGTGGCCTCCCTCCGGTCGGCCACGCATTCGCGGTCGTTCGCTCGCTGTGCTCCTCGTCACTCGCTACGCTCGTGCCTGCGGTGCTTGCGTCGCGAGACGACCAAGCAAGCGCGAGCTCGCCGCCCCTTTCAGTCCACCCGCCGCCGGTTGGTCAGCCGGTAGTGGGTGGGACTGAAAGGGGCGAGGCTCGAGTGGCGGCTTCGCCGCCACGGCATGAGGCGGTCGGCGGAGCCGACCGCCCGGTAGACGAAGGCGCGTGAAGCAAGCACGCGACCGTAGGGAGCGCGCGCAGCGAGCGCACCGAGTCTACAGCCTCGGGGCTTTCTATACCCGGGTGGAAGCAGACCCAGAGCCGAATAGTTCGAGTTCGGGTCGAAGTAGCCGGGGGGCTTTTGCGGGAGCCGGCGGTAACACGAGTATGCGCGAGTTCGAGCGGAAGCAGCTCCTCGAACGCGTCGACCGGGAGGCCGCGACGGTGGGAGCGTCGATTCCGGACACGCTCGACGTGCAGGGCGAGGAGTTCGAGTTACGGGAGTTCGTCTTCGAGGTGAAGAAACTCGATACGGTGCCGGCCGAGCGCCGCGAGGACATTCAGGAAGCGAAGAAGCTGCTGCGCCGGGAGCGGCTGCAGCGCCGCGAGCGCCTCGAAGACGCGGACATCACGCGGGAGGAGGGCGAGGAACTCGTGAACGCCATCATCGGCATCGAGCGGGCGCTGAACGCGCTCGAATCGCTGGGGACGACGAGCATCGAGGCGGAAATCGAGGCCAGCGAGCGCGCGGACAAGAAGCGCTGGTTCTCGTTCCTGAAGGAGGCGCTGGGCCACGACAACGAGGAGGGCATCAAGCGATGAGCCGGAACAACGAGGTCGCGAGCGTGCTCGAAGCGTACGCCGACCTGCTGGAGGCCCAGGACGTCGGCTACAAGCCGAACACGTACCGGCGCGCGGCGTCGAATATCCGGGACTACCCCGAAGCCGTCGAGGACCTCGCGGCGGAGGGTAGCGACGCCGTCCAGAAGATTGAGGGCGTCGGCGACGCCATCGCGTCGAAGGTCGTGGAGTACGTCGAGACCGGCGAAATCGAGGAGGTAGAGGCGGAGCGCGAGAAGCTCCCGGTGGACATCGAACAGTTGACCTCCGTCGAGGGGGTCGGGCCGAAGACCGTCAAGAAGCTCTACGACGCGCTCGGCGTGCAGACCTTGGACGACCTCGAAGACGCCGCGCGGGCGGGCGAGATTCAGGACGTCGAGGGGTTCGGACCGAAGACCGAGCAGAACATCCTCGACCACATCGGGTTCGCGCGGCAGGCCCAGGAGCGCGAACTCCTGGGGAACGGCCGCCCCATCGCCGAGGACGTGCGGTCGTTCCTCGCGGACCTCGACGCCGTCGGGCGCGTCGAGGTTGCGGGGTCGACGCGGCGGTGGCGCGAGACTATCGGCGACGTGGACGTGCTCGTCGCCAGCGACGCCGGCGAGACGGTCGGCGAGGCGCTGACGGGGTGGGACCGCGTGGACGAAACCCTCGACTTGGGGCCGACGAAGACGAGCGTGCGGTCGAACCAGCTCCGCATCGACCTCCGCGTCGTCGTCGACGAGGAGTTCGGGTCGGCGCTGCAGTACTTCACGGGCAGCAAGGACCACAACATCACGCTGCGCAACCACGCCATCGACCAGGACAAGAAGGTCAACGAGTACGGCGTCTTCGACGTCTCGGACGTGGAGGACCCGGACGCGGGTGAAGGAACCGACGGTTCGCGAACGTCGTCGGACCAGCGGGCCGACGGAAGGCAGCGCGTGGGCGAGCGGCTCGCCAGCGAAACCGAGGACGCCGTCTACGACGCGCTCGGCCTGCCGTTGATTCCGCCGGAGATGCGCGAGGACCGCGGCGAGGTCGACGCTGCGGCCGCCGGCGACCTCCCGGACTTAATCGAGGAAGGCGACGTACGCGGCGACGTGCACGCGCACACGGAGTGGTCGGACGGCGACCTCACGGCCCGCGAGATGGTCGAGGGGGCCGCGGAGTTCGGCCACGACTACGTCGCTATCACCGACCACGCGGAGGGCCCGGGCGTGTTCGGGGACAGCGGGCTCTCCGACGCGGACATCCACGAGCAGGTCGACGAAATCGAGGCCGCCCGCGAGGACGCCGACATCACCGTCTTCCACGGCATCGAGGCGAACGTCGACACCGACGGGAACGTCGTCGACATCAGCGACGACGTGCTCGCGGACCTCGACGTCGTGATTGCGAGCCCCCACAGCGGCCTCGGGGAGGACGGCGGCGACCAGACCGAGCGCCTGATTGCGGCCGTCGAACACGAGCACGTCGACATTCTCGGCCACCCATCGGGCCGGCTCATCAACGACCGTCCAGCGATGGAGTTCGACCCCGATGCGCTCGCGGAGGCCGCCGCGGAGGCCGGCACCGCACTCGAAATCAACAGCAACCCGCACCGCCTCGACCTCTGGGGAAGCGTCGTCCAGACAGCCGTCGACGCGGGCGCGACGATATCAGTCAACACGGACGCCCACTCCACCAGCGAGTACGACTACATCGAGTACGGCGTCCACACCGCGCGCCGCGGCTGGGCGGAAGCCAGCGACGTGCTGAACGCCCGGGACGCGGACGGCCTCCGCGAATTCCTCGACTCGTGAAACTACTGCTCGACGCGATGCTCGGCAGTCTCGCGCGCATTCTGCGGATGTGCGGGCACGACGCCGCGTACTGTCTGGACCGGGGGGTCGAGGACGACGACGCGATTCGTGACCTCGCCGCCCGCGAGGACTGCGTGCTCGTCACGCGGGACCGCAAACTGGCCGAGCGAGCGCCCGAGAGCGTCCTCGTCGAGTCCAAAGACATCGACGCCCAGCTCCGCGAAGTCGCCGCCGCGGGCGTGGACCTGACACCGACGCCGGGCGAGCGCTGCGGCGCGTGCAACGGCGAACTCCACGAAGTCGATGGAGAAGGAAACGAATTCCCGGAGTACGTCCCCGACGACGCTTCGCCCGTCTGGCAGTGCGAGGACTGCGGGCAGTACTTCTGGGAGGGCAGTCACTGGGACGACGTCGAAGTGCGGCTCGAAGAACTGTAACTACTGGTCGTTGCGCTCCCACCACTCGCAGGCTTCCATGTCGGCCATCTCCTCCTCGTAGAGCCCGCAGTACGGCTGCATGCCGTCGTTGCCGGCGTACTCGAAGTGCGCGCAGTTCCCGCAGTACTTGTCCGGCGTCGGGCCGCCCGCGGAGGGCGAGTCGCCCGCGTCGTCGAGCGGCGAGGCGATGTCGTCGGTGGCCGCGCCGCCGTCCGAGACCGAGGGGGACGCGCCAGGCGTCGACTCTGTCTGCGTGGACGGGGACGACGGCTTCGGTTCGGACGCGTTCGCGCGAGTGCGCTCGTCGGGGTCCTCGACGCCACCGAAGACGCCGACGCCGCCGAAACTCCCGGACGCGAGTTTCTCGCGGGCGCTCTCGACGTCGTCGGCGGGCACCTCGACGGTGTGCGTCTCGCCGTCCTTCGTGACGGTGAGCGTGACGCTGCCGCCCGGGTCGTTGCGCGTCTTGAACGTCGCGACCGCGGTGAACAGACACCAGAACGTCGTGATGATGCCGGCCGCGTAGACGAGCACGAACGCCAGCGTCGCCGTCGACGGGACGCCGCCCGAGTTCGGGACGTAGAGGTACGGGTACGTCGCCCGGAACAACATCACGCCGAGGACGGTCAGGCCCGCACCGACGGCCGCGGCAGCGCGCTGGACGCGGCTCGCGGGCAGCACCGTGAAGATGCCGACGAACACCGCGGGGACGCCCAATCCCGCGAGGATGCCCGCGATCTCCCGGCTCTCGTACTGCCCGAAGCCGTTGTTTATGAGGAGCCCCGTCGCGCCGGCGAGAATCCCCCCGACGACGAGCAGCGCGCCCGCGGCGAACAGGCCGGTGCCGAGGTAGACGCGTCGCTGGCTGGCCTCGCCCGCGCGCCGGTCGTAGGTCTCCCCCAGGCTGGTCATGCGTGGCCGTTAGACGTGCAGGGTAAAAACAGTACGTCAGACGTTCGACGGCGCGGGCGACGGGAGGGCTCGCTGCTCGCGGGTCGGTCGGTGACTCTCGACTACGCTGCTCGCGGTTCCCTGCGGTCACCGCTCGCCATAACGTGGCCTCGCGTTGCTCGGCCACGCTCCGAAAGGTTGAATCCACGCCCCCTCGAATCGCCGGGTATGGCTGACGAGACCGACGAGGACGAGGAACCCGCCGTCGAACTCGGCGAGGGCGAGCCGGTCGAGGGCGCGCCGCTGTCGCGCGTGGCGTCCCGACTGACGTGGGCCCAGCAGAAGAGCGAGGTCGCCCGCAAGGAGGGCGATTCGGTCGTCCGGACGCCCGACGGCTCCCAGAAACTCGAAGCGCTCCTCGAAGACGTCGACATCACGTACTTCGAGACGCGCCGCGAGTTCGAGGACGCCGTCCGGGAAGTCGTCGGCACCGGCCCCGTGCCGACCGAGTAGCGAGCTCCGAGATTCTGGGAATCACCGTCGCTGCCTTTTACGAGTCCCCGCGAAGCCGCGGGCATGACATTCCGGGGGACGTACGAGTCGCTGCTCTGGCGGTCGATAGCGCTGGCCGGCGCGGACGGGTCGGTCGAGCGGAAGATGCTGACCGCGGTCGGCCTGCAGTTCGCGAGCGCGGTCGCGATGGGGGCGTTCGCCCTGTTCGCGGGCGGAACGGTACAGGTCGCGGGCGTCGCGGCGATGCTGGTGCTGTCGGCGGTCGCGTTCTACAACACGTACCTCGTCGCCAAGCGCGACTTCGTGGAGCCGCTGGTCGCGCTCGACGCGGCGGCCTCCGAGATTGCCGCGGGCGAGTTCGAGGACGTCGACGTCCCGGACAGCGACCGCCGCGACGAAATTGCGAACCTCGTGGGGTCGTTCGAGGAGATGCAGGCGAACCTCGCGGCGGCGTCCCGGCAGGCCGACGCGCTCGCACGACAGGCGTTCGACGACCCCGCGCTCGACGAAGAGGTGCCCGGCGAGTTCGGGGACAGCATCGCGGCGATGGCCGACAGCATGGAGACGTACACGCGCGAGCTGGAGGCGAAGACCGACGAGCTCGAAGCGCAGTCCGCGCGCCTCGAACGGCTCGTGGACGCGCTGTCGGTGGCGACGGAGGCTGCCCAGCGCGGCGACCTGACGGCGACAATCGACGCCGAGGGACTTGACGTCGGCACCGAGCACCGCGAAGTCGTCGAGGACTTCGACGCGCTCGTTGGGACGCTGGGGGACACGGTCGCGGACATCCAGTCGTTCGCCGACGACGTGCTCGCAACGTCCCGGGAGACCGACCGCCGGGTCGCGGACGTCGCCGAGCACAGCGCGGAAGTGAGCAGTTCCGTGGACGAAATTGCGGCGGGCGCCGCCCAGCAGACCGACCGCCTGAACGACGTCGCCGCGGAGATGGACACGCTGTCGGCGTCGGTCGAGGAAATTGCGGCGAGTGCGGACGACGTGGCCGAGACCGCCCAATCCGCGGCCGACCGCGGGAAAGCCGGCCGCGAGCAGGTCGAGGAAACCATCGAGGAACTCCACGACCTCCGCGAGCAGAGCCGTGCAGTCGCGGAGACGGTGGCGTCGCTGGCGGACGCCGTCGACCGCATCGACGGCATCACCGCCGTTATCGAGGACATCGCCGAAGAGACGAACGTGCTCGCGCTGAACGCGTCCATCGAGGCCGCGCGCACGGGCGCCGAGGGCGACGGGTTCGCCGTCGTCGCCGACGAGGTGAAGACGCTCGCGGCGGAAACCAGCGACCAGGCGGGCGACATCTCCGCGCTCGTCACGGAGGTGACGGAGCAGGCCGACGAGGCGGTGGCCGCCATCGACGACGTCAACGACGAGGTCGACGAGAAGATAGCGAACGCCGAGACCGTGCTCCGCGAATTCGACGCCATCGTCGACGAGGTCACGGACGTGAACGCCGCCGTGCAGGAGATTTCGGCGGCGACCGAGCAGGGCGCCGAGTCCACCAGCGACGTCGCGCTGATGGTCGACGAGGTCGGCAGCGTCAGCGAAGAGACCGCCGCTGAGGCACAGACGGTCGCGGCGGCGGCCGACGAGCAGACCGCGGCGACCGACGAGGTCGCCGAGCGGATGGCCGCGCTCGCGGAGCGCACGGAAGACCTCGCGGCGCTGCTCGGCGAGTTCGAGGTGCTGGAGGACGCCGGCGGGGGCACAGACGGGGATGCTGGTGCGAACAGCGACGGACGCACGAGTGCTGCCGCCACCGACGGCGGCCCGAGCGCGGCGTTCGACTGGGGCGAGTAGCAGGTCGGAGTGTGGGCGAGCGCGCTGCTGGCTTGCCGGGCTTTATCTTCGCGGCGCTCGGACTACCGGGTATGCTGCCGAATGACCCCAGCGACATCGACCCCGAGGAGTACGGCGAGGAGCAGGCGGTGCTGGCGATGGACCACGAGGAAGCCGTCGAGCACGTCCGCGAGGCGTTCTCCGAGGCCGGCTTCGGGTTCCCCGCGGAGTTCTCGCCCTCGGAGCTCCTCAACGAGAAAGTCGACAGAGAGGCGCAAAGCGCCTCAGGCAGTCGGCCGCAGTCCGACGACGCGGACCGCGACCCCTACTACGTGCTGGGCGCGTGCAACCCCGAGGTCGCGGATAGGGCGCTGGACGCCAGCGACAACAAAATCGGCGCGCTGTTCCCGTGCAACGTCGTGGTCTGGCAGGAGGAACCCGGCAAACAGCGCGTCTACCACGTCTCCATCATGCGCATCGCGCGACTGCTCGGGATGGCGCCCGACGACGAGACGTGGGCGGAAATCGTCGCGGAGACCGGCGAGTACGTCGACGAAGCGTTCGCAAATCTCGAAACCGCCGACTAGAACGCGAGCAGCGATGTCGCTTCGCCGGTTGCTTCCGGCGCGTACGTCACCGCGACGTACATCAGCGTGAACAGCGTGGCGTTGTAGAGGCCGTGCGTGAGCGCGGGGACGGCGATGTTCCCGGTCTTCTCGTACGTGTACCCGAACAGCACGCTGGGCACGAACAGCACGCTAATGGAGACAAGGACGGCCGTCGGGCCGCCGGAGAGCGCGAGGATGTGTGCGGGCGCGAACGCCAGCGATGCGACGACGATAGCGGGCCACGCGTCGAAGCGCTCGCGGAGCCGGCCCTGGATGATGCCGCGGAAGAGGAGTTCCTCGCCCGGGCCGATGAGCAGCAACTGGAGCGGAATCAGGTACGGAATGATTTCGGGGTGTTCGAGCGCGGTCGTCGCACCCGTGTTCGTCGCGGCTTCCGTGGAGGTGAGCGCGAGCACGACACTGATGGCGTACAGCGCGGCGAACGCGGCGACGTACGCGCCGACGACGTACTTGAAGTCGTCGAGGTCGGGGACGGAGGCAGGCACGTAGTCCCACGAGAGCCCGCGCCGCCGGACGTACACCCACGCGGCCGCCGGGAACGCGATGCCCTGCAGCGAGACCATCGAGACGCCGAGACTCGCCACCGGACCGATCTGGTTGCCCGTGGCGACCGTGTAGACGCTCCCGACGACGAGGCCTGCTGGAATCGCCAGCGCGAAACCGAGGAGGGCGACGCCGAACGCGACGAGGACCGCGCGCAGTCGTGGGCGGCCAGTAGAGACAGCGCTCATGGCTGGCGGTTCGGGGCCGGCTGCGAAAAAACCCGTGACTGCGGCAGCGACGCGCGGCGACCTACTGCTCGTCGTCCTGTCGCTCCTCGGCGAGCTCGGCTTCGAGTTCCGCGACCCGCGCCTCTAGTTCTGCGACGCGCTGGTCGTCGCTGCCGCCGCCGAACGCCATTCTGCCGACCGCGACGACCACGAACGCGGCGATTGCGAACGACACCAGCATCAGGAAGATGACCGCGAACTCCATGCCACCGGGGAGGCCGCCGACGAATGCAGGGACCATGCGGTGCTGTTGGCCGGGTAACGGCATAAACGAACCCCCGAATCGCGGGCTACGAGAACTCCGAGAGGTCGCTCTGGACGCCCGCGACCATGCTGGACTTGCGGCGCAGCGCGCCCAGCGAGACGGGGAGGTGGTCGACGGCTTCCCGGACGGCGCCGTGGAACGACTGGCTCTCGCCCGGCTCGGTGTCGAATGCGTTGCGGACGCTCTCCCGGACCTGCCAGACGCCGACGGGTGCCCAGTAGTCGTCGCTGACCTCGCGGAGCACGAGCGCCTTCGCCTGCCGGCCGATGCTGTCGAGGTGTTCGAGCACGCCGAGGCGGGACGCGTAGTACGCGCCCGCGGTCTCGTCGACGTAGCCCGAGCGACCCTCGTAGCCCTCGCTGGCGGACGCCATCCAGATGTCGCCCGCGGGGTCCGGGTTCCAGATGCTGCCCGGGGCCTTCATCTCCACGAGCTCGTACTCCCACGAGCCGGGCGCGAGCACCACCCAGTAGCGGTTCCCCATGTACTCGTTGACGTGGACGGTGACGCGGTTCACGCTGGGGTTGTCCCGAATCTTCCCGCGGAGGAACTGCCCAATCGTGTCGTCGACGGCCGTAATCGACCACCGCGTCGGGACGAGCCGGCGGTGGTCGGCCTGCCCGAGCGCGCCCACGGAGAGCACGCGGTTGATGTCGTAGACGTCGAAGCCGCGGCGGTAGAGATACGTCATCGCGCCCTCCGCCGCCCAGTCGTCGTCCTCCAGGGTCTTCTCGACGTACCGCGGCACGTGGGGGTTCTCCGTGAGCGCCGCGGACTCCGCACTCGCGTTCGGGCCGGAGGGCGCGTTCGCCGCGGGGTTCGTGTACTCGCTGGCGTCGAAGTCCGGCGTGTCGGAGAGCCCGATTTCGACGTCCACCGGCCGATCGGCCATCGCGACCTCGCGCTGCGTGCCGACGAAGCCGTCCCAGACGTCGTGGACGTTGACGTTCGCGGAGCGCCGCGAGTTCAGCAGGCCCGTCCGGTACTGGAGCACGTTGTCGATGTCCAGGCCCTGCTGGTACCACTCGCCGCTGGTCGCGTACTCCTCGGGGTCCGCGCCGCCCGCGACCGGCGAGAGAATGCCCGCGGAGACGTTCGGATACGACGACCTGCCGACGAACACCGACGGCGCGGTCGCGCCGACGAGCGTGTCCCCCTGTACGGCGGACTCGAACCCGGATTCGACGTCGTCGAGGTAGTCCAGCACCTCGTAGGACTTCTCCTCGGCGAGCTGGCGTCGCTGGGCGGACTCGTCGGGCTGGAGTCCCTCGATGTAGTCGTCGAGACGCACGCCTGCTACTTGCGCGGGCGTCCACTTACCCGCTTCGCCGCGCGCACGTAGTCTCCCGCATTCTGCTACAGAAGTAGTAATCAAACGTTTTGGGAATAGTGTAGACAGTACCTATACAACCAACAATACCCACATACGTACCGATACATCTTCCTCTATTCCAAAATAGCCAACGGTCGCCAAAATCTATTTATTCCTTCGTTGTGTGGTAACTTGTAACATGAGCGTCGTGGAACAGCTCCGGCAACGCGTGGAGGACTCGCCCACTGAATTCGAGTGCGGGATTTGCGCGGCCCGCTACGAGCGCCAGCGGTTGAACTGCCCCGCGTGCGGGAGCGGCGAGTTCAGAGAAGCCTGACCGCTAGTCCGCCTGCGCCTGCCACTCGCGGACGTTCTCCTCGCTGACGCCCGACACCGTCTCGGCGAGCTCGTCGGCGTCCGCGCTCGCCAGGTCGCCGACGTCCTCGATACCCGCTTCTTCGAGTTTCTCCGCCGTCGCAGGGCCGATGCCGTCCAGCGCCTCGACGCCCTGCTTGCGCTGGCGCTCCTGGTACTCCTCGTAGTTGCAGATGGGACAACCCAGTTCCCACGGTTCGTCGTCGTCGCCATCGTGGACGACGAGTTCGGGGAGGTCGTGCTCGTCGCAGTAGGTGTCGGTAATCTCGATGTCGCCGCGACGCGGCAGGGGGAGCGAGTAGTCGCAGTCAGGGTAGCGCGTGCAGCCGACGAGCCGGCTACCGGTCTGGAGTTGTTTGATTGCGAGTTCTCCCCCCTCCTCGGCACCACACTCGGGACACGCGCCGATGACGCGGTCCTCGCTCTCCTCGGCTTCCTCCGCCGCACAGAGCGGGCAGCCGTGGACGAACGTGTCCCGGCCTGCGAGCATCTTCACCTCGTGGAGCCCGTGCTCCTCGCAGGTCTCCTCCAAGACGAGCGGTTCGCCCGTGGAGGGCAGCGGGAGCGTGAACCGACACTCGGGGTAGCCGTCGCACCCCACGAAGTACGAGCCCGTCCGCGAGCGCCGCACGAGCAGCGTGTCACCACACTCGGGGCACTCCCCGAGCGTCTTGTCCGCCTTCAGGGAGTCGCGGAGGTGGTCGCCGATTTCCTCGCGGGAGTCAGTGAGTTCGTCGAAGACCCGGTCCAGAATCTCGCGGGATTCGGCGGTGACCTCGTCGAGGGACTTCTCGCCCTCGGCGATGGCGGTCATGTCGCCCTCCAGTTCGCTGGTCATCTGCTCGCTGACCACGAGGTCGGCGTACTCCTCGGTGGCCTCCACGACCGCCTTCGCCAGCGTCGTCGGGCGCGGCGGGTCGCCCTCGATGTAGCCGCGGTCGTAGAGCTTCTCAATCACGTTGTGGCGAGTCGATTTCGTCCCGACCCCGAGGTCCTCCATGGTCTCGATGAGTCGGCTCTGGCCGTACCGGCGCGGCGGCTGGGTCTGCTTGGCCTCCATCCGGGGGTCAGTGAGGTCGACGTGCTCGCCCTCGTCGACGTCCGGCACGTAGTTCTCGGTCGTGTTGAAGTACGGGTAGACCGCGTGGTAGCCCTCTTCGAGGAGGCGCTTGCCGTTCGCTTTGAGGGACTCGCCGTCCGCATCCGCGACGACGCGCAGGTGCTGCCAGACCGCGGGCTCGGCGAGCGTCGCGAAGAAGCGCCGCACGACGAGCTCGTACACCTCCCACTCGTCCTCGGAGAGCTTGTTCCGGTCGGGGAAGTCCGGCGTCGGGTGAATCGGCGGGTGGTCGGTCGTCTCCTCGTCGCCCTCGGTCGGCGAGAGGTCGTCCCGTCCGAGCAGCGTCTCGGCGTCGTCGCCGAACACCGTCTGCTCGAACTCCGAGAGCAGGTCGCGCTCGTCCAAGTCCTCGGGGTAGACCGTGTTGTCCGTCCGCGGGTACGTGATGTAGCCCGCGGTGTAGAGGTCCTCGGCGATGCTCATCGCGCGACCCGCGGAGTATCCGAGGGAGCCAGCAGCGCGGATGTACTGCGTGGTGTTGAACGGCGCGGGCGGGTCGTCGCTGCGGGTGCGCCGGGACACCGACTCCACGACCGCTTCGCCGGCCTCCCGGAGCACCGAGAACGCGCGCTCGGCGGCGTCCTCGTCCCAGACGCGCTCGGCCTCGTTACCGTCCTCGCCCTCGTAGAAGTACTGCGCCTCGAACTCCACGTCCTCCTTGGCGAGGTCAGCGAACAGCTCCCAGTAGTCGTCGGGCTCGAACGCCTCAATTTCCCGTTCCTTGTCCACGATGAGCTTCAGCGTCGGGGACTGCACGCGGCCCACCGAGATGAAGTCCTCCCCCATCTGCCGGGCGGACAACGAGAGGAACCGAGTGAGCGCGGCCCCCCACACGAGGTCGATGATTTGGCGGGCCTCGCCCGCCGCGGCGAGGTCGAAGTCCACGTCGTCGGGGTCCGCGAACGCGGACGTGACCTCGTTGTCCGTAATCGAGGAGAAGCGCACGCGCTGGATGGGCGCCTCCTCGTTGACCTCGCGGACGAGCTCGTAGGCCTCCTTCCCGATGAGTTCGCCCTCGCGGTCGTAGTCCGTCGCGATGACGACGCTGTCGGCCTCGCGGGCGAGGCGCTGGAGCGCGTTCACGATGTCCTCCTGCGTGGGCTCCTTGACGACGTCGGCGTGCACGAGTTCGGCGGGCTCGACGTCCCGCCAGTCCGAGTACTCGGGCGGGAAGTCGACGCCGACGACGTGGCCGGAGAGCCCGATGCAGCGGCGGCCCCCCCACTCGTAGACGTTGACGCCCGCGGTCGTGTCGGTGGTTGCCCCTCCCTCCGAGAGGATGTCGGCGATGCGTCGCGCGGCGTTGTTCTTCTCTGTGACGATGAGTTCCACGGTGTACCTCCACCCGCCGGGGTGGTCTTGGAGACGGATACGCCGCTACTGCGGGTAAAGATTTCGGGACCGAGAACCGCAAGCAAGCGACGGGACAAGGCGCGCTCGCGCCTGCCCACGAGTGCGGGTACTCGCGCGGCGTGCGAGCACGCGCAACGACTAACCCCGCCGCCGTTCGAGTAGCGGCATGGTCCAACGACGCGTGAACCGCTGGGTCGGCGCGTTCCTCCTGGTCGTCGGCGTCGGCGGCTTCGTACTGATGTTCCCGCCGTCGCTGCTGCTCGGCGTCCAGATGGCGTTGCTCGCGGCCGCCGGCGCGCTGTTCGTCGCGGCCGGCGTGACGGACCGCGTGCGCTGGTCGCTGCTCGCGGGCGTCGGGAATATCGCGCTCGGTGCCTCGCTGGTCGTCTCCGGCATCACGACGCTCGACGGCGCCGAGACCAGCGATTACGTCTACGCCGCGCTCGTCGTTGTCGGCGGCCTCACGCTCGCAGCAATCGGCGTGCTCTACGTCATCGAGCACGAGAGTTTCGACACCGCGTAACTACGCCCGGCAGAACATCCCTTTCGACGCTGGCCGCGTCTCCTCGAATCCCCACTCCTCGTAGAAGCCGTCCACGTCGGTGGTGTTCAGATAAGGATTGGTCTGACTGCAGCTTCAGCCGGCGAATCAGCCGGTTCCCTGGTGGTCGCCGGGAGAGCAACGCTCTCCCGAGGCCTCGGAAATCGGAGATTTCCGGCGGATTGAAAGGGCGAGGTGGTCTCGACGAACCCCGGCGAAGTAAGCACGTGAGCGACCAACGGGAGCGAACGCGCGCAGCGAGCCGCGGGAGTCGAGACTGCCGAGGGCTTTCAAAAGGCAACGTCGTCTCCGCTACTTTCGTCTGCTTATCTGAACACTGCCTCCACGTCCGCCATCAGGTTCACGTTCGCGGAGTTCGTACGCCATACCGGGAGTGGCGACAGCGAGAAGAAAGCCGTGTCGGTGCCGACAGCGCGCGTCGCTACTCCACTTGTTCCAGTAAATCCCACTCCAGTTGTGCCAGGTCCTCCGCCGCGTCGCTCTCTCGATTTATCTGATACATCGTGCTGTTCCCGACTGTTCGCGTTTCCATCACGACGTCGTAGGCGAGCAGGTCGTCGATGTGGTCGTAGAACGTACTGCGGTCGATGCCAGCGAGCCGAGCGACTTCCGTCGCGTTGAGGTCACGTTCCGGCTCTCCGAGGAGCGCAGTGAGGATCCGGACTTTCGCGTGCCCACCGAGCACGTCAGTGAGGACGGTTTCCGACGCGGCAGCTTCTACGGGTTCGGACTGGGCCATCGTTACCAGCCTGTTCGGGTTGGCTGTTGATAATAGTGTTGCAATAATAAATTCCACAACCACTCATAAAACTATAGGCTGTAGTATTTTTCCAACAGTTATTTGGGCTGACGCGGGCGAGTGAGGGCCATCGATGGCCGATGACGAAGCGATTCGAGTCAAGGTGGTGAAGAAACTAGCGCGGAAGAAGGTCGTCGGTAACCACAAAAAGCAGGTAGAGACAGTCAAGAACTGGTTTGCCACCGACGAGCAGGGGAGAGCCGAAGAGCTGATACGAGAGATGATTCGGGAACCAGACGCGCCACTCCAGGGCTACGGCGGCAGTCGAGACAACGTCCGCCTAACGAGTATCAGCGACGCCAAAGCGTACATCCGAGAGCACGGTGGCGACCTCCCGTGGGGCTTACGGGACTAATCTAACTGCTCGCGCAGCAGTTCGTTCACCTGGCCGGGGTCGGCGCTCCCGCCGGTCTTCTGCATCACCTGGCCGACGAGGAAGTTCAGCGCGCCCCCCTCGCCCGCGTCGTAGTCCTCGACGGCGTCGGGGTTCTCGTCGATTGCTTCCGCGACCGCCGCCTCGACCTCGCCGCCCGTGGTCTTCCCGAGATTCTCGGCTTCCACGACCTCGTCGGGCTCGCGGCCCTCGTCGAGCATCTCCCGCAGCACGACCTCGTCGGCGTTCTTCGCGGTAATCTCGTCCTCGGCGACGAGTTCCACGAGGCGCGCGAACTCGTCGATGCGGTCGGCGATGTCGCCGACCTCCATGCCGCGGTAGTTGAGTTCGCCGAGCACGTTGTCCGCGACCCACGTCGCCGCCAGCCCGGGCTCGTACTCCTCGGCGAGTTCCTCGAAGAGGTCTGCGACGGCCTTCCGCGACGTGAGCTTCGAGGCGGTCTCCGCGCCGAGGTCGTACTCCTCGCGAAACCGCTCGCGGCGCGCGTCCGGCAGTTCCGGAATCGGAATCTGCTCCTTCCAGTCCGAAACTTCGAGCGGCGGGATGTCCGCCTCCCGGAAGTAGCGGTAGTCTTTCTCCTCCTCCTTCGAGCGCATCGACACCGTGATGCCGCGGGACTCGTCCCAGTGGCGGGTCTCCTGTTCGACCTCGCGGCCGCGCTGAATCTGGTTGCGCTGGCGCGTAATCTCGTAGGAGAGCGCCTTCTGTGCGCCCTTGTGACTGGAGATGTTCTTCACTTCGGTGCGGTTCGCGGCTTCGAGGTCCTCGTCGCTGATGCCGCCTGCCAGTTTCTCGGCGTCGACCATCGAGATGTTGGCGTCCACGCGCAGGCTGCCGTCGCGCTCCGCGTCGAAGATGCCCAGATACTCGAGGACGTCCGTGAGCTTCGCCAGGAACGCGCGCGCCTCGTCGGCGCTCCGGAAGTCCGGCCGCGTGACGATTTCCATCAGCGGCGTGCCCGCGCGGTTGTAGTCCACGAGCGTGTAGTCGGCGGTGTCGATGCTGCCGCCGACGTGCTGGAGGCTCCCCGGGTCCTCTTCGAGGTGCGCGCGCTCGATGCCGATTCCGCGGCGGTCGTCCTCGACGGTCACCACGAGTTCGCCGTCCTGACAGATGGGGGCGTCGTACTGCGTAATCTGGAACCCCTTCGGGAGGTCGGGATAGAAGTAGTTCTTCCGGTGGAAGCGTGTGCGCTCGGGGATGTCCGCGTCGATGGCCTTCCCGAGTTTGACGGCGGCCTCGACGGCCCCCTCGTTCAGCACGGGGAGCGCGCCCGGCAGCCCGAGACACACCGGACACGTGTGCGTGTTCGGCTCCGCGTCGCCGGTGTCGGTCGAACACCCACAGAAGATTTTGGTGTCCGTTTCCAGTTGCACGTGGACCTCCAGGCCGATGACCGCGGCGAGGTCCTGCGTGGCGGCCTGCGTACTCATTACGCCACGATTCGAGGGGTGGCCGCTTAGGACTAACGAAGGGGCCACGCGGCCGGCCCCGCGCCACTAATCAAAATTGTCTGACGCTCGTCCGACCTATACTTATCCGTCTCGCGTCCCGTTCAGGACGTATGACTGACGACACCGACGTCGAGGAACTCGAACAGCGCGTCGAAGAACTGGAGGCGACCGTCCGCGGCCTCACCGAGGAACTCGTGGACGCCAGCGAGCGCATCCGCACGCTGGAAGCCGAACTCGACCGCACGCCGAGCACGGAGGAACTCCGCGAATCCCGCGAGGGCGGCGTCATCGAGCCCGACAACGACCCCGACACCGGGGCAGACGAAGCGACTAAACCTGTGGACGGCGAGGCTGACGACAACGAGGAGTCGGGCCTCGACGACATCATCGTCGCGTAGGCCGCTCCCCTCCCCAGCATGTACATCGACGAAATCGTCCTCCAGAACTTCAAGAGCTTCGCCGGGACGACGCGCATCCCGTTCTACGAGGACTTCACGACGGTTAGCGGGCCGAACGGCTCCGGGAAGTCGAACATCATCGACGCGGTGTTGTTCGCGCTCGGGCTCGCGCGCACCTCTGGGATGCGCGCGGAGAAGCTCACGGACCTCATCTACAACCCCAGCCACGAGGGCGACGACGCGACCGCCGGTCCGAAGGAGGCCAGCGTCGAGGTCGTGCTGAACAACGGCGACGGGACGCTCTCGCGCTCGCAGGTGGAGGCCGCCGCGGGCTCGGAGAAGGTCGGCGACGTGGACACCATCACCGTCAAGCGTCGCGTGAAGCGCACGGACGACAACTACTACTCCTACTACTACCTGAACGGCCGCTCGGTGAACCTCTCGGACATCCGCGACCTGCTCGCGCAGGCGGGCGTCGCGCCCGAGGGGTACAACGTCGTGATGCAGGGCGACGTCACGGGCATCATCAACATGACGCCGGGCGAGCGCCGCGAAATCGTCGACGAAATCGCGGGCGTCGCGGAGTTCGACGCGAAGAAGGAGGACGCCTACGCGGAACTGGAGGTCGTCGAGGAGCGCATCAACGAGGCGGACCTGCGCATCGACGAGAAGCGCGAGCGCCTCGAACAGCTCGAAGACGAGCGCGAGACGGCGCTCGAGTACCAGGGCCTCCGCGACGAAAAACAGGAGTACGAGAGCTACGCGAAGGCCGCCGAGCTCGAAGAGAAGCACGACGACCTCGACGCCACGCGCACGGACATCACGGAGCGCGAGGACGAACTCGACGAACTCCAAGAAGAGTTGGACGAGCGCCGCGGCGTCGTCCTCCGCTTGGAGGAAGACCTCGAAGACCTGAACGCGGAAATCGAGCGGAAGGGCGAGGACGAGCAGCTCGCCATCAAGCGCGAGATGGAGGAAGTCAAAGGCGACATCTCGCGGCTCGAAGACAAGGTCGAGGCCGCCGAGGAGCGCATCGAGGCCGCGGAGAACGAGCGCCGGCAGGCGTTCGTCGAAATCGACCGCAAGCAGGAGCAAATCGACGAGCTGGAAGGCGACATCAAGGACCTGAAAGTCGAGAAGGCGTCCGTGAAGGCGGACATCCAGCAGCGCGAGTCCGACCTCGCGGACGTCGAAGCGGAAATCGAGTCCGTGGACACGGCGTTCGACGAACTCAAAGCCGAACTCGCCGAGAAGAAAGAGCAGTTGGAGGACGCCAAGAGCGAGCGCAACGACCTCCAGCGCGAGCAGGACCGCCTGCTGGACGAGGCCAAGCGCCGCTCGGAGGCCGTCGACGAGGCCAAATCCGACCTCGAAGCGGCCCGCGAGCGCCTGCCGGAACTGGACGCGGTGCTCGACGACCTCGAGGACGAACTCGCGAAGGCGAAGCGCAACCGCGAGCAAATCGTGGAGGTCGTCGAGGACCTCAAGCAGGAGAAACGCGAGCGCCAGGACGACCTCGAAGACGTCGAGGACGACCTCTCCGCGGCACAGGAGGAGTACGCGCGCCTCGAAGCGCAGGCCGACCAGTCCGGGGATAGCTCGTACGGGAAGGCCGTCACGACGATTCTGAACAGCGACGTGGAGGGCGTTCACGGCACGGTCGGACAGCTCGGTGGCGTGAGCGAACAGTACGCGACTGCCTGTGAGACGGCGGCGGGCGGCCGCCTCGCGAACGTCGTCGTGGACGACGACGGCACGGGCCAGCGCTGCATCGAGTACCTCAAGCAGCGCAACGCCGGCCGCGCGACGATGCTCCCCATCACGAAGATGCGCCACCGCTCGCTCCCGAGCACGCCCGACATGCCGGGCGTGGTGGATTTCGCGTACAACCTCGTGGACTTCGACGAGCAGTACGAGCCCATCTTCTCGTACGTGCTCGGGGACACGCTCGTCGTGGAGAACATGGAGACCGCCCGCGACCTGATGGGCGACTTCCGGCTGGTGACGCTCTCGGGCGAACTCGTGGAGAAGTCCGGCGCGATGACTGGCGGGTCGCGGTCGGGCTCGAGGTACTCGTTCTCGAAGTCCGGCAAAGGCCAACTCGAACGGGTCGCCGAGCGCATCCAGCGCCTCGAAGACGAGCGCGCCGAGATTCGGGAGGACGTCCGGGAAATCGACGACCGCTTGGAGGACGCCCGCGACCGCCGGCAGGACGCCACCGACCAGGTGCGCTCGCTCCAGAACGACGTGGAGGACGCCGAGAGCGAGCGCGAGGACGTCGAGGGCGAAATCGACGACTTGGAAGCGAAAATCGAGGAGTTGCAGGGCGAACGCGAGGACGTCGACGAGGAGATGCAGGAAATCGAGGCCGACATCGCCGCGAAGCAGGACGAACTCGCGGCCTTAGAGGACGACATCGCCGAGTTGGAGAGCGAGCTCGCGGACTCGAAGATTCCCGAACTCGCCTCGCAGAAGGAGGACATCGAGGCGGACATCGCGGACCTCGAGTCGCGCGTAGACGACCTCGACGGCGAACTGAACAGCCTCCAATTGGAGAAGGAGTACGCCGAGGACGCCGTCGAGGACCTCCACGACGACATCGAGGAGGCACAGAACGAGAAGGCCGAACAGGAGGAACGCATCGGCGACCTCCGCGAGCAAATCGAGGCCGAACGGGAGACGCTCGCCGAGAAGGAGGACGCCGTCGCCGAGTTGGAGGCGGAACTCGCGGACCTCAAGAGCGAGCGCGAGGACCTCAAAGACGACCTCAAGGAGGCGAAGGCAGCCCGCGACGAGCAGGCCAGCGAGGTCGAGAAGGTCGAGAACCGCCTGGAGAGCCTGCGCCGGGCGGAGTCGCGGCTCGCCGAGGAAATCGACGACCTCGAAGAGGCCGTCGGCGACTACGACCCCGAGAAGATTCCGGACCTCGACGACGTCGAGGAGAACGTCGCGCGCCTCGAACGCCAGATGGAAGCCCTCGAACCGGTGAACATGAAGGCCATCGAGGAGTACGACGACGTCGAAGCCGACCTCGACGACCTCGAGGACAAGCGCGAGACGCTCGTGGAGGAGCGCGACGGCATCCAGGACCGCATCGACCAGTACGACGAGCAGAAGAAGTCGACGTTCATGGACGCCTTCGACGCCATCAACGACCAGTTCCAGCGCATCTTCTCGCGACTCTCCGCGGGCACGGGCGAACTCGAACTGGAGAACCCCGAGGACCCCTTCGAGGGCGGGCTGACGATGAAGGCCCAGCCCGCGGACAAGCCCGTCCAGCGTCTCGACGCGATGAGCGGCGGGGAGAAGTCCCTGACCGCCCTCGCGTTCATCTTCGGCATCCAGCGGCACAACCCCGCGCCGTTCTACGCGCTCGACGAGGTGGACGCGTTCCTCGACGCCGTCAACGCCGACCGCGTCGGCGAACTGGTCGACGAACTCGCCGGGGACGCGCAGTTCGTCGTCGTCAGCCACCGCTCGGCGATGCTCGACCGCTCCGAGCGCGCAATCGGCGTCACGATGCAGGAGGACAACCGCAGCATCGTCACGGGTATCGACCTCTCCGCGCCGGGGGCGACAGCGAATGACTAGGGAGTCGCGAAGCGACTCCGAACAGTCGAGCGGCGAGGGAGCGAAGCGAACCGAGCCGCGAGACGGTGAATCAGGAGACGACGTCCCGCTGGACATCACGGGCCACGAGGACCGGAAGGCCGAGCGGGAGTCCAGCGACGCGGAGCCCGACGGCGGGCTGACGACCGCGGACGCGCCCGGAGACGACACCGACGACACGCCCGACAGCGCCGCGGAACTCATCGCGCAGTCGCCGGCCGAACCCGAGGCGAACCCCGACGACGAGGTCGAGCCCGTCGAGTTGCTCGTGCAGCTCGCGAAGAACGGCGAAATCGAGCCGTGGGACATCGACATCGTCGCGGTGACGGACAAATTCCTCGAGGCGCTCGACGAGGCCGACCTGCGGACGTCCGGGCGCGCGCTGTTCTACGCGAGCGTCCTCCTGCGGATGAAGAGCGACGTGATGCTCGACGACGGCGACGACGAACCCGAGGAGGAAGAAGTCGAGCGGCCGCCGTGGGAGTCTCCGCCCGCCGAGGCGGACGCGGACGGCCGCCCGGCCTACGACCCCGTGGACGCGCTCGAGTCCGAGATGGACCGCCGGCTGGAGCGCAAGCACGCCCGCGGCAACCCGGAGACGCTGGACGAGCTCGTGCGCGACCTCCGGGAGGCCGAGCGCGGATCGTGGTGGAAGGAGTCGAGGGAGTACGACACCAGCGACTCCCCGAAGGGGTTCCGGCGCGGCGTCCAGGAGTTGGATTATCACTCCGGGGACGAGTTCCGGATGGACGACGAGCCGACCGCCGAGGAGGCGCTCGGGAACGCCCACGAGGAGGACATCGAGGCGACCATCGTCGACGTCCGCACGGTGTTGGACGAGAAGTACGGCGGCGGCCGCACGGAAGTCCTCTACGAGGAAGTCGCGGACGCCGGCGAGTCGCGCGTGCAGACGTTCCTCGCGTTACTCTTTCTGGCGCACCGCGGCGCGGTCACGCTCGAACAGGACGACCTGTTCGGCGACCTCTGGGTCTGCGAGAACGCGGAGACCGAAACGCCAACGCCGACCTAGAACGCGAACCAGTCGGTAACGCGGCCCGAGTCGTGGAGCCGCCAGCGCTGACGGACGGTTCCTCCTTCGCCAGTTTCGACGGACAGCGTCGCGTCGAACAGCGGCTCGACCGTCGCGAGGAGGTCGTCGTCGGCGCTCGCGGAGACGTGGAAGTGACCCATGCCGTCGACGCTGCGGACGGAGCTCGTGAGGAGGTGAAGGAAGCGGAACAGCCGCTCCTCGGAGATATCCCCGGAGTGCACGGCGTCGAAGAACGGGTCGAGGCCGTCCACGCAGAACCGGAGCTCGCTGGGATTGTCCGCGGTCGCGGCGACGCGATCGAAGGCGTCGGTGACGGCAGTAGTGAGCGCCACGAAGTTGGTGGGGTCGTCGACGCGCTCGTACCACTCGCCGAGCGGCGTCGGCAACTCGCTCGTGCTGGGGGCTGCGGCGGCCGCCGAGCGCGCGCCCGTGGCGGGCGTGGCGTCCACGACGCCGAGCGTCGAGGGGTCGGTGCGGCGCGGGCTGTGGCGGTCCAGCACCGTCGAAACGTCCGACGACGTTTCGAGGAAGACGTGGCGGCGGTCGAGTTCGGGGGCACCGAGCAAACGCTCGCAGGCGGCGTCGCGGCCCGCAGCGTCGCTGACGACGAGGACGTTGCAGCCGTCCCGCTTCAGCGCCGCGAGCTCGGTCGAGAACGCTTCGGCGTCCGCGTGCTCCCCCATAGTCGACCTAACAAACGCACGAATAGTATTTACATTTTTGGTCCGCAGCCGCGAATCTTACCGCGTTACCCGCCTCAGCGCGCCGGCCTCAGAGGTAGTCGCCGACGAGCGCGTCGACGCGCTCGCGGGTCTCCTCGGGGATGGCTTCAGTAGGGGTGTTGACGGTGCCGTCGAGGGCGTGCCCGCAGTCGCAGTCGCGCTCCTCGGGCAGCGTCTCGATGGCGTGCTCGACCGTGCGCTTGATGGCCTCCTCGTTGGCCGCGGCGTTCTCCAGCACCTCTTCGAGCGTGACCTCGCTGTCCGCCTTCCAGACGTCGTAGTCGGTGACGCCCGCGACCGTGGCGTAACACATCTCGGCTTCCCGCGCGAGCTTGGCCTCCGGGATGGCGGTCATGCCGACGAGGTCCCAGCCCCGCGCCTTGTAGAACTCCGACTCCGCGCGCGTCGAGTACTGCGGACCCTCGATGCAGACGTACGTGCCGCCGTCTTGTGTTTTCGCGTCGGTCGCTTCCTCCGCGGACTCGTGGAGGTGTTCGACCATGTGTGGACAGTACGGGTCCGCGAACGGCTGGTGGACGACGATGCCGTCCCCGAAGAACGTGGCGTCACGGTGTTTCGTACGGTCGAAAATCTGGTCCGGGACGACCAGCGTCTGCGGCGGCAGCTCCTCCGTGAGGCTGCCGACGGCGTTCGACGCGAGGATGCGCTCGACGCCGAGCTGCTTGAGCGCGTAGATGTTCGCCTTGTACGGGAGGTTCGTCGGCGAGCGCTGGTGGTCGGGGCCGTGGCGCGGCAGGAACGCGACTTCCGTACCCGTGTCGCCGAACTCGCCGACGGTGACGGGCGCGCTCGGGTCGCCGTACGGCGTCGTCACGTCCTCCTCGCGGACGTCGCTCAGCGGGAGCGCTTCGTAGATGCCGGAACCGCCGATGAAACCGATCATGTCCCGGAGATGTGCCGGCAGCGCCGTAAAGGACTCGGGTCGGAGTTGCCCCGGACTCCGTCAGGTGAACGGGTTCAGCCGACGCGACGACCGATAGCCCTGGCGGTCGCCGAGAGAGCGAAGCTCGCTCGAGGCCTCGGAAATCTCCGATTTCCGGCGGATTGAAAGGGCGAGGACCGCTCGCGCTTGCTTGGTCGTCTCGCTGGCCACTATCCGCGACCACCGGGAACGGATATGCCAGCGAGAACAGGCTAGGCGTCGACGCGGAGCTTCCACTCCTCGGGGCCGGCCTTCACGAGCACGTCGCGGCGCACCATCTCCTCGAGCACTTCGTCGAGTCGGTCGGGCTGGGCGATTTCCATCTCGATGCGCTCGACGTCGTGGTACGTCGCGAGGAGGTTCTGGATGCCCTCGTACGTGTAGGGGCCGTCGCCGTCCTTCTCCATGACGCCCGAGATGAGGTCTATCATGTCCTCGATGAAGTTCCAGGGGTAGACGACCCACGCCCACTCGTCGAGGTACTCGCCGACGTAGTCGGGGTCGTGCTCGCTGGTACCGAGCAGTTGGAGGGTAGCGGTGCGGATCTCGTTGGCGTCCCGGTCGGCGACGTACTCGTGGGCGCGCTCGATGGAGCCGCCGGTGTCGGCGATGTCGTCGATGATGAGAACGTCCTTGTCCTCGACGGAGCCCTCCGGCATCGGGTATCGGACTTCGGGCTCGTCGGCCTTCTCGGCGGTGCCGACGTAGTGCTCCATCTTGAGGCTGGTCAGGTCGTCGAGCCCGAGGAAGTCACAGAGACACCGGCCCGCGAACCAGCCGCCGCGGGCGAGCGCGACCACGACGTCGGGCTCGAACTCGGAGGTTTTGACGTCGTCGCTGACGTCGCGGCAGAGACCGTAGATGTACTCCCAGTTGGTGATAGTACACTTGAACTCGTCCGGGAGGTCGCTCATTACGTATTGGCCCTCGGGCACCTCGCTACTTAACGGTTTACAGGTGCGCTCGGCCGCCTGAACGTGTCAGCGAGTCAGTCAGCGAGAACGCGGGAAAGGTTGAAGCCGCGCGTGGCTGAACCCGAAAACGTGATACCGCCCTCCAACGACACGCCGACCGACCCCCGTCGCCGTCGGGTCCTCCAGTCCGCGGCCGCAGTCGCGCTCGCCGGCCTCGCGGGCTGTTCGGGCGGCGACGGCGACGGAGCCACGACCGCGCCGACCCAGACGACGGCGGAGTCGACCACGACCACGCCGACGACCGTCAGCGACGCCGCCCAGCGCGAGAAAGCAATCGAGTTCGTGCAGATACTGGCGGCCGGCGAGTACGAGACGGCGTTCGGGATGCTCTCCGAGAACATTCGGAGCCAGTACTCCGCCACCCGGTTGGAGACCGACTGGACGGAGACGACCGCGGACTACGGCCGCTTCGAGGGAATCTCGGGGACGACCCGGGAGCCGACGGGCGGCTACGACGTGCTCGTCGTGCAGGCGCAGTTCGAGGCGGGCGTGCTCGGCGTGCAGTTGGCCTTCGAGCAGGCATCCATCGAGGGACTGCAGTTCGTGCCGCTCCAGGGGGCGTACTCGCCGCCCACGTACGCCGACGAGTCCGCATTCGAGGAGCGCGAACTGGCGCTGTCGTCGCCGGCCTGCGACCTCGACGCGACGCTGACGGTGCCAACCGACGGCGCGGACACCGGCGTCGTGCTCGTCCACGGTTCGGGGCCGAACGACCGCGACGAGACCATCGGCCCGAACAAGCCCTTCAAGGACCTCGCGTGGGGGCTGGCGACCGAGGGCGTCGCCGTACTGCGATACGACAAGCGCACGTACGCCTGCGACGTGGCGACCGGCGACCTCGGGTTCGACGCGCTCGTGGCCGACGACGCACTGACCGCGCTCGACCGCTTGCGCGCGGAGACCGACGTGGGCAGTTCCGCGGTCGTCGGGCACAGCCTCGGCGGGTACGCAGCACCCCGCATCGCCGAGCGGGACGGCAACGCGGCCGCGCTCCTGCTCGCCGCGCCGTCACGCCCGCTGTACGAACTCGTCCCCGACCAACTGCGCTACCTCGCGAACCTCGACGACACGGTGACCGACGCCGAACGCTCGCGCATCGAGGACGCGGAGTCGACCGCCGAACGACTCGCGAACGGGAACTACGAGAGCGGCGGCCTCGCGTGGAGCGCGGCGTTCTGGCGCGCGGTCGCGGAGTACGACCCGGTGGCGACCGCGACGGAATTGGACAGCGAGGTGTACGCGCTACAGGGCGGCCGCGACTACCAGGTGAGCCCGACCGCGGACTTCCCCGCGTGGCAGGACGCGCTCGGCGAGAGCCACACGGCGCTGTACGACGACCTGAACCACCTGTTCGTAGCCGGCGTGGGCGACCCGAACCCGAACGAGTACTTCGAGCCCGGGAACGTCGCCGAGGCGGTCGTGACGGACCTCGTAAAGTGGATGGGTTAGAGGATAGAAAGTACCCACTAGCGCTTAGAAGGGAAGCGTTTCTGAATTCACCCAGTGAAATTCTTTGTGTGGGGGGAAAGCTTTACTATGTGACAGGCAAAAGGTAGAAATGGAAAGGGGTGGCTAATGCAACAAGATTAAATTGCCGGCGATGCCGACCCAAGATCGGCTCAGCCGGCACGCAAGCACAGGCAGACAAATGTCTACTGCGGGCAGTAGTTAAAAACCGCACAATAATAGCGGTTTCGGAGGAGGTTACAGAAGAACGTTAGAACGATTGAAGACCCCCCCACAATCCTCCCGCTACTGCCAAAATCCACTTACAGCTGAACCCTAAAGGGCGTCACTTCTTTTGAAACCTCCCGACGACAGTTCTATTAGATAATCAGCTCTTCCAACTAGTATGCCGACCAAAATGGGAGCGCGAGCGCTTCTCGTGGACGCGTTCACCGACGAGCCGTGCGCGGGGAACGCGGCTGGCGTGGTGCCGGATGCCGACGAGTTGACCGACGGCCAGATGCAGGCCATCGCCGCCGAACTCGGCGCGAGCGAGACGGCGTTCGTCCGCGAGAGTGGCGACGCCGACCGCCGGATTCGGTACTTCACGCCGACGACCGAGGTCGACCTCTGCGGGCACGCGACCATCGCGACGCACGCGCACCTGTTCGCGGACGGCGCCATCGAGGCAGGCGAGCACACGCTTGAGACGAACGTCGGCGTGCTCGATATCGAAGTCGAGGACGACGGGACGGTGTGGATGACGCAGAATCCGCGCGAGATTCGGGAAGTGGACGTGACCTACGAGCGCGTCGCGGCTGCGACGGGGCTGGACGAGGAAGCACTACGAGGCGCCAGCGACGACCTGCCGCTGGCGGTGGCTTCGACGGGGCTGCCGTTCCTCGTCGCGCCCGTGACGTACCTCTCGGACCTTGGCGACGCCAGTCCGAACTTCGACGCAGTCGAGGCGCTCGCCGACGAGGTGGGCGCGGCCGGCGTGTACGCGTTCTCGTTCGATGCGCTGGCCGGCGAGTCGACGCTCCACGGGCGTGCGTGGGTGCCGGGCGCGGGCGTCGACGAGGACCCCGTGACTGGAACGGCGAGCGGCGCGACGGGGGCGTACCTCGAACACTACGCGGCGTTCGGCGGCGATGTCGCCGACGAGATGGGCTTCGAGCAAGGGCACTTCGTCGACCGGCCGGGCCGCGTCCGAGTGCGGGTGCAGGATGGCGGCGCGCCGAAAGTCGGCGGGACGGCCGTCGAGACGCTCGACGGGAAGCTACAGGTGCCGCCGGCCGAGACCGACGACATCCTCGAAGCCTAGTCCTTCGAGTTCGGCGCGTCGCCGAAGTCGAACGCGTCGTCCTCCTTGAGTTTGCGGAGTTCGCGGTTCACCGACTGGAGGTCGTTCTGCATGTCCGCGAGCCGGTCGTCGAGCACGCTCACGATGTCGCTTTTCACGCGCTGGGTGTCGAAGGTGTCCGAGAGCGCGTCCTCGTTGGCGGCGGTGAGCGTCTTGTACAGCGACCACGCCTTCCCGAAGCGGTAGACGAGCAGGCCCGCGACGGCGAGCGCGATGCCGGGCGCGGCGGCCGTCAGCGCTTGCCCCGTCGCCGAGGAGTCCGCCGAGAGGATGTCCCACGCTTCGAGCCCGCCGAGCGCGACGCCGCCGCCGACCAGCGCGAGGCCGACGACCGCGAACGCGGACGTGAACAGGAAGTACTTGCCGGCGTGAACGGCTGCGCGTTTCGCGTCCATGCCCGAGTGGTGACGAGCCGCTGGCTAAAATCCTCCGCTGGCGGCTGCGACGAGAGCGCACCGGTGGCGACCGGGCTGCGAACGGACAATCAGTACTCGGAACCGAGTTTGCAATTATTGCGTATGAGGGGTTCGCAACCTTCTTATGAGCAGTTCTGGTGTATCTACCTGTCAATGGCTGTTCGATGGCTGGAAGACGTACGGGCCGACGACATCGACAGTGTCGGCGGCAAGGGCGCGTCGCTCGGCGAACTCACGGACGCCGGGCTCCCCGTCCCCCCGGGGTTCGTCGTGACCGCGGGGACGTACCGCACGTTCATCGAGGACGCGAACATCGACGACGAGCTGTTCGACGCGGTCGAAGTCGACCCCGAGGACTCCAGCGCGCTCGCCGACGCCGAAGCGGCCGCGAAAGACCTCATCCTAAACACCGAACTCCCCGAACACATCCGGGAGGACATCCTGTCGTCGTACGACGATTTGGACGACGGGAACGCGTCGGTCGCCGTGCGCTCGTCGGCGACCGCCGAGGACCTCCCGGACGCGAGCTTCGCGGGCCAGCAGGAGACGTTCCTCAACATCACCCGCGAGGACCTCATCGACCGCGTGAAGCGCTGCTGGGCGTCGCTGTTCACGCAGCGCGCCATCTACTACCGCGAGGAGCAGGGCTTCGACCACCGCAAGGTCGACATCGCGGTGGTCGTCCAGAAGATGGTCGACGCCGAGAAGTCCGGCGTGATGTTCACGAGCCACCCCTCGACGGGCGCTCACAAGGCCATCATCGAGGCCGCGTGGGGGCTCGGCGAGGCCGTCGTCTCCGGCTCGGTCTCCCCGGACAACTACCACGTCGACCGCGACACGAACACCGTCGAGGCGGTCTCGGTCGCCGACAAGAAGGTGATGTGCGTCCGCGACCCCGACACCGGCGAGACCGTCGAACGCGAGGTCCCCGCGGAGAAGCGCGAGCAGCGCGTGCTCTCCGACGAGGAGATTCTGGACCTCGTCACCATCGGCGAGCGCGTCGAGGACCACTACGGCGAACCACAGGACGTCGAGTGGGCGATGACTGACGGCGACATCTACATGCTGCAGTCCCGCCCGATCACGACCATCGACGAGGACACCGAGATGACCGAAAACGGCGACACCGGCGAGGAACTCGTGAACGGCCTCGGCGCGAGCCCGGGCATCGCGTCCGGCCCGGCTCGCGTCGTCACCAAGCTCGACCAGCTCGACAAGGTCGGCGAGGGCGACATCATCGTCACCGAGATGACGACCCCGGACATGGTGCCGGCGATGAAGCGCGGCGCTGGCATCGTCACCGACGAGGGCGGCATGACCAGCCACGCTGCCATCGTCTCCCGCGAACTGGGCTGTCCCGCGGTCGTCGGCGCGACGAACGCCACGGACGTGCTCCACGACGACCAAATCGTCACGCTCGACGGGGACCGCGGCACCATCACCGAGGGCCGCACCGAGTCGGAGTCCGAGCGCAAGCCAATCGAGGAAGCGCGCCCGACGACGCCCGTGAAGCCGATGACCGCGACCGAGGTGAAGGTCAACGTCTCGATTCCGGAGGCCGCCGAGCGGGCCGCCGCGACCGGGGCCGACGGCGTCGGCTTGCTCCGCACGGAGCACATGATTCTCTCCACGAACAAGACGCCCGAGCGCTACATCGCCGACCACGGCGAGGACGCCTACGTGGACGAACTCGTCTCCGGCGTGCGCACGGTCGCCGAGGAGTTCTACCCGCGCCCCGTCCGCGTCCGCACCCTCGACGCGCCGACCGACGAATTCCGGCAACTGGAGGGCGGCAGCGACGAACCCCACGAACACAACCCGATGCTGGGCTACCGCGGCATCCGCCGCAGCCTCGACCGTCCCGAGGTGTTCAAACACGAACTGGAGGCGTTCAAGGAACTGTACGAGATGGGGTACGACAACGTCGAAATCATGTTCCCGCTCGTGAACGACGCCGACGACGTCCGGCAGGCCCGCGAGCTCATGACCGAGGTCGGCCTCGACACCGAGAAACGCACGTGGGGGGCGATGATCGAAACGCCCGCGGCCGCGCTCTCCGTCGGCGAGCTTGCCGGCGAGGGCATCGACTTCGCGTCGTTCGGCACGAACGACCTCACCCAGTACACGCTCGCGGTCGACCGGAACAACGGCAACGTCGCCGACCGCTTCGACGAACTCCACCCCGCCGTCCTGGACCTCATCGAGGGAGCTATCGAGACGTGCCGCGAGCACGACGTCGCCACCAGCATCTGCGGGCAGGCCGGCTCGAAGCCCGAGATGGTGAACTTCCTCGTGGAGACCGGCATCTCCTCGATTTCCGCGAACATCGACGCCGTCCGCGACGTCCAACACGAGGTCAAGCGCGTCGAACAGCGGCTCATCCTCGACTCCGCCCGAGACTAACCGCTCGTCCCGCCCCGCCTCACCTTCCTCCGGTCCGCTCGTCGACACGACAGACGTTTTCACCGCCGCGTTCCTATCTCGACGCATGCTCGCGTACCACGCCGTCTTCGTGCTGTTGGTCGCCGGGTCGACCGGCTTCTTCGTCGCGCTCGCCGCGCTGAACGTCCGGCACGCCGACCGCGCGGTCCGTGAGCGCACCGAGTGGCTGGCCGACACCGTCGGCGTCGACGACCCCGAGGAGCTACTGGACTACCATCGGCTGACGACCGCCGCCAGCCAACTGCAGAGCGTCGTCGTGCTCGGCGTCGTCCTGCTCGTGCTCTACACTGGCCTGTTCGGCGACGCCGTCGCCGCCGTCCACGAGACAATCGGGAACGACCTGCTCGCCGGCGTCGCGGTGTTCGTCGGCGCGGCGCTCGCGATGCAGGCGCTCCGCGTGCCGTTCGACGCCTTCGAGACGTTCGCCGTCGAGGACGCGTTCGACTTCAACGAGCAGTCTCCGAAACTGTTCGTCCGCGACAAACTCGTCAGCACCGCCTTCGCCGTCGTCCTCGTCGCCGCGCTCGGCGCTGCCGTGCTGTTCGTCGTCGAGGCGTTCCCCGAGTGGTGGTGGCTCGCTGCCACCGGCGTCGTCGGCGTCTTCCTGCTCGCCACCCAGATTATCGTCCCGCGCGTGTTCCTGCCGCTGTTCTACGACTTCGAGCCGGTCGAAGATTCGAGTCTGCGCGACGCCGTCGACGACGTCTTCGAGCGCGCCGGTTTCACCTGCGACGACGTCTACGTGATGAACGCGAGCTCGCGCTCGGGCCACTCGAACGCGTTCTTCACGGGCTTCGGCGCGACCAAGCGCGTCGTCCTCTTCGACACGCTCGTCGACCAGCTCGACGAGACCGAACTCCAGAGCGTGCTCGCGCACGAACTCGCGCACTGGAAGGAGGGGCACATCTGGCAGGGGATGGCCGCCAGCGTCGTGCAGGCCGGCATCCTGCTGTTCGTCGCGCAGTTCCTCGTGGAGTCGTCGTGGCTGTACGCGATGTTCGGCGCACCCGAGGTGCCCGCCGCGGGCCTGCTGCTCGCGGCGCTGTGGGTCGAACCAGTGAGCCAGTTCGCCAGCCCGCTCTCGAACCGCCTCTGGCTCGCCAACGAGCGCGAAGCCGACGCGTTCGCCGTGGACGTGATGGACGGCGGCCAGCCGCTCGCGGGCGCGCTCGCTGCGCTCACCAGTGAGAACCTCGGCAACCCGTTCCCGCACCCGCTGTACGAGACGTTCCACTACCAGCACCCGCCCGTCCCCGAGCGCATCCGCTACCTCGCGGAAGACTGACCCGAGAGCGGAACCGCTAAATCGCTCCTTCGACTGGCAGACAGTATGCCACGCGCGGAGCCGACGCCCACCCCGCAGAACTTCGAGCGCGTGCTCTCCTCGATGTGTACGGAGCCCCACCCGGCCGCCCGCGAGGCCGCGGTGGCGTTCCTCGCCGACAATCCCGGCGACCCCGCCACCTACCCCGCCGTCGCGGACCTCGAAACCGAAGCGGTCGACACTCTCGGCGAAGTCGTCGGGCTCGACCACCCGCACGGCTACGTCGGCTCCGGCGGCACCGAGGCGAACATCCAAGCGGTTCGTGCCGCCCGCAATCTCGCCGACGGCGACGTGAACGTTGTTGCGCCCGAGAGCGCGCACTTCAGTTTCCAGAAGGCCGCCGACGTGCTCGACGTCGAACTCCGGCTCGTGCCCACGGACGACGACCACCGCGCGGACGTGGACAGCGTCCTCGACCTCGCGGACGACGACACCGCGCTCGTCGTCGGCGTCGCCGGCACGACGGAGTACGGCCGCGTCGACCCGATTCCCGCGCTCGCGGACGTCGCCGCGGACGTGGACGCGCGCCTCCACGTCGACGCCGCGTGGGGCGGGTTCGTCCTCCCGTTCACCGACCACGAGTGGAGTTTCGCGGACGCGCCCGTCGACACGATGACCATCGACCCCCACAAGATGGGGCAAGCGCCGATTCCCGCCGGCGGCTTCCTCGCGCGGGACGCCGAGACGCTGGACGCGCTCGCCATCGACACTCCCTACCTCGAATCCGACACGCAGCCGACGCTCGGCGGCACGCGCTCGGGCGCGGGCGTCGCCGGCACCCACGCCGCCCTCGACGCCCTCTGGCCGGACGGCTACCGCGACCAGTACGAGCGCTCGCAGGCCAACGCCGACTACCTCGCCGCGGAACTCGACGCCCACGGCTACGACGTCGTCGACCCCGTGCTCCCGCTGGTCGCTGCGGACCTCCCGGACGCCGAGTTCGAGGCGCTCCGCGACGAGGGCTGGCGCATCTCCCGCACGGGCACCGGCGAACTCCGCGTCGTCTGCATGCCCCACGTCACCCGCGAACTGCTCGACGACTTCCTCGCGGCGCTGTCCGGTGTCGGTAACGTTTAATCCCGCGACAGTCCTCCACACAGACAGTGCTCTCGTCCGTCCTGCTCGCGCTCTCCATCGACCTGAGCGCCGTCGAGGGAGCGGTCCGTGCCGCGACGGGCTGGCCGGGACTCGGCATCATCTTCGTCTACTCGTTTCTCATCGCGTTCGTCCTCCCACTGCCCAGCGAGGTCGTGTTGTGTCCCGCGGGCTACGTCTGCGGGAGCGCCGCGACGCTCGGCCTCGGCCTCCCCGGCCCCGTACTCGTCGGAATCGTCGTCGTGGTCAGCGGCGTCGGGAAGTCCCTCGGCAGCGTCATCGCGCTCTCGGTCGGCCACGGTGCCAGCCACTCCAGCGTCGTCGTGCGCGCGCTCCGCCGGCTCGGCTTCGACCCCGTCGAGTGGTCGAAGACTCGCATGGTTGACCTCGTTCAGACGTACGGCTACTACGGGATGGCCGTCGGGCTCAGTGTGCCGTTCTTCCCGGACACCATCTCGCTGTACGCGTTCTCCGTCATCGAGAAGGACTACCGGCGGTTCGCGCTCGCGACGTTCGCCGGCAGCGTCGGCCGCCTCGCAATCACCGTCGCGCTCATCGAGGGCGTGCTGTTCGTCGCGTGACGGGCTTTCATGCGGCCGCCAGGTGGACGCGATCCCCGCTTCTCCACGAGCGCCACCCGCCAGCCACAGCCACGAAACCGGAACGTCGCGACGCAACCAGCGGGCTTTAGGCCCGCGCCGGAAGAACGAGGAACCATGACCTACGAGGACTTCCCGACCGACGAGCAGACGGTGGTCACCGCGGGGTTGCCGTACGCCAACGGCAACCTCCACATCGGCCACCTTCGGAGCTACGTGAACGCCGACGCGTTCACGCGCGGCCTCCGAAAGCTCGGCCAGGACGCCATCTACGTCTGCGGCAGCGACATGCACGGCACCCCTATCGCCGTCAACGCCGCCGAGGAAGGCGTCAGCCCCGAGGAGTTCGCGCTCCGCCACCACGAACAGTACGAACAGACGTTCCCGAAGTTCAACGTCGACTTCGACCAGTACGGCCACACCCACGACGAAACCAACACCGAGCTCACGAAGGAGTTCGTCCGCAAGTGGGAGGAGAACGGCCACGTCCACGAGAAGGAGATCAACGTCGCCTACGACCCCGAGGCCGACCAGTGGCTCCCCGACCGCTACGTCGAGGGCACGTGTCCGTACTGCGGCGAGCACGCGCGCGGCGACGAGTGCGACGAGGGCTGCCAGCGCCACCTCGAACCCGGCGAAATCGAGGGCCCCGTGTCGACGCTCACCGGCAACCCCGCGGAGTACCGCGTGCGCGACCACAAGTTCCTCCGGCTCTCGGACGTCCAGGATCACCTCCAGGGGTTCATCAACCGCCTCGAAGGCACGAGCAACGCCCAGAATCAGCCCCGCGAGTGGATCGAGGGCGAACTGGAGGACTTCTGCATCACGCGGGACATGGACTGGGGCATCGACTACCCCGGGGAGAGCGTTGCTCGGGACGAGCAACGGAACGAGAGCGGCGAAGCCGCGAACGGCTCGGACGACCTCGTGCTGTACGTCTGGGTGGACGCCCCCATCGAATACGTCTCCACGACCAAGCAGTACAGCGAGCGCACGGGCGACTTCGACTGGGAACCCGTCTGGAAGGACGGCGACGGCCACATCGTCCACGTCATCGGCCGCGACATCATCCAGCACCACACCGTCTACTGGCCGGCGATGCTGGAGGCCGCCGACTACACCGAGCCGCGCGCGGTCTGCGCGACTGGCTTCGTGAACATCGACGGCAAGGGCCTCTCGACGTCGAAGAACCGCGCCATCTGGGCCGAGGAGTACCTCGACGAGGGGTTCCACCCGGACCTGCTGCGCTACTACATGGCGACGGCCAGCGGGTTCGAGCGCGACGTGAACTTCTCGTGGGACCGCTTCGCCGAGCGCGTGAACAGCGAACTCGCGGACGTCGTCGGGAACTTCGTCTACCGCGCGCTGCTGTTCGCGACCCGGAACTTCGACGGGACGCCCGACGCCGCGGTCTCGGACGACGTGGAGACCGAAATCGCGGCCGCGATGGACGACTACGAGGACGCGCTCAACGACTACGACCTCAAGTCCGCGGGGGAGCGCGCGGTCGCGCTCGCTCGCTACGGCAACGAGTATATCCAGCGCAACGAGCCCTGGAAGCTCGACGACGAGGAGGCCGCGCCAGTCATCCGCGACTGCGTGCAGCTCGTGAAGGCCGTCGCAGTCCTGCTGCAGCCGTTCGTCCCCGAGAAGGCCGACGAAATCTGGACGCAAATCGAGGAGGACGGCTCCGTGGCGGACGCGACCATCGGCGACTGCCTGCAGGCACCGCCCGCGGAGTTCGGCGAGCCCGAGGAGCTGTTCACGAAGGTCGAGGACGAGCGCGTCGAGGAGCTCGACGAGAAGCTCCAGGAGAAAATCGAAGCCGCTAGTAGCGACGAGGAAGAGAACGAGGACGTGAGCGAAGCATCCGAGACCGAGCTCGAACCGCTCGCCGACGAGCGCGTCAGCTTCGAGGACTTCCAGGCGCTGGACCTGCGCGTCGGCGAAATCGAGGACGCGGAAGGCATCGAAGATGCCGACGACCTCGCGCGCCTCGAAGTCGACATCGGCCACGAAGTCCGCCAGATTGTCGCGGGCATCAAGCAGCTCCACGACCTCGACGAACTACCGGGCAAGCGCGTCGTCATCGTCGCGAACCTCGAGAAGGCCGAGCTGTTCGGCGTCGAGTCCAACGGCATGATTCTCGCCGCCGGCGAGGACGCCGACCTCCTCACTACGCACGAGGACAGCGAACCGGGCACCAAAATCAAGTAGCCACTTTTTCCTGCGCTCACGCGCCTTCGGCGCGTTCGCTTGCAAAAACTTGGGGAAAAAGCGCCGTCGGACCCCACTACGGGGTCCTCGACGCCCGCGCTCCCTACGGTCGCGCGGAGAATCGCGGCGCTCAGGACCTACGGACCGTTCGAGCCGCGAATACTCGTCACCTGATTACGTAGTCCGGCGTCAAGCATCCGCGATCCGAGCGGCTCGGAGAGCCCGAGGCGAGCGGTTCACCGCGCGAACGGAGTGAGCGCGGGCCGACGACCGACCATCGGGAGGGAGGAGTGCTTTTGCCGCAAGTTTTTGCCAGCTCGGCGGCCGGAGGCCGCCGAGCGCAGCAAAAAGTGCGTTTACAGATCCTCGACGACGTC
This sequence comes from Halobacterium noricense, assembly GCF_021233435.1. Classification (NCBI taxonomy): domain Archaea; kingdom Methanobacteriati; phylum Methanobacteriota; class Halobacteria; order Halobacteriales; family Halobacteriaceae; genus Halobacterium; species Halobacterium noricense. Next base: position 416,988 of record NZ_CP089468.1, on the reverse strand, counting down.
GCCGAGTTTCTCGACGTCCATCGCTTCCATGGTCTGCATGTCGATGCCGTAGCGTTCGGCAGCAATAGAGGCTTGGAGCGCGGCTTCGCGGTCGGGCGCGTCGAAGACGAGGAGGACGTCGCGTTCGCCGAGGAGGATGTAGGCGTCCTGGAGGTCGCAGTCCTGGGCTTCGAGGTCGGCGCGGACGTCACCCCAGATGGCGGCGAGTTCTTGGGCGTTCTGGAACTTCCCGGTCTCGACGGTGGCGATGGCGGCGTACGTCGGCATACACGGGGGTTGTGTCGGCCGCCGAAAAGTCGCTGTGGCCGGGCTGTAACTCGGCGGCGAGTTAACCACGTACGTTTTTGCGTGGCGGCGTCGTAGCCGCGGGGTATGAGAAACGCGAAAATCGTCTGTACGCTGGGGCCGGCGACAGACGACGAGTCGTCGATACGGTCGCTGGTGGACGCGGGGATGTCGGTCGCGCGCATCAACGCGAGCCACGGCAACCTCGACGACCGCCGCGACCTGATTGGGACGGCGCGACGGGTCGACGAGTTGACCGAGAAGCCGGTCGCCGTCATGTTAGACACGAAGGGGCCGGAGGTCCGGACGGCCGAGACCGACGAACCGGTTCACATCGAAACTGGGAGTCTGGTGGAGTTCATGCCGGGCGGCGAGACGACGGGCGAGACCATCGGCCTCTCGACGAGCGTCGCGGCGGCCGAACCCGGGGACCGCGTACTGCTGGACGACGGCCGCATCGAGACCGTCGTGGAGGACGTCGAGGGCAACGTCGTCACCGCTCGCGTGGAGTCCGGCGGCGAACTCGGCAGCCGGAAGGGCGTGAACGTCCCGGGCGTCGACCTCGACCTCGACGTGGTCACGGAGAAGGACCGCCGCGACCTCGAACTCGCGGCCGAGGAGGGCGTCGACTACGTCGCAGCGAGCTTCGTCCGGGACGCCGACGACGTCCTCGAAGTCGAGCGCGTGCTCGAATCGTTCGGCGCTGACGTGCCCGTCGTCGCCAAAATCGAGCGCGCGGGTGCCGTCGACAACCTCGACAACATCGTCGAGGCCGCGGACGGCGTGATGGTCGCGCGCGGCGACCTCGGCGTGGAGTGCCCGATGGAGGACGTGCCGATGATTCAGAAGCGCATCATCCGCCGCTGTCGGGACGCCGGCGTCCCCGTCATCACGGCGACGGAGATGCTGGACTCGATGGTGCACGCGCGCCGGCCGACGCGCGCCGAGGCTAGCGACGTCGCGAACGCCGTCCTCGACGGCACGGACGCCGTCATGCTGTCCGCCGAAACCGCGGTCGGCGACAACCCGACGCGGGTCGTGGAGACGATGGACCGAATCGTGCGCGAAGTCGAATCCAGCGGCGAGTACGCCGAACTGCAGGAGCAACGCGTCCCGACCGCGAACGGCACGGCGAAGACCGACGCGCTCGCGCGGTCGGCACGCTACCTCGCCCGCGACATCGACGCGAGCGCCGTCGTCGTCGCCTCCGAATCCGGCTACACCGCACGGAAGGCCGCGAAGTTCCGGCCGCGCGTCCCCGTGGTCTGTGCGACGCCCTCCCACCGCGTGCGCCGCGAACTCGCGCTCAACTGGGGCGTCCACGCCGAGTACGCCGCGGTCGCGGAGGGCGACGCGACGACGGTCGTCGAGCACGCGGTCCAGTCGGCGGTCGACTCCGGCATCGTCGACAGCGGCGACACCGTGGTCGTGCTCGTCGGCATGATGACCGACCTCGAAGGCGCGAGCACGACGAACACGCTGAAAGTCCACGTCGCCGCGGAGACCCTCACGGTCGGCCAGTCCGTCGTGAAGGGACGCGTCACCGCGCCCGTGGCGGTGCTCGACGACGGCGACCTCTCCAAGGTTCCCGAGCGTGCGGTGGTCGTGCTCGGGCCGGACTTCGACGACGAGTTCCACGGCGACCTCTCGAAGATTGCGGGCATCGTGAGCGCACAGTCCGGGATGACCGGCTACCCCGCGATGGTCGCGCGCGAACTCGACGTGCCGATGGTCGGGGACGCCGACCTCGACGACATCGTGGACGGCGACACCGTCACCGTGGACGGCGAACGCGGCGTCGTCTACGCCGGCGAGTCCTGAATCCACCGAACCCGCGAGTTTTTCCCCGTCGACGGGGTAGAAACGGACATGTCAGAGAACGACGAGCGCGCGTGGCGCTACGAGGTCGACGAAGTCGGCCCCGACGCCGAACCCGACGTGCGAGCCATCGAACCCGGGTCGCCGAACCCGGAGAACGTCGCGTTCTTCCTGCTCGGCGTCGCCGCCATGGTCGGCGTGCTCGCGCTCCTGCTGTTCTGAACGTTCGGTTCTTTTGTGCACGAACACGCGGCTCGAACGTGGTCTCTCTGCTCTCAAATGTGGCCTCGCTGTGCCCGCCCACGCGGGTCACTTCGTTCCCCGCTCGCTCGAGACGTGGCCGAGCGCAGCGAGGCCACGCTGCTCACGGCTCGCGTTGCTCGCCGTTCGTCATAACGTGGTCTCCCTGCGGTCGACCACGCGGGTAAACGGTTTTCCCGCCGCGCGCCTAACTCCCGTGTATGGCCGAACTGTTCGGACAGTCGCTGTCGTTCCTGCTCGTCCTCGCCGGGACGGCGCTGTGCATCATGGAGGCGCTCGCGCCGGGTGCACACCTAATCGTCCTCGGCATCGCGCTCCTGATCGCCGGCCTCATCGGGCTGTTCGTGCCGGCAGCGGCGACCCCGTTCGTGCTCGCGGGCCTCGTGCTGGGCATCGGGTTGGTCTCCCTCTACCTGTACCGCAACTACGACATCTACCAGGGGACCGGGCGCGGCCAGACGCTGGACGCGGAGGACCTTCGCGGCGAGCGCGGCTACGTCCTCGAAGAAGTGACGCCGCGCTCCGGACGCGTGAAACTCGAATCCGGCGGTTTCAACCCGACGTACGGCGCGCGCAGCATCTCCGGGACCATCGAGGAGAACGCGGAAATCGTGGTCGTCGACCCCGGCGGAGGCAACATCCTCACTGTAGAAGCCGTCGACGGTGCCGACGACATCGACCGGGAACTCGACCGGGATAGCGGGAACACCGACGGCGACTGATTCTGCGGGCCGGCGGTCGCTCGCGGCGCGAAGCGTACCAACACTTATTGTCCGCTCGCCGAACGTTCACACATGGAGTTAACCCCGCTACAGACGGGCGGCGCAGTGATACCGGCAGTCGGGCTGCTGTTGTTGCTGCTGTTGGCCGTCGTCGTCTACGAGACCGTCGAAATTGTGGACGCCTACGAGAAGAAGGCGCTCACGGTGTTCGGGGAGTACCGCGGCCTCCTCGAACCCGGTATCAACATCGTGCCGCCGTTCGTCGCACGCACGTACCCCTTCGACATGCGCACGCAGACCATCGACGTGCCCCGGCAGGAGGCCATCACCCGCGACAACTCGCCGGTGACCGCCGACGCCGTCGTGTACATCCGCGTGCGGGACGCCAAGCGGGCGTTCCTCGAAGTCGACCACTACAAGACCGCCGTTTCGAACCTCGCGCAGACGACGCTGCGCGCGGTGCTGGGCGACATGGAACTGGACGACACGCTGAACAAGCGCCAGGAGATCAACGCGCGCATCCGCACAGAACTGGACGAACCCACCGACGAGTGGGGGATTCGCGTCGAGAGCGTGGAGGTCCGCGAAGTCAACCCCTCCCAGGAAGTCCAGAAGGCGATGGAGCAACAGACCAGCGCCGAGCGTCGCCGCCGCGCGATGATTCTCGAAGCGCAGGGTGAGCGCCAGTCCGCCATCGAGAACGCGCAGGGGGACAAGCAGTCGAACATCATCCGCGCGCAGGGTGAGAAGCAGTCCCAGATTCTGGAAGCGCAGGGGGACGCCATCTCCACCGTCCTCCGCGCGAAGTCCGCCGAGTCGATGGGCGAGCGCGCCATCATCGAGAAGGGCATGGAGACGCTGGAGGGCATCGGCGACGGCGAGTCGAACACGTTCGTCCTGCCGCAGGAGCTCACCAGCCTCGTCGGCCGCTACGGCAAGCACCTCGCCGGCAGCGACGTCGCCGGCGGCGGCACCGAGCTCGACAGCCTCGAATTCGACGCCGAGACCCGCGAACTCATCGGCCTCGACGACATCGACGAGATTCTCAACCAGATCAGCCAGGAAGCCGACATCGACCCCGAGAAGCTCGAAGAGCAGGCCGAGGCCGTCCAGCGCGGCGAGGACGCCGGCCTGACGTCGACCGACGAGGTCATCGAGGAGATGGACCAGGAACTCGACACGGGCGACAGCAGCGCTAACGGCAGTGACAGCGACAGCGGCGACGACAACAAGGACGCGTAACTGCGTCCACGCTGGCGTGCCACCTGGTACCGAACGCTTTTCTCGGGTGACAACCTAGGGCCGCGTAGATGGGCATCGACGAGGACAAGCGCTCGACGCTCCGCCGGTTCGCCGCCGTCGGCGCAGCGAGCCCGCTGACGCGGCTCGCCGGCGGTGACGACGACGGCGAGGGCGGCGACAGCGACGTCCGCGACGCCATCACGGGCTACGTGACGGCGACGCCGGGCGCGCACTTCTCGAAGCTCCGGGACGACCTCCAGTTAGGCACCGGAGAGACCCAACACCACCTCCGGCGGCTGCTGGAGGAGTCCGCCGTCGAGAGCGAGCGCGACGGCGACTACAAGCGCTTCTTCCCCGCAGAGCGGTTCTCGCCGTTCGAGAAGCGCGCGCTCGGCTACCTCCGTCGGGAGACGCCGCGCGGGATGGTCGTCGAACTCCTCCGTAACCCCGACGCGACCGCCAGCGGCCTCGCGGAATCGCTGGACGTGTCGCCGGCGACCGTGAGCAAGTACGCCGCACAACTGGAGGACGCGGGCGTGCTCTCGCGGGCGGACGGCTACGCCGTCGAGCGCCCGGAGACCCTCATCACGCTGCTCGTGCGGTACGCCGACTCCTTCGACGCGAACGCCGCGGAGTTCGCCGGCGAGGCCGCCGACCTCCTCTCCTACGAACCCTGACCGCGAGTCGGGCGGCGCGTTCACGACGCGTAGCGACGGCTCCGTGGGAGAAAACGAGTGCAGCCCGAGCGGGACTGCGACAGACACTGGATTCCCGGCCGAGCTGGGGAGAACGCGAATCCCGCGCGGGTGGATGACGAGTCCGCGCGGGCCGAACCGTCAGTCGGCGGTCAAGCCTCGACCTTCCACGTCGTCGAGGAGGAGTACCCCCAACGCTCGACGTCGATGTCGAACTCGCCGGCCTCGATGGCGGGCATGTTGGCGCCGACCTCCTTCGCGGAGAGGTCGAGTTCGTCGCCGATGAGCCGCGACTTGAAGTACGTGCGGTCGTCGGCGTGGTCGCGGAGGTAGTCGAGGATGCGACGCTGCTTCGGGGTGAGTGCCTGACTCGCCGCGGCTGTCGCGCTCATACCAGTACAGTGGCACGGCCACCCCAAGAGGGGTTTGGTACGCGTGGTAAATCGGCTGCTGTCTTGCGGTTTTGGTGTGCTCCGTGCCGGGGGTGGTGGCCCGGAGCGGGCGTATTGGTAGGCGCGGTTAACGCCGGGCCGCGCGCGACCCGAGGCAGAAAGTTCTTACCCGGTCACGGCCGAATCCTCGGATAATGACAGCGTCGCGCGTCGAAGTGAGCGTCGTCCTCCCCGCCTACAACGAGGCCGACACCATCGAGCGGACGGTCCGGACGACGCTCTCGACGCTCGACGCCTTCCTCCCCGCCGGCAGCTACGAGGTCGTCGTCGCGGAGGACGGCTGCGAGGACGAGACGCCCGAAATCGCCTCGCGGCTCGCCGCAGAAGACGACCGCGTCCGCCACTTCCACAGCGACGAACGCCTGGGCCGCGGCGGCGCGCTGAACGCCGCATTCCGGGCCGCGAACGGGGACACGCTGGCGTACTTCGACACGGACCTCGCGACGGACATGCGCCACCTCGAAGAGCTCATCGAGAGCGTGCGCTCCGGGGACGCGGACGTCGCGACGGGGTCGCGGTGGATTCCCGGCGAGCAGGCCGACCGACCCGCCAAGCGCGGCATCCCCTCGCGGGGGTTCAACCTCGCCGTGCGGACGCTGCTGGGCTCGGACCTGCGCGACCACCAGTGCGGGTTCAAGGCGTTCAACCGCGAGGCCTTCGAGAACCTCGTGGGCGAGGTCGAGGACGAGCACTGGTTCTGGGACACGGAGATGCTGGTGCGCGCCCAGCGCCGCGGGTTCACGGTCGAGGAGTTCCCGGTCGACTGGACGCCGAAGGGCGACTCGAAAGTCGACCTGGTGCGGGACGTCTTCGGGATGGGCAGCCAGATTCTGCGCTGCTTCTGGGAGTTCAACGTGAGCCCGTACGCGAACCGCCGCACGGGCACCGTGGTCGGCGTCCTGCTCTCGGTGGTGGCGTTCGCGCTGATGTTCTTCTACATTAATGTCGGCGAATTCGTGGACGCGGTGCAGGACGCCGACCCCGCACTGGTCGCGGCGGGCGGGGCCGTCTACCTACTGTCGTGGCCGCTACGCGGCCTGCGCTACCGCGACATCCTCACGGAGTTGGGCTACCGCGAGAGCACGTGGTTCCTGACGGGCGCGGTGTTCATCAGTCAGACCGGGAACCTCGTGATACCCGCGCGCGCCGGCGACGCCATCCGCGCGTACGTCGTGAAAGCGCGACGCGGCATCCCGTACACGACCGGATTCGCGTCGCTGACCGTCGAGCGCGTCTACGACCTGCTCACCATCACGGTGCTGGCGGGCGGCGTGCTCGTCGCGCTGGCGACGTTCGCACCCGAGACGGTCGCCGAACTCGCGGCGACGGCCGCAGGCGAAGGGCTGGGTGGGGACGAGTCACAGGCGTTCCAGCAGGCCGTCGTCGTGGCTTCCGTCGTCGGCGTGCTCGCAGTCGCCGCGGTCGTCGCCATCGTCTGGTCGGCGCGCTCGGACACCAACTACGTGCGCCGGGTGGTCGAGTGGGCCAGCGACGACTCCTACACGGAGATGGTGGCGAGCGTCTTCGAGCAGTTCGTCGGCGACATCCAGCGGGTCGCCGCCGACGGCCGCGCGTTCGCGCGCATCGGCGCGACGAGCGTGCTCATCTGGACCATCGACGTCGCCACTGCGCTACTAATTTTCCTCGCGTTCGGCTTCGACGTCGCGCTCGTGAGCTTACTCGCGGTCGGCTTCTTCGCCGTCAGCATCGGCAACCTCGCGAAAGTCATCCCGGGGCCGCCGGGCGGCATCGGCATCTACGAGGCGGCGTTTGCGGCGATTGTCTGGACGCTGCTTCCTGTCCCGTTCGGGTCCGCGCTCAGTGTCGCCGTCGTTGACCACGTGGTGAAGAACGTCGTGACGGTCGCGGGCGGCGCTGTGTCGATGACGTGGCTGGACGTCTCGCTGACGGAAGCCGTCGAGGGCGACGAGGCGGACCTCTCCTCGGACGCCGTCGCCGTCGAGGAGTAGTTCTAGTAGTAGTCGGTGACGAACGGCCCGAGCGCGCCAGCGACCGCGGTTCGCAGCGCTTCGGTGCGGTTCGTGATGCCGCCGGTCAGCACGCCCGCTGCGCCCTGATTCTCCGCGACGCCCGAGGTGTCGAGCAGGTCGTCCATCACGGGGCCGAGTTCCGCACCGTCGTGGAGCCGTGCAGCCACGTCGTCCGGAAGGCGCATCCGCGGCCCGCCACCGATTTCGACGCGCTCGCCGTCGCTCGCGGCCGCCCACATAATGAGAAAGAGGTCGCCATCGCGTTCTACCACTCCTCCTTCCAGTCCCACCCCGAGGTCGTACTCGCCAGCGTCGAGCGCGCGCTCCGCGCGGTTCTGCGCGCCCTCGATGGTCTCGTCGTCGCCCCACGGCTGCTCGGGGACGCCGCTGGCGACGCTGACCGATTCGACTGTCGCGTCCGGGAGCGCGGCCGCGACCGCGTCGCGTTTCACCGGGTTCCCGGAGCCGACTGCGACTCGCATACCGGGAAGCGGGCGGCCCGCGCCTTAGTCGCCGTGGATTCGCGCGGCGAGCGTTTCGAGGCCGTCGAGCAGCCGCGGGCTCGGTTGGTTGAGGAGGCTGTCGTCGATGACGTGGACGTCGGCGTCGAACGTCCAGCCGCGGCCGTCGAAGTCCGGGTCGACGCTGTCGCCCTTCCCGCAGACGTGGACGACGGCGTGCTCGGGATCCGCAGCTTCGACCGTGCTCGCTTCGACCTCTCGGGAGCGCTCGCCGGCGTCCACGAACGGGTAGCGGCCGCCCGCGGCTTCCACCACGTCGGGCACCCAGTTTCCGGCGGCCATCGGCGGGTCCGACCACTCCTCGCAGTAGACGACCGGGCCGTCGTCGGGCGCTCGGCTCACGGGTCGTTCCTCCCCGTCTTCTCGCGGGCTTTGCCCGCTCGAACGGTTCGAGGAACGTAGTCCCTCGCCATTCGCTCGTTCCGTGGCCTCCCGTTGGTCGGCCACGCGCGCTTCGATTTCCCTGACCCGCTCGCGGCTCTCGGCTTCCAGTTCGGTGCCCGCGTCGGGAAGGCCGACGGCGTCGCCGATTGCCGCGAACGTCGAGAGGACGTCGTCGAGCGTCGCCGGCTCGACGTGGTGGACGTCGAAGCCGCGGTCGCAAAGGTCGTCGCGGACGTCGCGCTGGAGGGCGTCGCTGGTGAGAACGATATCCGGGTCGAGGTCGGCCACCGTCTCGAAGTCGGGGTTCAGCCAGCCGCCGACGACGGGGGCGTCGATATCTCTAGAATGTGCGGTAACGCCGACGAGGCGGTCGCTACCGCCGAGGGCGGCGACGGTAGCGGTGGCGCTCGGTGCGAGCGAGACGACGCGCATGGCCGTGGGTTGGCACCCCGTGGTAAAAACCGACGCGGTCGGGTCTCCCCTCGTCGGAATAGCGCAACGGTTAAGTGCGTTTTGCCCTAACCGATGGGCTACGACTCACCCGGGTTTTCCGGTGATTTCACGCTAATGACAGATGCACGCATGCGCTCCCGAGAGCAGGAGCGCACGGACGAAGAAGAGACGACGGACGGCTGCCCGGAGTGTGGCGGTCTCGTCGTCCAGGACGAAGAGCACGGCGAGTCGGTCTGCGCCGACTGCGGCCTCGTGGTCGAGGAGGACGGCATCGACCGCGGGCCCGAGTGGCGCGCGTTCGACTCCAAGGAGAAAGACGAGAAATCCCGCGTCGGGGCCCCAACCACGAACACGATGCACGACAAGGGGCTGTCGACGAACATCGACTGGCGCGACAAGGACGCGTACGGCAACTCGCTGTCCTCGAACCAGCGCCAGAAGATGCAACGCCTCCGCAAGTGGAACGAGCGCTTCCGCACCCGCGACGCCAAAGAGCGCAACCTCAAGCAGGCGCTCGGCGAAATCGACCGCATGGCCTCCGCGCTCGGCCTCCCGGACAACGTCCGCGAGACCGCGTCGGTCATCTACCGCCGCGCGCTCGAAGACGACCTGCTGCCCGGCCGTAGCATCGAGGGCGTCGCGACCTCCTGCGTGTACGCCGCCGCCCGGCAGGCCGGCGTCCCGCGCAGCCTCGACGAGATCGCGGACGTCTCCCGCGTCGAGAAGTCCGAAATCGCGCGCACGTACCGCTACGTCGTCCGCGAGCTCGGCCTGGAAGTCGCGCCCGCCGACCCCGAGAGCTACGTGCCGCGGTTCGCCTCGTCGCTGGAACTCTCCGACGAGTCCGCCCACCGCGCCCGTGAACTCCTCAAAACTGCGAAGGACAAGGGCGTCCACTCCGGCAAGAGCCCGGTCGGCCTCGCCGCGGCCGCGGTGTACGCCGCCGCGCTGCTGACCAACGAGAAGACGACGCAGGCGAAGGTCTCGGAGGTCGCGGACATCTCCGAGGTCACCATCCGGAACCGCTACCACGAGCTGCTCGAAGCCGAAGACACGATTCCGGTCTGAGCGCGCACTCGACGACCGACGACCGTTTTCCGCGCTTTCCGAGACGACAGCCGTGCGTCTCCCGGACGACCAGCCGGTCGTGTGGGCGGAAGACGAACGCAGTGAGTCTTCGGGACTGAAAGGGGCTGGCCGTCTCGCGTTTACTCGTTCGCTCGACAGCAGGGCTCCCGCGAGCGACGCGAGGCGCGAAGCGCCTCAGAATGCGCGAACGGGGAGCGAAGCGACCCGTGAGCGAGCGCAGCGAGCGAGCGGGATGCTGTCGAGCGGACGCGAGACGGTCAGGGGCTTTCGAGGACACGCCGTCGAACCGACGAGCTCGTTGCGGACTCCGAAACCGTATTGCGGACGGCCCGCACACGACACCCCATGGACTTCGAGGAGTTCGTGTTGGCGGCACCCGTCTCGGACCTCGGGGACGAGCCGGCCGCCCGCGAGCACGCAGACGCCGTCGAGTTCCGGATGGACCTCACCGACGACCCGCTGCCGGGGCTCGACGACTACGACGGCGAGCTCCCGGTTATCGCGACGAACCGCGCCGAGTGGGAGGGCGGCGAGGGCGGCGAGGGCGGCGAGGACGGCCGTATCGACGCGCTCGCGGAGGCCGCGCGCACCAACTGCGTGGACGCCATCGACGTCGAACTCGCGGCGCTCACGGAGGAGGACGGCGACGGCGTCGAGGCGCTGGCGGCCGCACGCGCCGAGGACACCGCGGCCATCGTCTCGGTGCACGACTTCGAGGGGACGCCCGAGATGGAGGTGCTCGCGGAGTTGCTGGGCGAAGCGTGCTCGTTGGGGGACGTCGGGAAGCTCGCAGTCACCGCCGAGGACCGCGAGGACGCCCTCGACTTGCTGCGCGTCACCCACGAGTTCAGCGCGGTGGATGCGCCCGTCGCCACGATGGCGATGGGCGAGGCGGGCCGGCACACGCGCGCGGTCGCACCGCTGTACGGCTCCCGCATCGGGTACGCGCCCGCCGACCCCGAGAACGCGACCGCGCCTGGACAGTACGACGCCGCGACGCTACGCACGCTCGTCGACAACCTCCAGTAGCCGGCTTCGGTGGCTTTAGGAGCGCGCGGCACCGAGTCCCGGTAACTGTGGTCAATCGACGCGGCGTCATCGCGGCGGTACTCGGTTTCGTCTACCCCGGCCTCGGACACGTCTACCTGCGGCGCTGGGTGCGCGCCGTCTCGTGGTTCGTGCTCGCGCTCGTGACGGCCGCGCTGGTCGTCCCCGAGTCGGCGTACCAGGCGTTCCAGACCGACGGCTTCGCTGGCCTCGTGGAAGCCAGCGAGAGCTTCGGCCTCGAAGTGACGCTCAGCCTGCTGGTGATTCGCGTGCTGAACGTCGTCGACGCGTACCTCGTCGCGGTCCGGGACACGGCGAACAACGTCGCCGAGCGCGTGCCGACGCACGGCGATGCCGACGCGGACGCTGCTGGTGAACCCGCCGAATGCCCGGCGTGTGGCAAAGAACTCGACCGTGACCTCGACTTCTGTCCGTGGTGTACGACGCGATTCGACACTGCGACCGACGACGCCGAATCCGCGTAGCGGCCGACGGCTCCTTACTGTTCGATGATGCGCTCGTCGATGGCTTCGCCGAAGTGGCGACCGCCCTCTTCGAGGTAGGCCAGAATCTCGTCGCCTTCGTCGAGGTCCGTGACGGCGGTACGACCCTCGCGCGTGGAGATTTTGATGGTCTCGGCGTTCTGGAGCAGCGTCTCGATGCGGTCCCCAGACTCGGTCTCGGCTTCGACACGGAACATCGGGCGCTTCTCGATTTTCGCGCGCCCGACCACCGCGGTCCGCGTGTGGCCCTCGCGGTCGACGACCTGCACTTCGTCGCCACTGGAGAGTTCCGCGAGGTACTTCGTGCCGCCGTCGGGTGTCCGGACGTAGGCGTGGACGGCCCCCGCGTTCACGCGGAACGGCCGGGATGCGACGTACGGCGACTCGGCGGTCTCGGCGTGTACGAAGAACAGGCCGCGGGACATCGACCCGACGAGCATCCCCTCGTCGTCCTCCATGAGGGTGCCCGTATCGACGCAGACGCGGTCCGCGCTCCCGGCTTCCTCGATTTCCGTGACGGTGACCCACGCGAGGTCGAGGCGCTCGCGCTCGGCGGCGTCCCGGGCCTGCACCGTGCGGCGAATCTCGTCCGGGTCGTCGCTGTCCAGCAGCACGGCGTCGGCGCCGATGTCCAGCGTCTCGAAGGCAGTCTCGGCCTCCGCGGCGGATTCGACGCCAGCGACGAGCGTGGTCTCGTCGCCGATGCGCGCGATGAGGTTCTCCAGCGGGATGATAGTCCAGTCCTCGCCGACGACGATGGTGTGTTCGGCGTCCTGTGCGGCTTCCTCGGCGAACGCCTCGTAGCGCTCGTCGAGGATGCGGACGTAGGCGGCGTCGGCGTTCCCGCGGCGAATCGTGGAGAGGTCCGCGCTCCCCGAGAAGTCCTCCGGGAGGTCGACGGTGCCGTCGCCCTCGCCGTCCTTCCCGACGACGTACGCGTCGGGTTCGGCGGGCTCCTCGCTGTCGGCTTCTTCGATGACGTCGCCGTCGTCCGTGCGGAACGCCGCGACGTTCACCGAGCCGAGTTCGCGGACGCGCTCGACGTCCTCGTCGTCGACGAGCACCCAGTCGACGCCGGCTTCCAAGCCGGTCGTGATGCGTCGCTTGCGCGTCTCCCAGTCACCGACCGCGTCGTCGGCCTTCAGCCAGACGGACCGTGTCATTAGGCAGATGGAGACGCGGTGCGGCCTTGAACGTACCGGAGCAACGCGTACTTGCTGGCGGCGCGTGTGCCGGAATGACACGATTTATACTGCTGAACTACTGAGGACGTGGTATGGCAACGAGTGGACAGGGCCGCATCATGGGCGAGCGCGTGCCGTTCGCGCTCGACGCCGCCGAGTCCCTCAGTTGGGACCTCGGTTCCGAGCTCGTCGACCGGAAACCCGAGTGCGCGCGCCTCGAACGCGCGGGCGGCGGCTCACTAACCGCGTTCGAGGCGACCGACCACACGGTCGTCGTGCGGGTGCGGACGGCCGTCGGCCGCGAGAAGTTCTACGGGCTGGCCGCCACGGAGTTCCGGAGCGTGCTCGACACGCTCCCGGGAGCGTGGGAACTCGCGTACGCCGACGTCTGAGAAAGCGAAAGACGACGGGTCAGGCTTCGATGGGGAGGCCGGCCTCGCGGAGCGCTTCGTCGGGCGCGGCGTCCTCGTGGACCACGGCGGCGATGGCGGCCGTCATCGCGCCGGGGTCGTCGTGCTGGAAGACAGTGCGACCCGTCGAGACGCCCACAGCGCCGGCGTCGATCGCGTCGCGGACGTTCTGGAGGGTTTCGCGGTCGCCGTCGGGGCTGCCGCCGGCGATGATGACCGGTTTGCTCGTGGACTCGACGACGCGCTCGAAGCTCTCGCGGCTCCCCGAGTAGGCGGTCTTCACGACGTCCGCGCCGAGTTCCTCCGCGAGTCGGACGGCGTGGCCGAGGCTTTCGGCGTCGTGTTCGTCGACGCCCGGGCCGCGGGCGTACGCCATCGCAAGCACGGGCATCCCGAGGTCCTGTGCGTCGTCGACGACGCCCGCGAGCTGCGTAATCTGGTCCGGTTCGTGGTCGCTGCCGACGTTGATGTGGAAGGAGACGGCGTCTGCGCCGGCTCGGACGGCTTCCTCGACGGTGCCGGTGAAGCGCTTGTCGTTGGAGTCCGGCCCGATAGACGTAGAGGCGTTGAGGTGGACAATATAGCCGGCGTCGTTCTTGTTCCCGTGGACGCGGGGGGCGATGCCTTTCTGCGTGAGTACGGCGTCGGCACCGTTGCTCGTGACTGCGTCGATGGTGGATTCGATGTCGACGAGACCGTCGACGGCGCCGAGTGTGATTCCGTGGTCCATCGGGATGGTGACGAATCGGCCATCCCGGCCGATGCGGTCGAGTCGCGCTGTCTTCCCTGGTGTCATTGGTAGTGAGTAGCAAACGGTCGGCTATTTGCGTTCCGGTTCGGGCAGACCCTTCCGCGCCCCCGCCTTCAGTTCCGCGGCGAGCGCTTCGAGGCGGTCGGCGACCGCCTCGATCGGCAGGTCGTTTTCGACGCCGTCGGCGATGATGTCGACGTACGCGCTCCCGACGATGACGCCGTCGGCCCCGCTCGCGACGACCTCGCGGGCCTGATCGCCCGACGAGATGCCGAACCCGACGGCCTTCGGGACGTCGGCGTCCTGCAGGCGTTCGAGCGCCTCGGGCGTGTTCTCGCTGACCTCGTCGCGGGCGCCGGTCGTGCCGAGCCGGCCCTGCACGTAGACGAACCCGGTGGTGCGGTCGAGCATCGATTCGAGGCGCTCGGGCGTCGTCGTCGGCGCGACGATGAACACCAAGTCGAGGCCGTGCTCGCGGCACGCCTCGTACATCGGCTCGGACTCGTTGACTGGGAGGTCGGGCACGACGAATCCGGAGATGCCCGCCTCGGCGGCAGCTTCGACGAACTCCTCGGGGCCGGGCTCGGAGCCGTACTGGTAAATCAGGTTGTAGTACGTCATGCAGACGACGGGCACGTCCACGTCCAACTCCCGAACGAGGTCGAGGTAGGCGTCCGGGGTCATGCCGGCCTCCAGCGCGCGCTTGATGGCGTTCTGAATCGTGGTGCCCTCGGCGACCGGCTCCGAGAACGGGAGGCCGAGTTCGACGACGTCGGTGCCGCCGTCGACGAGTGCTTCGACGTACTCCTTCGTGGCTTCCGCGCTCGGGTCGCCCGCGGCGACGTAGGAGACGAGCGCGGGGCCGCCCTCGAACGCGGCGCGAATCTCGCTGCGGGTCACTCCTCGAACACCTCCATCGTGGGCGCGCCGGCGATGTCGCGCGCTGCGGACTCCTCGATGACCGTGTCGAGGTCCTTGTCGCCGCGGCCGGAGACGTTCACGACGACCGGGCCGTCACCCTCGTACCCTTCCAAGTAGGCGACGGCGTGGCTCGATTCGAGCGCCGGGATGATGCCCTCCTCGCGGGAGAGGCGGTGGAAGGCTTCGAGCGCGGCGTCGTCGTCGACGTTCACGGGCTCGACGCGGCCCTCGTCCACGAGGTACGCCAGTTCCGGGCCGACGCCCGCGTAGTCGAGGCCCGCGCTCACGGAGTGAGACTCGACGATTTGGCCCTCCTCCGTCTGGAGGAGTTTCGTGCGCGCGCCGTGGAGCACGCCCTCAGTCCCCGTCGAGAGGCTCGCGGAGTTCGGCGCGTACCCCTCCGCCTTGTCCACGCCGAGGCTGGAGCCGCCCGCCTCGACAGCGAGCAGGTCCACGTCCGCCGCGGGCTCGTGCGTGCCCTCGGGCGCACCCGGGAGTCGAGCGCTGGTCGCGACTCCGCCGCTCCCCTGTTCCGCGGACCGGTGGTCCGCGCGTCCGACGAACGCGGCGAACGCACCCATCGTGTTCGACCCGCCGCCGGCGCACGCGATGACGGCTTCGGGAAGCCGGCCGAGCTGGTCCTCCGACTGCACGCGCATCTCCTCGCTGATGACCGACTGGAAGTCCCGGACCATCGCCGGGAACGGGTGCGGGCCGACGACGCTGCCGATGACGTAGTGGGTGTCCTCGACGTTCGTCGCCCAGTCGCGCATCGTCTCGTTGATTGCCTCCTTCAGCGTGCCCGAGCCGACGTCGACCGGGTTGACTTCGGCGTCGTGGATGCGCATCCGGAAGACGTTCGGCCGCTGGCGGTTCACGTCCGTGCGGCCCATGTAAATCTCGCAGGGCATGTCGAGGTACGCACAGGCCATCGCGGTCGCGGTGCCGTGCTGGCCTGCGCCGGTCTCGGCGACGATGCGCTCCTTGCCCATGTACTTCGCGAGCAACACCTGCCCGAGCGCGTTGTTGAGCTTGTGCGCGCCGCCGTGCAGGAGGTCCTCGCGCTTGAGGTAGACGTCGAAGCCGTAGCGCCCCGAGAGGTTCTCGGCGTGGCTCAGCGGCGTCGGCCGCCCGCCGAACTCCCGGATGCGCTGGCGGAAGTCGTCCACGAAGCCGTCCTCGTTGCCGAGGACGTAGCGCTCGTAGGCATCCGCGAGTTCCTCGACCGCCGGCATCAGGACCTCGGGGACGTACTGGCCGCCGTACGCCCCGAACTTCCCGGCCTGCGTCTCCGACTGTGCGCCCGTCGTTCGCTTAGATTCCTCGCTCATGCGTTCACTAACGTCTGCGTGTTCTCGGTTACGTCGCCGGCCATGATGGCGCTTCCGACGAGCAGGCCGTCGGCGCCCGCCTCGCGCATCCGCCGGACGTCCGCGGGCGTGCTCACGCCGCTCTCCGCAATCAGCGTCACGTCCTCGGGGGCGTGGGGCGCGACCGTCTCGAACGTCGAGAGGTCGACCTCCAGTTTCGCGAGGTCGCGGTTGTTCACGCCGATAATGTCCGCGCCGGCGTCGACTGCGCGGTCGAGTTCGTCGCGGTCGTGGACCTCCACGAGCGCCTGGAAGCCGCGCTCGCGGGCCGCCGCCAGCATCGGTTCGAGGTCGTCACCGAGGAAGCGCGCGATGAGCAGGACGACGTCGGCTTCGACGGCGTCCAGTTGCGCCTCCCGTAGTAGGAAGTCCTTCCGGAGCACGGGCACGTCGACGGCGTCCCGAATCGCGCGCAGGTTCTCGGGGCTGCCGCCGAAGTGCTCGGGTTCGGTGAGCACGGAGAGCGCGGCCGCGCCGCCCGCGACCATCTGCTCGGCGAGGTCGACGGGGTCGTCGTGGCGCCCGCCCTCCGTGGTGGGACTTGTCGGTTTCACTTCCGCAATCGTGGGCACGCGCCCGTCCGCCTCGGCGGCCGCGAACGCGTCCGGGAGCGACCGGGGAGACACCGATACCCGGCCGCTGTCCGGTTCTCGCTCGCGGGCCGCGTTCAGGATTGACTGCACCGCCGGCGCGAGCCCGTCACTCTCGTCCATTATTGTGCATTAATGCACTAGTTTGTACATAAGTCTTGCGTCGGTGCGCGTCGAGCCGGCCGGAGACTGCCCGACTCACCGGTGGCCGAACGTACAAGGCCGTGTCGGCCGTGGACGCACACATGGCTGCGGCCGGTATCTACGCACGCGAGTCGTCGTATCTCGACAGAGCCGTCCAACTCGGCGTCGCGGGCGACCGCGTCATCAGCGTCTCCTTCCCCGAGGGCGTGCCGGCGGACGCCGACCCCGACCACCCGCTGCTCGACCGCGTCGAGGCGTACTTCGAGGGCGCGGAGGACGACTTCGACGACGTGGAGGTCGGCCTGACTGTCCCGACGAACCACCGCGTCGTGCTCGAAGCCGTCCGGAACGTCCCGTACGGCGAGCGCGTCACGGTCAAGCGCGTCCTCTCGATGGTCCCCGACACGGACCCCGAGGACAGCGACGCCCGCGAAACCGCGCGCGCCGCGCTCGCGAGCAACCCCGTCCCACTGTTCGTCCCGGACCACCGCGTCCGTGACGGTCCGAGCGGCGCGCCACCGGAAGTCGTCGACCGCCTCCGCGCGCTCGAGTCCTGACTACCGCGCGTGCGCCGCGAACTCCGCGGCGTTCACGACGTAGTGCGCGACGAACACCGCGAGCAGGCTGCCGGTGAGGACGTACGCCGCGGCGAGCGCGAACCCCAACAGCGTCGTGACGACGACCCCAGTCGTGCCCTGCGCGGTGTGCGCCGTCCCGAACGCGACGCTCGACGCGGCCGCGAGCACCCACGGCGACACGCCAAAGCCCACTGAGAGCGCGCCGACGAGAATCCCGCGGAACAACAGTTCCTCGAAGCCCGCGACGACGGGCAGCGCGACGCAGAATAGAATCAGCCAGCCGCGACGCTGGTCGGGCGTCAGCGTCTCCCGGAGTTCCGCATCGTAGCCCAGCCCCGCCGAGTCGAGCACGTGCATCGCGGCCTCGTTCCCGAGCGCGAGTACGAGCCCTGCGGCGACGCCAACGGCGGCGAGGTCGACGGAGACGGCGGCGCCGAGCGATTCGAGGGGAATCCGCGCCAACCACAGCGCGGCCACGAGGAGCGCGCCGACGACGGCCTGCGAGAGCGTCGTCTGCAACAGCAACTCACCCGCCGTGAACTCCTCGGTTCCCTCGCCGACGACGCCCTCTGACGCCCGCGTAAGCGCGACGAGCCCAGAAGTCACCAGCAGCGCGAACGCCGCGAACGCGACCCAGTACGCCATCACGTCGGCGCACGCGGGACGCGCGTAGAAAAGTGGCGGTCAGCAGTGGTCGCGGAGGCTAAGAAGAGAGAACGCCCACCACGAGCGAGCGGAGTGAGCGAGTGGGGCGAGTGGCGACTACCGCGCACCTTCGGTGCGCGACTGGAGCCGCGAGGCTTTTTAGCGTAGCTTTTTGCAAGCGAGCGAAGGCGGCGAAGCCGCCGAAGCGAGCGCTGAAAAAGGTACTATTGCGGACTCGGCGAGCCGCCGGTCGCACCGGACTCCGTCTGGCCTTCGAGGGCCTTGCCGGTGATGGATTTGAGGCGGTCGACCAGCGAGTCCTTCTCGGGTTCGCCGACGAGCGCGACGTCGAGGACTTCGCTGATGTGCGAGACCGGGATGATCTCGATCTGGTCTTTGTACTCGTCCTCGATCATCACGTCCTGCTCGTTGGCTTTCGGGATGATGACGCGCGTGCAGCCCGCCTTCGCGGCGGCCTCGATTTTGTGCGTGACGCCGCCGACCGGCAGCACGTCCCCGCGGACGGAGAGGCTGCCGGTCATCGCGAGGTCCTGCGCGATGGGGATGTCCTCCAGCGCGCTGATGACCGCGGTCGCGACCGTGATGGAGGCGGAGTCGCCGTCGACGCCGCCCTCGCCAGCCTGGACGAACTGGATGTGCACGTCCTTCTCGGACATGTTCTCGTCGCTGAACTTCTTGATGATGGCGGAGACGTTCTCGACTGCCTCCTCGGCCATCTCCTTGAGCTGGCCGGTCGC
Organism: Halobacterium noricense; assembly: GCF_021233435.1. Classification (NCBI taxonomy): domain Archaea; kingdom Methanobacteriati; phylum Methanobacteriota; class Halobacteria; order Halobacteriales; family Halobacteriaceae; genus Halobacterium; species Halobacterium noricense. Next base: position 398,174 of record NZ_CP089468.1, on the reverse strand, counting down.
GTAGATGCGACCCTCCTCCTGGCTCTGCGCGGGCGTGATTTCGGCCATCACGGGCAGCATGATGCCGGAGTCGCCGCCCATGACCGCGAGGCCGTTCACGCGGCCGACGGCCTCCTCCTGGGAGGTGCCGAGCTCGTAGTCCTTGCGGCGCTCGATGTAGTTGTCCACGAACTGCTGTTCGATGGACCGCGAGCGCTTCTTCGCCTGCAGCACGTCGTCGCGCGTGGTGAATTCGTTGCCCTTCGAGCTCGCGATGTCGCCGGCGACTCGCACGAGCCCACCGAGGTCGCGCAGTTCGAGCGTGAGGTGGTCCTTGCGGCCGGCGCGGCGCTTCGCTTCGAGGATGAGCTCGCGGACGGCGTCCGCGTCGAAGTGCGGGAGCTGGCCGTCGCGTTCGACCTCCTGGGCGACGAAGCGCGCGAACTTCCTGCGCATCTCCGGGGTGTCCTCGATGGTGTCGTCCATGTACACCTCGTACCCGTACCCGCGAACGCGGGAACGGAGCGCGGGGTGCATGTTCTCCATCGCGTCCATGTTCCCGGACGCGACCATGATGAAGTCACACGGGACGGGTTCGGTCTGGACCATCGCGCCCGAACTGCGTTCGGACTGGCCGGTGATGGAGAACGCGCCCTCCTGAATCGCCGTCATCAGCTTCTGCTGGCTGCGGACGTCGAGCGTGTTGATTTCGTCGATGAACAGCACGCCATTATGGGACTTCTGGATGGATCCGGCTTCGACGCGCTCGTGGCTCGGCGTCCCCATGCCGCCGGACTGGAACGGGTCGTGGCGGACGTCGCCGAGCAGCGCGCCGGCGTGGGCACCGGTCGCGTCCTCGAACGGCGCGGTCTGGCTGTCGGCGTTGTTGATGAGGAGCTTGGGCACCATCGCGTCGCCGCCGCGGTCGGTGTAGCGGAACGCCAGATAGATGACACCGGCCGCGAGCACGCCCAGCAGCGGCTGGTGGGCGATGAGGAGCGCGTAACCCACGACGAGCAGGATGATGATCCACATGAGGAACGACCGCATCTGGTTGCGTTTGCGGGCTTCCTCCTGATGGGCTTCGACGATTTGCTCGCCCTTTCCGGCGGGGACGGTCCGGACCTTCGGCTCGTTGGAGTCGTCCGGGTTGTTGTAGACGAGAACGTCCTGTAGACTCTCCTTCGGGAGGAGGTGGCTCATCGCCTTCGCGAGCATCGACTTCCCGGTCCCCGGGGAGCCGATCATCATCACGTGGCGGTGCTGTTTGGCCGCGCGCAGGATGATGTCGCGGGCCTCGGACTGGCCGATGACCTGGTCGACCAGCCGTTCGGGCACCTCGATGGCCGAGGTGTCCGGGATTTCGAGGCCGCCAAGCAGGTCGTCCTCGGCGTTGTCCTCGTTGATAGAGACGTCGCCTTCCACGCCGACCTCGCTGCCGAGGTCCTCGAGGTCGTCGAGGGGTTCGGCAGACTCGGCCGTCGACTCCTCGCCCGCTTCGGGGGCGTCGGGGGCGTCGGCGTCGGGGTCCTCGTGGTGGGGCTCGTCTTCGGTCGATTCGTTGCTCATAGAAGTGATTTCGACACGTGAAACCAAGGACGGGCGACTGATATACTTTCTCCCTCGTCGGAACGCGTAACCGGCCGTATTCCCCGGTTTCGAGCGCTCAGGCACCCGAACAGGATTTCGCCGACCGGCACTAGCAGGGCCGAACAGCCGGTTGCGCCGAACTCGCCATTCTTATAGGCGCTGACGAGGTGTTTCGAGGTGAGGAAATGACCCGCGGGTTCTACATCGGTCGCTTCCAGCCGTACCACAACGGCCACCACCGCGTCGTCGAGCAGATTGCCACCGAGGTCGACGAGCTCGTCGTCGGCATCGGGAGCGCCGGCGACTCCCACACCACGCGGAACCCGTTCACCGCGGGCGAGCGCATCATGATGATAACGAAGTCCCTCGTGGACTTCGACCTCGTGACGTACGCGGTCCCCATCGAGGACCTCGACCGGAACGCGGTCTGGGTGAGCCACGTCCAGTCGATGAGCCCGAACTTCGACGTGGCGTACTCGAACAACCCGCTGGTCATCCGGCTGTTCGACGAAGCCGGTATCGAGGTCCGGCAGTCCCCGATGTTCGAGCGCGACGTGCTCGAAGGCACCGAAATCCGCCGCCGGATGGCGGCGGGCGGCGACTGGCGCGAACTCATCCCGAAGCCGGTCGCGGACGTCATCGACGAAATCGACGGCATCGACCGCATCCGAAGGGTCAGCGACACGGACACCGGCGAGTAGGCCGGCGAGCAGTTTTCAACGACGGCGCTGTAAGCACGACGTATGATAACGCTGAGTTCCGACTTCGGCTCGCCGTACCCGGCGGCGATGAAGGGTGTCGTCCTCCAGTCGACGGACGCGCGCCTCGTCGACGTCGCACACGACTTCCCGCGGCAGAACGTGCGCGCGACGGCGTTCTGGCTGCGCGAGGTGCTGCCGTACTTCCCGCCGGCGGTCCACCTGGTCGTCGTCGACCCGGGCGTCGGCACGGACCGGAAGGCGGTGGTCGTCCGCGCGGGCCGTCACGCCATCGTCGCGCCGGACAACGGCGTCGCGATTCCCGCGGCGCGACGGCTCGCCGAGGACGTGGAGGTGTTCGAAATCGCGGTCGAGGACCCCGCGAGTTCGACGTTCCACGGCCGGGACGTGTTCGCGCCCGCGGCCGCTGAGGTGCACGAGCGCAGTCGTCAGACTACGTCTGACGGGCTATCAGAATGCAGTTCTGATAACGGTGTCGAGGCCTTCGACGACTACCCGGGCTACGAGCGCCTCGACGACTACGCGGCCGTCGCGTTCCCCGACCCCGACCTCACGGGCGACGTGCTCCGCGGCGAGGTGCTCGTCGTGGACGGCTTCGGGAACGCCATCACGAACCTCCCGGGGCGCGTCGTCGCCGACCGCGTCGGTGACTCGGTGCGCGTGAACCGCGACCGCGTGCGCGTCGAACCCTCGTACGCTCACGTCGAGCCCGGCGAGCGCGTCGTGACGGTCGGCAGCCACGGGAACGTCGAACTCGCCGTGAACCGCGGGCGCGGCGACGACGCGTTCGGCGTCGAACCCGGCAGTCCCGTGGAACTCTCGCTGTAGGGGCACCGTCACATCGAAATACCCGGACAGTGACCTACGCGTATGCTCGAACTGGAGCACGGGTTCCGGATTGTGGACCTGCACGCGCGGCTCCACGCCGGCCCGGGGCGACCAGTCCGGGGCCGCACCATCGACGGCGAAGACCTCGAACGCGAGATGCACCAAGCCGGCGTCGTCCGCTCGGTCGTCTTCCCCGGACCACGTAAGGGCGAACAGGGCTACCTCCGCGCGAACAACGCGGTCGCCCGGCAGGCCGTCCAGCGCCCGTTCATCGCGTTCGCGCGCATCGACGGCCCGCGCGACCCCGGCGACAGCGCGACCTCCCGCCTGAAGAACCTCCGGTCGAATCGGTCGGACTGGCAGACCTCCCCCGAGGACGTCGAACAGTACGCCTACGACGACCGCTTCCACGGCTTCAAGCTCGACCCGACCCGCGACGGCCTCCCCGAACCAGACGTCCTCGACGTGCTCGACGACGTCGGGCTCCCGGTGCTCGTTCACGGCGGCGAGGGGTTCCCGCCGAGCGCGCTCGAAGCCACGCTGCTCGACCGCGAGTTCCCGGTCGTGCTCGCGCACTTCGGCGGCCACCCGCTCGACCGCGAATTGATGCACGAAGCCGTCTCGCTGCTCGACTCCTACGAGGACCTCTACCTCGATACTGCGGCGGTGCGGTACCGCGAACTCCTCGAACACGCCATCGTCGAACACCCCGACCGCGTCGTCTTCGGAAGCGGTGCGCCCGACACCCACCCGAACGTCGCGGTCATGGAGATACTCACCCTCGACGTCACCGAGGACGCGATGCGGAAGGTGCTCGGGAAGAACCCGGTGCGGGTCGTCCCCGGCCTCGACCGGGAGTGACGCCGGCCGACAGAAAGCCTATCCAGCCGCCGGGAGTGTCGGAACGTATGAGCGCGCAGTTAGAGTGGATGGTGCTGCTCGCGGTCGCCGTCGGCGTGATGCTGTACGGCGCGTACACGTTCGTCAACCTCGCGTCGTTCCTCGCTGAGTGGTTGCACGGCGACGCCTGACGCCGCGGAGCGCAGCGTCTAGAACAGTCAGCAGTCGTGGCGGACCATCGTGCGGTCCATGCGCGCGGAGACGCCGTTGGGGTTGCGTCGGAGTGTTCGGTCCGCCATGCGCGCGGACATCCCGTCCTGGCTGCCCGTCCAGACGTTCGGGACGACGGCGCTGCCGGCGGCCGCCCACTCCGTGAGTTTGACGTCGCCGCGGAGCACGTCGCCACCGACCGAGAACGCATCCCCGACCGCGTACTTCGCGATGCGGGCGGCGATGCGCGCGCCGAACCCGTAGTTCTTCACGAGGCGGTACGCAAGCGCGCGGTACTTCAGCCCCCACGCGGTCTCCTCGGCGTCCTCCGGGAGTCGGTGGCGGATGTCGTCTTTCTCCTCGCGGAGCACGACCGCGTCCGCGCCCCACGCGACGTCGCGGTCCATGCCTGCGAGCCGGTGGGCGGCGTCCCGCGCGGCCCCGGTCTGGAGGTACTCGTCGAACCCGTCGAGAGCGTCGATGGCGTCTCGGACGAACGCGACGTTACCGCCGTCGAAGTACGTGACGTGGCGGCCCGCGACAGTCGCTGTCTCGACGGATTCCGTGGTGACGCCGCCTTCGACGCGGTGGTGGACGGGGCCAGTGACCGCGTCCGCGCCGCCGTCGAGTGCTTGCTCGACGGCCTCTACCCAGCCCTCCCGAATTTGGGAGTCCTGCCCGACGAACGCGACGACGTCGCCGTCCGCGGCGGCGATGCCGGCGTTCCGGGAGGCGTTGAGATTCCGCTCGGAGACTTCCAACAGCAAGTCGGCTGCGTCGTGGTCGCGCACCATCCCGGACGTGCCGTCCACGGACGGGCCGTTGACGACCACGACCTCGGCGTCGGGTGCGTGGGCCGCGAGCGCGTCCAGCGACGCAGCGAGCACGTCGCGGCCGTTGAGGGTGGGCACCACTACCGAGAGGTCCATAGCGTACACGAGTCTACGCGGTGGTAAAAACGTCCCGGGTCGAAACCCGCCGAAATCGTCCGCGAGCTCATACGAACCGCGGGTTTCCGTCAGACGCTCGTGTGCCAGTAGGAGACCGACGCGAGCGCGCGGCCGACCGGCGTCTCGCCGATGGCCGTGTCCGCGCGCCGAATCGGGCCGGCGATCCAGTCCGGAACTTTGCGGTAGAACCCGTACGGGACGACGAAGTCGTGTTCGTCCCGCACGAGGTCCAGTCCGGCTTCGCCGACGAGCCCGCGGACCTCGCTGTCGCCGTACAGCCGCGACCCCATCGGGAGCAGCCAGTTGTACAGCGAGCGCGTGCTGAACCGGTTGAACGTGTCGAAGAACACGGTGTCCTTGGAGACGCGGGCCATCTCCGTGAGGAACTTCGCCGGCGTGTCCGCGAGGTGGAAAAATCGCATCGCGAACACGGTGTCGAAGTGGTCGTCCGGGAACGGGAGCCGGCCGGCATCGCCGCGCATGAAGTCGATAGTGTCGGCGACGTCCGCGCGCTGGGCCTTCTCGCGTCCCTCCTGGAGCATCGGCCCGGAGATGTCCAGTCCCGTGATGTCCGCGCCGCGCTCGGCGAGCATCACGGTGAAGCGGCCCGTGCCGCACGCGATTTCGAGGACGCGCTGGTCCTCGACCGGTCCCACCGCGTCGAGGACGGCCTGTTTCTCCCGTCGGTCGATGAGCCGGCCGCCACGGGAGAATCGCTTCTCGTCGTACTCCTCGGCGACCTCCGTGGCCTGGTACCACTCCTGTCCCTTCACGCTTCTCGCTTGCACTTCGGAGACGGGTGGTTAAAACCGTACTGGAAAACACGCGACGAACACCGGTACCACGACGTGAACGCGCGCCGCTCCGAAGGAACGACCCCCAGTCGTCCCTGCAACTCGCCCACACCGAGGTGACGTGACGGGTCGCCGTCGGGCGGCGGGCTTGCTCGCATCGTCATTATACGATATAAGGTGTATAGTCCCACGGGTAGACAACCTTTACCTCTTTCAGCATGTGAGGGAGTTCCATGAGCACGTCCGCCACGGAACACCGGTCACTCATCCAGGACGACGAAGAATTCCGCGAGCGTCTTCGCGAGCTTCCGCCGAGCGCGAAACTCGTCGCGAAAGTGCTCGAAATCGACGCGCCGCTCTCGCAGGGCCAGCTCGCCGAGGAGTCCCTGCTGCCGGACCGCACCGTCCGGTACGCGCTCAACCGCCTCGACGACGCGGACCTCGTCGGCTCCCGCTACAGTTTCCAGGACGCCCGCAAGCAAGTGTACTTCCTCGACGACTAGACCACCGACTTTTCCTCGCAGGCCTCGTCTCTGCACCCGTGATAGCGCTCTACGCCGTTCCAGTGGAGCTGCCGGTGCCCGGCGGCGCGACGAACGCCTACGTCCTCGGCGACGACGAGCGGTTGCTCGTCGACCCCGCGGCCCGCACGTCCGCCCTCGACGACGCCGCTGAATCCATCGACCACGTCGCGGTCACACACACGCACCCCGACCACGTCGACGCCGTCGCCGACTACGCGGCCGAAGCCGACGCGACCGTCTGGGCGCACGCGTCGTTCGCCGAGCGCTTCGCGGACGCGACCGGCGTCGAACCCGACCGACTGTTCCACCCGGGCGACACCATCGCTGACACCGGCGTCTCCGTGCTGACGACACCGGGCCACGCCCCCGACCACGTCGCGTTCGTCGCGGACGGCGAAGCCGTGACCGGCGACCTCGTGTTCGCGGACGGCAGCGTCTTCGTCGGTACGCCCGACGGCGACGTGCGCACGTATCTCGCGTCCCTCCGCCGCCTGCTCGCTCGCGACTTCGACACGCTCTACCCCGGCCACGGCGACCCTATCGAGAATCCCGACGAGCGCATCCGCGAGACGTACTTCCACCGCCGCGACCGCGAGCGCAGCGTCCGCGCAGCCGTCGACTCCGGCGCCGAGACCGTCGACGAAATTCTCGACGCCGCCTACGAGAAAGCGCTCGGCGACGCCCGCAGCCTCGCCGCGAAGGTGGTCCGCGCACACCTCCAGAAGCTCGCCGTCGAGGGGCACGTCGAGTGGGACGGCGACCGCGCCAGCCTGCCAGCCGGCCAATAGTAGCCGGTGAAAAATTGAATCAGCCGATAGGGCGGGACTGAAAGGGGCCGACCGGTCGCGGTCGGTCGCGACGCAAGCACCGCAGCAAACGCAGTGAGCGAGGAGCACAGCGAGCGAGCGGCCGCGAGCGGGAGGGGGCTTTCGAAGTGTCGTAGCCAGAGCCTATCGGAGAAATAGAACAGGCAATCCCTAGCCCGCGAATCTTTTCCGCACTCGCTGCCAACCCACGGCCATGGAGGAGCTCGAAGTCGAACTCGAACGCGCCCGTAGTCTCGACGTGGCGGCCCTCGCGGACGCCATCGAGACCATCGGCTTCGAGTGCACGCGGTGTGGGGCGTGCTGTAAGAGCGAGGACGACGACCCGCACACGGCGACCGTGTTCCCCGACGAAGTTCGGGAACTGGAGGACGCAACAGAGCGAGATTGGCGCGAGATTGCGCGCCCGATGCCGTACGGGCTCGACGAGGACGGGACAGGAGAGACGTTCGAGTGGGCGCTCCAGACGGCCGCGTGCGGGGACTGCACGTTCTACGAGGAGGACGAGGACGGGACAGGGGCGTGCACAGTCCACGACAGTCGGCCGCTCATCTGCGAGACGTACCCGTTCAGCGTCGCGCTCGGTGGGACGAGTCAGCCGATGGGCGAAGCGGTGGACAGCGTTGCTCTAGACGGGCAACGGGAAGCCGGTGAAACCGGCGACGAGTCAGGAATGGTTCGTGCCCACGAGTGCGAGGGACTCGGGCGGAACATCTCCCGCGAGGACGCCGAGTCGCTGGCGGACGCGCTGAAGGAGCGGGCGGTGCGCGACATCGAGGAGGCCATCGCCGTCCGGGACAACTACGAGCCCGCGAACCTCGGCCCCGACGAGACAGTCGTGCACGACTCCGAGGGCGCGAAACGTCCGGATGGGACGGCCTACGAGGGTTGAGTGGGTGGTCGTCGTGCGGCGGGGCCGTGGCAACGATTAAGTCACGGGGCCGACACGCACGAATGGAGGCCCGTCATGGAAATCTCTGACCAACTCCTTTGTCTGTTCAGTGCGGAAGTGACTGTCAAGGACGACGAGTACGTCGTCGAAATCCCGCGGAGCGAAGTCGAAGCTGGCTCCGTCGAACCCGGCGACGTCTACCGCGTCGCGCTCATCTCGCAGGCCGAAGCCGAGGCCGGCACCGAAACCGAGACGACGAGCGAGCCCGCCGAGTCCGAACCCCAGCCCCCCGTCGAGGAGGGCGAGATTCGGTACGTCGAAATCGAGGACATCGGCAAGCAGGGCGACGGCATCGCGCGCGTCGAACGCGGCTACGTCATCATCGTGCCGGACGCCGAAATCGGCGAGCGCGTGAAAGTCGAAGTGACCGAAGTGAAGTCGAACTTCGCGGTCGGCGAAATCATCGAAGACGAGTACTGAGCGCGCCGCACCCGTTTTTCACTGCGTGAACTTTGCGAGGTCCGCGTCGTCGACGCTCGGCGCGGAGTCGTGGGGCCGGTCGACGAGCAGGTCGCCGGCCGTCGACGTCCCGATGCCGGGAATCGCCGTGAGTTCGTCCATCGACGCCTCGTTGACGTCCAGCGGGTGCGGGACGCCCGTGACCGAGCGGTAGCCGTGGTCGGTGACCGCGATGTCGATAGTCTGCCCGAGTTCGCGCTCGCCGGGAATTCCCACGAGCAGCGAGTACGTCCCCAGTTGCCGGCCGAACGTCTTCCCGTCCTGGTGGTACTCCAGGTGGACGTCCTTCAGGAGCGTGCCCGGCGGCACCACGCGGTTCAGCATCGCGTTGTCGATTTCCTCGCGGACCTCCTGCTTGTAGCGCTTGAACTGCTGTTTGTGGTCCTCGGCGAGCTGGGCACCCGTCTCCGCCATGTCGGTGCCCTCGAACGCCATCACCTGCCGGATGTTGATACGCCGCAGCATCAGCCCCTCGTCGAGGACGCTCCGGAGGAAGCGCTTGTTGTGCGCGAACGTCTCCTCGCGCTCGCCCGTCAAGCCGTGCACGAGGTTGATGCCGGGCAGAATCTTCGGCAGCCGGTTCGTCGCCTCGTCGCCGTACGTCGGCGAATCCTCGGGGGACTCGCCCGGCCGCCAGCCGCCGACCTCGTTGACGACGCGGACGGCTTCCAGACACTCCTCGGCGGACACGAGGAGGTTGTTCTCCTCCTGCACCACGGGGTCGGCGCTCTCCAGGCCGAACGCCGCCGTGTCGCCGGCGGTGTTGTGCTCGGCGATGATGCGGATGGCCTCCCGGGACTTCTCGGGGTAGTCCACGATAGTCACCGGGTTCATGTTGTCGAGGTGCAGCGTCTCCAGGTCGGGCGCGACCTCCCGGATGCCGCTGTAGAGCCGACGGAGCGCGTCCGGGTTCGGCGCTTCGCCGTCCCCGCCGAAGGCGAGGATGTCGGCCTGTCGGCCGAGCCGGAAGTGACGCGCGCCGTGGTCGTAGAGGTTCCCGACCTCCCGGACGACGCTCTCGGCGCTCCGGAACCCGGGGTCGCCGTACATCGGCTCCGTGCAGAACGAGCAGCGGTACGCGCAGCCCCGCGAGGTCTCCATCTCGCAGATGAGGTAGTCGGGGTAGTTCGGGTGCTGCTCGACGACGAACGCGCCTGACGCGGCCCACCTATCGATTTCGTCGTTGTCGCGGTAGCGGTCCTCGAACCCTTCGAGGCCGTTCCCGACGAGGTCGTAGACGGCGGCTTCGATGTCCGCCATCGCGAGGAAGTCGAAGTCGAGGTCCGAGCGCTCCATCTCCTGAGCGCCCGCGTTCTCCTCGCCGACACCGAACCGCACGGGCCCGCCCATGATGCTCGTGCCCTCCGCGACCCACGCCAGTTCGCGGACTTCGTCGGGTTCGGCGGGCGTCCCGCCGACGTACTGCCCGGGGACGGTCATCCCGCCGACGTAGACGAAGAGGTCCGCATCCGCGACGTCGTTGAACTTCGACTTGTCCTCGCGGAGTTCGTCGATGGTGTGGTACGTGATTCGGTCCTCGGGGATGCCGGCGTCCACGAGCGCGCCGGCCGCGTACCGCGGATACGTGGAGATGTACGGCGGCACCCCGAAGTGCGCCGGCTCGTCGACGTAGCCGTCGACGAGCGTCACGTCCAACTCCGCGGGGTCAATCATACACCAGCGTTGGGCTTCGACGCGTAAGAACGTGACTACACGGGCGCGTCCGGCCGCTCGGCCGCCGCCCGGTGCTGATAGAGCAGGCAGCCCGCGAGCACGAGCCACGCGCCAATCGTCGGCGGGAGCACGAACGAGAACAGGCCAGTCGCTGCGTCCCGGACGACGCTAGCGGCGCCTGCTGGCAGCACGGCCGTCATCGAGGTGACGCTCGCCCACGTGACCGGGACCAGCAGCAGGAGCGCTCCGGCGAGGAAGAGTCGCCGCGGCCACCCGTCGTCGAGCACGTAGAGCAGCGGGAACAGCGGAAACAGGACGAGGACGACGTAGAACGGTTCTAGCGGGAGCAACAGGAGCGTGGCGAGTAGCGTCCCCTGGAGCGCGACGAGGCGGCTGCGGCGGTCCGCGACCACGCGGTTCACGCCGACGAAGACGGGTGCGAGCACGAGCGCCCCGACTGGGAGCAGCCACGACGAAGGAAGCCCGGGTGCGAGCACGGCTAACTGCCGGCGAATCGTAACAAACGGCGCGGTGGGGTCGGGGCCGCCGGCGAACGACGCGACCGCGGTTTCGCCGGCGAGCGTCTCGGTGACGTACGTGACCGAGGCGTCCGGGCCGAAGACGAGCAGGCCCACAGCGAGGCCGGCGATCCCCGTCGCGGTTGCGGCGGCGACGGCGCGCCACGCGCGCCGGCGGAGCAGCCAGACGCCGACGAGCGCGGGGAACAGTTTCACGAGCGCGACCAGCCCGAACGCCGCGCCGGCGACAGTGTCGCAGTCGCGTTCGAGGAGGACGGCCCCGCCCGCGAGGCCGAGCGCGAGCAGCGGGTTCACCTGTCCCATCACGAGGTTGACGCCGACGGGGCCGACGAGGAACACGGCAGCGGTGAGGAGCGCGCGGTCGAGCGTAGCGAGACCGCGGACTGAGCGAGCGGTGCAACCGTGAGCCGCGCGGTCCACCCGTGCCAGCGTGACGCCGGCGCGTTCGACGGTACGAATTACGAGCACGGCGAGCGCCGCGAGCGCGGCGAGGTTCAGGAGTGTCTGGAGCGCGTACGCGAGCACGGGGTCGCCGAGCGCGGCGTGCGGGGAGAACGCGAGCACGACCGCGGGCGGATACCGGAAGCCGGCCTGCCCGATTGGGTTGACGGCGTAGAAGTCCGCGCCGCGGAGCGCGGCGCGCGCCGAGTAGTAGTAGACGTCCGTCGCGAGCGCGACCTGCTCGGGGTTGCGCAGCGGGAACAAGACGGTGTTCACGACGCCCACGAGCACGCTGGCGAGGAGGACGAGTCGCGGCGCGCGGACCGAAGGCATGACTCACGCACCGACGCCGCAGTACTTTCGTCTTGTGGAGGCGGCTGCCAGCAGTCGTTCTCACCGCGGCCCGCCCCTTTTTGCACTCGCCGCTCCAACGACCGCGTATGCCCGCTACTGAGGAACTGAAGTGCACGAGCGACGACTGCGAGCTGGACATGTTCGAGAACCACTACACGTACGACGTCAGCGAGGACCTCACCATCGAGGACCTGCAGTGTCCGCTGTGTGGTGGCACCGACTGCCTGGAACGCATCGAGTTATGAGGGCACGCGAGTTCGCGGAGAGCGTCGGCGACGCCGTCTTCGAGCGGCTGGGCCGCGCGGCCTCCCAGATGCAGGAGGAGTCGCCGCTGCCGGTGGACGTCCTCGAAAGCGACGACGAGTACCTCGTGGTGTTCGACGCGCCGGGCGCGACCGCCAGCGACGTGCAGGTGAACTACGTCGGCGGCGCGGTCGAGGTCCGCGTCGACCGCTTCCGGGAGTTCCGCGAGGGCTTCGAGATGGTGTTCCCGGGCCGCGGCCTGAAACTCGACGGCCGCGCCGAACTCCCCGACGATGCCGTCGTGGACGCCGACGAGGCCCGCGCGGAACTGCGCGACAACGGCGCGCTGTACGTCTTCCTCCCGAAGGGCGAGCCGGAGGGCACCGAAGTGGACGTGACGACACCAGACGACGCGGACGAAGACGACGAGTAGCGCGCCTCACTCGACGGTCATCCCTTCGACGACCTCGAACACTTCGTCGCCGTCGAAGCGCGTCGGGTCGAACGCGGGGACGCCCTCCCCGCCCAGAATTTCTGCTGCGACTGCTTCGCCGGTCGCTGGCGCGCGCATGAAGCCGTGGCCCTGCCAGCCGGCCGCGACGTAGAGGCCGTCGGCGAGTTCGCCGAGCAGCGGGTCGCGGTCCGGGGTGGCGGTGCAGAGGCCCGCCCACGCACGGTGAATCTCGGACTCGTAGCCCGGGAGGCGGTCCGCGAGTCGCTCGCGCATCGCGTCGACGAACCAGTCGTCGCCGTCGCGGTCGTACCTCTCGGGGTCGGCTTCGACCTCCTCGGTGCCGTCCCCGGCGAGCACGCCCTCGGGGTGTGGGCGCGCGTAGTAGCCCTCAGTCGCGTCGTAGAGCGTCGGAACCTCCGCAGAGAAGTCGGCGGTGAGCGCCTGCACGCGGTACGGCTTCAGGGGAATCGAGACGCCGACATCCGCGAGCACGCGGGCGGTGTGCGCACCTGCTGCGACGAGCACGGCGTCGTACTCAGCCCCGTTCACGCGCGGTGGGTCGAGCGCGACGCTCGCGGCCGTGTGCTCGCGGAGGTCGACACCTTCCTCGACCGCCAATTTTGCGAGAGCGTCGGCGTAGGCCGCGGTGTCCGCGACTCCGGCGTTGCGCGAGACGGCAGCCTCGACGACGTCTTCGGTGCGGAGCGCGGGGAACTCCGCAGCGAGGTCGTCCGGGTCGACGCGTTCGACGCGGCGGTCGTTGCGCTGCATCCCGTCGACTTGCTCGCGGATGGCGTCGGCTTTCCGGCCGGGTTCGGTGACGAACCAGAGGTACGGCGTCTCCGCGAACGTGAACTCACCCGTCCCCGAGAGCGCGCGGAAGCGCTCGATGGCGCGCGCAGCGATGCGCGCGTCCACGTCCTCGGCGTACGCGTCGTAGAGAATACCCGCAGCGCGGCCCGTGCTCTCCCCAGCGACCTCGCCGCGCTCGTAGACGGTGACGGATGCGCCGCGTGCTGCGAGGTCGTGGGCGGCGGTTAGTCCGACCGCACCGGCACCGACGACCGCGACGGAGTGGCCCGCGCCGCGGTCGTCGTCGGCGTCGCTGAACTCGTCCATGCCGGCGGATGTACCGCGACCGGCATAACTGCCGCGAACCGCGGAGGCCGGCGCAGTCCGTCAGTTTCACTTTCACCGTGTACGGGTGGGGTTCAAGCGGGTAGCACCGCATCGAGGATGTATGGCACTGCAGCACCGACGCCGCTCGCAGTCGACCGCCGATAGCCCCGAGCGCCGCATCGAAGTCTCGGAGATGACCGCCGCCGGCGTCGCCGCCTACGCCGACACTCACGAGGAGGCGTTCATCGAGCGCCGCGGCGGGAAGACGTTCCTCGTCACCGTCGAGTAGCCGGCGCGTCAGTCGTCGGGGTCGACTTCGACGACTTCGGGCTCGCGGTCGGGTGGCGTCCACCCGCACGCGAGGTCGAGGAACTGCACGAGAATGCGGCCGGTCGCGCCCCAGACGGTGTAGCCGTCGACGTGGAAGAAGTGGACGATGGCTTCGCCGTAGGAGGGATGAATGCGCTTCTCGACCTCGTAGTTGTCGGGGTCAGTGAGGTCCGACAGCGAGAGCACGACGACCTCGTCGACCTCGCGCTCGTCGGGGACGAACTCGCGGTCCGGGACGCGCGCGACGAACGGCGTCACGGAGTACCCAGTTACGGTGGCGATGTCGTCGAGTCGCCCGGCGTCGGAGAGTTCTTCGGGCAGCAGGCTGATCTCCTCGTACGCCTCGCGGGCCGCCGTCTCCCGGAGGTCGTCGTCGCTCGGTTCGCGGCCGCCACCCGGGAAACTCATCTGGCCGGGGTGTTCGCCGAGGTGGTCGGCGCGCTTCGTGAACACCAGCGCCGGGCCGTCCTCGCGCTCGACGACGGGGACGAGCACCGCGGCGTCGCGGTCCTCGTCGGTGACCCGTTCCGGCTGGTGGGCGGCGACCCGCGACAGGTCCATACCCGGGGGAAACACCGCGACACTCTTAACTCACGCGCAGTCTCGCTCACGCCTCGGTCAGCGCGTCGCGGACGTCCGCGAGGTCGACGGGAGCCCACGCTTCCGCGTCGTAGGTCACGTCCACGAGGTAGCGCGCGCGCTCGCCGTCGGCGTCGGAGACGTCCGATTCGAGGCGCGCACGCACCGCGTCCGCGAGCGTCTCGCGGTCGAGGTCCCGGGGCTCGACGTCCAGGATGTGCGGGAGGTCGACCGCGTGCTCGGGGAGTTCGGGGAACGCGACCGGACCGGGGGCGAGTACGCGGTCACCGTCCTCGCGCTCGACGGCCACGAGGTAGTACTCGCGGAGCGCGTCCATCACGGCCTCGTCGGCGGCGTCGGCGTCGAGGTCGTCGCCGCGTTTGAACGCCAGTTCTTCGAGCGCGTCGTGGAGTTCCTGCCGGGTGAGCGCGCCGAAGAGGTCCACGACGCCCGCGAGTTCGTCGCCGTTCACGGCTCCCCGTCGGTCGCGGAGTCGCTTGAATCTCCCGCTGCCGCGGCGGCCTCCTCGGCGTCCGCGGCGGCCGCCGCAGCCACGTCGCCCGCGTCGAGACTGGTGTTGCTCCACGCCGGCAGCCGCGCGTCCGCGCCGGGCTCGGCGATGGCGTCGGCGTACGTCCGCGTCTGGGCACGTTCCTGTTCGCCGTCGTAGTCGAGGTCGTTGAACGCGGCGTCCGCGCCGTACGCGCGCACGAACCGGTCGGCCGCGTCGAGGTAGCGCTCAGCGAGCGCGTCGTAGTCCACGTCTACGCCCGCGTCCTCGACGGCGCGGAACAGCGCCGCGCCGACGCCCTCGCTCATCTCCGAGAGCCCCGTCGGGCCGGAGACCGCGCGGTGGTCGTGCTCGTAGCGCCCGAGGTCGACCTGCGCCGTGCCGTCCGTCCCGGCGAGCCGGAACGCCTCGCCGAGCGTGCCGACCTCCAGCCCCCAGCGCCGCTGGACGCGCAGGCCGCGCGCCAGCTCCGCGGTCATCGAGCACTCGCCGGCGAGCGCGTACCGGAACGCGCCGAGGAAGTCCAGAATCTCGTGGTCGTGGCTGTCCTCAGAACGCTTCGCGTTCTGATGGGCTGCGGAAGACGACGCCGTCGTCTTCCGAAGGTCCGCGAGCGCGTCCACGAGCGGCTCGTAGAACAGCCGGAACAGCCGGCCGTACAGCCGGTCGTTCTCGACGCGCGCGTAGTAGCCCTTCGCGAAGTCGAAGCCCTCGGCGAGCGGAAAGAGTAGCTTCCGAACGTCGCGGGCCTCGTACGTGGTGGTGTCGGCGTCGTGGACGACGACGTAGTCGTGGCGCGCGGCGACGCCGAGCGCCAGCCAGACGTCCCGGCCCTTCCCGCGTTCGCCCGCAAGTCCCGCGTCGTCGAGCAAGCCCTCGACGCGCGGGCCGTCACACCAGAGCACGGTCAGGGGCACGTCGAACTCGGCGAGCCAGTCGCGGAACTCGGGGACGCGCTCGGCGGGCGCGCGCAGCGGCACGACGACCTCCGCGGGGTCGACGCGTTCGAGCTCGGAGAACACGCGCTCCGGGGCGAGGCCGGCGTACTCGCGGTCGGTCATCGGAACGACGACGGCCGCCCGGCCCGTCGGCGCGTCCGGGTCGGCGTCGCCGTAGTCGTGGAGCGTCGCCACGCGCTCCTGCGTGTAGTCCATACCCTGGCTCGGCGCGCCGGCGGGAACTAACTTGCGCCAGCGGGCAGCCGGCCGCCGCGGTAGAGCACGACCAGGACGACGAGGAGCGCGGCGAGCGCGACGCCCGCGACCTGGAAGACGCCGTCGTAGGCGAAGCCGGCGCCGACCAGCGACCCGATGACGACGCTCCCCATCGCCTGCACGACCATCATCACGGAACTGTAGCCGGCGTACGCGCTCGCCCGGTCGCTGTCCGGCAGGCTGTCCAAAAGGAACGTGTCGATGGCGGGGAAGAGGCTGTGGACGGCGTACCCGAGCACCACGGAGACGGCCGCGACGGCGACCACGCCGTCGACGAGCGTCATCGCGAGCAGCGACGCGACGAAGCCCCCGAGCACCGCGAGCATCAGCGGCACGTGGCGGAATCGGTCGGCGAGCCGGCCGGTGTACCAGAACGCCGGCACGCCCGCAGCGAACACCACCGTGAGGAGGGTTTCGGCAGTACTACTCGGGATGTTCTTGGTCTCGGTGAGGTACTTGATGTAGAAGTTGAAGAAGCCGTTCCAGACGAGTGCCGCGGCACCGACGATGACGACACCGAGCACCACGATGCGGTACTGGCGGCGAATCGCGCCGAGGAGGTCGCGGTCGGCGGCGCCGGCTTCCGGGAGGTCGGTGCGGCCGGCGAGCACGTAGATGACGACCGTGACGACGACCGCGGCCGCGGACAGCAGGTAGAACGGCGCGCGCCACGTGAACGCTTCGAGAAGGACGCGGCCGACGAGCACGGGCGCGAGCGCGGCCGCCAACTGCGAGGCGGTGCCGTGGACGCCGACGACGCGGCCGACGCGCTCGGGGAAGAGTTCGCTGATGAGCGGGTTCGCGGCGACGAAGTACGCGCCCGACGCGAGGCCGACGAGGAACGCGCCGACCATCACGAACTCGATGGACGGCGCGAACGTCATCCCCGCCGAGGACACCGCGAGCAGCGCGCCCGTGCCGAGGACGACGTGGTGGCGGTCGACGCGCGTCAGCAGCCAGCCGGTCGGCAACCGCGGGAGCGCGCTCCCAAGCCACGCCAGCGTCGCCACCAGCCCGACCGCGGCGTCGCTGGTCACGAAGTCGGCCTGCAGGGGCGCGACCAGCGGCGCGAACACGACGCGCCCGAAGTTCACGAGGAACACGAGCGCGCACAGCGAGCCGAACAGCCGGACGCGGCGCGCGTCACTGGCGGACGTACTGGGCACGGGCGGACTTGACGGCCCCCGAGGTCAATTCTTGTGGTTCTACTCGAAGACCGCGTCGAAGGCGTCCGCGCCCAGCGGCTCGAACGTCCCCGCAGCGATGTTCTCGCGGACGTGCTCGGGGCTGGTCGTGCCGGCGAGCGCGGACGTGACGCCGGGCGCGCTGCGCGCGAAGTTCAAGCCCTGCTGGGCGAGCGTGTCGCCGTCGAGCTTTTCCTCGACGTCGTCAGGCAGCCCCTCGAGGACTTGGCCCTGTGCGAGGCTCGCGGACGTGAACACGTTCAATCCGGCTTCGTGGGCGTACCACAGGACGCTCTGGTCGCCCTCCGGCCCCTCCTGCGATTTGACGGTGAACGCGTCCGCCATGAAGACGTTGAACGGCACCTGAATCGCGCGCAGGTGCGTCGCCGTGTTCCCGACCGCCTTCGCAGCCGACCGCGCCCGCGAGATGATTTCGCCGAGGTCGAGGAAGTGGTCGTGGGTGCGTGGGACGCGGAACGCCTCCCACGTCGCCACGCCGTAATGCTCGATGTCGCCCGCAGCCACGCGCTCCTCCAGGCGCTCGAACGTCGCCTCCAGTTGGTCGTAGACCGCGCCGGAGAGCCGCGCGTCAAGTTGCGTCTCGGGGTTGTGGACGTAGTAGAGGTCGATTTTGTCCACGCCGAGATTTCGGAGCGAACGGTCCAACTGGTCCTCGATGAAGCCGGGCGCGATGGCGTGGCTGCCGTGCGCGAGGTCGTCGGCGTCTAGAATCCCGCTGTCGACGTACTCCTCGGCGACGAACTCCCCGGGGTCGTCGGGCCGGGACTCGTCGAACGGCACGAACCCGCCCTTCGTCGCGAGGAACACTTCCTCGCGGTCCACGTCGGCGTCCACGAGCGCGCGGCCGACGACGCGCTCGCTGCGCTGGTGGCGGTAGTTGATGGCCGTGTCCACGACGTTGCAGCCGCCCTCGACGGCCGCCCGAATCGTCTCGTAGTAGGCGTCGTCGACGTCGTCGGTCGGCTCGCCGAGGTACGTGCCGAGCCCGACGCTGGAGACCGCGCGGTCGCGCACGCTCCGGAAGTACGTCCGCGCCTTGTCCTCGCTGAAGCGCTCCTTGTACTGGAACGTCCCGTCAGCAGTAGCCATACCGGCCCTTCACCGCCGCGTTACTTGTACTCCCCGCGACGGAACGCGTCGACGGCCGCGCGGTACCCCTCGCGGAACGTCAGATAGGCGAACTCGTAGCCCAACTCGTGGAGGCGGTCGTTCGAGCAGCGCTTGCTCGTGCGCAGGCGGCGCTCGGCGGGCTCGGAGAGGTCGCCCGCGGCCAGCCGCTCCTCGACAGTCTGCTTGTCGGGCCGGTCGACGCCGGCTTCGTCGGCGAGCCAGTCCGCGAACGCCCACTTCGAGACCGGTTCGTCGTCCACCGCCAGCAGCACCTCGGCGTCGGCGGCCGCGGCGTCGGTGAGCGCGAACCGCACGACGCCAGCGGCGTCCTCGCGGTGGACCATGTTCAGGTAGCCCTCCGTGACGGGGCCGTCGAGGTATCGGAGCAAGCGGTAGCGGTCCGGGCCGTAGAGCCCGGCGAACCGTACGACGGTCGCGTCCATCCCGAAGTCTGGTGCGCGCTCGCGGGTGACGCGCTCGGCTTCCACGAGCACCTTCGTCTTCTCCGTAGTCGGGTCAAGCGGCGTCTCCTCGTCCACCCAGTCGCCGTCGTGGTCGCCGTAGACGCCCGTACTCGACGTGTAGACGAACTGGTCTGGCGAGTCCTCGCGACTGCCGAAGTGCTCGATTGCCCTCCGCAAGCCCTCGACGTACACCTCGCGCGCGGCGTTCGCGTCGCGGCCGCCCGAACTTGCCGCGAACACCGCGGCGTCGACGTCCGGTACCGCCGACAGCGACTCGGCGTCGGTGACGTCCGCCTGCACGGCGTCGAAGCCCGCGTCCCGAATCGCCGCGATCCCTTCTTCGGAGCGCCGGACGCCCACGGGGTCGTGGCCGACGACTGCGAGCTGGCGGCCGAGTTCGAGCCCGACGTATCCGCAGCCCAGAATCGCGACGTCCATCAGTACGGGTTCTCGCTGGCGATGTGCCGGTAGATGCGGGCGTACTCGTCGAGCGTCATCGGCTGGCGGCCCTCGATTTTCTGTTGAATCTCCTTCGGGTCGAACTGGTCGTCGAGCCCGCTGGCGAGCGACTCCACGTCCATCACGGCGGAACTCATCTGGAGCATCAGGTTGTCCCGGACCTCCAGCAGGAGCCCTTCGGCGTCCGGCCAGTCGTCGCTGACGGCGAAGACGCCCGCGGTCTCCTCGACGGTGAGTTCCACGAATTCGCCGTCGACGAGCGCTGCGAGTCGTTCCGCGTCGACGCCCGACGCCTCCGCGACGGCGTCGACGCCCTCCGTTTCGACGACGCGCGCCAGCGCCGCCTCGTACTCCGCGCGAACGTCCCCGGCGGTCACTGCCTCGGCGTCCTGAATTTCGTCGGCTAGCACGCTCGCCCGTACGTGCTCGGCGTTCAAGGAGGCTACGCTTGCCGCGACGACTCACCACCCCGCGGACTGCTCGTCCGCGTTCCCGTCCACGTCGCCGACGCCGCGCGGTCCCGCCGGCACGACCACCCCGACCGTCGCCTCGACCTCGAACGACACCCGCTCGTTGCGCCCGACGCGCTCCACGTCGCCGTCGCCGTCCACGTCGAACGCGACGCTCGCGTTCTCCCGGACGTAGGCCGTTCCCTCCCCGGGCCCGACTGGCGACCCGCCGTCGGCGCGAACCGTGAACCGGGCGTACGACCCGCGCACGGACACCGACCACGCGTTCGCCGTCGCGTACCAGAACCCCGGGACGGGCGCTACCGGCAAGCCTGCCGGCACCGCGCCGACGTCCGCCGCACCGAGCCGCTCGGCGGCTTGCTCGGCCGCTATCGACCCGGCTTCGGAGAGCGCGTTCTCCGTGATTGCGCCCCCGATTCGGTGGGCGAGGTTCGCCGTGTCCCGCACGACGGTGCTCTCCACGCGAACCGCCTCGCTGTCCGCGACTTCTGCCGAGGCTGCACGGAGCCGCGTCGCCAGCTGGTCGCGCTGCTGTGGCGTGGCGTCGGCGATGCGAGCCGCCTCGGCGGCGACCGCTGCCGCCGCCGAGCCGTTGCCGACGGCCATCCCTCGCGCGTGGACGGTGTCCCAGCGCTCGAACGCGCGCCGCGTCGCCGCCTGGCGCTCGCGCTCCGTGAACGAGCGCGGCGACGCCGCGAGCACGCTGCGGTACTCCCGGCTCGCTGCCGACACGCTGTCCGAGACCGCCGCCCGTAGCTCTGCACGCTGGTCGTGGAGCGTACGGTTCGGCGCGGCCGCGAGCGTGCCGTTCACCGCCAAGAGCGCTTGCGCGGCGGTGCCGATACGAACCGACTCCGGGGGCTCGGGCATCGCCGCGTCGACGACCGCCGACGCCGCGTCGCCGTGCGGAATCGTGAACCAGTTCACATTCCGCGCCACGAGCGGGTGGTAGCGCGCGTCGTTCTCTGATTCAGTTCGTGGCGAGACTTCCGCGAGCGTCAGGTACGCGGGTGCTCCTTCGACGGCCGAGACGGGGCCAGCCTCACGCTCGCTTCCGTGGTCCGTCGGCGGTACTTCGAGGCCACGGTCGCCGAGCGCTTCACCTATCGATGCGAGCGCGCCGTCCGCGCGCCGTTCGCCCAGCCGCCCGGCCACCCGTGCGAGGTACGTCTCGCGGACCGCGGCGACGGCGCGGTCGGTCGCGGAGCCGTAGCTGTCACGGGCGTCGTGAAGCGCCACGACGCGGTCCCGGAGCGTGTCGACTGGGACGCGGCCACTTGCTAGTCCGCGCGTGGAGACGTCGGCGGAGACGTTCCGACTCCGCGTTCGGAGCGTCGCAGCCGCCCGGTACGCGCGCTTGCGAACTGACTGTGGAACGTCCGGTCGAATGAGTGCTTCCCGAGTCAGGGCATCATCGCCAGCAACTGCACGCCGAGCGAGCGCCTCGATGCCGCCAGCGTCCGCGACGAGCGACTGTTTCGCGCGAGACGCGATGCGGTCGTGGACGGCTGGCGTGACTGTCACTATGTCCGCGTCGAGCACGCGCTCGGCGCGCTCGCTCGGTAGTTCTCGCGCGGGTGGCTGTACCTCGTAGCTCACACCGACCGAGACGCGGTACGTGCTCTCGGTCGTCTCGACTACCCGGCGGCTCCGGTTGCCGTTCGTGTAGCGGCGCGTCTCGCGCTCAGTGACGACCACACGGCGACCGTACGTTTCGACTGCTCGCTGGTCGGCCGCGAGCACGTCTGAGGGTTCGACTGCACCATCGACCTCGACATCGCGGTCGTCGGTCGCACTCACGAGCGTCCAGTTCGCGGGCGCGTGCCCGGACTGCGAGTGACTCCGGTCAGCGAGTGCCGTATCGACTGTCCGCCGGGCGAGCGAGGTGTACGCGGCGCGCAGCGTCCCGTCGAGTGAGGTTTCGTCCGCGCGTTCCACGAGGTCGAGGAACGCGCGGTCCGCGGTCGCGTTGACGCCGACCGGAACGGACTGGCTGGACTGGTCGATTGCGTCGAGCGCGGACGAGAGGCCTGCCTTCGTCGGCGTCGCCGACCCGCCAGTCCGGTCGAGGACCGCGCCCGCGCGCTTCTTCGCACTCCCTTCTACGAGGGCGAGCACGTCGCCGAGGCCGACGCGAGCGAGCGCACGGCCGTACGCAGCCCGGCCCGCGTCGTCCTCGCGGCCGAACGCGGTGCGCTGGACGTCGAGCAGCGCGCGGTTGGCCATCAGCTCGACGTGACGGTTCGCGAGCACGTTCGAAATCGGAACGCCGGCGTACTGGAGCGGCCCGCGCAGCCAGACGACGCGGTGGAGGTAGTCTGTGAGTCGCCGGTCCAAGCCCGGACCATCGAACGCGCCGCGGTCGAGCAAGCGCTCGAAGCGCTGGACGCGGTCGCGGAGCGCCAGCGCGGGACTGTGGACGGTCGTGGAGACGTTGGTCGTCGACTGCGAGACAACCTGGCCATCGCGCTCGACGTCGACGCGGACACCAGAGAGGGTGACGCGAATCAGGTCGCCGCCGACGCGTTCGAGCGCGATGCGTTCGATGGCGCGCTCGGCGTCCGCGGTGGTTTCGAGGCGTGGGAGTGACACGGACGCCGACACCGCCCCGGCAGTCGATTCGTGGCCGCGGAGTGCGCGCTCCGTGCGAGCGTACACCCGTAGCGCCAGCGCATCGCGGAACGCGTGCGCGGGGTCGATTGCCGCGCCGAAACTGGTGTTCGCGGGTGTGACGACTGGATTCCGAACGGCCTCGGCGGCGGCCGTGCGAGCGGCGCTGGCGAGTGCAGTGTCCGCGCTCGTCTTTGCGTGCTCGACCGCCCGGTCAGTTCGCGTCTCCGACGGCACCGGCGATTGGCCGGCGAGCGTAGCTGCTGCAGTCGCACTCGCGACGAGCAACACCACGCCGACCAGCGCGAACGGGACGCGGGCGCGGTCGTCGTCGGCGAGTCTCACGCCGACCACGTCCGGACTGTGATGGTCACGGAGTCGTTCTCGGCGACGGCTTCGTGCGACACCGCCGCGACTGACGCACTCGGCGGCGGGCGCTCGCCGACGCGAACCGTCCCGCCTCCGCCAGTCGCGGCAATAGCGATGCGGCCGTTTGCGTCCGCGAGCACGTCCGCGACGGCGTCCTCGACCGCGCTGGCGAACCGGGAGTTCGTCGACCGGTTGTCGGCGACCGCGGCGTGCGCGAGCAGCGTTCCGACCCGCCCCGAGACCGAGCGTTCGCTGCCGTTCGCGGTCTGGTACTCGGCGGTCGTCGTACTCGCGAGCACCGTGCGCGCGGCGGCGTCCGGGTCGGGTGGGCGCTGGTCGCTGCCCGGTATCGTGACGAGCGCGACGGCGGCCGCGCTGACGAGGAGGACGGCGAGTGACGCGTCGAGTACGGTGCTGATAGCACGGCTCACGACCACACCTCGACGGTGAGTCGGCCGGGCCGGGTTCGGCCCTCTTCGACGCGCACCGGTACGCGCTGGCTCGCGGTCGCCGCGTCGGGCGGTGGCTGTTCGCCAGCGGCCCACTCGCGGTCGCCGACAGTCACGGTCACGTTGACCTCGTAGCCCTCGGGCGTGACCGAGGCATCGAGACGCTCGGGCACGACGACCACAGTATCGGCGGGTGACGCTGCCTCGACGGCGTCCGACAGCACTTCGTCGGTGGGCGCGTCGCCCGTGGCGACAGGGAGCACGTCCGCGCGCACCGTCGCGAACGCGCCGACGGCGAGACACACGACGGCGACGGCGACGAGTGCGGGCAGCGGCTCGACTTGCGCCTCACGCGCCGGCGAGCGTGACATCCACACCCCTCCACGTGACGCGGCGAACGGTCAACTGCTGGCGGTCCCGGCGCCACGCCGCGTCGCGGTCGCGGGCGTCGGCGACTGCGCGCTCGAAGGCGCGTTCGTCGTCGAAAACATCGTCAGGGAGCGTTCCGTGGAGGACTCGCCAGAGCACTGTGTCGCGTCGGACGGGAGCAACTGGCCCATACGCGTACGTCTCGCGGGACGTGTCGCCCCCATCGCGAACTTCGATGGCGTGCCGAGTGAGGCGAATCGTGTCCGCGTCGATGGCGCGCGTCTCGGAGCTCGCATGGTCCGCGCTAGCGACGGTGTCGACGGTGCTCGCGAGCGGGGCAGCACGCGGCTGTGTGGTCGGTTTCGCGGCGAGTGCGACGCCGAGCAGCGTCGTGCTGACCAGCGAGAGCGCGACGAGCAGCGGCGGCACGTCGGCGAGCGTGTCGAACATGGGGCGGGTTGGTCGTGGCCTCCGGTTTAAAGTTAGAGGACGCGCCCGGCGGCGAGCGCGGTAACGGGGTAGACGGTGGCCGCGGCCGCGAGCGCGAGGCCGGCGTGGTAGCCGACGAGCGCGCGGTCCAGCCCGCGGTCGAGGCCGACCGCGAGCGCCGGTAACACGGCCGCCAGCCACAGCACGTAGGCACCGATGACGAGCGCGAGCTGGCCCGCCGGCAGGGCGGACGCGCCGTCGAGACCGCTCACTCTACCGGCGAGCGAGACCGTGACGCCGGCGACGAGGGGCGCGTAGACGAGCGCGGTGTACTGGAGCGTGCGCGTGGTCGAGGCGAACTCGCGGCGGACCTCGCGGTCGAGGTCAGTGAGGTCGTCGAAGAGGTCCGCGACGTCCACGAGCACGCGGCCGCCCGCTGGCCCCGCGTCGGCGGCGTGGACGACCAACGAGACCGCGGCACGGGCGCGCTGACTCCGGGTTCGCGCGAGCGGGCCGAACTCCCCAAAGAACGCATCCGCGACCCCCACGCGAAATCGTCGCATCCGGCGCGCCGCCTCGTCGAAGACGTCACCCGTGGGACCGTCGAGCGTGTCGCCGGCATCTGTCACGGCAGCCTCGACCGCGCGGCCGTGGCGGAGTTGGTGCCCGAGCACAGCGAGCGCGTCTGCGAGGCCGGCCTCGACGTTCCGGGCGTCCTCACGGACTTCGCAGGCGGGCCGGAACCAGTAGGCGAGCGCGCCGCCGACCGGCCAGCCGACGAGCAACACGGGGAGCGCCCACGACGGCAGCAGCCGAGAGGTGACGAGCGCAGCGACGACGCCACAGACTGCCGCGAGAGCGGCGTTTCGCGCACGGTCGTCCAGTTTCGGGTGGTCGCTCGGCACGGCCGCAGGCGGGAACGCGACCGGACGCCGTGCGAGAATCCAGCAGACGACGGCGAGCACCGCCAACGGCAGCACGACGCCGTACGCGAGTGCAACCGCGCCGAGCGTGACTGGGAGGCCAGCGCTCGCCGCCGCGGGAACGACGCCGACGAGCGCGAGCGGCAGCACGACGCCGAACGCGTAGACGCCCATCGTCGGCCCGTGGACGGCGTCGGCGTACTCGCTGGCGCGCTCCTGTGCGCCCTCGACGACCACCGCGAGCGTGCGGTCGAGGAGTCGTCCGCGCTCGCCAGCGGGCGCGTCGACCGCGGCGTCGGCGAGGGCTGCGGCGCGCCGCAGCGACGGCAGGTGGTCGTCCCACGTCGCCGCGAACGCCGTAAATCCCGCTCCGGGCGTCCCGCGAGATTCCCGAGCGTGTGCGGCGAGGCTGGCCGCGAGCCGACCGTTCCCGTGCTCGGCGGCGAAGTCGGTGGCGCGTTCGAGCGCGGGATCGAGGCGGAGCGAGAGCGCGACTAGACAGACGATGTCGGGTGCGGCACCGAGCGCACGCGAACGGTCGGCGACTGAGCGGACGTGCGGGCCGTACGCGAGCGTAGCGGCTGTCGCTATGCCCAGGAACGCGGCGGCAGTGCCGGCGTACGGGTTCCAATTGGCGGCGGCGAGCGCGGCCGCGGCTGTAAGGGCGAGTGCGACGAGTGCCTGTCGCCAGTTCGCGGGCTCAGTCATCGCCAACGTGGTCGGCGTGGGCGCGAATCGCGGCCCGGACGTCGGCGTACGTCTCGCCGGGTGCCGCGAGGTCGGCGACCGTGCTGCTGTTCCCGCGCGCGACGCGTCCGGTCGGTACTGCACCGCTCCCGTCGTCCTCGTAGAGCGTGGCGGCACCGTCGTCCGTGACTTCCTCGACGCGCGTGACGCGCCGCCCGGCGTTAGTGTCGGCGAGCGTGACGACGAGGTCGGTGGCAGCGAACGACGACGCGGAGACGCCGAGGTCGGAGACGACGCGCTCGCGGACGCTGGCCGCGCCCTCGCCGTGTATCGTGCCCAGGACGGCGGCGTCGCTGGCACCGACGCGCATCGCCTCGTAGAGCACGCGCGCCTCCTCGCCACGGACTTCACCGACCGCGATGGCACCGTCGCCGAGCCGGAGCGCGGTGCGGAGCGCGTCCGCCATCGAGACGTCCGCGCCCGCACCGTCGGCGTTCGCGTACAGCGCTTGCACGTCGCGGCCGTCGCTGCGGAGCGCGCGTACCGGGAGTTCGGGCGTGTCCTCGATGGTGACGAGGCGCGTGCCGGCGGCGAGTCCCCAGAGCGTCGCACCCAGGAGCGTGGTTTTGCCAGCGCCGCGCGCGCCAGCGAACAGCACGGACGCACCGCGCCGTAGCGCTTCGACGAGGAAGCCGGCAATATGGGGCGGGAGCGCGCCGTTCGCGACGAGGTCCGGGAGCCGGAACGGGTCGGCGTCGTGCGCGCGGAACGCGAACCCGGTGCCGTCGCTGACCGGGTCCGTGACGCCCGCGACTCGCACGCGCCCCGTCGCGCCGAGCCCGTCGATGGCGGTGTCGAGCGTGGGGTTCGCCCGGGAGAACGGGCGGCCGCTCTCCGCGCGCAGCCGCGACGCGAGGCGTTCCGCGCCGGCGTCCGTGAACCGAACGTTCGTCCGAGTGTCGTCGCCGTCGACGGTCACGCGGAGCGGCCCCTCGGCGACCGGCGCGCTCGCGTACACGTCCGAGATTCGGGGGTCTGCGAAGAGGTCTTCGAGGACGCCGAAGCCGCGGGTGTGCTTGTGGAGCGCGTCCGCCAGCGGTTCGCGGTGCTCGCCGGCTGCCTCGCGGACCGCGCGACCCGGCGCGTCCTCGCCGTCGGGAATCGAGCCGTCCGCGAGCAGGCGGCGCGCGTCGGCGAGCACGCGGCAGTCCGCGGGCGAGAACTCGTACTCCGGCGGGACGACGTGGTAGACCGGGAGGTCGTCGGGAACCGCGTACTCGCGGACGGTGGCTTCGGTTTCGAGCGTTCGCGTGTCTCGGAGGCGTCCGTCCGGCGGGGGCGTCGGTCCGATGCGAGCGTCAGCGAGCGCGGGGCCGACTCGGGGCCGGAGCGCGTCGTAGTCCGGGAGGTCGCCTGCGGCGGCCGCGAACCCGGTTTCGGCGGTGATTTCGGCGACGGGACCTGCGCGCCCGCTGGCTTCCGCGGCCGCCACGAGCGGGTCAGTGCGGGCGCGGGCTGCGAGCCGCTGGTCGCGGTCCGCGACTCGCGCGGCGAACCGACCGGCTGCGGTGAACAGCGCGACGGCACGTGGGCCGTACTCACGGCGGAAGCCCGACGCGTCCACGACGATGCGGTCGGCGTCGGCCTGCCGGCACGCGGCCGCGACCGCCGCGCGACACGCCGGCTGGGCGGTGAGGTCGCCACCACCGGGACAGCCGCCGGCATCGACGCGGAGCGCGCTGCCGTCGTGGGTGGCGTCACAGCCGCAGTCCGGGTCGTCCGCCGCGAAGCGTTCGATGAGCGCACGCATGGGGCGCGGTGGTCGCGTTCCCCCGGATAAACCCTCGCAGCGCGAGTACCACGGGACGGTCAGCACGCTCGACGTACGCCAGCGTCGTCGGACCGTCGAGCGTCGGGTCGTCGCTGCACGTCGCGACACGTACGGGGAGTGTGCGCTGGTGTGCGGGGCTGTCCGGGAGTTTCGCGACGAGTCGCGGCGGACTGTCGCGGACGGCGAGCGTCGCGTCCTCGGGGAGGTCGAGTCGGAGCGTGCGTCGCGGGGCGGTTTCGACGGTCTCCCCGGGGTCGCTCCGGCGATGGAGACTGTCGACGGCGTCAGCGACGCGGTCGGCACTCGCGCTGACCGCCGCGCTGTCGCGCGTTCGGGTCGCGTGGTCGACTGCCGGCTGGGCGGCCGCGAGGAGTGCGAGCGCGAACGTAACGGCCAGCACCACTCGGACGGTCACAGCGACTCCCGAACGCGGTCGAGCAGCGAGTCGGCGTCCTCGGAGCGTTCGGCATCGAGGGTGGGAGCGTTGGCGCTGTTCGGTCGGTCGCGGCGCGCAGCGTCTCCGGTTTTATCGGCGGCGACGCGCTCGTCGTGTGCCGTGTCGCGGGTGGTTCGGGACGGTTGCGACTGCTGCTCTTCGAGGCGTTCGACGGCTTCGCGGGCGGCGTCCGCGCGCCGCTGGACGCGCTCGTTGACGGCTTCGAGGTCGCCGACGTAGCCGTGCAGCGACTGCACGGTGGCGTCGAGAGCGTCCAGTCGCTCCGCGAGTTCGGCGAGGTCTGCTTCGATGCTGTCGAGGCGGTCGTGGACGGCCGCCGCGTCGGAGAGGTCGCTGACGGCGGTGTCGGCGTCGGTCACCACGCGCTCTACCGCTCGCAGCCGTTCGGCGAGGTCGTCGTCGGACACGCCACGGAGTGGTCGCGCTCTCCGGGTTAAGTATCGGGGCGGCGCAACGTTGATGGCTGCCCGTCGAGATGCAGGGAGTATGAAAGCCGCCCTCATCGGCGTCGGCCAGGCCGGCGGAAAGGTCACCGAAGCCCTCCTCGAAGAAGACCGCCGTGCCGGCTACGACGCCGTCCGTGGCGCACTCGCAGTCAACACCGCGAAGGCCGACCTCGAACCGCTCGACATCGACACCGTGCTCGTCGGACAGGAGCGCGTGAAGGGCCACGGCGTCGGCGCGGACAACGAACTCGGCGCGGAAGTCATGCAGAGTGACCTCGGCGAGGTCGTCGGCGAACTCGACGGCGTCGTCGACGCGCAGACGGAGGCCATCTTCGTCGTCGCCGGGCTCGGCGGCGGCACCGGCTCCGGCGGCGCGCCCGTGCTCGCGAAGGAACTCCAGCGCGTCCACGAGATTCCGGTGTACGCGCTCGGCATCCTCCCGGGCCGCGACGAAGGCGGCATCTATCAGGCCAACGCCGGCCGCTCGCTGAAGACGCTCGTGCGGGAGGCCGACTCCACGCTGCTCGTGGACAACGACGCGTGGCGGAAGACCGGCGAGAGCGTCACGGAGGCGTTCGACGCCATCAACGAGCGCATCGCGCGCCGCGTCGGCATCCTGCTCGCCGCCGGCGAGAACGTCGAGGGCGTCGGGGAGAGCGTCGTCGACGCCAGCGAGGTCATCAACACGCTCAAGTCCGGGAACATGTCCGCGGTCGGGTTCGCGAGCGCGGACGCCGCCCCCGACGCCGGCGAGAACGTCAACGTCATCACGTCGATGGCGCGCAAGTCGCTGCTCACGGGGATGAGCGTCCCCGAGACGACGGAAGCGGGCGCGGCGCTCGTCGTCGTCGCGGGCGAAGCCGACCGCGTCTCCCGGAAGGGCGTCGAGAAGGCGCGGGCGTGGGTCGAAGCGGAGACCCGCAGCATGCAGGTCCGGGGCGGGGACTTCCCGCTGGACTCCGACAAAATCGCCGTACTCGTCCTCCTCTCGGGCATCGCACGCTCCGAGCGCATCGAGCGGTTCATGGAGCGCGCGAAGGCGGCCAGCGAGTCCGTGGAGGAGGAACAGGTCACCGAGGACTTCCAGAACGACGAACTGGACGACCTGCTCTGAACGCGGCACCCGCGAACGCAGTCTTCTGTAGTCCCCTGTCACTCCCGGAGGACGACGACCGGCGTGTCGGCCCGGTCGAGGACCGCCTGCGAGACGGGGCCGAGGAACTTCGCGTCGTCGGGGAGTTCCTGGGTCTCGCCCATGACGACGAGGTTGTGTCGTTGCGCGCGCTCCGCGATTGCGCGGCCGGCGTCCTCGTGGACCTCGACGGTGACGTCGACGGCGTCCGCCGCGAACCCCCGTTCGACGAGGGCCGCCTTCACGGACTCCAGCGTCTCCGTCGCGGCGTCGATTTCGCCGCGGTCGCTGGCGGCGTGGAACAGTTCCAGCGTGAACAGCGAGTCCACGTCCAGCCCGGAGAGGAACGTGACGACCTCGTCCCGCCGGCGGGCGTCCCGGAGGGGGACGAGCACGTTGGTCCACATCGTGATGTGGCCGCCGGCCAGCACCGCGTCGGCGTCCGTCGACTCGGCGATTCGGTCCTGGAGCGCCGCCTCCGCGGCGCCGGGCCGGCCGAAGTGGAGTTGCACCGACGTCGACGCGCCGCCGCGGCTGAACTGCGCAGCCATCTCGTAGAGGACGGCCTGGGCGTCGGCCTCGTTGGCCGCGCGCCCGGTCTCCGGGGAGACGCCCTCCGGGAGTTCCCAGTACCCGAAGAGGACGACGTCGAACCCGCTCAGGCCGACGATGTTGCCGTCGTCGAGCGGATAGACATCGGGGTCCGGGAACACGACCGGGACCAGCAGCGTTTGTGCGGACATCTCGATGGGTCGGAGTCGCCGGACGGAGACCAATAGGCTGTCGGATTTTCCGGGAAGCGGGAGTCGCGCACGAGAACGAGCGAACCGGTACGACGCCGGTCGCGTCAGCCGCTCACACGAGCGTCTCGCCGTCGAACTCGCGGGCGTCGAAGTCGACGTCGAGGAGGTCCAAGAGCGTCGGCGTGATGTCGAAGAGGTCCGTCCCCTCGGGGACGGAGACGTCGGCGGCGTCGGACAGCAGCGTGGCGTTCTCGAAGGAGTGCATGCCGTTGCGCGGGCCGACGCTGAACACGTCGTCCGCGCCCGAGAAGCCGGCCTTGAGGTCGAAGCCGTGGTTCGGGATGGCGACGAGGTCGGGCGCGATTTCGTCGTGCGCGCCGTCGAAGGCCTCCTCCTTGGGGACGACGCGGTCGACGACCGGCTCGCCGTCCGGGCCCTCCAGCGCGAGGAGTTCCTCCTTCAGTTCCGCGCGCACGTCCTCGTAGTCCGCTTCGGGGACGCTCCCGCGGGGCTCGCGGTCTTCGAGGTTGATGTAGAAGCGCCCGGGGATGAACGAGTACGCCTTCGTGTCGTCGCTGATGTCTTCGAGGCTCTCGTGGTCCTCGTCCTCGAAGGAGAGCCAGCCCTCGTTCTCGAGCCACTGGTTGAGGTGGACCTCGTAGTCCTCGCTGGTGAACCCGTGGTCGGAGGCGACGACGAGCGAGACGTCGTCGTCGAGTTCGTCGCGGATTTCGCCGATGTACTCGTCGACCTTCTCGTAGAACTCGAGGAACTCGTCTCTGTTCTCGCCGTCCTGCTCGTAATCCTTGAACAGGAAGTGATTGACGCGGTCGGTCGTCATGAACACGCCGAAGAAGAGGTCCCAGTCGTCCTCGCTGACGTAGTTCAGGAACGCCTCCTGGCGGGCGTCGATGGTCTCGTGAGCGTCCTCGATGAACTCGGTCTTGTCCTCCTGGTGGCCGAGTTTGGCGTTGGTGTCGATGCGGTAGCTGATGGAGTCGAGGTAGTCGCCGACCTCCTCGGGGTGGGAGCCCTTCTCGATGCCCGGGGAGAGGAACCCCGAGACCATCCGCTGGACGTTGCGCTGGGGTGGGAACGTGACGGGGACGTTGAGGACGGTGGCGTCCCGGCCGGCGTCGGTCACGCGGTCCCAGACGCGGTCGGCCTGGACGTCCCGGCCCATCGGCACGTACGTGTCGTAGCTGCCGACCTCGCGGTCCTGAAACCCGTAGACGCCGGTCTCACCGGGGTTGACGCCCGTCGTGAGCGACGGCCAGCAGGCGCTGGACTCGGGCGGGACGATGCTGTCGATGGCACCGCCGCCACCCGATTCGATGACGTCGTGGAGGTTCGGGAACGTCTCGGGCTCGTCCCGGATCAGGCTGTACGGGACACCGTCGATGCCGATGAACGCGACCCGCGAACCGTCGTCGCCGCGGAGTCGGTCGAACAGACCCATACACGCCGAGTCGCCGCTGACGCACTAAAGGGTTCGTCTTACGGCGGCAACTGGCCGGTGTCAGCGACACCAGCCACGTTTGCCAGCTCAGGCCTGCTCGAACGCCGAGAACAGCGCCTTCCGCGTGCTCGCGTCGATGAGTTCGTCGAGCGTCGACTGCTGGTCGGAACTCACGCGGCTGAACAGCCCGAGCGGGACGCGCGCGGTGGCGGTGTCGGCGTCGCCGCCGAGCGCGTTCGTCTGATCGAACGCCGACGAGAGCACGTCCATCGCGCTCGTGCGTACGTCGTCGGCGCGACACGCCGTGACGACGGTGTCCTCGTGGACGCCGAACGCGGCCGCCGAGGAGACGCCGTCGAGTCGGAGGAGGGTGTCGGCGGCTTCTTCGAGCGCGCTCGCGGAGGGGACGCTGCCGACGTTCGTGACCGCGAAGCTCGCGCGGCGTTCGCGGTTGGCGATGGCGTGCCCGATGACGTCGAACGTCTCGCCGCTCATGCCGGGCGCGCGGAGCGCATCGATGGTGCCCTGGTCGGCGAACTCCTGGAGGAAGGTGGCGGCGCGGAAGTCCTCGCGGGAGCGCACGCGCCGGAACTCTCTGGTGCCGGCGCGGATGCCGTAGAGGAGCGCCGTGGCGACGTCCTGTTCGGGGGTGCGGCCGGCGCGCTCGACGAACCGAGCGACGATGGTGGACGTCGAGCCGGCTTCGTCGCCGGCAATCACGAGCGAGTGGTTGACGGCGGCGGGCCGGTGGCGGATGACGGCAACGACCGGCAGCCGGTTGGCGAACGACGGTACGGTGCCGCCGCCGCCGACTGCGACCGCGCCGTCGTGGTCGTCGAGGGAGCCGCCGGCGACGTCCAGCGAGACGTTGAATAGGTTACAGAAAGCCTTCGCGTCGTCGCTGGTGACGTCGTCCTCGGCGAGGATGCGCGCGGTGACACCCCAGTCGTTGCAGAGTTCGCGGAGACCGATGGCGGCGGCGAGCGCGTCGACGCTTGGGTTCTCGGGGACGACGAGCGCGACGGATTCGAGGCCCGCGATGGTGTCGCGGAGCTGCGCGAAGTGCTGGTCGTCCGGCTCGGCGCGGCGGCGTCGGAGCGCCGCAGTGACGGCGTACCCGCCGGCACCGCCGACTGCGACGACACCGGCGGCGAGCGCGAGCACGGGCGCTGAGACCGTGCCGACCTCGGGGAGCATTACGCCGAGAGTCCACGCGAATCGTTAAGTATGTTGTCCCGCCGGGTACGTTGTGGCCGGTTCAGCGGGTGGTATCCGTCGCGCTCGTGGCGACCGTTCGGTCGGCCTCGTCGTCGCTGTCCGCGGGCTGGAAGTTCGTCGGAACGACAGTGACGTGGCGAACGCCGAAGTCGGGGTGACTGGCAGCCATTACACTCACTTGTACGGCTCACCCCCAGAAATAATTACCCATGCGCATAACACATCGGCGCAGCGGCGCGTGATACCTCGTGGTTATGGTCGTCGCTGGTCGGCGCGAATAACGTGAGAGTAGGAGGGTCGCGGCGTTACGCGAATTTCTCGTCGTAGAGGTCTTGGGCGTGCTCGATGGCGTCCTTGGCCGCCTGGGCGTCCTCGAAGCCCAGCGTCTCGACCTCTTTGCCGGCTTCCAGATTCTTGTACGTCTCGAAGAACTCCTCGATCTCGTCGAGTTGCTGCTGGGGAACGTCTTCGAGGTCGTCGATGTGGTCGTAGCGGGGGTCCTCGTCGGGCACCGCGATGACCTTGTCGTCCTTCTCGCCGTCGTCGTCCATCTTCATCAGCGCGACCGGGCGCGCCTCGATGACGCAGCCGGGGAACGTCTGGTCCTCGACGAGCACGAGCACGTCGAAGGGGTCCTCGTCGTCGTAGTACGACTGCGGGAGGAACCCGTAGTCCGAGGGGTAGTGGACGTTGCTGTGGAGCACGCGGTCGAGCACCACGCCCGGAATGTCCTTGTCGTACTCGTACTTGTTGCGCTCGCCTTTCAGGCACTCGACGACCGCGTAAATCACGTCGGGCGCGTCCGGTCCGGTTTCGAGGTCTTCCCAGAGATTCGCCATGGCGGACGGTGTTTGTCGGGCGGAAATAGGCTTTTCCATCCCGGTACGAGCAGGTAGGCCATGTTATAACATGCCTCGAACGTACGGTCGGTCAGGGTCGATGAACCGGTCGGAAACGGCTGCTTTTCGACGTTTTCACCGAAGAAAATTGCGTGAATCACTCGTTAGGCCGGAAAATGCCACCTCGCAGAAGTTAAATAGCCAGATGCCTTTCGGTCAGCTATGTCAGAGGCACAACCTGCTGCACGTACGGACGTGCGCGACCTGACTGCG
This sequence comes from Halobacterium noricense, assembly GCF_021233435.1. Lineage (NCBI taxonomy): Archaea > Methanobacteriati > Methanobacteriota > Halobacteria > Halobacteriales > Halobacteriaceae > Halobacterium > Halobacterium noricense. Next base: position 364,105 of record NZ_CP089468.1, on the reverse strand, counting down.
TTCCAGAAGAACATCCTCACCGTCCTCGCCGAGGAAGCGCGCTACGGCCTCGCCATCAAGCGCGAACTCGAAGATTACTACGGGCAGGAAGTCAACCACGGCCGACTCTACCCGAACCTCGACGACCTCGTCAACAAGGGGCTCGTCGAGAAGTCCGAGCTCGACAAGCGCACGAACCAGTACGAGCTCACCGACGACGGCTTCGACGCCGTCCTCGACGACCTGGAGTGGACGCTCTCGAAGTTCCTCACCGACGAGGACCGCAAGGAGCAGGTCCGCGACATCGTCGCCGAGAACTAACGGTTCTCCAGCGCTACAACGTTTCACACTCGACGGCTCGTAGCGGCAGCGCCGCCTACTGTTCGGGCGCAGGGTCGGACGCAGACGCCGAGTCGTCGCGCTCCTCGCCGGCCGCGACCTCGAAAATCAACTCCAGCGACGCCTCGACGCGTTCCCGCTGTTCCTCGGTCGGCCACGCGTTCCGCGGGAAGTACTCCGCGAGGAACTCTTCGCGTTCGCGGTCGTCGGCCGTGTCCATCGGGCGGGCGTAGTAGTTGTTCATGAACTCGGCGAACGCCGCGGCGTTGTCGCCGTGGACGTCGCCGTGACGCTCGCGCACGCGCTCGACGTGGCGCTCGTTGCGCGCGGCGGCTTCCTCGTAGTCGCCCTGTTCGCCGGGGCCGGACAGCGACACTTCGGCCGCGCGGTCGGTGTCTTCGACGTCGCCCAACCGGACGCGGCCGTCGTCGTCGAGCCATTCACCGGGGTAACAGACGAGGGTGTCGTCGCGATCGCGCAGGCGCGGAACGAACCCGTGTTCGGCGAGCAGGCTCTCGCGGCGGTCGCGGTACGCTTCGGCCGCGGCGTCGTCGACCGCGTCGCGGGCGAGGCGAGTGAGGCGTTCGGCTTCGTCGACTACGTCGTCGGGGAGGTCAGTCATCGTCGAGGGCTTCGTTGGCTAGCTCGTCGGCGCGGTCGTTTACCTCTCTCGGAATGTGGGTCAGCGACCACTCCTCGAACTGTTCGAGCAGTTCCCGGGCGCGGACGCGCTTCTCCCGGAGTTCGGGGTCGTTGGTGTCCCACGCGCCCTTGACCTGTTTCTCGACGAGCTGGGAGTCCCCGCGAATCTCGATTTCGTCGAAGCCGAAGTCGGCGGCGGCTTCCAGCACGGCGAGCAGCGCCTCGTACTCGGCCTGGTTGTTGGTCGCGCGGCCGATGCGTTCACTACCCTCCGCGACGATGCCGTCACCGGAGACCAGCACCCAGCCGACGGCGGCGGGGCCGGGGTTGCCGCGGCTCGCGCCGTCGAAGTAGGCGTGGACGCGGCCGCCGCGGTCCGGTTCGACGACGGCGGTGATGTCCGTGGGGTTGCCGCCCTGCACGACGAGTTTGTCGTCGTAGGCGACGGCGTGGGCGTCCCCGAGGGCGGCCTGCCAGCGCTCGTACTCGGAGTTCCCCTCGCTGAACGACGCGCCCGCTGCGTCGAGCCGTTCGCGCGCGTCGTCGACGTCACACTCTACGACGGGCATTAAGGCGAAGTCACCCCGCCTCCCGTATATGGGTTACTATCCCGGAACGCACGTTCGGGAGGGTCTCGGCGGCGTTACCGTGGGTTTCACGGTGTTACTCGTCACACTTGTGTCGCCTGTGAGAGGTTCCAAACCGCCAACGGATTTAAACGTTTGCGAAACGCTAATATAAAAATGCGATGACACGGTCCACTCGCCAGCGGGAGCGAGAAACGGCGACAGAGCAGGAGGAGTCCGAGGAGGGCGTACGGGAGTGCCCGGAGTGCGGCTCTGACAACCTCGTGAAGAGCTCGGACCGCGCGGAGCTGGTCTGCAACGACTGTGGTCTGGTCGTCGAGGAGGAGCAGATCGACCCCGGTCCGGAATGGCGCGCGTTCAACCACCAGGAACGACAGGAGAAGTCGCGGGTCGGTGCCCCCACCACGCAGACGATGCACGACAAGGGGCTGACCACGACCATCGACTGGAAGGACAAGGACGCCTACGGGCGTTCCATCTCGTCGAAGAAGCGCTCGCAGATGCACCGCCTGCGGAAGTGGCAGGAGCGCATCCGCACGAAGGACGCAGGCGAGCGCAACCTCCAGTTCGCGCTGTCGGAAATCGACCGCATGGCCTCCGCGCTCGGCGTGCCGCGCTCGGTGCGCGAGGTCGCGTCGGTCATCTACCGCCGCGCGCTCAAGGAGGACCTCATCCGCGGCCGCTCCATCGAGGGCGTCGCGACGAGCGCGCTGTACGCGGCCTGTCGGAAGGAAGGCATCCCCCGGAGTCTCGAAGAGATTTCGGAGGTGTCCCGGGTCGAGCGCAAGGAAATCGGTCGCACGTACCGCTACATCTCCCAGGAGCTCGGGCTGGAGATGAAGCCCGTGGACCCGAAGAAGTACGTGCCCCGGTTCTGCTCGGAACTCGAACTCTCCGAGGAAGTCCAGGCGAAAGCCAACGAAATCATCGAGACGACTGCCGAGAAGGGACTGCTCTCGGGCAAGTCCCCGACCGGCTACGCGGCGGCCGCAATCTACGCCGCGTCCCTGCTCTGCAACGAGAAGAAGACCCAGCGCGAGGTCGCGGACGTCGCGCAGGTGACGGAAGTCACCATCCGGAACCGCTACCAGGAGCAGATCGAGGCGATGGGCATCCACAGCTAGGCCGTCTCGCCTCGGGTTCCGTTCTCAGCCTCTCCAGCAGCGCCGCTGCCGGCAGTCCACCCGCATCGAAGGGGTTTTGCCCCGGCCATTTTAATGGGGGCACATGACTACCCCGTGGGACGACTGGGACCACGTGCTCAAGGTGGACCCGGACAAGTCGCTGGCCGACGGCGACACGTTCGACGACGTCTGCCGGACGGGCACCGACGCCATCGAAATCGGCGGCACGATGGACGTGACGACCGAGAAGATGCGGCGGGTCATCGACGCCTGCCGGAAACACGACGTACCGCTCTATCAGGAGCCGTCGAACCCCGCAGTCGTCGTCGAGGACGACGCCCTCGACGGCTACCTCGTGCCGGTCGTGTTGAACGCCGGCGACCCGTTCTGGATTACGGGCGCGCACAAGGAGTGGGTCCGCATCGGCGACCTCGACTGGGAGCGCACCGCTACCGAGGCATACATCGTGTTGAACGACGAGGCGAGCGTTGCCGAGTACACGGACGCCGACTGCGACCTCGACGCCGACGAGGTGGCCGCGTACGCGGAGGTCGCCGAACGCATGCTCGGCCAGGACATCGTCTACGTCGAGTACTCCGGCATGCTCGGCGACCCCGACGCCGTCGGTGCTGCCCGCGACGCGCTCGACGACGCGACGCTATTCTACGGCGGCGGCATCCGCGGCTACGACGCCGCCTACGAGATGGGCGAGCGCGCGGACACCATCGTCGTCGGCGACCTACTCCACGACGAGGGCGTGGACGCCGTCACGGAGACGGTTCGCGGCGTCAACGACGCCCACGAGTAACGACGCTCGTCCCCCGACGCGGCCGGGTTCGGCCACGCCGGAAATGACGGCGTTTAAGGCCGGTCCACGTGAATCGGGTGGTATGAAGGACCGAACGTTCACAGCGGACGCCGAACCCGGCGACCACGCGACGGTCGCGGGCTGGGTGCACGAAGTCCGCGACCTCGGCGGCATCGCGTTCCTCATCCTCCGCGACAAGACCGGCAAGATTCAGGTCAAATTCGAGAAGGACGAGATGGACGACGAGCTCGTGGAGACGGGCATCGACGTCCAGCGCGAGTCCGTCGTCCAGGTCACCGGCGACGTCGAGGAGGAAGAACGCGCGCCGACGGGCGTCGAAATCACGCCCGACTCCATCGAAGTGATGGCGGAAGCCGACCCCCAGCTCCCGCTGGACCCCTCCGGGAAGGTCGACGCCGACCTCTCGACGCGGCTGGACAACCGGACGCTGGACGCCCGCAAGCCCGAGACGAAGGCCATCTTCGAGATTCGCGCGGAAGTGCTGCGCGCGGTCCGGGAGTACTTCCGGAGCGTCGGCTCGACGGAGATCAACACGCCGAAAATCGTCGCCACCGGCACGGAGGGCGGCACGGAGCTGTTCCCCGTGACGTACTTCGGCGAGGAGGCGTTCATGAACCAGAGCCCGCAGCTGTTCAAGCAGCTGATGGTGGGCTCCGGGCTCGAACGCGTCTTCGAGGTCGGCCCCATCTTCCGCGCGGAAGAGCACAACACCCCGCGCCACCTCAACGAGGCGACGATGATCGACTTCGAGTCCGCGTTCATCGACCACGAGGAGGCGATGGACATCTGCGAGGGGACGCTACAGGCGGCCTACTCGGCAGTCGAGGAGAACTGCCAGGAGGAACTCGAAGCGCTCGGCCTCGCCGAGGAGTTCGAGGCACCCTCTGGGGACTTCCCGCGGCTCACCTACGAGGAAGCCATCGAGCGCATCAACGCCACCGGCGAACTCGACGAACAGCTCGTCTGGGGCGACGACCTCCCCACGGAGGGCGAAAAGGCGCTCGGCGTCGACGTCGGCGGGCACTACTTCGTCACCGACTGGCCCAGCGAGATCAAGCCGTTCTACATCCAGGACGACGACGACGACCCCGAACTCTCGAAGGGGTTCGACCTGATGCACCCGCGCATGGAACTGGTTTCGGGCGGCCAGCGCGAGCACCGCTACGACGCGCTCGTCGAGGGCTTCAAGCAGCAGGGCCTGGACCCCGACCAGTTCGAGTACTACACGAAGATGTTCAAGTACGGCATGCCGCCCCACGCCGGGTGGGCGTACGGCGTCGAGCGCCTCGTCATGACGATGCTCGACCTCGACAACATCCGGGAGGCCGTCCTCTTCCCGCGAGACAGACAGCGCCTGTCGCCATAGGCGGGACAGGAAGCGTCTCGCAGGACCGGCAACGTCTGAGCCCTAATCGCCGGCCGCGTCGTCGATTAACTCGAACGCTTTTTCGCGGAGTTCCCCGGTCATGTGCAAGCCGTGGCTGTCGATTTCTCGGACCAGATCTTTCGCGTCCTCGGGGTCCATCCCCTCGTGAACCGCACGAACGACGACGCCGACAGTTCCGGTGACCGTCGCGCCGAGTCCCTCCGCGACAGTACGTACTCGTCGGTCGTCGGAGACGACGGCGACAGAACGGTCGTCGGCGTGGTGGGAGCGCACGCCAGCGACGAGTTCGACGTCACCGTGAACGCGCTCGTCACCGAGCAGGCGCTGCGCGTCCGCGGTGAACTCGTCGGAGACACTGTCGGTGACCTGCTGGGAATCGAGGAACGTCGAGACGTTCGTCCTCGCTGGCTCGGTCGTCACCTCGTCGACGACGGTCTCCGGAACCAAAACGTCGCCATCCAGGTTCGCCAGGAGGTCGACGCGGCCGACACTCCCGAGCGCGATGAGCGCGGTCGCGTCGACGAGCACGACGTCGCTCATACGTCGAGCGCGGCGTCGGCGTCCGATTCGAGGTCGTCGGGCGAGAGTTGGGTGGTGAGGTTGTGTTCGCGCGCGATTTCCAGCCACTCGCCGAGGCTGACGTCCGCGATGCGGGCGGCCTCGTTGACGGAGACGTCGCCGGACTGGTAGCGCTCGACGGCGACGCGCACGCGGAGGTCGTGGAGGCCCTCCGAGAGCGCCTTCCGGATGGTGGCGCTCTTGTCCTCGCCGAGCAGGTCGGCGACCTCCGCGAGGGACTCTTCCTCGTCGTCGGGGATGCGGGCGCTAATCGAAGGCATGTATACGTCGTACTTAGACGTAAACACACTTGAACGTTCGCGTGCCGAGAGTGCAACACTTAATCCGCGCGACCCCCGACTCCGAGAGGATGAGCGACGGCGACGCGGCGACGGCGTTCGCGCCCGGCCACGTGACGGGGTTCTTCAGCGTGGAGCGCACCGGGAGCCCCGAGCGCACGGGGTCCCGCGGTGCGGGCATCACGCTCTCGGAGGGCGTGACGACGCGCGTCGAACCCGGCGACGAGACGCGGGTGCGCTTGAACGGCCGGGAGGTTGCCGTCGAGAGCGTGACGCGCGTGCTGGACACACTCGGCGCGACGGCGACGGTGTCCGCGGAGACATCGCTGCCGCTGGGCGCGGGGTTCGGCGTCTCCGGCGCGATGGCGCTGGGCGCGGCGCTTGCCGCGAATAGTGCATTCGACGCGGGGCTATCCGAAAACGACCTCGTGACGGTCGCGCACGCCGCGGAGGTCGAAGCTGGAACCGGGCTGGGCGACGTAGTGGCGCAAGCCCGTGGCGGCGTCCCGATTCGCGTGGAACCCGGCGCGCCCGCCTACGGTCGCCTCGACGGCGTGCCGGACGCGGGCCGCGTCGAGTACGTCTCCTTCGGCGGGCTCTCGACGAGCGAGGTCATCGGCGGCGACACAGCGACGCTATCGGAAGCGGGCGAAGACGCGCTCGCGTCCCTCCGCGAGCACCCGACGCTCCCGCGGTTCATGGCGCTCTCGCGGGAGTTCTCCCGGGACGCGGGCTTGCTCGACGGGGAGGTCGAAGCGGCCGTCGACGCCGTCGCGGACGCGGGCGGCGAGGCCGCGATGGCGATGCTCGGGCGGACGGTGTTCGCGCTCGGGACGGGGTTGTCCGACGCCGGCTACGACCCCGAGGTGTGTCGCGTGCATCCGGCGGGCGCGACGCTCGATATCTGAGTTAACGAGCAGCAACAGCGACCCGCAAGCGGACGATTTTTGCGCGACGGGGCGCCAGAGACAGTATGGCCGAGATTCCCGCCGACCACCCGCGCCACGACTCGCTGGTGACACGTCACCGCATCGAGGCGGGGGTCGAGAAAGGCATCACGTCGAAGCAGGGGTTGGTTGCGCAGGGCCGCGGGGAGGCGTTCGACTACTTGCTCGGCGAGGAGACGATTCCGTCCGCGAACGACGCCGAGCGCGCCGCGGCCGCGTACCTCCTGCTCGCCGAACATCCGGTCCTGTCGGTGAACGGGAACGTCGCGGCGCTCGTGCCGGGTGAGGTCGTCGCGCTCGCGGAGGTCGTCGGTGCCGACGTCGAGGTGAACCTCTTCAACCGCACGGCCGAACGGATGGAGACCATCGCCGAGCACCTCCGCGAGCACGGCGCACAGGACGTGAAAGGGCTGCATGCGGACGCCCGGATTCCCGGGCTCGAACACGAGCGCGCGAAGGTGGACCGTGACGGCATCTACGACGCCGACGTGGTGCTCGTTCCTCTGGAGGACGGCGACCGCGCGGAGGCGCTGGCGGCGATGGGCAAGACCGAACTCGTCGTCGACCTGAACCCGATGTCGCGGTCCGCGCAGAGCGCCGCTGTCCCCATCGTGGACAACATCATCCGCGCGCTCCCGTCGATTACCGAGCACGCCCGCGCGCTCCGCGACGCTTCCCGCGAGGAACTGGAGGAAATCGTCGCGGAGTTCGACCGCGAGGTGGCGCTGGAGGCGGCGGAACGGCGGATTCGGGAGGGGGACCTCGACTGAGCACGTGGTCGGTCCCGATAGCTTTTTCATTCTTTAGGTTAGCCTAAAATTCATGTGCGAGCGACTGGCTCCAGACGACGCTGGGAGGGGAGCGTGATGGGCGACGACCTCCGGACGATGCGCGAGCGGCTCGATAGCCTCGCCAGCGAGGACGGCCGCTTCTACGTCGCCTGCGCGCGGACCGGCGAACGCCCGTTCCCGGTCGGCGGCCTGCGGTTCGCGGACCGCGAGACGGCCGCCGACGCCGTCGAGCTGGCGAGCGAGTACCGCCGGACGCTGGAGCGCTACGACCCGCGAGCGCCCCACTACGACCTCGTCGTCCACGAGCGAACCGAGCCCGTGCCGCCAGCGGACGCGCCCTCCCTGCCGGACGCCTGCCACGACGTCACCGGCGCGGTGTTCGAAGCGTTGAGCGCGGCCGGCCACCGCGACGCCGAGCGCACGATTCTGGACGCGTACTTCGCCGCCGCGGAAGCCACCACCGACCCCGACGACCTCTGCGTCGTCCTGCTGCGGTGCACGGCGCGCACGCTCGACGAGGAACTCACAGCCAGCGAGCGGGCGGTCGTGCTCGCGGACGCGGCGCGCCGGGCGGACTTCGCCGCGAACGCGGCCAGTGTGGGCGACGCGCTGGCGACGGTCGCCGGCGCGGACCTCGTGGACGCGCTCGCGGAGACGACCCACGGCTGGCGGTTCGACCCAACGGTCCGGGTCGTCGATGCCGCCGTCACGCTCCCCGCAGCGGTCGCCGTGCTCGCGGTGCAACCCGACGCAGAACCAGTCTTCGACCGCGCCGGCGAGGGCGTCCGAGCGCGACTCGACGGCGGCCCCGTAGGATTGGCGACCGCTCCCTTACAGTAGTTCGCGCGCCATCTCGGCGGCCGCCGGCGCGCTGTCCGCGAGCACGTAGACGATTGGTTCGACGCCGAAGCCGCCGGTCTGGTAGAGCACGTCCGCCTCCGGGTGGTCCGCGACCACGGGCCGGAGCGCCTCCGAGGAGGCCTCGCCTTCCGGGTCGAACTCGACCGTCTCGTAGCCGAGGGATTCCAGTTCGTCGATAATGGCGGGGTCGTAGTGGACGTTCAGGCACGCGCGAGCGTCGCTGCCCGCGTCGCGCGCGGCGAGCAGGATGGACGCGACGTGGACGCTGACGCCGAACTCGGGGTCGGCGGGAATCTCCGTGCGCCCCATCACGTCCAGAATCCGGCCGGGGACGCCCGCCACGTCCTCGACGCCGTCGGCGTCGGGCGTGCACTCCACGAGGTTCGAGCCGACCGCGGGGATGAGCGTCGCGAACCCGCTGGCGTGTTCGAGGATGCGGACGCCGCGGCGCAGCGAGGAGAGCACGCGCTCGCGGACGCGCACCTCGCTCTCGGGGTCGTGGACCCGAAAGTCCCCCTCGTACTCCGCGAGCTCCGGCATCGCCTCCTCGTGGAGGGCCGCGATAACGTCGCCGCGCGCGGACAGCCGCCGAATCAGCACTTCCGCCTCCACGAGCGCCTGCACCTGAGACACGTCGCCGCTCGCGAGCCCCTCGCCGATGCGCTCGACGGTCTCGCGGACGCGCTCGTCGTCGGCGACCTCACCGTTGACCGTGACCTCGCCGTGGGCGTACTTCGAGACCGCGGACTGGCTGACGCCGAGCAGGGCCGCGACCTCGTGCTGGGTGAGCCCGCGCTCGCGGAGGTCGGCGGCGAGCAGCGAGCGGAACGTCGGCAGAAACTCCTCGACGACGACTTCCTCCAGAAACTTCATTGGTCGCCCCCGAACTCGCGGTCGCCGCGGATGCGGCTGGCCTGCGGGCCGTCCTGGTCCTGGTACTTCGAGCCGCGCTCCTCGCCGTACGGCCGCTCGGCGCGGCTGGAGAGCTTCGTGAACACGAGCTGGCTGATGCGCATGTCCGGCGTGAGCGCAACCGGGACCTTCCCGAGGTTCGAGAGCTCAAGCGTTATTTTTCCGTTGAAACCAGGGTCAATAAAACCTGCTGTGGCATGAACCACCACGGCTAGGCGTCCCAAGGACGACCGGCCTTCGACTTGCGCGACGAGGTCCGGCGGTACCTCCACGCGCTCTTTCGTGGTGCCGAGCACGAAGTCGCCGGGGTGGAGGATGAACTCGTCGCCGTCCTCGACGACAGTCTCGGTGACGTAGTCCTCGACTTCCTCTTCTCTGTTGGGGTGGATGCAGGGGACGTTCGCGCGCTCGAACTCCAGGAAGCGGCGGCCGAGGCGGACGTCGACGCTCGCGGGCTGGACCTGAAGGTCGACGTCGTCGAGCGGTTCGACGACGAGGTCGCCCTCGGACAGCCGCGAGAGGATGTCCCGGTCGGAGAGTATCATACTGGGTCGTGAACCCCGGAGCGCCTAAAGGTTTCAGAACAGGCTGAGCAGCCAGCCGCCGTACGCGACGACGACCGCGACCACGAGCGCGCTGCCCTCGTCGGCGTCGAATTCGACGTACAACCCCTCGGTGTAGATGTACGTCTGCCAGCCGGCGACGAGGAACGTGAACGCGCCGTGGAGGAGGCCCGTCGAACCGACTGTCGACTGGAACTGCCGGGCGAACGCCTCGGGGGTGTCGAGGGACGCGGATTGGAGCGCGAACGCGAGCACGGCGTTGAGAATCGACGGCACGGTCGCAGGTCGAAGCCGCGTTCCTGGAAGTACCGGCGCGGTCTGGAGAGCGGAGTGTGCGGGGCCATGTCCCGGCCTGCCGGCGGAACCGGCAAATGTCTGTCGGCGTCAGTCGGGCCGCGAGTAGCCAACACTTTGCCCGCGCCGCCCCTACGCCGTGGCATGAAGCAGGTCATCGCCGCCCGAACGGACATCGGGATGGGGAAGGGGAAGCTCGCGGCGCAGGTCGCACACGCCTCCCTGAAAGCCTACGAGTACGCCGACGAACGGGCCCAGCGCCAGTGGAAACAGCAGGGCCAGACGAAGGTCGTCGTGAAAGCCAGCGGCGAGCGCGAACTCTACCAGATTGCGGAGGAAGCGAAAGCCAAGGGGCTGCCGTCCGCGGTCATCGAGGACGCCGGCCGCACCCAGTTGGAGCCGGGGACGCCCACGGCGGTCGCGGTCGGTCCGGCTGCCGACGCCGACGTGGACGAAATCACCGGCGACCTCTCGCTGTTCTGATAATGCGGGACGCTCACGAATTGGAACGCGCGGTCGGCATGTGGTACTACGCCAGCGACAGCGACGGCACCGGCGGCCGCCTCCGTGAGTCGCCGTCGGACTTCCGCGTCACCGAAATCGAGGACTTCGACACGCAGCCCGTCGACGCCGACCGGGGGGACTACCCGTGGCTCGTCCTGCGCGTGACGCTGACGTCGTGGGACACCAACGACTTCGCCCGCGAGTTCGCCAATCGCCTCGGGATGAGCCGCGAGCGCGTGACGTGGGCGGGGACGAAAGACCGCCACGCGGTCACCACCCAACTGTTCGCCGTCCGCGACATCGAACCCGAGGACGTCCCCGAGATTTCGGACGCGGGCATCGACGTCGTGGGCCGCGCGGGCCGCGGCCTCCAGTTCGGCGACCTCGCGGGCAACGAGTTCCGCGTCGTCGTCCGCGACCCGGACGACCCCGAACAGGCCGACGCCGTCACCGCGGACCTCGCGGCGTTCGGCGGCGGCGAACCGGGCTCGCGGGCGACGTCCGCTCGCTCGAATCGGGACGCTGCGCGTCCCGCGGTCCCCAATTTCTTCGGCCAGCAGCGCTTCGGCAGCAAGCGCCCCATCACGCACGAGGTCGGGCTCGCCATCCTCCGCGACGACTGGGAGGGCGCGGCGATGGCGTACCTCGGCGCGCCCAGCGAGTACGAGCCGGAGGACAGCCAGCGCGCCCGCCGGTTCGTCGAGGACACTCGCGACTGGGAAGCCGCCTTAGAGGAGTTCCCGAACCGGCTGCGCTACGAGCGCACGATGCTGCACGAACTGGCGGACGGCGGGAGCTTCCGGGACGCCGTCGAGACGTTTCCGTCGAACCTCCAGCGGCTGTTCATCCACGCCGCCCAGTCGTACGCGTTCAACCGCATGCTCTCCGAGCGCATGGAGCGCGGGCTGCCGTTCCACGAGCCCGTCGAGGGCGACGTCGTCTGGTTCGCGGAATCGGACGCGCCCGAGGGCGTCGCCCGCCCAGATTCGAGCCGCCAGCAGCGCGTCACCGCCGACCGCGTGGACGTGATGGCGCGCCACTGCGCGCGCGGCCGGGCGTTCGTCACCGCGCCGCTCGTCGGCACCGACACCGAACTCGCCGAGGGTGAACCCGGCGACATCGAGCGCGCCGTCCTCGGTGAACTCGACCTCGAATCCGGGGACTTCGACCTCCCGGGCGAGTTCGACTCCTCGGGGACGCGGCGCGCAATCCTGCTCCGCCCGGACCTTGATGTCGAACGCGACCCCCTGACCTTCGACTTCGCGCTTCCCTCCGGGAGCTACGCCACGGTCGTCCTGCGCGAGTACCTGAAGTCGGACCCGACGGACCTCTGACGGGCGACCCCGTATCAGACGGCCGCGTTCGTGCCGCCGTCGGCCGCGACCACGACGGCAGCGACGACCAGGAAACCGGCGACGGGGAAGACGTACAGCCAGAGCGCAGCCTGCCAGAAACCCAGGAGAAACAGGGCGCACGCGCCGCCGACGGCTACGAACGCCCGTCCCGAGACCACACCAGCAGCACCCGCGATTGCGCTCGCGCCGAGCGCCACGAACAACGTCAACCGTGCCGAGGTGTAGCCGGGCTGGCCGAGGTACCAGCCTAACACACCGAGGAACGCGGCGACCACGAGGACGGTCAGCCCGCGCACGGCGGCCGTTTTGGAGGGCGTCATCACGTCGAGGCGTACTGCCGGCTCGCTGAAAGGACCACCGGCGACGCGACAGTCCGTCCGCGACCGCTCGAAACACCGGGCTTTTGCGCGGCGGCACCGTTTCCCGGGATATGGACTGTCGGCGGTGTGGCACGCCCCTGCGCAAGCCGGGCGACTACTGCCTGGTCTGTGACACCGCCAACTGCGACGCCGTCGTCGCCGCCTGTGACCGCGACCACGCGACGCTCACGTTCCTCGACGACGAAGAGGTCATCGGGCAGACCGACATCGCCACCGTTCCCGAGGAGGGCGGCGAGACCGGCGTCGTCGAGCTCCGGAACTTCGCCGGCCGCATCGCCGACGAAATCCGGCGCAAGCGCCCCGAGGACGTCTTCGTCGCGGGCGACCACGATGTGATTCGCGCAGTGCGCGCGGACCTCCACTACGAGGTCTACCGCGTTCCCCGCGAGAACCCCGTGGAATCGGTGGTCGAGCGCCGCGGCGACCGCTCGCTGGACGTCGTCGACAAACCCGCCCGCGAGAAAATCGGCGGCCGCCACTCCACGCTCATCGGGGACCGCGACGGCCAGCGCGCGATTCGCACGGTCGCCGACCATCCGAACGTCAAGAAGGTCATCCCGGGCCCCATCGACGCCGGCGGCTCCGGCTCACGCACCGGCGTCCGTGCGAAAGTCACGCGCGCCGACGACAACGGTAACCTCCGCCTGCTCGTCCGCGACGGCTCCAGCGTCCAGGAGAACCGCGTCGTGACGACCGCGATGAACCGCGACACCGGCGAGCGCGTCCGCGCGGACCTCAACGACGCGCTCGCCGAGGAAGAACTACGGGACTGAATTCTTGCGGTAACGTGGTCTCGCGCTACCCGGGCACGCAGCTCACGGCTCACTTCGTTCGCCGTTCGCGGTAACGTGGTCTCGCTGCGCTCGACCACGCAACGTAGCGTTTATGTGCGCCCCGACGGTAGAAGCGTTCACTATGGCTAAGAAGGGCTCCACGGGGAGCGCCGGCCGATTCGGCGCGCGCTACGGCCGCGTCTCTCGGCGTCGCGTCTCCGAAATCGAGGACGAGATGAACGAGAAACACGCCTGCCCGGACTGCGGTTCCGACGCCGTCTCCCGACAGGGGACCGGCATCTGGCAGTGCTCGAAGTGTGACTACAAGTACGCCGGCGGCGCGTACAAGCCCCAGACGCCGGGCGGACGCACCGTCAGCCGCTCCATCCGCGCGGCGCTCGGCGAGAGCGAGGGCGAAGCGGACGTCGAAGCCGAGGCCGACGTCGAAGCCGTCGAGGAGTAAGCATGGCGTACAAGTGCTCCCGCTGTAAGCGCGACGTCGAACTCGACGAGTACGGCGGGGTTCGGTGCCCGTACTGTGGGCACCGCGTCCTCCTCAAAGAGCGGAGCCGCGACATCAAGGAAGTCGAAGTCCGATAACGGCCGGTGGACCACTCCACGGAACTGGTTTTCGAGTACGGTTCTCCCGCGGTCGCTCGCGCTATCGAGCGCAGCGTCGCGGTCGAAGCCGGCGACATCGAAGGCGACCGTAGCGACGCGGCCGTCCGGCGCGACGATGCGACCGTCACGGTGACCGTCGACGCGGCGGACCTGACCGCGCTGCGCGCCGGGAACAACACGTGGCTGACGCTCGTGGAGGTCGCCGAGCGCGTGGCGGACGCTACCGGCGGCGAGCGGCGCTGATTCACCGGATTACCGGTTCCTGAAGCTCGTCGGCCTCGCGGAGCGTAATACGGGGGTTTTTCTGTCGGGCGCGCCTCCCCAGGCGTATGCAGGGCAATCTGCCGCCGGAAGCACAGGAGAAGCTCGAGCAGCTACAGGACCTTCAGGAGAAAGCGCAGACGGTCGCGGCCCAGAAGCAGCAGGCCGAGACCCAGTTCACGGAAGCCCAGACCGCCGTCGACGCCCTCGACGACATCGAAGAGGGCGCGACGATGTACCGCGAGGTCGGCGAACTCCTCGTGGAGACGGACTACGACGACGCCGCCGACGACCTCGAAGAGAAGGTCGACAACCTCAAAGTGCGCGTCGATACCCTCTCGAAGCAGGAGGAGCGCGTGCAGGAGCAGTTCGAGGAACTCCAGGAGGAGCTCCAGGAGATGCTCGGCGGTGCCGGCGGCGGCGGTCCGATGGGCGGCCCGAGCGCGTAACTGATGGCGACTGACGACGCGACGCCGTCCGACGAGGAAGTCGTCGAGACCGCGGCCGAGGCCGCCGAAGGCCTCGTGTTCTCTCGGCTCGCGACCGGTGACGTCGACGACCTCGATGTCACCGTCACCTTCGAGGAGGGCGTGCTCGACGTAGACGTCTACGTCCACGCGCCGGACGCCGACGCCGACGTCGACCAGGTCGCGGAGGACGCCGCGCTCGCTGCGCGCGCCGCCGTCGACGACCTGTTCGCGGACGAGTAACCGTTCTCGCTCGTTCGTGCTACTGCACAACGCGTAGCGCCAGCCGTCGCGATTGCGCGACGGTGGCTACGTGAGGAAGAAGATGAGAATGCTGATGGCGACGGTGGCGAGCACGGCGAGCGCGACAATTACGCCGCCCATCGCGATGACAGCGTTGGCGTGGCTGGCGAGCGTCTCCGTGCGGTCGTTGCCGAACACGGTGACTTCCGCACGCTCGCTGGCCATGCCGGCTTCGACGGGTTCGAGGTCGGCGACGGCCTCGGCGGTGAGCTCCGCGACGAGGTCGACGAGCTCGTCCCAGTCGATGGTTGCGCCGACCTGGTTCGTGGATTCGACGGTGTTGACGATGTGGGTGTCCGTGGTCATGATCTCCGCGTGGTCGACGCCGTCGAGCGCGTCGATGAGTTCCTCGCGGAGCCCGGGTTCCATGTTGTTCCCGTCGACGAGCACGTACGCCGTGCGGTCACCGGCCGTGTCCTCAGAACGCTGGGAGTTCTGCTGGGTGGTTCGAGAGACGCCATCGGCGTCTCTCGTCATCTCGGAAGACTCTGTCTTCCGAGTGTCGAGGACGGCGACGCGGACGCCGAGCGGGCCGATGCCGTCCTCGGGCCGCCACGGCGTGCGGTCCCACGCGACGCCGAGTTCGAGGCTGTCCTCGTCGGCGTCGCGGAGGCTGCGCGCGGCCTCGCCGGCGGCCTGAATCATGTCGAACGAGCGCTTGCTCCCGGGGTAGACGTGCCCGAGGTCGTCGCCGCCGAGCCCGTTGTTGCAGTTGTGCGCGTCCGCCAGCAGGACGTCGTCCATGCCCTCGACGCGGGCTTCGGCGGTCGCGGAGAGGCCGACCGCGTACTCGACGTCGTCGGCGAACTCGGGGGAGAACGTGGAGACGAGGAGCGCGTCGTCGCCGAACGCCTGCCCGAGGAGCTTCGCTTCGCCCTCCTGGACGCGGACCGCGGGGGTCGCGCGGTCGGAGTAGTCGATGGACGCGTGGGCGCGCTCGGCGGCGTCGATGAGCGTGTCGACTTCGCGCTCGGTGACGAGGTTGAAGTCGTGGCCGGCGGTAGCGTGGGGCGGGAACGCCAGCCCGGTCGCGGACTCGGCGACGCGCTGTGGGAGGTTCCCGCCGCCGATTTCCCCCATCGGGCCGGGGTGAATCATCGGCAACACGAACCGCGCTTTCTCCTCGCCGTCGTCGGCGTTCCGGAACGCCAGCACCGTCACGGGGACGACCGCTTCCTCGCCAATCTGCTCGAAGAAGTCCTCCAGTTCCCGGGTTCCCTCGGCGATGTGACCGATGAACCCGCTGACGAAGTCGAGGACGCTGACGCCGAGGCTGCGCTTCCACGGGCGGTCGATGGCGACGACGAGCCCGTAGGCGGCGACGCCGTACAGCGCGGTCAGCAACACGAACAACACGAAGTCCCGGGGCGCGAACGCGTACTGGATCTCCGGCGGTGCCTCGGCGGGCCGGGAGAGGAAGGCGCTCAGGAGGCGGCCGCCCGTCGTGAGGTAGTTCATCGTGCCGCTGTAGACGAACAACAGCAGGCCCGCGGTCAGGGTCTGGATGCTCGCGGGAATCGCGGCGACCAGCGGGGAGTCCCGGGAGACCGCCAGCACCACGAGGAACCGTATCGCGAACACGAGCCCGAGCGCCGCTATGAGCGCGTCGAAGACGAAGTTCTGCCCGAACCGGCCGGTGAGCGTGGCGACGACGCCGGCGGCCACGAGCACGACCACGACCACGACCTCACAGGCGAACGCCAACAGCGACGACCGACTGTACGTGAGTTGGCCGCCGAAGTAGCGGTCGACCGGCGTGGTGCCGAGGCTCGCGACGACCGTCGGCACGCCGATGAAGAACACGCCCTGCCAGGCGTCTTCGAGCACGTACTGGCTGTCGAAGGCCGCGATGCCGGCCAGCGCCGCGATGACTAGCGAGAGCGCGACGCTCGTGTACCACTGGGGCGCGCGGAAGATGTACTTCGAGAGGCTCGCCAGTTCGCCCTGCGTCTCCGTCATCGGCCTACTCGCAGATGTCGACGAAGTTCTCGAAGACCGCTTCGCCCTCCTCGGTGTGCGCGACCTCGGGGTGCCACTGGACGCCGTAGCGGTCGCGGTCGGTGTCCGAGATGGCTTCGACGTCGCAGATGTCGCTGCGGGCGGTGCGCGTGAACCCCTCGGGGACGTCGACGACCTCGTCGGCGTGGCTCGCCCAGACGCGGGTCTCGGGCGCGAGCGACCCGAGCAGCGGGTCGTCCTCGTCGAGAATCTCGACGTCGACGTCGGCGTAGCCGCCGTAGTCTCCGGATTCGACGGAGCCGCCGAGCTCCGTGGCGATGAGCTGCATGCCGAGACAGATGCCGAGAATCGGGACGTCGAGGTCGAGGTACTCGGGGCAGTTCCCGACGTCGTCCATGTCGGGGCCGCCGGAGAGCACGAGGCCGTCGGCGTCGATGTCCGCTGGCGGCGTCGTGTTGTCGACGGTCTCGGTCTCCACCCCGTCCATGTCCCGGAGCACCCGGTGCTCCAGGTGGGTGAACTGACCGTGGTTGTCGACGACGAGGATGCGTGTCATTAGGGCGGGCTACACGATTCGCGACTAAAAACCCACTCGTTCGGAGTTACAGCGCCGACGGGTCGAAGCGCCGATTCTCCCGGTCCCACGCCGAGCGGTCGCGTTCGGCGCGCGTGTCGACGTACGCTTCGAGGCCGTTGCCCGCGGGGTCCGAGAAGTACAGCGCCTTGCTGATGCCGTGGTCGACGGGCGTGGAGGGGACGCCGCGCTCGCAGAGTGCGTCGTAGACGTCACCCAGATGCTCCTCGGCGTCGACTTCGATTGCGGCGTGGTAGAGGCCGACCCCGCGGCCGGCATCCGGCGCGTCGGCCCCGACGGCTTGCAGCGCGACGTCGTGGTGGTGCTCGCCCCACGAGAGGAACGCGAACCGTCCCTCCGTCTCCGTGATTTCGAGGTCGAAGACGTCCTCGTAGAACGCGACGGCGCGATCGAGGTCGCGGACCTTGAGGTGGACGTGGCCGAGGTGGAACGGCGTGTCGTTCATACCAGACGTTTGGTGCGAGGACAGTTAGCCGTCGGGGGTCGAAGCAGTGGTAGTGTTCACTCGTCCTTTCAATCCACCAGGATACTGAGAAATCGACGAGCAGAAACTAGCTTCATGGCCGTCATTACCTGAACAGTATCGGAGCAGTACTACTCGTCACCGTACCGGTCGGCCGCGGTGTCGAAGGAGAGCTCGGACTGCTCCTCGCTGCGCCGGCCCTCCGCGGCCACGATGGCCTCGGGGTCGGGGCTGGCGTCGTCGTCGATGCGCGCCCACGAGTCGTGGACTTTCGCGTGACACCACCGACAGAGGAAGACGGTGATTTCGTGGCCGACGTCCTCGTCGTCGTCGTACGCGAGGTGGTGTTCTTCGAGGAGCGGGCGCTCGTCGTCGTGGGCCTGCCGGCGCTCTTCGAGCCCGCAGCGCGCGCACTCGCGGTCGCGCTGGCGGCACCGATAGTGGGGACAGTCAGCCCACTCCCAGTCGCCGTCCGCGACGGGGCACGCGAAGTCGTCGGCGCTGCGCTCGGCGGCGAACTCGGGGTCGTGCTGGCCGTGCTCGAACGCGTACCGGCACTTCCCGTCGTCGGTCGCGTAGTCGCAGACGCCGGCGTGGTCGTAGGGGTCGTCGACCCCGACGGCGGTCCCAGTCGGCGTCTTCTTCACGCCCCGGCGTAGCGACCGAACGGGGTAACGCTTTTCGCTGCCCGCCGCCGACTCCGGGTGTGCACCTCCGCCACGAACGCGACGGCGACGCGCGGACGCTCGCGACTGACGTCGACGTCGCCGACTCGCTGTTCGCGCAGACCCGCGGGCTGATGTTCCGGCGGTCGATTCCCGACGGCTACGCGCTCGTCTTCGACTTCGACGGCGCTGCCAGCCGCGACGTCCACATGCTGTTCGTGCCGTTCGACCTCGACGCCGTCTGGGTGGAGGACGAGGAAGTCCAGCGCGTCGAACGCCTCTCCGCGTGGACGGGACGCGGCGAGGCGCGCTGCGACACGCTCGTCGAACTTCCGGCGGGCGCGGCCGACGACGTCCGCGTCGGCGACCGCGTCTACCTCGCGAACTGACAGGCAACATCTGTCAGACCCCACACCTTCAAACGTGTGTGGCACGCTACGACACACACACCATGTCGGACCACACCGGCACGGAGGATAGAGTAAGTCGCCTCACGGCGGCTGGCCGAGAAATTCTCCGGCACTAGTTTCCCTGCCGCTCTCGACGGCGGCGCACCCGACGTACAGTTCCTCGACACCACGCTACGCGACGGCGAACAAGCCCCGGGCATCTCGTTGTCCGCCGACCAGAAGGCGACCATCGCGCGCAAACTCGACGACACCGGCGTCTCCGTCGTCGAAGCCGGCAGTGCGTGCACGAGCGCCGGCGAGCGCGAGACGATTCGCCGCGTCACCGGCCTCGACCTGGACGCGACGGTCACGAGCTTCTGTCGCGGCATCCAGCGCGACGTCGACCTCGCGCTCGACTGCGACGTCGACGGCGTGAACCTCGTCGTCCCCGCCAGCGACCGCCACGTCGAAGAGAAGGTCGGCACCAGCCGCGAGAGCGTCCTGGACACGACCCGCGAACTCGTGGAGTACGCGACCGACCACGGCCTCTGGGTCGAAGTCATCGGCGAGGACGGCTCGCGCGCCGACGACGCGTTCCTCGCGGAGCTCGCCGAGACGACGGCGGACGCCGGCGCGGACCGGTTCTGCGTCGCGGACACCGTCGGCCACGCCAGCCCCGAGCGCGTCTACGAACTCGTGGATGCGGTTGCCGAGTACGGCCCGGTGAGCGTCCACACCCACGACGACCTCGGGCTCGCCGTGACGAACGCGCTCGCTGGCGTTGCCGCGGGCGCGGATCTCGTCCACGCCACCGTCAACGGCGTCGGCGAGCGCGCCGGCAACGTCGCGCTCGAAGAGGTCGCGGTCGCGCTCTGGCACTGCTACGGCGTCGAACCGCTGGACACCGAGCGCCTCTACGACCTCGCGTCGACGGTCGCGGAGGCCACGGGCGTCCCGCTCCCGCCGAACAAGGCCGTCTCCGGCGAGAACGCGTTCGCCCACGAGTCCGGCATCCACACCGACGGCACGCTCAAGGACGACCGCATGTACGAGCCGTACTCCCCGGAGGCGGTCGGCCGCGAACGCCGCCTCGTCCTCGGGAAGCACGCCGGCCGCGCGGGCGTCAGCGCTGCCCTCGCCGAACACGACGTCGAAGTCTCCGACGACGAACTCGCGGCGGTCGTCGAGCGCGTGAATGAGCTCGGCGAGCGCGGCAAGCGCGTCACCGACGCCGACCTGCTCGCCGTCGCCGAGGACGTCCAGGGCGGCGACCGTGACCGCCGCGTCGAAGTGCTCGACCTCACGGCTGCCAGCGGCGGCGGCACTCCCACCGCGTCGGTCCGCCTGCGCGTGGACGACGAGGAGCACAGCGCCGCCGGCACCGGCAGCGGCCCCGTCGACGCCGCCATCGCCGCCGTCCGCGACGCCCTCGGCGACGTCACCTTCCACCTCGAAGAGTACCACGTCGACGCCATCACCGGTGGAACGGACGCCGTGGTCACCGTCCACGTCACCGTCTCGCGCGGCGACCGCACGGTCACCGTCGACGCCAGCGACGCGGACATCACCGCAGCCAGCGTCAACGCCGTCGTCGAAGCCCTCGACCGCCTCCTCCCCGAAAAGGAGGCGACGACGACCGCGGACTGACGGACGCTCCGCTGATTTTCGCGGCCCGCGTAATCGGCTGTTCCACTAACACAGGGCGGGACTGAGCGAACGCTACGCGTTCGCGAGGGTCGGAAGACGAACGCAGTGAGTCTTCCGGGACTGAAAGGGGCGGCGCGGTCGCCGAACCCCGGCGTTCGGAAGACGCATCGCGTCTTCCGCAGCCCATCAGAACGCGCAGCGTTCTGAGGACGACGCAAGCACCGCAGCGAAGCGAGGAGCGCAGCGAGCCGCGGGAGTCTCGTGAGTGCAGCGAACGAGACCACGGGAGACGAGCACTGCGAGTCTCCCGACGGGCGACCGCGCCGGGGCTTTCGAGGAAGCGTTGGATTCAATTGGAACAAAACGGTCGCGTCGAAGCGAAGCGCCGAGGAGGAGATACCAACGCCCCGTCTTTCTCAGTCCGACGACGTCACCGAACGTTCGGGGTTGTCCGTGAACTCTGCCTCGAACCCGTCCGGGTAGGCCGAGAACTGGCCGTTCGGCGTCACGGTTCCGGACTTCAGGGCGAGTTGGCTGTCGCCCGTCCGTCGTGACGACTGTTGGCCGCGACGGACGTACCGCAATCCGACGTTCTTCGCCGCGTTGTAGTCCGCGTTCGCCTCAGTTCCACACTCTTGGCACTGGAAGTGCGCGCGTGAACGGCGATTCGCCGCCGACGTGAAGCCGCACTCCGCACAGCGAACCAACGTGTTGGCAGAATCGACCTGCTGAACAGAGATACCGGCGGCTTCGGCTTTGTATTCGACGTACTCGTAGATGGTACGGAACGTCCACCTGTGTCCCCAGGCTGCGTTCGTCCGGTCGCGAATTCCAGTCAAATCCTCGAACGCGATAACGTCACAGTCGAATCGTCTCGCCTCCGCGACGATGTCGTTCGCGGCGCGGTGGGCGATGTCCCGAATGTAGCGCAGCTGACGGCCGCTCGCTCGGGTGAGAGTACGGTGTGCGCTACGAGTGCCCGTCTGTTGTAGTCCTGCGCGCACGTTCTCGAACTCGCAAAGTCGATGCGTCAACCGTCGACCGCTGACGAACGATGCCGTGCTGGTGACCACGAGGTTCTCTACGCCGAGGTCTACCCCGAGGACCGTCCCGTCCTCGGCGGTATCACGCTCGGCGTCAGTCTTGTGGCGTCGAAATCCGAGGTGCAGGAAGAAGTCGCCGTCTCGGACAGTAAGCGTACTCTCAGTGACGCTCCACTCGTCCGAGTCGAGGAACTGGCGCTGATAGCCGTCTTCGTCGTCGGGAAGGACGAGCGGACAACGGACGCGGCTATCCGAGGTCGACAGTGAGACGGTGTCGTCGTCGAACAGCGTCATCGACCGCGCGTCGTACGTGACTGTCGGCGCAGTGAACGTTGGTTTACTCACCGGCTTCCCGTCCGTGCGACGTTCGAGACAACTGTTGATTGCCTCGGCCGCCTGATGCGTCGCGAGAATCGCGTGTTGACTACCGAGCGCCGTCTCCTCCCGAACGGAATCGTACGCCAGCGACTGCACGTCGCGCTTCGCGCGGCACTTCTCCCACGCCATGTCTGTAGCAATCTGGCAGCCGCGACGCCACTCCGTAATCGTCTCTTCGAGCAGTTCGCGCTGCTCGTCGTCGACGGAGAGACGCGTGATGGCCGTCCGACGCACGTAGTCACTGGCCACACGACCGATGTCATCGAGATACTACTTAAAATTCGTGCTCGTGTGAGGTGAGATTTATCGAGAGTGGTTAGAAAGGCCTAGCTACATCTAACCGGTCGTGCAGCGTCGGAGAGAAGCGCCGAGGGAGCGATTTGAACGCTCGAGTCCGTGAGGACAGTTGCTCTCGAAGCAACCGCCTTGGCCAGGCTAGGCTACCTCGGCTCGTTCGGGAGAACGCCGTTGTCGGATTTAGGGATTACGGTTGGCGGGAGCGAGGTCGTGTCAACCGATACCACTAAACGCGACGGGGTGAACGAACGCCTATGGACGTCACTGCTGCGAGTGACGACTGCGACGCCGTCCTGAGCGAAGTCGAGCGCGCGGTCGTGACCGACCGCGAGTTCCTCGAAACGGTCCTCGTCGGGTTCCTGGCCGACGGCCACGTCCTCCTCGAAGACGTTCCGGGCACCGGGAAGACGCTGACCGCGCGTAGCGTCGCGACCGCCCTCGGCCTCGATTTCAGCCGCATCCAGTTCACGCCGGACCTGCTGCCGGCGGACGTGCTGGGGACGCACGTGTTCAACGAGAAGTCCCGAGAGTTCGAGTTCCAGCCCGGGCCGGTGTTCGCAAACGTGTTGCTGGCGGACGAAATCAACCGCGCACCCCCCAAGACACAGGCCGCACTCCTCGAGGCGATGGAGGAAGGGCAGGCGACCATCGACGGGGAGACGATGGCGCTGCCGGAGCCCTTTTTGGTCATCGCGACCCAGAACCCCGTCGAGCAGGAGGGGACCTTCCCGCTCCCCGAGGCCCAGATGGACCGGTTCGTCGCGAAGGCGGGCATCGGCTACCCGGACGAAGCCGGCGAACTGGAACTCCTCCGACGGCGTGCGGGGCGGTCGTCGCGCAGCCCGGGCGTCGAGTCGGTCCTCGACGCCGAGCGCGTGCAGGCGGTACGGGCGGTCGCCGAGGACGTGCGCGTCGACGACGACCTCCTCCAGTACGTCGTGTCGGTGGCGCGGGAGACGCGCGAGGACCGCCGCGTCGAGGTGGGCGTGAGCCCGCGCGGCACCCAGCGGCTGTTCGAGACGGCACGGGCACGCGCGGTGCTCCGCGGGCGGGAGTACGTCGTTCCCGAGGACGTGAAGCGGCTGGCGCCGAACGTGCTCGCGCACCGGCTCGTGTTGACGCCGGACGCGGCCGTCGAGAACACGGACAAGCGCGAGGTCGTCGACGACGTGCTCGACTCGGTGCCGGTGCCGACCATCGAGAGTCAGTCGCCGAGCACGTAGGCGAGGAAGACGGCCGCGAACAGCAGCGCAACCAAACCGGTCACGGGGAGACTTGTGGGGCCGAACTGGTAGATACCGAACCCGAGAGCGGCGGCCAGCGACGCGACCGCGACGCTCCCGGCGGTGTGGACGGCGATGGACTGTGCGACCGCCGCGTCCGCGCCGACGTCGACGCCGAGCGTGACCGCGTGCTCGCCGGTGTCGTAGGCGACGAGCGCGGCGATGCCCGCAATCAGCGCGAGCGCGGTGGGAAGGCCAGTCGCGGCGCCGACGGCGACACCGAGGAAGGCGAACGTACCGCCGAGCGTGACGTACGACCGGGTCGCGCTACGGGCGCCGAAGACGACAGCTGCAGCACCCGGGCCGGCGAGCACGAGGCCGGCCGTCGAGCCCGCTGCGACCGGGAGCACGACGAGCGCGGCGGCGGCGGTCGCAGGAACGACAGCGAGCGTGGGCGGGCGCGCGTCGAACTCGCTCACTGCGACCACCTCCGGCTGGCAGTAGCGACGGCGACCGGGAACGAGTCCTCGGCCGGCCAGTCGACGACGCGGACGCCCGCGCGGCGCAGCGACCGAATCCGGGTGGCGCGCTCGATGCGCGCGACCTGCTGGCCGAGCGTGTCGGTGCCGGTGACGTCCGGCGATACCACCGTCACCGGGTTGCCACCGGCTTCGAGCCGGCGGACGTACTCGGCGGCGTTGTCGTCGGCCAGCGGCGAACAGAACACGACCTGCGCGTCCGCGGGCAGGTGCTTGCGGAGCCGGCGGAACACGAGCGCGCCGAGGAACCGGCGGTCCGGGGCGAGCGCGGCGAACCCCCGGCCGCGAGCGAGCGCGTCCCGGAGGCGGGCGCGGTGGTCGCGGCCCGTCCCGGGCGCGAGCCACTCCCAGTGTGGGCCGAACGCGGCGACGCCCACGCGGTCGCCGGCGTCGAGCAGCGCGGACGCGACCCCGCCCGCGGCTTCGACGCCGTACTCGACGGCGTCCTCCCCGTTCTCGTCGGCGACGTGCGCTGCGTCGCGGGCGTCCACGACGGCGACGACGGTCGCGGCGCGCTCCTCGCGGTACTGGACGGTCGAGAGTTCGCCGGTTCGCGCGAGCCGGTGCCAGTCCACGCGCGAGAGCGGGTCGCCGGGCCGGTACTCGCGGGTCGCGTGGAACTCCACGCCCGACCCGCCCTGCGAGGTGGGGACGCGGCCGACGCGCTGGACGGTCTGCTCGCGCAGCGGGAACGACGACAAGTCGGGGAGTTCGGGGACGGACGCGACGCTCGACGGCGTCGGAATCGTGGCTTCCGTCTCGCGGGCCCCGCTGAGGTCCCGCGCGCGGACGTGCACCGAGTCGAAGTCGTGCTGGCCGCGGTGACTCTCGACGGTGTACCGGAGCGTCGCCGACTTCCCCGAGCGGAGCGCGGTCGCGAGCCGCGGCGACCCGTCGACGACCTCCACGCCCGCGGGCACGTCGTCGACGACGCGGAGGTCCGGGAGGAACGCGCCGTCGTTGGTGACCGACAGCGTCACGTCGACCTCGTCGCCGGGCTCGGGGTCGTCGGCGTGAATCGTCCGCTCGACGGCCAGCGACGGCGATGACGCTGCGAACA
Organism: Halobacterium noricense; assembly: GCF_021233435.1. Lineage (NCBI taxonomy): Archaea > Methanobacteriati > Methanobacteriota > Halobacteria > Halobacteriales > Halobacteriaceae > Halobacterium > Halobacterium noricense. Next base: position 339,071 of record NZ_CP089468.1, on the reverse strand, counting down.
GCGCACCGTAGGCCGCGTACGTGACGCCGAGCACGGCGAGCAGGAGCGCGGCCGGCGACGACGACGCGATGCCGGCCGCGGCCGCGAGCAGCGAGAGCGCGGTGACGCCACGCCAGCGGTTCGTCTCGCGCGTGGTCACACCCGTGAGCGTCGTGCCGATTCCCTCGGCGTCCGAATCGGCGTCAGTCGCGCCGTCCGCGCCGGTTGGCGGGGCCGCCTCGGTGGTGCTCGTACTCACGTCAGTCACCTCCGGCGTCGACGCCCGAGCGGCGTTCCAATTCGGCGAGCGCGTGCCGGACTTCGCGCTCGTGGGTCGACTCGATGCCCGCGAACGAGGCGACGAGGTGCTGTGCTGCCGGGTTGACGTCCTCGGCGAACAGCGCGGCGGCGGTGCGGTCGTCGGTCCACGTGCCGTCGTCGAGGCGGCGGTGCGCCTCGTCCGCGGACCAGCCCTCGGCGTCGGACAGCACGCGCACCGCGAGCACGCGCAGGCGCTCCCGGAGGCGGGTGTCGGCGCTCGACGCACCGTCCCGCGGGCCGACAGCGAGTTCCGTGCCGATTTCCGCGCCGGGTCGTGGCGGCTCGTAGCGACCCTCTAGGCCGGACGCCCGCACGACCGCTTCGTCGGGGTCGCGGAAGTCCACCTTCTTGCGGGCGGCGTGTGTCGCGAGCGCGAACACGACTGCGAGCGCGGCGACGACGACGCGCGGCACGTCCGGCAGCCGCAGCGTGGTCGCAATCGAGGGCGCGGCGGCTATGGCGACGCCGAGCGCGGTGAACGCGAGGCCGAGGACGAGCAGGACGCGCCGCAGCACTACCCGTCACCCCCGTAAGAGGCTTCAATGGCGCGGAGCGCGTCGGCCGCGCGCTGCTCGCGGTCCGCCGTGACCGCTGCGCCGCCGTACCGGACCGACCGGAAGAGGTCCGTGAGTTCGTCGACGTGCTCGCGGGCCATTCCGACGTCGCTGGCGGCGGCCGCGAACTCCGCGGGCGTGCTCGCCTCGGGGTTGGCGACGTCGAGGTGGTCGGTCATCTCCCGCCACGCGCGGTACACTTCGTTCTCGACGTCCGCGTCCGCGGCGATGCGGTCAGCCGCGTCGCCGGCGACGTTCCCGAGCGCGCCGAGCGTCTCGTCGTCGGCCGCGGGAGCGGGTTCGGGGACGGGCTCGCGCTCGGGTGGTTCGTCGTCGCCGGTCGCGCGGAACGCGACGGCGCCGAGCAACACGGCGATTGCGAGCAAGCCGAGGAGCACGGTCGGCGGCGAGAACAACAGTTCGCTGCCGGCACTGCCGCCGGCCTCGCCGCCAGGTGCCGGGTCGGACGGGAGTTCGGGGATGAGACTGCTGCCGCCGCGTCCCTCGATGTCTCGGCTGCAGTTGGTGAGCAACAGCCACGCGGGGAACAGCACCGACGACGTGACGAACACGACGATGAACGCGGGCACGATGCCGTCGCGCCAGTACGCAACGAGGCCGAGCAGCAGGGCGAACCCGAAGACGGCGAAGCCCGCGGTCGGCGTCGCGAGGATTGGGACGCACACCGGTTCGAGGCGGAACGACTCCTCGCCGTCGGCGGGCTCGGGGTTGTCGAAGCCGTCGCCGCCGTCGCCGGACTGGGCAGCGGTGCCACTGGGGTCGGGCCCGGAGCCGCCGATGCCGCTGCCGCCGGCGGGCTGCTGGGGGTTTGCGAGCGTCGCGGCCGCCAGCGACACCGCGAGCACGCAGAGGAGGGCGACCAGGAGGGCGCGTCGGTTGCGGACCACTGCCGGCGTTTACGATGTGCACAGTATAGGTCTTGCGAACAGTTCACTCGCCACACTCGTTTTCAGTGCTATTCGTGAAGTTTTAAATTAAGTGACGAACCAGTTACTCGTAATGCCCATGCTCGCCGACCACGCCGTCCCGTCGCCGGTGCCGCCGGACGACCCGGACGCGTGGTACGCACCCGACGTCCGCAGCCAGTACGAAGTCCACCCCGGCGTCGTCGTCACCGTCACCGAGCGGGACGGCGAGTTCGCGTACGGCGTCCGGACGCCGCCGCTCGGTGCCGGCGACGAGACGGCGCTCGCCCGCGTCACCGACTACTTCGTGGACGCCCAGATCGCCCGGCCACGCACCCGGGAGGGAACGCGGGAGCGCGTCGCCGCCGGCCTCGGCGAGAAACACCGCCGCGTGCTCGCTCGCCTCACCGACTGCTCGCGGGCCGCCCGCCGGCGCATCGAGTTCCACGCGCTCTGCGAACTCCGGGGGCTCGGCGACCTCACGCCGCTCGCGCTCGACGACGGCGTCGAAGTCGCGGACGCCGCGGCCGACTCGCTGGTCGTCCACACCAGCGAGTACGCGCCCGCCATCACCGGCTTGCCCGCCGACCCACCACACCTCGACCGCTTCCTCTCCGAGCGCGTCGCGCGCTACACCGTCCCGTTCCGGGATTTCGACGTCCCCGTCGTCGTCTACCGCGAGCGCGTGCTCGGTCGGGACGCCTTCGACACCAAGTACGCCGTCCGCGAACCCGACCGCCTCCCCGGTGACGACGAACTCATCGCGGAGTGCAAGTCCCGCATCTGGGAGGCCAACGTCGAAGGCCGGCTCGGCGACGCGGAGGGCCGCGCGGCGTTCGTCGCCGACCGCGCACGCACGTTTCTCACGCGCCGACTTACCGTCCGCAACACGCGGGCGTGGCTGGACGCCACCAGACACCGCGTCCGCTCCGCGCTCGCCGAGTACGGCCTCGCGGTGCCGCCGGTCGGCCGCCGCTTCAGCGACGACCGCCTCGACGACCTGACGTACTACGTGCTCCGGGACTTCGTCGGCGACGGCGAACTCACGGTCCCCATCCGCGACGACCGCCTCGAAGACGTCGAAGCGAACGCCGTCGGCGAGCGCGTGAAAGTCGTTCCCCGTGGCCGCCTCGGCGCGGCCGCCGCCCGCCTCCCGACGAACCTCTCGCTGGACGACGAGCAGCGCTTCGTCAACCTCGTTACCCAGTTGGCCGCGCGGGACGGCGTCGAGTTGAACGCCTCCAATCCCTCCGCGAAGGTCAACCTCGAACCCGCGGAGGTCGACGCGGACGTCACGATTCGCTGTGCGGTCGCGCTCCCCGTCATCAGCGAGGACGGCCCGCACGTCTCCATCCGGAAACAGGCCGCGGAGCCGCTGACGCCCGTGGACTTGCTCCAGCAGGACACCGTCTCCGTGGACGTCGTCGCGCTGCTGTGGATGGTCTACGAGCACCACGGCGTCGTCCTCTTCTCCGGCCCGACGGGCGTCGGGAAGACCACGCTGATGAACGCCCACATGCCCTTCGTCCCCTTCGACGACCGCCCCATCAGCATCGACGAGGGCAGCCGCGAAGTCCGACTCCCCCACGAGACCGGTGTCTCCCTGACGACCCGCGAGCACGAACGCGAGTTCAAGCGCGTCTCGATGGCCGACCTGATGACCGAGACGAACTATCTGAATCCGGACGTGGAGGTCATCGCGGAGATCAACACCGAGGAGAGCTTCGAGAGCTTCGCGAACGTCCTGAACACGGGCCACGGCGTCGTCGGCACGACGCACGCCGAGAACGTCGAGACGCTCGTGAACCGCGCCATCGAGCAGGGCGTACCCGCGTACCTCCTCCGCGAAGTCGACCTCGTGGTGTTCCCGCGGCACGTCGACGGCGAGCGCTACGTCGGCGAAATCGTGGAGCTCGTCGGCGACGCCGGCGACGACACCGAAACCGTCGAGAAGGACGGCAGCGAGGTTCACTACCGCCGGATACTGGAGCGCACGCCCGACGGCGGCTTCGACTTCGCCGGCGCGGATTCCGTCGGCTTCTTCGACCAGCTCGCCGCGCGCACGGACCGCCCCGTCGAGGACGTCCACGAGGAGTTCGCGCAGAAACGCCGGTACGTCCAGTACCTCGACCGCGAGGACGTCTCCGCGTTCGACGAGCTGTTCGGTCTGCTGTCGGACCTCCGGACCGACGAGACCGCGACGGTCGAACGCCTCCAGCGGAGGGCCGGCGAGTGACCTGCCGAGAGACGGAGGGCGAGCCGTGACGGCGTCGCTGGGCGTCGTCGACCGCGTGCTGTACGCGCTGTTCGCGCGCCACGCCGACCGCGGCCGCCACGACGCCGACCGGAAGCGCTACCGTGCGAGCCGGCTGCCCGTGAGCTTCGACGTGTTCCTCGCGCGCGTCTACGGCGCGTCGTGGCTAGCCTTCGCGTCCGGGAGTGTGCTCGCAGCCACAGCTGCCGCGCTCCTGCTGCCGCCCACGGCGCTCGGCCCGCTCGCCACGACCTCCCCGCTCGCTCCATCGGTCACGGCCGCACTCGTCGTCGGGCTGCCGTCGGGCCTCGTCGCGAAGCGCGTCGCGGTCGAACTCGGCGGCCGCTACCTCGGCTGGCGGGCGCGCAGCCGCCGCACGGACATCGTGGGTACGCTCCCGGGTGCCGTCCGCTACCTCTCCGTGCTCGCGTCGGGCACCACGGACGAGCGCGAACTGCTCTCGCGGGTCGCCGACCGGCCGACCGCGTACGGCGAGACCGCCGCGGCGTTTCAGGACGTGCTCAACACCGCCGACCTCACCGGGAGCGTCGACCGCGGGCTGCGCGTGGTCGCCCGCGACACCCCGAGCCGGGAGTTGCTCGCGCCGTTCCTCCTCAAGTTGCGCGAGCACGCCGCGCAGGGGCCGGATGCGGTCGCACAGTACCTCGAGCTCGAATCCCGGATGCTCGCGAACCGTCGTGAACGCACCCGCGAGCGCGCCGCGGGCTTCCTCGAACTCGTCGCCGAACTGTTCATCGTGTTGCTGGTGCTGCCCGCGCTGCTGGTCATCGTCGCCACCGTCCTGAGCGTGCTCGCGCCCGGGCTCGGCCGCACGGTCGCGACGCCGCTCGGAGCTGCGACCGTCCGCGAACTGCTCGTGTTCGGCAGCGGCGGGTTCGTGCTCGTCGTCGGCGCGCTCGCCGCGTACCTCGTGGAGACGATGCGCCCGCGCGGGTTCACGTGGGGCGGCCACGACCGCTCTACGGGCCTCGCCGTCCTCGCGAACGTCACGCGGAACCCCGCAGACGCCGCCATTATCCTCGCGCTCCCGACGCTCGTCGTCGGCGGTGCCCTCTGGAAGATTGATATTCGACCCGCGAACGCCGTCCTGCTGTCGTACGTCGCGTTCGCCGTCCCTGTGGGATTTGTCGCCGTCCGCCGCGCGCGCATCGACGACGCGAAAGACCGCGAGATTCAGGACTTCGTGCACGCCGTCTCCGGGCACGTCAGCCTCGGGCGGCCGTTCGGGGACGCCGTCGAGCGCGTCGCCCGCGACGTGGACGCCGGCCCATTGAATCCGGACATCCGCGACCTCGCGTTCAACCTCGGCGTCACCACCCGCGGTGAGGACGTGCGAGCAGCCGCGCTCGACCGATTCGTCGAGCGCGTCGACACCCAGCTCGCCGCCCAGACCGTCGGCCTCGTCTCCGGCGCGCTCGACGCCGGCAGCGACGCCGACGCCGCCTTCGAGGCCCTACAAGCCGAAGTCGGGCGGCTCTACCACGAGAAGCGCGCGCTGCGCTCGCGGCTGCTCGTCTACGTCGCGGTCGGCTGGACGACCGCCATCCTCGTCGTCGGCATCACGGTCGCCGTCAACCTCGCCGTCCTCGATAGTTTCGCGCAGTTGTCGTCGGTGTCGAACGCCGCCAGCGCGGGCGGGCTCGCCATCGACCCGGGTGCGGTCGACCTCGAACGCGACCGCTACCGGTTCTACCTCGTGACGCAGGCGACGATGCTGTCGTGTGGCTGGTTCGCGGGCGCGGCGAGCCGCGGCCGGTACGACGCGCTCCTGCACTCGGGCCTGCTCGTCGCGTTCGCGTACGCCGTCTTCGCGGGGGTGGGGATGCTGTGAGCGCGAGCGAACGCGGACAGTCGAACGTCGTCGGCGTCGCCGTCCTGCTCGGCGTGACCGTGGTCGCGCTCGGCCTGCTGACGGCGAGCGTCGGCACCGTCGTCGACCAGCACGCCGCCGCCAGCGACGCCCAGCGGGTCGCCAGCGACCTCGACGAGGCGCTCCAGCCCGTCGAGACGACGGGCGTGCGCCGCGGCAGCGTCTCGTTCACGCGCGGGAGCCTCGACACGCTCGACCGCGAGGTGCGCGTGCTCGACAGCGGCGGCAACGCCTCCGTCGTGGACGCGAACGCGCTCCGCTTCTCGACTGGCAACCGGGGCGCGACCTACCTCGCGGGGTCGGTGCTCGCGCACGGCGACGGCTGGTCGCGCACGCGCTCGCCGGTCACCGTGACCGCGGACCCGGACGTGCTCGTCGTGAGTGTGCCCGCGCTCCGCGGCGACGTGGCGCGAACGGCCAGCGGCGGCGTGACCTACACGCTGCGGTCGAACGTCTCCCACGAACGCCGAAATCTCGGGCGCGGCGGCTACCGCGTCGCCGTCGAGACGGAGCACACCGACGCGGTCCGCGCGCAGTTCGAGCGGTGGAACGCCACCGTCAGCCAGCGCGACATCGACGGCGACGGGACACCGAGCGTCGTCGCTGACTTCCCCGGCGCGCGGACCGCGTACGTGGTCGTTCACGAGACGGCGGTGACCGTGACGTGATCCGAGAAACGAGTCGGGCCGCCGCGCCCGCAGTCGGGAAGGCCCTCGAAGCCGGCATCGTCGTGCTGTTCGTCGCGCTCTTGACGACGACGCTGTACGGCGGCGTCGTCCCGAACGCGCGCACGGCGGCGGCCGACGAAGTCGGCGAGCGCACGCTCCAGCACGCGGCCACGAACGTCGAAGCAGCGGTCCCAGCACAGGCGGGTACGAGAGCCGGCGCGGGCGAGGTCGTCGCGGAGCGCCGCGTCAGCCTCCCGGCGACGATTCGTGACCGAGGCTACCGCGTCACCGCGAACGACACCAGCCTCGCCCTCGTTCACGAGCACGCCGACGTGGGCAGCACGACGCCGCTCGTGCTCCCGGACCGCGTACGAGCCGTTCGGGGAAACTGGACCGACAGCGAAGGATTGGTTCGCGTACGAGCACACCCAGACGGCGGCCTGGTCGTCGAACTTGCGGAGGCGACGGCGTGACCCGCGCGCAAGCGAACCTCCCCGCGCTCGCGATAGCGCTCCTGCTGGTCGTCGCGAGCGTCGCGGCGGCCATCGGGCTCGCCGGAAGCGCGTTCGCAGGTGCGAACACTGACCCCGCGGACAGCCGGCTCGCGGCCAGCGCCGCCGAGCGCCTCGTCACCGCTAACGGGCCACTAACCGTGCGAGCGAACGTGCTCTCGCGGGCTGCCGTCGCGAACGCGAGCGCGAATCTCGACCGCTTGCTTCCGGGAGCCACCGCCGTCCGGGTCACGCTCGACGGCGAGACGGTCGCCGAGCGCGGGAATCCGACAGGTGGGGCGACGATGCGCCGCGTCGTGCTCGTCGCGGACGCGAGTCAGCGCGAACTCTCGCCGGCGTTCGACGGCAGTATGGAGGTCACGCTGCCGCGACGGACGGGGAGCGCCACGCTGACGTTCGACACCGGGACAGCGAACGTGACAGCCGTGCGTGCGAACGACCGCGTCGTCCTCCACGACGAGGGTGGCTTGGATGGCGCGTACGACGTCGACCTCGCGCGATACGACACGGTCACGCTGGCGTTCGACACCGACGGCGAACTCGCGCCGGGCAGCGTCACTATCGCGTACCGCGTGGAGACGACGACCAAAGCCGTGCTCGGGGTAACCGTCGATGCGTGACGGCACGAGATGCGAGCGCGGCCAGCTCTCGCTGTCGGTCGTCGAAGCCGGCGTCGGCGTGCTGTTCGTGGTCGCCGTTGCGAGCGCGTTCGCGTTCGGCACGCCCGCGGGCGGCGTCGGCGAGCAGGCGCAACTCGACGCGTACGCGCAGGACGCGGCGACCGTGCTGGCGAACGAGCCGCCACAGCACGGCGACGCGACGCGGCTGGCGGAGGTCGCGGCCTCGGAGGTGACGTTCGAGCGGGAGCGCGGCGCGCTCGAACGGCGCGTCGACCGCATCCTCCCGGACAATCTGATGTTTCGGGTGCGGACGCCTCACGGCGCGGTCGGTCACGTCCGACCGTCGAACGCAGCGGTGGGTGTCGCACGCGTGCCCACCGGGAGCGGTCGCGTCACCGTGTGGGTGTGGTACGCATGAGTGACCGCGGCCAACTCGTGCTCGTCGCAGCGGCTGTCGCTGCACTCGCGCTCGTCCCGGTCGCGGCCGCGTACCTCCAGTTCGGCTACGCGCCGGCGGTCGCGGACGTCGACGCGGACCACGGCGAGCGCGTCACTCGGGTGCTCGACCGTGTCGCGGACGGCGCGGCGGAGACCGCCACGGGAACCGCTTGGGGAGACAGAGAGGCTGCAGTGGAGCGGGTCGAAGCGTCGCTGGCACCACGGCTCCGCACGGTCGAGCGGGCGCGGCTCGGCGACGGCGTCGTCGTGAACGTGTCCTACGACGGCGCGCTCGCGGAGCGCGTGGATTGTCCGAGCGCTGATGGACGGTCGTTCGGCGCGTGCGAGGTCCACGGCGGTGTTGTAGTTCAGGAGCGCGCGGGCGAGACGGTCGTCGTCGCCATCGCGTTCGACGTTCGCGTCACGATGCCGGCCGGGACGACGCGGTTCGGGCACGTCGCTCGCCCGCAGTAGTTAGGCGTCGAGGTCGTCGAAGCCCCACTCTTCGGCGCGCTCCCGCGCTTCCTCGCGGGCGCGGTCCCGAATCGCCTCGACCTTCTCCTCGTCCGCGAGGAACGCCTCCACGGCGTCCAGGTCGCCCGCGCCGCCGTCGGCGTCCGCGATGCCGGCTTCTCGGCCAGCCTCGCGCGTTCGCTCGGCGAGTGCGTCGTCGCCGGCGAGTCGTTCGGCTGGCGTCCCAGGCGCGACCGCGTACTGGTCCGTTCGAGGGACGTCACCGTCGTCGCCGGCGTAACACGCCACGCGCAGCGGGCCGGTCATCGCGAGGTCCGCGAGCGCCGTCGCACCACCACGGCCCGTCGCAGTGTGGTGGACGTGCGTCGGCACGCCGTCGGTGAACGCGACGACGCCCTCGCCGTCGCCGTCGAGGAGGAGCGCCTCTTGTGGGGTGAGAACAGCGTGTCCGGTGAGTTCGCGGTCGAGCGCGAGCGACAGCGCGGCCGCCGCGTCGTCGACGACGCGCGCGAACGTCAGTTCGGTCATGGCTGCTCGGGGACGACCGCGCTCCGGAAGCGGTCGGCAACCGATGCGGCGTCGGCGTCCCGAACGTCGATGGCGTCCGCGGCGCGCCGGTACGCGGCCGCGGCGTCGCTCTCCGGCGCGTGCGCGAGCAACGGCTCGCCGGCGCGGCGCGCGGACCGGACCGCCTCGGACTCGGGGACGGTGCCGAGCGTCTCGCCCTCGAAGTACTGCCCGGACTTCGCGGCGATGCGCTCGACCGCCTCGGGGTCCTGGACCTTGTTGTAGAGCGTGCCCGCGACGCCCGTGCCGTACGACGTGGCGTACTCCTGGACTTTGAGCGCGTCCGAGATGGCGGGAATCGTCGGCTGGACGACGAGCACCGCGCGGTCCGCCAGCACCACTGGGAGGACGGCGCTGCGGCTCGCGAGCGTCGCCGGCGAATCGAGGAGAAGGACGTCCGTGTCGGCGGCGAGGTCGGCGACGACGTCGCGGAGCCGGGTCGGGTCCGCCGCGCGGAAGTCGCCCAGGCCCGTGCCGCAGGGGACGACGCACATCCCGTAGCGCTCGTAGACGGCGTCGGAGACGGCCGCGTTCCCGCCGGAGACGAGGAGGTCGTGGAGCGTCACGTCCACGTCCGCGAGCCCCGCGTGGAACAGCAGGTTCGCCATGCCCGTGTCGGCGTCCACGACTGTGACGTCGTAATCCTCGGCGAGTGCCATCCCGAGCGCGAGCGTGCTCGTCGTCTTCCCGGTGCCGCCCTTCCCGGACGCGACGGCGAACGCCTCAACCATCTTCGTCCCCCGGACGGAGTGCGGCGGCGAACGCCTCGCGGTCGTCGGGCAGCGACGCGAACTCCTCGTCGGCGGCACGGCGGCGTTCGCGGACGTCTTCGTCGGGCCGGCCGACCCCGCGCTCGCGGCACGCTTCGTAGAGGTCCGACACCGAACGCCGATACGAAGCGATGTGGCGTGCACGCTCGATGGCGGCACGGACGGCCGTCTCACAGGTCGACGCACACGCGACGTCGGCGTCGAGCGCGGTCGTCCCGATGGCGACGATGGCCGCGTCGGTGGTCGAACGAACCGTGTTCACGACGGCAGCGGGGTCGACGACCGTGGCCGCGTCCACGACGACGACGTCGGGGTCGTCGCGGGCGACGACATCGCGGACTGCTGCAGCGTCGACGGTCACCACGTCGTCCGGCAGCACGTCCGCGAGTGACCGCCGGGTGCCGTCCGCGACTAGATGTGTCACGTGCGGTGTTTCCGCGTTGTCCGGCAAAATATTTTCGGGCGGGCTGTCGAAAATTCCACCCAGATTAGGTACGAATTTCCCGTGCGGAGCAGTCGAAGGAGTGGCCGATGCTGTGAGTGGTACTGCAGCGCGCGAGAACACGACGCCGCACTTATGTATTTGCTGTGAAACGTGCTCGTGTATGCGACACGAAGCGTGTGTCATCTGTGGCGGCTGGGCCGTCTTCCTCGCCACGTTCGCCCTGACAGCCCTCATCACTCCAGTGCGGAGCGTGCTCGTCCCCGCGCTCCTCAGCGTCGCGTCCGTCCTCCTCGCGACGCCGGTCATTCACACGGGTTTGCGTGCACGCGAGGCGGGCGTGAGCCGATAGCGCGACCACATCTAATGTCGCGTAAACGGCCACGAATTGACCGGGGAGAAAGTCGGTTGGACGTGCGGCCCGCTCACCGTTTGGTTCGCGGAAAAGCAAATCCGCCCTCCCCGATTTGAACGGGGGGCAAGTCGATCTACAGTCGACTGCTCTACCAGTCTGAGCTAAGGGCGGATGCACTCTTGCGTACGCCGTGGTTCGGATTTAAGGGTTACCATTCGGAAACGGACGACGAGCATCAGACGCGTGGGATGGGGTCAACTACCCCGCGCACGGTGGTGCGAGACTTGTCAGTGGACTCGCCGCGTCGTACCCGAAGGGCTTTCGGGCGTTCACGAGTCGGCATCCTTGACTACAGGGCCGGTTGACGGCAGCCCGTGACCGCGACAACTGTTGGCCTCCCATCACGTACCACTAAGTTGGGATGCCATTCACTTCAATATATGGCTAAGGCAGCGAGTGTCGGCTTCCTCCCCGCCCACGGTGGGGCGGGGAATCCACCTCACTACCTAGTTTGAAGTTCCCGGCGGTGGTACGTACTACCGAACGGGTATGTCGAAGATCACCTTCCGCGCGGACGACGACCTTGTGGACGCCGTCGACGACCTCGACGAGTCCAAGAGCGAGGTCATGCGCGCGGCGCTGCGGGCGTACCTCGACGGCGAGGCGGCCGACGCGGACGACAGCATCGACGACGTCGTCGCCGAGCGCGTCGACGAACTCGTCGAGCGGCGACTCGGCCCACGAACCCGCGAACACGACGTAAACGTACGAATTACGGTCGATACCGCCGACGGACTGCGCGCGGAGCCGCGGCGCGACGACCAGCGTGCACCGCGTCGCGAACCGGCACGCGGCGAGGATCGCGGGCGGGCAGCGGACCGCGGCCACGAGCAGAGCTGCGCGCAGTGCGGGGAGTCGCTGTCCGACGACCACGTGTTCTGTCCGAACTGCGGGGAGAAGGCGACCCACCGCGTGTTCTGCGAGTGCGGCGACGAGGTGCGAGCGGACTGGTCGTTCTGTCCGCACTGCGGGCGGCGGACTGCGTCGGCGGACGCGTTCGCCCGGTAAGACAATCGTTTACATCCGCCGTTAATTATATACGTTGTGACGGTGTGGGTAGTGGTACGTAAGACGGTTGTCTTACACAGAATCGCACGACAGCGCGGGATTATGACCTGCCAAACGATTCTGTAAGACACAGACCGAATCAAATGCCGTCTTACCACAACGGGGATACAAAAATATGGAGCGTGTGACACTCCGCATTCCGAAACAGCAGATCGACGAGGTCGAACAGATGGTCGAACGGGGTAAATTCCCGAATCGCAGCGAGGCGATTCGGTCGGCGGTCCGTGAAATGATAGACGAACAAACCGAACAGACCAGCACGAACAGCTGGGCGAAGGTGTAACGATGCAGGACATCGTTCAGGACGCCCTCGACAACGCCGAAGCCGAACAACGCGAGATGGACGCCAGCGGCGACGGCGACGAGTTCGGCGACCCGCGAATCGTCATCGTGGGCGCGGGCGGCGCGGGCAACAACACCGTCAACCGGCTGTACAACATCGGTGTCGAAGGCGCCGACACGGTCGCCATCAACACCGACAAACAGCACCTCAAGATGATCGAGGCCGACACGAAGATTCTCGTCGGGAAGTCCCTGACGAACGGCCTCGGCGCGGGTGGCGACCCCTCGATGGGCGAGCGCGCCACCGAGATGGCCCAGGGCACAATCAAAGAGGTGCTCGGCGACGCGGACCTCGTGTTCGTGACCGCCGGCATGGGTGGTGGGACCGGCACCGGTGCTGCACCCGTCGTCTCGAAGATCGCCAAAGAGCAGGGCGCAATCGTCGTTGGCATGGTGTCGACGCCGTTCAACGTCGAGCGCGCTCGTACGGTCAAGGCCGAGGAAGGCCTGGAGAAGCTCCGCGAAGAAGCGGACTCTATCATCGTCCTCGACAACAACCGGCTGCTCGACTACGTGCCCAACCTCCCGATCGGGAAGGCGTTCTCCGTGATGGACCAGATCATCGCCGAGACCGTCAAGGGCATCAGCGAGACGATTACCCAGCCGAGTCTCATCAACCTCGACTACGCCGACATGACCGCCATCATGAATCAGGGTGGCGTCGCCGTGATGCTCGTCGGCGAGACCCAGGACAAGAACAAGACCAACGAAGTGGTCAAGGACGCGATGAATCACCCGCTGCTGGACGTCGACTACCGCGGCGCGAGCGGTGGCCTCGTCCACATCACGGGTGGCCCGGACCTCACGCTGAAAGAGGCCGAGGGCATCGCGGACAACATCACCGAGCGGCTGGACGCGAGCGCGAACGTCATCTGGGGCGCCCGCATCCAGGAGAACTACAAGGGGAAGGTCCGCGTCATGGCCATCATGACCGGCGTGCAGTCCGCGCAGGTGCTCGGACCGAGCACGCAGAAGCAGGCGGACAAGTCCCGGCAGGAGCTCCAGGACGTCGACGCCGACGCGAAGCAGCGCGCCGTCGACGAGGGCGCCGGCACGACTAACGAGTTCGGCGCGCACTCCGACGGCGGTAAGGAAGAAGTCGAGAAGAACAACGGCCTCGACGTCATCCGGTAACCGTCCTGTTCTTTTGCGGTCGTCAGCGAACCCGAAGCAGCGGGTGTCGCACGGTTACACTGCGTTCACGGCGTCGATCAGCGCACACTTCCGGCACTGGTCGCGGGTCGTCGGCGCGCCACACTCCTCGCACTCGCCCACGTCCGCGTCCTCGTCGCTGTACTGGTCGGCCGCGAGCCCCGCGAGCTCCTCGTAGCCAGCCATAATCGAGTGCCGCGTGCCCGGATGGTTCTCCTCCAACTTCAGCAGGAGGTCCTGAATCTCGCCGCGGAACGCCTCGCTGGAGTGTGGGCACTCCGCCATGTGGACTGGAAGGTCCCGGAGTTGTGCGTACAGCGCGACCTCCTTCTCCGGAACGTCGCGGAGCGGCTTCGCGCGCGGAATCATGTCCTCCTTGGGCGTGCGTTCGTCGAAGGGGCCGAGGCTGGCGTCGAAGTGTTTGGCGACCTGCTCGACGTTCCCCTCGAAGATGTTCATCAGCGCGGTCTCGGCCTCGTCGTCGAGGTTGTGGCCGGTGAGGAGTTTGTCCGCGTCGTACTCATCGGCGTACCGCGCGAGGAGGTCTCGACGGAACACCCCACAGTACGCGCAGGGTGCCATGTCCAGCGGGTCGTCGTCGACGACGTTGTCCATCTCGACGTCGAACTCGTCGGCGTACGTGACGACCTCGTGGCGGATGTCGCGGTCCGCAGTGAGGTTCTCGCAGGCCGCGAGGCTCTCGTCGCGGTAGCCCTCGATGCCCTCGTGGATGGTGAGCGCGACCATCTCGATGCGCGGGTCCTCCGCGAACGTCTCCGAGAGGATGTCCGTGAGGACGACGCTGTCCTTCCCGCCGGAGAGTCCGATGACCCACGTTTCGGGGTCCTCGGGCGTCGCGTCGTCGGGCAGCATGTCGTCCTCGCGGATGCGCCGCCGCATCCGGCGTTCGACACTCTCGAAGAGGTGGCCCTCGCAGAGGTGCGCGCCTGAGTACGCCGCGTGCATCACGGCCTCGCGGTCGCACTTGGTGCAATCCATTACGTACACGTTGGCAGCGCCGGCGTTTCACCGTTACGTCTCGACGAACCACCACGACCCGTAAACCTCATTTCGGGATAACAAATCGGCGGCTGCGCGGGAATCTCGGGCACAGAATCGGTCGCGAAAAAGCGCGAGCGGTGAGTCAGCCCGCGAATTCGGAACTCGCGGCGCGGTCGGCGGCGTCGCGAGCGTCGTGGACGTCGTAGAGCACGTCTGCGGGGTCGACGTCGCCACGCCGGAGCGCTTTGAGCAACGCCGAGCGCTCGTCGGTGTCGAGTTCGTCGATGGTGTCGACGCGTCGCGCCACGTCCTCGACGGCCATATCCGTCGGCTCGAAGCGCTCACCGTCCGGCTTCAGTTCCTCGGCGGCCCCGACGGCGTCGAGCGTGTTCAACTCGCGTTCCGCGACGCCGATGGAGACGGCCGCACGGGTCGCGATTTCGTCTGTCGGCGGTGTCTCGTCGGCGAGTTCGCGGAGCGCTGCGAGCACGCGGAAAGTCTGGTCGCCCATATGTAGGCGCGGTGGCGGATGGCGCTTGACCGTTGTGGCCAGCGCGGCCGTCGACAGACGGCCGCGTTAGGCGAACGCGGAGCGCAGCGATGCGTGAGCAGCGTGCCCGACCGCAGGGAGGGCACGTTATGGCGAGCGGGGAGCGCGTGCTCGACCGAAGGGGAGAGCACGGAATGGCGAACGGTGACCGCAGTGAACCGTGAGCGAAGCGACCCGCAAGCGGCCGTCTACCGACGACGTCACTACGAGCAGCCCAATCAATCGCGAAAATTCAGAGAACAGCCGCCGTTACGCTTGGTCGTACTTCTCGGCGTGGAACCAGTCGACGAGCGTGCCGGTGGCTTCCTTCTCGACGCCGTGGGGGACGTAGACGAACGGGATGGGGCGGTCGAACGCGCGCTCGCCGTAGAGCCCCCAGTCGCCGACCGAGCGGGTGGTGCCGCCGTACGCGATGGGGATGTCTTCGAGGTCCTGGGGCTCGTACTCGGGGACGTACGACTGTTCGACCCAGACCTCGTGGTCGGGGACGCCGAGTTCGGCGGCGAGGTCGGCTTCGAGGCGATCAACGTGGGCGACGAGCCAGTCGCTGAACGCGTCCAAGTCCGCGTCGACGCGGTCGGCGTACGCGATGCGGTGCTTCCAGCAGGTCTCGGGGAAGCGGCGCGCGCGGAAGCGGTCGTAGAGCGCTGCGAGCGTGGAGTCGGGGTGCTCGCTGGCGGCGACGCGCAGGCGCTCCATGAGCGTGTTGTCGTCGATTTCGTCGTCGAGGATGCGGTCGGCGGTGACCGGCGGTTCGTCCGCGAGCGCGGCGAGTTCGTCGAGGAGTTCGCTGAGGAGCACGTGGGCGTAGACGGACTTGTGGTGCTGAGTCACCCACATGTACACCGCGATGCGGCCTTCGAGGTAGTTGCCGATGGTCGAGAGGGCTTTGTCCGAGAGCGCGAGCCCCTCCTCGGGGTGGGCGGTGTAGGAGCCGACCATGCGGTCGGTGTCGAAACCGAGGACGTCCGCGCCCGTCATCTGGTTGTCCCGCGTGATGTAGTCGAGGCGGTCGACGTCGATGGGCGAGTGCAGAATCTGGGCAGCGACGCCGTGCTGCCAGCGGCCGCCGCGCTCGTATTCGAGGCTGTAGCCGAGGATGTGCGCGCAGACGTCGTGGGGGTCGACGCCCATCTCGTGGAGGCCGTCGGCGAACGCCTCGAGCACGATGAGACAGCCCAAGAGTTCGTGCGCAGACGCCTCTCGAATCGGCGCGTCGCCGACGCCGGCGTCGTCGAACGCCTCGCGGAGCCCGCGGTCGGCGAGCCGGTCTTGGAGGTCGTCGGTGTCGATGAAACGCTCGCCCAGATGCGAGAACGGCGGGTGACCGACGTCGTGGAGGAGCGCCGCGCATTCGAGCGTGCGCTGGATGTCGTCGAGTTCCGCGGTGGTGGCGTCGCGGTAGAAGTACGACTGCTCGCGGAGGTTCTCGAAGACGGTGCGCGCGAGGTGGTAGACGCCCAGCGAGTGCTCGAAGCGCGTGTGGTTCGCGCCCGGGTAGACGAGATAGGTCGCCGAGAGCTGGCGGACGTGGCGGAGGCGCTGGAACGCGCGGTTGTCGAGGACGTTGTCGACGAGCGGCTGATCGAGTTCGACGTAGCCGTGGACGGGGTCTTTGATTTGCGTGGCTGGCATGTGTATCGTCGGTCCGAGCGGACCGACCCGAATTACCCGTAGTACGGGCTCGGCGGGGGTCGGTCTTTCGATTCCCGCCGTCGGTGGGCGCGTGCGGAACCGTTTTCGGCGTTCGCGGGCTACGAGCAATCGATGGACAGAGCTGCCGCCGTCGACCGGGTGGAAGAGCTCGTGGACGCCGTCGCGAGCGAGGAGATGCCGGTCCCGGTGCACGAAATTTGGGTGTACGGCGACGTCGCGCTCGGCCTCGACCCCGTCGAGCGCCTGGACGTCTACCTCACGAAGGACATCCTCATGCGCGGGGACGACGCCGACCGCGCCGCGGAGTTCGAGCGCGAGTACGGCGTGAAGGGTGTCGGCAAGACCGTGCGCGCGTCGTGGGCCGACGACCACCCCGAGTACCTGCGTGCGAACGAGAGCGGCCACGTCGCGCCCGAGCGCTGTCTCGCCGCACACTTCCTCGACGACGACGAGCCGATTCACCTCGAAGTGTGTAACGCGGGCTTCGAGGACAACGTCACCCAGCGCCTCGAAGGCGCACGAGCGACCGAAACCTACGAGAACGTCCTCGACCCCCGCGGCGTCTGCCTGTGGGCCGACGGCGAGCGCAGCGACGACGCCTTCCGGAAGCTCCGCGACGGCGAACTCGTCTTCCCCACGCTCGCTGGCGCGCTGGAAATGCTCGGTGCGGACGAAGAAGAAGCCGAAATCGCCGCCGACGCCGTCGAAACCCGCCGCGAACGGGCCGAGGGCGCGACCGTCCGCGGCGACGTAGTTTGAAGTGCGAAGCCGGGACCAACCCGGCACGTGACCTGACGACTCGCCGGCTGGGGGAGGCGGGAGCGCGGCGGTCCCAGTCGGATTCGGTGCCGCCTGTCAGCCCTGAAGGTGGGCGAGACGCCAGTACGATTACTCGTCCTCGAACCCGTCTTCGAACCGGAACGTCCCGTCGCGCTGGACGACTTCCCCGTCGACCTCGATGAACGAGTCCTCGCTCATGTCCACGATCAGGTCCACGTGCGTCGCGGACTCGTTGAACGGCTGGTCGTCGGGGACGCACTCCGCGATGGCACCGCCGACGGCCATGTGGACGGTGTCGCCCATCTTCTCGTCGAAGAGCATGTTGTAGGTGAATCGGTCGATATCTCGGTTCATCCCGATGCCGAGTTCGCCGAGGCGGCGCGACCCCTCGTCGGTGTTCAGGATGCCTTCGAGCGCGGCTTCGTTCTGCCCCGCGGCGAAGTCCACGACCTCGCCGTCCTCGAACTGCAGCCACGCGTCCGTGATTTCCTTGCCCTGTCGGATGAGCGGCTTGTCGAACAGCACCTCGCCTTCGACGCTGTCCGGCACCGGGCACGTGAACACCTCGCCCGCGGGCATGTTCTTCGTGCCCCAGTCGTTGGCCGCGTCCATCCCCGCGACGCTCATCGTGACGTCGGTGGTGTCGCCGGAGACGATGCGGACTTCCTCGGCGGGGCCGAGAATCTCGACCAGCTGGGCCTGGAATTCGCGCTGCTCGTCCCAATCCTTGTTGATTGCGTCGTAGACGAACTTCTCGTAGGCTTCCGTGCTCATCTCGGCTTTCTGCGCGCCCGCGGCCGTCGGGTGCTGGGTGATGACCCAGCGCTTGCCCAGCCGCTCTTCGAGAATCGGGCCGTTCGCGCGGCTCGCGGCCTGCGACTTCGCCGGCGGCACGTCGCTGGTTTCGAAGGCGTTCCCGCCACCCCCAATCAGGAAGACGACGTCCGTCTCCTCCATCGCGGCGAGGTCGTGGGCTTTCGTCTCGTAGTCGTCGATGTCCATCGCTCGGTTGTACGCGCGCGCTGCGCGGGCATTCCCCCACTGTGTGGTCGGTCGCGCGCCGACCTCGCCGAGTTTCTCGTACAGCGCGACCACGAGGGCTTCGGCCTCCTTCGACGCGCGCACCAGCACCATATCCCCGGGCTGGACGTCGGTACAGTCCTCGACGAGAATCTCGGCATGGCGGCGGGCTCTGTCGTCCATACGACGAAATCGACCCGGACGCGAATAAACTCCGGAGAAGCGGAAACCCACCGCAGTTCGTGGGCGATTACTCGGGAACGCGGCCGACGGTCACGTAGAACGGCACGGTTTCGACGCGCTCGTAGTCGTTCTCGCGCATCTGCGCGACGACCTCGCGCCCCATCTCCCGCCACTCCGCACGCAGCGCGTCGTAGGTGTCCGAGGAGAGCCCGCCCGCAGCGAGCGTCGGCTGCTGCTCGGCGAGCCGTTCCCCGGTCGCCTTCCGCGCAGCCGCCTCCAGTGCCGCTTCGCCGTACGGCGGCTGGATGGCCTGCACGTGCTCGTACTGCGTCGTCGAGACGCCGACGAGTCCCGCTTCCTCGAAGCAGTCCGCGGCGTCCGCGCCCAGCGAGACGTTCGTCTCCACGCCCTCGATGTAGGCGTCGCGTGCGCGTGCCGCGAGCGGCGGCTCGCTCGCGACCGTCGATTCGACGGTGACGGCGGCGTTGTTCGGTTCGACGGCCGCCACGAGGTCCGAGGACACGCGTGAGAACTCGCGGACGGCAGCCACGGGGTCTGGAAGGTTGATGAGCAGCGCCTGACAGGCGACGAGGTCGCAGACGTCCTCGCGGAACGGCAGCCGCGTCGCGTCCCCGACGAGGCGCTCGTCGGCGTCGACGTGCCGGAGGAGGTCAGTGTCCGCGTCCAGTGCGAGCACGTCGGCGTCGGACTCCTCGCGGAACACGCCCGTGAGTTCACCCGTGCCGCAGCCGACGTCGAGAATCCGCTCTCGGCTGGACAGCTCCAGCGCGTCCAACGCCTCGCGCTCGGCCCACATCCCGCGGCGCGTCTCCTCGAGGTAGTCGGCGCTGAATCGGCGCACACCACCACTGAAAACCGGGGTCGGCAAAAGCAGCGGGGTCCGAGTGCTTGGCGCTTACGCGCCTCGCAGCTCGCGTTCACGTGGCCTCACTCCGCTCGGCCACGCAGCTCCTGCACCTTCTCGATGTTCCACGCGAAGCCGCGGCCGTCCTCGTGGGGCGTCTCCAGCACGAGCGGCACGTCGGTGATAGCGTCGTGGTTGACGAACGCGTCCATCCCCTCCTCGCCGATGAGCCCTTCGCCGATGTGGGCGTGCTCGTCCTTGTTCGTGCCGCAGTCGTGTTTCGAGTCGTTGAGGTGGACGCAGTGGAGGTGCTCGAAGCCGACGACGTCGTCAAACTCCGCGAGCGTCTCCGCGACGGCGTCGGCCGTCGAGAGGTCGTAGCCCGCGGCGAACGCGTGCGCGGTGTCGACGCAGACGCCGAGGTCGTGGGCCGACTCGTCGAGAACGTACGCGAGGTGGTCGAAGTCGCCACCGAGCTTCGTGCCCGAGCCCGCGTCGCTCTCCACGAGCACGGTGACGCCGTCGGGGATGCCGAGTTCGTCGAGCGCGCTGACAGCGTTGTCCAGGCCCTGCTGGACGCCCGCGCCGGTGTGCGCGCCGAGGTGGACGTTGACGTACTCGATGCCGAGTTTGTCGGCGGCGTCGACCTCCTTCTGCATGCTGTCGACGGACTTCTCGCGGAGGTCGTCTTTGGGCGTGCAGAGGTTCACGAGGTACGACGAGTGGATGACCCACGGGCCGTCGAGGTGTTCGTCGGTTCCGTCCCGGAATGTAGCGGCTTCGTCGTCGCCGATATTCGGGTCCTGCCAGACTTGCGGCGAGTGCGTGAAAATCTGCCCGCAGTTCCCGCCGACGTCCAGTTCGTTCTCGACGGCGTTGTCGACGCCGCCCGCGATAGAGACGTGTGCACCTACTCGCATACGCTGTCGTTCGCCGCGGGGGGCAAAGAGGCTTCGAACCGTCGCAACACCTTTGCCGGCCGAGCGCGCTCGTGACGGTATGACCTCGGGGGACGCGCTCGACGTAGGCGACGAGGTGCCCGACGTGACGGCACCACTGGTCCATCCCGACGACAGCATCGCGGAGACGCCCCTGTCGGAGCTCTACGCCGACCGGCCGGTACTCGTCGTCTTCTACACGAACGACTTCAGCCCCGACTGCGTGAGCGAGTGGTGTTCGTTCCGCGACTACGGCTGGTTCACGTCCACCGAGGACGTGCGCGTCGTCGGCGCGAGCAAGTCCCGCGTGCCGACCCACCGACGGTTCATCGACTACCTCGACATCGACTTCCCGCTGTACGCCGACACCGACCTCGACGTCTCGGACGCGTTCGGCGTCACGTACCGCGCGCTGAAGCTGTTGCCGCGGGCGAAGCGCTCGGTGTTCCTCGTGGACACCGACGGCGTCGTCCAGTACCGTTGGATCGGCGAACACCCACTCGACCCGACCCGCGACCAGCCGCCGCTGGGCGAGATTCGAGAAGCCGTCGAGGACCACGTTGGCGGCGAGCCGGAGACGTTCGGGTTCAGTTAGTCGGTGCCGTCCGCTCCCGCGTCCAGTCGTCGGTCGCGTACTTCTCGTCGGCGAGCTCGCGCGCCGCTTCGAGTTCGTCGTCGGTCCACTCGCCGACGCGCGCGTCACACCACTCCGCGAGCGCGTCCTCCAGCGCCTCAACCGCGTCGTCACGGCTGATTCCGGCTTCCTCGTGGATGTTCGTCACGCGCTCGCGGAACCGCTCCGCGTCGATACCTGGGTCGACGAAGACGCCGAGGTGGGCGTCGGGTGCGAGCGCGTACGAGAGCGACCCGTGCTGAATGACCGCGTCTCGGGTGCGGTACTGGGCGTTCCCGCTGATTTTCCGACCGTCGACCGTGATGTCGTGGGCGGGGTGGAGCGCGCGCAGGTAGCACGCGGGCTCGTGAATCGCGGGGTGTTCCTCGGGGACGAACTCGGCGTCGACGCCCATCGCGTGGAACGCCGACAGAATCGGCTCGCAGAGCACCTCGTAGCAGTCCATCAAATCACCGGGAAGTTCGTCGGCGGGCGCGACGATGCTGTAAGAGATGTCCGCGTGTTCGTCGTGGTAGATGCCGCCACCGCCGGTCTGGCGGCGCGTCACGGTGATTCCCTCACTTTCGGCGAACTCCCAGTCGACGGAGCCTGCGTCCTGACGGTACCCCATCGAGAGCGTCGACGGCGACCACTGATACGCGCGGACCGTCCGCGGACCACCGTTGGCGGCAGTCTCCGCGGCAACCTCCTCTAGAGCCATCTGCATCGGTCCGTCGCGGTCCTCCTCTGAAATCAGCCGCCATTCGCGGTCGGCCAGCGTCATACCACGCGGTTCGCGGCCACCGGCAAAAAGCCGTGCGTCTGCAGTTCGGCTCGTCTGCGTCCATCGAGGGCGGCGAGCGGCGCGGCAATCTGTGGCCAGTCCAGACCGGCGAACGGCCCTGACTTGGCTGTTTGGCGAATATACAAACGAAACACGGGGGTTAGCGACGTACCTAATCGGTGAACAATACGCGCACTCCCATTCTCGTTCAGGGTCTGCTGGCGGGAGCTCACTGTCTTCCTCGTACTCGGTGTGTGCTGACATCTATTGAACGATATTGTGCCAGAACGACTCGTCGAACGTGACGTGGAATGATTTGATATCCAGTGTCTTCCGGGATCCGTACACGAGCAGTCCGTCGGTTATCGAAGGGAAGAGTATGGAATTTCCGAATCCTCGACTCTGTTGAAATCCTCTGCCATAGATTTTTCCAGAAGAGGATTGCAACAGAGCGGGGACAAAAGAATTCTACTTATTACAGGGGCAGAAAATCTCAGGCCCAATTCTGCGACCGCTGATTAGACGATGAAACTATTAAAGATAACACCAACGACGATTCCGATTGTCACGACTGTTCCAGCATAGACGAGTAACAGTCGGCGATTGAACAGTTTATTCAGGAGAATCAGGTTCGGAATGCTTACACCCGCGCCGCCGATGATGAACGCTAAGACCGTCCCGACAGCGATACCTTGTTCACTAAGGGACGCTGCGATGGGCAACATTCCGCTGAGGCTGATATACACTGGAGCACCGGCGACCGCAGCGAGGGGCACGGCAAGCGGGTTCTCCGAACCAAGGACGGCATGAACCATATCTACTGGTACGACACCGTGAATGAGCGCCCCGAGCGTCATCCCGAGAATGAGATATGGAAGTGTATCGACGAAGAACGACCATGCTTCGCGTGCGGCCGTCCCGATGTGTTGCCGATGGGTCTGCTTGACGTCTGCTGAGTTTCCTCTACAGCAGTCAACTGTCCCACCGTCAGCGGCGACAGCCTGATCTGTATCGGCCGTGACCCGAACGTCTTTCACGTGCTCGGTTAGCCCAAGCCGACCGATGACAACCCCGCCGACCACAGCTGCCACGAATGTGATTACCACGTACCAGATGGTCACTTCGATGCCGAATAAGCCGATCAGCAGAATCACGGCGATCTCGTTAACGAGTGGTGACGCAAGCAAGAACGAGAACGCCAGCCCGAGTGGTGCACCTGCTTGAAGCAGCCCTGCTAGCACCGGAACAGTGGAGCAGGAGCAAAACGGTGTTACCGCACCGAGACCGGCGGCTGCGACGTTGCCGCTACCTTCGTCGTGTCCGCGGAGTTTCCGTTCGACTTTTTCCGGAGGCAGATACTCCTGTGCAAGTCCGACGAGGAAGGACGCGCCGATGAACAGTGGGACGAGGATAACTGCGAGGTGGAGGAAGTAATACCACGAGTCAAGGAGGGCATTAGAGAGGCCAGGGGAGAGCATTCTTAGGTGTCCTCCTCGATTGCGTGGGCGAGATCGAGTAATTCGAAGACGGCGGTATCAGCGATGCGGTAGTAGCTCCATTTGCCCTTCTTGCGGGATTTGACCAACCCCGCGTCTTTCAGTTTTCGGAGGTGTGTGGCGACTGTTGACTGTGGTGCATCGAGAATGACCTGGAGTTCACAGCCGCAGCATTCAGATTCACGGAGTGCGCTGAGAACGCGGAGCCGGTCTTTATTCCCGAGGGCCTTGAACACGGACTCCTGACCGGCGACATTATCTTCGGATGGTTTAATCTCTTGGAGAGCGGCGACTCGTTCATCCGGGTCATCATACAGCCGGTCAAGTGCGTTGTAGGCGTCGTCAGGTGGTGATTCTGTGTCAGACATATTGTAATTTGACGGTTCGATTTATTCGCCGCAACTGTCCGATTCAGTCTCTGCCAAGTCAGATTGTACTTCTTCAATATTAGGACCACAACAGTCTGACTCGCCGTCTTGCTCGTAGCGGTTTACGAGGCGATTCCAGATGCGATCGAGTGTGCTTTGAGCCATTACCTCATATCGTATTTTTGCGATACGAATAAATCTTTGGGAGATCTAACAGGACACTGTCTCGTTGGACTGACCATGATGGGCGGGAGCCAGAACAGTTCAGAATGAGAATCTGCAGAGCAAGCCGGGTCCGTCTCATTTAGCTTTTTGCAGGCGCTAAGCCCCCACCCTCAACGAGCACCGGGCTTCCGACGTGTGTCGGAAGCACAAGCGAGTAGGGTGGGGATACAGCGCCGTCATCGTTTATTTTCGTGTGTATCAGCACTCTTACTATCCCGGCGATCGAAGGAGGTAGTACAATGCTCGCCACGCCGTCGGCGTTGTTCAAACGCGACAAGAAGCGTGCAACGTCGGTTGTGGCCGAGTGTCCAATCGGTAGGAGTGGGACACTCCAAACCCGCCCGTGAAGGGAAGCCGCCTGCGGAGTCTGGAGCCGCTGTGTCCAGCCGGATGCAAGCTCCGACGCAGAAACAGGAAGCCCCGACCTCAACAAGCGAGGGCCGGGTAGGCCCGAGCGCGGTAGGTCGGGGTAGTTCACTGGCAGTTCTAGTACCCATCGGTATCCTCTATTAGCTCGTCTATTTCTGGAGTCGGTATTACATATAACCAAATATAGGAGAGGACATAGTACATTTGCAAACCTACAGACCGAGTTAGTTTCTTGCGAGACACATTTCTGAACTTCCAACGAATCTCGTTTAGCGATCTTGGCATCCGCAGCTACAGACCTATTGATCGACTTAATGCCAATTTACGCTCCAGAATAGACTGAGGTCAACTACTGCATCATTCATATCACTGAGCAGGTGGTTTGTAGTAAGCCAAACAGCTAAAGCAGGACGGCTGCGCCACGACCAGTAGATTAGAACGACAGAATCTGTGCACGAGACCGGTATAGATATCCACTATTCTGTCGGATAGAACCGATCCTATTCCGAGTTAGGTAACGGAAAGTGTCCGGAGATAGTGGCCGCTAGTTACCGAGGTCGTCGGCAAGTCCGCTCGCGTCCTTTGTCTTCTTCTCAGGCATTTCCATGTCCTCACGTTCATATCGCATCGCCCAGTCCGTACCCGTCGGCAGCGCCTCACGGTCACCGGCACCGACGGCTGGCGCGTCACAGTCCGACTCACATCCCCACGTAGACGACATGTTCGCCTCGACGTCCCGGAGATTTAATCGTAGCGTGCCGACGACTGCGCGCGCCACATCCAGCGTGATTGCGAGTAATCGCCGCTGCATCAGCCCGGCGACTATCGCGTTCACGCCGATGACCGACGGGTCGCGATCTTCTTCGTCGGGGTCTACTCCGCCGGGAACGTACCCGCGTTCGCCGCGGAATTTGGGATGACCACCCTCGTAGTCCACGGCGTCCTGGGTCCACACCCGTTGGCATTCGAAGCACGGCCAGCCGGGACCTGCGACCGCCGTCTCGGCTTTCGCTTCTTTCTCCAGCATACCCTGTTCGTCGGCGTGTAGGAGACTCCCGCCGTCGATTACGGGAATACAGTGTGCGCGAGCGAGCGCTCCCAGGACTTGACGGGGACGCGCAGCGTCTACACCGGAAAGAATGATATCGCAGTCCACCAAATCCGGCACAGCCGCGTACTCCAGCGCGTCCTCAACGACGCTCCCGTCGACGACGCGCGTGTCGAAGTCCTCAGATGTCGCACTCTGTCGCGCGACGCGTTCTGCCACCTCCGTCTTCAGGCGCTCTTGGCGGACGTCGATTCGTTGAGCGCCTTGAGAACGATTGAAGTTCGCGCGCTCAAGACGGTCGAAGTCCACAAACACTAGCTCGCCGACACCCAGCCGGGCTAGATGTTCGGCGAGAATCGACCCGACACCGCCACAACCGACAACACCGACGCGAAGGTCTGCCAATCGGGCTTGTCCCTCTTCTCTCCACAGTTGGATTGTGGAATCGCGCTCGTCGTCGCCACGGAGGTGGTTCGTGGAGGGGCTTCGACGGCCGGTGTCCTGAACGTGCAGAGCGGGTTCGTCGCGACTTGGACCGACCACGCGGACACGGTCTGCGTGCGTGACTTGCGGGTCCGCACTGGGGTCGCGACTTGGTTCGTACACCCGCATTGACCAGTCGCCGGGCTCGTTCGTGATGGCCGCTGCGAACGGGGCACCACCCGGCAGTCGGTCGCGGTCAGCTTCGAAGACCCGTGCTGCTGAGGCGGTATCCACCGTGCTCTCGGAGACTCCACCGGGCTGGGTGTGAATTCGAACGAGGCCGCCGCCACGGTCGCGTGCGCGCTCGACAGCGCGTTCGTGGTAGGCCTCACTGAACTCGTAGCCGGCCATCGAGTCGTCGCTCGACACGTCGTTGTCAGAGTTACCCCCGAACCACGACCCGATGGAACGGCCGTCGGACTCACCTCCGCTGACGTTCCCTTTCAGTTCGAGGTCGTCGCTCGACTCAGGATGGACGACATCCTCGACGATGTAGTTGGCGCGCTGAGCGCCGGTGCTCTTCGCGAGTACGGCGAACGCGCCACGTTCGTGCATCCCGTGGAAGGGGTGGCCTTCGCTCGGGAAGAGGACGTCCATCAGGGCGTTGTGAACCTCGCGCGGTAGCACGAAGTGGACTTCGTCGGCGTCGGCTGCGCTCAACCAGTCCGCTGGTGTACCCTTAGGCATGGGTTAGTCCTCCTTTTCGAAGCGTGACCGAACGACCTCCGGCGCTTTCCGCAGGTCGGCGGGCTCGTTCCATGTGAATCCCTCCCACTGGTAGCTCCAGAGAGCGACTTCGTCGACGTCAAGGGCGTCTCGTGCTGGCCTGCCTTTCTGGTGGTTGCGGTGGACGCTGTCGACCTCCTGACCGTCGTGCTTCGTAACGTAGGGGTAGGTCACGATGCCGTAAGGCCGCCGCCCGTTCGGGAAGTCGGTAGGAATTCGGAGGATTGCCAGAACCTCCTCTTGGTCGAAGACATCGTTGACCAGGGAAGGATTGACGGTGCCGATGCTGACCCAGGCCCAGTCGCCGTGGACGGCGATGAGCTCGGCCTCGGGGCGCTCGTCTCGGAGTTCGTCGATGGCGGTCCGACAGCGGTCGGTGAGATGGCGACGGAGATTCTCCTGGTCGCCGTCTCCGCCGTTGTCGTTCTCGGAGTCGTCAGGCGGTGTACCCTCACTCATGCGCAATCTTGCCTCCGTCGCTGGTGGATTCGAAGAACGTGCGGTAGTCGTCGCTGAGGTTCAGGTCTCGTTCAGCGGGGAAGGCCTGGTCTTCCTGCCGGTTTCCGAGGAGGCCGTCCAGCGGGAAAAGTCCGAGTTCGTCGGGGTCCTTCTTGCCGGCGTCCACCAAGATTGTCTCCACGGTTACCGAGCGGTCGGCGTACCGCTTGACGAACTGTTTGTTGACGTAGACGACATACTGGGTAGTGCTGAACTTCCGCGCGTCGACGGCGTTAGCGAGGTCCTCGAGGCGGTTCTCGAGAGTGTCGAACTTCTGTAGGAGGGTGGTGTTGCCGTCGGGTACCTCCTGGCGGATGTCGCCTGCGCGCGTGCGCTCGGCGTCAACGATGGTGGAAGCGCCTACGACCGCGTCGGTGTCGTGGGGGTCCGCGTCTTTGGCCCAGTCCTGGATGGCCTTGATAGCCGTCTTCATGTGGGTCAGCCGTCGGAAGACCTCGGTGGGGACGTCGTCCTCGACGGACTCGATGGCGGCTTGAACCGTCTGGGCTTTGCCGGCGATGTTGCCGAGAGTAGTCTCTTTGGACTGCGATGCTTCCTGCGTGTCGTTCCCGCCTTCATCGGCGGGGGTTTGGTCAGACGTCATATTCGGGGTGCCAGAAGCCCCGATGAGGTGTCCGCGCTCTGGCTACAGTAGCCGCTATCTGGGTGGTTCAGGGTGGAGAATAGCGACATGGACATCGCTATGTGCCTGGCGCCACGCCAGAGAGTAGGCTCACTCAGCCGGCCCGCACGTTGCGGGCGTAGGCGCGGAGAAACCCACTCTCGTCGCAGTCGGGAGAACCGACTGGCACTCGACGAAATCGGGGGCGCTCCGGCGCCTTAATCTCAACGCCTGCGACTTATAAGACTTACGCAGGTTAATAATTAACCACACAATTACTCAAGCACCGATATTGGCTAATATACGCCGTTTAGACCCCGTATCATCACCCCTACTATTGTCTGACGTGGGGTGATTGTGTGTATAAGAGAAAGAGGGGTAGAAAATGCGGTGAATATTCCTTCAAGCTCCGGGAGTTCAAGCACATTATCCGGGCTAAATTCACCCCCTCGAAGAGGAGTACTCCGAAGTCGATGATACTTGCCGTCAAGAGGGCTGAAAAACTGCTATATTTGAGGGGGATTCTTGCGGAAGAAGAGATAGGTTATCGAGACTACTGACAGAGGTCTATAGGCAAGACTGTCGGGTGAAAAGTACGGAGGGACATCAAAATCCGCCCCCCGATTTCGTCGAGTGCAATTAACCATAGTGTCGTACGGGTTGTTAAATCCCTCGGACTTAGCAGGGAGTTTAGCGGCTGATAGCCGTGTTTATACCTGAATCCTATATGGATCGCGCTAAGAGAGTGTTCTGAATTCAGGGCATTAGCCTACGTCGACGTGTCGATGTGCTTCTGGAGCTCGCGCTTAACGAGAGGATGGACGTCCGTCATGCTGTAGCGGTCGATGATGGCTTCGACATCAGTCTCTTTTGGGTGGTTTTCGATGTGTACGGCGACGAGATTCGCGACGCAGTGTACCAACCAGTTTGTGTTTGCGGTCTTCGCTTTGCCCTCGTGGATCCGGTCGTGGCAGTCGCGACAGAAGTAGCAGCCGACTTCCTCATCGTCGCCTGGACCGTCTGCGTACTTCCAGTGGTGGAAGTCCAAGCCGGTCTCCTCGGAGCCGCAGAGTGGGCATGCGTCCGGTCGTTCTTCGAAGTGGTCAGGTACCTCGCGTGGTTCAAAGCCAGCTGCTTCGACAGCTGCCGACCAACTGCCCCATCGGTCTTGATAGGTGCGTGCGCCGTGCGGCCCACGGTCGTTCATTTGAGCCTTTGTCGGTGGTGCCTCCGACACTCGCTCAGCGAGTTCGCGGAGGTTGTCGAGAAGTTCCTCGTCGCTATACTTCTTCGGACGCGGCATGCCAGGTGGATTCACGAGCTTGGGCCGTTAAGCCAGCGATTGACAGTCTATCAGTATGCGGGCCGAATCTGGCCTAGGTTATATTCTAACACGCTTTCGAGCGCACCTCGAGAATTCCTACGTCGTAGGTGGTCCAACAAAATCTGTGCAATCTCGGCTCATCGCAATAGGAGGATACTTCCAACGAACAAGGAGAACAAAACCATCATCCCCGTTGAAATAATGGAGAACCTCAAATTCTGATATTTCTTCTTGGAGACACGCGCTAGCTGATAATTCTCTTCTATTAGCTCATCTATATAGGCATCCTCGTCAGCACTGACGATCTCTTCCTTGTACTTGTCTAACCCCTTCTCAACTATGGAATCCCATAATAGAAGCCCCTGGGTAGTTTCGGGAGTATTTGGATAGATTGTTCTAGCCGCATAGAATGCTGCAATCACTGCGGAAATAGCCGTAAGTGTCGTTACTACCAATAGAAGCTGATCTTCCTTGAGCGTCGGTTGACGCAGGCCATTTATAAAAATCCCTAAAAAGGCTAGTTGCGCGGTCAGCAGAATGGAGGCCTTCTGATTGGCTAACTTTATATAAGAGTTTAAATGGTCTTTAGTGAGCTTGGAAAATTCAGCTTGGTCTAATTTTTCGTCCATGATTATGGTTCAAGGTTCTCTGTTTTGGTACTATTCCATTCGCCAACGAAGTCATAGATTCGAAAGAGACGCTCGTCCGAATCCGATTTCGGGCTCCACCTATATTCCAACACTTCTCGAAATTCCATCCAAGAATCCCATGAGGTTTCTTGAGAATAGTACTCAATACGGGGGCCTACAAGATATTCATTCATTCCTGCTTTTTCTTCAAGACGAGAGGCGGTATTCGCGATTTTAGAAACAGCGGTTAAGCGATTCATCTGCTGATTTCCACTCTTTACTCCAATCCTGGATAAGTAAGTTGTGCCATAAGTTGCACCGCAACTAATTGAGATCGGTGCGATACCTTTCTCCTGAAGTTGTGGGTTAATGACGTTTGCTAGCGCCCACTTTACAGTAGCCAAGAAATCCAAGATTGTTCGGACAGCGACGGTATCGGATTTGCCGGCACCAAAATACGCCAGAACTCCATCCCCAGTGTTCTTCTCAAATACACCACCATAATCGCGAATTATATCTAATACCTCCGGAATAAATATATTCAACATTCGAAGTGCCTCATCTTCCGAATTATCAAAGAGATAGTCAGAAAACGAGTTTATGTCGAGGAATACCATACCCAACCGGTATTCTTTAGACTCATTAAGGCGGAGATACTCCATCCTCGGTTGAGTTCGTCCCGAAGAGATACTCTCCAGTCGGTCCTCAACCTTGGACAGACGGTCTTCGACTCGATTTCTGATTTTGCGTTTTCTCGGTGGAGTCAATTGCCCAGACATTACTAGGAATCTATTCTATTCACTTAGTCATACCCAACAAACACAAGCTCTTGGATTGAGTCACTTGCATTAAGCGAATATTTGTGTTGAATATCCACTACTTTCACTTGCTCTTTATACTTCGAGAGTAGCGTTTGGATCTCATCCGGGGTTGGTGCGGATTCCGTGTTATAAGAAAGAACGATTTTCCGGTCGGAACATTCTCTAAAAATCCGTTCAAAGACGTCATAAATCAAATCCGGATCATTCCAGGGTGACCTATCATACTCAATCTTCTTTGTTTTAACTGACCGATCAATCATACTCGGCCATTCGGCGTACTTAATGTACCCCTCTAAGAAGTGATAGTATAGATGATAATCTGAAACTGGATTCGACTTGTCCTTCGCATAATATGGAGGGTCTAAATAAACAAGGTCAGTCTGTGGATAATCCCATGAAGTAGCGTCCCTTGAGAAGGCTCTATTCTCACGGTAGTTATTGAAAATTCCACGATTATATTCGATTACAAACTTCCGAAAGTAGTGCTCAAATGGCCTCTCCCAAGTAGTTTTATTACCAAATGACCGCTCAACATCGTTTTGGCGCATATACAGATTCGCGCGGTGAAATAACGCATAAGGGCGTTTTGTAAGACACGCCTGCCCTACCGCAGCAAACGCAATCGCCTTCTTATATCGATTATCCAGCTTTACTGTTATATTCTTCCGCATTCGATCCAACCACCGATTCTCCTCATCGGTGAAGTATATCCCTTCAAATTCGTCCTCTATGAAGGATGGATAAGAATCTAGGTCAAAAGTGAGAAGATTATCCACGTCTTGAGGAGTAAGACGTATTTTCGAATTCTCAATAAGTGCTTTCCCAACCCGTCCATTAAATGATAGAACATCGTTGTACAAGACCCTCTTCCCGGCAGATTTGGCCTTATACGAGACTACGCCTGTCCCACCAAATAGATCTAAAAGGGAGTCATGTTCGATATCACTAATAATATCCCACAGCTCGTCGATAATTTGCCTCTTACAACCTTGGTATCTTGTTGATGGAAACTGTGTATCTCTCTTTTGACCGTCCTCAGAGTTAGTAGGGTTTTTCCTCGTCTCAATTCCAATTGATTTCGACATGGAAGGGGTTACAAAGGTACTAAGTAAAAATCTTGATATCGTCTACTCGCTAGATTCGAGCTCGGTATCATCGGCTGTTTGGAGTAAGTCAATAAACTCCAAGAGCAGCTCGTTGCCTACTTTTTCTGGTGGTGCATCCTCTGAGACGTCTAATTCATCACAGAGTAGTTCGTACGTTTCCTCCTCTGCTTCTATTATGATTAACTCCGTGTCTTCATCTGCCTTTCGAGTGCCTGAACGGGATTCTGTTCGCCCTTGGCCAGATTCTTCCGTTGTGTCTCCAGAATCGCCATTTTGGTCCTTCTTCTCCTCTTCCAGTTCCTCGTCATCATCGCCCTCCTCCTCTTCTAGTTCTTCGTCATCTTGCTCCTCTTCTGTCTTCGAATCTTGGTTTTCCGTTCCCTCACTCTTTGTTGATTTATCCCCAGACTCATCCTCCGCTCCACCGCTAGAACTACCAGACGTGCTTTCTTCACCGTCAGATTCCTCGACGGTAGATCGCGTTAATTCTGAAAGAATTGCTTCCGGAAGGCTATCCGTGGACCTTCTTTCTTCGACTTTCTCTTCTATCTGAGGCTCTTCCCTAGAGGATTCGAAAGACCCTGCGTCGGAATATTGGGAAAGTTGTTGGTCGTAATAGGGTACCCACCAAGGCTCTTCTTCCCCAAATTCTATCCTTTGAGCGTTACTAGCATCATTTCGGGCTACTTTGTCGATCTCTTCCAACCAACCGTATAGTGTCGCCTCCTCAAGTTCCGATACTTTCTCTTCCGGAACTTCCCACGATATCTGATCGCTATGGTAGTCATATTGCGCTTCATACCCTGGCCGGAGTTCCTCCTTAACCAGGCTTGGGGCGTAAACCGAATATTCGCTTATATGAGCCTGAACTGCGTCATCCACCTCCGTAGATTGCGGCACTTCTTCATCTGGTGTATGTCCCTTCTGATGGCTCACATGCTTTCGACGAGAGTAATCATACGGTTCCCTCTCTAAAGAGTGTGAGTTTGAATCTACATACGGCTCCGTGAACTTACCCGGGAAACGCTCATATGTGATAGTGAACTTCTCTCCCGCTCGCTTGACCCAATTGAAAGCCTCCCGCATGATAGGGTGATATGGGTCAATATTGCTTTTTTGAGTGTCCCACGGGAGGCTGTCTGTTTCTCCATCGGTATATAGTCGGATTTGGAATCGAGTTCGCCCTAAACCTGGCTGGTAATTCGGGAGAAATTCAGTTCCCCAGCCTCCATCTTCCTCAGTACTCCTCGAGACAATTTTCCTATTTTGTATGTAGATATCGGTGCCAGCATCTTCTTGCCCCCCTGAAGAAAGCAATCCCGTGGTCAGGTCCATATAAACTGGCTCCTCTCGTTTTGGTACATCCAGTTCAATATTCTCAAACTCTCGTACGTGGTAATCGTCGTAAGGAGTGTATGACCAGCTCGGTTGTGCCGGCGCTTCAACTTTAGTACCATTAACGAGGATGGACAGTTCGCCTTCGTTGGGCCCTGCCCTTCCAGTTAGAAATTCCTCGTATGTTCAGTACATCACAAAGCCGCTTAGTTAGAACGTCTGCTTGCTGAAGGTGTGTCTACGACCCAGCAAGCAGACAGTGAGATTCACGAGGACCAGCTTCTTAACTTTCTCGTCAACACCCTTGAGGAGGAAGTTCCGCTTTCCTTAGCCAATAACGCTGAAATCACTACTGAGGGCATCTATGAGGTCCTCGTCGGCGCTTGCGCCGACGGGACCTCTGTCTCTACGCTCTGTGCGTCGAGTCAGAACGGCCCCGCTGCCAACACGATCCTCTACCATCTCCGGACGAAGTTCGAGCCCAAACGGCTCGAACGAGTCGCTAACACGCTTCTTCGACGAGATATCGTCGAACTGCTTCCTGAGCAGGTGGAGGTCTGCGCAGACCTCCACCTGCGGCCCTACTACGGTGATGAAGACGACACGGAGAACCTCTATCACTCGGAAGCCAAGCGTGGAACCACCGCATTCCACGCCTACGCCACACTCTACGCGCGTGTGAAGAACAAACGATATACGCTGGCGGTGCGCCGTCTCGAAGACGGCGACACCGCCAGCAGTGTCCTCGCTGAGTTTCTTGGTGTACTCGACGGCCTTGACGCCGATGTCAAGGCCGTCTACCTTGATCGCGGATTCTACGACAGCAAGTGTCTCACGCTGTTGCAGGCGCACAACTACGCCTACGTGGTCCCGATCATTCAGTGGGGGAAGACGATTCAGCAGGAACTTGCGGAAGGGTGGAGTCGCGTCATTCAACACGATCTGACGGGGAAACTCGACGGTCACAGCTGGACCGTCGAGTTTCCCGTCTACATCGACTGTACGTACCTGAACGGACGGTACGACGACCACGGTGTGGCGCGTCACGGCTACGCCGCTGACGCGCCGTTTATCGAGACACCACGCCAGGCTCGATACCATTACTCGAAACGCTTCGGTATCGAGTCAAGCTATCGCTTGTCCGAGCAAGCGATAGCGACGACAACGACGCGAAACGCGACGGTGAGACTTCTGTACGTTGTGGTGAGTCTGCTCTTGCAGAATGCGTGGCGGTATCTGCACTACGAATACGTGGCGACGCCGCGCCGAGGCGGGCGTCGCCTCTGGTGGTGGCCGTACAAGGAGTTCGTGAATATGGTTCGGCGGGCTGCGTGGACGGCCCTCGCGGTGCGTCGGGCCGTCCCCGCGAATCGGCCACCTGACGACCGGTTCCACCGGTAGTCACCGACCGAGCAAGCTCCCTTCAGGAGTGGCAACGCTGTCGCGTCGGCGGCTGACTGCCGCCGACAGCGACAGCTCCCTCTTCGATCAGCGTTGCTCGACCGTTACTGACGACTCATCACAACAGAACAGATGGCTCAGGTCAGGCTAACTGGCGATGCTTTGTGAGGTACTGATGTTTGGCTAAGCTCGTCAACTAATTCATCCAAAAACTGCTCCGGATCAGTAAACCTGACCTCCCTCTCCTCCTCATCATCACTGTTAGCAAAAGACAGCTGGAGATCTTCTATAGATATTACTGTAGTTCCTAGCTCCATCTCCGGGAATTCTTCGCTCTCTACCATCCAGTTATTTGGCTCGTTCAGCCACTCTTCATCAACAGTAAAACCGTATCCGGAGGAGCTAGATTGAGTTCGGCTCTTGATTGTTGCAGTTTTACCTATACGTACGATGGCCTTTTTCGCTCCCATCCCGAAAGCCCCAATCGATTTGGGGACTTCTCCGACTGTTGTCTCACCTAAGGCGAATATCTTGTCAATATGTTCCTCTTCAATACCACCGCTGTCGTCTCGAATACGAAAATGGCCCTCCTCGGCATCAAATTCGATGTCAATTGTTACGTCCGGCTTCTTCTGGTCCACCCTAACCCAATTATCTAATACATTATCGATAAGCTCCTTTACCGCAGATACGGGTGAAACGTCGGATTTCAAAGAGCGATAGGTATCTTTGCTAGGACTGAGGTCGTATTTCTCTTTCATTAGAGTGTAACGTAGTAGCGATGTTCTTCAATTTAACTATTGGTATCCTGAGATAAGGTGGTTGGTCAAGCCCTAAATATAGATTAGAGCATAGCTAGCGCGTTACAGTCTCAGCTGTTCGAGCAAGTCTACGTATGCCAGGTTCACCGAGATAGTCCGGATAGACATTAGGTTTAGCCGGAATAACGGCGGTTTCTCGGGGAATCTTTTTACAATCGCATCGTAAACTCGCGGCTGGAAAGATAGGCAATCGCACGAAAAACGGAAGCGGAGTGGACATCTGCTTCCTTGGACTGCTCCGACATAGTTGTTGCGGCGCGATTAGCAACAGCTATCTTGGCAGTCTCGGTGAGCACCGGTCTCACTGGTGTCTAACCACCGTAGCGCCCACGCCAATCGAGACTGGCCTTGCCACCCAGTCGACTGACGTCTCGACCGGCTCTAATGCCAAACGAGAACCCACGAAACACGAAATCACGATCCAAAATAGAAAAGGAAGCAATCGAGCTCATCGACGAAGGCGCGAACGCCATCAACGTCGTCGCCCGAGTAGACGTGAGCAGCTATCGGTCTCAGGGCGACGCGTACGACGAGTGGCACGCTTCGTATCCGTTTGAGGCGATGATTCGAACGCTCTACCTCAAGGACTTGATGGGGTATTCTGATACGGAACTCCATCGCCGTCTCAGTAATAATCCAGACGAAGCACGTAGGCTCGGCTTCGAAGGGCTCCCATCACGGACGACATTCGTCAGGACGTGGCAGAACCGGATCACCGAACAGACTCGAACACGGATTCAGCACACGACCCATCGCATCCTGGAATACGCCCACGAGCACGGCAATCCACTCGGTCTCAAGTCACTCGAACCAGACGAGAAAGATGAGGTCTCAGACCGAACTGAGGACCGACTCATCCGGGAGAAAACGCTAGAGGTCACCGAGGAGTTCCGCGACTTGCTATACGGGTCTATTGACCTCGACCGGCCAGAAGCAGGAACACAGTACGATACAGGGGAGCTCCTCGGGTTGGAGAGTTTCCTGAGTAGTGAGGCCTGTGCTGCTAACGGAGGCAGCCAAATCTACGAAGACAACGCTCCGAAGGGTGTCGATGTTCCAGAAGGCGAGACACTACTGCACTACATCAAACAACTCGATCCGGCTGATATCCACGACATTCTCGACGAGGCGATTGAGGTGCAACTCAAGAGCGCGAAGCGCCACCTCGAGTTCACTCGTCCCGTCGAGATTGGCATCGACATGACCTACGTCGGATATTACGGCGAACACGGTCCAGAGGTCAACTACGGGCCAAATGACGAGCAGGTCGTCGTGATGGGTGCTCCGCCCTCGAAGGGCTTCGACTGGTGCTATAAGTTCGCGACCGTCTCCATCGTCGGCGACAACGTTCGGTTCATGTTGGCTGTCCGCCCGCACACGAAGGGGCAGTCGGTTGGCGAGCTCGTTCGCGAGATCTACTGGGCAGCAGCCGAGCACGTTAGCATCCAGACCGTCTACGCTGACGCCGAATTCTACTCGGCAGAGGTCATCCAGACACTCGAAGAATCCAGCTCAAACTATCTCATTCGTGTGCCCGCGAACAAGCGGGTGAAGCGCCAGATAGCACGAGCGAACCACGATGTCTGGGTCGAGGAAGATGTCGGCATCTACGGCCCGACTGTCGGCGGTAGCACGAGAGAGCGTGTCGAGACTACGCACGTCGGGGTACCGAAAAACCAGAACCCCGACGAAACGGTAGTATTCGCGACGAACCAGGACGTCGACGACGAAATCGAATTGGATCGTCGTGAGACAGAGAATCTGATCAACCGCTACCGGCGGCGGTGGGGCATCGAGACAAACTACCGCGCTCTTGAGGAGTTCTTACCGAAGACGACGTCGAAGGACTACTCAGTGCGATTGTTCCACTTCGGCTTCGGCGTCCTCATGTTCAACATGTGGCGACTAGTCGACTTCCTCATCCAAATCAGCCTTGACACTGACGTCCGCGATAAGCCTCGGTTGACCGCACAACGGTTCCGTAACCTCGCAGAAACCGTCCTCAATATGTACGGCTAACACTCCCACCAGCGGCGGGCTCGCTCTGCAGCCAGTCACAACTGAACTCATTTTTCTCGTAATCCAGCCGTCTCGCGCTCTAGAACCAGGTCTCACCGAATTTGACTGCTCCTTCTGACTCCGGAAATGTGGTGTGTCCTCGTTCAGGCCAGAGTTCGAACTGATCTCCACCGCTTCTCGTGCACATTCGCAACTACTGCACGACAATTCTATATCGTAGTATGTAATTTATCGAGCGTGTGGCCGAATTTTCGCGGAACATAGAATACCGGGCAAAGACGGCCATAGAGCCGTCGAAGCGTCGATTTCCATCAATATTCGCGTGGGGCAAGCCGTGCTACCCCGACGATAGCTTCTGCGACGCGGAGTTCGCGTCGTCGCCGCACGGCGCGTAGCTTTTACCTGCCGGTCCGCTAGATTCGCGTGAATGGTTCGGAACGTCGCCGCCGAGATGGCGGACCTCGACCCGGAGGACTTCCACCTGCTCTCCGGGGTCGAACACGGAATGCGGTTCTCCGAGTGGGTCAGCCGCGAGAAGCTCCCGGAATTCTCCCGGCTGACACAGGAGGAAGTCGACTACCGGCTGGACCGCATGCTCGACCTGGAGTTCCTCGAACGGAAGACCATCCAGTACGAGGGCGTCCAGCTCACGTTCGCGGGCTACGACGCGCTCGCGCTGCACGCGTTCGCCGAACGCGACACCGTCGAGGGCTTCGGCTCGCCGCTCGGCGTCGGCAAGGAGAGCGACGTCTACGAGGTGCAGTCGTTCCGCCCGATGGCGCTGAAGTTCCACCGCGAGGGCTACACCCAATTTCGGGAGGTCCACCGCGGGCGGGACTACACCAGCGACAAGGAACACACGTCCTGGCAGTACACCGCGCGGAAGGCCGCCGAGCGCGAGTATGACGCCCTGGAGACGCTATACCCGGACGTGAACGTCCCGCGGCCGGTCGACCAGAACCGCCACGCCATCGTGATGGAGCGCATCGACGGCGTGGAACTCTCGCGCGCGGAACTAGAACCCGAGCAAGCAAGCGGCGTCCTCGATTTGGTGCTCCGGGAGATGGCGACCGCCTACGACGCGGGCTACGTGCACGCCGACATCAGCGAGTACAACGTCTTCGTCAGCGAGGACGGCGTGACGCTGTTCGACTGGCCGCAGGCCACGCCGAGCGACCACGAGAACGCCCGCGAGCTGTTGGCCCGCGACGTCGGGAACGTCGTCGGCTACTTCCAGCAGAAGTACCCCAGCGACGTCCCCGACGTCGACGAGTCGGCAATCGCAGA
Organism: Halobacterium noricense; assembly: GCF_021233435.1. Classification (NCBI taxonomy): domain Archaea; kingdom Methanobacteriati; phylum Methanobacteriota; class Halobacteria; order Halobacteriales; family Halobacteriaceae; genus Halobacterium; species Halobacterium noricense. The sequence goes on along the minus strand of NZ_CP089468.1, from coordinate 300,709 downwards.
CGCGGTCGCGAGCGGTTCGTTCGGCTCAGTTACCGAATTCTGACGCATTCGCGTTTCTCGCTCACAGATTCCTTAGTGGCTGTACTCTCGGTTCACTCGTATAAATTGCTTTTTGCGATATAGAATTCCCGTACTGGACGTTGAGATTACACCGGGTTTAGCGGACCTGTGATGCGTGGTCTCGGACGAATCAGTGACTGGGAGATGCTTCAAATCTCCTCTCAAACGCCTTTCCTGTATGAATGCTAACTATATCGATAGGTTTCCGAAATCCTCGACAGCGTTGCCACTTAGAAATCTGCGCTGTCCCGAGATTAAGAACCTCACTACCCAATTCCAGTCTCCGCCTTCAGCAGCGTGAGCGTATTGTCGGCAGTCACGATTGGTGAGCGCTGGTACCCACCAGTCAACTCAACTTGGACGAGCAAATCAACCGCTCGCCAAACCGAGTACAGGAGGCACGCAAACGCGAAGTAGAAGAACCTGAGTCCGAATAATCATCTCCAGGACGTGCTGACTATCGAACTCCGATCGTAGAGCGGCGTCGAATCGTAGGCCGGCCACTCATAATATCGTTCCCGAGAGAGTTGTCGGAAGACAGCTCGCTGTGACGCCCGAGTCGTTGTCACAAATAAAGCTAGCTGCTTTAGTTTCAACTGAACGTTGGCTCGGTAAGTATAGCAGTTCGAGTGAATCCCGAATACGTTCTCATATAATATTTGAAATAAGAGAGTGTGATAAGTTAAGGGGAATGCACGCCTGTGATCGCCTTGTATTGCTGTACGGCGATTCATCCCCTCCCTACTCGTTCGCTTGCACTCATTCCTTAAGGAGGGGGCATTCTCGCCTCAATTCTGGTAAGTTCAGGCTATCCCTCGGATCCGACCGACCGCGAATTCCTCAGCGAGCTACCGGGCTGTGCACGGGCGTCGTGGTCGACGGTAGAAGACGTAATCGTGGCAGAACAAGCAGGGTTAGACGAGTTCTAACCGTCCAGCAGCGTTAGGGAGATTCCTCTTCCTCCTCGTCCCGTCGCCGTGCCAACACCAAGATGAGAAGGAGCAACAGCAGGGCGAGGCCTGCGCCCAGGAACCAGATGGACTCTCCCGTGTCCTCGAAGAACGGCTGCCGGTAACCATCAGTATCCGTCTTCTTCTGGGTCGGTGTGCTATCGGTCGTTCCGGTGGTACCGCCGTCTGCGAGGGCATCCAGATAGTTCGGCGTGCCATCACCGTCGGCGTCACCGGTACCTTCAGTGCCGTCGGAGATCCCGTCGCCGTCTGAATCTAAATCCGCATCCAGATAGTTCGCCCTCCCGTCGTTGTCGGCGTCACTGACCCCTTCCTTGACGTCCGAGATACCGTCGCCGTCAGAGTCCATATCCTGATAGTTCGGCGTGCCGTCGCTGTCGGCGTCGCCGGTTCCCTCTGACCCATCCGGGATGCCATCGCCGTCGGAGTCTCCGCTCGAATCGGCGTCAAGGTAGTTCGGCGTGCCGTCGCCATCCGCGTCGGTCGTACCTTCTGCACCGTCGGAGACTCCGTCCCCGTCGGAATCACTGTCGAGGTAGTTCGGTGTCGCGTCGCCATCCGCATCGCCGGTCCCTTCCTCGCTGTCGGCGACGCCGTCACCGTCCGAATCCGTATCGAGATAGTTCGGTGTCCCGTCCCCATCCACGTCTCCGGTTCCTTCCGTGCCGTCGAAGTTGCTGTCACCGTCCGAATCTGTATCGAGGTAGTTCGGCGTCCCATCACCATCCGCATCACCGGCGCCTTCTGCGCTGTCGGTGATGCCGTCATCGTCTGAATCCGTGTCGAGGTAGTTCGACGTCCCGTCGCCGCTGGAATCAGTCGTCCCTTCCTCGTTGTCCGAGATGCCGTCACCGTCGGCATCCGTGTCGAGATGGTTCGGCGTGCCGTCGCCGTCCGCGTCACCGACCCTCTCCATCCCGTCAGAGATGCCGTCGCCGTCGGAGTCACTGTCGAGGTAGTTCGGTGTCCCATCGTCGTCGACATCACCGGTACCTTCGATATGGTCCTCGATGCCGTCGCCGTCGGAGTCACCGCTCGAATCGGCGTCCAGGTATTTCGGGGTACCGTCACCGTCGGCGTCGCCCGTCCCCTCGGTGCTATCTGGGATGCCATCACCGTGGGCGTCGGTGTCGAGGTAGTTTGGGGTGCCGTCGCCGTCCGCGTCGCTCGGACCCTCGTCACTGTCCGCGATGCCGTCCCCGTCGGAATCCGTATCGAGGTAGTTTGGGGTGCCGTCGCCGTCCACGTCACCGACCCCCTCCGTCCCGTCCGAGATGCCGTCACTGTCGGCGTCGGTGTCGAGGTAGCTCAGCGTGCCATCGCCATCCGTGTCGCCGGTGCCTTCCGTGCTGTCGGCGATGCCATCGCCGTCGGAGTCCGAATCCAGATAGTTCGGGGTTCCGTCACCGTCGGTGTCTCCCGAGCCCTCTGTGCTGTCGTCGATACTGTCACCGTCCGAGTCCCCATCTAGATAATCCGCCGTCCCGTCGCCGTCAAAATCAATCATCCCTTCTATACCGTCGGCGATGCCGTCGCCGTCGGAATCTGTATCGAAGTAGTTCGGGGTACTGTCGCCGTCCACGTCATCCGTACCCTCGTCACTATCGGTTATTCCGTCACCGTCGGCGTCGCTGTCAAGGTAGTTTGACGTTCCGTCACCATCGGTGTCACTAACACCCTCGATGCTGTCTAAGATGCTGTCGCCGTCGCTGTCGGCGTCCAGGTAGTTCGGGATACCGTCACCGTCGGCATCACCGGTGCCTTCCGACCTGTCGGAGGTCCCATCACCGTCGGCGTCGGTGTCTAGGTAGTTCGGGATGCCGTCGCCGTCCCCGTCGCCGGTGCCTTCAGTCCCATCCGAAAAGCCATCGCCGTCCGAATCTTCGTCTAGGTAGTTCCCGGAACCGTCGCCGTCCGCGTCGATTGAGCCCTCATCGCTGTCGGAGACGCCATCGCCGTCAGAGTCCAGATCCTGATAGTTCGGGGTGCCGTCGCCGTCCCCGTCGCCGGTGCCTTCCGTGCTGTCGGCGATGCCGTCGCCGTCCGAATCCGTCGCATCGGCGTCCAGGTAGTTCGGGATACCGTCACCGTCGGCATCACCGGTGCCTTCCGACCTGTCGGAGGTCCCATCACCGTCGGCGTCGGTATCGAGGTAGTTCGGGATGCCGTCGCCGTCCCCGTCGATCGAATCCTCCGTGCTGTCGGCGATGCCGTCGCCGTCGGAATCTGTATCGAGGTAGTTCGGGGTGCCGTCGCCGTCGGCGTCGCCGGTGGCTTCAGTCAAGTCCGAGATGCCGTCACCGTCAGAATCCGTGTCGAGGTAGTTCGAGGTGCCGTCGCCGTCGGCGTCGCCGGTACCTTCAGTCACGTCCGAGATTCCGTCGCCGTCGAAGTCAGTATCTAGATAGTTCGGGATACCGTTACTGTCGATGTCACCGGTCCCTTCTGTTCCGTCCGAGATGCCGTCACCGTCGGCGTCGGTGTCGAGGTAGCTCAGCGTGCCATCGCCATCCGCGTCGCCGGTGCCTTCCGTGCTGTCGGCGATGCCGTCGCCATCCGCGTCAGCATCGAGGTAGTTCGGGGTGCCGTCGCCATCCGCGTCGCCCGCTCCCTCCGTGCCGTCGGCGATGCTGTCACCGTCAGAATCCGTATCCAGATAGTCGGCCGTGCCATCGCCATCCGCGTCGCCCGCTCCCTCCGTGCCGTCGGCGATGCTGTCGCCGTCCGCGTCAGAGTCGAGGTAGTTTGGGGTGCCATCGCCGTCGGTGTCCCCCGATCCTTCCGTGCTGTCGGAGACGCCGTCGCCGTCCGAATCCGTATCCAGATAGTCGACCGTGCCGTCGCCGTCGGAATCAGTCGTCCCTTCGGAACTGTCGGAGATGCCGTCACCGTCGGCGTCGGTGTCTAGGTAGTTTGAGGTACCGTCGCCGTCCCCGTCGCCGGTGCCTTCCGTGCCGTCCAAGATGCCGTCACCGTCCGAATCCGTATCGAGGTAGTTTGGAGTGCCGTCACCGTCGGCGTCACCGGTGCCCTCAGTCACGTCCGAGATGCCGTCGCCGTCAACGTCGGAGTCACCGCTCGAATCCGTATCGAGGTAGTTCGGAATACCGTCGCCGTCAGCGTCCCCGGTTCCTTCCGTGCCATCGGAGATGCTGTCGCCGTCTGAATCCGGATCCAGGTAGTTCAGTGTCCCGTCACCGTCAGTGTCGGCCGCACCCTCCGTGCGGTCGGAGATGCCATCACCGTCCGAATCTTCATCGAGATAATCCGGTGCCCCGTCGCCATCGGAATCAGTCGTCCCTTCGGAGCTGTCGGAGAGCCCGTCGCCGTCCGCGTCCGAATCCAGATGGTTCGGGATTCCGTCGGCGTCGGCATCCCCCGAACCTTCCGTGCCGTCGGCGATGCCGTCGCCGTCGGAATCTGCATCAAGATAGTTCGGCGTGCCGTCGGCGTCGGCGTCGCCGGTCCCCTCCGTGCTGTCAGCGATGCCGTCACCGTCCGAGTCCGTATCGAGGTAGTTTGGAGTGCCGTCGCCGTCGGCGTCACCGGTCACCTCCGTGCTGTCGGCGATGCCGTCGCCATCCGAATCCGCGAACACACGGTACGCGTCGGTGTGGCCCGTCCCGAGGAGAGTTAGCGCCCTCGACTCCACCCGGATGATGAGTTTGTCGTTCGGCTCGTCGCTGAGGGTGGTCAACTTGGCGTGAGTGATATTAATGAGGTAGCGGTCGGAGCCAAGGCCCAGAAAGCCGAAGTTGTTGAGTTCGTCGTTCGTCGTGTTGGTGTCCACGTCGACAACGACGATGTCGTCCGCACCGAGCGTGCCGACAATCGAGTCCTGGAGGGTGATGTTCAGCGTCTCGTCGGGGGTCACCTGGCAGTCGCCGTCGCTGGCCTCGATTCCGATAATCTCCACCGAAACCCCGCTATTCGTGTCCACTTGGGTACAACTGATGGCCGTGAACTCACCTGCAGCTACTCCATTGACGAAGAATGGTGGGAGAACGGCAACGATGAGAACAATCGTCATCGCGGTCGCGATAGTCGATCTCTTCACAATCATTCATTAAGAATAATTGGGTATTCAATATTAAGTTTTGGTGCTGTGGTGGTTTTCAGATAAGCTGATTCCATGCGAAGGGGAAGATGATAAGGCACTGTCTAGTTAAGCCAGTTTGAGAAGTGAGCAGGTCGTTGAGTGAGTTGGTTCAGATGCTCGCAGACCTGCTCAGCGAGTGCCCTGGGGCGGATTTAGAAGAAACTTGGGAGCGTGAGCGGACGGCGACGTGACGAGGCGCTCCGCGTCTCGTTCGCACATCAGAACCGTTGGGTTCTGAGGACGCCCGTCAGGGCGTTCGCCGTCCGCCTTCACGCGACCGGTTGTTCGCTCAGGGAGACAACAATAATTCTCGCGGAATTGGGCGTGGAACGCTCTCACCAAGCAGTTTGACAGTGGGTACATCGGCTGTCTGATAGCGTTCCCGACCCGCCTGAGGCGCAGCCGAAGCGGGTCGCGGTTGACGAAACTGCTGTCAAAATTAACGGTGAGTGGTCTTGGTTGTACGATGCAATAGACCTCGACACAAAGCTCATTCTTGACGTTGCGTTGTTCGGACGCCATGGCACCGATCCGGCGGCTGCGTTCCTCGCTGGACTGGTGAAGAAACACGATCTTTCAGACACCACGTTTCTCGTCTATCAGTTCGCTACCGGACTGCACTTGGACGATTAGGACTGAACGGTCGGGTTGACTACACCGACCGAAACCTCATCGAAAAATGGTTTCACACACTGAAAATGCGGCTCGACCGTTTCCATATCTCGTGGGTGGGCAGTCGGCGGAGCGTTCGCCAGTAGCTTGCGTTATTTGCGCATTACTACAACCGCCTCAGACCGCATCAATTGCTTGGTGATCGAACGCCAGCTGACGAGGTCCTAAACTAGACAGTGCCGTTTGAACCAACTGGTCAGTAGGTCTGCATATCAACCAATCTGTACCAACTCATTCGTTTTCGCTGTCAAGCCATTTTTCGCCCCATTCATAAATTTCGTCAAACGCGGAGATGAGGTCTTCACCCTTTGGCGTCAACGAATAATAGACCGCGACTGGACTTCCCTCTTCAACCCGGCGGTTGACGTAATCCTTCTCTTCAAGATCATCCAGCACGCGGGACAACGTCTGTGAGTTCGCATCCGTCGCCCGCTTGATCTCGTTAAACCGGAGATTTCCCTCCCTGAGGACGTGAATGACGGACATTTGCCACCGAGATCCGACCTCTTCGAGGGTTTTGAGGACGGGGCAGCTGTCGTATTTTGCTTCGAGGGCTGCGTCCGATGACATTGATGTGACTTGGTCATACCTACGTTCGCTGAACTATAAGAAGGTCACGTTCCAATATCAGGTGTGAAGATATGACCGTAACTGCGGGCCTCATCACGCATCGCCAGACGACTACCAACGACCCCCACACAATACTATGAACGTACTACTACTCGGTGCAAGCGGACGAATCGGCCAACGAATTACAAACGAACTCCTCGAACGCGGCCACGAGGTGACTGGCGTCTCCCGAAGCGGCGACATCGACGGAATCGACGACCCTGACTTCGAGGCGGTCGCTGGTGACGCAACCGACTCCGATGAGATCGCAGAACTCGCTGAGGGCCACGACGTCGTCGCATCGGCGCTCGGCCCATCGGGAGAGGAAAGCGTCGAAATCCTCCCCGAGATGGCAGAGACACTCATCGAGGGCCTCCGACAGACAGACGTTGATCGGTTTGGCTGGACGGGCGGTGCGGGCGGCCTGAACGTCGGGCCGGACACACAGCTCGTCGAAACCGACGATTTCCCGGACGAACTTGTGCCGCTCGCGGAGGCACACATCGACGGCTTTGAACTCATTCTCGATGTTGATGACCTCCAGTGGTCGTATGTCGCGCCGCCGGCACAGATTGAGCCGGGGGAGCGGACGGGCGAGTACCGAACGGCGGAAGGACAGCTCGTCGCCGGCGAAGGCGGAGAGAGTTACATCTCGATGGAGGACTTCGCCATCGCCTTCGTCGACGAACTCGAAAACGGCGACTCGATTCACACACAGCTCGCCGTCGGCTACTAAGACGTATAGACGACAAAGTGAACGCGACCGAATGTGGTTCCGACGGTCGCTACAACAGCGAGCAGACAAAAGCGGCGCTCCAGCCAGACGTGTCCGGCATCTAACTCGACACCCTGCTGTATTTATACGACGGCGCGGAAGTGAAGGCCGAACTGCAATCGGTCATGGCACACACCCGATTCGTCCCCGTCGTCGCCGCGCTCGTGTTGGTCGCCGCCGTACTCACAGGTGTCGCGCCAGTCGCCGCGAGCACGCAGGCGTCCGCGTCCGTCGGGGATTACACCGTGACGCGGGGCGGAACGGTCAATATCAACATCGGCCACTCCGGACCCGCGAACCTCACCATCTCGGGCGGCGGCTTCGAGGTGCTGGTCGGGCTCGGGGGGAGTGGGTCCGACACGGTCACGTTCGACACGTACCGCTCGGACGAGAACGCGAGCGACTTCATCTCGGGCGGTGCGGCGGACATGCAGGAGCCGCCGCTCGACGAAGCCATCCAGCCCGGCCAGTACGTGCTGGAGGTGACCATCGACGGAGAGACGGAAGCGTACGGGACGCTCACGGTGCTCCCGAACGGCGAGCTGGTGAGCGAGACCGGCGCACTCCGCGGCGGCTTCTTCGAGGATGACGGCGGGAACGGGCTCAGTGCCGTCCAGACGCACGCGGAAATCGGGCGCGGCAACGACAACGTCGTGCTGGGCGACTACGCGGCGTTCGTGGTCGACGAGAACGAGAGCGGCTACGGCGCGCCGTTCGACGGCGACGTGTCCGCGCAAGCGTTAGCCAGCGAGGGCTTCGAGATGCGCATCGAGGAACTCGACCCGGAGCCGAACACGAAAGCCGAGACGTACACCGCCGAGGACCTGCGCGTGGCCGCCCAGTTCGGTGACGGTGGCGGCCAGTTCGCCGCGCTCTGGGACACCAGCAGCGTCGACCTCGGTACGGGGTCGAACCACACCTACGAGTTCGAACTCACCGTCGACGAGACGAAGAACCCCCTGTTCTCGAAGAACCAGACGCTGCTCACGGAGCGCGTGACGCTCGTAGAGCCGTCGGTGAGCATCAGCGCCGACCCCGGCTACACGCTCGCGCCGTGGGATGGCGACCAGATGCAGATTTCGGGGGAGGCGAACCTCCTCCCGGGGACCACGCTGAACGTGCGTGCGCTCCACGAGGACGGGAACCCGCCGCGGCTCTGGCAGTCCGACGTCGGGGTGTCGAGGGACGGAACGTTCGGGACGACGTTCGACTTCTCGAACGCCGACCGGCCGGCGACGTTCCCGCTGTGGGTGCAGACCTACGAGGAGGAGACCCGGACGACGGTCCGGCTGACCGCTGCGAGAGCGTCGATACTGTTCCCCTCGCAGGTGGTCAAGAACGGCACGGTGACCGTCGAGCGCGTGAGGCTCTCCCGCGGCGGGTTCCTTCGGCTGACTGCGGACAACGAGACGCTCGGAACCTCGGAGTCGCTCCCACAAACGACCAACGGCAGCGTCGACATTCCGTTGAACGCGTCGTTGGACGGTCCGACGAACGTGACCGCGACTGCTATCGTGGACGCGAACGGGAACGGGGAGCTAGACGCTAGCGACCCCGCGTACGAGGCGTCGGGCTCGCCGGTCGCTGGAACCGCAATCATCGAGCCGGCGACGTCGTCGAAGCCGAACAACACCACGACCGCGACGCAGACCGCAGCGCCGACCTCGACGGAGGTGACGCTGCACGTAAACGACGCGGAGCCAATCGCGCCAGTCGCGAGCAACGACAACTCGTCGGGCGGGTTCGTGCCGCTGTCGCCCGTGACCACACTCGTCGCGGTCATCGCCGCGCTGTTGTTGGCGGCGCGCCGCGGACCCGACCGTTTATGAGGGGGCGCTGTGGTGATTACGATACACCTGAGGACTGCATGACGGGACAGAGTACGCGTCCGGCCGGGAGGGCCGCGTGATGTTCGACGAGATGGCGGCGTCGGAGTTCCCGCACTTCCTCGCAGCGTTCTGGGAGGAGAAGGGATGGTCGACGTCGGTCACGGAGAACGACGACGGCACGTACCTCGTCGGCGGCGACAAGGACAGCGGCAAACGTGGGCTCATCGGCGTCCGACCGGACACCGACACGGAAATCGGTGCCTCCGAGGTCGAGGACTTCGCGGCGTTCTGCGACAAGAAGGGCGTCGACGTGCGCGTGATGGCGACCCGCGGCCGGTTCACGACCGGCGCGCGGAGTGCCGCGGACGCGGGCGACGTCCACCTCCTCGACCCGAACGAGCTCGCGTCGTCGGTCCGCGACGAGGGTGCCGAGGGCCTCGTCGAACAGTTCACTGGGAGCGACGACGGGTCGCTGCTCGACAACGTGCCGAGCCCGCCGGGCGGCGTGCCCAGCGGCATCCCGGTCGTCCCAATCGCAGTGGCAGTGGTGGTGATTCTGGCGGCCGTGTTCGCGGGCGGGACCGTCCTGAGCTTCGTGCCGTTCGTCGGCGGCGGTGGCGGCGACGCGGGGCCGGCGTTCACGGCGTTCTCGATGGCTGCCGGGGAGAACACCACCGCGACCGCGGAGTGGGACGCTCGCGTACAGGACGAGATCCAGACCGCGAACAACACCTACCAGCCAAACGAGGGGGAGACGTTCGTCGTCGTCCAGTTGAACGTGACCGCGGGCGACTCGCAGGTCGTTGTGCGGAACCAGAACTTCGCACTGTCGGTGAACGGAACGAACTACGGCCACCAGCGCTTCGAGAACGCCAGCCAGCAGTTCCGGCAGCAACTGTCGGCGGTGACCGCCGCGCCCGGCGAGTCCGGCCGGATGCTCGTCGTGTTCTCGGTGCCCGAGGACTTCGACGGCGCGACGCTCGTCGAACGGCCGGACGGCCCCGGGCTGCGCTTCGAGCACGCCGACCTGGCGTCCGACGTCGAGTGACCGCGGGGATTCGAAGTTCTTAACCCCCGCCACGACGAAACTCGGGTAACTCGCTGGCGAGCGGGCTCCAGCGGGCTCCTGACGGGAGTCAGGACGGAATGTGACCTGCGAGGTCCATCGGACCTCGTTTCGGCCGAGCGGCGTCAGCCGCGAGGCGACGGTTGAACCACCCAACGCCCGCGGACAACACATGACACGAAGCTTCTACTCCCACATCAAGGAAGCCTGGCGGGACCCCGACGACGGGAAGCTCGCCGAGCTCCAGTGGCAGCGCAAGCAGGACTGGCGCAAACAGGGCGCCATCGTCCGCGTCGACCACCCGACCCGCCTCGACAAGGCCCGCGAACTCGGCTACAAGGCCAAGCAGGGCGTCGTCGTGGCGCGCGTCAGCGTCCGGAAGGGTACCGCCCGGAAGTCCCGGTTCAAGGCTGGCCGCCGCACGAAGCGGCAGGGCGTCAACCGCATCGGTCGCGCGAAGAACCTCCAGAGCATCGCCGAGGAGCGTGCGTCGAAGAAGTACGTCAACCTCCGCGTGCTGAACTCCTACTGGGTCGGCGAGGACGGCTCGCAGAAGTGGTTCGAAGCGATTCTCCTGGACCCCGAGCACGGCGCAATCGAGAACGACGACGACCTCAACTGGATCTGCAACGAGAGCCAGCAGGGTCGCGTCTTCCACGGGAAGACCAGCGCCGGGCAGCGCGCCCGCGGCCTCCAGAACCGTGGCAAGGGCACCGAGCACCTGCGCCCGAGCACGAACGCCGGCAAGCGCCGGAAGTCGTAACGCGACAACTTCTTTCCCGTTTTTTCTCGCCGCCCAGCGACAGCGCCGTCAGTCCTCCTCTAACAGTTCCTGCTCGATGTCGGGACCGCCGCAGGAACGTTTATGTTGATAACTCATCATCAGTTGATACGATGACGGTGGAGACGGCGGCGCTCTGGACGCACATCGCTGCGGGTGTCGCCGCGCTGGTCGCCGGCGGCGTCGCCCTCGCGACCGAGAAGGGCGGTCGCCGCCATCGGCGCGCGGGACGCGTCTACGTCGCGGCGATGGCCGTCGTTGTCGCGACGGTGCTCCCGCTGTTCGCGCTCGATCCGACGTTCTTCCGCACGTTCCTCTTGCTGGTCGCGGTGTTCAGCGGCTACTTCGCGTTCTCGGGGTATCGCGTACTGGCCCGCGAACACCCGAGCGACGGCCCCGAAACGGTGGATTGGGCCGCGGCAGTCGCGGTCGTCGCCGCGTGCGTCACGCTCGGCGCGTGGGGGGCCATAGTCGTCGCTAGCGGGGACTCGTTCGGGGTCGTGATGGTCGTCTTCGGCGGCATCGGCGGCGTGCTCGGAACGAGTGACCTCCGCGCGTACTGGCGGGGTACGAATCGGACGTGGCTGGTCGACCACCTCTCGCGGATGGTCGGCGCGTACATCGCCACGGTCACCGCGGTGTCCGTCGTCAACATCTCGATGGCTCCCGAGGTCGTCGCGTGGCTGTGGCCGACCGCGGTCGGCGTCCCGCTCATCTGGTACTGGCAGGCCGAGTACGCCGACGTGGGGCCGCTGGCCGGCAGAATCTGATTACTCGGACCACTCGGCGTCCGCGAGCGTGCGCTGGACGGCTTCCTCGCCGACGGCGCGAGCGAGCGTCTCGTAACCGGCCCGCTCGGCGCGGTCGCCGGCATCGGCGACGAGCCGAGAGACGATGAACTCCGGCGTGGACTTTCCGACGGTGCCGAAGCGGGGCTGGTAGTCCACGAGCAGGTCGAGGTCCTGACTGAGTCCTTCGGCGAAGATGCCGTCGGTCCGCGCGACGTCGGGGAGCGGTTCGAGGTCGTCCGCGAGGTGCGTGACGAACACCCCCAGCGCCTGCTCGTCGACGGTGAGCGTGACGAGGCCGTGGAGGAGGTCGGCGGCGCTCCCGGGTTCGGTGATGGCCTCGAACTCGTCGACGAGCATGAGCGTGCGGTCGCCCTCGGCCAGCGGCGGCACGACGGAGTTCAGCGTCGCCTCCAGCACGCCGGCGTTGAACGAGGCGTGGCGGCGGTGGAAGACGACTGCGTCGACGGGGCCGAGTTCGGCGCGGTCGGCGGGCACCGGCAGCCCCATCGCGGCGAGCACGGCGACCTGACAGAGCGTCTCCAGCAGCGTCGTCTTCCCGCCGGAGTTCGCGCCCGTGAGCACGGTGACGCGGTCGCCGTTCGGCGGGTCGAGGGAGTGGTCCCCGACCGCGTACGTCACCGGCTGGACGTCCCCGCCGTCCGCTGCGAGCGAGAGGTTGCGCGCGTTCTCGACGGCGATGGCGTCCGCGTCCACGAACTCGGGGCGCGTGAGGTCGTGAGCTTCCGCGAACCGGGCGAGCGAGACGTCGACCGCGAGGTCGCTGACGGCCGTCACCGCGGCGTCGACCTCCTCGCGCGCGTTCGAGATAGCTCCTCGAAGCTCCGCCGCGACCTCGTTCTCGCGGTCCTGTTCGTCCTCGCGGACGTCGTCGGCGAGCGCGCGCAGCGTCGTACTCACGAAGTCCGCGGCGTCGGCGGCGTCGGCGGTCATGGCGTTCCGCACGCGGCGCGGTTCGACGCCGGCCTCGCTGCCGACGTACTGGACGAACGCTTCGCGGAACTCGTCGGTGCCCTCGACGCCCTGCGAGCGCACGTCTTCGAGCACGTCGAACGTGTCGCGTTCGAGGCGTTCGAGGTCGCTGGCGCGCTCCCGGAGCCGGTCGAGTTTCGCGTCCGCGCCGGCCGCCACACCGTCGCCAGTGAGGTGGCGGAGCGCTTCGGCAGCGTCTTCGAGCGCGTCGCGGTCGAGCGTCGTGACCGCCGCGAATACGCCGGAGTCGTCGCTGACGGCGGCCTGCAGGGCGAGCGCGGTCTCGACCGCCGCGCGTTGTGTGTCCCCTGCGTCGTCGTGCGCGTCGAACGTGTCGAGGACGGCTTGCTTGGTCTCGCTGTCGAGACGTGCCCACGTCTCGCGGGCGGCCTGCACGTCGTCGAGGCGCGAGGTCATCTCGTCGCGGTCGGTCAGCGGCGTCCGTACGCGGATTCTGTCCGCTGCGCCGGGCGTGACGGCGTAGTCGGCGGCGAGTGCGACCAGTTCCTTATAGACGGCGCGGGCGTCGTCGGTCGCGAGCGCGTCCATCCCCTCGCCGCCGTTCGCGCGCCGCAGGATGCGCGTCGCGCGGCCCCGCGAGATGCCGGCATCGACGAGCGCGCGGACGTTCGCGGACTCGATGGCGTCGACGGCGTTGGGGACGCCGAGTTCGGTCTCCAGTTTGTCGGCGGTCTTCGGGCCGACCCCCCAGTACTCCTCTAATCGCATACCTGCGAGTGGGCGACCACGTGGGTAAAGCGTTACGTGGATTCCGACGCCCAGCGGACGATGCCGGCCGGAGACCGACGCGTTATTTCCCGCCAGTCTGCGAATCCGGAAGCGATGAGCTTCGACATCACCGTCGCTCGAGTCGTCCACGTCGTCTTCGGCGCGGCGTGGACCGGGAGCACGCTCGCCGTCGCGCTGTTCGTCGTCCCCGCCGCCCGCCGTGGCGTGCTCGACGCCGCGCCCGTCGAGTGGATTGCCGACCGCTTCACGAAACTCAGCGTCGTCAGCGTCCTCGCGATGCTGTTGACCGGCGGCCACCTCGCCGGCAACCTCTACACGTTCGAGGCGTTGGCGGGCTCCTCGCGCGGCCACCTCGTCGTGGGGATGACTGGCCTCTGGCTGGTGCTCGCGGGGCTCGCGCACGTCGCGACGAGTCGCCTCACTGCCGGCCACGACGTCGAGTCTGCTGCCGACAGCGCGACACCGTGGTTCGGTGCGGCGGCCGTCGTGAGCGTCGCGCTGCTCGTGCTCGCCGGCCTGCTCTGACGCGAGCGAGGGGCACTGACCGACGAGCATAACAGCCGCCACCCCGTTGCCTTCGTGCATGGACGCGGCGCTCGGGCCACCCGACCAGATGGCCGCCAACGAGAGCGACCTCACGCCGATGATGAGCCAGTACTTCGAGCTCACGCGGCGCTACGAGGACGCGCTCGTGCTCTTCCAGGTCGGGGACTTCTACGAACTCTTCTGTGACGCGGCGGAGGCGGCCGCCCGCATCTGCGAGATTACGCTGACCGCACGCGAGGACTCGACCGGCAAGTATCCGATGGCGGGCGTGCCCATCGACAACGCGGAGCCGTACATCGACGACCTGCTGGACGCGGGCTACCGGGTCGCGGTCGCCGACCAGGTCGAGGACCCCGACGAGGTCACGGGGGTCGTCGAGCGCGCGGTCACTCGGGTCGTGACGCCGGGGACGCTGACCGAAGACGAACTGCTCGCGGGCGACGACAACAACTTCGTCGCGACGGTCGCCGCAGCAGAAAATGGTGGGTTCGGCCTCGCGCTGCTGGACGTCTCGACGGGCGACTTCTACGCGACGAGCCTCCCGAACGCGGCGCGCGTGCGGGACGAACTCGGGCGATTCGCACCCGCCGAACTCGTCACCGGACCCGGCGTGGCAGCGGAGCGCTTCGACGACGGGACGTTCGTCGCCGAGTACGACGACGCGGCGTTCGACGACGAGCGCGCCGAGGCGACCGTGGAGGCGTACTTCGGGAGCGTGGACGCGCTCGCCGGCGACGCCGAAGTCGCAGCCTGTGGCGCGCTCCTCGATTACGCCGAGTACACGCGCGGGGGTGTCGCGTCGCGTAGCGACTCGACACGTCGTCCGGACGCGGATGCGTCCGGCGGAAGCGAAGACGGCGACCGGCTGGACTACCTGAACCACCTGACGCGGTACGACCCCCGCGAGCACCTCCAGATGGACGCAGTGGCGCTGCGCAGCCTCGAAGTGTTCGAGCAGCGCAGCGTCCACGGCGCGGCGGGCACGGCGCTCGTGGACGTGCTCGACGAGACGGCGTGCGCACTCGGGCGGCGGACGCTCACGGACTGGCTGCGCCGACCGTTGACCGACGCCGACGAAATCGAGGCGCGCCACGAGGCGGTCGGCGAACTGCTCGCGGACCCCCTGACGCGGGAGGAACTCCACGAGCACCTGCGGGACGTCTACGACGTCGAACGACTGATTTCCCGCGTGTCGCGGGGTCGTGCGAACGCCCGGGACCTCCGCGCGCTGAAGGACACCCTCGACGTGGTGCCCGAGATTCGCGGGCTGCTGGCGGACGCAGATAGCGAGAAGCTCCGGGAGCTCCGTGCGAGCCTCGACGACCTCCCGGAGATCCGGGACTTGCTCTCGCGAGCCATCGTCCCCGACCCGCCCCAGGAACTCACGGAGGGCGGCGTCATCCGGGACGACTACGACGAGGCGCTGGACGGCCTCCGGGAGACCGAGCGCTCGGGGAAGCGCTGGATAGACGAGTTGGAGCAACAGGAGCGCGAGCGCACGGGCGTCGACTCGCTGAAGGTCGGCCACAACGCGGTCCACGGCTACTACATCGAGGTGACGAATCCGAATCTCGACGCCGTCCCCGACAACTACCAGCGCCGCCAGACGCTGAAGAACTCCGAGCGGTTCGTCACGCCCGAACTCAAGGAGCGCGAGGACGACATCGTGCGCGCCGAGCAGCGCTCTCAGGACCTCGAATACGACCTGTTCCGCGAGGTGCGGAGCCGGGTCGCCGAGGAGGCCGAGCGCGTGCAGGCGACGGCAGCGGCGGTCGCGTCCGTGGACGCGCTCGCGTCGTTCGCAACGGTCGCCGCGAGCCACGACTACGCGCGCCCCGAGATGGGCGGCGATGGCATCCACATCGAGGGCGGCCGTCACCCGGTCGTGGAGCGCACGGAAGCCGGGTTCGTGCCCAACGACACGGACCTCACGCCCGAGCGGCGGGTCGCGGTCATCACGGGGCCGAACATGAGCGGGAAGTCGACGTACATGCGCCAGGTCGCGCTCGTCTCGCTGCTCGCGCAGGCCGGGAGCTTCGTTCCCGCGGCGAGCGCGCGACTCCGCGTCGTCGACCGCATCTTCACCCGCGTGGGCGCGAGCGACGACATCGCGGGCGGGCGCTCGACGTTCATGGTCGAGATGACCGAGCTCTCCTCGATTCTGCGCGCGGCCACCGAAAACTCGCTCGTCCTGCTGGACGAGGTCGGCCGCGGCACCTCGACGACGGACGGCCTCGCCATCGCGCGCGCCGTCACCGAGTACGTCCACGACGAACTCGGCGCGACGACGCTGTTCGCGACGCACCACCACGAACTCACGGCGGACGCCGACCGCCTCGCGGACGCCGTGAACCTCCACTTCGGCGCGACGCGCGCGGGGGACGGGGTCCCCGCGAGTGAAACGAGCGGGGGTTCGTCGTGCGAGCGCCGCGAGTACGACGGCATTACGTTCCAGCACGAAGTTCGGGACGGTCCCGCGACGGCCTCGTACGGCATCGAGGTCGCACAGACCGCGGGCGTGCCGGAAACGGTCGTCGAGCGCGCTCGCGAGTTCCTCGACGCGGTAGACGTGGACGAGCAGCACGCGGAACGGGACGCGGACGTGAACGAGGAGACTGAGACGAGCGCGACAGAAGTGGACGCCGAGGCCAACGAGTCGGCCGTCGAGTCTTCGCTCCGGGACGTGAACGTCGCGGAACTCACGCCCGTGGAGGCGTTGAACGTGCTGAACGACCTCAAACGAGACCTCGACTGACTACTCGACGGGCGAGAACGAGAGCCCGTTCTCCGCGAGCAGGTAGCGAGTCTTCTCGGTGATTTCTGGGGCGACGAGCACACCGCGGACGTCGGCGTCGGCGTGGAGGTCGCGGCGGAGCGCGTTCACGTAGCGTTCCAGTTGCGACGCGGCCGACGGCCCGACGCGGCGGGCTTTGAGTTCGACGACGACCACGGCTCCGTCGCGGCCGCGACCGTAGACGTCCACGGGGCCGGCGGGCGTCTCGCGTTCCGTGCTGCGCGGCTGAAACCCGGGTTCGACGAGGTCGGGGTTGGCGAGCACGCGCTCCTTGAGGTCGGACTCGGTGCCGGAGACCTCGGCGTCGGCGTCGGCGTCCGCGGGGTCGAACGCGGCAGCGTGGTGGACCGACTCGAACCGGACGGTGAGCGCGTCCGCGGCGTCGCCGTCCCCACAGCGAAGTTCGAGCGTTCCCTGATTTGCTTCGACGGCAACGCTGCCGCCGGTTGCCCACGCGTCGGGGTCGCGGCCGGTCGCGCCGTGGACGAGCACGGTGTCGTCGGGCTTCCAGAGGACGCTCCGGACGCCTGCGGGGAGGCTGCGCTCGGCGCGTCCCTCGAATTCCGTCGCGCACTCGCCGACGAGCGACACCGCGAGGCCGTCGCTACGAGCGTCCGCGGCGAAGGCGGCGGCGCGGTCGGCGTCGGGGGTCGAGAGCGCGCGGGTCACGGCGACAGGTACGCGGTCGACGGGAAAAAGCGCGCGGATGGGGCAGCCGGCGGGCTACCGGATGCCCGGAGAGGGCGGGCGCTCGCGCTTGTGCGTCGAGGACTCGTACCGTTCGACGAACTCCGCGACCGTCTCGCGGTCCTCGCCGGTGGCCTCGACGGTCTCCTCGACGTTGCGATCCTCGTCGACGTACGCGTGCAGAATCGGGTCGATGACCTCGTAGGGTTCGCCGAGCTCGCCGGGGTCGGTCTGGCCCTCCCAGAGTTCGGCAGTCGGCGTCTTCGCGACGATGTCTTCGCTGACGCCGACCTCCCGGGCGAGGTCGTATGCCTCGGTCTTGTAGACGTCCGCGAGGGGCGCGACGTCGGCAGCGCCGTCGCCGTACTTCGTGAAGTAGCCCAGGAGGAGTTCCGAGCGGTTGTTCGGGCCGACGACGAGCGTGCCCTCGTCGTTGGCGGCTTGGTAGAGCAGGACCATCCGGACGCGCGCCTGGACGTTACCCACAGTAGTCTTCGAGAGGTCCTCGCGGGCGGCGGTGACGTCGTCGACGATGGGCTGGATGTCGGTCTCGCGGTGGTCGACGCCGAGGCGTTCGCAGACGTCGCGCGCGTCCTCGACGTTCTCGGGGTCGCTGGGGTCGGCGGGCAGCAGGAGGCCGGTGACGCGCTCGGGGCCGACGGCGTCCGTGAGGAGGTGCGTGGCGAGCACGGAGTCGAGGCCGCCGCTGACGCCGACGACGTAGCCGTCCGCGGGCGCGGCGTCGAGGTAGTTCGCGAGGAACGACCGAATCTCGTCGGCGGCGTCCGCGAGGTCGAGGTCGAAGTCGGTCACGGACGAACGCGCGGCCGCCACCGGCAAAAAGCACGTGGCTACTCGGCGTTCTCGCCCGCCTCGGCGATAACGGGCGCGTACGTCGCGACGCGGTCCTCGCAGCAGTCCGGTACGAGGTCGCGCCACGGCTCGCCCTCGCGGATGCGACGGCGGATTTCGGTGCCGGAGTAGCGGCCGGGCTCGTGCATGCGCTGGGCTTCGACGCGCGCGTCGGTGTACTCGCGGACGATGTCGGCGACCGTCTCGTTGCCCGTGACGACGACGTCCGCGTCCGTGCGCGCGACGAGGCGCTGGCCCCAGTCTGGGTAGCCGGCTTCCCCGCGGTCCTCGTCGCGGACGCGCACGAGGTCGAGGTCCGGGAAGCACTCGCGAATTACGTGTTCGCGTTCGGCAGCGGTGAGCGGGTTGCGCGGCGTCCGGGCTTTCTGCGGGCTGCCGATGGCGAGGACGAGGTCGTACTCGCGGCGGTACCGGCGGACCGTCCGGTAGTGGCCGACGTGGAACGGCTGGAAGCGGCCGGGAAACGCTGCGCGCTCGGGCACGAGCAGCGCTACCGACGGCGGCGACTTGGATGCTTGGGCTGGACGCGTCGAAAAACCACGCTGGCCGGCGGCCCCGGCCAGCAGCGAGAGCGTGGAGCACTCGCCATCGGTTACGTCAGACCACTGCGGGCTGGTCGTCGCGGCGGACCCGCCACGAGGGGACACCAGCCTCGCACGTGGACGGTGCTGGCGGACGGGAGAAGGCGTTGCGCCGAACATCTTCTCCGTAGGGGTGCGTGCCGACAGCCGCTCTCGCTTTAAGTATCTCTGGCGACAAGGGATAGATACGAAGGGCTTCTCAGAGATATCGAGTGCGAAGCCGGTGGCTCGTCGGTCGTCGCGGCTCCAGCGGGAACCCCCGCCAGCAGGGACCTTTTCGGCGTGCGCGTCGTACCGAGTAGCGATGAGCGACGCCGACGAAATCACGGTGTACTCGGACTACGTCTGCCCGTTCTGTTACCTCGGGCGGCAGTCGCTGTCGGAGTACCAGGCAGAGCGCGAGGACCCCCTCGACATCGACTGGCAGCCCTTCGACCTGCGCGCGCAGAAGCGCGGGCCGGACGGCGAAATAGACCACGACGTCGACGACGGCAAGGACGACGAGTACTTCGAGAAGGCCCGCGAGAACGTCCAGCGCCTCAAAGAGGAGTACGGTGCCGACGAGATGGAGATGGACTTCTCCCGCGAGGTGGACTCGCTGGACGCCCAAGCCGCGTCGCTGTACGTCAGCGAGGAGCACCCCGAGCAGTGGCTGGACTTCGACGTCGCCATCTTCGAGGCGCTCTGGGAGGAGGGCCGCGACATCGGCGACCTCGACGTGCTCGCGGACATCGCCGAAGACGTCGGCCTCGACCCCGAGGAGATTCGGGAAGTCGTCGAGAGCGAACAGTACCACGACGAACTCCGCGCGAAGTTCCGCGAGGCCCAAGAGCACGGCGTCACCGGCGTCCCGACGTTCGCGTACGATGGCTACGGCGCGCGCGGTGCCGTCCCGCCGTCTCAGCTCCGCCGCCTCGTCGAAGGGACGTAAGCACGGGCCGGCGGTCCACGGTCGGCCGACACGCGATTTTTCTTTAAGTGCTTCTGGCGACAAGGGATAGATACGAAGAGCTTCTCAGCGTGCTACGCCTCGTAGCCGCGGCGCTGTCGATAGCGAGCAACCGCCGAGCGTCGTTCGAAGTGCGGTTCCGGTTTAAGTATCTCTGGCGACAAGGGATAGATACGAAGGACTTCTCGGGGAGTTCCGTTCCACAGCGACAGCGCCGCCAGCCGAGAGTTTAAACCGTGCGAGGCCACAGGTACCGGTAATGAGTGCTGACGGCGGCGACCGGATTCGCTGGGAGACGCGCGACGAGCGCCGCGTCGAACACCGGCCGGGCTCGGGCGCGCTCTCGCGGGCGGAAGCCCAGCGCGACACCACGGTCCGCAAGTGGGGCGTCGTCTCCCCGAGCGCGACCGTCATCGGGCGCGCCGAGTCCCCCGAAGCGGACCTCTCGGAGAGCATCCGGCGGCTCCACGAGGAGCGCCACACCGCGACCGAGGGACACAGCCGCCGCACCCACCATCTCGACCGCCTGCGGACGACGCAAGCGCTCTGCAACGCCATCGACGTGACGCCGTGGCAGCGCGACGTCGCGCTCGGCGTGATGAGCGACATCGACCTCACGGAGTTCGGCAGCCAGCGCGCCATCGAGAAGGTCGCGCTCGTGGTCGTCCGCCACGTCGTCGACGTCGACCGCCGCCAGTACTTCGGGCTCGACGACCTCGACGCGGACGACCTCTCGCAGGAGCGCATGAACGACCTCTACGAGCGCTACCGCAGCCACGACATCACCGACGAGCCCGCGTTCGCGGAGCTCGCCGAACGCTACGGCCTCGACAAGACGAGCCTGAACCGGCTGCGTCGCGTGCTCAAAGCACAGTTACCCGACGGGCTGCCGGCGTTCGGCCGGAACCCGAACCGCGACCCCCACCTCCCCGACGTCACCGAACGCGACGTCCCCGACGAAGTGCCCAGCGACGACTAGCTCAGTCGAGGTGTTCGTCGAGGAACGCCTCGATGTCGTCGCCGCCCTGGAATCCCTCGGCGAGCCGCGCGACTTCTTCGTAGTCGACGGCTTCGCCGTCTGCCTGAGGCGTCTTCGACGCCTCTCTGTCTTCGACGAGCACCAGCGTCGGCGCGCTCCGCACGTCCCACTCGTCGACCAGCGAGATGTCGTCGCCGGGGTTGACCATCGCGACCGTGATACCCGTGGCTTTGGCTACATTTCCGAGTACGGGCTCGATTGCCTGACAGAGCGAGCAGCCCTTCGTGTAGAAGTCCACGAGTACGCGGTCGTGGCTGGCGAGGACGTCGCGGAGTTCGTCGCCGTCCGCGACGCGAATCGGTTTCTGTGCGTTCTGTTGTGACTCCGTGCTCATGTAGAAATGTAGGGTGCGAGCGCGGAAAAGGACTGCTGCGGGGGCGCGTGCTGCCGCCGCCCACGGAACAGCTTATTCGAGGTCTTCGAGGTACTCCGCAGTCTCCTCGGTCTGGAGTTCGCGGAACAGCTCGGAGTCGGCGTCCACGGTGGCGACGCCGACGCCCTCCGCGGAGAGTTCGTCGTCGCGGCCCTCGTTGAGCGCGCGGAGCGCGAGGTCGACGCCCTCGTCGAGGGAGAGGTCGGTCTCGTACTCGTCTTCGAGGTACTCCTGGATGACCGAGCGGTCCGAGCCGATGGCGACGGCCTTCCACTCGTTGGAGGTCCCGGATGGGTCCGTCTCGAAGAGACGGGGTTCGCCGTCGGAGATGCCCGCGACGAGGAGCGCGACGCCGAACGGGCGTGCGCCACCGACCTGCGTGTACTGCTGGATGTGGTCGGTGACTTCCTTCGTCAGGGTACGGACGCCGATGGGTTCGTCGTAGCGCACGCGCTCGACCTGGGACTGCTGGCGCGCGTGGTCGACGAGTTTGCGCGCGTCGGCGACGTGGCCGGCGCTGGCAGCGCCGACGTGGTCGTCGACCTTGTGGAGCTTCTCGACGCTGGAGCCCTCCAGGAGCGGCGAGCGGGTGCGCTTGTCCACGACGAGGACGACGCCGTCCTCGGTGCGGACGCCGATGCTCGCGGTGCCTCGTTTGACGGCTTCCCGCGCGTACTCCACCTGATAGAGGCGGCCGTCCGGCGAGAAAATCGTGATACCGCGGTCGTAGGCCTGCTGTTGGTTCTGACCCTGCATTGTCTTCGTTGACCAAATGTAAGCCGCGCTCACGTAAAGGGCTTTGACTTTCGGCAGGGGGTGCCGAGCAGCGGCAAAACCGCCGGGGTACTTGTGGCGGGGCGGCGAGCACCGAGTATGGACTCCGGGAAGGCGAGCCGTCGGTTCTTCGAGGAGCACGTCGCCGAGCGGACGGGCGCGGACCGCGAGGACGTCCGACTGGGCCCGACGTACGGCGCGGACTTCGGCGTCGTAGACGTCGGCGACCGCGTCGTGGCGATGGCGACCGACCCCGTGTTCGTGCTCCGTGACCTCGGCATCGAGCGGGCGGCGTGGTTCGCGTTCCACATCTGCGTCAGCGACGCCGCGCTGTCGGGCCTCCCGCCCGCGCATCTCGCGGTGGACTTCAACCTCCCGCCGGGCACGAGCACGGAGACGTTCGACGCAATCTGGGACGTCTTCGACCGGGAAGCCGAGAAACTGGGCACGAGCCTGACGACCGGCCATACGGGCACCTACGAGGGGTGTGCGTTCCCGACGGTCGGCGGCGCGACCGCGCTCTCGATTGGCGGCCCCGACGACCTCGTGGTGCCGACGGGCGCGCGGCCGGGTGACCGCGTCGTCGTCACGAAAGGCCCGGCAATCGAGACGACGGGCGTGCTCGGCGTGCTGTTCGGGGACGACCTCCCGCTCCCCGAAGCCACGGTCGAGGCGGCCCGCGAGCGCTTCGACGACGTCAGCCCCGTCCGGGACGCGCTCACCGCGGCGGCCGCCGGGAACGTGACCGCGATGCACGACGCGACCGAGCGCGGGCTCGCGAACGCGTTCCACGAACTCGCGGCTGCCAGCGGCGTCTCGCTCGCAGTCGAGCGCGACCGCGTCCCCGTGCTCCCGGGCGTGCGCGAGGTCTGCGAGTACTTCGACATCGACCCGTGGACGACCTCCAGCGAAGGGACCGTAGTTTCGACTGTCGCTCCCGGAGACGTAGACGCGGTGCTAGCGGCGCTCGACAGCGAGGGCATTCCGGCCGCGGAAGTCGGGTCAGTTGGGGAGCGAACCCCGGACGGCGAGCGCGTCACTGTAGACGGCGTTCCGCTCCCGGAACCCGAATCCGACCCGCTGTGGGGTGCCTACGAGACCGGACGCGAGCGGTTCCGGAGCGAGTGAGGGTGCCGAGTGTCGGGCGGCGTCCGGAGGGTTCTTTGCGACGCGCGGCCAGCGTTCCGACGATGCGAGCGAGGAACCAGCCATGGGCATAGTCGAGGAGTTCCTCGACCTGAAAGACGAGACCGACGCCGACCTGCTCGCGATGCAGGTCGGGGATTTTTACGAATTCTTCGCGGCGGACGCGCGCACGGTCGCGGACGTCCTCGACCTGCAGGTCTCCGAGAAGTCCGCGCACGGGTCGTCGTACCCGATGGCGGGCGTGCCCGTCGACGATCTGACGCCGTACGTCGCGACGCTCGTCGAGCGCGGCTACCGGGTCGCCATCGCCGACCAAGTCGAGGATGGCGCCGACGACATCGAACGCGAAATCACCCGAATCGCCACGCCGGGGACGTTCGTGGATGTGACCGGCGCGGACACCCGCTACCTCGCGGCGGTCGTCCGCGGCGACGCGTGGGGGCTGGCGTTCGTGGACGTGACGACGGGCCAGTTCCACGTCGCGGACGCCGAGACGGAGACGGACGTGCTGACGGAACTCCACCGCTTCAGCCCCGAGGAGGTGCTGCCCGGTCCGGAGTTGCGCAGCGACGACGACTTCCTCGGCGCGCTCCGGGAGCGCGCGGACGCGACGCTGACGCTGCACGAGGCGTCGGCGTTCGCGCCCGGGAAGGCCGCCCACAGCGTGCGCGAGCAGTTCGGCGACGGCGCGCTCGACAGCCTCGGCGTCGACAGCGACAGTCCGGCAGCGCGGGCGGCGGGTGCGGCCATCGACTACGTGGCGGCGACGGACGCGGGCGTGCTGGCGTCGCTGACCCGCCTCCAGCCGTACCGCGCGGACGACCACGTGGAACTGGACGCGACGACCCAGCGCAACCTCGAACTCACCGCGACGATGGGCGGGGACGGCGACGGGTCACTGTTCGCTACCCTCGACCACACGGTGTCGGCGGCGGGCGGCCGACGCCTCCAGGCGTGGCTGACCCGTCCGCTCCGGGACCGTGCGGAACTGGCGCGCCGGCAGGCCGCGGTCGGCGCGCTCGCGGACGCGCCGCTCGCGCGTGACGCGCTCCGGGACGTGCTCGGCGACGTCTACGACCTCGAACGCCTCGCGAGCCGGGCGGCTGGCGGGCGCGCCGACGCGACGGACCTGCTCCGAATCCGGGAGACGCTGGCGGCGCTCCCCGAGGCCGCGGACGCACTCGAATCCGACCCCGACCTCGCGGACTCGCCCGTGACGGAGGTTCTCGACGGCGTGGACCGCGAGGCGGCCGCAGGCGTGCGCGCCGAACTGGACGCCGCGCTCGCCGACGACCCACCGAAGACGCTCCGCGAGGGCGGGCTGCTGCGGGAGGGCTACGACGACGAACTCGACGAACTGCTGCAAGAAGCCCGCGAGCACGAGGAGTGGCTGGACGGGCTCGCTACCCGCGAGAAAGACCGGCTGGGCATCACGCACTTGCAGGTCGACCGGAACAAGACCGACGGCTACTACATCCAGGTCGGCAAGTCCGAGACCGACGCGGTGCCCGAGGCGTACCGCGAGGTGAAGTCGCTGAAGAACTCCACGCGGTACACCACCGAGGAGCTCGAAGAGCGCGAGCGCCGGATTCTGCGCGTCGAGGAGGAGCGCGGCGACCTCGAGTACGAGCTGTTCGACGACCTGCGCGAATGGGTCGGCGGGCACGCCGAAGCGCTCCAGCGCGTCGGCCGCGCGCTCGCCGAACTGGACGCGCTCGCCAGCCTCGCCGAGCACGCCGCCGCGAACCGCTGGGTGAGCCCCGACCTCGTGGACGGCGACGACCTCGCAATCGAGGGCGGCCGCCACCCCGTCGTCGAGCAGACCACCGAGTTCGTGCCGAACGACGCCCGATTCGGCGAAGGGAGACGGTTCCTCGTCGTCACTGGCCCGAACATGAGCGGGAAGTCGACGTACATGCGGCAGGTCGCGCTCATCGTCCTGCTCGCGCAAGTCGGCAGCTACGTCCCCGCGGACAGCGCCCGCATCGGGCTCGTGGATGGCATCTACACGCGGGTCGGCGCGCTGGACGAACTCGCGCAGGGCCGCTCGACGTTCATGGTGGAGATGCAGGAGCTGAGCCGCATCCTCCACGCCGCGACCGAGCGCTCGCTCGTGATTCTGGACGAGGTCGGGCGGGGGACGGCGACCTATGACGGCATCTCGATTGCGTGGGCAGCCACGGAGTATCTGCACAACGAAGTCAGGGCGAAAACCCTGTTCGCGACGCACTACCACGAGCTGACGGCGCTCGCCGATCACCTCGCGGACGTCGCGAACGTCCACGTCGCCGCCGAGGAGCGCGACGGTGACGTGACGTTCCTGCGGACAGTCCGGGACGGCGCGACCGACCGCTCGTACGGCGTCCACGTTGCGGATCTCGCAGGCGTTCCCGACCCGGTCGTGGACCGCTCGCGGGAGGTACTGGACCGCCTCCGCGAGGAGAAAGCCGTCGAAGCACGCGGCTCCGCGAGCGAACCCGTGCAGGCGGTGTTCGACCTCGACTCCGGCGAGTTCGACGCGGGCAGCGCGAGTGAGCCGGCAGCAGAGGCAGAGAGCGCGGCGGACGGCGGCGAGGCAACGGAACTCGACCCCGAGGCGCGTGAAGTCCTCGACAACCTCCGTGACGTGGACGTGGACGAGACGCCGCCCGTGGAACTGCTCTCGCGCGTGCAGGAGTGGCAGCGGCGGCTGGAGGAGTAGCAGCGCGGGATTGATACGCGCGGGCCGCCTGCCGGCGAGTATGACTGACGGCGACCGCATCCGGGAGCTGGACGACGCGACCGTAGCCCAGATTGCGGCGGGCGAGGTCGTCGAGCGACCCGCGAGCGTGGTGAAGGAGCTCGTGGAGAACAGCCTCGACGCGGACGCCACGAGCATCGACGTCACCGTGGCCAGCGGCGGCCGCGACCGAATCGTCGTCGCCGACGACGGCCACGGGATGACCGGCGAGGACCTTCGCGCGGCGGTCCACCAGCATACGACGAGCAAGCTCAGCGACGCCAGCGAGCTGGACGCCGTGGCGACGCTTGGCTTCCGGGGTGAAGCCCTCTACACCATCGGCTCGGTCTCCCGGATGACGGTGACGACGCGCGCCCGGGACGCGGGCGACTCCGGGTCGACGCTCGCCGTCGAACACGGCGGCGTCGGGGACGTACAGCCGGCTGGGCGGCCGGCCGGGACCACGGTGGAGGTCGCGGACCTGTTCGCGGAGACGCCGGCGCGCCGGAAGTACCTCAAGCGGCCGGCGACGGAGTTCGCGCACGTCAACCGCGCGGTGACGCGATACGCGCTCGCGAACCCGGACGTAGCGGTGTCGCTGACCCACGACGGCCGCGAGGTGTTCGCGACGACCGGCAGCGGGGACGTACGGGACGCGGCGCTGTCGGTGTACGGCCGTGAGGTCGCCCAATCGCTCGTTCCGGTGGACGCGACACCCGAGGGCCCAGTCGAGCGCGTGCACGGCTACGTCTCGGAGCCGGAGACGACGCGTTCGACCCGCGAGTACCTCGCGACGTACGTGAACGGCCGCTCGGTCCGCGACTCGGTGCTCCGCGAAGCCGTCCTCGACGCCTACGGCGGCCAACTCGCCGCGGACCGCTACCCGTTCACGGTGCTGTTCGTGGAGACAGACGGTGTGGACGCGAACGTTCACCCGCGAAAGATGGAGGTCCGGTTCGAGCAAGAAGATGGCGTGCAGGCAGCCGTCGAGGACGCGGTACGTGACGCGCTGCTGGACGCCGGCATCGTGCGCTCGCAGGCACCGCGGGGTGCGTCGAAACCAGGAGACGCGACGATTTCGCCCGCGAACGACCGCGACGAGAGCGAGAATTCTGCGGAAGGGGCGACGCGCGAGGCCGACACGTCCAGCGCGCCCGCGGACGTCGCCGTCGAGAGCGCGGAACACCAGAGCCGCGTGACGGACTCGCTGTCGAACAGCGAGCCCGAGTCGACCGAGCGGAAGCCGAGCGGGACTGAACGGGAGTCGAACACGAGCGAGTCGACGGGAGACGCGACGACGAGCGATAGCGAATCCAGCGAGCGCGCGAGCACTCGTTCGTCGTTCGACGCGCCGACGGAGAACGCGCGACTCACGGAGCAGTCCGACGGGGCGGACGACGAGGACGCAGCGGACGACTTCGATTCGCTGCCGGAGTTGCGCGTGCTCGGCCAGTTGGCGGAGACGTACGTCGTCGCGGAGACCGACGACGGACTCGTGCTCGTCGACCAGCACGCGGCCGACGAGCGCGTCCACTACGAGCGGCTGCGCGAGCAAGTCGGCGGCGCGTCGCAGGCGCTCGTTTCGCCGGTCGAACTGGAGTTGACGGCGGGGGAGGCGGCGGTCTTCGACGCGGCAATCGAGGACCTGCGCTCGCTCGGATTCGATGCGGAGTTGTCGGGGCGGACAGCACGCGTAACGGCGGTGCCGGCGGTGCTGGCGGACGTACTCGACCCCGAGTTGGCGCGGGACGTGCTCGCGGACTTCGTGGCGGACGCGGGCGGTGACCCGGTCGCGGACGCCGCGGACGACCTGCTCGCGGACCTCGCGTGTCGGCCCGCCGTGACCGGGAACACGTCGCTGACAGAAGGGTCGGTCGTGGCGCTGCTGGAGCGACTGGCCGGCTGCGAGAACCCGTACGCGTGCCCGCACGGCCGGCCGACGCTGATTCGCGTGGACGCCGACGAACTCGCCGAGCGCTTCGAGCGCGACTACCCCGGGCACGGCGGGCGGCGACGCGAAGACGGCGGGAACTAAACCCCGGCCGCCGTACCGCGGGGTATGGACCTCGTGACGTTCGGCGAGACCCTGCTCCGGCTCTCGCCACCCGGACAGGAGCGACTGGAGCGCGCGACCGAACTACAGTTCCGCGCGGCGGGCGCGGAGAGCAACGTCGCGGTGAACGCCGGCCGGCTCGGCGCGGACACCGCGTGGCTGTCGAAGCTCCCGGACTCGCCGCTGGGCCGGAAGGTGACGGCGACGCTGCGTGCGCAGGGCACCGAGCCCGACGTGGCGTGGAGCGAGACCGGGCGGCAGGGCACGTACTACCTCGAACAGGCGGGCGAGCCCCGCGGGACGAACGTCGTCTACGACCGCGCGAACGCCGCGGTGACGACCGCGACGCCCGACGAGCTCGCGACCGAGCGCGTCGACGCGGCACAGTACTTCTACACGAGCGGCATCACGCCCGCACTCTCGGAGACGCTCGCGGAGACCACCGCCACGCTGCTGGAGCGCGCGAAGGCCGCGGGGACGACGACGGCGCTGGACGTGAACTACCGCGCGAAGCTCTGGGAGCGCGAGGAAGCCCGCGAGGTGCTGGAGACGCTGTTCCCGGACGTGGACGTGCTCGTCGTCGCGGAGCGAGACGCCCGCCACGTGCTCGCCCGCGAGGGGAACACCGGCGAAATCGGGCGCGGGCTGGCCGACGAGTTTGGCTTCGAGACGGTAATCGTGACGCTGGGCGCGGACGGCGCGCTCGCGGTCCACGACGGCGACGTCTACGAGCAGCCAGCGTTCGAGGCCGACACGTACGACGCGGTCGGCACGGGCGACGCCTTCGTCGGTGGGTTCCTCGCGCGCCGCATCGAGGGTGGCGACGTGCGGGACGCCCTGGAGTGGGGCGCGGCGACCGCGGCGCTGAAGCGCACGATGCCCGGCGACACCGCGCTGGTCACGCGCGAGGAGGTCGAGGGCGTGCTGGCGGGCGAGGGCGCGGCAATCAACCGCTGACGCGCGCGGTCGCCAGCCGACCCGTCGGAAACGGTTACCTGTTTGTCGGGTAGGCGGGATAACACGTGGCCGCAAGGCGTTTTTGTCCGAGTGCACTCCGGTTCGAACGCGATGAAACGAACAGCGACCGCTGCACTGCTGACGGTGTTGGTCGTCGCGAGCGCCGGGACGACGGCTGCCGCGGCGGCAGCGACCAGTACGCAGGGCAGTGGCGCAGTGTCAGAGGCACAGAGTGGGTCGGCGTACGCCGGGACGCACGTGCAGTTCGACGTCCGGCAGAACGCCGTGGTGAACTACAGCGTCGGCGGGGACGCCGCCCTCGACAGCGTGAAAGTCCAGTCGGAGTCCGCCACCGACGGCGGCGTCGGCGTGGACGTCGGCGTCGACCTCTCGACGGTGACGAGCATCGCCGGGAGCGCGCTCTCGATGCGGACGAGCGCGAACGCCGGAGCCGAAATCGCCGCCGAAGGGTCGGCGTCGATGACCGCCCACGACAACGACCACGGCATCCTCGTCGTGGCGGCGGGCGGCAACAGCCAGGTGGTCGTGGCGAACGTCTCCGAGGGAACGACGGCCGAGAGCGAGTCCGACAGTCAGGTCGAGGTGACGACGGCGAACGGCACCCAGGGGACGTTCGTGGTCGTCGGGAACGGCTCCGTAACCGTCAACGAGGACGGCGACGTCTCCGCGCGGCTCGACAGCAACTCGCGGCTCGTGTTCCGCGCGTACCCCGAGGAGAAGTCCAGCGAGGACGACCAGACCGAGGAGTACATCGCGTCCGGGACGGCGACCGGCGAGGTGTACGTCGAACAGCAGGACGGCGAGATGGTGACTGACACGGTGACGTACAGCCAGCAGACGGCCATCGCGGCCGAGCAGGCCGCCGAGGACACCGTTCGCGTGACCGTCAACCGCACCCGCGAGCGCGGGAAAATCGTCGTCACGAGCGTCAGTGAGGCCGCGGTCGGGACCGTCTCCGACCTCAACGTGGCGGTGGACGGCGAAGCCGCCGTCGAAGCGTCCGCGTACAGCGAACTGGAGGGCGCAATCGGCGGCGACGCCTCGCGGTACATGGTGAAGCAGTCGTCGACCGCGTCGTCGAAGGCGAAGGTGTACGTCGCGCTCAGCCACTTCTCGAAGCGCACCATCGAGATGACGGGGAGCGAAACCACCGAAACGACGCAGACGGCGCAGGGCACGGTGACGAGTGAGACGACGACCACCGCCGAGACGACGGCCGCAGACACCACCGAGTCTGGTGGCGACGGCGGCGAGACCGGCGGCGGCGCGCCCGGATTCGGTCTCGGCACCGCGCTGGTCGCGGTGCTCGGCGCGGCGCTGTACGCGCTCCGGCAGTAGCGACTGCGAACCGACTTCCGCACATTCTCTCGGCGCGGCCGACTCCGGCGCGCGTCGCTCCGGGCCGAAACCATTTCTCGCGGGCGCTCGTCGAGTCGACTATGACGCGACCGCACGTAGTCGTCGTCGGAGCGTACGGGAGCGCGGGCGTCGCGGCCGCCGAAGCGTTGGCCGAGGCGGACGTGGAACTGACACTCGTCGACGACGGCGAGCCCGGTGGCGGGCTCTGCATCCTCCGCGGGTGCATGCCCTCGAAGGAGGTGCTATCGGCGGTCGCGCACCGCTATCAGGCGCGCCACGACGACCGGCTGGTCGGGAGCGTGCCGGACGTCGACCTGAACGCGGTCGTCGAGCGGAAGGACGACAACGTGCTCGGATACGCCGAGCACCGCCGGAGCGCGGTCCACGATCTCGCGGACCGCGACAACGTCGCGTTCCACCACGAAACCGTCGAGTTCGTCGACGACCGCACGCTGGACGTGGGCGGCGAGCGCGTCGAAGCGGACTACGTCGTGCTCGCGACCGGGTCGACGCTGAATGTCCCCGGCCTCCCGGGCATCGACGACGTGGACTGGATGGGGAGCCGGGACGTGCTCGACGCGACGGAGTTCCCGGACTCCGGGGTCGTGATGGGGTTCGGCTACGTCGGCCTCGAACTCGTCCCGTACCTCACGGAAGCGGCGGGGATGGACATCACCGTCATCGAGCACGACGACCGGCCGCTGGACGACTACCATCCGTCGTTCGGCGAGGAACTGCTGGAGATGTACCGCGAGGAGTTCGGCGTCGAGATTCGCACGGAGGTCCGCGAGGAGCGCGTCGAGGCGACGGCGGATGGCGGCGCACGCGTCCACCTCGACGACGGCTCCGTCGCCGCGGGCGACCAGTTGTTCCTGTTCACGGGCCGCAAACCGTCGTTCCCGGACGGAATACAGAGAACCGCGCTCTCCCCGGATTCAGGCTGGGTCGGGGACACGATGCAGGCCACGGACGACGACCGCGTGTTCGTCGTCGGTGACGCCGTCGGCGACCGCATGCTCCTGCACACGGCCAAAGAGGAGGGGTACCTCGCGGGCCGGAACGTCGCCCACCGCGAGGCTGGTGAACCCCTAGAAGAGTACGACCCGCTCCCGCACAAGGTGATGTTCTCGGGCGCGGGCGTCTACCCGTTCGCGTCACTCGGGCTGACGGCCGAGCAGGCGCGCGCGGAAGGCCACGAAGTCGTGACCGCGCAACGCGACGCCAGCGACGACGGCGTGTTCAAAGCGAAGGTCGCCTCGCGAGGGACGGCGCGGCTGGTCGTGGACGCCGACGACGGCACCGTGCTCGGCTACCACGGCCTCCACTACGACGCGGACGCGATGGCGAAGACGATGCAGGTGATTCTGGAGGGAGCGATGGACGTCCGGGAGCTCCCGGACCGCGCGTACCACCCGACGACGCCCGAGATTCTGGACGGGCTGTTCCGCGAGACCGCCGCGCAGTTGTAGGGAGCGCTGGCGTCGTCAGTCCGGGCGCAGCCACGCGGTGTCGTACTCGCCGAGCACGCTGTCGACGGCGCTGGCGAGTTCCTCGAAGCGGTCCGTCGGCAGGCGGTCGGTGGTGACGAACGCGCCGTGGTAGCCGTGGATGACGCGCGTGAGGTAGCCGTGCTCGAACGCGCGGATGGTGAACTGGTAGTCGCCGAGTTCGGTGTCCTCGTAGATGCGCTTGGACTTGAAGCCGCTGCGCTCCTCGTTCGCGAATCCGACGATGTTCGCGCCGGATTCGAGGTCGTCGCGGAGGTAGATCTGCTGCTCGTGGGTGGTGTCGAAGTACGTGACGCTCCGGAGGCGGTCGCCGACCGTGGTTCGGCAGACGCTGACGAGTTCGTCCGCGAACTCCTCGTCGAGGTTGCTATCGTTTCCCATACTGGGTCTGCGGAGAGGGCCAGTAAAAAATCACGGGTGAGCTACGACGAACCGGGAAGTGCGCGGCGCCCACCGCATCGCCGACCGGCTCGTCGAGCTGAACGAGTACTGAGCCGGACAACGTTTTTCTCGGCGGCCGAGAACCACCCGAACGGGATGGTCCCCGACCTGCGCGACGACGTTCCGACCGAGGAGGTACAGTTGCCCGACGGCCGCACGCTGGCCTACGTGGAGTACGGCGACCCCGACGACACGCCCGTGTTCTTCTGTCACGGCACGCCGGGGTCCCGAATCTCCGGACAGCTCGGCCGCGACGCGAAAGCCGACGTCGGCGCGCGAGTAATCGCGCCCGACCGCCCGGGATTCGGCGCGTCCGACCGCCAGCCCGGTCGGGGGTTCGCGGACTGGGCCGCCGACGTGGCGGCGCTCGCCGACGACCTCGACATCGAGGAGTACGCCGTCGTCGGCTTCTCCGGGGGTGGGCCGTACGCGCTGGCGTGCGCCGCGCACAATCCCGAGCGTGTGACGGGCTGTGCCGTCGTCTCTGGCATCGGGCCGCCCGGCTCTGCGCGCGGCGACCTAGGGTTCGAGCGTGCGCTGGCGTCCGCGTCGCGGGTGTCGCCGCAGTTCGGCCGGCCGCTCGTCTGGCTGATGGCGCGCACCGTCGCGAGCGCGGACTCGTTCACGGACGTGGTCGGCGAACCCGACACGGACCTCGCGGACCCGCGGCGCGGCGAGAGCGGGCGCGTGCTCCTAGCTGACTTCCGCGAGGGACTGCGTCAGGGGACGACACCGCTAGCAACCGACTACAGCGTGCTCTACGGCGCGTGGGACTTCGACCTCGCGGACGTCACGGTGCCGACGCGCGTGTTCCACGGGAAAGTCGATACCAACGTCCCGGTCGCGGCGGGCGAACGCGTCGCCAGCGCGGTGCCGGACGCCGACCTCACGGTCTACGAGGCCGCGGGCCACTTCCGGCCAATCGTCGAGGAGGCGCGCGACGTCTTCGGCTGGGCGGTCGGGCACGAGGAGAGCGCGAGCGGCGGGTAGGCGTTACGATGGGACGGTGCAGCCTTCGACGTACTCGACGTCCGCGACGGAGTCGATGGCGGGGTCGTCGCCACAGACTGGACAGTCGGGGTTCTTCGCGACTGGCACGGTCTCGAAGGACATGTCGCCGGCGTCGTAGAAGAGGAGGCGGCCGGTGAGGCGCTCGCCGTAGTCGAGCAATCCCTTCACGCACTCGGTGGCCTGAATGCAGCCCATCGTCCCGGGGAGGATGCCGAGGACGCCCGCGGTCGCGCAGTCCGGAATCGTCCCCTCGGGTGGTGCCTCCGGGAACAGGCAGCGGTAGCAGGCGTTCCCGGGTTCGTACGTGATGGCCTGGCCCTCGAAGCGGTAGATGGCGGCGTGGCTGAACGGGATGTCGCGGAGCACACACGCGTCGTTGACGAGGTAGCGCGTCGCGAAGTTGTCCGAACAGTCCACCACGTAGTCGACGCCGTCGAGGAACTCGCCGACGTTCGACTGGTCGAGGCGCGTGACGTGCGCGTCGACGTCCACGTCGGGGTTGAGGTCCTCGACGTACTCGCGAGCGCTCTCGGCCTTCGGGCGGCCGATGTCGGCGTCTGCGTGGATGATTTGGCGCTGGAGGTTCGAGCGCTCGACGTCGTCGTGGTCGACGATGCGGAGCCGGCCGACGCCCGCGGCCGCGAGGTACTGGATGACCGGCGCGCCCAGACCGCCCGCGCCCACCACGAGCACGTCGCCGTCGAGCAGGCGTTTCTGCCCCTCGGCACCGACGTCGTCCATGATGATGTGTCGCGAGTAGCGGTCGAGCTGCACCGGGTCGAGATTCAGCCCGGACATACCCGGGGAGACGGCGCGGGCGCGGGTAAGCGTTTCCCGTCGGGCAGTACGCGTCGACGAGGCTGCCGCTGGCGGGTGCAGCGACGAAAGAACTACGGGTACCCCTACCCGGCAGTGGCTCATACCGACTCCCCCGGTAAATGTCTTGTCAGGTCGAATCGCTGCTTGCTGCGGTAGACTAATTCCCAGAAGAAGCCCTCTATCCGCCGTATTCGGCGGTTTCTGATTCGGGCGGGAGCGCGCGACGGACTCGTCGGGCTGTAGTGACGACCTCGTCGCTCGCGCGCCCGATTGCACTCAACAGCGGATGCGAGGACGACAGCGACTGGTAGAGATACTCGTTGAGCGGGCGCGCCGCCGCCGACGGCACGTGGACGGTCTTCGGTTCGAGGTCGCCCGCCTGGCGGCGGACGGCGAGGTCCTGGCAGTCGGCTTCGAGGGCATCGAGGTCCGCGAGGAGCTGCCGGAGTTCGTGCGGCGGACAGCCGTAGAACGGCCGCGAGCGAATCGCCACCAGGTCCTCGTGGACCGCGTGAAGCGTCCGCTCGGCGTCGTCGAGCGCGCTCGCCTCGTCGTCGAGGTCCGAGCGGAGTCGCTTGCGGCTGCGTTTGGACTCGCGGCCCGCGGCGAGCAGTTGGTCGCGCAGGAGCGGCGTCACGCGAGCGGCCTGCCGGAGCACCATCGCCAACTCCGCACCGAACTCCGAGGCCACGCTCTCCCAGTAGGTGTCGCCGTACTCGGCCGCGTAATGCGGGGTGTCCATGACCGTCTCGACGTACGCCTCCCGAATCGCGGCGCTCGCGGTGCTGTCGGCGTGGTCGCTTCGAGCGGCGAGCGTGGTCGTCGCCGACCGAGCGGGCACCGAGTCGGCCGCCCCGGCGTCGGCGTCGACCGACTGGACGCGCCGACAGAACCGCCCGAACGCGTTTGCTTCCGTCTGGAGGATGTGGCGCTCGCGGCGGAGCGCGCGGCGCGCGTCGAGAATCCACTCCCCGAAGCTCGCGGTCGCGGCGGTCCCGTCCCCCCGAGTGGCAGACTGTGGCATAGCCGTGGCTTCGACAGCGCTCGTATAGAAGCCTGCTAGGAGTACTATATTGGTCTCGGTGCCCGTCCCCACCCGGGACCGAGTTCGGCCGGTGCGTTCAGGTGGCCGCGTCGTCAGTAGCGAAGTAGAGATGAACGCGCGACGCGGTGCCGAGTACGTGATTGCCGATGAGTGACGCGCCGGAGTCCCCGTTTCTGGACGCGCTCGACGACGTGTTTCTGGAGTTCGAGAGGACGGAGCCGTCGTGGTGGGGAACCGGGCCGCCGGGAACGTGACCGGCTACACCGACGCCGAGTTGGCGGCGGCGACGGTCGGCAACCTCGACGACGGCTTCTACGTCGAGGACGACGGCCCCGGAATCCCCGAGGAGGAACGGCAGCCCGTCTTCGAGCGGGGCTACTCGACGACCCCCGAGGGAACGGGGTTCGAGCTCGCCATCGTCGCGGAAGTCGCGCACGCCCACGGCTGGGACGTCGTCGTGACCGACAGCGCGAGCGGCGGCGCGCGCTTCGAGTTCGTCGAAGCTGACGCACAGCGAGAGGAGGGCCTGGCGGATTGTGAACCAGAGGAAGACGTGCTCGCTCACTCCGTTCGCTGCGCGCGACTTCCAGGGTCCAAATCCGCCAACCGGTTCGTCGTCGCTCGCCGTAGCGAGCGACACCTGCATGGGGCCTGGCGGATTTGAACCACCGCTCACCCGGTGTCCCACGACACCCGCTTAGAGACGAGCGCCGATATGAGCCGGGGGCTTTGAACCAGACTAAGCTAAGGCCCCTCGCACACCGCTTCCCGTGGCCGAACCTTTAGCCTGTCGGGATTCCACGACAGCGCAGTCGGCGCGGCGCGAGTGAGTGTGGAAGAAGCG
Organism: Halobacterium noricense; assembly: GCF_021233435.1. NCBI lineage: Archaea > Methanobacteriati > Methanobacteriota > Halobacteria > Halobacteriales > Halobacteriaceae > Halobacterium > Halobacterium noricense. The sequence continues at coordinate 264,777 of NZ_CP089468.1, read as the reverse complement.
CCGTCGAGGAACGAAGTTCCTCGGCCCGCCAGACGTAGTCTGGCAACGTCGAGAGACGTTCCTGCTCGCCTCGCGTCGCCCGGCTGTCGTTCGAGAGAGCAAAGCTCTCTCGTGATGACGAAAGGCGCGAAACGCCTTTCGAACCACGCGGGCTGCGACTCTCGGGCACGAGCCCTTTCAGCGACTACGATTACGGCTGTCGCGCAGCCGTCGCTGCGCGAGCAGCCGGTGAGAGAAGTACGCCGTCGAGAGACTACGTCTCTCGGGCCGTGAATTTCGCAGAAATTCACGCCACCACCAGGGCTCGAACCTGGGACAACCTGGGTAACAACCAGGTGCTCTACCAACTGAGCTATGGCGGCTCGCACCCGTTTCTACCCGGTGCGTTTTGAAATGGCTTTCGTTTCGCCAGCAGGCTCGGGCATCGACACGGCTTAGGCGCGGCCGCGTGAATTCGGCCGCATGAGCGACTTCGAGACGGTCCTCGACGCCGTCCGCGAGCGCGTGGACCCGACGCCGGCCGAACGGCGCGCGCTCGCCGAGGCCGCAGAGCGACTGGCCGACCGAGCGCGGGACGCCATCGCGGAGTTGCCCGTCGAGGCGGATGTCATGCAGGTCGGGAGCACGGCGCGCGGGACGTGGGTCGCGGGCGACCGTGACATCGACCTGTTCGTGCGATTCCCGCCGGACCTGCCGCGCGAGGAACTGCAGGAGTACGGGCTCGAAATCGGGAACGGCGTGCTGCCGGAAGGCCGCGAGGAGTACGCCGAACACCCCTACGTGAAGGGGACGTTCGAGGGGTACGACGTCGACCTCGTGCCGTGCTACCGGCTGGAGTCCGCGACCGACATCCAGTCGGCGGTCGACCGCACGCCGTTCCACAACGCGTACCTCGAAGCGCGCCTGAGCGAGGCGGACGCCGGCGACGTGCGGCTGTTCAAGCAGTTCCTGAAGGGCATCGGCGCGTACGGCAGCGACCTCCGGACGCAGGGGTTCTCAGGCTATCTCACGGAACTGCTCGTGCTGGAGTACGGCGGATTTCGGGAGACGCTGGACGCGATTCGGGGCTGGCAGCCGCCGGTCGTCCTCGACCCCGAGGACCACGCGGAAGCGGAGTTCGACGACCCGCTGGTGGTCGTCGACCCGACCGACCCGGAGCGCAACGTTGCCGCGGTCGTCTCCGCGGAGAACGTCGCGCGCGTCCAGCACTACGTCCGCGAGTTCCTCGCCGACCCCGACGAGAGCGTCTTCGAGCCGACGACGCCCGACCCGCTCGGCGCGGAGGCGGTCCGCGAGTACGTTGCCGAGCGCGGGACGACACCGCTGGCGGTCGTCTTCGAGGCGCCGGACCTCGTGGAAGACCAACTCTACCCGCAGTTGTATCGCTCCCGGGACGGGCTCGTGCGCGGACTCGAAATCGGGGGGTTCGAGGTGCTGCGCGCGGCGACGTGGGCCGAGGACCGCGCGGTGCTGTTCGCGGAGCTGTCCGTGAGCGAGCTCCCGGAAGTCGAGCGCCACGAGGGGCCACCCGTCCACGTCGGCGGACACGCGCAGGGGTTCTACGAGAAGTACGCGGACAGCGACGCCGCAGGTCCGTTCCTCGACGGCGACCGGTACGTCGTCGAGCGCGAACGCGCCGTCACGACCGCCCGGGAGTTCGTCGAGACCCAACTCGAAGACGTCGCTCTCGGCGCGCACGTCGAATCCATCGTCGAAGCCGGCGACTACGAAGTGCTCGCTGGCGAGGCGGTTTCGGAACTCGCGGACGGGTTCGGTGTGGAACTCGCAGCGTACTTCGAGCCGTCCGTCGCGTCGGCCAGCGTCCGGACGCGGTCGGCGAGCAGGCCGTAGCCTTCGGTGGTGACGTGCATCCGCGAGATTGGGTCGTGGCGGTGCGCGTCGAAGCCCGCGCTCACGAGGAAGACGTCCGGGTCGAACTCGGCGAGTGCGGGTTCGAGCAGTTCGTCGAACGCCGCACAGAAATCCGCGTCCCCGGAGCCCGCGGGGAACGGCGCGTTCAGCGTCGAGCCGACGCCGTCACCCTCGCCGTACTCGTCGGCGTCACCGGTCCCCGGGTAGAGGCCGTCCTCGTGCACGGACGCGTAGAAGACGTCGCTGCAGTCGTAGAAGATGTCCTGCGTGCCGTTGCCGTGGTGGACGTCCCAGTCGAAGATGGCGACGCGGTCCGCGCCGAGGTCGTCGAGGGCGTACTGGGCGGCGACGGCGGCGTTGTTCAGGAAACAGAAGCCCATCGCGTCGTCGAAGACCGCGTGGTGGCCTGGTGGCCGGCCGAGCGCGAACGGCGTGTTCCGGCCGTCCGCGCCGTTCACCGCCGCGCGCGTGGCGTCCTTTGCGAGGCCCGCGCTGGCGAGCGCGGCCGGCCACGTCTCCTCGGAGGCGGTCGTGTCCGGGTCCCAGTCACCGCCACCGGACTCACAGAACTCGCAAATCTCGTCGACGTACGCGGGGTCGTGGACCGCCGCGACGTCGGCTTCGGTGGCGGGCGTGGCACCTTCGTAGGTGACGCTGTGGCGCTTGGCGAGCCCGCGCTTGATGGCGCGCAGCCGGTCCGGGCTCTCGGGGTGGCGCGGGCCCGGGTCGTGTGCGAGACACGTCTCGCTGAACCCGAATCTCATTCCACGAGCTCGAAGTACGTCTGGACGTCCTCGGCCTGTACGGTGCGTCGTCCCGCGTGCTCGGCGAGCACGGCAGCGCCCTGCGCGGCGTCCGAGGCGAACGACTCCAGGAGGTCCGCGAGCGCGACCCGGGCGTCCTTGGAGACGCGGAACCGGTCGTCGAGGTCGAGACGCGCGATGCGGTCGACCGGCGCGACCGGCAGCGTGAGTTCGTCGGCGTCGGGCACCTCGTCGACGCCGAAGTCCGCCGCCATCAGGGTCTTTCGGCCGTCCGCGGCCGCGCGTTCGGCGGCGTCCTGCGCGAGCGATGCGCCGCGGCGCTGGATGCGCCGTGCGAGTTCCTCGGCCGCGTCAGCGCTCACCCGCAAGTCACCCGCGTGTCGCCGGATGATGGTGTCGACCGGCGCGAACGGGAGTTCGACGCTCATGCGTCAATGGGTGGCTGTCGCACGCTTAACTGTTTCCGTTGAAACGCATTCCGCCACCACGCATTTGGGAACTGCACCCAAACCACTGGATATGGCGAAAAATCCCCACCAGGCGAACGCCGAAGAAACCGCCGACCAGGAGGTCGACGCCGACGAGGAGGAAGCCGAGGAGGTCGTCGAGGAGCGCCGCGAAGCCGACGAGGAGTATCGGGAGGAACGAATCAAGGAGGAAATCGAGCACGAGGACGAGGAGCGCTACCAGGAAGCCCGCGAGGAGACGAACGCGGACAACCACCCGGACGACGCCGAGTGGGACTAGTGTAGCTCCTCGGCGCGGAGGCGGCCGTCCTGGAGGAGCCCCCGGGCGGTCACTTCCTGCCCGAGCGTCACGTCCGCGTCCGTCTCCACGCTCACAGTCTCCGCGCCGTCGTCCAGAATGACGGGGTTCTGGGCCTGCACGACGACGCCCGTGAACTCGACTTCTTCGCCGTCGTCGGTGTCGCCGTCCTCGCTCGACGAGCCGTCGTCAGCGTCGTCGCTGCTCGGGTCGTTGCCGTCCTCGAATGCCGACAGTCCAGTTGGACTACTGCTCGAGTCGCCACCGTCGTCGCCGGTCGTCGCGCCGTCTGCGAGCGGGATGACCGACGACTGCCAGCCCGCGGACGCCTCGATGTCGTCCTGCCAGCCGTCCTGAATCTCGACGTCCACGAACGCCACCTCGTCGCCCGGGCCGATGTCGAGGTCGGCCTTGTCGCCCCACAGCGCCACGCGGATGTCGCCCGTGTCGTCCTGCACGCGCACGTTCCGGACTTGACCTTCGCTGCCGTCGTCGCGGTCGAACGTACGTTTGGGGTCGGCGGAGCGAATGACGCCCGAAATGTCGGCGACGTCGTCGAGTTCGAGGTTCTCGATGGGTGTGGTGTCCGGTACGAACGCGACGTCCGCGTCGACGGGCTCGACCGCGCCGCGGTCGCCGACGTGGAGTTCGAGGCTGCCGTCGCGCTCGCGGACGTAGCCGTCCACGACCTCGACGACCTCGCCCTGCGAGAGTTCGGTCGCGGTCTCGGCCTGGTCGTCCCAGAGCGTGACGCGCACGCGCCCGGTTTCGTCGCCGAGCACGACGTTCGAGACCTTCCCTTCGCTGCCGTCGTCGCGGTCGAACGTCCGCACCTCCTCGGTGCCCAGCACTTCGCCCGTGAGGTTCACGTCCGAGATGCCCAGCGAGAGGTCCTCGACGCGGTACTCGTCCTGCACCGGGACGTCGACTTCCTCGTCGTTGTCCACCTCGACCTGGTCGGCGCTGACCTCGATGCCGTTGTAGCCGTCCTTCGGACGACCCTTCACGCGGAGTACGTCGCCGACTTCCAGTTGGTCTTTGGCACCCTCGGCCTGCTCGTCCCACAGCGACAGCCGGACGCTGCCGGTCTCGTCGGCGACGTCGACGTTGACCACGCGGCCCTCCGGGTCCTCGTCGTCGTCGCGCTCGAACGTCCGCACGTCGCCGACGCTCGTCACCTTCGCGATGAACTTCACCTCGTCCATCTCGGGTTCGACGTCCGCGACGCCGTTGACCTCGCCGTCCTCGAGCTCGTGGGCGATGAGCATGGCGGCCGTCTCCTCGTCGGCCAGTCCGCCCATCTGTTCGACCTTCGACTCGACGGCGTCCCGGAACTCCTCGAGGGACACGTCGGTGTCGAGGTCCCCGTAGACGTCCTCGATGTCGTCGCCCATAATCGTAGTTCACCCCAGACGCGAGCCGCGCATAAGCGTTGTCCTTGGGGAATTCCGCCGTCTCCGTCCGCGGGTCGTGGATGGCACACGGCAGGATGGCGCGGCCTCCGGTTTGAACCTACGGACTGTGCGTGCACCCCGAATCGTAACCGCTTTACGTAAGTCCGGGCTACGACAGAGTGAGTCCGGGTAGGGTAGTGGACTATCCTCTTGGCTTGCGGAGCCAGGGACCGGAGTTCAAATCTCCGTCCGGACGTTTTTCACTCGCTAGCGCTCGCTCAAAACGACCGGACGTGCCCGCGCTCGCTCTGCTCGCGCGGACTCCGTCCGGACGCTACATTCTCGCGCTGCCACGACCGCGAGCGACCGCCGTGCCGCCCGCTACCACCAGCCTGGGCACGAAGTTCTTAGCGGTGGGCCGAGTAGGTGTGGGTAATGAGCGAGGACCGGGCGGTGCTGTCGATAGACCCGCACGTGCACTCGGAGGGTTCGTACGACGGCAACGAGCCCGTGGAGCTCATCCTCGAGCACGCTAGCGACATCGAACTCGACGGGGTCGTGATAACGGACCACGACAGCATCAAGGAGTCGCTGCGGGCGGCAGAGCTGGCACCGGAGTACGGGCTGGTCGGGATTCCGGGCGTGGAGGTGTCGACGGGCGTCGGCCACGTGCTGGCAATCGGCGTCGAGGAGTGCCCGGAGCGCGGGCAGCCGTTCGAGGCGACCGTGCGCGAAATCCGCGAGCAGGGCGGCGTCGCAGTCGTCCCGCACCCGTTCCAGCGGAGTCGACACGGCGTGCGGCGGCGGAATCTCGGGGAGTGCGACGGCATCGAGGTGTACAACTCGATGGTGTTCACGGGCTACCGGAACCGGCGCGCGCGGAAGTTCGCGCAGCGCCACGACTACCCGCGGTTCGGCGCGAGCGACGCGCACTCGATTCGAAACGTCGGCCGGGCGTACACGGACGTCGCGCTGCCGGATGTCGATCCCGAGACGCCGGCTGGCGAGATTCCGACCGAGACCGTGCTGGCGGCGCTGCGCGCGGGCGAGACGGACATCCGGGGCAAGCGGACGCCGATTCACCGGAGCACGCGCCAGTACGCGAAGGGTGCGGCGCGGAAGAGCGCGTACCTGTTGACGAAGCGCCTGCCGTACGTCAGCCCGTGGCCGACGTCGATGGACAGCGCCTGACGAAACGCGTTTGCGTCCGGCAGCCGAAGCCGTGGTATGGATGCGGCGCTGCGCGCGGGAATCGCGATTCACAACGCGGGCCACTACCACGCCGCCCACGACGCGTGGGAGGCGGAGTGGCTCGCGCTCGACGACGGAGCCGACGAGCGACTGCTCCACGGGCTCATCCAGTTCTCGGCGGCCATCCACCACGCTCGCGACGGGAACTGGACGGGTGCGGTCGGGCTCTGTGAGAGCGCGGGCGAGTACCTCGCGGACCTCCCGTCAGACTACCGGGGCGTGAACGTGGACGGGGTTCGGGCGTACGTGGACGCGCTCGGCAGCGACCCGGAGCGCGTCGAACGCGTGGCACCACCAACGCTGACGTACGAGGGGCGGGCGCTCGAGCTCGGCGAGCTGGACGCGCCGGCAGGCGTGGAGGCCGCAGTCGCGCTCGCCGAAGCCCTCGGCTACGACGAGGACTTCGTCGAGACGGGCGCGGAGTACGCTCGCGAAGGACTCGCCGAGGGGGAGTTGAACGAGTTCGGCGTGCTGCTCTGTGACTTCGTCACCGAGCACGAGCAGCGCGCGCTCGTGGCGACGCGGCTCCGCCAGCACGTGCAGCGGCGGCAGCGCCGCGAGAAGGACGTAGCGGGACTGTTCGATTAGGCGTACGTCTGGTAGGCGATGAGCGCGGCGATACCGAGACACGCGACGCCGAGTGCACGTACCAGCCACGCCCACCAGCCGGGGATGGCTTCGTCAGTGCCGTAGTCGCCGCGGCGGCGACGGTTCGGTCCCATGAACACGGAGAGGCGGAGCGCCGCCCGTGGCGCGAGCAGCATCGCGAGTCCGAGCGCGGCGCCGAGCACGACCGCGAGGAGTTCGCGAAACTCGGCCATCTACGAGCGGAGCCGCTCGATGCGCTTCTCGGTCGGCGGGTGCGTGGAGACGAGCTTCTGGAGGAGGCCGCGGTCCTCGCCGAAGATGCACAGCGCGTTCACGTTCTCGTCGATTTTCGAGTCCTGGGAGCGCTCGTTGCCCTGCTGAATCTTTTCGAGGGCGCGCGCGAGCGGGTCGCCGCCGTTGATGGTACGCTTGGCGTCGGCGTCGGCGACGTACTCGCGGTAGCGGGAGATGGCGAGCACGAACAACATTACGAAGAACTGCACGAGGTTGCCGACGACGATGGCGAGGAAGAAGTCCGCGAGGTCGTTGTCGCCCGTGAACAGGACGATGTACTGGGCGACGATGCCGACGACGGAGGCGATTCCCTGCCCGATGACCATCATGACGACGTCGCGGTTGTCGATGTGCGCGAGCTCGTGGGCGATGACGCCCTCGAGTTCGTCGCGGTCGAGCAACTGGATGAGTTCGCGGGAGACGACGACCGTGCCGTCGCCGCGGCGGCCGACGGCGAATGCGTTCGGTACGCCCATGCTCGCGACCTTCAGGTTCGGCTTCTCCATCTTCCGGTCGCGACAGACCTTCTCGACGAACTGGTGAATCTGCTGGTACTCCCGTTCGTCCATGTCCTCCGCGCCGACGCTGCGGAGCGCCGCCCACTTGCCGATCTTGTACTGGACCCCGACGAGAAGGACGCTGCCCACGACGGCGATGCCGAGGATGGTGGTGGACTGGCCGAAGAAGAACCACGCGGCAGCCACTGCCACCGAGTAGAACGCGAAGAGGACGGCACCGACGATGGCCATCCGTACTTTGAGGCCGATGTGTCGCATACGGGAGAATTACGCACTCGCACGTATAAATCCATCTGTGAAGGGGTGACGCGGCCCCCGACGCTCTCCGGCGGTCGGCGCTCCGATACAGCCCCTGACAGGTCGGCGGTTACGAAACCTTCTCGTCGCCGTCCCACTCCGCGGAGTTGTCCTGCGGGTCGTAGCCCAAGACTTCCCGAGCCCGCTCCAGACTGTAGTACTTCCGCTCGTTGTCGGAGACACCGACAGGCTCGCTTCGCTCGCCTGTCGAGCCCTCGCTCGCTCCGCTCGCGAGGATGCCGTAGACGATTTCGTAGCGGTCGAGGAGAAAGGGCCGAACTACTCCGCGTCGGTGACCCGTTCGTCACCGTCCCACTCCGCGGAGTTGTCCTGCGGGTCGTAGCCCAAGACTTCCCGAGCCCGCTCCAGACTGTAGTACTTCCGCTCGTTGTCGGAGATGCCGTAGACGATTTCGTAGCCGCACTCGCCTCGCAGGCAGCAGTCGAAGAGGTGCGCGCAGTCGCGGTGGGAGAGCCACATCGCTTGCCCGCGCTCGTAGTCGATTGGCGGATGGCCCTCGGTGAGGTTGCCGATGCGGACGGCGACGAACGGGAGGTCGTGTTCGTCGTGGTAGTACCGGCCGAGCGTCTCGCCGGCGGCCTTCGAGACGCCGTAGAGGTTGCTGGGGCGCGGGAGTTCCGTGCCGTCGAGCCGGAAGTCGTCGTCCTCGCGGTAGAGGTCGGGCTTGCGCTCGGTCTCGTAGTGGCCGACCGCGTGGTTCGAGGACGCGAACACGAACTTCCCGACGTCCTCCTCGACGGCGACCTCGAGGATGGTCTGCGCGCCGTCGATGTTGTTCCGGAGCACGCTCTCCCACGGAGCTTCGGGGCGCGGGTCGCCGGCGAGGTGGATGACGGCGCCGACGCCAGCGACGGCTTCGCGGACGGCGTCCTCGTCGGTGACGTCGCCGACGACGACCTCGTGGTCGGTGTCCCCCGTGGGGGGTTCGCGGTCGAACAGCCGCCAGTCGTAGTCGTCGCCGATGCCGTCGAGGATGGCCTGCCCGACGCGCCCGGCGGCACCCGTGAGGAGAACCGGCTCGTCCATTCGATTGAGAGTCTCGGCGACCACCGAAATGAAAGATGCGGTTCGCCCGCCGAAGTGGTCGAATTCCCGACAGCACGACCGAGGCGACAACGATTAGCCGCGGCCGGCCGAGCATCCGGTATGGCATCCGACGCCCAGCAGGCGTGTTTCGAGGCGGGCATCAAATTCGGCGCGCTCTACCACCAGTTCGCGGGCACGCCCGTGAGCCCGGAGAGCGCGGACAGCCTCGAGACCGCCATCGAGGAGTCCATCGAGAACCAGCCGTTCTGCGAGTCCGTGACGGTGGACGTGCTCACCGAGAAACTGGACACGGACCACGGCTACACGGAACTCACGGGCGAGTACATGGAAGTCGAAATCGTCGTCGACTACGAGGGCCGCGAGGTCGTCGCGGAGATGGCGATGCAGGACGGCTACCCGCTGATGGAGTTGGCGAGCGTCGAGTAAGCCGCGTTCACGTCCACCACGAGGCGTGCTTTTAAACCAGATGCGGGCGAATCACGGGACATGAGTCAGTCATCCCTGGACGACGAGGAACTGTTCGGCGAGGCCGCCGAGGAGATGCGCGCGGACGTCGAGGAGCACCTCGACGCCGCTCGCGCGGAACTGCCCGCGGCCGACGACGTCTGGGACGTCGAGGCGGACAACACGCTCGGCGTGCTGAACGCGCTCCGCTCCGCGCTGGACGTCGAGGACGTCGAATCCCACCTCCGGGACGCGAAGAAGGCGTTCGTCGTGGGCGAGCGCGCGGACGCCTTCGAGGACGCCGACGACCTGAAGGCCGAAATCGACGCCGTCGAGGACGTGCTCGGCGACATCGAGACCGCCCGCGAGCAGGTCGGTGAGCTCGCGTCCACGGTGCCGGCGCTGCGCTCCGCGCTCGAAGAGGCCCACGAAGGGAGTGAGGGCGGCGAGGATGACGAGGAGAGCGACGAAGAAGCCGAAGAGTAGCGCTACTTGTGCGGCGGCCGGCTCGGGTCGCGGTCCCCGACTGCGTCCAGTAGGTCGCAGAGCGCGTCCGCGGCCAGCGACAGCAGTTCCTCCCCGCGGTCGGCGTCGCCCTCCGTCGGGTCGCCGACGACGCCGTTCTCGCTGAACTCGGCGCTATCGACGGCGAGGTTCGTGTGTGACTGCCAGTCCCCCCAGTGGTCGCTGGCGCCCTCGCGGGCGTCGTCCAGCCGGTCCTCGCGAACGAGCTTCGGGTGGGTGTGTCTGAGGAACGCGGTCTCCAGGGGGCCGGCGTGACCCATGTCGTCGCTGTGGTCGCCGACGGCGTCGAACCACGTGAACGGCACCGCGTACGCGTCGCCGTCGCGGGTGACGCGCTGGCAGACTTCGCCGAGCGCGGGGACGTTGCCGCCGTGGCCGTTCACGACGACGACGCGGTCCCAGCCGTGGCTCGCGAGGCTCTCGGTCACTTCGCGGACGTTCGCGCGGAACGTTTCCGGGGAGACCCACAGCGTCCCCGTGAACTGGCGGTGTTCCTCGGAGACGCCGACGGTCAAGGGTGGCGCGACCACGACCTCGCGGTCGTAGTTCGACGCCGCGGTCTCGGCGACGGTTTCGGCGGTGACGTGGTCGGTACCGAGCGGCGCGTGCGGGCCGTGCTGTTCCGTGCTGCCGACGGGGAGCACGGCGAGGTTCGTGTCGAGCGCGTCAGCGTCCGTCCAGGTCGCGTCCGCGAGTCGCATATACGACCGAACGCACGCCCCGGTTTTGTAGCCTGCCCCTCCGGCGAGGGTGGTGTTCAGATAAGGATTGGTCTGACTGCAGCTTCAGCCGGCGAATCAGCCGGTTCCCTGGTGGATTGAAAGGGCGAGGTGGTCTCGACGAACCCCGGCGAAGTAAGCACGTGAGCGACCAACGGGAGCGAACGCGCGCAGCGAGCCGCGGGAGTCGAGACTGCCGAGGGCTTTCAAAAGGCAACGTCGTCTCCGCTACTTTCGTCTGCTTATCTGAACACTGCCCCGGCGAGCGAGCCGGGGCCGCCACAACGGGCTTGGCGGCGGCCGCCCACGCGGGCGTATGGGGAAGACTGTCAGACTCGGCGAACTGGAAGCCGAACTGCAGGACGAAACGTACCCGCTCGACCGGGAGTACGTCGTCGAGTCGTACGGCGACTACGACCTCGACCTCGCGGGCGGCGAGGAGTCCGTCGAGGATGCACTCGGGCGCGTCGACGACGACCACTTCGAGAGCCACGCGGACCTCGTCGCGACCATCGAGGACGGCGTCGGCGGCGAAGCCGTCGGCCGCCGAAACTACACGGACCGCGGCGGGTCAGCCGGCGAAGGCGACCGCGAGAGCTTCTGAAGGCAGCGAGAAGCGGAGCGGTAAAGCGCGACCGCAGGTGTCGCGTCAGTCCTCGGTCTCGTCGATGTCCACGTCGGCGGTGCGTTCGGCGGCGCGCTCGACGAACTCGTCGGGGAGTTCGTCGATTTCGCCGGCCTGCACGCCCCAGAGATTCGCGTAGAGGCCATCCTCGGCGAGCAGCTCGTCGTGGGTGCCGCGCTCGACGATTTCGCCGTCTTCGAGGACGACGATCTTGTCGGCGTCCTTGATGGTGGAGAGGCGGTGCGCGATGGAGAACGTGGTGCGGTCCTCGGTGAGGCGGTCGAGGCTGCGCTGAATCAGCATCTCCGTCTCGGTGTCGACGTCGCTGGTGGCCTCGTCGAGAATCAGAATCTCGGGGTCTTTGAGGATGGCGCGAGCGATGTCGATGCGCTGGCGTTGGCCACCCGAGAGTTTCACGCCGCGCTCCCCGACCTTCGTGTCGTAGCCCTCGGGGAGATTCGTGATGAACTCGTGGGCTTCGGCGGCCTTCGCGGCCTCGACGACTTCCTCGCGGTCGGCGTCGAAGGTGCCGTACTCGATGTTCTCCATGACGGTGCCGTAGAACAGGAACGTGTCCTGGCTGACGTAGCCGATGTGGCGGCGCAGGCTCGGCAGCGTCACCTCGGAGATGTCCTGGCCATCGATGCGGATTTCGCCCTCGTCGACGTCGTACATCCGCAACAGGAGCTTGAGGACCGTGGATTTGCCGGCGCCCGTCGGGCCGACGAGCGCGAGCGTGTTCCCGCCCTCGACCTCGAAGTCGATGTTCTGGACGATGGGCTCGTCGTCGTAGCCGAAGGTGACGTCGTCGTAGACGACCTCGCCCTCGTCGACGCCGAGTTCGGCGGCGTCGGGGTTCTCCTCGATGCGCGCGGGCTCGTCCATCAGCCCGAAGATGCGCTCACTGGATGCGCGGGCGCGCTGGTACATGTTGATGATCTGCCCGAACTGCGCCATCGGCCAGACGAACTGCTGGCTGAGCTGGATGAACACGACGAACTCCCCAGCCGACAGCGACCCGGACATCAGCGGCGGCGGGCCGACGAGCACCCAGTAGCCGCCCGCGAGGAACGTCAACACGAAGCCGGTGCCGGAGATGATGCGCAGCGCCGGGAAGAACTTGATGCGGATGGTGATAGCGCCCCAGTTCGCGTCGAAGTACTCCTGGGAGACGCCCTCGACGCGCTCGGACTCGTAGGACTCCGTGTTCGACGTCTTGATGACCTGGATGCCGCCGAGATTGTTCTCCAGCCGCGAGTTCAGGTGGCCGACGGAGGAGCGCACGTCGGCGTACTTCGGCTGAATCGCCTTGACGAACCGGTAGGTGAACCACGCGATGATGGGCACCGGCAGCATCGTGATGAGCGCGAGCTGCCAGTTGTACGTGAACAGGACGACGCCGATGGCGACGACCATCACGGAGAGCCGGAACACGGAGTTCATCCCGTCGTTGAGGAACCGTTCGAGGCGGTTGACGTCGTTCGACAGGATGGACATCATCTCGCCAGTCTGCTTGGTGGCGAAGAAGTCCATGTTCAGGCGCTGCATCTTGTCGTAGGTGTCCGTGCGGACCGCGTGCTGGATGTGCTGGGAGAAGGAGTTCCAGCCCCAGTTGCGCAGCCAGTGGAACGCCGCGCCGAGGAGGAACGCGCCCGCGATGGCCGCGACCGCGGTGTAGAGCTCCTGCGTCCGCGTCGCGGGCCGCATCGATGCCGGCAGGAACGGGAGGAACGACTGCCCCTCGGTCAACGCGTCGACGGCGTACCCCAGCATGATGGCGGGGACGAGGTCGAGCACGCGCGCGAAGATGCTGGCGACGACGCCGACCAGCGCCGCCACCCAGTTGTCCCGCCCGTACTCGTCGAACAGGCGGTACATCGCGTCGTCGACCTCTTCGCGTTGCTCCTCGAAGGGGTCGTCGTCTTCTGTCGCTGTACTCATTCCCGTTGGCAGAAGTGACGACCCAACAAAAGCACTTCCCTACGAATCGAAACACCCGCTCGCGCGCTCACGACCGCAGTCTGCTCAGTCCTCGATGCGGACGCGGTCGCCGACCTCGACGCCGTGCTCGGTCGTCCAGTTGTACGGCACCTCCAGCACCCACTTCCCGACGCCGTCGTAGCCCGTGAGGTTCTCGTTATCCTCCTCGACGGGCGCGTGGTGAATCGACGTGATGCGGCCGTTCGCCCCGATGTAGACGATGTCGATGGGGAACGACATCGAGCGCATCACGTACGTGTGGCTGCCCTCGCTGTCGTAGACGAACAGCATCCCCTCGTTCGGGCCGAGCGACTCGTGCTCGCTCAAGCCAGTGTAGCGCTCGCTCTGGGTGTCCGCGACTTCGACAGTAACGTTCCCGAGTTCGGTGCCGTTCTCGTTCTCGACGAACACCTGCGTCCCGTCCTGTGCGGCAGTAGTGGCTCCCGGCGTCGACGTGCCGCCACCGGGGAGCCCCGCGCAACCGGCGACGACGAGCAGACAGACGACCGCGAGCGTACGTCCGAGCATGCCCACGGCTACGACCGCCGTCGGTTTGGACGTTCCGCCGAAAGGAAACCGTTTAGGTCGCGGCGCGACTCCCTCGAAACGCGGGTTCGTGGTCTAGTTGGTTATGACGCGGCCTTTACAAGGCCGAGGTCGGTGGTTCGAATCCGCCCGAACCCACTCACTTTCTGTGGTCTTGGAATCGAACGAAGGGACGGGGATTAGGATCGTTTTGGGAGCGGGAATCGGGAGAGTCGAACTACCCTGTTGTTGCCCATCTATTCCGTCCTGCGATTCTACCAGATACGACGCACGCCAACCGTATATAATTTGTCTATACAGTGGTTGTGCGATTCATCTGTTTGACTGCTGGATTTCTTCCTCTACGGAGTATCGAATGAAGTCGGAAAGTGAATTGAATCGAGGATCGTCCTCAACGTGCTGTTCCCACCGTTCCTTTTGCTCTTCAGATAGACGGAGATTGATTTGAGTTCGTTTCCCGGTCATCGTGGGCGCTTTATTTACTGTGATTGTATATCTTGGGTCTATTCACTGCGCAGGTAATGTATAGACAAAATCTATAAGTTGTCTACGTTCCTATTGTAGGGTAGAGGTCGTCCTAATGCCCGATACTACCACAGATAGTGACAACTCTGAGTTGCACGAGAAGGTCGAAAAACTGGAAAACAAAGTTGAGCGGTTGGATGAACAGGCGCAAGGGAAGAATCAGATTCGGATTCAGGCGTATGACCTTTCGATAGACGCTAAGAGTGAGGAAACGGGAATGCGGGAGCTGTTGCAGATGGTTTCCTGTGAGATGGATTCGATGATGACGCAGGCTCTCATCGGAGAATATCAAGAATTGGAGCAGGAAGACTTGTTCTCGATGATGTTCGGAGGTGAGTGAATTGGGACTGTTTGGTAAGAATTCGAACGACGAAGACGAAGGCGAGAATAGTCTTAACTTGCCTATTCAGGTGACTACTCTGATGATCGAGAAAGTGGTTCGAGAGGCTAACGATAACATCGATATCCTCAATCACGAGTACGACTGGCAGATTTACAAGCTCCCTGTACCGGGGGAAGATCAGGTTCCAACGCTGAGCCAGTTGCGAGAAATTGACGAGGACCTTCGTCGGCTGTATAACAAAGTCTCTGAAGAGCGACCGTTGGACACTACTGAACGTCGTCGGATTATCCGTGCCCGCCAGTCGGTTCAAGAACTGATTGATTTCTACCGTTTCTTCGAACAGATTTCGAAGCCCGCTGAACCGTCTTCGGTTGATTCTGGTGAGGATGATGGAAGGAATGGAGGTGTAACGAATGCAGTCTGACGCTATCAAGAATTTCAACGACGGAATCGCTTGCTATGAAAATATCTTGCACAGTGCGGGCATCCACATCAACCCGCTGAATAACCCTACGACGAACGAGATCGAGAAGCGAATGGATCAGATTGAACAGGCGAAAAAGAACGTTCACCATCCCGAACGAGTCCAGAAACTGAATCGCCTTCGAAATTACCTCTTGGAAATCAATTACGAGGCTCAAAAATGAACCGTAGAAACTTCGTCAAGTCGATGGCAGTTGTACCGCTCACTCCGTCCGTCATCCCCGAATTTGGAGATACTGAGTCGGAGAGGGAGAATTGGAGCGTGCGTGGCGTTTGGAGGCGGGAAGACGATACAGGACATCTCGCCATCAGGCTCGATGATGATCATATAGAGAAGGAGTTTGAGACCTACAACGATTGGGTCACTGAGACTATTCAGGAATCCAGTGAGAAATCTGACTTGCCCCATACCGTGGATCTATTTGATTTCTCTCTTGTTTCATTGTACAACGGTAGTTACTCTCGCTCCCATTTTTCTCACGAGTGTGGACTTGAAGTGACTATCAAACGAGACCCTACGGAGGAAGAAGAGTATACAGCGGTCGTTAGGCACGTTGGAGAGTCGTGGGATGAACGTAGGATGTACTCCTCTTCGGCGCAGATTGCTATAGCGAGCAAATGCAAGCAGGAGCTGGAGGAGTATCTGTGATGGACAGGAGAACGTTCATTCAATCGGTTGTCTCTACTCCTGCTATCTCTCTCCCTTCGGTTGATTTTAGCGAAAACGAATCCAAACAAGACGCTCTCACCCACGGTGAAGATGACCAATGGAAGATGTCTGCTTGGGTAGAGGATATTGGCTATCTGATCTTGGTTAAAAACGGAGAGATAGAGTATGAGTGGGAATATGAGGACTACAACGACTGGCATTCGGCTGTTCGGTGGACAGCTCGCTCTATATATGAATGTAAATACGTAGCGGGCGGGCTGAGAGTAGATCTGGAAGATATCTACATCGACCCGCCGTATTTCCATTCGATTCTTAAAGGAAATAGTGCTGAAGTTCGAGCCCGGCGAGGAAAATATTCTGAGTCGGAATATCGATATTACATTCGCACGGCGGAGGTTGAGGGAGAATTCGGAGCAGATGATTACAACGAGATGATTCGGGACATTCAGGACCAGTTGATTGACGCAGAACGAGAATAAGCTATTCGTCGGGAACGTATCTGAGTTTATCTCTACGAGGCTCGAAGAGTTCGCCCTTCTTGAATAGTGGATCAAGCGTTCCGACAAGATCTCTCATCCCCATATTCAACGACTCCTCAATTTCTTGTACAGCGACAGGCTCATTCTTCCGAATGTATTTCAGAACAAGATATTCCTTGACTGCCTCCTGCAGGTTCGTTATTGCATCTTCTTCAGAATCGCCATAAGAAGATAATTCGTGACGAGTATCGAGAGCAACTACTTGATCGTCTTCCGCCCATGTTTCAATATATTCGTCATCCGATTCTATGCGCCAGTACACTTCTGATGAATTCTCTACGCTATCGCTATCAGTCATAATCTGTCTGTTAATAGAGTGGAACAGGGCAAAGGTGTTCTCCAAAATCAACCAGAAGGTAAATGGTTTCTCTACTATAATTTGGTAATAGATGTCGGGTCACTCTCGGCGTAGGTTGTTACAGGTAGGAGGTGCGTCGATTGCTTCAGTTTTAGCTGGCTGTTCAAGCGATTCAGACGATTCTGATACAGACAACCCTGAGCAAAAGAATACTACCACTAATGAGGAGACTCAAAAGTATACTATCCCCCCCGTTGTCGAGCTACAGGGAGAGGGAGCCCCCGCAAATGGATCCGTATCTATTGAAGCAATTTTTAAACCAGCGACAACGCCCGGAGACCCTGACCTGTATTTTGAAGATGAAGTCACTTTTGAGCTATTCGTCTACGATACATTCCCTGTAGGAAATGGCGTCACATTGACCAAGGTAGCGGAAAAAACAAACGTCCCGTCAGGTATTAGTGAGATTTTTGATGTATCATTCTCGGATATTCCGAAGAATGAGCAGATACGGTTCCGATTGAAAGCTACGAATAATAACACTGGAGATACTGAATGGCAGATGGATCAACGGGTAGTTTATTACGAGGAATACGGAGATTTGAAGACCGCAGTTAGTAAAAATAGCTATTCTATCATTGAGGGTGATGGACCAGTTAATCGGAATCGGTTCCAAGATGTGGGGGATAAATATATTGTGAATTTTGCGGGAGGTCGAGAGTTTCCTGCTCCCGAGCTTGCTGAAGAAGTTCCATATTCCCGTGAGGCGTACAAGGTTGATAATGATATGTATCGATCAGGAGGTCCCACTTGCCTCCCATTTAAAGGGACACGAATTGAGATGCCGAAATCCCATGTAGAAATGTCTGAAGAATTCATGGATACAGGGGTGAGTGAATCATACGACGCATTCACTTTTAGCACTCCTGTTCCATCGGGGTATGATTACTATGGCAGAGGTGTATATGATGTCTTAGACAACCCGATTTACCAAAAAATGGCTGACGCAATTAATGGTGCCCACACATCTTATGGGATAAATAACCATTATGGAAAAATACTGGAGGCTTCACTCACGATTCAATCAAATCCATATGATCAAAAAGATAGGGGCGTCACTAATCTGCCTATTCACCTCCCTGAGGCATATTGGTCAAATCCAAATGAAAATTGTGTAGGGCATTCCTACCAATTGTGCTGGTTGTTATATAATATGGGGTACACTTGTGGTATCGCATTTCTTGATAGGACGGGTCGAAATGCAAATCATATTGCGGTTTGTATGCCAATCCCTGAGAGTGTGATGGAGTCCGATTTCCCTGATGAATACCCAGAGACGTTCCACAATAACTCTTCGGCTACTCGATATATTGACAAGATTTCTGACATAATTGATCCGGCAATCCAACCCGACTCGCTTGGTGAGTATCCATGGGTATATATTGAGTCCACTGCGTCAACCCCTATTGGGGGAATCCCGTTCGGTGGTGTTCGTGAAGCAAGGCTTCGCTATGCGATTGAACCAGAGAATAATGTATTTGGAACAGATCTTGGTTTAGAGAATGGACGGTAATCGATTCTACCGCCTCTGATAATGCTCATAAATCCGCTCTGTCGTGGATATAGACCGGTGCCGAAGACGATTCTTCACATCGATTAGGCGAGTGTCTTCATCCTGCAACATGTACGAGGCGAGGCTGTGTCTGAACATATGAGGATGGGCTTCTGACGGCTCTGCTGGCTCTCCATCCGACCTTCTGGGGGAAACATCAGCTTCCCCAGCCAACTGCTCTACGACGTTCCTCATACTCTCTGTAGTCATCTTCTCACTCTGCCTCGATGGGAACACGTAGTCACCGTCCTGATTCTGCCACCAGTCAGAATTGAAGTAGCGTTTCAGGAGTCGCTTGGTTCCAAACAGATTGTATGGATCAATTCTCATTGTGACCGATGTTGGCGACTGTTGCGTAGGATAGTCCTTCTGAATATCAGCTGGCAACAGTAGTTCATTTTCGTCCAAACGAAAGTGACTCCGTTTCAACTGTTGCGCTTCTCCTACTCGAAGAGCGAAGTCCGCCAGTATGACCACGATTACTTCATTCCGGTCAGCCATATTTCCGCCTATATCGTGGGCAGCGTCCCGCATCTGATCGATCTGATCGACTGTGACTCGTCGGTGGATTGTTTGTTCACTCATAGTAATCTATCACCCCATCTTTCTCGACCTCTGTATACGATGTAAGAGAGAACGATTCCGTACATTAGTCCGACCATCATTGGGTTGGTAAGCGTGTACATGAGGCTGTGAGCTTCGGTCAGTAAATTCTGTATACCTACCAACATCTGAAGGCTAAACCAGATTACAACGAGACAGACTACTATAATCCCGATTAAGAAACTGATTCCTACGAATACGTCAAGGACATACTCGTCCCACGTTTTCTCTGAATCTTCCTCTTCGCCTTCTATATCGTCACTCATTCAGAATCACCCACTTCGACCGTTTCAATTTCTGTTGTTATTCTAAACTTTGAGCCACATCCTACATACATAGGACATTCTACGACTCCGATTTCAGAGAAAGAGATATCTCGCCCACATTCTGGGCAATCTATGTGCATTTCATACGACCGTATTCCAGCGTCATTTCCACTGCTACTCTCCGAATTATCAAGCTCTACGACTTGGACGACGTGTGGGCGTTCTTTTTCGAATTCAACGCAGACCTCGCAAGCATACTCATATCGACCGTCTTCGAACAGAACGACATAATCATCTCCTTGAGGGCAGTGAGTAGTCATTCTGCATCACCTCCTTCTACTACGATTTCTTCGTCCTCAATTTCGTAGACAGCAATTGAGTCACCCGCTGGGTCAATTTCGTATAGGAGAGTTCGTTCAGGTCGGAGATATTCATATAATTCGAATGCTCCAACTACTACTGCGGAGAGTAGTATTAGCAGTATATCAAGGAGTAGAACCCCGAGTGCCACTCCGAGAGCAATTGTGAGTACATCCATTGTGATCACCCACTCACCCAGCTAATTGCGATACCTACAATCAATACACCTCCAATAGAGAATACGATGGAAGCAGGGTCTGCTGGACCAAAGCTAATGATGCCCATCGACTGAAGGAGTCCACCGATTATCCCGCCGAGAATTGGTCCTACTATGAAGGCGAATAAGACCTTGAAGATGGTACTGAGTACACTCATTCTGCATCACTCTCATCTTCTTCGAAACCATCTGTTGTCGGACGTGCAGACTCAGGATAGACGAATTCTTCGTCTACTACACAGGTTTGTTGGATTGCATAGGATGCCACAAATTTGCCATCCATATTCACTTCGATAGAGATGTACCTGTTATCTCCAGAATCGTGATCACAGTGACGCTCAGCAAGTTCAGCAGCGAGTTCTTCAACTGTGAAATCTCGAAGATCTGGGTTCTTCATTCAGAATCACCCTCGCTATCCCCCATAGATTCCTCAAGCTCCGCTACGATCTCTTCTGCATCCACGTCGGAATCTTCGAGATATTCTGTTAATTCTGGTTCCTCGTCAAGTTCTTGGAGATGCTGAATATAGGCATCCCAAGCTCGTTGTTTCGCCTCTTCTACACTCGCACCTTCTCTTATCGCAGTTATATACTCAATCTTACCTTTTGACATAACAATATTATAATGTAAATGGTAGGGTAAAAAACTTCTGCGAGTTTTGGAGTCCGTAATTGAATCCGATTTTTTCGCTCGAACCCTACCTATAGAGCCTCAAATAGAGGTTGAGTTTTGGATTCTGTTAGTAGACTCCAAAGCTGAGGCGAGAACCTTTGGGGTGAAGTTATAAAATATATGATAAGATGGCAGCGAGCAATTCAATTGATACGATTAATCAGATACTGGGTGGCGACGTTCCATCGAGTATTGAGCGAGATTTGAACAGATTGAACGAAGAACACGGACTCAACGATTATCGAAACAGCGTCCACTTGAAATGCTTATTTGAGCATCATTCTATCCGCTCGGAGAGTGAATTGATGGATACTATCAATGCCCACAAGGGCGGAGGCTGTGGCATTGAGGATTGTTGGACGGAGACGACAAACGACCCTATTGAATGTGGACGACAGCTCCACGAAGCACAGAGTGACGAATGGAGCGAATACAGATACTCCGAATCAATCTGCATCTGCTGGTCTTACAATTTGTTCATCAAACGCATGATTGACGGCGAATTGAAGGAGCAAGAGGCGATTCAGCAACTCAGAGAGGCTGATGAGAAGTTTGAGTTTGAATTAGCTGACTCGAAAACTGATAGCGAGCAAGCAGTGGATATTGAGGTACTATATGGTAGTACGGTCTTCGCCGGTATCCAAGTCAAACCAACTTCATACAAACACACGAGCGAGAACGTGAAGCTCCAAAATCTGGAGAAGAACGGGACATACGACCATCCAGTATATTATCTGTACTACGACGATGACGGCGAAATGGAGAACTTAGAGGAAACAGTTCACCAGATCAATAGCCTTCTTCTCGACCTGCTCAATTAGATATCGAAATTCCAGATTTCAGGCGCTTTCTCGGCTAATTCCTTAGTACGTTCATCGATCTTCTCAGTAGACCAGTGGTCGATGTTGGTGATCTCCTGAGTCATCACGAACTCGGATGCTTCGTACTCTCTCTTTTTCTGGTCGAATGGCTTGTCCTGTGCCCTTGCGTTCATACGCTCATTAAGCAAGGTGAGGTTGCCAATCTTGTTGCAGTATTCCTCGAACGTTTCTTTTCCGCAGTCCATGTAGTCTCCCCAAGCAACGTATTTGTCTGCAGTGAACGACTTCCGAGGGGCGATGTGTTCGATCTCGATGGTAGTTGAATCCACAACCTTGCTCTTGTCCTTGGAGTAACCATCCATCTCGATCTTACTGAGAATATATCGAGTCCGCTCGTTCCTCGGGAATTCGTTCGTCATAATCGCCACACGAACCTCCGAATCCGAGGGAGCCTTCGATTCTAATTCATCGACAAGCTCGTCAATCGGATTGGGTTCGTCAAAGATCTCGGAACACAGCTTGGCGTGGATTTCGTCCACGTCCGTACCCGTGGTCTGGTTTGTAACCCTCCAGCGGAAGATGAACGACTCAATTGCACTTAGCCCTCGGATTAGGTCGTTGGAGTTGTCGATGTTACTGAATAGACCAAGGAGGAGAGTTCGTTCCTGAGTTGCCCCTAAGATGTTCAGGTTCTCCAGATACCGATTGATCTTCTCATTCGCACGCCTGTTGAACTCCTCAGTATCCGCATTCACTATATCTACGTAGAGGTACGACTTGTCCTTCATATCCCGAATATACTCTTGGATAGTCGTATCGCTCTCCTCAATCTCTTCGTCTACCAAGTCACAGAAGCGGTCATAGAGCATATAAGAAGATATAGCTTCAGAGATATCTGGCTCCTCAGCAGACATCATGTAGTGGCGGAAGAATCGAGCAGGCTTGGTCAGCTCTGGTTTGATGAGTCGAATCATTTCTTCCCAATCTGACTTCACCTGCTCGTAGTTCAGTATGTGCTGTGGAGATTGAGTTGCGACCGAGAATAGGTGGTTCTTCATCAAGTCTACAGCAGTAAGATCCAATCCTCGGTCGTTCAGAGTCTCGAACAGCTTGAATGCAGATTCTTCGCTATTACACCGAATAGTCACAAGAGTCATAGAGTTCACGAGGTGCTTGCGCATCTCCTCAATATCCTCGTAATCAACTTCAGATAGCTTCTCAGAGTAGTATTCGACTGCTTCGGTGAGCTGACTCTCTTCGTCACTTGGTTGCCGGCTATCCAGAACATCTTGGTAGTCATCGTCGTCAAACGTAGAGAGAGTCATATTCGGATGACTACGCATCTGCTCGTCTTTCTTGTACAGATAATCCGATTCAATCTCTTCAGCTCGTGCCTGCGGATCTAAGTCCTTGTCCCAATCGTCTTCATCAATTTCCTGTAGCTTGTCCCGAATCAGGCACAACAACAAGGAGATAGTGACAAGTCGTTGTTGACCATCCACAACCTCCATAATGTTGAGGTCGCCCATCCGAGTCTCCTCTTGAACGACTACAACAGAACCTAAGAAGTGAGAACTCTCTGACTCAGTTAACTCTTCCAAGTCATTCCACATGTCCTCCCACTGTGGCTCCTCCCACGCATACTGCCTCTGATATTCTGGGACTTTGAATCGGTATGAGCCACGGGTTAGAACCGATTTGATAGTGTCTTCGTTTGCTTGGATATTCAGCTCAGAGGACATAGTTACGGTTCACCTACTGTCTGCAGTTGATCGTCTCCGTGAACAGTAATCTGATACATATTGTTATTCTGGTCGTTCTTCTCTCGGTCTATAAGACGGCGTTCGTATAGGTCGTGAAGAGACCCAAACACAGAGCCTCGCTTTAGCTCCTTATCCATATTATTCGAAATCCACTCCTCAATTCTCGATGCTTCTACTGGAGCTTCGTGATCCAAGTTCTGTATTGCATATAGGACTGTTTGATGATTCGTTCCAGAACTGATTTCCCCGAGGTATCGTTCCTCTTCTTCCTCTTCCTCTTCTTCTTCCTCTTCAGATCCAGAATCTACCTCAAAGAATTCCTCTGTATCGCTCTTATCTTCCGTATCTTCCTCAGTTGTGTTTTCGTTTGGAATGTCGTCAAATGACTCTTCGATCTCTATTCTGATCTTATCTACTACTTCTTCGTCGTAAGTACTCAGAATAGCCATAGCCCGCTCTTTGGGCTTCGCTCCGCTAAATTCGTGAGAGGTTTTTCCGTGGGACATATGATACTCAGGCTAAACAAGCCATACCCCTTAGTTCTTGTCGAGTAAGCCAGCAAATCGACTCTAAATACAGCAGTATGACCTCCTAATTCAGTTCATCGAGCAAATCTTTACACGAAACAATCGGTAGAAAGGTACTCATCATCAACTGTTGAGACGTATTCGTTCCAGATAGACTCGCCCGTGACTTCTCTATCGTCTTCTTCAATTTTCTCCATGAGATTGCCGTAAGCGTAGTCTTCGTCTTGGTTAGTTGTGATCTGGCGGAAGTGCCGTTCAACGATTCGTTCAGCTTTATTTTTCGTGTCTGACTCTCGCTCTGTTCGGAATCCACAATTAGCGCACTCCCAGATATTCGTTTGACGGGCAGCACTCTTGTACACTGTATCTCCATCCAATACTGTATTACATTCTGGGCAATATGGCTCAGACTCAACGTACAGCCGAGATACAGATAGGTTCGAAAGATCCGCTCTTGCTTTCCAGAGTACGTCGTTAATCTCTAAACAGCCATAGATGCGATTAGGCATTCCGACCGAACCAGACGAAGTAGACGAATCTGCTGCTCCAACTCTTACTCCAAGATGCAGACCAGCGGCGAATCCGAGTATGAGCGTGAGTATAGGCGGAAGGAAAGGAACAGAAATGATGAAATCGTATACAGCGACTACCCACGATAAGATCAACCAAGCTCCAGTGGAGAGACGCAGAACGAGGTCAAGTAGACCAGTAATGATAACAATAACAGCAGCAGCCTTCTCCAACTTCATCAATTAGAACGTTGAATGTACGATACTTGAATTACTTGGTGCCTATCACGACACAGAATAGAACCGATCTTCCTTTGAAATCCGATTTTCATCTGTCAGCAAATCCAATATCGGGAACAATTCAATATAATCTACATCTAAATCCTGTTTGATGTCGTCTATCGTTGCTCTACCTTCAATTTTCAGATATAATTCAATTGCTTCTTTGTTCAGATTCATAGGTATTTACCAAATATATTACAAGTACTAAATATATTGTCCTATACTAACCCACCCTACCCCCCACTCCAATGCGCTTGTACGTGCGCCCGTGAACAAATCCAGCACCTCATACCATTCTACCGCCAGAATATCCGAGTTTAGGGGGTCGAAATATACCCCAAATATAGGGCATTTTACCCCGTATTTACTGAAACCCCATCCAGTACCTACGGAGAAACGTTCTACTCCAAGAATCAGGGGTAAACAAGGTGAGAAAACGCCGTCAAACCCTGAAACCCCATCCAGAACCTACTATCAGTCTGTCTACTCTCAAAATCCACTTTCAGAAGAAGGTATTTGGTAAGAGAAATCGGCTAAATCGCTGAAACCCCATCCAGAGAATGTTCTCAAACGCTCTATCTCCAATATCAGGGTCAGAATTGGTAAGAAATCGCTCTCAAACCCTGAAACCCCACCCAATACCTACGGAGAAAGCTTCTATTTGCTAAATCAGGGTCAAAATAGATAGTTCGAGGGTGAAAATCGAGCTAACCCTCTTCCACCCACTGTTCTTCGTCTTCTTCCTTAGATTCTCGTTGGGCGAGGGTTCGGAGGAATTCAACCATCTTGTCCTCGTTCTCAGCAACTCGTTCAGCCTGATCAGAGTCATCGTGGATGGCACAGAAGCCGTGTGAATCGAGTCCGTTCTCATTCCCGCATCGTTCGCCATTATCCTTCTCGAAGAGGCACTGACCCCAGAACTCGTCCCAGTTGATGTCCTCATCGTCGTCATCGAGATCCCATTCCCATTCGGATTCCTCCAGCGTATCGTATTCCCAGTCCGTTTGCGGAATCTGAGAGAGGGTTTTCTTTGGGTCTTCTGAACCAGTTCCTTCGTAGATCTTCGCCGTTTTCTGAGACTCTTTGTAGATGATATCGGATAGTACTCGAACGTCCTTGTGAACGTCCCGTGCGTCCTCTCTGTGGGAGATGAGAAGCAAGTAGCCGTCGTGCTTCCGAATCATCCTCGTGGTCCGCTTGAACTGCTTCTCTACGTCGTGTTGGTTGGTTCCTGCACTGAAGTTACTCGAAGCCTCGTCGATTAGCACCAGCTGTTTCTTATCCTCCTGCAACCTCTCGACCAGCTCCTGCTGAGACTCTACCTCGTAGACTTGAGGACAGCTGGTGATGTTTGATATTACTTCTATCTCGTCCTCATCTAACCCTTCAACAACAGTCCAGTGATGAACCCAAACTTGGGCGAAGAGGAGCGCCATATCGGTCTTTCCCGTTCCCATGTGACCTGCTAAAATGTTCATCGACGCAGTTCGAGACAACCATCTCATTATCCACATGAGGGTGTTAATGCCTGATATATCAGGGTCGTAGTTGGTCATCCCAGTGAGATAGTCGAGATATGCGAAATTCCCTGCATTCAGAGCCTTCCGAGCCGTCTTCGTCCCGTGATTCTTCAAGATATTCTGGGCAAATTTCGTTTCCCAGAACGAATCTGGCATTTCGTCAGTATGCGGTTCATACGCCTCTTCAGCAACGTTCAGCACAACTTCTACTTCTTCGTCTTGAACAATCCCTGCGTGGCGTCTGATATCGGCGTGGTCTAATTGGTGGTCGAGAGTACCTTGCGCATATTCACGTGTTTCAGAGGCAAGGAACATCTTCGCATCTGTATCAAGCGATGAAGTAGATTCACTGCTCATCGTCATCACCTGCGTTCCTCGACTCCATCATCTGCTGATATTGCTTTGCCATAGACTCCTCTCCGAATGGATCATCCATGTCGATCATATCGGAGAAGTCAGGGTCTTCCTCGACGTATTCTTGCAATTCTGAGGATTTGATCCCTTGATTGATTATGTCTCGGATAGACTTCTTACCGGGCACCTGCTCACCTTCCACAACGTGAATATAGTAGTTCATCCGATTGTGAACAGCCTGTTCGACAAGATCTGGGTATAGATTCCGCAACCGTTGGTGAATGTCTTTCTCGGCGGAAGCTTCGTGTTTCAAATACTCTGCAGAGTCTCTGTGTCGTCGTATTTCGGTTCCAGATACATCGGAGCCAAAGAAGGACACATACGCCTTGCCTTCATCAGGATCATAGAATTCGCATTCATGTCCTTGGACAACACCGCCGTCAGTGTCTATATCGATGTTGTGTAGGTCTGTGCGTTCTTTTTCGACTTCCACGAGCGTTCCATCGTCAGCACGAACAACGTCTACAACGGTTAGATTCTGCCATTGATTCGGGTATAGATATTTCATCCCTGCATCTCCTTGCTCAGGGTCTACTTCGTGTAGTATCTCCTTCGGTGGGTTTGCGACGTATTTTCGGACTAATTCTGTGAATGGGAGAAGAGCCCACACAGTCAGAGCAGATGGAATGACGTATGGAACGATGTGGTCAGGAATTCCGGTGTTAATGGAAACCAGTTCGAGGATTCCTAATCCGCCGTAGACGAACATCAGCGCAATAATCGCATACGTAGCGATCATATACACAGACCAGTTCTTGAATCTCTTCAGTAGATTTCCGAGCGTGTCTATCAGATATCGTGTCGTAGATTGATTGTTATTATCATTTCTTAACATGTATATCACCCTTCAATTGGATTCTTCGCCTCGTTTCTGTATCGTGCGCTAAACCTGTGCAACCCTACAATCAGTGCGAGTACGATGATTCCAGTACCGACTCCAACTACAATCGGATACTTCGTTGGTTCATCGTATTTCAGCTCAGTCTGCTGTCCGAAGTGGTAGTACTGACGCCCATCAGCGATGATCGTGATGTGTTCGTTCGAAGTCTTCCAGAGTTTGACTTCTATAATCGCTCGCCCGTTTACTGTGGTTGACGTTTTGTTAGGGAACATCGACTGCGTAGGTGTGCCGTCGATGAGTGTGATAGTAGTCGCAGAGTCGGTTTCAACGTACACACGAGCGACATCTTCCTCGTAGTCGTAGACTACATCATACACACGTGTATTCGCCCACTCAGCTTCGTTAGCGATCTCAACGGTATCCCATTCGGATCCATTGTATTGCCGAGATTCAGTTTCGGATGAGCCCGAATCTCCAGACGACTGTATATCAGAATTCTCAGCCTCTACAATCCAGTCTAAAACCCGTTGCTTTGCAGGTTTAGGAAGTGAATCAGAATTGGCTGAATACCACTCCTGAACCGTCTGTAATTGTTCTGCCGTGACTGTACTCATGTCGGACTGTAGTATGGACTCGACATCCTCTGGAATCGGTTCAGAATCCTGCGCAGTGACAGTTGCAGAGATAACTGCTGAACCAATAAGAAACGCAGTCAATACCACAGCTATACTCGCTATATGTTTCATAATTTACCTATTATACAAATGTCAAAACTCAGGTAAATATGTTACGCAGAGGTCGAAAGAAACGAAGATAGAACAGAGAAGAAGCCTGCTGATTAGATTGTGAGAATCTTGACGTAGGCGAACAGAGCCATGATAGCGAGAACTACAACAATCATAGCTCCGCCAGCCACACCGATTCCGAGGTTCTGAAGGAAGTTCTTGATGGCGTCTTGCGAGAACCCAGATCCGCCACCGCCACCTGAATTCGCTTCGTACTTGTCTTCTAATTCCTCCATCTTATCCATCAGATCGGAAATCTGCTCATTAAGGTGGGCTGTGTCTGTTGTAGCGAAGTTATTAGCTTGGAGGGTCATCGATGATGTCTTGTTACCTTCGCTGTCGTAGACTTGGACAACAGTGAATTTCTTATTTCCAAGCGGGTAACTCTGAGGAGCTGAGTCAGATGGATTTGAAATGAACGTCACACTGCCAGTGATTGTGACTGTTGCACTATCGCTATCAGAGGAGTGTACGTAGGTCGTTCCAGTCTTGACTGTATTCTCGGGGAATACTCCTTTATCAGAGTAGATGACACCGCTCTTCGTTTCATCTGAAGCGATTGTCCCATCTCCATTGAAGTCAGCTTTGACCTTGACCGTCTTTCCATCACCAGCAACCGCATATCCTGCAGCCTGAGCGGACTTTAGACGGTATGATAGTGGGTCGTTGTTGGTCGAAGATGTGACCATCATTTCTAATGGACCAGCTATATCTTGCACCTGAATTTCACCGGGATCGTAGCTGGAGTAAATGCTGTTAGCCATCTTGTGGACGGATGTCGTCGCAGCGTTGTACTTGTCATCAAGCGTTGTGAGAGCCGTCTCGTATGTTCCACCATCTACGGCAATAGCGGTAGATCCAGAATCATCAGGAGCTTTCACATTAACCACAGATGAGTTTCCAGTCACTGTATTCGGGCTCGTCGGAGCATCGATATTCCCGTTGTAATAGTATGGTGTGACATGAAATGTGTCGCCGTAATTGTAATTATACACGGCTGACCCAACTGTCACCTCCACAGTTTCTCCGCTGTAGAGTTGCGTTTTTACAGTTGCGAATTTTACAGTATCGAAAGAAGTCTGATACACAGATCCAATAGCCAGATTATCAGTCTGGTCGATCTGCTGCTGCATCGTTTTCCAGTGCTGTATCTGGCGGTTCTGGGAAACATAGATTGACTTCTGAACCTCGGAGAACACCTTCGTCACTTCCTGCCGACCTTTATCTTCACACGTAGCTTGAGCATTCCCGTTATTCATGCACTTTACAATCGTCAGTTTGGCTTCAGCCAGTGCGATACCCTGCGTCTGCTCGACGTAGGACAACTTCTCCTTCACTGTCTGCCGACGCTGATCTTGCATCATTACTCCGTCAGCATAGATGTCATACTGGACTTGCTGCGCAGTAGCGCCATCTACGTCGCCATACTCAACGTTACACTCGGAAATCAGGATATAGAGTGGACCTCCCGCTGTACAAATAGCTTCATTCGAATTTTCCCATATTCCATCCTCAGATTCTGATTGTGCCTGTACTGGGGACGCCATCAGCGGCATCCCTACAGTTGAGAACAGGACAAGAGTGATGAGTACTATACTACCGATACGATTGATTGAATTTCTCATATATCTGTTTAGTAAAATGTCTGTCAATAAGTAAATATATTACGCAACATTAGGAAAGGAAAAATAGTGCGAGAATATAGTACTGGACCTAAATAAAAAAGCAGAATCGAGTCGTCTAATCCTTAATCGCAAGGAACGTAGTCAGTACCGTAATGAGGGCACTGATGACGACAAGTATCTGAATAATCGTAGAATTCAAGATATCAGTCGGTGATCCACTTCCACCACCAGTACCAGCTGTGGAAACAGTCATGGAAGAGGTTTCGATGCTACTCGAAGATACGAGATCTGCTGTCACCTTCATATCTCCAGAGACATCGACAGACTGTGAGACGCTCTTGTAGTCAGTCGCATTGACTGAAACGGAGTAAGTACCGTCTGCGAGTCCAGATACGGATGCAGCACCATTTGCGTCCGTTGTAGCTGACTTGACTACGCTACCACTCTGTGAAACCTCGACAGTTGCGCCTTCGATGGCTGTTCCAGAAGCGTTCTGGACCGTGAAGTCAAGAGTATGTCCGGCTGAAACACTGAACGTCTTGCTCGTAGTCGAATTCTCCGTGACTGTGAACGTGTTCGATGTGAACGTTGGGTAGTCAGCGTGGGAGATTACAGCCGTGTAATCGCCTGTTGCGACACCAGAGAATGACGCTACGCCAGATGAATTCGTATCAACAGTGCTAACGACTGTTCCACTGGAATTCTTAAGTTCAACAGTTGCTCCAGAGAGTACGTTTCCGCTTGGATCGTTGACTGTGATTTCAGCCGATCCAGTCGCATTCTCTACGGTAAGCGTGTAGGTAGCCGTCGCACTGCCACCATTACCGTCTGTGACTTTGACAGCAGGGTTGTACGTGCCTGCACTGGACTTGCTGATGGTGATCGAGGAACCAGTTGCGTCAGTGAATGTTCCATCTCCATTTTTGTCCCAGTCGAAACTCAGTGTATCCGACGAATCTGGGTCGGAAGAAGCACTTGCATCGATTGTAACTGACTCATTAACTGCGACTGTCTTTGCGTTATCTGAGTCAACGAAATCAGCAGATGGAGAATCATTTGATGCGACAAGCGAAACAGAGTCAACTGTTGTCGTCTCACTTGTCGTACCGTCAGCATCGTCAGGTACGTTGATTACGACGTAGACCGAGGTTGCTGAAGACGAGGACACATCAAAGGAACCACTACCAGTAGCACTGACAGTCTTGCTGTTAATCAGCGTAGAGTCAGATGCATTGTAGAGTTCCAGTGTGACGTTTGCTCCGAGCGAGCTAACGTTGTAGTTGAATGTGTCAGCTGATTCGCTTAGACTTTGGGTGGTAGATGTATAGCTACCACCTTCAGTAATCTGTACCCCTGTGCTGTTATACGATACTGTACCTGTGACTGAACTCTCGTTCCCGCTGAAATCGCTTCCAGCGTCCATAGAGACGAGAGTAGCCTGCGCAGCGGAAGCTGGTCCGGCAAGTAGCACGAGTGCTACCATAGCCAGTATTCCGCCGATTTTAGCCGTTCTAATAGTATTTACATTCATGATATCACCGTTAGTTGACGAAAGAATCGATTAGCGATTTATAGACAGTCACTGCGGCGACGAGAACCAGAATCACTCCGAGAACAGCTGCTGGAGCCGAGCCGAGAGAGCCGATTAATTCTGTGTTAGGTAATACGAGGTCGAACCCGTATGTGCCCGTGAAAATGCCTGATGTTGCCGATACGCCTTTTTCGAGATATTTGTCTGCCATAACACATACATATCATAGTACCTATACTAAATATATTACGCAAAATAGAGAGTGAATAAAATAGAGATAGATCAGTCTTTGACTGCGATGAATGTGCTGACTATGATGAACAGAACGCCGAACACAACGATCATATAGATATTCTCATCTGGGGCAGTCCCTGATCCACCACCTGCTGTTGAATCCGTCATGGAAACAGAGAGTGTCGCCGTCGAATCCGTAGTGATCGTGACCTGATTTCCAGTCGAAGTACCATACTCTGACGTTGTGACATCCACTGTGTAATCGTTCGTAGGCGCAGTAAACGAAGCTACGCCAGATGAATCAGTTTTCGTAGACTGAACTACATCTCCATTTGCATTCAGAAGTTTGACCGTCGCCCCATCAATGACTGTATCATTCGCTGTCACAGTCACGTCGAGCGAACCAGTTTCTTGTGCAAGACTGAACGATTTACTGGTTGTACTGCCTGAAGAGAGCGTATACTGCTTTGTTTGAGACGAATAATCTGACTTAGACACTGTAACATCGTAGTCGTACTGAGGGTCAAGGTTGAAACTCATTGGAGCAGATACGCCTGTCTGAGACCGTACCTCAGAGCCATCCGATAGTCGAACGACACTCACATCGAAGGAGCTGAGAGAGTTGCCTACGCTGTCTGTTACGCCCGATATTTTAGCCGTTGTAGTCGTCGTGGACAACTGAATTGTCTTCGTCGTAGTCGTATTGTTGGAGATCGAGGTCGTGACTCCAGTCTTGTTGGCAAAGTCTGGGTGACTGACGTTGAGCGTATAATCACCAGTAGCGAGTTGCGAGAACGACGCAACTCCATTGCTATCTGTGTTCTTCGTAGCTACAGTAGTACCGGAACTATTGACAATATCAACTGTAGCTCCGCTGAGCGCAGTTCCAGAAGCATCGTTGACCGTTACATCCATACTTCCAGATTCTACGTTCAGTGTGTAGGTCGCAGTATCAGTTGCACTACCGTCGCTGACCTTCAGATTCCAGTTGTACGTGCCATTAGACGACTTTGAAACCGTGATCGAGCTACCAGTTTTGTCGTCGTATGTGCTATCCGAATCAGGACCATCCCATGAATAAGTCAGACTATCTCCATCTGGATCACTGGACGCTCCTGCATCGATTGTTACTGTTGTATTCGGAGTGACTGTCTTCGTAGCATCAGAATCTGTGAACGAGGCTGTCGGGGCGCTATTTGTAGAATAAGAATTGTGCTGAATATCATCGATATATCCGACAGTACCATCATCAACAGAAATCTGATATCTTGTCTTTTTAACGGTTATATCTCTTGCTGAATTATATACGAGAACTTCAGTACCATTTGAATACAGTGTTATTTTATTTCCGACGTATTTTGCCTTCAAATCGTATTTTGTTCCAGAATTCAACGTATAATTCGTAGATGCCACCGTACTACCAGCAGAATGATCATATATCTGGACTGTGTTTGAGCCTGCACGGTACTGCAAAGAATACTGTTCTGCCCCTGAACTATCAAATATCTTTATATTTGCTAAGCCTCCAGTATTCCACTGTACAGTTTGGCTGAAGACGCCAGAATCTACGCCAGAGGAAGGATTGTATACGTAGTGAACACTATCAGACGCACCATCCCCAGTATTTGTGCCACTTAACTTGGCGGAGTAAGATCCATTCAGCGCAGTTGTTGACTGGACGCTCGCTGAGCCGTCAACAGTAGATTCCGTGAGTTCACTCGGAACAGATCCACTCTCGAACCCAGTTGAGAACACTGTAGAAGTCGCTCCCGAAACTGGTGAGATCGGAATCACAAAAACGCTCATTATGAGCATCGCTGTGATAAACATCGACGCAATCGATCTTCGCTCTATACTCGAATTAGTAATCTTGTCTTTTATTTCATCTAATTTCATATGAATTGTATATAAAAGAAGCCTGTTCTTCGAGTAAATGTGTTTCGACAGTTACAGGAAGCACACTAACAGAAAGGAAGATCATACACCCGACTGACTTTGCCAACTAAGTCCTCGTTGTAGATTGGAGTACGGTCTACTGAAGACCGATTCACTCCTTTCGCTACGATGTATTTAAGCTCGTTAGGTAGCCCAGCAGTAGTGTAGAATTTGTGTGCGATAAGATTTCCATCTATGCTTTCATATGCGATGATATCTCCACTCTCTACCTCTGAAATCGTGTCTTGGGTCTTGTCTACAACCAGAATATCGCAGCTATCGATAACAGGTTCCATTGACTCTCCAGACCCGATACCAATCATATAGTACGTCAAGAACTGCGAGAGGAGAACGACAGCCAATATTGAGATGAGTATTTTGCGAAACATGATTCAATCACTTTCAGAAACAGACGTTGGTGAGAAGGCGTCTAAGCCCTCTTGATTTTCATCAGTTGCATCATCCTCTCCGTCTTGCTCGAAGTCGTCATCAACTGCCTTCTCTGCCGCCTTACAGTACTCAGATATTCTCTCCGAAGTCATCGAGGCGTCAAGGGTTTGGATAGCAGCATAATCAGCTACAGAGAGATACTTTTCTCCTTTGAACGAATCCAGTCCTACAGCAGAGACATACACTCTATCACCTTCATCGGCGTCGATCTCGCTGCCCCAAAAGACCAGTTCGATTTCATCTTCGAACCCACCTTCATGTTGTAGCGTCGAGACAACGTACTTCTCCGCTATTTTGTCTGTCTCAGGGTCTACCTTCTCCTCGATATTCACGACCGTAGCGAAGTTGTCTCCTCCTGCCGAGACAGCCTGCTTTCCGACCCACCACGTCTTTCGATTATTATCGTAGTTGACGGCATCTGCCGACCGATAGGACACTGGCATTGGGACGCTCTTACACTGCGTTGTTGGTCCCTCAATCCTCACTTCGAGGTCAAAGTCCAGCTCATCAATCTCAACGGAATACCGGGCACACTCCTGCTTTCTATACGTCCATTCTTTCTCCTTTGTTAGTTCCATGTTCATAGTCAATACACCCTCTTAGACGAGGGAAGACGCCCCAGAGGAATCGAACCTCCAAACACCAGTAGGCGCAATTAAATCATATTGGCAACGACTTCAGGCGGATAATCGTACTCAGAACGTGATTCATAGTCTTCTGCAATCTCAACCTCACTCCAGTCCAACTCCTCGTCAGAAATTATATCCTCTAATACCGTAAGGTCATCCGTCCAATCTACTTCCCATTCATACTCCTCCTTCTGGAATGTCCGATAGACGGTGTTTTGATTGATGTAATCGCCTCGATCAGTATACTCGCCAATCACGTGATACCATTCTATTTCATTGGACATTAATCATTCACCAGAAGTCCTGAATCGGAATCGAACCGAAATTAGCACCAGCTCAGGATTATGCTTCAATACCGACTGCTTCTATCTCTGTACCGTCCCAATCGACAGTTAGACCAGCGTCTTCAGCCTGTTCAGCAACCTCTTGAGCTATCTCTATATCACTGTAATTGAGATATATCTTGCCAGCGTGATCGTGCTGCTGCGTGTACGTTAGATCGGCTTCAGAACCACCACACGAACCGCATCCAGTTGCTACCACTTCGTACTCAATTCCTTGAAGAAATTCAAATAGATCATCGTCCATCGTGTGTGGTTCATATAGTGCGCACGCCCCCTCTGCCTTGAAATTCGAACCGACTTTTTGCTTACTTACTGTGCCATCCTCGTTATATTTTGATTCTGTCATCATTACATACTTACAAATGAGAGCGACCCTTATTAATGTTGGGGTGATATAACCACATTTGATAAGGAACTTAGCGAATAAGGTTACAAACGGCAAAATTCTTTTACCATAGTATCACGTAGTTGACTATATGGTATCAAGCAAACGAGATTTAGTTTGGATTGAATTGATGAAATACGACAGGCGAGCGTGGACAGTACAGGATATGAAAGAGCGAGTCGATCAAGACGTACACGAGAATACAATCCGGCGAGTGTTCAGGTCAGCTGTCGAATCCGGTCATATGGATCACGAGAAGCACGGGAAAATCTATTACCT
The DNA here is from genome assembly GCF_021233435.1 of Halobacterium noricense. Taxonomy (NCBI): domain Archaea; kingdom Methanobacteriati; phylum Methanobacteriota; class Halobacteria; order Halobacteriales; family Halobacteriaceae; genus Halobacterium; species Halobacterium noricense. Next base: position 229,665 of record NZ_CP089468.1, on the reverse strand, counting down.
GAATTGATTGAGACGCATTCTAAGCGGTTTCTTCTTGTAGACGATGGAATACTCATAGAAGATTGGTTAGTCTGTTCTGAGTAAGAATACGTGCCTGTGTTTGGCTCAAAATGAGTAAGTCACGTGTGCGAATGAGAGTGAGAGGAGTCGAACCTCCGTAGGTCTGCACCAATCCGTCTTAAGCGGATCTCCTTTGACCACTCGGACACACTCTCAGAAGCTCGCAAGGGGATTCGAACCCCTGACGTATTGCTTACAAGGCAATTGCTCTGACCAGCCTGAGCTACACGAGCAATGGACTGAGTGAGAGTCGAACTCACGGCTTCCATCTTGCAAAGATGGCGTTCTACCACTGAACTATCAGCCCACAAATGAGAGAGGGAAGATTTGAACTTCCAACCTCTCGGATGTAAGCCGAGTGTCTTGCCGAATTGGACCACACTCTCTGGTGGCATTCGCCCTATTCAGGCTAATAGCCCTATTGAAAGTCCCCTAACAGCATATACAGAGGCTTCACGAGTTCTATTTGGGTCATCACGACAGTTTTGATTTGATTCCTGCCGTTCCATCGACCCCAAATGAGAATGGCAGGATTTGAACCTGCGAAGGACTCACCAGTGGATCCTAAGTCCACTCCCTTTGACCAAACTCGGGCACACTCTCACGGAAAGAGGTATAGAAACCCCCGGCGGTGAACAACCTATAATAGTGTCAACTATCCTAAAAATGTATCGCCAAATGCGCAGAAAACTGATTGAAGGATGTGAAAAGAATAACAAATGTAGTCATACAAAACAGAGGTATGGTAGACGTAGAAACTAAAAGACGGTTAGCTAAGAGTTGGTTAACAGAGAACGTACACGGGGTAGGAGATACAATCGCTCAGAAGATCGTGGATAAATACGTCCACGAGGATACCGAAACCCTGCTCGACGCTTTACTCGATATTGACTTCGATATAGACAACGTTCCGAGCGGAACATATTCAGACATTACACACGAAATTGTACGGATTACAGAGGATGATCCAATCGCCCATGTGACTGATGTAGATCTCCTCTATGCGAAGCATCTGGGTATACGTATGGCATATATCACAGACCCAGACGAAGAGGACTGGGAGCAGATTGAAGACGATGATCTACATTTAGTGTATGCATCTGAAGAAGGAGAATCAATCCACACTGCGCACAATATCTGAATTCATACGTCCTCAGCCATATACTGCACTTCATCAATTACGGTCGCCTGTTTGCATTCCTCCGTTAATGCACTCTCCAGAATAGGCGGTTGCGCCACTCGGACAGGCGTATAGTCGTACTCGCCAGTGTCCATGTTCTCTACTCGGATGATTTTCTCTCGGTCCAGCTCCTCGTGCGCTCGGATCAGTTCTTCACGGCGTTCATCTACGTCATCGATGACTGACTCGAAGAATTCAGTAGGTGATTCACTCATCTGATTCACCTCCTTCGCCATCAGAATCCTGCTTCCCAGCGTGGTCCTGTACTGCATAATCAAACATCGTCAGAGAAGAAATAACGTCTTCCTCTGACTGCGAAGCGTAGTACTCTTCGAGGTCATCTCTCTCTAAGGCTCGCTGTGCGAATTCCTCGTATATCTCCATTTTGTCATCGTAATCTGTACTGCCTTCGAGATAATCTATTAGATTCATTACATACTATATGTATGTAGACCATCCTAATAATATTCGCCTTAAAATTTGGTGGAAATTATTATAGGGCGTTGGGTTCTATGTATATGTATGAGTGAATCGCACAGGAATGTCGTGAGAGTACAGAAATATGCACAGATGTATTATCAAAAGAATGGACGTGGATTCACAGCACCCGAATTATATCGGTATATGCGAGATTGGGTAGAAATTAGTGAGCCAACGGTTAGAGAGTGTTTACAAACTCTGGAAGAAGAAGGACTCATAACAGTATCAGAAGTCTCTCAGACAGGTTTCTACATACCAGATGAATCTATGTTACCTCAGCCAGATGAATCTATGTTACCTCAGCCAGATGAATCTGAGATGTATGAGAACTCAGATGATTTCTTCCCAGTATAGGTATACTTAGATATATTTAGGAAGTCAGGTTGTTCAGATTAGGCGTATTTTTTCTGCAGTTGATTTTCAGATAGGATCCATAACAAAGGTTGTCGGGCGAGAAATTCAGCAAAAGCATTACAGCCAAGCTGGGAAAATTTCAAACTATATTAGCGAGGTAGAAATGAAAGGAATTCGAACGGTCTCAGAAACTAATTCACGAAATTATGTTCATTACGTTTTCAAAATAGCCCTAATTCACACCCCGAAAATACTGGTTTGAAACTCTCAAGATAGAGAAATAGAGAGAATAGTACACCAATACAGTAGGATAAATCATATTTTATTTTCTGAGCAGTTCAGATATCGACTGCGCCAATACTTTTCAAAACCCTGTGCGACCTTTTCTCATCATCATACCCATCATCCAGTACCTTGCGGAGGGCAACAACGAGCGTGTGGAGTGATTCTTGAGCATTTTGCCTTGTATCATCATATGCATCTGCTTTCATTGTTTTCGCAGATAGGTCATCCACCAACTCGTGTGCCTCGTCTGTAGTGAATTCACCTTCGATCATATCATCCTCATTCAGTCCAACGTATTCATACATGTCTTGAGATTCGTCGTGATCAGTCCAGTCCCAGCCCGTGTTTGCGATGTGATCTACGATCTTGGTCGTATCCACTTCCACAACGTCGTCAGTCATTGAGGAAATCTGGATTGTATCAACGTACTCTTCGGCAGTAGACTCGTGGACACCAAACACTTCCTTCGCCTTCTCAATCGCCTCTTCTCTATCCCAATCTCGATCCGAATTTTTAAGAGCAGTATCGAGAGCTTGGCTTCGGTTCGATACGCCCTCTGTGATATCTTCGCCACGGTCTTCGAGGATAGAGATAGTGACTGAATCGGACTCGTGCCAGTCATCAGAACGAACAAGATTCAGTTCCCGGTGAGCTTCATCTACTCTGTATTTATCCGAGTCGCCTTCCACAACAGCCTGAGCAACATCGTGAGATAGAGTCCGTCGTTCATCTTCGAGGAATTCGACCAACTCTTTCTTGCATTGGATTCGATCCATTCGGTCACTGTATGCTGATTCTACGAGGTCATATACAGCATCAGCAATGTGATCGCCTAACCCACGCTGTACTGTTAGTTGTTCAGTCAGAGTCGTCGGCAAATGGATGTTGACATGATCTGCACGCTCGTCTGAGTCAAAATCAGCGTAATCTGAAGCGAATTCTTCAACATTGCCAACAGCTTTCTCAAATTTTATTTTTTGAACGGCTGTGAGTAGAGAGGGGGAAGCAAGGGTGGTCAATCGGTCATCAACAAACTCCTCTAAATCGTTCGCAGAGTCCTCATATTCATCGTTAGCGAAGAGAAGAGCTTCATACGCTTTGACTCCCTTGGACATTACCTCATCATCACCTCTTTTCAGCCACTCATACGTCCAAAATGGCATCGTTGGTTGCTTTCTGTTCGATTCTGTATTCTGATAGAGAGTTTCGTTCATCTTCATACCAAATACAATATGTTTCCTACCCTAAATAAGTTGCCACAGTTTAACTGTTAGTTAGAGTTCTACAGTAGTAGTAAGTAGTAAGTAAAGTGTTAGTTAGTATAGTTAGTATATAGTATAGTTAGCGGTTGCGGTGGTGGCAGGGGGGTTGTCCCGAAATGGATTTTGCGGAGAGAAGGCTTCTCTGGACTGATTGGGTTTCTGAACACACCCTTTCCTTCGCACTCTCTGGTGAGAACTGCTCACAAAATAATTTTTGAGAAAGGTTAGTTAGAGGATTTCGCACAGATTGGACATTGATCTCGCTTATCTGGGTCGTATAAAACCGAATGAATGTTGCAGACTTTCACTGTTCGATCTTCAGATTGTTTTTGATGTATGCTCATTGTGAATCACCACTATATTATTGCTATATTGATAGTTAGAACCTCTATGCCTAAATTACTTTGGGTATTTTCGAGAAAATAAGTAAACGTGAATTGTGATTTGGTAAGATTCAGAAAAAGGTATATACACACTTTCCTCAGCTGTGGCTGATTATTCACTGCTGTAGCTGGTGGAGTGCAGGTAAAACCTGAGTATACTGTGTGGGCGTTATAATGCGTTCGCAGTACCGTGATCGACTATCGGAATATTTCCAGATAGAGTCAGTTCATTACATTTATGTTTCTTGATTCCCTATAATTAGGTATGGTATTTAGTAAAGATTTCATACATAATAGGCTACTTGCGGTTGAACAAATGGCGGAGGATATGGATGACGTGGAGCCTAACGAGATCGAATACAAAGAAACAGCAAATGGAGACAAATGGTCTATCACGGATTCGACTGATGGAACTGAGTATTTATTCCACATCGATGATACGAATAATGTGTCCGTGGGGAAGCTGAGCGAGGATTCTTGGACTATTTACACGTCACGATGGGGTAACAATTCTAAGGCGGATTTTGAGGAAACTCTGATTCTACTGCACAAAGATCCAGATGTGGTATTTGAAGAATATCGTACTGCGGAGGAATCTGTAGCGAACGAAGTGAGTGTATAGTTAGATCTACAACGAAGCAGAAAGGATTTCTTCCGACTCTGTGGAACACTCAAACTCAATCTTATCCTCATCAACGACAGCAAATCCTTCTTCGATATCTAATTCGTCGTATGCTTCAATCTGATTGCTCTGAATCGCTCGAACTGCTTTCGAATTCATTTGTGGGTAGAAGTCCACAACTATGGGTTCGAATAAATCGTGATCAGGATTCTCTATCTTGAACAACTGATCATCTTCATGTACTGACCTCACTTCGAAGATATCGGAGTCCGGGCGACGGTAGAGATAGCTACGTTCGTTCTTGCATCTGGCGACTAATTGCCATTCGTCCATAGCCCTATCTACGTTCACGTCGCTCAGCTTCTCGCCCGTGACGGTCTCGACCCCTCATCATTTCTTCACGGCGGTCTTGCTCAACCGACTCCCAAATTTCTCGATATTCAGCTTGCTCATCTGCTTCTTTGAGTCGGTTGAACTCAGAAACACTCATGATGCCGTTTTCCACCCATTCGTGCTTCGGCTCGTTTCGTTCCTGCACTGTTTTTCGGAATTCATGATACTTTACATCTGGCTTACTCGCTTCTCGTTCTGGATTGTTTCCGAAGCTCATAACATATACTTGTTTGATTTGCAGTAACTTAAAATATTCGAACTGAACCTAAGTAAAAGTAAGAATTAGACGTTGTTGAGGTAATCTCTCCGCTGTTCCATTTTGTCCATTTGTGAACGGGAGTCGTAGTGTTGGTCCAGCACTTCTTCGGAAACGTCAGCTCGATCACTCACAACTTTCTCTGGCAAATCGTTCTGCAGGAAATGAGTGATACTTCCTCTTCGAATGGCGTGAGGAGAAACTGAATCTTCACACTCAGAGGCATTCTTAGAATTCCGCTGGCATTCACAATCGTTGTCTGAGTAGAACGAGGGACAAGTGAGAGTGTAACACCACCTGCGCATTGTGTTCCTATGGACTCGCCCCTGCGCAGACGAAATCAAGGGGTTACGTCCTTGGTCGTCTTCGACCTCTACTCTATTCTGCTCCAGATAGTCGTCTAATATAGTGCAAGTTTCATCTGAGAGGGCTACGGGACGTTCACCACTCCCCCCGTTTTTCAAATGAGTCTCGTCCCGTTCTCGGAAATAGATGAACTGCTCTTCGGGGTCGTAGTCTTCCACGTCCAACGCACGCAGTGAACTAATGCGGGCGCAGGTACGCCAAGCCAAGAGAAACCATACGTGCTTCACGGAGGCGTAGTGATACCGGTCTAATGTATCCAAGATTTCCCGTGCCTCCTCGGATTCTACGATTCGGTCATTCGTGCGGTCGGAAGGAGACATGGACACACTCGGAACGGCTTCGTAGAGATCATCTTCCACGGCTCCGATGCGTTCGAGGTACTTCAAGAACACTCTCAACGTGTCCATCTGTCCTTTCATCGAAGACTTGGACAAGTCGCCATCATCTCGTCGCCATTTCGCATACTCGTCTATGTCGGCTCGCTCAAGCTCTCCTACGGTGTCTATGTTAGCGACTTCTTCACTCCAACGCACGAGGTGCTTCAATCGGTAATGGTGACTCTGGAGCGTGCTTTCCCTTACATCGGTTTTGCGTGATTCTATGTACGTGGTCTTTGCTTCTGGGACTGACAGACTGGGATTCATCTTTCAAACGTCTCCAGAATCGCAAGACGGGAGGATGGTAGAATCCGCCCGAACCCATTTTCAGCAAACCGACGCCGCTCAGCGACTGCTGTGTCGCTGAGCGCGTCGGACCGTCGTAAATGAGGTGAGGAAGGATTCGACCCCTGGAAGTCGCGCGCAGCGAACGCAGTGAGCGAGCACGTCTTCCTTCGGTTCGAATCTGCCAGAATCCACTCACTTCCTGCGACGAGCGAACAGCGTGTCGACCGCGGTCGTACGACACGAGCAGCGCACGACCTATTCGAGGTCTTCCGCGATGTCCTCGTGGTAGAGGTCCTTGTCGGCGCGGCCCGCGTCGTCGGTCTTCGTCAGCTCGAACTTGTCGGTTCGCTCGCTGATGACCGTCTGTTCCTCGTCTAACTCCATTCGGGCTTCTTGCCGGTCGCTGATCTCGGGTTCGTCCCCGATCGGTTCCATTTCGCCGAGGTCGTCGATTGGGTCGGTCATGGTGTCTCCCTCCATCGGCCGACTCGCCACCGTTCCACGACTGGCTCTTCGTGAGAAGATACCATCCCGATTCACTAAAATTCTACGGCTAGCGCGTCGGAAGCCGGTGCTCACGATTCCACCGCCGTCCGTTCGTACTCGGAGTCTTCGACGATACCCGCGACGACGTGAACCGCGTTGCGAAGGTCGTAGTCCGCGTCGCGGTCGAGTGCGAATGCGACACCGCTGGACTGCGAGATTGTACGGGCGGTCAAGAGCATCACGGCGCGGCAGATGTGGGAACAGCACGAACCGTACTTGGAGGAGTGTCTATGGAGCGGTGGGTTCTGGAAAAAGTCGTACTACATCGGAACGGCGGGCAGGTATCCAGCGGGACGATTGAACGATATATCGAACGAACAGAACACGTCTGAGTGTCGGCTTCACCTCGGGGTCAAGCCCCGAAGCACTCGCCTGGCTCATCTGTAGACGTGGCCGATGCCGTTCTCGTCGTAGTAGCTGACGCCGATGAGACCACCGGGCAGTTCTGCCTGTAGCGCGTCGCGGACCTGCGCGGCCAGTTGCTCCATGGCTGCCGCATCTAACGTCGGGTAGATTACACTTGTGGCCAGCGAGCAGTCGCCCGCAGGACGGACGGGGAGCGCCCCACCGCCCCGAAGCGATTCGAAACGCTTTTTCCTACAACTGCCGTCGTCTCGACTGCGCGCCGCCTTAGCTCAGACTGGGAGAGCACTCGACTGAAGATCGAGCTGTCCCCCGTTCAAATCGGGGAGGCGGCATATTCCGTGGCTGCGAACGAAGTGAGCAGCCACAGCAAGGGCGCCGACGCGATTTGTGCTCGTGAGTCGCGCGCAGCGAAGCGAGCACGTCTCACGGCGTTCAAATCGGGGAGGCGGCATCCCAACTCTATTTGAAGTGGCTTCTCGCTCGGGTGAAACGGCGTTCCGAACGATGAAACCCTTATCAGTGTGAACGCCCAATCTACGTGTATGACTTACGACACCGTCGTGTTCGACAACGACGGCGTCCTCGTGGGCCGCACGCGGTACGACGTGCTGCAGGCGGCGACCGAGGACACGTTCGAGCAGTTCGGGGTCACGGACCCCGACCCCGACGACATCGAGGAGATGACTATCGGCGCGACGCCGAAGACCGTCAGCGACGTCTGTAGCCGCTACGGGCTCAAGCCCGCCGAGTTCTGGCCGACGCGCGACCAGACCGCCGCGGAAGCCCAGTACGAGGAAGTCCGGGAGGGCCGCAAGACCCTCTACGACGACCTCGACACGCTCCACGACCTGGACGTCTCGATGGGCATCGTGAGTTCGAACCAGCAGGCGACCGTCGACTTCGTGCTCGACCACTTCGGCGTCGACGACCTGTTCGGCGCGGCCTACGGGCGCGAGCCGACGATAGAGAGCCTGAATCGCCGGAAGCCGAACTCCCACTACATCGACCGCGCGCTCGCGGACCTGGACGCGAATTCCGCGCTGTTCGTCGGGGACAACGAGTCCGACGTGCGCGCCGCGGAGAACGCGGGCATCGACTCGGCGTTCATCCGGCGGCCCCACCGCCGCGACTGGGAACTGAACGTGTGGCCGACGTGGGAAATCGACGGCCTCGACGACCTCCACGACATCTGCAGCCCCTAACGGTCGTAGAGCCACGCTCCAGCCCGGAGAATCACTCGTTCTGCCGGCGAACGCCGCCGTCATCACCCGCAAAGGTTATCAACGAGCGGCGCTTCCCTACGGTTGCAATGGCAACCGGTACGGTTGACTTCTTCAACGACACTGGCGGTTACGGATTCATCGAGACTGACGACGCGGACGAGGACGTGTTCTTCCACATGGAAGACATCGGCGGCCCGGACCTGGAGGAAGGTCAGGAAGTCGAGTTCGACATCGAGGAGGCCGACAAGGGCCCCCGCGCGACGAACCTCACTCGGCTGTAATTCGGTGAAAGGCCAGCGTCTCTGACGCTGGGCAGGACGAATCGTTTTTCGACTATTCCCCAAACGACGTAGCGACCGCGTTCTGCTGCCACAAGGCGTACCAGTACGACTCCCGATTAGCGACGCGTGCGAACGTCCACACTCGCGTTCGCGGTCGGCGCATTCCTGTTCGTGCTGCCGATTCCCGGCACGTTCGTGACCGGTACACTCGTGCTCGCCGTCGCAGCAGTCGCGCGGTATCGGTGAGCGGCTGCGAGCCTACTCCAGGCGCGCGCGGTCCTCGGCCGTGAGGTCGAGGTGGCTCGCGGCGACGTTCGTTTCGAGGTGGTCGACGCTAGACGTCCCGGGAATCGGGAGCGTCATGGGCGAGTGGTCGAGCAGCCACGCGAGCGCGACCTGCCGCACGGTGGCGTCGTGGTCGGCGGCGACGGCTTCGAGGTCCGTGCGCTTCTCGCCGAGGTCCCCGCCACCCATCGGGAAGTACGGGATGAACCCGACGTCGTAGTCCTCGCAGGCTTCGAGGACGTCCTCGTACTCGCGGTCGACGACGTTGTACGCGTTCTGGACCGTGGCGACGTCGACGACCTCGCGGGCGGTCTCCAGCTGTTCGACGGTGACGTTGCTGAGGCCGACGTGGTCGACGAGCCCGTCGTCTTTGAGTTCCGCGAACGCGTGGACGGCGGCCTCGAAGTCCGTGTCGGGGTCGGGGCGGTGGTACTGGTAGAGGTCGATGGAGTCGACGCCGAGGCGGTCGATGGACGCCAGCGCCTGGTTCTTGATGTAGTCGGGGTCGCCGTGGGGAATCCAGTCGCCGGTCGCGTTCCGCAGAAGGCCGGCTTTCGTCGCGACGACAGCGTCATCGGCGATGCCGGATTCGCGGATGAGGCGCTCGCTGACGCCGGGGCCGTAGGAGTCCGCCGTGTCGACGAAGTCGACGCCGAGGTCGACCGCGCGCTGGAGGACGTCGTGGGCGTTGGCCTCGTCGTCGGGCGACCCGATGACGTCGGCGCCGGTGATGCGCATCGCGCCGAAGCCAAGCCGGTGGACGGTCAGTTCGTCACCGATGTCGAACGTGTCGCTGTCGTTCTCGACTGCCATACGGGAGCGGTCAGCAGCCGGTCGCTTAGGTGTTGGTGAAACGGACTCGCCCGCCGGGGTCAGGGCTCCCACTGGTCGCGCAGTTCCGTCCGCGGCTTCGAGGGGTCGTCGTGTTCGACGAGCGTGCGCATGCGGTCGGCGTTGAACGCGTACGTTCGGTCGTCGCGTACGACGAGGTCGCGGGTCCGGAACTCGCGCAACAGCGTGTGGGCGGGTTCGACGTCGACGCCCGCGGCGGTCGCGAGGTCGTGCGCGCTCGCGCCAGGGTTCGTCGCGAGCTCGGAGACGATTTGCCACGCGGCGTCGTCGTTGCACTTCGAGTCGCGGCGTGCCGCGTTCACACGCGTGACGACCGGGGGTGCTTGCAGGAGGTCGACAACTGTCTCGGCTGTCGGCCCTGCGGGTTCCTCCGGCGTCGCGTCCGCATCGTCGCTCCCGTCGCGGCGTTGGCTGCGCTCCCCGCGGCGACGCAGCCGGTCCTGCACGGCGTCCACGAGCGCGTCACGGGTTTCGTCGGCGGCGTCACTGCTGATCGACGTATTGGACGGTGCAGCCGTCGTTTCGTCGGCTTCCTCTACGGTGTCCGCGGCGACGTCACCCTCGAAGCGCGCTTCGAGTTCGTCGATGCGCTCCTCCAGGTGGTCGATGTGTTCGTTCTTCGTCTGGAGGGTTGCCTGGTAGCCCTCGGGTGGGGAGCCGTCGCCGTGTGCGAGCGCGTTCGCCATCTTCCGAGCGGCCGCGGAGACGTCGCGCGCGGTCTCTAGTTCGGACTCCAGTTCGGCGATGCGCTGCTCGCGGTTCTCCAGTTGCGATTCGAGTTCCGCGACACGGTTCTGCTCCTGTTCCTTGCGGTCGGTGATGTCGCCGAGGTCCTCCATCAGCGACCCGCTGACGGACTTCAGGTCGGGGCGCTCGAAGTCGTCGAGGCCGGGGGTCGCGCCCGCGTCGAACGTGCGCTTGCGCTTGAACTGGACTCGCTTGACCATGTCGTCGCTCCAGTCCGTCTGGATGAACGCCTCGCCGTCACCGAGGTCGACGACGTCGTCGGCGTAGTCGCTGCCGACGATGCGGCCGACGACTTTCGTGTCGTTCTCCCACGTGAGTCGGTGCCACACCAGCCAGTTCGCCTGCGTGATGAAGTCTTTCTTCACGTCCGCGGGGCGCTGGCTGATGCCGACGACGCCGAGGCCGTGCTTGCGGCCGCGTTTCCCGACCTTGATGAGGAGGTTGCCCGTCTCGCCGACGCCGCCGCCCTCCGGAATGTACTCGTGGCACTCCTCGACGACGAGCAGGAACGGCTTCTTGAGCTTCTTCTCCTTGGCGAAGAGGTGTCGGACTGTCTCCCGGAGCAAGTCGTCGGCCTCCTCGTCGTCGAGGTAGCCGGAGACGTCCAGGATGATGGGGACGTTCTCCTCCAGGGCGAGGTGCGCGAGCTTCTCGGCGTGCTCGACGCTCACCTGGATGTCGCACTCCTCGTCAGCGCCCGCGTGCAGGAGCTCGTACTCCTCCTTGAGGCCGTAGTACTCGCCGTCCGTGTCCACGATGAGGACGGGGTAGCCGGCTTCGAGGAGCTCCTCGACCACGACGCTCGTCGTGTTCGACTTCCCGCTCCCCGATTTCCCGGTGACGAACCCGCGGCCGGTGAGCATCTCCACGATGGGAAACTCCAGCCGGTCGCCGTCTGCCGTCTCCCCCACGTGAATCTGCTGGTCGCCGTCCGCTGCGGTGTCTGCCATCGCTGGAAGTCACACGAGCCGGGGAGAAAACCGTTGTCCTCGAAACGGGACTATCGACTACCGGGGTGGCTGTCGGGGAGGCCGCGGCGGCCGAACGTCGTCTCGCGGAGCGTCTCGCCTTCGTACTCGTCGCGGAGCAGGCCGCGCTCGCGGAGCTCGGGAACGACGAGGTCGACGAAGTCCCGGAGGCTGTCGGGACGGGCGACCTCCTTGACGTTGAAGCCGTCGACGCCGACGTCCTCGAACCAGTACTGGAACTCGTCGGCGACCTGTTCGGGCGTCCCGACGACCACGGGCGACGTGGTGCCGAGGCCGGCGAACTCCGCGACCTCGCGGACCGTCCAGTCGCGGTCGTCGTTGGACGTGAACGCGTTCACGACGCCCTGGATGGCTTCGGTCTCGATGTGTTCGAGGTGCTGGTCGGGGTCGAGCTCGGAGAGGTCCATGTCGACGAACCCGGACAGGAGCGCGAGCACGCCCTCGGCGTCGATGGCGTCCGTGTACGCGTCGTACTTGGCTTCCGCGACGGCCTCGGTCTCGCCGACGATGGGGACGATACCAGGGAAGAACGCGAGGGTGTCGGGGTCGCGGCCGTGGTCTGCGGCGCGCTCGCGGAGGTCGTCCACGTAGTCCTCTACGGCGTCCATGGAGGGTTGGCTGACGAAGACGGCTTCGGCGTGCTCGGCGGCGAACTCGCGGCCGCGGTCCGAGGAGCCGGCTTGGTAGAGGACGGGCGTGCGCTGCGGGGACGGCTCCGCGCCGTGCGGGCCGGGGACGTCGAAGTAATCGCCATCGTAGTCGATGGCCGAGACCTTCTCGGGGTCGGTGTAGACGCCGCTGTCGCGGTCGCGGACGACCGCGTCGTCGTTCCAAGAGTCCTCCCAGAGCGCGTAGAGCACGTCCATGAACTCGTCGGCGCGGTCGTAGCGCTCGTCGTGGTCCATGCGGTCGTCGTAGCCGAGGTTGGCCGCGGCGGACTCGAGGTAGGAGGTGACGACGTTGAACGCGACGCGACCGTCCGTGAGGTGGTCGAGCGTGGAGAACTCGCGGACGAGCTGGTAGGGGTGGTTGTAGGAGGTCGACTTCGTGATGGCGAACCCGAGGTTGTCGGTGACTTCGGCCATCGCGGGAATCAGGTACGCGGGGTCGTTCGACGGCGTCTGGACGGCTTTCTCGACCGCCGTCTCACGGTTGTCGCCGTAGACGTCGTAGATGCCGCGGACGTCGGCGAAGAAGACGGCGTCGAAGCCGCCGCGCTCGGCGGTGCGCGCGACGTCGGTCCAGTAGTCGCGGTCGTGGTAGCGGTGGGACTGGTCGCCGTGGAGTTGCCACGACCCCACGGAGACGTGCTCCACGGAGTTCATCGTGAAGAGGTTCAGCCGCATCCGGTCGGTCATTACACCCGCGTAGGGGAATGTGGCGTTTAATTCGGCCGGTCACGACGTTCGCGTCGCGTTGTCACTGACGGCGGCAACGCTCTCCGAGTCGGGGCTGACAGGCGACGAATCAGTGCCGGCACGGGTCGTCGCACTCCCGCGGAACCGCGCCGGGCGGGCGTCAGGACACGCGCCGGGTTGGTCCCGGCTTCGTACTTGAACGTTCGTCAGCAGGAGCAGTAGTAGTCGCGGCCGCCGAACTCGACGTCGAGGCGGTGCGCGATTGGCGCGGGGTCGCTGGGTCGGTAGACGGCGGTCGTGAGGTCGCCAGTGGTCTCGAAGTCGCCGGAGACGAGGGCTTCCCAGTCGTCGGTGGCGAGGACGTCCGCGAGATCGCCGCCGGCGAGCAGCGGGAGGTAGTCCTCCAGCGAGAGCCAGCGCGCGTCTTTCGATGGATCGGGTTCGTAGTCGACGTCGGTGACGTCGGCATAGGCGGCCATCGGGAGGTTCGCGCCGGCAGCGACGGGCATGCTAATCCACTTCCACGGGCGCGTGTTGACGTCGAGGAGAACGAACTCGTCGCGGTCGCGGTCGTAGACGAACTCGGCTTCGCTGATGCCGTGGTAGCCCGCGTCCTCGATGACGGCGAGCGCGTGCTCCCGGATTTCGGGGCGTTCGACGCGCTCGACGACACACGAGGTGCCGTAGCCGAGCGGCGCGCGGATTCGTGCGTTCCCGACAACCGCGAGCGGGTCGCCGTCCTCGGGGACGTAGGAGGCCAGCGAGTGGTCTTCGCCGCGCGCGACCGGGACCTTCTCCTGGGCCATGATTTCGATGCCGGTCTCCTGGGCCATCTCGACGACGTCCAGGTACTCCTCGCGGTCCGCGACCTCGATGACGTTCGTGCCGACGGCCTCCTCGAATTCGCGCTTGCGCGCGGGCTTGACGACGAGCGGGAAGCCGAGTTCGTCCGCGGCCTCGTCGGGGTCAACCTCCGAGAGCCGGTAGGTCTCGGGATGGGGGACGCCGAGGTCCTCGCAGGTCTCGTAGAGCGAACTCTTGTCGAGGACGGCGTCCATCGTCTCGCTGTCGGCGAACGGCAGGCGGACGCCCTCGAGCTCGGTCTCGGCGAACGCGAGCGCCCACTCGTCCATGCAGCCGAACGCGACCGGCTCGTGGTCCAGTTGCGCGGCGAGTTCCTCGACGTCCGCGCGGAAGCCGGCCTCGTCGTCCAGCGGGTACGTGACGCGGCCCGCGTAGTCGACGGCGTTGGAGGGGGGCGCAGCGCCGTCCCCCGAGCGGTCGAGGGCGACGACGGGCACGTCGTGGGCGTCGAGCGCGCGAGCGACGGAGACGCCCGTAACGTGGGCGTTTGCCACAAAGGCCGGCGGTCGGTCGAAGTCAGCGGCCGCGAGCGCGTCGCGGAGGGCCTCGAACTCGTGGAAGGTCATGGGCGGAGTTGTGGATGCTGGGGCTAAAGCGGCCTGATTCCCGCCCTCGTCCGCCGGTATCCGGGAGTGGGCGGCGGTTCGGGTCGCCCGCCTCGGGGCGTCAGCGGCGGAACGGCCGGCCACGCCGACGGAGCGGGTTCGAAGCCTTTATTCGCGCGCTGGCCGTGAGCATCCAGTAGTAACCATGTCGGACAACCCGGCCTCCATGTACCGGAAAATCGACAAGCCGTCGTACACCCGTCGCGACTACGTCACGGGAATTCCGGGCTCGAAGATTGCACAGCACCAGATGGGCGACCTGCAGGCGGACGGGGACGACTACCCCGTCCAGATTAGCCTCGCCCCCGAGGAGGAGTGCCAGCTCCGCCACGGCTCGCTCGAGGCCGCGCGCCTCTCCGCGAACCGCCACCTCATCAAGGAACTCGGCGAGGGCAACTACAAGATGCAGCTCCGCAAGTTCCCCCACCAGATCATCCGGGAGAACAAGCAGGCGACCGGCGCGGGTGCGGACCGTGTCTCCGACGGGATGCGCCAGGCGTTCGGCGTCCCGGTCGGCACCGCGGCCCGCATCTCCCCCGGCGACAAGCTGATGACGGCGTACTGCGACGTCGACCAGGCCGAAGAAGTCAAGGAGGCGTTCCGCCGCGCGTACAACAAGATCACGCCGCCGTGCAAGATCAACGTCGAGCGCGGTGAAGAGCTGCTCGTCCGGTAATCCGGCCGCTTCTCTCCGACTTTCCCGTTACGTAGCGACGGCGCTCCTGTCGGCTTCTCGGCTCCGACCGGCGTCTTTTAGTCCCACAGCGACGACGCCAGCGTATGCTCGGGCTGGCGGTCGCCAACGACACGGAGACGTTCGAGCGGATGCGCGACCCGCTCGCGGACCGCGGGATTCGCGCCGAACACGTCTCCGTCCGCGAGCACGTCACCCACCTCGCTGACCCGCCGTTCGACCCGAAACGGTTCGACGCGGGGTTCGTGTTCCCGGGGCGGCTGATGGAGGGCGGCGTCGTGGACGCGTTCCTCGACGTGCCGTGGGTGAACGACCGCGCGGCCGTGCTGCGCTCCCGGAACAAGGCCGGCGCGCTCGCAATTCTCTCAGACGCCGGCGTCCCCGTTCCCGAAACGGTCTACGTCTCGAATCCCGCCGACGAGGACGAGGTTCCGGCGGCGTTCGAGTCCTTCGACGCGCCCGTCGTCGTGAAGCCGAATTCGACGACGCGCGGCGTCGGCGTCACGAAAGTCCACGACGCGGACTCGCTGTCGGGCGTGACCGACTACCTCGAACTGGTCCACGACTACCGCGCAACCGGCGACAAGTCCTACCTGATTCAGGAGTTCCTGCCCGACGCCGCGGACTACCGCGTGATGGTCCTCGACGGCGAGGTCGTCGGTGCCGTCCGGCGCGCCGCGCCCGACGGCTGGAAGCACAACGTCCACCGCGGCGCGGACGCAGCGGGCGTCGCGTTGCCCGATGAACTCCGGGAACTCGCGGTGGACGCCGCGGAAGCGCTGGACGTGACCTTCCTCGGCGTGGACCTGCTCGTGACGGAGAATCGTGCGGTCGTCAACGAGACGAACGCGCGACCGACTATCGACGACGAGGAGAAGTACGAGGAAGGGTTCTACGACCGGCTGGCGGCGCTAATCGAGCGAGCCGCGGAACGGTAGCTACTTGACGTCGATGTTCGTCGACTCGCCGGTGCGCTCGAAGGTGACTTCGAGGATGCCGTTGTTGTAGCTCGCGGCACCCGAGCGCGGGTCGACGGGGCCGGGGAGGCCGATGCGTTCGTCGTACTCGCGCAGCTCGCTGCTCGCGCTGATGGTGACCTGCTCGCCGTCGCACTGCACGGAGATGTCCTCCTTCTCGACGCCCGGGAGGTCGGCGATGACGCGGACCTCGTCGTCGGTCTCGTGGACGTCGACGTGGGTGTCCGTCGAGAAGCCGGACTGGTCGCCCTCGAACCCGTTCGTGCCGTCCATCATCTCGTCCATCATCCGCTCGATCTCGCGGAAGATGTCGTCGAATGGGTCGTCCCGGTCGTCGCGTCTCATACCACGAAGTTAGGCCGCGTGCTGGAAAAGCGTTCGGACTGTCTTAGATTCCGAGGGCGTCGTTGGTGGTGGCGACGGACTCGGCGGCGTCGGCGCTGTCGGTGACCGCGCGAATCGCGTCGACGTTCTCGGGGACGACGTCGGACTCCTGGTGGATGGCCTGGAAGCAGTAGAAGTCGCTGCCCTCCGTCGTGACGGATTCGCCCCAGAGGCAGTTCTCCCAGAGGTCACCCCGGGGGCGGCCGCGGTCGAGCGCCCACTCCTTGAGCTGGCCGGTGCCCTCGATGCCGAGGTGTTCGTCGACGACCGTGATGCGGGACTGCTCGCCGAGCAGCTCGCGGACCTCGTCGCCGTCGGGTTCGGCGGCGAGCGTGACGTTGATGGCGTGCACGTGCATCAGCGTCGTCGGCACCTTCAGCCCGAGCGTGTCGATGTCGAGGTCGGGGAAGATGGTGTTGACGTCGGGGCCGTGGTGGCTCGGAATCGAGATGGGGTCCGGGAGCGCGTCGTTGATGGGGCCGCGGTTCGGCTGGCTGGGGTCGCCGCCGCGGCGCACGAGCGTCGCGCGCACCTTCTCGACGCCGTACGCCTCACGGAGTGGCGCGAGGAGACGGGAGAGCCCGGTCGTGTTGCAGGAGACGACGCGCACGTGGTCGGCGTCGACGGCGTCGTCGTAGTTCGAGCGCGCGTTGAACGAGACGTCCGCGACGTCGGCGTCCTCGCCGCCCTGGTAGATGGCGGGCGTGTCGTGCTCCTCGTAGAGCGCGCGGTTCTGCGCGCCGATGCCGGAGGGCGTGGCGTCCACGACGACGTCGCTCTGCGCGACGAGGTCGTCGACGAGGCCCGCGGTTTCGATGCCGGCCTCCGCGAACGTGTGCGCGCGGTCCTCGATGGCGGCGTAGAGGTCGTAGCCGCGTTCGGCTGCCTGTTCGGCCTCGTAGTTCGGGCTGGTCTTGGCGACGCCGACGACGTCCATGTCGGGCTGGTCGCGGACCGCGTCCGCGACGCGCTTCCCGATGGTGCCGTAGCCGTTGATGCCGACGCGAATCATACCCGAGAGTGTCACGCGACGGCGGTTAACCGTTTCGCAGCACCGATTTACCGCGACGCGAGTGAATCCCGATTCGAGGAAGAGCCCCGAGAACCGCAGTAGCAGTACCTTTGGGCGGCAGAAGCGACCACCTAGGCCACGGACAGTTCTAAGGTACTACGACTCGTAGTACTCGATATGAGTACCGGAAACGACGCCGAAACCACCCGCGTCACCCGGAAAGGGCAGGTCACCATCCCGAAAGCGCTCCGCGAGGAGTTCGGCCTCGAAGAAGGCGACGAACTCCGGTGGGAGAAAGCCGAGGACGGCATCCGAGTGCGGAAGGCGACGCGCTCCGCGGGACGTGGGATGCTCGTCGACGACGACGTCCCCGAGGAAAAACGCGAGGAGATGGCCGAGGAAATGGCCGAAGAGATTCGTGAGAAGTGCCGAACGGAATGGACACCTGAATGACCCGGTACACTGTCGACGGCGTGGCGATGGCACGCTACCTCGTCGACCAACTCCCACCCGCCGCAGACGACGTGTTCCAGCGAGCCGAACAGGGAATCGACGTGATCGAAGCCCCGACAGTGGCCGTGAGCGAGGCCATCTGGACGGCGGCCAACAAGGGGACGATTGCGGACGTCGCGGTCGATACGACGCCGAATGCGGTGCTACGCGGGTTGGTGAACGACGGCCCGGTACAGCTTGCGCCGACTGACGAGCAAGATCTCGCCGTCTACGGGAGTCTCATCGACCACCACACGCTCCACGACGCGCTCCTCATCGCCAACCACCGAGTCCGGGGGACCGAAGCGATTGTGACGGCAGACGAAGCGTTCGCCGCCGAGGACACCATCTGGACGTAGCCGACGACGGCGTGCGGAGCCAGCCTCGTTTCCGTGTGCTGGCACGCGATTCCGCGGGACGCCGCAGTTGCTCGCCACCGAGCAAGAGTTGTGACCGTACCCCGTGGCGTTCGTTCCGCGAGCAGGACAACCAGTAACGCCTTCTTCCCGGCACGAGAATCCCGACGTATGACTGACCTGCGAGCGGCCGCCGAGACCGCCGTCGAACAGTGCCTCGGCCTCGAAGCCGACGAGTCCTGCGTTATCGTCACCGACGACGAGCGCCAGCCAATCGGCGACGCGCTGTACGACGTCGCCAGCGAGATTACGGACGCGACGATTCTGCGCTACCCGCCGGGCGACCAGCACGGCGAGGAGCCGCCCAGCCCCGTCGCCGCGGCGATGCTGGACGCGGACGTGTTCCTCGCGCCGACGACGAAGAGTCTGAGTCACACGCGCGCTCGTGGCGCCGCCAACGACGCCGGCGCTCGCGGCGCGACCCTCCCCGGCATCACGGCGGACGTGTTCACGACCGGCCTCGACGCCGACTACGAGACCATCCGCCAGCACTGCGAGGACGTGCTCGCGCAAGTCGAGGGCGCTGACGAACTCCGCGTCACCACGCCCGCGGGCACGGACATCACGTTCGGGCCGGGCGACCGCGAGTGGCGCGACGACACCGGCATCGTCCACGAGCCCGGCGACTTCTCGAACCTCCCCGCGGGCGAGGTGTTCGTCTCCCCCGAAAACGCGAACGGGACGTACGTCGTGGACGGCACGATGATGCCCCACGGGAAACTGGACGCGGACGAACAGCTCCGCTTCGAGGTCGAGGACGGCTTCGTTACGGACATCTCCGACACCCAGGTCCGCGAGCAGGTCGAAGCCGCCAGCGAGCAAGTCGGCCGGGACGCCTACAACCTCGCGGAACTCGGCATCGGCACGAACGTCGCCGTCACCGAGCTCGTGGGGAGCGTCCTCCTCGACGAGAAGGCTGCGGGGACGGTCCACATCGCCATCGGCGACGACGCCGGCATCGGCGGCGACACCGACGCGCCGCTGCACCTCGACGGCATCATCCGGGAGCCCACGGTCTTTGCTGATGGAGAGGAAGTCGAACTTCCGAGTCCGTAGCTCCGGACTGGCCAGCCGGTAGCGGGTGGACTGAGCGAACGCGTAGCGTTCGCGAGGGTCGGAAGACGAACGCAGTGAGTCTTCCGGGAATGAAAGGGGCGGCGGGGTCGCGCTCCGTGTAGTCGTCTCGCAGGCCCCTATCGCCGACCAACGGGAGGCGATATGCGTGCGAGCGACCGCGACCCCGCCGGGGCTTTCGAGGAAGCGTCGTCAGAGCCGAAGAGAAAAACCAGTGGCGACTTCCAAAACCCTAACTCCGCGGTCTTTTACGTACGGGGCCGCTATACGCCACCATGAGCGAAAACGTCGGGGAGCACGTCCCCTTCGAGTGTCCGTCGTGTTCGCCGGACCTCGAAACCGTCCACGAGGTACTCACTACTGGTGGCGGGAACGCGACCGTGAAGTGTACCGACTGCGGCCACGTCCACAAGGAGCCCGTCGAGGAGGAGACCACCGTCAGCGTCGACGTCGTCGTCTCGCAGGACGGCGAGTCCTTCACGGGGACCGCGGAGTTCGACCCGGAGGAGACCATCTACGAGGGCGACGAGTTCGTCGTGGAGACCGAGGCAGTCATCGCGCAGGTGCGCGTGACGAGCATCGAGGCCGGGCCGGAGGACCGCACGACGCGCGCCGACGCCGCCGACGTCGATACCGTGTGGACGCGCGAGGTCGGCAACGTCAGCGTCGACATCACCATCAACCCCAAAGAGGACAGCGAGGAGGGCAGCCGGAGCATCGAAGTCCACGTCCCCGGGGATTACGAGTTCACGGTCGGCGAGACCGAGGAGTTCGGCGAGGAG
The DNA here is from genome assembly GCF_021233435.1 of Halobacterium noricense. NCBI lineage: Archaea > Methanobacteriati > Methanobacteriota > Halobacteria > Halobacteriales > Halobacteriaceae > Halobacterium > Halobacterium noricense. Next base: position 209,412 of record NZ_CP089468.1, on the reverse strand, counting down.
GCGTTCACCATCACCGGCATCCACGTCCGGGAGAACGCAATTGACAGCTACAAGTTCCCGAAGCTCGGCGACGAGGGCGACATGGTGTTCGCGAAGGACGTCAAGCGCGTCTACGGCGACGACGAGACCAGCGGTGCCTGGTCCCCCTGGTAGCTGACTACTGAATTCAGGCCCATGACCGACGAGGAATCTGATACTGGCGACGACTTCGAGCGCGAGCGCGACGACCTCGCGAACGCGCTCGCGGCCCGACCGAACGTCACCGAGCGCGTCGCGGACGCGATTCGCGCGGTGCCACGCCACGAGTTCGTTCCCGTAGAGCACCGCGACGGGGCGTACGACGACCGCCCGCTCCCAATCGGGGAGGGCCAGACCGTCAGCGCACCGCACGTGGTCGCCATCATCGCGAGCGAACTCGACCTCCGCGAGGGCGACGACGTGCTCGAAATCGGGACGGGGTGTGGCTACCACGCCGCCGTCACCGCCGAACTCGTCGGCCCAGAGCACGTCTACTCCGTCGAGTACGTCGAGGACCTCGCGGAGCGAGCGCGCGAGAATCTCGCCCGCGCTGGCTACGGCGACGTGGCGGTCCGGCAGGGCGACGGCCACGACGGCTGGCCCGAGCACGCGCCCTACGACGCCGCGTATCTGACGTGTGCCGCGCCCGAATTTCCGGACGCGGTCGTCGAACAGGCGCGAGAGGGCGGTCGGCTGGTCGGCCCGATTGGCGACGTCAGCCAGCGCCTCGTCCGCGCGGAGAAAACTGACGAGGGCGGGCTCGTCGAATCCGACGAAGGCCCCGTGCGGTTCGTGCGGATGCAGGGCGGCGAGTAGGACGGTCCGACCGCTATTCTTGAGGGGAATGGGGTGTTACCACCTCGAAAGCCCCGGCGCGGTCGCTGCCTGCGGCTCGCTGCACTACGGGTTTGCGTCGCCTCGGCTAGCGATTACGGCTCCTTACAGCCCCACCACCCAGTCGTTCGAGGGGGCGTGCTGGCTACTGAGCCAGCCCGAAGCACAGATCAGGGTTCGAGAAATTCGTTCAGTTCGCTGAATTCGTCGGGAGAGAGAATGACCCTGGTATTGAACGCGTCGAACCGTTCGAAATCGTCGTCGATGGTCAATACAGTGTTCACCCCCTCGTCGATCGCTACCTGCGCATAGTACCCGTCCCAACCCCCGACATTCGCGTCGCTCGCCCGTGAGAATCCACCCCGAACGACGGCTTCGTGGTTCCCGTCGTACCAGCGGATTCGTTTCGCGTCCATGAAGTTCTGTAGCAGGCGAGACGCGTTTCCGCTCGAATGCCCGTAATACGTCGTGAGAACGGTGTGCGCACCCACAAGCGCGGGATACGGAACCACGGCGTCGATTTCGCCGGCGATAGCGTCTCTGACGTACGAGAGGGCAGTATCACGAACCGGGGTTTCCGTGTGTGCGAGCGCAATCACATCGACGTCGAACAGATACGGGCCGCCAGCGTCACTCATCGCGGGTGTGCTCTGCTCCGTTTCGAACAGCCGCTCTGTGCTTTCGAGCGACCGGATCGACGCCTTCGGAAAGGGGCTCTGTGTCCGCTCGCTTCGAAGCCGCTTCTTCGACGAGTTGTTCCATGCGTTCGATGATCTCTGCCGGGTCGTCTTCGGATGTGACGACGGCCTTCCCGTCCTCTTCGTGGATTTCGACCTCCGTCCCGGGAGTGATGCCGAGTCGCTCTCGCAGTTCCTGCGGGAGGACGATTCGCCCTTTCGAATCCACCTTCGCCATGTTCCCACATAGAGTGGGAGAAGTGATAGTCGTTCTGGTCAGACCACTACTGACGTCCGCCAGACGAAACGGAGAACCCGTCGCTACTGTTATGCGCGAGGCGGGAGACGCTGACGTATGGATTACCGCGAGCTGTTGCTGTTGCGGGCGGCCCGGGAGACGGGCGTGCTGGACGCGCTCGTCTCGAACGCGTACACAGTAGATGACGTCGCGCGCGAGACGGGCGTGACCGAGCGCGCTGCGCGCGTGACCGTGGACGCACTCCTCGACATGGGCCTGCTGGAAGAGGTCGAGGAGGGCGTGGAGCCGACGAATCGAATGCTGGGGTTCGTGACGAAGACCGACGTGCGCTCTATCGGGCGACTACCGCACGAACTCGACACCGTGGAGGCGCTGGTCGACCTCCCGGAGACGATGCAGACCGGGGCGGTGCCGGAGCGAGCAGGGAGCTGGACGCGGAACCGGCTCGGCGCGCAGGCTGCCGAAGACGACGCCAGCGTTCGCGCAGCCGTCACCGCGGCCGTTCGTGAGCATCCCGACGCGGAGGGCGTGCTCGTGGTCGCGGACGGGCCGGGTCGGCACGCCGTGGAGTTCGCGCGACGTGGGTTCGACGCGACGCTACTCGACACGCGAGCGGTCGTGGACGCCGTCGACCCGCTGCTGGAGCGCGAGCGCGTGGACCTCGTCGCCGGCGACCCGCTAGAGGGCGTTGAGGGCGTCGGCGGTGGATTCGACATCGTCTTCCACGCGGGCGTGGCGCGCGAGTACGGCCCGGACGACAATCGCCGGCTGCTGTCGGCCGCCAGCGACGCCGCCGCCGAGAACGCGCTCGCGATTCACGTCGACACGTTCCGGAACGGAACGCCGGACGCCGCGGTCGCCGCGGAGTTGCTCGCGACGACCGAGCACGGCGGCTGTTACGAGGAGGGCGCGGTCGGCGAGTGGTTCGCGGACGCGGGGTTCGCGGACGTCCGCGCGGGCGACGTACCCGGCACGGACTACCGGTTCGTCGCCGGCCGGAGGCGGGCCACTCAATAGGCTGGGCGGCAATTTTCTGGTATGGAGTTCGCGGCGTTCCGGGCGGAGATGGTCGACAGCCTCGAACACGACACGAAGGCCGCCGTCCAGGCGAAGTCGACCGCGCGAGCGATGCGCGAGGTGCCCCGCCACGAGTTCGTGGACGGCGGCCGGCGCGCGTACACCGACCAGTCGCTGGAGCACCGCGGGACGCGCGTGCTCGCGCCCTCTACCGTGGGCCGGCTGGTGGACGCCCTCGCACCCGAGGAGGGCGACGACGTGCTCGTCGTGGGCGCGGGCGTCGGGTACACGGCGGCCGTGCTCGCGGAAATCGTCGGCCCGGAGCGCGTCCACGCCGTCGACATCGACCGCCGCGTCGTCTACGACGCGCGCTCGAACCTCGCAGACGCCGGCTACGGCGACGTGCTCGTCGACTGCCGGGACGGCGCGCGCGGATTGGCCGAGTACGCGCCGTTCGACCGCGTGCTCGTGGAAGCCGCGGCCGTCGACCCGCCCGCGACACTGCTCGACCAGCTCGTGACTGGGGGCCGGCTCGTCTATCCGGAGGGGACGACCGGCCAGCGACTCGTCGCGATAGAGGGGCGTGAGACGGTCTCGGTGCACGGCCCCGTCGCGTTCGCGCCGCTGCTCGTCGACGGCGAGCAGGCTAGTTCCGTCGAGCGCAATCGGACTGTTCGGGAGGACCGCGAGCGCGCCGCCCAGGACGCCCAGTCCCGGACGGGCTGGGAGCAGGACTGGATCGACTGGGACTAGTCGCGGACGACGAGTATCTCGGTGTTCTCGCGGCGGTCGGCGTAGTCCGACCCCGACGGCGGCTTCACGGAGATTTCGAGCGTGCCGTCGGCCTGATTCGGGCCGAGCTGTGGGTCGATGTCGAGGGTTGCAGTTCCGTCGTCCCCCGTAGTTGCAGTCGCCACGCCGTCGAGGTCCGCGGTCCCTGCTTTTACCACGACTGTCGCGCCCGCGACCGGGTCGCCGTCCGCGTCGACCGCGGTCACGTCGACGGACTGGTCGCCGGGCGTGACGACGTCGGGTTCGGGGCTGGCGTCGAGTTCGCTCACCGAGAGCGTGTCGACGCCCGAGACCATGCTGAGCATGACGCTGAGCGTCGCGACGCCGACGACGAACGCGATGACGAGCCGGACGGGCAGCCCCTCGATTGCGCGCTCGTCGCGCGCGAACTGGTCGAGCCGGAGCGGGTTGGAGTCGAACACGCCACGGATTGGTCGTGGCTTCGCATTTGAATGCTCGGACGGGGGTTCATCCGGGAAGCCGAGCGAGAGCGTGGTATGGACGTGCTCGGACGCGACGGCGGGAAGGACGGGGATGAGGTTTGTGGGCGGTTCGGCCGGTATCTCGCCGCGGACCGGAGCCTCGGGGCGCGCGTCGGCGTCGATTTTTCGGGGCCGCACGCGGGCGTCGTCGTGGGCAAGCGCGGGAGCGGGAAGTCGTACACGCTCGGCGTGCTCGCCGAGGGGCTGGCGGATACGCCGGGTGTTGCGCCCGTGGTCGTCGACCCGATGGGCGCGTTCGGCGGGCTTGGGTCGGCTGGCGTGCCCGTCATCGAGCCGCGCGTCCGGGCGAGCGCGCTGCCGCCGCGAGCGTGGTGCGAGCTGCTCGACCTCGACCCGGCGAGCCCCGCGGGGACGCTCGTCTGGCGGGCGGCCAGCGAGGCGGAGACGCTGGACGCGATGCGGGCGTGGGTCGCGGACGCGGACGCTGCGGCCGCGGCGCGGCGGGCGGCCGCGAACCACCTCGCGCTCGCCGACTCGCGGGGGTGTTTCGCGTCAGATGCGCCGACCGCGGTGGACTTGCTCGCGGACGGCGCGGTACTCGATGGGACGGGGCTCGGAACGGCGGCGTTGCAGGCGGTCGTCGCGGCTACTGCGGCGGGATTATATCAGGCAGCGGTCGATGGCATGGGGGGCCTTCCGTGGCTGCTTGTAGACGAAGCGCACGCGTGCGCGAGCGGCGCGGCCGCGGGTGCGGTGGATACGTTGTATACGCGCGGTCGTGCACCCGGCGCGAGCGTCGTGCTGGCGACGCAGCGTCCGAACGCGCTGCCGGAGACCGCGATTTCGCAGTCGGATCTGGTGGTCGCGCACCGGCTCACGTCGCAGCGGGACGTGGACGCGTTGGCGGCGACGCGGCCGACGTACCTCTCGGGCTCGGTCGGTGCGAAGCTGCCGTCGCGGACCGGGGACGCGCTGGTCGTCGACGACGCGACCGAGACGGTGTGTACGGTTCGGGTGCGGGAGCGGCGGACGGAGCACGGGGGTGGGAGCCGCGTGGCCGACTGTAAGGAGGCCACGGACTGAGCGAACGGCGAACGGAGGGAGCCGTGAGCCGCGTGCTCGACCGAAGGGAGAGCACGGTGTAGCGAGCGCGGAGCGCGTGCTCGACCGAAGGGAGAGCACGGAACGGCAAACGGCGAGCACCGCGAGCCGTGAGCGTAGCGATGCGCGAGCCGCGTCGTCGACCGGGGGGAGACGACGGACTGAGCGAGCGGTGAACGGAGTGAGCCGTGAGCCGCGTGGGCGAGTGAATTGAACGAGAGGTCGTGGAAACGCTTACCCAGTTTCAGAGAGGACGAGAGCACATGTCGGAGGAGGTGAGGGTCGACGAGGACGCGAAATCTCGTCTCGAAGAGCTACAAGCGAAAATTCGCGTCGAGACGGGCCGGGAAGTCAGCCACCAGGAGGTACTGTCGCGGCTTATTGACGACGCCTACGAGGAGAAAGACAGAGTTGTCGCATTCTTTGAGGCGACGTTTGACTCGGACGTCGAGACGGACGAGGCGGACATCGACGGGATTCTGTACGGATGAGTACGTTCGTCGACACGGGCGTCTTCTACGCGGCGTTCGACAGCGCCGCATCCCGGCACCAGACTGCGCGGCGCGAGCCGCGTCGTCGAGCGAAGTGAGACGACGGAGTGGTGGAGAGTAGCACGGGCTCACGAATAGCTATTAAGCTCTTGTGGCCGAATCGGCCCGATTCCCGTATAAACGCCAGGGAAAGCACCCAGAACAGCCAGAAGGCATTTCCCGGTAAAGGAAAGATAGTGACAATACCCCTACCCACTGGTGCCAGCGTCCAGTACCGTCCTATCCGGGACGTGACCGACCTCGGTACCGAAATAGCAGATTACCAAACCATGACAAGCAATACAGACAAGCTCCGCGCGGTCTTCCTGACTGCGCTGATGATCGGCTCGGTATTTGCAGCCGGCATCGCGTTCACAGGAAGTGCTGCGGCGATTACGGGCGTTACCGATACCAACGTATCCAACCCATCGGATGGAACCGTTGATGAAGGGACGACCGTTGTCCACAACGAAGTCAATTTCACAGCACAGAACCTGAATGATGGAGATACTGGCGGCAATACCGTTAATTTCGAGGTGTATCTGACTAACGGTGCAAATATCACGAGTACATCCGGTGTCAGCTCAAACATCTCTTCTGCGAACCAAAACGTTGCAGATGGGAACCTGACATTCACCGCTCAGCCGTCGAGTATGAACGTTACAGCGGCATTCAACATTAGTTCCCTAGAAGTTGACTACCCGAACGTCTCGAGTGATCAAACCACCGAACTCCGTGTCGCAGTTGACGATACCGGTGGTAATAATGGTGACTTCCTGATTCAATCGCTCACCATCAGCGATGTCACTCCCGGCGACAATCTCGATGATTCGTCGTTCAGTGACGGGAGCATCGTCTTCCAGGGCCAGACCGCAGTCTACGACGCTGGCGACCGCGACAGCAACGCTAACTCTGGCAGCTACACGCTCTATGAGCGTGTGGACTCCACGACCGGCTCGCCGGTCCGCTCGCTGAACTACAACGATGCTGCCGACCTCGTGAACGTGAGCACGTCCGGCCTCGACACTGGTACGACGTACTTCATCAGTAACGACGGTTCCAACCCGCAGAACTCCGCACAGAGCAACTTCACGGTTCGTGAGCAGGACTTCAGCGCGAGCTTCGACGCTGACACTGTCGACAACCGCGGCGACACCAACATCAGCGCCGAATTCACCTCCACCAACCGCCAGGGCGAACCCTACAACCTCACCGTCACTTCGGAGAACCTCGACGACAGCGAACTCGTCGAAATCTTCAACGACGGCTTCGACGTCACTGACGTTAACGTCGAAAGCGACGTCGAAGAAGACGGCGTCGAACTCAAAGTCGAGCAGGGCGGCGACATCAGTGATTACGCGAACTTCACGAGTGTCGACGCTGGTAACTACACGTTCAACTACGCCGTCACCGACACCACCGCCGAAGACACGTCCAACATCACCGTGAACGCAGTCGGTGCGGGCGACGTGTCCTTCGCGCAGAACACGTACGTTGACCAGCAGGGCGACATCGTCAACGTCACCATCGACCTCAGCGAGGCCGCCACCTCCGGCACCCTCGTCGTCGGTGATGAAGAGGCAGTCGGCTACCAGGCCAACATCTCGTTCGCGGACAGCAACGATGACGGTCAGGTCAGCGTCCTCTTCAACTCCTACGAAGCCGGTGAGCCCGGCGCTGAACTCGTCGAAGCTGGCAACAGCGACGACGACGTCAGCCTGCACAACAACGGTCAGACGGACCTCGAAGGTGCGCTGCTGGACGCGGGAGACTACGACCTCTCCGTCAGCACCGGTAGTGCATCCGAGACGCTGAGCAATCCGAACGATCTGTCCGTTGCAGTTCTTGAGGAGCGCGCGACCACGGGGCTGAACCTCTGGGTCGCCTCCGACACCACCGTGAATAACCTCGAATCCGCCGAGGACCTCACGGCCGCAGTCAACAACAACACGATCACCGAGAGCGACACCTTCGCCCGCACCGGCGACGCTGGTGACACGATCATCCACCAGTTCGACGCCTCCGGCATCGAAGGCGTTCTCAACAACCAGTCCACCGACTCCACCACCGACAAGTTCGCGTCCCTCGTGGAGAGCGGGGCAATCGACGTGACGATTAACCAGACTGAGGAGTCCACGAGCGCGAACCGTCAGCCGAAGACGGTCAACGTCTCCAACGTCAGCTTCGACGCTGTCTTCCAGTCCGGCGACACCTACTACGTCGCGACGGACTCCAACAGCTTCGACACCGGCAGCGACCGCGCGCTGACGGCTGAAGACGTGCTGAACGTCACCTTCACGGTCAACGACTCCCGGCTCCTCGGCGACGAGGACCCGCAGTCGGTCTCTGACCACATCGAAATGGTCGACCGCGAAGGTAGCTTCGACATCGCCGACGACGAGATCCAGGTCGAAGCCGCATCCAGCCAGACGATCTCCGGCACGTCGACTATCTCACCCGGTAGCGAGCTGACGGTTCGCGTCCGCTCGTCCGGCGACACCCAGCCGCGGTTCGTCATGAGCGAGACCGTCACCGTCCAGGCTGACGGCACCTTCTCCGGCGAATTCGACTTCAGCGAGCGCTCGGCCAACGACACGTTCACGGCCACCCTCCAGGGCGGCCAGTTCGTGAGCACCGTCAGCGCCGACGGCTCGGTCGTCGAATCCGCACAGACCGCCACGGCAACCGCCACCGCCACGGAAACCGCCACCGCAACGGCCACCGAGACCGCAACGGCCACGGAAACCGCAACGGCGACGGAAACCGCTACGGAAACCTCTGAAGACGAGTCCGGCAGCGGCATCCCCGGCTTCGGCATGGGCATCGCGCTCATCGCCGTCCTCGGTGCTGCCCTGCTCGCACTCCGCCAGAACTAACCAACACGAACTGACTGCCCGTAACGCAGTCACCCCGATACCCCTACCCGCACTTTTCTTTCGCGCTCACAACTCGACAGCCACAGCGCCGTCCGACGCGAACGCTTCGCGAAGTTGGACGACAGCTACGATTCGGACCGGCACGGTCGGCCTGTGATTGTCTCGCGTCGACTGAAACGAACAGACGAACGTCAGCGACCGGGAGATGGTCACGATTCCGGCGGCGCTCCGACGACGGCTGGACGACCGACGGCAACCTATCGAAGTCGTCCAGCAACGGGACGGCGTCTTCGACGACTTCGAGCCCGTCGACGTCGGCGAGACGAACGCTGTCGACGTGGAAGGCGAATTCGGAGCGGCAGACGTTCGGACGAACGCAGCGTAGCGTTCAAAACGCGAGCAGCGACACCGCGATTGTCGGTGGAAAGCCCGTGCGCTACTCGTCGCCGACGTTGTTGAGCGCGCTGTTCAACCCGAAGAGCTCCTGGACGACGGCGCTGTCCGCGACGCGATATCGACGCGGGGACGTCTCCGGGACTGCTTCGATGAGTTCGACTTCGACCAGCAGATCGGTGTAGGTGCCGACAGTCTGGCGAGTGACGCCGGCGTGCTCCGCGAGCTCGGTTTTGTTGAACTCTCGATTCGGCGGCAGGTCGAGCAACGCATCGACGAGAATCGGGACGGCGTCGTGCTGCGTGAGGTAGAACCACCCGCTAGGGTGTTCCTTCCGGAGTCGCTTCTTCTCACCGCGGTCGGCCGCGTGCTCCATGCTGCTCGTACAGAGAGACAACACCCGGGAGTGCATGAGCATTTCCACCCCCGTTAACAGCAATTAACATCCTTCATCCGGGAGTGGCTTCACCGTCCAACACAGAGGAAGCGCTCCTCGAGCTCTCAGCGATTGACGGCGACTACCCCACTGGGCGTAAGGACGAATTTCGGCGCGAGCACTGCCCGCACACTTATTGCGTTGTATTGCGTTCTATTACACATGCCGATTGGAATCGACCGCTTCGAGGACGACCGAAGCGACGCGCTCGACGTCCGGGAGGGAACGCAGCCGCATCGAATCCTGCGGTTCCTCGCCGCGAACGACGACCAGGCGTTCACGCAAACCGAACTCCACGAAGCGACCGGCATCAAGCGCGGGAGCGTCGGCGCCGCGCTGTCCCGGCTCGAAGACCGTGGACTCGTCCGCCACCGCGGGCGCTACTGGGCCATCGGGAACGACGACCGGCTCGCGTCGTACGCCGCGCAGACCGCAGCGAGCTCGTCGTCGACGACCGACGACTACTACGGCGACGATGAGTGACGAACCCGGCGGAGGACAGCCACGAATCCCGGCTGCCACCTCGGAACGGCCGAGAATTTATCCGTGAACCCGCCGTACGTCGTCGCATGAGCGCGGATACCGACGGGCGAGGGCGAGACTCCCCGAATGCGCCAGTTGAAATCACACTCTCGCTCGGGGAGAACGGGGACCTCTGGATGGCCCGCGACGAGGAAACCGGCGTCGCCTCTCAGGGGGAGACACGCGAAGCGGCCCTGGAGAACCTCGACGAAGCGGTCGCGCTCTACCGGGGTGACGTCGGGCGCGCGCCGACAGACGAGGAGGTCGTGGCGGTCGGCATCGAACCGGACGCAAACGCGTCGGGCGACCTGCCGGACGTCCTCAAGTAGTCGCTGGATGGTTACGCGTGACTTCTCCGGCAACGACGTCGTGAAGGTGCTCGTCAACGTCGGCGGGTTCGCGTGGAAGCGGACGTCCGGCGACCACGTGATTTTGAAGTGGAGTCCCCCCGAGAGCCACGATACTGAGCCGCGTACGGTGACGGTTCCGCGACACGACCGTCTCGACACTGGAACGCTTCGAAGTATCGCCGAACAGGCTGGAGCCGAAGACTTTCGAGCGTTCTGCGAGTGGGTCGACCGGAATCGATGACGTCGATTCTCGTCGTTCGTCGCAGCTGGCGTGATAATTTCCCTATTTGCGGGAAGATTTTTGATTCTTCCCACACAAGCGTAGCCAAGGATGTCGAAGTCGACAGACGAACGCGGGCGGCTGTATCTCCCGAAGGACGTGCGGGAACGGTTCGGGGAGACGTATCGCGTCGTCGAACTCCCCAGCCACGTCGCGCTGTTCCCGGTCGACGAGGACCCCCTCGAAGGGGTGCAGGAGGCAGTCGGCGATGCCTTCGAGAACGAGAACGTCGAGGAGTTGAAAGAGCAGGCACGGGAAGCTCTCGCGGAGTCAGCCCGCGACAACGACGAAGGGCGTGACGAGAACTGAGCCGTGTACGTCGAAACAGACACGCTCGTCGCGCTCGCCAAAGACGACGATTGGCTGCAGGACGCTGCAGTGCAGGCTCTCGACGAGTACGATCCACACACCTCGATTCTGGCGTACGCCGAGCTGCTCGTGTTGTTCTACGACCGAGAGCAGGGCTCGTACGAGATCGACATTCCCCGTGCCGTGACAAACCTCCTCGAACTCGTTCCGGTCGTTCCGCGAACCCACGAGGACGCCGTACTCGCGGCAGCGACGTTCATCGAGGACGAAGAGCTGACGCCATTCGATGCCCTCCACGCAGGGCTAGCAGCGACACGCGACGAGACGCTGCTAGCCAGTGAGACGGCGTACGAGACAGTTGGTGTCGACCACGTACGATTAGTCGACGAACGAGAGTGACGCCCGCCGACACCAACACGCCTATACTCGCGACGCCCGTCCCGTCTCGTAATGGTATCCGCGTTGACCGACACGCTCGCGTGGGTCGTCATCGCGGCGTTCGGGACGAGCGCAATCCTCCAGACCAACCACCGCCAGTACAGCCGGTACGCGGCCGTCGCGGCGTGGACGCTGTTCGCGGCGTTCTGGGGGCTGCTGGTGCCGTACTACTTCTTCGAGCACTTGAGCGTCATCGAGGGCGTGCTGAGCGCGGTCGCCGTGCCCGCGTGTCTGTACACCGCGTACCTCGTCGGCAGTGGCAAGCGCCAACTGGTGACGTTGACGCGCTCGATTGCCATCATGGGGCTGTTGTTCCTGCCGTTCCAGACCATCGAGCCGGCGCGCCAGTTCGCCATCGAGACGGTCGCCCAGCAGGCCGAGTGGCTGATGGCGCAGTTCGGCTACTACCCGCCCGTCGTGGAGGGCGACCACGGCTACCTGGCGAAGTTCGTGTTCACCGGCGAGTCCGTCACCGGCGAGCCCGGCCACCGCTACACGACGACGGTCCTGATGGCGTGCACGGGCATCGGCAGCATGTCCATCGTCGGCGGGCTCGCGCTCGCCGTGAAGGCTCCGCTGAAGCGCCGCATGCAGGCGCTCGCTGTCGCGCTCCCCGTCATCTACGGGCTGAACGTGATTCGCGTGGTGTTCATCGCCGTCGCGCACGGCGAGCAGTGGTTCCGCGGCGGCATCTACGAGACGCTCGCGTTCGCGGTGTTCCCGACGACCGACGGCAACATGGTGTCGTATCTGTTCGCCGACCGCATGCTCGCCCAGTCCGCGTCGGTCGTCGCGCTCGTCGTCCTGACGTTCGCGCTGCTCCGCATCGTCCCGGAGCTCGGCGGCGTCGTCGAGGACGTCGCGTACATCGCGACCGGCAACGAGTACGAGATTACGCGACGGTTCGCGGAGTAGCATTCAGCCAAGAGACTGAATAGAGGTCGTGCTAGCAACAACTGTTAGGCGGACGCCTGCGATTCCGCTCCACCGTCCCGAGACAGACCAAACTCAACTTCGAGCCGCACCGTATCGTAGGGAACGTACGGCTTCTTCGCACGCCCGGCTTCCTTGAAGTGAACGATATCGTAGTCCGCAAGCAGATGCAGGTCGTCGTGGACGTCGTGGACGTCGCGGTCGAGGCGGTCGGCGAGCGCGCGGATGCTCTCGGGGGGCCGCTCCATCACTTCTTCGAGCAGCTCCATCCGCCGGTCGGTGAGCAGTTCGCGCAGCTGCGCGCGGTCTTCGAAGTTCACGACGTGCGGGACTTCCTCACCGTGCTCCCACTGCTCGGCGCGCTCGAGCGCGGCGGCTTGCGCTTGCTCGGCGGGGAGCGCGGTGATTCGGAGCGTCGAGGGGTAGTCAACCTCCTCGGGCCCGGGCGTGAATTCGTCGTGCGTGGGTTCGGTGTCAGTTGGTTCGTCGGGCATAGATTTCATTCACCTCGGTGTGGAATTGGTCGACGAGGTCGCGGAGCCCGGTGAAATCGAGGGCCGCAATCTCGTCGTCGGGTGTGTGTCGGTGGTGTCGCCCTACGTCGAGGTGGTAGGGCGTGTTGTCGTACCGCAGGAGTGTGTCGCCGTCAGCGTCCATGTACTGAAGCTGTATTTCAACCCCTGCGGGAACTCCTCGCTTTCCGGGACTTGCCACGCCTTCATCACATATCGGCTTCCGTCTGGCTTCGTGCTTTCGTCCCGGTAAACGCGGTTTGCGCCCATCCTCCGTATGTTGGGGCTAGCACCCAACGGTGTTAAACATTAGGCCTCGACGAGCGACTGGAGGTTGGAAGCGGACGTCGCGTACGTCGCGACCGGAACCAAGTACGAGACCACCGAGCGGTTCGCGGAGTAGCCCCGTCCGAATCGCTGGCTCGATAGCTGTCGAGATCTGTGACGAGCTCCCCAATCGCGATTGCCGTTACATCTATTACATCAGATTACATAGTGCCACGTGTGCCAATCGACATCCAGTCTTTCGAGGAAGGCGACGAAGCCGACCTCCGAGCGGGCGGTCGAACGAACGCCGAGGAGGTGCTCGCGTTCCTCGCCGCGTCGCCGGACCAGGCCTACACCCCCAGCGAAATCCACGAAGGAACGACCGTCGCACGCGGAAGCGTCGGCGTCGTCCTCTCCCGGCTGGAAGACCGCGGCCTCGTTCGCCACCGCGGCGACTACTGGGCGATCGGCGACGTCGAGGACCTCGACGTGACACTCAGTTCGATGGCGACGGCGCGAGCCGCGACCGAACGGCTGGGTGCCGAAGACCCCGACGAGTGGGGGCCAGGCGTCGACGACGACAGCGAGCGCGAGTAGATGCCGGTCGAGAAAGGTGACGTCTGGTGGGGACCTGCGCCACACAAGTCCGCCCCGTCGTATATAGTCACGGGTTGGGAAGCTCGGAAGGTGCTTTCAGTCTCGTCGTACCACAGGTCCAACCGGCCCTGTTTCTCGTAGTCGGGCCAATTCGGGTTGCCAGCGATTTCAAGCCGGAGACGCCCGGTGTGGTCGTATCTATCCTTCAATTCGCTCCCGACCAGTATCTCAATCCGGGACCGCTCGCCCCACTCAAGCGTGTATGCGTCGTTACGAATGACGGTCTTGAGTTGGCGTCCATCCTTCTCGTTACCACGGAATCCCGGCGGTTTCGGGTGTTCCGTAACCGACGTGTTCGACTCGTCGTGGTACTGGTCTTTCAGCTTGAAGAACCCGCGCCACGCTTCGCTGTTCTTCCGAATTACCTGTTGGGCGGTGGATGCACCGAGAACGCCTTTGTATTTGCCCTCAAGTCGGCCGGTATCGGCGTCGAATACGTCGCCGTCGAAGTCAGCCTCGTCGTTGTACCGCATGAGGCGCTGATAGTTGACCTCGTTCCAGAGCGCGGCGGAAGCGTCCAACAGATCCCGTAGCAGTTGCTCTCCTTTGTTGGAGAGCGGTCGCACGGCGAACGTGTTGGTCCGCTTCACAACAATAGATGTTTATACTATTCGACTTAAAGTCTTTTCGTCATGCGGCCCAACATCGACATCACGCACACGCTCGGTGGGCGAGTCAAAGACTACGCAGAAGCAAACGATTTGGACCTCTCGGAAGCCTATACAGAGGTGTTAGAAACAGGACTAGAAGCGTTGGAGACTCAAGACCAGCAATAACGCAGCGGTTACTCACCGAAGCTGACGCGATTCACACCCGCCCAGTTCGGTCCTCGGTTCCGATAGACTGTCGGAACACCCGTCCCACACGGGAATGGCGGGGACTCTCTCGCTGTTACAGGTAACGTTGACGACCCAACAGCATCCACAGGGCGTTCCGGTTCCGGACGACGCGTGGATTCGCGGCGGCTCACAGAGGCCTGCCTATATCTCGCCGTGGTACGTCGCCACGATGAAGCACCGCGACTTTGACGACCAACAAGGCGAACTCTCGAAAGACATCGTCGATGCTGCCGTCCGTGAACTCCACGAGTACACCGCGACGAGCGAGTAACCGAGTGACGGGACGACGTCACACTCGTCGCGTTGACGTTCGCGGAGTAAGGCCGTCCGAATCCTTTTACACGAGTTCGGCGTACACGCAGGTGTAATGGCGAGCGCATCCCGAGACCCGGACGAGGACGGAGTTCACTTCGTACACGAGGACGACGGGAGTGTCACCGCCGTCGACGAGGAGACCGGGCTCGCTCGCGGTGGCGACACGAAATCGGACGCGCTCTCCCAGCTCGCGGACGCACTCGCGCTCCACGAGGACCGCGGCGACCCCATCGAAGACTCCGACGCGTTTCTCCGCGACGAGCTCGGCATCGAACCTTCCGAGCGAACCGACGACCTTCCCGAATTCCTCCAGTAGTGGTGCGGACGACGTTCTCCGGCCGCGAAATCGTCGGCGTACTCGAGAGTTTCGGCTACACGCCAGTCTCGCGGCACGGAAGCCACGTTCGACTACAGTACGAGAACGCCGATACTGGCGAGGTTCGGAACGTCGACGTCCCGCTGCACGACGAGGTCAGAATCGGGACGCTCCATTCGATTGCCGACCAGTGCGGCGCCGACGACTTCCATACCTTCTGCGAATGGCTCGACAACCACAGCTAACGGTCAACTGAACAGCCGGTAGCGGGTGGACAGAAAGGGGCGACGGGCTCGCGTCCAGTTTAGTCGTCTCGCGGACCGCTATCTGTGAGCGAAGCGAGCAGATATGTCCGCGAGCGACCGCGAGCCCGTCGGGGCTTTCGAGGACATGCATCTATCTCGTTGAGACGCCAAGAAACGCAGATCAACCACTATCGAATGTAGCGTCGAAAGGAAAGCGCCCGGAGCGGGAGTCACGCGAGCAGCGCGAGCGTGACCCCGGCAGACGGAGTCTGCCGGAGTTTGAACCGGAGTCAGACGTGCTCGCTCACGTCTGTTCGCTGTGCGCGCCTGACAGGGTTCGAATCCCGGGCGTATTCACTGAACTCGTTGCTCGCGACACAGCACGCTGGTCGCTCGCTGTTTGAGTTCAGTAGAAGTACGCCCGGAGCGGGATTTGAACCCGCGTCACAACCGTGACAGGGTTGTATGATGGGCCACTACACCATCCGGGCTTGCTGCACTCATTCGTAGCCGGCTTGTATTCTTAAGACTTTCCAAACGGCGGGACGTGTGCGTCGTGGTGGCGCGGGCCTCGACCGGAATCGTAGTTGACAAGACCTAAGTGCGCTGCGGGTGAATTGGCCTGTAGTATCTCGTGAGAGGTAGTTCTCCCCCCATCCAGGCACACCCATGGTAGACGTAAGCCAACACGAACTCGTCCCCGAGCACACAGTTCTCGACGAGGAGGAACTCGAGGACGTGCTCGTGGACTACGACATCGACCGGACGGACCTGCCGAAGATTAAACGGAAGGACCCTGCCCTGCCGGACGACGCGGAGGTCGGCGACGTCGTCAAAATCGTGCGGGACTCGCGGACCACGGACAAAGCCATCGTGTACCGACTGGTGATCGAATAAATGCAAATCGAAGACCGACGCGAACTGTCGAGGGCGTATTTCTCGAAAGAACGACTCGCGGAACACCACTTCAGGTCGTTCAACTCGTTCCTGAAGCGCGGCATGCAGGACGTCGTCACCGAGAAGGAGCGCATCGAGACTGACATCGGTGACAAGGAAGACGAGGAGCCGGTGTGGGTCGAACTCGGCGACGTCCGCATCACGACCCCGCGCGTGCGGGAGGCGGACGGCTCCGAGGAGCTGCTGTACCCACAGGAAGCGCGGCTGCGCAACATCACGTACTCCGCGCCGGTGTTCATGGAGATGAGCATCGTGCGCGGCGGCGAAGAGGAAGAAGAGCGCGTGCTGGACACGACGGAGACGAAGGTCGGCCGGATGCCGATCATGGTCGGCTCCGACAAGTGCAACATCGCGGGCTTCTCCGAGGACGAACTCATCGAAATCGGCGAAGACCCCGCCGACCCCGGCGGCTACTTCATCGTGAACGGCAGCGAGCGCGTGCTGATGACCAGCGAGGACCTCGCGCCGAACAAGATTCTCGCGGAGTACGACTCCAAGTACGGCGACGAGATTCAGGTCGCGAAGACGTTCAGCCAGCGCCGCGGGTATCGTGCGCTGGTGCTCGTCGAACGCAACCGCGAGGGGCTACTCGAAGTGTCGTTCCCCTCGGTCTCGGGCTCCATCAACTTCGTGACGCTGGTGCGGGCGCTCGGCCTCGAATCCGACGAGGAGATCGTCCACCGCGTCAGCGAGGACCCCGAGATTGTGAAGTTCATGCTGGAGAACCTGGAGGAGGCGGACGTCCAGACCCAGGAGGAGGCCATCGAGGAGCTCGGGCAGCGCGTCGCCTCCGGCCAGGGGAAGAACTACCAGCTGAAGCGCGCGAACTACGTCATCGACCGCTACCTCCTCCCGCACCTCCACGAGGAGGGCATCGAGGACGAGGAGACGCGCATCAACAAGTCCTACTACCTCTGTCGGATGGCCGAGGCGTGTTTCGAGCTCGCGCTCGACCGCCGCGAGTCCGACGACAAGGACCACTACGCGAACAAGCGCCTCAAGGTCTCCGGCGACCTGATGAAGGACCTGTTCCGGACGGCGCTGAACAAGCTGGCACGCGACGTGAAGTACCAGCTCGAACGCGCGAACATGCGCAACCGCGAACTCACCGTGAACACGGTGGTTCGTTCGGACGTGCTGACCGAGCGCCTCGAACACCCGATCGCGACCGGGAACTGGGTGGGCGGGCGCTCCGGCGTCAGCCAGCTCGTGGACCGGACGGACTTCATGGGCGTGCTCAGCCACCTGCGCCGGCTGCGCAGCCCGCTGAGCCGCTCCCAGCCGCACTTCGAAGCGCGTGACCTGCACGCCACCCAGTGGGGGCGCATCTGTCCCTCCGAGACCCCCGAGGGGCCGAACTGTGGCCTGGTGAAGAACTTCGCGCAGGCGATGGAGCTCTCCCAGAACGTCGAGGACGAGCGCGAGTTGAAACGCGAACTCTCGTCGATGGGCGTCGAGGGCATCCCCGGAATCAGCACGGAAGCGACGACACCAGCGGACGACTAACATGAGCACGGAACGAGAAGCGAAAGTCTACGTCAACGGCAGTCTCGTCGGGACCCACGAGGACCCCGAGGAGCTGGCAGCACAGATCCGGGAGGCGCGCCGACGGGGAGAGGTCTCCGAGATGGTGAACGTCTCCGTGAAGGACCGCACGAACGAAGTCATCGTGAACGCGGACGCGGGCCGCGCGCGCCGCCCGCTGCTCGTCGTCGAGGACGGCGAACCGCTCGTCACTGACGAGGAGATGGGCGCCGTCGAAAACGACGACATCGACTTCGAGGACCTCGTTCGCGCGGGGAAAGTGGAGTTCATCGACGCCGAGGAAGAGGAGGACGTCCTCGTCGGCGTCGACCAGGACGAGCTCACGGACAACCACACGCACCTCGAAATCGACCCGCAGCTCATCTTCGGCATCGGCGCCGGGATGATTCCGTACCCCGAGCACAACGCGAGCCCGCGGATTACGATGGGCGCGGGGATGATGAAACAGAGTCTGGGCCTGCCGGCGGCGAACTACCGCATCCGGCCGGACACCCGCCAGCACCTCCTGCACTACCCGCAGAAGGCGATGGTGAACACCCAGACCACCGAACAGATCGGCTACGACGACCGGCCGGCCGGCCAGAACTTCGTCGTCGCCGTCATGTCCTACGAGGGCTTCAACATCGAGGACGCCCTCGTCATGAACCAGGGCTCCGTGGACCGCGCGCTCTCGCGCTCGCACTTCTTCCGCACGTACGAAGGCGAGGAGCGCCGCTACCCCGGCGGCCAGGAGGACCGCTTCGAGATTCCCTCCGACGACGTGCGCGGCGGTCGCGGCGAGGACGCGTACACGCACCTCGACGACGACGGCCTCGTCAACCCCGAGACCCAGGTCGACGACTCTTCCGTACTGCTCGGGAAGACGAGCCCGCCGCGGTTCCTCGAAGAACCCGAGGACATGGGCGGGCTCAGCCCGCAGAAGCGCCGCGAGACGAGCGTGACGATGCGCTCGGGCGAAGACGGCGTCGTGGACACGGTCACCCTCATGGAGGGCGAGGACGGCTCGAAGCTCGCGAAGGTCTCCGTACGGGACGAACGCATCCCCGAGCTCGGGGACAAGTTCGCGTCCCGCCACGGCCAGAAGGGCGTCGTCGGCCACCTCGCGCCCCACGAGGACATGCCGTTCACGCAGGAAGGCGTCGTGCCCGACCTCGTGCTGAACCCGCACGCGCTGCCGTCCCGGATGACGGTCGGCCACGTGCTGGAGATGCTCGGCGGGAAAGCCGGCTCCCTCGACGGGCGCTCCGTCGACGGGACGGCGTTCACCGGCGAGGACGAGGACGAACTGCGCTCGACGCTGGAGGAACGCGGCTTCAAGTCCTCCGGCAAGGAAGTGCTGTACTCCGGCGTTTCGGGGGAGAAGATCGAGGCCGAGATTTTCGTCGGCACGATTTTCTACCACAAGCTCTACCACATGGTGTCGAACAAGCTCCACGCCCGCTCGAAGGGGCCGGTCCAGGTCCTCACGCGGCAGCCGACGGAGGGACGCGCCCGCGAGGGTGGCCTCCGCGTCGGGGAGATGGAGCGCGACACCGTCATCGGCCACGGCGCGGCGATGGTGCTCAAGGAGCGCCTGCTTGACTCCTCGGACCGCGAGGAGATTCACGTCTGTGGCAACTGCGGCATGACGGCCGTGGAGAACTACGAGCAGCGCCGCGTCTACTGCCCGAACTGTGAGGAGGAGACGGACGTGCACAGCCTCGAAATGAGTTACGCGTTCAAGCTCCTGCTCGACGAGATGAAAGCGCTCGGCATCGCGCCGCGACTCGAACTGGAGGACGCAGTATGAGCACAGGACAAGCACCCAAGGAGATCGGGGAAATCAGCTTCGGGCTGATGGACCCGGAGGAGTACCGGGACATGTCCGCGACGAAAGTCATCACCGCGGACACGTACGACGACGACGGCTTCCCCATCGACATGGGCCTGATGGACCCGCGCCTGGGCGTCATCGACCCCGGGCTGGAGTGCAAGACGTGCGGCCAGCGCTCCGGGAGCTGTAACGGCCACTTCGGCCACATCGAGCTCGCCGCGCCCGTCATCCACGTCGGGTTCGCGAAGCTCATCCGCCGGCTGCTGCGCGGGACGTGCCGGGACTGCGCGCGCCTCCTGCTCACCGAGGAGGAGAAAGAGGAGTACCGCGAAGACCTCGACCGCACGCGCAGCCTCCGCGAGGACGTCTCCGACGTCACGAAGGCCGCCATCCGGGAGGCCCGCAAGAAGGACCACTGCCCGCACTGCGGGGAAGTCCAGTACGACGTCAAACACGAGAAGCCGACGACGTACTACGAAGTCCAGCAGGTGCTGGCTTCCGATTACAGCGAGCGCATCGCGGCCGCGATGCAGCCCGACCCCGACGAGGACGACTCGGGCATCAGCCCGCAGGAGCTCGCCGAGCAGACGGACATCGAAATCAGCCGCATCAACGACATCCTCTCCGGGGAGTTCCGGCCGCGCCGCGAGGACCGCGAGGCCATCGAGGCCGCTATCGGCGCGGACCTCACCACCGAGGACATGAACAAGCTGATGCCCTCGGACATCCGGGACTGGTTCGAGGACATCCCCGGCGAGGACCTCGCCGTGCTCGGCATCGACCCCGAGAAGAGCCGGCCCGAGTGGATGATTCTGACCGTCCTCCCGGTGCCGCCGGTGACCGCGCGGCCGTCGATTACGCTCGACAACGGCCAGCGCAGCGAGGACGACCTCACGCACAAGCTCGTGGACATCATCCGCATCAACCAGCGGTTCATGGAGAACCGCGAGGCGGGTGCGCCCCAGCTCATCATCGAGGACCTCTGGGAGCTGCTGCAGTACCACGTCACGACGTTCATGGACAACGAGATTTCGGGAACGCCGCCCGCCCGCCACCGTTCGGGCCGCCCGCTGAAGACGCTCAGCCAGCGCCTGAAGGGCAAGGAGGGGCGGTTCCGCGGCTCGCTGTCCGGGAAGCGCGTGAACTTCTCCGCGCGGACCGTCATCAGCCCGGACCCGACGCTGTCGCTGAACGAGGTTGGTGTGCCCGACCGCGTGGCGACCGAGATGACCCAGACGATGGTCGTCAACGACCAGAACGTCGAACGCGCCCGCACGTACGTCCGGAACGGCCCCGAAGGCCACCCGGGCGCGAACTACGTCACGCGACCCGACGGCCGCCGCGTGCGCGTCACCGAGAAGGTCTGCGAGGAGCTCGCCGAGCGCGTCGAGCCCGGCTGGGAGGTCCAGCGCCACCTCATCGACGGCGACATCATCATCTTCAATCGGCAGCCGTCGCTGCACCGGATGTCCATCATGGCCCACGAGGTCGTGGTGATGCCGTACAAGACGTTCCGCCTGAACACCGTCGTCTGTCCGCCGTACAACGCCGACTTCGACGGCGACGAGATGAACATGCACGCCCTCCAGAACGAGGAGGCGCGTGCCGAGGCGCGCGTGCTGATGCGCGTCCAGGAGCAGATTCTCTCGCCGCGCTTCGGTGAGAACATCATCGGCGCGATTCAGGACCACATCAGCGGGACGTACCTGCTCACGCACGACAACCCGCGGTTCAACGAGACGCAGGCGTCGGACCTGCTGCGCCAGACCAGCATCGACGAGCTCCCCGAGCCCGCCGGAACGGAGGACAGCGAGCCCTACTGGGAGGGGCGACAGATCTTCAGCGAACTGCTGCCCGACGACCTCAACCTCGACTTCACGGGGACCGTCGGTGAGCCGGTCGTCATCGAGAACGGCCAGCTCCTCGAAGGCACCATCGCCGAGAACGAAATCGGTGGGTTCGGCGGCGAAATCGTCGACACCATCGCGAAGGTCCACGGGAAGACCCGCGCGCGCATCTTCATCAACGAGGTCGCCTCGCTGGCGATGCGCTCGATCATGCACTTCGGGTTCTCCATCGGCATCGACGACGAGACCGTCTCCACGGAAGCCCGCGAGCGCATCGACGATGCCATCGGGTCGGCGTACGACCGCGTGCAGGAGCTCATCGAGAGCTACGAGAACGGCGACCTCGAATCCCTGCCCGGCCGCACCGTCGACGAGACCCTCGAGATGAAAATCATGCAGACGCTCGGGAAGGCCCGCGACTCCGCCGGCGACGTCGCCGCGGAGAACTTCGACGCGGACAACCCCGCAGTCGTCATGGCCGACTCCGGCGCGCGTGGGTCGATGCTGAACCTCACGCAGATGGCCGGCTGTGTCGGCCAGCAGGCAGTTCGTGGCGAGCGCATCAACCGCGGCTACGAGGACCGCACGCTCAGTCACTTCGAGCCGAACGACCTCTCCAGTGAAGCCCACGGCTTCGTGGAGAACTCCTACACGAGCGGCCTCACCCCGAAAGAGTTCTTCTTCCACGCGATGGGTGGCCGCGAGGGGCTGGTGGACACGGCAGTCCGGACGTCGAAGTCCGGCTACCTCCAGCGCCGCCTCATCAACGCGCTCTCCGAGCTGGAGACCCAGTACGACGGCACGGTCCGCGACACCAGCGACACCATCGTCCAGTTCGAGTTCGGCGAGGACGGCACGTCGCCCGTCGAGGTGTCCTCCAGCGAGGAGGTCGACATCGACGTCGAACAGATCGCCGACCGCATCATCGAATCCGAATTCGAGAGCACCGGGGAGAAAGAGGAGTTCCTCGGCATCCAGGAGCCGCCGACGAACCTCTCCGAGCACGGCGCGTCCTGGGAGGTGGAATCCGATGATTGAACTCCGTTCAATCAGGCTCACAGCCGTTGCCACGGAGGTGAACGATGACTGAAATCACGCCAGCGATTCGCGACCACGTCGAGGGCACGGAGCTCCCGCGACGCCTCAAGGAACGCGTCTACGACACCATCGAGGGCCGCGAGGACGTCACCATCCCGGAAGCCAAGGACATCGCGACCGCAGTCGAGTCTCAGTACGTCGACACGCGCGTCGACCCCCTCGAACCCGTGGGGACCGTCTCCGCGCAGTCCATCGGGGAGCCGGGGACGCAGATGACAATGAACACGTTCCACTACGCGGGCGTCGCGGAGATGGACGTGACGCAGGGCCTGCCGCGGCTCATCGAGCTCGTGGACGCCCGAAAGACCCCGGACACGCCCATCATGACGGTGTACCTCGAAGACGAGTACGCCGAGGAGCGCGAACGCGCCCACGAGGTCGTGTGGAGCATCGAGGCGACGAAGATTCTCGCGCTCGGGGACATCTCCACGAACGTCGCCGACATGGTCGTCCAGATCGACCTCAACGAGGACACGCTCCAGGAGCGGTGGCCGCTCAAGGACTCCACGAACGAAATCGCGGGCGAAATCGCCGAAACCATCGAGGGGAGCCTCGGCGTCCAGGTCACCCAGCAGGGGACCGTCCTGGAGTTCGGCCCGAGCGAGCCGTCGTACCGCGAGCTGCTCCAGCTCGTCGAACAGCTCCGCGACATCGTGTTCAAGGGCATCGAGGACGTCTCTCGCGTCGTTATCCGCCGCGAGGAGACCGAGCGCGGCGAGGAGTTCGTCCTCTACACGGAGGGGTCGGCGTTCAAGAAGGCGCTCAGCATCGAGGGCGTCGACGCCTCCCGCACGTCGTGTAACAACATCCACGAGGTTCACAAGACCCTCGGCATCGAGGCCGCCCGCGAAGCCATCATCGAGGAGACGATGACCACGCTCGAAGAGCAGGGCCTCGACGACGTGAACATCCGCCACCTGATGCTGGTCGCGGACATCATGACCAACGACGGCACCATCCAGTCCATCGGCCGACACGGCATCTCCGGGAACAAGGACTCCGTGCTCGCCCGCGCGGCGTTCGAGGTGACGGTCAGTCACCTCCTGGACGCCGCCATCTACGGCGAGGCCGACGACCTCGACGGCGTCATCGAGAACGTCATCGTCGGGAAGCCCGTCCAGCTCGGCACCGGCGACGTCGACCTCCGGATGGGCGCCAGCAAGTCCGACTGATGACAGTCAGGCTCTCCGACGAGGCGCGCCGCCTCATCGCCGCGTTCGAGGACGAGACCGACGCCGACGCCGTCGACTGCGTCGTCGACGACGAACACGAGCGCGTCATCTTCGTCGTCGCCGCCGGCGAGATGGGGTCGGCCATCGGCCCCGGCGGCAGCCGCGTCGAGGAGCTCGAAGCGAAACTCGGCCGCGACGTGATGCTCGTCGAGGATGCGCCCACGCCGGAGGGCTTCGTCGCGAACGCGCTCTCCCCCGCGGCCGTCTACAACGTCACCATCAGCAAGAACGACACCACGGTCGCGTACGCCGAAGTCGCCCACGAAGACAAGGGCGTCGCCATCGGCACCGGCGGGAAGAACATCGAAGCCGCCAAACAGCTCGCGAAACGGCACTTCGACGTCGACGACATTCAGCTCACGTAGTACCTTTTGCTGCACTCGGGCGGCTTCGCCGCCCTCGCTGGCAAAAGCTACGCTAAAAGCACTCCTCCTTCGGTCCGTTCCGTCCCTCAGTCGTCGGCCCGAGCGCTCACTGCTTACGGCTCGCTGCGCTCGCCGCTCGCATGTTCCGAGGCGCGTAGCGCCTCGCATCGTTCGCGCTCGGTGAATCGCGGCCCTTCCGGGTCCTCCGGACCACTCGGGCCGCGAATGCAAAACAGTCGATTGACCTCCTGCTGCAAGCATCGGCGAGCGAGCGGTTCGAAGAACCCGAGCGAAGCCGTTCGCCGCGCGACCGTAGGGAGCGCGGGCCGACGAGCGAACGGAGCGCTCGAAGAGCGCGAAGTGAGCGAGGAGTGCTTTTTCACCACGTTTTTGCCAGCGAGCGGCCGTAGGCCGCGAGCGCAGCAAAAAGTGGATGCGAAAGGCCGAGTTTAAGTGCCTCCGCTGGGTAAACGACTGTATGTCGAACGGCAAGTACGCCGCTCGGAAACTGAAGAAGGACCGCCAGAAGCACCGGTGGTCCGACTCGGAGTACGCGCGGCGAGAACGGGGGCTCGGCAAAGAGTCCGACCCCCTCGAGGGTGCACCGCAGGGTCGCGGGATCGTCCTCGAGAAGGTAGGTATCGAAGCAAAACAGCCCAACTCCGCGATTCGGAAGTGCGTGCGAGTTCAGCTCATCAAGAACGGGAAGCAGGTCACCGCGTTCTGTCCCGGTGACGGCGCTATCTCGTTCATCGACGAGCACGACGAGGTCACCATCGCCGGTATCGGCGGTGCGAAGGGTCGTGCGATGGGCGACCTCTCGGGCGTGAACTACAAGGTCGAGAAGGTCAACGGCGTGAGCCTCATCGAACTGGTCCGCGGGAACGCTGAGAAGCCGGTGCGATAATCATGAGCGAGGAAGAAGCCCCCGAACCCGACGCGCCCGCTGGCACCGACGAGGAGGACGTCAATGCGAAGCTCTTCGGCAAGTGGGACGTCACGGACATCCAGTACCGTGACCCGAGCACGCGCCGCTACCTCTCCGTGACGCCCGTCGCGCACACGATGGGTCGCCACGCGCAGAAGCAGTTCAAGAAGAGCGAGATTAGTATCGTCGAGCGGCTCGCGAACCGCCTGATGAAGACAGGCGCGAACGCGGGCAAGAAGCAGCAGTCGCTCGGCATCGTCCGCGACGCCTTCGACAGCATCCACGAGCGCACCGAGGAGAACCCGATTCAGGTGCTCGTGCGTGCCGTCGAGAACTCCGCGCCCCGCGAGGAGACCGTCCGCCTGAAGTACGGTGGCATCTCCGTCCCGAAGGCCGTCGACGTCGCGCCCCAGCGCCGCGTCGACCAGGCGCTGAAGTTCATCGCCGACGGCGCTCACTCGTCGTCGTTCAAGACGCCCGTCGACGCCGCCGAAGCGCTGGCGAACCAGCTCATCGGCGCCGCCGACTACGACGTGCAGACGTACGCGGTCGGGCAGAAAGAAGAGAAGGAACGCGTCGCGGCCGCGGCCCGCTAACGCGGTTCCACTCGGTTCGGTTCTGCGGTTCTTTCTTCAGTTTCGAGCGGCGGCGTTTCGCCGACGCGGACGCGATACCTGAAAGCAGTTAACTCTGGATTCCGCAAGCACCGGGTATGCGATACAACCGCCGTTCGTTTCTCGCTTCCCTCGGCTTGGCCGGTGTCGCCGGGCTCGCCGGCTGTACGTCGCCAGACGAACCCAGCGACACGACGACCTCCACAGAAGCACCGCCGGTCACGACCGTCGACGACCCGGCCTACGACCTCGGCGTGACCCACGACGTCCAGGAGTGGGCCAAATACGACCCCGACTGGTCGCATCCCACCGCCGCGCCGAACCTCGACGTGACGACCGAGACCGTCGTCGAGGGCCTGAAGATCCCGTGGGACCTCTCGTTCGCGCCGAACGGCGACCTGTTCATCACCGAGCGGCCGGGCCGGCTGCTGCGCTACGAGTCCGGGACCGTCGAGAGCGTGGCGTCGCCGAACGACATCGTGGACGCGCGTGCCATCGACGTCGACGACGAGGGCGGCTGGTGGGCCGCAGGCGGCGAGGGTGGGTTGATGGGCAACGCCATCCACCCGAACTACCCAGAAGTCCCGCTCGTGTACGCGTTCTACACGTACGTGGAGTCGGGGGAGACGCTGAACAAGCTCGTCTACTACGACGTGAGCAGCGACGAGTCGGACGCGACGACGGTCATCGAGGGGATTCCGGGCGAGTCCTACCACAACGGCTCGCGCATCACGTTCGGCCCGGAGAACTACCTCTGGGTGACGATGGGGGACGCCGGCCAGCCCGCCCTCGCACAGGACCCGTCGTCGCTGGTGGGGAAGGTGCTACGGCTGAACCCCGACGGGAGCGCGCCCGAGGACAACCCGGACCTCGGCGGCGACCCGCGCGTGTTCACGTACGGCCACCGGAACCCGCAGGGCCTCACGTTCATGCCGGACGCGACGCCCGTGGAGAACGAGCACGGGCCGGCCGCCCACGACGAGGTGAACGTCCTCAGCGCCGGCGAGAACTACGGCTGGGACGTGGAGGGCGAGCGCGCTCGCACGGCAGAGACGTACCGTGGCACCGACTACGCGCGGCCGCTCGTCAACACGGGCAACGAGACGTGGGCGCCGCCGGGGTCGGTGTTCTACACGGGCGACGCGGTGCCGTCGTGGCAGAACCGCCTCGTCATCGGCGGCCTCATCTCCCAGCGCATCAACCTCGTCACCATCTACCCGACGGACGGCGAACCGGCGTCCGCGGAGAACGGCGGCACGCGCTTCGACGCGGACTGGATGGACCCAGAGTACAGCGCGGCCCACCACACGGCGCTGGAGGACGAACTCGGACGCATCCGGCACGTCGAGCAGGGGCCCGACGGCACGCTGTACGCGGTGACGTCGAATCGCGACGGCCGCGCGCAGGGCGAGCAGTTCCCGCGGGAGGTCGACGACCGCCTCGTCCGCATCACGCCCGCGTGAGCAGTCGGCGGCGCGGTCAGTCCGCGGCCGGGCCGGTCGTGGTCTCCTGTGCGTCGACGTACGTGCGGATGGCGTCGACGAGGCCGCGGCGGCACTCGCTCTCGTCGGGGTCGTCGGCGAGTTCGGCGAAGCGCGCCCGGAATGCCTCGACGTCGATTTCGGGGGCGTCCTCGGCGGCGGCGTGCGCGAGGTCGTAGATGCGGTGGTCGTCGGGGACGGCGTCGTGGCGTTCGAGGAGTGCGAGCGCGAACGCGGCGTTGACGGCGGTCATCGAGGGGTCCGCGCCCGCGGTGAGCCGCTGGCCGACTGACGGGCCGACGACCGGCTGGTCGGCGACGGCGGCCGCGAGCTCGGATTCGAGGAACGCGACGAGCTTGTCCGTCGGGCCGACCGAGAGCGTGATGTCGTCGGCGTAGATGTCCTTGACGTGGTTGGCAATCTGGTAGCAGTGCGTGAGCACGCGGCGCTCGACGCTGCGCCCCGTCAACGCGAGAAAGAGGACTTCGTCCATCGAGAGGACGTGGCTCGGATGGTCGTGTTCGTGGCGGTGCATGTGCGCGAACTCGTGGAGGGCGAGCTCGCGGGCCATCGCGGACGTGGCGGCCTGCTGGGAGATGTTGAGGACGTGGTGGTCATCGTAGTGGCCGGCCCACGTTCGCTCGTCGGGGTTCTCACGGACGCGCACCTCGACCGGCTGTTCGAGGTCGTGTTCGGTCTCGAAGACGTCGCGAGCGCCGAGAAACGGTGCGGCGGGGCCCCCACCCGTCACGCGCAACTGCATGGTATATATTCACATGGTGCTCGCGGCAAAGACTCTTTCGCCCGCGGCAGCCACCACTGTCGCCGGGAGGAACCAGACGAGTCGGCGGCTACGCCTCGTGTTTCGGCGTGCCGTACTCCCGGCAAAACACTATCCTTTTGAACCCGCTAGCAGTATGAATCCCTAATGGGCCGACGCAAGAAGATTGTCGAGAAGTGCGAACGGCTGATGGACGAGCCGGAGCAGATCCGGAACATCGCCATCGCCGCGCACGTCGACCACGGTAAAACCACGCTGACCGACAACCTGCTGGCCGGCGCCGGCATGATTTCCGAGGACACCGCCGGCGAGCAGCTCGCGATGGACACCGAGGAGGACGAACAGGAACGCGGCATCACCATCGACGCCGCGAACGTCTCCATGACCCACGAGTACGAGGGCGAAGACCACCTCATCAACCTCATCGACACCCCCGGCCACGTCGACTTCGGCGGCGACGTGACGCGGGCGATGCGCGCCGTCGACGGCGCGCTCGTCGTCGTGGACGCCGTCGAGGGCGCGATGCCCCAGACGGAGACGGTGCTCCGGCAGGCGCTCCGCGAGGGCGTCAAGCCGACGCTGTTCATCAACAAGGTCGACCGCCTCATCTCCGAGCTCCAGGAGGGGCCCGAGGAGATGCAGGAGCGGCTCCTGAGCGTCATCCGTGAGGTCAACGAGCTCATCCGCGGAATGACCGAGGAGATGGACGACATCACTGAGGACTGGACGGTCTCCGTCGAAGGCGGCACCGTCGGCTTCGGCTCCGCGCTCTACAAGTGGGGCGTCTCGATGCCGTCGATGCAGCGCACGGGCATGGACTTCGGCGACATCATGGACCTCGAACGCGCCGACAAGCGCCAGGAGCTCCACGAGCGCACGCCGCTGTCGGACGTCGTCCTCGACATGGTCTGTAAGCACTTCCCGGACCCCATCGACGCCCAGCCCCACCGCATCCCGCGCATCTGGCGGGGCGACCCCGAATCCGAAATCGCGGACACGATGCGGATGGTCAACGAGGACGGCGAAGTCGTCCTGATGGTCACCGACATCGGTATCGACCCGCACGCCGGCGAAATCGCCGCGGGTCGCGTCTTCTCCGGCACGCTGGAGAAGGGCCAGGAGCTGTACGTCTCCGGGACCGCGGGCAAGAACCGCATCCAGAGCGTCGGCATCTACATGGGCGGCGAGCGCGAGGAAGTCGACGAAGTCCCCGCAGGGAACATCGCCGCCGTCACCGGTCTCAAGGACGCCATCGCGGGGTCGACGGTGTCCAGCATCGAGATGACGCCGTTCGAGTCCATCGAGCACATCTCGGAGCCGGTCATCACGAAGTCCGTCGAGGCGCAGAACATGGACGACCTGCCGAAGCTCATCGAGACGCTCCAGCAGGTCGCCAAGGAGGACCCGACCATCCAGATCGAGATCAACGAGGACACCGGCGAACACCTCATCTCCGGGCAGGGTGAACTCCACCTCGAAGTCATCACCCAGCGCATCGAGCGCAACCAGGGCATCCCCGTCAACACCGGGGAGCCCATCGTCGTCTTCCGCGAGTCCCCGACCGGCGACTCCCGCGAGGTCGAGGGCGTCTCCCCGAACCGCCACAACAAGTTCTACATCACCATCGATCAGCTCGACGACGACGCCCTCGAGCAGCTCCGCCTCGGCAACGTCACGATGGACATGCCCGAACAGGAGCGCCGCGAAGCGCTCCAGGATGCCGGCATGGACAAGGATACCTCCCAGAACGTCGAGAACATCATCGGGAAGAACGTCTTCATCGACGACACGAAGGGTATCCAGCACCTCAACGAGACGATGGAACTCGTCGTCGAAGGCCTCGAAGAAGCCCTCGACGACGGTCCGCTCGCCGCCGAGCCCGTCGAAGGCGCACTCATCCGCCTCCACGACGCCCGCCTCCACGAGGACGCCATCCACCGCGGCCCCGCACAGGTCATCCCCGCCGTCCGCGACGCCGTCCACCGCGGCCTCATGGACGCCGAGATTCGCCTGCTCGAGCCGATTCAGGACGTCCGCATCGACGTCCCCTCCGAGCACATGGGCGCCGCGTCCGGCGAGATTCAGGGTCGCCGTGGCCGCGTCGACGACATGTACCAGGAAGGCGGCATGATGGTCGTCGAGGGCATCGCGCCCGTCGAGGAGATGATCGGCTTCTCCAGCGACATCCGCTCGGCCACCGAAGGCCGCGCGTCCTGGAACACCGAGAACGCCGGCTTCCGCGTCATGGCCGACAACCTCCAGCCCGAAATCATCAAGCAGATTCGAGAGCGCAAGGGCATGAAGACCGAACTGCCCGAGCAGATCGGCTACTTCTAAAGTCGGACCTTTTTACTTCGGCGGGTTTCCTCGGGAGCGCCTAACGGCGCTCCCTGCGGGAATCCACCTCGCAAAAATCTACGCTAAAAACTCCCTGCGCTCACTTCGTTCGCGCAGTGAAACCCGCGGCTCCGCCGCGCGTATGCTGTCTTCTCGTCAGTGCCTACCAGTACGGTACCATCCGGCAATCGGTAGGATTTGTGCGGGCCGAAGGCTTATAGCGCGAACGTCCCCCAGTAAGAGTGTATGCACGCAGGCAGACGCGCCCGGCGTGGTATCGGCACGGAGCGACGGCACTCGCGCTCGCAGCCGACAACAACAGCCGGGGCGTCGCCAGCGGGGGGAGACGATGAGTGAGGCCGACGACCGCGCGCACACGCTCCGTCTAGAGCTCGTCGACGAGCCCGGCGAGCTGCTGCGCGCGCTCTCCCCCATCGCGGACAACGGCGGCAACCTCCTCTCTATCTTCCACGAGCGCGGGTCGCTGACGCCGCGCGGCCACATCCCCGTAGAGGTCGACCTGGAGTGTTCGCCCGAGCGCTTCGAGCACGTCGTCGACGCGCTCCGGGATGCCGGCGTCACCATCATCCAGGCGGACTCCGAGCGGTACGGCGAAGCGCTCAGCGTCCTGCTGGTCGGCGACCTCGTCGACACCGACCTCTCCGATACGCTCGCGGAACTGGAGGGCTGTGGGAGTGCGACGGTCGCGGACTTCTCGCTGACCACCGAGAAGGGGACGAAGGGCGTCTCCAGCGCTCGCGTCCGGCTGGCCATCGAATCCGGGAGCACGGAGCGCGCGCTCGAACAGGTCCGGGACGTGGCCGCACAGAAGGACCTCGCTATCGTCGAGCCGCTCGTGGGGGAACTATGAAACTGGCAGTGATGGGCGCCGGCGACGTCGGCCGCGCCGTCGTCGACCTCGCCGACGAATACGGCCACACGGTGTCGGCGTTCGCGGACTCGACGAGCGCCGTCGTCGACCCCGACGGCATCGACGCCGACGCCGCACTCGACCACAAGGAGCGCGTCGGCAGAGTCGGCGAAGGCGACCCCGCGGACGCGCTCGGCGCGACGTACGACGCGCTCGTGGAGGCGACGCCGACGACGCTCGGCGACGCCCACCCGGGCTTCGAGCACGTACGCGCGGCGCTGGAAACCGACCGCCACGTCGTCCTCGCAAACAAGGGCCCGGTCGCCGAGCGCTACGACGACCTCCGCGCGCTGGAAGCGGACAGCGCGGGGTCGATTCGATTCGAGGCGACCGTCGCGGGCGCAATCCCCGCGCTGTCGACCATCGACGGCATCGGTGCCGAACGCGTGACTGCCGCGCGCGGCGTACTCAACGGCACGGCGAACTTCATCCTGACGCGGATGGCGACCGACGGCCTCGACTACGAACACGTGCTCGCAGAAGCCCAGGACCTCGGCGTCGCGGAAGCCGACCCGGCCTTCGACGTGGAGGGAACGGACGCGGCGCTGAAGTGCGCGATTCTCGCGAACGTCATCCACGGCGGCGGCTACTCACTGGCCGACGTCGACGTCAAGGGCATCACGGACGTCCCGCCGTCCGCGCTGGAGCTCGCCGCCGAGGATGGCCGGACGGTCCGACTCATCGGCGAAGTGACCGAGGACGGTGCCCGGGTCGGCCCGCGGCTCGTCCCCGAGAACCACACGCTCGCGGTGGCCGGGACGATGAACATCGTCCAGCTGGAGACCGAGCACGCCGGCCGCCTGAACCTCTCCGGGCGAGGTGCCGGCGGTCCCGAGACGGCGACCGCGGTGCTGGGCGACGTGAACCGGCTGGAGTGAGCGACGCGCCATCCGATTCGTGTGGCGTGTTCCCACAAACCCCCGGAGTGCGGCGGGGTCGTACTGAGCGCGTACCGAAATGGTTTTAGTGCGAACTGACGAATGATTCCCACAGAGCGCGCCTTTCGCGCGATACTAGACAATGAGCGACGAACGACACCAGAACCTGGCCGTCATCGGCCACGTCGACCACGGCAAGAGCACGATGGTCGGGCGACTCCTCTACGAAACGGGGAGCGTTCCCGAGCACGTCATCGAACAGCACAAAGAAGAAGCCGAGGAGAAGGGCAAGGGCGGCTTCGAGTTCGCCTACGTCATGGACAACCTCGCCGAGGAGCGTGAGCGCGGGGTCACCATCGACATCGCCCACCAGGAGTTCAGTACCGACGAGTACGAGTTCACCATCGTCGACTGTCCTGGCCACCGCGACTTCGTGAAGAACATGATTACGGGTGCGTCCCAGGCCGACAACGCCGTCCTCGTCGTCGCCGCCGACGACGGTGTCGCGCCCCAGACCCGCGAGCACGTGTTCCTCTCGCGGACGCTCGGCATCGACGAACTCATCGTCGCTGTCAACAAGATGGACATCGTCGACTACGACGAGTCCAAGTACAACCAGGTCGTCTCCGACGTCAAGGACCTGTTCGGTCAGGTCGGCTTCGCGACCGAGGACGCGTCGTTCATCGCGACCTCGGCGTTCGAGGGCGACAACGTCGCCGAGCACTCCGAGAACACGCCCTGGTACGACGGCCCGACCCTGCTGGAGGCCCTCAACAACCTCCCGGAGCCGTCCCCGCCGACGGACACCGACCTCCGTCTGCCCATTCAGGACGTCTACACCATCTCCGGCATCGGTACCGTCCCCGTCGGACGTATCGAGACCGGTGTCATGAACATGGGCGACAACGTCAGCTTCCAGCCGTCCGACGTCGGTGGCGAGGTCAAGACCATCGAGATGCACCACGAGGAGGTGGACAAGGCTGAACCCGGTGACAACGTCGGGTTCAACGTCCGCGGCATCGGCAAGGACGACATCCGTCGCGGTGACGTCTGTGGTCCGGCCGACGACCCGCCGAGCGTCGCCGAGACGTTCACGGCGCAGGTCGTCGTGATGCAGCACCCGTCCGTCATCACGGCGGGTTACACGCCGGTCTTCCACGCCCACACGGCGCAGGTCGCGTGTACCATCGAATCCATCGACAAGAAGATGGACCCCTCCTCGGGCGAGACCCAGGAGGAGAACCCGGACTTCATCCAGTCGGGCGACGCTGCGGTCGTCACCGTGCGCCCGCAGAAGCCCCTCAGCATCGAGCCGTCCTCCGAGATTCCGGAGCTGGGCTCGTTCGCCGTCCGCGACATGGGTCAGACCATCGCCGCCGGCAAAGTCCTCGACGTCAACGAAGCCTAATCCATGCAGCAGGCACGCGTTCGTCTCGCCGGCGTCAATCCCGACGACCTCGACAACATCTGCGACGACGTCAGGGAAATCGCGGACAAGACCGGCGTGAAGCTCAGTGGGCCGGTCCCGCTCCCGACGAAGACTCTCGAAGTCCCCTCGCGGAAGTCCCCCGACGGCGAAGGGACGGCCACGTGGGAGCACTGGGAGATGCGCGTCCACAAGCGTCTCATCGACATCGATGCGGACGAACGCGCGCTCCGCCAGCTGATGCGGATTCAGGTGCCCAACGAAGTCAGCATCGAGATCGTTCTCGAAGACTGACCGCGGGCTGTCACACGCGCCTTTCCTCGCTTTATTCGAACCGCGTAGCCCCAGCCGTGTCGCCACTACGACGTACGTGAGTCGTTCACTGGTGGGCCGTGAAACAGAAGTCTGAAATACGTCGGTCGACTTCAATCGTGTGCGGGCTCGTAGATCAGTGGTAGATCGCTTCCTTCGCAAGGAAGAGGCCCTGGGTTCAAATCCCAGCGAGTCCACTTCTCTCAATACGCCATCGACGAGCGACGTCTATGTCGCTCGTCGGTGGCACTGCGTGAATGTTGACGAAGCTGGGATTTGAAGCCCTGCCAGTCGCAGCCCGCGCAGCGCCAGCGAGCAGGAACGTCTGGCTCTGGGTTCAAATCCTGGCAGATTCGCGACGCGAGTCTGCCGACCTTCGAGAAACTGTTGGTTTCGCTCAGTTCCAGCGAGTCCACTCGACTCACTCCGTTCGTCTCGTTTCCTCCCTGACTTCTCGCTCGCTTCGTCCGCGTGAGCGAAGCGAACGCGGGCTCGAAAGAATTCGTTCTTTCGGCGCTCGCGAGAACCCCAGCGAGTCTCCGTCTGTGAACTCGACCGCGAAGCGACGCGTCTGTCGCTTCGCGTCGAAATCGGAGGTCGGACGCCAGTGGCCGCGTGCGATTCAGACCGAGAGCGCGCCGAACAGTTCGCTGGCGCGCTCGGGAAGGTCGCTTCCGACCGTGACGGTTTCGTCGCCCTGGTCGAAGGTCAATTGGACGAACTCGGAGAGTCCTGGCTGTGGGCCGCCGGGGTACGCGAGCACGGGGACCAACGCCGCCCCGCTTCGGACCGCGCTCGGACTCGGTGCGCCGTCGCGGGCGAACAGGGAGCGTTCCGACATCGCCGTGACGAGGGAGTCGCGCCACGCGCGCTCCTCGCGGAGCCGGTCGAGTTTCTCGACGTCCATCGACGTCTTGGTGGCGCTGTCCTTGCACTCGACGAGCGCAAGCGTGCCGTCCTTGCAGTAGACGAGGTCGTTGATGATGGCGTTCTTGTTCTTCGTGCGGCTCTGCGTGCCGCCGGGTTCCTTGATTTCGAGGCGTGGCACGTCGGTCCCGCGTGGCGGGTCGCTGGCGAGGATGGTCCAGTCCCGCGCGCGGAACAGGCGCTTGGTCCAGACGTACACCTCCGCTTCGGCGGTCATCGGTACTGGTCGAGGCGGCCTTCGTCGCGCTGGCGGAACTGGTCGAAGTCAGTCAGCGCGTCGTCCGAGAGGACGAGGGCGTCCGCGCAGGCGTACCACAGCGCGGTCTTGTTGCCCGGCTTGTAGGGATGGTAGTCGAACCACGTCTCGCGGTCGAGCTTCGGCATGTGGAGCACGAGGTTCCGGTCGCGGTCACTGACGGACGGGCCCGTGCGGCAGTAGAGGTAGTCGTAGGCGAACTGCGCGCCGATGTACGGGTCCGTGCGTCGCGTCCGGAAGCCGAAGTCACAGACCACGGTCTCGGCGCGGTCCGTCCGGAACGACCCACCGGGCAGGCCGTCGTCCCGGGCGACCACGTCGTCCGTCCGCTCGATGGCGACGGAGTTCGGCGGCTGCTCGTAGGGGGCGTACTCCGAGAGGATGCGTTCGGCGCCACGCTCGGACTGTTCCCGGGTTTCCTCGGCCGCGGGGACGTCCGCGTCGCAGCCGTTGCGCAGGAACTGCGTCACGAAGCGGCCGATGAGTTCGTCCTCGGAGCCGTCGTGGACCAGCTCGTAGTCGTCGTCGGTCGGCCACGGCGGAATCAGCATCGGCGTGTCGTTGACCGCCTCGATGCGGCGCAGCGCCTGAATCGCGCGGTAGTTGAGGTTCGTCTTGCTGGCGTTCTCGCCGTGTTTCTTCGCGGCGTACGGGACGAAGAAGACGCCGGGGACGCCGAGTTCGGCGGCTTTCACCAGCCGCGCGACCCGCTGCATCGGGTTCTTCCCGGTCGGGACGTGGCCGGTTTTCTCGACGACGAGCACGGGCTCGTCGCCGTCGAGCAGGATGATGTCCGGCCGGTCGTAGCTGGCAATCTCCAGGACTGCTTCGGGGGCGTCGTCGTCCAGCCGGGAGATGGCCGCGCCCGCGAGCTCGTCGGCGAGCTGCTGGAACCAGTCCGCCTCCTGAATCGCGTCGTGGACAATCGTGTAGTCGCTCACCGCGAGGCCACCTCCGCGGAGACGGTGTCGCCCAGCTCGGTCAGTCGGTACACCCGGCCGCGCTTCCGGTCGGGGTTCACGCACGTCACGACGTCTTCGTCGGCGAGTTCTGCTAGCACGTTGCTCACGTGGTTCAGTCGAATGTCGGTGTGCTCTGATATCTGCTTCGGTGTCCGCGGGCTGTCCTTCAGGGTGGTGACGACGGCGACGCGTCGCTGGCTGCTGGAGACGTAGCCGTACCGGTCTAACTCCTCGTCGGACAGGCCATCGCGTTCGGCCTCGTCGGGCATCGTATGCACGAACGAATGCACACGGGATAGATAAGCGTTAGCGTCAGAGTGGACACGAATTACACACGAGAGAGGGACGGACTACCTCACAAAAGCTAATAACCGTGGCGCACAACTCCCAGCCAAGATGGCCGAGAAGCGTGATTCTGACGAGGTGATTTCGAGGTATCCGTTTGCGGGCGACGACGCCGACGAGGACGAGTCGTTCGCGTGTGCGGACTGCGGGCGGGAGTTCGACTCGAAGCGGGGGCTGAACATCCACCGCGGCCAACAACACGACAGTGGGGAGTGAGCGGATGGCCGTTCTGGACCTCTTCTGTGGCGCGGGCGGGCTCTCGGCGGGGTTCGACCAGGCGGGCTACGACGTCGTGGGCGGCGTGGACCACGAGGACGCGTTCGCGGAGACCTTCGAGCACAACCACGACGCGCAGTTCGTCGAGGCCGACCTGAGCAAGGTCACGGGCGAGGCGATTCTGGCCGAACTCGGCTACGACCCCGGCGACCTCGACGGCGTCATCGGGGGGCCGCCCTGTCAGGGGTTCAGTCTGGCCGGCGCGAAGACGAACCCCGCGGACGAGCGGAACTTCCTCGTCACCAACTTCGTCAAGTCGGTGTACGAAATCGACCCGGACTGGTTCGTGATGGAGAACGTCCCCCGCATCACCACGATGGAGGACGGCCAGGTCCTGGAGTACCTGCTCGACCAGTTCGCGGAAATCGGCTACGACACCGAGTGGACGGTCCTGAACGCGGCCGACTACGGGGTGCCCCAGAGCCGCCGGCGGGCGTTCTTCGTCGGCCACAAGACTGGCGAGGCGTTCGAGTTCCCGGAGGCGGCGTTCCGGGAGTCCAGAGACCAGCAGACGCTGTTCGCGGACCGCCGGCCGCCGCGGACGGTCCAGAACGCGTTCGGCGACCTGCCGTCGCTGGCCCCCGGCGAGGAGAAGACGACCTACACCGCCGACCCCGAGGGCGAGTACCAGACGGAGATGCGAGCCGACGGGACGGAGCTGACCAACCACCGCGCGCCGAACCACGGGGAGACGGTCACGGGCCGCATCGAGAAGACCGCGCCCGGCGAGAAGATTCCCTACGACAGCTGGTCCCAGAAGCGACGCCTCGAATTCGGCGAGCCGGCGCCGACGCTGCTGGCGGGCCCGCGGCCGACCTACCACTTCGCGCACCCGACCGACGACAGGGGGTTGAGCGTCCGGGAGCGCGCGCGCCTGCAGTCGTTCCCCGACGACTACCTGTTCGTGGGCCCCATCGCGAAACAGCGCCAGATGACGGGCAACGCGGTGCCGCCGCTGCTCGGGCGCGCCGTCGCGGAGGCCATCGCCGAGCAGACCGTCCCCGCGTAGCGGCCACCCGCCTGTTTTCGGCTGCACGGCGTGCACACGAGCGGTGCGTTAATGCGGAGCACGCGACAGATTTGAGACGATGACGCGCGTCCTGCCGGTACTCGCGGTGCTCGCGCTCGTCGTCGCGGCGGGCTGTCTGACGGCGGAGCCGGCAGCCGTCGGGCCGGACGGCCCGACGGAACCGACGGCAGACGCGCCGTTCACGGTGCCCGACCGGACCGTCGACCGGACCACGAACCCGTGGGGGCCGGGACCGATTACGGTCGTCGTCGACGACCACACGGGCGCGACCCGCGACGTCCGGCCGGCAGTCCGGGAGACGCTGACGTTCTGGGAGAACGCGGTCTACGCGGGCAACCGCTACCGGCCGGAGTTCGAACTGGTCGAGGGGAACGAGTCAGCGGACGTCCGCGTGACGGTCGAAGCCGCAGTCGAGCGGTGTAGCGTCCACGAGGACGACGTCGCGCTCGGGTGCGCGCCGGTCGTCCCGACGAACGCGACCGTGACCGACGAGGTGACCGTACAGGTGCGCGCCGGGCACACGCCGGCGACGATGCGCGCCATCCTGAAACACGAGTTCGGCCACGTGCTCGGCTTCCACCACGGCGAGGGACCGGGGGACGTGATGGCACCGAACCTCTCGTCGCGCGTGGACGGCGACGTCGCCGACGCGGCCGCGCGGACGTACTCGTGGGCGTCGGACACGCTGCAGGTCGCCGTCGTCTCGGAGGTGACAACGACGGACGCGGCACGCGAACAAGTCCGGGAAGCCGTCGGGTACTACGAGCGCGGCGCGGACGGCACCGTCGCGCTCCCGCCGGAGTTCGAGATGGTCGACGACCCCGAGAACGCGGACGTCGTCGTGGCGCTCCAGGAGTCCGTTCACTGTGACGTCCTCGGCGTCGACTCCTCGTGCGCGCACTGGGACGGCCCGGACGTCGACGACGACGGGATACCGGAGTACTACACGGACGTCCGCATCGTCGTCGCACTCGACGGCCACGACCGCGCCGGCTGGCACGCGGGCTACTGGCTGGGCAAGTCGCTGTGGACGAACGGCGTCCCGGGGCCGTTCCGGTCGAACGAGCACCCGCCAGCGGGCACGTGGTGAGCGGGAGAAACGATTACTCGTCGAGACTACGCCTCGTCCTCGTCGACGACCTCGACGCCGCGGTTGTTCACCGCGTCGGGGTCGAGGCCGACCTCTTCGAGGAAGTTGCGGTACTCGCGTTCCGCGGACTCGCCGGCTTTCTGCTGGTCGCTGGCGTGGTCGCACAGTTCCACGAGGGTCTCGGGGACGTCGTTCTGGTAGACGATCCAGTGGTTGACGAGGTCGCTCATCCGGCGGATGGGGCTGGTGAAGTGGCCGTAGATCTCGAAATTGAGCGCGTGGTGGCCGCCGAACGGGTCGTTCATGTAGCGGGCGCGGGGCATCACCTTCATCACCGCCCACTGGATCTTCCCGAGTTGGCGCTCGGGCGCCTGTTCGAGGGTGGCGTTGACCGCCTTCCGGGGGTCATCCCAGGAGTCGCCGGGGATGGAGACGCCGTCGAGCTCCTGAATCTCGCGGAGCGCGTCGTCCCACTCGTCGGGCGACGGCTGCGGGTGGACGCGGTAGACGGCTTCGACGCCGCGGTCCCACATGAGTTCGTGCGTGACGGCCTTGTTCGCCTTCAGCATGCACTCCTCGATGATGGTGTGCGCGCGGTCCCGACGCGGGTTCAGGACGAGGCTCCCCTCCTCCTTGCGCTGTTCGTGCATCTGGTCGGCGAGCTCGAAGACGAGCGATATTTCGTCGTGCAGCGGGGCGTCCTCGTCGTCGAGGCGCGCCTCCGTCTCCTTGTACGTCAGGCGCTCGTCGCTGTGGATGACGGACTTGTAAATCTCGATGTTGCGATACGAGAGGTCCTCCTTGTCGAGGTGCATCTCGACGGTGTGCGCGAGGCGGTCCTCGTTGGGGACCAGCGAGCAGACCGTCTCCGCGAGCACCGGCGGGAGCATGTGAATCGTGTAGCCGGGGAGGTAGATGGTGTTCCCGCGCTCCATCGCGGCGTCCCACATCTTCGAGCCGGGGTGGACGTAGTGGGTGACGTCGGCGATGTGTACCCAGACGACGTATTCCTCGTCGCGTTCGAGGACGCTGACGGCGTCGTCGAAGTCCTGGGCGTCCACGGGGTCGGTCGTCCACGTGGGCAGCGGCCGCATGTCCGCGCGCTCCTCGACCTCGTCCTGAATCTCGGCCTGCACGTCCTCGACGCGCTCCTCGGCTTCCTCGATGACCTCGGGCGCGAAGCCGTCGTGGAGTTCGAACTTCTCCAGGAGGTCGTCGCGCTTGTTCTCGATTTGGCGGTCGAGCTCCGGGGAAATCTCCACGGGGCCCTGGTCCTCGATGGACCCCTGCGCCGCCTCTGCGTCGTTTGACATACTACAGTGTAGCCGGCACCCGCAGTTAGGCGTGTCGCCGTGGTCACTCCCGGCCCGGCTGTTCCTCGCCAGCGGCGTCGAGGAATCGCGCGACGAACTCCGCGTCGTCGACGCGCCCCGCCCCCGCGGCTTCGAGCGTGGCTTCGAGTCCGCGCCGGGGCTGCTTGGCGAGGTCGCGGAAACACGGCTTGCAGAGGTGTTCGAAGCGCTTGCCGTCGCGGTCCCAGCGGTCGCCGTGCTTGTCGTACTCGCGGGCGTCCTCGCGGGGCACGGACGCTCCGCAGGCGATACAGGAGACTGACTCGTCCCCGGACCCCAGCATACGCGGTGGTTGCCCGGCCGTGCACTTAGCGGTTTGGCCGACGCGAACGGCAGTGTTCAGATAAGCAGACGAAAGTAGCGGAGACGACGTTGCCTTTTGAAAGCCCTCGGCAGTCTCGACTCCCGCGGCTCGCTGCGCACGTTCGCTCCCGTTGGTCGCTCACGTGCTTACTTCGCCGGGGTTCGTCGAGACCACCTCGCCCTTTCAATCCACCAGGGAACCGGCTGATTCGCCGGCTGAAGCTGCAGTCAGACCAATCCTTATCTGAACACCACCACGCGAACGCCGACGGAGCGGCGGTTTTAAGCGTGGAGCCGCCCGAACCCACGGTATGGAAGTGTCCTCTCGTCACCACCTGCGGAGCGACGCCGTGCGCGAGATTGCCGACGCGCTCCGGGAGGGGCTGAGCGTCGAACTGGACGCGGACTCGTTCGAACTCGTGGAGATCGCCGACGAGGACTTCGACGTCGTGCTCGTCGACGGCGACCCGCTGGTGTGGTATCCGGAGGGCGAGCCGTTCGTCACCGTGCAGGGCGCCAACGAGTTCGACCCGTCGACGGGCGTCGTCACGGTCGACTCGGGCGCCATCTCGTTCGTCAGCGACGGGGCCGACATCATGCGCCCCGGCATCACCGAGGCCGACGACGGCATCGAAGCGGGCGACCTCGTCGTCGTCGAGGAGGAGAACCACGGGAAGGCGCTGGCGGTCGGCCGCGCACTCACGAGCGGTGACGACATGGTCGGGGACTCCGGGAAGGTCGTCGAGAACCGCCACCACGTCGGCGACGAACTTTACGAGTTCACCGTCTAGCTACGCGTCGCGTTCTTCTTCGTCCTCACGGTCTGCTTCCTCGCTCTCTTCGTAGCGTTCGAGCGCGTCCTCGTAGCCCTGTTTCGCGAGCCGGTAGGTTTCACGGAGGTCGA
Organism: Halobacterium noricense; assembly: GCF_021233435.1. Classification (NCBI taxonomy): domain Archaea; kingdom Methanobacteriati; phylum Methanobacteriota; class Halobacteria; order Halobacteriales; family Halobacteriaceae; genus Halobacterium; species Halobacterium noricense. The sequence goes on along the minus strand of NZ_CP089468.1, from coordinate 168,063 downwards.
CGATAGGGTCCTCGCTGGCGTCCACGCGGAGGTCGTCGTAGTACGGGCGCTCGTCCTCGCCGGTGTCGACGACTGTGACGGCCGCGCTCTGAATCGTGAGGTCCTCGCGCTTGTCGCCACCCGCGGCCTGCCCCGCGCCGAGCGCGTCGATTAGGCGCTTGGCGAGCGGTTCGTCGCCGAACGCGACGTCCTCGTACGTCTCCGCAGTACGCTCGACGACCGCCTCCCCGGTGAGGAGGTTGCCCGCGACAGTGTAGTTCTCGCCGCTCGTGTGGCCGTACCAGCCGTTGCACTCGTCGCCGGAGAACGTGAACGCGCCGTCCCGGGAGACGCCGTGCAGTTGGCGGCTCGGGCTGCCTTCGTCGGCGTTCAACAGCGCCTGCAGGGCGTCCTCGACGCCGAGGCCGTCCGCGAGGTACTCGATGCCCTTCGACCCGAGTCGCTCGTTCGTGACGCTCTGCGTGGCCACAGCGCCGTGTTCGTTGACGTGCGGGCACGGCACGCCGACCGCGGGCAGCCGGGTCGTGATGGCGATGCCGAAGCGGTACTGCTGGTCGCCGTCGTCCTCGTAGGATTCCCGAACGCAGATGCTGAAGGTCACGGCCGGACCGAGTCACTCCGGTGAAATAAGCCCGGTCCTCCGGCACGCCAACCGCCGGATTCGCTCGGAATGCGTGGGATTTGCCGGTATCTCGGACGCCTCTGTGGCCGTGGAGCCGTCGCAGCGCCCAGATTTGGGCCGGACAGTCTCTCTTTCGGCGATTCTGTCGCGTCCCGTACCTGGGCAGCGCTTCCCGATTCGACGCCCGTTAACTGCCCCGAGCGCGTGTACGTGAGACATCGTGAACAGTCTGCTCGTGGCAGCGGTCGTCGGACTCGGCCTCGGCGCGTTCCTCCAGAAGGGGCGATTCTGCTTCGTGAACGCCTTCCGGGACTTCTTCGCGTACAAGGACTCCCGGGTGACGAAGGGCGTGCTCGCGGCGACCCTCCTCACGATGGTGTTCTGGGGCATCGCCTACCAACTAGGGTACTACCAGGGGCTCTGGACGCCAGCGTGGGGCCTCACCGGACTCGTCGGCGGCTTCATCTTCGGCGTCGGCATGACCTACGCCGGCGGCTGTGCGAGCGGCACGCTGTACCGCGCCGGCGAGGGCTACCTCCAGTTCTGGCTCACGCTCGCATTCATGGGCGTCGGCTACGCGGTGTTCACCGTCGCGTTCCCGACGCTCCAGAGCACGTACTTCGGCCCGCTGCAGTTCGGCGAGGGCGTCAGCCTCTTCACCGTCTCGCCGATTCCCGCGGGGCTGCTCGCGCTGCTCGTCGCCGCCGGCGTCACGCTCGTGTACGCGACGCTCGTCGGTCGCGGCGCGGCGAAGAAGGGCGACCCCGAGGAGCGCGCGACGGTCGCGTCCGCCCAGCTCTCGGGGCTGCTCGCGCCGGTCGTCGGCGCTCGGCAGTTCGCCCGCGGCACCCGCCAGTACGTCCGCGGCCTCGCGGCGGCGTGGCGAACGCCCGTCGCGTCCAGCAAGCGGCCGTGGGACCCGCGGACCGCCGCGCTCGGCATCACCACGGTCGCCGTCCTCTGGTTCACGCAGGTCTCCATCGTCGGCGTTACCGGGCCGGAAGCCCGCTGGACCGGATACCTGCTCTCGCAGGTCGGCGTCGACGCCGGGAGCTTCGAGTACTGGGGGGCCATCCTCTTCCGCGGCGCGGGCGTCGGCGTCACCACCGACATGGTGATGATCGGGTTCGTCATCGTCGGTGCCGGCCTCGCGGCCGCGTGGAGCGGCGACTTCTCGATTCGCGTGCCGAAGCGCCGCCGGCTCCCGAACGCAATCGTCGGCGGCTTCATGATGGGCGCGGGCTCCCGGCTCGCCCCCGGCTGCAACATCGGGAACATCTACTCCGGCATCGCCGAACTGTCGGTGCACTCCTTTATCGCGGCCGCCGGCATCGTGCTCGGCGTCTACGTGATGACCCACTGGATCTACCGCGAAGTCGGCTGCGCGATCTGAATCGCCCGCCAACTGACCACACCAACACACACTCATGCCATCCATCGACGACGTCACCGACGCACCCGACGAACTGTCCGACGAAGAAGCCCAGTCGCTGTTCGAGCAGGCCGACGAAGTCCAGGACATGATGGGCGAAGTCTGCCCGTACCCGCAGGTCGAGGCGAAGAAAGGGCTCCAGAACCTCGACGAGGGCGACCTCCTCGTGCAGGAGACCGACCACGTCCCGTGCACGGAGAACGTCCCACGCGCCGTCGGCGACGACGCCGACGCCCGCGTCTGGCGCAGCGGCGACGGCGTCTACCGCATCTACCTCGAAAAGCGATGAGCGGGGACGTCGACACCGTCGACCCGGAAACGGTTCGCGAGCGCCTCGACGCCGGCGACGACGACTTCGACCTCGTGGACATCCGCGAAGCCGACGCCTACGAGGACGGCCACCTCCCGGGGGCCGAACATCTCACCGTCGAAGAACTCGAAGCCGTGGTCGCCGAGCGCGACTGGAACGACGAGGTCGTCGTCTACTGTTACGTCGGCCAGACCTCGGTGCAGGCCGCGCGCCTCGTCGAGGAGTACGGGAACGCCGACGCCGTCGCGAGCATGGACGGCGGCTACGAGACGTGGGCAGAGGACGTCGAACCGCTCGCGAACGCCGACTGACTGCCGCGTCTGACGCAAGAACTATGCACGCGGCGACCCCCTCTTTCCGCCATGGGCTTCATGGACAAGATTCTCGGCGGGAGCGGGAGTTCCACCGAGGATTACGTGGAACTAGACGTCGAGGACTTCGACACGAACGGCGGCGAGGCGAGCGTCACCGTCCACATCGCGGAAATCGACGGACAGGAGGACGTCATCGCCATCAAGGACGCCGTCTACGACGGCGACGTGGTCATCGCGGACATCACGCGCCTCCGCACGGAGGACCGCACGGTCGAACACATCGTCGACGAACTCCGGCAGGTCGCCCAGGAGGTCGGCGGCGACATCGTCCAGAAGGGCGACGACCAGCTCATCGTCGTGCCGAACGGGCTCGCCATCAGCCGGACGAAACTCAACCGGCAGTGACTTCTCCCACGACTAAAGTCGTGGACTTCCCTCACTGAGGGTTAGGCCCACGTCTTCTGGATCTAGGGAGTTCGCAGGTTCTGTCTCACCGTTTGGTCCCTTGAGTACGACCTGCGTTTCGGGCTGAGCCACAACAGCCCCCGCCGTCGATAGCGGGCTCTGGATGTCCTTACCGACGGCTCGTTGACCGATGTTCGACGCGCCATTCTTGTCCGCATTATCCTCTAACCCACAGTCATGGCACTCGAGACGCCCCTGAACCTCACGACGCGTGTTCTGGGAGCCACATCGCCAGCACGTCACAGATGTATTGTACTCTTCGACTGGAATGCACTCTCGACCGTCGAGGTGGGCTTTGTACGTGAGGATATTCGCCAGCTTCGCATACGGCATCTTGTGGGTCTTGTCGTTGACGTACCGTCCCTCATCGTTGTCGAAGCGCAACCCAGTCATATCACCGAACACAATAACCGCGTTACGCTCGCGAGCGCGAGCGACGAGTTCGTTCGCCACCTGATGCAACTCGTGCTCGACCGTCCGCGACTCCTTGTCACCGATGCGTTCGATGACCTGCGCTCCCGAGCGGACTTTCTCTTTCCCGATGCTTTTGCGGAGTTGTTTGTAGTGTTCACGGACACGCCGGACTTCAGCGCCGTGGAACTGCGTGTCGCGGTCGGAGAGGAACGTACTGACGGCGATCCACTTCGCGCCCATATCAACGGCGAGAACGTCGTCATACTCGTCTGCAACGGCCACAGACCGTTCGCAAACGAGGTGGACGTACCACTCGCCGTCTCGATAGACGAGTTCCGAATCACAGATGTACTCCTCGCGGAGCAAGTGCGTGTCCTTCTCGGGGACATGAACGGGCACCCAGATGCTGTCACCCTGTTCTTTGACGGGATTGTAGACAGGGAGTTTGAACCACCACGACGACAGAACCGTTTCTTCGTCGTGTTCGATGGCGATACAGTCGTTGCGGAGGACAACCGGTTGCTCGGTGTCCTCGCGTGGGTTCTTGTTCGACCGGACTTTCCCCGCCTGTTGGCTGGTGGCGGAGTAGAGATTCGCGTTGTTGTCACCGTCGACGGCATCTTGGAACGCGGCGTATTCGCGTTCGACGAGTCGGGCTTTCCGCTCGGTGAGCGAGTGGAGTTTCACCCTTACCGTTGTGGTGACGTCGCGGTGCATCGTTATTGGCCGGTCTGTGCTTCGATGTATTCCTCGATGACCTCGCCTGACACCTCGCCCGCACTGGAGACGAAGTACGAGCGCGTCCACAGCGACGGAAGGCCGAAGTCGAACTCCTCGCGGAGGTTGCGCGAGGTGTAGCCCTTGACCTGTTGGATGATTTTGTTCGGGGCGAGTTTCGGATTGCCCGTGATGAACAAGTGGACGTGGTCGGGCTGGATTGCCAGCTGGAGGATGTCGAGGTCGAGTTCGTCGGCTTTCTCCTTAATGAGGACTTCGAGGCGGTCGGCAACCTCGTCGGTCAGCACCGGCTTACGGTACTTCGGGCACCACACGAAGTGGTAGTGGAGGTTGTGTACCGACGTTCGCTCTCGACTATACCCACGTGGCATACCGTTAGATAGACATCATTCTATATTAGGTGTTATGGTTCCATCAACCCCTAGTCGGCTATCGAGAATTGATCGTGGCGTATGTGGTTGGATTCATCTCACGACTGAAGTCGTGGGCTTTCTCCTCGAATTCCTGTAAGCGGGCAGCTACCGAGCGTCGCATCGTCCGCGAGAAGAACGACAGTACTGTTCTCGAAATTCGGGTTACGAGACGTCGTCGGGAGTGTCGGCGTCGTCTTCGACGGAGCGCTTCATCGAGTCGCGGCGGGACTTGGCGTCACGGCCAGTCGCTTCGAGGAGGAAGTCGTTTTTCGCGTCGACGGCGTCCGCGGCGGCCTCGGCGTCGCCCTCCGCGATGACTTCCTCGGCGGGGCGCTCCTCGAAGTCGACCGCGAGCTTGTCCTTCTTCCCCGAGTACTCGACTGCGCCGGCGGTGATGCGCTCGAAGACCGGGTTGTCGGGGTCTTCGACGACGTAGAGGTCGCTGCCCTTGAACCCCTCCGTGTCTGTGATTTCGCCGAAGTAACCCTCGATTTCCGACTTGAGGTCGGGCATCCGCTCTTCGAGGTACTCGCCACGTCGCATCTTGTACTCTTTCATGAACGCGAGAAGGACAGCGAGGGGTTTAACGGCTTCGTCACCGGTCTTCGGCCAGGTAGCCGCGCTGGCACTCCGGGCAGATGTCGCCGGCGCGCAGGCTGGAGCCGGCGGCGTAGCGCTCGAAGCCACACTCCGGACAGTACAGCGCGAAGTCGAGTTCGTCGGCGGACTCGTCGTTGTCCAGCGGCCCCGCGCTCGTGAACCCGGTGTCGGCTTCGACGACGCCCTCCTCGGCACCGAACTCGAACGTCGAATCGTCGGTCTCGGTGGCACTCACTTCCGCGTCGACGTCGGCGGTCTCGGTCGCGTCGAAGCCCTCGTCCTCGCCGTCGGCGTCCGGCCACGCGCCGCGCTCGCGGTCGAGGTCCGTGGATTCCGACTCCGGCTGGGACTGGGGCTGTTCGACGTACTCGGTTTGTGTGCCCGACGATTCGGGCTCGCTGGCCGGGCCCGCGTCGACGACTTCCGCGTCGTCCTCGACGGGCTCCGGGTCGGGGTCGGCTTCCGGTTCGGCTGGCTCCTCCCACTGGTCGCTCCCCGGCTCGTCGCCGGCGTCGCCGTCGAGGATAACCGCGTCGTCCTCGTCGGGTTCGCCCGCCAGCGCGTCGTCGGTCTCCATCCCGGCCTCGGCCTGTTCGATGGCGTCGGTCGCCGACGTGAACGCGCCGCTCGCCGCGCCGCCGTCGTCGGCGGCCGTCGCGGGTTCACTCGTCGACTCTTCGGTCGTCGACTGGTCAGGCTCCGGGGCCGCGTCGGCGCGCTCGCGTCGCTCGGCCTGGAGAGACCGGACCTCCGTGTTCTCCGCAGTGACCTTCTCGGAGCCACACCGCGCGCACTCCTTGAGCTCGCGTTCAGTCACGACCACTTCGTCGCCGCGCTCCTCGCGGTCCCGCTCGACGAACGCCTCGCCGTAGTCGTGTCCGAGCAGGGAGCACCTGAGACCCATTAGGACGGCAGTATCCGAGCCAGCGGCAAAAGACTACCGCTCGGGGATACTGCTAAGGCGACGGCGGCCATCGGTCGACGTATGCACGTCAAACCCGAGTATCGCGACCGACCGGAGACGGAGGTGGCGGTACTCGACGCGCTCGTCGACCGGCCGAGCGAGGGGATGACGCTGTTCGAGCTGCGCTCGCACGTCGACGCGAGCATCGACGACCTGGAGGACGCGCTCGGCGCGCTGAAGGCCGACGACCTCATCGACGCAGAGGAGACCGACGGCCGGACGGTGTTCACCGCCGACGACCGCATCTTCCCCGACGGCGACGAGCAGACCGAGCCGTCGATTCTGGACGAACTCCGGCGGCGCATCGGGCTGTAGCAACGGACACCGGAACCCGGTGGGTTTACCCGCGCGAGCGCCGACTCTACGGGTAATGACAGTCGTCAGGGACCTCCACGAGGACCACGGCGCGTCGTTCCGCGACGTCGCGGGTCGCGCGCTCCCCGAGGAGTACGGCCGGCCCGAGCGCACGCACCGCGCGGTGCGCAACGTCGTCGGCGTCACCGAGCACGCCTTCGACGTGGTCGTCGTCACGGGCGAGGACCGCCACGAGTTCGTCGACGACACCGTCACCAACCACGTCCCCACGGCGGACGGCGAGGGGGCGTACGCGCTTCTGTTGGACCCGCAGGGCCGGATTCGCGTGGACTGTTACGCGTTCGCGACCGGCGACAGCCTGCTCGTGTTCTTCCCGGCCGGCGAGGGCGAGGCCATCGCTGAGGAGTGGAGCGAGCGGACGTTCGTCCAGGACGTCGACGTCGAGCACGCGACCGACCGCTTCGGCGTCTTCGGCGCGCACGGCCCGAAAGCCACGGAGAAGATAGCGAGCGTGCTCGGCGGCGCGAGCCCGCCCGAGGAGCCGCTGACGTTCGTGCGCGGCGCGATGGAGGAGGGCGTGACGGTCATCCGCGACGACGACCTCGCGGGCGAGGAGGGCTACCTCGTCGTCTGCGCGGCCGCCGACGCCGACCCCGTCTTCGAGACGCTGGTCGTCCGCGGGCTGAACGCCACGCCGTTCGGCCGGCGGACGTGGGAGACGCTCACGCTGGAGGCCGGGACGCCGCTGTTCGAGACGGAACTGGAAGGCCGGGTCCCGAACGTGCTCGGCCTCGGCAACGCCGTCGACTACGAGAAGGGCTGTTTCGTCGGGCAGGAGGTCGTCTCGAAGGTGAAGAACCGCGGCCGGCCGAGCAGCCGGCTGGTGGGGCTCGTCGCCGAGGAACTTCCCGACGCGGGCGCAGCCGTCGCGCAGGACGGCGACGACGTCGGCGAAATCACGCGCGCAGTCGTCAGCCCGCTGCGCGAGGAGCCAATCGCGTTCGCCGAAGTGAACTACGACGTCGATGCCGGCAGCGTGACCGTCGAAACCGACGACGGCGACGCCGCTGCGGAGATTACGGACCTGCCGTTCGTCGAGTGCACGGGGCGCTCGGCGCGCCTCCCGACGTACGAGAACTAATTATCGCAGCAGCGCGCGCAACTGTTCGGCGGAGAAGAGGCTCGTCGGCTGGTCCATGTGGACGCCGATTTCCCCCTCGAACAGTCGCATCCCCGCGCGCTGAATCGGTTGGGGTGCGGAGTACCCCTTGCGGACGAGGTGGCCCAGTTGGATGTCGCGCCCGAGTTCGTCGCGCCACGCGTCCTCGTAGGCGGTGAGCGTCGTGGGGCGGTCGGGGTCGATTTCGCGCGCGGCGCAGTCCGCGGCCGTCATCCCGTAGAGGATGCCGCCGCCCGTGAACGGCTTCGTCTGACCGGCGGCGTCCCCGAGCAGGAACCCCCGCGTGCTCGTGACGATGTCCGGGGGACCGATTGGAATGATGCCCGAGCAGCGGTGCTCGATGTCGACGCCGTAGTCCTCGACGAACGCGTCGAACAGCCCGGGGACGTCCTCGCCGGGCGCGGCCGCGAGCCCGTACTCGACGCCGCCCTCGCCGCGGGGGATGCGCCACGCGAAGAACTCCGGGACCGTGAGGTGGACGTCCACGAACGCCTCGTGGTCGGGCTCGGGGTCGAACGCGAGCGCGCCGTGCAGGAACTCGTCCGGTTCCGGGAGGCCGAGTGCGTCCCGAACGCGCGAGCGCGGGCCGTCGCTCCCTGCGACCATCTTCGCGGTGACGTCGAAGGTCTCGTCGGGGCCGCGCACGGTGAGTTCAACGCGGTCGTTGAACTCCGAGACTTCCGTGACCGTATGCTGCTCGCGGACGTCGGCACCCGCGTCGCGGGCGGCGTCGGCGAGCACCTTGTCCAACTGCACGCGGTCGACGGCGTTCGAGATTGCCTCGTCCTCGTAGAACGGGTACGCCTCGGAGTCCGCGCCGCCGAGGTGGAAGCGCGCGCCCCGAATCTCGTTCTGGAAGAGGTCATCGCGGGCATCTTCGGGAACACCGCCAGAACGCTCCGAGTTCTGCCGAGCTCCAGAGTCCCGGGATTCTGGAACGTAGTCCCAGACGTCGAGGCTGACGTGGCCCGAGCACGCCAGCGGCTTCCCGAGTTCGCCCTGCTCGAAGGCGACCACGTCGTAGCCGCGTTCGGCCGCACGGCGCGCGAACCGCGCACCCGCGGGGCCGACGCCGACGACCGCGAAGTCGTACATTACTGTCGCGTACGGCGCGAGAGCGAAAAGAGGCTTCGCTTAGTAGCCGAGCGTCTCCTCGACGAGCACGACGGTCGTGCGACCCTCGGTCCCCTCCTGACGGTAGATGAGTTCCTTCGAGGGCGCGCTCTCGACGCCGTAGGCGTCCTGGGCGCGCTGGTTCTCGAACTCGTAGGCGTACTCGTGGAGGCGCTCGCGGGCGGCCTCGACGTCCTCGACGACCTTGTTGACGCCGGCGACGAGCAGGAGGTGCTTCGCGGCGAACGGGTACGCGCCGACGCGACTCCCGGAGAGGTCCGCGGCGACGAGCGCGCCCGTCTGGGCGACGCCGTTCACGCCGCCGAGGAAGTAGTCCGCGGTCTGGGCGTCGCGGCGCGCGGCGTCGCGCTCCTCGTCGTCGTCGATGCTCCAGATCTCCGCGGCGAGGTCCTCCCAATCGTGGTCGCCGTCGTCGAGGTATTCGTCGAACCCGACTTCTTCGAGGGTCGTGGAGTGGCCGTTCATCACGGACGCGCCGTCGGGAATCTCGTCGACGAGCACGTCGAGGGCCGCCGCGGCGTCCTCGACGACTTCGACGTCGAAGCCGTGGGCTTCGAGGTTCTCGACGGCTTCCGTAAGTTCGTCGGCTGTCGGGTGGCTATCCCAGTCGTCGTCCACGTCGACGTCGTCGACGTAGTCGGCTTTCTGCTGGCTCACGTACGAGCAGTGTGGCTTCGCGGGAAAGAACGTGCGGGCATCGGCGAGTCGCGCCCGAACGAGTAACCCCGGCGTCACCGGGTTAGTACGGAGTTACCACCAGTCGAGCAACTGATTTCGCCGTTCGAGGTACGTCGGGTCGAGGAGGTCGGAACCGACGTCGACACGTTCGCCGTCCCGTTGAACGAGTGTTCGGCGGAGAAGGTCGCTGTCCGTCTCAAAGGACGGAGCAACGCGGAGGCGGAAGTCGGTATCGAGCGTGTACAGTCCCGCGTCGAACGCCGCGTGGTGGGTCTTGTCGAGTGCGACGACGTTGCCCGGGTCCGTGCGTAGCGACTCGTGGTCGCTCCAAGACAGCACGTGTGCGACATCGAGCAGTCGCGGGTGATCGACGCCGGAAACCGGGCACATGGCGTCGTATCGTGCGAGGACAGCCTCCCGAAATGCCGTCGGCAACGACCGAGCACCGACTGCCGTTTCGTATTCGCGGGCCTCGTACGCCCAGCCATCGTCATCCGAGTCGGCGCTACCACCCGGTCCATCGGCGCCGACTGGTTCCGCTGCGTCGTCCAATTCAAGGATCCGGTAGGTGCCGTCGCCGTCGACGAACGCAATCTCGCCGCGCTCGCCGAGCTGTTGAAGTACCTGACGGAGCTTCGCCTCCCGATTGTGGTTGTCGGGGAACTCATTACGGAGCACCGGGAGCATCTGATCGTACAGTTCCTGTAACTCGACGACCCGCCACCCAGTGTCGTCGCGGTACCGAGCGAGTTCCCGCCGGACGACGCGGCGCCATCGCGACATGGCGTCCGCTTCGGATCCTCCGATCTAAAGCCTTCGGAGGAGGTGACCGTGCGACTCGTCGATAAGCGAGGAAGACCGAACGTGGTTAATCGTCGACCGCCGGCGCCGCTTGTTCGTCCTTCGCGGGCTTCTCACGGTCGCTGCGCGGGCCTTCGAGGTCCACGCTCGGGAGTTTGTCGCGGAGGTAGCGCCCGGTGTGGCTGGCGTCGTTGCGCGCGACTTCCTCCGGGGTGCCGGCGGCCACGAGGTCGCCGCCGTGTTCGCCGCCCTCGGGGCCGAGGTCGACGACGTGGTCGGCGTTCTTCACGAGGTCGAGCTCGTGCTCGATGACGACCACGGTGTTGCCGCGGTCGGTGAGCCGCTGGAGGACTTCGACGAGCTTGCGCTCGTCGGCGCTGTGGAGGCCCGTCGTGGGCTCGTCCAGCAGGTAGAGGGTGTCGCCGGAGTCCTTCTTCCCGAGTTCCTCGGCGAGCTTGACGCGCTGGGCCTCCCCGCCCGACAGGGTGGTCGACGGCTGGCCGAGCTTCATGTAGTCGAGGCCGACGTCCATCAGGAGTTTGAGGCGGCGGCCCAGGCGGCTGTCCGCCTCGAAGAAGTCGTGAGCCTCCTCGACGCTCATGTCGAGGACGTCCGCGATGGTCGCGTCCTTGAACGTGACGTCCAGCGTCTCGTCGTTGTAGCGCGCGCCCCCACACTCCTCGCAGGGGACGTGGACGTCCGAGAGGAAGTTCATCTCGATCTTCTGGGTGCCCTGCCCGCCGCAGGCCTCACAGCGCCCGCCCTTCACGTTGAACGAGAACCGGCCCTTCTCGTAGCCGCGCTGCTTGGCGAGCTTGGTTTCGGCGAACTTCTCGCGGATGTAGTCGAAGATGCCCGTGTACGTCGCGGGGTTGGAGCGGGGCGTGCGGCCGATGGGCGACTGGTCGATGAGCCGCACCGTCTCGACGTTGTCGATTCCCTCGATGGCGTCGTGTTCGCCGGGGTCGACGCTGGTGTTGTCGTTCATCTCGCGGGCGAGGCCCTTGTAGAGGATGTCGTGCATCAGCGTGGATTTCCCGGAGCCCGAAACACCCGTAATCGCGGTGAATGCGCCGATGGGGAGGTCGATGTCGAGGTCGCGGAGGTTGTGCTGGCGCGCGCCCTCGATGGTGATCGCGTCCTCCCAGTCGCGGCGCTCCTCGGGGACGGGAATTTGCTTGCGGCCCGCGAGGTAGTCCCCGGTGATGGAGTCCTCGGCGGCCATGAGGTCCTCGACGTCGCCGTTCGCGACGACGTCGCCGCCGTGCCGGCCCGGCCCAGGGCCCATGTCCACGACGTTGTCCGCGCGCCGCATCGTCTCCTCGTCGTGCTCGACGACGACGAGCGTGTTCCCGAGGTCGCGGAGTTCTTCGAGGGTGTTCAGGAGGCGGTCGTTGTCGCGCTGGTGGAGCCCAATCGAGGGCTCGTCGAGGACGTACAGCACGCCCACGAGCCCCGAGCCAATCTGGGTGGCGAGCCGGATGCGCTGGCTCTCCCCGCCGGAGAGCGTGGAGGCCTCGCGGTCGAGCGTGAGGTACTCCAGGCCGACCTCGGTCATGAAGCCGAGGCGCGCGCGAATCTCCTTGAGAATCTCCTCGGCGATCTTGCGGTCACGGTCGTCGAAGCGCGCCTCCATCCCCTCGAAGTGTTTGAGGGCGTCGCCGATGCTCATGCGGTTGACTTCGGTGATGGGCGTGTCGTCGACGAGCACCGCGCGGGACTCGGGCTTGAGGCGCGTGCCGTCACACGCCGGGCACGTTGTGACGGACATGTACTCCTCGATGTGGTCGCGGGTGCTCTCGGAGTCGGTCTCGACGTAGCGGCGTTCGAGGTTCGGGATGACGCCCTCGAAGGGCTTCTCCTTGCGTCGCACGCCGTTCTTCGTGTTGCGCTTGAAGACGACGTCCTCGGTGGTGCCGTAGAGGAACGCCTGCTGGACGTTCGCGTCGAGGTCCTCGAACGGCGTGTCGAGACTGATGCCGAAGTGCTCGGCGACCGAGTCGAGGCGCGTCTGGTAGTACGAGCGGTTGTAGCTCCACGCCTCGAAGACGTGCTTGACGGGCTTTCTCTCGTCGACGACGACGAGGTCCTCGCTGACCTCCTTCGTGTTTCCGATGCCCTCACACTCCGGGCACGCCCCGTGCGGGCTGTTGAAGGAGAACGAGCGCGTCTCGATTTCGCTGATGTCGATGCCGCAGTGCGTACAGGCCAGGTCCTCGCTGAACTCCACGACGAAGCGGTCGCGCGCCTCGCCGGCCAAATCGCCCGTCGAGCGCGCCGTCGCGCCGCCGAGTTCGAGGTCGTCGTCAGCGTCGGGGACGATGACTTTCAGGACGCCGTCGGCTTCGTCGAGGGCGGTCTCGACGCTGTCGTTGATGCGCGAGCGGGTGTCCTCGCTGACTGCGACGCGGTCGACGACGACGTCGACGGTGTGGTCGTAGTTCTCGTCGAGGTCGGGGCGGTCGTACGCGAGGTCGTAGCTCTCGCCGTCGACCTCCACGCGAGAGTACCCCTCGCTGACGAGGTCGTCGAAGCGGTCCTCGAAGGCGCCCTTCTGGTCGCGGACGACCGGCGCTGCGATTTTCGCCTTCGTGCCCTCGGGGAGTTCGAGGATGCGGCGGACCATCTGCTGGGCGGACTGCTCGCCGACCTCGCGGCCGCACTCCGGACAGTGCGGGACGCCGACGCGGGCGTACAGCAGGCGGAGATAGTCGTGGAGTTCCGTGACGGTGCCGACCGTCGACCGGGGGTTGTTCGCGGCGTTCTTCTGGTCGATACTGATGGCGGGCGAGAGGCCCTCGACGGACTCGACCTGTGGCTTGTCCATCTGCCCGAGGAAGTTCCGGGCGTACGCCGACAGGCTCTCGATGTAGCGGCGCTGGCCCTCCGCGTAGATGGTCTGGAAGGCCAGCGACGATTTCCCCGACCCGGAGAGGCCGGTCACCACGTTCAGCGCCTCGCGTGGAATCTGTACGTCGAGGTCGGCGAGGTTGTTCTCCTCGGCCCCGCGGACCTCGATGTAGTCATCGCTCATTAGGCGTCTAGTACCGCACGAGCCAGTGAAGGTCTGTCGGTCGCGGTGGCCGCCTCGTGCGCGCGGGAGAGGTCCGGTGACGACAGCATCGTCGCGAACCCGTGTACACGTCGTCATCCATACGTGACAGTCGCGTGATGGCAGCGAAAAGGTCGGGCTGCCGGCAGCGCTCACTCTGCGACGTCGACCGCCTCGGCGTCCGCGAGGTCGCGCAAGCGCTCGGGCTCGATTGGCCAGACCGCGGTCGGCGTGCCGGCCGCCGCCCACACGCCGTCGTGGTCGAGGAGCGTGTCGTCCAGCAGGACGGGCACGTCCGTCGCGTGGCAGATGGGCGGCACGCCGCCGATGCTCCAGCCCGTCGCCTCCTTCACCTCGTCGGCTTCGGCCATGCGCGCGTCGCTGGCGTCTTCGTAGACCGCAACCTTCGAGAGGTCCACGCGGTTCGCACCGCTGGTCACCACGACGACGGGCTCGTTGTCGGCCACCACGACGATGCTGGACGCGATTTGTGCGACGTCGCAGCCGACCGCGTCCGCCGCGTCCGCCGCCGTCTTCGTCCCCTCGTCGAACTCGTGGACGTCCACGTCGACGCCGTACTCCTCGCGCGCCCGCTCGACGAACTCCGCGGCTCGCTCGTGCATGTACCGGCGTGACTGAGTGCGAGAGCAAAGGCGTACCGTTCTGCGCAATCGACGGACGGGGAGAAGTGGGTTCTTCCGTGCGAGCGCGGTAGTCGGCGTATGGCAACCGATTCCGTGCTCGCCCGCCTGCTCCCGGCAGCCGGGACGGCGTACCTCGTCTACCTCGCGACGCAGCCGCCGCCCGCGCGCTGGGTCGGGCTCGCGTGTCTGGCCGTCGTCACGCCGTTCCTCGTCGGCTGGGTGCTCGGGAACGTCTTCGGCGTCGGCCCGTGGAGCAGTCACTAACTGAATTCAGACGTCCTCGGGCAGCCACCCGCCGTACACGTACCTTTTTACTTCGTCGGGTCGCCTCCGGCGACCACTCCTCGCAAAAATCTACGCTAAAAACACCTGCCTCCGCGGGGCTGCGCCCCGCTCCGGCAGCGAACCGCTCGCTTCGCTCGCGGATGCTCGTAGGCGCTGAACAGCGCTACACGTCCTCGGGCAGCCACCCGCCGTCCACTTCGATATTTTCGCCGGAGATGTAGTCGGAGTCCTCGTCGCAGAAGAACCGGACTGCCTGCGCGATGTCGTCGATGGAGGCCCAGCGGCCGCGTGGCGCGTCCTCGGGGAACTTGTCGGAGGTCTCGACGACGTACGGGGAGACGGCGTTGACGGTGATGCCGTCGTCCTGGGTGTCCGCGGCGAGCATCCGCGTGAACATGAGCACGCCCTGTTTCGCGGCGAAGTACGGGAAGTTCTTCGGGGCGACGAGGCCCTTCTCGGCGGACGCGTAGCCGACGTTGACGATGCGGCCCCACTGCTGGCCGCGCATCCCGTCGAGCGCGCGCTTCGAGCAGAGGTACGTCCCCGTGAGGTTCGTGTGGAGGACGCGGTTCCACGTCTCGAAGTCGATGTCCTCCCAGTGGGCGGGCGCGAAGTCGCCGACGTTGTTCACGAGCACGTCCACGGTGCCGAGTTGGGTTTCCGCGGCGTCGAAGATGGCGTCCACGCCCTCCGGGTTCGTCACGTCGCCCTGGACGGGCGCGGCGGCGGGCGCGCCGCGTTCGCGGGCGTCGGCGGCGGTCTCGCTGGCGGCGACGTCGCTGCTGTGGTAGTGGACGGCGACGCTGGCACCGCAGTCGGCCAGCGACAGGCAGAGCGCGCGACCCAGTCCCTTCGCGCCGCCGGTGACCAGCGCGGTGCGGTCGGTCAAGTCGGGAGCGAGCATGCGTCGTACTCCCGTGTGGGCCGGGATATTCTTATGGGGTTGCCGGGACAGGCCGGAAACATGGCAATCGAGAACCTGTTGTTGGCGGTCGGGCCGACGGACGACCAGCGAATCGAGCCGCTGGCGCGCACAGCGACGGACATCGCCGGCCCTGCGGGTGCGACGGTGACGCTCGCGCACGTCTTCACGCGCGAGGAGTACGAGGACATCGCCGACAACCTCGGCTTCGAGGAGGGCGACGAGGTGACTGCCGACGTCGTGGCGCGCCGCCACGCGACGATTCGGGACCTCGAAGACCACCTGAGCGACGCGGGCGTCGACTACGGCGTGCGCGGCCACATCGGCGAGCACGGCGAGAGCATCGTCGCGCTCGCGGACGACGTGAACGCCGACATCGCGGTCGTCGGCGGGCGGAAGCGCTCGCCCGCCGGGAAGGCCGTCTTCGGCAGCACCGCTCAGACCGTGCTGCTGTCGGCCCCGTGCCCGGTGACGTTCGTGCGCAGCGACCACTGAGATGGACGCGACCGCCGAGGGCGGCACGGGCGGGCTGCTCGTCGTGGAACTGGACGCCGGGGAGTCCCTGCTCGCAGCGTCCGGCGCGCTCGTGGACTACGTCGGGAAGCTCCGCGTCGAGCGCGCTCGCGAGGGCGTGCTGCGGTCGGTGGCGAACGCCCGCGAGCGCCAGCGCACGCCCATTCGCGTGACCGCCGACGCGGCGACGACCGTGCGGTTCGCGCCGCCCCACCACGGCAACGTCGTCGCCGCGGACCTCGCCGACGACGACGTGGCAGCGACCCGCGAGGCGTTCGTCGCGGCGACCGGCGACGTCCGCGTGGGTGCCGACCGCGTCGGCGACGCCCCCGCTCGCGGCAGCGGCCTCTTCCTCACGACCGTCTCCGGCGGCGGAACGGCGTACCTCGCGGGCCGCGGGCGCGTCGAACGCGTGCCGCTACCCGAGGGCGAGGAGCGCGTCGTCGCAGCCGCGAACGTCGTCGCCTTCGACACGGACGCGGCGGTCTCCGTGGAGCGCGTCGGCGCAATCGAGGACGCAGCGCCGGTCTGTCGGATTCGCGGGCCGGCGACCGTCTGGACGGCGACGCGGCCCGCGCCCGGCGCGACGAACTAACGCGGCTGCGAGTGAAAACTGTGTAGTTAAGTGCGATGCCGGCCCTAATCGAGGTAGATGCCGTACTACGTCGGCGTTGACCTCGGCGCGACGAACCTACGCGCCGCCGTCGCAAACGACGACGCGACCGTCGTCGCCAGCGACAAGCGGCCGACGCCCCGTGGGCCGACGGGGATTCACGTCACGGAAGCCGTCCTCGACGCCGTGCGCGCGGCCTGCGAGGACGCCAGCGTCGACCCCGCAGAGGTGCGGGCCGCTGGAATCGGCAGCATCGGCCCGCTGGACCTCGCGGAGGGCACCATCGACGGCCCCGCGAACCTCCCGGACTCGGTCGGGACGGTCCCGCTCGTCGGGCCGATTTCGAACCTCATCGACTCCGAGCGCGTCTACCTCCACAACGACACCGTCGCGGGCGTCATCGGCGAGCGCTTCCACGCCGACAGCAACCCCGACGACATGGCGTACGTCACCATCTCCTCGGGCATCGGCGCGGGTGTCGCCGTCGACGGCAACGTCCTCGAAGGGTGGGACGGCAACGCCGGCGAACTCGGCCACATGCTCGTCGACCCGCAGGGCCGGCGGACGTGTGGCTGCGGGCGCGACGGCCACTGGGAGGCGTACTGCTCGGGGAACAACATCCCCGAGTACGCCCGCATGCTCGCCGAGGAGGACGCCAGCGTCGAGACCGCGCTCCCGCTGGACGACCCGGAGTTCTCCGCGAAGCACGTCTTCGAGCACGCGGGCACCGACGAGTTCGCCCGCCACGTCGTCGACCAAGTGGGCTTCTGGAACGCGATGGGCATCACGAACCTCGTGCAGTCGTACGCCCCGCTGGTCGTCTACGTCGGCGGCGCGGTCGCGCTCAACAACCCCGACCGCGTCCTCGACCCCATCCGCGAGTACCTCGACGACGGCGTGTTCAACAACGTCCCCGAGGTCCGGCTCACCTCGCTCGGCGACGACGTCGTGCTCCACGGCGCCGTCGCTTCCGCCATCACTGGTGGTACGGGCGAGCGAACGCGATAACCCCCTTCTCCGACTTCTCATCTCTCCGTCGCCCAAGCGAGTAACCGCACGACAGTAGCGAATGGACCAACCGACGGCCGCGGGGTGGACTGAAAGGGGCGGCACGGTCGCGTTCACTTGTTCGCTCGCGACGCAAGCACCGCAGGCCGAAGGCCGAGGAGCGCAGCGAGCGAGCGGACGCGACCGCGCCGGGGCTTTCGAGGAGGAAACAACGTGAACGAGAAGAGCAAGAGCGAGAACACCAGCAAATCAAGCAGAGCGAATGCCCGCAGGACTTTTCCACGCAACCGCCGGAGGGGGCGTATGCGACGACGAGACGTGCTCCGCGCGAGTGCCGCTACGGCCGCCCTCCCGCTCGCGAGTACGACTGTTTCATCTACCACCGGCCAGCAGTCGGCGTTCGATCCGCTGGGCGTGCTCGCCCTCGACGGAACCAAAGAGGTCGTGGTCGGCGACGCCGGGGAGACGGCGTACGTGGCGACGACCGACGGCATCGCGACCGTCGACATCTCCGACCCCGCCAATCCAGAACAGCTCGCTGGCGTCGCGCCGCTGCTAGACGACCACGAAAACGGGCCGATGCGGATGGTCTACGACGTGAAACTGGAAGGGGATACACTCATCGCGGTCGGGCCAGCGAACCCGACGCAGACCGAGACCGTGCAGGGCGTGGTCGTCTTCGACGTCAGCGACCCCGCGAACCCCCGGCAAACGGGGTTCCACGAGACCGAGTTCCCGATTCACAACGCCTACCTGCAGGACGGCGTCGCGTACCTCACGGAGAACGACGGCGCGAAGAATCCCGCCGTCTTCGTCGACGTCTCCGGGGACACCGTCGAGGAGGTCGGCAGGTGGTCGAACGTCGACTACGACGAGCGCTGGCAGGACGTCTACGCGGGAATGCGAGCGTGCCACGACCTCTACGTGCACGAGGACACGCTCTACATCGCGTACTGGGACGCGGGCACGTGGCTGGTGGACGTCAGCGACCCCGCGAACCCCGAGTACGTCAACCACTTCGGGCACTACAGCGTCGAGGACCTACAGGATATTCCCGCGGGAGAGGCCGGCGCCGAGAGCCTCTCCGTTCCCGGGAACGCCCACTACGTCGCGGTGAACGAGGACGCGTCCGTGCTCGCGTCCGGCGCGGAGGCGTGGGACGTCGACACCGACGACTCCGACCCGGGGCAGGGCGGCATCGACCTCTGGGACGTCAGCGACCCGCGGAATCCTGAGAAACTGGCGTTCATCGCGCCACCGCCGACACCCGACGGCACCCGCCAGGGGACGTGGACGACCAGCCACAACTTCGAGTTCCACGGCGACCGGCTGTACACGTCCTGGTACCAGGGCGGCGTGAAGCTGCACGACGTGAGCGACCCCGCCAATCCCGAGGAGTTGGCGTGGTGGCGGCAGCCCGAGGAAGCACGGTTCTGGACCGCGCAGTACGCCACCGACGAGGCGTTCGTCGCGGGGAACATGGGCGGGCAGACGTACGCGGCCGGCGTCTACACGTTCCCGAATCGCGCGGGCGAGCAGCCCGACCCGCCGACGCTCGAAACGACGACGGTGCCGACGAGCACCGCGACGGAGACGACCACGGCGACTGAGGCGGCGACGCCGACGGCGACCGAGACCACGACGACCGGCGAGTCAGGGAGTAGCGTCCCCGGGTTCGGCGCGCTCGCCGCGCTCGCTGGCGTCTCGGGGGCGGCGCTAGCGGCGTGGCGGCGGAACGACGACGCCTGACACGCGAACGTCGAGAAGCGAAGAGCCGACTGCGTTTTTCCGCGAGTCCAGTCGAAACGGACGGGTCCAACACGAACGATGCCTAGTGTCTTAACCGAAAGTACATCACCCGTCGAGCCCGAAGAGCCGACTATGAGCGAGACAGCGGGAGCGGGGAGTCTCCACGAGCGCGTCGAGACGTGGCTCACCGCCCAGATGCCCATTATCAGGAGCCACGGCGGCACCAGCGCCATCCGGAAGGCCGATCCCTCGGACGGCGAGGTCGTCGTCGAACTCGGCGGCGCGTGCTCGGGCTGTGGCATCAGCCCTCGGACCGCCCAGCGCATCAAGATGGATCTCGCCGCGGAGTTCGACGAGGTCGACGATGTGGTCGTCCGGTTCACCGACGGCGACGGCGGCGGCTGGGGCGGCGATCAGCCCGAGAGCTACATGGGCGTCGACCGCAACGAGGGCGGCCGCGGCGGCCGCGGCGAGGGCAGCCCGAACTCCGACTCCCACTTCTAGTCGTCGCTGACGGCGGCACGAACGCGTTCGGCGACCGAGAGCGCTTTCTCCGAGAGAGCCTCGCTGACCAGTCCCGCGTTCACGCACCCCTGAAGTTCGTCCTCGTCGACGACTTCGACCGTGCCGTCGGCGTGTTTCACGACATCGACGTGGAGGTCGACGTAGCGCACCGCGTCCGGGAACACCTCAACGGGCGTGGAGATGTTGAGGTACGTCCCCTTGACGTGGCCGTCCGTGCCCTTGTAGACGGTCGGATACCACCAGTTCCCTTCCGTGAACCGCGTGGTGGCGACGTCGCCGCGCTCGCGTTCGACGCCCAGCGCGTCGTAGGCGCCACCGGGACTCATCTCGCGGCGGACGGTGACGCGGCCGGCGTCGCGGTCGCGGTCCGTGACTTCGCCGCGGCCGATGGTGATGAGGCGGCCGTCGGGCTTGCCGTGCTCGATGGCGACGAGGTCGCCCTCGGTCGGCCCGAACTGGTCGGTGACCGCGCCGAACGGGAAGCCGTCCGTGCTCGCGCCGAGCGCCTCCGCGAAGTCGACCGCGCCGCTGGCGGCCTCGCTGCCGGCCTTGATGCGGTGGTGGCCGTCCATCGTCTCCGTGACGGTGCGGCGCGCGTCGTCGAGCGCGAACCGGGAGTCGCGACCGAACCACGTCCAGACGGTGCGCTCGGGCGCAACGACGCGGTAGGGCGCGGTGTCGCTCGGCGCTGGCGCGTCCGAAATCGCCTCCTCCAGGCGGTTCGCCAGCACGACGACGTCGTCGAGGCCGTCGCCGAGCGCGTCCATGCTCGCGCCGTCCGCGGCGTAGTGCCACTGGACGCCCCACTGGTCGGGGACGTCGGGCGTGAGCAGTTCGGTGGTGCGCGCGAGTTCGTGGTTCCGCGAGCCGTCCGGCGTCCCAGCGACGAGCGCGTCCACGCCGCGTTCGAGGCTCGCGAGCCCGCCGATGGCGTGCAGGTCCGTGCCGACGACCGGGCGGTCGTCGAGCCACCACGGGTTCGTGTCGTGAACCTGCACGCGGACGTGGTCGCCCTCTTCGACGTGCCGGTCGGCGGCGTCGAACGGCAGGTAGCCCTCGTGGTCGTCAGCGAGCGCGACGACCGCACCACCTCGGACGGTGCGCTCGACGACGCCGTTGAAGATGGCGCCGCGGGCCGCGCGGTCCGGCCAGACGAACGTGTCGATGCCGGTGTCCCCGACCACGTCCAGCACGTCGTCGGCAGCGTCGGGCTGCCCGGAGATGCCGACGCCCTGCCGGTCGGGCGTCATCCAGACGTCGACGTCGTATTCCTCGGTGTCGAAGTCGGCGTCGAAGCGCTCGCGAATCGGCGGTGACGCGTCCACCACGTCGAAGCCGGCGTCGAGCAGTCGGCGGGTGAGCGCGGTGCTGTAGATGCCGCGGACGCGAACCCGGGTCATTCGAGTTGTCTCCGTTCGCCGGCGAAGCGCACCCGGGCGTCGACGGTCGGCCCGAGCGTCAACTCCACCACCGTCGGCTCGCCGTCCGCTTCCTCCAGCACGCGCGCTCCCTCGACGTACGCGCCCCACGTCTCGAAGCGCACGAATCCGCGGATGTCTTCGCTGTGCGTGAACAGGTCGACGTAGTCGAAGTCGTGTTCGGGGTAGTCAGAGCGCGAGTGCGTGAGGTCCATGTCCGAGTAGACGACCGCGTGGCCCTCGAAGAAGGACTCGACACGGCGGGCGTCCTCCCGCGCCTGCTCGGCCACGTCGGCCTCGATTTCGGCGATGTCGTCCCGCGAGAGTCCGGCGTCCCGGAGCGCCGCCCGGGTCCGCTGGTCGAAGAGCATACCCGTCCTTCGACGCGCGGGGTTTTGAGCGTTGCCGCCTAGGCGAATGAATGACCGAGGGACCAACTGATGTCTGGAAAGCCCTCGGGCGGCTCGCGCACGCTGCACGACCCCTATCGCGAGCGCAGCGAGCGATATGTCGTGCAGCGAGCGAGTGAACGCGAGCCACCCTCGCCCTTTCATCCGCCAGGACAGCAGTGTCGTCGGCGCTGTCGCTGCCGGCCGTCGAATTCGCAGAAAACGTAGTACGGCGTCAGTCGTCGGCGGCGGCGGGCGTCGGTTCGGCGCTCGCGTCGGGTTCCTCGGCTTCGGCGTCGTCTCGTCGTTCCGATTCGGGTGCTGGGGGCGCGGAGTACAGCAGGCCGCGGCTGGGACTGTATGCCATACTCCTGCGGGAGCCCGCAAGCACCCATAAGGCTGCCCCTTAAGGTACATGGTAACATACAAGGGGCGAGACCTGGTTCCGCGAACACACTCAAGGGGGAGGCCAAGAAACGGGACGCCCATGTCGGCCGAACGAGACCCAGTCCAGCGCGCGAGCGAGGGCGGCGAAGACCTCTACGACGTGGCGACGTGGGAGCCACGCACGGCGCTCGACCGCTTCTCGTCGTGGCTGTACGGCGGCATCGTGACGAGCGCGCGGGCGGGCGTCGTCGCGCTCGCGGTGCTCATCGTCGTCGCGCAGTTCGCGGCCGCGCTCGGGCTGGTGTTCGTCGACAGGCCGGCCGTCGCGCTCTACGTCCTGCTGTCGGTGGTGCCGGCGCTGGCGATGGCGGGGTTCGTCTGGAAGGCGGACGCGACGAGACGCGAGCCAATCGAGTTGCTCGTGGTGACGTTCGCGTTCGGGTTCCTGTTCGCGGGGTTCGCCGCCATCCTGAACACCGTCTTCTCGGGGCTGTTCCTCGGGTCGGTGACGGCGGACGCGCCGCTGTGGATTGCCGTCTTGGCGCCCGCACTGTACTACTTCCTCATCGTCGGCCCGGTCGAGGAGACCGTGAAGTGGCTCGCGATTCGGCTGTACGCGTTCCGCAGCGACCGCTTCGACGCGGTCGTCGACGGCGCGGTGTACGGCGCGGTCGCCGGCCTCGGGTTCGCCACCATCGAGAACGCCATCTACATCGGCCGCGAGGTGGTGATGGCCGCCAGCGCCACGGGCGGCACCGCGGCCATCGACGTCGGCCTCCAGACGGCCGCGGTGCGCACGCTCGCGGGCCCCGGCCACGTCATCTACTCGGCGTTCGCGGGCTACTACCTCGGGCTCGCGAAATTCAACCCCGACGACGCCGGCCCCATCGTCGTGAAGGGGCTGGTCATCGCCGCGGTCATCCACGCGACGTACAACACGGTCGTGACGAACCTCGGCATCCTGACGGACACGCTCGGCGTCGCGCCCGGCCTCGCGTTCATCGGGTTCGTCGTCGTCTACGACGGCACGCTGTTCTACGTGCTCTACCGGAAGCTCGTCGCGTACCGCGCGGCGTACGAGCGCACGGGAGCCAGCATGTTCGAGGAATCTGAACCCGAGCGCGAGCGGGAAGACGTCGAGTTCCTCGTCAGCGACCTCGAATCAGAGAACGACCGTCAGTAGGTGTCGAGGCGTTCGACGTACTTCGCGACGACGTCGACTTCGACGTTCACGCGGTCGCCGGGCGCGCGCTCGGAGAGCGTCGTGAGGTCGTCGGTCGTCGGCACCACGGCGACCGAGAACGTCCCAGCCTGGTCGTCCACGCTCGCGACGGTGAGGCTGATGCCGTCGAGCGTAATCGAACCCTTCTGCGCGACGTACTGCTCGTGGCCCTCTGGGAGCGCGAACGTGTACGTCCAGTCCTCGCCGACTTCCTCGACAGCGACGACTTCCGTGGTGGTGTCGACGTGCCCCTGCACGATGTGGCCGTCGAGGCGGCCCTCGGCGGGGAGCGCGCGTTCGAGGTTGACCTCGTCGCCCTCGTGGACCGAATCTAAGGTGGTCGCTTCGAGGGTCTCCGTGGCGGTGAACGCCGTGAACCAACCGTCCCCGAACTCTTCGACGGTGAGGCAAACGCCGCCGACGCTGATGCTGTCGCCGTGGCCGAATCCGCGCAGGTCGTCGGTTGCGATACGGATGCGGCGGCCGTCGGGCTCGTCGGCGACGCGCTCGACGGTGCCCGTCTCCTCGATGATGCCGGTGAACACGCCGTCAAATTCGTGACTCGTAACAAAAACGCTGTGGGTTTCGGCACGGGCGGACGGTAGTGTTCAGATAAGCAGTTTCCAGCAGCAGAGTTGTGGGGAACAGCTGAAAGCCCTCGGCTGTCTCGGCTCCCGCGGCTCGCTGCGCGCGTTCGCTCCCGCTGGTCGCTCACGTGCTTGTGTCGCCGGGGTTCGCCGAGACGCCTCGCCCTTTCAATCCGCCGGAAATCTCCGATTTCCGAGGCCTCGGGAGAGCGTTGCTCTCCCGGCGACCGCCAGGATTACCGGCTGTATCGGCGAGCACATCAAGCCAGTTTCAGTCCTTATCTGAACACCGCCGGGCGGACGGGCTTATGTGCGCCGAGTGCCCACGAACAGCTATGAAGCTCCTCGACGCCGTCTCGCTGGCCGTCGCGGTGGCGTTCGCCGCGCCAGCCGCGCTGTTCGGCGTCGAAACGCTGCTCGCGGGCGACTCCACGGGCTGGGTGTTCCTCGGATTCGCCGCGGGCATCGTCGCCTTCGAGCAGTACGTGACGATGCCGACGGACGTGCCGATTCTCGCCGCGCAGAAGGCCACGGACGCGGTCGTCGAAGAGCCGGACGACGAGAATCAGTAGTCGGGCTTCGGGACGACCGAGCGCGGGAAGTCGCCGACTCGCTCGACGCCGTCGTCGGTGGCGACCCCGAGGTCCGCGACCCACACCGTCTTCTCGCCGTCCAGTTCCGCGCGCACCGTCAGCACCGCGCCCGGCTCGATGACGTCGTCGCCGGCGGGGAGTTCGCGGCGTTCGAGGCCGACGCCGTGAACAGTGCCAGTGCCGGCGGTCGGTTGGAAGCCGTACGAGCCGAGTTCTGCGGTGACTTCGTCGGCGGCTGCGTCGACGGTCGTCTCGCCGACGTCCACGATGTCGATGCCGGCGTCGACGGCGTACTCGCCGGCGAGCGTCGCGCGGCGCTCCCAGCCACCGTCGCTGTCCGCGACGAACGTGCGCGCGAGCCAGCCGTGGTAGCCGTCGATTTGTGGGGTGACGCGAATCGGGACGGGGTCGCTGGCGGCAATCGGCCCGTCTGCGGCGACGACGGTTTCGGGGTTCGCGCCGGCCTGCGCCATCGCCGCGTTCGCGATGCGGCGCACGCGCTCGGCAGTCACGTCGCCCGCGTCGTCCGCGAGCGGGTCGCCAGCAGCGTTGGCGAGGAGTGCGGCGGCAGCCGCCATCCCGTCCTCGGCGGCGGCCTGCGCGTCGCGCAGCGCGGCGAGTTCGCCGCCGGTCTTCCGCTCGCGCGCTCGCAGGTGGGCGTCCGTCGAAGAAACGTTCACGCCCGCGTTGTCGAGGTAGAGCGCGGCGTCGTGCGGGAGCGTCCGCGGCGCTAACACCGAGTCCCCGACGAGGCCGGGGAGGCGCTCGGCGGGCGTCGCCGCGGGGTCGAGGACGGTTGCGTCGTCGTGGACGGAGACGTAGTCGGGGAGCGGGCGCTCGGGGACGACGGCGACGCGGCCGGCGTAGACGACGGCCGCACGACACGGGAGAGCGGCATCGCTCAGGGCGCGAACGAGCGGGTCACCGGCCGGGCCGACGAAAACGAAGGCGTCAGCGCTCGCATCGGCGAGCGCGCTGTCGAGAACCGCGGGCCGCATTCACGGGAGGTGAACGGGGGTATCGGCTTCGAGGGCCTCGTCGAGGGACCGCCCGGTCTGCTCGCCGTACAACAGTACGTCGATGGGGAGCGTCGGCGCGCCGTTGATGAGGTTCTGGAGGAGCACGAGGCGTTCGCGGGCCCGGCTCATGCCGACGTAGAACACGCGGCGCTCGTTGTCCGTCAGAATCGGGACTGGACTGGTTTTCGAGGTGAACTCCATGTCCTCCGGCACGTCCTCGGGGTCGGCGGTCGCGGCCATCTGCTCGACGACCTTCTCGGTGAGGTCCGTCGAGACGAAGACGTGGTCGGCCTCGCGACCCTTCGCGGAGTGGATGGTGCCGACGCGCACGCGGTCGGGGTCCATGCCGCGGTAGTCGCCCTGGAAGTACGCGTCGATGCTGCGGCGCTGGTAGCGCGTGACCTTCCGGAGCATGTCCGCGGCGGCCGAGGGGCCGGGCACGAACGGCACGTAGTCGCGGATGAACTCCGCGGTGAACGTGAGCTCCGTGAGGTCGGTGTCCTCGCCCTGGGCCTCGTCGATGGCTTCCCGGAGGTCGTTGCGCTCGCGGGTGCCGAACGCCGAGTCCTGCAGCATGTCCATCAGGCGGCGGGCCTGCAGGCCGTCGACGGGGTCGTCGTTTTCGAGGGCTTCGACCGCGGAGATGTACTGCTGGAGGCGGTCCGTCCACAGCCGCTGGTCGGTCAGCGCCTTGAACGGGATGCCCTCGCCGATGAACTCGTCGACGAAGTCGAACAGCTGGTAGCGCGCGCGGAACAGCACCATCACGGTCTCGTCCTCGGAGCCCTCGACGGTGCGGCGGACGTTCCGCACGAGGTCCAGCATCGACGGGCTCTCGACGGCCTCGACGCTGCCGCCCTCCTTGCGGGGTTCGAGGTCCTTCTCCTGGCGGGTCTCGATGTGGCTAATCTCCTGTTGGACGATCTTCAGCACTTCAGAGGGCAGTCGGTAGGAGTTCGGGAGCACGACGTCGTCGGTGACCTTCGTGTTCAGGAGGAGTTCGGGGTCGGCGCCCTGCCACGCGTAGACGACCTGGTCGTCGTCGCCCGCGATGAGCACGCGCTCCATGTGCGGCCGCCACTCCTCGTAGACGTCGTACTGGAGGCTGGTGATGTCCTGGAACTCGTCGATGACGAGGTAGTCGACGTCGGGGAGCAGCGAGCGCTGCTGGACGCGTTCGAGCATGTCCGCGAACCCGACGAGCTCGTTCTCGCCCTTGTACGCGCGCCACGCCCGAATCGCCTCGGGGATGTCGTAGCGCTCGTCGCTGGACGGCCACGTCGGCGTGTACTTGTTGCCGACCTGCGCGTTCTCGTCGATCTCCGGCGGGAGCCGCACTTCCTCGTCGTTCCAGCGGAACGGGACGTCGTACCAGTCGGCGACGTCGCGGCTGGTTCGCTGGAGCCACTGGGAGGTCGCGATGACCTTGTTCCCGAGCGTGGTCGAGCGCGCGGTGCGCCGCGACCCCGAGGAGTACTCGTCCTCGAAGGGGATGCCGTACTCCTCGCAGAACTCCTCTTTGGCGTCCTCGCCGACAACGTCGCCACGCGACAGCCCGAGCAGTTCGTACGCTTTGGCGTGCATCGTGGCGACGTTCCCGCGCAGCGAGCGCGGGTTGATGTCGAGTCGCTCGGCGAGCCGTTCGCGGACCTCGGCCGCTGCGGCACGCGTGTACGAGACGACGAGAATGTCGCGTACGTCTACGCCGTCGTCCTCAAGAATTTCCTCGACGTGGTCGAGGAGCGCGGTCGTCTTCCCGCTCCCCGGACCACCGAACAGCCGCGTGACTTCCGGCTCCGAGTCCGTCATTAGACAACTAGAGGAACCGAAACGGTATAAACCGCTTGAAATTCTCCGCTACACAGACAGGACGGAGGAGCTACGTCCGGCGAGTAGACCTCGCCTCCCGTACTTCCGCGCCGTCGCGAATCTTGTCCTCGCAGTTGGGACACACGCGCGGGGCGCCTTGTTCGTTCGGCGTGAACACTCTCGCGTACGCGTCGGTCACGAACGACCCACAGTTCTGGCACTCCGGCATGACTTCACGCCAACCTTTCTCGGGGTTCGTCTTAGGTGTGCTGGCCGTCGAAGGAAGGGGCTGACCGACTACGCGGGCGACCAGCCACACACTGTACAGGTTCGCGCGTTGCCGTCGTGGAGCCCACCGCACTCCGGACACTGCTTCTTGTTGTAGCTCTCCTCCCACGTCTGTGTCTCGTGGCCGCGGTCTTCGAGGAATTCGTCCAGAAGCGAGTCGTCGTCCGGCGTCGATGCGCTCGACATGATACGTGGTACGCTATGTCATACCACCACTTGAATCTATCGAGGTGACAGCCACGGACAACGTCAGGTCTTCACGAGCACCTTGATGGCTTCGCGCTCGTCCATCGCGCGGTAGCCCTCGTCCACGTCGTCGAGGCCAACGGTCTTCGTGAAGATGGGCGACGGGTCCAGCGTTCCCTGCAAGACGTCGTCCATCAGTTCCTCCGCGTACGCACGCACCGGCGCGACGCCGCCGTTCAGCGTGATGTTGTCGCTGAACATCGTGAACACGTCCAGCCCTTCCTCGGTGACGCCGTACGGCACGCCGACGTAGCCGACCGTCCCGCCGGGCCGCGCGATGGCGATGGCCGTGTCCATCGCGGACGCCGCACCGACGCACTCCATGACGTGGTTCGCGCCGCCGTGCGTGAGTTCCGTCGCACGCTCGATGGCCTCCTCGCCCCGGGCGGCGATGGTGTCCGTCGCGCCGAACTCCTCGGCGAGTTCGAGGCGTTCCTCGTGGTGGCCCATCGCGATGATGCGCTCGGCGCCGAGGCGCTGGGCGGCGAGCACGCCACAGAGCCCGACTGCGCCGTCTCCGATGACGACGGCGGTGTCGCCCTCGCCGACGCCCGCGCTGACCGCGGCGTGGTGGCCCGTCCCCATCACGTCCGTCAGCGGCAGCAGCGCTTCGAGCGTCTCCTCGTCGTCGGCGTAGCGGTCCGGCACCCGGACGAGCGTGCCGTCCGCGTACGGGCACTTCACGTACTCGCCCTGCCCGCCGCCGTTCTCGCCGCTCCACGACTCCTCGGCCACGCAGGACGTGTACAGGCCCTTCCGGCAGAACTCGCACTCCCCGCAGCTAATCGCGAACGGCGCGAGCACGCGGTCGCCGGGCTCGACGGAGGTCACGTCGTCGCCGACAGCTTCGACGATGCCCATCGGCTCGTGGCCGACGCGCGACCCCTCCTCGCGGTCGCTCTCCCCGCGGTAGAACCAGAGGTCCGACCCGCAGACGGCGGTGTGTGTGACGCGGACGACGGCGTCGCTTGGCGACTCGACTTCGGGCTTCGGGACGTCCTCGACGGTGATGTCGCCGGGACCCTGGTAGGTTGCTGCACGCATGGCTACGACTGAGTGCGGAGCGCGGAAAAAGCCACCCGGCCGGCGACGGTCTCGCCGGAATCGGCGCTCGTCACAGGCGCGGCGAGTGCCGCTACAGGTCGTACAGCTCGGTGTACTTCTCGGTGACGTAGTCCACGAAGTGGTCGGCGTTGTACGCCTCGCCGGTCGCCTCCTCGACGAGTTCGGGCGTGGTGTACTTCGCGCCGTGCTGGTGGACGTTCTCTTCGAGCCAGTCGGCGATGACGTCGAAGTTCCCGTTCCGGACTTTCTCGTCGACGTCGCCGACGTCGGCTTCGAGGGCGTCGTAAATCTGGGCAGCGAGCACGCTCCCCAGCGAGTACGTCGGGAAGTAACCGAACGAGCCGTGGCTCCAGTGGATGTCCTGCAGGCAGCCCTCCGCGTCCGTCTCCGGGCGGACGCCGAGGTACTCCTCGTACTTGTCGTTCCAGCGCTCGGGCACGTCCTCGACGTCGAGGTCGCCCTCGATGAGTTCGCGCTCGATTTCGAAGCGCACGATGATATGCATGTGGTAGGTGAGTTCGTCCGCCTCGACCCGGATGAGGTTGTCCTCGTACACCTCGTTGGCGGCCTCGTAGGCCTCCTCCGGCGTGGCGTCCTCGATTTGCGGGAAGCGCTCCTTCATCGCAGGCAGGAACTTCTCCCAGAAGACGCGGGAGCGTCCGACGTGGTTCTCCCAGAGGCGGCTCTGTGACTCGTGAACGGTGAGGTCGCGGGACTCGCCGAGCGGATTCCCGTACTCCTCGCGGGGGAGGCCGAGCGTGTAGCGGGCGTGCCCGAACTCGTGAATCGTGCTCATCAGGGCGTCCACGGGGTCGTCCTCGCTGAACCGCGTGGTGACGCGGGCGTCGAACTGGTTGCCCGTCGAGAACGGGTGCGGCGCGGTGTCGAGGCGGCCGTGCTCGAAGTCGTAGCCGAGCGTGTCGAGCACGTCCCGCGCCAGTTCCTCCTGCGTGTCGACGTCGAACTCGCTCTGGAAGGGGTCGGCGAGTTCGACGTCGCTCTCGCGAACGTCCTCGATGAGCGGGACGAGTTCCTCACGGAGGCGTTCGAGCACGCGCTCGGCGGTGTCGAGGTCGAGGTACGGCTCGTAGTCCGCGAACAACACCTCGTAGGCGTCGGCGTCGGGGTCGATGTGCTCGGCGTACTCCTTCTTGAGTTCCACGAGGTCTTCGAGAATCGACGCGAACACCGAGAAGTCGTCCGCTTCCTTCGCTTCTTTCCACTTCGGGAGCGCCTCGGAGGTCGTCTCCGAAATTTCCGCGACGAGCTCGCTGGGCACGCGGTCGGCGCGCTCGTACTCGCGTCGAATCTCGCGGACGACGGCGGCCTGCTCGTCGTCGAGGTCCGCATCCTCGAGTTCGTCCAGCCATTCGCCGACCTTGTCCTCGGTGAGCAGGTCGTGGGAGAGTTCGGAGAGCGCGGACTTCTGCTTCGAGCGGGCGGGCGTGCCGCCCTCCGGCATCATCACTTCCTGGTCCCAGGAGAGCAGGCTGTTGGCGTCGTTGACGTTCGAAATCTGTTCGTAGTGGTCGAGGAGCGCCGCGTAGGCGTCGGGCGTCTCCTCGGAGGCCTGCGTCGACATACCCTAGGCGTACGCGGCGTGGCCTATCAGGATTGCCCTCCCGGAGCTGCGTGGTCTCCCTGCGGTCTACCACGCTCCCGCGACGTCTGCATACACCCGACGACACCGCGCGAGCACGTCCAACGAGACGCTCTCGTCGGCCGTGTGCGCCTCGCCCGGTTCGGCCGGCCCGCAGATTAGACACGTCGTCCCTGCGGCCGCGAGCCAGCCCGCGTCCGTCGCGTGGGGCTTGGCGACGTGCTCGCCAGCGCCATCCTGTACGGTCTGCACGACGTCGAGCACGCTGTCGGCGAACCCGGGGTCGTCGCAGGCCATCGGCGGGAGGTCCTGGTCCACCGTCCACGAGACGCCGTCGACGGCTTCGACGCGTTCGAGGTCCGCGCGCTCGCCCGGGACCGCACGCTCGTCGACCGTGACCTCGCAGGACTCGGGAATCACGTTCCACGCCGTTCCGCCCTCGATTTCCGTGACTGCAAGACTCCCCGCAAGGTGCTGGCCGAGCACGTCGGCGTCGGGCGCGTCGAGGTCGCGGAGCACGTCCACCGCGTCGCAGGCACGGTAGACAGCGTTCTTCCCCGATTCGACCTCGCTGGCGTGCGCGGCCTCGCCGGCCGCCGTGACGGTGCTCGCGCGGCGGCCCTTGTGCGCGACCGCGACGTCCAGCACGCCGGGCGCGGAGTACCCCGTCGACCCCTCGCCGACGACGGCGTAGTCGGGTGCGAACCCCTCGTCGATGGCCTGCTGGACGCCCACGCCGCCCAACTCCTCGCCGACGAACGACGCGAACGCGAGCGGGCCGTCGGGGTCGGCGTCCCGGAACGCCAGCAGCATCGCCGCGACCGCTCCCTTCATGTCCGCCGTGCCGCGGCCGTAGAGGCGGCCCTCGTCCTCGAAAATCACGTAGTCGCCAGCGGCGGTTTCACCGCCTCCGTCTCGTTGCGACTCCGTCGCGACGCCGTCTTCCATCTGTGATTCGTCCGGCGGCACGACGTCGTGGTGGCCGACGAGCGCGAGACTGTCGCCGTCGGCCTCGGGGTTGCGCCACGCGAGGACGTTCCCGACGTCGTCGCGCTCCACGTCGGCGTCGGTCTCCTCGCGGAGCCACGACGCGATGGCGTCGCCGGCGGCGGTCTCGTCGTCGTGGCTCGGAATCGAGACGAGGCATTCGGTGAGGTCGCGGAGTTCGCCCATCACGCGGCCCGACGCGTTCGAGGGGTTAGTCGGCTTCGGCGGGAGCGAGATTCCCGAGAATCACGGCCCGCACGGGGACGGCAGCGGGCCGAGGCAAGTACCCTTATCAGTACGCCGCGACTACGCCGAGGTAACATGAACATCGTGCCCGACACGAGCGTCGTCGTCGACGGCCGCATCTCTCAGCGGGTCGAGGACGGCGAGTACGACGGCGACACCGTCTACATTCCGGAGGCGGTCGTCGGCGAGGTCGAAGCGCAGGCGAACAGCGGCCGACAGACCGGGTGGGACGCCCTGGAGGAGCTCCAGCGGCTCGTCGAACTCGCGGACGACGGCAAAATCAGCATCAAGTACGTCGGCGAGCGCGCCGGCGAGGAGGACATCCAGCGGGCGGCGGCGGGCGCCATCGACGCCATCATCCGGGACGTAGCGATGGCCCACGACGCGCGCCTGCTCACCAGCGACATCGTGCAGGCCGAGGTCGCAAAGGGGAAGGGCATCGACGTGGAGTACCTCGAACCGCTCGAGCGCGAACTCGGCGAGCTCGGCCTGGAGCAGTACTTCGACGAGCTCACGATGAGCGTCCACCTCAAAGAGGAGATGGTGCCGATGGTCAAGCGCGGCGAGGTCGGCGAAATCGAATACCAGCCCGCAAGCGAGGAGGAAATCGACCGCGAGACCGTCGAGGAGTACGCCAACGAAGTGATTACGACCGCGAAGCGCGCCGACGACGCGTTCGTGGAGCTCTCCGAGGAGGGGATGACCATCGCGCAGGTGCGGGACATGCGCATCGCCATCTCGCGGCCGCCGTTCTCGGAGGCCGTCGAAATCACCGCCGTGCGCCCCATCGTGAAGACGACGATGGAGGACTACGAGCACGCCGACGAGCTCCGCGAGCGGCTGCTCGAACGGGACCGCGGCGTGCTCATCGCGGGCGCGCCGGGTGCCGGGAAGTCGACGTTCGCGCAGGCCGTCGCGGAGTTCCTCTCCGAGCACGACAACGTCGTGAAGACGATGGAGAAGCCCCGCGACCTGCAGGTCGGCAAGGAGGTCACCCAGTACACGGAACTGGGCGGCGAGATGTCCAAGACCGCCGACTCCCTGCTGATGGTGCGGCCGGACTACACCATCTACGACGAGGTCCGGAAGACCGACGACTTCGAGGTGTTCGCGGACATGCGCCTTGCTGGCGTCGGCATGGTCGGCGTCGTGCACGCCACCCGCCCCATCGACGCGCTCCAGCGGCTCGTCGGCCGCGTCGAACTCGGCATGATTCCGCAAATCGTGGACACCGTCGTCTACATCGAGGAGGGCGACGTGGAGACCGTCTACGACGTGACGACGGAGGTGAAGGTGCCGGAGGGGCTCATGGAGGAGGACCTCGCGCGCCCGGTCATCCAGGTCAAGGACTTCGCGACCGGGACGCCCGCCTACGAGATTTACACGTTCAACCGCCAGGTCGTCACGGTCCCCCTCGAGGAGACCGAGGAGGCCCCCGAATCCGGCGTGGACAAACTCGCGAAACAGGAGGTCGAACGCGAGATTCAGTCCGCGACCCGCGGCCCCGTCGAGGTGGACATCCGCGGCCCGAACGAGGCCGTGGTGTACGTCTCCGAGGACGAAATCAGCCACGTCATCGGGAAGGGCGGCGGCCGTATCTCGGACATCGAGGACCGCCTCGGCATCAACATCGACGTGCGCACGCTCGGCGAACGCACCACCGAGACCTCGGGCGGCGGGAGCAACGAACAGGAGGCCGGCCAAATCGTGACCCCGGAGGTCACGTCCCGGCACATCATCCTGCCGCTGTCCGGCGACCGCGCGGGCGAGACCGTCGAAGTGCAGGCCGACGGCGAGTATCTGTTCACGGCGACGGTCGGCCGCGGCGGCGACATCCAGGTCTCGCGGGGGTCGGCCATCGCTGAGGAACTAGAGCGCGCCATCGACCGCGAGCGGACGATTACGGTCGTGCCGAACGAGTGACTTCGCTGGGGCCATCCACTGAAAGCACTTACCGATCCGCCCAGTCGATAACGCCATGCAACGCCGCGAGGTTCTCGCCGCTGCTGCCAGTCTCTCCACGGTAGTCGTCGCTGGCTGTACCAGTGGGGACGACGCGACAACCAGTACGACGGGGCGGTCGGCGAGCGGGACGACAACGGATTCGACTACTCACGCGACCACCGCGGCTCCCGTGGACAGCGACGTCTGGATCGACCGCTCGTTCACCTACCTGTACGCCGGCGCGCACTACAACGCCTACACGGTGACCGGCGACGGTCCCGTCTTCGTGTTCGCGCTCGTCGGTGACGGTGAGCCACCGTCGCTCGTACTCGACGGAGAGTCTCACGAGCCAGCCGACGAGCTTCCGGGCAGCACGGGAGCCGATGCTGTCTTCTCCCGGCGGGACACCGACGACCGCAGGGTGGTGTCCTACGAACTACCGGAGCCCGTCGACGCCGCGAGCGGGTCGGACGGGGACGCCGCGCTCGATGCCGAACAGCTGGCGTTCCTCTCGGACCCACCCGAGTTCTCGGTGACCGACGTGGCAGCCCCGGAGTCCGTGCAGTCCGGTAGCCACACCACGGTCACGGTGACCGTCAAGAACAGCGGTGGCAGCCCTGGGACATTCCGGGCAGCGGCGACCTCAGAATCCATCAGCGGGTGGGGGCTAGAGGCCGTCACGGTCCAACCGGACGCGACCGGTCGACTGGAACTGCGGGTTCCAATCTACGGCGAGAACGAGGAGCGCGTGAACTACACCTGGGGCAGCGACGGCGGTAGTCGAACCATACAGGTCGAGAAGTAGGCCGCTTCGTGGGCGTGAATCAGGCGGCTTCGGCGTCGGCGTCCGCAGCCGCGTCCTCGCTTTCCTTCTCGCGAGTCAACTGGTAGAGGCTCTGGCGAGCGTCGGCGAAGTAGATGTCCTCGTCGACGACGCCGCGGTCTTCGAGCCGTTCGAGCGCGTACCGGACGGTGCGCGCGGAGAGCATGGTTTCCTCGACGATTCGCTTCTGCGTGAGGGGGCCGTCGTACTCGAGCACCTTGTAGACGAGCTTGGCACTCGGCGGGAGGCCCTCCAGCACACTGTCGTCTTCAGCCATCATTACGTTTCGAAACACTCCACGAGCTTAAAAGTGCGGGAGACGCTCCCACGGACCACCGACGGCGGAAGCGGCCGTGCTGCAAGCGAACACCTTTTGACCGCGGCTCCCGGACGTGTGGGTATGACAGAAACCGTGGACCCGACGGCTGCCCACCGGCGCAGCCTGAAGGTGACCACAATCGCCACCCTCGGCGGCGTCGTCGCGGCGTTCGCCTCGGAGGCGGTCGTCGCCGACGCGACCAGCCGCACGGGGCTGCTCGTGTTGCTCGCCGTGGTCGCCGTCGAACTCGGGCTGATGCGCGTCGCCGGCGTCGACGTCACCGACTTCTCGGCGAAAGACCACCTCTACGTCGGCTTCATGTCGTTCGCCCTCTGGTTCATCACGTGGGGCGTACTGCTCTCCGAAGGCATCACCTTCTAACGATGGCCGAGGACAGCATCGCGGTCGTGGACCTGGACAGGTGCCAGCCCGACCGTTGTAACTACGAGTGCTCGAACTACTGCCCGCCCAACCGGACGGGCAAGGAGTGCATCACGCTCCGCGGGGAGGAGGCCGAGGACGGCGACCCCGACCAGATTCGTATCTCCGAGGAAATCTGTCTCGGGGAGACCTGCGGCATCTGCGTCGAGAAGTGTCCCTTCGACGCCATCGAAATCATCAACCTCCCGCAGGAGCTCGAGGACGAGCCCACCCACCGCTACGGCGAGAACGCGTTCTCGCTGTACGGCCTCCCGGTCCCCGAGTCCGGGAAGGTCACGGGCCTGCTCGGCCCGAACGGCATCGGGAAGTCCACCGCGGTGAAGATTCTCGCCGGCGAAATCACGCCGAACCTCGGCCGCCACGAGGACGAACCGTCGTGGGACGAGGTCGTCGACGAGTACCGCGGCACGGAACTCCAGGACTACCTCGAAGCCGTCCGCGCCGGCGACATCGAGGTCGCGCGCAAACCCCAGTACGTCGACCAGATTCCCGACCAGTTCGACGGCACCACCCGGGAACTGCTCGAACGCACGGACGAGCGCGGCGTCCTCGATGACCTGGTCGACCGGCTCTCGATTCGCCCGGTCATCGACCAGTCCATCGACTCGCTCTCGGGCGGCGAGCTCCAGCGAGTCGCGCTCGCGGCGACGCTCGCCCGCGACGCGGACTTCTACTTCGTGGACGAGCTCACGCCGTACCTCGACATCGGCCAGCGCGTCACCGCGGCGCGCATCGTCCGCGAACTCGCCGAAGAAGAGGACAAGGCCGTGCTCGTCGTCGAGCACGACCTCGCCGTGCTGGACCTGCTCGCGGACTCCATCCACGTCGCGTACGGTGAACCCTCGGTGTACGGCGTCGTCACGCCGCCGAAGAGCGTGCGCAACGGCATCAACGAGTACCTGAAGGGGTACCTCGACAACGAGAACATGCGCATCCGGCCGGAGGCCATCACGTTCGAGGAGCACGCGCCACGGGAGGCCTCCCGCGAGGAGACGCTGGTCTCCTATCCGGACCTCACGAAGTCCTACGGCGAGGGCGAGTTCACGCTCACGGTCGACGGCGGCGACATCCACAGCAACGAAGTGCTGGGTGTCGTCGGCCCGAACGGCATCGGGAAGTCCACGTTCGCCCAACTGCTCGCGGGCGACCTCGACCCGACGACCGTCGACGGCGAGGCGGGCGCGGACCTCGACGTCGGCCTGGACATCGCGTACAAGCCCCAGTACGTCGAGGCCGACCAGCACATCCGCGTGGACGCGTTCCTCTCCTCGATTACCGACGACTTCGGCACGAGCTACTGGAACACGGAAATCGGCGACCCGCTCCAACTGGACCCGATTCTCGAACAGAACCTCACGGACCTCTCCGGCGGGGAGCGCCAGCGCGTCGCCATCGCCGCGACGCTCTCGAAGGACGCCGACCTCTACCTGCTGGACGAGCCGAGCGCGCACCTCGACGTCGAGCAGCGCGTGCTCGCGACCCGCGCCATCCGGCGGTTCGCGGAGAACCGCGAGACCACCGTGATGGTCATCGACCACGACATCTATATGATCGACCTCGTGAGCGACCGCCTGATGGTGTTCGACGGCGAGCCCGCCGAACACGGCCGCGCGTCCACGCCGCAGCCGATGCGCTCGGGCATGAACGAGTTCCTCGCGAACCTCGACGTCACCTTCCGCCGCGACGAGAACCTCGGCCGCCCGCGCATCAACAAGCCCGGCAGCCAACTCGACAAGCAACAGAAGCGCGAAGGCGAATACTACTACACCACCGAGTAGCGCGCCGGCGCGCCGCTTGCGGTTTTTTGGAGCAGGTTTTTGCGCGAGTCGTCGCCGCGCGCAGTTCGTCCCCGATAGGATTCGACGAGTGCTCACGCGCTGAGTCGCCTGTTCGGGCCGGACAGCCGCTTAACCCGACTTAATCGGCGTTAATTGTACGGAAGTCGCGTGCACGGTCCCGCGGGTATAAGCCCCGGGACGCCCAACGACCGGTCGAGATGAAAGCGACCGTACTGCTCGTGACTGCACTCCTCGTCGTCGGCGCCGCTGCGCCGATGGCGGTCGCCGCGTCGACGGCCGACGGACCGGCAGCAGCCGGGTCCGTGGCAGTGCAGGACGGGGACGCAGCGAACGAAACCGACAACGAGACCGAGACAGCGCCCGGTGCCCAGCTCGCCGGCGTCGTCGACGTACAGGGAGCCGAGGTCGAGGGCGAGGTCGAGCAGCGGTCGTTCGGCCTGCAGGTCGCGGCGGCGAACTCGAACGCCTCGAAGGCGTCGGTCGTCGCCAACCACACGCAGACTCTCGACCAGCGCCTCGAAGCGCTCCGGGAGCGCAAGCAGGAGCTGGAGGCAGCCCGCGAGAACGGCTCGATTTCCGAGGGCCGCTACCGCGCCGAGATGGCAGGACTGGCCGCCCGGGTTTCGACGCTCCAGTCGATGACCAACGAGACCGCCGAGACCGCGCGTAGCCTGCCCGAGGAGGCGCTCGCCGAGCGCGGCGTGAACGTCTCCGCGCTCGAACGCCTCCGGACGTCCGCGAGCAACCTCTCGGGCCCCGAGGTCGCGGCTATCGCCCGGAACATCGCCGGTGTGCCGGGGAACAACAGCACGGGACCGCCGTTCGGGAACGGCATGGCCGGCCCACCAGTCGACACGCCGGCGACCCCCGGTGACGAGGAGAACGAGACGGCTTACAACGAGACGAATCCCGGCGAGGGCGGCGCGCCCGACAACCCCGGGACCGGACCCGACGCACCCGTTGAAGAGGACGGCAAAAACGAGACAGCCACGAGCCCCGGCGAGGGTGATACGCCGGGAAACTCGCCGGGCGCGTCCGGTAACGGACCTGGCGCGAACGTAACCAACGAGACGAGCGACGAACCCGGGCCGCCGGACAATCCCGGCAACGGTAACGGGAACGGCCCGCTCATCGACCTGAGCGTGCTCGCCCCGCTGCTCCCCTGACCGGGTCGTACGGTCGCAGTCGGCTCTTCTTCGCGCTACTCACCGAACATAGATGGACAGCAGAGCGAAGCAGCCGACAACGAGCATGCGCGAGCCGAGCGGCGCGAGGCGCGAGGAACGAGCGCCTCGGACTGCGCGAACGGGGAACGCAGTGACCCGTGAGCGGTCCGAAGGTCCCGAGGCGAGCGGTTCACCGCGCGACCGGAGGGAGCGCGGGCGCCGAACCCCACCGGAGGTGGGGTAACGGCGCTTTTTCCGCAAGTTTTTGCAAGTGAGGCGCGCGGAGCGCGCCGAACGCTGGAAAAAGTGCGTTCTAGAAAACAGTACGCTGGCAGCTGCCGCAGAGGTGCTGTTCCTTGCGGTCGACTTCCTGAACCGTGGGGGAGAAGTTCATCGCGCAGCGGTTGTTGTCGCAGTGTTCGAGGCCGAGCGTGTGCCCGAGTTCGTGGACGACCTCTTTGCGGACGCGGTCCGCGAAGACGTCGCTGGCGGGGCGTTCGGAGAAGCCGCCGTCGCTGGACGTCTGGAGGCGGTACGTGGAGACGACGCAGCCGCGGCCGTCGAGGTACGCGAGCCCGAAGACGTAGTTGCGGCGGCGGTAGTAGAGGTCTTCGGGGGTGACGGCGATAGTCTTGTCGCCGCTGCCGGCGCGGGTGGCGACGTCGATGAATTCGGCGGCGCGGTACTGGCCGCGGGCGTCGTCGTAGGCGCTCTCGGGGACGGGTTGTTCTGTCGCGACGACGACGTCGCAGTCGTAGATACTCCGAAGGCTGGCGGAGGCCTCGCGTTTGACGTTCGCGGGAACGTCGCCGACGGGCACGATGTCGACCCGCATCAAGACGAAGTTAAGCGGCGTGAGGCATAAACATCCCGGCATGGGTAACCCACCCGCGGTCGTGGACGTGCTCGCTGGCTACGAGCGACTCGTGGAAGTCGGCGTGGGCAAGCGACCGGACGTGGCAGCCGAGTTAGCGGCGCGCGGGCGGGACGTGACCGCGACGGACGTCCACGAACGCGAGGTCCCCGAGAACGTCGCGTTCGTGCGGGACGACGTGACCGACCCGGAGCCGTCGGTGTACGCGGATGCAGACGCCGTGTACGCCCTGAACTGCCCGCCCGAACTCCACAGCGCGCTCGTGGCCGTGGCGGAGGCGGCGGACGCGGCGTGCCTGTTCACGACGCTGGGCGGCGACCAGCCCGCGGTCCCCGTCAAGCGCCGGACTGTCGCCTCGGGGACGCTGTACGTCGCACGGGAGCGCGGCGAGTCGGTGCGCCCGGGGACGTAACTGTCTTTTCGGCGGGCCGCGTCGGTGGTGGTATGGAAGTGGACGCGGTCGTGCTCGACGTCGACGGCGTGCTCGTGGACGTCGCGGACTCCTACCGGCGCGCCATCGTAGAGTCGGTCCAGTACGTCTACGGGGACACCATCGAGAAGGCCGCGGTCCAGCAGTTCAAGGACGCGGGCGGGTTCAACAACGATTGGACGCTGACGGACGCGGCGGCGCTGTTCGTGCTCGCCCGACGCGAGGGGTACACCGGTGACGTCGGCGAGTTCACGGACCAGGTCGCCGCACACGGCGGCGGGCTGGTGGGCGCGGAGGAAGTCGTCGAGTCCCACCTCGACCCGGGCGGCGTCGAACGCGTGCGCGAGGACTGGCACCCCGACCGGCTCCGCGAGGTGTTCCAGCAGCTGTACCTCGGCACCGACCGCTACGAAGAACTGGAAGGCGCGGAGCCCGACCTCGCCGCGGAGGAGGGCTACATCAACGACGAGCCGGTCATCGTGACCCCCGAGACCGTCGACGCGCTCACCAGCGCGTTCCCGGTCTGCGTACTGACGGGTCGCCCCGAGGCGGAGGCCGAAATCGCGCTGGGCCGCGTGGGGCTGGACGTGCCCGACGAGTACCGGTTCACGATGGACGACTGGGAGAAGGGGAAGCCGAATCCGCGGGCGCTGATTGCGCTCGCCGAACGCACCGGTGCGGAGTCGGTCGCGTTCGTCGGGGACACCCTCGACGACGTCGAGACGGTGGTGAACGCCCGGGAGGCCGACCCCAACCGGACGTACTACGCGTTCGGCGTGCTCACGGGCGGGCTGACGGGACCGGAGGGCCGCCGGAAGTACGAGGACGCGGGCGCGGACGGCGTGCTCGACTCCGTGAACGACCTCCACGGCGCCGTCGACCCGCGGTAGCGACGGCCACATGGCATAACACGCTGGCCGTCGCAGCCACCCACATGGACGAACTCGTGACGATTCTCCGCGAGCAGGAAGCCGGCCCAGTGCACATCGAAGTCGACGACGAGTGGGAGCACGACGTCGAACTCGAAGAAGCCGAGGAGGGCGAACAGGGGTTCTACGCGGAAGGCCGAGACCTGGAAGCCGACAACGTCCTGTTCCGGTTCACGACGCCGAAGACCAGCGACGAGTACGTGACCGTCGAGCGCCGCCACGCCCGCGACGACGAGTGGGAGGAACTCGGGAAACTCACGGGCGTGGACGTCGAGACCCATATTGGATAGTCGCCCACACAATTCTTAACCGCGCGCCGGGAGACAGTGAGGTATGCGAATCGCGTTACTCGGCGGGACTGGCGACATCGGCGAAGGGCTGGCGCTGCGGTGGGCGTACGACACCAACCACGACGTCGTCGTCGGCTCGCGGGACCCCGAACGGGCCCGCGCGAAGGCCGAGGAGTACGAGACCGAGCTGGATAGCCGCGGCGTCGACGAGAAAATCACGGGGTTCGCCAACGGGATGGCGGCCGACCGCGCGGACGTCGTGGTGCTGGCGGTACCGCCGTACCACGTCGCCGATCTCGTGGCGGATATCGCGGACCGCCTCGACGAGGACACGCTCCTGATTTCGC
Organism: Halobacterium noricense; assembly: GCF_021233435.1. Classification (NCBI taxonomy): domain Archaea; kingdom Methanobacteriati; phylum Methanobacteriota; class Halobacteria; order Halobacteriales; family Halobacteriaceae; genus Halobacterium; species Halobacterium noricense. The sequence continues at coordinate 127,154 of NZ_CP089468.1, read as the reverse complement.
CCGCCGTCGGCATGAAGAAGCGCGATGGCGGCTTCGACTACAACCCGCCGAGCGCGGGCAGCGTCACCGAACTCGTCGCGGACGCCGCACCTGAGGAGGTGTCCGTGGTGGGCGCGTTCCAGAACCTCGCGGCCGACCGGCTGGCGAACCTCGACGTCGAACTGGACCTCGACACGCTCGTCGTCGGCGACGACGGCGACGCCAAGCAGAACGTCGTCGACCTCGCGGCGGGCATCGAGGGCATCCGCATGCTCGACGCGGGCCCGCTGGCGAACGCCGCAGAGGTGGAGTCGCTGACGCCACTCCTCGTCGACCTCGCGCTCCACAACGAGGGCCTACACGACGTCGGCGTCACGTTCGAGTGACGCAACCTCGCTGAACTTCTCCAGCAGCGCGTCGGCATCTTTTGCGACCACGCGAATCATCGCTTCCTTCCCGATTGCGCCGCGGTCGACGACGGCGTCGGGCGCGCGCTCCCGGTCGGTCATCGCCTCGCGGGCGGCCCAGTCCATCGTTCCGTCCGCGTCCGCGGGCTCGTCGGTGCGGTCGGTGAGTTCGACGTCCCAGCGCTCGCGCAGCGCCGACTCGCGCGCTCGGCTCCAGCGGACGTTCCCGGCCGCGGAACTCCGTAAGTCGTGCTCGCGGACGCCGAGCAGGAAGCGCGCGATGTGGCTCGACGCGCCCGGCGCGACGCCGCCCGTGGCACGCACGCCGCGGCTCGTCGCGTGCAGGCGGCCGTCGACAGCGACCACGTCGTCGGGGACAGTCGCGTCGGCAGGTGCGACCGCGACGGTCGTCCCGACCTCGGGAACGAGTTCGGGCGGCCACTCGCGTTCGAGCGCGGCGACGACGTCGCGGACCGCTTCGATGGCGTCGGTCGTGCCGTAGCTACGACTCACGCCGGCACGTTCGCCGTCCGCGATGGCACGACGCCCGTCCGCGATTGCGGCGTGGTCGACGGGGCCAGCGCCCGACCCGAGCGAGAGGGGCGACGCGATGGCACGCGCGGTCGCGTCGACGCCGCGCTCGACAGCCACTTCGAGGTCGTCGCCGCTGGCGAGGTGCGCGGCGATGGCCGCCGAGAGCGTGCAGCCGGAGCCGTGCGTGTCGTCGGTGTCGACGCGCTCGCGGGTGAACGCCCGGGTCGTCTCGCCAGCGTAGACGTCTACGGGGTCGCCGTCGAGGTGGCCGCCGGTCAGGAGGACCGCATCCGGGCCGAGGTCGCGGACGGCCTCGGCGGCTTCGCGGAGGTCGGCCTCGGCTTCGATTTCGACGTCCGCGAGCAGTTCGGCCTCGGGGACGTTCGGCGTGGCGACCGTCGCTTCCGGGAGGAGCCGGTCGCGCACGGCGTCGACGCCGCGCTCGGTGAGCAGGCGGTCGCCGGACTGCGCGACGACGACGGGGTCGACGACGACCGGGAAGTCCGACTCCCCGAGGGCATCCGCGACTTCGGCGGCGACGTCCGCGTCCCCGAGCATCCCGGTCTTCGCGGCGGCGACGTCGAAGTCCGCGACGACGGCGTCGTGCTGCGCGCGGACGGCCGCGGGGTCGAGGACGGTGCTGTGGGTGACGCCCGTGGTGTTCTGCGCGGTGACGGCGGTGAGCGCCGAGGTACCGAACGCGCCGCAGGCTTCGAACGTCTTCAGGTCGGCCTGTGCGCCCGCGCCGCCGCCGCTGTCCGACCCGGCGACCGTGAGCGCGACGGGGCGCATCAGTCGTCGGCGGCGGGCGCTGCCCGCGACGGCAGTTCGACCGCGGGTTCGTCCGACCCGAGTTCGTCGAGGACGGCGTTCGCGGCGGCCTTCCCCGAGAGCAGCATCGCGCCGAACGTCGGGCCCATGCGCGTGAGGCCGTGGACGGTCGCCGTGGAGAGGCCGGCGGTAATCAGGCCGTCGTGGACCTTGCCGGTCTGTTCGACGACCTTGTCCTCGCTGTCGGCGACCCACATCGAGTCGTGACCGGGGGAGTCGTGGCCGGGCGCGCCGTACTCGCCGTCCTCGGTCTTGTCCATGCCCGTGTTGTTCTCGTCGGCGTGCTCGATGCCCGCCGCATCGACGACGCCGCGCTCCTGGAGTTTGGAGACGACGACGGCGTCGTGGCCGGTGGCGTCGACGACCACGTCGGATTCGACGGCGATGGGGTCGACGCACGTGAGTTCGCGGGGGAGCGCGTGGACGGGCGTCCAGTTCATCACGATGCCCGCGACCTCGTGGTCGTCGCGCACGACGACGTCGGTGAACTCGGTCATGTTCTGGATGCGCGCACCGGCGTCGCAGGCGGCCTTGATGAGGGACGAGCACGCGTGCGGGCCGTCCGCGACCGCCAGGCCCTCGGTCTCGTCGTCGTACTCGTAGGGGACGCCGAGGTCGTCGAGGACGTCGTCGGCGGGCGCGCGGACGGTGAGCTTGTTCATCAGGAAGCCACCGAGCCAGAACCCGCCACCGAGGTAGTTGTTCTTCTCGACGACGGTGACGTCGACGTCGCGTTCGGCGAGTTCTTTGGCGGCCATCAGCCCGGAGGGGCCGCCGCCGACGATGATGACGTCGGTCTCGGTGTCGTCGATGAACTCCTCGGTCCACTGGCGGGCGATTGCGCGCGTGACCTGTGCTTCGTCGGCGTCGGCGAACGAGTCGAACGACATATTCTCTAGTGATACAACCGACTACTTATCGGTTGGGGTGTACGATTGCGGCGGCGGGACGGTTAGTGGAATTCGACGTCGCGCACCTCGAAGCGTGGCGCGCGCCCGGCGCGGCGACACCCCACCCATCGGAATCCCTTTCTCCGTGCGCGCCCTCTGTTCTAGTATCACATTTCTCGTTCAGCGTAGCCCGCTAGCGCCGGGCTACACACGGCCTCGTGAATTGCAAACGGCCCACACAGCGAGCGAGAGCGGCGCGGTCGCGTGGCCGGGGGTGGGCGCGTGAACCCGAATCGCGTGGACAGCCTCACGGACCTCGCGTACGGCGTGCTCATCTTCGTCTCCGTGGTGCTGTTCTCGGTCGTCGGGACCCAGACCGGGCTGGCGTTCGGGCTCGGGGTGTTGGCGTCGTTCGTCATCCACATCGCGTGGAAGATGGCGCGCTTCGACCCCGACTGGATGACCCAGGCCGTCAGCGACACCGTCGAGGAAACCGTCGAAGAAACCGTCGACGAGACCGTCGAAGCCAGCGTCGAGGAGACGGTCGAAGAAACCGTCGACGAGACCGTCGAAGCCAGCGTCGAGGAGACGGTCGAAGAAACCGTCGAGAAGTCCGTCGGCGAAACTGTCGAGAAAACTGTCGAAGAAACCGTCGAGGAGACTGTCGGTGAAACGGTCGAAGAGAAGGTCGGCGAGACAGTCGAGAAGACTGTCGAGGAGACGGTTGGCGACACAGTCGAGGAGAAAGTCGGCGAAACCGTCGAGGAAACCGTGGAGAAAACCGTCGAAGAAACCGTCGGTGAGACCGTCGAGGAGAAAGTCGGCGAAACCGTCGAAGAGACCGTCGAGGAGACGGTCGAAGAAACGATGGAGGAGACGGTGGAGAAAACTGTCGAAGAAACCGTCGAGAAAACTGTCGAGCAGACAACGGCCGACAGCGAATCGGCCGACGAATCGGTCGAGGAGAAGGTCGAAGCCGTCGAGGAGCGGTACGGCGACGAGGACGGCGAAGACGACGACAGCGAGGGCGAGGAGAAGGGGTCCAGAGACGACGTCGAGCCCGACGAAGGCGAGCCCAAATGAACGCGCTCGTTACGCGGGCCGACAGCGGGGTGGCGGCGTGATTAGCGTCCTGCTCCTCGTGGGCATTCTGGTGGCGATGTTCGTCGGCTTCAACGTCGGCGGGTCGACGACCGGGCCGGCGTTCGGCCCCGCGGTCGGCGCGGACGCCATCTCGAAGCCCGTCGCGGCGCTGCTGATGACCGGCTTTTTCGCCGTCGGCGCGTGGACGCTCGGCCGCCGCGTCGTGGACACGCTCGGCCGCGAACTCGTCACGAACCCCGCGATTTTCACGCTGGAAGCCAGCATCGGCGTGCTGTTCTTCGTGGGGCTGGCGCTGTTCGTCGGGAACTTCTTCGGTGTCCCCGCGTCGACGTCCATGACGGCCGTCGGCGCTATCGCGGGCCTCGGCGTCGCGCGTAATGCCCTCGACTGGGCGGTGTTCGGCGAAATCGCCATCTGGTGGCTGGTCGCGCCCGTCATCGGCTTCTGGGTGTCGCTGGTCATCGGCCGGTACTTCTACGCGCGGCTGCACCGGCTCATCGCGATGGAGCGCAGCGCCGGCGACCTGCTGGACGTCGACCGCTCGGGCGTCGTGCCGGTGCCGCGACCCACGGAGACGACGAACCGCCGCGAACTGCTCGGCGTCACGACTGTCATCGCAATCGGCTGTCTGATGGCGTTCAGTTCGGGGACGAGCAACGTCGCCAACGCCATCGCGCCGCTCGTGGGGAGCGGCGTCTTGGAGATGAACCCCGCAATCATCATCGGCTGCGTGGCGGTCGGCATCGGCGCGTTCACCATCGCGCGCCGCACGCTCGAAACGATGGGCAGCGACATCACGGAACTCCCGCTGACGGCGGCCATCGTCGTCGCCGTCGTGAGCGCGTCGCTGGTCATCTTCCTGTCGGCTATCGGCATCCCGGCGAGCTTCGTCGTCATCGCCACCATGTCCATCGTCGGCCTCGGCTGGGGCCGCGCGACGCGGCCGGTCTCTGTGCCCGAGGCGGTCCGCGGCGAGGGCGAGGTTCCCGTCTCCGTGGGTGGGCTCGCTGCCGACGAGGACGGCGGCGAGGAAGTCCCGGAAATCGGCGAGGAGGACCCCGAGGACATTCCGAGCGCGTCGGACCTCTTCGACCCCGGGACGACCGCGCGCGTCGTCCTGATGCAGAACGTCGTCCCGCTGCTGGCGACCGTCGGCGCGTACCTCACGTTCCGCTTCGTCCCCATCTTCGGCTTCTAACGGGGACGACGTTTACAGCGTCCAGAAGAACGCGATGCCGGCGACCGTGACCACCGACAACAGCAACTGCAAGGGCATCCCGACGCGGACGTAGTCACTGAACTTGTAGCCGCCGGGCCCGTAGACGAAGAGGTTCGTCTGGTAGCCGACGGGCGTCATGAACGCCGTCGACGCCGCGAACGTCACCGCGAGCACGAACGCGAACGGGTTCGCGCCGACCTCCAACGCGGCCTCGACGGCGACCGGTATCATCAACACGACGCTGGCGTTGTTCGAGATGACGCCCGTGATGAGGCTCGTGGACACGTAGAACACCCACAGCACGCCGATGGCGGGGAGGAAATCGCCGGTCGCCGCGACGAGCGAACCGAGCAGTTCCGCGCCGCCGGTCTGCTCGAGGGCGATGCCGAGCGGAATCACGCCCGCCAGCAGGAAGATGACGTTCCAGTCCACGGAGTCGTAGATTTCGCCGGGCCGCAGCACGCCGGTGGCGACCATCGCGACGACGCCCGCGAGCGCCGACACGACGATGTTGATAGGGAGCAACGTCGCCGCGCCGATGACGCCGACGATGGTGGCGACGGCGTACGGAATCTTCTCGGTGCGGTAGTCGGGCTCCTCGGGCTCGTACGCGAGGATGAAATCCGGGCTCTGGGAGAGCCGGTCGATGCTGTCCTCGGGTGCCTGAATCAGCAGCGTGTCGCCGACGCGGAGCTTGAGTTCGTCCATGCGCTGGCGGACGGTCTCCCCGCGGGAGCGGTACGCCAGCACGTTCGCGTCGTAGCGCCCGCGGAACGACGACGACTGCAGCGTCTCGCCGACCAGCGACGACCCCGACTGGATGACGAGTTCGACGAGCGTCTGCTCTGCTTCCGTGCTGGGCTCCAACTCGGGGTCAGTTTCGGGCGCGCCCGTCAGCGCGAGGTCGTCGACGTCCGCGATAGCACCCAGCGTCTGCCGGTCGGTCCGAATCGTGAGCACGTCCCCGGGCTTGATGACTTTCTGCCCGATGGGCTCGATGAAGCGCTCGCCGCCGCGCACGAGCTGGAGCACGTCGGCGTCGAAGCGCTGCTCGTCGATGGCCTCCGAGACGGTCTTCCCGACGAGCGGCGAGGACGCCTGCACGACGACCTCGCTGAGGTAGTCCTGCATGTCGTACTCCGCGAGGTAGTCCTCCTCCGGGGGGACGCGCTCGGGGAGCAGCCAGTAGCCAATCGTCATCAGGTACGCGGAGCCGACGACGAGCACGAGTGCGCCGAGGTGCGTGAATTCGAACATCGAGAACGCGTGCAGGGCCTCGACGCCGCGCTCGGTGCCGATGCGCTCGGCGGTCTGGCTCGCGAGGATGTTCGTCGACGTCCCGATGAGCGTGAGCATCCCGCCGAGCATCGACGCGAACGACAGCGGCATCAGCAATTTGGAGGGCGACGTGCCGCCTTTGTGCGCGAGGTCGCTGATGACCGGCACGAGGATGGCGACGACGGGCGTGTTGTTGATGAACCCCGACGCCGGGCCGGTCGCGAGAATCGTCGACGCGAGCTGGCGGTGTTTGTTCGTGCCCGCGAACGCCGACATCCACCGACCGAGAATCTGGACGACGCCCGACCGGGAGATACCGTTGCTCAGAATGAGCATCGCCAGCACGGTGATTGTCGCCGGGTTCGAGAACCCCGACAGGCCCTGCTCGACGCTGATGGTCGTCCACGGCTGCAGGACCATCAGCGTCACCATCACGAGAATCGCGGTGACGTCCAGCGGCAGCGCCTCCGTCACGAACAGCACGAGCGTGACGGCGACGAGCGCGAAGACCACAGCCATCTCGACGGTCACCGGAGGGAGTCCCCCGGCGGCGGCGAGCGGCAGCACCGAGAACATGGGGTGACAGTGGGCGGAGGGTTACAACAGCCTAACGGTCGCTACGCGTTCTGCGAGAAACGGAGGATGGAACTGTCGGGTCGCTTACGCGCCGGCTTCTTCGAGCGCGTCCTCGAGCTGGTCGCGCTGCGTGACACCGACGAAGCGCTCGACGACGCCGTCGTCGTCCTCGACGACAACGGTCGGAATCGAGCGAACCTGATACTCGTTGGCGACGTCCTCGTTCTCGTCGACGTCAATCTTCTCGAAGGTGACGCGGTCGCCGTAGTCCTCCTCGAGGTCCTCGAGGATGGGGTCCTGCGTCTTGCAGGGACCACACCAGTCGGCGTAGAAGTCCTTGATGGTGACTGTCATCGGTCTATTTGCCCTTGCCCCGCGCCCCGCATAAGGGTTTCTCACGGGACGACCCTCGCCGCTTCACCGCTGTGGGGCTCACAGCGGCGTTCCGGCGGCGAGTCGCCGGGACACGAAAGGTTTACGCGGGCTCAGTTCCGACTCGGATACATGAGCAGTGGTGAGAACTCCGGCGGGCTGATGTCCAGCGCAGGGCTGGTCCGGTACTTCGACTCAGAGGACCCGAACGCCATCCGCATCGACCCGCGCTCCGTGGTGGCGACGGGCGCGTTCTTCGGCATCGCCGTACTACTACTGCAGTTCTTCGCGTAGCCCGACCCCGAGAGGCTTTTTCCGTGGCGGTTCGTAAGCGGGCACATGACTGTCAGCGCCGGCGTCGTCGCCGTGCAGGGGGACGTCTCCGAGCACGCGGACGCCATCCGTCGGGCCGCCGACGAGCACGGGCTGGACGCCGAGGTCACCGAGATTCGGCGCTCCGGGCTCGTTCCCGAGTGTGACATCCTGTTGTTGCCGGGCGGGGAATCGACCGCGATTTCGCGGCTGCTCGTCCGGGAGGGCATCGACGAGGAAGTGAAGGCACACGTCGACGCCGGCAAACCGATGCTGGCGACGTGTGCGGGCCTCATCGTCTCCGCGACGGACGCCAACGACGACCGCGTGCAGACGCTGGACCTCGTGGACGCGACCGTCGACCGGAACGCGTTCGGCCGGCAGAAGGACTCCTTCGAAGCGCCGCTTTCCGTCGAGGGATTGGACGAGCCGTTCCCCGCGGTGTTCATCCGCGCCCCACTCGTCGCGGAAGTGGGCGAGGACGTGGACGTGCTCGCGGATTGGGAGGGGAACCCGGTCGCCATCCGCGACGGCCCGGTCGTCGGCACGTCGTTCCATCCGGAGCTCACGAACGATTCGCGGCTGCACGACCTCGCGTTCTTCCTGAACGAGGAGGCAAGCTTTTGAGCGTCCTCGCGAAAACATGGGCATGAACGCACACATCGACGGCGTCCGCGTGGCGGGGACGCCGGACGGCCCGCTGCCGGTCGTGCTCGTCGGCGTCGACGGCGAGGACGACGTGCTCCCCATCTTCGTCGGCTTCGAGGAGGCGACGAGCATCGCACGCGGGCTGGACGCCACGGACATCGGGCGGCCGCTGACCCACGACCTCACGCTCGACCTCGTCGAGGAGTTGGGCGGCCGCATCGACCACGTCTCCGTGTCGGACGTCGACGAGGGGACGTACTACGCGGACCTCCACGTCGACACGCCGCGCGGCGGGGCGGTCGTGGACGCGCGCCCGAGCGACTCGCTGGCGCTGGCGGCACGCATCGACGCCCCCATCGAGGTCGCGGAAGCCGTCTTCGAGGACGGCCGCCGCGACCCCGCGGAGTTCGACGACCTCGACGACATCCGCGAGGTGATGGCGGCGTGAGCGACGTGCTCCGCGAACTGTTCGCCGTCATCGAGGACCGCAAGGAGACGCTGCCCGAGGACTCCTACACGGCGGAGCTGTTCACGCACGGGAAGGGCGAGAACGCCGCTCTGGAGAAGCTCGGGGAGGAAGCCACGGAGTTCCTGCTCGCCGCGAAGGACGGCGACGAGGACGAACTCGCCCACGAGGGCGCGGACATCATCTACCACATGCTCGTCGTGCTCGCCCAGCACGACATGGACGCCGAGGACCTGCTGGACGAACTGGAAGCGCGGCGGTAGCCGACTAGTGTCGCTCAAGTAGCCGGGCGCGAAAGCCCGGCACATGCACGCTGTCACTTCTGCGGACGGCACCGAGCTCGGGTACGAAACGCACGGCGACGGCCAGCCGCTCGTACTCGTCCACGGGACCAGCGCGCGCAAGGAGAGTTTCCGCGACCTCGTGCCCCACCTCGCCGACGACTTCGAGGTCGTGACCTACGACCGGCGTGGCAGAGGTAGAAGTAGCGCGTCCGAGCAGCGTGAGGACGCGGAACAAGCGAGTGGCGAGGGACGGAGCCTCTCGAACCATTCGAGCGGGCAGCGCCCGCGAGAAGACGGTGGAGCCGCGAGCAGTGACAGCGACGAGTACCGTTTCGAGCGCGAAGTCGAGGACCTCCGAGCGGTTGTCGAGTCTGTCGGCGACGCCCCCATCGTGCTCGGGCACTCCTTCGGCGGGCTGGTCGCGCTCGAAGCCGCGGCCGGGCTGGACATCGACCGGCTGGTGCTGTACGAGCCCTCGATTCTGGTGGGCGAGCACCACGATGGCGACCTCGCCGAGCGGATACGCGCGCGCCTCGCGGACGGCGACCGCGTCGATGCCGTCGAAGTGTTCCTCGACGCGGTCGGCGCTGCCGACCTGCTCCCGCAGCCGGCGGTCGCGCAGGCCGCGGGCATCGTGGGGACGGTTGCACGCGAAATCGAGGTCGTGGAGGACTACGACCTCGACGACCCGGAGACGGGCGTACCGACGCTCCTCGTGCTCGGCGAACAGGGTCCCGAACACCTCCGCGAGGGTGTAGAGGTGCTGGACAGCGCGCTCGCGGAGACGGAGCGCGCCGAGCTAGCGGGTGTCGGGCACCTCGGCATCAACACCGCGCCCGAACAGCTCGCCGACGCGGTCCACGAGTTCGCGCGGGGCTAGGCGAGGAAACCGCCGACAGCACCCGCGACGGCGCTGTCGATGGCGAGCAGGCCGAAGAAGACGAGCGCTATCGTGCCGACGCCGAGCCCGAGCAGGCCGACCGGCAGGAGGCCGGTGGCGGAGAACACGACGCCGAGCACGAGGACGAGCACGGCGACGAGGAGGCCGCCGAGCGCGCCCGCGAGGAAGCCGTGGGCGGCTCCGCTCCAGACGCCGTCGTCTGCCAGCCAGCCCGCGACGAACCCGCCGACGAGGCCGGCGGCCGCGTGCCCGATACCGGGGAGCGCGAACGCGAACACGCCCAGCACGAACTCCACGGCGAACCCAGTGAGGACCGCACGCCAGTTGACCATACCGTGGGAGAGGTGGGCGACACCGAAAAGCCTCGCGGGCCGCGTCGGTGCCGATACGTGTGCTTTTACGTCCCGCGGGCCTACTTCGCCGTATGATTTTCGAGAACCTGCCGACGACGCCGACGTCGGAGGAGCTCCTCGACAAGGCGTTCTCGCGGGCAGCCCGGGCGGGCCGCGCGAAGGGCGGCTACGAGGCCCAGGAGTCGATGCTGCAGACGTCGTCGAACATCCTCGGTGACAACCTCCACAACGTCGTGACGGCGTGGCCGGACTTCGACACTGTCGACCCGTTCTACTACGAACTCGCGGACGCCGTGCTCCGACGGGAGTTCGACGACGACCGTGGGATAGACGCGCTCCGCCAGCACCTCTCCGAGATTTCGTGGGCGGCGAACAAGACCCACGACCTCGGCCGGGAGTACATCGGGAAGCTCCCCCGGGGCGACACGGATTCGATGCGGAAAGTCCGCAAGCAGGGGTTCGCGCGCATGGGCTCCGTGATGGACCAAATCGAGGAGGACCTCGACGCCGTGGGCCGCGCCCGTGACGCCCTGAAGAATCTCCCCGAAATCGACCCCGACGACCCGACCATCGTGGTCGCGGGCTACCCGAACGTCGGCAAGTCGTCGTTCGTCAACGAGGTCTCGACGTCGAACATCGAGACCGCCGAGTACCCGTTCACGACGAAGGGTATCGAGGTCGGCCACCTCGACGTCGAGCGCGTGCGCTGGCAAATCGTGGACACGCCCGGCCTGCTCGACCGGCCGGTCGACGAGCGCAACGAAATCGAGAACCAGGCCGTCTCAGCGCTCGCGCACGCCGGCGACGTTATCCTGTTCTTCCTCGACGCCAGCGAGACGTGCGGGTACATGCTCGAGGACCAGCGCGCGCTCCGCGCGGAGGTCGCCGACCAGTTCGGCGACGTCCCCCTCGTGACCGTCTGCAACAAAGCGGACCTCTCCGAGGACGTGGCAGCGGACTGCTACATGAGCGTCGAGAACGGCGAGGGCGTCCAGGAGACGCTGGACGCGGCGGTCGAGGCCGTCGGCCACGAGCCGACGCTCCCCCACGAGGAGTAGTCAGTCCGGTCGCTGGCGGTAGACGTACCTGACTTCTAGGGCGACGTCGTGGTCCGTCGTCGCGGCGACGCGCTCGTTCAGTCGGTCGTAGAGCCCGGGGTAGTCAGCGCCGGGCGGGACGCCGACGGTGACGACGACGCGCTGTGACTCGCGCTGAATCAACCCCTGTTCGTACTCGTAGCGCGTGTCCAGCAGCGCGGCGTCCTCGTACTGGGACTGCGAGAGGACGTCGCCGACGGCGTCGTTGATGGCCTGTTCCTCGGTGGCGGACTGGTAGGACGTGTACGTGACGCCGCCGAGGAACGCCGACAGCACGACGATGGCGACGACGAGCGCGGCACCGCGCTTCAGCAGCGCCGAGCGCGCCTGCCCGATTTCGAAGAACCGCTGGGGGCGATAGCCCGAGTACCACAGCACGACCAGCGCCGCGAGATTGATGGAGAGGACGTTCACCATGACGAGCACGCCGGACCCGACGGCGAGCGTCGGGACGCCCCACGCGATGCCGATGCCGACGCTGGCCGCCGGTGGAATCAACGCGACGGCGATGGCGACGCCGACCAGCGCCGAGGAGACGCCGGTCATCAGGCTGAACACGCCCGCGACGCCGGCCCCGAGCGCGACCACCAGCGAGAGGAAGTCCGGGCGCAGGCGCTCGCTGACCTCCGACAGCGTCAGCACGTCTAACCCCGGCGGGACGACGTTCGTGAACTTCACGAAGAACGCGAACGCCGCCGCGCCCACGACGGCGAGCACGACGCCGACCAACTGGAGGTAGACGCCGCGCCGGAACAGGTCCTCGTCGTCGACGACGGTGCCGACGCTCGCGGACATCGCGGGGCCCAGCAGCGGCGCGATGACCATGGAGCCGACGACCGTCGCCGGCGAGTCCAACAGTAGGCCCGCGGTCGCGATGATGGTACTGACGAGCGTCATCACGACGTACGTGCGCCGCGACGGCGCGAGGTCCTTGGCGCGCGCGACGAGCTCCTCGCGGGCGATTTTGTCGCCGTTCTCCTCCTCCTCGGTGTAGCGCTCTTCGAGGTCGTCGAAGTGCCGGGAAACGACCGTCTCCGCGCTCAGGACGACGGTGTAGGAGTCCTCGGAGAGCCCCGCCGAGCGGAGCGCCTCCAGCGCGTCCTCGACGCCCTCTGTCGGTATCGGGAAGTGGACGACGGCGTTGTAGTCGCGGCCGCTGGTCTCGTCGCTGACCACGTAGTCGATGCCCTCGTCGTCGAGCGCGTCGAGGACGGCCTCGCGTTTGCCCGTCGGAACGGTCGCCTGAACGAGTCGCACGACTGCGCGTTCACGGGGGCAGAAGAAAAGCGTTCAGGGGACGACCGCTCAGGCGACGGTCGCGTTGTACGTCACGCGGACGTCCGCGGTGACGGTGACCGGGCCGGACTCCACGGACGTCCCGGACGCCGCGGCACCACTCGAAATCGCGGCCGTCTCCACCTGGTACGCGCGGTAGTTCGTGTTCGTCGAGACGATGGTGTGGGTGTCCGTCACCGAGAGCCCGCCGGCGTCGGCGAGCGTGGCGGCGCGCGTCTCCGCGTTGCCCATCGCGTTCGTCAGCGCGTCCTGGTAGAGGGACTCGCGCTTCTGTTCGGAGAGCGTGAACGAGACGCCGTCCACGCGGTCGGCACCGTTGTTCACGGCGGTGTCGACGACCTCGCCGGCCGCACCGGTGTCCTCGACGGTGATTTCGAACGCGTGCGTGCCGACGTACTGGCCGCGCTCGATGCCGTTGCCGGTCCGCTCGCGCTCCTGCCGGATGTTGAAGTGCGCGGTGCGGACGTTTTCCGAGGGGATACCGTACGATTCCAGCGCCGACTGCATCTCCCCGGCGCGCTCGGCAATCTCGTCGCGGACCGCCGACGAGTCGTTTCCGGTGGCCGTCACCGCGACCCGGACGACTGCCTGGTCGGGCGACGCCTCCACGGTGCCGTCCGCGGAAACTGTAATCGACTGTCCCTCGGGGGCTGCCTGGCCGGCTGTCGCCGACCCGCTCCCGAGAGTGAGGGCACCGGCGACGCCGGCGGTCACCAGCAGGGCGGTACCGAGGACCGCGAGCAGGAGTGTTTGCTGTCGCATCACACACCACGCTACGACGGGCGACCCCTTCAACCTCGTTCAGAGTGAAACCCGCGTTTGAGCGTGCGCCGCCGGACGCGGGACTTAACCCCGCCGACCGGCTACGAACGGTATGTTCGACACCCGCCCCGACCGAAGCGACGAGGTCGTCCTCGTCGGTCGGTCGAACGTCGGCAAGTCCACGCTCATGCGGGAGATTACCGGCCACAGCGTGGCGACCGGCCAGAAACCCGGCGTCACCCGGAAACCCAACCACTACGACTGGACCAGCGACGACTTCGTCGTCACCGACCTCCCCGGCTTCGGGTTCATGTCCGGCGTCGAGGACGACGTCCGCGAACGCATCAAGACCGACGTCGTCCGCTACCTCGAAGACAACGCCGAGCACATCATGGTCGGCGTGCTCGTTCTCGACGGCAAAGCCGCCGTCGACATCATCGACCGCCACACCAGCGACGAGGAAATCCCCCACGTCGTCGAACTGTTCTACCTCCTCCAGGACCTCGACATCCAGCCGGTCGTCGCCGTCAACAAGATGGACAAAGTCGACGACCGCGACGAACGCCTCGACGACATCGCCGACCGCCTCGGCCTCCACCCTCCGTGGAAGCAGTGGCAGGACACCATCGCCCCCATCGCCGCCAAACACGGCCGCACCGGTGCCTTCGACGATGCAATCCGTACGCACCTCGAAGCCGAGAAGCGCGACGACCTGAAGAAGTTCTTCTAAACGCACTTTTTGCTGCGCGAGCGGCCTGCGGCCGCTCTCTGCTCACGGGCGCTCCGCGCCCGTTCGCACGGCCAGCGAGACCTTCGGTCTCGCTCGGCTGGCAAAAATTTGCGGAAAAAGCACTCCTCGTCGTTCGAAAGACGGCTCCGCCGTCTTTCGTGATGACGAAAGGCGCTTCGCGCCTTTCGAACCACTCCCTACGGTCGCTCGTCGGCCCGAGCGCTCACTATGTTCGCGCTCGGTGAATCGCGGTGCTCGGGTCTGTCAGACCGCTCGCACCGCGAATGCTCGTCCACGGCTGTTCAGCGTCCGGCAGCGTAGTCCGTGAGCCGCGCGATGATCCAGATGATGACGAGGAACGGCAGTAGCGGCAGCAGCAACACGAGCAGGCCGAGCAGCATCGCGTAGCCGACGCTGGTCATCTCGGGATTCCGCCGCACCTCCGCGTGTCGTCGGACGCTCCGCGGCGCTTCGTCGTTCTGGTCGCTCATGCGTCGGGGTTCGACTGGGCGCGGAAAAAGCAATCTGGCCGCCGGGACCGCTATTCGAGTTCGATGGCCGGACGGAACGGCACCGCGCGGGACGCGCGCTCGGCGTCAGTTTCGGTCTCGGGGACGACATCGACGTCGGCGTCGAACTGGCGCGCGAGGAAGCCCGCCGCGTTCTCGTAGACGTCCTGCTCGTCGACCTCGTCGAGCGCCGTCAACTCCTCGGCGGAGCGCTCGCGGACGTCCGCGACGAGGTCCTGCACGAGGTCGTTGACCGCGTCGCCCTTCTCGCGCAGGCTCTCGTGTTGCATCACTTTCCCCATCACCGCGCCGATGTCCGTGCCGGTCTCCCGGACCGTCTCGTAGACGGTCTGCTTCCACGGCGCGGGCGTGAACACCGTAATCTGGCCGGGGTCGGTGTCGGTCACGTCGATGACCTCGCGCACGTCGTCGGTCAGCGACTCCACGAGCTGTTCTTCGACCTCCACGCGCTCGGATTCCAGTTCGGGGTCGGCCGCCGGCCAGTCGTCCTGCCCGACCGGCTCGCCCGTGAGCTGCTCGTGGAGTTCGTTCGAGAGGAACGGCACGATGGGCGCGAGCAGGCGGAGTCGCGTCCGCAGCACGTCGCGGAGCGTCCACCGCGCGCCGTCGCGGTCGAGGTCCGTGCGCTTGCGGTACCACGTCAGGTGCTCCTCGAAGTGGTAGAACGCCTCCTGGCTGGCGGCGCGCGTCTGGAACTCGTCCATCGCGTCCGTCGCGTCCCGAATCGTCGACTGGAGCTTCGACAGCAGCCAGCGGTCGATGCGCTTCAGCTCGACGTCCTCGCGGTCGCCGATGCCCTCGGCGTCCGCTATTACGTCCTGCGCTCGCTCGTAGAAGCGCGCGAGCTGGTCTTTCGTGGTGCCGACTTCGTCGTCGCGCCAGTCGACGTCCTGCCACGGCTCAGCGGAGTTCAACAGCACGAACCGCACCGTGTCCGCGCCGTACTCCTCGATGGCCTCGGTGGGGAGCACGACGTGGCCCTTCGAGGACGACATCGCGTCGCCCTCCAGCAGCACCATCCCCATCACGGTGATTCCCTCCGGCCACTTCGCCTCCTCGAAGAGGTCGGTGTGGTGGAAGAGGTAGAACGTCAGGTGGTTCGAGATGAGGTCGTTGCCGGAGACGCGCTGGTCGACGGGGTACCAGTAGTCCCACTCCTCGCGCAGGTCCAGCGCAGTTTCGTCGGGGTCGTCGACCGCGTCCTCGCCGTAGAACAGCGTGTCGAAGAACTCCCGGTCCATCTCCGCCGGCGGCACGTCCTGGAGCCGGTGGGCGATGGTGTAGTAGGACATGTACGCCGTCGAGTCCGACAGCGGCTCGATGACGAAGTCGTCGTCCCACGGCAGGTTCGTGCCGAGCCCGAAGTTCCGGATGCACGGCCACTCGTTGAGCCAGTCGACCGTGTGGTCGAGCTGGTCGCCGGCGCTGTCCGGGCGCGCGTCCAGTTCGCTAATCGCGTCGTGGGCGAGTTCCTTCCAGTCGTCGTCGCTGTACGTCAGGAACCACGTGTCCTGCTTGGCGACCTCGACGTCGCCGCCGCAGCGACAGACGACCTCCTCGGAGAACTCGTACATCGAGTCGAACTCGCCGGTCGAGCGGAAGTGCTCGGCCAGTTCGTCGCGGACGTCCTCGACGACGGCACCCGCGTACTCGTCGTACATGTCCTTCAGTTCGCCCGCGTGGAACTCGCGGTTGTACACCTCCTGCGTGGCCTCTTCGAGCGCGGGGTCGTCGCTTCCCTCGATGCCGTGCTCCTCGACGGCCGCCCGCGCGGGGAACGGGTCGTCGTAGGCGTCTACGTCGATGATGGCCTTCGGCTGAATCTCCTCGACCTCTGCGGGGTCGATGCCGTACTCGCGCAGCCGCTCGTCGTCGGCTGCTCGTGGCGCATCGCTGTCGCCGCTCGCTCGTTCCGCGGCGCTTCGCGCCGCGCGTTTGGCCTCCTGCAGGGCCATCCAGTCGTCCGGCGAGTGCGCCGGCACGGACATCACGATCCCCGTGGCGTTGTCCGCGTCCACGAAGCTCGCGGGCAGCACGAGCACGTCCTCGCCCGTGACGGGGTTGGTGACGCGCTCGCCGACCAGCGCCTCGCCCGTGAACCGGTCGAGAATCTCGACGTCGCGCTGCTGGAGGACGAGTTTCTCCGCGGCCTCGTCGCTGAGGAGCCACGTCTCGCCGTCCACGTTCGCCTCCACGTAGTTCGCGTCCGGGTCGATGTACGCGTTCGTCACGCCACGCACGGTCTCCGGGCGCAGCGTCGCCATCGGCACGACCGTGTCGCCCTTCCGGAATTTGACGAGCGTGTACTCCTGGAACTCCGCCTCCTCACCCTCGAGCAGGTCGTGGGTGGTGACGGGGTTCTCCTCGTCGGTGCAGTACTTCACGGGGTGGAGGCCCTTCTCCAGGCGCCCGTGGTCGCGCAGCGTCTCGTACTGCCACGTGACGAACTTCGAGTAGCGCTCGTCGTTGGTCGTGAATTCCCTCCGCCAGTCGATGCTGAGGCCGAGGGACTTCATGTTCTGCTTGTAGTGGTTCTCGATGAAGTAGCGCGCGAACCCCATCGGCGTCTCCAACTGTTCGAGTTCGGACTCGGGGACGTCGTAGGTGTCCCGTAGCACCGACATCTGCTCTTCCTCGCGCTTCTGGAGGCGGTTGACGGCACCCACGATTGGCGTGCCGGTCACGTGCCACGCGATGGGGAACAGGACGTTGTCGCCCTGCAAGCGTCGGTAGCGGGCGTAGACGTCCGGCACCGTGTACGTGCGAGCGTGCCCGATGTGCATCCCGCCGGAGGGGTACGGGTACGGGACCGTCACGAACGTCGCGTCCTCGTCGGTGCTCTCGGCGTCGCCGCTCGCTCGTTCGCCGGCGTTCGCCGGCGGGTCGGCGTGGTAGCGGCCGCCGTCCTCCCAGCGGTCCTGCCACTTCCGCTCGACTTCCCGTGGCTCGTAGGTCATATCCGGTGTGACACTCTGCCGGGGCAAAAGCCCTCCCATCGTGACTGTGCGGCCTGTTCGCTTCTCGGACTCATTTGCCGGTGTCGGCGCACGCAGAACTTCTTTCACGCCCCGGCGTCTCTCGCGAGCTCGTGGGCGAGTTCACCGACGCCGTGCACGCACGCCTCCGCGCCGCGCTCGCCGCCCGCGACCCGGACCGCGAGTGGACGACCGAGTGGTACGTCCGGCGCACGCCCGTCGACGTCGCCGGCGTCCCCGACTCGGCGGCCGCGCCGCTCGTACTCGTCGAGGTGGAGATGCGACGCGCCGACCCCGCGAACAACCCCGTGAAACTCGCCCGACACGCCGCCGACGGTGCGCTCGACCGGCCGGTCGTCCTCGTGCACCTGTTCAGCGACTACTACGCGCTGACGGACGGCGGCCACTCCTCGAAGCGCGAGAACGCCGAGTTCGTCGGCGGTCTCGCAGCCGACGCCCTCGACGGTTTCGACTACCACGCCGTCGACCTCGCGCTCGCGCCGCCGGTCCGCGGCGACGACCCGCCCGGCGACTGGCGGGACGCCGTCGAGCGCGCCGCCGACCGTATCACGGGCCGCGTCTGAGAAGAACTCGCGTCGTCTGCGACGCTACTCGATGTCGACGCTCGTGGACTCCTCGCTCGTGTGGGACTTCGGGAGCGTCACGGTCAGCACGCCGTTTTCGAAGGATGCGGACGCACCTTCCTCGTCGACTTCCTCGGGGAGCGTGACGCTCCGCGAGAGCGAGCGCTTGCTGCGCTCCCGGCGGACGTAGTTGTCCTCGCCTTCCTCCTGTACCCCTTCCTCGTGGCGCGCTTCGATGCGCAGCGTCCGGTCGTGGAGCTCTACGTCGATGTCCTCCTTGTCGAAGCCGGGGAGGTCCGCGGTCACGACGAACTGGTTGTCCTCGTCCTCGACGTCGACCGCGAGCCCGCCGCCGGCGCGCTCGCGTGCGTCGTTCATCTTGTCCAGCAGTCGCTCCAACTCGTCGAACGGGCTGCCTCGTGCCATACTTCCGGATTCGCCGCGAACCGCGGAAAGTCTACTGGCTAGCCGAGTGCTGTGGTTGTTGACGAGCGGTTCACTCCACGAACGAGCGTAGCGAGTGAGTGGAGGCCGACGACTGAGGGACGCGAGGCGCTACGCGCCTCGGAATGCGCGAACGGCGTAGCCGTGAGCGCGAAGCGGACCGACGGAGGAGCGCTTTTTCCGCAAGTTTTTGCCAGCCGAGCGAGACCGGAGGTCCCGCTGGCCGTGCGAATAGTGCGGAACCGGAGATTCCCCATACCATGTGAGCGGGCCGACGGCCCGCGAACAGACGGCCCGACGCCCCCGTGAGCAGAGGAGAGCGCCGCAGGTGCCCTCCCACAGCAAAAAGTGCGTTCTAGACCCCGAGCATGTCGAAACCGTAGCCGTTGTCGTGTTCGTCGGCGTGTTCGTAGGCGACGTGGGCGGCGGCGATGTCCTGGATGGCGAGTCCCGTGGAGTCGAAGACGGTGATGCCGTCGTCGGCGGTGCGGTCGTCCTTGAGGCCGGTGGCGAGTTCGCCGACTTCGCCGTAGATGTCGTCGTCGCCGAGCACACCGGCGTGGTAGGGGACGTTGATTTCGCCGGAGTGCGTCGTTTGGTCGTGGTCGTCGATGACGAGTTTGCTGTCGAGGAGTAAGTCGTCGGCGAGTTCGTGTTTGCCTTCGGCGTCCGCGCCCATCGCGTTGATGTGGGTGTGATCGCCGACGTCCTCGCGAGAGACGATGGGGTCTTCGACGGGGGTGACCGTCGAGAGAACGTCGCAGTGGCCGGCGTCGCTGATGGAGCCTTCGCGGACGTCGAAGCGGTCCTGGAAGTGCTCGACGAACGCGCGGACGGCGTCCTCGTTGACGTCGCTGACGACGACTTCCTCGATGTCGCGGACGGTGGCGATGGCTTCCAGTTGGGTGTACGACTGGACGCCCGCGCCGACGACGCCGAAACTGGAGGCGTCCTCGATTGCGAGGTAGTCGGTGGCGACGGCTGCGGCGGCACCCGTGCGCTGCATCGTGAGTTCGGTACCGTCCATGATGGCCAGCGGGTAGGCGTTCTCGGGGTCGGA
This sequence comes from Halobacterium noricense, assembly GCF_021233435.1. NCBI lineage: Archaea > Methanobacteriati > Methanobacteriota > Halobacteria > Halobacteriales > Halobacteriaceae > Halobacterium > Halobacterium noricense. The sequence goes on along the minus strand of NZ_CP089468.1, from coordinate 107,522 downwards.
GTACACCATCGTCCCCATCACGGTCGGGAGGTCGTAGTGCGTGGGGTTGTCGGGGTGGACGTTCACCCACTTGATGCCGGCGGCGTCCCAGTCGCCGGCGTCGAGGTACGCGGGCATCGACCGGAAGTCGCCGTTGTACTCCGGGAGGTCGATGTAGGACTTCGAGGGCATTTGGGCGTCGCCCGTCTGGTAGGCCTCGAACGCGTCCTCGACGGCCGGAATCAGGTCCGCCATTTGGAGGTTCTCGCTGACGTCTTCCTTGTTGAGCAGCAGCGTCTCCATGCCGCAAAAATTGCAGGCACCGCACTTAGAACCTCCCTTGTGTCGATAGCCGCCGCTGTCCGGCGGTTCCGAAAGAAAATCGCGAGTAGTCAGCCGACGGTGCAGCGCGGAGCGGGCAGAGGAGCATTCGCGCGGCGGAGCCGCGCGATTCACCGCGCCGTCAGGCGCGGGCCCCGAGGACCCCCGAAGTGGGGTCCGACGGGGCTTTTTAGCGTAGCTTTTTCCCAGCGAACGAGGGCGCGGTAGCGCCCGAGTGAGTGCAGGAAAAAGGTACTACATCATCCCGCCCATGCCGCCGCCCATACCGCCGCCCATGCCGCCGGGGCCGCCGGCGGGCGGGCCTTCGTCGCCGCCTTCGTCGCCGCCGACCTGGCCGCCAGCGAGGTCGCCCGCGGCGATGACGTCGTCGATGCGGAGAATCATCGTCGCCGCTTCGGTGGCGGATTCGATGGCCTGGGTCTTCACGCGGAGCGGCTCGACGACGCCTTCGGCGTCCATGTCGATGACTTCGCCGGTGTAGGCGTCGAGGCCGGCCGCGGAGTTGCCGGCGTCGTGCTGGCTACGGAGGTCCACGAGGGAGTCGATGGGGTCGTGGCCCGCGTTCTCTGCGAGGGTGCGCGGGATGACTTCGAGGGCGTCCGCGAACGCTTCGACGGCGAGCTGTTCGCGGCCGCCGACGGAGTCCGCGAACTGGCGGAGCTGCATCGCGAGCTCGGTCTCCGGAGCGCCGCCACCGGGCAGCACCTTGCCGTCTTCGAGCGTGACGCGAACGACGCCGAGCGAGTCGTCGATGGCGCGTTCGACTTCGTCGACGACGTGCGCGGTGCCGCCGCGGAGGATGAGCGTGACCGACTTCGCCTCTTCGACGTCCTCGACGAAGATGCGTTCGTCGCCGCCGATGTCCTTCTGGGCGACGCTGCCGGCTTCACCGAGGTCGTCGGCTTCGACGTCCGTGACGTTCGAGACGGGCGTCGCGCCGGTGGCGCGGGACAGACGGGTGAAGTCGTCGGATTTCACGCGACGGACGGCGAGGATGCCTTCCTCCGCGAGGTAGTGCTGGGCCATGTCGTCGATGCCGCCGTCCACGAAGACGACGTTCGTACCGGCGGCCGCGAGCGCGTCGACCATCTCCTCGAGCTGCTCCTCTTCCTGGTCGAGGAACTGCTGGAGCTGGTCGGGGTCGGTGACGTTGACTTCGGTGTCGATTTCGGTCTCCTTGACTTCGAGGCCGTCGTCGACGAGCGCAATATTGGCGTCCTCGACGCCGAAGGGCATGTTCTCGTTGACGCGCTCCTTGTCCACGATGACGCCCTCGATGAGTTCGGAGTTCTCGATGGCGCCGCCGGTGACTTTCTCCACCTTGACGTTGTCCGTGTCGACGCTATCGTCGTCGGCGACGGACTGGACGGCGCGCACGACGAGGCCGGAGAGGACGTCCTTGGCGTTCTCCGCGCCCTTCCCGGTCATCGAGGTGGCGGCGAGCTTCTCCAGCTCCTCGGTGTCGTCCGGGGAGATGTCGACGGCCTTCTCCTCGAGGAACGTGCGAGCCTGCTCGGCGGCCTGTCGGTAGCCCTGCGCGAGCGTGGTCGCGTGGATGTCCTGTTCGAGGAGGTCCTCGGCCTCGGAGAGGAGTTCACCGGAGACGACGACGGCGGAGGTGGTGCCGTCGCCGACTTCGGTCTCCTGCGTTTCGGCGACCTCGACGATCATGTTGGCCGCCGGGTGCTCGATGTCCATCTCCTTGAGGATGGTGACGCCGTCGTTCGTGACGACGACTTCACCCGTGGAGTCCACGAGCATCTTGTCCATCCCTTTGGGGCCGAGTGTGGTACGTACGGCCTCGGAGACGGCTTTCCCGGCGGTGATGTTCATCGACTGCGCGTCCTCTCCGGAGGTGCGCTGGCTGTCCTCCGAAAGTACGATAAGCGGCTGATTACCCATCTGCTGCGCCATAGTCACTGTTTGATTGAATGCGATTCTATTTAAAGATTGTGCGAAAGGGAGTGACACACCCGGGGAGACGCGCTGATACGCCAGTCAACGCCAAATTCGAAAACTCGTGATGGGGTATTTATGCTTAAATCGCGGTTTCCCGCCGAAAGACGGCGCTCGCGCTCGGCAAACACAGAGCAAAGAACCACCCCAGGGAGCGCAAAACTGCAGAAACTCGGCGCGTGCCGCCTCAGCCGGAGAACTCGTGGTACTCCATGCCCTGCTGTTTGAGCTCCTCGGCGCGCTTGCGCTCGAGGAACGAGTAGACGGAGCCGTGGGGCGCGCCGTCGAGCAGCATCTCTGCGGCCGACCGGGCGATGTCGACCTCGTTGGGCTGGCCGATGACGCCGAACGTCGACCCGTAGATGACGACGTTCGCGCCGGTGAGTTCCTCCATCAGTTCGCGCGTGCGGCCGTTCTCGCCGATGAGCCGGCCCTTCTTGCGACGGAGGTCGTTGTCGTTGCGGGCGGCGCGTTCGATGTCCACCGTCTCGAACATCCGCATGTCGTCGTCCAGCAGGCTGAGCGCGGCGTCCGGGTCGAACCCGCGGCCGATTGCGCGGACGATTTCGGGCGCCTGCATCCCGCGAACGGGGTCGCCGGTCCGCTCGATGGCGACCGACCCGTCCTCGGAGTCGACGTCGAGGCGAACCTCGGCGGCCTGCTCGATGCGGCGCAGCGTCTCACCTCCCTCGCCGATGAGCGCGCCGATGCGGTCCTGCGGAATCTTCACGTGTTTCATGATACACCAGAATACTGGACGGGCGCGTAAAAGCCTTCTCTCCCGCCGTGTGACCGGTTCACGCCCGCTCCGGCGTGCTGACGGACAGCGACTCGTCGACGACGAGTTCGAACTCGTCGCCGTGGGTTCGACGGCCACCCGCGCCTCGTCGCCGTCCCGCTCGCGTCACTCACGCTGGAAGCCGACCGATGCACGCGCGCGTTCGCGCTCGTCCGCCGTCAGTCGGTAGGCTGCGAGCTCCTCGCGGACGTCCCCGAGCGCGTCGCGGCGGCGCTGGTGCCCGTCGAGAAAGTCTACGATGCGGTCGGCGGCGAGCTCCTTCAGTTCGCCCGAGAGCAGGTCGCCGCGCCGGTAGTCGCGCTCGACGCGCGCGAGCTCGCGGTCGTCGCGCTCGAAGAACGCTGCGAGGTACTGGAACGGGACGTCGACCTCGGGGTCGCCGCCGTGCTCGCGGTGCTCCGCGACGCTCGCGCGGCCGCCCGTGTAGGCGTGCTCGCGGATTTTTTGTCGAACTGTCTCGGCGTCGTCCGTGAGCCGAATCGCGACGCCCTCGGAGCTACTCATCTTCCCGGGACCGCCCAGCGACGGCAGGAACCGCATCAGCAGCGCGCCGGGCTTGCTCGCGGGGTAGCGGGCTTTCGCGGCGACGTCCCGGCTCACGCGAACGTGCGGGTCCTGGTCGACGGCGATGGGGACGAGCGTCTCGTGAGCGCCGTGGACGAGCTGAGGGAGGAGCAGGTGCGCGGTCTGCACGGCCGGGTAGAACCCCTGCCCGACGTTCGCCGGAGTCCCGTAGACGGCTTCGAGCGTGGAGTTCGTGACGTCCCGCCCGAACGCCGTCGCCAGCGGGTAGACCACGTCCGCGTCCTCGGTGTCGACGACGATTCTGGTCAGCTCGGGGTCGAAGCCGACCGCGAGCAGGTCCCGAAGATTGTCTTCGAGGTAGTCGGCGGTCTCCGCGGCGGTCTGGTCCTTGAACCAGTACTTCTCGTCGTCCGAGACGGGAACGTAGACGCGCGCGCCGAGCGCGTCCTGCAGGCGCTTCGCGAAGTAGAACACCATCGCGTGCCCGAGATGCATCGGCCCGGACGGCCCGATGCCCGTGACCACGGACTGCTCGTCCGAATCGAGGAACGCGTCCACGTCGCGGCCCGCGTAGAACGAGCCGCGGCGCACGAGCGGGTGGTCGGGGAAGCGGCGGCGTTGGTCGTCGGTCAGTGCGTCCGCGCCGAACTGGGCGAGCAGTTTCTCGTAGTCGACGTCGCCCGCGACGCTGTACGGTGTGACGGAGTCGGTTGGCATGTGTGTAGTGGGTGTGGCAGGTGCTCGGCGGAGCGATGCGCGAGAGAAGCGAGGGAGCCACGCGCCCGACCCGACCGGGTGACGCCCGTCAGGCCGCGGCGACGAGACTGCCCGCTCCCGGAGCACGCCAGCGCCAGCCAGTGGGAGCGGGCCGCATACTCGGCAGTAGTCGGAATCCAGTAAAAACGATTGCGGTCGGTTACTCGTCATCGGGGCGGTCGGTCGTCTCGTCCGACCGCGGCGACGCGTTCTCGACGACGTAGTCGTACAGCGACTCGGGGTCGACATCCGCGCCCTGTCGCGCGAAGAAGTTCGCGATATTCCGGCAGTCCCGCTGCAGGAACTCGTCGTGTTTGTTGTGGTGGATGGTGACCGCCTGCCCGACGTCGATGACGACGAGTTCGCCGTCGTACACCACGAGGTTGTACTCCGAGAGGTCGCCGTGCACGAGCCCCGCGTCGTACAGCCGGCGGATGTACTCGCGGACGACCTCGTAGGCCGTCTCGGGGTTGTCCACGTCGACGTCGTTCAGCGTCGGCGCGGCGTCACCCTCCCGTCCGATGAGTTCCATCACGAGCACGTTCCGCTGGACCGCGATGGGCTCGGGGACGCGAACGCCGGCCTCGCGGGCGCGCTGGAGGTTCGCGAACTCCTTGCGCGTCCACGACAACACGACCGCCTTCTTGTCGCCGCGAATCCCCTCGAAGCGCGGGTCGCCTTCGAGGTAGCCCCGCATCTGCTTGAAGTTCGACGCGTTGATGCGGTAGACTTTGACCGCGACGTCGCCGCCGTCGTGGTCCAGCGCCTCGTAGACGTTGGCCTCCTTCCCGGTCGAAATCGGGCCGCCGAACGCGCCCACGTAGCCGTCCTCGACGAGCTTGTAGATCGCGGCGTACGTCGCGTCGTCGAACGCGCCGTCGTCGAGTTTGAACCGCTCGTTGTCCTTCAGACGCTTCCGGAACTCCGCGAACTCCCGGTCCTGTCTGCGTGCGATGCGGTCCGCTTCCGTGTCCGAGACGTCGATTTCCTCGAACTCGTCGCCGGACGCTCCCTCGGTGTCCTCGGCGAGACCGAACCCGTCGGTCACCGCCGACCCATTATTTGATGTGTCCTTCGTCACGTAGTTGGTCCGCCTCCGATTTCTCGTATCGCCACACGACGTCGCCCTTCTCGTCCTGCCAATCCCACGGCTCGACGAGCACGACGTCGCCCTCTCGAATCCAGATGCGCTTCTGCATCCGGCCGGGGATGCGGGCGGTCCGCTCCTCCCCGTCCGCGCAACGAACCCGGACGCGGTTCGCGCCGAGCATGTCTGTGACTTCCGCGAACACCTCGTCGTCCTCGGGCATCCGAAGGTTCGTGCGTCCACCTTCGTCGTCGCTCATGGGCCCAGATAGGACAGCGAGCGGTTTAAACCCTGTACAATTCGGGGTGTACACGACCCCACGCCGGACCAGTACGCTTACCCCCGTGGTGGCGCTCGTCCCGCACATGCTCGACAAACTCGGCCTCTCCGGACTGTTCGGCGTCCTGCTGATTCTCGCCGGCATCGGCGTCGTCGCGTGGAACGCCCCCATCGTCGCTGCCGGCCTCGTCCTCGTCCTGCTCGGCCTCGCGCTCGTCGTGCGCCGCGCCGCCAAGTCGGTTATGGGGATGTTCGGGTTCTAAAACGCACTTTTTGCTGTGGGAGGGCGCCTGCGGCGCCCTCCCGGGCAAAAACTTGCGGAAAAAGCACTCCTCACCCCCTTCGGGGGTTCGTCGGCCTCGCGGCTTCGCCGCGAGTGAACCGCGAGCGCCGTCGGCGCTCGCGGATGCTCGTCGGTGGTGGTTTCTCGGTTGCGAACGACGACGCTCCGCGTAAGACCTTATTACGTGTGAGTCACGTACCCCACGGCGATGGAGTTAGAGGCGATTCCCGGCGTGGGCGCGAAGACCGCGGAGTCGCTGCGATCCCTCGACAACCCCGAAGACGCACTACGGCGTGGGGACGTAGCGGCGGTCGCTCGCGCGCCGGGCGTCACCGACGGGCGGGCCGCGCGCATCGTCCGCGGCGCGATTCGCGCGCGTCACGACGACTCCGGCGGCTTCCTGGCGACGGACCGCGCCAGCGAGGTGTACGAGCGCGTGCTCGCGCTGCTGCAGGAGCGCGCGGTCACCGACTACGCGAGCCAGCGGCTGCGCACGTTCTACCCGAGCGCTACCGAGTCCCGCATCGCCGAGGTCAACGAGTTCGCGGACGACGCGATGGCGCTCGACCCCGACTCGGAGGTGCTGGATGCGCTGGCGGGCGTCGAGCCGCTGTCGCGGGCCGACGCGCTCGCAGTGCGAGATAGGTGTCTGGCGACGACGGACGCGGAGACGTACAGCGAAGCCCGGGACGCGTTTCCCGAGTTGTCGGTGGAAGTCGCGGAGGACGCCCGCGGGCTCGCTGACCTCGCGCGCGGCTACTCGACGGTCGTGGCGCTCGACGAGGCGTTCGCGGGCGTGGAGGTCGACGGCGACGTGCGCGTCGAACCCGACGCGCTGGAGCGCCCGGAGGAGGTCGTCCCCGAGCGCGTGCTCTCGTTCTTCGCGACGAACCGCGACCGCATCCGCGCCGCGGTCGCCGTCCACGAAGCCGCCGGCCTCGAAACGGACGTGGACCTCGACGAACTGGACGCGGCGCTCGCGCAACTCGATTCCGAGGGGGCGGTCGCGGGCGACGACGAACTCGACCGACTCTCGACCGCGGTAGACGACCTCGACGCGGCGGTGTCGACCGCGGAGTCCGTGGCGAACGACCAACTCCGGGAGGTCATCCAGGAGCAGGACGTCACCATCGAGGGCTCGGACCTCCTGAGCCTCGTGGAGCGCGGTGCGGGCGTGGACAGCCTGCTCTCGCGGGAGCTCGCCGACGAGTACGCCGACGCCGTCGACGCCGCGCGCGCCCACCTCGTGGACGCGCTGGCGTTGCGTGACGGGGAGGCCAGCGTCGCCCGACAGGCGTTCGGGGACTCGCCGACGTTCCCCGTCGACCACGACCCGGAAGCCGTCTCCCGGCTGCGCGAAGAGTTGACCGCGGCCCGGGACCGCCGGAGCGCCGAGCGCAAGCGCGAACTCGCGGCGACGCTGGCGGACCTCCGGGAGCCGACGCGTGGGCTCGTGGAGCGTGCGCTCGAATTGGACGTGGAGTTGGCGGTCGCGCGGTTCGCGGACGATTTCGACTGCGTGCTCGCCGAGCGCGGCGGCCGCGGGTTCGACATCGAGGGCGGGCGCTCGCCGATTCTCGACGTCGCCTTCGACGAGGTCGAGCCCGTGGACTACGGCGTCGACGGCGTGGCGCTGCTCTCCGGCGTGAACTCCGGCGGGAAGACGAGCACGCTCGACCTGGTGGCGGTCGTGGTCGTGCTCGCGCACATGGGCCTCCCGGTACCCGCGGAGTCCGCCAGAGTGCCCGAGGTCGAGGAACTGCACTACTACGCGAAGTCACAGGGGACGCTGGACGCGGGCGCGTTCGAGGCGACGCTCCGGGACTTCGCGGGCTTGACGGAGGGAGCGGCGCGCAAACTCGTGCTCGTGGACGAGCTAGAGTCCATCACGGAGCCGGGGGCCTCGGCGAAAATCGTGGCGGGCATCCTCGAAGAACTCCACGAGGCGGGCGCGTCCGGCGTGTTCGTCTCCCACCTCGCGGGCGAGATACGCGACCAGTGTGGGTTCGACGTGACCGTCGACGGCATCCGCGCCCGGGGGCTGAAGGACGGCGAACTGGTCGTCGAGCGCTCCCCCGTCAAGGACCACCTCGCGCGCTCGACGCCGGAGCTCATCGTGGAGAAGTTGGCCACCGAGGGCGACGGGACGGAAGGCGACGACGGCGCGTCCGCGGGGTCGTTCTACGACCGATTGCTCGGGAAGTTCTGACGCGAATCCGGAGCGTCGCCGGCTCTCGGCGGCGAATGCCGGTTCTGTGGCGAAGGGTTAAGTGGGTTCGCGAGCGTGGTGAAAGTGATGAGCGACGACCCCGAGGAGGGGATGCTGGGCTGGGACGAGTCCGTGTTCCGGGACGAGCACGTCTTCGAGATCGACTACGTCCCGGAGGTCTTCCAGCACCGCGAGTCCCAACTCCAGACGCTGCAGTACGCGCTGCGCCCGGCCGTCCGCGGCAACCGGCCGCTGAACGTGATGGTCCGGGGACCGCCGGGCACCGGGAAGACGACGGCGGTCCAGAAGCTGTTCGGCGAACTCGGCGGCCAGCACGGCGTCCGCACGGTGCGCGTGAACTGCCAGGTCGACTCCACGCGGTACGCGGTGTTCTCCCGCATCTTCGAGGAGATTTTCGACTACGAGCCGCCCTCCTCCGGGATTTCGTTCAAGAAACTGTTCGGCCAGGTCGCCGAGCGCATCGCCGACGACGAGGAAGTGCTGGTGGTGGCGCTCGACGACGTGAACTACCTCTTCTACGAGGACGAGGCCTCCGACACGCTGTACTCGCTGCTGCGCGCCCACGAGACGCACTCGGGCGCGAAGGTCGGCGTCATCCTGGTGTCCTCGGACCTCGACTTGGACGTCATCGAGAACCTCGACGGCCGCGTACAGTCGGTGTTCCGGCCCGAGGAGGCGTACTTCCCGTCGTACGGCCGGGGCGAAATCACGGACATCCTCCGGAATCGCGTCGACGTCGGCTTCCGCGACGACGCGGTGCCGACGACGGTGCTGGACCGCGTCGCGGAACTCACGGACGAGGCCGGCGACCTCCGCGTCGGCATCGACTTGCTGCGGCGCGCGGGCCTCCACGCCGAATCCCGCGCGAGCACCACCGTCGAACCGGAAGACGTGGACGCGGTCTCCGAGGAAGCCAAGAACATCCACCTCTCGCGGAGCCTGCGCGCGCTCTCCGACACCGAGCGCGCGCTCGTGGAGACGGTCGCGGACTGCGACGGCGAACAAGCCGGCGACGTCTACGACGCCTTCAACGACCGCACCGACCTGGGGTACACGCGGTACACGGAAATCGTGAACAAGCTCGACAAGCTCGGACTCATCGACGCGGAGTACGAGCAACTCGACGGCCGCGGGCGCTCGCGGACGCTCCGGCTCACGCACGACCCCGAAGCCGTCAAAGAGCAGCTCTAAGACGCACTTTTTCCAGCGCTCGCGGCCTCCGGCCGCTCGTCTGCTCACGGGCGCGGAGCGCCCGTTCGCACGGCCAGCGAGACCTTCGGTCTCGCTCGGCTTGCAAAAACTTGCGGAAAAAGCACTTCTCCCTCCAGCCGCGCCCGCAGGGCGCGTTAGTCGGTCGTCGGCCTTGCGGCTTCGCCGCGAGTGAACCGCTCGCCTCGGGTCTTTCAGACCACTCGGCTCGCGGATGCTAGCTCGATTCTCCCGCTCGGCGGCACGCTCAGCAGCGGGTCACGGCGTCAGCGTCAGGTAGGTCGCGACGAGCGCGACGCCCAGCGCCGCGAGGAACAGCAGGTAGCCGATGAGTGTCGTGAGGCCCGTTCCGCCGCCCATGGACGACTTGCTCATGGACATACCGCAGAGTCGTCGTGTATCTGTCAAAATAGTGGTGGCATTCGTTCTGCCTTCGTCCTATTCTTGGTCGGGCGACCGGCGCGCCACCACCGTTTCGCCTGCACTGACTTTCTCGCCCTTCTCGACTCGGAGATCGTCGCGGTCGTACTCCGGGGGGAGAATCACGTCCGCGCGGCTGCCGAAGGAGATGTGACTGATGCGGTCGCCGCGCGCGAGTTCGTCCCCGGGTTCGACGTAGGGGTGGATGCGACGAGCGAACGCACCCGCGATGAGGACGACTTCGTAGTCGTCGCACGTGACGCGGACGCGCTCGTTGTGTTCCGATTCCTTGTCGAAGGCGGGGCGGTGGCCGCCCGCGCGGTGGTCGACGGCTTCGACCGTGCCGGAGAGCGGCGCGCGGTTCACGTGCACGTCGTGGACGTTCATGAACACGCCCACGCGGAGGCGGCCGTCGTCGGCCTCCCGAATCACCGACACCTTGCCGTCCGCGGGCGTGACGACGCCCTGACCGTCGGGCGTGCGTTCGGGGTCGCGGTGGAACCACGCGACGAACCCCGAGAGCGCGAGCGCCGCGACGCCCCACAGCGACGACACGAACAACAGCGCTGCGCCGGCAACCGCCGCCGGCAGGGCGTACGTCCACTTCCACGGGCCACGCGCGAACATACCCGTCCTTGGCCGTCCGTCACCGATAGCCCTTCGGTCGCTGCTGGGGCAGGTCCGAGCCGGGGTGTTTATCGGCGTCCGCTCGCAAGAAAGGAGTCGATGAACGCGCGCCACGCTCGCTACCCGTTCCTCGGCGAATCCCGGCAGGCGGTCCAGGAGGCCGGGGTGGACCTCGCGGCGGTCGTCGCCGAGGACGACGCGGTCGTCGAGCGCGCCCGCGAACGCGTCGTCGGCTCGCTCACGAACGGCGAGGTCGGCGAGCGCGCGCGCTCGGACCGCGTGGAACTGCTCTCCTACCCCGTGGCGCGCGTGCTCGTCTCCGTCGTCGACGAACACGTACTCGTGCGGAAGTACGCCGACGCCGAAGCCAACGCCGCCTACGAGCGCTTCACCGCCGACGAGACCGACGACTCGGAGTTCAAGAGCGTCGGCGACGACGGCAGTCTCTCCCGAGACGACCTCCTCCGGGAATTCGACCTGACGAGCCACGTCCACGCCACCCAGGACGGCTACGACGTGGACGTGCCGACGTACCTCCTGCTGTCGTCGTCGCTGCGCCCGGACAAGTGGCGGCTCGTCAACCGCGCCCTCGACGACGGCCGCGTCCCCGTCAGCGAGCCTGAACTCGACACGCTCCTCCGCGAAGCCGTCCGGGACCGGGTCGCCGAGGGCCTGCCGTTGAACGTCCCCGACGAGGTCGCCGACGCCCTCGAAGGCCCGGAGGCCGCCGTACGGGACGTGCTCTCGGAGATGGACCTCACGCGCGAAATCGACACGGTCGTCCCGGAACTGTTCCCACCGTGCATGCAGCACCTCCTCGACCAAGTGCAGCGCGGCGAACACCTCCCACACCACAGCCGCTTCGCCATCACGACGTTCCTCGCGAACATCGGGCTGACGACCGACGAAATCGTCGACATCTACAAAGTGAATCCGGGGTTCGGCGAGGAGATGACCCGCTATCAGACCGACCACATCCGCGGCGAGTCCAGCCCCACGGAGTACACGGCACCGTCGTGTGCGACGATGAAGGCCTACGGGGACTGCGTGAACCCCGACGACCTCTGCGACGCCATCAATCACCCGCTGTCGTACTACGAGGCGAAACTCGACGACGAGGACGACGATGACTTAGAGGACTGGCGCGAGCGCGAGAACGAGGACGCCGAAGCGGACGACGCCGAAGCCTGACCGCTGTTCTACTCCTGCTTCCCGGAGAGCCAGTAGCCGACGCCGGCCATCACGAGAATGAAGACGACGACGGCAGCGACGACGCCGTAGGCGCCCGTCTCACCGAACCCCTCGCTCATCGTGCCGGCGGCCACGAGGATGGCGATGAAGACGAGAGTAGACAGGATGGCGATACCCGCTTCGAGGCGGGCGTCGGGCCCTTCGGACATACTTCGAGATTTCGTCGGCCCGGGCAAAAGCGCTTCGAAGCCGTCACGCCAGCCGCGACTCGCGGCCGACAGCCCCGCCGACGGCCGGCGATTCGTCGTCCGAGCTAGTAGGGCCCGGAGTCGTATAGCCACCCCGATTTTGCGGGGTTCACGCGTCTCCAGCACCCATACTGTGGTATGGCTCCCTCCACGAAGTCCCGACAGCCGCCCGACGACCGGAGCCGCCGCGCCCGCCGCGAGGACCTGCGCGTGACTGCGCTCGGCGACGGCACCTACGAGGTTCGGTCGCCGTCTGACAACGTCTACGACGTCGACCTCGACGCCGGGGAGTGTGCGTGTCCTGACCACCAGTTCCGGGGCGTCCGCTGCAAGCATCTGCGCCGCGTCGCCATCGACGTCACGCTCGGTGAAGTCCCCGCACCCGGCGAGCGCGACGCGACGTGTGCAGCCTGCGGCGACGACCTGTTCGTCGACCGTGAGGCCACCGACCCCGTCTACTGCGAGGACTGTACGCTCGACCCCGGCGAGAGCGTCGTCGACCGCGAGACCGGCAAGCTCGTGGTCGTCGTCGAATCCACGGACGACCGCGCGAGCGACGTCCGCATCCCGGAGCGCGGCTGGTCGGTCGCCGACCACCACTCGAACCGCGACTACGACGCCGACGACCGCGTCGTCGACGTGCTCTACCCGCTGGAGCGCGGCGTCTCCCCCGAGGACATCTCGCCGCAGGATCTCCGCCGGTACTCGTTCCCGCGCGGCCGCCTCGAACGCCGCGACTAGTCGAGCATCGACGCCGCTTCCTCGGGCGTGAGCACGCCCTGCTCGACGGCGTGCAGCACGTCCTCGATATCGTTGCCCTCCGCGTCGTCCTCGTCGCTACCCTGGAGGTCGTCGAACGTCTCTCCGTCCTCGATGGCGGTCTCCTTCTTCACGCGGTAGTTCCCGCCGTCGGTCTGGTAGACGTCCGCGGGGTGGAAGAAGTACCAGTCCTCGCGGTCGAAGCGCACGCCGATTTTGGGTTTCGCGCCGAAGTTCCGACTGAAGTAGACCAGCGCCTCGACCTCCTCGCCCGTGAGGTAGATGGGGTCGCCCGCGCTGGACTTGGCTTCGACGGCGTAGAAGACGCTGCCGTCGCCCGCGAGCACGTCCGGGAGTTCGCGCTCCGTCGCGGCACCGCTGGCGGGCGCTCGCATCACGGCGAACCCGCGCTCGTCGAACGCGTTCACGAGCTCGCGCTCGCGCCTGTTGCCCTTCGCGTTCGAGTTAGACATGGCCGTGCCCCGTACCCGCTGTCATACACGCCGCTACGCAGTCGGGGGATAGGAGGCTTGCGCCACGCACCTGCATCAATCGTTTCACGGCCGCGCTTCACACCCCTCGTATGCTCGGGGAGGACATCGTCGACCGCGTCGACAGCATCATCCACGAGGAGACCCAGGTCCACGAGTACGGCGTCGACTTGACCGTCGCTGACGTCTACGAGGTCGCCGAGCGCGGCCACCTCGACTTCGGGCGGCGACGAGTTCGCCGACGCGGACCTCCGCCCGCTCGCGTCCGCGCTCCGCGACGCCGACGACGAGTACGAGTGGTGGACGCTGAAGGCCGGCACGTACCTAATCGAGTTCAACGAGTCGCTGCGCGAGGGCGCGCCGCTGCGCGTCCAGACTCGCCGCGAACTCCGCGAGAACGGTGCCTACCACCCTTCCATCGTCACCACAGAACTCGGCCTAATGCCGCTGACCGTCCCCGAGGGCGGCGTCGAATTCAAGGAGAACGCCCGCGTCTCGACGCTGATGGAACGATGACCGACCGACGTGCCAGCATCCGCGAGCGCCGCAGGCGCTCGCGGTTCACTCCACGAGTGAGCGCAGCGAACGAGTGGAGGCCGACGAGCGACTAAGCGCCGAAGGCGCGCTGGAGCGAGGAGTGCTTTTTCCGCAAGTTTTTGCAAGCCGAGCGAGACCGAAGGTCTCGCTGGCCGTGCGAACGGGCGCTCCGCGCCCGTGAGCAGACGAGCGGCCGGAGGCCGCGAGCGCAGGAAAAAGTGCGTGCGCTACGTCCCGTGCTGCCAGGAGGTCATGTACTCTTCCTGTTCTTCGCTGAGAGTGTCGAGGTCGACGCCTTCGGCGTTGAGTTTGATTTCCGCGAGTTTGCGGTCGAGGTGGTCGGGGACTTCGTGGACGCCGGCGTCGTAGTCGTCGGCGTTCTGGACGAGTTCGCGGATGGAGACGGCCTGCACGCCGAAGGACTGGTCCATGACTTCGACGGGGTGGCCGAGGCTGACGGGGGTCGCGAGGTTGACGAGGCGGCCTTCGGCGAGCACGTTGATGCGCTTGCCGGAGGGGAGTTCGTACTCGCGGACGCCGTCCCGGACTTCCTGCTCGCTGGCGGCGAGGTCGCGGAGGGCTTCGAGGTCGATTTCGATGTCGAAGTGGCCGGCGTTGGCAAGCACGACGCCGTCCTGCATCTGCTCGAAGTGGTCCTCGACGATGACGTCGCGATTCCCGGTGGTGGTGATGAAGACGTCCCCGACTTCGGCGGCCTCGCTCATCGACATGACGTCGTAGCCCTCCATGTGGGCTTCGAGCGCGCGCCGCGGGTCGATTTCGGTGACGATGACGTTCGCGTTCTGGCCGCTGGCCTTCTTCGCGACGCCGCGGCCGCACTGCCCGTAGCCCGCGACGACGACGTCCTTGCCGGCCCACGAGAGGTTCGTGGTCATGGCAATGGAGGCCAGCGAGGACTCGCCGGTGCCGTGGACGTTGTCGAAGAGGCGTTTCATCGGCGTGTCGTTGACGGCGATGACGGGGTACTCGAGCGCGTCGTCGTCGTCCATCGCGCGGAGGCGGTGGACGCCCGTGGTGGTCTCCTCGGTGCCGCCGACGATGGTGTCGATGAGCTCGGGGTGGTGCTCGTGCACGCGGAAGACGAGGTCGCCGCCGTCGTCGACCGTGACGGTTGGCTCGTGGTCGAGGACGGCGTCGATGGCCTCGTAGTACTCGGTGTCGCCGACGCCGTGCTTGGCGTAGCTCGTAATCGAGGGGTGGGCGTCGAGCGCCGCGGAGACGTCGTCGTGGGTCGACAGCGGGTTGCAGCCCGTGATCGCGACTTCCGCGCCGGCGTCCGCCATCGTCTCGACGAGCGCCGCGGTCTTCGCTTCGACGTGCAGCGCCATCCCGACGGTCTCGCCCGCGAGCGGTTCGTTCTCCTGGAAGTCCGCGCGCAGCGAGGAGAGAATCGGCATGTGTTCGAACGCCCAGTCGATCTTCTTCCGGCCGGCGTCGCGAGCGGACCCGATCTCGTCGAGTTGCTCGCTAATCGACGACGCAGTTGTCATACGGTGTGGACGGCGACTGGATTCAAAACCCTACCGAAGCCGCGGAGAAAACGGGCGGGACGGCGGGCGCGTGTCCGATGGTGGCGGGGTTGCTGCCGTCCGTCGCCCGAACGGGAATCCTCGCGGGCGGCCGGGACGCCACGTGCTCGACTCACACCTCGTGGCCGCCCAGCGAGGGGGTGCTGACGCCGTCGACAGTGGGTGCCGCAGGCCGTCTGGCCTGCGTTGGATACCTCGGACGGGTACTGAAAAAGTTCGTTGGCCGGGAACTGACTTATTCGGATTCGAAGCCGTTCCGGCGCTCAGTTTCCGTTTCCGGGATTGCCGTTGCCGGGGTTGTCGTTGCCGCCGGCGTTCCCGTTGCCGTTTCCGGGACCGCCGCTATCGTCGTCCGCACTCGGGCCGTTTCCGGGATTGTCGCTCCCGTTGTTTCCGTTACCACCGTTCGTGGCGTCCGCGCCGGCGTCGTTCCCGTTGCCGTTGTTGCCGTCGGCACCGTGACCGTTGCCGTTGGCCTCGTCGCTCTCGTCTTCCTCGGACTCTTCGCTCTCGTCTTCCTCGGACTCTTCGCTCTCGTCTTCCTCGCTATCGTCGTCTTTCGGTCCGGGGTCGACGTGGTCCGGACGGTTGTCCGCGCCCGGATTGTTGTCGACCACGAACGCCGCGACTTCCTGTCCGCTCATGTTGCCCTCGGCCTGAAGGGCCGCGACGAACGCGGAGACGCGCTCGCCGAACGACTCCGTGGCGTTGCCGTCGTCGCTCACGGTGAGCGTCGCCGTCGTCTCCGCTGTCACGTTGTTCGCTTCCGCGACCACGTCGACGGTGACGTTCTGCTCGGGCGCCGGCAGGCCGACGGTACCGCTCTCGTCGGTCGTGTAGTCGCCTTCGCCGGCGTACGAAACGTTGTCCAGCGCTTCGACGGTGACCGACGCGTTGGCGACGCCGTCGCCGCTGGCGTTCGTCACGGAGACGGTCGCGGAGCCGTCCTCGCTCTGCGAGACGCCGACGGACAGCTCGGCCGCGTCGTCGGTCGGCGCGACGAGGTCGACCGTCGTCTCTGCCGTGGCGTTGTCGGCTTCCGCGACGACGTCGACGGTGGCGTTCTGTTCGGGCGCGGGCAGACTGACGGTGCCGTTCTCGCCAGTCGTGTAGTTGCCCGTGCCGTCGTACGTCACGTTGCCCGCTTCGCTCACGGACACGGACGCGTTGGCGACGCCAGCGCCACTGGCGTTCGTCACGCTGACCGTCGCGTTGCCGTCGTCGGCCTGCGTGACGTTCACGGAGATGTTGCTACTGTCGTCGGTCGGTGCGACGAGGTCCAGCGTCGTCTCCGCCGTGGTGTTGTCGGCGGTCGCCGTCACCGAGACGGAGACGTTCTGCTCGGGCGCCGACAGCGTCACCGTGCCGTTCTCGTCGGTCGTGTAGTTGCCCTCGCCGACGTACGAGGAGTTGTTCAGTGCTTCGACGGTGACGGACGCGTTCGCCACCGTGGTGTTGTTCTCGGCGACCGTCACCGTGACGGTGCCGTCGTCCGCTTGGTCGCCGCTCACGCTCAAGCCGTCGGCAGCCACCGCTCCACCCGGAACCGCAGCGATGACCGCAACGACGAGCGCGGCGACCAGTAGTGTGTGCCTCTGGTGCCGCATGCACTCCCCGCGTTCGGCGACGAGCCGAATAAGCGTAGTGGCACACGTCAACTAGAAACAATATTCTCGGGCCGAACGCTCCTCGATTCGACGGGTCCGCTACTCGGCGCGCTCGGCGACGGCGGCCGCCCGCGACGCCGCATGCTCCCGAATCGCGGCTTCGTCGAGCGTCTGGAGTTCGCGGTTCCGCATCAGCACCTCGCCGTCGCAGACCGTGTGCCGGACGTCGCCACCGGTCGCGGCGTACGCGAGGTGGGAGACGTAGCCGTGGACCGGTGTGAGGTGGGGCGCGGAGAAGTCGACGACCGCGAGGTCGGCGTTCGCGCCTTCCTCGATGCGCCCGCTGTCGAACCCGAGCGCGTTCGCGCCGCCCGCGGTCGCCATCTCGACGGCGGCCTCGGCGGGCACCGCGGCGGCGTCGTCCGCCGCGAGCTTCCCGAGCATCGCCGCGTCCCGGAGCTCGTCGAAGAGGTCGAGGTCGTTGTTCGACGCCGCGCCGTCCGTCCCGAGCGCGACGTTCACGCCCGCGTCGCGCATGTCCTGGACGGGCGCCATCCCGGACGCGAGTTTCATGTTCGACGCCGGGCAGTGGACGACGCTCGCGCCGCGCGCCGCGAGCAGCTCGTGCTCGGTCGCGTCCGTGTGCACGCCGTGCGCGAGGAAGTCCTCGTCGGTGACCATCTCGAGGTCGTCGGCGTACTCGATGGGGCGCTCGCCGCGCTCGGAGACGATTGGATCGACCTCGTCGCGCGTCTCGTTCGCGTGGAAGTGCACGGGCACGTCGTACTCGCGGGCCTTCCCGACGAACTCCCGGAGGTACTCCTCGCCGACGGTCGTCAGGCTGTGGGGCATGTACGCCGTCTTCACGCGCCCGCCGGCGACGCCGTCGTACTCGCGCGCGACCTCGATGCTCTCGTCGTTGTCCCGGTACGCGTCGCCCTCGTCCTTCCCGACGGTGACGACGCCGTGCCCGAGCCGCGCCCGCACGCCCGCCTCCTCGACGGCCTCCGCGATTTCGGGGACGTGGAAGTACATGTCCGCGAACGCCGTCGTCCCCGTCCGAATCATCTCCACGAGCGCGAGCTCGGCCCCTGCTCGGACGTCGCCCTCGGTGAGTTCGCCCTCCGCCGGCCAAATGTCCTCCTGCAGCCACGCGTCCAGCGGCTTGTCGTCGGCGTACCCCCGCAGCAGCGTCATCGCCGCGTGACAGTGCGCGTTCACCAACCCCGGCATCACGAGGCTGTTCTCGGCGTCCAATCGCTCGTCGCCCGGCTCCGTCTTCCCGACGTCCAGAATCTCGCCGCTGTGCTGGTCCACCAGCACGTCCCCCTCCGACACGGACAGGTCCGGGTGGAGCACCCGCCCGCCCGCGATTCGTAGCGTGGTCATACGCTGGGGTTCGCCCGACTGGCTTGTGTGTCTGTGGGTTTCGCGTTCGTGATTCGCTGGACTCGTCGCGTGCGCTCTCTCCGTCGATACATGCGCTCTCTCTAACGACGACACTTCCTCGGAAGCCTCGGGGCTTTCGAGGTGTCGTCAGAGTTGACGAAGACACTAGTTCCCGATACGAAATTCACGGACGAGGCGGCGTTCCATCGTAGGCGTCGAGGTCCGTGTAGAAGTTCAGCATGGACACGCGGAGTTTCTCGGGGTCGATGTCGACCAATTCGCGGCGTTCTTCGGCGGGGAACGTCGGGTTGACGCTGTACTTGCGCATCGCGGTCCGGCTCTCCTTGGTGTAGCGGCGGTCGACGAGCATGCGCACGCCGAAGTCGTCGGGAGAGCGAATGACGCGCCCCATCGCCTGCCGGGTCTTGCGGACGGTGGGAATCTCGACGGCGTAGCGCCAGCCGGCGTCCTCGTTGCGGCGGTCGTCGCGGTCGCCGAACACGCGGCCGTAGGCGTCCTGGACGGCCTCGGCGCGCGCGTCAAGGTGCGGGTAGGGGACGCCGACGACCGCGACGGTGCGGGCGTCGTCGCCGTCGAAGCTCACGCCCTCCGCGAGCGTCCCCCACAGCGACGTGAACAGGACGCCGTTGCGGTCGTCAGTGAACGTCTGCCGGAGGTCTTCGGCGCTGGTGCCGGGTTCGTCGAGGTAGCGCGCGGCGTCCACGCCGCCGTCTTGCGAGCGACGCCCGCTCGACGATTCCGAGGCGCGTGGCGCCTCGCCGAGCAGGTCGTGGTAGCGTTCGGCTTCGCTGTAGCTCGGGAAGAAGAACAGACAGTTCCCGGGCGTGAAGTTCACGGCATCCCGGAGTGCGCCCGCGACCTCCCGCTGGGTGGCGGGGTCGTCGCGGTTCGAGGAGAACAGCGGCTCCGTGTCCACCGCGAACGTTCGGCGGCGCTCCTCGGGGAATTGGAGGCCGAACGCCATCGTCTCCGGGTCGTCGAGCCCGAGCACGTCCGCGGTGACGTCGAACGGCCGCAGCGTCGCGCTCATCAGGACGCTCGCGTGGACGGCGTCGAAGAGGTCCGTCGTCACGTCCCGCGGGATGCACGTGTACAGTTCCGCGCGGCCGTAGACGTCGTTCGTTCCCTCGTCGCGGCGCACTGCGGCGGTCGGGTACTGGCCGAGTTCGCCGCTGTCCTCGACGTACGACTCCACGAACTCCGCGGCCTCCAGCACGAAGCACTCGCGGCGGGTGGTCGTCTCGCCGTTCCGGTAGGCTTCGTCGTACTCCTCGTCGAGGTACTCGCCGAGCGCGAGCGCGTCGTCGATATCCTCCCGGATGCCGGGGCCGGTGTACTGCCGGAGGAATTCGAGCGTGAGGGCGTCGCGCTTGTCCTCGTTCGCCACGGGAACGTCCGTCCAGTTCCCGTCCACTCCCGAGCGGGCGAGTGCCGGACCGTCGCCACCGGGACCGAACGCGTCCCCGTAGGTCTCGACGAGCGCGTCGCGGAACGCCGACAGCACGCGTTCGGCGGCCGCCGACCGGTTCTCCTCGACTTCCTCCAATTCGGAGCGCGCGCTGTCGAGGGTGTTCTCCGTGAGCGTCCGCGTGGCGTGGTCGCGGGCGGCGTCCTCGACGTTGTGCGCCTCGTCGAACACCACCACCACGTCCTCGGGGTCGCGGCCCAACCAGCGGAAGAACTGCGCGCGAATCCCCGGGTCCAGGAGGTGGTGGTAGTTGCAGACCGCGAGGTCCACGCCCTCGATGCCGTCCTTCAGGAGTTCGTACCCGCAGAGCCCTCGCTCGTCGGCGTAGTCGTAGATGTCCTCGGGGGTGCGGACGCCGTCGTAGAGCCACTCGTAGAACTTGTCGTTGTCCCCGACGAGGTTGTCGTAGTAGCGCTCGCAGACGTTGCCCTCCCGGAGGTCGTCGAGGTCGTCCTCCACGGAGTCGAGTTCGTCCAGCACGGCTTCGCGGGCTTCGGCGGCTTCGCTGTCGCCGTCCTGACTCTCCTCGAGGAGGGCCTGCTGGCGTTCCTCCAACTGCCGCTTGTCGCGTTCGGCGTCCACGACTTCGTGGGTGTTGTCGCGGAGCACCTGGCACTCCTCGTAGTCGACGTCGATGTGGCACATCGACCCCTTCCCCTTGAAGACGACCGCGCGCAGCGGCGCGGCGTCGTGAATCTCGCGGGCTTCACGCACGAACTGGCGCATCTGCTGGTGGACGTTCGTCGTGATGACCACCGTCTTGTTCGTCTCGCGGGCGTGCGAGAGCGCCGGCGCGAGCGCAGCGAGAGTCTTCCCAGTCCCGCAGGCCCCCTCGAACAGCACGTCACGGCCGCTGTCGAGGGCGTCGCGGATGCCGTCCATCGCCTCCCGCTGGTTGTCGTACGGCGACGCCTTCGGGAAGAACTCCATGTAGTCGGGGGAGTTGCTCGCGGCCACGTTAGGGGCTGATTCGGCGCGACGGCGTATAAACGTCCGGCTCCCAGCGGAAGTGGTCGCGGGGGTAGCGGGCGTGGGGCGGCCGCCCCGGACAGGTTTAGGCACACCAAAACGTATATTCGTGGGTGGGTCCGTACGGGGTAGTGATGGCAGTCACGCAGGACCGCGAGGACGACGCGCCGGCCGCCGGCGAGGGCGTCGCGGCGTTCCAGTCCTCGCCCACCCGAACGGTGTTCACCGAGTCGGACAACCCCGACGGCTGGATTTCCACCGACGAAACTATCCCCGTCGAACGGTAGCCGCTCTCCTCCGCGTTCCGCCTACTGATGCGCTACGCGTCGCTGGTCACCGGTAGCGCGCAGAAAACTGGAGTTCGAACCGTGCGAGGTTACTCGCTGACGACGAGCGTGTCGCCTTCGAGGTAGTGCTCGACGTGGTGGGCGTCGTCCTCGACCTGCACGAGGTTCTCGCGGACGATTTCCGCGCTCGTGTGGTCGCCGAGGTTCTGCGCGAGGTCGACGTGCTCGCGCAGCGTCTCGATGATGTCGCCGTACATTTCGAGGTCGTTCTGGAGGGACGTGCGGATGTCGTAGACGTCCTCGTCCTCGGGTTCGACCGGCGACTCTGCTTGGAGCGTCGAGGGGCTGGCGTGCGGGACGCCGCCCAGCGCCTGCACGCGCTCGGCGAGCTCGTCCGCGAACGCCTCGGCGTGCGCGGCGGCGTCGCCGAGGAAGAGGTGGAGGTCGCGGAATTCCGCGCCCTCGACGTTCCAGTGGTGCTTCCGGAGCTGGTGGTAGAGGACGTACGTCGCCGCGAGGTCGGCGTTGAGCGCGTCGATTACCTGTTCGGCTTTCTCCTCGTCGATGCGAAGGCCTTCCGAGCCCTCGACGTCGCCAGCGTGCTTCAGCACGTGCTTCTGGGTGCTCATTACGTTCCGCTGTTCGTCCGCATCTCACTTAAAGGTTTACCAACTGGAGAAATATATTTTGCAGACGTGGAAACAGAGTTCCCGAATCCCGTGCGACTATCGCTCGGTCTCGGGCTCGACGTACACCTTCGACACCGCCGGGTTCGCCGCCCGGAGCGCGTCTTCGAGGCTCGTTATCGCGTCGTCTATCCCCTCGGTGTCCAGCGCGGGGTCGAACGCCACGTCCGCCGTCACGAGCACGTCGTTCGGCCCGAAGTACACCGTCCGGAAACCCACGATGGAGTCCACTTCGGGGCGCTCCTCGACGATGCGCCGGAGTTCGTCTTCGTCGGCCTTCGGGAGGCTCTCCCCGAGTAACAGGCGCTTGTTCTCCCACGCCAGCGCCGCCGCGAACGCCATCAACAGCAGTCCGATGAGCAGCGCCGCCCCCGCGTCGTAGACGTGGTTGCCGGTCTGCTCGGTGAGGAACACGCCCACCAGCGCCAGCCCCAGGCCGAGCAGCGCCACCGTGTCCTCCGTGAGCGCGGTCAGCGTCGTCGTGTCGCTGGTGCGGCGGAACGCCTCCCGGAACCCGCTCCAGCCGTGGCGCTCGATCTGTCGCTGCATCTCCCGGTAGGCCTTCACGAACGCGTACGACTCGAAGCCGATTGCGCCGAGCAACACCGCGTAGTTCGCCCACACGCCCGGGAACTCGTAGCCCAGCAGCTCGGCCTGCCGGCCGAGCACGCGCCCGTGCCCGGTCAGTGCCTCGTAGCCGTGGGTTGCGGACTCCCACCCAGCGATGCCGAACAGCATCACGCTGACGAGAAACGAGTAGAAGAACTGCGCCTTCCCGTACCCGAACGGGTGCGAGCGCGTGCGCTCGCGCTCGCCGTACCGCAGCCCGATGAGCAGGAACACCTGGTTGCCGGTGTCGGAGACGGAGTGGTACACCTCCGAGAGCATCGCCGGGCTCTGCGTCACGAGGAAGGCGAGGAACTTCAACACCGCAATCGCGCCGTTCGCGAACAGCGCCGCGAGCACGACGGACCTGCTTCCGGCCATTTCGTCGTGATTCAGCCCGCCAACACATAGGTATTGGCCCGGCCCCAAGACGCGGGTGTGCCAGAGTACCAACCGGGTTCGTGCAACATCGGCCACGCGGAGCGACGCAAACGCTACCTGTCCGGCGTCACCGGGTTCGCAGTCGCCGCACTGCTCGTCGTCGCCGTCGCGACGCTCCACGCCGACCCCGCGTGGCTGCTCGCCGCCGTCGCACCGCTGTTCGTCGGCTTCCTCGGCGTCCTCCAGGCGCGGGCGAAGTTTTGTGTCGGGTACGCGATGGCGGGCGTCTACGACGTCACCGTGACTGGCGGGAATCGAGAGGCCGCGCCGGAAGCCGGCCAGCGCGCCGACCGCAAGCGCGCCATCGTCCTCTCGCTGAAGGCGCTCGCCGCGGCGACTGTCGTCGCGCTCGCGCTCTACGCCGCTGCCGGCCCGCTCTCGTAACCAAACAGTCACGGCCGCGCAGCTGCTACGCCCGAGCATGATAGCCGTTCTGTCCGACACACACAGCACGGACGGGCACGACTTGCAGGGCCGCGCGCTGGACACGGTCCGGGAGGCGGACCTCGTGGTGCACGCCGGCGACTTCACCACCGAGGCTGCCGTCGACGCCTTCTACGACGTCAGCGACGAGCTGTTCGCGGTCCACGGCAACGCCGACGAGCCCGCGGTCCGCGACCGCCTGCCCGGAGCGCGAACGCTCGAAGCGGGCGGCATCCGCATCGCGGTCACGCACCGCCAGCGCGGCGGCACCACTGGCTTGGCGTTCTTCGGGCGCGAGCGCGGCGCAGACCTCGTGGTCTCGGGACACACCCACCAGCCGACGGTGACCGAGACAGAAGACGTGACGTTGTTGAATCCCGGGAGTCACGCCGACCCGCGCGGCAACCCCGCGGCGCACGCCGAGTTGTACCCCGAAGACGGGGGCGTGCGCAGCGAGATTCGGGACCGCGGCGGGAGCGTCCTCCGGGAGTTCCGTGTGGAGGGCCGGTAGCGTCAACGGGGGCAGGCCGGGGAGCCTGTACCACGTCGTACACGCGGCGGTAGCAAATAGCCGACGTAGACTCAAAACGCGATTTTACCATCCGGCTATCGCGCGTACCACGCGACGCCGACGAGCGCGAACACGAGCAGGCCGCCGAGGAAGAACAGCGCGCCAGCCGGCAGCGACGCGGCGGCGTCGGCGGCCGCTGCGGGCTGGTCGCTCTCCGCGACGAGCCCCGAGAACTCGCTGGTGGTCTCCACGGCACCGCTCCCAGCGGCCGCGCCCGGGGCCTGCAGGCCCGAGCCGACGAACCGCTGGACGAGCAGGCTCGCGACGCCCAACACGCCGACAGCCCCCAGGAGATTCGTGAGCGCCGAGCGCACGGACTTGCTCTCCTCCTCGTCGCCCGCGAACAACACTACGGGGGCGTCGGCGGGCGCGTAGACGCTCATCTCGCGGCCCTTCGCGGAGTAGCGCGTGTCGCACTCCTCGACGAGGTCGGCGTCCTCGAGCTTCCCGAGGTGGTACTGGGCGTTCTGGAGGGACGTCTCGCACTCCTCGGCGAGTTCGGAGGGGGTCGCCGGCGTGTCGTGGAGGGCACCGTACAGGTCCCGGGCGGTCCCCGAGGAGAGCGCGGACAGGAGGCGGTCAGCGTCGTCGGAGTCGACGCCGACCACGCGGGGCTCGCCCTCGGGGTCGTCGGCCTCCGAGCGGGAGGGCAGCAGGCCGGACATACCCCCGCTTCGAGTTGGAGCGCAATCAGTTTTTCCTGACACGACCGCCGCCACCCGGCGTGTCCGCGGGGCTCGGTCGTTCGCTCCGCTTACTCCCTCCGACCCGCGCCCGCGGGGGAAACGACTAATGTCCGCGGTGCGAACTTCGAGGTATGGTGGAGCTCGGTACCGCGTTCTACGTCCTCGCCGCCGCGTTTCTGTTGTTCGTGTTCTTCCTGTTCATGTTCCTCCGGCGGACCCTCGCGGGCTTCAAGGAGGGCTTCCAGAGCGGGAAGCGCGGCGACGGCTAGAGCGCGCATTCGACGGCGGCGACGGCGGTCTCGATAGCCTCGCCGTCAACGTCGTCAGAATCGGCTGATTCTGACTGGCTGGAAAGAGCTTCGCTCTTTCCAACGTCGAGGTGCGTGCAGAATCGAATCGTGTACTCGCCGAACGTGGACCCGCGGACGCCCTCCTGTTCGCAGCGCTCCAGCAGCGTTGCCGCGGTGAGTCCCGCGTCCGTCGTATCCACGAGCACGATGTTCGTCGCTGGTTCCGCGACCGAGAGCCCGTCGAGGGCGTCGAGGCCGGCCGCGAGTTCCTTCGCGCGCTCGTGGTCGCGGTGGAGGCGGTCGCGGTTCTCCAGCGCTTGCAGCCCGGGCGCGGCGACGATGCCGGCTTGCCGCATCCCGCCGCCCATGAGTTTGCGGACGCGGCGCGCTTCCTCGACGAACGCCTCGCTGCCGGCGAGCATCGACCCGACGGGCGCGCCGAGCCCCTTCGAGAGACAGAACATCACGGAGTCCACGGGTGCTAGCAGTTCCGCGGCGTCGGTGTCGAGCGCGGTCGCGGCGTTGAACAGGCGCGCGCCGTCGACGTGAACCGGGACACCGAGGTCGTGGGCTGCTCGTGCCGCCGCCGCGACGTCGTCGGCGGGCACCGGAACGCCGCCCTTCACGTTGTGCGTGTTCTCCAAGCAGAGTAGCCCCGTGCCCGCGCGGTGGAGGTCTTCTTCGACGAAGCCCGCGCGGACCTGCTCGGGGTTCGGCGCGCCGTTCGCGCCGCCGTCGTACGTCCGCACCTGGAGCTGGGAGTGCTGAGCGAACCCGCCGAGCTCGTACTTGTAGACGTGGCTCTCGCGCTCGACGAGCGCCTCCTGCCCGCGGTCGGTGTGGACGCGTGCGGCGATCTGGTTGCCCATCGTCCCCGTCGGCACGTACATCGCGGCGTCCCTCCCGACTGCATCGGCCGCGCGGCGCTCCAGTTCGTTGACCGTGGGGTCCTCGCCGTAGACGTCGTCGCCGACCTCGGCGTCGGCCGCGGCCGCCCGCATCTCCTCGCTCGGTTTCGTGACGGTGTCGCTGCGGAGGTCTATCACGCCCGGTGATTCGAGTCGCAACGGCAAAAACGAGGCGTCCCAGAGTCGCGCGCCGGCGTGCGCTTCGATTCGAAAAGTCCTTCCGCGCGTTCGCGCGTACACGTGCCGTATGGACGACCGCATCCACCGGCACGCCGAAATCATCGTCGACCGCGCCATCGACCTCCAGCCCGACGAGAACGTCGTGGTGAGTCTGCCGCCGGACGCCGAGGACCTCGCCGTCGCCCTCTACGAGGAAATCGGGAAGGTCGGCGCCAACCCCGTGATGCTCGCGCGCGGCGACCGCGGTATCGGCACGGACCGCGCCGCCCGCGCGTACCTCCGCGAAGTCGACCCCGACGACCTCACCGAGCCCGAACACCTCCTGTCGTTGTTCGAGCACGCCGACGCCGCCGTCGTCGGCCGCCCCCACGAGAACGTCAGCGAGCAGAGCGACGTCAGCACGGAGGTCGGCTCCGCGTTCGCCGCCGCCTACCGCGACGTGCTGAACGCCCGCCTCGATACGAAGTGGTGTCTCACGCACTACCCCGCGTCCGCGGACGCCCAGCTCGCGGAGATGTCCACGGAGGCCTACGAGGACTTCGTCTACGACGCGATGCTCAAGGACTGGGACGAGGTCGAAGCCCACCAGGAGCAGATGGTCGAGATTCTCGACCCCGCCGAGGAGGTCCACATCGTCTCCGGCGACACGACCGACGTCACGATGAGCGTGGCGAACATGACGACGCTCAACGACTGCGGGACGAACAACCTCCCCGCGGGCGAGGTGTTCACCGCGCCCGTCCCCGACTCCGTGGAGGGCGAAGTCCTCTTCGACAAGCCGGTCTACCACCAGGCCCGCGAGATTCAGGGCGCGTGGCTCGAATTCGAGAACGGCGAAGTCGTCGACTTCAGCGCCGACCAGAACGAGGAGGTTCTGGAGGCCATCCTCGAAACGGACGACGGCGCGCGCCGCCTCGGCGAACTCGGCATCGGGATGAACCGCGACATCGACCGGTTCACGTACAACATGCTCTTCGACGAGAAGATGGGCGACACCGTCCACATGGCGCTCGGTCGCGCGTACCCCGCGACGGTCGGCGAAGGCGTCGAGCAGAACGACTCCGCGAAGCACGTCGACATGATTGTGGACATGAGCGAGGACTCGTACATCGAGGTCGACGGCGAAATCGTCCAGCGCGACGGGACGTTCAAATTCGAAGACGGGTTCGAAGGATAGCGAGAGCGCGACCTAGTATTTCGGCCAGTACGAACAGCGAGCTGGTGATTCGTCAGAGCGGTGCGGTCTTTTTAGCGTAGATTTTTGCGGCGCGACCGAAGCGAGCGCCGCAAAAAGGTACGCCACAAGACGTATGCCGCGTTCGTGTCGCCGCTCGCGCGACGGAACGCCCGCTATCGGCGCGAAGCAGCCGCCTTCAGCGCTGGCATGTTATCATCTACCAACCCTCGTTTTAAGACAGTGGCGTGTGTATGCGTGGCACGTGCCAAAGCTCGACTGCCCTGACTGTGGTCGCGGCATCGCGATGCACGAACTCGAAACGCGAACTGTCGCCCAGACCACGGGATTCGAGACGAGCTACCGCTGCCCGTTCTGCCGCGCCGACTTCGAGGAAGTCAAGCAGCTGATGTAACCCTCGACGGTGCGTTCGGCGAGCCGCGCGGCCGGCTGGTGGGCCGGCGCGCGTGTCGCCGCCGAGCCGCGGGCACGACCACTCCGATTCTCGCGATGGCGACCGCTAGTCGTCGCCCTCGTCATTCTCAGTTAACGAGCATACGGCGGCGAAGCCGCGCGTTTCACCGCGACGAGCGACGCGAGGCGCGAAGCGCCTCGGACTGTGCGAACGGCGAGCAACGCGAGCCGTGAGCAGCGAGTCGCGGGAAGTTTTTAGCGTAGATTTTTGCGAGCCGAGCGGGACCGAAGGTCCCGCTGGCCGTGCGAATAGTGCGGAACCGGAGGTTCCCCATACCATGTGAGCGGGCCGACGGCCCGCGAACAGACGGCGTGTAGCGCCGTGAGCAGAGCGGGTTCCCGCAGCGAACGAAGTGAGCGAGGAAACCCGACGAAGTAAAGAGGTACACGGGCACGGAGGGATTCGAACCCCCGGCATTTCGGTTAGAAGCCGAATGCTCTGTCCGAACTGAGCTACGTGCCCTGCCGGGAAGTACAGGCGACGCGAGTAAAAACCGACGGGTTGGCGTCGACGGTGGGTACCGAGTCGAAGCACACAGGTACGGTCGGCTGCTACGTCCGTGTAATGAGAGTTATCGGTACCGTGGGGATGCCGGGCAGCGGCAAGAGCGAGGCCGCTGCGGTCGCCGAGGAGCTCGGCGTGCCCGTCGTCATCATGGGCGACGTCATCCGGCAGGAGTGCCGGGACCGCGGCCTCGACCCGGCGGAACACCACGGACGCATCGCACAGAAACTCCGCGAGGAGGGCGGCCCGGGCGCTATCGCCGAGCGCTCGCTGCCCATCATCCGCGACCACCTCGAGGACAACGACGTGGTGCTCGTGGACGGTATCCGGTCGGGTGTGGAGGTCGAGCAGTTCCGGGACGCGTTCGACGGCGCGTTCACGCTCGTGGAAGTGTACGCGCCCTACGACCTGCGCCGCGAGCGCATCGAGGGTCGTGGCCGCCCCGGTGACGTCGAGGGCGAGACGCTCGCGGCGCGCGAGGAGCGCGAGCGCGGGTTCGGGATGGACGAAGCCATCGAGGCCGCCGACGTCCGTGTCGAGAACACGGGGAGCCTCGAGGAGTTCCACGAGCGCGTCACCGAACTCCTCACAGAGGAAGCCGACGACCCGCCGACTGAGACGGAGGCAGAAGCGGAGGTGGAGGAGACGTGAGCGACGACCAGGGTGTCCTCTACAGCGTGGACGTGGAACTGTCCGCGCCAGTCAAACCGACGGAAGTCGCGGACCGCGTCGTCGAGACGATTACCGGGCTGTTCCCAACAGCGGACGTCGAGACCCATGGTGATAGAGTTACTGCGGAGTGCCACGACGTCGAGACGTTCCGCGAGCAGCTGTTCGAACAGCGCATCCTCGACACCGCGCGCAAGGAGTTCCTGCGCAACCAGACGGACAGCGGCTTCAGCTTCGACCTGAAGAAGCAGGCGGCGTACGTCGGGAAGGTGAACTTCTCCGTCGGGAGCCCGGACGAACTCGGCGACCTCCACGTCGAGGTCACGGTGAACGAGCCCGACGTGGAGTCCTTTATCGCGTACCTCGCGCCGCGGACCGAGGACGGCAAACCCGTCGAAGCCGACGAGTAGAGCCTACGCGAGCAGGACAGCGATTGCGACCGCGATGAAGACGACTTTTGTGGCGACGTTGACGGCGATGACTTTCGACCCGAAGCGCGCCCCCCAGATGCCGTACTGGAACGGAATCGAGCGCTTGAACGTCGAGACGGCGAACGAGACGACGCCGCCGACGAGCATCGTCGCGACGGCCTCCCGCGCGGTGAACGTTCCGGGGACTTGTGGCGCGATGAAGATTGCACCAGTCGTCGTGTCGACGGCGAACGTGGCGATGGCGGGCACGCTCGCCGACGGCAATCCGACGAGGTCGGTCAGCGGTGCAGCAGCGGCCGTGTACTCCGTAACGTCGTAGGCCGTCGTGAGGTAGACGACGGCGGTGTAGACGATTGCGAGCCGCGGCACAATACTGAACAGCTTCCCTCTGGTCTTCGCGAGCGCGCCCCGGACGGCCTCGCCGCGGGTCTGGTCGCCGTCGCCGGGGAGGTCCACGTCAGCGTCGGTGGCGGGCGCGACGTTGCGCTCCGTGAGGAAGAGCGCGCCCGCGAACACGCCGATGAGCGTGATAGCGAGGCTGACGCCCGCCCGCGCGCCGACGTACGTGAGCCCGACCTCCAGCCCGAGAATCGGAATCAGCACGGGCGCGTAGAACGTGAAGATGTGCTGGACGAACCCGAAGAACGTGTTTATCGTCACCGCAATCAGCGTGGCGCGGTCGTCGAGCACGCCGGCGTCCCGGTACTCCTTGAGCATCCCGTAGCCGGCGGTCGGCGACGCGGTGGTCGCCAAGATGGCCGTCCCGACCTCGTCGGGGAGGTTCGCGGGCCCGGTGAGTGGTTTTGCGAACCGGGCGACGTACTGCACCGCGCCGAACGCGACCGCGAGGTTCGCGAGCGTGAGCCCAACCGCGATGGCGACCGAGACAGCCGCTACACGCGGGAGGACGTCCGCGAGGAGCGCCGCGAGTTGCACGCTCGGCAGTTCGTACGCGGGCGAATTACCGGTGTCGGTCTCCCACTACACCACGGCACCCACGACCAGCAGAAAGACGACGACGCCGAGCACGTCGCAGGTCGTCGTGACGACCGGGATGACGACGTCGTCGGGGTCGAGCTGGAGCTGGAAGGCGGCGTAGGTCGCGGTGGTCGCGATGGCGACGGCGACGACCGCGAGCAGGAGGCCGGACGCGGCCGCGATGAAGACGACCGTCCCGAGCGCGAGCGAGACGTCCCCGAGGGCGAACCGGGCGAGCCACGCGCCCGCACCGACCGCGGGGAACAGCGTGCCGGCGAGCGCGAACGTCGCGGCGGCGTTGCCCGCGAGCGCGTCGTCGGTCGGGTCGAACGCGAGCGTGCCGAGGTGGAACGCCGTCGACAGCCGGCTGGCGAGCACGCTCCCGAGGTTGCCGGCGACGGCGATGATGCCGGGGACGAGCGTCAAAAGCGACGGGTACTGCGTGAGGACGGCGCGGCTGCCGTCCAGCACCAGCCCGCCCCAGAGTTCGACGACGGTGAGCACCGCTAGGAGTGGAAACGTCGCCGCGACGATGCCACGGACGGACCACTCCTCGGTCACTCAGACCACCCCTACGGCGATGGCGAGCCGTGCGCCCGCGAGCATCGTCGCGATGCCGATGACGTCGCCGGTCGTGGTGACGACGGGGCCGGCGAGCGCGTCCGGGTTGAGGCCGCGGCGGAAGCCGACGAACACGGTGACGATGACGACGAGCGTGAGCCCCGCGCCCGAGAGTACGCCGGCGACGAGCGCGACGACGAGCAGCGCGGACAGCGGCGCGACGGGCAGGTCGAGGGCGTGACGGATGCCGTAGCCGACGGCGGCGGCGACCGCGGAGATGACGACGCCGTTGAGCATCGCGGCGGCGACCGCCGAGCGCACGCGGCGGTCCGGGACCGAGAGTTCGGGTTCGACGAGCCCCTGGTGGAGCCCGGTTGCGAGTCGCGCGCCCAGCGATCCGTAGACGCTCCCGCGGGTCGCCAGCAGCGCGGGGACGATGGTGAGCAGGCCGGGGACGACGGTGAGTTCGCGCTCCATCCCGCCGAGCACGACCCCGGAGAAGACGCTCGCGACGGCGGACAGCACGAGGATGCCGAACGCCTCGCGGTAGGCGTCCTCGGCGACCGCGCGAATGGTCATGGCCGAGTGCACGCGTCCGCCCGGGAAAAAACCCGCCGGCAGGCGTGGCTTTTTGCGTCGCGCGCACGAATTGTAGCTGTGAGCGAGGACCCCGGGACGGTCGCCGCGCGACTCCGCGAGCGCGCCCGCCGCCTCCGCGAGCAGGCGGTCGCCGAACACGCCGACGCCGACGGCGACGCGCTGATGCTGGACCCGCAGCCAATCGACCCGCCGCCGCACGCCACCGAGGACGCGTTCCCGTCGTCCGTCGAGGAACAACTCGACCGGCTGCCGGGCGTCGGCGGACTCGTCGTCGTCGACGAGGGGCGCGTGCTCGGCGTCGGGCAGGGCTACCGGGACGGCTGGACGAACCCGGGCGGCGCGCAGGACCCCGGCGAGTCGCTCGCGGAGACAGCGGTCCGCGAGACTCGTGAGGAGACCAACATCGATGCCGAAGTGACGGGCGTGCTGTACGCGCGGAACTTCGCCATCGACTACGGCGGCCCCGAGCGCGTCCACGTTCCGCTGGTCGTGTTCACGGGCCGGCGCGTCGGCGGTAGTCGGGCCGCGCCGCTCGTGCGTGTCTCCTCGGGTGAGCCGGAAATCGAGGACGTCCGCTGGTTCGACGCCGAGACGCTTCCCGAGGATTTCCGGGACCGCGAGCGAATTCTGGAGCTACTGTAGGTCGACGCCGTCCGTCCGCAGGAGGTAGACGAGCGCGCCCGCACCGCCGAACACGACCGCGCCGGCGAGCCACAGCGCCCGCTTGGGTCGGTCGGTGCCGTGGCGGTCCGAGCGCGCGTCGAGGTAGACGCCGACTGGGGCGAGCGCCCACGCGTGCACGAAGATAGTCGCACCGACGGGGAACGTGAGGTCGAACGCCGCGAGAGCGAGTCCCACCGCGAACGCGACGATGGTTCCTGCGAGGAGGTCGCGCCAGACCTCCGCGGCGTCGTCGGGCGTGTTGAGTGCGACCGCCTTCCGCGCGAGGTACGCCGCGGCGACGGCGGCGTTCAGGACGGGGACGACGCCGCCGGCGGCCCACGGGAGCGGGCGCGGCGACCACGTCGCGTCGTGGGTTCGCCACGCATCGTAGCCCAGCGAGAGCGCGAGCACGACGAGCGCGCTCGCCACGAGCGGCGTCGCTGCCCACCGGTACGTCGTCCACGCGAGGAAGAAGCCGAGCAAGCCAGCGAGCGCGCCGCCGACGATGGCGACCTCCGCCAGCGAGTGCGCGCTCTCGCTCGCGGGTACCGTCCGCTCGCGGAGTGCCTGTGTTCCGTCGACGTCCACGCGGTGTGCGCCGTCCCGGGATTCGAGGGCGACGCGTTCCCCGTCGAGCGCGCCCGGATCGCCGGACTGCTCGCCAACCGCGTCCAGCACGCGCGCCAGCCGGCTGCCGGTGTGGCCGCCGCTCGGCCACGCCTCGAAGACGCGAACAGTCTCAGGGGCGTCCTCCGGCGACTCGCCCTCGCGCTCGACGACGAGTTCGAGCGCGTGGCTGGCGTCCACGTCGAACGGGTACGCCTCGGGCACCTCGTCGACCGGCACGCGCGTCACTCGCCGGACGCGGGCGTGCTGTGGGGACTGTTGTCGTGCCACCATTCACGCCGAGGTACGCGCCCCACGGCAAAACAGTACTGGTCGGCGGCCTCAGAACATGCCGCCGAAGCCGCCGCCTCCGCCACCGCCGCCGCCCTGCTGCATCTGCTTCATCATCCGCTGCATGTCACCGTCGCCCATCCCCTGGAACTGCTTCATCGTCTGGGCCATCATCTTGTGCTGGTCGAGCAGTTCGCGGATGGTCTCCTCGCTCTGTCCGGAGCCCTTTGCGATGCGCCGCACCTGCGAGGCACCGATGGAGCGCGGGTTCTCCAGTTCGTCCTCGGTCATCGAGTCCATGATGACGCTGAAGTTGCGCATGCGCTCCTGGGTGACGTCCATCGCGTCGTCCGGGAGCTGGTCCATCATGCCGCCGCCCATCCCCGGAATCATGTCCATCACCTGGTCGAGGGGGCCCATGTTGTCCATGGCCTCCATCTGCTTGCGCATGTCCTTGA
Source organism: Halobacterium noricense (assembly GCF_021233435.1). Classification (NCBI taxonomy): domain Archaea; kingdom Methanobacteriati; phylum Methanobacteriota; class Halobacteria; order Halobacteriales; family Halobacteriaceae; genus Halobacterium; species Halobacterium noricense. Next base: position 74,312 of record NZ_CP089468.1, on the reverse strand, counting down.
GGGTGAACTCCCCTTTCATCAGGTCCTCGGGGTCCCAGTCGTCGTCCTCTTCGAGCCCCGTCTCCTCCATCGCGCGCTCGACGCGCTCGGTGAGCTGCTTGAGGTCGCCCATCCCGAGCAGCCGCGAGATGAAACTGTCCGGCTCGAAGCGCTCGATGTCCTGGACGGTCTCCCCACTCCCGAGGAACGCGATGGTCGACCCCGTCTCGTCGACGGCCGTCAGCGCACCGCCACCTTTCGCCGTCCCGTCGAGTTTCGTGATGGCGACGCCGTCGATGCCGATGGAGTCGTCGAACTCCCGGGCCTGGTCTTTCGCCCCCTGGCCGATTGCGGCGTCGAGCACGAGCAGGCTGCGGTCGGGTTCGACCGTCGACTCGATATCCTCGATTTCGCCGATGAGGTCGTCTTCGAGCGCGTGACGGCCCGCCGTGTCCACGATGTGGACGTCGGCGTCCTCGGTGGCTTCGAGGCCGTCCCGTGCGATTTTCACGGGGTCGTCCTCGTCGGGGTCGCCGTAGAACGCGACCTCCGCGCGCTCGGCCATCTGCTCGGCCTGGTCGTAGGCGCCCGGGCGGAACGTGTCCGTCTGGATGACCGCGGGCCGAAGCCCCTTCTTCGAGAACCACCACGCCATCTTCGCCGCGGTCGTGGTCTTCCCCGAGCCCTGCAGGCCGGCCAGCAGGATGGTCTGGTTTTCGAGCGGAATCTCGGTGGAGTCGCCGACGAGGTCCACGAGCTCCTCGTAGACGATGCGGAGGACGTGGTCGCGGGCGGACGTGCCGCCCGGCGGCTCCTCCTCTAGGGCGCGTTCTTCGATGGAGTCGGACAGCTCCATCACGAGGCTCACGTCGACGTCGGCTTGGAGCAGCGAGCGCTGAATCTCCTTGACGATTTCGTCGACGTCCTCCTCGGAGATGCGGGACTTCCCACGGAGCTTGTCGAGTGTCCCCCGCAGGGAACTCCCGAGGTCGTCGAGTACCATTATTACTGTGCGATAGGTGGTGGGCGCGTAAGAGCCTTTTTCTGGAAAGCGTGGCGCGCCAAGAGCGCGCCACGTTATGGCGAGCGCGGAGCGCAGCGATGCGCGAGCCGCGTGCCCGACCGTAGGGAGGGCACGTTGTGGCGAGCGGGGAACGGAGTGACCCGCGAGCAACGTGGTGCTCCCCGCCGCAGCGACCAGCGCCGCCGACGAAGCGATGCGCGAGCCCCACACTCCACACAGTCGGTACGTTCAACCGCGCGCCCGCCCTACGTCGGGTCGTGCCTACGTACGCTACGAGAGCGCTCGTCTCCGTGCTCTGCGAACTCGCGGCGGACGCCGACCCGGACAGCATCTCGGTACGGCTCGCCGCGACGCCCACTGGCGATCTCCGGCCGACGGACGGCCAAATCGGGCTGGATTCGGAGACACCCGTTCTCTCGGAGTTCTACTTCCCGGACGCGGGCAGTTCGCTGTCCGGCGTCTTCGGAATGGATCTCGCCGCGCCGACCGGCCAGACGGCGGGGCGGTTCGTCTCGCACCCGGACGGCGACCCGACGGTTTCGGTCACCGACGACCTCCACGCGACCGTGCTGGTGGCGGTGCCGCCGTGGAACGTCGAGGACGTCCGCGCGTACGACCGCGACAACGAGCGCCTCGACCTCGTGCTCGTGGACGCGGAGACGCCGGACCCCGAAGCGCCGATCTAGGGGACGACTCGTTCCGGGACCGTGCCGTCGTCGTTCCAGCCGCGGCGCTCGTAGTACTCGTCGATGGCGTCCGCCAGCCCGGGGAGGTCGAACGGGAGGCGGTCGTCGCCGCGGTCGAAGCCGCGCTCGTTGTTGAAGTGGCGCTCCAGGGTGACGATGCGAGCGCCCACGTCCCGCAACTCCTCCATCGAGGCGTCGAGCAGCGCCTCGTAGTGCTCGTCGGCGACGTGGCCGCCGGAGAACGTGCACGCGATGGCGGCGTCTTCGAGCGCGCGCTCGTTCTCGCGCTGGACGACCAGCGCGGGTTTCCCGTCGAGCGTGTCCGCGGGGACGTCGCCGTACTCGTCGGAGAGCACGGACGCGTAGAGGTGGTCGGCGCCACGATTCGCGACGGCGTACGAGAGCCCCTGACCGTGGAGGACGCGGCCGTCGTGGCCCGGGAACCCGAGGTTCTTGACGGTCCAGTCGCGGACGCCGAACTCGTCTGCCGCCGCGCTCACACCCTCCGCGAGAACGTCGCCGACGCCCTCGCGGTACGCGATTTTCGTGACGAGGTCGTGGACGCGGTCGGCGTCCCCGAACGCGTCCTCGCTGGCGAGGTACGCCGCGATTGCGTCCCCACAGGAGATGACGTCCAGGCCGAGCGCGTCGCAGCGGTCGTTGGACTGCATCACGTCGACGAGGTCGCCGACGCCGACGTTCGCGCCCAGCGAGAACGTCGCCTCGTACTCCGGGCCCTCCGTCTCGACGCCACTCGCCTCGTCTCGGGTCGGGAGCTTGCACGCGAACGCGCAGTCCGAACACGTCGCCTTCTCGTACTTCTTCGCCTCGACGGCGTCGCCGTTCAGTTCGTCCGCGACCTCGAAGGACTGCTCGCTGAAGTACCGCGTCGGCAGCGAGTACTCGTCGTTCAGCAGGTCGACCGTGCTCGGCGTGCCCTGCGTGCGCTTGGGGTCGTCGCTGGTCGCCGCCGCCTCGTCGATGGCCGACAGCGCAGCCTCAGGCACGTCCAGCGTGGGTTCGCTGTCACCGGCGAAGGACACGCACTTCACGCCCTTCGCGCCGAGGACGGCACCGAGGCCGCCGCGACCGAACGCGCGGTGGTCGTAGGTCATCACGGACGCGAACAGCACGCCGCGCTCGCCCGCCGGGCCGACGGTTGCGAGGTGTGCCGCGCCGAGGTCGCGTTCCGCGGCCATGCGACGCGAGACCGCGGGCACGAGCGCGTCAGCGAGTTCTGGAACGTCCTCGAACGCCACGCCGTCGTCGGTGACGTGGACGGCGACGAGGTCGTCGCTCGCACCGCGGAGTTCGACCGCCGCGTACCCCGTGCTTGCGAGATTTCGGGAGAGGTAGCCGCCCGCGTTCGAGGAGAGCAGACCACCAGTGAGCGGGCTGACGCCCGTGAGGTTCGTGCGGCCGGCGAAGCTCGTGGTCGTCGTCTGGAGCGGCCCCACCGCGAAGAAGAGTCGATTCTCGGGGCCGAGTGGGTCCGCGTCGAACGGGATGCGCTCGTGCGCGAGCCGCGTCGCGACGCCGCGGCCGCCGACGTACTGCTCGGCCACGTCGCTGACGTCTTCAGTCCACGCCTCCCTGTCGTCGAGGTCGACGACCAGCAGCGGTCCGGGGAGCTGTCGCATACCCGCGGCTGCGGGTGGCGGCCGGAAATGGCTGCTGGCGGGTCAGTCCGCGAGCAGGTCGTCGACGAGCGCCTCCGGGTCGAACTTCCGGAGGTCGTCGTACCCCTGCCCGGTGCCGAGGAACAGAATCGGCTTCTCCGTCACGTGCGACACCGAGATGGCGGCGCCGCCCTGGCTGTCCGCGTCGGCCATCGTCAGAATCGTGCCGTCGATGCTCGCGGCGTCGTCGAACTCGCGGGCGCGGTTGACGGCGTCCTGGCCCGCGACCGCCTCGTCGACGAACACCGTGTAGTCGGGGTCGACGACGCGGTCGAGTTTCGCGAGCTGGTCCATCAGCCCGCTGGACGTGTGCAGTCGGCCGGCCGTGTCGCCGAGCACGACGTCGACGTCGTTGGCTTCGGCGTACTCGACGGCGTCGTACACCACCGCGGTCGGGTCGCCGCCCTGCTCGTGGCTGATGAGCTTCACGCCGAGGTTGTCGGCGTGCTCCTGCAACTGTTCGTTCGCGCCGGCGCGGTACGTGTCGCCGTTCGCCAGCACGACCGAGTAGCCCTGGTCTTCGAGTCGTCGCGCGAGCTTCGCGATGGTCGTCGTCTTCCCGACGCCGTTGACGCCCGTGAACACGACCGTCACGGGTTTGTCGGTCTCAGCGATGGCTTCCTCGAAGTCGAAGCCGTTCACGTCGATGACCGACAGCAGCGCGTCGCGGAGCGCGTCCTCCACGAGCGCGCCGGTGCTCTCCGTGAACTTGCGCTCCTCGCCGACGAGGTCCGCGCGAATCTGGTCGAGAATCTCCTCGGCGACGCTCATCTCCACGTCGCTCTCCAGCAACGCGAGTTCGAGCTCGCGCAGCGGGCCGTCGAGGTCCTCCTCGTCGATGACGACGCGACCGCGCGCCAGCGACGACGCCTTGCTCACGAACCCGCCGCTGGAACTCTCGGACTCCTCGGCTTCCGCCTCGGGTTCCGCTGCTTCGCCCTCGACGTCGGCCGCTTCTGCGTCGGCCTCCGCGACGTCCGCCTCGGCGTCCGCTTCGGCAGCCTCGTCGCTGTCGAGTTCTTCTGCGTTCTCCTCCGCGACCGCCTCGGCGTCCTCGCGGAAGTTCGAGAGTTTGTTCTTCAGCCCGTCGAACATGCCCTTATTCGCCGTCCTGCTGCTGGGCCTGCATCTGCTGCTGCATCATCTGTTGCTGGGCCTGCTGTGCCTGCTGTTCGAGGGCGGACTGCTCCTCCTCGACCTCGGCGATCTCGGAGCGAACGTCCTCGATGCGCTCGTCGAGCACTTCGCGCTTCTCGTCGAGCACGTCGGCCGCGTCGTCGGCGTCCTGCTCGGCCGCGTAGCCGCCGCCGAGGCTGACGACGACCTCGTCCATGTCCTGCACTTCGGCGCGAACGTACGCGTCGCCGCCGAGCGGGACCTGCACGGTCGAGCCGGTTTCGAGGACGTCGAGGGCTTCCTGCGCCTCGTCGACCTCGACCTTCTCCGTTTCGAGGGCCTCGACTTCCGCTTCGAGTTCCTCTTTCTCCTCTTCGAGGGCCTGAATTTCCTGTGAAAGCTGCTGAAGCTGCTGTTGACCGCCGCCGCCTCCAAGACTCATGTCCGAAATTCGGGGAGCGAGCGGGAAGTATCTTCCTACTCGGGAACTCGGCGACGGCGGTGAAACGCCCGCCCTCGCAGGCGACAGCGCTCGTGACGGAGATAGAGAAACGGGGAAAACGAAGTCGATGGGGTCGTCAGTCGATGAAGCCGAGCGCGTCGTCGATGCGGCCGAGTTCGGGGCCGGTGGTGTCCTCGCCGACGACGTAGCCGTCGTCGTTGGCGACGAGCCCGGAGCCGACCAGCGGCGCGCCGTAATTCACGGTTCCGATGTCCGCGGGGACGCCGAGAGCGTCCTCGATTGCGTCGAGTTCCTCGTCCGTGGACTTCGGGTGGCAGAGCACGCCGTCGTTCGTCGCGACGGCGGCGGTGCCGACCGTGTTCACGCCTGCGAGTCGGCCGCGGGTCACGGGCACGTCGAGGGCGTCCTCGACGGCTTCGACGGCCTCACGGGAGAGCTCCGAGTGGACGTACGCGCCCGTGTCGTTCGCCACGACGACGTTGCCAGCGGCGTTCACGCGGCCGGGGAGTTCGCCGACAGAGACGTCGGCAGCGTCCTCGATGCGGTCGCGTTCGCGCTGCCGGATGCGGCTGCTCGCGAGCAGGCCGTTGGAGTTGCCCGCGACTAGCGAGCCGACCGTCGACGAGCCGCCGACGTTCGTCGGGACGGCGGGGACGCCGAGTTCCTCGGCGAGTTCGTCGGTCAGTTCCTCGGAGATGTCCGGCCGGACGACGACGCAGTCGTCGGTCGCGCGGGCGAAGACGCCGACGTACGGGGACCCGAGGAAGGCAGCGCGTAACAAGTTCTTACTCTTCGTATTCGGCTTCGACGACGGTCTCGCCGTCCTCGACGAAGCGCGCGGCGTGCACGCGGACCTTCCGCGGCGGGTTCTTCTGGCCTTCCGACCAGACGGCCTCGTTGATGGAGGGGTCCAGACGGACCTCGTCCTCGTCGACCGTGAAGTGCTTCGCGAGGTGTTCGCGGATGATGGTCATCGCCTGTCCGGCCTGCTCGTGTTGGGGCACCTTCGTCACGTCGCGCAGTGGGACGGTGACGATGCGCTCCTCGAAGTCGCTGGCGGACATTATTCGTCGGTGTCGTTACGCCGCCAGTTGCGGCGCTTCGGGTTACGCTGGACGTCCCGGTTCGTCTTCATCATGACCCACGCGGGCACGCGGCTGTTCTGGCGTTCGAGTTTCGCCAGTCGCTTCTTCTGCGCCTTCGATTTCTTGCCCATAGTGGTCGTCGCTACCACCGCCGTCGTTAAAACCTTGTTCTTCTGAAGCCGCGTCAGCGCCGCCGCGAGAGGTCGACGGCGTGGACGGTCTCGTATTCGGGCCCCTCGTGGGTGAGCACGCTCTCCGTGAGCCGGACCTCGGCGACGCGCATCGTCCCGACCTCGGGGTGGCGGTCGCGCACGAGGTCCTGAACGAGTTCCTTCCCGCCGGCGTGTTTCATCCGCGCGAGCGTGACGTGGGGCGTGAAGTCGTGTTCCTCGGCCTCGAAGCCGTGCTCCTCGACGAACTCCGTCTCGATGGCCTCGTGCAACTGGGCGAGTTCGGCGCTGCCGTCGCCGACGCCGAGCCACACCACGGAGATGTAGTCGAGGCTCGGGAACACGCCGAGCCCGCCGAGTTCCGCGTCGAAGGGCTCGACGCCGCTCTCATCGACCGCGTGCTCCAGGGCGGCCGCGAGTTCGTCCTCGCGGGCGTCCTCGACCTCGCCGAGGAACTTCATCGTGACGTGCGTCTGCGTCGAGTCCACGAAGTCCAATCCCTCGGCGTCGGCGAACTCGGCTTGCAGGGCCGCGACGTCGTCGGCGAGCCGGTCGGGGAGGTCGACACTGACGAACAGCCGCATACCGGCCGTTCTCGGTGCGTTGCCCTTAACCTCCCGGCCGCGCTAGACGCGTGTATGACTGACCGAGAGGAGCCCGAGCCGCCCGAGGCACCCGACGACCACGAGTTCTCCGAGGGGCAGGGCTTCGACGAGCCCTACGAGGGGTTCGACCTCGACCCGCCGGAGCTCTCCGTCGACGACCCGTCCAGCGTCGACCCCGTCGACAGCCGCGTCGTCAGCGACTCCCTGGACGAGCGCGTCGTCCAGAACGACGACGTCGACGCCGACGAACTCATCGACGTCGGCCTCAGCTACCTCGGCATCAACCGCCACGAGCAGGCCGCCGACGCCTTCGAGCGCGCCGCGCGCTTCACCGACGACGAGGACGTCGAACAGGAGGCGTGGGTGAACAAGGGCATCGCGCACGGCCAGATGGAGGAGTGGGACGAGGCCGTCGGCGCGCACCGCGAAGCAATCTTCGTCGCCGAGGACGGCGACTTCGAGGCGGAAGCGCACACGAACCTCGCGTACGCACTCTGGGAGTTCAGCGAGGACGAGCAAGCCTACGAGCACGCCGAGGAGGCCGTCCGGAAGAACGACCGCCTCCCGCAGGCGTGGTACAACCTCGGCTTCATCGAGAACGAGCGCAGCCGCCACGAGCAGGCCCTCGACGCGCTGAACAACGCCGTCCGGCTGGGCTTCCAGCAGGCCGACGTCTACGAGGAGAAGCAGCGCGCCCTCGAAGCGCTCGGTCGTGACGAGGAGGCGCAGGCCGTCGCCGAGCAAGCCGAAGACATCCGGGAGGCCCAGGAGCGGGACCTCGTCGAGCGCGAGTGATGATACTCAGCGAACGACAGACAGACCGCGGCCTCCTCGTCACCGCCTGCGACCCGGACGTCCTCGGGGAGACGTTCGCCAACGGCGACACGGAGTTCACCGTGAACGAGGAGTTCTACGGCGGCGAGACCGTCGACCCGGACGCCGTCCGCGAGTCACTGGCCCGCGCGAACGTCGCGAACCTCGTCGGCGTCGAGGTCGTCGACCTCGCCATCGAGGAGGGCCACGTCGAGGAAGCGAACGTCCTCGACCTCGACGGCACCGTGCACGCGCAGTTCATGCGTCTCTAATTCCCGTTTTCTGGCGTCAGCGATACCGGCAGGTCTCCCGGCACCGAAGAACAATAGTGTCCGCGCCCCCTATCCGACCGTAATGGAAGCCACCGAGCAGGACCCCCTCGACGTCGACGCCATCCGGGCCGACTTCCCCATCCTCGACCGGGAGGTCAGCGACGGCCAGCGGCTCGTCTACCTCGACAACGCGGCGACGACGCAGACGCCCGAGCAGGTCGTCGACGTCTTCTCGGACTACTACCGCGGGTACAACGCGAACGTCCACCGCGGCATCCACCAGCTCAGCCAGGAAGCCTCCATCGCGTACGAGGAGGCCCACGACCGCCTCGCCGACTTCGTCGGCGCGGACGGCCGCGAGGAGATGATCTTCACGAAGAACACCACCGAGTCCATCAACCTCGTGGCGTACGCGTGGGGGCTCAACGAGCTCTCGGAGGGCGACGCGGTCGTGCTCTCGGAGATGGAGCACCACTCGTCGTTCGTGACGTGGCGCGAAATCGCGAAGAAGGTCGGCGCGGAGGTCCGCTACATCCGCGTCGACGAGAACGGCTACCTCGACATGGACCACGCCGCGGAACTCATCGACGAGGACGTCGAGATGGTCTCCGTGGTGCACGCCTCGAACGTCCTCGGCACCGTCAACCCGATGCGCGAACTCGCGGACCTCGCCCACGAGCAGGACGCGCTCATTCTCGGTGACGGCGCGCAGTCCGTTCCGAACCGCCCGGTCGACGTGAAGGAACTCGACGTCGACTTCTACGTCTTCTCCGGCCACAAGATGGCCGGTCCGACCGGTATCGGCGGCCTCTACGGCAAGCGCGAGATTCTCGAGGACATGGAGCCGTTCCTCTACGGCGGCGACATGATTCGGCGCGTCTCCTTCGAAGAGACGACGTGGAACGACCTCCCGTGGAAGTTCGAAGCCGGCACGCCGCTCATCGCGCAGGGCATCGCGCTCGCGGAAGCCGCCGACTACCTCGACGACGTCGGCATGGAGGCCATCCAGGCGCACGAGGAAGCCGTCACGGAATACGCCTACGAGCGCCTCGACGAGTTCGACGACGTGGAAATCTACGGCCCGCCCGCCGACGACCGCGGTGCCGTCGTCGCGTTCAACGTCGACGACATCCACGCCCACGACCTCGCCTCGATTCTGAACGACCACGGCATCGCCATCCGCGCCGGCGACCACTGTACGCAGCCGCTCCACCAGAAACTCGACATCGCCGCGTCCGTACGCGCGTCGTTCTACTTCTACAACACGAAGGAGGAAGTCGACGCGCTCGTCGACTCGCTGGACGCCGCGCGGGACATTTTCAACTAGCGCACGCACTTTTTGCTGCGCTCGGCGGCGCTACGCGCCGCTCTCTGCTCACGGGCGCGGAGCGCCCGTTCGCACGGCCAGCGGGACCTCCGGTCCCGCTCGGCTGGCGAAACTTGCGGAAAAAGCACTCCTCCCTCCCTACGGTCGGTCGTCGGCCTGCGCTCGCTCACTTCGTTCGCCACGCGCAGTGAACCGCGTCGTTCGGGCTCTTCGAGCCACTCACTCGCGGATGCTGACTCTCTCTGGTGTGACGTTCCGCGGAACGTTTTTACGGCGTTCTGCCCTACGAACGCTCAATATGAGTATGGGCTCGGACATGTACCGGCAGCAGATTCTCGACCACTACCGCAACCCCCGGAACCACGGCGAGCTCGGCGACGCGACGTTCTCCCACGACGGCTACAACCCATCGTGTGGCGACGAACTGGAGTTCGACGTGAAGCTCGAAGACGACGGCGAGACGATCGAGCGCGTGGCGTTCCGCGGCGACGGCTGCGCCATCAGCCAGGCCTCCGCGAGCATGCTCACGCAGAAGCTCCCGGGGATGACCCTCGAGGAAGTGAAAGAGCTCGACACCGACGACGTCCTCGACATGCTCGGCGTCGAAGTGACGCCGATGCGCGTGAAGTGCGCGGTGCTCTCCGAGAAGGTCGTGCAGGACGGCGCGAAAATCTACGAGGGCGAAGCCGACGTCGACGAGACGACCACCGAAGACGACGAGTAACGCTCGCTGCTCGCCGATACGCTCGTTTCTCCGTTCTTCCGCGACAAAACGGCGACTGTTGTAGTCCTACTACTTGACCAACACTCCAAGCATTCGCGGTGCGAGCGGCTTGGAAAGCCCGAGCACCGCGATTCACTCCGTGAACGAGCGCAGCGAGTGAACGGAGGCCGACGAGCGACCGTAGGGAGCGAGGAGTGCTTTTAGCGTAGCTTTTGCCGAGGCGCGGCGAAGCCGCGCCGCAGAGCAAAAGCTACTGCTATTCCGGCTTAATCCCGCCGTCCTGGACGCGCATGACGGCTTCGCCGTCGGCGAGGTTGGGCGCGTCGACGAGCTTGACGATGCGCTTGTCGTTCTTCGACTTGCGGAGGTACATCCGGAACGTGGACTTGTGGCCGAGGATGTTGCCGCCGATGGGCTTGGTGGGGTCACCGAAGAAGGAGTCCGGGTTGGACTGCACTTGGTTGGTGACGACGACGGCAGCGTTGTAGAGGTTGCCGACCTTGTCGAGGTCGTGGAGGTGTTTGTTGAGCTTCTGCTGGCGGTCGGCGAGTTCGCCGCGGCCGACGTACTCCGCGCGGAAGTGCGCGGTCAGGGAGTCCACGCAGAGCAGGCGGACGGGGTACTCGTCGTCCTCGTACTCGGAGGCGATCTCCTGGGCCTTCTCCGCGAGGAGCATCTGGTGGTTGGAGTTGAACCCTTTCGCGACGTGGATCTTGTCGAGGAACTCCGCGACGAGCGCCTCCATCGCTTCCTCGTCGTCGGGGGTGCCGTCGATGTCGCGGTCGTCCATCGCGGCCTGAATCTTCTCGTCGCTGAGTCCGCGCACCATGTCGTCGACGCGTTCGGGGCGGAACGTGTCCTCGGAGTCGATGAAGATGGCGCGACCGCGCAGCCCGCCCTGCTCCTGGGGGAGCTGAACGTTCACCGAGAGCTGGTGAGTGACCTGGGACTTGCCGGCACCGAACTCGCCGTACACTTCCGAGATGGACTGGGTCTCGATGCCGCCGCCGAGCATCTCGTCGATTTCGGGGACATTCCAGGTGAGCTTGCCGATCTGTTCGCGGCGTTCGAGCACGGTCGCGCCGGTCTCGAAGCCGCCGACGTCGGCGGCCTCACGCGCGCCCTGGATGACGTCTGCGGCGGTGCTGTCGCCGATGTCTGCGGTGTTGGAGAGCTCGCCGGCGGACGCGACGGCGATGCTCTGGAACGACTCGAATCCGCTCTCTCGGAGTTTCTCCGCGGTCGCGGGGCCGACGCCGGGGAGTTCCTCGAGGTCTGCTTCGGGCATGTACACAGGGGTTGTCCCCACCGCATCATAAAGCCTCGTATACACCGGATTGAAAGTGAAACTGGCGCGCGGGACTGTCCGCCGACCGCCCGGTGAGTCTGCGACGGGCAACTTAACAGGCAGCGCGGCCTACCGCGGTGTATGACTGACGCAGGCACGTTCTGCCCCCGCTGCGGCGACGCCATCGACGCCGACGGCGACGGCGTCACCCGCCGCGAGCGCTCGCTGTGTGACGCCTGCTACTTCGAGGACTTCGAGTTCGTGGACGCGCCCGAACGCATCGAAGTGATGGTGTGCGCGCGCTGTGGCGCGGTCCACCGCGGGAACCGCTGGGTGGACGTCGACGCCGACGATTACACCGACGTCGCCATCGAGGAGACCAGCGAGGCGCTGGCGGTCCACGTCGAAGCCGAGGACGTCGACTGGGAGGTCCGCCCCGAGCAGGTCGACCAGAACACGATTCGCATGCACTGCCTGTTCACGGGCGTCGTCCGGGACGAAGTCCAGACCGAGGAGGTCGTCGTCCCGGTGAAGGTCAGCCGCCAGACGTGCAAGCGGTGTGGGCGCATCGCGGGCGACTCGTTCGCGTCCATCGTGCAGGTGCGGGCCGTCGGCCGCGACCCGACCACCGAGGAGACCGAGCGCGCGAGCGAACTCGCCGACCAAATCGTCGCCGACATGGAGGCCACGGGCGACCGGAACGCCTTCGTCACGGAGGTCTCGGAGGCCGAGTCCGGCATCGACCTCAAACTCTCGACGAACAAAATCGGGCTGAAACTCGCGCGCAAGCTCATCGAGGAGTTCGGCGGGAGCTTCGAGGACCACGAGAAGCTCGTCACCGAGGACGAGGACGGCAACGAGGTCTACCGCGTGACGTACGCCGTCCGCCTCCCCGAGTTCACGCCCGGCGACGTCATCGGCCTCGCGGACGACGACGGCGGCCCAGTGCTCGTGCGCTCGGTCCACGGCAACCTCAAGGGCGTCCGCGTCACCACGGGCGAGCCCTACGAGGCGAGCTACGAGGACGGCGACGCGCCCGACGCGCGGAAGCTCGGCTCGATAGACGACACCACGGACGCCACCGTCGTCACCGTCGAGGACGACAACGCCGTCCAGATTCTCGACCCCGAAACCTACGAGTCCAAGACCGTCCCGCGCCCGGACTACGTGGACGCCGACGCCAGCACCGTCCCGGCGTTCAAGTCCCGCGCCGGCCTCCACGTCCTCCCCGAGGCCTGATGGACCTCGCCGTCGTCGTCCCGAAACCGGATTCTGAAGCCCGCATCGCCGCCCTGGAAGCCGAGGGCGTCTACGACGACGCGCGGAAAGTCCGCGAACACGACGCCGAGCGCGTCGAACTCCCAGTCACCGCGCGCCCGAGCGACACGCCCATCGAGCGTGTCGTCGAGCAGTCCGACCCCGAGTTGCGCGCGCCCGGCCTCGACGACTTGCTCCGCGAGCGCGGCTGGAGCGAGGCCGAGCGCGACCGCGCGCCGTCGTCGTGGGCGGTCGTCGGCACCGTGATTCTCGCTGACTTCACCGACTGCCCGCGTCCCACGGAGGTTGGGGATGCGCTGCTGGACCTCCACAGCGAGGCCGACACCGTGCTCGCGCGCGGCGGCATCGACGGCGAACACCGCGAACCCGACGTCTCCGTCGTCGCGGGCGCGGGCGACACCGAAACCGTCCACACCGAGCACGGCACGAAGTACGCGCTCGACCTCTCGCGGGTGATGTTCGCACCGGGGAACAAGGCCGAGCGCGCCCGCATGGGCGAGGTCGTGCGCGACGGCGAACAAAGTGAGCCGTCGGAATGCGCGAGTAGCGAGGGACGGAGTTCCTCGGACCATTCGAGCGGGCGAAGCCCGCGAGAAGACGGGAACGGAGGACCCGCGAGCGGCGACGGCGAGCGCGTTCTCGACATGTTCGCTGGCATCGGCTACTTCGCGCTCCCGATGGCGCGCGCCGGCGCTACTGTCACCGCCGTCGAGAAGAACCCCGAGTCGTTCCGCTACCTCGCGGAGAACGCCCAGCTCAACGACGTCAGCGAGAACCTGGACTGCGTGCTCGGGGACTGCCGCGAAGTCGACAGTGAAGCCGACCGCGTCGTCATGGGCTACTACGACGCGCTCGGCGGCGGCCCCGTCGACGAGGTCGAAACGAGTGAGGGCGGCCCGGGCTACCTCGACGCCGCGCTCGACAACCTCGTCTCTGGCGGTGTTCTCCACGTCCACAGCGCCGTTCCGGAGGCCGAGCTGTGGGAACGGCCCGAGTCGCGGCTCCGTGCGGGCTGCGAGCGGGCGGGCCGCTCGGTCGACATCGAGGCACGACGGCGCGTGAAGTCACACAGCGCGGGCGTCGAGCACGTCGTGCTGGACGCGCGAATCGCGTAACCAGTACGGCTTTGGCGGGCGAACCCCACGGTTCGGGTATGACGCGAGACCAGATACTCGCTCTCTTCCTCACGGCGCTGATGTTGGGCTCCTCGCTCGTCTACGGCCTCTCGTTCTTCTAGCTACTCGGCGTCCCAGACGTCCGCAAGTGGGCTCCCGGAGCGCGAACTGCGGTCGCCGCTGCTATCACGGTCGTCGCTCGCGCTGCTTTGCTCGCTCGTGCTCGTACTCGCGCTCGACGACGTGCTCGACCCGCGGCTGGACGTGTACGTCAGTTCCACCTGGTCGACGCCGCCCGAGATAGCGGCCAGCGCAGCGGCCGCGTCGGGTTCGGGGAGGTCGGGCGTCGTCCTCGCGTCCACCTGGTCGCGGAACCACGGCGGCATGTCGGTGCGCGCGCGGTCGAAGAGGTCGAGGATGCTCGAATCCACGACGTAGGTCGCGCCGTGGTCGTCGGGCGCGCGGACGACCCGCCCGCAGCCCTGAATCACGGTCTGGAGCGCCGTCCGGTAGTACCACGCCCACTGGCCGTCCGCGAGCCGCGCGGCCACCCGCGAGTCGTTCGTGTTCAGGAACGGCGCCTTGCAGAGCACCTGCCAGCGCCCGAGGTCGTACTTCAGGTCGAGGGCTTCCTCCATCTTCACCGCGACGAACACCTCGGGGTCGTCGCTTTCCTTCCAGCGCTCCAATTCGGCGTCCCGGGTGTCCGAGTCGTGCGTGCGCACGCGGTCGCCGACCCCGAACTCCTGCAGGTGACCGGCGAGTTTCTCGGCGATGTCGTAGGAGTGGGCGTGCACGATGCCCTTCTCGTCGGGGTGGTGGGCCATCACGCGCACCACCGTCTCGGCGACCTTCGGGAGCGTCTGCTCGCGGTCCTCGTAGGTCATCTTCCCCTGCGTCACGTCGTACAGCGGGCGGTTCTCCAGCGGAAACGTGTGTTCGACGTCGACGAGCGCGACGTTCGACGGGTCGAGGCCGACGCTCCGGCAGAACGCCTCCTTGTTCAGAATCGTCGCGGAGAGGAGCGCGAACTTGTTCGCGCGGTCCCACACCGTGTGCTTGAGGTAGCGCTCGGGGTCCATCGGCTTCACCGTCACCGACTGCTCGTCGGCGTCTCGCGGGCGCTGCCCGCTCGACTGTTCCGAGGCGCTTCGCGCCTCGCTATCCACGACCCACGTCGTCGCGGACTCGGGGTCCTTGTAGTCCTCCACGAACCAGTTCAGCTCCGAGATGAGTTCCTGGAGGCGGTCGCGTTTCCCGGCCTCCTCGGGCGTGAGTTCGTCCTGTCCGAGCAGTTCGTCCTTCGCGCTCTCGCAGGTCCGCACGAGGTGTTCGGCGAAGTTCACCGCGGCGTCCGGGTCGCCGTCCACGTCCGGCACGCGCACGTCCGCCCAGACGGGGACGGTGTGCTCGTTCAGGTCGATGGTCGCGTACATCTCCGCCCACTCCGCGAGCCCGTGCGCCTCGTCGATGACGCAGACGTCGCGCTTGCGGAACACCTCCGAGCCCGCGGTGCGCATGAAGTACGCCAGCGTCATCGCGGCGTACTCCCGGGAGGAGGCGATGGCGCGGTCGGAGAAGTACGGGCAGCGGTGTTTGACCGCGCAGTCGTAGCCGCGCTCGCGGGCGCAGGGCGCGCGGTCGACCGGCGTGTCCTCCTCGCCCGGCAGAATACAGGTGTAGTTGGACTTCCCGCGGATGAGTTTGAGGTCGTCGAGCAGGTCGTCCTCGGCGACGTCGTCCAGCTGGGAGACCTGCGGGGTCGTGTAGTACGCGCCCGTCGGGTCGACGGGGTCGGCGTCCTCGACGCGGCGCGCGCAGCCCATGATGGCGCGCGCGATGAGGCTCTTCCCGCTGCCGGTGGGCGCGCGCACCAGTACCACGTCGTTGCCCGCGTCGAACGCGTCGCGGACGTCCCGCAGGGCCTGCTGCTGGGCGCCGCGGAACTCGGGGGCGGGGAACTCCCCGACGATGCGCTCGGGATTCACTGTCGGAAGCAGGCGGGCCGCTCGGATAACCTCACTGCTCGCCGAGCGCGGCCACGTCGCCCGCACCCGGTTCGTCGGGGAGCGCGTCGATGCAGTCGAAACAGAGGAAGAATTCCGAATCGTCCTCAGAAGCGCTTCGCGCTTCTGATGGGGTGCAGGAGTCGCTCTGCGACTCCTGAACGTCCGTAAATTCGAGGGTCATCCCGCCAGTGCCCGTCGGGTCCATCGTCCAGATGTCGCCGATACCGCCCGCGACTCGGACGCTGTCGCCACAGCCCTCGCAGCGCTCGCTCATACCCTCACTTGGGGGCAAGCGGGCAAACCCTTTCGGCTGGACCGTCCTCGACAGTTAAGCGGCCGCGGGCCCACATTCCGGTATGCGCGTGCTCGTCACGGGTGCCACCGGCTTCGTCGGTGGGCACCTCGTCCCCGAACTCGTCGCCGCCGGCCACGACGTCCGGGCGCTCGTCCGCGACCCCGAGCGCTACGACGCCCCGGAGGGCGTCGACGTCGTCGCCGGCGACCTGCTCGACGCCGAAACACTGTCGGGCGTCTTCGACGGCGTCGACGCCGCGTACTACCTCGTGCACTCGATGGGGTCGGGCGGCGACTTCGCCGAGCGCGACCGTCGCGCCGCCCGGAACTTCGCGGCGGCCGCCGACGCCGCCGCCGTCTCCCGGGTGGTCTACCTCGGCGGCCTCGGGGAGACCGGCGACGACCTCTCCCCGCACCTCGCCTCGCGGCGCGAAGTCGAGGCCGTGCTCGCGGACGCCGCCTTCGACCTCACGACGCTGCGCGCCGCGGTCATCGTCGGCGCGGGGAGCGCGGGCTTCGACGTCGTCTACCAGCTCGTCGACAAACTCCCCGTGATGGTGACGCCGAAGTGGGTGCGTACGCCCTGCCAGCCCATCGCCGTCCGCGACGTCGTCGCCTACCTCGTGGGCGTCCTCGACCACCCCGGGACGGCGGGCGAGACGTACGAAGTCGGCGGGCCGCAGGTGCTCTCCTACGAGACGATGCTCGAACGCACCGCCGAACTCGCGGGCAAACGCCTCCTCGTCCTCCCGGTCCCCGTGCTCTCGCCGCGGCTGTCGACGTACTGGGTGGACCTCGTGACCGACGTGCCTCGGTCTGTCGCCCACCCGCTGATTCACGGCCTGAAGAACCCCGTCGTCGTCACCGACCACGGCATCAGGGACGTGATTCCCGTCGAGTTGACGCCGTTCGAGGACGCCGCCAAGCGCGCGCTCCGAGAGTACGGGGAGGACGTCGATGGGTGACACCGACCGCGAGCGGATGCAGGCGGTCTACGGTGAGGCGTGGGTGTACGAGAGCATCGTCGGCGCGATTCCCGGCGTCGATGTCTCGGACCGTACCGCCGTCATCGTCCAGTTCGCGGGCTTCGAGGCGGTGTTGCTCGCGCTCGCGTTCGCCTACGACCTCCCCGGTACTATCATCCCGGGGACCGCCGCCGTCGTCGTCGCCGCGGCGGGGAGCGCGTTCATGCTCGACATCGGCCGTCGCGCTCGGAACCCCGGCGTGCCGGTCCGCTACCGGCGACTGCTGTTCGCGTCCAGCATCGAAGTCGTCCTCGGCGTCGTCGCGTACGTCGCCCTCCTGACCTACTTGTTCGTCTACGACCCGCGGGACGGCGCGACGCTGTTCGCGGCGCTGCTCGGCGAGCGGCCGCCCGTGCTCCCCGCGGCGTTCGCGCTGCTCGTGCTCTGGGACGTCTGCTACCGCATCGGCACGGGCTGGTGGGCGGCGGTCGTCGCACTCTGGCGGTCGCTCTCCTACGACTTCGACGCCGACACCGCCGCCGTGGTGCGCGCGGTCGACCGGCGGACGCTGGCGTTCGGCGCGCTCCAGACCGTGATGCTGCCGTTCGTCTGGACGCACCCGCCGCTGGTGGTCGCCGTCGCGGGCCACGTCGCCGCGGTCGTGCTCGTCGCTACCGGGTCGCTGCTCGCGATAAAACAGGGCGGCTAGTTCGACTGCAGCTGCTGGAACTGGTCGATGAGGTCCTCGGCTGAGTCGCCGTCCTCGAACTCCACGGAGCCCTCGTAGGTCGTCCGGGTGTCGTCGTCGGCGACCTCGACGTTGTTGGTCTTCGCTTCGCGGCGTTCGTGTTCGGCTTCGTCATAGGCACCCATAGACATGGTAACTACACCCATCCTTTGTGGTTTGGTAGTATGAATGTAACGGACGTTCACGACCGTCGGCCTAGAACGAAACCTGGCCGGGGCCGTCGGTCCCCATCGGCGTCGGGTCGCGGTCGCTGTAGCCGATGCGGCCGACCGCGTCGGCGTCGAGCGCGCTGTACACCGCGAACGTCGCGTCCTGGGCGTCCTCGAAGCGCGTCTCGCCGGTGCGCTCGATGACGGATTCGAGGCTCTCGCTGCCGTCGGGGTGGGCGAGCTCGTGGTCCCCGATGGCGTCGGCCAGCTCGTCGGCGGTCAGCGGGTAGCTCTGCGATGCGAGGACGTCGGCGGTCTCTCGGAGCGTCATTAACATCACGAACTTTCACGATACACAAGTACGTTACCCATGAACGATAATGAAGAATTTAATTTGTCTAAGGACGATTGTATGGCAGGGAGAGTCACACCAGTTCGTTTAGGTGCCGGCGTCCCGGCGTCCTAGTATGGTCTACGCGGACCTCCACGTCCACACGCAGCACTCCGACGGCACGCTCACGCTCGACGAGGTGCCCGCGGCCGCCAGCGAGGCCGGCGTCAGCGCCGTCGCGGTCACCGACCACGACCGCATCCACCCCGGCTTCGACGCGCCCGTCGACGAGCGCGCCGGCGTCGAAGTCGTCGCCGGCATCGAACTCCGCGTCGCGACTGGCGACCAGCGCCTCGACCTCCTCGGCTACGGTGTCACCCCCACGGACGCGCTCGTCGCCGAGACCGACCGCATCCAGCGCGACCGCGTCGCTCGCGGCCGCGCCATCATCGAGAGCGTCGAGGCCGAACTCGGCGTCTCACTGGACGTCGAACCCCGCGAGGGACTGGGCCGCCCGCACATCGCCCGCAGCGTCGTCGCCCACCCCGACACCGCTTACGACACGCCCGACGCGGTCTTCGCGGACCTCATCGGCAACGACGGCCCGTGCTTCGTCGCCCGCGACGTCCCGGACTTCGAGACGGGCGTCGAACTCCTCACCGAAGCCTGTAGCGTCGTCGGCCTCGCACACCCGCTCCGGTATCCCGACCCCGAGGCCGCGCTCGCGCGCTGCGACGCGCTCGACGCCGTCGAACTCCACTACCCCTACGACCGCCCCGTCGGCGAGGCTCCCGACGAGGACGGCCGCGCACTCGTCGAGGCCGCCATCGACGAGTACGACCTCCTCCCCGCGGGCGGCAGCGACGCCCACGGCCGCGAACTCGGGAGGACGGGACTCGACGAGGCCGCGTACGCCGACTTCCGCGCGCGGCTCTGAGGACTGACAGAAGCGTGCCGGTGCCGTGAGGTTCAGGTAGCTGTGGGCCGAACGGAGGCGTATGCAGTGTCACTACTGCGACCGGGACGCGGACCTCACCGTCGAGAAGGGCGGCCTGAAGGTCGGCGTCTGCGAGGAGCACTTCCAGGAGCGGCTCGACGAGCTTTCCGACAGCGACGCCCTCCAGCAGCTCCGAGAGCAGCTCGAAATCGAACGGTCGTAGTGACCCCCGCAGCGGTTCCGCCCGCTAACTGACGCCCTCCTTAACGGCTCGGGTCGACGTCGATTGCGTCCACCGGACAGACGTCCACGCAGAGCATGCAGTCGATGCACTGGGATTCGTTGGCGGGGTCGGCTTTCCGCTCGGACTCGGGGTGGCCGGGCGTGTCCACCCACTCGAAGACGTCCACCGGGCAGTCCTCCAGACAGGCGCCGTCCGCCAGACAGATGTCGAAGTCGACGGCGACGTGCGTGCCGTGAATCCCGAGTTTCTCCGGTTCGTCGACCGGCCCCCAGACGTCGTGGCCCTTGTGCGTGTCCACCTGCTCGCGGTTCTCGTGGAACTGCGGGTCGATTGCCATACCCACGAGTCGGGCGCCCGGCAGTATCAACCCCGCGGGTATCACGTTCGCGCGCGACGAGTCAGGCTTATCCGAATTCGCGGCGTCGCTGCGTACATGCGAAAAGTCCGCCTCGACGACCTCGACTCCCGGATGGGGCCCGCCGACCGGAACGTCCCGCTGACGGACGCGCTCGGCGCCGCCAACGCCGCGTTCAACTACTACGAACTCGACGCGGGCGACAGCTTCGCGTACGGCCTCCACAGCCACGAGAACCAGGAGGAGATTTTCCACGTGCTCGCCGGCACGGTCACCTTCGAGACGCTCGACGTCCAGCAGTCCGCCACGCCCGACGACGAGCCCGCCAGCACCGAGGAAGTGGAAGTCGGCGCGGGCGAACTCGTGCGCTTCGGCCCCGGCGAGTTCCAGCGCGGCGTCAACCGCGGCGACGAGCGCGTCCGCGCGCTCGCCATCGGCGCGCCACAGGAGGCCGGCGACACCGAGATTCTCCGCGAGTGCGAGGACTGCGGCGAGACCACCACCCAGACAATCGAACTCGCCGACGACCACTCCGAGATTCGCGCCGTCTGCGAGGCCTGCGGCGCGGTCACCGGGCGCTTCGACTGACGCGGCCGACGGATTTCTTGTCCCCCCCGACCGTAGGTAGAGGTATGTCCGAGCATCCGCCGCGGCTGGTCTTCGACGACGACTGCGGGTTCTGCACGTGGTGTGTGCACTTCGCCGAGCGCCACGGCGACGTCGAAATCGTGGGGTTCTCCGAGCTCTCCCCCGACCAACTCGCGCGGCTCCCCGCCGACTACGAGCGCTCCGCGCACCTGCTCACCGACGACGCCGTCTACTCCGGGGGTGCCGCCATCGAGCACACGCTCGCGCACGACTTCTCGGCGCTCGCGCCCGTCTTCGCGGTGCTGCGCGAGGTGCCGGGCTACGAAAACCTCCGCGAGCACCTCTACCGCTGGGGCGCGAACAACCGCGACCTCCTCGGGAAAATCGTCCGCGACGAGCCGCCCGCCCGCCAGTAGTCAGTCCGCGAGTTCTCGACGGCGCCGACCTCCGCGACGGCGCGCGTCGTCGCGACGTAGTCCGCGCGCTCGACGTACTCGCCAAGTCCGTCGCCGTTCTCGATGTCCGCCACGTCGCCGCTCCCTGTTTCGACTGCCTCACGCAGCGCCTCTACCCAGCTCTCGTCGGGCGCGCGGTCCGGACAGTTACGACTTGTGCGTCCTCGTCGGGGTCTGCGGTGTCCAGTCGGAGCATGTGGTGCCGACCGTAGTCGCCGACCGCCACGCGGATGCGGTACGTCTCGCCGTCGACCCGGAGGTGCGACTGCGGCTCGAACGTACGTGCGGCGTCGCGTCGCTCCTCGTGGGGTCCTACGTCGTAGGAGCCGTTCTCCAGCATCTCGTCGGCGATAGCACGCTCGCTATCGTTCAGCGACTCGTAGTCGAGTACCTCGCCGTCGCCCGCGTTGTCGTTCGCGCTCACGAGGCTGTAGTCGTAGGTCGCCTCCCCGGCGAATCCCGTGAACGTCGCCGTCGGCTCGTACGTCTCGCCGCGGAACTCCAGATACTCGAACTGGCCGAGCGCGAGCGTCTCGGGCTCGACTTCGCGGCTCGCGAGGAGGTCGACGCGCCCGTCCGCGCTCGCGGCGTCCGCGACGAGTTCGTGGAGCGCGGGCGACGCGACGGCGACCGGCGAACCGTCGGGAACGTTCGAGGCGGGGACTGCTTCGCCGGCGAGAACACGCTCGCCGAGAGAGGTGCTGTCGGCTGTCGTGCCCACCGAAGTCGGTTCCGTCGTCTCGGGCGATGCGTCGGCACCGCTCGCACAGCCCGCGACGACGGCGAGCAGCGCCGCACCGCCGGCTCGGAGGGCGTCTCTGCGGGAGACCATGCGCCGGCGTTCCCGCGGCGCCGGTAAGTGTCTTGTCGCGAGGTGTGCCCGCTGCGTCTCGGCAGAATCAGTCTGCGGCCTTCGGCCGGACCAGCGACTGCGTGAAGTTCGCAAACAGCTGCTTGGCCTCGCAGGCCGCCGCGTAGTTCTCGGGCGTGATGCCGTCCAGCACGTCCTGTTTGCGCTCGTCGCCGAGGTCGTCCTTCCGCGTGGTGACGTCCGCGGCGGTCTCGGTGTCGTACTCGGGGTGGAACTGGACGCCCACCGACTCGCCGAGCCGGAACGCGTGGACGCCGTAGTCGTTCTCCGCGAGCAACTGCGCGCCCGGCGGCAGGTCCACGACCGCGTCCGAGTGCGTGGTGAACGCGGTGAACGTCTCGTCGATGCCGTCGAACAGCGGGTCGTCGGCGACGCGCTCGACGCGCCGGTAGCCGATTTCGTACTCGCCCATGTCGTCGACACGACCGCCGAGCGCCGCCGCGACGACCTGGTGGCCGAAACAGACCCCGAGGACGGGGACGCCCGCGTCG
The DNA here is from genome assembly GCF_021233435.1 of Halobacterium noricense. Lineage (NCBI taxonomy): Archaea > Methanobacteriati > Methanobacteriota > Halobacteria > Halobacteriales > Halobacteriaceae > Halobacterium > Halobacterium noricense. The sequence goes on along the minus strand of NZ_CP089468.1, from coordinate 52,251 downwards.
TGGCAGTCCGCGACGTACGCCACGAGCGGGTCGATCCAGTCCTCGTCCCAGTACACCGACGACCGCGACCCCGTGACGACGACGCCGTCGAACTCGCATCGCTCGTTCGACGAGCCCCCGGTCGCGTCGCTCCCGGGGACTCCGTCGTAATCGTGGCTGTCGGGGAGGTCGCCGTCGGCGGCGTGGAACTCCACGAGCTCCGCGTCGAGTTCGCGGCGGAAGTTCCGCGTGGTGTCGGTCGGGTCGTGGGCCGCGTTCAGCAACGCGACGCGTGGCCGGTTCATGGCAGTTCGAAGTCGACCACAGTCAAAAGGCGTTTCGGCACCCACACGTCCTGTCGCGGTGTCGGAGACGGGGATGACAGGCCGTCTCCGCCTCTCCCGTCGGTAGTCGGACTATCCGATGCGCTGCGTGGTAACGACTAACGTACTAGAACATAACTCTACGGAACGACGCAAACGTTCGCGACGTCTCCGAACCACCTTTGGTGCGCTCGCTCCCTCCTCTGACGTAGGATGCGCGCCATCAAGGACAGCGTTCACGACTGGGTGGAGGTCGACGGCGTCGCCGAAGCCCTGCTGGACACGCCGCCCGTCCAGCGCCTGCGCCACATCAAGCAGCTCTCGACGATTCGGCTGGTCTACCCCTCGGCGAACCACACGCGCTTCGAGCACTCGCTGGGCGTCTACCACCTCGCCGACCGCGCGCTCGCCAACCTCGACGTCACCGGCGCGCGCGCCGACACCGTCCGCGCCGCCGCGCTCCTCCACGACGTCGGCCACGGTCCCTACGGCCACCAGACCGAGGGCATCATTCAGCGCCACCTCGGCCGCCACCACGACGACGTCGCCCACCTCCTCGTGGACGGCGATATTGGGGCTGTGCTCCGCGACCACGGCCTCGACCCCGACCGGGTCGCCGCGACCGTCCGCGGCGACGGCAAACTCGGCCAGCTCGTCGCGGGCGAACTGGACGTGGACCGGATGGACTACCTCGTGCGGGACGCCCACCACTCCGGCGTCCCCTACGGCACCATCGACTACGGCCGGCTGCTGCGCGCGCTCACCTTCCGCGGCGACGACCTCGTGCTCGCGGAAGGCAACGTCGCGACCGCCGAATCCCTGCTGGTCGGGCGCGCGCTGATGAACGCGACCGTCTACCGCCACCACGTCTCCCGCATCGCGGGGTCGATGCTCGATCGCGCGGGCGAACGCCTCCTCGACACTGCCGCCATCGACCCCGAGTCGTTCGCGCGCATGACCGACGCCGAACTCCTCGGCGCGCTCCGCGAGCACGACGCCACCGCCGACGCCGCCCGCCGCATCACCGAGCGCGACCTCTACAAGCGCGCCGTCTGGGCCGAACGCGGCGACGTCCCCGGCGACGTCGTGGACGCCGACTACGCGGCCGTCCGTGAGTTCGAGCGCGAGATTGCCGACACCGCCGGCGTCCCCGACAGCGAGGTCGTCGTGGACAACCCCGGCCACCCGTCGATGCCCGAATCCTCCGTGCGCGTCGTCGTCGGGGACGACGTCCGCCCGCTCGACCAGCAGTCCCCGCTCGTGCAGGGCTTACAGGAATCCCAGCGCGTGCAGTGGCGCTTCGGCGTCTACGCGCCCGACGAGCACGTCCCCGAAGTCGCCGCCGCCGCCGAGCACGTGCTCGGCCTCGACGGCGTCGGCGACACGTCAGAACAGTAGTCAGGCCTCGTAGAGGTCCGTCGAGAGGTAGCGTTCGCCGCCGTCCGGGAGCACGGCAACGATCACCTCGTCGGGGTGCTCGCGGGCGTACTCCGCGGCCGCCGCGACCGCCGCGCCCGCGGAGATGCCGACGAGCAGGCCGGCCTCGCGGCCGACCCGCCGCGCCGCCGCCTTCGCCGCCTCGTCTTCGACGCTGCGCACCTCGTCGACGACGTCCGTGTCCAGTACGTCCGGGAGGAAGCCCGGGCCGATACCCTGGATGGCGTGGCTCGCGTCACTGCGCTCGGAAAGCGTCGGCGACGCGTCGGGTTCGACCCCGACCATCGTCACGTCCGCACTCTCGTCCTCGGTGAGGTAGCGGCCGACGCCCGTGATGGTGCCGCCCGTGCCGACGCCGGCGACGACCGCGTCGACCGCGCCGCCGGTGTCTTCGTAGATTTCCGGGCCGGTGGTCCGGCGGTGGGCGCGGGCGTTCGCGGGGTTCTCGAACTGCCGCGCCAGTATCGCGTTCTCGCGCTCCGCGGCGAGCTCCGCGGCACGCTCGTTCGCGCCGCCCATCCCCTCGTCGGCGGGCGTCAGTTCGAGGTCCGCGCCGAGCGCGCCGAGCAGCGCGCGCCGCTCCTCGGACATCGACTCGGGCATCGTCAACACGCAATCGTAGCCCCGGGCGGCCGCGACCGACGCCAGCCCGATGCCCGTGTTCCCGCTCGTGGACTCCACGACCGTCCCGCCGGGTTCGAGGTCGCCGGCGTCCTCAGCGGCGTCCAGCATCTCGCGGGCGATGCGGTCTTTCACCGAATACGGGTTCGCGGCCTCGACCTTCCCGAGGAGGTTCTGTGCGAACGCGTCTAGTCGGAGCAGCGGCGTCTCGCCGACCAGTTCGTCGACGGACGATACCACGTCGCCGTCTTCGAGTCTCGTGTGCGCCTGCATCCACTGGGCCTACCGCCGCCGACAGAATGAGCCGTCTCCCGAAGACGTTCGCCTACGCGCTCGCGACTTCCCGCAGAATCTCCGGCGCGGCTTCCAGCGCCTCGTCGAGTTTCTCCGTGTCGGGGCCGCCGCCCTGCGCGAAGTCCGGCGGGCCGCCGCCGCCGCCGCCGACCATGCTCGCGAGTTCGCCGACCACGTCGCCCGCGTTCACAGACACGCCCTCCGGCACCGCGACGACGAACTGCGCGCCGTCCTGCCCGGAGCCGACGACTGCTATCTTGCCCTCGGCGACGAGCGCGTTCGCCGTCGCCTGGAGTTCGTCCATGTCGCCGTCGAGGCGCTGGAGGACCGCCGTCGCGTCCGCGACCTCGACCTCCTCGCCGCCAGCGCCGCCCGAGGCGCGGGCCTCCGCGACCTGTTCTTTGAGGTCCTCGATGGTCTTCCCGCGCTCCTTCCACTCCGTGAAGAATCGCTCGGCGGTCTCGGGCACCTCGCTCGGTGCCACGTCGAACGTCTCCGCGGCCGCCAGCAGGTCGTCCTCCAGTTCCTGGACGTGCTCGACGGCGGCGTCGCCCGCGGCGAACGTCAGCCGCTCGACGCCGTCCTGCACGCGCTCGGTGTTCAGCAGTTTGATGGCCCCGATTTCGCCGGTGCGGTTGACGTGCGTCCCGCCGCAGGCCTGGACGTCCTCGGCGACGTGAATCAGGCGGATGTTCTCGCCCGCCGGAATCCCGCCCTGGTAGAGGTCGAAGCCGTACTTCTCCTCGGCCTCGTGGCGGTGGGGCCACTCGCGCTGCACGCTCGTGTTCTCGCGCACGATGTCGTTGGCGACGCGCTCGATGCGCTTGGCCGTCTCGCGCTCGATGCGCTCGTAGTGCCGGACGTCGATGCGCGAACTCTCCGTGCCCTTCTGCGCGCCCGCCTGCCGGACGTGCTCGCCGAGCACCTCGCGGGCGGCGTGGACGACCACGTGCGTCGCGGTGTGGTGGGCCATCAGGCGCTGGCGGCGCTCCATGTCGATTTGGCCGCGCACGAACTCGCCCTTCCCGGGGTCGTCCGTAGTGCGGTGGAGCACCACGCCGTCGCGCTTCTGGACGTCCACGACGTCGACGGACTGGTCGTCCGTCGCCAGCGTGCCGTGGTCGGCCGGCTGGCCGCCGCCCTCGGGGTAGAACATCGTCTGGTCGAGCACCACGTCGTACACCTCCTCGCCGTCCTCCTCGCGCTCGAAGACGTCGAGCACGACCGCCTCGAACTCCGAGCGGTAGGGGTCGTCGTAGTACAGCGCCTCCGTCTCCGGGAGGTCGTCGAGGCGCTCGTCCTCGCTCTCCTCGGTTTCGAGCGGCTCCGCGGAGTCGTGGCGCTCGGCGACCAGCGAGTAGAAGTCGTCGGGAGCGTCCACGCTCGCGCCGACCTCGCTGGCGATGTCCTCGACCATGTCCGGCTGGATGCCGTGGGAGTCGTACAGTTCGATGAGTTCGCTGGTCGGAATCGCCTCGCCGCGCTCGGCGTACTCCTCGGCGAGTTGGCGGACCTTCCGGCCGCCGCGTTCCAGCGTCTCGGCGTACTTCTCGACCTCGCTGCGGACGATGCTGCGGACGGTGTCGCGGTTCTCGTAGTCGAGGCGCTCGGCCTGCATGTCCACGAGTTCGTCCAGTGGCACGTCCGCGCCGACGTTGTCCACGAGGCGCTTCGTGCGGCGCAGCACCATGCGCGCGAGGTAGCCCGTGCCGACGTTCGACGGCACGATGCCGTCACCGAACATGTACGCCAGCGTCCGGGAGTGGTCCGCGATAGCGTAGATGTCCTCGAGCGGGCGCAGCAGGTCGAGGAGCCGCTCGGTCTCGACGCCGAGCTGGTCGGCGATGTTGTCCCGCGCCGCCTCGATGTCCTCGGCCTCGTCGATGTCGAGGTGGCCCGCGAGCCTCGCCGCGCGGTGGACGAGCTGCTCTTCCGCCTCGGTGTGCTCGATACCCGCCTGTGCTTTCAGGAACTCGATGGCCTCGGGGTAGATGGCCTCGTAGACGGTGGGTGTGCCCTGGCTCACCCACGTCCAGCGCTCCAGCCCGTAGCCCGTGTCCACGATGTACGTGTCCATCGGGCTGTAGCGGTTGCCGTCCTTCATCTCGTAGTCGCCCTCGGGGTCCTGCTCCATCGACATGAAGACGAGCGTCCCGAGCTCCGCGCCCTTGTAGATGACCTCGAACGCCGGCCCGGCGTTCCCGCCGCCGACCCACGGGTCCTCGATGTACGTGATCTCCTCCGGGTCCGCACCCATGTCGACGAAGAACTCGTCGCAGTAGGCGACTGTCTCCTCCTTCCAGTAGACCTCACCCTCGTAGGCGTACTCCTCCTCGGCGTCCTCGCGGGCGTTGAACGCCGTGTGCGACATCATCTCGAACGCCATCGTGTGCCGACCCGTCTTTCCGACGTTGTCGATGTCCTGCATCCGGATGCAGGGCTGGCTGATGGTGAGGGGGTTCGCCGGCGGCGGCGTCTGCCCCGAGGTCACCAGCGGCTGGAAGTCGTAGATGGAGGCCTGCGTCAGCAGCACGTCGTCGCGCCACCGGTTCGCCGCGACCGGGTACGGGTCGATGCGTTCGTGGTCGTGGGCCTCGAAGAAGGAGAGGAACCGCTCGCGCATCTCTTCGAGGGTGTACTCGTCGTCGAACCCCGGGTCGTCGATGAACTGGTAGTCCTCGCAGGGTGGTTCGCCGCACGTCTCACGGTCCGGGTCGCGCGTCCAGAAGTGCGCCCCACACTCCGTGCACTCCCGTCGCTCGAAGTCCTCCTCCTCGAAGTAGTCGAGGCGGTACGCCGACTCGAGGTCGCTCATTACCAGTATGGTGGCCGACCGACGAGTAAAACAGTTCCGGGGCTGACTCGTGGCCCCGAGCCCGCCGTTCTCGGGGGAGCGTCAGGCTTACGGCTGCCGCCCCGTAATCGCGCTACCATGCCCAACCGTCGGTTCTCGCGGCGCGCCCTGCTCGGCGCGCTCGGCGCGGCGGCGACCGCGACCGCCGGCTGCACCGCGCCCGCGGACGCCCCCGAGTCCTCCCAGCCCGACCAGTCCACCACCGCATCGGAGCGCGAAATCTCGCTGGCGAGCGACGCCAGTTGGACGACGTACGGCTACACGCCGGCCCACACCGGCCACAACCCGAACGCCAGCGGCGTCGCCGGCGACCCGACGCAGGTCTGGGAGGGGTTCGTCGACGGCATCTACACCCTCCGCGAGCCCGCGGTCGCGGACGGCCGGCTGTTCGTCGGGAGCGGCGAGTCCATGTGGGCGTTCGACGCCGCTACCGGCGAATCCGAGTGGGACACCGACCTCGGCGCGCTCCCCCACCAGTACCCGCCCACGCACCGCGACGGCTCCCTGTTCGTCGCCGCCAAGGAGTCTGGCGGGGTCAACACCGACCTCCCCGGTTCCGTGCGTGCGCTCGACCCCGCGGACGGCAGCCAGCAGTGGCGCACCGACCTCTCGGTGACGTCCACGGTCGCCCACGACGGCGACCGCCTCTACGTCGCCGCGAAGGCGGACGACCGCGGCTACGTGCAGGCGCTCGACCCGGAAAGTGGCGAGCGCGGCTGGCGCTTCGACGTGCCGGACGCCCCACGGAGCTACGTGCTCGGCACGCCCGCGTCCGCCGACGACACGCTCTACGTCACCGCCACGCACCTCGCCGACGACGGCACGACCTCGGGCGCGCTGTACGCGCTCGACCCGGAGACGGGCGACCCGTCGTGGTCGCTGTCCACCGAGGCCGCGCTCCCGTTCGCGCCCATCGTCGCGGACGAGCGCATCCACGTCGTCGCGCGCGACGGCACCGTACAAACTGTCTCCACGGACGGCAAGCGCGGCTGGTCGGCGGACGCCGGCACGAAAGTGTACACCCGCCCGGCGCACGCGAACGGCCGGCTGTTCGTCCTCACCGTCGACGACATCGTGGCCTACGACGACGCCGGCGACGAGGACTGGCGTGCGGCCAGCGACCGCACCCAGTTGACGGGGATGGCGGTCGGCGGCGGGACGCTGTACGTCGGCGGCGAACCGCTGTTCGCGCTCGACTCCGAAACGGGAGACATCCAGTTCGAACTCACGGAGGACGTCTTCCACCTCACGTACGGCGCGCCCATCGTCGTCGACGACGTGCTGTACGCCGGCATCTGCATCAAGGACGAGGCCGGCGCGATGTACGACAACTCCGTGCGCGCGTTCGTGTAGCCGGCGAGACGGGCCGCGCCCTCAACCGCTAAACCGCCGGCGCACATTCCCCCGTCCATGGGACGCATGGTGGACGGCGAGTGGCGCACCGAGGAGGAGATGATAGAGCACGGCGAGAGCGGCGAGTTCGAGCGCGAGGAGACGACGTTCCGCGACTGGGTCGGCGAGGACGTCCCCGCCGAGTCCGGGCGCTACCACCTCTACGTCTCCTACGCCTGTCCGTGGGCGCACCGCACGCTGCTCACGCGCGCGCTCAAGGGCCTCGAAGACGCCGTCTCCGTCAGCGTCGTCGACCCCGTGCGCTACGACCAGGGCTGGGAGTTCGACCCCGACAAGCCCGGCGCGACCCCCGACCACCGCTTCGGCTCCGACTACCTCCGCGAGGTGTACGCGCAGGCCGACCCCGAGTACACCGGCCGCGTCACCGTGCCCGTGCTCTACGACACGGACGCGGACACCATCGTGAACAACGAGAGCGAGGAGATCATGCGGATGCTCGACGTCGCCTTCGACGAGGTCGCCACCCGCGACGTCGACCTCTACCCCGAGGGCTACCAGGACGAGGTCGACCGCCTCATCGAGGACATCTACGACCCCATCAACAACGGCGTCTACCGCGCGGGGTTCGCGGACAGCCAGCGCGCGTACGACAACGCCGCCGACGACCTCTTCGAGGCGCTCGCGCACTACGACGACCTCCTGGCCGACCAGCGCTATCTCGCAGGTGACGTGCTCACCGAAGCCGACGTCGCGATGTTCACCACCCTCTATCGCTTCGACGAGGTCTACCACACGCACTTCAAGTGCAACCGCAACCGCATCGTCGACTACGACAACCTCTGGCCGTACCTCCGCGACCTCTGCCAGACGGGCGTCGCCGAACGGGGTGAGGGGACGCCGAACGAACGAACGGGGAGCGAAGCGACCCGTGAGTCCCCCGGCGTCGCGGACACGCTCGACATGAACCACGTCAAGCAGCACTACTACCGCAGCCACGGCCACCTCAACCCCAAGCGCCTCGTCCCCACGGGCCCGAACCCGGACTTCTTCGCGCCCCACGACCGCGACGACCTGCCGGGCGGCCCGCCCGCGGACCTCCAGCAGTAGCGGCTACTCCTCGTCGCCGTCGAAGTCCGGGCCGCCGCGCTCCTCGGCGGTGATGGCGACGCCATCGTCGGCCCACTTGTGAATCTTCTCGTCGACTGCGTGCAGAATCTCGCTGGTGTCGTTGCCGCTGTCCTGCGCGACCTGGATGGTGTACGCCGCCAGCAGGCCGACGTGTGGGGAGACGTCGTCGCGGTTCCGGTGGTCGTTCTGGAGGAACATTTCGGGGCCGTTGGGCGCGTAGTACAGCAGCGCCATCGGCACGTCGTCCAGCGTCGAAATCGTCTCGATGACCTGCTCCTGGTACTCGGGGAGGTCTGCCATTACACGTTCGTGCGGATGCGTCGGGAAGAGTCCTATCGTTCGCGCCCGCAGAAACACCCGTTCGCCGCGCTCGCGGTTACTCCCGAGCGTTCAGCGCCACCGAGGCCAGCAGCGCTTCGAGTTGGACGCGCTCGTTGGCTCCCTCCGCGATGCGGTAGTCGGCTTCGCCGAGGCGGTCGAGCAGCCGGACTGCGGCCGCCTCCTCGACGTCGAACTCCCAGACCGAGCGGTGGACCTGGTCGATGATGTCGCCGCCGGCGAGCCCGCGGTTCGAGATGAGGTCGTCGAGCGTCGAGCGCGCGGCCGTGAAGTCGCCCGCGATGGCTTCGGTGACCATGTCCTCGATTTCCTCGGGGCGGGCGGTCGCCGTGATGGCGAAGACGGTCTCCTCGTCGACCACGTCGCCGGTCGCCGACGCCGCCTGCAGGGCGTTGATGGCGCGGCGCATGTCGCCGTCCGCGGCGTAGACGAGCGCGTCGATGCCGTCGTCCGTGTATTCGAGGTCCTCGCGGTCCGCGAGGTCGCGGAGGTGGGCGGCGACCGCGTCGTCGTCAATAGGGGAGAACCGGAACACCGCACAGCGGGACTGAATCGGGTCGATAATCTTCGAGGAGTAGTTACACGAGAGGATGAACCGCGTATTCTCGGAGAACTGCTCCATCGTGCGGCGCAGCGCTGATTGTGCGTCGTCGGTGAGCGCGTCGGCCTCGTCGAGGAAGATGATGCGGTGGTCGTAGCCGCCGAACGACGTGCGCGCGAAGTCCTTGATGCGGTCCCGGACCACGTCGATGCCGCGCTCGTCGCTGGCGTTCAGCTCGAGGAAGTTGTCCTGCCAGTCGTCGCCGTAGATTTCTTTCGCGATGGCCAAGCTGGCGGTAGTTTTCCCGGTGCCCGCGGGCCCCGCAAAGAGGAGGTGCGGGAGGTCGTCGCGGTCGACGTAGCTCCGGAGGCGCTCGGTAATCGAGGGGTGCCCGACGACGTCTTCGAGCCTCTGTGGTCGGTACTTCTCCACCCAGATTTCCTGCCGACCGCCGGCGGCGTCTGCCATACGCACACTCAGGCCCTACCCGGCCTTAAAGGCCGCGAGACGGCGAGCAGCCGCCTCGACGACTGCGCGCTGTATCCCGCTACGCCCGCGAAACGGGTGGTCTACGGCCCGACGCACACCTAAAGTTAAGTCCGTGAGGGGTGACAGATCGACCATGCGTCCCTCCACTCCCCGCCGTGCGCTCGCGTTCGCCCTCGCTGCCGTCCTCGCGGTCTCGACGTTCGCCGGCGTCGCCGCTGCCGCCGCCGACGACCAGGCCGGCGGCACAATTGTCGTCGAGGAAGGCCAGACTGTCACCGACGGCCTGCAGGCGACCGGCGGCACGGTCGTCATCCGCGGCACCGTCCAAGGCGACCTCGAAGCGTTCGCCGGCACCGTCGACGTCACCGAGTCCGGCACCGTCACCGGCAACCTCGGGGGAGCCGCCGGGTCGATTCGCATCGCCGGCACCGTCGAGGGCAGCGTCGACGCCGCCGGCGGCAGCATCGACATCACCGAGACCGGCGTCGTCCGCGGTGACGTGAAAGCCGGCGCGGGCTCGTTCACCCACGCCGGCACGGTCAACGGGAGCGTGCGGGTCGGCGCTGGGAGCGTCACGCTGACCTCGACCGCCTCGGTCGGCGGCGACTTCGTCTACGACGGCGAATTCACGCAGGCCGACGGCGCCACCGTCGGCGGCGAGGTCCGCCACGACTCCGACCTCGGCTCGATGCAGGTCTCCGTGCTCCCCAACATCGCGGGGTGGCTCGTGACGCTGTACGTCCTCGCGCTCACGCTGTTCGTCGGCGCGCTCCTGCTGGTCGCGCTCCCCGGCGTCTCCGCGACCGTCGCCGACGCCACCGCGAACTCGCCGCTACGCACGCTCGGCGCGGGCTTCCTCACACTCGTCGGCGCACCGTTCGTCTTCGTCCTGCTGTTGTTCACCATCGTCGGCGTCCCGATAGCCGTCGTCGGAATGGTCCTCTACGCGCTCGTGCTCGTGCTCTCGTACGTCTGGGGTGCGTACGCCGTCGGCGAGTGGATACTCGGACTCGCCGACCGCGAGAGTCGCTGGCTCGCACTCGTCGCCGGCGTGCTCGCGGTCCACGTCGTCAGCTACGCGCCGTTCCTCGGCGACCTCATCGAGCTCGTCGTGCTGCTGTTCGGGCTCGGCGGCCTCACCGTCGCGGGCTACCAGCACGTCCGCCACCGGCGCGGCGGCGACACTGAATCGACGGCCTGACCGTCGCAATCGCGGCCCCTAAGGCCGCCCGCCGGCTACCAGCAGTCATGCGCGTGACCGTCGAGGTGGTCGGCGAGGACACCCACGAGTTCGACGTGACCGACGAGACGTACGCCGACCTCCTCGAATCAATTGAGGTCAGCCCGCACGAGGTCTCGGTGATGGTCGACGGGACGCCCGTTCCCGAGGACCAGCCCGTCGATGCCGAGCACGTGCGCGTGCTGCGGCTCATCCGGGGTGGGTAACGTGCCGACACCCGGACCGCGCGGTGTCGTGGTTCGCCGGGCGTCGGCCCGCGACCACCTCGGCGTGATGCGCGTGCTCGACGGCGCGAACCTCGAACTCTCCAGTGAGACCGCACAGCGACGCATCGACGCCGGCAGGGTCGTCGTGGCGGACGACGACAACCGCATCGTCGGCGCGCTCGTCGCTACCCGGCGGGAGGAAGGCGTCCACATCGAGGCCATCGCCGTGCGCCGCCGGCGGCGCGCGGACGGCATCGGCACCGCGCTCGTCGAACACGCCGCCGGCGAGTGGACGCCGCTGACGGCGGACTTCGACCCGGGCGTGAAGCCGTTCTACGATTCATTAGGTTTCGACTGCGAGAAACGAGGCGACCGGTATCGGGGAATTCTAGACTAGCGGTTCGACGAGGTCGCGGCCCGCCGCGAGGAGGTCCGCGACGCGCTCGGGGCTGTCGCCCTCCGCGTACACCCGCATCTTCGGCTCCGTGCCCGAGGGTCGAACGAGCAGCCACGAGCCGTCCGCGAGCAGGATTTTGAAGCCGTCCGTGTCGTTGACGCGCTCGACTGGGACGCCGGCGACCTCGTCGGGGAGGCGGTCCTCGAGTTCGTCCAGAACCGCGACCTTGCGGTCGTCCGGGCAGTCGACGCTCACCTTGTCCTGGTGGATGTCGCCGTACTCGTCGGCGATGGCGTCGAGGCGGTCGTCGAGCGGGCGTTCGCTGGCCGCGGCGGCCGCCAGCAGCGCCATCAGGATGCCGTCCTTCTCGCGGACGTGCCCGCGCATCGTGTACCCGCCGGACTCCTCGCCGCCGAACAGGGCGTCGTGCTCGCCCATCGCGTCCGCGACCCACTTGAAGCCGACCGGCGTCTCCACGACCTCGCAGCCGTGGGCGTCGGCGAGGCGGTCCACGAGGAACGTCGTCGACACCGTGCGGACTGCGGGACCCGCGTCGGATTTGAGGAGGTAGTCGTAGGCGAGCGCGTAGAACCGGTTCCCGTCGAGGACGCCGCGTTCGGGTGTGACGACGGCGACGCGGTCGGCGTCCCCGTCGTTGGCGACGCCGAAGTCAGCGTCGTGTTCGTCGACGGCGAGCGCGAGCCCCTGCAGGTTCGCCTCGTCGGGCTCGGGCGGCGTACCGCCGAACTCGGGGTCGCGGTCGCAGCGCTCCCGAATCACTTCCGCGCCGGCGGCTTCCAGTAGGTCGTCGGTGACGCCACGGCCGCTCCCGTGCATCGCATCGTACACGACCGTCAGCCCGGAGAGGTCCGCGTCTATCAGGTCGCGACAGTGCTCGGCGTGCGGCGTCACGAGGTCGACCTCGCGGACGTCGCCCTGCGCTGCGCCCTCCACGGGTTCGCGGAGGTTTGCCTCGATGGCCTCGGTGACCTCGGGGAGCGCTGGCGCGCCGTCCTCGGGAATGAACTTCACGCCGTTGTACTCCGGTGGGTTGTGCGAGGCCGTGACGACGAGCGCGCCCGCGAGGTCGCGCTCCACGATGGCGTGTGCGACCAGCGGCGTCGGGCAGTCGCGCTCGGGCAACAGCACGTCGAAGCCGTTCGCCGTGAGTACGTCCGCGATGTCCTCGGCGAACCCTTCCGACGTCTCGCGGGCGTCGTAGCCGACCGCGACGGTTTCGCCGGTGTGGCCTTCGCTGGCGAGGTAGTCCGCGGTAGCCTGTGCGACCGAGCGGACGCGCCCGCTCGTGAACACGTCCAGCGTCGCCCGCCAGCCGTCCGTCCCGAAGGAGATGCCGTCCATGCCCGGAGCGTCGCTGCGTCGCGTCAAAATCCCTGCGGTCCACGCGGTCGCACTCGCCAGTTCAGGCCGGCCACGGGTCGTCTTGCTCGGCCACGAGTTTCTCCTTCTGTCCGCGCGAGCGCTGTTTGAGTTCGTACTCCCGGCTCATCGCCGTGGACTTCGTCTCGAAGGGCTCGACGTACTGGAGGGTGACGGGGGTGCGGCCGCGCGTGTACTTCGCGCCGTCGCCGGCGTCGTGTTCGGCGACGCGGCGCTCGACGTCCGTCGTGTAGCCCGTGTAGTAGGTGTCGTCGCTGCACTCCAACAGATAGACGTAATGCACGCCTGAAGCGAGGGCGTACGGAAAGGACTGCGTTTCGGTCAGGCCCGGCGGGCGCGGTCTTTCGACACTTCGGCGATGCCGACGTTCGCCGCACAGTTCGGGCACGCGTGGAGGCGGCCGGCCTCGTCGGCGAACACGCGCGCGAAGTTCTCGGAGACGTGGGCGTCGCAGTGGTCACAGCGGGGCATTATCGTGGTCCCTGGCGCGAGTGGCCAGTATGTGAGGATACACCACACCCAAACAAGTGGGTTTTCCCAATTTCGAACAAAATTTGGCCGAATTCAAATCTGAGTTCTCGTTCCCGGCTGTACGCGAGCGATTGCCAGCGCTCACCGACAGGATTCACCGCGCGTGCGCCTGTAGGAAGGCGTGAGTGGCCGCTACGGCCGCGTCTTATGGGAAGCCTTATAAGGAGGCGAGGAAAAAACCAGGTCGTATGGCAGACCTCATCGTCAAGGCCGCTGTGAAGGAAGAACTCGACGACAAGAACGTTGCCTCCGACTTCTACGAGGCGCTCGACGAAGAAGTGTCGGAGCTCCTCGAAGACGCCGCGGCACGCGCCGAGTCCAACGGTCGCAAGACCGTCCAGCCGCGCGACCTGTAACCAGGTTCGACCCTTCCGTTTTTTGCGACGCCACGCCCCGTAGCTACGCGTCCGTGACCCGTACGCCGTCGTCAGTCCCCACGTAGACAGCGTCGGCCAGCCCGACGAACAGCCCGTGTTCGACGACGCCCGGGAGTTCCGACAGCGCCGCCGCCACCTCGCCGGGGTCGTCAAGCGCGCCGAACTCGCAGTCCAGCACGAGGTTTCCGTTGTCCGTCACCACGGGGCCGTCCTTCCGCTCGGCGGCGCGGAGTTCGGGCTCCCCACCGAGTCCGCGCACGCGCTCGGCGACGACCGGCTGCGCGTCCGGCAGCACTTCGACTGGCACGGGGTAGTCCAGCGCGTCCACCTCCTTCGAGGGGTCCGCGACGACGACGAAGCGGTCCGCACTGGCGTCCACGTACTTCTCGCGGGCGTGCGCCGCGCCGCCGCCCTTCACGAGGTCCGTGCCCGCGACCTGGTCGGCTCCATCGATGGCGAGGTCGACGGACGCCTCCTCCAGCGTCGTCAACGGAATCCCCGCCTCGATGGCGAGTCGGCGGGACTGGTAGGAGGTCGGCACGCCCTCGACGTCGAGGTCGCGCTCGCCGATGGCGCGAATCGCGTGCGCCGCCGTGCTCCCCGTCCCGAGCCCGACGACCATCCCGTGCTCGACGTCGTCGGCCGCCGCCTCGCCCGCGCGCCGCTTCGCCGCGTCGCTGCCGCCCGTGTTCTTCATACCCGTAGCGTGGTCGACCGCCGACCAAAAACCCACGCGCTCGGCGAGAGCAGCGGACCGGATGACGAGGCGCGGCATCCGCGAGCGCCGTATGGCGCTCGCGGTTCACTGCGCGACCGAAGGGAGCGCAGGCCGACGACCGACTAACGCGCCCGCAGGGCGCGGCAGGAGCGAGGAGTGCTTTTTCCGCAAGTTTTTGCCGAGCGGGGTGCGCCGAAGGCGCACCCCCGCAGCGCAAAAAGTGGGCTTTTAGTTACCCGTCCACCGCAGCAGCGCGAGCGTCCCTTCGAAGAGGGCAATCATCGTGAGGGCGACGATGATGGGGACCACGCCGGTCGGGTCGATAGCGCCGAACGTGAACGAGATGCCGGCGAACGCCGCCCAGAAGAGGAGGCGGCGGTCTTCGAGCCACTGGCGGGTGGTGACGCCGAGCATGATGGCGAGCATGATGAACAGCGGAATCTGGAAGACCACCGCGAGGTAGCCCATCACCATGAGGATGAGGTTGAACGTCGAGCCCAGGGCGAACGCGACGTCGGCGGTCCCTTCGGTGTAGCCCTGGAAGTAGTTCATCGTGTACGGGAGCACGAGCAGGTACGCGAAGAGGACGCCGAGCACGGCGAGCACGAGGCTCGTCGGGACGGCGGCGAGGTAGTAGCGGCGCTCGTGGCGGTAGAGGCCGGGGCGCATGAACGCGTAGGACTCGTAGACGAACACGGGCAACGCGATGACGAGGCCCGCGAGGCTCGCAACCTTCACCTGCGTGATGACGAGTTCGAGGGGCTGGTAGACGCGGGGGTCGACGGCTTCGCCGCCGGGGAGGACGTAGTTCCAGATGGTGGTGATGAGGCCCTCCGTGAGCGGGAAGACGACGACGCTGACGAGCGCGGCGACGGCGATGACGATGGCGAGCCGCTTGACCATCTCCTCGACGTGGACGGCCAGCGGCTCTTCGACGTCGGACTCGGGGGCGTCCAAGCCGATACCGTCGTCCGGCGGTGCCGGGTTCTCCTCGGCGTCGACGACGGAGTTCTCGCGCGGGTCGAGCGCGGCGTCCTCGTCGGGGTCGTCGGCCTGGTGGTCGTCGTCGGCGAGCAGTTCGGGTTCGCCGCCCGACGCGGGGTCGGCGCTCTTGTCGCCCGCGGCCGCGATGGCGTCGTCGTCCCAGTCCCACTCGTCGCCGTCGTCGGTTTCGACGCGTTCGACGGCGGGCGTGAGGTCGCACCACTCGTCGTCGCGGGTGACCCGCGGGCCTGCGTAGCCGTCAGCGCCGTCGACGCGGCGGACTGCGGGCGAGAGGTCGCCCCACTCGCTGTGCCCGCTGTCCGCGCTATCGACGGGACGGACGGCTGGCGCGAGCCCCTCCCAGTCGTGGTTGCGGTCGCGCCCGCCGTCCGGTTCCTCGGCCATTCGTGTCCGTGCTTTGGCGACGGGGGCGTTATAGGCTTTCTTTTGGGCGCGGACGGGAAGATTGATAATTGCGAGTGGGTTAGCCCGACTTAATGAGTAGCTCCGGTTCGGGCCCGATAGACCCCAGTACGGCCCGCACCATCGAGTCCGGCCGGCAGACGCTCGGTGTGATGCTCCGGACCGCCCAGTCGAAGCTCCAGCACGTCTTCATCGCGTTCGTCGTCGGGCTCGTCGGCGGCATCATGGCGATGCGGCTGTACGTCTGGCCGAAGCTCGAGGAAGACCTCCTCGTCGAGACCGCCAACGTCATCGCGCAGACGCCGTTCGACGTCATCCTGATGCAGGTGAAAATCGGCCTGTTCACGGGGGCTGCGCTCGCCATCCCGGTCCTCCTCTACCACGCCCGCGAGCCGCTCGTGGAGCGCGAAATCATCCCCGACGTCTCCGTCTCCCGGCTCAACGTCGCGCTCGTCGCGCTCGTCTGTGCGGGGCTGGCATCGGCCGGCGTCGCGTACGCGTACTTCCTGTTCTTCCCGCTGATGTTCGACTTCCTCGCGAGCAACGCCGTGGGCGCGGGGCTCGCGCCGAAGTACTCCATCGTGAAGTGGACGGAGTTCATCCTCTTCCTCGCGCTCTCCTTTGCGCTGGCGGCCCAGCTCCCGCTGGCGGTGTCGGCGTTCTCGTACTCCGGCATCATCCCCTACGAGACGTTCCGCGACAAGTGGAAGTACGCGGTCGTCGGCATCTTCGCGTTCGGCGCGTTCTTCTCGCCGCCGGACCCGTTCACCCAGATTCTGTGGGCGTCCCCGCTCATCATGCTGTACGGCCTCTCGCTGTACTGCGCGAAAGTCGTCGTGACGATGAAGCGCGGCCGCGAGCACGTCGACGTCCGCGGCGTGTTCCGCGAGCGCTGGAACCGCGTGCTCGGCGTCGGCGTGCTCGGGTTCGCCGCGGGCTACGCGACCGGCCAGTACGGCGGCGTCGCGGCGTTCAACGCTGGCCTCGAATTCATCGGGTCGCAGGTCCGCGTGCCGACCGTCGCCGACGCACTCGGCGTCGCCCCCGCGACCGGCTATCTGGTGCTCGGCGCGGCGTTCGCGGTCGTTGCCCTCACCGCGGCGGCGCTGTACTACACGTACGTCGCCATCGACCGCGCCGCCCAGCAGGTCGCACAATCCCGTCTCGGTCAACCCGAGAACCCCGGCGACATCGACCTCGACGAACTCGACGCCGCCGGCGTGCGGGCCGCGCCCCCGGAAGCGTTCGCGTCGCTGACCGAGGACGAAGCGCTCTCGACGGCCAACCGCGCGCTCGACGCCGACGACGACGAGAAGGCGCAGGCGATTCTCGACCGGTTCGACGAAGTTCACGCCGACATCGACGAAGAAGCGGTCCAAGCGGAGCAGGCGTCCGAGGAAGAGTCCGACACCGTCCAGAGCACTGCCGCGGGGATGATGGACGCGTTCACCGAGGAGGAGACCACCGAGGACGACATCGGCGGCTACTACTACGACATCCGGTTCGTGTTCTCCAGCCTGCGCTCGCGGGCGTTCCGCATCGTCGGGACGTTCATGGCGCTGATGGTCGGCATCTTCGGGTGGCTCTACTACGGCGGGTTCCGGGAGCTCCGGGACAACTTCATCGCGCGCATCCCGGCGGACGTCCGGCCGCTGGCGACCGGCGGCGAGTGGCCCATCACGCTCCACCCCGTCGAGGCACTCGTCTTCCAAGTGAAGATTTCCGTGGTGTTGGCCGCCATCGGCACGCTCCCGGTCATCATCTACTACATCTGGCCCGCGCTCTCGGACCGCGGCTGGGTGACCGGCGACCGCCGCGTCATCGCCGTCTGGGGCGGCGGACTCGTCGGCGGCCTCGCGGTCGGGAGCTACCTCGGGTACTCGTTCGTCGCGCCCGAAGCCATCTCGTTCCTCGTCTACGACGCGCTCGACGCCGGCATGATAATCAGTTTCACCGTCAGCACGTTCGCGTGGATGGTGTTCCTGCTGACCGTGGGCATCGGAATCCTCGTCGACATCCCGGTGACGATGGTGCTGTTCCACGCCGGCGGCATCGTCTCCTACCAGACGATGCGGCGGCGCTGGCGCGTGCCGGTCATCACTGCGTTCGCGTTCAGCGCGCTCGTCACGCCCGACAGCCTCTACACGATGCTGCTCATCGCGTTGCCCATCGCGCTCATGTACCTCGTCGGGCTCGCCATCCTCGCCATCGTGACTCTCGGCGGCCGCCGCGGCGGCTCCGCGTCGACACGAACGGCTTAAGATATTCCCGTGATATTCTCGGGGTATGCCCAAGATAAGCGTCGAGATTCCCGAGGAGCTCCTGGAGGACCTCGACGGCCACGTCGGCGACGACGGCAAGTTCGTGAACCGCAGCGACGCCGTGCGCGCGTCCATCCGGAAGAACCTCGACATCCTCGACGAAATCGACGGCCGCCACGGGAGGCTCGACGACGATGCGGAGTGAGGACCGCCTCGTCGCCGGGCAGGTCGCGCTCGTCGGACTGTTCGTCACCGCACTCGTCACCGCCCAGCTCACGGCGTCGAAACTGCTGTTGATCCAGATTCCGTTCTCGCTGCCGTTCACCGGGTCGTCGCTGGTGATGCCGGGCGCGGCGCTGGCGTACGCGCTGACGTTCTTCGCGTCGGACTGCTACTCCGAGCTGTACGGCCGCCGCGCCGCCCAGGTGCTCGTGAACGTCGGGTTCGCGATGACGCTCGTGATGCTCGCGCTCGTCTACACCACAATCGTTGCGCCCATCGCGCCGTTCTCCGGCGTCGGCCAGTCGGAGTTCGCCGGCGTGCTCTGGTCGTCGGCGAACATCGTCACCGGCAGCCTGCTGGCGTACGTAATCAGCCAGAACTGGGACGTGCTCGCGTTCCACGCCATCCGCCGGCGCACCGACGGCGCGTACCTCTGGCTGCGCAACGTCGGCTCCACGGCCACCAGCCAGGTCATCGACACCGTCATCTTCGTCACCGTCGCGTTCTGGGCGGCACCGCAGGTGCTCGGCGTCGGGCCGGTCTACGGACAGAACCAGATTCTCGCGCTCATCGTCGGGCAGTACGTCCTCAAACTCGGCATTGCGGTCGCCGACACGCCGTTCGTCTACGGCGTCCGGCGGCTGCTCGCCGACCGCTAGTCGCGGCGCTCGGCGAACCCGAAGTTCGGCTTCACGTCCGTCACTTCCACCTCGATAGTCTCGCCCTCGTTGGCGTCCGCGACGAACAGCGTGTAGCCGTCAGCCTTCGCGACGCCGTCGCCCTCGTCGCCCTCGTCGACGATGTCGACCTCGATGGTGTCGCCTTTCTCGATTGGCGCGTTCACGCGGTTCTTCGCCACCACGTACAGCTCCGAAGAGGAGTCGCGCGACGCGTCCGGCGTGTACGTCCGCGTAAACGCGAACTCCTCCTCGACGTCCGCGAGGTAGTCCTGATAGTCCTGCCCGTCGAAGACCTTCGCGACGAAGTGCCCGCCGTCGTTCAGTAACTCGCGGGCGGTGTCCAGCGCCATCCGCGCGAGGTGCACGGAGCGCGCGTGGTCGAGGTTGTACTCGCCGGTCATGTTCGGGGCCATGTCCGAGATGACGACGTCGATGCCGCCCGGCGCGGCGCGCTCGATGTCCTCGCGGGTGTCCGCCTCGGTCATGTCGCCCTTGATGGTCTGGATGCCAGCCTCGGCGTCCTCGATTTCGTCGATGCGCTGGAAGTCCACGCCGACGACCTTCCCGCGCGCGCCGGTCTCCTCGGCGGCGACCTGCAGCCAGCCGCCCGGCGCTGCGCCGAGGTCGACGACCGTCGCGCCGCCGAAGAGTACGTCGAACTCGTCGTCGATCTGCTGGAGCTTGTACGCCGCCCGCGTCCGATAGCCCTCCTGCTTGGACTTGTTGTAGTAGTGGTCTTTCCCGTTCCCCATGGTTAGTTACGAGAACTACGGCGGCCGGACTGAAAACCACGTCGCTCCGGGTGCTACGGCACGTCGGCGCGAAAAACCGCAGAAGAGTCGCCCGCAGTCAGCAGCGGTAGGCCGTCAGTTCGCGGCCGCCGCCGTCGCCGAATCCAGCGTGATGGTCTCGCCATCCGAAGTCACCGTCACCTCGGTGTCGACGCTGACGTCCTCGGGCACCACGAACGTCAGTTCGCCGTCCGCGTTCGTCTCCCCGACGACCTCGCCGTCCACGGCGACCGCGGCGTCCTCGACGGCGTCGCCCTCGCCGTCGGTCACGACGACGGTGGCGTTCTCGCCGGGCGCGAGACTGCCCTCGAGGACCGCGCCGAGTTCGGCCTCGCTGTCAGTCTCGTTCTCGTTGTCGGTCTCGTTCTCGGCGTCACTGTCGTCGCCGTCGTCACTCCCTGACTCGCCGAGTTCGAACTCGAGTTCGGCTTCGGCTTCGCCGTACGCGCTGTCCTCGCTGGTCGAGGCTTCGAGCGTGAACTCCTCGGCGTCCGCGGGCACGCTCACCGAGGCCGTCCCGTTCGCGTCGGTCGTCACGACGACGTCCTCGTTCACGGTGACCGTCGCGTTCTCGACGGGTTCGCCGTCCTGCGTGACCTGCACGGTGGCGTTCTCGCCGGCGGTCACGTTCCCGACGAAGTTGGCTTCGAGTTCGGCTTCGCCCTCGACGTCCACGCGCTCGATGGGGACGTCGGTCCCGGATTCGCTGGCGACCGGCTTCAGGATGTACTTCCCGCTGTTGCCGGCTTCGAACACCGTGATGTCGAAGACGAACTCGACGTCACTGCTCTGGTTCACAGTGAAGTCCTCGTTGAGGTGGAGCTTCTGACTCGGGAGATTCACGTTCACCTGCTCGCCGGTCTTCAGCGTCCCGTTGACGTCGCTAACGTGGACGAACACTTTCTCGTACTCGCCCGCGGGGACGCTCATGTTCCCCAGGAACGTCGCGTTCGCGCCCTGTAGCTCGGTCAGGTCCACAGTCTGCGAGCCGACGTTGCGCTCGACCCACTCGGCGTCGCCCTCGCCGTCGTCCTCAGACTCGGTCTCCGTCTCGGACTCGGTCTCAGTCTCGTTCTCGGCGGCAGTTTCCGTCTCGTCGGCCGCCTCGTCAGTCGTGTTCGTCGTGGTTTCGTTCGTCTCAGCCTCGCCGTCCGTGGACGCGTTCGCGTCCGCCGCCGAGGTCTGCGCGAACCCGACGCTCGTCACCGTCACGTTCAGGTGCTCGAACTGGCTGATGGCGTTCTGTTCGTCGCTCACGTAGAACTGGACGGTCCCGTTCTCGCTGTCGGCCGTCTGTGCCCCGTTCGGGCCCGCGATGCCGCCGGCGCATCCGGCGAGCAGCACGAGCGCGGCCACGAGGAGGCTGGCTGCGGTGCGTTTCATGTGCGTTCGACCCCACGGGCCACACGCACCTAAAGGGACTAAGCCGTAAAGGCGGTCAGCGGTCGGATTAACCCGGATTAACCCGGGTTAACGACGAGTCGAGTCGGTCGGGCTGCTCGTCGCGCGCCCCGAGCCACACATTCCGGGAGTACCGCCCGTCTCGCAACGACCGCGCCGCAGTCGTGCGATTCCCGCGCGCACGCGGAACGGAGGGCTTTTTAGTCCCTGATTGCGTAGCAGTTTGCATATGTTCAAGGCGATTGTGAGCGCCGACACGCTCCGGGAAACGCTCGACTCCGTGAGCGTGCTGGTGGACGAATGCAAAATCCACCTCGACGAAGACGGCTTCTCCATCCGTGCTGTCGACCCCGCGAACGTCGGCATGGTCGACCTCGACCTCGGGGCGGCCGCGTTCGAATCCTACGAAGCCGACGGCGGCATCATCGGCGTCAACCTCTCGCGACTGGAGGACATCGCCGGCATGGCCGACACCGACCAGCTCGTCCAACTCGAACTCGACGAGGAGACCCGCAAGCTCCACATCCAGATTGACGGCCTCGAATACACGCTCGCGCTCATCGACCCCGACTCTATCCGCCAGGAACCCGACATCCCGGACCTCGACCTCTCCGCGAACGTCGTCATCGAGGGCGCGGACATCGACCGCTCCGTCCGCGCCGCCGACATGGTTTCGGACCACATCGCGCTCGGCGTCGACGCCGCCGACGAACTGTTCTACGTCGACGCGGAGGGCGACACCGACGACGTCCACCTCGAACTCACCCGCGACGACCTCATCGACCTCGAAGCGGGCGACGCCCACAGCCTGTTCAGCCTCGACTACCTCAAGGACATGAACAAGGCCATCCCGAAAGACGCCGAGGTCGAACTCGAACTCGGCGACGAGTACCCGGTCAAGATTCACTTCGACATCGCCGAAGCGCAGGGCCACGTCACCTACATGCTCGCGCCGCGGATTCAGTCCGACTAACTCGCACTTTTTGCTGTCGCCGAAAGAGCGCACAGCGCTCTTTCGAGAGCAGGCGAACGCTTTGCGTTCGCCTGCTCTCGCGAATCTTCGATTCGCTCAGTGACGAGAGACGCCGCAGGCGTCTCTCGAACCACGCTCGGTCGCTGGACGAGCATCGAATTCGACATCGAGCAGGCTCCCAAGGGTCCCCGTGCGACGAACGTCGTCCGCGCGTAACTCCGGATTGCTGAACTAACGGCGGTATTTTCCCGCTCTTTCGTCGCGTAGCGACGCGGCCGAACGGCGAATTCTTCACACACCGAGTGACATCAGCAACGTCCTCGTTCGAGCGGTCGTCACCGGCGAGTCAGCACGCCCGGTGCGTGGACGTCGAACGCGAGCGCGTCGTCTCCGTCGTCGCTCGGGTAGAAGTGCACGTGGTCCTCGTCGGTCGGGTCCCGGTTGTTCTCGTACACCTCGTACTGGACGACGTACTGCCGAGCGACTGCGACGTCCTCGCGCCGTGTTTCACCCTGCGGTTCGACGTCGATGGACTCGGAGTCGGCTCTCGCGTCGCTCCGCGACAGGTCCTTCCCCACGCGGAACAGGCTCAGTTCGACCGTGTACGGGCTGTCCGTGTGGTTGAACAAGGTCACGTCGAGTGTCGCAGACCGCGACGGGAGCGCGCTACAACCCGCGACCGACGCCAACGATGCCACACCGGCCGCGAGTACTGCGCGCCGCGACGCGAGCTGGGAGGGATCGGACATAGCACAGTGCTGCACGCGACGACACGTATTGGTTTGGGCGCGGTAGCCCGAGGATGCCTACCGGTCCACGCTCACGCCGCGTTCGTCGAGCAACTCGAAGAACTCGTCGGGCGAGCGTTCCGGGACGTCGTGGCGGTCGGCGGCCTCGCCCTTGCGCTCGCCGGGGTCGTCACCGACGACGAGGTAGTCGGTGTTCCCCGAGACGGAGGAGGGCGCGTCGCCGCCGTGTCGCACGACGAGGTCCTGTAGGTCGCCTCGCGTCCAGCCCTCGATGCTCCCCGTGAAGACGATGGTGAGGTCTTCGAGTTCGTCGCCCCGGGCTTCCGAGGGGGATTCGGGCTCGCCGAGGCAGTCCTCGTCGCGGAGGCGCTCGATGACCCGGCGGTTGCGCTCGTTGTCGAGGAACTCCCGGACGTGGCCCGCGACCACCTCGCCGATGCCCTCCACGTCGGTGAGGTCGCGCTCGTCGACGTCGTCAGAATCAGTCGATTCTGACTGGCTCGAAGGAGCTTCGCTCTTTCGAACGTCCAGCAGCGCGTCAAGCGTCTCGAAGTGTTCGGCGAGGTCGCGCGCGACCGTCGGGCCGACTTCGGGGATGCCGATGGCCGCGAGGAATTCTCCCAGTGGCGGGTGGCGCGCGGCGTCCAACTCCGCGAGCAGGTTCCGCGCGCTCTTCTCGCCCCACCCCTCCAGTTCCGTGAGGTCCTCTTCCGTGAGTTCGTAGAGGTCCGCGACGTCCGCCTCGACGAGGCCCGCCTCGACGAACTGCTCGGCGGCCTCCTCGCCGATGCCTTCGATGTCGAGGACGGCCGCGAAGTAGCCGACCGCGCGCACGAGCTGTGCGGGACACGCCAGCCCGCCCGTGCAGTACGCGATGGGACCGTCGTACTCCACGTCGCTCCCGCAGCGCGGGCACTCGTCGGGCATCTGGAAGTGGCCCTCCGCGTGCGATTCGACCACCTCGTCGACGTACGGAATCACATCGCCCGCGCGCTCGACGCGCACCTCGTCGCCGACGTCGACGCCCAACTCCGCGATTTCCTCCTGGTTGTGGAGGCTCGCGCGCGACACGGTGACGCCGCCGACTTCGACGGGTTCGAGCAGCGCGACCGGCGTCAGGCGGCCCGTCCGGCCGACCTGCACGACGACGTCCGTGACTTCCGTGACTTCCGCGCGCGGCGGGAACTTGTACGCGTACGCCCACCGGTAGTGGCGGGACGTGACGCCGAGGTCCACGCACGCCTGGCGGTCGTCGACTTTGAGGACGACGCCGTCGATTTCGTAGTTCAGGTCCTCGCGCACGTCCGCGAGGCCGTGCCGGAACTCGATGGCTGCGTCGACGTCGTCGACGCGCTCGGTGCGCTCGTTGACCTTCAGCCCCCAGCCGGGGAGTGCTTCGTGTTCTTTCCAGTGTGTGTCGAGGCCGGCGTCGAGGCCGCCGCGGGACGGCCCCGTCTCTATCGCGTCCCAGGACTCGCCGGCCGCGGGCACACCGGAAGACGAGTCTTCCGAGCCCTCGGGCTCGTTCCGAGCCGCGAGGACGTCGTAGAAGAAGCAGTCGAGCGGTCGTTCGGCGGTGACGCTCGGGTCGAGTTGGCGTAGCGTCCCCGCCGCGGCGTTGCGTGGGTTGGCGAACGGCTCCTCCCCGCGTTCGACGCGGTCGGCGTTGTACTTCTGGAACGCCTCCCGAGGGATGTACACCTCGCCGCGCACTGCGAGGAACTCCGGCGGGTCGCCGCGCAGGCGCTGGGGGACGCTCTCGATGGTGCGGACGTTCTCCGTGACGTCCTCGCCAGTCTCGCCGTCGCCACGCGTGGCGGCGTGCACGTACCGGCCCTCCTCGTAGACGACTTCCACGGAGAGCCCGTCGAACTTCGGCTCGCAGACGAAGCGCACGTCGCCGGCTTCGCGTTCGACGCGCTCGGCGAACCCCCGGACGTCGGCCTCCTCGCCGCTGGAGTCGATGGAGAGCATCGGCGCGACGTGGTCGACGGTCCCCAGCTCCTCGACGGGTTCGCCGCCGACGCGTTGCGTGGGGCTGTCCTCCGTTTGGAGGTCGAACGCGTCCTCTAACTGTTGGAGGCGGTCGAACAGCCGGTCGTAGGCGTGGTCGGAGATGACGGGGTCGTTCTCGACGTAGTAGCGGTAGTCGTGGTAGCGGACGGCCTCCCGGAGCAGTTCCACCTGTTCCTCGGCCTCGTCCTCGTCGATGTCGTCGACGGGCGCGAAGTCGGTGTCGGGGTCTCGGATGTAGGGGTTGTCCTCGGGCGCGTCTTCGAGCACGTCCGCGTCGGCCATACGGCGGCGTACGACGTCCCGGGTGGTAAGCGGTTGGGGCGTTACGCCTCGTCGAGTCGCAGCAGCGCGGGGAGCGCGAGCGCCGCGAGCAGGAGTTCGGCGCCGCCCGCGAGCACGAACGCGGTGGTGAAGTCGTACTGTTCGGCGACCCAGCCGCCGCCCACGATGCCCGTGAGGAAGCCCAGCGAGCCCGCGACGTTGAACCCGCCCATGCTGACGCCGCGCTCGTCCTCGCCCGCGATGTCGGTGACGAGCGCCATCGTCGCGGGGGACATGAGCGCGCCGAGCACGCCGACGACGACCATGCCGCCCTGCGCGAGGCGGACGTGGGGCGCGAGCCCGATGGCGAGGACGGCGAGCCCGTAGGTCGCGGAGCCGGCCGCGATGGGAATCGTGCGGCCGATGCGGTCGGAGAGCCGGCCGAAGGGGTACTGGAGGAGCGCGAACGGCGCGAAGAAGAGCGCGAGCGTGAGGCCGACCGCGCCGGCGTCGAGACCGAACACCTGTCGGAAGTACAGCGAGCCGACGAGCGCGAAGAAGCCGGCGGTGAACCGGTCGATGAACCCGAACGCGAACGGGACGCCCAGCGTCGGCCGGTCGCGGAGGACGCGGAGGCCCGCGCGCAGTGAGTCTCCGTGGCCGCTGGGCGCGCGGTCGGGGACGCGGAGCGCGGTGACGCCGGCGACAGCGAGCGCGGCGCAGCCGACGACGAGCGGGAGTTTCGGGTCGAGTTCGGTGAGGCGCCCGCCGACGGGCGCGCCGAGCGCCGTGCCGGAGCCGATGGCGATGCCGGCGGCGCCCATGTCCTTGCCGTGGTCGTCGGAGAGGTCCATCAGCATCGTCATCGCCAGCGAGAACGCGCCGATGGTGGCGGCGCCCTGTGCCGCACGGAGCACGAGCACGGTGCCGAAGTCGACGTCGAGGACGGCGAGCGCGGCGTAGCCGAGGCTCCCGACGAGCGCGCCGGCGGCGATGAACGGGACGCGGCGGCCGGCGCGGTCGCTGGCGACGCCCCAGACGCCCGCGAACGCGACGAACGCGGCGAACTCCGCGGCGAGGAACCAGCGGCTCCCGGTGTCCGGGTCGTCGGCACCGAACGCCGCGACGAGGTCAGCCGCGCCCGGGTAGAGGAGGACTTGCGCGAACAGCACCGCGAACACGACGCCCGCGAGCGCCGCGCGTTCGCGTCGAACCATACCCGTGCTTGCGTACGCGCCGTCAAGAACGCGCCGGAATCGGCTACGGGGCCTGAGTTGTCGCGTTGGCCGGCCGAACCGTCGACCGTCCTCGCCTGGGCAAGCGTTGCCGTAACTGCCATGCATATTCTTTTCGGGCTATATTACTTCAGTACATGACTGACTCGAGCGGCGGGCGACACACCCGTAGCGTCCACGCGGGCCAGGAGCCCGACGAGACAGGGGCGCGCGCCCCACCCATCTACCAGACCACGTCGTACGTTTTCCCGGACGCCGACGACGCCGCCGAACGGTACGCCTTAGAGTCCGAGGCAGACGTCTACTCGCGCATCTCCAACCCCACGGTATCGACGCTCGAGGACCGCCTCGCGAGCCTCGAAGGCGGCGTCGCCGCCGTCGCCACCAACGCCGGCATGGGTGCCATCGACGGCATCACCACCGTGCTCGCCGAAGCCGGCCGGAACATCGTCGCCAGCGAGGACATGTACGGCGGCACCGGCACGTACTTCTCGCACATCGCCGGCAAGCGCGGCGTCGACACCCGGACCGTCGACGCGCTCGACCCCGCAGCCGTCGAGGCCGCCATCGACGAGGACACCGCGTTCGTCCACGTCGAAACCATCGCGAACCCGTCGCTCGTCACACCCGACTTCGAGGCCATCGCGGATGTCGCCCACGACCACGCCGTCCCGCTCGTCGTGGACAACACGTTCGCCACCCCGCACCTCTGTCGCCCAATCGAGCACGGCGCGGACGTCGTCTGGGAGTCCACGACCAAGTGGCTCCACGGCGCGGGCACTACGCTCGGCGGCGTCGTCGTGGACGGCGGGACGTTCCCGTGGGACCACCCGGACGCCGACTTCCCCGAACTCTCCGGCGAGAACCCCGCGTACGGCTTCGACTTCACGGAGCGCTTCGGCGACCGCGCGCTCGCCGCGGCCGTCCGCCAGCGCGCCGTCCGCGCCACCGGCACCGGCCAGACGCCCTTCGACGCGTGGCAGACCATGCAGGGCGTCGAGACGCTGCCGCTGCGGATGGACCGCCACTGCGAGAACGCCGCCGCGCTCGCGGCGTTCCTCGCGGACCACGAGGACGTCGCGTGGGTCTCCTATCCGGGCCACGAGAACCACCCCACGCACGACGCCGCCAGCGAGTACCTCGATGGCGGTGCCGCGCGCGGAGCGAGTGGCACCTCGGCAGACTCGTCTGCCGGCGGCTACGGCGGGATGCTCACGTTCGGCCCCGAGGGCGGCTTCGGCGCCGCGAAGGCCGTCTGCGAGGGCGTCGAACTCGCCTCGTTCGCGGCGAACGTCGGGGACGCGAAGACGCTCGTCATCCACCCCGCCAGCACCACGCACGCACAGCTCTCCGAGGACGAACAGCGCGCCGCCGGCGTCCGTCCCGATATGATTCGCGTCTCCGTGGGCATCGAGGACACCGCGGACGTGCTCGCGGACTTCGACCGAGCGCTGGAGGACGCCCACTGATGCCCACGACCACCTTCGACGAGTTCGAGTTCGAGAGCGGGCAGACGGTCGAGGACTTTACCGTCGCCTACGAGACGTACGGCGAATTCACGGGCGACAACGCGGTCCTCGTCTGCCACGCGCTCACGGGCAGCCAGCACGTCCGCGGCCGCGGCGACGGCCAGGGCCGCGGCTGGTGGCACGACGTCGTCGGCCCTGGGAAGGCCATCGACACGAACGAGTACTACGTCGTCTGCGCGAACGTCCCCGGGTCGTGCTACGGCACGGACGGCCCCGCCAGCGAGGGACCGGACGGCGAACCGTGGGGCACGGACTTCCCACCTGTCACGGTCGGTGACTGGACGCGCAGCCAGCGCCGCCTGCTCGACGACCTCGGCGTCGGCCGCCTGCACGCCGTCCTCGGCGGCAGCGTCGGCGGCATGAACGCCCTCGACTGGGCGCGCCGCTTCCCCGACGACGCCCGCCGCGTCGCCGCCATCGCCGCCGCTCCCCGGCTCGACGCGCAGTGCCTCGGCCTGAACGCGGTCGCCCGGCGCGCCATCCGCGGCGACCCGAACTGGAACGGCGGCGACTACTATAATGGGGGATTCCCCGAGCAGGGGCTCGCGCTCGCGCGCCAGCTCGGCCACCTGATGTACCTCTCGAAGGACTCCATGGAGCGGAAGTTCGGCCGCCGCACCGCGGGCCGCGAGGCCGGCAGCGACGCGTTCCCCGTCGACGACGCGGGCGCGTTCTTCCCGTACCGGGACGTCGAGTCGTACCTCGATTACCAGGCCGAGAAGTTCACCGACCGCTTCGACGCGAACAGCTACCTCTACCTGACGCGCGCGATGGACGACTACGACCTCGCGGAAGGCTACGACTCCGACGCCAGCGCCGTCGGCGCGTTCGCCGGCGAATCCCTCCTGGTGTCGTTCACGGGCGACTGGCACTTCACGGTCGACCAGAGCGAGGGCCTCGCGCAGGCGTTCCGCGAGCAGGAGGTCCCGGTCTCGCACCACGTCGTCGAGTCCGACCACGGCCACGACGCGTTCCTCGTCGAACCCGAGTCCGTCGGCCCGCCCGTCCGGGACTTCCTCGCGAACGGCGTCGCCGGCCGCGCCGTCACCGACACTGTCGACCACGACGACGACCGTCGGACGCTGTACGCCCCCGTCCACAACAGCCTCTTCTCGGGATAGCGAACCTCTTTCGGAACATTCGCCGTCGAGCGAGCGTCACCGTACGCGGCAGGAACTGCGGGCGACCCCCCGGCTTAACGACCCCGGGGCACGCAGTACCAGGCATGGGAGACGGAGACGACTACGGGTTCGACACGAACAGCGTCCACGCGGGCCAGGAAGTCGATGAGACGGGGGCGCGCGCCCCACCCATCTACCAGACCACGTCGTACGTCTTCGAGGACAGCGACGACGCCGCCGCGCAGTTCGCCCTGGAGAAGCCGGGGTACATCTACTCGCGGCTGATGAACCCGACCGTCGAGACGCTCCAGGAGCGCCTCGCGGCGCTGGAGGGCGGCATCGGCGCTATCGCGACCTCCTCGGGGATGGCGAGTCTGGACCTCGCGACGTTCGTGCTCGCGAGCGCGGGCGACAACATCGTCGCGTCCAGCGACCTCTACGGCGGGACGTACACGTACCTCACGCACAGCGTCGAGCGCCGCGGCGTCGAGACGGAGTTCGTGGACGCCCTCGACTACGACGCCTACGAGGCGGCCATCGACGAGGACACCGCGTACGTGCTCGTCGAGACCATCGGCAACCCGAGCCTGACGACGCCGGACTTCGAGCGCCTCGGCGAAATCACGGACGAAGCGGGCGTCCCCCTGATTGTGGACAACACGTTCGCGACGCCGTACCTCTGCAACCCCCTCGACCACGGCGCGGACATCGTCTGGCACTCCACCACGAAGTGGATTCACGGGGCCGGCACCACCGTCGGCGGCGCGCTCGTCGACGGCGGCGACTTCCCGTGGGAGGAGTACGCGGACAAGTTCCCGGAAGTCGCGAAGGACAACCCCGCCTACCACGGCGTGAATTTCGCGGAGCGGTTCGGGGACGCGGCGTTCACGTACACCGCCATCGCGCGCGGCCTGCGCGACCTCGGCAACCAGCAGTCGCCGTTCGACGCGTGGCAGACCCTCGAGAAGCTGGAGTCGCTGCCGCTGCGCATGGAGAAACACTGCGAGAACGCCCAGAAGGTCGCCGAGTACCTCGTCGACCACGAGGACGTCGCGTGGGTCACGTATCCGGGCCTCGAGGACCACCCGACCCACGACAACGCCACGGAGTACCTGGACGGCGGCTACGGCGGAATGATTACCTTCGGATTGGAAGCCGGCTACGAGGCCGCCAAGGAGACCACCGAGAACACCGACCTCGCGAGCCTGCTGGCGAACGTCGGTGACGCGAAGACGCTCATCATCCACCCCGCCAGCACCACCCACCAGCAGCTCACCGACGAGGAGAAGGAAGCCGCGGGCGTCCGCGACGACCTCGTGCGGCTGAGCGTCGGCATCGAGAACCCCGCGGACGTGGTCGCGGACCTCGAAGCCGCCATCGAGGAGGCCTCGCGGTAGTCAGTCCCGCAGCCGGTGGACGAGCGTGCTCCGCTGGCTGTACGTCTGGTACGCCGCGGAGGCCACGAGCACGCCGAAGACGGCGACGGCCCACACGCTCGCGCTCACCGCGCTCACGCCAGGGACGCCGATTTCGGCCGCAGTCACGAGGAGTGCGCCGAGCACGCCCAGCGCGGCGTAGTACTCGGCGTACGAGAGGCCGTACTTCGGGACGACCTCCATGTAGACGCCGAGCGCGGGCGCGTTCTCCGCGGGCCGGACCTCCTTCGTCTGTTCGTCGTACTCCACGATGCCCAACTCCGCGAGCTTCGGCAGGTGGGTCTGCTGGAGCGAGATGTAGACACTCTGTCGGACGTTGCGAGGCGGCGGCTCTTCGCCGGTCTCCCGCGCCGCGATGACTTCCGAGAGCTCCCGCGCGGTCACCGGCTCCTCGGCGTCGCCGAGCAGCTCGATGACCATGCGCCGTCGGTCGTTGCGGAGGACGTCGTGGATGTCGGTTTCGGGGAGTTCGTCCGCGTCCGGTTTGTCGGCCGCCACTACCCCACGATTTGTCGTTTCAGCCAATCAACCTTCCGTTGCCGACACGCCACCCAATTACGTGAGGAAAGCGACCTTAACGACCAATTAAGCAAGAGTGAGAGGGGTGTAGCGGAAGTCGCCCGGGTCGGCATCGCTCAGTGTGCCCTGGCCGTCCGGCCCGGGAAACCCCGCGGCTCCACCCGTCGCGGGTTTCTCGTCACACGCTTCAACAAGGAACGCAGAACCCCGTCGCCCGCACGGCTACGGGGGTTCTATCCCTTACAGAATGTTCCGCTCGCGCAGCAGCGCTTCTAATTCGGCCATCGACGCGACGACCGTGTCGCAGTGCTCCTCCACGCCGGGTTTCGGCTGGAAGCCGACGCCGCAGCCGGCCTCGTCGAGCATCGGCGCGTCGTTGGCACCGTCACCGACGGCCACGGAGTCCGCCACGTCCACGCCGAACTCCGTGCAGACGTCCACGAGCGCGTCGTCTTTCGTCCCCTCGATGAGCGGGCCCTCTACGTCGCCCGTGAGTTCGCCGTCGGCCTCCGGCAGGCTGTTGGCGACGACGCGGTCGACGGTCACGCCCGCGGCGTCGAGTGCGGTCTCCACGCCGGGGCCGAACCCGCCAGTGAGCACGACGACGCGGACGCCGTCGTCCGAGAGTTTCCCGAGCAGTTCGCCCGCGCCGTCCCGCAGGCGGACGTCACTGTACACGTCGGCGGCGTCCGTCGTGGGGAGGCCGGCGACGAGGCTGGCGCGCTCGCGGAGGCTCTCGGCGTAGGAGAGTTCGCCGCGCATCGCGCGCTCGGTGATACTGGACACTTCGTCGCCGACGCCGTGATGGGCGGCGAGGCGGTCCATCATCTCCGAGTCCGCGAGCGTGCCGTCGAAGTCGAACGCGACGAGCGTCATTAGCGCCGCCTAGGCGACGGGCAGGGAAAAGCGTCGCTCCTCTGGCAGACGTTACTCGCGGGCGCCAACCGGGACGCCACTGAATCGGTCGAGTCCGGCAAGCTCCGCCGGATAGGGACGCGGGCGTGGGCAAACGTCCACTCCCCGAAGCGGGAAGATACACGAACTTGCGTATTCTGGTGGTGCGTGAACCACCGACAATTCGTGCACGTGCGGAAACGCTTATCCGCGAGTGAACCGACCGACTTCGCATGAAGGTACTCGTCACGGACCCCATCGCGGACGCCGGCCTCGACCGACTCCGCGAGGCGGGCCACGACGTCGAAACCGACTACGACGTGGAGGACGACGCGCTCATCGACGCCGTCAGCGACGCCCACGGCCTCATCGTCCGTTCCGGCACGGAAGTCACCGAGGAACTGTTCGACGCCGCCGACGACCTCGTCATCGTCGGTCGCGCCGGCATCGGCGTGGACAACATCGACATCGACGCCGCCACCGAGCACGGCGTCATCGTCGCCAACGCGCCCGAGGGGAACGTCCGCGCCGCCGCCGAGCACAGCGTCGCGATGGCGTTCGCCGCCGCGCGCTCCATCCCGCAGGCCCACGACCGCCTCAAGGACGGCGAGTGGGCGAAAGGAGAGTTCCTCGGCACGGAGCTCAACGGAAAGACGCTGGGCGTCGTCGGCCTCGGTCGCGTCGGCCAGGAGGTCGCCAAGCGCCTCGGCGGCCTCGGCATGGACCTCGTCGCCTACGACCCCTACATCGGCGAGGAGCGCGCCGAACAGCTCGGCGCCGACCTCGTGGAGTTCGACGAGTGCATCGAGCGCGCGGACTTCGTCACCGTCCACGTCCCGCTCACGGACGAGACGGAGGGTCTGCTCGGCGAGGACGAGTTCGCGCAGCTCGAAGACGGCTACGTCGTCAACGTCGCGCGCGGCGGCGTCGTCGACGAGGATGCGCTCGCCGACGCGGTCGAGGACGGCGTGCTCGCGGGCGCGGCGCTCGACGTGTTCGCCGAGGAGCCGCTCTCCCAGGATTCGCCGCTGCTGGACGTCGAGGACATCGTCGTGACGCCGCACCTCGGCGCGTCCACGCAGGCCGCCCAGGAGCACGTCGCCACCTCGACCGCCGACCAGGCCGTCGCCGCGCTGAACGACGAACCCGTGCTGAACGCGCTGAACGCGCCGAGCGTCGACGAGAGCTCGTTCGGCCGCATCGAGCCGTACATCGGCCTCGCCGAGACCGCCGGGAAGGTCGCCGCCCAGCTGTTCGACGGCCGCATCGAGCGCGTCGAAGTCAGCTACGAGGGCGACATCGCCGAGGAGGACCTCGACCTCGTCACCGCGAGCGCGCAGAAGGGCGTCTTCGACCCGCTGGAGTGGCAGGTCAACGCCGTCAACGCGCCCCGCGTCGCCGAGGAGCGCGGCATCGACGTCACCGAGTCGAAGACCCGCCAGAGCGAGGACTTCCAGAGCCTCGTCTCGGTCACGGTCGGGAACAGCGACGAGGCGCTCGCCGTCTCCGGCACGCTGTTCGCGGGCGACGACCCGCGCCTCGTGAAAATCGACGGCTACCGCGTCGACGCCGTCCCACACGGCCACATGCTCGCCGCGCGCAACGATGACGAGCCCGGCGTCATCGGCTTCATCGGCACCGTGCTCGGCGATAACGGCGTCAACATCGCGGGGATGTTCAACGCCCGCGAGACCATCGGCGGCGAGGCGCTCACCGTCTACAACCTCGACTCCACGGTCCCCGAGGCAGCCCTCGACGAACTGCTCGCGGACGAGCGCATCATCGACGTCCACAACATCGAGCTGAACGGCGAGTAACGCTTTTCTCCCGTCGGCCCGCCCGTTCGTTCGTGCCGACAGTTTCGGAGACGTACATCGAGAACCGCGTGCGCGTCCAGCCCGACGACACGAACAACTACGCGTCAGCGCACGGTGTTCGAAAATCGCGGAGCGATTTTCGCAGCCCGTCAGAACGCTGTGCGTTCTGAGGACGGCAACGTCGTGAAGTGGATGGACGAGGTGGGCGCGATGTCCGCGATGCGGCTCGCGGGGTCGACGTGCGTCACCGCGCGCATCAACGGCCTCGACTTCGAGCGCCCGATTCCGCAGGGCGACATCTGCGCCATCGAGTCGTACGCCTACGACGCCGGGACGAGCAGCGTGGTGGGCGAAGCGAGCCACGTTACAGCGAGCGGGGAGCGCACGCTCGACGGAGGAGAGCGCGGAATGCCGAGCGGTGACCCTCGGGAGCCGCGAGTAGAGTGACCCGCGAGCAGCGTGCACGTCCGCTTACGGGCGTTCCGCGAGGACCCCCGGACCGGGGAGACCGAGCAGACGACGAGTTCGCACTTCGTGTTCGTCGCCGTCGACGAGGCGATGAAACCCACGACAGTGCCCGAACTGACCGTCGAAACCGACCGCGACCGCCGGCTCGAACAGGAAGCGCTCGCCAGCGAAGGGACCGACTGAGAACAGTTACAGCGCGTCCAGCACGCCGTCCGCGTCCGCGGGGACGGGCGTCGTGTCGCCGCCGGCTTCGGCGGCCGCCTCGGGGTCCTTCAGGAGGTGGCCCGTGGTGAGGCAGACGACGCGCTCGTCGGCGTCGATGTCGCCGCGCTCGCGGAGTTTCAGGAGGCCGGCGACGCTCGCGGCGGACGCCGGCTCCACGCCGACGCCGTCCTCCGCGAGCATGCGCTGGGCCTCGGTAATCTTCTCGTCGGAGACGGCGACGGCCGTCCCACCCGTGTCGTAGATGCCGGGCAGCGCCTTCGGCGCGTTCACGGGGTTGCCGATGCGGATGGCGGTCGCCCGCGTCTCCACGTCGTTCCAGCGCTCGACGTAGTCGCGGCCCTTCTCGACGGCCTCGACCATCGGGGCCGCGCCCTCGGCCTGCACGCCCGTGAGCTTCGGCATCTCGGACTCCTCGAGTTCGCCCGCTTCGACGAGTTCGCGGAAGCACTTGTACAGCGCCGCCGTGTTCCCCGCGTTCCCGACCGGCAGCACGATGCGGTCCGGGAAGTGCCCGTGGGCGTCCCGGGACTGCTCTAGGATTTCGAGGCCGATGGTCTTCTGGCCCTCCAGGCGGAACGGGTTGAGGCTGTTCAGGAGGTACGCCTCCCCGCGGTCCGCAAGCTCCGCGACGACGTCGAGGCAGTCGTCGAAGTTGCCGTCCACCTCGCAGATGCGCGCACCGTGCAGCGCCGCCTGCGCGACCTTCCCCGCGGCGACCTTGCCGGCGGGAAGGAGGACGAGCACGGGCGTGTTCGCGCGAGCGCCGTACGCCGCCAGCGCCGCGGACGTGTTCCCCGTGGACGCGCACGCGAGTCGGTCGACGCCGAGCCGGTCGGCGACCTTCACGCCGACGGTCATCCCGCGGTCCTTGAAACTGCCAGTCGGGTTCGCGCCCTCGTGTTTCACGCGGAGGTCCGCGACGTCCGCTTCGGCCTCGATTGCGGGGACGTCGTACAGCGGCGTGTTCCCCTCGCGGATCGAGACGCCCTCGTCGAAGGGGAGCGCCGCGGAGTACCGCCAGACGCCGTCGCCGGAGAACTCGTCGAACGCCGGGTAGTCGTCGTACTGGGCTTCCAGCAGGCCACCGCAGTCCGGGCACTCGTACACCACGTCGTCGAACGGCGCGATGGTGTCGCCGCACTCGACGCACGCCAGCCAGACGCCGTCGTCGGCGACGTCGGGCGTCGGGCCGCCCAGCGAGAGGTCAGTCATGGTCACGTCTCGGTGACGGAGACACAAATACGGGGCGGGTGTTGCGGCTTTTGCCAGCGCTCAGTCCGACCGGAGTACCCCGTAGCCGACGAGCCCGGCGAGGACGGCGACGCCGAGTGCGGCGCCGGGAACGAATTCGAGCGCGAGCGCGAACAACAACAGGAAGTTGGCGGCGAGGAGGACGAGCGCGACGTCGACGTGTTTCTGGAGGGCGCTGTCGGTCATCACGCTCACGCTCGCGGGCGGCGACGGAAAAGCTGGCGGTGGGTGTTCAGTCCACGAGTTCGACGAGCAGCGCCTTCTGGGCGTGCAGGCGGTTCTCGGCCTGCTGCCAGACGACGGACTGCGGGCCGTCGATGACGTCGGCGGTGACTTCCTCGCCGCGGTTCGCGGGCAGGCAGTGCATGAACGCGGCGTCCCCGAGCAGGTCGTCGTCGACCTGGAACCCCTCGAAGGCGTCGAGGCGCTGTTCGCGCTCGCTCTCTTGGCCCATGCTCACCCAGACGTCCGTGTAGACGACTTCGGCGGCCGCGGTGGCAGCCTCGGGGTCCGTGGTCACGGTCACGTCGCCGTGCTCCTCGGCGCGCGCGATGACGGAGTCGTCGAGGCCGTAGCCCTCGGGCGTCGCCACCTGCACGTCGTAGCCCATCATCGCCGCGCCGACGGTGAACGACGCCGCGACGTTGTTGCCGTCGCCGACCCACGCCACCGTCCCGGAGTCGCCGACGACTTCGCGGAGCGTCAGGAGGTCCGCGAGCGCCTGACACGGGTGGGCGTCGTCGGTGAGGCCGTTCACGACCGGCGCGTCGGCGTGCGCGGCAATCTCCTCGAGGTCGTCGTGGTCGAAGACGCGCGCCATCACCGCGTCGACGTACCGGCCGAGCGCGCGGGCGGTGTCCGCGACGGGTTCGCCGCGGCCCAGTTGGATGTCGTCGTCGCCGAGGAAGACGCCGTGGCCGCCGAGCTGGGTCATTCCGACCTCGAAGCTCACGCGGGTTCGCGTCGACGGCTTCTCGAACAGCATCGCCAGCGAGCGCCCGGGGAGGGCCTCGTGGGGCATGCCGTCGGCTTGCGCGCGCTTCAACGCGGCCGCGTCGTCTACGACGCCGGCCAGTTCGTCGGTCGTGAGGTCGTCGATTGTCAGGAAGTGCATAGCCTGTCTGCTGCGGTGGTGAGTACGTCGACGCCGCGGTCGAAGGCGGCGAGGTCGATGCGTTCGTCGGGCGCGTGGTCCAAATTGGAGTCCCCGGGGCCGTAGGTGGCGACGGGGCAGTCCCACGCGCCGGCGTAGATATTCGCGTCGCTCGTGCCGGTCTTCCGGAGGTGCGTGGGGTCGCCGCCCGCCTCGCGGATGCCCGCGCGGAGCGCGCCCGAGACGGGCGTCCGCGGGCTCGCCATGACAGGCGGAATCGACTCCGTCCACGTCACCGAGCCAGCCTCCGTGCAGTCCGCGACCGTCTCGTAGACGTCGTCGGCGGTGGTGCCGGGCGGCAGCCGGAACTGCATCTCCACGGTCGCCTCGACGGCGGTGCCGTCCTCGGCGAGGCCGCCGTCGAAGGAGACGGGCTTGACGGTCACCGACTCGAAGACGGTGTCGTCGTCGGGGAACGCCGCGCGCACGCGCTCGGTCCACGCGGTCGCAATCTGGACAGCGTTGGGCTCGGGGCGCGAGGAGTGACCGCTCTCGGTGGCGACCTCGTAGGTGCCCGCGACGAGCCCGCGATAGCCCAGCGTCAACGCGTCCCAGCCCGACGGTTCGCCGTTCACGACGGCGTCGGGCTCCGCGCGGTCCTCGACGAGGTGACGCGCGCCCGCCGAGGTCGTCTCCTCCTCGACGACGCCCGCGAACGACGCGCCGGTCTCGACGCTCGCCGCGGCCATCGCGGCCAGCGGCCCGGTCGCGTCCACGCTGCCCCGGCCCCAGAGTTCGCCGTCTGCCTGAGACGTCTTCGACGTCTCCCCGTCCTCGACGCGCACGTCGATGTAGCCGGGAACGGTGTCGATGTGGCTCGTGAGGAGCACGCTGTCGTCGCCGGGCGCGCGGACGTTGCCGGCGTCGTCGGTCCACGCCTCGCGGCCGTGGCGCTCGAAGTAGTCGACGAGTACCCCCGCAGCCTCGGATTCCGCACCCGAAACAGAGGGGGTCGAGACGAGGTCGCGGAGGAGGTCCCGTGGGGTCATAGCTCCTCGGCGAGCGCGTCGACCACGCGATCGGCGTGGGACTCGGTGACAGTTAACGGCGGTAAGAGGCGTACCACGGTGCGACCCGCGGGGAGCGCGAGAATCCCGTGGTTCATCGCGAGCGCGCGAAGCGCCCGATTCGCCCCCCGTTTCACCTCGACGCCAATCAGCAGGCCGTCGCCGCGCACGTCACGTACCGGCAGCTCCGCGAGTTGCTCTCGGAGGTAGTCGCCGACGCTCGCCGCGTTCGCCGCGAGGTCGTCGTCCTCCAGAACGTCGATCGTCGCGAGCGCCGCCGCGCACGGCACGGGGCCGCCGGAGAACGTCGAGCCGTGGTTGCCGCTGTCCTCCGCGAGCCAGTCCGCGACCAGCGTCGCGCCGATGGGGAGGCCGCTGCCCAGCCCCTTCGCGACGGTGAGCGCGTCCGGCACGACGCCGGCCTGCTCGCACGCCCACAGCGAGCCCGTGCGCCCGAGCCCGGTCTGAATCTCGTCGAAGACGAGCGCCGCACCCGTCTCGTCGCAGGCGTCGCGCGCGGCCTGCAGGTAGCCCTCGGGCGCGGAGTGGACGCCACCCTCGCCCTGAATCGGCTCGAGAATGACAGCCGCCGTCTCGTCGTCGACGGCCTCGGCGAGCGCGTCACTGTCCCCGTAGTCGACGAACTCCACGTTCTCGGGGACCGCGAACCCCTCGCGGTACTGCTGCTTCCACGTCGCCGCCAGCGCGCCGAGCGTGCGGCCGTGGAACGCGCGCTTGGCCGCGACGACCTTCTCGCGGCCGGTCGCGTGGCGCGCGAACTTCAGCGCCGCCTCGTTGGCTTCCGTCCCGGAGTTACAGAGCCAGACGTTGTCCAGCTCGCCGGGCGCGAGGTCGCCGAGGCGGTCGTAGAGCGCGGTCCGGGTCTCCGTGGGGTACGAGCCCTGCACGAACAGCAGGTCGCTGGCCTGCGACTCGACGGCGTCGACCACGTCGGGGTGGCAGTGGCCGGCCGGCGCGCACGCGTACGACGCGCCCATGTCGAGGTACTCGTTCCCGTCGTCGTCGTAGACGTACGGCCCCTCGCCGGATTCGATTTGGATGGGCTTCTCCCCGAAGACGAAGCCGCTCATGAGAGGGCCTCCGGGCTGAAGCGCGTCCCAGCACCTTCGAGCGCGGCGACGATGGGGTCGCGGCGGTTCGCGTCCGACACCACGACCGCCTCCGCGCCGCCCTCCAGCGCTTCGGTCGCCGCCAGCACCTTCTTCGTCATGAACCCCTCCGCGGCCGCTTTCGCGCCGTCGAGGTCCGCGGGAGTCAACACCTCCTCGATGAGCGAAGTCGGGTCGTCGCGGTCGGCGTAGACGCCCTCGACGTCGGTCAGCACGACCAGCGTCGCGTCGAGCGCGCCCGCGACGGCCGCTGCCGCGCGGTCCGCGTCCGCGTTCACGGGCGTCCACTCCTCCTCGTCGTCGCTCTCCTTCGCGAACATCGGCACCGACACCACGGGCACGTAGCCCGCGTTCAACTGAGTCTCCAGCAAGTCAGTGTTGACTTCCTCGATGGTGCCGGAGTGCTCGCCGCGGCGAATTTTTTGCTTGCCGTCCTCGACGACGCGCACCGCGGACTTCCGCGGCCCCGTCAGCAGTTTCCCGTCGACGCCGTTGAGGCCGACCGCGGGCACGCCCGCGTTCTCGAACGCCGCGACGAGGTCGGTGTTGACCTTCCCCATCGCCATCTCGAAGACGTCCATCGTCTCCTCGTCCGTGAACCGGCCGGTGACGCCCGACGGCGACTCCACGTACTCGGGCTCCTTGCCCATCTGGTCGAGCGCGTCGTCGACCGCCGTCGACCCGCCGTGGACGACCACGACGTCCTCGTCGTTCACCGTGAGGTGTGCGACGTCGGTCACCGCGCCCGCCGGGTCGACGGCGCGCGCGCCGCCGATTTTCACTACTACCGTCATGGACTCCCCACCGGGTGCAACCCGAGTTGGTCGAGGCCCGCGGCCTCCTCGAAGCCGAGCGCGACGTTCGCCGCGTGGACGGCCTGCCCGGCGGAGCCTTTCATCATGTTGTCGATGGCCGAGAACGCCACGATGCGGTCGTTGTCCTCGTCCAGTTCGAAGCCGACCTCCGCGCCGTTCGTGCCGGCGACGGCCTTCGGCTCGGGGTAGCGGTAGACGCCGCTGCCGCCCGCGACGACGTCCACGAACGGTTCGTGCTCGTACGTCCCACGGTACGCGCTCCAGAGGTCGCCCGTGGAGACACCGGAAGACGAGTCTTCCGAGCCCCCGCTCACTCCGTTCGCGGGGAACACGTGGCAGGTCGCGCTCGCGCCGCGGACCATGTCCACGGCGTGCGCGGTAAAGGAGACCGAGAGCCCGAGTTCCTGCTCGATTTCGGCCTCGTGGCGGTGGCTCGTGGGCGCGTACGGGCGCACGACGCCCGAGCGCTCGGGGTGCGAGGAGGCGGGGCCGCCGCCCGCGCCACCCTCCGAGGAGCCGACTTTCACGTCCACGACGACGTGCGCGTCGTCGAGGAGGCCGGCCTCCTGCAGGGGGAGCAGGCCGAGAATCGTCGCGGTGGCGTTGCAACCGCCGCCCGCAATCAGGTTCGCGCCCGGCAGGTCGCCCCGACTCAATTCGGGGAGCGCGTACACCGCGTCGTCGAGGTGTTCGGGCGCACTGTGGCCGTCGTACCACTCGCTGTACTGCGCTTCGGTTTCGAGGCGGAAGTCCGCGCTCAGGTCGACCACGGTGTCCGCGGCGGCCTGCCACTCGTCGAGGTGGTCCATCGCGACGCCGTGCGGTGCTGCCGCGAACAGCACGTCGACGGATTCGAGGTCCGTCGGCGGCGTGAAGCGCAGGTCGAGGTCGCGGAGGTTCGGGTGGACGCTCCCGACAGTCTTGTTCGTGTACTCGCGGCTGGTCGCCTGCGCCACCTCGAAGCCGGGGTGGCCGGCGAGCAGGCGGAGGAGTTCGCCGCCCGCGAACCCGCTCCCGCCGACGACCGTCGCGGTCGTGCCGCCGGTGGCCGCCATCAGGGCGTCACCTCCACTTCCGCGGCCGCGCGGTCCTCCAGCCAGTCGACGACCGCAGCCGGGACGTCGACATCGCTGGCATCGTTCAGCGCCTTGAACTCCACGGTGTGGTTGACT
Organism: Halobacterium noricense; assembly: GCF_021233435.1. NCBI lineage: Archaea > Methanobacteriati > Methanobacteriota > Halobacteria > Halobacteriales > Halobacteriaceae > Halobacterium > Halobacterium noricense. The sequence continues at coordinate 11,490 of NZ_CP089468.1, read as the reverse complement.
TCGTGCACGGTGTAGCCGTCGCCGGTCTCCATCAGGTCCACACCCAGCAGGCCGCCGCCGACCGCGTCGCTGGCGGTCTCGACGAGGTCGGCGACCTCCTCGTCGACCTCGAAGGAGTTCGTCTCCGCGCCCTTCGCGGCGTTGGTCAGCCAGTGGTCGCCCGAGCGCGTCATCGCGGCGACGGGCTCGCCGTCGGTCGCCAGCACGCGGATGTCGCGCCCCGGCTTCTCGACGAAGTCCTGGATGTAGAACACCTTGTGCTCGTAGTGCCCCAGCGTCGCCTTGTGTTCGAGGACCGCCTCCGCGGCGTTCCGCGAGTCCAGCTTCGCCATCAAGCGCCCCCACGAGCCCACGACGGGCTTCAGCACGCAGGGGTAGCCGTACGACTCGACGGCCTCCAGCGCGCTCTCGGTGGTGAACGCGACCGTGGTGTCGGGCGTGGGGAGTCCCGCGTCGTCGAGCGCGAGGCTCGTCCGCACTTTGTCCGCGCAGACGGCCGCGGTGTCGGGGCTGTTCACGACGGGGACGTCGTAGTGCTCGCAGAACTCCGTGGCGTACTTGCTGCGGCTGGTCGCCAGGCAGCGGTCCACCACGAGGTCGCAGTCCGCGAGGGCGGCGTCGGTGCCGTCGAGGCCGAACCCGTGCTTGCGGACGTCGATTTTCTCGACGGCGTGGCCGCGCTCGCGCAGCTCGGCGAGCAGCAGTTTCTCGTCCTTCCGAATCCGGGAGTACAGGATGCCGACGCGCAACTTACTCCCCCCAATCCTCGGAGAGCTCGGGCGCTCGATCGAGGACCGGCGGGGCGGTGTCGACGACTTCCAGTTCGGTGCCACAGGTGTCGCAGTCGACGATTTCGCCGACTTCGAGGTCGTCGTGCAGGGCCACGTCGGACCCGCATTCGGGACATGTGCTCATAGCACTCCCACGTTCTCACTGATAGCACTTAAGCTAATCGGACTTGTCAAACTTCTTTTACTAGCTGGAGAAGCAGCTAACGGCGCGAAAGCGCGCGAACCGAGCGAGCAATCGGAACCAGATACGTAGTAAGTATGTTGTCTATTTGCCCACGGAGGGGCGGTCGCTCTCGTCGCAGGCCGGCTGGCGTGCTCGCCGGCTGCTCGTCGCCGGCTGTGGCAGCGGCCGCCTCACTCATACGTCGCCACCTCCGCGGCGAGGTCGTCGGCCGCCGCGGCCAGCGCTTCCTCGTGGTCCGCGACCGCTGCCTCGTCCGCTGCGAGCGCGACCCGCACGTCGTCGAGCGCGTCCCGGACGGCCTCGGGCGCGGGACCGCCCGTGGAGTCGCGCTGTGCGACGTTCGTCACGGGGTCCAGCGCCGCGGCCACGACCTCCGGGTCCGCGAGTTCCGACAGCGGCTTCCCGGTCACTTCGCGGGCCGCCGCGTCCACCGCGACGAGATCCGCGCTGTGCTCGCCGGCGATGCCGCTGACGCCGTCGCTGGCGTGGCTCTCCGGAACCGAGTTCGTCGCGTCCGCCGCCTCGCCGTGTTCGGCCGCGAGCGCGACGATTTCGTGGGCGGTGCGGAACGGCATCCCCGCCGCCGCGAGCGCGTCCGCCACGCCGGTCGCCGTCGAGAACCGCTCGCCTGCTGCGGCCTCGAGTTCCTCGGCGGGCCACTCGGCCGTTGCGACTGCGCCCGCGGCCACCTCCACGGCGTCCGTCACGTCGTCGACGACCTCCCACGCGTGCGGCGTGGCGCGCTGGAGGTCGCGGTTGTACGCCCGCGGCAGCCCCTTCAGCGTCGTCGCGAGACTCGTGTACGCGCCCACCGCGTCGCCCGCGGTCGCGCGCACGAGTTCCAGCGTGTCCGGGTTCTTCTTCTGGGGCATAATCGAGGACGTCGAGGAGTAGTCGTCGCTCAACTCCACGAACCCGCGGTTGGCGAACAGGACAATATCCTCCGCGAGCCCCGAGCACGTCACCGCGACCGAGGACAGCGCCGCCACCGTTTCGAGGAGGAAGTCGCGGCTCGCCGACGCGTCCATCGAGTTCGTCACGATGCCGTCGAACCCGAGGAGGTCGGCGGTGCGCTCGCGGTCCACGTCGAACGTGGTGCCCGCGAACGCCGCCGCGCCAAGTGGCGACTGGTTCGTGCGGTCGAACGCGTCCAGCAGCCGGCCGGTGTCGCGCGCGAGCGTCTCCTCGTAGGAGAGCGCCCAGTGCGCGACCGTCGTCGGCTGCGCGGGCTGGAGGTGCGTGTACCCCGGCATCACGGTCTCCGCTTCGGCCTCGGCGACGTCCGCCAGCGCCGTGCGGAGCGTCAGGACGACGTTCAGCGCGTCCAGCACGTCCTCGCGGAGGCGACACCGGATGCAGGTGGCGACCTCGTCGTTGCGCGAGCGCGCCGTGTGCATCTTCCCGCCGACCGGGCCGACGCGTTCGACGACCGCGGTCTCGATTGCTTCGTGGACGTCCTCGCCGTCGGGGAGCGCGTCGAAGCCGGCGTCCTCGACGCTGTCGAGCGCGGAAAGAATCGTCGCCGCCTCGTCGTCGTCGACGACGCCCTGTTCGGCGAGCATCACGACGTGCGCGCGGTCGACCGCGAGGTCCGCCGCGAAGATGCGGTGGTCGGCGTCCATCGAGGAGAGGAACGACCGCGCGGGGCCGCCGCTGAAGCGGTCGCGGCGCACCACCGTGCCGTCGTTCTCCCCGCTCATTCGTCGATCGCTCCGTCGTTGCTCGTACTTCCCGAGGCGTTCTGCGCCTCGTCGCCGCCGTCGGGCTTGAGTTCGGGCTTGCTCGCGTTCGCGAGGCGGGACTGGAAGCCGTGGTACTTCGCGACGCCGGTCGCGTCGCCCTGCTCGATGCCGTTGACGGTCTCGGTGTCGAAGCTCGCGGCGTCCGCGGAGTACACCGCGTACTCGCTCTCGCGGGCGACCGGACGGGCCTGCCCGCCCTCGAATTTGATGGTGACCGTGCCCGTGACCTTCTGCTGGGTGCCCTCGAAGAAGCCGTTGAGCGCGTCCATCAGCGGGTGGTCGACGAGGCCCTCGTAGGCCTTCTGGGACCACTGCTGGCTGACCTGCTGGCTGAAGTCGCGCTCGTCTTTCGTCAGGACGAGCTGTTCGAGCGCCTCGTGGGCCGTCAGCAGCGTCGTCGCCGCCGGGTGCTCGTAGTTCTCGCGGACCTTCAGGCCGAGCATGCGGTCCTCCATCATGTCCGTGCGGCCGACGCCGTAGCTCCCGGCGAGGTCGTTGAGGTGCTCGATGAGCGGGACCGGCTCCATCTCGTCGCCGTCGACGGCAACCGGGACGCCCTGCTCGAACTCGATGTCGATGGTTTCGGTCTCGTCGCTGGGGGCGTCCGTCCAGTTGTAGATGTCCGCCGGCGGCTCGTAGCCGGGGTCTTCGAGCTGGCCGCCCTCCACGGAGCGGCTCCAGAGGTTCGTGTCGATGCTCCACTCGCCCTCGTTGCCTGCCTCGACTGGCAGGCCTTTCTCGTCGGCGTAGTCGATTTCCCACTCGCGCGTGAGGCCGAGTTCGCGGACGGGGGCGATGACGTCGAGGTCGCTGGCGCGCCAGACGGCCTCGAAGCGCAGTTGGTCGTTGCCCTTCCCGGTGCAGCCGTGTGCGAGCGCCGTGCAGCCTTGTTCCTCGGCGACGCCGAGAATCGCCTCGGCGATGACCGGGCGCGCGAGCGCCGTGCCGAGCGGGTAGCCCTGGTAGCTGGCGTTCGCCTGCACCGCCTCGAAGCAGAGGTCGGCGAACTCGGCTTTCGCGTCCACGACGTAGTGGTCGACGCCGAGCGCGTCGGCCGTCTCGTGGGCTTCGGCGAACTCTGACTCGGGCTGGCCGACGTCGACTGTCACGCCGATGACGTCGTCGTAGCCGTACTCTTCTTTCAGCAGCGGTACGCAAACCGTCGTGTCGAGCCCGCCGGAGAAGGCGAGCGCGACCGTTCCTCCTGTCATTCTGTGTTCCGTGTGTGTTGTGTGCCGCGGTAGTCGGGAAGTGGTGCGAGACCGAAAACGAGGGATGTAGCTGTAGTGGGGTCAGAAGGACCCCGGTCGTCGCGGCACGCGACGGGAGGACGCCGGACAGCCGACGGCCCCGCGGCTCACCGAGGGCGAGCAGCGGGCGTGAGCCGACGACTGCGTCATTACCAGTCTCGAACAGTCCCGAGTGCTTAAACGTTGCTCCCATCCCGTGGTCTTGCCATTAATGGTAACACGCCACACGACTTCCTGAATCCTTATCTGCGTGCTCCCCGAACGACCCACGTGTGCCCATGGCCCGCGGCAAACTCGACGTCGAAGACCTGCTGAAAATCGTGCTGGTGCTCGTCGTCGTTTGGCTCGCCCTCGAAATCCTCGAGGGGATTCTCGGCGTGCTCAGCGGCCTCCTCGGCCTCGCGCCGCCGCTCGTCGGCACTATCGTCCTCGTCCTCCTCGTGCTGTGGCTGCTCGACCGAATCTAGCGTAACGTCAGCGCTTTCCCGCTCCAGCCCCCACGAGAGCGTGTGTACAGCGTGAACGCTCCAGTGCCGGACGCGGTCAAGGCGGTCGCCGCGGACCTCCGCCCGGCGCTGTCGGAGTTCGCTCGCGTCCGCGAGCGCCGCGAGCAGACGCTGCTCGTCAAACGCGTCCCCGCCGCCGACCGCAAACAACTCCGCACGGCGTGGCAGACCGCTCAGGACGCCCTCGCCGGCGCGCCCGTCGTCGAAGCCCGCGTCGCCGAAGTCGACACGTTCGAGAATCCGCCGAACGGCTCCAGTCCCGTCGTCTACCTCGCTGTCGAGAGCCCCGGCCTCCACGGCCTCCACCAGCGCCTCTGTGAGGTCTTCGACCCCGTGCCCGTGATGGAGGGCGGTGACGACTACGACCCCCACGTCACGCTCGCCCGCGACGCAGACGGCTTCCGCGGCCGCCGCGCCGTCGAGAACGTCGACGGCCGCCGCGTCGGCCCCGTCACGTGGAACATCGAGGAACTCTACCTCTACGACGCCGAATACGGCGAACGCGTCGACACGCTCTCTCTTCCCGCGTAGATTCGCTGTTGCCTCGGCTGCTCGCCGTCATCTCGACGGGAACACCTCGAAAGCCCCGGGCCGCTCGGTGCTCCGGGACTCGTTGTGCTCCTCGGCCGCCGGCCTGCGGTGCTTACTTCGTCCGGGAGCAGCCGACCGGCCCGCCCCTTTCAGTCCACCCGTAGCCAGTTGGTCAGCCGGTAAGTGGGCGGACTGAAAGGGGCGGCGGGCTACGGGAAGCACGGCGAAGCAAGCACGCGAGCACCGCGAGCCGCGCGACCGTAGCCCGCCGGGGCTTTCGGGGTGTCGTAGTACGTATCGCCGTCCCTCGACGCAGAATCGAACGCGATTCTCGCACTGCCACAAGGAAAACCTAGTTCCCCGTGCCACACCTACGCAGACCACATGCGAATTGCCGTGCCCAACAAGGGCCGTATCCACGATCCGACGCTGGACCTCCTCGACAGAGCCGGGATCGGCGTGGAGAGCGGTGCGGAACGCCAGTTGTACGCCGACACCGTCGACCCCGAGATTACCGTGTTGTACGCGCGGGCGGCGGACATCCCGGAGTACGTCGCGGACGGCGCGGCGGACCTCGGCATCACGGGCCTCGACCAGGTGCACGAATCCGGCGCGGACAACGTCGAAGAATTGCTGGACCTCGATTACGGGACGTGCCGGCTGGTGCTCGCAGCGCCGGAGGACGGCAGCATCGACGCCGCCGATGATTTGGCGGGGAAGACGGTCGCGACGGAGTTCCCGACGATTACGCGCGCGTACTTCGACGGGAAGGCCGTTAGCCCGGACATCGTGGAGGTGTCTGGTGCGACCGAGCTGACGCCGCACGTGGAGATGGCCGACGCCATCGTGGACATCACGTCGACAGGGACGACGCTGCGCGTGAACCGCCTGAAAATCGTCGACGAGGTGCTCCAGAGTTCCGTGCGGCTGTTCGCCCGCGAGGACGTCACCGACGACCCGAAAGTCGAGCAGGTCGAGACCGCGCTGCAGTCCGTACTTTCCGCGGCGGGCAAGCGCTACCTGATGTTGAACGCGCCCGAGGAGAACCTCGACGCCATCGAGGGCGTGATTCCGGGGCTCGGCGGGCCGACCGTGCTGGACGTCGACGAACCCGGCATCGTGGCGGTGCACGCGGTCGTCGAGGAGCGCGACGTCTTCGAGGCGGTCAACGACCTCAAGCGCGAGGGCGCGACCGGTATCCTCGTCACCGAAATCGAGCGCCTCGTCGAGTAACTATCCGAGGAAGTCGCCGCCTGCGACGGCTCGCGCAGCGGCTGCCGTGAGCGGGTAGAGGACGAACCCGAGCACGCTCAGGCCCGCGAGCGCGAGCGCCGCGAGGCGGAGGTCTTGGGCGGCGTCCGCGACGACTGCGAGGACCGCAGCGCCGGTCGGAGAGAGCCACGCGCCCGCGGCCGCGTCGGGGTCGCCGAGCGCGTGGTACGCGCCGAGGAGGACGGCGGCGATGCCGAAGACGGCGGCGACGTCGGCCCCGGGTTCGTGGACGTAGGACGCGGCGTACGCGAGCGCAGCGGCGGCGAGCGCGAGGGCGCTCGCGTGGAGGGCGCGCCGCTCGTAGCCGTTCATGGCTGCGAGTACTCGGGACGGGCCAAAAAGCGAGACGGCCGTTCTCTGCGCGTGCAACTCAGGCCGGCGCGGTGCTCAACAGCGCCAGCAGGTTCGCGGCGAGCAACACCAACGCCACCGAGACGACGTAGTGCATCACGACGACGAGCGCGGCGGTCCGGTACTTCACGCGGTAGACCGCGTGGACGGCCGCGAAGTCGGCGGCGAGGCTGACGGCGATGATGATGGCCGGATTGTACCGGACGAGCGCGACCGTGACGACCGCGGGCGCGACGCCGACGAGCAGCGCGCGCTTCCACGGGACGTCGCCGAGTATGTACGTCGCGGCGACGTGCGCGGTGAACGCGAACAGCAGCCAGCCGCCGACGAGCGTGCCGACGTACTGGCCGAGCGTGCCGGGCGCGGGCTGGACCTGGAGGACGACCACGTCGCCTTATTCGAGGAGGCCGAGCTCTTCGAGCCGGGAGACGATCTTGTCGACGGCGTGTTCGGCGTCCTCGGGCTTCTTCCCGCCGGTGATGACGAGCTTCCCGGAGCCGAACAGCAGCGCGACGACTTCCGGTTCGTCGAGGCGGTAGACGAGGCCGGGGAACTGCTCGGGCTCGTACTCGATGTTCTCGAGGCCGAGGCCGATGGCGATGGCGTTGAGGTTGAGCTGGCGGCCGAGGTCCGCGGAGGTGACGATGTTCTGGACGACGATTTCGGGCTCCTCCTCGACTTCGATGGAGAGTTCGCGGAGCTTGTCGAAGACGATTCGGAGGCTCTCGTGGACGTCGTCGGTCGATTTCGCGCCGGTGCAGACGATTTTGCCGGACCGGAAGATGAGCGCGGCGCTCTTGGGGTCCTGCGTGCGGTAGACGAGGCCGGGGAACTGCTCGGGGTCGTAGTCGGCCCCCTCCAAGTCCATCGCGACGCTCTGGAGGTCGAGCTCCTGGCCGATGCCGGTGGAGGCGACCACGTTTTCAATATTGATGGTTTCCTTGGGGTCGGTCATCGTACGGTTTAAATCACGTATTTAAGGTTTATAAAGGTTGGTAGTCCGGGGAGTAACGCCTCAAGTACCCCGCGATGCCGGCAGGCTGATTGCCCGCGGGCGTCCAGTTGCCGACGTGTACGTCCTCGAACTCGGCGGTGCCGACGACGACTTCGCCGCCGCCGAAGCCCGCGCCGCCGCGACCGACGTCCGCGTCGCGGCCCCCGGTATCGGTCTCGCCAGCGACGTCGACCGCGAGCGCTTCCGCAGCCTCGCGTACACGCACCGCGCCGGCGACCACGTCGCCACAACCGACGCCAGCGTCGCCGCCGCCGTCGACGCGCTCCGAGACGCCGACGTCGCGCGCGCGCGCTCGGTCGCGGTCCGTGCGCGCAACGTCCGCAACACGACCGACGTCGACACCCAGCAGGCCGAGCGCGACCTCGGCGGCGTGCTCGTCGACGCCGGCTTCGACGTGGACTTGGACGACCCAGACCACGAGCTCCGGGCACTCTTCGCTGACGACTCCTGCTTCCTCGCGTGGCTCGCCGCCGAGTCCGTCCGCGACTTCGGCGAGCGCAAGCCCACCGACCGCCCGTTCTTCCAGCCGGGCAGCATGGACCCGTTGTTGGCACGCGCGCTCTGCAACCTCGCGCGCGTCAAGTCGGGCGACGTCGTCCTCGATCCGATGTGTGGCACCGGCGGCGTGCTCATCGAAGCCGGCTTGCTCGGCGCGCGCCCGGTCGGCACCGACGCCCAGCAGAAGATGGTCGCGGGCGCTCGTCGGAACCTCGCCGCGTACGTCCCGGACTTCGACGTCGCGCGTGCCGACGCCACCCGGCTCCCACTCCGGGACGACACCGCCGACGCGGTCATCTTCGACGCGCCGTACGGCCGCCAGTCGAAAGTCGAGACGCACGAACTCGCGGACCTCGTCGCCGGCGCGCTCGCAGAAGCCCGGCGCGTCACCGACCGCTGCGTGCTCGTCGCCGACCGCGACTGGCGGCCCGCCGCGCGCGACGCCGACTGGACGGTCGCCGAGCGCTTCGAGCGCCGCGTCCACCGCTCCCTGACACGCTACGTCCTCGTACTCGACTGACATGAGCGACGTGACAACGAAAGGTAACAATCAGGACGAGTAGATAGCCCCCGTATCCTACTATTTCGATATATACGCGCTCTGGTGGTGCCTAGCACGACAACGATTATCAGATAACCTTTTTGGCTACGTATCGGCTAACCTACGATATCAACGCCGAAACTGCCGTGCGTCTCTGTGCCGTCGCTGCCGTCGTCTGCCTGCTGGTGGGTGCCGGCGTCCAATCTGTCGCCGCGAGCAGCGAGTCGACAGTCACGACGGAAGATTCCGCACTCGTCACGTTCGCCGGCGGCTCCGACAGCGAACAGAACGACGATTCACCGCTCGCGCTCGGCATCAGCCCGAAGCGCGCGCTCGTCTCGCTGGCGTTCCTCGGCGCCGTCGCTGCGCGGAAGCACCGAGAACCATCGGGCTAACCTTCGATTCGTCACTCCGAGACCCGTTCGAGGACCGGAAACCGCTGGCTCACACTGCCGGTGAGTTCGGATTCGAAGCAGAAACTGCAATCAATCCCCGCCGCGTAAGGGGGACGTATGTCGGAGCGTGCCCCGGACCCGCTACCCGACTGCTTCGACGCCGCCGCTGACCTCGGCGTCGCTGCACTCGCGGTTGGCACACTCCTCGGGCTGGTCGCGTTCCTCACCAACCCCGTCCCGGACCCGTCGTTCCCGTGGGCGACGCTGCCCGCGTCGCTGCGCCTCCCAGTCACGCAACCCCGCATCGAGCACTGGCCGGTCACGTACACGCTCGCTGTCTGGACGTGGGTGGCCGCGCTTCCGTTCGCGTTACTCGCCGTGTACCGCCGCTACGCCGCCCGAACGCCACTCGGGCCGAACGCGTGGCTGGTCGGCCTCCCCGCCTACCTGATGGTGGCGCTCACCACGTACTGCCGGTTCTTCTGGCCGAAACTCTACCCACCGACGTGGAACGCCCCGTCGTACACCCTCGTCTGCTGGGGGTACTGTTCGTCGTACGTTCCCACCTGGAGCAACCTCGCGTACGCCGTCGCCGTGCTCGGCGTCGTGGCGTTCCTACTCACGCGCTCGGACGGACGGAGCGGCCGCCGCCTCGCAGCCGTGTTCGGCGTCCTCGCGCTCCCGCTGGGTTTGCCGGCGCTCGTCTACGCGCGTCGTGCCTACCGGTAACTGTCGGCGACGACGGCAACCGCGAACGACGCCGCGAGCACGACCAGCACGCTCGTCGTGTGTTCGTGGACGGGCACCAGTTCGAGCAGGCGAATCGTCGCGACCGAGAGCAGGTAGCCGACGAAGCAGACGAACCAGACGCTCCCGTACGCCACCGGCAGGTCGTCGGCGGCCGCCGCCCACCCGACGACGAACCCGGGGCCGAGCACGACGAGTAGCTGCCACCACGGCGTTTCCGGGCCGACGAGTGCGTCCACGGCCAGTGACAGCGGCAGCGCCACCAACAGGACGGCACCGGCGACGATTCCGACGCGCTCGAACTGGTCGGCGAGAGACACAGTGGCTCTCGGTGGCCGCGCGTAGAAAAACTACTCCTTCGGAGTGCCCGCGGCCACGGCGCGCTCGCGCCTCCAGAACCGACACAGAGTACTTACCGACTCGCTTCGAACAGTCATTCGTGCAGGACGGTGACGACCTAGGTATCGGGCTGGGCTCGCCCCCGAATAACCCCTCGACCGACGGGACGAGCCTGGCCGACGTGTTCTGGATGCTGCTCCCGGTCGTTCTCGTCTTCGGCCTGTTCGTCGGGCTGCTCGTGTTCGCCTGACGGCCGCGAGGCGAACACGAAACCACACGCGGCGGGCGGCGATTACGTCTCTCGACCGAGTTCCGCGAGCAGCCGCCCGACCTGAATCCGGTCGCTGTTCCCCGCGTGCAGGTCGAACTCCACGTCGCCCGCGAGCCGGTGGATCTCTGCGAGCTCCTCGCCGTCGTAGCGCGACCGCCCGACGCGCAGAATCTCTTCGAGCACCTCCTCGCCGCTCAGCCCGTCGTCGACGAGCAGGTCGTCGAGCGTCGAGCGCGCGTCCGTGAACTCGCCGGCCTCCGCGTCGTCCAGCATCGACGTGATCTGGTCGTCGGGACCGACGTCCTGGAGCGTCTCGTAGGCCGTGTTCATCGTGATTTCGCCCTCCTGCTCGGCGGTCGTCTGCGCGCCCAGGATGGCCTTCCGGAGGTCGCCGTCGGCGTACCCCGCGACGAACTCGATGCCGTCCGCGTCGGACTCCACGCCCTCGGCGTCCACGATGTCGCGGAGCACGGCGGTGATTTCGTCGGGCGTCGGCGCGCGCACGGACACCGGGAAGCAGCGCGAGCGAATCGGCGGGATGAGCTTCGACGGCTGGCGGGTCGCGATGATGAACTGGGTCGCCTCGTGGTGGCGTTCCATCACGCGGCGCAGCGCCTGCTGGAAGTCCTCCCGAATCGCCTCGGCGTTGTCGAGCAGAATCGTGTTGTACTCCCCGGAGACCGGCGGGTAGCTCGCGGACTCCTTGAGCACGTGGTTGATGAGGTCCGCCTTCGAGGAGTTCCGGCGGCGCTTCGAGGAGATGAACTGCGAGAACCGCGGGTCCTCGCTGACCTCCTTTTTCGTCATCCCGAAGAAGTCCTGCACGTTCAGCTCCACGAGGTCGTTCTCGGGGGCCTCGTGGGCGTGCTCGGCGAGCGCGCGCACCGCCGCCGTCTTCCCCGCGCCCTCGGGGCCGTAGACGACCAGATTCACGGGCTCGTCGGTGGCGTCCCGCAGGCGGTCCCGAAGTTCCGCCTGTGGGAGGTCGGCCAGCGACGGCGCGTGCGCGTCTATCCACAGCGGCTCGTCCATTACCGGTCAGTAACCGCCACGGGGC